>NZ_JACBJI010000003.1 GCF_013401995.1 Flavobacterium agri
GCTACAGATGTAAAGGCAGTAATGTCATAGTCGAGTAGTACTAATAACCCGTAAGCTTATGTACGATCCTCCGGGGAGTCCGCTCCCCGGAAGGCACTTTCTAATGCATGTTGTTTTCTTTATCCCAGTGTGTCGATAATATAATGTGACCGATATCCGGTCGCGTAACGGCTTAAGGTGGTTATTGCGGCGGGGCTCACCTCTTCCCATCCCGAACAGAGAAGTTAAGCCCGCCTGCGCAGATGGTACTGCAATCTTGTGGGAGAGTATGTCGCTGCCTTTCTTTTGAGAAGTCCTTTACTGAAAAAGTAAAGGACTTTTTTGTTTATGGGTGCAGCGCAGTTCGGCCGAAGGCCTCGGGCCGCTGCCTTTCTTTGGACCCGAGGCCTTGGGCCGAACCGGCGAAGCAAACCCTTCATCAACCGATGAGGGGTTTTTTGTTTTATGTGCCTTTCGGGAATCGGAGTTCCTTATCCGGGATACCGCGTGAGGGATGGCGGCATGTGTTTGAGCTCTTTTTGCCGCACGGTCGCCGCTTTCCACACCAAGTCCGCAGCAAAAAAGCGAGTGCCGACGGTCCGACGGCGGCTCCTCGACTGCGCTCGGAGCCGCAACCGTCTTCTTCCACCGCAAACGCCACCGGAAAAGGCCGCCGGCACGCCCAAATCAAATAAAATCCAATCCTATTTTTTGAAAAAGAGCGGAATTTTCGGGAGAATGGGTTCTTTTTGCTCTCGAGGGTCTTCGGCAAGAAGCCTTTGACCGAACCGGCGAACAAATCTTTTATAAACAGATTAGTAATTGCTGCCTTCATGACTCCCCGAACCGCGAAAAATACAAAGCATTATGGGGGAAGAAGTCTCTACAACGAATATGGGAAAGGAACGGGAGCTCCTCGACTGCGCTCGGAGCCAAAAAAGTGCTTAATCGTTAGATGTTCACTAGTTACATCTCTATAAAGTTTCATTCCTTATAACCAATGGTATAGGTGCAAAAAAAACCGGAGAAATCCGGTTTTCTTATCAATAAAATCTTTCGTTATTTACCCAGAATCAGCACGATCTTATTAAAGTCGGCAGCGGCGTTGATGACCGAGCGATATTCTTCGAAAATCGATAAAGGATAGTGGATTACATTGTAATATTCAATATTGTCGACAGTAATGATATTGTCTTTTAGTTCAAATTTACTTGTAAAGGCAGCTTCAGTTTTTCCATTTACCAATGCTTTATAGTCCATGTTGAACTTCTCAAGATTCTTGATGACCGTTCCTTTAGGTGTAATGATTTTAATAGTGCGCGTGTATGAATGTGGATAATCGATTTCGACAGGCATCAAGCGTTTCGTTTCTTGGTACAGCTCCATTTGCCTGCCTATGACCTGACCGGCCGAAAACAAGTAACTCTCTCCTGCTTTCTTTACCAAATCCTTTCCTTCGAAAGTCACATTCAGGACAAATGGTTTTTTGCCAATAAATTCCGTACCGTCATTTTCGGCAGTCAAGGTCTTGTATTGTGTGTCGACGGTATAGTTTTTAGCGATTTCCTTGAGTAACGTCTTGTAATCTTCTGCCGAACTGAAATCTTTTACGGGCTGGAAATTCATAGCCGAATATCCGCCAAACGAAATACGGTCGGTAATGATAGGATTTGATATATCTTTCGAGAAATCTATCGTAATCTCCATGACATCGTGTGTAATATCTGTACCTGGTACTTCTATGAAATTGATCTCCCCGATTCCGGTGTTCATGCCACCAAAACTTCGACTTTTAATGAACAGACCGTTGTTTGAAGCGAGTTCTGCCGGGAAAAGTGGGATGCGATATTCCACTTCAGTAGGAGTAAGGAATTTCTTTATTGAAGGAAAATAGAACAAAAGCTCGCTGAGATTCTCATAACTTTCGAATTCCTTATCAAATGGGACTTTATAACGGTTCGAGGTCATCACAAGTTGGTTTTCTATATCCATTTTTGAGAAAACGGCCACGTAAACACGCAAGAGATCCACTTGGTTGGCTTGCCGGCTTTTAAGGATGTCCTGGATTTCTTTTTGGTCGTCAATGTACCTGCTGTAATTTATGGTCTTTTTGAGTTTGTTTTCTATATTCCAGATTTGTTCCTGCGGATTCGTGGATTTCGGCATGTCTTTACAGAAATCATCGATAGCCTTGAGTTCCTTTTTACTGTATTCCGGATGCAGTCGATCATAGACGTTAGTGGCGAATTCCTTGAAGTTGTACATGTTCTTTGCACCACTGGCTAGGTTTGAATCAAGTTTGTATCGAAAGAGTTTCATCGCGGAATTCTGATTGGAATAACGCTCGCTGTCATCGAAGGCCGAAAGATTCTCGCCTTTTAGGGTAAGAATAGTGGTTTTGGTGTCGGTTTTTTCTTCTCGCGCTGCTTCGGCAAGACCATTGTAGCTTTTGGTCTTGAAAGTAAGATGACTCGGGAACGAAAGTTCGAAAGTGTTTTTTACGATAGGATATTCGCCTTGCATGTGTACCGTTTTGCCATTGAGCTCCGGAGATTCGGACAACAAGAAAATACGTTCGATCACAGCCCCTTTTTCCAGTCCGTTCACAGCAAAATAATTGTATTTCATCCCGCGCTCCTCATCGACTTCCTCTTTAATGTCGCCGGCATTCAATGTTACCGTTTTCCCGTTTTTGAGGATAACGCGAGCTTTGTTGAGCAAGACACTTTCGTCAAGACGGAATGGAAGGTATATCTTATTGTTGCGCTCTACCGCATCGTCGCTATTCAGGAATGTCTTTTCATGGAATAAATAATATTGTACACCCTTATTCTGTTCGGTGGCGATCTGTACTTTGGTATTGCGCTCCAAGATGACCTCCTTTTCGTTTTTGTATTGTTCGGGAACGTTTATGTAAGCGGCTTTTTCATCCCAATCGTACTTTTTGAGCGCCGAATCCTGTGCATTCGACATTAGGGTCAAAAAAAACGCGAGTAGGGATATGCCTGGTTTAAAAAAGCGGTGGACAATCATTTTTCAAGCAGAGTTAAAGTTTGTGAATAGATGTTTTTGAGTTGTTCGATACTTTGGTTCCATAAAGCGAAATCTTGCTTTTCAAGCAAAAGTTTCTTGGTTTGGATGTCTATAGAGACCGAAACCATTCCAGGCTTTTCAGAATAGGTGAAGCTGGCTGAGAACAGGTTGTTTTCAATTTTGGCATTTTCGGGCAGATGTTTTACAGTTAAGTTCTTCGGCAATTCGATTGTGTAAAATCCTTTATAAGAGGTGAGAAAATCAAATTCATACGAGTATTCGCGTTCGTCTTCAAGCGTGAACTTTTCAAAACGCGGATCCAAGATGAGTCCGATGTACATTTCTTTGTCGATTTTCACGGCATAATCGGCCAGGTCAAAACTATAGTCGATCTGGTAGGGCTTGTCACGTTCGGCAATGTTCGACTCCGTATATTCCTTGAGGTTGAATTTGTTGTTGCCTTTCAGTACGAGGCTCTTGATCATGTCGAAACGCGTTTTGTTCGACGCATCGCCTATTTGTGCCAAGTAGTTGCTGCGCGAATAACCGGAATAGCTCACGTTTCCTTTGCCGATCAACTTGTTTTTATCGATCGTCAGTGTTATTTTTTCGGATGTGTTGTTCGTTTCGGCCGGAACGACGGGAACCGGGATGATCTTATAGGTGTCGCCATCACCTACGAGTGCCTCTTTTCCTTGAATGAACGCCGTAGGAAGCCCGTAAAGTGTTTCGCGGTCGGTCGCGTCGAGGAAAACGAAGTTGCCCTTGTCGTTGAATAGCGCAATCATGTGGTTGTCAACAGCCGGCGTCGAAAGATCCTTATACGAATAAGGAATTTCACGCGTCCCGATCCAGCACACCGAAACGTTCGGGATTCCCGCATAATGGGCCATGCTGGTAATAATGCTCGCCATATCCTTGCAATCGCCGAACTTGCGTTCAAAAACCAAACTGGCTTCGCGCGGGATGAATCCCTCATAACCATTCTCGAATGCTATATATTTGATGTTGTCTTTTACCCAATAGAAAATCTTCTTCATTTTTTCGGCATCGGATGACAAACCCGAAGTGAGGTCGATACTCAGTGATTTAAGCTCGACATCTTCTTTTTTGTTCAAGTCTTTTACAAACGATTGGTAGTATTTGTAAAGCTTGTCGGTGTCATCGAGCACTTCCACTTTGGCACCGTTACACATATAATCTTTTACAAAAAAGTCGATGTGGGGCACGATATGTCTGAAACCCGGTATGTTCGATTCGTATTTGACGGCTTTAGAATCACGCAAAATCCAGCGGTAGACCCATTTGCCTTTTTTTTCGGTTTTAGAGAACTCGATAGAATTGTTGGGATCGTTGAACACGCGATACCCGATATTGATGTCCTTACTTGTTCGGACTTCAAGTACGCATTCTAGCGTAGGCAGGCTGTTTTCGAACATGAAACCCTGCAATAGATACGGATCGAGAAACTCTGTTTTGACGCTGTATACTTTCCGAGCTCCAGGTTGCAGGTTCGGAAAAATCAGTTGGCGTTCCTTGACGTCGTTGTGAAAAACGGAATTTTGACGCGATTGCTTCTCGTTCGATTGTGTCACCTTCATCTTACGTTCTTTGCCTTTGTCGCGAATCACGGAAAACGCATCATATTCCATGAGCTGAACCAACCCAGAATAGGAAAAACTCTCCTCGTTGTTAAGGATGCCATTCTCTGAAAGGATGATAGATTCGTGATAGTTGTCACGGATTACACGCAGTTTTTTCCCGTCGACAAAAATGTCGTACGAGTTTTTGTCTGTAAGGATGAGCTCGTTGGTATCTCCCCATTTCTTTTTATATTCCTCTGTCGACAAATCTTTCTCCTGAGCAAAACAAACTGCGCACAAAAGAGAAAAGATGAAAGCGGGCAGCGCTTTATTTGGTTTCAAGCAGTATGTCTGAATCATAAGTTTTGGTTATTATCGTTCCGTTAGCATACACTTTACACGGACCGTGCAATTCATCGTTCTTTGAAATGGCCGTTAGCCAAGGTTTGCCGTCTTCCTTGAAATACTCCGATAAGCCTTCTTCACGTCCGTCCACGAAATTCTCCTTTTTGTATATTTTTCCGTTCGCATAATAAGCCGTACGGATTCCATTGAGTTGGCCATTGTCGTAAATAGCCTCGAATTCCGGTTTTCCGTCGATTGCGTAAATCATCATTTTTCCGTCAAACTCGCCTTTCTTGAATGTCAGTTCCATTGCGGTTTTTTTGTTCGGATAGGCAGAAATGATCGTGGCCGTTTCTTTTACGACGGGTACTTTTTGGCTAAGTTTTCCCGATGGGTCGAGTGCGATGTAATATTTGAGGATGTCATAATCAAAACCCAATATCAAGATAGGCTCGCCTTTTAAGTTGTAATAGGTCGTTTCTCCTTCGCGGTTCTCATCGAATTGCTTGTAGGTACTCATTTTTGTTCCGTTGTAGAAGTAGTGCGACGAATTACCTGTTTCTTCTCCAAAAACAAAATCGGTTTCGAAGCGTAAAGTGCCCGCGAGATCATAATAACGGTTGAGTCCGTGTTGGACACCGTCGTGGAAATTGAGGTCTACATACAAGTCTCCCGTCGGTCCATATTTTTTATAATGGTTTTGCTTGTCGCCATTCGCATATTCGGCTACTATCCAAGGCTTTCCGGATTTCTCCTTTATGATATAAGCTCCTTGCAACATTCCGTTGACCAAATTGAGTTCGTGCAAGATGTTGCCGCCATAGAATGTGAGTGTCGTTTTTCCTGTTTTGTTTGAATAGTCGAACGAATTTTGCTTTTTTCCCGTTAAATCGAAACTTTCCATGCGTTCCGTAGTTCCTTCGTTGTAAGTGACGATGGAGTTTGGCTGTCCGTTTTGCCAATATTCTACGTTCTTGACCAGTTCACCGTCTTTGTAAAAAGAGACTGAGGAAACCGACCCGTCGGCATAATATGTGGTTGAAGGACCGTTACGTTCGTCCTTGCGGTAAGAAAAGCTTTGGTAGAGTTTCCCGTTTCTGTAAGATTCGTAAATACCCGAAAGGGAATCGTTCACATAATGGCTTATCGACATCGGTCTTCCGTTGCGTTCGTACACGTGTTGTAAACCGGTTTTGGCTCCTTTGTCAAAAATTTCTTTTTCCCTTAAATTTCCGTTGCTGTAGAAGTATTGCCACTGGCCGATTTTTTTACCTTTTTCATATTTACCCAAAGCGGTAGTAACGCCATCGAGGTTTTTAAGGTCATGGCCTTTTTTGGCGATGTCCATCGGTATCGGTTCGGCCTTTCCCGCCTGATACTGTAGCCCCGATTTTATCTGACCGTCCTTGAACAGTTCTTCATAAAATTTGTTTCCGTCGATGTCGAAATAAGTGTAGTTGGCGACTTCTTGCTTGTCATCGTAACGTGTTTCATAAGATTTGTCGCCATTTTCTAAGTAGTGTACGTCGTTTTTGAGGACGCCGTTAGCATAGGTGTAGTCTTCCTTCAATGAGCCGTCCGCATAAAATACTTTGTAGTGCGATTGGATTTTTCCGCCGGAATAATCGGTTTGTGTCTTTACCGATTTCCCATCGAAATATTCGGTATACGAACCTGAGACTTCTCCTGTTTTGTAAAAGGAATCCGAAATCAGTTCTCCTAGCGCATTGAAGGTTTTAAGCGACCCGTCTAATTTTCCCTTTATGTAAGTTGCCTCACTTTTTGTCTTTCCATTTTCGTAAAGACACGTCATTTTGCCGTCGCGTTCGTCGTCTATAAAATTGACTTCGCAGGCTTTTCCTCCATTGACATAATAGGAATTGCTCAATCCGTCCAATTTCCCATTTTTGTAATTCTCGATCGTTTTGATATTCCCATTCGGATAGTAAACCGTACGCTTGCCATCCAATACGCCTTTCGAATAACCTTTTTCTTCATAAAGGTTGCCTTTCTCGTCGTAATATTTTTGTACGCCATCAAGTTCATTGCCAACGAAATTCAATTCGCCTAAAAGGTTGCCGTTGGCATACAGCGATTTGGATTTGCCTTCGGTCAGCCCCTTAACTGTAGCTCCGATGAACGATGACTTGCCGGCTTTAAGATAAATCACCACCTCTTTTTTCTCGCCGAAAACATCTAGCGTCCGTTTTGCGAAAACCGGCCAAAAATCGGTCTCTATGAAATTGGCTTTAAAAGCGCTTATTTTTTTCTTTTGAGAAGTGATCTTGCTGCCAAGTTTCTGCTCCATGCTCAAAAGCATATAGTACGAAAATCCCTCAAACTGATTTTTTCGCGCCATTTCAGAAAGCCAAGGACCATAAGTAGTTTCGAAGAATCCTTCGCCGTATTTGTGCTCGGGAAAATACTCGATGAGTGCTTGCATCTGCCTGGTGATCACATCATCGATTTCAGACTTGACCTTATAGGCGCTTTTCAAAGCGAGTTGATTGCGCAAGATTTCCTGGATCTCGCTAAAATCATCACCTTTTTCCGAGAACACGAGATTGCTTTGGCTAAGGTAGTTCTCTCCGAATTTTGCATTGAGCTTCAGAATAGCCTGTTCTGCACCACCTCCATCGGGGGCAATCACGAGATACGACAACAACGCAAGTGAGCCTTCAACGACATGGCCTTCCTCGAGCGCTATGAGCCCCAAGAGATAATGCGACCCCGCGTGGTTGGGATTCAGCGTGACCGATTTTTTGAGTACATCGATGCTTTTTTGGCGTTCTTGCTTGCGAACATACAGCAACGCCATGTTGTACAATAACGGTCCGGCGTTGGGCGCAAGTTTCTCGCTTTCTTTGAATAGTTGTTCTGCTTTGTCGTATTCCTTGTGGTCACTAAGAAAACTCCCATAGCTCATGAGGAAATCGGTATCGTTGGCCATAAGCCCATCCGCATACGCTTTTTCATAGATTTTGCGTGCTTCGTCTTCTTTTTTCTGGTATGCATACGTCATCGCTTTTTCGTATAACGCATTTTTGTACAAAGGATCGATAGGATTTATCTGCTCGTATTTTCGAATGGCCTCCTCATATTTTTGAGCATCGTGAAGATCGTTTCCTTCGCGAATAAATTGGCTAGAATCGTAAACGAATGAATAGTCGGTTTGGGCAAAGCAAACGAAGCCAAGCCCAAGGAGTAGGGAAGAGAAGTACTTTTTCATGTAATGTTTGGTTGGGGTCAAATATAATTTTTTTGGAAATAACATCAAGCGATGCAAGCCAAAATCGAACAATCAGCCTAATGTGTCTTGCTACGGCAAAAAAGGATTGATAAGCGAATCGATTTTGGTCGAAATGATTTGTTTGTGGTAAGATGTAAAGCGGTCTCGGATTTTAACTTCTTAATATGCTGAATTTTAACCCAAAATCGATATATTTGGACTTCAAATTGTTTCACTCATGAAAAAATGTCTGCTTATAATTGCGCTTTTGGTAGGATTTCAGGGCTTTAGCAAAGAAATTCCGGGGCCATCGGTGTTGTTCAGTATTTCAGAAAAAATATTGACTCAGGCACAGCAATTGATTTTTCCTTCTTTCGAGAAGCCCGTGCAGAAGCCGATGAAAGTGAAACCAATCATCAAGGTGAAATCGAAAGTTCCTTTGAAAGTGGTAGATTCGGCGCCTCAAGAAAAACCAGCCGTTCAGGCTTCAACCGTTAAGGTAAAACGCGACGGTATGTTCATCACTACAGAATAAAAGATATCATATAAATAAAAATCCCGCCTTGTGAGCGGGATTTTTTATGGATTAAAGTTGGAGGTTAGGCCAACATCGTAACCGGATTTTCGATAAACTGTTTAAGCGTCTGTAGGAATTGTGCTCCAGTCGCTCCGTCAACAGTCCTGTGGTCGCAAGCCAACGTCACTTTCATGATGTTTCCGACGACGATCTGTCCGTTTTTCACCACCGGTTGTTCCTTGATCGCGCCTACCGATAAGATAGCGGAGTTCGGTTGGTTGATGATCGACGTGAATTCAGAAATCCCAAACATACCAAGGTTGGAAACGGTAAACGTACTTCCTTCCATCTCGGCTGGTTGTAGTTTTTTGTTTTTCGCGCGTCCAGCAACGTCTTTTACATTCGCGCCGATTTGCGTAAGCGTTTGCTGGTCGGCAAATTTCAATACCGGAACGAGCAAACCGTCCTCAACGGCAACGGCAACACCGATGTTCACGTGATGATGGATCAAAGTCACATCGTCTTTCCACTGCGAATTCACTTTCGGATGCTTTTTAAGCGCCATCGCGCAAGCTTTGATCACCATATCATTGAACGATACTTTGGTGTCTGGCAAACCGTTTATTTGGTTTCTCGCGGCGATCGCATTGTCCATATCCAACTCGATGGTCAGATAGTAGTGTGGCGCCGTGAATTTCGATTCCGACAAACGACGCGCGATAGTCTTGCGCATTTGCGAATTCTTGATTTCTTCGGTATACGTTTCCCCAGCCGGAACAAATGGCTTCACGGCAGCAGTAGCTTCGGCTTTCGGAGCTTCGGCTTGTGGTTGTGCTTGAGTTGCTTGAGCGGCAGGTTGGAAGTTTTCGATATCGGCTTTGACGATACGTCCGTTTTCGCCCGATCCTTTTACCTGTGCGATGTTGATACCTTTTTCCTCGGCGATTTTCTTGGCCAACGGGGAAATAAAGATGCGACGTCCGTCTGAAACCACTTCTACAGGAGCTTCGGTTTTTTCAGAAGAGTCTGCTTTACTTTCAGTTTTGGCTTCTTCTTGCTTATCTGCAGTCGGAGCAGGTGCAGCACCGCCTTTTTTGAAGTTTTCGGCAACTCCGCTTACATCGGTTCCTTCAGGCCCGATAACGGCCAAAAGGCTATCTACAGGAGCGGTTTCGCCTTCTTTCACGCCAACGAAAAGCAAAGTTCCCGCCTGGAAAGATTCGAATTCCATTGTCGCTTTGTCGGTTTCGATTTCGGCAAGGATGTCACCTTCTGAAACTTTATCACCTACTTTTTTAAGCCAGGTCGCAACAGTTCCGTCGGTCATCGTGTCGCTCAAACGAGGCATGGTCACTACGGTAACTCCGGCAGGTAACGATGTACTTGCTGGTTTTGCGTCTTCTTTTTTATCGTCAGATTTGGCTTCGGCCGCAGGCTTGCTTTCCGCTTCGGGCTTAGCTTCTTCTTTTTTCGGTTCTTCGGTTTTTGGAGCTGCAGATGCACCGCCTCCGGCCAAAAGAGCCGAAATATCTTCTCCCTCGTTTCCGATGATGGCCAACATGGCATCTACTGGAGCGGTTTCGCCGGCTTGGATACCGATATGCAACAAGGTGCCGGAATTGAAAGACTCGAATTCCATCGTGGCTTTGTCAGTTTCGATTTCGGCAAGGATATCACCTTCAGAAATCTTATCGCCCACTTTCTTGAGCCAGGTCGCCACAGTTCCCTCGGTCATGGTGTCGCTGAGGCGTGGCATGGTTATAACTGTTGCCATAATTAAAGTCTGTGAGGGATGAATGGATAATTTTCTTGCTCGTAAACCACGTCATAAAGCTGTTGTGCTTCCGGGAACGGAGATTCCTCGGCGAATTTTTCGCATTCGTCAACAAGGGTTTTCACGCGTTCGTCCATAGCTGCGATTTCTTCGTCCGTGGCGTATTTCTGGTCTTTGATCACGTCAAGCACTTGCGTGATCGGGTCGATTTTTTTGTATTCCTCGACCTCCTCTTTCGTGCGGTACAATTGCGCATCGGACATCGAGTGTCCGCGGTAACGGTACGTTTTCATTTCAAGGAAAGTAGGTCCGTCACCACGACGCGCGCGCTCGATGGCTTCGTGCATGGCTTCGGCAACTTTCACCGGATTCATTCCGTCAACCGGTCCGCAAGGCATTTCATAACCCAAACCAAGTTTCCAGATATCGGTGTGGTTTGCGGTTCTTTCAACCGAAGTTCCCATTGCGTAACCGTTGTTCTCTACGATGAAAACCACCGGAAGTTTCCACAGCATCGCCATATTGAACGCTTCGTGCAACGAACCTTGACGCGCCGCTCCGTCTCCGAAATAGGTCAAGGTAACGCCGCCCGTGTTGAAATATTTATCGGCAAAAGCGATTCCGGCACCAACCGGGATTTGTGCCCCGACGATTCCGTGACCGCCGTAAAATCCGTGTTCTTTAGAGAAGATGTGCATTGATCCGCCCATACCTTTTGAAGTTCCCGTAACTTTTCCGAGCAATTCGGCCATTACTTTTTTAGGATCTACGCCCATTCCGATCGGCTGGACGTGGTTGCGGTAAGCGGTGATCATTTTGTCTTTGGACAAGTCCATGGCGTGAAGCGCTCCTGCCAGAACGGCTTCCTGACCATTGTATAGGTGAAGAAATCCTCTTACTTTTTGTTGGATATAAAGCGCTGCGAGTTTGTCTTCGAACTTCCTCCAGAACAGCATATCTTCATACCATCTCAGATATACATCTTTAGTTACTTCTTTCATTTGAAAATTAAGCTAAATGATTAGTGTGTTTGTACTTTCTAAAGTCAACGCAAAAGGTTTCCTCACACGAATTTGCGAAGAGCAAAAATAAGATTTTCCGACCAGTCAGAAAAATTAAAAGAAGTGTAATTTTTTACCTCACAGGAAGTTTTTATCGAATGTGAAAGGAAGTAGGTTTTTTAGCGAATCCGACTTGAAAACGCCTCCCGTTTCGCCCATGAAATAAATCTCGATCGGGCTGTCCTGGCGGATTTCGTATTCGGCGATCGATTGCCTGCAGGCGCCGCATGGCGGAATAGGGGAAGTCGTCGGATTGGTATCCGAAGCAGCCGAAATCGCCATCTTGAGGATTTTCGCATCCGGATAGGTCGCACCTGCGTGGAAAACCGCGACGCGTTCGGCACAAAGCCCCGACGGATAAGCCGCATTTTCCTGGTTCGAACCGATCACGATCTTGCCGTTGTCGAGCGCAATCGCCACACCGACTCGGAAATGCGAATAGGGTGCATAGGCATTCTTTCGTGCTTCAACCGCTTTTGTCATAAGCTCGGCCACGTCTTTCGGAAGTTCGTCGGTCGATTCAAAAGCCTGAAACGATGTTGTAATCTTGATTTCTTTCATCCAAACGGTCTATTATCTTTTCGTCTAATTATAGCGGAAAAAAAATCCAAATCGCCTTTCGGAAATTTGGATTCGTTCATTGTTTTTATGCTGATTCTAGTTTTCTTCCCATTTCTCACCGAAGTTGAAACTAAGCGAGAAACGAAGCGTATTCTCGAGCGGGTTGCGCACTTTCGATGCAGAGAACAGATACGAAACGTCGATCTTTACGATGTTGTATCGGAAACCGGCTCCAAGCGAGAAGAACTTACGCGCGCCTTTTTCCTTGTTTTCGTTGAAATACCCGAGGCGAAACGCAAATGAATCCTGGTAAAGGTATTCGGCACCGACCGAATAGGTGACTTCTTTAAGTTCTTCGCTGAATCCGTCTGGTGCATCGCCGAATGATTGGAAAATACCCGAAACCCAGTTGATGTTGCGGTATTCCTCGTTGTTCGCGATTTCGGCGTTCGTGGCTTCGGTGTTGTCGATCTCACCGTCTCCGTTCGCGTCGAATTTCGCGTAATCGGGAATTTGCGGAGTCGGAACCAAAAGTTTCGTGAATTCCAATCCGACGCCTACTTTGTTGTATTCGTCAAGGATGAAATCGAAGCCTCCGCCGATTCTCATGTTGGCCGGAAGGAAGTTCGCGTTGGTATCGTCTTCAGAAATGTCGTATTTGATCTTAGGGCCCAAGTTCTGGAAGTTGAAACCCAATCTCCAACGGCCGTTGAAGTCGTTATAGGCGATTTCTTCCGATTGGTAATAACCGGAGATGTCGAATGCAAAAGTGCTTGCCGGTTTCACGTCGTTGTTTTCAGACGGAATCTTCAAAGCCGAGCGGATGTAACGGCCGGCGACCGACATGGAAAACCGCTCGCTGAGTTTCAACGCGTAGGCCACGTCCAAAGCCAGTTCGTTAGGCTTTACGACCTGAGCAGGATCGTCGAAGTTCTGACGCAATTCGATTTCACCAAGCGAAAAGTAACGCAAGCTTCCCGCAAAGGCGCTTCGTTCGCTGTATCGGTTGAAGTACGTGACTTGCCCTAATGAAATATCGTTCACCAATTCGGTCAGATATGGTGTATAGTTTACCGAAAAACCTTGCTTGTCCAGCGAGAAAGCGAATTTTGCGGGATTGTATTGCATAGAGAATGCGTCGGGCGAAGTCGCTACGCCTTGGTCGGCCATACCCGCAGAACGCGCATCGGCGGCAATCAAAAGGAACGGAACTCCTGTGGTGATTACCCTGTCGGTCTCTTCAATCTGTGCGGTGGAAATCTGTATGGCGAACAAACAAAGTAAGGAAATAGCAATTTTTCTCATTCTGAATTTTTGAATAGGATTAACAAATATAGTATTTTATTAAAGTATCACAAGTTTCTCGATCTTTTCAGACTTGGTGTTGGTCAGCGTCGATCGCACGGTCAATTTGTAGATGTAGACGCCCTTTCCGATGCGGTCGCCAAAATCGTCTTTTCCGTCCCAGGTCACTTCACGCGACAAAAATCCGTCGGTATTGACGACTTGGTTTTTAGTCCAGACGACTTTTCCGGTAACGGTCATCACCTGAACCTGTACGTCGAGCGGCTCGAACGGTTTGTTGTGCGAAAACCAGAATTGCGTATACGTCGTGAACGGGTTCGGATAATTTAAAACGTTGGTAAGCGTGATTTTATCGTCCCCGACGACCACAAATTGTATTTCGGCCACGATCGGATTGTTGTAAACGTCCCAAGCCTTGAACGTGATCGTGTGCAATCCCTTGGCCAAATTGCGGAACGGATAACGCACTTGTCCTTTTTTATAATTGTCGAGTTCGGCCTCGTAATAATCGTTCATGATGTAAGGATTGGCCTCGTCACCGTCGAGAATCGCGATGATGTCGTGTCCGATGCCACTCGCCGTATTGATACCGTTTTCGTCTTCGAGGAACGCGAGGAATATCGGATTTTCGTTCGTGATACCACCGTTGACGAACGTGCGGTCGTTCATGTAAAGTTGTACGGTCGGGCCGATGTTGTCTTCAGCCGCGCTCGTATTGATTCCGCCGACTTTGATCGTCGTGTCGTAACCCGTTTTGTCCAAAAGGATCTGGTTGCGTTTCGAATAGAAACTGATGCGCCCGTTTCCTAAAGGAATCCTGATGTCGCGAGGCACTACGAATCCGACCTGAAATTGGCCGTTAGCTACGGTCGCGTTTCCTCGGAAAATGGTTTCGCCCAACGTAATGAAGTTCATCACGCTGTTCATATTGTCGTTGTCGAGCGTGGTCCTTTGGATGTTCTTGTCGAAAACCGTTACCGAAATCTCGCCGTTGTAATTCGGCAACGGTGTGTTGAACTCGTCGGTCACTTCACCATTGAGCTTGATATGATCGAGCGACTGGAAATCATCGATCGGGCCTGTTATAGGCGCATCATTTACGGCGGTAAGCCTGATTTGCGGTTTCGGCACGGCAAGCATCATCGCCGGATCTCCCAAAAATGTGATGATATTGGTATTGATCGCGATACCTATCGAGGCCGATTTGGCCTGTCGCAACGCTTCCGCAATAGAAACATACGTGTTCGTGCTGTTGCCGTTTACATACGAAAGCAAATATTCCGATAAAGTATCGTTGAAATCCTGAGCGGCGCCTTGACCGATAGAGCGCACCGTCGTAATCATCGAAACCGCACCTCCTCTAGGATTCCAGAACGTGTATTCGCCCGCCGTCGGACGATACGGATTGTCGAAACGCGAGAATTCGCAAGTGATCGTAATGAAAAGCGGATACTTGTAGCGATTGCTCAAATTCTGTCCGTCTTCCTTGATCCAGACGCGCTCGGCTGAAAGTCCGTCCTCGCCGCCGTGACCTAAATAATTAAAGACAAGCGCTCCTTTTTCGAACGCGTTGAACATGTCCTGGCGCGCTTTCGGGTAACGTGCGCCTCCCGCGGCGGTTTCCTGTTCGTAAGAATCGAGATAGATTTTTTCAAGATTCAGGAAAGGTTTGGCTGCAGCGATGTCTGTAGCGAGTTGATTTTGACGGGTTTGGAGCTGGACGTCGGACTCTTTGTCGGCATCGTCGGAAATCAACACATAATTATTACGCCAGCCACCATAAGATTTAAGATCGTGGTAATCGATGACTTTCATCACCAATTCGTCGGCCTGGGAAGCATCGTTGGCAATGATGCGTCCGACGGCCACATCGATTCCGCCCAAGTCGAGCACGGGAGAGCCGTAAGCATCCAGAAGTCCTTCGTCGTCGTTGAGCATTCCGAAAAAGTCATCGGTCACAAAAGAACGTTCGCCCGTGTCGAAGCTGTAAAGCGCATGGTAGGCGGGAACGACGTTGGTGTTGTTCGGGATGCGGTTTTTGAAATCGAAAGATGCATCGCCGAAAATACAGATGTACTTGAGCCGGTTTGCCGGCGTCGACGGGTTGTTGTAAACGTAATAAGCGAGATTGCGGATGGCCGCGACGTCCTGTTTTCCGGAAGAAAATTCCTGATAGATCATCTCTGTCGTGACGACCTTGACGTTCAAATTTGAATAAGAACGATGGAAGGCAGCCAGTTTTTCGGCCTGCGTACTGAGTTTGGCAGGTGTAATGATAAGATAATCGACGTCGGCGAACTGTCCTTGCTGATTTTTGAAAATCGTCCCTTTAATATCCTGGTTGGCTACTTTGGACTTCGCTTCCTTTTTTGGAGTGTAATAATCGGAATTGTCCAAAACCACATATTTACGCGTGTCACCAAGCGTTGTATTGAATGAAAAAGAACCTTGGGAGGCGTTCGTGAATTTGGTCGCATTATATAGGTCGGTGATGTCCCAGACCTCGGGAATATTGTTGGCGTTCGTAATCTGGTATTGCCCGACCCCAGAAGTGGCCGAATTGTTGGCCGTGAAATGATATTGTTTGTTGTAACCTTTTAAGGTACGTCTTGCTTTTATGATGATGAAATCCAGATAACCAAGCGATCCGGGTACACCATTATTATTATAGGTAAGTTTGATGGTCATTTCCTCAGCGGCGGGAATCGAGGTCGTAAAAGGAGCTTCGACTGCTTGAGTGCTGCTCTCGAAGAAGATTTGCCCGATCGGAATGTTGCCTATGGTCTGTCCGTTCGATTGGACTTCGAAATTGGTTTGAGTGTAAGCCGCGGCGGCGGTCATGATCTGGATCGATGCCGGTGTCGATGTGACCACTCCCGGAAATTTGAATTCGAACTCCTGTTCGTTTTCTATGTTGAACTGCTCGCCGAACCATCTGCGGCCCAAACGCACGACGTTGACTTTGTCTTCTTCGTGATATTGATAATCTTCAAAATCGGTGAAATTCACAGTAGGCGAAGCGGGTTGTGGTGTTTCCTGTATGCGTTTGCCGTTGTCGCCTTTTGCCGTTACATAATAATAGGAGCGATCCGAAAACTGGTTGATGTGTGTTTGGCTGTCGGAATTCCAATTGTCGACGCCTTCCGCATAAAACAGGATGTAATCTCCCGAGTCGAACTGGCCGTCGGATTCGCCGACGAAATTGATCGCGTTTTCCTCGAGGTCGTAAGATGGCGTGTCGGAATTGCGAAGGCGCAGCATTTGTCCGCCATTTCCGTAAATCTTTATTTTGCGAGGATCCACATTGGTATTCATGCCCAAACTTTGCAGGAATCCTTTCGAAATCTTATAAACGCCCGATTTTTCTACATAGAAGCGATACCAGTCACCGGTAGCCAAAACCGAATTGGTGATTGCATTGACGGTATTCGCTGTTTGAGGACGCGAAGTATTTCCCGAAGAAAAAGCGTAATTGAAAGAGACTAGTTTTTTATAAGCGCCGTTTTCCTTAATAATAGGTGAAACTGTAATAATTGCATAATAGGAATCGCGCGCGTTCTTGTTTTGGAGTTTAGTCTTGACCGAAGTCGGGATTGAAGAGGTTTTTAGGTCGCCCAGTCCGCTTGCTGGTAAATTCTCGTAAACAAGATTGGTGATCTGAAGCGACGCGGGATTGACGGGGCCGTTCTGTGCAATGGATAAACTGTAGGTCAATGCCATGGTCGACTTGTCGAAAATCATGTTGCGAACGTCGAATTGCGGTATCCTTGCCTTGTACTCGCCCGAGACATAATCGCTGTTTTCGAGCCAATGCAATGTGGCTGTCCCGCTTTGTTGTGCGACGCAGTAGTTTGATATGAAAACAATTAGGAAGAGTACGGCTTTTTTCATCAGAAATAGTAACGCGCGGAGCCTGCAATTATTACGGAGCGTAAAAATAATTTATTTGAAGGCATCGGATATAATATTTGAATTAAATTTCCGTTTTCAACGATTATGCGGCAGAAAATGTCGACGAAAAGGGATTATTTTTCAAATAGTGTTGCAGTTTAACGATTTGTTGCTATATTGCGCCACGAAATTTACACCTACTAAAGTATGAAAGTAAACAAAATTATGGCTATCAGACTGTTACTCTCCGTAGTAATAGTGGTCGGGTTTGCTTCTTGTAGCAAGAAGGGGAGTTCTAAGAACACTTCGAGCGCTACAGGATGGAAAATCAACGACAAAAAAGGCGGCTTTCAGTACAATTCAAAGTTCAAGAAGCAGGCGACTGCTCCGGGCCTTGTAATGGTTGAAGGCGGGACTTTTACCATGGGTAAAGTTCAAGACGACGTTATGCACGACTGGAACAACTCCCCGAATCAGCAGCACGTACAATCTTTTTACATGGACGAAACTGAGGTTACCAACCTTATGTACATGGAATACCTTGATTGGTTGAAGCGTGTTTTCCCGCCTGACCAAGAAAACTATCAACACATTTACGAGGGTGCTTGCCCCGATACATTGGTTTGGAGAAACCGTTTGGGTTACAACGAAACCATGACCAATAACTATTTGCGTCACCCGGCTTATGCTAACTATCCTGTAGTTGGTGTTAACTGGATCCAGGCTGTTGAATTCAGTAAATGGAGAACAGACCGCGTGAACGAAAAAACGCTTGAAGACCAAAAGTATCTTAAGAAAGACGCGAAATTGGCTTCGACTCCGGAAAGTTCATTCTCTACAGAAACCTATCTTGCCGCTCCAACCAAAACGTATGGTGGAAACGAAGAGCTTGTTTTGAAAAGAGGTGCAAACGGTCGCTCAAAACCGCAAGGGACGAAAGCTGCCGACGGAACTACTTCTGAGCCGAAGAACGTTTACGCTCAAAGAACTTCAGGTCTTATACTTCCTGAGTACCGCCTTCCAACCGAAGCGGAGTGGGAATATGCAGCTGCAGCCGATATCGGACAGCGCGAGTACAACATCTACAAAGGACAAAAGAAATATCCTTGGTCTGGAAGCTACACACGTTCTGGCAAGCGCCAGGTGCGTGGTGACCAATTGGCTAACTTCAAACAAGGAAAAGGTGACTACGGCGGAATCGCTGGTTGGTCAGATGACGGTGCCGATATCACTAACGTAGTGAAATCATACCCGCCGAACGATTTCGGTCTTTACGACATGGCTGGTAACGTGGCCGAGTGGGTTGCCGACGTTTACCGTCCGATCGTTGACGACGAGGTGAGCGACTTCAACTACTACCGTGGTAACGTCTACATGAAAAATAAAATCGGTGAAGATGGCAAAGTAGAAATCGTTTCTACGGAAAACATCAAATACGATACTTTGGCTAACGGTAAAATCATCGCTAGAAATTTCCCTGGAGAGATCGCAAGAGTTGCAGTTGACGAAAAAGAAACGTACCTACGTGTAAACTTCGACAAGAGCGACAACCGTAACTATCGTGATGGTGATCGTCAATCGACTCGCTACTTCGACTTCGGTGCCGAAGATGCTGCAGCCGATAAAGATCCGACCAAAGCTGCCGACAGCCGTAAAATGTATGATTCACCAGATCACAACGTATCTGCCGATAGCTTGGGTAACATGGTGCGTGAGTACGACAAGTCTAACAAAAGAACGACTTTGATCAACGACGACGTGCGTGTGTACAAAGGAGGTTCTTGGAGAGATCGCGCTTACTGGCTTGATCCTGCACAAAGAAGATACTTCCCGCAGGATATGGCGACAGACTACATCGGATTCCGTTGTGCGATGTCTAGAGTCGGTCCGAAATCAGACAAAAAGAAAAGAGCCAGAAATTAATTTTGGTAAATAATACTTCGAAAAGCCCTATTTTAGGGCTTTTCTTTTTTATAGCATGAACATACCCGAAATCCATAAGCTTTTCCTGAGTTGTAACTCCGTCTCGACAGACACACGTAAAATTGCTCCAAACTCAATGTTTTTTGCGATTAAAGGCGAAAGATTTGATGCCAATACCTTTGCGTCCGAAGCGCTTGAAAAAGGAGCGTCATTCGTGATTCTCGACAATTCCGACTATAAGGTTGATCAAAGAACGATCGTGGTTGAGGATACGCTTACGGCTTTACAACAACTCGCGGCCTATCATCGTCTTTACCTCGGAATTCCTATTGTTGGATTGACGGGCAGCAATGGCAAAACGACTACCAAAGAACTGATCAATGCAGTGTTGTCGCAGAAGTTTAAGACTGGCGCAACGGTAGGCAACCTGAACAATCACATCGGTGTCCCGCTTACGTTGCTTTCTTTTACCGGCGAAACCGAACTAGGAATCGTAGAAATGGGCGCGAACCATCAAAAGGAAATCGAATTCTTGTGCGGCATTGCCCAACCTGATTTGGGCTACATCACCAATTTCGGAAAAGCACATCTCGAAGGTTTCGGTGGGACTGAAGGCGTCATCAAAGGCAAGAGTGAATTGTACGATTATCTGAGAGCGAATGCAAAGAAGGCTATCGTCAATGTCGAGGATGACATCCAAAACGATAAGACAGCCGATTTCGACAGGTATACATTTGGTGTCAATACGAAAGCCGATGTGGTTATCGATGACGTTTCGGCCAACCCTTTCGTAATAACAGGTTATAAGGGAGAAACCATCCATTCGCATCTTATCGGTCTTTACAATTCGAACAACATCAATGCCGCTATCTGTATCGGTCAATATTTCGGGATTTCCGCAACAGCGATAAGGGAAGCGATAGAAGGTTACGTTCCCGCCAACAACAGATCGCAAATCATCACAAAAGGCACAAACGAGATCATCCTCGATGCCTATAACGCCAATCCCAGCAGTATGGCGGCTGCCATCGCGAATTTCGTTCAGATCGAAAAGTCTTCCAAAGCCATGATTTTAGGAGATATGTTCGAGCTAGGGCAAGAATCTGCACAAGAACATAAACAATTGGTGCAATCGCTCGAAGGTCGTGGGATTCCGACGTATTTTATCGGAAAGGACTTTTTCCAAAACCGCATTGATAACACCAATCTACATTTTTATCCCGACTTCGACGCTTTTGTGGCTTCCGGCATCATTTCCGGTTTGATCGGTAAAGTCTTGCTCATAAAAGGCTCGCGCGGCATGGCGCTTGAACGATTGCTCGAATATTTGCCCGTTTAGATTCGCATCAAATATCCGGTAAGGTTTTCCTTTTTGGCTAGATTGAGTTTTTTGCGAAGGCGATAACGCGCCAATTCGACGCCTCCGCCCGAAATGTTCATGATTTCCGCGATTTCCTTGGTCGACATGTTCATAAGCAGATAGGTCGATAGATCGAGTTCTCTTGGCGTAATATCGGGATGGATGTCTTTGAGGCGTTTCAGAAAGTCGAAATGCACGTTCCGGATGTGCTTCTCGAGATCGTTCCAGCTTTTGTCGGCGTTGACTTCCTTGATGATGCTCTTGTTGAGTTTGGTAAGTTGGAATTTGGCGGCTTCATCTAGCGTTTCCGTATCAATTTCCCTCATCTTGTGGATGATGCCGTTCAATACTTTATTTTTCTTGACGACTTGTAAAGAATTGTTGACCAGTTCTTTATCTTTTGAAAGAATCTTGATTTTCAATTTTTCGTTCTGCAGCCGTTCGATTTCCTTTTCGAGTTCATATTGTTCCTGACGGATGCGTGCTTCTTTCTCGAGGTAAATCTTGCGTTGTTCGATCGTTTCGAAGTACTTGTTACGCCTAATTTGCAATCGGACGCGTCGTCGGATGAGATAAATCGATAAAACGGCCAAGCTCAGATAAAGGATATAAGCCAGCCAATGTCTGTACCACGGTGGAGAAACCGTAAAGGTAAAAGCCGAAGGCTCCGATAACACGCCATAGGCATTGCGTACTTTAACGAGCATTTCATAGTCGCCCTCTCGCAAGTTCGTATATTCCTTGACCGACATATTTGTCCAATGGCTCCATTTTTCGTCAAAACCTTTAAGCATATACGAATACTCGACGTTTTCAAGGTTGTCATATAAAGGAGAGGAAAAGACGAATTTCACTTTATTCGACCGATATGGGATTTCATAGGCTATTTTTCCTTTGAGATTGGCGACTTGCAACGTGTCTTCGGGATTTGAAAACGTCCTGATAAAAGCTTTCGGACGTTTGTTTTCGGTTCCCGGCAAATTCGAGTCGAAGTGGGCCAAGCCTTCGGTAAGTCCTATGAGGATGTCGTTCTGGTCGATCGCATTTATAGAAAAATAGTCGTTGACTAAAAAACCTGTAAGGTTTGACAGGCCGGAAACGTTGCTTTGATACGAGCCGTCTGGTTTTTTCTGCAAAAGTCCCATCGACTCATTGAAAACGTACCAAATGTTGCCCAGTTTGTCCTGTTGTACATAACGCGCCGATGGCAGGTTCCTGAACAATGCCGTGTAGTGCTTTTCAGGCGTGAATCCGTCCAAATCGAAAGCATAGGTGTAGAATTTGTTGCCGGTCTGGAAAAATATCTTTCCGTCAAGACGCTGCATACTGCCGATTCCCTTTTTGTCCTTCGCGAGATTCTCGTAGGTTTTAACGGAGCTGAATTTTTTGAAATCGCTGCTGAGCTTCATCCTATAGACCAGATTGTCCTTTTTGAGCCAAACCGTATTGCCGTCCACTTCAAAAGTATTGGCCGATTTGTTCATGCCTTCTATATTATTCACGAAACTCCAATTTCTGCCTTGTTTTCTAAAAATGGCAAATCCTTGGTAATTCGATCCGACATAAAACCCGTCCGTACCCGGAATTTTTTTGATTCCCCAATAGCCGTTCGGATTTAGGTTTTTTACGACTTTGTTGCCTTCGATTTGAAGCAATCCGCGGTTGTGTCCACAAAATAACTGGCCTTCAACTACCTGTATGTTCCAAGCTTGTCCCGTAGTTCCGGGAATGAGATTAAACGAGTCTTCCTGAAAAGGTTTGTTCCATTTGTGACAAAAAAGGCCCTGGTTGGTGGCTACGTATAAATATCCGTCAAAAACAGCCGATGCATAAACGGTACTCAAATCGTAACTCGACCCGAAATAGGTGAATGGGGAACTTTCGTTGATGAAAGCGATCCCGTTGTCGAGACCGAGCCATAAATTGTTTTTGTTGTCTACGAAAGAAGAAAGCACCGTATTGTTCTGGACTCCTTTTTTTCGGTTGATGTGTTGGATGATCTTTCCATTCTTATCGCAAATGATCATGCCGTCGAGGACCGAATTCAATACGATAAAGTTCTTTTGGATAATTTCGCCGCCGAGACAACTGTTTTTTCTCATGAAGGAGTCAGCTTCGGTATCCCAATGTGTAAGTTGTTGATTCTCGTAAAGAAAAAGGCCTTCGTCAATGGTTGCGATGAGCCAACGATTAGGCGACAAAGCGATGATACCCCATACTTCGGTACCATTGAGTGCTTGAGTATTCGGAAGTGTGGTGAACTGACCTTCGTCATATCGCAAAAGGCCATTGATCATATCCTGAAAAATCAAAGCGCCGTTCACCTCGAAAGAGAATTGGAAGCGGTTTGGAGCTTCGGCTTGGCGCAATTGTTTGCCGTCGTAGATGTAATTCTTTTCAAAAGATTGAAAAATCACCTTCCCTTTTATCTCGTGTATTTTCCAAACCAAGTCGATTTGACTCCTATGGTTTTCATTTACCTGCAATGCAAGCGATGTATAGGTAAGCCTGCCTTTGCTGTTGGGCTCGAAGTATCCGAATTCATTATAGCCGCCAACGAATATCTTGTCGCCAATAATTTTTAAACTCCTGATAGCGGCCCTGTTCGGGAGTCGATGCGTGCGCCACGATGAACCATCAAACTGCAGCAGCCCGTCGTTGTTTGCAAAATACATAGTGCCGTTCTTGTCCTGTCCTATACACCAGTTTTGAGTTCCTGCGCGATAATCGGTGCGTTTGAAGTTCGCTATGTCGGGAAGTCCCGTGTTTTTGATTTGGGAAATGCCAATAATTGAATAAAAAAACGCGAAAACGATGTAAATTTTTGAAATCCGACTTTCTACAAACGACATGTTTAAATAAGTGATTTTAAGAGGATTATTTACTACAACGTTGTATTGAAAGGGAATCTATTTTGTAAGGGTGAAACCAATCAATTAACATTTTTGTAACAAGGTAAAAATAAAAATAAATATTTGAAAAACAATTAATTGTCAAAAAAATGATAAGTTTTTGTAGTGGTAAAATTTCTTTTATGATGTGTTTTTGTAAGGATTTGGGTTATGAATGTGAAAAAATTATAACTAATATTGTAACAAATCAATAATTAACTAACCAAAAAATCAGAAAAATGAAATTTAAAAAAGTACTATTTTTTTGTATTTCGGCTCTTCTGTTTTCCTTTATCGGTTACGCCCAAAATATTACGGTGAGCGGTAAAGTTACTGACGAGACGGGTTTGCCGGTTCCGGGCACAACCGTAACAGTAAAAGGAACACAAACGGCGTCCTTGACGGATATCGACGGGAATTATCAAATTTCCGCTCCATCCAATGGAACGTTGGTGTATTCTTTTATAGGATACAAAACATTAGAGTTGGCAATTGCGGGCCAAACGACGGTGAATGCGAAGATGACATCGTCATCCGAAGCATTGGATGAAGTAGTCGTCGTAGGTTACGGCACACAAAAGAAAAGCGTCGTAACAGGTGCGATTTCCCAAGTCAAGGGTAAAGATTTGGAAGGTCAGCCAGTTACGCGTATTGAACAAACCTTGCAAGGTAGAACTTCGGGTGTTTACGTTGCGGCGAATGCAGGTCAACCTGGTTCTGCTGCAACAGTGCGTATCCGCGGTATAACTACTACGAACGACAGTAATCCATTGTATGTTGTCGATGGTATTATCGTAGATGCAAGCGGTGTGCAATACATCAATCAATACGATATCGAATCAATCGAAGTGCTTAAGGATGCGTCTGGATCCGTATACGGAACACGTGCAGGTAACGGTGTAATCCTGATCACCACCAAAAAAGGGAAATCGGGAAAAATCACGGTAAGCTACAACGGTTTTGCCGGCTTTTCTGAAGAAAGTCGTCGCGTAGGCCTTTTGAATGCCACGCAATATGCGACTTTGATGAACGAACGTTCGGTCAACGACGGTAACGGAATCAGATATGACAATCCTTCTTCTTTCGGAAGAGGAACTGATTGGCAGGATGTCATTTTCCAAAATGCCTCACGTGAATCGCACGATGTGAGTATTAGTGGAGGTACAGAGAATTCTCGATTCTATGCCTCTTTCAGCTTATTGGATCAGGAAGGAATCGTTCTTCCGTCCATTTCGCGTTACCAACGTAAAACGATCCGTTTGAACTCAGATCACAAAATCGGAAAATATGTTACGGTAGGTCAGACTGCTGCGTACTCGAACGAGAAAAACCTTGGCGTAGGAAACACAAACAGTGAATTTGGTGGTGCTTTGTCTTCTGCATTGAACCTTGATCCGCTTACTCCGCTAATCGTTACAGATCCTACGGTTATCAACGATCCGCAACAACCATACTCGACCCAAAACGGGATCTTTACCAATGCACAAGGATTTCCTTACGGAATTTCTCCGCTTGTGACAAACGAAATGTCGAACCCTTTGGCGTATGAGGCTTCACGTCAAGGCGGATATGGTTTCGCGGATAATTTCACGGGTAATGCCTTTGTCGAAATCGCACCTATCGAAGGTCTTAAATGGAGAACTTCTGCTGTTGGAAAACTGGCGTATTACGGCAATCAGTCGTTTACTCCTGAATATTATTTCAACAACGGGCCTCCGGGAAACAATGACACCAACAGATTGTCACGCACCAATGCGAGTAATTTTTCATGGAACGTAGAGAATACCATTACGTATTCAAAAACTATCCAGGATCATAACTTCAACATTCTCCTAGGTCAGGGAGCGTATGTGCAGGAAGGTGAAACAGGTCAAACGACTACTTATTTCGGACTTCCGGTAGATACTTGGCAGGAAGCGTCATTCAACTTCAATCTTCCCGACGCTCAAAAAACCACGAATGCCTACAGAGCAGCAGATAACAAAGTATCGTCGTTGTTTGCACGTCTTACATATGATTACAAAGGGCGTTACTTGTTGCAAGGATTCGTCCGTAGAGATGGTTCAACCCAATTCGGGGCGAACAAGAAATACGGAAATTTCCCGGCATTATCACTTGGTTGGGTTCCTAGCAAGGAATCATTCTGGCCAGAGAACAATATCGTAACTCAGTTGAAATTCCGCGCAAGCTGGGGTGTAACAGGTAACGACAGAATTGGGTCATTCGGTTATGCATCGTTGATCAGCGGTGGATTTAACTACACATTCGGTCCTACAGGAGCTCCAATTATCGTTACAGGTAGTACCATCACACGTCCGCCAAACCCAGACTTGGAGTGGGAAGAAACTACAAAGAAAAATATAGCTGCCGATATCACATTGTTCAGAGATCTAACGCTTACGGTTGATTTGTGGCGTAACAAAACCACAGGAATTTTGAAACCGTTCCCAATTCCGGGTTACGTAGGTCTTGACCAACCTTTGGCCAACTTGGGTGAGGTAATCAATAACGGTATTGATTTCGAACTTGGTTATCGCAAAAAACTAGGCGATTTCACGCTCGGATTCAACGGAAACATCTCTTTCTTCAAGAATGAAGTTACAGCCTTGTCTCCAAACATCGAATTTGAAACAACTGCCGGAGTACAATCTCTAGAAGGTGGTGTGCAACGCAATCAGGTCGGACACAGTGTAGGAGCATTCTACGGATTCCACCATTTGGGTATTTTCCAAAACCAAGCGCAAATCGACTCTTATGTAGGTGCCAGCGGATCCCCAATTCAACCGGATGCCCGTCCTGGTGACTTCATCTGGGAAGACGTAAACGGAGATGGATCGATTAGTGATGACGACCGTAAATTCATCGGAAAATCATTACCAGATTATACGTATGGCTTTACAGTGAGCTTGGAGTACAAGAATTTCGATTTGAATTTCATGGCTCAAGGAGCGGCTGGAAACCAGATTTTCAATGCGCTTAGAAGGCTTGAGTTGCAAGACGCTAACTTCCAGACGAATGCATTGAACCGTTGGACCGGTGAGGGAACGTCGAACACGTATCCGCGTTTGACAGCGGATGATCCAAACAAAAACTACTCACGTCCTTCAAACTTCTATCTTGAAAATGGTGATTATCTAAGACTTAAAACGACACAAATCGGTTATTCGCTTCCAAAAGACGTGATTGGCCAAGCGGGTCTGTCTAGAGTTCGTATCTACTTGATGGGTGAAAACTTAGTGACATTTACGAAGTATACAGGATATGATCCTGAGATTGGTAATGGTAACAACCCAGGCATCGACCGAGGTTATTATCCGCAAGCACGAAGCTATATGCTAGGTGTTAACTTACAATTTTAAAATTATTGACTATGAAAATGTCTAAAAGAAAAATTTTATTAGGATTTGCCGGAGTGGCACTCATTGCAGTAGGTTGCAGTGAAGATTTTATTTCAGAGACCCCGAAAGGGCAGTTCTTTGAGGAGAACTATTACACGAACGAAGAGCAAAGTTTCTCCGGATTGGTGGCTGTTTACGATGTGCTTCGAAAAAATTCGGGTGGATTCGAGAACATGATTACCATGATGAACGCAGGGTCAGATGACTTTTATGCTGGTGGTGGTAGTCCATCCGATGGAGCGGGGATCCATGGTTTCGATAACTTCACGATCAATGCATTGAACGTACCGAGAAGTTATTTCGGGGATTATTATCGTGGCATTGCACGCGCAAACTCATTGATTTTGAAACTACCGGATGCTCAGTTCAGCAACGAGGCGACAAGAGCGCGCTTTATGGCCGAAGCTCGCGTATTGAGAGCGTTTTATTATTTCCAATTGGTGAATCTTTTCGGAAATATTCCGCTCATTACCGAGCCGGTTAACACCGCGAATGCTTTCAACATTCCTCAGACTCCTAAAGAAGAGGTATATGCTTTCATCGAATCCGAAATTGCAGCTTCATTGAATGATTTGCCGATTACGCTTCCAAGTGCAGAACTTGGTCGTCTGACGCAAGGTTCGGCAAAAGCGATTTTGGGTAAAACGTATCTGTATGAAAGTAAGTGGGCAGAAGCTGCAGCTCAATTTGCAGATGTAAACGGCACGCCGGGAACAACTAGTATGTATGGTTATTCTTTGGTAGCTGATTTTGCAAGTTTGTGGAGTATCAACAATAAATTCAATTCAGAATCTATTCTTGAAGTCGCCCATACGAATTTGAGTAACGCAGGTTGGGGTAACTGGGGTTCTTCTTCAGACGAAGGAAATTCGGTCAACCAAATGGTAGGCCCTCGCGGATTTACAAGACCCGGTGGCTCACCTGTACCGTCTTATATTTCGGGATGGAGTTTCAATCCTGTGACAGAAGACCTTTACAACGCAATGGTAGGAGATCCGCGTTTTAGCGCGACCATCCTGGATATGCCGGCTCTTGTGGCTGCAGGTCAAGCCAACTATGCTCCAGCCGATCAAGATACAGGTTATTTCCTAAAGAAATTCATGCCTTTGACGTCTGAAAGCTCTACAGGAGGAGGAAATACAGAATTGAATTATCGCCAAAATACGTATTGGATCCGTTTGGCCGATACGTATCTTATGGAAGCCGAGGCTCTTGTCCATACAGGAAACACGGTTCGTGCGCAAGCATTGCTTGATGCGGTTCGTGCCCGCGTCGGCTTGACTCCGATTCCAATAAGCCTTGAGGCGGTATACCAAGAGCGTCGTTTGGAACTTGCGGGCGAAGGACAGCGTTTCTTTGACCTTGTGCGTACAAATAGGACAAACCTATTGGTTCCGGACGGTTTCGTTGTGGGTAAGAATGAAGTTCTTCCTTTGCCTTTCGAAGACATTTCCAATACATTGCTTGAGCAAAATCCTGGTTATTAATCTTTAATACATCATAGAATGAAAATCAATAAGTATATATATCCAGCCACTTTTGGACTTCTGGCCATGTTTTCGGCATGTACGCCTAATGAAGAAGATTCAAATGGTTTGACCAACGGGGAATTCGATGCCTCGTTTACCGTAAGTCAGGTTGACGGGTCTGTAAACCGTCTCCTTCTTAACGGAAGCACCGATGGGCTTACACATTCTTGGAATGGCGTTCAAGGAACCGATTCTAAAGTTGTATTTTTTCCATTGGCAGGTGATTACGAAGTGACGCACACGATTTGCGGAAAAGGCGGAGTCGATTGCGTATCTGCAACCCAAACCATAAATGTCCCTTCAGACGATCCGATCGCGTTCAACCGCATCGAAGGAGGTTCTTTCGATACGGCCGAAGATATCGCACAGTGGACAACGTTTCCAGCCAGCGTAAACGGCGCGGGATGGGTTTTTGAAAATGGCAAAGCGACATTTACCGGTACTCAGAACTGGGCACTCCAAAATCTTTATCAAACGATAGAGGTAGAAGCGGGCCATACGTATATGTTCGATATGACCGTTTCCGGACAAGGTTCAGACCAGACATATTTAGAATGGTATGCAGGTTACAATCCTCCTGTTGCGGGTGTAGATTATAACGA
This sequence comes from Flavobacterium agri, assembly GCF_013401995.1. Lineage (GTDB taxonomy): Bacteria > Bacteroidota > Bacteroidia > Flavobacteriales > Flavobacteriaceae > Flavobacterium > Flavobacterium agri. Next base: position 28,982 of record NZ_JACBJI010000003.1, read on the forward strand.
AGGAGGCCAAATTCTCGCCTTGAACACTTGGGCCGGATGTGCTACATCGCCTTTCCAAGGTCAACTTTCCGATGTTGGTTGCGGTGACACGATGCACGGTTTAAAGACTTTCGATCAGACCGGAACCGTATACGTTTTGGTTCGTACAGCTAGCGGGGTTGCAAGTTCCACTCCGTTTTCAATAACAATTGATAACGTAGAAGTACGAGCTATCAATTAATATTTTGTTTGGGTTAGTTTTAAATAGCCTGTATTCATTGCGATTACAGGCTATTTTTTCAAATTTCATCGCCAAAAGGCACACACAACTTCTTTTTCGGTGATCCGTCGCCGGCAACCAAATTTTCCAGAAATGAAAAAACCAATTTTATTGCTGATGCTGTCAGCCTTACCCGCCATTGCCTTTTCCCAAGTCGGCAAGAGCGCCACGGTCTACACGACGGCCGAAAACACGAACATGAGACTTGCCAAATCGGGAGAGGTCAGTTTTGGTCCTTCCAAGCAACCTCTGGAAACCGAAATCTGCGTTTTTGTAGAACCAAAGAAGACTTTCCAGTCGCTTTTGGGAATAGGTGGAGCGATTACCGATGCAAGTGCCGAAGTATTCGCCAAACTTTCACCTGACAAACAAAAAGAATTCGTCGATGCGTATTACAGCAAGGAAAACGGTATCGGATATTCACTTATCCGAACTAATATCCACAGTTGCGATTTCAGCAGCGGCAGTTACACGTATATCAAGGAAGGCGATAAAGAACTCAAGACGTTCAACATCGACCACGATCGAAAATACAGATTGCCATTGATCAAAAAAGCGTTGGCGACGGCTGGCAACGTGCCTTTGTACGTGAGTCCGTGGAGCCCGCCGGCATTTATGAAAGACAACAAAACCATGCTCAAAGGCGGCAAGCTCCTTCCTGAATACATGCAGCCATGGGCAAACTATTACGTAAAATACATCCAGGCACTCGAAAAAGAAGGCGTTCCCGTTTGGGGATTGTCGGTGCAAAACGAGCCGATGGCCACACAAATTTGGGAATCCTGCATTTTCACGGCCGAAGAGGAACGCGACTTTTTGAAGAATTTCCTCGGACCTACGATCAAAAAACAACTCGGAGACAAAAAAATCATCGTTTGGGACCACAACCGCGATTTGATGAACTACCGCGCCAACGTGATCTTCAACGATCCCGAAGCATCGCAATACGCATGGGGAATGGGCTTCCATTGGTACGAAACCTGGACTACCTATCAACCGTTGTTCAACAACGTACAAAAAGTAGCCGAGGCCTATCCGGATAAAAAACTCATATTCACCGAAGGTTGCGTAGAAAAATTCGATGCGGCCAAATATCAATTCTGGGCGAACGGCGAACGCTACGGCCTTCAAATGATCAACGATTTCAACAACGGAACCGTTGGCTGGACAGACTGGAACATCCTGTTGGATGAAAAAGGCGGACCGAACCACGTGGGCAACTTCTGTTTTGCTCCGATCCACGTCGATACGAAATCGGGCGATATCATTTACACACCATCGTATTACTACATCGGACATTTTTCGAAATTCATCCGTCCCGAAGCCAAAAGAGTTAGTACTGTCGTAAGCCGAAGCAACCTTTCGAGCACATCGTTCAGGAACGCCGATGGCAAAATGGTCACCGTGGTCATGAACCAAAGCGATGCCAAAGTAACGTATAACCTTATCGTGGAGAATTCCAAAACCGTTGTCGAGATCCCGGCTCACGCGATCCAGACAATCGTCTACTAAGACACACCTCTAAAAATCAAAAAGACAACGACAATGAAAAAAATGTTTAATCTGTTGCTGCTCGCGATGTCGGTTACGGCTTTTGGCCAATACGTACACCGCGATGGGCAACAAGTGATCGATCACAACGGACAACCCATCGTCTTTAGGGGAATGGGGCTCGGAGGTTGGATGGTCCAAGAGGGATACATGTTGCAGACCGATGCTTTTGCGGGTCCGCAGCACAAGATCCGTGAAAAAATAACGCAATTGGTAGGAACGGCCAACGCCGAAACTTTTTATCAGGCGTACCGCGACAATGGCGTCACCAAACGCGACATCGACTCGCTTAAAGCTTGGGGTTTCAATTCCGTGAGGCTTCCGATGCACTACAATTTGTATACGCTTCCGATCGAACAAGAAACCGGAGGTGGCAACACCTGGCTCGACGAAGGATTCGAACGTACCGATGCGTTGCTCGAGTGGTGTGCCCAAAACCAAATGTACCTGATTCTCGACATGCACGCCACACCGGGCGGACAAGGAAAAGACGCGAACATTTCCGATTACGACGCCACAAAACCGTCGCTTTGGGAAAGTGAAGCCAACAAGACCAAACTGATCGCGCTTTGGAGAAAGCTCGCCGACCGTTACAAAAACAGTCCGTGGATCGGAGGTTACGACCTTATCAACGAGCCGAACTGGGCGTTTACGGGAACCAACCAGAACGGTTGCGACGAAAACTCGAATGCGCCTTTGCGTCAGCTGTACATCCAGATCACGAACGCGATCCGCGAAGTAGATACGAACCACATGATCATCATCGAAGGCAACTGTTGGGGGAACAATTACAATGGCATGCTTTCTTCGAGCAACGGACTTTGGGATGCCAATATGGCTTTGAGTTTCCACAAGTACTGGAATTACAACACTCAGGGTTCTATCCAGGGAATTTTGAATCTTCGCACCACATACAACGTCCCGATTTGGCTAGGCGAAAGCGGTGAAAACTCGAACGTTTGGTTCAAGGATGCCATTTCGTTAGTGGAATCGAACAACATCGGATGGGCTTGGTGGCCGCTCAAAAAAATCGACAACATTGCCGGCCCGGCTTCGGTTACCAAAACGGCAGAATACCAAACCTTGCTCAACTATTGGCAAAACGGCGGTACGCAACCGACACAGACGTATGCGTTCAACGCGTTGATGCAAATTGCCGAGAATTATAAAATGCAGAACGTGACGTTGCATCCCGATGTGATCGACGCCATGTTCCGTCAAGTGCAGACCGCCGAAACCAAGAAATACAAGAACCACCCGCTTCCCGGAAAAGTTTTCGCGACCGAATTCGACATGGGGTACAACGGAGTCGCTTATTACGACAAAGATGTGGCCAATTACCGCACCGATACCGGAACTTTCGAGGCCTGGAACGAAGGTTGGGCCATGCGTAACGACGGTGTCGACATACAAGGTTGCTCCGATACGGTAAACAATGGTTTTCAAGTGGGTTGGACCGAAGACAACGAGTGGTTGACCTATTCGCTGACGGCGCCTTCGCTCATGGCTTACGACATCGACATCCGTTACAGCGGAAGCGGTAAATTGTATTTTGAAGATGCCGACGGCAAGATTTCCGAAACCATCACTTTGCCAAATACTGGAGGCTTTACCACTTTCCAGACCGTTACCGTTACCGATGTGTTGCTCAATGCAGGCGCGAATCACGTCAAAGTGTTTTTCGAGACCGGCGGTTTCAATTTCAACTGGTTCGAACTGAAAAATCCGCATGCCTCGACAGCTGCGGCGTTCAAGGTAATCGACGCGTCCACTTCTATTTTGGGCGATAAGGTCAACGTGATTTTCAACAAGCAACTGCAGACCGGAATCAATTTCGGGGTGAGTAACTTCACGTTGAAAGTCAATGGAAATACAGTTGCGACGACAGTAGCGTATTCGACTTCAGACAATAGCGCTCTTGTGTTTACGCCGGCAACCGCGATCAATCCGTCCGATGTCGTGACTTTGACGTATGCCGGAACCAATATCATCGCTACAGATGCGACTTCCCAAGCGGCCTTTACCAATAAGCCGGTTACCAACCGAGTCGGAAACATCCTCGGTATTTCAGGAACGGTCCAGGCCGAGCAATTCTATGCGAACAACGGGCTTCAACTCGAAACTACTTCCGATGTAGGCGGAGGTCAAAATATCGGATACACCGATGCCGGCGACTCTCTTGAATATCTCGTGAACATAGCAGCGACGGGAAACTACAACATCGAATACCGCGTTTCAGGCGAGAGCCAGACCGGTTCGGTTCTTTTGCAGCTTATCGCAGACGGTTCATCACAAGACGTGCAAACCATCAATTTCCCGCCGACAGGAGGCTGGCAGACCTGGCAAACGGTTCACGCCGATGCCATACTTCCCGCAGGCCGTTACATCCTTAAAGTCAATGTGGTCAATGCGGGTTTTAACTTGAATTGGATTAGGTTTACTTATCAACTGCCTGATACAGATGGAGACAATGTAAGCGACAACCTCGATTTGTGTCCGAATACGCCAGCCGGAGACGTCGTCGATTTCAACGGCTGTACGATTTTCAGTCTTGCGTCGAACAATTTTTCTGTGATGACAACGTCCGAAACCTGTCGCAGCTCAAACAACGGAAAAGTGTCGATTACCGCACAAGCCGATCACGATTACGTGGCTACGCTTACCGGAAGCGGCGTCAACCAGACCAATCCGTTTTCCGATTCGGCCACATTTTCGAATCTTGCAGCCGGAAATTATCAACTTTGCGTGACGTTGCCGATTGCGCCAACCTATCAGCAATGCTTCAACATCGCGATTTCGGAACCACAAGATTTGAGCGTGCTTTCTCGTGTGCTCGATGAAGATTTCAAACTTCGCATCAATCTTGAAGGCAGCAATACGTATAGAATCGAACTCAATGGTGTGCAATACCTCACCGACCAAAATTCTATCGTACTTGACCTTGTAGCCGGGAAAAACGACCTTGTCGTCAAGACGGACGCAGAATGCCAAGGTATTTACCGAGAAACGATCGTGATGAACGATGCGATTATCCTATATCCGAATCCAGTCAAACAAATGGTCTATGTCTCTTTGCCATCGGTCAAGGCCGGAAACGTATCGCTTGAGGTTTTTTCGATGCTCGGCAAAAGAGTGATCGTACAAAACCTGATGAGCCAGGACAGGTCGGTCGCATTCGACGCATCGCCTTTATCTGCCGGAACATATGCTGTCAAAGTCATTTCCGAAACCGGAACGTATAACAGTAAATTCGTCAAATTATGAAAGCGCGATATTTATTTTACGCATTGGCGTTCCTGGCGATTTCATGTGGCGACAGCGGAGGAGATGGAGACGGTTCGGGCGGTGCGCCTACAGCCGCGCTTCTCATAGGCCCGATCAACAATTCTGAATGTATTACGGGGACTTCGGTTTCGCCTACTCAATCATCGGTTACTTTCGAATGGAATCCGGCGCAAAACGCAGACGGCTATTTCCTTTATTTGAAAAACCTAGCTTCAGGTACAACGGCCCAATTCAATGTTGGCGCAAATGTGACGTATAGCACGACATTGCAAAAAGCGACACCTTATTCGTGGTATGTAAGTTCGCGAAAAGAAGGACAGACGTCGGTCTCGAGCCAGGTTTGGAAGTTCTACAATGCCGGAGACGGCGTGACCAATTACGCGCCTTTTCCTGCCGAAGCCGTATTTCCTGGAATGAGCGCCACGGTTGACGGGCCTCAAATTACCTTACAATGGTCTGCGGATGATGTAGATGACGATATAGTCGACTACAAAGTCTATTTCGGAACGGCTTCGAACCCGACGACCTTGTTGTCGACCGTAACCCAACCGCAATTGGCAAACGTAGCGGTAATCGCCGGGAATACGTATTACTGGAAAGTCGTCACCACAGACGCACAAGGCAACAATTCGAGTTCGCAGGTGTTCCAGTTCAAAGTTGATTAATACCCGTTTAAGTTAGATTTGTTAAAGACTCCCTTGATTGGGAGTTTTTTTTATGGCATTGGATCGATGACTTGGCGTCAGTCGAGTACGGTAAGCGTAATGTCGATGATGTCGTCAAAGAATTTTGGGTCGTCTGTAGATTTGGCCGATACGCGAATCCCTTTGACAACGTTCAAGATAAAACGCGCGAGCGCTTTGGCGTCTTTGTCGTTGGCGATTTCACCATCTTCCTGACCTTTTCGGATCGCTTTGAAGAAAGCATCTTCTATAAGTTGCTCATTTTTACAAATGATTTCCTTTACCTCGGTGTCGTGAGAAGCGACTTCGACTTCGGCATTGACCAGAAAGCAGCCCTTTGCCTGTTGTTCGTTCGAAATGTCCAACGTCACGAGTTCCAACAAACCTTTAATAGCTTCGCGCGCGGTTTTGGCATTCGAAACGATATTGCACATTTTGCCTGTGGACGAATTCTGGTAAAACTCCAACGCTTTTAAGTAAAGCGTGTGCTTGTCCACGAAAGTGTCGTAAAGGCTCGATCTGCTGATGCCCAAATGATCGACCAGTTCCTGCATGGACGTACCGTTGTAGCCCTTGTGCCAAAACAGGCAAACGGCCTTTGCGAGTACTTCTTCCTGATCGAAATCTTTAGTTCTTGCCATAATAGGAAATAGCTTTGCCTTTGGTGGGCAAAGCTATTCATTTTTTAAGAGAGTATGAATGGTCGCCCTTTATTTAGGAGCGAAAACGAATATCCGATTAACGGACGCCGCCGCTTGCGATGATCGTTTCTCCCGTAAGCCATCCGGAATCGTCCGAGGCGAGGAAAACGGCTACAGGTGCGATGTCGTTCGGTTGCCCGATGCGTCCCAGCGGTGTGGTGCTTTCGATTTGCGTCTGGAAATCGCTTCCGATGAAACCTGCTGTGTGTGTGCCTTCGGTTTCGACCATTCCAGGATTGATCGCGTTTACACGGATTTTTTTAGGTCCGAGTTCTTTGGACAATACTTGTGTGATCGAGTCTACCGCGCCTTTCGTTCCGGTGTAAACCGAACTTCCCGGAGGCGTGATACGCGTAACGGTCGAACTGATGTTGATGATGCTTCCGCCTTTGTCGCCAAAACCTTTCACGGCGCCTTGTGTGGCAAGCAAAAGCCCGAGTACGTTCGTGTTAAACTGACGATGGAATTCTTCGGCCGTTATTTCTTCGATCGTGCCGAATTGATACACACCTGCATTGTTGACCAGAATGTCGGCGTTCCCGAACGCTTTTTGGGTTTCGGCAAACAGTTTATCGACATCGTCTTTTTGGGCGACATCGCCTTGTATCGCAATGGCACGTCCGCCGTTTTTAATGATTTCGTCTACGACTTTGTCTGCACCAGCCTTAGAAGATGCATAATTGACTACGACGGCTGCGCCTTCCGAAGCCAAAGCTATGGCGATACTGGCACCGATTCCTTTAGAAGCTCCGGTCACGACAGCAACCTTGTTTGTGAGTTTTTTCATGTTTGATTGATTATTTAAATTTATATTGGAACAATCGTTCCGTAAAGGTAAATAGCAATACGGAACAATCGTTCCTAAATTAACATTGTTTTTGCTTTTGCTCATTCAAACGCTGGAAATCCTCATTGTATGTAAGAAAATACCACTCGTTTATTTAGATTACAATCACAACGACATATATCACATGAAAACATTTTTACTAAGTATTTCCGTATTGATCGGAATGACGGCTTCATCGCAGGATCTGGAATGGCAATGGGCCAAACGCGGAGGCGGTACAAAACCGTCCGCAGATGAAACCGAGACTTCTTTCGGATATGAAGGCGAGCAGATCATCGATATCGCCATAGATGCCGACAACAACTATTATTTTCTGGCATTCATCTCTCAAGACCATACGGAATTTGACGGAACGCCCGTCACGGTTTACAATACCCAGGTCATGAATACGGGCTACACCGATGTCGTCCTGATATCGACCGATTGTTCGGGTGAATTGAGATGGATTCAGACCATAGGCGGCGCGGACAGGGATTTTGCGTATAAAATCGTGCTCGACAACAACGGAGGTTTGTACCTGGGAGCGAGCGTCATCAATATTTCAGGACCCGGACAGCCTTATCTGCCGCCTCATTTCAGTCCCGACGACAGTATGCCGGTTTTGGGTGACTTCGGCAACGGCGAACCGCAACCCGGATACAAAACGTTGGCATTGCTCAAATACAATACGGACGACGGTTCGCTTGCGTGGCGCGTCATGCCGCAGGGCGATGTTACGCCTTACCTTCGGCATGGGAATATAAACGAAGTGGTGTTGGATTCCCAAGGTATATTGCACGTGCTTCTCGGATTCTATGCCGGAAGCCATCTGAACGGACAGATTACCGTTCCCGATACGTTTACCAACAAATACCAATATCATCTTGTAAAATTCGATACCGACGGGAATTTCATCAGCACGATGCCGTTGTCGCTCGAAGGCAAACTTTTGCAGAGCCATACCGATTTCAGGTACGATGAGGCCCTAGGACGTTATTATTTGGCTGGTTTTAGGAATAATGGAGGCGCAGATCCGTTGGTTGACTTGTCGTTTAATGGCGTGCCGTTTGTGCAACAAGCGTATATTTTGGCGTTCGGCACTTCGGGTAATGAAATTTGGCGAAAGGAAGTCAGTTCGAGTTCTTCATTTAAAGATGCTCAATTCCACGACATGGAAATTGACGGCGATTCGAATATTTATTTGTGCGGAAGATATCTTCTCGATCCGGCAAGCCCGAACGTGAGTATGAACGGTTACCAGTTTCCGAACGACATTGGCGCCAATCTCGCATTCGTGATGAAAATGAACGCGGATGGAAATGTGCAGTGGTTCAGGAAACCATCGGGATACACCACGAATTTCGGTATTTATACGGGAATGACTATTTGTCACGATCTCGTCGTGAATGGCGATGAGGTTGCGGTGGCGACCCAGGTTTCGAATGAAATTTGGGGTAGTATTGCGATCAACAGGCCTGTGAACCACAAAACCGATCCGGCGATTTTGCGTCTCGACAAAACCACGGGAACGCCGATTGCGGTAAATGACATCATGGGATATCCGAATTATGACGATGCTTTTACGTCCATTACGGTAGACAACGATGGAAATTACGTCGCTGGTGGCTATTTCCACTACGACATTTTTACGGCAGCGGACGACAATATACCTACTTTGGCGAAAGTTTTCGGACAAGCGATCTACACCGATTTTTTCATGTCGAAATTAGGTGCGAATCCTTGCGGCGAATTGGGAACGAAAGATTTGGTCAAAAACGAGATCCGCATGTTTCCGAATCCTGTGCATAATATCGTGAACATCCAAACCGATGAGCAGCTCGTAGGCTATCAAATATCGAATATGATAGGGCAGGTGGTGTTAAAAGGAAATCTGCTTGACGGAGAAAATAGTGTTGATGTAAGCGATCTGATGTCGGGTACATACATCATAAAACTTGAAACGGCCGAAGGAATGGCGATAAGTCGGAAAATTGTAAAGAAGTAATTGTTCTGTGAGGACGAAAATTTACAATCGAACAAAATGAAAATAAAAAAGCAAGACAAATGTCTTGCTTTTTTTGTGGGCGATGAGGGGTTCGAACCCCCGACCCCCTCGGTGTAAACGAGGTGCTCTGAACCAGCTGAGCTAATCGCCCTGTTGTCGCTTTCAGTATTGTTCCTGATTGCGGTTGCAAATATAGGATGGTTTTCTGGATATGCAAGCGAAAACGAAAAAAAATTACAAAATTTCTGCGACCACAAAAGTGCTTCCGCCGACATAGACGAAGTCGTTGCTACCGGCGTTTTCCAAGGCGGCTTGATAAGCTTCTGGAACAGAGTTGAATGTATTTCCGGTCAAACCGAAAGCAGCTGCTTCCGCTTTGAGAATGGCCTGGTCAAGCCCGCGCGGAATATTTGGCTTGCAAAAATAATAAATGGCATTTTTTGGAAAAATCGGCAGGATGTCGCCCAGATCTTTATCGTTCACGACGCCCAAAACGATGTGAAGTTTGTCGAAATTTTCATGAAAGATCTGTTTCATCACGATTTCCAGACCATGTCGGTTGTGCGCCGTATCGCAAATCACTTTGGGATTTTCGCCGATTTGTTGCCAACGTCCCATCAATCCCGTGTTTTTTACGACATTGAGGAAGCCGTCTTTTATATTGTTGTCCGAAATCGCGAATTTTCCCTGATTTTGGATCAAACGCAATGTGGCCAAAGCCGTTTTCTTGTTGCTGAACTGATAATCGCCTATCAAATCCGAAGGCCAATTTTCTTCGACGGTTTCAGAAGCGAATACGATTTTCGATACCGTTTCCTGTGCTTTGTGCGAAAACACCTTTTTCGTTTCGGGTGTAGTTTCTCCGATTACCACGGGAATTCCGGGTTTGATGATTCCGGCTTTTTCCGAAGCGATCGCCTGCAAAGTATCGCCTAAATACTGCACGTGATCGAATCCGATATTCGTGATTACAGAAACCAGAGGTGTTGCGATATTCGTCGAATCCAATCGTCCGCCCAAACCTGTTTCGATTATGGCGATATCGACGTTCTGCGCTACGAAATACTCGAATGCCAATCCGACCGACATCTCAAAAAAACTGAGGTTGTTGGCTTCGAAAAAAGCCCTGTGTTTCGCTATGAAGTCGATGATGTACTGCTCGGAGATTTCGTTCCCGTCAATTTTGATACGTTCGCGATAATCTTTCAAATGAGGTGAAGTGAAAAGTCCGGTCTTATAACCCGATTGTTGAAAAACCGACGCGAGCAGGTGAGAAGTCGAGCCTTTCCCGTTTGTTCCCGCTACATGGATGCACGTGAGTTTTTTTTCGGGATGACCGAGGTATTCGGCAAGCAAATGCGTGTTGGTCAAATCCTTGCGGAAAGCTGAAGCGCCTTGGGTTTGGTACATAGGCAATTGGTTGAACATCCAATCGACCGTTTGCTGATATGTCATGTGTGATGCAAAAAAAAGACGGAGGTTAGTCCGTCAATTTGAAACTGTAAATGATTTTTCCTATTTGTGTTTCGGGAGCATCGTTGTCGGGCTCCCATTTGGTGTCGAGCGCGGCTCTTTCGGCTTGATCCGCTAGACATCGTGCGCCGTTAGTAGTTCCACGGTCACCGGCTTGGGCGCGCGTTACTTTTCCGTTTCGGTCAACCCAGATTTTGACGGCGACTTGACCTTCTTCGTTACAAGTATATGCTGGTTTTGGTTTGCTTTGTGCTTTTCTGTTGCCTAGAAAATAATTTCCCGGACCGTTTCCATTTCCGCGCCCACTTCCGCTTCCACCACCATATCCAGAGCCAGAACCGATGCCTTCGCCTGTTCCTTGTCCGCCGCCTTTACCGCCGCCGCTTCCGCCGCCGCCGTTATATCCGTTCGAATACGGGTCGCCGTTGGCTTTACCTTTGTTGCCTGCGCGATTGTCGTTTCCGTCGCCTCCGGTGCTAGTGCCGTTAAGCAAATCCGAAATGGCGTTCGTAGTCGCTTTCGAGGGTTTCGGAGCAGGTTTCTCGACCGGTTTTAGCGGTTCTTCCTTTTTGGGTTTTTCTGTCGTTTTTTTCGTTTCGGCTACAACCGGTGCGTCGTCAAGGTCGCTCGCGAGGATTTCACTCGATGACGCTTTTGGCTGAGGTGCGGCTTTTGCCGTTTGCTTTACGGGCTCAAGGTTCTTGAAATCGTCACCCATACCGTAATCGCTGTCGCCGAAATTCACGGCCACATCGCCACCGCCGCCACCGCCTTCTTCCATAAGTTCCGGATTCAGGATCATCGAATCGGTAAAACGGATCAAAAACAGCGTCAGGAACATCAAAACGAAAAGGATCGAAGTGATGCCTAACGACTTTTTCTGGTTATTCGTCATGCTGATTGCCATAGCTTTATTGTTAGTCCTAATAACGAAAATAGCAAAAATAAATTGCTTCAGACGAGTTGCTTGAGCGCTATCTCGAACGCACGCGCGCTGATTCCGGTTTTGGAATCGCTTGACTGGTGCGTTTTCTCGAGTCCTTTTCGGATGGTTTTCGAGATGTCGGCAAAAATCGCCTCGTCGGTCATTTGTACGCGTTTTTCCATGAAATAAGCGAATACGCGAGCCATTCCGCAGTTGGAAATGAAATCGGGCACAAGGCTTACTTTGCTGTCTACGTTCTCCATAATCGGGCCAAAAAAGATTTCCTTGTCGGCAAAAGGCACATTCGCCCCGCAAGAGATCACTTCGAGTCCCTTCGCTGCCATTTTGTCGACCTGTTCCTGGGTGACCAAGCGTGACGCGGCACATGGCGTGAAGATTTCGGCTCCGATTTCCCAAACTTTTTCATTGAGTTCGGCAAACGGGATCATATTGTCCGCAACGAGTTTGTTTCCGTCTTTGTTGAGGAAAAGCTTGGTGATTTCTTCGTACGAGAATCCTTCGGGGTTCAAAAGTCCGCCGTCGCGATCGATGATTCCGACTACTTTCACACCCATTTCTGCCAAATAGAAAGCCGCAGCCGAACCTACGTTTCCGAAACCTTGCACGATGGCTCTTTTCCCTTTGATTTCTCCGCCGTAAATGTCGTAGAAATGACGCACGGCTTCGGCGACTCCGTAACCTGTAATCATGTCGGCGACGGTGTATTTGCGCGCCACATCGGGAGAGAATTTAGGATTTTCGATTACCTTGATCACGCCTTGGCGCAATTGTCCGATGCGGTTGATCTTGTCGGCTTCGGTCGGTTTGAAATGGCCGTTGAACACGCCTTCCTGCGGATGCCAAACGCCGCATTCCTCGGTCATCGGGATCACTTCGTGGATTTCGTCTACGTTCAAATCGCCTCCGGTGCCGTAATAGCTTTTCAAAAGTGGCGATACCGCTTTGTACCAACGGCGCAACACTTCGTCTTTTCTCGGATCGTTCGGGTCAAAATTGATTCCCGATTTCGCGCCTCCGATTGCCGGGCCCGAAACCGTAAATTTCACTTCCATCGTCTTGGCAAGCGAAAGTACTTCGTTCATATCGAGGCCTTTTCGCATACGGGTTCCGCCACCGGCCGCACCGCCTCGAAGCGAGTTGATGACCGTCCATCCTTCGGCGTCGGTTTCAGAATCTTTCCAGTTGAATACGATTTCAGGATTTTTATTCTCGAATTTCTTGAGTAGCTCTTTCATTATGGTTGTAGTTGTAAAAGTTGGGCAAATATAGATGTTTCAGTATTTAATTTTCGTAGGATTTCCCTGAGCTGTGGTCGCGTTTGGCACCTGTGACGCTGGCTAATACATTGGTTTCGTTGCGCATTTTAAGCACACCGAGTAATGCGAAAATCAGCGCTTCCTTAAACTCCAGGATTTTCTTTTCGGGGATTTCGATTTTGATCTGCGGCAGTTGTTCCTGCATACGCGAGATCAAAAAACGATTGTAGGCGCCGCCTCCGGTTGCCAACAATTTCCCGCTTTTTTTGGGCAAGGCCGATGCGATCTGGACGGCGATATGCTCCGTAAAAGTGCGCAGTTTGTCTATATCGGAAACGTCAAAAGATTCGATCAGCGGCAAAACAGTATTCTTCACGAATTCGAACCCAAGCGATTTCGGAAACGATTGTCGATAGTACGCCAGATTGTTAAGGCTTGACAACAGTTCATGGTCGATTTTTCCCGATTCGGCAAGCTTTCCTTTATCGTCATACTCAAATCCGAGCCGGTTCGCATAGAAATTGAGTACGGTGTTAACGGGTGAAATGTCGAACGCAAGCCGCAAGCCGTGGTTTTCGAATGAGACGTTCGAGAATCCGCCAAGGTTGAGGCAATAATCGTAATCCGAAAACAGAATCCTGTCGCCAATCGGAACCAAAGGCGCGCCTTGTCCGCCAAGAGCGACGTCCTCGACACGGAAATCGCAAATCACTTTTTGACCCGCAATCTTCGCGATTTTGGGCAAATTCCCGATCTGTAAAGTGAATCCGTTATGCGGTTGGTGCAAAATCGTGTGGCCGTGCGAACAAACGGCGTCAAGATTCCCGATGCCGTGTTTTTCGATAAAACCGCGAATCGTTTCTCCTAATAATATAGTGTAGTCCGAATTGAGTTTTTCGAGTTCATCTTTGTGGAAATTGACCGCGATCTTGAGTTTTTGTAACCAAGCGTCCGAATAGGAGATCGTTTGCGATTCCTCGATGTCGAATGTCCAATTTCCGTCTGAAACCTCAAAAACGACATGAGCCAAATCGATACCGTCGAGAGAGGTTCCCGACATGACTCCGATAACGTTGTAGGATTCTTTTGGCACGCGTCAAAATTAAGGATTGCGATTGAGAATTTCCCAATTAAAAATTTATCTTTGGGCAAATTTTTACACAAACTTTAATTTTTATTTACTGTTGTTATGGATTTTAATCTAACCGAAGAACATTTGATGATTCAGCAAGCGGCCCGCGACTTTGCCCAAAACGAGTTGCTTCCGGGTGTGATCGAAAGGGACGAAAAACAGCAATTTCCGACCGAACAGATCAAAAAAATGGGCGAGCTAGGCTTCCTGGGCATGATGGTCGATCCGAAATACGGCGGCAGCGGACTCGACACGATTTCGTATGCGCTCGCGATGGAGGAAATCTCTAAGGTCGACGCCTCGGCTTCGGTTGTGATGTCCGTAAACAACTCTTTGGTTTGCTGGGGTTTGCAAACATTCGGAACCGAAGAGCAGAAACAAAAATACCTGACCAAACTCGCGACGGGCGAAATCATCGGTGCGTTCTGTCTTTCTGAGCCGGAAGCCGGATCGGACGCGACTTCACAAAGAACTACAGCCATCGACAAAGGCGACCATTACCTGCTAAACGGTACCAAAAACTGGATTACGAACGGAAGTACGGCTTCGGTTTATCTGGTGATCGCCCAAACCGATGTAGATAAAAAACACAAAGGCATCAACGCGTTGATCGTAGAGAAAGGCATGCCCGGATTCGAGATCGGCCCCAAAGAACAAAAACTCGGCATCCGCGGAAGCGACACGCATTCGTTGATGTTCACCGACGTGAAAGTCCCGAAAGAGAACCGCATCGGTGAAGATGGTTTCGGATTCACGTTCGCGATGAAAACCCTTGCGGGCGGACGTATCGGAATCGCATCACAGGCTTTGGGAATCGCTTCCGGAGCTTACGAGTTGGCACTTAAATATTCGAAAGAGAGAAAAGCGTTCGGCAAAGAGATTTCACAACACCAGGCGATCGCATTCAAATTGGCCGATATGGCTACGGAAATCGAAGCGGCGCGTTTCCTTGTCCTCAAATCGGCTTGGGACAAAGACCAACACAAAAACTACGACTTGAGCGGTGCGATGGCAAAATTGTACGCATCTCAAGTGGCTATGGATACGACGATCGAAGCCGTCCAAATCCACGGAGGAAATGGTTATGTCAAGGAATATCACGTGGAGCGTTTGATGCGCGATGCGAAAATCACACAGATTTACGAAGGAACTTCAGAAATCCAGAAAATCGTGATTTCCAGAAGTATACTTACCCAATAACGCATTTGCTTGCGAATTTTTTAAGGCTGCCTAAAAAGGCTGCCTTTTTTTTAACATTTTTCTATGTTAAACCGCCGCAACCAAAAGCGCTAAGCTGAATCTACGTGGTGTAAACCGAGGCGAAAATTGGCTGATTCGCTTTCAGTTTCTGCCCGATAGCTGTAATTTTGACAGATAAAATGCTCAGAAAGAACAACTTTACATCATCGGGAAAATGTCTAACCCAATTTGAAGTTATGAAATTCAGGATTTTCAGAAATTTATTTTTAGCCGTTGCCGCAATTTTTACCATATCATCGTGTAGTATCGACGATGACGGTACATATTACTATGATAATGCCGCCCATGGGATCATCGGCAACGCAAGTCCTAACTCGGGCGATCTGTATTTTTTTGCAGACAGCAATCAGGTGAACATGAACGGGCTTAATTACGGAAGCGCTGTCGGATACTACAATTTTTATCCGGGCGACCGCGTACTGACGCTTAAAAACGGAAATGGTGTCGTTCTTGACACATACGAAATCAGTCTCGCCATCGGCAATTTCTTTTCGGCTTTTGCGGTCAATACGTTCGACAATGTAGAATTGGTGGTATATCAGGATGTGTTGGCAAAACCTGCCGGAGGAAATGCGCGTGTGCGATTCATCAACCTTTCTCCGGATGCCGAAGGAATCGATGTTTTCGACAATAGCGTAGAATTGACCTCGGGACTTACGTTCAAACAGGCGACGCCTTTTATGGAATTGCCTGCCGGAAATTACGATTTCGACTTCAGGCTTTCTGCCGACGATTCGCACTTGTACACCAAAACGGTCAG
Organism: Flavobacterium agri; assembly: GCF_013401995.1. Classification (GTDB taxonomy): domain Bacteria; phylum Bacteroidota; class Bacteroidia; order Flavobacteriales; family Flavobacteriaceae; genus Flavobacterium; species Flavobacterium agri. The sequence goes on from NZ_JACBJI010000003.1 coordinate 45,119, forward strand.
CCTGCATTCAGGTAGGATTTACACTATTTACACCAAAGGCTTTGTGACGCCCGAAACCGGAAGCAACGATACGTTTTCGGCCGAAGGGATTTACAATTACTAGATTATGTTTTGTTTTAATGCGGCCTCATCCGGAATTTTCGGGTGAGGCTTTTTTTATGCTTTTCCAGCTTTTTTGACGTTAAAGACTTATCGCAAAATCCCTATCTTTAATTCATGAGCCAACAACCCAAAGCTATCAAAGGAAAAGTCCTGCTGGGCTATTTGCTGCTGTTTTCGATCGCCGTGATTTCGGTTTGGTTCATTTATACCGAAATCCTCAAGATTGCCAATCCGGCCGGAGCCGAAAGTACAGACAACAACAAAATCATCAAGATCAGCGATGCCATCGCCGGATTGTATGCGGCTGAAGCCGTGGGCCGAAATTCGATCCTGACCGGTTCCGAAAAGGATTTCTTGCTGTATAACCGCATGCTCGACAGCATCAACATCGGCCTAGAGGAAATCAAGAAAGAAAGCGACGAGACGCAGTTGGGAAAGTTCGATACGATCCAGAGTTTGCTCAGGCGTAAAAAAAGCAGCATTGCCGAAATCATCATATTCCGCAAGAAAAACAATGTAGAGAACACGTTCGACAAGGCCGTTAGTCAAGTGTATAAAGTCAAGGATTCGCTGAGTCAAAAGGTCAAACCCGTACAATTCGACAACGGCAACCAAATGTACCAGTTCATGCGAAACGTCTTGCCAAAAAAGCAACTCGATTCGTTGAGCAAATTGCCCGTTTCCAACGACGAACTTACTGCCGGAATTGAGCAAATGCTCACCAAACTCATCGTGCGCAACAACAAGATGAAGTACGACCTGTTCCGAAAAGAGCAAAAACTTCAGGACGAGAACCGCGTGCTATCCGACCGTTTGCGCGTGGTGCTTTCTTCGCTCGAAAAGGAAATCCTCGAAAAATCGTACGCCAAGATCAACCGATCGCGCAATGCCTTGGACAATACTGTGAGTACGATGGCCTGGATCGGCGCGATCACGTTCCTGTTGCTCGTGGTTTTCGCGTGGATCATTATCCGCGACTTGAGCATCAACCAGCGTTATCGCCAACAACTCGAAGTGCTTAACAGCGAAAATGAGAACCTGTTGCGAAGCAAAACGATGCTTATGGCCACGGTCACGCACGACATCCAGACGCCACTGGGAAGCGTGATCGGGTTTACCGATTTGCTTACCGAAACCGATCCGAATTCGCGACAGAAACAATACATAGAGAACATCAGGCATTCTTCCCAATACATCGTGAAACTCGTCAACGATCTCGTCGATTTTTCGCGTCTCGAAAACAATAAGATCACGATCGAGAAAGTATCGTTCAACTTTCGCGACCTGATCGAAAATACCTGCCGTCCGCTCGAGCCCAACGCGACCAACAAACACATCGAGCTCAATTGGGACATAGACGACGAGCTCGATGATAATTTCATTTCCGACCCGTATCGCCTGCGTCAGATTTTGACCAACCTCATATCGAACGCGATCAAATTCACCCAGGAAGGTTCGGTTCAGGTGAGCGCGGCTGCGCTTGACGATACGATCGAGATTTCGGTCATCGACACCGGAATCGGCATCGCCAAAGACCAACAACGACATGTTTTCGAAGAATTTACCCAAGCCCATGCCGGTATAGAAAAGAAATTCGGAGGTACGGGATTAGGGCTTACGATCGCCAAACGCATGCTGCAATTGCTCGGAGGCGACATCAGGCTTGAAAGCGAGGAAGGTCAAGGCTCGATTTTTACGATTCACATTCCTAAAATCCGTTCGGAAGTCAAAGCGCCGTCGTTTGCCAAAGAGCAGCGCGAGTCTGAAAACGATTTTCTCAAAGGCAAAAAAATCCTGATTGTGGATGACGATGCGATGCAACTCACGCTCATGAACGAGATTTTTGCGAATTATCCGGTAGAAGTCGTGACCGAATCCGATTCGGGAAATGTGCTGAAATTGCTGGGCGAACGCGATTTCGATCTCGTCATGAGCGACATCCAAATGCCCAAAATAGACGGATTCGAACTCGTAAAACAAATTCGCGATTCCGATGATGCCATTTCACAAATTCCCGTAATCGCACTTTCGGGGAAAAGAGATTTGTCGCCCGAAGATTTCACGGGTAAAGGCTTTACGGCCTCGCATCCGAAACCGTTGCAGTTGAAAGGACTGCTTGCGTTGATGCGCGCCATTTTCGCCAACGAGGAAATTCCCGATTCCCAAACGGCAAAAACAACCACATCGACTCAAAAACTGTTCGATCTCGAAACGTTAAACCAATTCACCCAGGACGATCCCGATTCGCTGCGGTTGATCATCGATACGTTCATCGAGAGTTCAAAAGAGAATTGCGCGTCGCTTACCGAGGCCGCATCTCAAAAAGACTATGTGAAAATGACTTCGATCGCGCACAAAATGATTCCGATGCTCAAGCAGATGGATGTGTTTTCGATCGTAAAACTACTCGAACCGATAGAAGACGCAAAGTTGGATGCCGATACCGATTTGGTCAGCTACACGAGCGAAATCTGCCGCAAAATGGACGAATTGTTCATCGAACTGCGCCTTCAGGTGCAAAAGAACTGATTACAGATCGATGTTGTACAACTTGAGTTTGTTGTACAGCGTTTTGCGATCGATGTCGAGCAGACGCGCCGCCTTGCTCTTGTTGAAGTTGGTTTTGTCGAGCGCATTGCGGATCGCCGTTTCCTCGTCTTCCTTGTACAAGGCTTGGGAATCGTCTTTGTTTTCGGACATCATTTCATGAGGCAGTACAGATGTCGTGATCAGTCCCGAAGGCGTCAGCAAAACCGAGCGTTTGATCGTATTCTTCATTTCGCGCAGATTCCCGGGCCAATCGTAATTGAGGAAAAGTTGCGAAACCTGCTCGTCGAATCCGGTTACGTTTCGTTCGAGATCGTCGTTGGCTTCGGCCAAAAAATGATGCGCGAAAATCATGATGTCGTGCTTGCGCTCTGATAATCTCGGTGCCTGGATCGAGAATTCGTTGAGCCTGTGGTATAAATCTTCACGGAAATCACCTTGGCGCACGGCTTCGGCCAAATCTTCGTTGGTGGCGGCGATCACGCGGATGTCCACTTTGATCTCGTTGTTGCTTCCTACGGGTTTCACTTTGCGTTCCTGAAGTGCGCGCAATAACTGCACCTGCACTTCGTAAGACAAGTTTCCGACCTCGTCGAGGAAAATCGTGCCTCCGTTTGCCGCTTCAAAATGGCCGGTCTTGTCGTTTACCGCGCCCGTGAACGAACCTTTGATATGGCCGAAGAATTCGCTCGAAGCCAGATCTTTCGGGATCGCGCCGCAATCTACGGCGATGAACGGTTTGTCGGCACGTTTGCTTTGTGAATGGATGGAATGGGCGATGTATTCCTTGCCCGTCCCGCTATCGCCCATAATCAAAACCGACATGTTCGTCGGGGCGACAAGCGTAATGTATTCATGCAGTTTGTTTGCATGGCTGCTGATACCTTTCACAAAAGAAACGGACGCAGTCGCAACGGTTTTTTGAGCTTTAGATTCAGTTACCGCAACATCGGTTTTCGCCGATTTTTTGAGCGATTGTTGTATCGTATGCAGGATTTCGTCTGGGTTTATCGGTTTTCCGACATAATCGAAAGCACCGAGTTTCATCGCGTTCACGGCGGCCTTGATATCGGTATAACCTGTCATCAAGATGACCTGAGTCTTTTGGGAAACCGATTTTACGAGTTCGAGTATGTGCAGTCCGTCGCTGTCAGGCAGCCTGATATCGGTAAGCACGACGTCGAAAGTCGTCGAGCGGATCAAATCGCCGGCTTCCATCGCATTGAATGCATTGGTGACTTCAAAACCTTTCTTCTGCAAGAAGGTCTTGAGCATGATGCAAAACGAAGTGTCGTCGTCTATTACAAGGATTTTCGGAGTCATTTGTGACAGAATGGAAGCGGCTTCTGACAAATTTAACCTTTAAAGCGTATCCGAAATGTTAATGAATGTTATAATTAGACTTTTAGATTTTAAGACTTTTAGACTGCAAGACCGCAGAATACGATCCGATAATTGACCGGTCTGATTATTTACAGTCTTGCAGTCTAAAAGTCTAATAATCTAATCTTCTGAAAACAAAAAGGAGGCACCGAAAAATGCCTCCCTTATGCGAAGAAAACGTGTCTTCATTCACTCAATTTAACTAAACTAATCTTATTCTTCTTTGAGGAATTCGCCCGTCGAAGTGAAGTAAGCGGTACTTTTCTTGTTGTCTTTGCTTACTACGAGTTTGTATTCGCCATCGGTCGCCTGATAGGCTTCGAGAATCGAATAACCTCCGTATTTCGTGCCGATTTTTTCAAGGGCCGAAGGAGCGACGGTGTTCCTGTCTATGGGTTTATACTGTTTCGTGGTTGTGGTTTCTGTGGTCGTTTTGGTCGTTTTTTCGGTCTGGGCGTTCGCGCTTACGGCAAATCCTAGAACCAGTGCCGAAATAAAAAGTAACTTCTTCATAATTATATAGTGTGGTTGTTGCGTTGATGTACGGAACTAAAGTCAGAATCGTGCCAAGTCGATTAAAGATTGTTCTTTTTGGAAGTAATGCCTTTGTTTTAAAGGGATGCGATGAGGTTCGGAAGTTATCGGCCGAATCTGCAGATTTCGACTTTTGATGTGGATTCCACGAAAACTGTTGTGGAAATTCCACATTCCGATTGCGGAAATTTCTACTTTTAACCTGTGTACGAAGAACTCAAATATTGGTATTTGCGCGACCACAAGTTGTTTCGCGTGTTGAGTTTTTCCCAAATCAAGCAATTGTGCATCATCGTCGGGTTCAAGAAAGCGGCAAAAGGCGAGATCATTTACTTTTCGGATTCCGACGTGCCCAGGATTTTCCTGCTTAAAAGAGGCGCGATCAAAATCGTTTCGGTCGACGCCGACGGCAACGAAATCATCCGCGAGATCATCCAGAAAGGCGATCTGTTCGGCGAGTTGGAATTGGATTCGCAAAAATCGGCCAACGAATACGCCAAAGTGCTTTCCGACGAGGTTTCGATCTGCAGTTTCCTGATGTCCGATTTCGAGGATTTGTTGCTGCGTCATCCGCAACTGGCCTTGACCTATACGAAATTCGTGGGCTTGAAGATGAAGCGCATCCGAAACAATTACACCAATCTGGTTTCGAAAGACGCCAAAAGCAGGTTGCGCCAATTTCTGCTCGATTGGATAGAAAAAGAGGGCAAGATTGAAGGCGATTCGGCCACACTCGAAAATTACCTCACCCAGAACGACATCGCTCAGATAATCTGTACCTCACGCCAAACGGCCGTCCAGCTTTTGAACGAGCTCGAATCGGACGGCATCCTGAGTTACAGCCGCCGGGAAATCCACTTCCCGAAACTGTCGCTGCTGTAAATTGCACCGAACTGTCAGCTAGCCGACATTTCTGTTTTTGGTTGCGTCCTAGCTTTGCCTCATAACATAAATCCAATTCTTATGAAATCACGTATGATTATGATGTGGGCGGCAATTTTGATGTTCTCGGCGGTTTTCGCCCAAACGGAAAACAAACGCAAAGCGGAATTCAACCTCGAAAACGGGCTCGCGATCCAGGGTTACGATCCGGTTTCATATTTCAGCCAGCAAAAAGCCGTAAAAGGAAAACCGGGAATTGCGGCTTCGTATCAAGGCGCGACGTATTATTTTTCGTCCGAGGCGAATAAGGAAGCCTTCCGCAAAAATCCGGCGGGATATGAACCGCAATATGGAGGTTGGTGTGCGTATGCGATGGGCGATTACGGAAAAAAAGTCGAAATCAATCCCGAGACGTTCAAAATCATCAACGGAAAGTTGTACCTTTTCTATAACGCTTACCTGAACAACACGCTCAAGACCTGGAACAAGAATGAGGTTGTGCTTAAAAAGCAAGCCGATGCGAATTGGGGCAAATTCATCGGAAAGCCATGAAAAGGATAGGAATAGCATTTTTGGCGTGGATTCCGGCTGTGATATTGCTGCAGACGTTGTGGTTCAAATTTTCGGCGAGTCCCGAGTCGGTATACATATTCAGTAAGATGGGAATGGAGCCATGGGGACGGATCGCTTCGGGAATCGTCGAATTGATCGCCGCTGTTTTGCTGATCGTGCCCAAAACGAGATGGATAGGCGCAGGAATAGGTTTCGGAGTAATGTCCGGAGCCATCCTTTCGCACATTTTCGTACTTGGCATCGAAGTCGAAAACGACGGCGGATTGCTTTTTTTGCTGGCTTTGGTCACCGCCGTTTGCTGTTTTGCGCTCATGGTTGTCGACAGGAAGCGCCTTATCGGACTATTCAACAGATAACATAACAACCGCGAACTATGCTTCTGACCGCCATCAAAGAAAATTTCAACGAATTGTCAAGCCTGATCCGACAGCTTTCAGACGATGAATTCACGCGTCCTTGTACCGAACTCAACGGTTCTACGATAGGCGAGCACATCCGACATATACTCGAAATGTATATATGTCTGGAAAAAGCCTATATTTCGGGCGTGGTCGAATACGATAAACGCGAACGCGATTTGTTGTTGCAAACCCGATGCGAGGTCGCCCTCGAGACGATTGCCAGTCTCTCAAGCCGCCTCGACAAACCGAACAAACCCATGAAACTGAAATTTATCCTCGACGGCCAGGAGCTTGTGATCCCGAGCAATTTTGAGCGCGAACTGCTGTACAACCTCGAACACAGCATCCATCATCAGGCTTTGATAAAAGTCGGGTTGCGCCAGATAGGAGCTGCGGTAGACGAGAATTTCGGTGTGGCAAAATCAACCATAGCGTATCGCAACAGCCAATGTGTACAGTGACTTTCGTGGCTTCGGCCGACCGGAAAATAATCACCTCGAACCGCGATGAGCAAACCAGCCGTCCGGCATTGGTGCCCGCCGTTTATGAGGTGAACGGCAAAAATATATTGTTTCCGAAAGACCCGAGAGCAGGCGGCACGTGGTTCGCTTCCGACAAGAACGGCAACGTATTGGTTTTGCTCAACGGCGCTTTCGAGGCCCACGAGCACCATCCGCCGTATAGCAGAAGCCGCGGTCTGATCGTACTCGATCTGCTTTCTTCTCAATCGGCCATCGCCAAATGGGACGATATAGATTTGGACGGTGTAGAACCATTCACGATCGCGCTTTTCGAGAATCCACGATTGTTTGAATTGCGTTGGGACGGGAAGTCGAAATTCCGAAAAGATCTCGATGCTTCGAAGCATTACATCTGGTCGTCATCTACTTTATATCCGAAGGAAATCCGCGACAGGCGAGAGGCTTGGTTCGCAGATTTCCTTTTAAGGAACCCGAATCCCGACGCCGAGGCTATGTTCCGTTTCCATCGCTATACCGAAAACGGGGATTCCCAAAACGGCCTGATCATCGACAGGAAAGGCATACAACTGCAAACCTTGAGCATCACCCAGGTCGATCTGCAGGGCAACCGGCTTGAATTCCGCCACAGCGATTTATTGGATAATTCCGTAACCAAAACCACTTGTATAACCGTTTGAATTTGAGTCTTTTTCTTCATAAACTGCTGCATTGGGAATATTGGCCGTACCAATTGGTATATGTGCCGGTTTATTTCCAATGGGCTTGGTACAGCTTTAGGGCGCGTTCGCTTTTTTTCTTCAACGCTTCGAATCCGTCGATCAAGAACGGCGGTTTTTTCATGGAGTCGAAAAAAAGCATTTACGATTTGATTCCGCAGCAGTATTATCCGAAGACCGAATTGATAAACGCTTGTGCTTCGATGAACATCATCCGGCAAAAAATCGAAAAGTCGGGTATTCAATTCCCGCTTATCGTAAAACCGGACATGGGCCAACGCGGAACGGCCGTCAAGAAAATCAACACCCTGGAGGAATTGCTCAAATATGCGGGAAAAGGCGAGTTCGATTTCCTGATCCAGGATTTGATTCCGTACGAAAATGAAGTCGGGATTTTTTACGTGCGTTATCCGGACGAGGCGCAAGGCCACATTACGGGTATCGTTTCCAAAGAGTTCCTGATCGTGACCGGAGACGGGATTTCGACCCTAGAGGATTTGCTCAGAAAAGACCCGAGATACGCCATACAGATCCCGAAACTCAAACGCGAAATGGGCAAAAGGCTCGCAGAAGTGTTGCCTCAAGGCGAAAAACGCAACGTAGTGCCTTATGGGAATCATGTGAGAGGCAGCAAATTTCTCGACGCAAGCCATTTGGTCACGCCCGAAATCACGAAAGTCATCAACGATATCTGCATCCAGATTCCGGGATTTTACTTCGGACGTCTCGACGTGATGTACGACAATTGGCTTGATTTCGAAAAAGGAGAAAACTTTTCGATCGTAGAAGTCAACGGCGCGGCAAGCGAACCCACGCACATGTACGACCCCAAGCATTCTATTTTCTTCGGATGGAAAGAACTCATGCGCCATCTGAGATTCATGTTTGAAATCAGCGTGATCAACAACAAAAAAGGCGCGCCTTATCTGTCGCACAAAGCCGGGTTGAAGGAATACCGTGATTTTGTCGAGCACAACAAGAAATTCGCGCGCTTTTGAAGGCTTGGCGCAATCTTGCCGTGGGTTTCGGCATCAGTTTTATCGGGTCGGTGCCTTTAGGGTATTTGAACGTTGTGGGTTTCGAGATTTTTTCGCTTCACGGATACGCACGACTTTTTCCGTACCTGATCGGTGTGATCGCCGAAGAATCCATCGTGATTTATCTTACGTTGGCTTTTGCCGAAAAATTGGCCAAAGGCGGAAAATGGGTCAGGACGACCGAAATATTGTCCATTTTATTTTTACTCGTTTTGGCCGCCTATTTCTTTTTTCGACAACAAGGCGATGAGGTCAAAACACCCACTTACGTACACTATTCACCTTTTGTGGCGGGCGCGGTGCTGAATGCGATAAATTTCATGCAGTTGCCGTTTTGGACGGGTTGGAACATGTATTTGATCAACGCCAAATGGATCGTCATAAACGGCAGAATCAAGTATTTGTACATCTTAGGCGCGCTCGTCGGCACTTTGGTGGGCATGCTCGCTTTCATTTTGGGATTGCATTATCTGGCGCAGAACGTGAACGGATTGTCGTATTACCTTATGAAGTTCATCATCCCATTGATTTTTGTCGGGATGGCGCTTTGGCAAGCCTATAAATTCTACGAGAAATACAGAAACGATTAACGGTTCTCTTGGCGCACAATCGTTATATTTACGCACTCGAATCCTATTCATGAAAAACATTATCGTCACCGGAACAAGCCGCGGCATCGGACTCGAACTCGCGCTTTTGTTCGCCAATGCCGGACACAACGTTTTGGCGCTTTCACGGAATCCGCATCCCGAATTGCTCAAAAACGGGAACATCACTTTCCTATCGGTAGATCTTGCCGATGAAAACGCGCTCAACGGCATCGTCGATTTCCTCCACAACTGGAAAACCGTAGACGCGATCGTGCACAATGCGGGCGCTTTGGTGCTTAAACCGTTCCAACATCTGACCACCGAAGATTTCGAACGCGTGTACCGTGTGAACGTTTTCGGGGTCGCCGCGTTGAACCGCATCTGTATCCCGTTTATGAAAAAAGGCAGCCATGTGGTCACGATCAGCAGTATGGGTGGCATTCAAGGCTCGATGAAATTCGCCGGATTGGCCGCTTACAGTTCGAGCAAAGGCGCGGTGATTACATTATCGGAATTATTGGCCGAAGAATACAAGGAACAAGGTATTTCGTTCAATGTTCTGGCGCTCGGATCGGTGCAGACCGAAATGCTCGCCGAAGCGTTCCCGGGTTATCAAGCTCCGCTCAAAGCACACGAAATGGCCGAATATATTTTTGATTTCACGCTCAAAGGCAACAAATATTACAACGGAAAAGTGCTTCAGGTCGCTTTGTCCACACCATGAACGAAACGTTAGCCAAATATTTGCCCGAATTCGCCGTAAAGCCCGTTTACGATTTGATCGTGTCGAACGAAGTGCATCTCAAGGTCGTCAACGAGCGGGTCACGCGTCATGGCGATTACCGCAAGGCACATACGGGGAAACATGAGATCACCGTCAACGGCAGCCTCAACAAATATCGTTTTCTGATGACGCTCGTACACGAGATCGCGCATTTGGTGGCTTTCGAAAAATACGGGCGTGACATTAAACCGCACGGCGCGGAATGGAAACATACATTCCAACGTTTGATGGTGCCGTTCATCCGCCCGGAGATTTTCCCGCAGCAACTGCTTCCGCTTTTGGCGCGGCATTTCAGGAATCCGTCGGCGAGCAGCGATACAGATACGACGCTTTCGCTCGCCCTCAAGCAATACGACCAAAAAGAAGACGATAAACACTATGTTTTCCAGTTGCCTTATGGCGCTTTGTTCCGCATACACAATGGCAAAGTGTTCCAGAAAGGCGCTTTGCGCACCAAGCGGTACGAATGCATAGAAGTGCGTTCGGGACGCATGTATTTGTTCAATCCGAATGCCGAAGTCGAAATCTTACCACAATTGTTAAAGCAGGATTAAATAATTTTGTTTTTCTTGCGGCAATCCAAACCTTTAGGGTCAATAAAATCGAAATGAACAAGAATTACTACGCTATACTTATGGCCGGCGGCGTCGGATCACGGTTCTGGCCTGTGAGCACGACAGAATTCCCAAAGCAGTTCCACGATATGCTCGGGTCGGGCGAGACGCTTATCCAAAAGACGTTCAGCAGGCTCACGCGTATCATCCCGAAGGGAAACATCCTGATCCTGACCAACGAAAAGTACAATGATCTGGTATTGGACCAACTTCCCGAAGTAAATCCGGCACAAATACTGCTCGAGCCCGCGATGCGAAATACCGCGCCTTGCATACTTTATGCGTCCCTGAAAATAAAAAAACAGAATCCCGACGCACTCATGGTCGTCGCGCCAAGCGATCACTGGATCGAAGACGAACAAGCGTTTACCGACAACCTTCAAAAGTGTTTCGATTTCTGCCAAACCAACGACGCGCTGATGACTTTGGGCATACAACCCACGTTTCCGAATACAGGTTACGGCTACATTGAATTCGACAAATCGGATGTGAATGAAGTCAAGAAAGTGCGCCAGTTCCGTGAAAAGCCCGATTACGAAACGGCCAAGCAATTCCTCGAAAGCGGTAATTTCCTTTGGAACGGAGGCATTTTCATTTGGAGCGCGAAATCGGTGCTCGAGGCTTTTGCCAAATTCCAACCACAGATGCTCGCGCTTTTCGAAAAAGGCAACGACGCTTATAATACGTCGGACGAAAAACGATTCATCGAGGAAAATTACGCCGATTCCGAAAACATCTCGATCGATTATGCACTCATGGAAAACGCCCGAAACGTATTTGTGCTTCCGGCCGCTTTCGACTGGAACGATTTGGGTACTTGGGGTTCGCTGCATGAAAAACTTCCGAAAGACGACAGCAACAACGCCGTCGTGAATGCGAAAGTTATTTTGGAAAACGCGAACAACAACATCATCCGTTCCGATGCCAAAAAACTGATCATCGTTGACGGACTCGACGATTTCATTATTGTAGACCGCGAAGACGTTTTGCTGATTTACCCGAAAAACAAGGAACAGGACATCAAGAGAATTACGGGATTGGCCAGCGAATTATAAGTCATTTCTTGCATTTACTCATTTTGACGCGCAACCTTTTCGCCCAATCCGTATCTTGGCTATAAGCCAAAAGACCAGACGATGCGAAACCGTTACCCGAGATTTTTCCGTTTTTATTTTTTACTGATTTGCTTCTGTGCGACTTCGGCTTTCGGCCAATTGTCCGACTTTGATTTCGACATCACGCATACTAACGAAACCTGTACGGGTAACGGGTCGATGACGTTTTCCGTATCGGGGACACAGCCTGGTTCGTCGATGTTGTACAGCATCTATCTGTTGCCGAATACGACCACGCCTGTGAGTGTTACATCAGCTGCGACATTTTCGGGTCTTACCGCAGGGAATTATCAGGTTATCGCCACCCAGACGTTAAACGGAAATACGGGTACGCAACAGGAAAACGTGATCATTACCGATCACGTGGAAGACCTGCAATATTCGATCAACCATACTTATGGGGAATGTTACAAGACGGCCGTTCTTCATGTGAACATAACTTCGGGAAACCCGATTTCTTATGAAGTTATGTCCGGGCCCCAGACTTTTCCTGCGCAGGCTTCCAACGAATTTGTGGTTACCCAAGGCGGGACCTACACGATTCGAGTATTCGATGAATGCGGTGAAGCCCTTGTGCAAACGTATACGTTCATTTTCGATCCCGGGATTTCGCTTCCTTTTTCGGCCAATGCCACTACCGAAGTGGTTGGCTGCAATCTGATGGCCGTGAACCAAACTTTTGAGACTACCGGGGTTTTTGCGTATCCGTTGCAAGTAACCTATACCATCAACATTCCGGGAAGCGATCCCATCACATCGTCGTTTACGGTCGAAAGTGGAGGTGCGAATTCGGTTACCATAACACAAAACCTGATTGTTGGTCCAAACGAAACGTATAGTTATGTGGTTAATGTGGTGGATGCCTGCGGATTCAGCTACACAGATGAGGGAAGCGTCGAAAACGATCCTCAAATTCCGATCGTGACGCCTTCTGGAGGCGATTGCGATACAACCGATTATACGCTTTACTTTGCTACGGCGGGTACTGTCATTTCGGCGCCAGATACGTATGGATTCGATTTGCCTCACGAACTTGTGATGGGTCAGCCGAATTCATTTCCGATTCCCGATTTATTGCCAGGTACTTATACGGTGTTGGCCCTCGATTTTTGTCAGCAACCACATGAAATCGAGTTTACCGTAGAAGCGGTGGAACCACCAGGACCGACGGTGAATATACAATTAGGATGCGGGGCCGGTATGGCTTCGGTTTACATCCGTGCCGACGGCGGAATCGAAACCATAGATGTGATTTCTGCTCCGGCCGCGTATCCGTACCCACTGCCACACAACCTTAATTATGCGCTCGATGCGGGCGGTGCGTTGCGATTGGCGAATCTTCCGGCGGGTGAGTATATTTTCCATATCGTGAACGACTGCGGATTCGAATGGGATTTTCCCGTGTCGTTGAGCGGTCTTGTTTTCGAGGCCGATGTAGACGTGATCCAGCATTGCGGTTCGTTCGACCTCGATTTGTCGTATGTAGACAACAGTACCGCAGGTGTCAGTTTCTGGTTGCAGAAATACAATCCGAACACCAATACTTGGGGTCATCCGCAGACAGGTAACCCGTACCCGATCAATACGCAGCCGAACTTGGGCAATTCACGGCCTTTGGGAGACGGGTTGACGCTAAACCTTTTGTACACCGGTCATTTTCGCGTGATTTCGTACCGCGTGATGTTCTCGACAATTGAATCCGAAAGGCATTGTATCAATGTTTTGAATGAATTCGATGTGCTTCTGGCGCCCATAATCGAAGACGCCTACAGCTTCTCGTGCGACAATGCCACTTTCGATGTGATCATCGATGCCACAGGAATGGCACCGCTTCAGTACAGCATTACACAAATGAACAACAGCCCGTATGTCGTGAACAACGGGACGTCGAATATTTTCACGGGATTGACACCGGGAATCTATAATTTCCAGGTGCAGGACGTTTGCGGCAATATCGCGAACCGCCTATTCGAAATCAGCGAACCTTATTCGATGCAGATCATATCTTCGGGAACGTGCGAAGGTCAACCGTTTACGCTAAGCGTACCCAATTACGAGTTTCTCGATTACACGTGGTATCTCGACAATCCGGGCAATGTCTTGTCTAATTCTGCCACGCTCGAAATTCCTGCGATTTCGGCTGCCGATTTGGGTACGTACTATGTGCACATCTTTACCGACAATCCGGAATCCTGTATCGATATTACGCTCGAATTCAATCTCGACATGATAACGCCATTGGCTCAGGCGGGAACTGACAGCAGCGAAACGTATTGCGGCAATCCGGGTACTTTGGATCTTTCGGCTTTTCTAGGCGGGAATTTCCAAACGGGAGGCGTGTGGTCAGAAAATACGGCTTCGGGTACGTTGTCGATTTCGAGTTGGGATGCTACGTCCGTGGCTTCTGGAACTTATGTTTTCGTGTACACCAAAAGTTCGGAATGCGGACCTGACGATATTTCGGTCCACAGTTTCACGATCAATCCGGCTCCCGAAAATCCGATCGCTTTCCTCGAACAGGACGTTTGCCAACAGGGCGATTTGCATTTGTTGAGTTCGACTGTTGCCGGTGCGACTTATGTTTGGACTGGCCCGAACGGTTTTACGTCTTCCGAACAAAATCCTACGATATTGAATGCGACTTCGGCCAACAATGGCACGTATACGGTTCAGGCTTTTATAGGCGATTGTCCTTCCGAAATATCGAACTTGGAAGTCATCTTAAGCGAATTACCCGATTTTACGCTTTCTGCGGAATGTAACAACAACCGCATGTTGATTACGGCTACAAGTGCTTCGGCCGAAACGTTTACTTACGCCTGGTCCGGTCCGAACGGGTATTCGTCTTCTGTAAATCCGGCCGACATTTCGGGGAACGCTCCGGGACAATATTCGCTTACCGTTACCAATCAGGCGGGTTGTAGTGCGACTTTCTCCCAAAACGTCACGGCGACTTTGTGCCAAATCCCGAAAGGTATTTCGTTTAACGAAGACGGACTCAACGACGATTTCGACCTGAGCGGATTCGGTGACAACCTAAAAGTCAAGATTTTCAACCGTTACGGAATGGTCGTTTACGAGATGAACGATTACGTGAACCAATGGCACGGCCAATGCAAGGATGGTAATATGTTGCCGAGCGCGACGTATTATTACTACATCCAAAATGCCGAAGGACAGGAAAAAACGGGTTGGGTGTATTTGATGCGAAACGAATAATTATACAGATTCGCCTTTGTCCTCGCGCAATTGCGCCTTGCGGACTTTCTTGAACAGGTTCGACGAATACACGAAATCGACGATGGCGGCATTGTCGGTCTTGAAGATTTCTTTTTTGGTGCCTTCCCAAGCCAGTACGCCTTCTTTGAGGAAAACGATTTTCTCGCCGATTTCCATCACCGAGTTCATGTCGTGCGTATTGATCACGGTCGTAATCTTATATTCGTGGGTGATTTCCTGGATCAGGTTGTCGATGACGGTTGAGGTTTTAGGATCAAGTCCCGAGTTCGGCTCATCGCAAAAAAGATACTTCGGATTGTTCACGATGGCACGTGCGATTGCGACGCGTTTTTGCATACCGCCCGAGATTTCCGATGGTTTCTTGTGGTGCGCATCCACAAGGTTCACACGCGCGATCACTTCATCTACGCGGTCCTTGATTTCGCCTTTCGATTTGCTTGAGAACATCTGCAACGGGAAACCGACGTTTTGCGCGACGGTCATGCTGTCGAACAACGCGCTTCCTTGGAAAACCATTCCGATTTCGGTACGCAGGTCGCGTTTTTCGTCTTCGGACAAATCCCAATAAGCACGTCCGTCGTATAAGATCTTTCCCGAATCGGGTTTGTGGATTCCGAGCAGACTCTTGAGCAAAACCGTCTTTCCCGAACCTGATTGCCCGATAATGAGGTTCGTCTTCCCGGTTTCGAACGTCGTAGTGATTCCCTTAAGCACGGTTGCGTCACCAAACGATTTCACGACATCTTTTACTTCTATCATTTGCTCAGCAACAATTGGGTTAATATGTAGTTCGAAAGGATGATCATCACCGAAGTCCAGACGAAAGACGTCGTACTGGCCTTACCGACTTCGAGTGCGCCGCCTTTCATGTAAAATCCGTGAAATGAAGGTATGGTCGCAAGCAGCAATGCGAAAACGAACGTCTTGATGAACGCATATGTGATATGGAACGGGATGAATTCGGTCTGGATTCCCGATATGAATTCGGCACTCGACGTAAATCCGCCGTAAACACCGGCCATCCATCCGCCCAAAATGCCGAGGAACATCGACAGCATGATCACGAACGGATAAAAAAGCAGCGCGATGATTTTCGGGAAAACCAAATAATTGAGTGAGTTCACGCCCATCACTTCAAGCGCGTCTATCTGTTCGGTCACGCGCATCGTCCCTATACTCGAGGTGATGAACGATCCGACTTTACCCGCCATGATGATTGAAATAAACGTCGGTGCGAATTCGAGAATTACCGATTGTCGCGTCGCAAATCCGATAAGATATTTCGGAATCAACGGATTCGTAAGGTTCAACGCCGTCTGGATGGCGACAACGCCTCCGACGAAAAACGAAATGAACGATACGATACCAAGCGACCCGATGATGAGGTCGTCGATCTCTTTAAGGATGAGTCCGCGCATCACGGAAGATTTCGTAGGCTTGCGAAAAACCTCCTTAACCATCAAAAAATATTTGCCGATTTGCGTAAGCCAGCGCGATAGGATCATGGGCGTGAAATAAGGGCTAAAATACGAATTAATGGGCAATTGGATGGACTCATTTCCAATTCTAATTTACTCGTCTCGAAACTCCAGGATGTCACCCGGTTGGCAATCGAGCGCCTTGCAGATGGCGTCGAGCGTGTTGAAACGTACGGCTTTGGCTTTTCCTGTCTTCAATATTGAAAGATTCGACAAGGTGATGTCCACTTTTTCGGACAGCTCGTTGAGCGACATTTTACGCTTGGCCATCATGACGTCGAGGTTTACGATAATAGCCATGGTCAGATCGTTAATTCGCTTTCTTCCTGCATCTCGACGCCTCTTTTGAAAATCAGCGCGATTACGTATAAAGTCGCGCCCATGAACACCCAAACGTCCGATCCGGCTACTCTTAAACGTTGAAGGCTAGGCACGAAAACATTTTGCTTTTGTATTGATTCCACATATTCTGCGGTGAGAAACGCGACGAAACCAATTGCAAGCGAGAAATAGGACAACGCAAAAATAAACCTGCCGAACTCTTTATTGAAAGGCGCCTTGAAGTTCAGTTTTTTCTCGGTGAAGATCTTGATGATGCGATACATCGCCAATGCCTTGAGCACAGCGGCGACCGTGGTCAGCGTGAGCAGGAAGCAGAACACCGATTTGCCCAGAGCCAGAACGCCTTCCAAATTGAAATAGTCCGCGGCCAAGGGTTGGAATCCGACCGAATAGATCATATTGAATAAAAAGCTTCCCGCCTCAAAAAGGACACCGATGAAACAGATCCAGGCCAACACGTGCAATACGTTCAGGATTTTTTTAGTACTGGTTTTCATAAACATGATTATTTGATTTACAAGACAAAGTTATTTGTTTTTATTGATAAACAATAAATAAATTTTGATTTTGGATAAAAATGTTTTGAAAAACGAATCAGCAATAAGGCAAAGCAACGTCCGCTTCTGGCTGTGATTGATTAAAAGAAGATAAAACTTTAGAAAACAAAATTTAGTTGGAGATGGAAATTCAGAAGAGCTTTTCCTTCATTTTTTTCCAACGGTAAGCGCGCACGAATTTGGCCTGTTCGTCATTGACAAGCATGGTTTTTTTCTCGCTTTTCGCCTTTAGGAAACCGTTCACGTAATCGACGAAAAGCAGCGGTTTTTTCTTGCGCATGGCCAGTTTCGCCGACGCTATGGCCGTAATCAAAAAGCCGTAGCCCAAAGTATAGAAAGCCGCGCCTTGTTTGTAACGCGCCGCTTTGTCGTAAGTCGAACCCGTCGGTTTGAGGTGTTTTACTTTGAGTTCGGGAATCGTGACGACTTTCCAACCGTAGAATTTACACAGCAATTCGTCGGCCGTATCCCAACCCATAGCCGGTTTCAAACCGCCGATTTGCTCGAAGCAGGCTTTTCTGTAGGCTTTGAAAGCACCTCGGATGTGGTCTTTATCGGTGAGGTTTTCGAGAATCCATTCACCGTTTTTTTCGATATAGGCGAATCCGCCGACCATACCGATTTTGTCGTCCGATCGGAATTTATCCAAAATCGTCTCGAAGTAATTCTCGGGAAAAATCAAATCGGCGTCGGCTTTTACGATGATGTCGAGATTTGGTTCGACCACGGCAAAACCTTTTTCGAACGCGCGGATCACTTTGCTTCCGGGTAAATGCACCGCTTCCGAAGTCGTGTTGACGAGTTGGATCCAATCGTATTTCGAGGTAAACCCGGAAACGATTTCCGCAGTAGAATCGGTAGAATTGTCATTGACGACAATCACCTGCTTTGGCAAAATGGTTTGCGAGACGAGCGAATCCAACGTCAATGCGATGAATTTCTGTTCGTTGTAAGCCGGAATTACGATGGAATAAGTCACGAGGCAAAACTATCGTTTCCTAAGGGATTGTGCAAAAACTCAAAGCATAATCATGTCATGACAATGTCTAAATCGTTACCTTTAAGGAAGTAAAAATCCAGTTAAAATGATGAGGATTAGATTTATTGCAATATTGATTGTCGGCATAGGATGTGCATTCTTCAACATCGCTTATGCTCAAAATCCTTCTGCGATAAAAAACGTAGTCCTTGTTCATGGCGCCTTTGTCGATGGCTCCGGATGGCGCGATGTGTACCAATCACTCACGCAGAAAGGTTATAAAGTTTCGGTAACCCAACATAAATTGCAGGATTTCGACGAAGATGTTGCCGAAGTGAATCGGATAATCGATCAACAGGACGGACCGTGCATTTTGGTCGGTCATAGTTATGGAGGTGTTGTGATCACTCAGGCTGGCAATAATCCGAAAGTTGTCGGGTTGGTCTATATCGCGGCTCATGCGCCCGACGATGGTGAACTTAGGGCCGACTTGGTAAAAACGTATCCGCCCGCTAGTACATCGATTATTAAAGGAAACGACGGATTGGATTATATAACTCCCGAAAAATTTCCAGCCGATTTCGCGGCCGATCTTCCCATCGATCAAGCCAGATTCATGGCCAATTCACAAGTACCGACTGCCGATAAGGTTTTTCGTGCCGCTGTGCACAATGCCGCGTGGAAAACCAAACCGAGTTGGTACATGGTTGCGAAATCAGATCGCATCATCAATCCCGACTTGGAACGGTTTTATGCAAAAAGGGCAAAAAGCGTGACGGTCGAGGCAGAAGGCGCGAGCCATTCCGTTTTTATTTCTCAAGCTCCAAAAGTCGCGGAATTGATCATATTGGCGACCAAAACAAAAAAATGATCGTTGCCGAAAGACTTATGCGTTCTTGATTTTTTCGGCGTACACGATATAATATCGGTTCGTAAAACGCCTCAACAACGGACGGATACCCAATTTCTTTACGGGATTTGTCCATTTTTGGCGGTCTATGATTTTCCAGCCGGTTTTCTCCAAAAGCCAGTCGAGCTGCCAATCTTCGAATTCGTGGTAATGCCTGTCCCAAGGATCGGTTTTGGAACGGTACGCAGGTGAAAACCACAAACGCATCGGGATGGAAATAAACAGTTTGTCCGATTTCACGTTTTGCAAAACCGTATAAGGATTGAGGAAATGCTCGAAAATCTCGAAAGCGGTCAACACGTCGTAATCGTTGTTCTTCAACGCCGATTGGTCGTTGTCAAGATCTTCTCCTGTGGTGTTGGCCACTTCGAAACCTTCTTTTTTCATGATTTTTGAAAACGGGTTTTCGACGCCGAGATCAAGGATTTTCTCGTTGCCCGAAGTATGTTTTTTAAGGAACGCCAACGTGAGGCGGAAGCGTTTGTCTGGATACGTGTTTTCGTACATGATTTGCGAGGAGATTGAAATCGCGATGCTCTTACAAACCTCAAAGGTTTTGGAAACCTTTGAGGTTTCCAAAAAGAAACCCAATTTCAAATCAAGATTAAAAAATCAATAACGGTAAACGAAAGCGTTGATGTTCATGCCTGCGCCGACCGACGCAAATATAAGCACATCGCCCTTATGAAGCTCGTGGTCGCCGTCCAAATTTCCTTTAACGAGCGAATCGTAAAGCGTGGGCACGGTCGCGACCGAACTGTTGCCGAGCTTGTGGATCGACATCGGCATGATGTCTTTTGGAGGCGTTTGCCCGTACAATTTGTAGAAACGTTGTATGATCGCCTCGTCCATTTTCTCGTTGGCTTGGTGGATCAGGACTTTTTTGACTTCCGAAATATCGATGCCGCTTTTCTCGAGACACGATTTCATCGCAAGCGGCACTTGATTCAACGCGAATTCGTAGATTTTTCTGCCGTGCATCTTGATGTAGCGCACATCCGGATCGAGGTCTTTGTTGTACGAATTCCCGAAGTATAGATAATAAGCTTCGTCGTAAGTGAAAGTCGCCGATTCGTGTGCGATCAAACCCACGTCGTCTCCTGCGGCTTCTACGATTGTTGCGCCCGCACCATCGGAATAGATCATCGAATCGCGGTCGTGGATGTCGACTACCCGCGAAAGCGTTTCGGCTCCAATCACCAAACATCTTTTTGCCATTCCCGATTTGATGAACGCATTGGCCTGAAGCACGCCTTCGACCCAACCCGGACAACCGAAAAGAATGTCGTAAGCCACGCATTTCGGGTTTTTGATGCGCAAACGGAATTTCACGCGCGTTGCCAAACTCGGCAAAATATCCGATTGGATCGCGCCCGCTTTCACGTCTCCGAAATTGTGCGCCATGATGATGTAATCGATGGTTTCACGGTCGATTTTGGCATCCTCTATTGCTTTTTCAGCAGCGAGATAAGCGATGTCGGAAGTAAGTAAATCGTCAGAGACATAGCGTCTTTCCTCGATTCCGGTAATGTCCTTGAATTTTTTGATGACGACTTCGCCTGGGTAGTGAAGTGGCGTTCCGTCTTCGTTGAGGAATTGGTGTTGGCCGAAATCGGCGTTGCGCATCGTGACTTCAGGGATATAACTTCCTGAACCGGTTATTCTGACATTCATTTAAAGGGCAATTAGGTAATATAAAGGTAACTTTTAAAACGTTTTTGAAACCTGAAATATTAGAAAACCTCTAGGAATTGTGAGATGTTCAAAAAAAGCACGTCAAAAAAGCGGATGTCGGAATTTTAGTTTAAAAACCTTGGAGCTTGATCTGCATTATCGTGGCGATGCTAAGCGCGCGTGTTTTTGCTTTTTCGGAATTTTCTCCCAAAAAATGCGCATCGACGGTATTTTGGAAAGTTGCAAGCCAAGTTTGGAAGTTTTCTGGTGAAAGCTGTACTTTTTCGTTGAGCTCGACGTGAAGTTTCATCACGTTTTTTTTGTAATCGCCGGTTTGGAAAAGCACTTGTTCCCAAAAATCGGTTATGATGGGCAAATGTTCCTGCATGTCGATTTTGGCGACGTCGATGAAAATGTGGTGCATTTCAGGATTTTGAAGTAACGAATCGTAAAACCGCGAAAGCAGGAATTCTAAATCTTTTCTATTTTGGATGTCGTTCATACGCTTAAAAAATTAGCCACGAATCACACCAATTTCCCTAATGCTAAAATATTTGTGTCATTCGTGCCATTCGTGGCCAAAACTATTTTGTGTTCGGATCATACTTAAAAAATTAGCCACGGATTTCACGAATTTCACTAATGCTAAATTTGTGTCATTCGTGCCATTCGTGGCCAAAAACTATTTTGAATTCCGATTAAGACTCCATGTAAGCCTCGATCGGCGCACAAGAACAAATCAAATTTCGGTCTCCGTAAGCATCGTCTACACGACGAACCGAAGGCCAGAATTTGTTTTCGGCGATATAAGCCAACGGATAAGCGGCTTTCTCACGGCTGTAAGGCAAATCCCAAGCGTCCGAAGTCAGCATTGCCAATGTGTGTGGCGCGTTCTTCAATACGTTGTTCTTATCGTCGATATTGGCTTCTGCAATTTCTTTGCGGATGGAAATCATCGCGTCGCAAAAACGATCCAATTCCTCAAGATTCTCCGATTCCGTAGGCTCGATCATAAGCGTTCCCGCAACCGGGAAAGAAACCGTAGGCGCGTGGAAACCGTAATCCATAAGACGTTTGGCGATATCGGTAACCTCGATTCCATTCTCTTTGAACGGACGGCATTCGATGATCATTTCGTGGGCCGCGCGGTTCATCTCGCCTGTATAAAGCGTATCGTAATGACCAGCAAGGCGCTCTTTCATGTAATTCGCGTTCAAGATCGCGTGTTCTGTAGCCGATTTCAAGCCGTCGGCACCCAGCATCGTGATGTATCCGTACGAAATCAGACACACCAAAGCCGATCCGTAAGGCGCTGCGGAAATTGCCGAAATAGCCTGGTTTCCGCCTGTCGGAATGATTGGATTCGTAGGAAGGAAAGGCACCAAATGTTCTGCGACGCAAATCGGCCCGACTCCAGGACCGCCGCCTCCGTGAGGAATCGCGAACGTCTTGTGAAGGTTCAAGTGGCAAACATCTGCACCGATTGTTGCTGGATTGGTCAATCCGACCTGGGCGTTCATGTTCGCCCCGTCCATATAAACCTGTCCGCCGTTTTCGTGTATGATTTTGGTCACTTCGATAATCGACGCTTCGTAAACGCCGTGAGTCGACGGATACGTCACCATCAAACAAGACAGATCGTCTTTGTGTTCGATCGCTTTCGCACGCAAATCCTCAACGTCGATATTTCCGTTTTCCATGGTTTTGGTCACGACAATGTGCATGCCGGCCATTGCCGCAGACGCAGGGTTCGTTCCGTGGGCCGAAGCCGGAATCAAACACACGTTTCTGTGTCCTTCGCCGTTCGCGATATGGAAAGCGCGGATCGCCATCAATCCGGCGTATTCGCCTTGAGCTCCGGAATTTGGCTGCAACGATGTTCCCGCAAATCCGGTGATCACGTTAAGTTGCTGCTCGAGTTTTTTGAGCATGGTCAGGTAGCCTTGGGCTTGTTCGATCGGGGCAAAAGGGTGGATCGAATTCCATTGCGGCATCGAAAGCGGCAACATTTCAGAAGCTGCGTTGAGTTTCATCGTACACGAACCCAACGAAATCATCGAGTGGTTCAACGCCAAATCTTTTCTCTCGAGCATTTTGATGTAACGCATCAAGGCCGTTTCCGAATGATGGCTGTTGAAAACCTCGTGCTTCAAGAATTCCGAAGTACGCGAAAGGTTCGATGGATATTGTGTGTTTTCAGACAATTCAGCAACCGTGAATGTTTCTTTTCCGACGGCTTCGGCGAAAATCGCGATGATTTGGTTGATGTCTTGAGTCGAAGTCGTCTCGTTGAATGAAATCGAGATCGTATCGGCATCGACATAAAAGAAATTCACTTCGTTTTTCTCGGCGACCGCTTTCACTTTCGCAGCGTCGGCCTTGACCAAAATCGTGTCGAAGAAATGTGAATTCGTCTGATAGACGCCCAATTTGTTCAACGCGTCGGCAGTCGTAACCGCAGAAGCGTGGACCTTGTCGGCTATGTATTCAAGGCCTTTCGGACCGTGATAAACCGCATACATTCCGGCCATGACGGCCAAAAGAACCTGAGCCGTACAAATGTTCGAAGTCGCTTTTTCGCGTTTGATGTGCTGCTCACGAGTCTGCAACGCCATACGCAACGCGCGGTTTCCGTTCACATCGACGGTAACGCCGATGATCCGGCCCGGCATCGAACGTTTGTATTCTTCTTTGGTCGCGAAGAAACCTGCGTGAGGTCCGCCGTAACCCATCGGGATTCCGAAGCGTTGGGTTGTTCCGACAACGACATCGGCGCCCATTTCGCCCGGAGACGTCAATTTTACGAGCGACAGTATATCGGCTGCGACCGCAACTTTGATGTCTTTCGATTTGGCTTGCTGGATGAATCCGGCGTAATCGAAAACTTGCCCGAATTTGCCCGGATATTGTAGGATCGCCGCGAAGAAATCGTCACCGAAAGTGAATTCCTCATGATTTCCGATAACCAATTCGATACCGATCGGCGTCGCACGGGTTTCTAAAACCGAAAGCGTTTGTGGCAAAATTTCCTCGGAAACGAAGAACTTGTTTACGTTGTTTTTCTTCTGGTCGCGTGTTCTCACATCGAACAAAAGCGCCATCGCCTCGGCCGCGGCCGTGCCTTCGTCAAGAAGAGAAGCGTTCGCGATTTCCATGCCCGAAAGTTCGATCACGGTCGTCTGGAAGTTCAAAAGCGCTTCCAATCGGCCTTGTGCGATTTCGGCCTGGTAAGGCGTATAAGCTGTGTACCATCCCGGGTTTTCGAAGATATTGCGTTGGATTACCGCAGGAACGATCGTCGGATGGTAACCCAATCCGATATAGGTCTTGAAAACCTTGTTCTTGTTGCCAAGAGCCACGATGTGGTTGTAAAATTCGTATTCGGTAAGCGCAGGCTCAAGATCGAGCGGGGCTTTAAGACGGATGTCGTCTGGAAGAGTTTCGTAAACCAGGCGTTCGATAGATTCGACACCGATGGTTTTCAACATTTTCTGTACATCATTCTCACGAGGTCCGATGTGCCTCAATGCAAAAGCGTCTGTTCTCATATAAGGGTAAAATGCGTGTTGTTTAAAGTGCGACAAAAGTACTGAATACTTGCAAAAATTAGACTCGCTTTAACGCTGATTTTTAGGAAATTTTCAACCGATTAGCTACCTTATGAACAGAGTCCGTAATTTTAGGGCAATGAATGTGTTTCGCAAATCGATCGATTTTTTGATCCACGGCAGTGTAATCGTAGCCGCTTCGGTTTTCGCTTTGGTGCAGGCCACGACGATCCGGATGGGTTTGCCGTATGATCCGGCGGTTTCGTGGTTTGCGTTTTTCGGAACCGTCGTCGGATACAATTTCGTCAAGTACGACGCCATCGCAAGAGCCGGAAAACCGAAATTGAGTCTCAAAATGAAAGCGTTCATCGCGTTGAGTTTCCTGAGTTTTCTCGCGACCGGATTTTTCTTTTTCAGATTGGAGCGATTCACGCAAATCGTATCTGTAGCCGTTTTGGGAATTACCGCTTTGTACACGCTGCCGTTTTTTCCGAACCGCAAAACCGCGCGCGATTGGGCCGGCCTCAAGATTTATTTCGTCGCTTTGAGTTGGGTTGGCGTGACCGTCGCGCTCCCGGTATTGAATTCGGGCGCGGCTTTGACCACGGATTTTTACGTGATGTGCGTACAGCGTTTCATCCTGATCGTGGTATTGTTGTTCATTTTCGAAATCATCGATTTGGCTTGGGACGATCCGCATCTCAAAACCGTCCCGCAACAAATAGGCGTGGGGCGCACCAAATGGCTCGGCGCTTTGCTCATGGTTGTTTTGCTCGCGCTCGATTTGCTCAAGACACACAACAACGAATCGATTTTCTGGTGTAATATCGCGTTCGGGCTTTCGGTCGTGGTTTGTTTGTTCTTCGCAAATGAAACAAGGGGAAAATATTACACGATGTTGTTCGTTGAAAGCCTTACGATTTGGTGGTGGCTCGCCATGGAATGGACGATACGATGAAAAAGATGCATTTCTCTTTTTTGGGTTTCAGCTTCGAACGATCGAAGTTCGTGGTGTTGCTGCTGTTTTGGATGTTCTTCATTTGCTTCATCTGGCCGTTTGTCGCGCATTCGTATTGGTTCATTTCGGTCATGATCAGTTCGGCGATATTTTTCGCGGTATTGGGCGTTTTCCAGATTTTGCGCTGGATCATGGTGTTGCTGCATTTGGCGCGCGCGTCGTTTGTGATAACCGTGATCTATTACGTGCTCACGCTTTTGTTCGCGCTTCCCGCCACATACATTTACAGCTGGTTCGTCCCGATGAGCGTGTGGTCGTTCCTCGGTCATTACGCCGTACACATACTCACGCCGCTTATGTTGATTTCGCTCGTGCTCGGATTCAGTCGCGAGGATACGGAAGAAACGTATTCCAAGTGATTTTAAGCTGGCATACCGCCATCTCTAGTGTTAAATCTGTTAAATTAAATTCTCATATTGCGATTTGATAAGATTTTTCATAATTTGAAGTACCCTAAACTACCATTTTATGAAAACGCTTTACTTTACGCAAACCGACATTTTGTTGGCCATTATCGCTACGTCCGGTGTTCTCGCCGGAATTTTGGCTTACCTGATTATCCCTTGTCTCAAGCGCGAATCGCAGCATTGCATCAAAAGTGTCTTATTCGGCATCATGTTCGCGCTGCTGTCGAATCTTACGGTACATTTCGTTTTCGGAAATGCGGTAAAAGATGTGCCTTCCGAACTGCAGCTGCTGTTTCTGTGGTGCACGACCTTTTTTCCGGCATTCCTGCTGACGCTGGCTTACGATCTCATGGCGAGACGCTATGAGAATTTAGATTTTTGAAACAGTTTCGGCTTGCTGTTTAAGGCATTGGTTGCGCACGGAAATCAAGGTGTGAAGATGTTTGCGAAGCAATAAATGATCGAATATTCGGCCCGCAATTCCGTGTGGAGTCGCGTAGACGATGACGTCGGTCATCACGGTACGTCCGTTTTCGTATTTAAAACCGTGTTCGTGCCGGAACGACTTGAATCGGCCTTCAACCATTTCATCTACGAAATGTAGAGGTTCGGTCATTTGTGAGATCACGCTTTTATGTGTGAGCAAAAAACCGAAATGCCGGGCCTGCCAAGTCACGGTTTCTCCCAATTCGAGCAGTCCCGATGTGCGTCCGGCAACGGCTTTTTCATCGGTTTGCTTTGTGGATTCCAAATGGGCATCCACACTGCGCGCCAAATCGAAAACGGTTTGGGCCGGAGCGTTTATTTCGGTGATGAAATGCAAGGTCGTCATGGTTTTTCGTCTTCTTCGTACAATCCCGTTTTCAGTCCTTTTTTGTAAATGCGGTAACCGAACCAAACGCCGTGGATGCCGACGGGAATAAAGCTGTACAGGATCACGAGCAAAGTAACCCCTAAAGTGTAGAACAAAAGGTCGTCCGCTTCGGTAAATCCGCGCATAAAATCGATCGGGAATGCCGTGAGGCCAGTCAGTAAGCAAGTGGCAGCCAATGTGATCATGGCGCAAATCGGTCCTTGAAAAATCCAGTTCCAGCTTTTTCCGATGATGCCCAACGCAAACTTCTTCCCGAAAAATTGTCCTAAAAAAATCATAAAAATTGCGGCCAAAGGGAATTTCCACACGTAGCCATGGTCGATGAGCCATTGGTAATCGTTGTCCAAATACCACCAAGTGATGACGCAAAGGTCGATAGCTAAAGCGATTCCAACGGCCAAATAGGCTTCCTGTGAACCGATTTTCTTTATTTTTTGAATGCGTTCGAAATTTTCCATGACTTATCGTGTTAGGTTGTGTAATGCTTTTTCGAGCGTGCCGTAAACGAAACGGAAACCGTTTTCCTGCAGTCGTTTCGGAATTACGTTTCTACTTTTTAATACGAGTTCGGTTTCGGTCCCGATGATTTTAGCGCCGAATTCCAGCAGTCTTTTCCCGATCGGAATACCAGCAGGAATACCCATCGCTTTTCTCAAAGTACACATGAACAAAGCATTTCGGATCGGTTCGGGAGAAACGATATTGACTACGTCGGTTAGTTTTTTCTCGATGCAGAATGCTACGGCGCGCGCAAAATCTTTTTCGTGTATCCAACTCACGAATTGGCGTCCGTTGCCTTGTTTGCCTCCAAAACCACTTAGTGTAAGGTTTTTGAGAGGTGGAAATGCGCCGCCTTTTTTGCCCAAAACAATCGAAGTGCGCAACGCGGTTTTCAACGTTTTCGGTGTTTCGACGCTAAAGAATTCGGCTTCCCAGGCCTTGGCGATATTCATTGAAAAATCGTCTCCGATTTCGCCATAGGTTTCATCCATCCGCTTGTCTAAAGAATGGCGGTAAATGGTTGCCGTAGACGAATTGAGCCAGTGTTTCGGCGGATTGGCGCAAGTTCGCACGGCCAGATTCAACACCGAAGTGCTGTCGATCCTCGAAGCCAAAATCTCATTTTTGTTCACTTCATTGTATCGACAATCGACAGATTTTCCGGCGAGGTTTATCAAAACATCGGCATTTTCGAGTTCATTTTCCCAACCCGTCATTTTTTTGGCATCCCAATTCACGTATCGGATATGGCCGTCAACGGAAGATTTGCTTCTTGTCAACACGACGATTTCTGCAAAACTGTTCTTGAAATGATCGATGAGGACTTTACCCAGAAAGCCCGTGCCCGCGGCGATGATAAGTTTTTTCATGAGATTAGAAATTGAAGAATGTGATGGCTGCCAAAAATCCGATGCGATATAAAACCCAGGTCACGCAAAGCAATTTTGATAGTTGCAGCAATTCGACGCGGCGGAAATGCTCGATGAACATAATGGTCGCCACAACAGCGAAATAATTGATCGAAACGAATTCGCCTATGAACGAAAACTCACTGATGATGAGCATCGGCGTCAAAAGCAAGCTGCCGAAAAGGGAAACGGTCACTAGGTTGCCGATGTAATCCAGAACCGTGTGAAGGTCTTTTCGGATCAGGAAAATCGCCTGGAAAAGGATTTGCCCGAAAGCGAGATTCCACTCGGTGAGGAAATTCCCTTTGCCCAAAGGCGGGAGCATATCTGTGTAGGCATAAAGTGTCGCAGACGTTGCAAACGTGGCAAAAACGATGTAAAGGATTCGGTACCTGATGTTGAAATCGGGCAAACATTGAACGTGGTTTTTCGCAGATTTCGGGTTCGGCATGATCACTTTGCGGTTGTAAGAAATGAATCGGTACAACTTGGTCAACAAGAAATGAATAGGAGCGAAGTGCCCGATTTTTTCGATAATAGGGAAAGATGCCCCGATCACGGCCAGCAGGCTGTCGATGCCGTAAATGGTTTTTTTGTTGACGTTGTCGACCAAAGCGATTTCGTTTGCGGCCCGTTTGTAATCGATGAATTCGCACGCCGTCAATTCGGAATAGGGCCTTTTTCCGTTGTCGTCTAGCATGCCGGCTTTTACGAAAGCACCGCTGTACGCGCGACAAAGCGGACAATCTTCGTCGTAAATCAAGGTTTGGATGGCAAGAGTTTTCATAATTTACATTTTAAACTTTCAGAAAAAATTGAAAGATTTAATCAAATTTTTTTAATGTATCCTGATTTTGTTCTCTACCGAAATTTCCGATCCGTCGGCAACGAAAACCGAAACAGGTTTGGCGTTTTTAAGAAAGGCGAAGTCGCTTCCGTAAATCGTTCCGAAATCTACGTCGATCACGTAACCGATGACCTCGAATTGCTGCCAGCGCGGGTGTCTGACCTCGTATTCGAATGTGGTTCTCGCGTCTTGTCTCGAATATCCGAAATAGTGTTCGGTTATGAATTCGGTTTCGGAATGAGCATCGATTTCGGCGGCGATTTTCTTGGTGTCGACAGAAAACGTGTTCCACTTGCCGTTTTTCTTCCAGCCGAATCCATATGTTTTTGAAGTTTCCGTTTCGGTAAAAACATGGCGCATCAGCAAACGCTCATATTTTTCTTTGTAAAACGTGTTGGCGACAAAGGCTATGGCAGTTCTCGGCACGATTTCCTTTACGAATACGACGCCGCGTTTCCACACGTCTCCGTCGAATCTTTTTACATAAAACCGGATGTTGACTTCCTCGAAATTCACATGTCCCGGAATCCTGACGCCAAAAACCTGGGTTTCGAGAAACAAGAAGGCGACGAGGCTTGCGTAGCATTTGCCGTTCCACAAATCCAATTCCGTTCCGGCGGGCAAATACGGTTTCAAAAGGTCGGGATTCACTTCGTAATTCGCAAAGGCCAAATGACGCCATTGTGCTTTGAGGAAGCTTTGTGGCTGTTCGTTTGTCCGTAGGAATGGAAGAAGTCGTTTCATTTTAAAGTTTCAGAAAAAATTGAAATATAAGATCAAATTTTTCAACGCATGATTTTCAAAACGAGCTGGGCGAGCCAGTTGTCTTTGTATTCGGTCGCTTTTTCAAGCATATTGTCAGCTTTGAGCACGAAATCGTAAAGCTTTCCCGTCTGTTCGGTGAAATATTTTTTTTCGGATGAACCGGCCGCGTCTATAGAAGAAACGTCCTTGAGCACTTTCAAAGCCGGTTTGATCTCGCGCTTGCTGCGTTCTCTTGCGATTTTAACGGCGAGTTCGTCAAGATCCTTTTCGGCTACGAAATATTCCTTGCGTTCGCCGGGCTTGTATTCCTTGTGCACGATTCCCCAATCCATAAGGCCTCGCAGGTTCATACTGGCGTTACCGCGAGAAATCGACAGGTCGTCCATGATGTCTTCCATCGAAAGCGAATCGGGAGAAATCATCAGCAGCGCATGGATTTGCGCCATCGTCCGGTTAATTCCCCATTGCGAGCCCAAAGCGCCCCAAGAATCGATGAATCGTCGTTTTGCCTGTTCAAGTTCCATAGGTCAAATGTATAAATTATTTTTAAACTTTCAAATATTTCTGAAACTTTATTTTTTAAGTCGAAAAATCCCTATAAATAGGTATTGTACACCACAATTAGATTGCACAAATTTGATGGAATCTCAAAAGTTACAGATTGTCATGGCGTCTCTTCTGTCAGAAAATCCTGTCTGGCCTACTTTGGTCTTCGTTCTCGCCGGAATTCTCGGCGGAATGGTCGGTTATCTGATGAACAACGCATCCGTTAAATGGAAAAGGAAAGAATTCCTCAAAAGCCTGTTTTTCGGGATTTTGGTATCGGGAGGAATTATCTCGTTGCTCGCACTGTTGTATTCCGAACTTTTCATCGTCAATAGCGAATCGTTGCTAAACCTGGTTTTGGCAGGCTGCATCTGTTTCATGTTTTCGATGGTCGCTCTGTTGTTCGCTTATCGTTTCCTGATGCGTTTATCGGCGAGGAAATCACTTGATGTGCGCGCAGACGCAGAATCTTAAATCAATCCTTCATTTATGATTTTCATCGCGAGTTCCAAAACGTTTTTGGTTCCGGTTTTCGAATGTATGTTCTTGCGATGCGTATTGACGGTGAACTTGCTGATAAAAAGTTTCCGGGCTATATCAATGCTTTGATCGCCTTTGAGCAATAAGTCGATTATCTGTTTTTCGCGTTTGGTAAAGATTTCCTTAGCCGGTTTATAGACTTTTTTTACTTCGACATTAATAAACGAAGGTTCGCCTTCGAGCCCAATGAAAGACAGTTTTGAAACATTGTTGTTCTTGAGGTGCGAAATGTCGGTATGGACGCCAAGCGTAAGCAATACGTTGTTGTCGTCGTGCTGAATTACGACCACTTGATGCAATATGCGCACACTTTTGCCACGGCTGTCGATCACGCGATAGTCATAGCTCACTTTATACTTCATGATTTTATCCAGCGGAAGCTGCCGGAAAAAATCGGTGACCGTTTCTTCGTGGTTAAGGAATATCGGTTGGTCTTCGGGGTGTATTTTCGACATGAAGAACTCAAGATCGACCTCGTCTGCCTCGTAGCCTAAAACGGACAGGATTTCTGGACTCATGAATTGGAAACGGAAGCTCGTGATGTCGAACAGCCAGTAATAATATTTCCCGACGTGAAAAATCTCGAGGATTTTCTTGTGAAGTTCAAGCTCGAATCCCAGGTCTTTCAGTGCGCCATTTTGAGTCAGGCGATTCCATACTTTTTGTGCTTCCGAGTAAAATTCCAATCCCATATCCGCATGTTTGGAATTTGAATTTATGAAATGTTTTCGATATGATATAGGTTTGATTATGAATTGTTTGTGGTTAAAATACCAATTGGAGGGTATTTTTTAACAATTCCATTCAAACTAGCTTTATCCGATTTATGAGATGTATTCTATTAACTAAAAAGATCGAAAATGAAAAGATTATTGAGATTGATATTTGTTTTGATTTTTGGCATTGTCAATCAATTGAACGCTCAGAACTGTGGTGAAATCCTAGAGAAAGGAATCTACGATTTTAGAGAGACCACATCCGATTTGGAAAGGACCGAGTCATTCGTATTTTGGTTCAGACAACAAAATTTTTCGTCTTATGAAAAGACCAGCCGTTATCTTTTGGATATTGGAATTCCGTTGGGAGATGTGCTGTTCGGATTGTACGGAAGTGCCGATAACAAACAGTTCCAGCAATTTAAATCGGACATTGAAAATTTCGAAAAGCTTGAAAAAACGCGGCAGGAGCAAATCAGCATAAAGTTAAGGGAGATAAACCCAAGCGTAGTCAAGGCATGGGAAAATTGTGTTTCGCTGCCGGGGAAGGTCCATTTTTGGATCATATCAAATTCCAAAGCAGATCCTTGCACGTTTATACTGTGCGCACAATATTTTTCCGATGGAGGGAATTTGCCTAAGATGACCTCGTTTTCCATTACGCCCAAAGAAAATATAGAATTTGAAGATGGTGGATTTGTCAATTCAAAAGGCAAACCGAAAAAAGTTGTTTTTAAAGGTGGCGTAATATCCCAAGCATTTAGGAGGAAGCAACTTGGGCCTTTGACAATAACGATCAATACGTCACGCGGGAACGGATTCCAAACGCAATTAGCCGCCATTTCACGAAATCGGGTAAACGAAACTCTGCCTGAAATCAAAATAGAAGATGGACAGATTCAGGAGAACGCCGATTTGAAAAACACTTGTGGGCAAGCGGACGTAATATTGCAGCAATGGCAAAATTTACCGTATGATCATAAAGTAGAGAGGTATTGCTCGGCATTTTATATTACGGCTAAGACAAATGTAGGGTTAAGCGATGACAAAAATTACCGATGGCATCTGGACGTATTTAACCAATGTATTGGCCGAAGTCGTCCCGGACCATCCGGACCAGGCGGGAAAGCTTGTGTAGCACCGAACTACCGCACCACTATCAATTTACCTGTAAAGCCCGACATAAAAGCATGGGGTGTCGTGCTATCGGGGACTTCCAAAGCATCAAATATTGAGCGGATCAACGAACCCATTGAAGTAATCGTATCAAATGGGCGTATAAGAAAATCGTTCAAATTCGATATTGCTTTGAATCGCGAAAAAAAAGAGCTCGTCCTAGATAGCCTGCCGCCTGGACGGTATAATCTAGAAATGACCATGCCCGAAATGTGTGCGGCCAATTCAGGCATGGTAGACGGTATAACAGACAAAAATTTCAATACGACTTTATCTGTTGAAATCTATGCTATAGACGAGAAAAAACAAATCAAACCTATGTCGAACAACATATTGCTTTCTATAGGTTTGGTAATTGCGCTGGCAGTGTTCGGATTTGTCTCACTCCGGTTTTTCAGACAAAGAAGAGGCAGGTTGCAAAATTAAAGCAATCCCGCCCTTTTCAACAAAGCATCCGGTTTCGGCTCTTTTCCGCGGAAGCGCTTGTAGAGTGTCATCGGATGTTCCGTCCCGCCTTTCGAAAGTATGTTTTCCTTGAATTTTTTGGCCACTTCGGCATTGAAAATCCCTTGTTCCTGAAAGTATTCGAAAGCATCCGCATCCAAAACTTCAGCCCATTTGTAACTGTAGTAGCCCGATGAATAACCGCCTTGGAAAATGTGCGAGAACGATGTACTCATCGCATTTTCGGCAACGTCAGGATACAACTGCGTCGAGGCGAACTGTTCGGTTTCGAATGCTTTCAGGTTGGTGATTCCCGATGGATCTTGTGCATGCCAGCCCATGTCCAAAAGCCCGAAACTCAATTGGCGCAACGTGGCCATGCCTTCCTGGAAACTCGCCGATTCCTTGATTTTCGTTATGAATTCCTGAGGAATGACTTCGCCCGTTTGGTAATGGTGCGCAAACAAGGCCAAGGCTTCGGGCTCGTAACACCAATTCTCGAAAATCTGGCTCGGCAATTCGACGAAATCCCAATATACCGAAGTGCCCGAAAGATTAGGATAAACCGTGTTGGCGAGCATTCCGTGAAGCGCGTGTCCGAACTCGTGGAAAAGCGTCGTGACCTCATTGAAGGTCAAAAGCGACGGTTTGGTTTCGGTAGGTTTCGTGAAATTGCACACGATCGAAACGTGCGGGCGTTCGTTGTTTCCACCGACGATGTATTGCGATTTGAACGACGTCATCCAAGCGCCGTTGCGTTTGCCTTTTCTCGGGAAAAAGTCGGCGTAGAAAATCGAGACCAGGTTTCCTGTCATGTCTTTGACTTCGTAAGTAACCACGTCTTGGTGGTATTTGTCGATGTCGTTGATTTCGACGAAAGTCAATCCGAACAATTTATTGGCGACCGTGAACGCACCTTGCAACACGTTTTCGAGTTTGAAATACGGTTTTAATTTTTCGTCGTCAAGGCTGAACAACTCCTGTTTCAATTTCTCGGAATAATACGCGCCGTCCCATTTTTCGAGCGTTTCGATGCCGTCTTTTTCTTTGGCGAAATTCGAAAGCTGTTTGAATTCGCGTTCTGCGGCAGGACGCGCTTTTGCCAAAAGTTCTTCTAAAAACGTCTTGACTTTCGCCGGACTTTCGGCCATTCTTTCTTCGAGCACGAAATGAGCGTGAGTCTCGTAACCCAACAATTTTGCGCGTTCAAAGCGAAGTTTGGCGATTTTGAGCACAATTTGCTGGTTGTCGAGTTCGTTGTTCCGGAAACCTTTTGATCCGAAGGCGATCGCGAGTTTCTTGCGCAGTTCACGATTGTCGGCATAGGTCATGAACGGCACATAACTTGGGTAGTCCAACGTGAAAATCCAGCCGTCTTTTTCGAGACTTTTTGCGGTTTCGGCAGCGGCTTCGATCACGCCTTCAGGCAAACCGGACAAGTCATTCAAGTCTGTGATGTGAAGTTGGAACGCATGGGTTTCGGCCAAAACATTCTCGCCGAATTCAAGGCTTAGTTTAGACAATTCCTTGTCGATCTCGCGCAATTCGTTCTTTTTGTCTTCGGGCAGATTCGCACCGTTTCGCGAAAAACTCTTGTATTTCTTGTCGAGCAAAGTCGTCTGCTCGGCGTTGAGGTTCAAACGGTCTTTTTGTTCGTAAACCGATTTGACGCGCGCGAACAATTTCTCGTTCAAACGCACGTCGTTCCCGAATTCCGAGAGCAATGGCGAAACTTCCTGCGCGATTTTCTGGATCTCGTCGTTGGTTTCGGCCGAATGTAAATTGAAGAAGATATTCGAAACGCGGTCGAGCTGGTCGCCCGAAAACGACAAAGCTTCGATCGTATTTTCGAAAGTTGGCGCTTCTGGATTTGAAGTGATGTCATCGATTTCCTTTTTGGCGGACGCGATCCCTTCTTGAAAAGCCGGAAGAAAATCTTCGTTCCTGATTTGGGAAAATGGCGCAGTATCGTGTTTGGTCGTGAATTTCGTGGTTAAGACGTTCATGATCTGAATTTGAAAATTTGAAAATTTGGAAATTTGAAAATGGAAAGTCGAGTGAACTTCAAATCCTAAGCAAGATCTGAATTTGAAAATTCAAAGATGATTTCAAACGTCTAGTCAACGGCTTAAAAAATCATTTTCAAATTTTCAAATTGCCTCATTTCCAAATTAAAATTAGGATTTTAAATCGTCCGAAGCTTTAAGAACGGCTTGTTTTAACCCTTCTTTATAATTGACGATTTTCTGGAGCACTTCTTTGTTGGCGCTTCCGATGATTTGGGCCGCAAGGATTCCTGCGTTTTTTGCTCCGTTCAACGCGACCGTCGCAACGGGAACGCCGCCTGGCATCTGCAAAATCGACAGTACCGAATCCCATCCGTCGATCGAATTGCTCGATTTTACGGGAACTCCGATTACGGGAAGAGGCGACATCGAAGCCACCATTCCCGGCAAATGTGCAGCGCCACCGGCTCCGGCGATAATGACCGAAATACCGCGATTGTGTGCGTTCTTGCTGAAATCGAACAGTTTTTCGGGTGTCCTGTGTGCCGAAACGATATCGACTTCGGTTTCGATGTTGAATTCCTTTAGTATGTTGATGGCTTCCTGCATGACCGGCATGTCGGAGATGGAGCCCATGATGATGGCGACTTTCATGTTTTTTGAATTTGAAAATTTGAAAATTTGAAAATTTGGAAATGAATTGCTTCATCTGGATTTGAGCCTAGTGAGCATTTTCAAATTTCCAAATTACCCAATTCCCAAATTAAAGGCTAATTACTTTAATCGTATTTTTGACGGTTTCCGCGATTTTGCGCGCTTCGTCCATATTTTCGTTCACGATCGTCACATGACCCATTTTTCGGAACGGACGCGTCTGTTTCTTTCCGTAAATATGAGGCGTTACGCCCGGAATATCAAGGATTTTTTCGATGTTTTCGTATTTGACGGCTCCCGAAAAACCTTCGGCTCCGACAAGGTTGACCATGATTCCCGCGACTTTGCTGTCGGTGTTTCCGAGCGGAAGATCGAGAATCGCGCGGATGTGGTTTTCGAATTGGCTCGTATAACTGGCTTCG
Organism: Flavobacterium agri; assembly: GCF_013401995.1. Lineage (GTDB taxonomy): Bacteria > Bacteroidota > Bacteroidia > Flavobacteriales > Flavobacteriaceae > Flavobacterium > Flavobacterium agri. The sequence continues at coordinate 81,431 of NZ_JACBJI010000003.1, forward strand.
ATAGAATAATGCCCCGAATTGTGCGGACGCGGCGCGACTTCGTTGACCAAAATCTCATCGTCCTTTGTTTGGAACATTTCTACGGCGAGCAACCCGACATGGTCGAATTTCTTGGAAACTTCGAGTGCGATCGCACGTGCTTTTTGGGCGACTTCATCTGAAATCCTCGCCGGACAGATTACGTATTCGACTTGGTTCGCTTCGGGATGGAATTCCATTTCGACGACGGGATACGTAAAAATTTGCCCCGAAACGCTTCTCGCGACAATCACGGCAAGCTCGTTTTTGAACGGGATCATTTCCTCGGCAATGCATTCGGCTTCGGGCAATCCTTCGAGATCGGAAATGGTACGCACGACTTTCACTCCGTTTCCGTCATAACCGAACTCGGCGCTTTTCCACACGAAAGGATACGTGACGCCGCCGGCTTCGATGGTCGCGATCAATTCCGGGATGCTGATGAAACGCTTATAAGGCGCGGTCGGGATGTTATGCCTGCTGTAAAAGTCCTTTTGGAAGCCTTTGTTCTGGATTTGTTTGAGCGTTTTCGGAGACGGGAAAACTTTTACGCCTTCCGCTTCCAATTGCTCGAGAGCTTCAACGTTGACCATTTCGATCTCGAAGGTCAGCACGTCGACTTTTTTCCCGAATTCATAAACCGTCTTGAAATCGGTAAGGTCGCCTTGGTAGAATTTGTTGCACGCTATAGTACACGGCGCCTCGTCGCTTGGGTCTAGAACATAGGTCTGGATATCGAATTTGCGGGTTTCCGAAAGCAGCATCTTGCCCAATTGGCCGCCGCCCAAAATACCGAGTTTGAAGTCGGAAGAGAAGAAATTCATGTGTTGTTGTTTACGTCAGTCTGTAGTTGAGCGCAAAGATAACAAACTTAGGGGTAAGGACGGGCTTTGGTATTCCAGATTTCGAATGATCGCGATTCTGTTTCGGGCATAAAAAAAGGACGGTTTCGAGCCGTCCTTTGATTTTGTCTGTGGATGTCTGGTCGCCGATTGCAACTTCGTCAAATCAATTCGCAACCGAAGCCGAAACGGTTCCGGTCTCGACGCTCATGGCCGGTACGGTATCGATCACCGTGCCTATCGGGCCGTTTTTTCTGTACACTTGGAGCACATATTCCTGGTCTTCATCCGTCTGATTGTTCAATTCGACGGTAACTGCGGCGGTGAACGGTTTCACGACCCAGATTTTTTGCGTCCAATTGTCCGAAAGGTTTGATGCGCTTACCGATGCGGGTTGCCCATTAGCGCCCGTAAACGAAATCGAGGAAACCGTATTCGCTCCGGCCAAAAGGCGATATTCTACCGGAGTGCGATCGTTCCCATCCGATTGGTCGCAAGAAGCGAAACACAAAACAGCAAGCAGTACTAATATGTTTTTTGCAGTCATGCGGCAAAGTTAGTGCTTTCCGTGACCTTTACCATGGCCTTTGCCGTTTCCGTTCCCATGTCCGCCGCCTTCTTTCACCACGACTTTTTTCGGGCCTTTGTATTTCACTTTATGCACTTTGTATTTTACGTAAGGCGAACGTCCGTGATAATCGTTTATGATGATGGTGCGCGCCGGTGTCGGATGATACGTGCGATATGCCACGGGCAAAGAACGCGAACGTATCCATCTTCCGTTCGTCACATAAATATATTCGGTGGTGCGTATGTCGTAATACGAATCGATATCGGGTAGATAATAATACTCGACGCCGGCAGGCGTAGCCGGAGCCCATGCAGGAGGCGTTCCTACGGAAACATTGACGGAAACCTGCGCATCGGCCGAAGCGTAAAACGCGAAAGCCATCAGCAATGTGAACAACAATTTTGGGGTTTTCATGAGAATGTGATTTAGTTTGGGGTAAAAATCGGCAAATGCCGTGTAAAAGTCTTGTAGAATTTAACAGTTGTTTTATAGGTTAAGCAGGTTCTTCTTCGATTTCCATGAATTCGCCTTCGTTTTTGGAAATGACGATGGCCGCGACCCCATTTCCGATGAAATTCGTGATTGCGCGCGCCTCGCTCATGAATTTATCGACACCTAAAAGGAACGCCAAACCTTCGACCGGAATCTTATGGATGGCCGTAAGTGTCGAAGCCAATACGATGAAACCGCTTCCGGTTACGCCGGCCGCGCCTTTAGACGTGATCATGAGCAAACCGATCACAGTCAGGATTTCGCCAAAGGTGAGGTGCACGTCGTACAATTGGGCGAGAAAAATCACGGCCATCGACAAATAAATCGAAGTGCCGTCGAGGTTGAACGAGTAGCCCGTCGGTACGACCAATCCGACGACCGATTTGCTACAGCCCATCTTTTCAAGCTTCTCCATGAGGTTCGGCAACGCACTTTCGGACGATGAAGTACCCAACACGAGCAACAATTCGGTCTTGATGTAATTGAGGAAATCCAAAATCCTGACTTTGTAATAACGCAGGATCGTACCCAGTATGAGAAACACGAACAAGCCCATCGTGATGTACATCGTGAGCATGAGTTTACCAAGAGGCAAAAGCGTGTGCAGCCCGAATTTCCCGATCGTATATGCCATTCCGCCAAAAGCGCCCAAAGGAGCGAGATACATGACGAGTTTCAACGCGAGGAACACATATTTCGAGCACACGTACAAAACGTCTACTACCTGTTGGCGTTTGCGGTAATAATTGAGTGCGATCCCGACGATTATCGCCGCTATGAGCACTTGCAATGTGAGGTTTTCGGCAAAGAACTGCAGCCAGTCGAAATCGGTTTTTCCCGAAACGTATTTGCTCGGATCTTGTACCGATAATCCGCTGCGGTCGATCTTTCCGGGTTTGATCAGCATTGCGACGGCAACTCCGATGGCGAGTGCGAACGTCGTCACGATTTCGAAATACACGAGCGATTTGACCCCGATGCGCCCGACTTTCTTCAAATCGCCCATACCGCTTATTCCCAAAACGATCGTGAGGAAAATGATCGGCGCGATAAAAACCTTGATGATGTTTATGAACCACTTGCCGATGAATTCCATCTTAACGGCTTTCTCGGGTTCGAAATGCCCCAAAAGTATGGCGCAGATTATGGCGATGAGCACCCAAAAAGTCAGGTTGGTAAACACTTTGAACGCTAAAGATTCTTTTTTTGGAAGGGTTTCTGGCATATGCGAATTTAGGTTTTTAAAATCAGATGGCCATTGTCGCAAATTACCCTTGACATTGTCGTTTATGCACAGGGTTTAAGGAAGATTTGTGGGGTAAATTTGTTTGGATGTGCGGAGATGGTGAATGGTGAAAAGTGAATGGTGAATGGTGAAAAGTGAAAAGTGAAAAGTGAAAAGTGAAAAGTGAAAAGTGAAATGGCTCTTATTGGCAGCCTTGATTCAAATGGACAAATCAACAGATGAACAATCAACAAATAACAATAAAATGAAAGCACTGAATCCTTACCTCAATTTCCCTGGAAACACAGAAGAAGCGTTTAATTTCTACCAATCGGTTTTCGGAGGCGAATTCTCGGCGCTCGTCCGCTTCGGTGACATGAAAATGGAAGGCTGCGAAAACATGACCGACGCAGACAAAACCAAGATTATGCACATTTCGTTGCCGCTTGCCACGGGTCATATCCTCATGGCGACCGACGTCATGGGGCACGAACCGAAGCCGTTCATAGAAGGCACCAATGTCACGTTGGCGCTGCATGCCGACAATCCCGAAGAAGGCCAAAAACTATACGACGCGCTTTCCAAAAACGGAGAAGCGATGATACCGTTCGGTCCTGTAGAATGGGGCGGACAATGGGGCATGCTCACCGACGCTTACGGAATTCAATGGATGGTAGACTGCGAGTGATGGAAAACCTGCAAATACAAATACAGCCTACGTTCGACGCGATGATTTCGGCTATCCGCGGATGTGACGACGACAATTTCAACAAAATCCCGTTCGAAGGAAGCTGGACGGCGGGCCAGGTTGCCGAGCACATCAGGTTGTCGGTAAAAGGCATTCCGGAATTGTTCATGGCCAAAACAGAGAAGACCGATCGCGATCCGGAACAGAAGATTCCGATTGTCGCCGGGATTTTCCTCGATTTCGACAAGAAATTCCAGTCGCCCGATTTTATTTATCCCGAAATGAAAACCTACGAAAGAGAATCGTTCGTGGCTTTTTATTCGGATTATTGCGATAAGCTGGAAAGAACGGTTGCGCAATTGGATATGTCCGAAATATGTCTCGGATTCGAAATTCCGGGTTTAGGGCCGATGACGCGACAGGAATTGCTCGCCTTCGCGCTGTTCCATACGCAACGCCACACGCGACAGATGCGCAACATCTGCAACAGCCTAAAGTTTTCTGAGTAATTGTTTGGCCGCCGATTTGTAAGCTGCCGAATGATGTCCGAAATCTTTCGAAAGGATTTCCTTGAGTTCCGGATAAATCCAGTCGTATCGCTTGCCCAACAGATAAAGAGCGCGCATCGAATACGCTTTGGTCGCGACTTTGCTTTCGTCTATGAGCCAGTCGAAAGTAGCCGACGCGATTTTTTGGAGTTGGGCATCCGAAGCGAAATTGCCTTGTCCTTTCGCGGGAAATTCGCGTTGTGCAATAAACAGGCAAATTTTAGAAATCGACCGTCTCGAGCTTTCGTCCGTAAACGATTCGAGCGTATCACAGAATTTGTCGAGATGACCTGAAACCCAATCGATCTTGTTCTCGAGGACGAGTTCGAGATTCCAGCAGGCTTTGTGATGGTTTTTGTCAGACACGTCCATAGCCATTTTAAAAAGCGCTTCGAAAGCTTCGGGATGCGCCAATACATGGCCCGAAATCTTATCGCGGATCGGACGATGCGCAGTGCTGTTCTCGATTTCTTTTGTAAATTCCATACGCTAAAATAAAAAAGGCCAGACAAACATCTGGCCTCTTTTGGCGATTTCTATTGTAGTTCAGGTATGCGTTCTTATTTGTCGAAGACGTACTCTACAGAACCTGTCGAGTAGATTGCGCCGCCTTCTCCGTTGCGGTTCGGATATTGTCCGAAAACGTCTGTATAGCGCAATTTGTCGCCTTGCTTGGTCAATTGGACCATAATCTCGTCATCATTGGCATCCACATAAGTAGCCTCAACTACTACGGTAGAACCAGTCTGCCCTTGGATGAGCCAGGTTCCGGTGAAGGTATTCGAGGCGCAGGTAGATGTTCCCAAATCTTCGTCGACAAGCACGTAGCTTTTAACGAAAGTAAGTGTACCGTCCGAATTCAGCGTGATTTTTCCGCTGTCGTAACATCCTGACTCTTTAGTAAGGTCGGTGTTCGTGTCGCCATCCTGGTCAAAATCGATGGCCGTACCTATGTTCACCTGATCCAGTTCATACGTTCCGGCAAGCGTACCGCTGTTGCCGTCGTCATCGCTGCTACACGACGAAAATCCTAGTGCCGCTAGGGCGAAGATGCCTAGTAAAACATTGCTCTTTTTCATTGTTGTGTTAGTTTTAAATGTTAATAAAGCAAAGTTAGCAGCGACATTTGGGCCTTCGTTACATAAATTTCTTACGATATTACAAGATTACGAATGGGTGAAACATCAAAGGTTACAGTTGAGTGAAAACCCACCGAAATAATTTACGGGAAGCCCCGGATAATAATAACGAGGCGAGCCATTTGGCGGAGTCGTCGCATTCGGCAGAATCATCGAAGCGTATTTCTCATCGAAAATATTGTTGATTCCGGCATACGCTTCAAAAGACATGTTTTGCGAAAGTTGCAAGCGATATCCGATTTTCGAATTCCACAATCTGTAGGAATCGTTGTAAACCGTATTCGCGTCGTTCATCGGGATTTTGTCGACGTACCTGAAATCGATAGACCAATACAATCCTTTTTCCCAAGTCAGCAACAATCCGCCGTTGGCCGTGTTTTTGGGAACACCCGTAAGGTCGTTATCGGAATAATCGACGTCGTTGTTCACGAATTCCTCGAATTTATAACGTCCGACCGATGCGCTTACAAACGGCTGCAGCGACCAGCCTTTCGTGAATCTCCAATCATACTGGCCCGAAATCTCGATGCCGCGATGCGACGTTTTTCCGGCATTCACACCCACATATTGGTCGTCGCCTATGCGTTGGGCCACAAGTAGATCGCGGATTTCCATAGTATAGACGGCGAATTCCACATAAAGCTTTCTTTTGGAAAAGAAGAATTTGCCGCCGAACTCGAAATTATAACCGTTTTCGGGTTTGATGTTCGGGTTGACCGAGCCGTCCGGATTCAGGGTTTCTTCTACCGCAGGCATAGAAAATCCGCGGCTGGCCGAAACATAAAGCGTCTTGTCGACAAATCCCGACGGATGGAAAAGCACCGAAAGTTGTGGCGCCCAAATCCCGTCATACGCATACGATTCCGATCGTTTTTCGTCTATAGGGAAAGTGGTGTCGAGATCGAATTCGGTTTTATTGAAATTGAGTCCGCCCTGTATTTCGAAACGCTCGCTTGGCTTGAGCCGAAGTTGTGCGAACGCGTTCCAAATGGTGCGGTCTTGGTCGTTTCCGGCGATTTGCACTCCGGCGAGGCTTCCGTTGCCGTTGTTTTGCTGGTACAGGTTTTCGAGGTTTCGGCCTTCGAATCCGTCCTTGAACCATTCGGCACCGAACAGATAGGTGATTTTGTCGGAAATGATCCTGCCGTTGAATTGGGTGCGTGCGCCGTAACCCGTCGTATTCTGGCGCAAGATGTCGAACGGGCGCGGCTCGTCGCTTTTTTTATGGTTGTAGAAAACCGAGGTCGCATTGCTGAGGCTTCCGACGATTTTGGTCTCGTAAGACAAACCCGCCATCCAAGAATCGTATTGTTCGAAACCTTTCGACGCGAGCCAGGTTGCGGCGGCCGACTGTGGATCGTGTTCGAACGTATTTTTGTCGATAGAACTCGGGATGTAGGCTTTCATATACGTGTAATTCCCGAAATACGTAAGCTTCGATTTCTCGCCTCGGAACAATTCGCCGGCCAACGTCACACCTTCGCGTCTGTATTTCGAGTTTTTGCGCCAACCGTCCGATTCGAGTCGGTGATAGCTCAAATTGAGCGAACCGTTTTGGGAATCGAAACCGTAAGTGGCCGTGTTTTTCAAAAGTCCGAACGAACCTGCGGTCGAGCTTACGCGTCCCGAGTGTCCGTCCGTGCTTCTCGTTTTGGGCTGGATCAAGATCGCGCCTCCCAAACCGGAACCGTAAACGCTCGAAAGCGGCCCTTTTATGATTTCGACGCTTCGGATATTTTCCACGTCTATGTCTTCTATCGTGGTTTCCGAATCGCCCGACGTCAGCGGAATATTGCCGTAAAACGCCCTGATTTTATTAGTTCCGAAAGGCGTTCGCGCACCGATTCCGCGTATGGAGATCCGATTCGTGTTGAGGCTTCCCGATTGCATGAGCACACCCGAAATCCTGTTTAAGGAAGTGGCGATTTCCGTATTGTTGTTGCGTTTCAGATCGGCAGCCGAAATTGTGCCGATTGCGGCCGGAGCGTTCAAAAGACTGTCGCTTACGTGAAATTTCGAAATCGTGACTTCCTGTAAATGGACCGATGTGGAATCGATTTGGGCAAAAACCGAAAAATGCGCCAATAGCAGCAAAGGCGCATATTTTTTTAGAAAGGATAGAATCATTTTTTAGCCGAAATCTGCCACAACGTATTTCCGCTGTCGTCGTTGACCAAAAGCGAGCCGTCGTTCATTACGGTAACGTCTACAGGTCGTCCGTGGACGCGAGAATTGTCGCCTTGTACGAATCCGGTGAGGAAATCTTCGGGTTGTCCGGGTTTGCCGTCTTTAAAAGGCACGAAAAGCACTTTGTAACCGCTGAGTTTGGAACGGTTCCACGAGCCGTGCTGGCCTACGAACGCTCCGTTTTTGTATTTGTCGGGAAACTGGTTTCCGGTATAGAACGCGATTCCAAGCGATGCCGTATGCGAATTCACGGGAACGTCCGGAACGATGGCTTTTTTGACGAGTTCGGGCTTTTGGCCTTTGAGTCTCGGGTCTTCGATCTGTCCGAAATACGAATACGGCCATCCGTAAAATCCGCCGCGTTTTACCGATGTGATGTAATCGGGTACGAGGTCGTCGCCTAATCCGTCACGCTCGTTAACGGCTGTCCACAATTCTTTGGTGATCGGGTTCCAATCCATTCCTACAGGATTTCGGATGCCGCTCGCGAAAAGTTGTTCGTCGCTTCCGTCGGGATTGATTTCAAGGATTGCCGCACGACGCACTTCCTTGTCCATGCCGTATTCGCCTACGTTGCTCGCCGATCCGACCGAAACGTAGATTTTCGAATTGTCGGTACTTGCGATGAGGTTGCGCGTCCAGTGGTTATTGTATCCGCCGGCCGGCAAATCGAGGATTTTCTTGCCTTTGCCTTCGAGTTTGGTTTGTCCGGCTTTGTACGCATACCTATAGACGCCTTCGGTATTGGCGATGTAAAACGTATTTCCGATGACGAGCATGCCGTACGGTTGGCTCAATCCGCTGATGAACACGTTGCGGCTCTCGAATTTGCCGTCTTTGTCTTTGTCCTGGAAAATCGTGATCTGGTTCTTGCTCGTGCGCGTGCCGCTTTCCACGACAAAAATGTCTCCGTTCGGCGCGATGTATGTGTTGCGCGGATTTTCAAGTCCGTCCGCGAATTTGGTCACGGTGAAACCTTCGGGCGCTTTAGGCGTCTGGCCTTGTTCCCAACCGATCACGCGGCTGTTATTCGTGAACGATTCGGTTTGGTAAGGCGGCGGAAGCGTAAGGTCGCCAATGGCCGTTTTTACCGTATTTCCGGGTTGTTTGGCAAGTTGTGTCTTTTCTTCTTTCGAAACCTGGCCTTGGCAAGAAGCGAAAATCGCAGCCAATAATGAAAGCGTGAGCGTAGTAGTTTTCATGTGTCGTTTTTTAGAGTGAGCCGAAGTTAGCCATTAAAAATCGGGCGAAAAAAATCGATACGAATATTAAAAGATATTTAACATTGACCCAAAAGTGTCTTTTCCGTATATTTATTTTTATCAACCCGATGCATTTTCAGATATTTGCACCTTTATTCCAAACACCAGTGATACAGCTTCACGATAAAAAATTCGTGCCGTTCATTTCAGAAGAAGAAATTGATTTCGCGATTTCCGAAATGGTCAAGCACATCGAAGACGATCATCAAGAAGAAACTCCTGTCTTTATCGGAATCCTTAACGGCGCATTCATGATCGTTTCCGACATCCTCAAAAAATACAGATTTCCTTGCGAGGTAAGCTTTATGAAACTTTCTTCGTACGAAGGCACGTCGACGACCAACGAAGTCAAACAGCTCATCGGACTCAACCAGAATCTTGAAGGCCGAAGTGTCGTCATTGTCGAGGACATTGTCGATACGGGCAATACGATCGAAGAGCTCAAAGCACTTTTCAAAGCCCAGAACGTCAAGCATCTTAAGATCGCGACGCTGTTCTTCAAGCCCGAAGCGTACAAAAAGGACATCAAGATCGACTACATCGGTATCCGCATCCCGAACAAGTTCATCGTGGGTTACGGACTCGATTACGACGGCCTCGGACGCAATCTGCCATTGGTATATCAACTTGCTGAATAATCACGGTAGCGTCCATTATCTAACAGTCTATCATCTATTATCTAAATACTAACGACTAACACACAATGATCAACATCGTATTGTTCGGAAAACCCGGAGCCGGCAAAGGAACACAAGCAGAATTCTTAAAAGAGAAATACAACCTCGTACACCTTTCTACCGGAGATATTTTCCGCTTCAACATGAAAAACGGCACCGAACTCGGCAATCTCGCCAAAAGTTACATCGACAAAGGCGATTTGGTTCCCGACGAAGTGACCACGAATATGCTGATTGACGCAGTGAATGCAAATCCTGAAGCCAAAGGTTTTTTGTTCGACGGTTATCCGCGCACGATTTCGCAAGCCGAAGCCCTGGACGCGTTTTTGACTTCGAAAGGAACGGAAAACACGGCAACCATCGCACTTGAAGCCGACGATAATATTTTAGTTGCCCGACTTCTCGAAAGAGGAAAAACATCGGGTAGAGTAGACGATCAGGACGAAGACAAGATCCGCAACCGCTACCAGGAATACAACGAAAAGACCGCGCCGCTTATGGATTATTACAAAAAACAAGGCAAATTCCATGCGGTCGACGGAATCGGCGAAATTTCAGAAATCACCGAACGTCTGAGCAGCGTAATCGATAATTTGTAGGCAAAAGCCCAAAAAGGAATCTTGGATCTCGACTCGTTCGACTTTCGGCTTTCGATATTCAAAAACAATGGAACTACTCATAATATTATTCCTCATTATCCTCAACGGCGTTTTTTCGATGTCGGAAATCGCGTTGGTTTCGGCTCGCAAGAACCGACTGGAAAATGCGGCCAAAAAAGGCAATAAAGGCGCCCAAACGGCACTCGACCTGTCGAATTCACCCAATAAGTTCCTGTCGACGGTGCAGATCGGGATTACGTTGATCGGGATTTTGACGGGTATTTTCTCGGGAGACAAAGTCACGTCCGACGTAAAAGCGTTCGTCGAAGGTTTTGAAACGCTCAAACCTTACGCCGATACGCTTTCGGTTGGTATCGTGGTTGTCATCCTGACGTTTTTCTCTTTGGTGCTCGGCGAGTTGTTCCCGAAACGCATCGGCCTCAATTATCCCGAAAAAATCGCCAAGTCGATCGCCATCCCGATGAAGTGGATTTCGATCGCGACGGCGCCGTTCATTTGGTTGCTTACGGTTTCTACCGAGGCTTTGCTCAAGATTTTCATGATCAAGCCATCGGCCGACGGAAAAGTCACCGAAGAGGAAATCAAGGCCATCATCAAAGAAGGAACCGAAGGAGGCGAAGTGCAGGAAATCGAACAGGACATCATGGAGCGCGTGTTCCATATCGGTGACAGGAAAGTGAATTCGCTTATGACGCACCGCAAATCGGTGGCGTTTTTGCCACTCAATGCCAACAAAGAGCAAACGCGCGAACTGATGTTGCAGGAATTGCATTCGGTGTATCCGGTTTACGATAAGAATTACGATGATATCGTGGGCGTGGTCAATCTCAAGAGCATTTTCGCGCATTTCGAGGAAGCCGATTTCAACCTGTCGAAAATCATGACCGAAGCGCCTTTCATCATGGAACAGACCACGGCTTACAACGCTTTGGAAAACTTCAAGAAAAGTGGTGTGCATTATGCTTTCGTGGCCGATGAATACGGTGTGTTCCAAGGCATCATCACGTTGAATGACATTCTCGAGGCGCTAGTTGGCGATGCTTCCGATTTCTATAAGGAAGATTTCCAGTTGATGACGCGCGAAGATGGCAGTTGGCTCGTAGACGGGCATTATCCGCTGCACGACTTTTTGACCTATTTCGAACTCGACGACCTGGTCACCGATTACGAAGTGACGACGGTTTCGGGGCTTATCATGACCGAATTGTCGCGCATACCCAAACAAGGCGAAAAACTCCAGTGGCAGAACTTCGAACTCGAAGTGCTCGATATGGACGGCGTAAAAATAGACAAGGTTCTCGTAACCTCACTAAAGGAAAAATAATTTCTGCGGCTCGCGAGTGACTCAGGCACTCAGGCACTCAGGCACTCAGGCATACAAAATGACAGAAGGAAATTTCGTAGACTACGTCAAAATATACATCTCATCCGGCAAAGGAGGAAAAGGCTCCACGCACCTTCACCGTGAAAAGTTCATCGAAAAGGGCGGACCCGACGGTGGTGACGGCGGCCGTGGCGGACATGTGATCCTTAAAGGCAACAAAGGACTTTGGACACTTTTCCACCTCAAATTCGCCAAACACGTCAAAGCCGGACATGGCGGAGACGGAGGTTCATCGCGCTCAACAGGTCACGACGGGGAAGACAAATACATCGAAGTGCCGCTCGGAACGGTCGTTCGCGACAAAGACACCAATGAAGTGTTGTTCGAGATTACCGAAGACGGCGAGCAAAGAATCATCGCCCAAGGCGGAAAAGGAGGTCTTGGCAACTGGCATTTCCGTTCGGCAACCAACCAAACGCCGCGTTACGCGCAACCCGGAATGCCGCCAGAGGAGAAAGACATCGTGCTTGAACTCAAAGTGCTTGCCGACGTAGGTCTCGTAGGTTTCCCGAACGCCGGAAAATCGACATTGCTTTCGGTGCTCACTTCGGCCAAGCCAAAAATCGCCGATTATCCGTTTACGACGTTGAAGCCTAATTTGGGAATCGTCGCTTATCGCGATTTCCAGTCGTTCGTGATTGCAGACATTCCCGGAATCATCGAAGGCGCAGCAGAAGGCAAAGGACTCGGGCATTACTTTTTGCGCCATATCGAACGCAATTCCACACTGTTGTTCCTTGTTCCGGCCGATGCGAAAGATATCGTCGAAGAATACAAAATCCTTCTCAACGAGCTCGAAAAATACAATCCCGAAATGCTCGACAAAGAGCGTTTGCTCGTGATTTCGAAAACCGACATGCTCGACGACGAACTCAAGGCCGAGATGAAAAAAGAACTCGACAAAACGCTCAAAGGCGTACCGTTCCTGTTCATATCGTCGGTCGCGCAGCAAGGCTTGACCGAGCTCAAGGACAAGTTGTGGCAAATGCTCAATACTACCGAATAACGAAGATCGTCTTTTGACGGTTTTTTTGTGGATGAAATCGAAATGTAACTTTTAAAATTTCAGTATTTCGATAAAACGTCTATTTTTGGCGAAAACCATCCTAATCTTATGATCGTTATTTTTAACATGGCCGCTTTAGGGCAAGCCATCATTATCGGAATCGTCGTCTTGTTGATGTATTGGACCGGCCTCGGCGATTTTTTTGACCGCGTTTCCCCGTTCACGCAAAAAGTCAACAGCCTGATCGCGCTTTACTTCATTTATTGGCTCATCGCCGCGACGTATCGTTCGGGTATCAAAGGCAAACTTTTTTGGATCCCGACGTGGATTTTGGCGTTGGTCGTGCTTTGGTTCGTAGGTGTTATGGTGCACGACGGTGAAGCCATTCCCGGATTTTGGAATACGATGTTCCAGATTTTCTGTTTTGCCTATCCGATATTTTTGGGTGTGAAGATGATACGCCGCCAGGATGCCAAATTTCTCGCTCAATTCCATTACGCGCGTACAACGTTGTTGAATTTGAACAAGACCGACGACGCTTACGAAAATAACAAAGCCTCGTTCTGGGCCGGAATTTCGCACGCATTCGTTTGGCCGACTTCGAACTATCGGTACGCACATTCGATTTACGAGAAAATAAACGGCCAGCAGGTCACCAAACACGAACTCAACGAGCATTTCGCATTGTTGGCGCAAACGATAGAATCTCGTGTGACACGTCCCGAAAATACTGTGAGGATTGCCGAGGTCAGGCCGCGTTTCGAGATGGCCGTACGATCTGGGAATTATAATTTTGAAGACGGTTCCATCAAACAGATGGCGAAAATCATCGATTCTGAAAACCAAATCTGGAATAAAGGCTGATATGAAAACCTATACGATAAGCAAAGAAGGCATAAGGGCCGCGGCAAAGCGGGAAGCGTTGACCAAATTCTATATCGGAATGGGCGTTTTTGCGTTTTTCTCGTTGTTGCTGTTGGTGATCGCGCCGGGTTCGATCAAAGTCATTGCGGTCTTCCCGTTGGTTTTCGGGTTGTTGATCATGGGATTGGTGAGCGCGATTTCGATGCCTCAAATCGAAAACCGTCTGGAATCGACACTATTCCAAATCGCCGACGACCACGTGGCGAGAGGTCTTAACGATGCGACGATCAACGGAATGAATAAATTCGGGATGAAGGCGGCACAGATGCGTTACGGAGCGGCTGATTTCAACCAATTCATCTCCGTCGACAACATCCAATCGACCGTTATCGGCAAGAATGGCATCACGATCACTTCGGTTGATGAGAACGTATTTTCGGGATCGGGAAAAATCGTTATCCCAAAAGAAACCGATGATTACGAAGCGATCAAAGCGTATTTCATCGAAAATGCCAAAAAATATTACGTGCAGTAATTCTTACGATATTTTCCAATCGACGAAAGCCCAATACTATAACGATTTAGTTTGGGCTTTTGGCTTTTTTGAAATCGCATTTTGCCTTATCTTCGCGACGCTTTAAATGCGGAAAGTCTCGTGTAACATTTTGCACTTTCCTTCGACTTATTCCGCCGTTAACTAACATTAATCTATCAGAAATGAAAAAAATCATTTTGTTCTTCGCGCTCGCCCTGTCGGCTTTCCCGATGCGTGCCGACGAAGGAATGTGGTTCCTTATGTTCATCGAAAGGCTCAACCACCGCGACATGCAAAAAATGGGGTTGCAGCTTACGGCTGAGGAAATTTACAGCATCAACCACAGCAGCCTTAAAGATGCCATCGTGCAATTCAACGGAGGTTGTACGGCCGAACTCATCTCTAAGGACGGTTTGGTCTTGACCAACCACCACTGCGGTTATGACGCGATTGCTGAGCTTTCGACTCCAGAGAAAAACTATTTGCGCGACGGGTATTGGGCCGCCGACAAAAAAGGCGAGATGAAACCGAAGTCGCTTTACGTGCGTTTCTTCGTTCGTATGGACGACGTTTCGAAGCGTATCCTTGGCAAAGTCAACGACAAGATGTCCGAGGCCGATCGCAACAAAGCCATCCAACAGGAAATCGCTTTGATCGAGAAAGAAAACAGCGAGAACGGAAAATATGTGGTTTCGGTTCGTCCTTTCTTCCAAGGGAACGAATACTACTATTTCGTATACCAAGATTATAAAGACGTGCGTTTCGTTGGAACTCCGCCGGAAAGCATCGGTAAATTCGGTGGCGATACGGACAACTGGGAATGGCCGCGTCACACCGGAGATTTCTCTATGTTCCGCATCTATGGCGACAAAGACGGAAATCCGGCCGACTATTCAGAAAACAACGTGCCGATCCATCCGAAGAAATACCTTCCGATCAACCTTAACGGCGTTCAGGAAAAAGATTTCGCGATGATTTTGGGTTATCCGGGACGTACGAACCGTTGGATGCCTGCAGGCGGAATCGACCAAAACGTGAAATATGCGTATCCGGCTTGGGTTGAAGGCGCCAAAACCGGCATGGACCAAATGAAGAAGCACATGGACAAGAGCGACGACATCCGCCTCAAATATGCTTCCAAATATGCTTCTACCGCAAACTACTGGAAAAACCGCCAGGGAATGATCGATGCCCTTACCAAGCACGGCACTGCGAAAGCCAAGGCGGAACAGGAAGCGAAATTCAACACTTGGGCAAACAAGCCTGAGAACAAGGCAAAATACGGAAACGTGATCGCGACCTTGAACAACTATTATGACAAGACGAACCTTAAAGCGCGCCACGACAACTACCTGACGCAATTGCTAAGGACTTCGACGTACTCTACGGCTCCATCGGTTATCGGGAATGCGCTGATCCAGTATTATAAGGAAAACGACGCGAAGAAAGCCGAGATGTGGCCAAAAATCCAGGGGCAGATCGATACGTATTATGAAGAATTCTACGCTCCGGCAGAGAAGGACATCCTTACGGCCCAATTGAACCTGTACGCAGCAAAAGCTTCCGAATACGGACTGGCTCCGACAGTAGAAAAGCAAAAACGCCAGAACAACGGCGATTTCACGGCTTACGTGAACGACATCACCGACAAGAGTATCTATTCTTCAAAAGACAAACTCGAGGCTTTCCTCAAGAATCCTGACCCTGCAAAACTGGAAACAGATCCGCTTTACGGCTTGTCAATGGAATTGTTGGGCAAAATGCGCAACATGAACGACGAGCAAAAGCAGATGACAGACGATTTCCAGAAGGCATTCCGTCTCGAAGTCGAAGGCTTGCGCGAGTCGAAGCTGAACCCGATCCAGTATCCGGACGCGAACTCTACGCTGCGTTTGACTTACGGAAAAGTACGCTCTTTGCCTGCAGATAAGCGCAACGACGCCAAAATCAACAACTACACGACATTCGACGGAATGGTCAAGAAGTACAAGAAAGGCGATGCCGAATTCGATTTGCCGCAGCATTTGCTCGACTTGTACAAAGCCAAGGACTATGGCCGTTACGCCGACAAGAAAGGCTACATGCCGGTCAACTTCCTTACCGATAACGACATCACGGGCGGTAACTCAGGTTCACCAGTGTTGAACGGAAAAGGCGAACTTATCGGATTGGCGTTCGACGGAAACATCGAAGCTATGGCCGGAGACGTAATTTTCGACAAAGATTTGCAACGCACGATCAACGTCGATATCCGTTACGTACTTTGGGTAATCGACAAGTACGCGGGAGCGAAACACATCGTTGACGAAATGACGATCGTGAAGTAATTTGCGATTTGAAATAAAATGAAAATCCCGCTTTTACGGCGGGATTTTTTATTTGACAAATAATGACCATTACTTCACATTTACGCGGATTCCTTTGGAATGTGCCGCGAATTCAGGCGCATACATACTTTGGATCGTGCTGATTCCGTTCGAGAAATCGCCCGCATTGTTGACCCTGACGTCGTATTCCAAAATGTAAGATCCGGCTTTAAGACGGTCGAAAAAGAAATGCGTGGCCACGTCTTTCGTGCTTTTGTAAAACCACAGATTTCCTTCGGATTCATATCCCGAAAGCACATCGACAGGTTCGAAACAGGAAGCTCGCATCGATTTGAGGTGCACGTATTCCAATTCGTCTTTGGCTGTAATGACAAGACGCACACGCACTAAATCGCCAACCTTGAGTCGATCGGTTGCCGAAAGCGGTTTTACGCCGTCGCCGGTTTTTACGAACAGTTGCTGATCGATCGTCGACGGGCCTTTGGTGGCTGTTATCTTGTCGGGATTCTCGAGATATTGCCAGTACAAGCCACCGTAAGCGGGAACTTCCGATTTGTTCTCTATCGCGATTTTGCCCATCTCATTCGAGATATCTTGAGGTTTCCAATTGATTTTCACATAACCGGTAACCGCTTCTTTTTCATTTTCGGCCAGTTTTTCGCTATCGATTTTGTGATTGCCGATCCTGATAACCGACTGATCTTTTGCCTCGAGCCAATTGTTTTTGCCTAGAAGCAAAGCGTATATTGCCTCGGTAGTCGCTTTTGTCGATTCCCAATTCTGGAGCTGTTTTTTGCTCAGCAGCCAAACTTTCATCGCGTTTATCGCTTCCTCGTCCTGGTTGATTTCTGCGAACGCCTCGATAATCATCGCCTGGGTTTCGATTGGCGCCTGATACCAATACCATCCACCTTGGTTTTGGATCCAGAACATACCTTTGGTTTCATCCGAAGCCGAGGTTTCCTTAAGCGATTCAAGAATTTTCTTAGACGTTTCAATTTGCCCGAACCTGTGCAGGATGAGAGCAGCTTTCGCTTTTTCGTACAAGTCGAAGTTTTTCCATTGTGATGCTACGATGAGAACTGTACTGTCGATGCTTTTTCTCCGTTGCGCCGTTATCGGAAATTCTTTAAGGAAGAAACTTCTTGCATATAGATACTGCCGTTCCAGACGACGGTCAACCTGAATTTTTGCGCTTTTTTTATCGGTAAAATTCCAATCGAGATAGTTGGTGGCATTTCGCGCTACGGCCAGTCTATTCGTATTGGCGTGAACTTGTGGCACGAGTTTTTTGAGATGTCCGAGTCCTGCCAAAACATGACAGGTGATAAACAGGTTGTCCGGCGAATCGTCGAACCATCCGAAGGCACCATTTGCATGTTGTTTAGACTTGAGCTTCTCGTAATTGTTTTCTTCGGCAACAGCCATGCGGTCAAGGTCGAGTAATAAGGCGAACCGTTTTTTCTTTTCGTCTTCGGTCGCCAATTCTGAAAACCAAGGCGTTTCACCCAAGGCCAATACGATCTTTTTTTCGTTCTCGGGATTTGTCGGATGGCTTCTCCAAGCTTCGAGCACCGACGCGATTTTAGGATTGGACGAAATTAGATTGGCCGCTAACGTGTTGGCATAATACCGTGCGAAAGTCTGTTCGGCGCATTCGTGTTCGAATTCGATCAGGTACGGGAGCGATTGCAAGGCGGCCCAAACCGGATTTGAGATGTATTCAAGCGAAAGCTGCTTGTGTCTGAGCGATTCCGACTTGGCGTTGACGAGATTTTCCAAAACGAATTCCTTTCGTGTGTTTTCCCTTACCCAAATCGGCACGGATTCAAGGATAAGCATGTCGCTGCTCAACACAGGAATGTTGCTTTCCTCACCGTCCGAATGATTACCCGTTGTTGCCACTACGCGATAATGTAGGCCGGCAACGCCTTGAGGGACATGGATTTTCCAGTGCGCGACAATACTGTTCAAAGCGGCAACCGAGAAATTCTTAACCGATCGATCGAAGTTGGCGATCGGTTGCATCGTACCGGCATCAGAAATCTCAAGCACGACGGTTCCCGATTGGGTTTCCGGCAGCAGGTTCGATATTTTTACGGCAATGTCGATACTGTCGTTTTCGATAAGGAATCGCGGAAAATTCGGCATCACCATCAAATTCTTCTGTGTCTTTATGATTTTGGTGACCATACCCGAAATTCCCGATTTATTGTGTGCCAACAGTCGCATTTTCCAGGAAGTCAGTGCTTCTGGTCCGGTAAATTCGAAATCGAAACGGCCTTTGTCGTCAACTTTTATATCGGGATAAAAAAACGCGGTTTCAGAAAAGTTACCTCTCGCTTTTACTTCGCTCAGGCCGTTCATGGCTTTTTGGGTTATGATAGAAATCGCACCGTTCGAGCCAATATTCCCGAAAAGCGATTGGGCTTCTTTTGCCGAAAACACCGAAACACTTACAATATCTTGAGTCAACATTCCCGAAAGTTCTTTTGGCGAAATAATTTTGCCGTCCATTACGATGATTTGTTTGGTGTCGATGGCACTCTCCGATTCCAAAGCGAAACGACGGATGACGGTTTCATCCAGATACGATTCCTCGATTTTGAGCCCGCGTATGAGTTTGATAAGAGACAGTGCAGCTTCCGATTCTGAAATCTTATTGAATTCCGTCCTGACTTTTTTCTGGATGCCAAGTGCGCCTGTCACGACGACTTCGCCAAGTGAAATTCCGCCTTCCTTGAGCCTTACGTTGAGAATTTGCCCTTCGTCTACGTAATGGTTTTGGTCGGCCATTCCCACAAAGCTGAAAACGAGCTCATCTCCGGGTGAAATTGAAATGGAATAGATGCCGTCAACATCGGTCTGCACGCCTTGTTTTGTTCGCAACACCACGACATTCGCCCCTGGCAACGGGCCTGAATCGTCCGATACGATTCCTGTGATCGTAATCGTACCGTCTGTGTTCTTTTTTGGCAGTGCTCGTTTTTTGACAAGCTTTTGGCTTACTGTCGGGACATCGATAAAACTAAAGTCAAACCAATTGAGTTGGGTCATTTCGGTTTTGCCGGGCACCGACAAAAGCGTTTTTTTAAACGTGAGAGGTTTTTCGGACGACCACAAATCGTACGCTTTCCGTTTTGGGACGTCCACCCTTGATTTTTGATAATTGCCCACGAACATCCATTTGAAGTCATCGCGGTTGTCGTCTTGCGTCAATTGATCAAGTGCGGTGTCGTACATAGATGCGAGGATTTCGGCCTGCAAATCCGTATCTGTAGCCGAGAGTTTGAATGACCATTTTTCTTTTTCGGAAGGCTGCAGTCGATCGCGCATGTGTAAAGTCTCGAACTCAAGCGACGGAGAAAAAGTGTAAGGTAAAACCGGAATTTCAACGTCGAAATGATAATTCTCGAAAAAAGAATCGATATAAAACGAAATGCCTTTGCGGTAGTTCTCAGGCAAATCGATGCGCACAAGATTTTTCCCGCCAATCAAGGTCATCGATTTTTCAAAGTACACTTTCGATTCCGATACGGCAATCAGCCGAACATGCAAATCGGGGATGACAGAGCTCAATTGCAATAAGGCGAACCTATCCTTGATTACATTTTTGTTGAGAATTTTGGCGGTGAACAGCTTCGACGGGCTTTTTTCTAAAGTGTAATCAGAAAATTTGAAGTCGCAGCGAACACGCGTCTCTTTGCCGAAAGGATCGCGCGCCTTGAACGTTATTTCGTAGTCGCCTTCAGGCATTCCGGTAAAATCTACCTCGATTTGCCGTTGTTTGCCCGTATCTACTTTGATGATTTTGAGCGCGGATGTATCCGTCACGATTTGCTCGCCTTCAAGATCTTCATACGGGAATAATCGCTTCATTACCGAATCGGGAATCGAAGCAATGTCGGGTTTGGGAAATTCCCGAGGTTTCAGGTTGTGGCGCTCTTTCGATTTGAGCCGGAATTCGAGCGTTCCAGAAGTAGGTAAAAACTGATCGTCGAGGTTTCGTGAGTTAACAAAAAAGAGGGCGCTTTCCTGAATTCCCGACATCCTGTTTTTAGGACTAAGGTTGAGTTCAAGAGCCGATTCGTAAACCTGGATTTCTTTTGTAGCGGTTCGGGTTTCGCCGCTTAAATCGGTGACTTCGGCTTCAATCGTATAGGTTTCCGATTGGTCTGTGTCGTCATCTGAATCGTCTTTTTCGGTGATGAGCGAAACTTCGAAATCGCCCGAAGCGCTCACTTCTACAGTGTCCCTGATGACTGGGTCAGGTTCAGATCTGTGATTCCGATAATAGCCATATAGCCTTTTGTGTATCGAAATAGCGGCTTTGGTGTTGCCAAGGCTTCCCGAATACGATTTGACTTTTCCTTTCACGACAATGGTTTGGCCCAGTTTATAAGGCTCGGTTATCGGATTGAACGCGACCTCAAATTTGGGACGTTTGTATTCCTCGACCAAAAATCTTTTTTCGTCTTCATAGAATCGCACATGATCCCAAAACGGGTGTTCATCGGCTTCTTCGTCGTAGTCGTCCTCTTCTTCGAGGTCGTCGGGTTCGTCAATTGATATCGTGAATTCTCCGGTAAGACCGCCTTCCGGAATCGTGAATTCTCCGAAAACGGAGCCAAATTCGTTGGTTGTGGCCGTTGTAGAAAATATTGTCTTCCATTTGGGATCGTTTACGACGACATTGACTTTGATTCCATCCAAAATTTTATTGCCTTTCTCGAGCGATTCGGTCAAAATGATTTTGTAAAACGCTTTCTGTCCCGGCCGATAAATGTTACGATCCATGTAAATATTGGCAATAGCGCGTCTCTCATCGCCTTGGTATTGTCTCCAACCTCCAAATTGCATATCCTTCACGTAAAGAGAATCGACTCCCTTGGTGATAAGTATATGGTTGTCATAGGTCGTCAATCTTTCTTCACAACGCGCAAAACCGTCGGCATTCGTTTGCAATTCTGTTTTGTGCATATGAATCACGGCGTCTTTGACGGGTTTTCCCGATTTTCGATCAACGACCGTCATGACTTTTTCTGTTGCCTGAGAAGTTCCTATCAGTTGCAGGTCGGTGACCGTCAAGATTTCATAAGAATTCTCGTCAATCACGCCTCCCGGACTTTCAATCGAGACGAAATAAGTGCCCAAGTCTAATTTAGGAAGCAGGAATTCGGTGCGATATTCAAAATAATCGTCCGATTTGGGCAGCGCATACGAAACTTTTAGATCGGGTTTTTTGGTTCGCACCGTTTTGTAGTGACCAGACAAAAATTTCGGCACACTGTCGCGCATATAGATCGAAACCGGGATTCGGTGAAAAGAAACGCTTATGCTGTCGGTATTCTTATAAAGCACCGATATACGAGAGTTTTCCCCATAGTATAGCATTTGAGGAACAGAAGCCCGCAAGGCCGGAAGCAGCAAATCGTTCTTCATTTTTTGTGCCTCTTGTTTTGTGTCCGACGTGATCTTGAAAGCGAGTATGCTGTCCAGCAAAGCCATGGCTGTTTTCCTCTCGTTCGCGGCCGTGATTTTGTCTGCTTTGCGCAAATGGATTTTGGCCTTCTGGAGAAGTATGTTTGTGATCAGTAGCGAATCGGTTGCCTCTTTTTCGATTTCGGATAATTTTCGAAAATAAATCTCGTCCGAATTTCGAATCGAACTGTACACATATTGCAAACGAAGGAAACGATATTTGAGGTTTTCGTTGTCTTTTTCCAAAAGTTGGAACAGGTGCAATGCTTTTTGAAATTGCGGATACTCAAGACTCGAAAGGTCATATTTCGCAAATTCTTTCGATGAAGCCGAAATGTTGTCGAGCAATGCTTTGACGTTGTCGTCTTCAATGTAAAAGTTTTGGAATGCCACGCGACTTCCTATAAACTCCAATGCTAAGTATTCGAGCAGGTTTTCCTCGGCGAACCGTTTCTCATCGAAATAGACGAAAATGTCTTTGTATGGTTTGAGTGAAATTTTCCTCAAAGCTTCGGGATCAGAGAAAAGTAGGGCATAAGTATCCTCTATTTCACGTTCCAATTGTGCCGACGTCCATTGCTTTATGTTTTGATTCCTGTAATCGTCTAGGGGTTTGTTCCTGCCGATTTCATATTGGAATTTATTCGAAAAGCGTTCAAGCGAACGTGCGTAAATCCAAAGAAAAATAGCTTTGTTCGAATCGGAACTTTCTTCGATTTCATGCCTGATGTTTTCAAGCACGATATTTTGCGCATCGGCATCGAGCGTGAACAGGTATTTTGAGCGGAAGAAAAAGCTCTTCAGAATCTGTTCGTCGTTTTCCCGTCGTTTGGCCTTGCGATATATTTTAGAAGCGACCCGATTTGCAGACTTGACTTTTCCTTGCGTTTCGAGTCGTGAAACCTTATCCCATTTCTTTTGGTAATTTTGGGCAAAGGCAGTTCCGCAAAGTAATAAAAGGATCAGGTAAAAGCTTTTCATTGGTGGTTGGGTTTACCTTTTTAGATTAGATTTTCCTACAAAAGGTTGGGGTAAAAATAAAAAAGGTCGGGTAAATTTGCCCCGACCTGATAAAGATATATCGATTATTCAATTCGTCAACTTCCGATTCACCACAGTTCCGTCCGGAAAATAGATTTTGGCAAGATAAATACCTTCGGAATAGAAGAAATCCCATCGAAGCGGAAACTCATCCGAAATAGGTAAAAACGTGCGCAACAATTTACCTGTGATATCATAAACCACGACTTTAGAAACTGTTTTGGACGATTGGACGAGTAGTTGTTCGTCGTCAATGAAAGCCATTAATTGAAGTTGTTCAGCATCATTCACCTGCAAAGCTTCCGTCGTATATCTCAAAACGAAACGATCGTCGAATCGGCCTGTAGCCGAAGTGAAATCGTATGGGCTTTCCTTGAGGTTGTGGATGATGTCGAGCAATTTATCCTCGAGGTAAATGTTTTGGTCGGTGAACAATCCGTCTACATGATCGATGCGAATCGAAAAATCGCTTCCGCCCGTATTGTGGAAACCCAACGGTACTTGGTCATTAACGTCGAAAGGAATCGGACGTGCTTGGATGACGAGATTCTTGTCTTGCATTATAGAATAAAGTCCCGTTCCTGTATCATCGAAACGCAAACCGTCAAGGCCTCTGTCCCAATCTAATGTGGCGTTTTGGGAATATCCGACAAGGGTTTGGCAGAATACGTTCGCCGAAGCGGTAAGGTTGAGCCAAATGCGGTGTTTTTCAAGGTCGGGTTCGGGCTGTTCGTCGGCATCCAATTTGAATGTATCCATATTCGGCCTGAAGAATTGGCTGTTGTTGCCCGATACACGCATCGCATTGTTGAAAGTCGCATTGCCCGACGGAACGAGGCTTTTTACGAAAAATGATTGTCCGGCCGCTACATATCCGTTCGGAGCTGGCCCGCCAGACGAGGCCATCGTTCCGACGCCTCCTAATTTATTCCAAGAAGCGTAATCGGCTGCGCTGTAATTGATCAGGAAGTCGTAATAAAACGGATCAGGGAAACTCGCGCTCGGTGCGGTGTTGTGCGTCCAGAAATAAATCGTGCCGTCTATGGTCGTAGCATTTGCCGCATGATTGAGGAAAGAAGCCGCGCTCAAAGCCGACGGATATGGATTGCCGAGCAAGTTCCATTTGTCGTCTGTTATCGCGCCTCCCAGCGTTCCGTGGCTTACCGGCGCATTGATAGGACCGTTGTTCGGTGTTCCTGTGAAAGTTGCGGTGTACGGCACTTTGACCGAAGGACTCGTCGAATAGGTTTGGGGCGCACGAACAATGTAGCCTTTTCTAGGGTCCATGACCGTAGCCGTGCCTTCCTGTGCCCAATTTCCGGTTCCTGAACCTATGAAAGGCGTCCAGCTGTAAAATTTGTCCGGTTGTGTGGCAGGAGATAAATTGCCCAACGTGTAATTCGAAGCCATCGTCATAGGTGAATTCCAATAGGTGTAATCGTATCGGTAAACGGGTTGGGTGATGCGTTGCATCGTGACGATTCCGACGTTGGCCGTATTGTTCACCTGAATCAAACTCGCGTCGTTCATGATTTGGAATTGACCGCCTGCGTTCACGTTCAATACATCGACCAAAACCAGATTGTTGCCCGAAGTGATCTGCAGATAGCCGCCATTGAGAACCGTCATATTGTAAGCGTTTCCAGTGTAATTCGTACCCGAAATGATCGGATCGTTCGTCACATTCGGGATTACGACACAGTCGCTCGAAGTCGGAACGCCCACAGGTGTCCAATTGGCGCCATTGCTCCATGCCGTTCCCGCCGAACCGTTCCAGGTTTTGTACGGCCATGACGCGTTTCCGGTCATGTCGGCTGCGATAGCCGTACAGTTCGCATCGGTCAACGCGGTAACGGAATAAATGGCCGTCGCCGATGGAGAAACCGAAACGGTGTAAGGACTCGTCATGATTCCCGTTATCGTGGTCGGCGTGACGCCATCGGTATAAGTCAAGTTCCAAGGTGCGGTTCCTGTCAAAGCGATGCTGATGGCGGCCGTGCCCATACAGCTGTTTCCCGATCCCGAGATTACCGAAGTCGGTCGTGGCCGGATGATGAAATCTGCACTTGCTCGCACCGAAGGCGATGAAGAACAGGCCGCGTAATATGTATATGTTCCCGCCGTATTCGTATTGGCCAGTCCCGAACCTGCAACCCCAACCGGATTGAAAGGCGATCCCGTACCTATAGGCGATCCGCCCGAAGATGCCGTATACCATTCTACCGGAGCGCTCGCCGTAGAAGACAAGTAACCTCCGGTCGGGCCTGTAATCTGCCATTGATATGTATCCGTAAGCGTGATGTTCGAAAACGAGAACATCGTCGAAATCAAGGTGTATGTGACTCCCGCGTTGAGCGTGGCGCTCATTTGGCATTCAAGCGAAGAAGGCCCGCCGTCGTCGTCGCCCACGATCCATGTGCCGCTTCCGCAGACTCCGGGCGTGAACGGAAGCACGACAATGTAACCCATACCGTCATAAGCCGCATCGGGCGTCATGTTGAAGGTGTATGTCCCGGTAACGCTCACCTGAAAACTGTACATGGTATAATTGGCGGTATTGTCATCGAAAATACAAGTGGGCGAATTGTCCAGGAATATCAACGGCTGCAACGCGATAGGGTCGGTCGCAGCATTCCAAGCGCCGTTTATCGTAAGTCCGACATTGGTTAAAGCGGTACACGAAGCCGTCGCTGAAATCGTTCCCGATCCGCCTTGGCAAATGTTCGTTCCCGTTGTTGTCGGTGGGCCGGATAGGGTTTGGAAATACGCATATCCGATCCAAATGCCTTGTCCTGTCGCGCCTCCGCAATTCGAGCGCACCCAAAAATAATAGAAAGTGTTGGGTGCAAGTGCCGTAAGGTTTGCGGTGGTCACGCCTGCGCCCGTACTTCCTGTTGGAGTGCTGGCCGCAGTGGGCGCAACGGACGATGTCGACACATAATACTGATATCCGTTTGCCGGTGCAGGGCTTGCAGCCGTCCAGCTGATCGTGGCCGTTCCCGAAGTGATGGCCGAAGAGCTCAGGTTCGACGGATTTCCGGAACAAGGCAACGTGTTGACCGTGAATTTGTAATCTTCGGCTTCTCCATAAGTGATCGATCCGCAGGCCGACGGATTGGTGGCGTAAAAATCGGCACGGATACGCATGCGGTAATCGCCGGCCGCAATCGTGGGTACGGTCATCGTTCCGGTTGCCCCGGCCACGTAACCTCCGCTTGAATACATTTTTTCGCCCGCATCGTCAAAATCAAGATCGTTATTCCAATCGACCCAAATATTGAAACCGAATGTGCCTCCGGTCATGGCCGCACTAAAGTTGACGGTCGAAGCCGGATTGGCCGCAACGGTCATCGTCGGGTAGAAATCCCCATAACCGTTCGTCGACAAGCCCGAGCCGTTATTGGTAATGTTTGATGTTCCTGCGGTCGTAGAAAAATTATTGACGTAATAACCCGTTCCCGTAGAAGATGGCAAGCAATGGCCAGTGTGGAAACTCGAGCCGACCCAAGAGCTGTATTCCGTTACGGTGCAATACGACCTGACCCAAAAATAATACGTGGTATTGGCGGTAAGACCTGTAAGACTTACCGAAGTCACGCCTGCCGCGACAGTTCCTGTAGGAATCGTGCCTGCCGTAGGAGGTGTTGCGCTTGTGGTCACATAATATTGATATCCGCTTGCCGGTGCAGGAGAGGCCGCCGTCCACGATACGTTGGCCGAAGTCAATGTCGTCGTCGAGGTGATCAATGAGGGTGTTTGCGAACATGGGGGAAGCGTAGTGGCACAAATGCCGAAAGTTCCCGATTGCGCGCCGTTATACGCCCAAACCCTGATATAGACCGTTGTGCCGGGCGTCAATCCCGTTGCGGTAAGCGTCGACATATTGCCGTTGACGCTGCTGTCGTCATCGCACGAAAGCAAACTCAATGAACCACAACTTCCGGTGTAGAACGCCATGCCCGAATCGGTAATGTTCCCGGTTTGGGTGTCTACGGTTAAAATACCGTTTGCGGGTACGGTTGCCGAGAACCACACGTCTCCGCCCGAATAACTGGCACATCCGGGAGCGGGAATTCCCGAACTCGCCGTCGCGCCCGTTGTCGTGTATGAGGAATAACTGCATGAAGTCGTTACCGTCAACGGTGTAGCTGTCGAACATTCGTCGTTGCTCAAAGCCACGCTTTTTACCACGCAGATGGTTCCCGTCATGTTGTTCGAACCCAGATTGTTCGTACGCATCAAACGCAAATAATACGTGGTATTCGGATTGACCGCCGCGTTCAAGGTAGCGTCGGCCATTGCAGGAACTGTACAAGCGGTATAAGCCGCGCCGCAAGCCGTATAAATCGCAAGCCCGAGATTTCGGTTGCTCGTCCCGATAATCGACACGTTCGTCGTGGTCGCATCCGTCGTGAACTGGAACCATCCGTCGCGATGGGATGTTCCCGAACACGGTGCCGGTCCGTCGTTGTTGAACGCCGAGGTGACCGTGTAATTCGTCGTGGAGCAAGTCGTATTCACGGAAAGTGAAGGAGCTGTGCCGGCACATACATCGGCTTGGGCAAAAATCCACGTCTGAAACAGTAAAAAAAGAATACAAAGGAAATGCTTGAGGAAATCGTAATTATTTTTCATAAGCATTGACACGTTTGTGGTAGTATTCCAAATTTAATGAAATAAAATATGTTTCAGAATATATGGTTTATAAAATTCGTAATCTGTCAATAATTTTGTCCGTTGAGGTGTAAAAAAGAAAAAGGCCCTCTTTCGAAGACCTTTCCCTAAGCATATCAAACTTAAAATCAATGCGCTAATTTAATGTCGAACTCGTTATCGTCCGAAAGTTTGACTTTTGCTATATAAATGCCTTGGGCGAAATTGAAGCTGCTTTCAAACGTATTTCCTTGTGGTTCGTAAGTGGTGATTTTCTTGCCGTTCACATCAAAGATTTCGATTGAGATGATATCCAAAGAAGCCTGAGCGAACAATTTATCGTCACTTATGAACGCCACAACGCCATCCTGAAGCTCGTGATCGCCTACGCCAAGCTGTTCATTGGTGTAACGCAACACGAAGCGGTCGTTGAATGTCCCTACTGCCGAAGCGAACGAGTATGGCGCGCTTTTCAAATCGTGGATAACATTGAGCAATTTGTCCTCGAGGTACACATTTTGGGTTTCGAACAAACCGTCGAGATGGTCGACTCCTACGGTAAACGTCGCTGCAACCGTGGCTTTGTAGCCAAGAGGAACCAGATCTGAGGTTTCAAAAGGCAGCGCGCGTCCCTGTACCGTCAATCTAACATCTTCGATAGTGGAATAGAACGTGACCGCGTTGCCTGCAAAAGTTTCCCCGTCGAAATTACGGTCTCTTGCGTTGGTCGCCCCTTCGGCATATCCGACCAAAATCTGACTGAACGCCCCTTGTGTATTGGCTAGGTTTAGCCAGATGCGGTGTCTTTCTAAAGTCGGAGTCGCCGTCGTAAACGGATTCGCCTGTCTAAAGAATACATTGTTATTGCCGCGTACCCTCATATTGTTTTCAAAAACGGCATTTCCGCTGGCCAACGCTTTTACGAAGAAGCTTTGGCCCGTGGCGACAAATCCGGTAGGAGGAGTTCCTCCGTAACCTGCAGGAACAGTACTGGTTCCGCCCATTCCGGTCGTATAGGTGGCATAATCGGAAGCGGTGTAATTGCTTGTGAAATTGCCATAGAATGGATCTGCAAATGCCGTACTCGGAGGCGAATGGTGCGTCCAGAAGTACAACGTACCGTCTAGTAAATTGACATTTGTAGGATGCGCAAGGAAAAGATCCGCATCAAGTGCCGACGGATATGGGTTTCCGATCAAATTCAACTTGTCGTTCACCGAAGCTGGCGGCAAGCTTCCTATTGCGACAGGAGCCGTTAGTGATCCGTTGTTTGGCGTGCCGATAAAAGTGGCCGTGTACGGAGCCGTAATCATGGGGCTGTTCGAATAACCGTTAGGCGCGCGGACGATGTATCCTTTGTTCGGATTCATGATCGTGGCGACGCTTTCCTGTATCCAGTTTCCGTTTCCTCCGGCAACCGACGGATTCCAGCTATAAAACTTATCCGATTGCGTATTCGGCGACAAGTTGCCCAAAGTGTAGTTCGATGCCAATGTTACAGGTGAATTCCAATACGTGTAGTCGAATCGATAGACCGGCGGCGTAGTTCTTTGCATGTGCATCGTTCCTACGTTGGCTACATTGTCGATTTGGTTCAGGCTCGCGTCATCGGCAATATTGAACGCGCCTCCCGCATTCACGTTGACGAAATTGGTCACTTCGATCGTGTTGCTTCCGGTTACGGATAAGTTTCCTCCGTTAAGGATGGTCAAGTTCAATGCATATCCGACAAAGCTCACTCCCGAAATGATTGGGTCATTGGTCACGTTCGGAATGACGACGCAATTCATGTTCGTCGGTACGCCCGCAGGTGTCCAGTTGGCGGCGTTGTTCCAGTCTGTGCCCGCCGAACCGTTCCAGGTTTTTCCGTTTCCGGTCACGGTGATGCAATTGCTCGTCGCGGTACAGTTGACCGAGTTCAACGTCGATGTGACGATCACGTGGTAATAGGTCGTTTGTGCAAGTACCGGCGGATCATAAGTTGCCGATGTCGCTCCACCGATATTTGTCCAAGGACCGCCGCAACCGATGGTGTTGCTTTGCCATTGATAAGAAAGCGCTCCGTTGGCCGTAGCCGCAGTCACGATTGTAAACGCAGCCGGATTTTCGCCGGCGCATATCGTTTGGTCGCCTGCCATGACAGGAGCGGTTACGTCATTCACGAAAACGGTCAGGCTATTCGAAGTAGCGTCGCAGCTCACGGCATTCACCGTTCCGGTAACCACTCTTTGATAGTGCGTGGTTTGTGTAAGTCCCGCCGGCGGATCGTATGTCGCGGCATTTGCACTCGGAATATTTGTCCAAGGTCCGGCCGCACTCACCGTACTGCTTTGCCATTGATAGGTCAAGCCTGTTCCCGTGGCAGGAATCGTTACGGTAAAGGCCGCAGGGTCGCCTCCCGAACAAACGGTCTGGTTGGATGCAATGACGCCCGGAGTGACCGAATTCGCCGTTACGGTTATACAATTGCTCAAAGCGGTACATTGTACGCCGTTAAACGTAGAAGTAGTGATTCTTCTGTAATAAGTCGTTTGGGTGAGTCCGGCTGGCGGATCGTACGTTGCCGATGTCGCACCTGGAATGTTTGCCCAGCTTCCGCTCGGACTTGCACAACCCGAAGCCGAAGTCGTGCTTTGCCATTGATACGTCAAAACACCCGAACCTGTGGCTGGAGCGACGACTGTAAATGCGGCAGGGTTGTTTCCGCAAAGCGTCTGGTCGCTTCCGACCGTTCCTCCGTTGACTTGGTTCACCGTAATCGTTACGCAGTTGCTTGTGGCCGAACACGTCTGGATTCCGATAGTGGAAACCGCCGTTCTTCTATAATAAGTAGTCTGCGTCAAAGGTCCAGGATTATAAGCCGCCGTGTTCGACGAACCGATAAGCGTCCAAGGGCCGCTGCATCCGACGGTGCTGTATTCCCAGAAATAAGAAAGCGTGCCGGTTGCGGTTCCCGGTGCAGAAGAGGTAAACGCTGGAGGATCGTCTCCGTTGCAAATCGTCAAATCGCCCGCAATCGCTCCTGCAGTCACATTGTTGA
This sequence comes from Flavobacterium agri, assembly GCF_013401995.1. Lineage (GTDB taxonomy): Bacteria > Bacteroidota > Bacteroidia > Flavobacteriales > Flavobacteriaceae > Flavobacterium > Flavobacterium agri. The sequence goes on from NZ_JACBJI010000003.1 coordinate 112,031, forward strand.
TCGTCACCTGTATCGGAGTCGTATTGGCCACCGAACAAGGCACGCCGTTGATGACCGACGTCACTTCGCGTCTGTACCATGTGGTTTGCGTCAATCCAGCAGGTGCATCGTAAGTAATTGCCGTTGCACCGGGAATCAAAGTCCAAGGACCGGTTGCAGCAACGGTGCTGCTGTACCATTGGTAAGACAAGCTGGTTCCGGTTGCAGGTATGGTTTCTGTAAATGCCGCCGGGTCGGCCGGGCTGCAAAGCGTTTGGTTGGCCGCTACCGTTCCTGGAGTTACAGGTCGTGCAACGATTATGGTAATCGTGACCGGAGTTCCCACGCAACCAGCGGTAGAACGAGGCGTGATCGTATACGTTACGTTTTGGTTGGCAGCCGATAAGTTGGTCAAAACATCAGGGAAAACGAATGATTGGCCCGGTGTAAAATTCGCCGATGTATACGGGAAAGTCACCGAACTGGTCACCAATGCATTCACGCTACGTGTCACGGTATAGTACATGTTTCCGTCGGTGATGTTTCCGCTTACGGTCACACCGGCACTTGTGGCGCTACAAATCGTCGAATTGTCCGGAGGACTTGTGATCGTCGCCACCGGACGAGGCAAAATGCTCACGTTGAATACCTGAGGCGTAATGCTACATTGGAAAGCTCCCGTAGGCGGTCCCGGATAATCGTAAATGTTAGGAACGATAGAAATAGGAGTGACAACCGTCGCATTCGTGGTGTTTTGAGCCGTGAATGAGAAGTCGGCTTCCGATGTCCTTAGCCACACCAAGAACCAGAATCTAGGGCTTGTAGTTCCCGTAGGATTCGGAGTAGGTGATGTGAGGTAGGTATTGTCGATGGTATAATTGAATCGAATGGCTGCATCGTCCGAGTGGATCGAGCTGATACTTGGCGTAAATGTCGTTCCGGGACAAATCGCTGCACCCGGTTGTCCGTTCATGTTGAACGTAAATCCGACGTTATCCACAACTTGAATCAACACAGAATTACTCGTCACGCTTCCGCAAGGATTCGTCACGACAAGCCTGTAGTAATAGTTTGGCGTCGCACCCGTGATCAAGCCCGGCGTATAACTCGCGCCCGTGCTTGCACCCGGAGCGTTCGCCCATCCGGTCAAACCGTCGAGGCTTCGTTGCCATTGATATGTATAAGTTCCCGATCCGCCGGCAACAGGAGTGGTTTGCGTAATAGCTCCCGGTGAAGCGAATTCACAAACGGTCTGGTTCTCACCAATCACAGGAGCGACCAGATTCGGATAGACCGTAACCGATGCAGTAGAAATGATCGAGCACCCGTTAGGGGCCGTGGCGATCATCGTGATTACCGTGATTTGGCTGACGGTAGTGTTGTTGACAGGAGTTCCCGTAATTATATTGCTGTTTCCGCTGTTGGCGATTCCCGTAACATTTGTAGTGTTCGATCGGGTCCAACTATATACTGTTCCCGGAACGCTGTTCGTGTTCGTGAACGTAATGGTCGCCATATTCGAACCTGTACAAACGTTCTGGGTTGCCGGAGTACGCGTCATGTTCGGTGCCGGATCCAACGTAATCTGTGCCGTGGTCGTAGCCGAAGGGCAGCCTGCAGCCGTAGCCGTTATCGTAAAGGTTACCGTGACGACGGCATTGGTCGTGTTGGTCAAAGTGCCTGCAATGCTCGTTCCGTTTCCGCTAGCTCCAAGTCCGGTTACTGTGGCGACATTATCTCGCGTCCAATTGAAAGTAGTTCCAGAAACCGCATTCGGATTTGAAATGTTAATCGTCGTGAAAGGCAATGCCGAACACAATGTTTGGGTTGCCGGGCTTGCCGATACAGTAGGCTGCGGATTCACCGTAACCGTAACCGTAATCGGGGCCGAATCGCATCCCGCGGCCGAAGTCATGATGGTGAAAGTCGTCGTCTGAGCGACATTCGTAGTATTCGTAAGCGAACCTGAAATTGTCGAACTCGATCCGCTGGCTGCAATTCCCGTGAGGTTTGCCGTATTGTCGCGCGTCCAGCTATAAGTCGTTCCGACAACCGAATTCGGGTTGGCAATATTGATGTTTGCAATCGCATTTCCGGAACAAACGGTTTGTGAAGCCGGTGTGGCCGAAACCGTTGGACGAGGATTCACGATCACATCGACTGTAAACGGCACGTTCGATGCACATCCGAATTCCGAAGTCGCTGTCAAAGAAAACGTAACGGTCTGCGGCGTGTTGGTCGTATTGGTCAATGTGCCCGAAATCGTGTCGCCGAAACCACTCCCTCCAATTCCCGTAACGTTCACCGTGTTGTTTCGCGTCCAGCTGTAATCTATGGTTCCCGAAACGCCGTTCGGATTGGTCATCACGATAGAGGTGATGGCCGTTCCCGAGCAAATGGTTTGGGTCGTAGGCGTTCCGGCCACGGTCGGCGTCGGATACACATTGAAAATCACGTTGAATGTCGAGCCGATACAAGTGCCGTTGCTGGCGGTTACCGTATAGGTAGCGGTTTGCGTAGAGCCTGTCGTATTGGTCAAATTTTGGCTGATTGTAGGCTGGTTCGTACCCGTCGTCGCACCTCCGACAACACCTGATAACACAGGCAAACCCCATGAATAGGTAGTTCCAGCAGGAATGATATTGCCGCCTCCGTTTGTCGGAGCGTAAGAGAAAGTCGTTCCACTACAGGCGGTTTGCGTCGTATTGATGATGAATGGCCTCGGATTTACCGTCACGACTACCGTAAACGCCGTTCCGACGCAATTCCCGGCAGTTCCTGATGTAGGCGTTACCGTGTACGTTGCCGTCTGCACCACATTCGTAGGGTTGATGAGCGTTTGGCTCACCGCCGCCTGTCCGCTTTGCGCGCTTCCTCCGGTAATTCCACCGGTAACTACAGGCGCAGGCCATGAATAGGTCGTGCCCGCAGGTACGATTGTAGCCGCTGTCGGGATTCCGTTAGTCGGAGTCGCGTCAAAAGCGTCTTCGCTGCAAATTGTCGTATTTTGAGCCGGGATGTAAGGTCTTTCGTTGACCACGAGCACGGCCGAAATCGAAACCGCCGGCACGACGCAACCATTCGACACAACCACGTGGTAATCGTTCGATGAGTTCGCAGGAGTCGTATTGCTTATGGAAAGCGTAGCCGAAGCCGCACCCGAGATATTTCCGCCGTTAGACAAAGGAGTCGCGCCGTTGTACCATTGATAGATAAGGTTTCCACCAGTTGCTGTCACACTGAACGAGACGTTTGCTCCCGCACATACGGTTTGTGTTGCCACAGGTTCAACGGTAATTGCAGGTCCGGAATTCACGACAAGCGCCGCCATAGCCGAATTTACCGGATTACAAGGCGATGTTCCGCTTACGATACAATGATAGTTCGCCGATGCGTTTGAAGTAGCCACAGGATTCAACGTAAGTGTTGCGGTCGTCGCACCAGATATATTTCCGCCATCGCTCAAAAGCGTCGCGCCGTTATACCATTGATAGGTAAGTCCGGCTCCGGTCGCGCCAATAGTGAAACTTACCGAATCGTTTTCGCAATGGGTTTGGGTGGTAGCAGGTTGCGCGGTGATGATCACTCTTTCGGTAACGGTCAAACCGGCATTAGCCGAAGTTGCCGATGGTGAACACGTTCCGCTTACGACGCAATGGTAATTTGCGCTGGCATCCGATAAATTCACAGGGTTTATGGTAAGAGTCGTCGAAGTCGCGCCCGAAATGTTCCCACCATTAGACAAAAGCGTCGCGCCGTTATACCATTGGTAAGTCAATCCTGCTCCTGTAGCGCTTACGGTAAAACTGGCCGAATTGCCCGAACATACAGAAACCGGGTTCGGATCCGAAGAAATCGACGGTTGTGTATTGACCGTGATATTTCCGGTCGTAGCCGAACAACCCGTTGTGCTGTCCGTAAAAGTGAAAGTGGCGATTCCAGGTGTGATTCCGGTTACGACACCTGCGTTCGAAATCGTTGCGACACCAGGATTGTTGGCGACCCAGTTTCCACCCGATGACGGAGACAAATTGATCGTAGCGCCAGGACAAACCGAACTCGGTCCGGACAAAACCGGATTCGCATTTACAGTAACCGTAGTAGTGACCGCTGTCGTACAGCCGTTGCCGTTGGTCACCGAATATCGGATCGTCGCCGTTCCGCCGGCCACACCCGTTACCAATCCGGTGGTTGCATTTACAGTCGCGATTAACGGAGTCAAAGACGTCCATGTACCGCTTGGTGTCGTATTTGAAAGTTGTACCGTATTTCCCGGGCAAATCGGAGCAGATCCGGTTATTGGGTTTACGGTAGGATTCGAATATAAAGTGAAAGATCCGTTAGCTGTTCCGCCAGGCGTCGTGACCGAAACCGCACCGCTAGTCAATCCTACAGAAGGTGTCGCGGTAATTTGAGTGCTGCTAATGTTATTGAACGAAGTCGCAGGCACACCGTTAAATGAAACGGCTGTCGTTCCGCTGAGGTTCGTACCGTTTATGGTGACTAGAGGTGTCGTTCCTTGACAATATCCGGTTGGTGAGAAACTGGTGATGGTAGGTGTCAACGGTACGGTATAATAAACCGTAATTCTCATGCTATCGACATATCCAGTTCTGGTCGCGTCTGAGTCGACCATAATTCCTACTCCGAATCCGGCATTGTTGATTTCGGCCGGTGTCCAGGTGCTTCCCCAAAGATTAGTCGTTCCGCCATAATTTACATTTGTCCATGAGTTGTTCCAGTCCGTTGCAGGAACAGCAAGATTATTGCCTTGTAAAGTACCCGCCTTCATGAGTCGGACATTTACATCGTTGATATTTGCTCCATTGTTTGAAGAGCTTCCGCGACGAATTGTTACCAGGATTCCGTTTATTGTTGCAGTTCCGGGAATGGCAAATCCATATCCTGAACCCGTCAAATACCGGCTTGATTGTCCGCTATTGAGATTGACGGTGCTTGCGGTATTGTCCAAAACCAAAATTTCATTGGTATTTGCCCAGTTTACGTTAGCACCTTGAGTTCCAGATGTAGTTGGATTATTCGGGCCAGCTACTTGTGCGGTTGATGTCATCGAAAAAACGAAAAGGACGACAACGGCCAAAAACGCGCTCACCGTTTTCCGTTTTTCAGATAAACAACCGATATTCGAGGTTAGGTACTTTTTTTCCATAGTCTTGCTTTTTTTTCGATTCCGTGTCGCGATTTTTTGATGCTGATTGTAGCTACAAATTTACCTCGGCCTCAAAATTTTTATCCTTTTCATGGATGACGAGCACCAATAATCGATTAAAGGCATGTTTTGTGGATTTTCGTCGGAAAAAAACTTGCGAAACCCTATAAATACTGGTCTTTTAGGTGCTAAAACCTTGTGTTGTTCATCGATGAATTTGTGCCGTTTACGGAATTTCGGGCCTGTTTTGCAAACGGCTGTCCAAGGTTTTGCCGGGCACTTTTGCGTTCGGTTTTCAGGTCTCATAAATCGGGTTCGGAAAACCGCTTTTCTGTCGGATTTTTTTACTTTTGAAAACCAATTTCCGCTTATGTCCAAGTGTGTCGTTTTATTTCTTTTGGTTTTGCCGACTATGGGTTTTTCCCAGGCCGATTGCCAAAAGGCGCGACAGTTTTTCGCCCAGAAGAAATATGCCGAGGCGCACCGGGAATATCTGGCTTGTCTCGATGCCGATCCGAAAAGCAAGGAAGCTGCCGAGCGTTTGGGCGATTTGTGCGCTTTTTCCAAAAAATGGAAGCAGGCCGCGCAGTATTACCAAAAGTTGATCGCGATCGACCCTAAAAACGCCGAAGCGCATTACAAATACGGAGGCGCTTTGTCTATGGACGCGTCTTCGGGTGGGAAACTCAAGGCTTTGGGCATGATCGGCGACATCAGGAAATCGTTCGAGGCCGCGATTTCGTTGAATCCGAAACATGTTGAGGCACGTTGGGCTTTGGTAGAATATTACCTGCAAGTTCCCGGGATTTTCGGAGGAAGCGAATCCAAAGCCAACCGATATGCCGACGAGCTTGCAAAACTTTCGGCCGTCGACCATTATTTGGCCAAAGGTCGTATCGAAGAATATTTCGAACGTTATCCGAAAGCCGAAAAATATTACCTCAAAGCGCACGCCATCGGCAATTCGCGCACCACTTTAAACAAGTTGACTTCGGTCTATGCCAAAATGAAACGGCCCGACAAGGCAAAAGCCGCAACCGAAGCATTCGAATCCAATACACGAACAAAAACCACATCCATCTGATGAGAACCCATTTCATAGCCATAGGCGGAAGCGCCATGCACAATCTCGCCCTTGCACTCCATTCCAAAGGCTATCACGTAACCGGAAGCGACGACGCTATTTTCGAACCGTCGCGCACCCGATTGGAAAAGAAAGGACTGCTTCCTGCCGAAATGGGTTGGTTCGCCGAAAAAATCACGTCCGATATCGACGCCGTGATTCTTGGAATGCACGCCAAATCGGACAATCCGGAGTTGAAGAAAGCCCAGGAACTCGGTTTGAAGATTTATTCGTACCCGGAATTCCTATACGAACAATCGAAAAACAAAACCCGCGTCGTCATTGGCGGTTCTCACGGAAAAACGACGATCACGTCTATGATTCTGCACGTGATGCATTACCACAATATTGCCGTCGACTACATGGTGGGCGCGCAATTGGAAGGCTTCGACACGATGGTGCATTTGACCGAAAAGAACGATTTTATCGTTTTGGAAGGCGATGAATATTTGTCGTCTCCCGAAGATTTGCGTCCGAAATTCCACTTGTATCATCCGAACATCGCGTTGATTTCGGGCATCGCCTGGGATCATATCAACGTTTTCCCGACGTTCGAAAATTATGTCGAACAGTTCGAGATATTCATCAAAAAAATCACCAACGGCGGCATGCTCGTGTACAATGCCGAAGATCCCGAAGTGAAGAAAGTGGCCGAAGCCGCGACGAATCCGATCCGAAAAATCGCTTACGAAACGCCCGAATATTCGGTCGAAAACGGAAAGACGTTGCTACAAACGCCCGAAGGTCCAATGCCGATAGAGGTTTTCGGCAAGCACAACCTGAACAACCTCGCGGGTGCAAAATGGATTTGCCAGGCCATGGGCGTAGACGAAGCCGATTTTTACGAAGCGATCTCGACGTTCAAAGGCGCGTCCAAACGTCTGGAGAAAATCGCCGAGAACGACCGCAACGTCGCGTACAAGGATTTTGCACATTCACCAAGCAAGGTCGCCGCGACCACGAAAGCCGTCAAAGAACAATATCCCGACAGGAAATTGGTCGCTTGTCTGGAACTTCACACCTACAGTTCGCTCAATCCCGAATTCCTTTCGCAGTATGAAGGCGCACTCGATGCGGCCGACGTCGCCGTGGTTTTCTATTCGCCGGAAGCGGTGAAGATCAAGCGCCTCGAAGAAATCACTTCCGATCAGATCGCACAGGCGTTCAAACGCGACGATTTGGTCATTTATACGAATCCGGAAGCGTTCAAGGAATATTTGTTCCATTTGAAATTCGACACCGAAGGAATCGCTTTGTTGCTCATGAGTTCGGGCAATTACGGCGGTTTGAACTTCGACGAAATCAAGACGTTGATATAACCGTTCGTTTTAAGACGATTGGATTTTGGAAGTTACTTTTTATATGCGAAGTGACCGACGATTTCATATCTAAACAAACAATCCTCCAAAACCTGTCCGCCGCCTACGTTGTGAACGATCAGGTGACGCTTGCCATCGGAAGTTTTTCTGTTGGTGACGATGCCGATATGCGGTAGTTTGCCGTTGATCATCCACGTTACGATGTCGCCGGTTTTATAATCGGAGGCATTTTTCGTAAAGGCAAGTCGCTGTCCTTTTCGCGCAAAGAAAACCTCGAGGTTGGGCACGCGTCTGTGGTCGATGTTGGTATCTGGTTTTTTGAGTCCCCATTTTTGCGGGTATTTCGAGAAATTCTGTGTCATATCGAGGTGTACTTCTTTTTGAAGGTCGATGCCGAGTTTCCTGTAAGTCCGGATCACGACATCGGTACAAACCCCTTTCGTTTTATCTACATCTCCGTTCGGATAAGGAATAACCGTGTATTTCCCGTCGTATTTAACCGATGGGTCGACGATCGAGATCGCTGCGTCCGAAAGACGTGTCTCGAAGTTCTTGTCGACCGCGATTAAGAAGCTGGCCGAGAGCAATAGGGCGAAAAAGAATTTCATGTAAGTATTGTCTTAAAAAGTAACGTCAGGCAGGTTGAAAATATTTTGACTGATTCGAAGATGCAGGATTTACCGAATCGTTTTTTAACTTTTGATACAGATTTTCTGTAAACCGTTGCGTCAATGTCTTTTTAATTTAGTGATCGAAAGCCAATCCCATCCCGAAGCGTCGTAACCTAAATCATCAAAGCCATACACTTGAATTTATGTCCGAAACTACATCCTTTCCCATTCGTCAATGGTCCGAAGACGACCGACCGCGTGAAAAAATGCTGCTCAAAGGCCGGTCTGCGTTAAGCGACGCCGAACTCATCGCAATCCTCATCGGTTCGGGTTCCAGAAGCGAATCGGCCGTCGATTTGGGTAAACGCATACTGTCCAACGTCGGCAACAACCTAAACGAATTGGGACGGTTGTCGCTTGCCCAACTTACGGCTTACAAAGGAATCGGAGAGGCAAAGGCAGTGACCATTTCGGCTGCGTTGGAATTGGCGAGACGCAAACGCGAATCGGAAGCGCGCGAATTGTCCCGGATCGGCTCGAGCCATGACGTATTTTTGGTCATGCAGCCGTTAATTGGTGAACTCATGCACGAGGAATTTTGGGTGTTGTATCTCAATAACGCGAACAAAATCCTGCATAAAGTCCAGTTGTCCAAAGGCGGAATGACGGGAACGGTCGTAGATATACGGTTGGCATTCAAAATAGCCTTGCAGCATGCCACGACGGGCATCATACTCTGTCACAACCATCCGTCGGGAACGCTAAAGGCAAGTGATGCCGATCGTCAGATTACGCGAAAAATGAAATTGGCCGGCGAAAATCTCGATATCAAAGTACTCGACCATATCATCGTGACAGAAACGGCCTATTTCAGTTTTGCAGACGCCGGAATATTATGAATTCGCCAACAACTTAGGCACACATTTGTCGTTATATTTGCGAACATGAAAATGGCAGCCCACGTCCGCGACATATTTTTCGACCTCGATCACACGCTTTGGGATTTCGAGAAGAATTCCGCGTTGGCGTTCGAGACGATTTTTGAGCAACTTGAAATCGAAGCAGACCTCGAGGCATTCCTCAAGTTTTATGTGCCGATCAACCACGAGTATTGGGAAAAATACCGAAAGGATGAAATCACGCATGAAGAATTGCGCTTCGGACGATTCAGGAAAGCCTTCCACCTATTGGGTTTTGAAATTTCCGATGAACTCGTGATGCGTGTTTCTTCGGAATACATACAGTGCCTTCCGCTGAACAACCATCTTTTTGAAGGCACGATCGAAGTCCTGGATTATCTGAAAGCGAAATACAATCTGCACATCATAACCAACGGATTTCACGATGTCCAATCGCGCAAACTTGAGAATGCGGGCATCGGACATTATTTCGCGACGGTCACAAATTCTGAAAAGGCAGGTGTAAAAAAACCGAATCCGCTTATATTTGAACACGCTTTGTCATTGGCCAAAACAAAAAAAGAGCAAAGCCTTATGATTGGTGATTGCATTGATGCCGATGTACGCGGGGCATTGAATTGCGGAATCGACGCCATCTTATTTTGTCCCGATCCCGAGGTCAGTTATGAAGGAATCAAACAAATATCGAATCTCTCTGAATTAAAAAAATACCTTTAAATGAAAAATGTTTTCGCAGCCTTGTTGTTTTTTATGAGTGCGTTCTCTTTTGCTCAAAACGATGAAAACCCTAGGGAAACGATCAATAATTACAAGTTTGTGATTGTACCGTCTAAGTTCAGCTTTCTCAAGGAACCAGATCAATACCAACTCAACATGTTTACCAAAATGTACTTGGAAAAGTACGGTTTCAAAGTTTTTTACGACACCGATTTGTTGCCGCTCGAAGCCGCAGGCGACAATTGCAACAAGATGTTTGCCGACGTGGTTGCCGAGAAAAACAACATGTTCGTGACCAAGCTTAGCGTGACATTGCGCGATTGCATGAATGTCGAGTTGTTTAGGACTGAACTTGGCGTCAGTCGCGAGAAGGAATATAAGACCGCTTATCGCCAGGCATTGCGTGAAGCATTTAAGTCATTCGAGACTTTAGGGTATTCCTATAACGGAAAAGACGGTATTCGCGAAAGCATCGGAAAGCGACCAATGCCGGTTTCCACATTAAAAACAGCTCCTTCTAAACCAGTAGAAGAAATGGTTGTGGACAAGAATACGCTTTTTGCACAACCCGTCGAAAACGGATATCAACTCGTAGATACTACGCCCAAAGTGATTTTCAAAATCAAAAAAACATCGAGCGCCCAGGTTTTCCTTGCCGACAAAGACGGGCAAACCGGAACGCTTATCGAAAAAGGCAAAGGCAAATGGGTTTTCGAATATTATGTAGACGGAAAACTCATGACCGAAGAAGTTTCGATCAAATTCTAATAATCATAGCGGTCTTTCCAGCGATTCTTGAGAAATTCCCGTGTTGAATTTTCGCGGGAGTTGTTGCCGGGTTCGTAGATTTTCGTGCCGCGGATCGCTTCCGGAAGAAAATCCTGATCGATGAAATTATTGTCGTAACTGTGAGCGTATTTGTAATCGTCACCGTAACCTAATTCCTTCATCAATTTCGTAGGCGCATTTCTCAAGTGTAAAGGAACAGGCAAATCTCCGAATTGCTTGACCAATTGTTGCGCTTTTCCGATTGCTTCATAACTCGCATTACTTTTTGGTGAAGTTGCCAAATACACGGCGCATTGGCTCAAAATGATGCGACTTTCCGGATAACCGATGGTCGTCACGGCTTGAAATGTGTTGTTCGCGATCACAAGTGCTGTCGGGTTTGCGTTCCCGATATCTTCGCTGGCCAAAATCAGCATTCTTCTTGCGATGAATTTCACGTCTTCTCCACCTTCTATCATCCTTGCAAGCCAATAAACAGCGCCGTTCGGGTCGCTTCCGCGCATCGATTTTATAAAAGCCGAGATGATGTCGTAATGCTGTTCGCCCGTCTTGTCGTACAAAACCGTGTTCTGTTGCGCGATTTTGAGCACCATGTCGTTGGTCACGGTAATTGAGTCGCCTCCAACAGCATTGATGACGAGCTCGAATACATTGAGCAATTTTCGCCCGTCTCCACCCGAAAGTCGCAGTAATGCCTCGGTTTCCTTGAGTTTTATTTTTTTGGTTTTGAGGATGACGTCGGTTTTGATCGCACGTTGCAGAAGCGTCTCCAAATCCTCTTTCGAAAACGGATTGAGTACGTAAACCTGACAACGCGACAGTAATGCGGGAATCACTTCGAAACTCGGATTTTCGGTCGTAGCGCCGATCAAAGTCACCCAACCTTTTTCGACGGCCGCGAGCAATGAATCTTGTTGTGATTTGCTGAAACGATGGATCTCGTCTATGAACAAAATCGGGTTTTTGGCCGTGAACAGACCGCCCGATTGCTTGGCTTTGTCTATGACTTCGCGAACGTCTTTCACGCCTGCATTGATCGCGCTCAAAATATAGAACGGGCGTTTGGATTCCTCGGCTATGATTTGCGCGAGCGTGGTTTTTCCGGTTCCAGGCGGGCCCCAAAAAATCAACGATGGGACGATACCGCGCGCGATTTGCTGCGTGAGCGAACCTTCGGGTCCTACCAAATGCAATTGGCTGATGTAATCTTCTAGTTTTTGAGGGCGTATGCGTTCGGCGAGTGGAGCTTCCATATGACAAAAATAGCGGTTTTGGAGTTGATGGTTTTATATAGTTTGAAGTTTAAGATTTGAAATTTGGAGTTCCTCGACTGCGCTCGGAACTTCCCAAACCTGACAAAATTTCACTAAATTCCATTTGGTCGTATTTTTGACGAAACGCCGTCGACCAACCAACTCGTAAGTCGCAAGACTTTCGACTTTGACTTTTGACTATCATGAACGACAATTACTTCAAATACACGCCATCGGTAATCCTGTTTCCGCTTTTGTTCACGTTCGCCATCTGGACGGTTTACGGATTGGAGCAATATTACAATCTCGACTTGCATTTCCTCGCGATTTTACCGCGCACGGTTCAGGGATTGCCGGGTATTTTCACGAGTGCTTTCCTGCACGGAAGCCTTGAGCACATCGCCAATAACAGCATCCCACTTGCGATTTTGATGGCCGCACTTATTTATTTCTACCGCGAGCTTTCGCTTAAAGTGATCTTTTTCGGGATACTGTTTTCGGGTGCGTTCACTTGGATTTTCGGCCGTCAGGATTATCATTTGGGCGCGAGCGGACTGATTTACGTGCTGTTCAGCTTTATCTTTTTCAAAGGCATCATCACCAAATATTACAGGCTCGTCGCGCTTTCATTGGCAGTGATCATGAGCTACGGCGGAATGGTTTGGTATGTTTTTCCCGGAATTGAAGACTCGATCTCGTGGGAAGGACATTTGGGCGGTTTTCTCGCCGGATTGTTGTTCGCGATCGTTTACAAAACGCCCGAATACAAGGAAATGCTCAGGTATGATTGGCAGCAACCCGATTTTAATCCCGAGGAAGATGCGTTTATGAGAAGGTTTGACGAGAACGGCAATTTTGTCGATCCGCCGAAGCCTGAACCGGAAGTGCAAGAAGAGATCGCCCAGGCGACTAACAACGTAGTGCGCATCCATTACACATTCGTTCCTCAAATTCAGGAAATTCCGAAGCTCGATCCTGACAGCGAAACCAATTTGGAGCACAAATCCTAGCCCTGATGCAAGCGGTTAGCCTTTTGAAGGAAACGCCTCGATTTTGTTCCCGAAACCGAGCGACCGCAGGAAGCTCCTGTTTTGGGTTGCAAAAGGTGGCGTTTGCAAGAAAGCTAAAAGTGGGTCAGCAGGATTCGGCTTCTAAAAAATTAAACGGTTCTCTGTCGCACAGTCTCGTAAAGGAACGCGCCGCAAGCCACGGAAACATTAAGCGAGCCAATCGTTCCGTACATAGGCAGCTTCGCTTTCTCATCGACAATTTTCAAAACCGAAGGATTGATTCCGCGATCTTCCGATCCCATAATGATCGCCACGGGTTCGTTGAAATTGATGTCGTAAATGCTGTCTTCGGTCTTCTCGGTCGCCGCTACGGTCTTGATGCCCGAGCCTTGCAGATAGAAAATCGCGTCCTTGATGTGCTCGACTTTACAGATCGGAATGTTGAACACGGCTCCGGCCGACGTTTTGACAGTGTCTCCGTTCACGGGAGCCGAACCTGCTTTTTGCACGATGATCCCATTCACGCCAGTACATTCCGCAGTCCTGATGATCGCACCGAAATTCCTCGCGTCACTCAACTGGTCAAGGATCAGGAACAACGGCATTTTTCCGGATTCGGTGACCTGGTTGATCAGCGTTTCCATATCGTAGAACTTCACGGGCGAAATGCTAGCGATCGCTCCTTGATGATTGAGTTTGGTGATGCGGTTGAGTTTTTCGACAGGCACATACGAGAAATTGATGTTCTCCTTTTTTAGAGCTCCGAGCAAATCTTTCATCAAGTTACCCTGTGCTTCCTTTTGGATAAATACTTTGTCGATTTCCTTTTTGTTGCGGATGGCTTCGAGGATGGCGCGTATGCCGAAAATGTGGTGTTCTTGTTCCATGGCGCAAAGATAGGTTATTGAGGATTATCAGATCGTCAGATTTTCAGATTGTCAGAATTAATCGCAGAAATCTGTAAATCCGTAATCTGTAAATCTGACGATCTGTCAATCCTAAAAATTAGCCTTCAAGCTAAGGTGCACGATCGAATTCGACAGTTTAATCTCTTGGTCGCCCGTACTTCCGTTGGCGTAAACGAGGTTCAGAAGTCCGGTTTTGGTTTGCAGTCCAAAGCCGAAGCCAAGTCCTAGGAGCGAATCGCGCATATCGGACGTTTCATCTACGAAATAACCGTAATCGATGATCGAATGCACGTAAAGATTCGGGGCGAGCACATATCGGTATTCGGTCAAGATCGAACTCACGAAATTGGCCTGCAGGCTGCTCTCGTTGAAGCCACGTATGGAATTGATGCCGCCGAAACGGTACAATTCGTTGACGATATACACATCGCTGTTCAAGTAATAATTCTGGCTTTTGACGTTGACGATGTTCTTGTCGTTGAGATAGAAATTATGCCTTAAGCTGGCTTCGGCGAAAAACTGTCCGTTCTTTTGCAGGTTGGAATCGCGCGAACCGATACCGGCTTTGAGGTAAAGCCGCGTCTTTTCGGGAAACAGGAAATCGTCTACTTTGAAATCGACGAAATCGAGGTTGACCGTCGCGAACTTGTTCTTGTAGTCGTTGATCGAAAAGTTGTTCTGGTTTTGGATGTCGGACGATTCGGTGGCCTGATATCCCAAATACAATCGCGTGTTGTAGTTGAAATAATAGCCGATGTCGATCGCGGTTTTCGTATTCTGGAACGTCGAATCCTGCTTGAAGATGTTGAGCGCGGCCTTGACGCCGAAGCGCGATTTGAAAATGTACGGAAGCTCGATCGAGGCGTTGAACGTGCGTTGTTCCTTTCCGTCAGACTTCCAATACAATGAAAATTCTTCGCCCGTATTTACGAAATTCACGAGCAACAGGTCGAGATAACCGCTGAACACGATTTTGGAATTGGCTTCGTCGTTCGCAAACCCGACAAGCCCGTCGAAACGGGAAGGTTTGGCTTTTTCGATGTAGACGTAGACTTTGGTCGTGTCTGTCGTAAACAGGATTTCGGGATATTTCGTCTGGTTCACGAATCGGAACTTGTTCACGTCGTTGGACAAACTTTGCAGCGTTTCCTGGTTGAACGTCTTGTTTTTGTACAGTCGGCGGATGTTGCGTTTGTGGCCTTCGGGAAATTTGTCGTATCCGTTGAACACGATGTCGTTCAAAACGCGTTGCTTGCCCGTTTCGATCTTCAAATCGGCCACGAGCGAATTCCCTTTCCTGCGGAAGTTAACCAGCTGCAGTTTGGCAAGCGAATAGCCTTTCTTTTCGAGCGATTGCAAAGCGTTGTTGAGATAGGTTTCGGTTTGGGAAATCGGCAGCGATATCGTGTCTTTTTCTCCGGGGAAAACCATCTCTTTGAGTTCGGGATTTTTACCTATATATATATGTACGTTTTTGGTGCGTTTTCCGAGCGCGAATTTATAGACGAAAGTAGAATCGTTCGTTTTGGAGTTTTCAATGATTTCGGACGATAAAAATCCGATGCGTTCAAGCTTGGAAGAAAGCGCTTTGGTTTCGGTTTCGATCGCCCTGACGTTCGGGAATGTTTTTACATAACCGACGGAGTCGATGATCTTGGTTTCGGTTTCATCGTTCCCCGAAATGACCAAGCCGAGCTGTTGCGCATTTGCCGCAAAGCCAAAAAGCAGGAACAGGATAGGGAAGAGGCGTTTCAAAAGCAGTTTTTAGGTAAACGCAAAATAACGGAATTTAATATCAATGGAAATTTCAAATTCCAAAATCCAAACCCCAAATGCGTTGTTTAGAAGCTTCACTAGCCTGCCTGGTGCTTAACTTAATATAATAGTAACTTCAGTGCTTTTCCGGAATTGATTTTCCAGATTAATTTTGTCAACCTGATTCAAAAGTCGCAGTCGTTTTTTGTCGCATTCGAAACAAAACGAAGCTTTGCGAAGTCTTTTCGTGTCGCATTGGAATTTGGTTCCGAAGCGTCGGGATTATGCTTGGAATTTGTGTAGTTGAAAATTAATCAGTTAAGATTTGTTTCAATAAAATAATTGACTACCTTTGCGACCCCGTAAATAGCGGGAATTAGAATCATAAAATTTTTTTAGTAAACATTATGCCAACAATTCAACAATTAGTAAGAACTGGAAGAACCCAGATAACTAAGAAGAGTAAATCGGTTGCTTTGGATTCATGTCCTCAAAGACGTGGCGTTTGTACGCGTGTTTACACCACGACTCCTAAAAAGCCAAACTCTGCGATGCGTAAAGTAGCGCGTGTACGTTTGACTAACGGGAACGAGGTGAACGCATACATCCCAGGAGAAGGACACAACCTCCAAGAGCACTCGATAGTATTAGTTAGGGGCGGAAGGGTAAAAGATTTGCCAGGAGTTCGTTATCACATTGTGCGCGGTGCGCTTGACACTTCTGGTGTTGCAGGCCGTACACAACGTCGTTCGAAATACGGAGCAAAACGCCCTAAAGACGCAAAAAAGTAATTTAAAAACTTTTAAGTAAGAAGAAATGAGAAAAAGACAGGCCAAGAAAAGACCTCTTTTACCAGATCCGCGTTTCAATGACCAGTTGGTAACACGTTTTGTAAACAACTTGATGTGGGACGGTAAAAAATCGACTGCGTTCAAAGTATTCTACGATGCTATCGATATCGTGGAGTCTAAGAAGCAGGACGCCGAGAAATCGGCACTAGAAATTTGGAAAGACGCTTTGACTAACGTAATGCCGCACGTAGAAGTACGTTCGCGTCGTGTTGGTGGAGCTACATTCCAGATCCCAATGCAAATTCGTCCGGATCGCAAGATCTCTATGGCGATGAAGTGGATGATCCTTTACGCACGCCGCCGTAACGAGAAATCGATGGCTCAGCGTTTGGCTAACGAAGTCTTGGCTGCTGCCAAAGAAGAAGGAGCTGCTGTGAAAAAACGTATGGATACTCACAAGATGGCAGAAGCTAACAAAGCATTCTCTCACTTTAGATTCTAATCAGAAATGGCAAGAGACTTAAAATTTACAAGAAATATCGGGATCGCTGCTCACATCGACGCAGGAAAGACTACGACGACTGAGCGTATCCTATTTTACACCGGAAAATCGCACAAGATCGGTGAGGTTCACGACGGTGCTGCAACGATGGACTGGATGGCTCAGGAGCAAGAGCGTGGTATCACGATCACTTCTGCTGCTACGACTTGCGAGTGGGTATTCCCGACTCAGCAAGGAAAGCCGACTGCAGATGCTAAGCCTTATCACTTCAACATCATCGATACTCCGGGACACGTTGACTTTACCGTAGAGGTAAACCGTTCCCTTCGCGTACTCGATGGTCTTGTGTTCCTTTTCTCTGCTGTTGACGGAGTTGAGCCGCAGTCAGAAACAAACTGGCGTTTGGCGGACAACTACAAAGTGCCACGTATGGGATTCGTGAACAAGATGGACCGTCAAGGTTCGAACTTCTTGCGCGTTTGCCAGCAGGTAAAAGATATGTTGAAATCTAATGCTGTGCCAATCGTTTTGCCGATCGGTGAAGAAGAAGATTTCAAAGGTATCGTTGACTTGGTGAAAAACCAGGCTATCGTATGGCACGATGCAACTCAAGGAGCTACTTTCGACGTGATCGACATTCCTGAAGACATGAAAGAAGAGGCGCACCAGTACCGCGCAATGCTTATCGAAGCAGTTGCCGAGTACGATGAGTCTTTGATGGAGAAATTCTTCGAGGATGAAAACTCGATCACCGAAGACGAAATCAACAACGCACTTCGCAAGGCGGCTATCGATATGTCTATCATCCCGATGCTTTGCGGATCTTCGTTCAAGAACAAAGGCGTGCAGTTCATGCTTGACGCGGTTTGTAAATATCTTCCTTCTCCGCTTGACAAAGAGGCTATCGAAGGTACAAACCCCGACACGGAGCAAGCTGAATCGCGCAAGCCGGACGTTAAGGAGCCATTCGCGGCTTTGGCGTTCAAGATCGCAACTGACCCTTACGTAGGTCGTTTGGCGTTCTTCCGCGCTTACTCTGGTCGTTTGGATGCAGGTTCTTACATCTTGAACACGCGTTCAGGAAACAAAGAACGTATCTCCCGTATCTACCAGATGCACGCGAACAAGCAAAACCCGATCGAATTCATCGAAGCTGGTGACATCGGAGCGGCTGTAGGATTTAAGGACATCAAGACCGGAGACACGATGTGTGACGAAAAGCACCCGATCGTTCTCGAATCTATGGATTTCCCTGCGCCGGTAATCGGTATCGCTATCGAGCCTAAAACTAAGGCCGACGTTGATAAGATGGGTATGGCTTTGGCTAAACTGGCCGAAGAAGATCCGACGTTCCAGGTTAAGACCGACGAGGCTTCAGGACAAACGATCATTTCAGGTATGGGTGAGCTCCACTTGGATATCCTGGTTGACCGTATGCGTCGTGAATTCAAAGTCGAAGTTAACCAAGGCGAGCCTCAGGTTGAGTACAAAGAAGCGTTTACACGTGCTGCACAACACCGTGAAGTTTACAAGAAACAGACTGGTGGTCGCGGTAAATTTGCCGACATCGTGTTCAAGATCGAGCCTGCAGACGAAGGTTTCGTAGGTCTTCAGTTCGTGAACGAGGTGAAAGGCGGTAACGTTCCTAAAGAATACGTTCCGTCTGTAGAGAAAGGTTTCAAAGCCGCTATGAAACAAGGTCCTTTGGCCGGTTACGAAGTGGATAGCTTGAAAGTAACGCTTCTCGACGGATCTTTCCACCCTGTGGATTCCGATGCGCTTTCATTCGAATTGGCTGCTAAACTTGGATACAAAGAATCTGGCCGTGCTGCCGGAGCGGTTATCCTTGAGCCGATCATGAAATTGGAAGTCATCACTCCGGAAGAAAACATGGGTGATATCGTAGGTGACTTGAACCGTCGTCGCGGACAGGTCAACGACATGAGCGACCGTAACGGTGCCAAAGTTATCAAGGCATTCGTTCCGCTTTCTGAAATGTTCGGTTACGTGACTACATTGCGTACCCTTTCTTCAGGTCGTGCGACGTCTACAATGGAATTCGATCACTACGAGGAGACGCCATCGAACATCTCTGAACAGGTTATCAAAAAAGCAAAAGGTAACGCTTAATCTTTAAGAAAATGAGTCAAAAAATCAGAATAAAACTGAAGTCTTACGATCACATGCTCGTTGACAAATCGTCCGAGAAGATCGTAAAAACCGTAAAAAGCACGGGAGCTGTGGTAACTGGTCCGATTCCGTTGCCTACGAACAAAAAGCTTTTTACAGTACTACGTTCACCTCACGTAAACAAGAAAGCGCGTGAGCAGTTCGAAGTAATGTCTTACAAAAGACTTATCGATATCTACTCTTCTTCATCAAAGACAATCGACGCTCTAATGAAGCTTGAATTGCCTAGCGGTGTTGAAGTTGAAATCAAAGTCTGATAATTCAGAATAGATAATCAAAGGCAAATGATCGGATCATTCCGGTCATTTGCTTTTTTATTAAGGTTGCTGGATAAGGCTGAAATGCTTGTTTTTTGGGGAGTTTTTGATCGGATATCGCGAGTTTGTCGATGTTTTGAAATATTCTTCAGAAAACATGCTGATTACGTTTTGTTTAGTAAATCTTAATCTCTATATTTGCACGCTCAAAAAATAGCGTCTTTGCTATTTTGAAATCAATTGTTTAATAATTAATTAGTTTTTATGTCTGGGTTAATTGGAAGAAAAATCGGCATGACCAGCATTTTCGACGAGAACGGGAAGAACATCCCTTGTACCGTGATCGAAGCTGGACCATGTGTGGTTACCCAAGTCAGAACCAACGAGGTTGACGGGTATGAAGCGTTGCAACTTGGTTTCGATGACAAATCTGAAAAACATTCCAACAAAGCGGCCGAAGGTCACTTTAAGAAAGCGGGAACTGTTGCTAAGAAGAAAGTCGTCGAATTCCAGGATTTTGCAACAGAGCAGAAACTTGGTGACGTTATCGACGTTACTATTTTTTCTGAAGGCGAATTTGTAGACATCCAAGGTGTCTCTAAAGGAAAAGGTTTCCAAGGTGTTGTTAAACGTCACGGATTTGGCGGGGTAGGACAGTCTACTCACGGTCAGCACAACCGTTTGCGCGCACCTGGTTCTGTTGGAGCTTCATCTTATCCTTCACGTGTATTCAAAGGAATGCGTATGGCGGGAAGAATGGGTGGAGTTAATGTTAAAGTACAAAACCTAAGAGTTTTGAAGGTAGTTGCCGACAAAAACCTGATCCTTGTTAAAGGTGCGGTTCCGGGACACAAAGACTCTTACCTAATCATTCAGAAGTAATGGACGTAAAAGTTTTAAATATCAGCGGAAAAGAAACCGGACGTACAGTAAGCCTGGACGCTGCGGTTTTCGGGATCGAGCCTAACAAACACGCCGTTTACCTTGATGTGAAGCAGTATTTGGCCAACCAACGCCAGGGAACTCACAAAGCGAAAGAGCGTGCTGAAGTTACAGGTTCTACTCGTAAGATCAAGAAGCAAAAAGGAACTGGTACAGCTCGTGCGGGTTCTGTAAAGTCACCAGTTTTCAAAGGTGGTGGTACTATCTTCGGACCACGTCCAAGAAGCTACTCGTTCAAATTGAACAAAAACTTGAAGCGTTTGGCTCGTAAGTCGGTGCTTTCTGCAAAGGTTCAGGAGAACAATCTGGTAGTTCTTGAGGACTTCAACTTCGAGACTCCAAACACGAAAAACTTCATCAACGTATTGAAAGCGTTGGGCTTAGAGAACAAAAAGTCTTTGTTCGTGTTGGGTGATTCGAATAAAAATATATATTTGTCGTCACGAAATTTGAAGGCTTCAAATGTTGTAACATCTTCAGAATTAAGCACTTACGCGATTCTAAACGCGAACAATGTTGTGCTTCTTGAAGGTTCTGTAGAAGGAATTGTTGAGAATTTAAGCAAATAAGAAGGCGATGAGTATCATTATCAAACCTATCGTTACTGAAAAAGTAACCCGTGAAAGCGAGCTTTCGAACCGTTTCGGTTTCGTGGTGAACAAAAAAGCCAACAAGGTGGAAATCAAGAAAGCGGTCGAGGCTGCTTACGGAGTTACCGTTGTTGAAGTGAACACTATGAACGTTCGCCCTGACCGTTCCGTTAAATACACTAAAAGTGGATTGATCAGCGGAAAGACGAATTCTTACAAGAAGGCCATCGTCCAGGTTAAGGAAGGAGACACAATCGATTTTTATAACAACATCTAATAGAAGACGAAAATGTCAGTTAGAAAATTAAAACCTATTACCCCGGGCCAGCGATTTAGAGTTGTGAATAGCTTTGACACTATTACAACTGATAAGCCGGAGCGCTCTTTGCTAGCACCGATAAAAAAGTCCGGAGGTAGAAATAGTCAAGGAAAAATGACCATGCGTTATACAGGCGGTGGTCACAAGAAAAGGTATCGTATGATCGACTTCCAACGCACTAAAGCAGGAATTCCTGCTACTGTGAAGTCTATCGAGTACGATCCGAACAGAACTGCGTTCATCGCTTTGTTGGCTTACGCCGATGGTGCCAAAACGTATGTAATTGCTCAAAACGGATTGCAAGTTGGTCAGACGGTAATGTCTGGCGAGAACGCGCAGCCGGAAATCGGAAACACATTGCCACTTAGCAAAATTCCTCTAGGTACGGTTATCTCTTGTATCGAATTGCGTCCGGGTCAAGGAGCGGTTATCGCTCGTTCGGCTGGAACATTCGCACAGTTGATGGCTCGTGACGGAAAATACGCTACGATCAAAATGCCTTCAGGAGAGACTCGTTTGATTCTTTTGACTTGTTCGGCTACGATTGGTGCAGTTTCCAATTCAGATCACCAATTGGTCGTTTCAGGTAAGGCTGGACGTTCACGTTGGTTGGGCCGTCGTCCTCGTACGAGACCAGTTGCCATGAACCCTGTTGATCACCCGATGGGTGGTGGTGAAGGACGCTCTTCTGGAGGTCACCCACGCTCACGTAAAGGTCTTCCGGCTAAAGGTTACAGAACTCGTGCTAAGGCTAATCCGAGCAATAAGTATATTGTAGAACGCAGAAAGAAATAATAAGACATGGCACGTTCATTAAAAAAGGGACCTTTCGTTCACTATAAATTAGAAAAGAAAGTTCTTGAAAACGTAGAAAAAGGTGGAAAAGGAGTTGTGAAGACTTGGTCTCGCGCTTCAATGATCACTCCAGACTTCGTTGGACAGACTATCGCCGTACACAATGGTCGTCAATTCGTTCCGGTTTATGTTACCGAGAACATGGTTGGCCATAAACTAGGAGAATTTTCGCCTACCCGCTCATTCCGCGGTCACGCAGGTGCTAAAAATAAAGGTAAAAAATAAGAAGTCATGGGAGTTCGTAAAAGAGAAAGAGCAGAAGCTATCAAAGAAGCCAACAAGTCGTTGGCCTTTGGAAAACTGAACAATTGCCCTACTTCACCTCGCAAAATGCGCTTGGTTGCTGACTTGGTTAGAGGCCAAAAGGTAGGTCATGCATTGAACATCTTGAGATTCAGCCAAAAAGAGGCGTCTCGCAAGCTTGAGAAACTGGTTCGTTCGGTACTTGCCAACTGGCAGGCAAAGAACCCAGATGCAAGCATGGAGGATGCAGGCTTGTTCATCAAGGAGATCCGCGTAGACGGCGGGATGATGTTGAAAAGACTTCGTCCGGCTCCACAGGGTCGTGCACACAGAATTAGAAAACGTTCCAACCACGTAACTGTTGTTTTGGGACAAACCGATAACACACAAGTTAATTCATAAGTAAGCATGGGACAAAAGACTAATCCAATTGGGAATCGCCTTGGAATTATCAGAGGTTGGGATTCAAACTGGTACGGAGGAAACGATTACGGCGATAAACTAGCCGAGGATCACAAAATCCGTAAGTACGTTCATGCTCGCTTGAGTAAAGCTAGTGTGTCTAAAGTGATCATCGAGAGAACTTTGAAGCTTGTAACCGTTACTATCACCACTGCACGTCCTGGTATCATCATCGGGAAAGGCGGCCAGGAGGTAGACAAGTTGAAAGAAGAGCTTAAGAAGATTACCGACAAGGAAGTTCAGATCAATATCTTTGAGATCAAACGTCCGGAACTAGATGCTTTCTTGGTTGCATCAAGCATCGCCCGTCAAATCGAGAGCCGTATTTCTTACAGAAGAGCTATCAAAATGGCTATTGCTGCCTCTATGCGTATGAACGCGGAAGGTATCAAAGTTATGATCTCTGGTCGTTTGAACGGTGCAGAAATGGCGCGTTCCGAGAACTTCAAAGAAGGTCGTATTCCATTGTCAACTTTCAGAGCCGACATTGATTATGCTTTGGCGGAAGCTCACACAACCTACGGTCGTATGGGTATCAAGGTTTGGATTATGAAAGGCGAGGTTTACGGAAAGAGAGATCTTTCTCCGCTTGTTGGAATGGATAAGCAGAAATCTGGTGGAAAAGGCGGAGACGCCCCGCGTGGAGATCGCAAGTCTAACGACCGCAGAGGAGGAGACAACAAATCAGGAGGTCCTCGTAAAAGAAAGTAATTAACTTAAGGTAAAGTAGAAAAATGTTACAGCCGAAAAGAACCAAGTACCGCAAGGTACAGAAAGGCAGAATGAAAGGTCTTTCCCAAAGAGGGCATGAACTTTCTAACGGTATGTTCGGAATCAAGTCAGTACACGAAACAGGAATGTTCCTGACTTCACGCCAAATCGAGGCTGCCCGTATCGCGGCAACCCGTTACATGAAACGTGAAGGACAGTTGTGGATCAAGATTTTCCCGGATAAACCAATCACCAAGAAACCTCTTGAGGTACGTATGGGTAAAGGTAAAGGTGCCGTTGAATATTGGGCAGCCGTTGTCAAACCCGGAAGAATCATGTTCGAAGTCGGAGGAGTTCCTTTGTCAGTTGCGAAAGAGGCTTTGCGCCTTGCAGCCCAAAAGCTTCCGGTTAAGACTAAATTTGTTGTAGCAAGGGATTTCGAAGCTTAATCTTAATCTGTAGAAAAAATGAAACAATCTGAAATTAAAGATCTTTCTGCAGAGCAATTGCAGGAAAAGCTCAACGAATCAAAGAAATCTTACGCCGAATTGACTTCAGCGCACGCGATTTCCCCTATTGCGAACCCGCTTCAAATCAGAAGCCTCAGAAGAACAGTTGCAAGACTTCACACTGAGATCGCTAAAAGAGCACAACAATAATCTGCCCGAAAGATGGAAGAAAAAAGAAATTTAAGAAAAGAAAGAATCGGTGTTGTTACGTCAAACAAAATGGACAAGTCCATCGTTGTGGCGCAAACTACGAAAGTAAAACACCCATTATACGGTAAGTTCGTGTTGAAGACTAAAAAGTATCACGCACACGACGAGAAAAATGACTGCAACGTTGGTGACACCGTACGTATCTCTGAGACACGTCCTTTGTCTAAAACGAAATGCTGGAGATTAGTTGAAATCATTGAAAGAGCGAAGTAATTATGGTACAACAGGAATCAAGATTAAAAGTAGCAGACAACACAGGAGCGAAAGAAGTTCTTACAATCCGTGTTCTGGGTGGAACGAAACGTCGTTACGCCTCTGTCGGAGATAAGATCGTAGTTTCGATTAAGGATGCCACTCCAAACGGAAACGTGAAGAAAGGTGCCGTATCGACTGCAGTTGTTGTACGTACCAAAAAAGAGGTGAGAAGAGCCGACGGTTCTTACATCCGTTTCGACGATAACGCTTGTGTTCTTTTGAACGCAGCGGGCGAAATGAGAGGAACCCGTGTTTTTGGTCCGGTTGCAAGAGAACTTCGTGAGAAACAATTCATGAAAATCGTTTCACTGGCACCTGAAGTGCTTTAATTATTTTAATGATGACAAAGCTAAAAATTAAATCAGGAGATATCGTTCGCGTTATCGCAGGTGACCACAAAGGTTCTGAAGGCAAAGTCGTTCGCGTGTACCGTGAGAAAAACAAAGCGGTTGTTGAAGGCGTGAACATGGTGTCTAAGCACACGAAGCCTAGCGCGAAAAACCCACAGGGCGGTATCGTGAAAAAAGAAGCTCCTATCCACGTGTCTAACCTTGCTTTGGTTGACGCTAAGACGAAATCGACTACTAAAGTAGGTTTCCGTATGGAAGGAGACAAAAAAGTCCGTTTTTCTAAAAAATCTAATCAGGTAATCTAATCATGGCTTATATCCCAAGACTAAAACAGGAATACAAAGACCGCGTTGTCTCTGCCCTGAAAGAAGAATTCGGTTATAAAAACGTAATGCAAGTTCCTAAACTTGAGAAAATCGTTTTGAGCCGTGGAGTAGGAGCTGCCGTTTCCGACAAGAAATTGATCGATTACGCAGTAGAAGAACTTACAAAAATCACTGGTCAAAAAGCAGTTTCCACTATCTCTAAGAAAGACGTTGCTTCTTTCAAATTGAGAAAAGGGATGCCGATTGGAGCCAAAGTGACTTTGCGCGGAGAGCGTATGTATGAATTCCTTGATCGTTTGATCACTGCCGCTTTGCCACGTGTACGTGACTTCAACGGTATCAACGCTACAGGATTCGACGGCCGCGGAAACTATAACCTCGGTGTTACTGAGCAGATCATCTTCCCTGAAATCGACATCGACAAGGTGAACAAGATTTCGGGTATGGATATCACTTTCGTGACTTCTGCCAACACAGACAAAGAGGCTAAATCACTTTTGGCTGAACTAGGTTTACCATTTAAAAAGAACTAAAAGACATGGCTAAAGAATCAATGAAAGCCCGTGAGGTGAAGCGTCAAAAGACGGTCGAGAAATATGCAGAAAAACGTAAAGCTTTGATAGAAGCTGGAGATTACGTAGGTTTGCAAAAATTACCGAGAAACGCTTCGCCAGTTCGTTTGCATAATCGTTGCAAATTGACCGGAAGACCAAGAGGTTACATGCGTCAATTTGGTATTTCGCGTGTGACATTTCGTGAGATGGCAAATGCAGGTTTGATCCCAGGTGTGAAGAAAGCCAGCTGGTAATTTGTTAAAAATTTCCTTTTGAAGTGAGTAAAATCCTACAAAAGGAAATTTTAACATATTTTTAACGAGTTTAATTGGTTACAGGTTTGTCAGTGTGGTGCTGCCAAATACCATAACCGCAATTTTATAATAATGTATACAGATCCAATCGCGGACTACCTAACACGTGTCCGTAACGCTGTGGCCGCAAACCACAAAGTGGTGGAAATCCCTGCTTCTAAAATGAAGAAGGAAATCACCAAGATTTTGTTCGATCAAGGTTATATCTTGAGCTACAAATTCGAGGATGACAAAGTTCAGGGAACCATCAAGATCGCGCTTAAGTACGACAAAGACACTAAAGAGCCGGTCATCAAGGATATCCAAAGAATCAGTAAACCAGGTCTACGTAAGTACGCAGGTGCTTCAAACCTTCCTCGCATCCTCAATGGGTTGGGTATCGCGATCGTTTCCACTTCAAGAGGTCTTATGACTGGTAAACAAGCGAAACAGCTTAATGTTGGTGGCGAGGTAATTTGTTACGTATACTAATCTTAAATCCGGAAGAAAGATGTCAAGAATAGGTAAAAATCCAATCGCTATCCCATCGGGAGTTACGGTTGACGTAGCAAACAACGTAGTTACGGTAAAAGGAAAAATGGGTCAGCTTTCTCAAGATTTCGCCGATATTTCGGTAAAAATCGAAGAAGGGCAAGTAATCGTTGAGCGTTCTGCTGACGATAAAGACCAACGTTCAAAACACGGTTTGTACCGCGCTTTGATCAATAACATGATCACCGGAGTCTCTACAGGGTTCACAAAAGAACTTGAATTGGTAGGGGTAGGTTACAGGGCTTCAAACGCTGGCCAGAAATTGGACTTGGCGCTTGGTTTCTCTCACAACATCGTGATGGATATCGCTCCTGAAGTTAAAGTTGAAACAGTTTCTGAAAAAGGTAAGAACCCGATCATCAAGCTTACGTCTCATGACAAACAGCTTTTGGGTGCAGTAGCGGCGAAAATCCGTGGATTCCGTCGTCCGGAGCCTTACAAAGGAAAAGGTATCAAGTTCGTAGGTGAAGTATTGAGAAGAAAAGCAGGTAAATCAGCTTAATAAGTAAAATTATGTCATTAACAAAATCTGAGAGAAGACAAAGGATCAAGTTCAGAATCAGGAAGATTGTGAACGGAACTGCCGCAAAACCTAGACTTTCCGTGTTCAGAAGCAACAAAGAAATCTATGTTCAGTTGATCGACGACGTGAATGGTGTGACTTTACTGGCTGCATCATCCCGCGATAAAGGTTTCGACACGAAAGGAACGGCTATTGAAGTAGCTGCTGCCGTTGGTAAAGTCGTTGCCGAGAAAGCTCAAAAGGCAGGTATTACAGAAGTTACTTTCGACCGCGGAGGAAACTTGTACCATGGCCGTATTAAATCACTAGCAGAAGGCGCAAGAGAAGCCGGGCTTAAATTCTAAGAGATCATGTATCATACATACAAAAACGTAGAAATTGTAAAGCCAAGCGGACTTGAATTGAAAGACCGTCTGGTAGCTGTTAATCGTGTTACCAAAGTAACTAAAGGTGGACGTGCTTTCGGGTTCTCTGCTATTGTAGTTGTTGGAGATGAGAACGGTGTTGTAGGGCACGGTTTGGGTAAATCTAAAGACGTTTCTGAAGCAATCGCGAAAGCGGTGGAAGATGCTAAGAAAAACTTGGTGAAAATCCCATTGGCCGGACAATCTGTTCCACACGAGCAAAAAGGAAAATTTGGTGGTGCACGCGTGTTTTTGATGCCAGCGTCTCACGGTACAGGAGTTATCGCCGGTGGTGCGGTACGTGCGGTACTTGAGTCGGTTGGTGTACACGATGTATTGTCAAAATCACAAGGATCATCTAACCCTCACAACGTGGTTAAAGCGACTTTCGACGCTTTGCTTCAGATGAGAAGCGCGCACACAGTTGCAAAACAACGCGGTGTATCGCTTGAGAAAGTGTTTAAAGGTTAATAACAGGAATCATGGCAAAACTAGTAGTAAAACAAGTTAGAAGTCAAATCAACTGCCCGCTTACTCAAAAAAGAGGTCTCATCGCTTTGGGACTTAAAAGAGTAGGTCAAGTTGTGGAGCACGAGTCAAATCCTGCTATCCTTGGGATGATAAACAAAGTTAAACACTTGGTTTCCGTAGAGGAATCAAAATAACACCACTGTTATGAATCTAAGTAATTTGCAGCCTGCTGAAGGCTCAACTCATAATCAGAATAAGCGCGTAGGTCGCGGTGAAGGTTCCGGAAAAGGCGGAACTGCTGCACGTGGTCACAAAGGAGCCAAGTCTCGTTCGGGTTACTCCCGCAAGATTGGTTTCGAAGGTGGACAGATGCCATTGCAACGCCGTGTGCCTAAGTTCGGTTTCAAGAACATCAACCGTGTGGAGTATCAAGGTGTGAACCTTGACACGCTTCAGGCTTTGGTAGACAACAACATCGTTACGGATGCCGTAGATTTCACTACGTTCGTAACCAACCGTTTGGCTACTAAGAACGAAGTTGTGAAAATCCTTGGAAGAGGTGAATTGAAAGCAAAACTTAAAGTAAGCGCTCATAAATTTACTGCTGCCGCTAAAGCTGCTATCGAAGCTGCTGGTGGTGAAGCTGTAGAACTGTAATCAATCTGGCACGATGAAGAATTTTTTTGAATCACTAGCTAACGTCTGGAAAATCGACGAACTCCGCAACCGCATCACATTCACGTTGTTGTTGCTTTTGGTTTACCGATTCGGTGCGCACGTAACCCTTCCGGGAATCGACGCAACGGCTCTTGACGGTCTAGCAGGCCAGACAGAAAAAGGTATCGGATCGATCATTGATATGTTCACGGGAGGTGCTTTCTCTAAAGCGTCTGTGTTTGCACTCGGGATCATGCCGTACATTTCTGCCTCTATCGTGGTTCAGTTGATGGGAATCGCTATTCCTTATCTTCAGAAACTACAAAAAGAAGGCGAAAGTGGACGCAAGAAACTCAACCAGATCACACGTTGGTTGACTATCCTGATCACGTTCGTACAAGGTCCTGGTTATATCTATAACTTGTACCGTACGTTGCCGTCGCACGCATTCCTTATGGGATTTGACTCATTCTCTTTCCTTTTCTCATCGGTTCTTATCCTTACCACAGGTACCATCTTCGCGATGTGGCTTGGTGAGAAGATTACCGACAAAGGAATCGGAAACGGTATTTCCCTGTTGATCATGGTGGGTATCCTTGCGCGTTTGCCACAGGCATTCGTTCAGGAATTCACTTCCAGAATCACGAACAACAATGGTGGACCGATGATCCTTGTCATTGAAATCATCGTATGGTTGCTTGTCATCATCGCTTGTGTACTCTTGGTTATGGCGGTTCGCCGTATTCCGGTACAATATGCAAGAAGAACGGTTTCAGGCGAGTTCGAACAGGACGGAAACCGTCAGTGGATCCCGTTGAAGCTCAATGCTGCAGGCGTTATGCCGATCATCTTCGCCCAAGCGATCATGTTCATCCCGGCTGCGTTGGCAGGACTTTCACAGTCTGAGACTTCACAATCCATTGCAGGAGCGTTCAGTAACATGTTCGGTTTGTGGTACAACCTCGTATTCGGTTTATTGATCGTATTGTTTACGTATTTCTACACCGCAATCACGGTTCCTACCAACAAAATGGCCGATGATTTGAAAAGAAGTGGCGGTTTCATCCCAGGCGTTCGTCCGGGTCAGGAAACGTCCGATTTTCTTGATCACATCATGTCATTGATTACTTTCCCGGGTTCTTTATTCCTTGCTTTGATCGCGATTTTCCCTGCGATTCTGGTAAGCGTGCTGGATGTTCAGCAAGCCTGGGCAATGTTCTTCGGAGGTACTTCGTTGATCATCATGGTAGGTGTCGCTATCGATACCATCCAACAAATCAACTCGTACTTGCTGAACAAACATTATGACGGTTTGATGAAAAGCGGTAAAAATAGAAAAGCGGTAGCTTAATTTTATGGCGAAACAATCAGCAATAGAACAGGACGGATCAATCATCGAGGCATTGTCGAATGCGATGTTCCGTGTCGAATTAGAAAACGGTCACATCGTTATCGCACACATCTCGGGTAAAATGCGCATGCACTACATCAAGTTGCTTCCGGGCGACAAGGTGAAACTCGAAATGAGCCCGTACGATTTGTCCAAAGCAAGAATAACTTATAGATACTAATAGCTACTTGAGATATGAAAGTAAGAGCATCAGTTAAGAAAAGAAGCGCAGAGTGCATCATTGTGCGCAGAAAAGGAAGATTATACGTAATCAACAAAAAGAATCCTAGATTCAAACAAAGACAAGGTTAATTATGGCAAGAATAGCAGGGGTAGACATCCCAAAAAACAAGAGAGGCGTTATCGCTTTGACCTATATCTTCGGTATCGGTAAAAGTCGTGCGCAAGAGATCCTGGCTAAAGCCGGAGTTAGCGAAGACTTGAAAGTTCAAGAATGGAACGACGACCAGATCGGAGCGATCCGTGATGCCGTTTCTTACTACAAGATCGAAGGTGAACTTCGTTCTGAAACGTCTTTGAACATCAAACGTTTGATGGATATCGGTTGTTACCGCGGCATCCGTCACAGAGCAGGACTTCCGCTCCGTGGCCAACGCACGAAAAACAACTCACGTACGAGAAAAGGTAAGCGTAAAACTGTTGCTAACAAGAAGAAGGCAACCAAATAATAAGTAGAAATGGCTAAAGCAACAGCAAAAAAACGTAAAGTCATAGTAGAATCTACTGGCGAGGCTCACGTAAGTGCTACTTTCAACAACATCATCATTTCTTTGACAAACAAGAAAGGTGAAGTTATTTCTTGGTCTTCTGCAGGAAAAATGGGTTTCCGCGGATCTAAGAAAAACACTCCTTATGCCGCTCAGATGGCAGCTGAAGATTGCAGCAAAGTTGCAATGGAAGCAGGATTGAAGAAAGTGAAAGTGTATGTAAAAGGACCAGGAAACGGACGTGAGTCTGCAATCCGTTCTTTGCATAACTCAGGAATTGAAGTTACAGAGATCATCGACGTAACACCAATGCCGCACAACGGTTGTCGTCCTCCAAAGAGACGTCGCGTTTAATTTTATCGAGTATTAAGTATAACCGGAACGCGCAAAAGGTTATCGAAGGATTTGACCTGAATTCATAACCGCGCTTCCAAAATTTTTTAAAATGGCAAGATATACTGGTCCACAAACTAAAATCGCCCGTAAATTCGGTGAGGCGATCTTCGGAGACGACAAGTCTTTCGAAAAAAAGAATTACCCTCCAGGGCAACACGGCCTTGCAAAAAAGAGAGGTAAGAAATCAGAATACGCAGTACAGTTGATGGAAAAGCAAAAAGCGAAGTACACGTACGGTATTCTTGAAAAGCAATTCCGCGGATTGTTCGAAAAAGCGGCTGCTTCACGTGGTGTAACCGGTGAGGTTTTGATCCAGCTTTGCGAGGCACGTTTGGATAACGTGGTTTACCGTATGGGAATCGCTCCTTCTCGCCGTGCAGCCCGTCAAATCGTGTCACACCGCCACATCACTGTTAATGGCGAAAACGTGAACATTCCTTCTTATCACTTGAAAGCTGGCGACAAGGTAGCCGTTCGTGAGAAATCGAAATCACTCGACATCATCACCAACTCTTTGGCAGCGTCTTCTCACGTATATGAGTGGATCACTTGGAACCAAGCAACTCTAGAAGGTACTTTCGTTTCTGTTCCTGCGCGTCTTCAGATTCCTGAAAACATCAAGGAGCAACTAATCGTCGAATTGTACAACAAATAATAACTGACGTAGTCGAAATTATGGCAATATTTAATTTTCAGAAACCCGATAAGGTTATCATGATCGATTCAACCGACTCAGAAGGCAAATTCGAATTTCGCCCTCTTGAGCCCGGATACGGATTGACCGTCGGTAATGCTTTGAGAAGGGTGCTGCTTTCCGCACTGGAAGGATATGCAATCACTTCGGTTCGCATCGAAGGTGTTGATCACGAATTCTCCACTATTTCAGGTGTTGTGGAAGATGTTACGGAAATCATCCTCAACCTGAAGCAGGTGCGTTTCAAACGCCAGATTGAAGACGTAGACAACGAATCAGTTACCATCTCCGTTTCAGGAAAAGACCAACTTACTGCTGGCGATTTCCAGAAATTCATCTCTGGTTTCCAGGTATTGAACCCGGAACTCGTGATCTGTAACCTTGACAGCAAAATCAGCCTTAACATGGAATTGACCATCGAAAAAGGCCGTGGATACGTTCCTGCTGAAGAGAACAAAAAGCAAAACGCCGCTATCGGTACTATCGCGACAGACTCGATCTTTACACCTGTGAAGAACGTGAAGTACGCTATCGAGAACTTCCGCGTTGAGCAAAAAACCGATTACGAGAAACTGGTTTTCGAAATCAAGACAGACGGTTCGATCAGCCCAAAAGACGCGTTGACCGAAGCTGCGAAAGTTTTGATCCACCACTTTATGTTGTTCAGCGACGAGCGTATCACGCTTGAGGCCGACGAAATCGCACAGACAGAATCATACGATGAGGAATCGTTGCACATGCGTCAACTCCTAAAAACCAAATTGGTCGATATGGATTTGTCGGTTCGCGCCCTCAACTGTTTGAAAGCTGCCGAAGTGGATACTTTGGGAGACCTTGTTTCTTTCAACAAGAACGATTTGATGAAATTCCGCAACTTCGGTAAGAAGTCACTTACTGAGCTTGACGAACTCGTAGCTCAGAAGAACCTGACTTTCGGAATGGATCTTAGCAAGTATAAATTAGATAAAGACTAGTTCCGGAAGCACGGGATTAAAAACGAATAACAATGAGACACGGAAAAAAAGTTAATCACCTTAGCCGTCAGTCAGGACACAGAAAGTCCATGCTTGCGAACATGGCTTGTTCATTGATCGAGCACAAGCGCATCAACACGACTGTGGCTAAAGCCAAAGCGCTTAAGCAATTTGTTGAGCCGTTGGTAACAAAATCTAAAGAAGATTCGACGCACAACCGTCGTATCGTTTTCGCATACCTTCGCAACAAATACGCGGTTACTGAATTGTTCCGCGACGTTGCTGCCAAAGTTGGTGACCGTCCAGGAGGATACACTCGTATCATCAAGTTGGGTAACCGTTTGGGAGATAACGCTGATATGGCGATGATCGAACTTGTAGACTTCAACGAACTTTACAACGGAGGCAAAAAAGAAGAGAAAAAAGGCAGAAGCCGTCGTTCAAAAGCAAAAGGAGCTACTACAGCTGCTCCAAAAGCAGAGAAAGCAGCTCCGGTTGCTGAAGTAGAAGAACCGACAGTAGAAGCACCAGAAGCAGAAGCAGCTCCGGTTGCAGAAGCTCCGGCAACTGAGGCTCCTGAAGCTCCTGCTGCAGATGCGACAGAAGAAAAGAAAGAAGAATAGTATTTTTCTTTTTAATATAAAAAAGGGACAAGCGAAAGTTTGTCCCTTTTTTGTTGTTTGTATGGTTGTTCTTTCTGGATTTGGATTGCGGATTATGGACACGAGTAGATTTTGTAAGAAATAAATCCGACAAACCTTGACGATACGGTTTAGTCCGTTTCAAAAAGGCACAAAAAAAAGCGCTTTCGCGCCTTTCTTGATTATTGGAACTCCGAAAGTATCATCTTGAACTTTCCGTCCGTGACCTCAATCACATCGTTCGGATCTTCATCGTTATACAACTTGCACGAAAATGTTCCTTTGACGGTCATGGTTTTCGCTCCGTTGCTTGTGGTGCCTTGTGTGTAATTGCTTACAGAAAGCGTGCTTCCGGTCTGGCTTCCTCCTTTGCTTGAATAGAAAGTGCCATCCTGCGCTTCGTAAGTGATTTCTAAGCCCGGGTTGTGTGCATCGTCCTGATCGTAGTTCAGGAAATTCGAAGGTAAATCGCCAACTGTTTCGTAGAACGCTGCCGCTTCTCCCTCTTCATCACCGCCTTCTCCATAATACATATTGTTCCATGCAATAGTAAATGAAGGGGTGAAAACCGGTGGCGTAAACGTCATCATGCTTCCGCCGTAGTAATACCAACGGTCAAAACCTTCACCGCTGAAACCGGTGGCCGCATTATACAGGAAAGTATCGTTGGCCGTGTTATTGAACGTGTAATCGAACGCGACGTTGTCCATCTTTCCTTTGATGTAGGCAACCCCATTATCGTTGTTGTTACCACCGTTGTTTGACGATCCGCCATCGTCTGAGCTACACGAAAAAAGAAGTGCAGCAAATGCGCATAAAAATAACTTTTTCATTAATTGAATTTTGGTTAATGGTGGCAAATATAAAGTTAATTGTCATACTCAGAATCGAATCTCAAAAAAGAACAAAACATTTGTTGTGATTATGCCGTCCACAAAAAATACGCTAAATTTGCACCCCGATAACTACACAAAGTCAAGCAATCTTAAACCTTGCACTTTAGCAACATAACTGCTACATGAAGTAC
This sequence comes from Flavobacterium agri, assembly GCF_013401995.1. Lineage (GTDB taxonomy): Bacteria > Bacteroidota > Bacteroidia > Flavobacteriales > Flavobacteriaceae > Flavobacterium > Flavobacterium agri. Next base: position 146,401 of record NZ_JACBJI010000003.1, read on the forward strand.
AACACACGACAAAAAGCCATTTTACTACTTGCGGACGGCACTGTTTTTTACGGAAAATCAATCGGAATCGAAGGCACGACCTTCGGTGAAGTCTGCTTCAACACCGGCATGACGGGCTATCAGGAAATCTTCACCGATCCGTCTTATTTCGGTCAGATCATGGTCGCCACCAATGCGCACATCGGTAATTACGGCGTCAACGACGAAGATATCGAAGCCGACAAGATCATGATTTCGGGATTGGTCGTCAAGAATTTCAGCTTCAACCATTCACGCGCCAATTCTACAGCGAGTCTTGAGGAATATTTCCGCAAGCAAAATCTGATCTGTATTTCAGATGTGGATACGCGTGCGTTGGTAAGTTACATTCGCGATAACGGTGCGATGAACGCGGCTATTTCCACAGACGGCAAATCGGTAGAGGAATTGAAAGCGCTATTGGCCGAAATCCCGGCTATGGAAGGTCTGGAACTCGCTTCGGTCGTATCTACGAAACAACCGTATTTCGTAGGCGACGAGAACGCGACTTACAAAATCGCCGCTTTGGATCTGGGCATCAAGAAAAACATCCTAAGGAATCTTGCCAAACGCGACTGTTACATCAAGGTGTTCCCTTTCGATACGTCATACGAGGAAATGAAAGCGTGGAATCCTCACGGATTTTTCCTTTCGAACGGACCCGGCGATCCGGAACCGCTTTTGGTTGCCCAGGAAACCGCAAAAGAAATCCTCAAGGCCAACGATCCGGTTTTCGGGATCTGCCTCGGACACCAAATTTTGGGATTGGCCAACGGCATTCCGACGTATAAGATGTTCAACGGTCATAGGGGAATCAACCATCCGGTCATGAACACGGTTAGCGGACACGGCGAAATCACGTCACAAAACCACGGATTCGCAGTCAACAAAGAAGAATTGCTCAAGAATCCCGATTTCGAGATCACGCACCTACACATCAACGACGGAACGGTTGCGGGAATGCGAATGAAGAGCAAGAACGCGTTTTCGGTTCAATATCACCCCGAAGCAAGTCCTGGTCCGCACGATTCGACGTATTTGTTCGACCAGTTCATAGAGAATATAAAAAGCGCCAATTAAGGCGCTTTCTTTTTTAATTCGTTTCGGATGAATTGGGTCGTGAATTCCCGCGCTCCAACGTCATTTAAGTGAAAGTGGTTGGCGAAAGACATGGTGTCGCGGATGCTCTGCGAATAATCGCGCAGGTTCGGAATTTTGCCTTTGAGTAGTTTGACATAGCCGATATTTTTGGTTTTCGTGTCGAAAGGTGCGCAAAAATACGTCACGTCCAACCTGTTCTTATCGGCGAAAGACCGTATGCTGTCAAAATAGGGATTGCTTTTCCATATCGTATCCGGCAAAGTGTTGTGGTTTTCCTTTTGTTCATGCCCGAAAACCGGATGATAACCTCCCGAAAGCGCCAAAGCCGTGCGTTTGTGCAATACATTCATCATCATTTCCCTGAATCCGATCTTGAAATCGTAAGCCGCATATCGGTAAAAAGGAACATAATACAAGGCATCGTGATCGGGAAGGACAGCAAAATGGCGGCGTGTCACTTCATTGTCTCGTATGAACGGCAAAACTTCGTGCAGCATCATATTGGAATGTCCGCCCGCATTGAAGGTGTAATCCATTTGTACGAAAACCCTATCCGATTGCACGTCGTATTCCTTGAGAAGCCGCAATATCGTATGGATATCATACATTTTGGATGCCTGAAACCCTAAATTGAGCGATTTCTTTCCCGTTTCCTGTTCGATCAATTCGGGAACTATGTCGTTATCGACACGTGAAGATCCCAAAAAGGCATATCCGATCTTTTGTCCCTTTAAATTTCTGAGCAACTGGAATTTCGATCGAGGCGGAGACGTTTCGAAAATCTGCGTATAGCAAACATCCAAAACTGCCATCATCGCGACCGTTGCGATCAAAAAAAGTAGAATGTGTCGTAGAAACTTGCCCATCAGAATTGGAAATATATGAAATCGCCAACGTTCGAAAAAGCACCTAATGTAATGATGCCAAGGATGATAAGGATTGCTTTAAAGAATTTCCATCTTCCGAAAACGGGATGTTCATGCTCGCGCGAAAACCATTCGGCCAACATGAAAATGCCGATCAACAGCAGCAATTCGGGTGTGTAACGGTCGATTTTGAGGAATTGTATGCCTCCGTCAAAATTGAAAATGCCGATTCCCTTAATATAAGCGATGGCTTCGGAAACGGTTTTGGCCCGGAAGAAAATCCACGCAAAAACGGTAAGCGAAAATGTAAGCAGTATTTTCAGCACGTCTTTTATCGATGGGAAAAAGCGCCCTTCGGCAACGATGTGCATGTTGTTGCGGTTCGAATTCCGGATCAATAACGGCAAGAAATACAGCGCGTTCAATCCGCCCCAAACGATGAACGTCCAATTCGCGCCATGCCAGAATCCGCTCACAAGGAAAATGATGAACGTGTTGCGGATCTTGCTCCACATACCGCCTTTGCTTCCGCCAAGCGGAATGTACAGATAATCGCGAAACCAGCTCGACAGCGAAATGTGCCAACGTCTCCAGAATTCGGCGATGTCGCGCGAGAAATAAGGATAGTTGAAGTTCCGAAGTAAATCGATGCCGAACATTTTCGAAGTTCCCAATGCGATGTCTGAATATCCCGAAAAATCCCCGTAAATCTGGAACGCGAAATACACGGCACCCAAAATCAATGAAAACGAGTTCATCTGACCCGAATTGTTGAAGATTTCGTTGGCGTACTGTGCGCAACTGTCGGCGATCACTACTTTTTTGAACAAGCCCCACAAAACCTGGTAGAATCCGTCCATGGCTTTGTCATAGTCGAAGTTGCGCTTGCGTTTTATTTGCGGCAAAAGATGCGTCGCGCGTTCAATCGGACCGGCGACCAAAAGCGGGAAATAGCTTACGAAAAGCGAATAGGTCACGAAGTTTTTCTCGGGTTCGATACGGTTCTTGTAAATATCGATCACGTACGAAAGCCCGTGGAACGTGTAAAATGAGATCCCGACAGGCAAAATCACCTCAAGCGTGGCCAAATGCACGCGAAACCCGAAAGATTCGAGTAATCCTGCGAACGATTCCGCAAAGAAATTGTAATACTTGAAAACACCGAGGAATCCAAGGTTGACGATGATGCTGAGCCAGAACCAGAATTTTTTCCCGAAGCCGTCATTTCCCGACACTTTGAGTCCGGTGAAATAATCGAGGCCTGTCGAAAACATCAGCAAAAACAGGAATCGCCAATCCCAGCACGCATAAAAGAAATAGCTCGCCCCAAGCAACAGCATGTTTTGGAACTGCAATTTTTTGTGCAGCATCCAATACAAAGCGAAAACGATCGGCAGGAACAGGGCGAACTCCCAGGAGTTGAAAAGCATGTCGGTCAGGTTAATTAAAAGCCAAATATAGGCATTAGCAACTGTTTTAACGTTTGGTGAGCAGGTCGGATAGGAGCAATTCCGTAAAAACCGCCGCGCCTTTATTGTTCAAGTGCGATTGGTTTCGGAAAAGGCTGTCACTTGCTATCGCTCTCGAATAATCGTGCAAACCCGGAATTTTCTTTTTGAGTTTGGACATAAAATCTTTGGTTTTGACCGACAGCATAAAAGGAGAAGTGAAATACACGAGATGAAGATTGTGGATTTTCGCGAATTTTTCAAGTTCTTCGCAATAGCGATTTTGCACGGAAATGGTTTTCGGCATCGTGTATTCGTCAAGCAATTGTTGGCCGCGAAGCAACATGCAGCCCGAAGTTTTTTCAAGGTTGGAAGGTGATTTTCTGCGCAATGCGGCAAATGTCGAATGCAGTCCGATCTTCCGCTCATAAACGGCATACCGATAAAATGGAATGTGCTTCAAAGCCCACGCATCGGGCAAATACGACATGTGATTGCTCAAAATCGAATCCTGCCGCAAGTAAGGCATCGCCTGGAATTCCAAGAACGTAGAACTTTCGAGATGGTTGAAGCCGTAATCGGCCTGCACGAAAACCGAGTCGCATTTCACGTTGCTGGCCACGAGCAATTTCACCAACGTCAATATATCGTGCGGGCGTGCCGATTCGACGCCCAAATTCAAAGACGTCTTTCCCGTCTCTTTTTCGATTATCGACGGTATGATACAGTTGTTCACGCGGGACGAGCCGACGAAAACGTAATTGAATTTACGGCCCGAAGACCTTTTGATCAGCGTGATTTTGTCGTTGGCGGGCGCATGCGTGAGAATCCGGGTATAGACGAGGTCCAACACCACTAAGGTTAACAACGTCAACCCCAAAAGGATCAGGATATTTCGTATGAATCGGGTCAAGATGCGCGAAAAGTCGAGAGCGCAAATATAACCATTATCCGAACCGAAAAAACTTTGCGAATTATAACGTTTGCGTTGATAACATACCCGATTTTGCCCTGTTTTTAAGTATACTTCTGATTATATTTGCATTATTCATTAACCAAAATCAAGAAAAACGAAATGAGTATTATCGTTAGAATTCACGCAAGGCAAATCCTTGATTCCAGAGGAAACCCTACTATCGAAGTCGATGTCGTTACAGAAACCGGAGTTTTGGGCCGCGCGGCCGTTCCATCAGGAGCTTCCACAGGCGAGCACGAAGCCGTGGAATTGCGCGACGGCGGAAAAGCCTACATGGGCAAAGGTGTGAGCACTGCCGTGAAGAACGTAAATACGCGTATAGCCGAAGAGCTTGTCGGAACTTCTGTTTTCGAACAGAACCTGATCGACCGCAAAATGATCGAGCTCGACGGAACATCGAACAAAGGAAACCTTGGTGCAAACGCAATCCTCGGTGTGTCTTTGGCCGTGGCGAAAGCTGCCGCGAACGAACTGGGATTGCCATTGTACCGCTACGTGGGCGGCGTTTCAGGAAATACGCTTCCGGTTCCTATGATGAACATCATCAACGGCGGTTCGCACTCCGATGCGCCTATCGCATTCCAGGAATTCATGATCATGCCGGTAAAAGCGAAATCTTTTACGCACGCGATGCAAATGGGGACCGAGATTTTCCACAACCTCAAAAAAGTGTTGCACGACCGCAATCTGTCTACAGCCGTAGGTGACGAAGGTGGTTTCGCCCCGAATTTGGCCGGCGGAACGGAAGACGCTTTGGATTCGATCAAGCTCGCGGTCGAAAAAGCAGGTTACACATTCGGAGACGACGTCATGGTCGCTCTTGACTGCGCCGCTTCTGAATTCTACGTGAACGGAAACTACGATTACAAAAAGTTCGAAGGCGAAACCGGGAAAATCCGTTCGTCTAAAGAGCAAGCCGAATATTTGGCGGAACTCGCTTCGAAATACCCGATCGTCTCTATCGAGGATGGTATGTACGAAGACGATTGGGACGGCTGGAAATACCTTACCGACCTTATCGGAGACAAAGTGCAGCTTGTAGGAGACGATTTGTTCGTGACCAACGTACAACGTTTGTCTACGGGAATCGAGAAAGGCATCGCAAACTCGATCTTGGTCAAAGTGAACCAAATCGGAACGTTGTCTGAAACGATCGCCGCCGTGAACATGGCGCACAATGCAGGTTATACGTCTGTAATGTCGCACCGCTCGGGCGAAACCGAAGACAACACGATTGCCGATCTTGCCGTAGCGCTTAACTGTGGGCAAATCAAAACCGGTTCGGCATCGCGATCAGACCGTATGGCCAAGTACAACCAATTGTTGCGCATAGAGGAAGAATTGGGTGAAACCGCTTATTTCCCTGGAAAGAAAGCGTTCAAAGTGAAATAATCTATCTTTTTATATTTTGATGGAAAAACCTGGCCTTGCGGTCGGGTTTTTTTATTTGTGCTCATACGAAAGGGGCGAATGCTCAATTTTGTCGTGAAACCGTCACTTTTTTCAGTACATTCACACGGCTTTTAAAGCTTTATCCAAAACAAACTGCGCTATGAAAAAACTTTTACTCGGATTTATTTTCGTTTCCTGTATCGCGAATTCGCAAAACATCAATTTTCCCGATGCGAATTTCAAAGCCAAATTAGTATCGGCATCCCCTTCCAACAACATTGCGAGCAACGCTCAGGGAAATCACTTTAAGATCGACGTCAATAACGATGGCGAAATCCAACAATCGGAAGCCGTATTGGTTTATAGCCTCAATATTATTGGCGGCGGAATAACTTCGATCGCGGGAATAGAATATTTTTCGGAATTGCGTAACCTGGATATTACGGCCAATACGATAAGTGCGAATTCCTTGCAAGGATTTCTGAATTTACAATCGCTAACCCTTCAAAACAATCAAACGACGTCCGTCAGTCTCGCAAATTTGCCGCAACTTCAATCACTTACGATCCAGGAAAATTCGTTGTCTTCTTTTTCGGGTGTGATTCCTTCGGTTGGAGCAATGACTTTCAAGTCAAACAATTTGACGAGTCTCGATTTGACCGGATGGACTTCGTTGGGACTGCTTTATGTTGGAGGCAATCAGTTACAGGCGCTCAATCTCGATAACCTGACATTGCATACGTTACATGTTGCTGCCGATACACCTATCGATACACTTGATTTGTCTGGAAATACGATGCTAGACGAGGTAGATTTGGACTCATCCGATGTCAAGCACCTCAATTTGTCGGGCTGTTCCAGTCTGTATATAGTCGAATTGATGAACACTTCATAATTGGAAACAGTCGACTTTACAGGCTGTACGTCACTGAATAATCTCAGTACGTCACATACGGCGTTGCCTGCTTTGGAGTTGCATGACTTGCCATCTTTGGAGACTGTCATGGGATTACATACTCCTGAGATCGGTTTGGGACCAAGTTCGGTCCATATTTCCAATTGTCCTTCCCTCACTAATTTTAGCAATAGGTTGGGGATTATATCGGATTTTTCAATAACCGGCTGTCCGGCGCTGGCCACACTCGATTTAGATAGTAATGAGATTTCTGGCGACATGACACTGCCTTACTTGCCTGTTTTACATAATCTTATAGTTGCAGGCAATCAGATTACGACGCTCGATGTCTCCCAATGCCCGTCATTGTTTTATTTGAATGCTGGAGGCAATCCTATGGAATCGGTTTTTGCGAAGAACGGCTCAATAGAGACTTTTTTGAGTGTCTTTTCAATCGACCCGACCACATTAAAATTCATTTGTGTCGATGAGGATCAACTCGCATCGGTACAGCAGCAGTATTATGATCCGGAGTGGGCAGACCTTGTGATCAGCTCCTATTGCACGTTTACGCCCGGAGGAACCTTCAATACCATTTCGGGACAGGCGAAAATCGATATAGATGCGAACGGTTGTGACGCTTCCGATCCGGCCATGCCGTCGCTTAAGATCAAGATCGACGACGGTTCGCAAGTAGGATACAGTTTTGTGAATAGTGAGGGCGGTTTCAGTTTCTATGTCGGGGAAGGCGACCATACGCTGACCCCAATTTTTGAGAATCCGACGTATTTCAACGCAGCACCTGCATCCGCGACGGTAAATTTCCCCGCTCAGGACGGTACGGTGAATACGCAGGATTTCTGTATTACCGCGAACGGCTCGCATCAGGATCTCGAGGTGACTTTCGTACCGATTGGTGGTGCGCGTCCCGGTTTCGAGGCCTTTTACCAGGTCGTGTTGCGCAACAAAGGCAACCAGAGCATGTCGGGTAATGTGGCGATCTCGTTCGAGGAAAATGTGCTCGATTTTGTAGAAGCTTCCGAAACCTTGATCCAAAATCCAGGCAATCTCACTTGGAACTTTACCGGTTTGCAGCCTTTCGGTTCGCAGGTCGTGGGTATGATGTTCAACGTGAATGCGCCAACCGCGACACCGCCCGTGAACATCAATGATGTTTTGACTTTTACGGCCGTGGCCTATCCGCTCGCGTCCGACGAGATGCCGCAAGACAATACCTCTGTTTTGGATCAGGTCGTGGTAGGTTCATTCGATCCGAACGACAAACAATGCGTGGAAGGCAATGTCGTTTCGGCACAAAAAATCGGGGATTACCTACATTATGTGATCAACTTTGAAAATACAGGAACTTTTCCGGCCGAAAATGTCGTGGTTGCCGATTTGATCGATACTGCGAAATTCGATCTGTCGACGTTCCAACTTTTGTCGGCATCGCATCCGAACAGTACGCGAATTACGGGCGCTAAAGTCGAGTTCATTTTTGAAGGCATCGATTTAGGTGTGAACGAACACGGAAATGTCGTCTTTAAGATCAAGACCAAAAACACGCTCACGACGGGAAGCACGGTCACCAATAAAGCCAACATCTTCTTTGATTACAATTACCCGATCGAGACGAATCTGGCGAGTACGACGTTCCAGAATCTGCAGACGGGCGATTTCGTTCAGGATGCTTCGGTTGTCGTTTCTCCGAACCCGACTTCGGGAATGGTGCGCATCAAAGCCGATTCGGACATACATTCGGTTTCCGTTTACGATATGCAGGGTCGCATCGTGAGTGCCGAATTGCCTTCCGCTAATGATTTCGTGTTGGATATGGGCCGAAATCAATCGGGAATCTATTTCCTCAAGATCATCACCGCAAAAGGGATTTCTATCGAGAAAGTGATGAAAAAATGATAATTCCTATTCCAAGAATCCAATTGGCGCGTATCTCACGGATCGCGCCTTTTTTATCGCCGAACGCACCAATTGTCGCATAAACACTCGTATTCTCAGCCGTAAAGCACAAATTCTAATCGCTTCTAGGTGTTAAAGATCTAAATCTTACATTTGCTTCAGTCATAAGGCCATGAAACAAAACCTACTCGCATTTTTGCTTTTCATTTGCACTTTGGCGTCTGCCCAATCGGTAGATAGCCTGGTAGCGCAATTGCCTAAGAGCAAGAACGATATAGATCGGGCCGATTTGCTCAATGCGGTTTCGGACGGTTACAAGACTTCCGATGCTTCAAAAGTGACCGAATATGCAGGCAAGGCACTCGATTTGTCGCGACGCATAAAATACAAGACGGCCGAAGGAAATGCGTTGCTCAACCTCGGGACGGCCGGAATTCTTACAGGGAATTATCCGAAAGCGCTCGAATACTTCACATCGGCCCAAACCCTTTTTGAAAACGAGTATTCGGCGAATCCGAAAGATGTCAAGGTGAAAGCCGGTTTGGCCAAAGCTTACGGCAGTATCGGTATCGTCTTTTCGGAACAAAGCAATTACGCACGTGCGCTTCAGTTTCATTTGAAGGCCGCACCGCTTTACGAGACGATGGATGAACCGTTGCGATTGGGTCGCGTCTACAATAACATCGGGATCGTATACCAGTCGCTTCACAACGATTTCAAGGCGTTGGAATATTTCGTGAAAGCACAAAAAATCCAGGAAAAATCGGCAGATCCGACGGTAGGCATTACGGCTACGAACATCGGAAATATCTATTTGGGTCAAAAGAATTTCGCCAAAGCGTTCGAATATTACAGCAAGGCGCGCAACATGTTCACCGGTTTCCCGAATCCTCGTGGATTGGGTGAATTGCTCAACAACCTCGGCTCGTATTACCAACAGACCGGAAATACACTGAAAGCACGTGAAACTTGGGATGAAGCCATCAAGGTTTTCAATTCCATAGAAGATAAATTCGGAACGGCCGACACCTATGCGCATTTGGCCAAATATTACTTCTCTGCCGACAATCTCGACGAATCGCTCAACTATGCCAACCGTTCGCTCGCTTTGGCGAAAGAGCTCGATATTCCGGAACAGGTCGTGATTGCCGAGAAAATGCTCAGTGACATCTACACCAAAAAGAACGATCCGAAAATGGCGTTGCTGCATTTCCAGAATTACAGTATCGCAAAAGACAGCCTGAACATAAACGAGAACATCCGCAAAAGCGTACAGGCCGAAATGAATTATGAATTCGATAAGCGCGAGGCATTGCAGAAGAAGGAAAGAGAGAAACGCGAACTCCTTTTCAGCGAGCAATCCAAGCGCCATATCATGCAAACTTTCTTCATTGTGCTGTTCATCCTGTTGTTGTTCGGGATCGTTTTCCTGATATACAACAGGTTGCAGCTCAAGAAGACGCTCACGCTCGAAAAAGAGTTGGCCGAATACGAGCAAAAAGCGCTGCATTTGCAGATGAATCCGCATTTCGTGTTCAATTGTCTGGGGTCGATTTCGAGTTTCATCGTACAAAACGGCACCGATTCGGCGATCAAATACCTGTCGAAGTTCTCGAAACTGATGCGTCTCACGTTGGAATATTCGAAAGAATCCCTGATCCCGATCGACAAAGAAATCGAAGGATTGCGCAACTATCTCGAATTGGAGCAGCTTCGTTTCAACCAAATTTTCGAATTTAGCATCAATAAAAGCAGCGATATAGAAGACGACACGGCTTTGCCTCCGTTATTGTTGCAACCTTTCGTCGAAAATGCCATCATACACGGACTTGTTCCGAAGAAAGGGCAGGGCAGGATCGACATCAGTTTCGAATTGTCTGGCGATAATTTGATCTGTACGATAGTAGACGACGGGATCGGGATCGACAAATCGCGTCAAATGAAAGAACAATCGGTATCTGTTCATAAATCGATGGCACTCGATATCACAAAAAAACGTCTCGAAATGATAAAAGCCTTTACTTCGCGTAAGGCCGACGTCGATATTACCGAAAGAGCCGACAACGAAGGTCATGTAATTGGAACACAGGTGGTTTTGACGCTTCCGGTGCAATACATAAACGACAAATAAACCGTCTTGCCAATAGAAAATAATAATTAAAATAGAAAATAAATGATATCCGCGCTGCTCATAGACGACGATGCCAACCTTAGAAACGGAATGAAAAGCCTTCTGGAACGTTATGCTCCGGATTTTGACATTTTAGGGGAAGCCGATAGCGTCGAATCTGGAATCAAGGCGATGGATACGTTGCGTCCGCAAGTGGTTTTCCTCGACATACAACTCGCAGACGGCACCGGTTTCGATATTTTGGAACAACTCGCCCAAAAACACGGGAGTTCTACGGCTCATATCGTGTTCATCACGGCCCATGAGCAGTATGCGATCAAGGCGTTCCGTTTCAGTGCGCTCGACTTTTTGCTCAAGCCCGTCGATCCCGAAGATTTGGAAAAAGTCATCGGCAAGATCCGCAGCGTCGTGACCAAGAACGAAGGCTTCGCGCACATCGATTTGCTTTTGGAGAACATCCGCAAGAAAGTCGACAATTTCAAGAGGATTGCGCTTTCGACTTCGGAAGGTATCCATCTGTTCGAAATCAGCGATATCCTAAGATGCGAAAGCGAAGACAATTACACCAAATTTTACATAAAAGGAAGCAAGCCGGTGTTGATTTCCAAGACATTGAAAGAATACGAGGATATGTTGACCGAGCACGGTTTTGAGCGGATCCATCAATCGCACCTGATCAATCTTTCGTATCTCAAATCATACATCAAAAAAGACGGAGGCTACGTCATCATGAGCGATGGCAGCCATTTGCCGATTTCCCAACGGAAAAAGGAAAGGCTGCAGGAACTTTTGAGGACGATTTAATTTTTTCAACCAAATACCAAAAACACCACAACCACGCGCCAGCCGCAAACTTAAAATTACCGACCATGAAAAAACTATACTTTCTGTTGTTGCTTTGTTCAGGACTAGCTTTGGCTCAGCCCGACATCAACGCGAGTCCGCAGCCATTGGCCGTTTGCGACGACAACGGCGATGGGTTTGGAATGTTCGACCTTACAATGACCATTCCCGAGATTTTGAATGGTCTGAACCCTTCCGAATATACGGTCACATTCCATCAAACCTTATCTGATGCCAATTCGGACGGATCATTTATAACCATTCCCTCTGCTTATTCAGGTTCCGACAACCAGATTTTATATGTAAGGGTCGAGGAAATCGCCAACCCTACGGAATTTGCCGTGGCCCATCTGGACCTCGTGGTTTACCTGCCGCTTACCGGTACGATTTCGGCAGCCCAAACCAATGTGTGCATGGGCAGCGGAAGTGGCGCAATACAGCTTCAAGGATTTGGAGGAGCAGGCTTTCCGTACACATTCACCTACTCGGTCAACGGAGGTGCTAACCAAACCGTCACGACGACAAGTGGCGATACGGTGTATATATCTTTACCCGATAACTTGATCGCGACTTACGACTTCTATCTTTATAGTGTGGTCTCGGGTTGCGAATCGTTCCCGAACCAGAATTTACAGGTCAATGTCGTAGAGCCGGCTTTCGCTTATCCAGCGTCCGATATTGTGGTTTCAGAAAGCCCTAACGACGGATACGCCACTTTCGATTTGACGACAAACAACACGGCTTTGGTCGGTGGGCAATCGAACGTGACGGTATCTTTTTATACCAGTGAAGCAGATGCGCAAAACGGAAATAACCCCATAGTTCCGGTAACGGCGTGGCCTAACGGATCGAATCCCGAGACCATTTGGGCACGCGTCCAGTCTAATTCGAGCACTTGCGCAAGCGTCACGAGTTTTGATTTGGTCGTTATGGATACCGATGTCGTGTACATTCCGGATCCCGTGTTTAAAAATGCGTTGATTACGGCAGGAATCGATACGAATACCGACGGCAACATCCAGTTTTCGGAAGCGGCCGTCGTAACTACGCTTACGGTCGACAACCTCAATATACAGGATTTGACGGGAGTCAAAAGCTTCACGTCTCTGATCAATTTGTATGCGATGGACAATATGCTGACTTCTCTCGATTTGTCAGGCATGACGACATTGCAGCTTGCGTATTTGGGAGGAAATGAGCTTACATCCATCAACTTGTTTGGTGTGAGCAACCTCGAAGACCTCGTACTCGACCAAAACCACTTGACGTCGCTTTCGTTACAGAATATGCCGAACCTCGATAGGTTTTCGATCATGTACAACCAAGTTTCGAACCTCGTGCTGTCGAACATTCCGCAAGTGCGCGAAATCAATGTATATGGCAACCAATTGACGAGCCTCGACGTAAGCACGTTCACGAATCTCGAGATTTTGAGTTGTGCCGCTAACGATTTGGCGACTTTGAACGTCATCGGGGCGACAAGTTTGAAGACGCTCGATTTTTCATCGAACAACGTCGCTAATGTCAACGTGGCCGGAATGTCGAGCTTGCAAACCTTGTATTTCAACGACAATCCGGTGCAATCGCATGACTGGACAGGTTTGTCTTCGCTTAAATATCTACAATTCGGCAATACGGGTATTTCGACTGTCGATTTACCGCCATCGTCTACACTGCTGACGTTGGATTGCCGAGGGAACGCAATCGCGAACCTCGATGTTTCGGTCTATCCGTCGGTTACGAATCTCGATTGCCGCAACAACAATCTCACGACGTTGGACGTGACCACTCTCGAAGATTTGGTATTCCTCAATTGTTCCGACAACAATATAACAGGCAATTTAGATTTGAACAACAATACGAATCTGGAAGGCGTGTCTATTTTCGGCAATAACATAGAAATGCTTTTCGCCAAGAACGGAGCCGAGGAAAACCTCACGGTTGGCGATCTTACCGAAAACAGTTTGGTTTATGTATGCGCCGATGAAGATCAGGTTGCGTCCTATCAAGCTATGGCCGGAGTCGCGGTTCAGGTAAATTCGTACTGTTCGTTCGTACCCGGAGGCGTTTACAATACGATTACCGGAAACGTGAAATTCGATTCGGCGGGCAACGGATGCGATGCTTCCGATAGTGCGCAATCGCTTATCAAGGTACACATGACGCACGATTCCGATGAGTTCGACGTGTTTACCGACAACCAAGCAGCGTATAACTTTTATGTAGGCGATGGCGATTATACCGTGAATCCGGTTTTCGAGAACAATTACTTCAATACAAGTCCTTCTGCAGCCAACGTGAATTTCGCAGCGGTCGACGGGACAATTTCCACGAATGATTTCTGTTTGACGGCCAACGGAATCAATCCCGACGCCGAAATCGCGGTTTTCCCGGTCATTCCGGCACGACCTGGTTTCGACGCCGTGTACCGCATCGTCATCCGAAACAAAGGCAACCAGACGTTGAGCCAAACCTACGGCATATCTTTCTTCTATGACGACAGCGTGATGGACTTCGTGTCTTCTACGGTTACTCCGGCATCATCTGGTACGGGTTCACTAAATTGGAACTATGCGAACCTGCAGCCTTTTGAAAGCCGGAGCATAGAAGTGACCGTAAACATCAACGCGCCTACAGATTCGCCCGCGATCAACATAGACGACCAGTTGACGTTTACCGCAAACATCAATGCGACGGGCGATGTGGACAGCGCAGACAATACGTTCGCATATACCGAAACGGTCGTGGGTTCTTTCGATCCGAACGACAAAAAATGTCTTGAAGGCGAAATCGTTTCCCCGATGCTGATAGGCGATTACCTGCATTATGTGATCAATTTCGAGAACACGGGCAACGCGCCTGCCGAGAACATCACGATAAAAGACGTGATCGACCCTACGATGTTCGACCGTTCGAGCCTTGTGATTATGGGCAGTTCGCATCACGTCGTGGCCAAATCGGGCGACGACGGTACGATTTTCATTTTCCAAAGCATCAATCTCGATTCGGGCGGACATGGCAATATTTTGCTAAGGGTTCGTACACTTGGCTCGCTTCACGAAGGCGATGTGGTGTCGAACAAAGCCGACATTTACTTCGATTACAACCATCCGATCATCACCAATACGGCACACACCACGTTCCAGTCACTTTCGGTCGACGATCCTAAAGATGTTTCGGTCGAGTTGTATCCGAATCCGGTCGACGATTCGTTTACGGTGAAAGCCGATAACGAAATCAGGTCGTTGCAGCTTTTCGATATACAGGGAAGATTGCTTCAGGTGAAAATGATCGATGCGAACCAAACGACTATGAATATTTCCGACAGGCAAACCGGTGTGTATTTCGTGAAAATCACGACCGACAAAGGCGTCAAAGTCGAAAAAATCGTCAAGAAGTAATAGGGGAAATTGCAAGACGTCCGTTCAACGGATGCAAAATATTGAAAAAGAATAGTTTTTAGTAGTTATGGAAAGGCCCGCGCAACCGTTGCGGGCTTTTTGAATCTTTAGGAAAACCAAACCGATGAGGAATCTTTACTTTTTATTTTTTGTGCTTTGCTATGCCGGATTGTCGGCTCAAATCGTGAACATTCCCGATCCGGCGTTCAAGCAGATATTGCTTGAGCATTTCGACTTCGACAACGATGGGGAAATCATGGCGCCCGACGAAACGTATTGTCAATGTTTCATAGATGTCGACAATCCCGCAATTACCGACCTGACCGGGATAAGTGCTTTTTCTGCAAGTGAATGGCACATCAGTAATACGAGCATCACTTCTATTTATACCAATAATCCACAGGGCAACGATGGGATCTCTAATTTGAATTTCATCCTTACCGATAATCCTCTATTGCAATCGGTAGATCTCTCCGAAAGCTCCTTCCAATATTTGCGAATATGGGATTCGCCTTTAATGACGACGTTGAACCTGAATCCGTCTCAAATGCATTCACTCGATTTGAACAACACGGGTTTGTCTGTATTGAATCTTACCGGCTTCCCTGATTTAATAGATTTATGGTGCGTGAACAACGTTCAGTTGGCATCGGTTGTCATCGACGCGCCACTCCACACACTTGAGTGCAATTTCAATCCGAATCTCGAATCGCTTTCAATGATGAATACGTTTATAAGCATTCTCAATTGCCATCACAACAAATTGCACACCTTGACGGTGAATAGCGCAGAGACGATTAACGCTAACGACAATGAACTTGTAGAATTGAATATCGTGCAGGATTATTATTTGTCTTCTCTCTATTTGGATGTCTCAAACAATAATTTGACCCATTTGGATTTGTCGCAGGCAGGAACGCTGTTTCTATTGGATGCTTCAAACAACCAATTGGAGAGTATCAATCTTAAAAACGGACGTGAGGAATACCCTTGGAGTTGGGTTTTAAGTGGAAATCCCAATTTTAAATATTTATGCGTCGATGCTAACGAACTTGAAGGTTTTGTCAATCTGACCAACGGCGATTGTATGGTGAACACCTATTGTTCATTCACACCCGGAGGCGAATATAATACGATTGCAGGCTCATTCACATTCGATGGGGCAAACGACGGATGCGATGCTTCGGATGCCCATTTTTCGAATGTAAAGCTCCAGGTGGCCAACGGCACATCCACCGAGGATGTTTTTACGAACAACAACGGCGAATTCGGTTTTTTTGTCAATACGGGCAATTACACGCTTTCGCCTGTATTGGAAAATCCGGAGTATTTTACGGTTTCCCCGAATTCCGCAACGGTAAACTTTACCGACGTGAACAATGTTTCCGATCACGATTTCTGTGTGACGGCAAACGGCAACCATCCCGATCTTGAAGTGCTGACATATGCAAACATACTGGAACCGGGTTTCGATACCAATCGTTCGGTAATCATCAAAAACAAAGGAAATCAGGTGCTTTCGGGCACGGCGACGTTGAGCTTTGACGATACCAGACTTGACTACGTTTCGGCAACTCCGGCTTACTCAAACCTCGCGACGGGTTCAATTTCTTGGGATTATGCGAACTTACAACCGTTTGAGAGTCGCCATTATACAGTTGTCCTAAACGTCAACTCGCCTATGGAAACGCCGGCCGTCAATATTGGGGACGTTTTCGAATTCAACGCTTCGTCTGCCATCGCCAACGACGAAACTCCAAACGACAATACGTTCACGTATATCGAGACGGCTGTGGGCTCTTTCGATCCGAACGACAAGACTTGCCTTGAAGGCGCTGTGGTTTCTCCCGAAAAAATCGGCGAATACCTGCATTACCTGATCCGATTCGAAAACACTGGAACGGCAGTCGCGCATAACATCGTCGTCAAAGATGTGATCGATGCGACGAAATTCGATGTTTCAAGCCTTCAGGTTTTGGATAATTCGCACGCGGTCAATACACGAATAAACGGCCAAAACGTCGAATTTATATTCGAAGGCATCGAATTAGGCGCAGAAGCCGACGGGTATGTGCTTTTCAAAACCAAGACGCTCCCGACGTTGACCGAAGGGACGACCGTGTCCAACAAAGCCGATATTTTCTTCGACTACAATTTCCCTGTAGAAACGAACGACGCCGAGACGACGTTCCAGGCGTTGTCCACCGATGATTTCAATGTGGCCTCGGTTGCGCTGTATCCGAATCCGACCAAAAACGAGTTTACCGTTAAAAGTACTTCCGATTTGAAATCGGTACAGATTTTTGACGTTCAGGGCAGGCTTCTCGAAACCCATGTCGGGTCGTCGTCTGAAATGCAAGTCAGTCTTTATTCGAAATCGAAAGGCGTGTATTTCGTCAAGGCGATTTCCGAAAAAGGAAGTGCCGTGATCAAAATCGTAAAAGAATAAAAATCACCATCGATTTGAGAAACCCGCAATTTTGAGTTGCGGGTTTTTGTTTGCCTCGCTTTTTATGTTGAATTTTAATAATTATTAACGAAATCGTTACCGTATCCGTTTTTTAATTCCTCTAAAATTGCCTAGTTTTGTGACTCTTATTAAACTTCCAAACATATCATGTCTAAAACTGCAATATTAGAACTCGACGGCAAAAAGTATGAGTTCCCTGTTATCGTAGGGAGCGAAAACGAGGTAGCCGTCGATATCAGCAAACTACGCGATGTGACCGGCGCGATCACGTTCGATCCAGGTTACAAGAATTCGGGCGTCTGCAAAAGCGACATCACGTTCCTCGATGGTGAAGAAGGGATTTTGCGTTACCGCGGATACGCCATCGAAGACCTTGCCGACAAAGCAAGCTTCCTTGAAGTTTCGTACCTGTTGATTTTCGGCGAGTTGCCAAGCGCGAAGACTCTTGAGCAATTCGAGAACGACATCCGCAAATACACGTTGGTGAACGAAGAGATGAAGAACATCATCGACGGTTTCCCGAAAACGGCTCACCCGATGGGCGTGCTTTCTGCCTTGACGAGCGCGCTTACGGCTTTCAACCCGAAATCGGTAAACGTAGAGAACCAAAGCGATTTGTACGAGGGCGTTTGCAAAACCATCGGTAAGTTCCTTGTGATCGCCACTTGGACGTACCGCAAATCTATGGGCTACCCGCTCAACTATTACGACAATACCAAAGGCTATGTAGAGAATTTCATGAACCTGATGTTCTCTTTGCCGACAGGACCTTATAAAATCAACCCGATCGTGGTGGATGCACTCGACAAGCTTTTCATCCTTCACGCCGACCACGAGCAGAACTGTTCGACGTCTACCGTGCGTATGGTAGGCTCGTCCCACGCCGGATTGTTCGCTTCTATCTCTGCCGGAGTTTCTGCACTTTGGGGCCCGCTTCACGGAGGTGCGAACCAAGCTGTTCTTGAAATGCTCGAGGAAATCAACAAGGCCGGAGGAGACGTAGACAAATTCATCCTTAAAGCAAAAGACAAAGAAGATCCGTTCCGTTTGATGGGCTTCGGGCACCGCGTCTACAAGAACTTCGACCCGCGCGCCAAAATCATCAAGAAGGCCGCCGATGAGGTGCTTTCTTCGCTTGGCGTGAAAGATCCGCTTCTCGATATCGCGATGAAACTTGAAAAAGCGGCGCTCGAAGACGAATACTTCAAATCGCGCAGCTTGTACCCGAACGTAGATTTCTATTCGGGAATCATTTATCGCGCTTTGGGAATCCCGACCGATATGTTCACGGTAATGTTTGCCATCGGACGCCTTCCGGGCTGGATCGCGCAATGGAAAGAAATGCGTTTGAACAAAGAGCCGATCGGAAGACCTAGACAGGTGTACACGGGAAGTCCTTTGAGAGATTTCGTCGCTGCCGACAAACGATAATACAAGCCTCCTTCGGGAGGTTTTTTGTGTAAAATACTGAGATAGAGTCTATATAATACAAAAATAAATTATTCGCACTACGCGATTTTTATATTTTTATCACCACTTTAAATACGCAAAACGTACTAATTTTATGACATAAGATAATACCGCCCCAGCCTTATCCGTTTCATTTCCAGATAACTGATTACCCTCTGTTTTGGTCAACCTGTAACCAACTAATCAGTTATATTATGAAAACAAACTTCTTTTTGCTCGGCGCGCTTTTCTGTGCGATTGCCGGAAATGCTCAAGCCAACTACATGGTGATCGGCACTGCGACTTCCCCAGGGAACAACAACACTTTGGTAGGTGCCTCATCTGCTGCCTCACCGCCCCAGAACTGGGTAAGCGGATTTACGGGAACCCTTAATTCCGCCTATGGCTACCAAGCGCTGCGCCGAGGAACTACGGGCTCAGAAAATACGGCTGTAGGCGCATCCGCCCAAGATAATACCACGACGGGTAACCAAAATACGTCGGTTGGGCGTGCCGCTTTGTTCAGCAACCAGATCGGAGAGCAAAATGTTGCTCTAGGGGCGAGCGCATTGCGTACTTCGATAGACCACTATAACACAGGTTTGGGTACGCAAGCGGGCATGTCGCTGGCTTCGGGCAGCCGGAACGTGTTCGTCGGAACGAATTCGGGCTCGGCTTTGGTTACCGGAACAGGTAATATTTTTGTCGGAACTGCTGCGGGATCGACGTCATCGACGAATTATTCGCACAGGCTCTACATCGACAACCAGTCTACGGACGATCCGTTGGTTTACGGCGAATTCGACAACAGAAAATTGCGTTTCAACGTCAAAACCGTCGGAGGTTCACCTTTTTCGTCTTATGTTGAAATCAACGGAAGAGGTGGCGAATCGGGCCTCAAGTTTTCTAACCTGACCAGCGCAAGCACTCCGGGAGCGGCTTTGGCCAACGGAGGCGTACTTTCGCTCAATTCTACCGGCGATGTAATCTTGGTCAAGGATACCGGAATTACCAACAGTTGCACGAACAACTACAACATCCCAAGAAGCAACGGCACTACCGGCAATTTGGCCTGCGGCATCATGTGGGACAACGGCTCTACGGTTTCGTTGGGAACGCAACTTACGAACACCACACCGGTAGGCTATACTTTGGCAGGTGCACCGCCGTTTTCGGGAGGAACCGTAGCCATGCCGAGCGGCAATTTAAGATTTGACGTGAACGGAACGATGCGTACCGTCGGGATTTTCGCTACTTCGGATAAGAGATTCAAAAAAGACATAACACCTATCAAAAACGCGCTCGAAACAGTTTCGGCACTTAACGGCACGACCTATACATGGGACAAGAATGCTCACATGGAAATGGGATTCGACAATGCCGCACATAGCGGATTCATCGCACAAGAATTGGAGAAAGTGCTTCCGCATGTTGTCGCAACCGACGATAAAGGCAACAAATCTGTAAATTACCTCGAAGTGATCCCGTATCTGGTCGAAGCGATCAAAGAACAACAAACGCAAATCGAGGACCTCAAACTTCAGATCAGCGAAAATTTCAAAGCCCAAAATGCCGAACTCATCGGATTGACGAATACCAAGATCATCAGTGTTTCCCCGAATCCTTCAAAAGACGTCATCACGGTTTTGCTTAACATCGACAAGTCGGCAGCATCGGCCAAACTTATGGTGCATGACCTTAAAGGTACGCTTGTGAGTAG
This sequence comes from Flavobacterium agri, assembly GCF_013401995.1. GTDB lineage: Bacteria > Bacteroidota > Bacteroidia > Flavobacteriales > Flavobacteriaceae > Flavobacterium > Flavobacterium agri. The sequence goes on from NZ_JACBJI010000003.1 coordinate 167,028, forward strand.
CCTCAACGTGAACGAAAGAGACAACAACATTTCGAAAACGTTCCAAAAAGACAACTTCGGTGCGGGTGTTTACATCGTGAGCCTTGTGGTCAACGGTAAAAACATCGACAGCAAAAAAATCATTTTCAATTAATACAAAAGTTACCTCAACTTATCCACAAAGCCGCCTCAATCGGGCGGCTTTTCCTATCTTTGCCGCGCAACGAAAACGTTTTCTATGCTATCCTTGAATGTAAAAAATGAATCCTCGCGACTTCGCGCCGTGGTACTTGGAACTGCGGTCAACAACGGCCCGACGCCTAAAGCCGAAGACGCCTACGACCCGAAATCCTTAGAACACATCCTCGCCGGAACGTATCCTGTCGAAAAAGACATGGTAGCCGAAATGGATGCGTTCAACGCGGTGTTCGAAAAATACGATGTCAAGGTTTACCGACCGCAGATCGTCGAGAACGAGAACCAAATCTTCACGCGCGATATCGGCTTCGTGATCGACGACGTCTTTTTCCAGGCGAACATTTTGCCCGATCGCGAAAAGGAATTCCCGGCAATCCGATACATCGTCGACCAAATCGACCCGAAGAAATTCGTGCATATCGAAGACCAAAGCATCCATATTGAAGGCGGCGATGTGATTTTGTGGAACGACTATATTTTTATCGGCACGTATTGCCGCCCCGATTATTCCCAAATCAAGACCGCGCGCACCAACGAAAAAGGAGTAGAGTTTATCCGTAACTATTTCCCGAACAAGAAAGTCATCGATTTCGATCTCGTAAAATCTACGACCGAAGCCCGCGACAATGCGCTGCACCTCGATTGTTGTTTCCAACCCGTCGGTGTCGACAAAGCCATCATTTACAAAGACGGTTTCTGCGATGTCGAAGATTACGAATACCTGCGCGATTTGTTCGGAGAGGAAAACCTGTTCCACATCACACGCCAGGAAATGTACGACATGAACTCGAACGTGTTTTCGATTGCGCCCGATGTAGTCGTGTCCGAAATGAATTTCACACGCCTGAATACCTGGCTTCGCGAACGCGGATTCACCGTCGAGGAAATCCCGTATGCCGAAATCTCAAAACAGGAAGGTTTGTTGAGGTGTTCGACTTTGCCTTTGATCCGCGATTGATCGTATGAAAAAACTGTTGTTGCTGATATCCGCGATGGCGATTTCATGCCAAAAATCGGATCCGCCCCAAAAACCGGAACAGGACATCCAATCTCAATCGCAGGAAAAAACCGAGACGGTCCTTCCGATTTGTTCCGATGGCTTCGACTATTCCAATAAAGACGAAAACGGGTATTTCATTTACGGAAATGACTTCGGCAAGTCGGACTTCGGGCCAAAATCCGCAAGATTGCGAGCTTCATTTTCAGATGGGGAAATCTTGGTTTCCATTTTGGAGACAAAACCGCAAGGAGATGAGCACACGGAGCCGGTTGTCAAGCTTTTTACGTCGATCGGGAAAAGCGTGAAAGATTCGCTTTCGGTTCATGAAACCATCGATTGGGAAGGACATTACCACAAACGCTTCTGCATCTCGAAAGACAGGACTATTTCGGTAAATGAGGAGCAGATCGCGCCCGATGTCGAAAATATTGACGAGCAAGGAAATTCGCCCATCGACAGTTCGTTCGCCAAAGCCACTTATCGTATCCAAAAAGACGGGAAGTTCAAGAAAATCAGCTCGTCCGGAAATATAGATTGATATACGTTCCTCGATTAAAATTCCGACCTTTGCGCTATCAAAATCATCCGATTTTGGAAATATACATTCAACTATGAAACAGACTACCAATTCGATACTCATGATACGTCCCGTCGCGTTCCGCATGAACGAGCAGACGGCCGTCAATAATTACTACCAAAAAGTCCTCGACGGATTATCGCCGGAAACCGTGAACGCCAAAGCACAGGAAGAATTCGACACCTTCGTGCAGAAACTCAAAATGGTAGGCGTGAACGTAGTTGTGGTCGACGACACCAAAAATCCCGACACGCCCGATTCGATTTTCCCGAACAACTGGATTTCTTTTCACGAGAACGGAGATGTTGCGCTCTATCCGATGTTTGCCGAAAACCGACGTGCCGAAAGACGCGAAGACATTCTGGATATGCTCGAGGAAAAAGGGTTCCAAATAGAGAATATCGTAGATTATACCGAAGCCGAATTGGACAGCCTGTTTCTTGAAGGCACCGGAAGTCTGCTTCTTGACCGCGCCAACGGAAAAGCCTATTGCGCCTTGTCGCCAAGAGCCGACGAGGAGTTGCTCATCGAGTTTTGCGAGGATTTCGACCTAGGCCCGATCATTTTCCACGCGTACCAAACCGTGAACGGAAAGCGCGAACTCATTTATCACACGAACGTGATGATGTGCCTGGGTGAAACGTTCGCCGTGATTTGCGCCGACTGTATCGATGACAAACAGGAACGCAAAGCCGTTCTTGACAGCCTTAAACAAGACGGAAAAGAAATCATCCTGATCACCGAAGACCAGGTCAACCAATTCGCGGGCAACATGCTCGAGGTAAAAGGTACAGACGGCAAACGCTTTTTGGTGATGAGTGCGGCGGCGCATCAAAGTCTTACAAGTGACCAAATCTCAAAACTTGAAAAACATGCCACTATCCTAAGCTCGAGCCTTGATACGATTGAGGCGTGCGGCGGTGGAAGTGCGAGGTGTATGATGGCGGAGATTTTTTTGCCAAAAGGATAAGAGAAAAGCGAAACTCATGTTTCGCTTTTTTTATTTCATGAAAGCTGCGCTTTCTTTTGTCTGGCAACAAAAGAAACAAAAATGCCTTTGGCGCGACCGCGCAGGCGACCTGACAGCCACGCGGTTTGGAGGCGAAAAGAACTCGCTGCGCTCAAACAGCTTTTCGCTTTTTTCCAAACCATCGTGGTGTCAGGTGCCCGCCTGCGCGCTCATGGCGCTGAAATTCGGAAGTGTTTATTGGCATTTCCCACCGCTGCGCTTTAGGAAATGCGTCTCCGGAAGAACCTTTTGTGTTTTTGGAAAGTATTTGCTTCGAAGGACGTTTGATTTCGACGAAGGAGAAATCTGAAGGCACTTCCGTCAAAGACATACGACAGATTTTCTTAGAAGGTTTTTTGGCGCAGCTTGCAAGCCAAAAATCAATAAAGACTTCCGATTAGTCGCGCCGTCATAAAATTGGCGTCAAGAAAAACGGCTCAGGATGCCGCAAAAAGCCAAATACTGTCTGAGCGTAGCGAAATCGAAGATTCACGAATACCTTAAAAAAAACAATATTAGCGCGTGAGTAGTTTATTTGGCTTGCGCAGACGTGCCGGTTTTTAGCCGATTTTGTGCGTCGCTACGCCTTTTTGCTTCTTTTGCGGCGAAGCAAAAGAAGGCCTGCGGCAGCGAAAAACATGAAACGAAGTTTACACAAAAAAAAGCGCCTCATTCGAGGCGCTTTAAACTGTCTTAAGATTTCTTGATATACTTCTCAATCAAAGCATCAGTCTCCGCTTTCGTCGCCGTTGGTTTCAAATCGAACAACGCCATGAAAAGCGTTTGCCCTTCAACTTTTAGTGACAGATCGAGATTTTTGTTTTGGGCGAATACCGTGGCCCATTTGTCGCGTACATTTTTCCACATCGCCTTGTTGGTCGCCCAATATTTGCGTGCGCCGGCACATTTCGAATCGTCTACTTTGCGGTAGTGGTCGAATCCTTTTTCTTTGGCTACCAAAACGTCTTTGCCGTCTGCACCGCGTTGGATTTTGACGTTGTCCTGATCGTGGATCCAACCGTCTTTCACGATTTCGTGTGTGTTGTTGCGTTGCAAAACGTTGTAATCGTTGCGGATTGTGTGTTCGCGTCTCGGTAGAGGCGCATCGGTCACGTTGTTCCAGTAATGGCGTCCGTCGACGTGTACCCAAGTAGCGGTTCCTTCGTAACGCGGGCTGTCGTCCACTTGGAAAACACGCTGTGTCCATTGGCCTTTTACCTGATCTTTCGGAAGCGTCACATATTTCCAGGAATTGTCCTTGTTGTACACATAAAGCCTGTTGTTCTCGAATTCCCAATCCTGGCGCCAGTGCTTTACGATCATCGTATCCGAAACCTGAAGCAAATGCTGCATCACGATCTTGTTCGGGGTATCCTCGACAAGCTCTACCCATTCAAGACCCGTTTCGTGTTTGGTAGGAGACGGCTTGTAGTCGGCGTTGGTCGCGTATTTGAACGTTTCGGCAAAATTGAATTCGACCTCATAACAGCCGCACATCGATTTGATGGCTTTGATGTCTTCTTTCTTTTTAGCGTCTTGTGCATTGATTCCCAAGGCGAATAGCAGGGAAGCGGATAGTAGAATTCGAGATTTCATATCGTTGATTGAATTTAACACAGCAAAAATAGAATATTTATTTAGAACAATTAAAAATAGCGTTATATATTTGCGCATCAAATTATTAAGATTTAGTCTAAATAAATTAAAAATAGCCTCAATTCGATGTCAATCAAAACTTTACACTTCCCATTTTTCTTACTGCTAACGATCGGGGCTTTAGGCCAGCAAGACAGCATTCCGCAGGAAAAATTGAAAGAGGTTGTCATCACGGGTCAATACAATCCGCAATCGGTAAAGAAATCGGTGTATCAGGTTGAGGTGATTTCACGCGCCGACATCGACCGACAAGCCGGAAACAATCTCGCCGACCTGCTCAACCAATCGCTAAACATTACGGTCATGCCGAGTTCGTCTACCGGAAAATCGACCGTCGAGATGTTCGGACTCAATTCGCAATACATCAAAATCCTAGTGGACAACGTGCCCGTGATCAACGACGAAGGTCTCGGAAATTTCACGGACCTTACGCAAATCAACCTCGACGACATCCAACAGATCGAGATCGTGAAAGGTTCGATGGGCGTCGAATACGGAGCGAATGCCGTGGCCGGAATTATCAACATCATCACCAAAAAAAGCTCGAAATACAAGTGGGAAGTCACGCCGTATCTGCAGGAAGAGACGATCGGCAAAGAGTACAACGGCATCAATAAGGGCCGTCACATCCAATCGGTGCGCGTCGGGCATAACATCAATCCGAAATGGTACACGTATGCGACGTTCACGCACAACGATTTTGACGGTTTCCTGAACAACAAACAAGGACAAAATCATTTATTCAACGACGGTTTGCGCGGATACGAATGGCTTCCAAAGGATCAAATCCACGCAAAAGCGTACCTCGGTTTCACTCCTAATACGAACCACCGTTTCTTTTACCGCTTCGAATTTTTTGATGAAGAGACCAAGTATTTCAACGATATAGTCGATCCGAATTACAATCCGGCGACCGATACCGACGACCCGATCGCAGCCGACGATATTTACGGTTCCCAACGTTTCGTACACCTTTTCAACGCGGCCGGTAAATTCACCAAAGGCCTGACGTACGATTTTTATCTGTCGTACCAACAGCAGACGCGCGACATCGAGAGTTTCCAGTACCGCATCCGCACCGGCGAAAAATTCGACGTCAAGGATTTTGAGTACGAATCGCGCAAAGCGTATTTCACCAAAGGAAGTTTGAGCAATTTCCTCGACAGCGACGTGATCGATTTCCAGGTCGGATACGAGGTCAACGAAATTCACGGATATGCCTCGTCTTTTGCAGGCGAGGGCATGTTTACCGAAAACATCAAACGCACGCTTGGTACGTACGATGTGTACGGTTCTACTGAAATCAACATCGGCAAACGTTTTTCGGTACGTCCCGGCGCGCGCGCATTGTTCTCGTCCAAATTCGATACGATGACCGCGCTTTCGTTGAGCGCCAAATACGATCTGGGCAACGGATATGATTTGCGCGGGATTTTAGGAACCTGTCCGAAACTGCCGACTTACGAGGAATTGTACACGTATTTCGTAGACGTGAACCACAACGTGCAAGGCAATCCGAATTTGCAACCCGAAAACGGAATTTCGGCCTTCCTACACCTGAACAAGATTTTCAAGTCGGGCGACAAAGTCAATTTCGACACCATATTCTCGACCTGGTACCTCAATGTGCGCGACCGCATCGAGCTCGTCGCTTTCCTGGACGACGGATTGCGCTACCAATACGGCAACATCGATATTTATCGCACATACGGCGCATCGTTGACGTCACAGATGACGTACGGCAACCTCGGTTTGAATGCGGGCTTCACGTTTTCGGGCGTTTCCAAAGTGCTCGACAGTGCCGAACTTTCCAACGACGATTATCTGCACAGCGTACAAGCCAATGGAAACGCGTTTTACCGCATCCCGAAATGGGGCACGACGCTTTCGGCTTATATCAAATACAACGGACCTGAATACCAATTCGTGACTTCGGAAGATTTGAACGGCGATCCTGTGATCGTACGCGGAAAACGCGACAGTTTCACGTCTGTCGACGCCACGGTTTCCAAAAGCTTCGACAAAGACCGTTTCCAGGTCACGCTTGGCGCAAGAAACCTCACCGACATCAAGCGTATCAACACCAATGCGTTGCAAGGCGGTGCTCATGAAGGCGCGGGAACTTCAGTCCTGTTGGGTTACGGCCGTTCCTATTTCCTCAAATTATTGTACAAATTCAATTTCGGATGATGAAAAAGCTACTGTTATTCTTCGTTTTATTCGCCGGATTTTTTGCCGGATGCGAGTCGGAAGATCAAATCGCCGACCAACCTTTCGTCGTGGCTTTCGAAAAGCGCTCGTACGATTATTCACGGATTCCGCAGCACCAAACCGTAAAGTTGGTTTTTTCGGAAAGCGCGAAGGCCGATGGTTTCGTCCGTATCCGCATTACGACGACCAATGCCGAAATGGGCGTCGATTTCGATATTTCGGATGCGACCGAAAACCACGAACTGCTGATTCCGATCTATCGCGGACAGACCGAGGCGGGCTTTGTGTTCGAAAACCTGATCTATCCGTTCGATTCGGACGACAAATCGATCAAACTCGACATCATCGCGATCGATTATCCGCAGCCGAGCAACATACAAGGTTATACGTCTACGCTGATTTCGTTCGAACGCTCGCTTGGCGCGACTACGGCTCCCGAAATCGGTGGCCCGAATGAAGGCAATCAGGTGTATTTCGATTTGAGTTCGGAAACTGCGACCCAGGTTTGGCGCGACAGCTGGGATTTGGGCTTTTACTGCGGAGACGAATTCCGCGTGGGCATAAACGGATCGATCTACATGGCCGTGAAAAAACTCGACGTCACGAATATCGACGCGGTTACCGAAAGCAGCGTTTCTCAATACCAATCGCAGGTTTCGGTCGGGACGTTCAATCCGGACAATGCGGCGTATATCGACTATCCGAGCGGACAGATTTCGGGAACGGCGATTTCCGAGATATCGTCCGACAATCACGTGTATCTGGTCAATCTCGGTTATACGGTAGGCACGACGACTCCGGCTCCGGGAAGCGTGGCGATTGCCGGTGAAGCGCGTGGATGGAGAAAAATCAAGGTCATCCGCGAAGGCGAAGGGTACAAACTGCAATATGCCGAACTCAACAGCGCGACGCACCAGGAAGTCTCGATCGCCAAAAATCCGGCGTACAACTTTACGTTTTTCAGCTTCAACACAAATTCGACGGTGAATGTCGAACCCGAAAAAGACAAATGGGACTTGAATTTCACCGTGTTCACGAACATCATCGACGGAGCGGGTTCTTATGGCTATTCCGATTTCGTACTCAACAACATCAAGGCCGGCATCAAGGCATATCGCATCAACGTTTCGGGCTCGGTCACTTACGACAACTTCGATCTTGCCGATGTGAACGATGCGAGTTTCCAGGACGACCAACGCGTGATCGGTGCCGATTGGCGCGACGTGTTCTCGGGTTCGGCCTATACCGACAGGTTTTACGTACTCAAGGATTCCGACGGGAATTATTACAAGATCAGGATGCTCGCCTTTTTGAACCAAAACGGGATGCGCGGGTATCCGAAGTTCGAGTACAGGCTTTTGCAATGACAGGCTAGCGTTAAATCATAGATAAATCAACATTCGACAACTAAATAATAATCATTAAATACTCTAACATGAAAAAAACAATACTTCTGGCTTTGGCCGTCTTCGGATTGGCTTCGAATGCACAAACTCCGGGTTTGGTTACCCAAGGCGCGGGTTACGCGAATCAGGTTTACTACAAATTTTCGTCGAACTCGACAACGGCAACCGTTCCGGCGGCATCTTGGGACATCGCTTTCTTGAGAACGAGTGCTTTCGCGATCTCCGTGCGTGTCAATGACAGCCGTATCCAGACCTATGAGGTTGGTGCTACATCGGTTTGGTCGACTGTAGACGTGGCTCAGGAAGCGAATTGGACAAGATTGTACAACAGCGACGTAGAATGGGAAACAGGTTCGTTCGACACAGGTTCGGCCACTTACGGCTGGGGCGAATACAACCCGGTAACGCACCACGTGGTAGGATCGAAAGTTTTCGTTTTGAAAACGGGATCGGGAGCGACGGCTGCTTACAAGAAAATCAAGATCGACGATTTCTTTGGCGGATATACGTTCACCTATTCTTCATGGGACGGATCGGCTTGGTCTGCAGACACGACCCAAACGGTCGCGAACTCGTTGAACACCGACCGTTTCTTCAACTATTTCAGCCTTACGACGAATGCGGTGGTAGAAGTGGAGCCTGCCAACACCAACTGGGATTTGCTTTTCACCCAATATGTAACCGATTACACCGGCGGAGTGGACAACAAGTACAAAGTGACAGGTGTTTTGACGCATCCTGACATCCAAGTGGCGCAACACGAACAACCCGACGGGCTTCCGGCAAACTTTACACCGACTTTCGGCGAGCAGATCAACGTCATCGGTTTCGATTGGAAAACCTTGAACGGAAACTTCCAGTACGATGTAGATTCAGACCAGGCATTTTTCGTGAAATTGGCCAACGGAACGGTTTACCGATTGACCTTCGACACATTCGTAGGTTCTTCAACAGGCGTAACTACGTTCAACCAGCAAGACGTGACGTCGCAATTGTCATCGGAAGAATTCGAGAATCGCGTTTCTTTTGGCATTTATCCGAATCCGTCCGTAGACAAGAAGATCAGCGTGCTTTATGACGGCGCACAAGCCGATGCGAAGAACAGCGTGAGCATCTTCAGCCTTACGGGTGCGAAAGTTTACGAAACGAATTTAGACAACAACGGTTTCGCCAATGCGGAATTGAACTTGTCGAACCTCAATGCAGGTGTTTATATCCTGAAGTTCCAATCGGGAGATTATGCCGCAACGAGAAAGATTGTGTTGCAATAGCAATTTATTTTGGTTTAGCTGCGCTCGATTCGGCCGTTGGTCTCGGGTGTTTTTGGCCTCGGGAAACCGGGGCTTTTTTTGTGGTAAGCCACGAATGTCTCGAATTTCACAAATTTGTCTGTGAATCGGTTAGCCCTAAAAACAATTGGAATGCATTAGTGTAATTCGTGCCATTCGTGGCTAAAATCATCAATCCATGTGTGATGGATTGTATGTTTCTAGGATAGCTTCAGCTTTATGAAGTGCTAAAGACATTAGTATAATTCGCGGCTAAAATCACATCAAGTATTCCTTAATGATGCTTACGATCGCACTTACGATATACTGGATCCCGATCGCGATTACGATAAATCCGACAATCCTCGAAATCGCAACGATTCCCGATGCGCCGAGTATTCTCGAAAGGTAATGCGCGCTTCTCAAAATCAGGAAAATCACTAAAGAAACGCCTGCCATTGCCAACACGGCCACGACCATTTCCATCATTTGATGGTGTTCCTGATAGAATGCGATAAGCAATGAGATCGATCCGGGACCGGCGAGCATCGGCATGGCCAAAGGCGTGAGCGCGATGTCGTTGCGTTGCTGTATGTCGCTTTCGACGCGTTTGTTGATCCCTTTTCTTTTCGAGATGTTGCCCGACAAGAGGTTGAAGCCCGAATTCACGATGATCAATCCGCCGGCAATCCTTAAAGCTTCAAGGCTGATGCCGAAAAACGACAATACGTATTTACCTATGAAATATGAAATGAGCAGGATGATGAAAACATTGATGGCCGTCCAGATCGAAAGGCGCGAACGCTCGGCTTTGCTGTCGTCTTGGGTCAATCCGACAAAAATCGGAACGGTTCCGATCGGGTTCAATACAGAGAAAAGCGCGGCGAACAGGTAAATGAAAAGCTCCATCGGTTTTGGTGCAAAATTAAAGGCGGAACAGGCGATCGGTGTAAAGCCGATGTGAACCGCAGGTTAAGGTTTCGGGCAAAATTTTATGCAGGCGTTAAGACAGCCTTCACGTTAAAGATACTAATTTTATGCAGAGTGCAGCCCTAAACCTGCGCCACGAACCCAAAACCTCGAAAATGACACCGAAAAAAACCTTAGTGCTCGGCGCTTCCGAAAACCCGATGCGCTATTCGTATCTGGCCATCAATAGTTTAGTCAATAAAAAACACCCGGTTGTCGCGGTCGGACTTAAAGAAGCCGAAGTCGCCGGAGTAAAAATATTGACTACGCCTGCGCCTTTCGCTGATGTGGATACTGTCACTTTGTATCTGAATCCGCAGCGCCAGCAACAGTATTACGATTATATCGTGGGCCTTAAACCCGAACGCGTGATTTTCAATCCGGGAACCGAAAACCCAGAATTATACTCAATCTTGAAAGAAAACGGGATCGAAATCGAAGTGGCGTGTACGTTGGTGATGTTGTCGACGAGCCAGTATTGATTTTTTGCCACGAATTACACCAAAATACAATATGAGATTGATGACATTCGTGTAATTCGTGGCTATTTAACCCAAGCTTCCAGTTCGGCTGGAGTCGGGTTTTTCGCGACCACGATACCGTCGGGATTGATTAGGTATTGCAACGGAATTCCACTGCCGTTAACGCCGAATATAGAACTCACCTCGTCACCTTTAGACAAATCGGTTCTCAGGTTTTTCCATGGGATGCCGAATTTTTCCGACGCCTTGAGCCACGATTGTTTGTTCTAGTCTATGGAAACCGAAACGATTTCGAGATTGTCTTTCGCATGAAGTTTTTTAAGGTTCGGGATTTGTTCGAGACAGCCCGTACACCAACTCGCCCAAAAATCGATCAGGATCCATTTTCCCGAAAACGTTTTGGTATTGAAAAGCTTGTCGTTTTGGTCGGGAAGCGTAAAGTGTTTCATCTTGCTATTTACGGCGATGACGTTTGCGGGAAACAATCTGTCGTAAATTTTCGCACAGGCGACCAAAACCTGAGCTTGGTTATTCGGTTTGATTTTGGCATGCAATTCTTGTAATGTCGTAAGCTCGGTTTCATAAAAGGTCTGGGCAAGTTTCTCAAGTATATAAATGCTGACAGCACTTTCCGGATAATCGTCAATATTCTTTTTTCCGTTTGAGAATAATTGCTCCTTTGACATTTTTCCGCCGCGATAGGATTGGTAATCGGACATGAATTTTACATATAGGTCTTGAGAAGCCGAGCCTTTTACCGACTTGAGAGCAAGATTCCAAAAACCTTTATAATCGGGATTTTGGGTTTGGGTGCAAGTCGCATCCAATGTAATTTCGCTTGATTCCAGAAAAAAACTGTCGACCTGATAGCGTTTTTCCAACCAAACACCGGCTTCGTAATTTTCATTTTCCAATTTGCCACGGAATTCGAACTTACGGTTTACGATTTGTACGCTGTCGACCTTGTCTTCATACACCAAATAAATCTTACCCGAATAATCGCAATCTAAAGTTCCCGTGACACGAAACGGATGGTTTTGTGCCCATGAAACGCAGCATGAAAACAACAAGATGAACGGAAGCGTCCGCATTAAAAACGAGTTTGGGTTTCGGCAGGTTTGCTGATCATCAACAATCCGATGAACGTTACAAGAGCGTTCACGATTATCAGTTCGTTGTCGAACACATATCCGAACCAATCCTTCGAATTTTCGCTAAGCCAAAGCGTAAGTAGAGGCGAGGCGATGCAGACCAAAGGCACGAACGCATCCTTGACGGTTTTGGTCTTGACGAATAATCCGAAGCAATACAACCCCAAAAGCGGTCCGTAGGTGTACGAAGCGATCTTGAAGATCATGCTCACGACCGAGCTGTCGTTGATGGCGTTGAAAATCACGATCGTAAGGAACATCAGCAACGAAAAACCGATGTGTACCAAATGGCGCGTGCGCACGACTTTCGCATCGTTGGGATTCGCTCCTTTATCCATGCCCAAAAAATCGACACAGAACGAGGTCGTGAGCGCGGTCAAGGCCGAATCGGTCGTCGCGAAAGTGGCCGCGGTCAATCCTAAAAGGAAAACCAACGAGGGAACGAAACTCAAATGATGGAACGCGATTTCAGGGAAAAGTAAATCGGTGCGCGGTTTGCCCGAGAGGAGATCGGTCGGTACGGCGATGTTGTTCTGTTCGGCGTAGATGTACAAAAGCGCGCCCACGCTAAGGAAAAAGATGTTGATAAGAACAAAAATTCCCGTAAACGTGAACATATTTTTTTGGGCTTCACCGATATTTTTGCAACTCAGGTTTTTCTGCATCAGATCCTGATCGAGCCCGACCATCGCGATCGTGACGAAAATCCCACCAAGGATTTGCTTGATTACGTGAAAACGGCTTCCCATGAAATCCTCGAAAAAGAAAACCTTCGAATAATTGCTTTCTTTCACTTTCTCGAACGCTTGGATTGCGCCCAGATCGAGGCTGTCGCAAATGAAATAAATCGTGAGGAAGACCGACGAGACAAGGAAAAATGTCTGTAACGTATCGGTGATGATAATGGTTTTGAGTCCGCCTTTGTAGGTGTAGGCGAAAATCAGCCCGAGCGAAATCAATACGGTGACCGCGAACGGCACGTGGTAATAATCGAACACGTAGCGTTGCAGTACGATTACTACGAGATACAATCGGAAAGAAGAGCCGATGGTACGTGAAATCAGGAAGATAAGCGCGGCCGTTTTATAAGAAATCGTGCCCAGCCGTTTTTCGATATAACCGTAAATCGACGTGAGGTTCATGCGGTAATACAACGGAAGTAGGATTGTAGCAATCAAGACGAACCCGATCGCGTTGCCCAACACGAATTGGAAATACTTGAATTGTTCGCCACCAGACGCCCCGACTTCGCCCGGAACCGAAATGAACGTCACGCCTGAAAGCGCCGTTCCGATCATCCCGAAAGCGACCAGATACCACCTTGAGTTTTTATTGGCTTTGAAAAAGGCGTCGTTGCTGCTGTCTTTTCGGCTTACGACATAAGAAATCAGGAACAATAGCCCGAAATAAACGAGCATTAGGGTTAAAATGGCGGCTGGAGTCATTCGTTAGGTTTGATAAGGCTTGGCTTAGGTGGTGAAAATACGAAGAATGTCGTTTGGTTGGGAATGTGATTTGATGATTTGGATTTTTGTATGTGGGTTTGTGGGTTTGGGGCCGAAGGATGGTTTTGGAGCTTAAGACCTAACAGGTTTTGAAAACCTGTTAGGTCTTACCAAGTTCGAGAGAAAAAAGATGTTGCTGCTATAGTTTTTCTGTATTTATTGTTAAAAAGAAAGATAATTTAAAGTGAATTTGATTTTGTCGCCTGCGTTTTGAGCGAATAATCCTTAAGACCTAACAGGTTTTCAAAACCTGTTAGGTCTTACCGAAAGTTAGTTGTTTAAATCCAAATCAAAGTACAGATTTTCTTCCTTTTTTGTTAATAGAAAATCTTCCGACACATTGTGTTTGCGCAACGGAATGCATCTCGCGGGCAACGTATCAAAGCCTGGCATCCAAAGCAAAGCGTGTCTTTACTATCTTTGCGACATGGAATTCTCCTCAAAACTTCTCGAACGCGCCGTAAACGAAATATCCCAACTTCCGGGTATAGGAAAACGCACAGCTTTGCGATTGGCTTTGCATTTGTTGCGGCAGCCTAAGGAACAGGCCGCATTTTTGACGGAAGCGTTGATTTCGATGCGTAACGACATCAAATCTTGCAGGGAATGCCACAATATTTCCGATCACGACATATGCGAAATCTGCTCAGACAGCCGAAGGAACCGATCGATCATTTGTGTCGTGGAAGATATACGCGATGTAATGGCGATAGAGAATACCGGCCAGTTTCGCGGCTTGTATCACGTGCTTGGCGGAAAGATCTCACCCGTTGACGGCATCGGCCCAAGCCAGCTCAATGTAACGACTCTCGTCGAAAAAGTAAGAGGCGGCAATGTACAGGAGCTCATTTTCGCCCTAAGCCCGACTATGGAAGGGGATACCACAAATTTCTACATTTATAGACAGATTAAAGATTTCGAAATTGTAACCTCGACGATAGCGCGCGGAATTGCCGTCGGGGACGAACTTGAATACGCCGATGAGGTCACACTCGGTCGAAGTATCCTGCAACGTGTACCCTTCGAAAATTCGTTAAAGAACAATTAGCGTTGAATTCACGCGTTTCTATGCTAGTTTAAAAATGAAAAACTATATTTGTCTGCTAAATTTTGCGAATCGGATGAAGAGGCTATCGGCTTATTTTCTATTGCTTGTCGGGTTATTGTTCACGTCCTGCATACCAACAAAAGATCTTATTTACCTTCAGGGAGAACCCAACCAATCGGCTCAGGCGGTCAATCCGGTAGTTTCGAAGCCTTACCGTCTTCAGGTCAATGACATCCTCAATATCACGATAAAGGCAATCGACCCACAATTCGTGAAGCTTTTTCAATCTACAGAAACGGGGCAGGTAAACAAATCAGAACAAAGTCTTTATTATGACGGTTTTGTGGTAGACGACCACGGAAACATCAGAATGCCAATCCTCAATGAGGTAAATGTTTTGGGATATACCTTGGAAGAAGCACGCCAATTAATCGAAAAGCGTCTGCTCGAGGAGTATTTCACCAAAGATGCCAATCTTTTCGTGAGCGTCAAACTTGCGGGGTTCCGATATACGATAAACGGAGAGGTCGCTTCTCCGGGAACGAAAACGCTCTTTCAGGAAAAGGTTAACCTTATGGAAGCGATCGCCAATGCAGGCGACATCAGTATTGTAGGCGACCGTAAAGCAGTGACGGTGATTCGTCAAACGCCAAGCGGTACGGAAATAAAAACGGTAGATCTTACCCAAAGGGATGCGATGTCGTCTCCCTATTTTTATCTGCAGCCTAACGACTATGTATATGTAAAGCCGCTGCCGCAAAAGACTTTGGGAACGGGAACCACGCTTGTGCAGTCCATGACCGCGCTTATTTCGGCGGCTTCACTGATTACCACAGTCATCGTATTAATGTCGAGATAGAACACAGAAGATGCTTGATACTAAAGATTTCTCGATTTTGGATAGCGGAAAGGAAAGCTTCGACTTTAAAGGTTTCCTGATAAAAACCCTGAGTTACTGGAAGTGGTTTTTATTGAGTCTTGTCGTGTGTTTTTTTATCGCCCACCAGGTCAACATCAGAAAAGAGAAAGTCTTTGGCGTAGAAACCACGATTTCGGTCAAGGAAGAAAACAACCAGCTTTTCACTTCGAATACAAGTCTCGTGTTTAATTGGGGCGGTATATCGGACGAGGTTCAAGGTATCGCCTTTACACTTAAATCAAGAACACATAACGAAAAAGTGGTCGATTCTCTCGATTATTATATCGATTACTTGCAGCAAAGCGAATATTACATGCAGGATGTTTACGGTGAAGTTCCGTTCCGCATCGTGCTCGACAAAAAGAACGCACAGATTTTCGGGTCACTTATCGGTATAAAATTCGTTTCGCCGACGGTTTATGAAATCGAATATACTTTCAAAGGAAATTCTGTTCCCGTAGTCTATTATAATGAAAACAAGATCGGAACGATAAACGTCGAACCATCGGTAATGCGCAGGCGTTACAAAGTAGGACAGATGGTAGATCTTCCTTTCCTGCATTTTTCGGTAGAGCTAAAGGAAAATCCGGAAGCTTACCTGAACAATCCTTATTTCATACGTTTCAACCATTTCGATGAAGTTGTCTTGCGTTATCAGGGCATCCGAGCCGATATAGATGAGAAAGCAGGATCCATATTGAGGCTTTCATTGCAGGGAAGCAACAAGGCCCGAATGGTCGAATACCTGAATACTACCGTAGGTGTGCTGATCAAAGATCAACTCGATCACAAAAACCAATTCGCGCTCAACACCATAAATTTCATCGACAAAACCCTTGAGGATCTCGATGCCCAATTGACCAAAAGCGAGGGTGAGATCAAAGATTTCTCGCGCGGCAAAAACCTGTCCGATATCGAGAATACAAGCGATAAATTCTCAGGCCAACTCTTGGAATACGACACGCAGCGCGACGGTATATACCGTAAAATCGCATATTTGAATTCGTTGAAATCCTATCTGCAGAACAGTGTCGATTTCTCTAAACTGATCGCCCCGACTTCTGCCGGAATAGACGACGCGAACATCAATGCCAACGTTTCCCAATTGGTCGCGCTTTCTATACAACGTTCCAAAATGGCCTACGCGGTGCATAACGAGAAAGCGTTCCGCGATTACGACAAGGATATTGAAGCCGTAAAAAGGGCGTTGCTGGAGAACATTAAAGCCGTAAGGAGTTCCGTCGATTATGACCTGAACCTCGTGCAATCCAAAATCGGCAAGGTCGAAAGTACAATCAGCCAATTGCCCGAAGACAAGCAGGAATATTTTCGCCTGAAGCGCAAGTTCGATCTCAATGCCAACGTGATCAACACGTTTATGGCCAAAAGACTTGAGGCCAGGATTATCAAGGAGTCCAATATTTCAGACATCCATTTCATCGATTCGGCCAAAGATGTCGGCAGCGGCCTTATCGGTCCTAATACGAGCGTAAATTATGTGATGGCATTTTTCCTCGGATTGCTTATTCCACTCATTTTCATTTTCGCCATTTTCTTCCTTGAAAACGCCATTTTGAATACGGACGACATCACGAGATTTACCAAAATCCCGCTTATTGGAGTTGTCGGAATAAAATCTACCAAATCGAACCTTGCCGTATTCGAGAAACCGAAATCGGCTTTGGCCGAATCATTCCGCGCGATCCGTTCATCGCTGCAATTCCTTTACAAGAAAAGGGGAGATTCGTCCGACGCGGGCAAAACCCTTATGCTGACCTCGTCTGTGAGTGGCGAAGGAAAGACATTCTGCTCCATAAACATCGCCACGGTGTTCGCGATGAGCGAGAAAAAAACAGTCATCGTAGGATTGGATTTGAGAAAACCGAAAATTTTCGACGATTTCAAAGTGCGCAACGAAATTGGTGTCGTCAATTACCTGATCGGACAAAAATCGCTTGCCGAAGTGATCCAAAGCACGCATATTCCGTTTCTCGACGTGATTACATCAGGGCCGATTCCTCCGAATCCGTCCGAGCTTATCATCAGCGAGGCCATGCACGAATTCGTGCGCGAACTCAAGTCGAAATACGATTACGTGATTTTCGACACGCCTCCGGTCGGATTGGTGGCCGATGCGCTCGAACTGGCCCAGTTTGCCGATGTGACGCTCTACATCATGCGCCAGAACTACACCAAGAAAGAAATGGTGCTGTTGCTCAACAACCGATTCAAGCGAGGTGAGCTCAACAATGTAAGTATCGTGTTCAACGGCTACCAGAACAAGGCCAAGTACGGCTCGGGTTACGGATACGGATACGGTTACAGTTATGCCGACTATTCCGAAGGCTATCACGAAGAAGACAAGCCGCAAGGTCTTTTCAGACGATTTTTGAACCTTTTTGGCCGTAGATAACGGTAATCATAATGTCCCAAACCACAACACAAAAAATTCTTATTACAGGCGGTGCCGGCTTCATCGGTTCAAATCTTTGCGAATATTTCGTTTCTAAAGGCTATCGCGTGGCTTGCCTTGACAATTTCGCGACGGGCCATCGCCATAATATAGAAGCACTTCTCGGCAATCCGCTTTTCGAGCTTATAGAAGGTGATATCCGGAATACCGAAGATTGCCAAAAAGCCGTACAAGGCGCAGATTATGTATTGCATCAGGCCGCATTGGGTTCAGTGCCGCGTTCCATTAACGATCCGGTGACGAGCAACGAAGTCAATATTTCAGGTTTCCTGAACATGTTGGTTGCCGCGCGCGACGCGAAAGTGAAGCGGTTCATATACGCGGCGAGTTCGTCTACGTACGGCGATTCCGAATCGTTGCCCAAAATCGAGGAAAAAATCGGGAAACCACTTTCGCCTTACGCGATCACCAAATACGTGAACGAACTGTACGCCGAGATTTTCTCGAAGACATACGGTATCGAAACCATCGGATTGCGTTATTTCAACGTTTACGGAAGAAAACAAGATCCGAACGGAGCATATGCCGCCGTGATCCCCAAATTCGTGATGCAGCTCATGAAGCACGAAAGCCCTGTGATCAACGGCGATGGTTCGTACTCTCGCGATTTCACGTATATCGACAACGTGATCCACATGAACGAACAGGCTATGCTTTCACAAAATCCCGAAGCCGTCAATACCGTGTACAATACGGCCTTCGGCGAACGCACTTCGCTGAACGAATTGGTCGTGAAGCTAAAACAATACCTGTCGGAATACGATGCTTCGATCGCCGATGTCGAAATCGTGTACGGCCCGAACCGAACCGGAGACGTCGCCCATTCGTTGGCAAGCGTAGACAAAGCCAGACGATTGCTCGCATACGACCCGCAATTCTCGTTCGCCCAAGGTTTGAATGAAGCGGTCAGTTGGTACTGGGAAAACCTCAAATAATTAATCAACAGATAAACGTCTATCGTCCAAGTGTCGATTGTCAGTCGTATATTTGCAACCCGAAATAAACACTAATGAGCATTACGAAAATTTGCTGCATCGGAGCCGGTTACGTAGGAGGTCCTACGATGGCCGTCATTGCACAAAAATGTCCGGATATACAGGTGACCGTAGTCGATCTCAACGAGGAAAGGATTGCGCAATGGAACAATCCCGACGTAGAGAAAATTCCGATCTACGAACCCGGATTGAGCGAAATCGTCGCCAATACGCGCGGTAAGAACCTGTTTTTTTCTACCGAAGTAGACAAGGCCATAGACGAGGCCCAAATGATTTTCATATCGGTCAATACGCCTACCAAGACGTATGGTTCGGGCAAAGGCATGGCCGCCGATCTCAAATACATCGAGCTTTGCGCGAGGCAGATTGCACGCGTGGCCAAAAACGACAAGATCGTCGTCGAGAAATCGACGCTTCCCGTTCGTACGGCCGAAGCTATCAAAAGCATACTCGATCATACCGGAAATGGTGTGCAGTTCCAAATCCTTTCGAACCCGGAATTCCTTGCAGAAGGAACGGCCGTACAGGATTTGCTGAATCCCGATCGCGTACTTATCGGAGGCGATACCACGCCCGAAGGTGAAGCGGCGATCCAATCGCTCGTAAACATTTATTCGAATTGGGTAAGCAAAGACAAAATCCTGACCACGAACGTATGGTCTTCGGAACTGTCGAAACTGACCGCGAACGCTTTCCTTGCGCAGCGCGTTTCTTCGATCAATGCCATCTCGGAATTGTGCGAAAAAACCGGTGCAGACGTAAACGAAGTTGCGCGAGCGATAGGCATGGACAGCCGCATCGGCCCGAAATTCCTCAAATCGTCGGTAGGATTCGGAGGCTCGTGCTTCCAGAAAGACATCCTCAACCTCGTCTACATCGCCAAAACGTTCGGATTGCGCGAAGTGGCCGATTATTGGGAACAAGTCATTTTGATGAACGACCACCAAAAGCGCCGTTTCGCCAACAAGATCGTCCAGACACTTTACAATACCGTAGCCGACAAGAAAATCTGCTTCCTCGGATGGGCATTCAAGAAAGACACGAACGATACGCGTGAATCGGCTGCGATTTACGTGGCGCGCGACCTGGTGTCCGAACAGGCCAACATTGCCGTATTCGATCCTAAAGTCGAGGAATACCAAATCCAGTCCGACCTCGATTATCTCAATGTCTCGGAACGCAGCAAAAAAAGAGTCACTTCATACGAAAACCCATACGATGCGTGCCATTCGGCCCATGCGATCGCCGTCCTTACCGAATGGGACGAGTTCAGGGATTACGACTGGCAACTCATCTACAAGAATATGCAGAAACCGGCTTTCATTTTCGACGGCCGCAATTTGCTTGACGGAAAGAAACTTACCGAAATAGGTTTCGTGTATAAATCGATCGGATCGTAAACCATGGAAAAGAAAATAGGCGTCATAGGATTAGGCTATGTAGGATTGCCGCTCGCAAGGCTTTTCGCCACCAAATACCCGGTCGTGGGCTTCGACATCAACCAAAATCGTATTGACGAGCTCAATTCGGGAAAAGACAGTACGCTCGAAGTCGAGGACGACTTGCTTCAGGCCGTGCTCGCAAAATCTGCGCTCGACGGAAACGGTTTGTACTGTTCGTCGAACATCAACGATATAAAAGACTGCAATTTTTACGTGGTCACGGTTCCGACACCGGTCGACAAGAACAACCGCCCAGATTTGACACCTTTGTACAAATCGAGCGAAACGGTCGGAAAAGTCCTCAAAAAAGGCGACATCGTGATTTACGAATCGACGGTGTATCCCGGCGTGACCGAAGAAGAGTGTATTCCCGTGCTCGAACGCGTGAGCGGACTCAAATTCAACGTCGATTTCTTCGCCGGATATTCGCCTGAGCGCATCAATCCCGGAGATAAAGAACACACGGTCGAGAAAATCCTCAAGATCACATCGGGTTCCAACCCAGAAACAGCCGAAAAAGTAAATGACTTATATAAATCGGTGATCACCGCCGGAACGCACCTCGCGCCATCGATCAAAGTGGCCGAAGCCGCGAAAGTCATCGAAAATTCACAGCGCGACATCAACATCGCGTTCGTGAACGAGCTCGCGAAGATTTTCAACATCATGGGCATCAACACGCGCGATGTACTCGAAGCCGCGGGCACGAAATGGAATTTCCTTCCGTTCAAACCCGGATTGGTCGGCGGACATTGCATCGGGGTCGATCCGTATTACCTGGCGCAAAAAGCACAGGAAATGGGTTATCACCCCGAAATTATCCTTGCCGGAAGACGTTTGAACGATTCTATGGGCGAATATGTCGCTTCATCCGTCGTAAAACTGATGATCCGCAAAAACATCAAGGTCAACAGCGCCAAAGTGTTGTTGCTCGGATTCACGTTCAAGGAAAATTGCCCCGATGTGCGCAATACGAAAATCGTCGATGTCGTGCATGCGCTCAACGATTTCAAACTCAACGTGACGGTGTACGACCCGTGGGCGAATCCTGCCGAAGTCAAGCACGAATACGGATTGCACACCACACAGCAGATCCCGGCCGATAAATTCGACACGATCATACTCGGCGTGGCCCACAAGGAATTCCTTTCGCTCGACCTAGATCAATTCAAAAAGGAAACTTCGGTGGTGTACGATGTAAAAGGCGTTTTGAAAACAGAAGTGGACGGTTACCTCTAAAATTGCGATATGAAAAAGATATTGATTACAGGCGGAGCAGGTTTTATCGGATCTCATGTCGTAAGACGTTTCGTCAACAATTACCCCGATTATCAGATTTTCAATCTCGATGCGCTCACGTATGCGGGCAACCTCGAGAATATTTCCGATATAGAGAACGCACCGAATTACACGTTCATCAAAGGCGATATCACCGATGCCGCGTTCATCGACGCGCTTTTCGCCGAACATAGTTTCGACGGCGTGTTGCACCTGGCCGCCGAATCGCACGTAGACCGTTCGATCACCGATCCGCTCGCGTTCGTGAAAACCAATATTTTCGGTACGGTCAATCTTTTGAACGCCGCGAAAAACACTTGGAAGGACAACAAGGATGGGAAGCGTTTCTACCATATTTCTACCGATGAGGTTTACGGTTCGCTTGGTGCCGAAGGTTTCTTTACCGAAACGACCGCTTACGATCCGAATTCGCCTTATTCCGCGTCGAAAGCCGGTTCCGACCATTTCGTACGCGCTTACGGAGAAACATACGGATTGCCTTACGTGCTTACGAATTGTTCGAACAACTACGGGCCGAACCATTTCCCCGAGAAACTGATTCCGCTTTTCATCAACAATATCATCACCAACAAGCCGCTTCCGGTTTACGGTGATGGAAAATATACACGCGACTGGCTTTTCGTAGAAGACCACGCGCGTGCCATCGATTTGGTTTTCCACGAAGGAAGAAACCACGAAACGTACAACATCGGCGGTTTCAACGAATGGCAGAACATCGATCTCGTCAAGCTTTTGTGCCAATTGATGGACAAAAAACTCGCACGAGAAGCCGGGACTTCCGAACAATTGATCACGTACGTGAAAGATCGTCCGGGCCACGATTTGCGCTATGCGATCGACGCGTCCAAAATCAACAAGGAATTGGGTTGGAAACCGTCGGTTACGTTTGAGCAAGGACTCGCGCTTACGATCGACTGGTATCTGGATAACCAGGAATGGCTCAACCACGTGACTTCGGGCCAATACGCCAATTATTACGACAAGCAGTACAATCAATAGTCGATGAGCCAACTCAAAAAAGGGGCAGCGCTTTCCTATGTCACCATTATACTGACAAATGGGATCGGATTGCTGTTGACGCCTTTCATCATCAAGCATCTCGGCGATAGCGAATACGGATTGTACACGTTGATCGGCTCGCTTATCGGCACGATCAGCGTACTCGATTTCGGGCTCAACAACACCATCGTAAGATTTGTGGCCAAGTTCCGCGCCAAGCAGGACAGGCAGGCCGAAGACAACTTTTTGGCGACCGTGATGATCATTTACGGCATCATTTCGGCTGTTATCGCCATTGTCGGGATCGGCTTGTATTTCAACCTCGCCGACGTTTTCGAAAAGCTCACGCCGGCCGAACTCGAGAAGGCCAAAATCATGTTTTCGATCCTGATTTTCAACCTTGCGATCACGTTGCCCGGAGGCGCGTTCACGGCAATTTGTTCGGCTTACGAGCATTTCGTGTATCCGCGCGCGCTCAACATCATCAAGTATTGCGTGCGTTCGCTTATGGTCGTCGGATTGTTGCTTTGGGGCGGCGATTCGGTTTCGATCGTCGTTTTGGATACGGTGATCAACGTGATCGTCATTTCGATGAACGCGTATTACGTGCTGCGCATCCTCAAGGCGCGTTTCAAATTGTACAGTTTCGAGATGCAGCTCGTGCGCGAGATTTTCAAATATTCGATCTGGATTTTCATTTTCGCGATGGTCGGCCAGTTCCAATGGCGCGCCGGACAATTGATTTTGGGCGATATGATCGGACCCAAAGCGGTCGGGATTTACGGCGTAGGGATTTTGCTGGGCACGTATTACGGTGCATTTTCCACGGCGATTTCGGGGGTTTTCCTTCCTAGGGCGACCAAAATGACGGTACTCGAAGCCAAAGCGGACGAACTCACCGACCAAATGACGCGCATCGGACGTTTCTCATTGATCATACTTCTGATGATCCTCGGCGGATTCCTGCTCTACGGACGCCAGTTCGTTCATTTGTGGGTTGGCGACAATTACCGCGATTCGTTCATCGTGGCGATCATCATCATGTTTTCGTATACGTTGCCGCTCGTGCAGTCGTTTGCGAATTCGATACTTGAGGCACGAAGCATGTTTTCGTTCAAGGCCGTCACGTATATTTCGCTGATCGCCATCGGAACCGGAATAGGTGCGTGGCTCACCCAATTTTACGGATTGGTCGGCATCATTTATGGTTCGGCAGGCGGATGGATTTTGAGCCAGATCATCATGAACATCTATTACAAACGCGTCATAAGGCTCGAGATCGGACGTTTTTTCAAGGAATTGTTCGGCGGATTGTTGCCGGCGTTTCTCGTAATTTTGCTTATCGGATACGGAATCGACTTCCTTCCCGGAAAAAATTGGCTCAACCTCGTACTCAAGATTTCGGCTTTCGGGATCGTGTACTGCGCGTTGGTCTACAAATTCGGGATGAACGCTTCGGAACGCGCCGTCATATCGAGTTCCATTCCGTTCCTAAAAAAGAAATCACATGCTTAAGCTAGACGGATTGCGGTTCGAAAATGGCGGAAAGCGCATCGTTTACGACTATTCGTACGGTGCTGCGCTTTCGCACTATTTCAATAAAAAGCAATCGTATTTCGTTGAATATACAGTAGATGTAAGCCAGATTCCGGCCAGCATTGCCGTTGTTCCTTTCCTTGCGAATTTTACGCCCATATCGTGGTTTGCGGGCTTTGATATCGAAGTTCCCGAAGCCGACGCGACATTCTTACATTCCCTCGAAGAGCTCAAAAAAGAATTCGCGGTGCATTTTGCCAAAGTGAAACCGAACACGAAAGTTTTGGCTACCAAAGTCGTGAGCAATAAAATTGAAGGAGACGAAACGGCCTTGCTTTTCAGCGGCGGACTGGACGCTTTCGAAGCTTTGACGCGCAACATCGACAACAATCCTTATCTGGTTTCGGTTTGGGGCGCCGATATCGAACTTACCGATACCAAACGCTGGGACGAATTCCAACGGTTCAATAAAGAGGAAACCATAATTGCCGACGATCGTGTGCTGTATGTGAAAAGCAACCTGCGTACCTTCTATACACACAAAGTCGATCTGTTGGTCGATATTTCGTGGTGGGGGAAAATCCAGCACGGCATGGCGCTCATCAGCATGATCGCTCCGTTGAGCTGGCTCAAAGGCATCAATACGGTGATGATCGCTTCGTCGAATACGGGCGAGGTGTCGTTCGGTTGGGGTTCGACTTCCGAAACCGACGAGAAAGTGAAATGGGCATCGATGAGCGTCATACACGACGGTTTCCACCTTCGACGCACCGAAAAAATCGAAAATATCGTCGAATTCGCGAAAAAAACCGGACACAACACCCAGTTGCGCGTGTGTTATTCTGAATTGAGAAACGGCAAGAACTGCAGTAAATGCGCCAAATGCCAACGAACCATGCTCGGTTTTATATTGTGCGGCGAAAACCCCGACGATTACGGGTTTAACATTCCGTCAAATTTTTATGAACTGCTGTTTAAGAATTTTGGCGAAAACGCGGTGATGACTACCGGAGTCGCTTATGAATGGCGGTGTTTGCAAGAAAAAGCGGCATCTGCCCAAAACCTGCATTTCATCGAAAATCCCGAAACGGAGAAAAATAATATAGCTACCTTTGCCGCGCTGCCGTTGGAAACCATGGTCAACCGCAATATTGATGCGCAATTGGGCAAGAAAAAGCTCAAGTTTACACTCATCAGCAAATTCCCGCGTTTGTTCCAATGGTATCTCAAAATCCGCCGCGCTCTAAAGACAACATGAAATACGGACTGCTCTCTTACGACGAAAACAAACGGTTCTACAATGTAGGCGATAACATCCAAAGCCTTGCCGCCAAGCAATATCTTCCGCAGGTAGACGAATTGGTCAACCGCGAGCACATGGCCGATTACCACAAAGGAAAGACCAAAATCATTCTCAACGGCTGGTTCACGCACAATACCAAAAATTGGGTGCCGAGCGACGACATCGTACCTTTGTTCGTGTCGTTCCACATCAACAATACGGCAGCTCCAAACATGCTATCCGAAAAAGGGATCGCCTATCTCAAGAAGCACGAACCGATCGGTTGCCGCGACCAGTTTTCTGCCGATACGCTCAAAGCAAAAGGAATCGACGCCTATTTCACAGGTTGCTTGACGTTGACTCTTGACAGTTATAAAGTCGATGATTCCGAACGCGGGGACGACATCTACATCGTCGATCCGTTGTACAGTTATCCGAACTGGGCCAAAGTGAACTACAACTGGAAAACGCTTTTGCGCAGCGTACAAAACGGCAAGATTTTCAAATTGGGCGACAAGAAAAAGCACCTCAGAGGCTTTATCGATGCCGATTTGCTGGCAAACGCGAAATACGTCGATCAGGAACCGCCTGCCGGAATCCATACAGACGAGCAAAAGTTCGCGATGGCCGAAGACATCCTCAAAAAATATGCGAAAGCCAAATTGGTGATCACCTCTAGAATCCATTGCGCACTGCCTTGCCTTGCTTTGGGGACGCCCGTAATTTTCGTGAACGGATTTGACAGTTTCGTCGATTCATGTAGATTTGACGGAATTCTCGATCTTTTCAACCGCGTAGACGTAGACGCCAAAACCGGAAAATTCACGACGAATTTCGGGCTTGAAGGTAAAATCGACCGCAACACCATGGTCAAAAATCTTGAAAAACACCATGCGCTGGCCGAACCTTTGAAGGCGAAATGCCGGGAATTCATAGCTTTGAACCAGTAGCATATGGCAAAAAAAATACTCGTTTGTTTCGGAACGCGACCTGAAGCCATCAAAATGGCCTCGCTTGTGCATGAATTGCGCACGACCGATTTCGAGGTCAAGGTTTGCGTGACGGCACAACACCGCGAAATGCTCGATCAGGTGCTTGAATTTTTCGAGCTCGTACCCGACTTCGACCTTAACCTTATGACCAAGAATCAATCGTTGAACGCTTTAAGTGGCCGTATCTTCAAGGAAATGGATGCCGTTCTCGAAAGTTATAAACCCGATTTGGTGCTCGTGCACGGCGACACGACGACTTCGAGCATTTGCGCGTGGTCGGCGTTCCATCGCGGCGTCGCTTCGGGCCATGTCGAGGCCGGATTGCGCACGTACAACAAGTACGCTCCTTTTCCCGAAGAGATCAACCGCCAGATTACCGGACGCATCGTCGACTATCATTTCGCGCCTACCGAAACGTCTAAAAACAATTTGCTCAGTGAACATATATCTGCCGATGCTATCGCCGTGACCGGAAATACCGTGATCGATTCCTTGCTGTGGACGGTCGCCAAACTCGATAACGACTTTACGAACGACAGGATTTCGGAATTGGAATCCAAGGTAGACTTCAGCAAAAAAGTGGTGCTCGTAACCGGTCACAGGCGCGAGAATTTCGGGGAAGGCTTCCTCAATATTTGCAAGGCGTTGGCCGAAATCGCAGACCGCGATGATGTAGAGATCGTATTTCCGGTGCATATGAACCCGAACGTGCAGCAACCCGTGAACAATTTGCTTGCGGGCCATCCGAACATACATTTGACCGAACCGCTCGATTATCCGTCGTTCGTTTGGATCATGAAACAAGCTACATTGATCATCACCGATTCGGGCGGCGTACAGGAAGAGGCACCATCGCTGGGGAAACCGGTTCTGGTGATGCGCGAAACCACCGAAAGGCCCGAGGCTGTCGAAGCCGGAACCGTTAAATTGGTGGGCACGAACGCCGACGCGATCGCGAAAAACGCTTTCGAATTGCTCGACAACCGCTCGGTGTATGAAAACATGTCGAAAGCCTACAACCCATACGGAGACGGAAAAGCCAATGAGCGCATCGTCGAATTCCTTAAAAAGAGACTCACATGATTCCCAAAGTCATCCATTATTGCTGGTTCGGACGCAATCCTTTGCCACCATTGGCCGAAAAATGCATCGCATCCTGGAAGAAATTCCTGCCTGAATATGAAATCATCGAATGGAATGAAGACAATTTCCCGATCGACGATTTCATTTTCACCAAACAGGCGCTCGAGAACCGCAAGTTCGCTTTCGTTTCGGATGTGGCACGTTTGTACGCCATGGACAAAATGGGCGGCATTTACATGGATACCGACGTGGAAGTGTTGAAACCGCTCGACGAATTCCTGCATCACACCGCGTTTTCGGGTTTCGAGAACGACGATTTCGTCCCGACGGGCATCATGGCCAGCGAAAAAGGCGGTGCTTGGGTCAAAGAATTGCTTACGTATTACGACGACAAGCCGTTCGTGAACGCCGACGGATCGATGGAAACCACTTCGAACACGTTCATCATCACGCAAATGATGAAGAAAAAAGGCTTCAAGATGACTAACACCTTCCAGGAAATCGAAGGTTATGTGACGTTTTATCCGAACGATTATTTTTGCCCGAAAAGCTATAAGACGGGAAAATTGGAGCTTACCGAAAATTCGGCCTGCATCCATCATTTCGCCAAATCGTGGATTCCCGCAAAAGCGCGTTGGCGCAACAACTTCAAGATGAAGGTCATGAACATCGTCGGACCGAAACCCGTTCAATTTGTCATCGACATCATAAAACGCCGATGAGACTTTTGTACCTCACAGACCAGGTTTACCTGCACGGAGGTGCCGAAAAGATCCTGATCCAGAAGCTCAATTATTGGGCAGAGGTTTATGGCTACGAGGTTGCGCTTTTGACTTGCGTCCAAAAAGGTAAACCGTCGTTTTTGCCGATTTCCGAAAGAGTCAAACAATTCGATTTAGGCATAAATTATCCCGGCGGAAGTTTGTACCACCCGAAAAATTTCGGGCTTTTCAAACAACACTACCAAAAACTCAAAGCGTTCGTTTCGGACTACAAACCCGACGCGGTTTTCGTGGTTTCGCAAACCCTGACGCACATTATAACGCCATTTGCCGCCAAAGGCTTTCCGACGTATTTTGAATACCACACCTCTTGGTTCGGATTCAAGATGGGTTATGAAAGACTGTCGTTCCCGCACAAAATCAAAACGCGTTTCATAAAGGCAATCACGCGTTACGCCGAATCGAAATACACCAAAATCGTATTGTTGAACCAGACCGAATTCGACAAATTCAAAAAGAAAAACGCGGTTGTCATTCCGAATTTTTATGACGAAACTGCAGAAGTCTATCCGTTCGAGCGTAAAAAAACGGTCATCACTTTAGGTCGATTGAGCCGCGAAAAAGGATACGATCTGCTCATCGAAGCCTGGAAAAAACTCGACGGCAAAATCGAAAATTGGGAATTGGTCGTGTACGGAGAAGGCGCGGAGCGTCAAAAAATCGAAAACCAGCTTTCCCAAAACACATTCAGGAATCCTGTAAAATTTCCCGGTGCGACCGACAACATCAACGAAAAACTAGCCAAAGCTTCGATTTATGTGATGAGTTCGCGCACCGAAACGTTCCCGATGTCGCTGCTTGAAGCCTTGTCGAACGGTTTGCCTGTCGTATCTTTCGATTGCCCGAGCGGGCCGAGACACATCATTACCCAGAAATCGGACGGATTTTTGATGCCGCCGAATGATACGCAAGCCTTGGCAGATCAATTGCTCGCGCTGATGAATAATGAAGGCTTACGTATCCGGATGAGCGAAAATGCGATCGAAAACGTAAAACGGTTCAGCGCAAAATCGGTGATGAAGCAATGGGAAGACCTTATAAGAGCCAACCGTAAAGACTCGGCATTTAATATAAACCTCGTATCGAAATGATTACGTTTGTTCCTTTACCGTTCTACGAGGCCATTTATTACTATGCTTTATCGCTCGTGATATTGATAGCCTACCTGCAGTCGTTCCAGTCTGCAATAGACGACGAAAGGAACGTCAAGCGAAAGATTATAGTAGGTAAGATACTGTTCGGATTTGTGATTTTGTACATCGGCTTGCGCCCTGTGAGCGGTTTTTATTTCGGCGACATGCGCACCTATGCCGTAACTTTCGAAGGATATGCAGACGGGCTTCCCGCGATCGAAACCAAAGATTGGGTGTTCAACTATTTTATGAAATTTTGTTCGGGCATCATGACCGTCGAGGTCTTTTTCCTGCTTTGCGCGTTCATGTATATCATTCCGCTGTACGTTGCCGTAAGGAGAATGTTCCCCGAATACTGGTTTTATGCTTTTGTGATGCTCGTCGTCTCCATGTCTTTTTGGGCATACGGCACGAACGGGATCAGGAACGGGATCGCCACCTCGTTCTTCATTTTGGCTATGACCAGACGCAACCTGTTGGTCATGGCGATCTGGATGCTTATCGGTGTGTCGTTCCACAAATCGTTGTTGATCCCGATTGCGGCTTATATCATTACGCGATACCATGCAAAATCTGAAAATTACCTCAAAATATGGTTGATAGCGATTCCGTTGTCGCTGATTTTGGGCAAGTTCTGGGAAAATTTCATCATGGGTCTCGGCCTGGTTGAAAACGACAGGCTTGCCGGCTATTTCGAAGAGGACAGCCAATTTACCGAACAATTCAGCCAAACGGGTTTCCGATGGGATTTCTTGCTGTACAGTTTCACGGGTGTGTACGCCGGATGGTATTTCATCATCAAGAAAAAATTCCAGGACGCGCTTTATATCAGGCTTTACAACATTTACCTGATCGCAAACGCTTTTTGGATTTTGCTCATACAAGCGACGTTCTCGAACCGTTTTGCGTACCTGTCTTGGTTCTTGCTTGGGATCGTGATCATTTATCCGTTTCTCGTCAATAAATTTTTTGAAAAGCAGCATATAATCGTCGGAAGAATCCTGCTCTCATATTTCATGCTCTCGTTTATTTTGAATGTTATTTTAGGATGATGACCAACGCCACATTAACCGTTTTTACGCCCACTTTCAACCGTGCGTATTGTTTGGGCCAGCTTTACCAAAGCCTGCTGCGACAGACGAGTCGCGATTTCGTCTGGATGGTCATAGACGACGGTTCTTCGGACGATACGAAAGAATTGGTTCAAAGCTGGATTTCCGAAGATAAAATCCGAATCGAATACATCTATCAGCAAAACCAGGGCATGCACGGCGGCCACAACACGGCTTACCAAAACATCACGACCGAGCTCAACACCTGCATAGATTCGGACGATTTCATGCCCGATGACGCCGTAGAAAAAATCGTCGCACACTGGAACAAACACAAAAACGACGGTGCGAATATCGCTGGCATGGTCGCACTCGACGCGTATCAGGACGGAAAAGTCATCGGTAAGAAAATCCCCGAACATCTCAAGACGTGCAAGCTTGGCGAGTTGTACCAAAAACACAACGTAACCGGCGACAAGAAACTCATTTACCGCACGGAAGTCGTCAAGAAATTCCCTTTGTATCCGATATTCGAAGGCGAGAAGTTCGTGCCTCTCGGTATTTTGTACCTGATGATCGACCAAGAATACGACCTTATTCCGCTTAACGAAGTCGTGTGCATCGTCGAATATTTGCCCGACGGTTCATCGCGCAACATTTTCAAGCAATACCGTCGTCATCCGCAAGGATTCGCCTATTCGCGTACGATTACTATGAAATACGGCGTCACGTTCAAGCAAAAGTTCCGCAACGCGATCCATTTCGTGGCCAATAACATACAGTTGAAGCGAATTTCGCCTCTTTTCAAAAATCCGAATGTACCTTTGACGTTGCTGGCCGTGCCTTTCGGCGTTATCGTGTATTTTTATATCAAGCAAAAAGCAAAGAACCAATGAGCGTCAAAATAGTCATCACCGGAGATTTTTGCCCGATAAACCGCAACCAAGGTTTCATCGACAACAACGATTTTGACAGCGTTTTCGGTTCGTTTTCACCCATTTCGAAGTCGGCCGATCTGGCGATCACGAATCTCGAGTGCCCGCTTACCGAAACCAATAATCCGATAGAGAAATCCGGTCCTTGCATCAAGTCCAAACCCAATGCGATCGAAGCTTTGAAATTCGCGGGTTTCAATCTTGCGACTTTGGCCAACAACCACATCATGGATTTCGGTTCCGAAGGGTTGAAATCGACGCTTGACGTTTGTAAAAAAGCGAATATAGAAACCGTCGGTGCGGACAGGAATTTGTCCGAAGCAAGAAAACCGTTCACCACGACGATAAACGGAATCAAGATCGGCGTTTTGAATTTTGCCGAAAACGAGTTCTGCACAACCACGGGAGATGAATACGGTGCGAATCCGCTCAATCCGGTTTCGAATTTTTACGACATATCGGAAACCAAAAAACAAGTCGATTTCCTTATCGTCATCGTTCACGGCGGCCGTGAGCATTACGAATTGCCAAGCCCGCGCGTTCGCGAGAATTTCCGTTTTTTCGCCGATGCCGGAGCCGACGCCGTCGTAAGCCATCATACGCATTGTTTTTCGGGATATGAAACCTGGAACGGAAAGCCGATTTTCTACGGGCTCGGGAATTTCATCTTCGACTACAAAAAGAAATACCAAAAAGGCAAATGGACCGAAGGTTATGCGGTCGAATTCGGTCTTGACAACGGAAAGCTCGGTTTCGAAATCATCCCGTACAAGCAAGGACGCGAAGAAAAATCGACGTTGGAACTGTTGTCCGAATCCGAAAGGAAAGACTTCGATTCGCGACTCGAAGCATTGAACGAGACCATCGCGGACGACAAAAAGTTCGGCGAAGCTTGGCAAAACTACCTCAAGACGCAAAAAGACAGTTACAAGGCGTTGCTGTTCGTGCAGAATAAATACGTGCGCGCGTTGATGGCGAAAAAGCTGTTTCCGAAACTGTTTTTCCAATCGGAAAGCCATAAAAACGTGGTGCTCAATTTGTTCAAATGCGAGACGCACCGCGAGATCATGATAGAAACGCTTAACAAGAAAATCGACTGATGCGGTTGCTTTACATCATAAATTCGCTAGGAACGGGCGGTGCGGAAAAACTCATCGCCGACATGTTGCCACTGGTAAAAGAACAAGGTTTCGACGTCGAATTGCTGTTGCTGCGAAAAGTGGACAGTTTGTTCATCAAGCCTATAGAAGACGCGGGAATCAAGATCCATTACAGCCCGTTCGGGTTGTACTCGTTCAAAAACATCGGCTTCATCAAGAAATTGAGCAAGGATTTCGATTTGGTGCACGTGCATCTTTTCCCGGCCCAATATCTCGCTTCGGTGGTTTTCGGGAAGACACCGATGATCGTGACCGAACATTGCACGACGAACAAAAGACGTTCGAAAGCCTATTATCGACCGATCGAGAAATTCAGTTACGGCCGCTACAAAAAAATCGTTTCGATAAGCAGCAAAGCCGATGATTCGCTCAAGAAATGGCTCGGTTTCCCCAAAGATAAATTCGCCGTGATCGAAAACGGGATCAACCTCGAAACGTTCTACAACGCCAAACCGAAAGCTATTCCCGAAGTTCCCGCGGATGCGAAGAAAATCATCATGGTCGGACGATTCAACGCGACCAAAGACCATCCGACGGCGATAAAAGCCATGACGTTGCTGCCCAACGACATCCATTTGTTGTTGGTAGGCGAAGGCAACCTCAAACAAGACTGCATCGCTTTGGCCCAAACGCTCAAAGTCGACCACAAAGTCCATTTTTTAGGATTGAGAAGCGACGTGGCCGAATTGCTCAAAAGCTGTGACATCAACCTGATTTCGTCACATTCCGAAGGCTTGTCGATTTCTTCGCTCGAATGCCTGGCGAGCGGAAAGCCTTTGATTACAAGTAATGTGAACGGTTTGCGCGAAATCAACCAAAATGCGGGTTTGATGTTCGAAGACAACAATCACGAGCAACTGGCCGACTGCGTCACGCAATTGCTGGGCGACAAGACGTTTTACGATCAGGTCGTCGAACGCTGTCTGGAGCGCGTCAAACAATACGACATCCGCAAGACCGTGGCCGAACACATTGCCGTTTACAACCAGATTTTAGCGAAATAACATGCATCCGATCATCGAAAAATTCTTTGCCAAAAGCCCCAATTTCGTACAGGAATGGATGGTGACGTTCTACAATATCAAAGCCTACAAAAAACGCTATGGCGGAAAATACCACGATTACCTGCAAAAGGCTCGTGAAAACCGCAACCTGACGTTGCCGCAACTCGAGGCGATCCAACGCGAGCGGTATGCCGAATTCATCCGCAAGGCCGTTTCCGATTCGAGATTCTATCAACAGAAATTCGCGGGAATCGCCGATGCCGAAAATCTCGACAACATAAGCAAACTTCCGATTCTTGGCAAAGAGGATTTGAGAAGCCATATCGACGACGTGTACACGATTTCGAAAGACCAGGGCAATCTCGCCAAAACCGGAGGCACTACCGGAAAATCGCTTCAGGTGCTGTACAAACCAGAGAATACGCAGGAGCGATTCGCGATGCTCGACGAGTTCCGATCGCGCGCGGGCTATGAATTGGGTAAAAAGACGGCTTGGTTTTCGGGTAAAAGCTTGCTGACTTCGAACGATATCAAGCGCAACCGTTTCTGGAAAACCGATAATTGGTACAAGGTGCGTTATTATTCGACGTTCCACATCCACGAAAAGTTTTTGGGATATTACGTGCAAAACCTGATCGATTTCAAACCCGAATTCATGGTCGGATTCCCGTCGACGATGCTCGAGATCGCGAGATACGGCAAAAATCACGGCATCGAGTTTCCGGCGAATACGATCAAAGCCATTTTCCCGACGGCCGAAACCGTGACGCCTTTGTTGCGCGAAACGCTAGAGAGTTATTTCAAGACCAAGGTTTACGACCAGTACGCTTCGTCCGAAGGCGCGCCTTTTATTTTCGAATGCGGGAAAGGCAAGCTTCACATCGAGCTCCAAAGCGGTGTTTTTGAGGTTTTGGATGAAAACGACAACCCGACAAGCAACGGCCGTTTGATACTCACATCGTTCACTACCGAAGGCACGCCGCTTATCCGGTACGACATCGGCGACAGGCTCGAACTCAGCGACGAAACCTGCAATTGCGGCAACCACAACCCGCTTGTGAAAGCCATCCACGGAAGAATCGACGATTATGTGTATTCGCCCGAAATCGGAAAGATCAACCTCGGAAATGTGTCCAATACGCTAAAAGACACCAAAGGAATCGTGCGTTTCCAGGTGTTGCAGAACACTCTCGATACGATCATCATCAAACTCGTAATCGACGAAAAAATATATACGCCCGAAATCGAGGCGAAATTCCTTTCGAACTGGCGCGACCGCGTGGGTCAAAAAATGACCATTTTGCTCGAAATCGTAGAGGAAATTCCGGTAGAGAAAAGCGGAAAATACCGCATCGTAAAGAACAACATCAGGCATTTGCTCGAAAACCAGTCCTAATGTCAGAAAAGAAAAAAATCATACGCGTCACGACTGTCCCGATTTCGCTCGAAAAATTGCTTTCGGGCCAAATCGGATTCATGAAAGAACATTTCGAAATCAAGGCGGTTTCTTCAGAACCCGAACGTTTGGCCGCTTTCGGAAAAGCCCAAAAAATCGAAACCCATGCCGTCGGACTCACGCGAAAACTCACACCGATCCAGGATCTGAAAGCGTTGTGGCAATTGTACCGCTACCTCAAAACAGAAAAACCGTTCATCGTGCATTCGCATACGCCAAAAGCCGGAACCGTCGGCATGATGGCCGCGAAACTGGCCGGCGTTCCGCATCGTTTGCACACGGTCGCCGGATTACCGCTGCTCGTCGCGAAAGGAAAGAAACGCAAACTGCTCGATTTCGTAGAGAAAATAACGTATTCGGCGGCGACGAAAGTCTATCCGAATTCGTACGGATTGCGCGACATCATCATCCAAAACGGTTATTGCAAACCCGAAAAACTCAAAGTTTTGGGCAATGGGAGTTCGAACGGAATCGATACGTCGTTTTTCGACCCAAGCCTATTTTCCGAAAAAGAGGTTTCAGATTTGCGCCAAAGTCTTGGAATTGCAAGCGATGATGTCGTTTTTATCTTCATCGGAAGATTGGTAAAGGACAAAGGAATCCGCGAGTTGATTTCGGCTTTCGACCGAATCGGTTCCGAAAACCCGAAAGCGAAACTATTGCTCGTCGGACGATATGAACCCGATCTCGATCCGCTGGACGAGCAGACGAAATCGAAAATCGCATCCAACAAAAACATCATAGAAACGGGTTACCAAACCGAAGTACGCCCGTACTTTTTGGCGAGCGACATCCTTACTTTCCCGAGTTATCGCGAAGGTTTTCCGAATGTCGTGCTTCAGGCCGCGGCCATGCGACTTCCGGCAATCGTGAGCGACATCAACGGATGTAACGAAATCATAACACAGGGCAAAAACGGTCTGATCGTACCCGTAGAAGATGAAAACGCGTTGCATGACGCCATGTTGAAACTGCTAAACGACAACGTTCTGCGCCAGAAAATGCGTGACAATTCACGACAGGAAATCAAGGAACGTTACGAACAAAGCTTCGTCTGGAACGCCATTTTAGAAGAATATCGCGCGCTCAAACCCTGATTTTTCTCGAATTTGCCTACCTTTGGCCAACTTAAAAAACGACATGTATAAAGGTTTTCTTAAGCGTTGCATCGATTTTTTGGCCGCCCTCGTCGGATTGCTTTTGCTGTCGCCGATCTTTATAGTCGTCATTGTGATCCTGTCGATCTCGAACGACGGAAAACCGTTCTTTTACCAATTACGCCCCGGAAAAAACGAGCGCATCTTCAAGATCATCAAATTCAAGACGATGAACGACCGCAAGGATGCCGACGGGAATTTGCTGCCGAACATCGAGCGCATCACGCCACTCGGCGCATTTGTGAGGAAATCGTCGCTGGATGAGATTCCGCAGCTCATCAACGTTTTGAAAGGCGACATGAGTTTGATTGGGCCGCGTCCGCTTTTGCCCGAGTACATCCCGCTTTATAAGCCAGAACAGCGTCATCGCCACGACGTGCGTCCGGGAATTACGGGTTGGGCACAGATCAATGGCCGCAACAGCATCAGCTGGCAACAGAAATTCGCTTACGATTTGTATTATGTCAATAATTTGAGTTTCGCTTTAGATATGAAGATTTTGTTCAAAACGGTCGGAAAAATCGTCGGCGCGAAAGACGTCAACGCGAGCAAGGAACTCATCATGCCAAAATTTAACGGAGAGAACTAATGGATTGCATCATCATAGGCGCCGGAAATTACAGCAACGTTCTGTATAATTACATGCTCGACCAGAACGAGCCCGTGCGCATCGTAGGTTTTGTAGACGATAACGAAGCGCTGCACGGCACCGAGATTTTGGGCGTTCCCGTTTTGGGAGGTGTCAAATTGCTCGAGGAATTGCACGATAAGGCGCAAGGCGTCTATTGCCCGATCGGAAACAACAAAATCCGTGTGAAGCTGCTTAAGTATGCGCGTTCTTTGGGATATGAATTGCCGAATTTCATCCATAAATCATCGGTCGTAGGCCCGAATACGAATATGGGAAAAGGCAATTACGTGATGCCCGGAACGGTCGTGATGCCCAATGCGACCTTGTCCGATTACGTAATGTTGAGCATGTGCATCAGCGTAGGTCACGATACGTTTTTCGAAGAAGGCGTTTTCGTCGCCAACGGATGCAACCTCGGAGGTAATATACATTTTCGCAAAGATACGTTCGTCGGAATGGGCGCGACAATCATTTCGGGTGTGAAGCTGATAGGCGAGAAATGCATCATCGGTGCCGGAGCCGTAATCATCAAAGACGTTCCCGATTTTTCTACCGTCGTCGGAAATCCCGGCAAAGTAATCAAAACAGCAGTACCCCAATCATGACACAACCTTCAAAAATATGGTTGTCTTCGCCTCACATGGGCGGAAACGAGCAAAAATACGTCCAGGAAGCTTTCGATACGAATTGGGTAGCACCTTTAGGGCCTAACGTAAACGGATTTGAAAGTGACCTCGAGAATTTCCTGGGTAACGGATCGCATGTCGCGGCGTTGAGTTCGGGTACGGCGGCGATTCATCTGGCTTTGATCCTTCTCGATGTGAAACCGTCGGATATCGTGGTTTGCCAAAGTTTTACGTTTTCGGCTTCGGCCAATCCGATTGCCTATCAATGCGCGACTCCGGTTTTCGTGGACAGCGAGCCCGAAACCTGGAACATGTGCCCGAAAGCGCTCGACGAAGCCTTGCTCGACTTGAGCAAAAAAGGCAAAAAGCCAAAAGCGATCGTTGCGGTACATTTGTACGGAATGCCTTTTAAGGCCGATGAATTGCGGGCGGTTGCCGACAAATACGGCGTTCCGATCGTAGAAGACAGCGCCGAGGCTTTGGGTAGTACGTACAAAGGCCGAAAGTGCGGCACGTTCGGCGACATTTCCATCTTGTCGTTCAACGGCAACAAGATCATCACGACTTCGGGCGGAGGCGCTTTGGTGTCCAAACACAAGAACATCAAGGAAAAAGCGGTGTTTTTGGCCACTCAGGCACGCGACAACGCGCCGCATTACCAACATAG
Source organism: Flavobacterium agri (assembly GCF_013401995.1). GTDB lineage: Bacteria > Bacteroidota > Bacteroidia > Flavobacteriales > Flavobacteriaceae > Flavobacterium > Flavobacterium agri. The sequence goes on from NZ_JACBJI010000003.1 coordinate 205,110, forward strand.
TGAAATCGGTCACAATTACCGTTTGAGCAACATTTGCGCCGGTATCGGACGCGGCCAGATGGAAGTGCTAGAAAAGCACATATCGCTCAGACGAAAGGTCAATTCGTTCTATTCCGACTATTTTTCGGCAATCGAAGGTGTTACAGTTCTAACTGAGCCGAATGCCGATTATTTCTCGAATCATTGGCTCAGCGCTATCGTTATCGACCCGATCGTGGTGGGCAAAACGCGCGAAGATTTGAGGCTTGCACTCGAGGCGGCGAACATAGAAAGCCGTCCGCTTTGGAAGCCAATGCACTTGCAGCCAGTTTTTTCCGAAAGCGACTACTACGGAACAAATGTAAGCGAGACACTTTTTGACAACGGTTTGTGTCTTCCGTCGGGTTCTAATCTTCAGATTGAAGAAATTGAAAGGATTAAACAGGTTTTCGACGATTTTTTTGTGAAAAAGATGTAACTTATCGATTTTTCGGCAGAGATGCATTGAAAAAGTTATAATTTTGGCAACAGTTAAGGGGTAAAGAAGATGAGTAGTTCAATTTTTGCGGAAATAATGAAAGGTGTCTCGGGCAGACGTTTTCGCAATATAGGCTATTTGCCACGCTGGATCATTTTCCTGATTGACGTATGTATCGTCGTTGCGGCGAATTTCGTCACCTACATCATCGTTTCGAGCCTTACCGAACTCCACCCGCATTATCGAACGTTGAACCTTCCGATCCGCTACGGGCTCATCATAGGTGTCAACGCTTTATTTTTCCTTTTTTACCGCACGTATTCCGGGATCATCAGGCACTCCACGTTCATCGACGGGGTGAAACTGTTGGTTTCCGCTTCGTCTTCGTTCGTCGCTTTGCTCTCGATCAATTATCTGTGGCAAATGTACTTCGGCAAGAAATTGTATTTGAGTACGGGGCTTTTCATCAGTTATGTGATTTCGTTTTTGCTGTTGTTCCTGTTCCGCATCATGGTCAAGTACATGTTCGAGCGATACATGAACATCGAAGACGGCAAGAAGTTGATAGGAGCGGTGATTTACGGTGCCGATGCCAATGCGATTTCGGTCGCCAACGCGTTAAAATCCGAAGTTCCGGCGCGATTCCGTCTTTTGGGCTTTGTCGATAAGTTCAATCAGACGAAAACGTCGAAGAGTATTCTGAACGTGCCGATCATCAACCAAAATCGCAGCATACACGTAATCATGCGTGCGATGAAGGCCGATGCGATCATCATTGCCGAAAAAAGCATGACCAAGGAAGAGACGATCAAACTCGTCGAGGAATGCCTTGAGTACAATTTTAAAGTCTATACGGTTCCGTTGATTTCCGATTGGGAAGACACGCAGCAGATATCCAAACAACTCAAATCGTTCGAAATTGAGGATTTGCTCGAACGCAAACCGATCGTACTCGATACCAAAGCCATTTCGAACCAGCTTCACGGCAAAACGATACTGATTACCGGAGCTGCAGGTTCTATCGGTAGTGAAATCACGCGTCAGGTGTATCAGTTCGGACCTTCGCGCATCATCATGCTCGACCAGGCCGAAACGCCTTTGCACAATTTGACGCTCGAGATTGCCGAAGCCCAGGACAACGGCACTCAGATTTTCAGCGTGCTTGCCGATATCAGGAACAAACAAGCGCTCGAACAGGTATTTTCGACGTATAAGCCCGATGTGGTTTATCATGCGGCGGCTTACAAGCACGTTCCGCTCATGGAAGAGCATCCGGACCAAGCCATTTATACCAACGTGGCGGGAACAAAACACCTCGCCGACCTGTCGCTCAAATACCACGTGGAGCGATTCGTGATGGTGTCGACCGACAAAGCCGTCAATCCTAGCAGCGTAATGGGCGCGAGCAAGCGCATTGCCGAGAAATACGTGCAGGCGCTGCATTTCATGTCGCAAAAGAAAAACAAGGTCGTCACCAAATTTATTACGACGCGTTTCGGAAACGTATTGGGTTCGAACGGGTCGATCGTGCCATTGTTTACCAAACAAATTCAGGAAGGCGGTCCGATAACGATCACGCATCCCGAAATCATACGGTATTTCATGACGATTCCCGAAGCTTGTCAACTCGTTCTCGAAGCGGGCGCAATGGGCAACGGAGGTGAAATCTACATCTTCGACATGGGCCAACCCGTAAAAATCATCGACCTGGCCAAGAAAATGATACGTCTTGCGGGTTATACGCCAGACAAGGAAATCGAGATCAAGATCATAGGATTGCGTCCGGGCGAGAAATTGTACGAGGAATTGCTCAACGATAATTCAAAGACGTTGCCGACGCACAACAACCAGATCATGATCGCGGTCGATACTTGGGACGATTTCGAAGATGTAAGCAATTCGGTCGAAGATCTTCGCGAGATTTGCGGCAAAGTGTCGAACGAGGAAATCGTGTTCCGCATGAAGAAAATAGTGCCCGAATTCAAGAGTATGAACTCTGTTTTCGAAACCCTCGATTTCCGCGAAAATATTTCCCTGTAAGACCTCGGTCATTTATATTTGTAAAGCAATCAATCTAATTTATGCTGCGTTTTAAAGGTGTTTTTGTCCTTCTTTTTCTTGTGATCGCCACTTCTTGTGCTACCCGAAAGGATATAGCGTATATGCAGGATGCCGACAACGCCAAGCAAAGCCAATTGCAGAATTACGAGCCTACGCTCAAACCCGACGACTTGTTGAGCATCATCGTTTCGGCCGAGACGCCAGAGGTGACCGTACCGTTCAACCTTCCGGCGATACAGGGCAATTATCAGGTAGACAACAACCAGAATGGCATCAAGACCTACCTGATCGATAATTTCGGCAATATTGATTTTCCCGTGATCGGAAAAGTCCAACTCGGAGGTTTGACACGTACCGAAGCGGTCAATAAACTCACACGATCGGTTTCGGAATACATTACCAATCCTTCGATCAACTTGAGAATCCTGAATTATAAGGTTTCGGTACTCGGGGAGGTTTCCAAACCCGGAAGTTTCACCGTGCCAAGCGAACGCATCACCTTGCTCGAAGCCTTGAGCAACGCCGGCGATTTGACCATTTACGGCAAGCGCAACAACATTCTCGTGATCCGCGAGGCCGAAGGTAAAAAATCGTTCACGCGCGTCGACATCACCAACACTGATTTCGTCAATTCGCCTTACTACTATCTTTCGCAAAACGATGTGATCGTCGTCGAGCCGAACAATACGCGGGTCAAATCGTCTTCGGTCGGACCCAATACTACACTTTACATTTCGGTCGCGTCGATTCTCGTGACGATTGCCACCATAGTAATTTTAAGATAATGCTGCCCGAACACTCTTCTCTTTCGTCAAAACCCGCACAGGACGACAGTCTGAACATCCGCGAGGAACTCGAGAAATACCTCGTATACTGGAAGTGGTTCCTGCTTTCGGTAATCGTTTGCGTCGTGCTGGCGATGCTTTTTTTGCGATATAGTGTGCCGATGTACAAAAGTTCGGCCTCGATTCTAGTCAAGGACGATCGCAAAGGCGGATTGGCTTCCGAGCTTACGGCACTTTCCGATCTTGGTTTGGCTACAGGCGTGAAAAGCGTACTCGACAACGAGATCGAAGTGATCCAGTCGCGTTCGATCGTCGAAAAAGCCGTGAAAGAGCAATTCGGGAATGTCGAATATTACACACAAGGTCGCGTCAAAACGATCGAAATGTACAAAGACAAGCCGGTCGACATCTATTTTTTCGGCGTAAGCGAGAAATTCTATCAAAAGGAAAGATCGTTTACGGTCAAATCGGTCTCTGATTCCCAATTCGAATTATTGTCAGCCGGAGGAACGTCATATGGTAAATTCCGCTACGGACACACGATTGCTTTCGATGCATTTAAGATAATCGTGACCAAGAATCCGACGATTAAAGACAAATCCGACCTCGAATTCGAATTTACCGTCAAAATCAAGAAACTCGCCTCGGCCGTACTTCGATACAAAAACAGCCTTGAACTCGCGCCAAAAGGCAAGAACTCAAGCGTAGTGGAATTGACGCTTACCGATCGCATAAAAACAAGATCCGAAGACATGCTCAACGCAATCATTGACATGTACAACAAGGACGCGATCGCCGATAAGAAATACATTTCCGAAAACACCGAAAAATTCATAGCCGACCGTCTTGATTCGATTTCGGTACAACTTGGCGACGTCGAAAAGGACGCGGCCCGTTTCAAGCAGTCGAACCGATTGACCGATATCGCTTCGGATGCGGGGATTTACCTGCAGAATTCGGTGATATTCGAAAAGGAACTCATCGAAACGGAAACCCAGTTGCGTATTGTCCAGTCGATGATCGATTATTTGGAAACCGCACCCAAATACGACCCGATTCCAATCAACCTTATTCCGAACGATGCGCCTGCTGCGGCTTCGATTACGACTTATAACGAGCAAGTGATCCAATTGGCGCGTTACAGGAAAGGCGGAACAGAAAAGAACTCCGTTGTACAAGTGGCGATGCGCAGCCTTGACGATCAACGCACGACGATCGCTCAAAACCTGCAACGTTTGCTGGCTTCGTTGAGGATCAGGAAGTCGGATCTTGAAAAGCAAGTGAACATGGTCTCGGGTAAAATTTCGCAGATTCCGAGTCAGGAACGTGAATTCCGCGTAATCGACCGCCAGCAGAAAATCAAGGAAGCCCTTTATATCTATTTGTTGCAAAAGCGCGAGGAAATTGCAATTTCGCTTGCCGTGACCGCTCCTAATGCCAAGGTTATCGACGCGGCTATGGCTACCGATTCTCCGGTCGCGCCAAAGAGAAACGTGATTTACCTAGCCGGATTCGCGTTAGGATTGATCATTCCGTTCGTGCTCATTTATCTTAGGAATCTTCTTGATACCAAAATCAAGACCCGCAGCGATGTCGAGTCAAAAATTGGCGCGCCATTCCTTGGCGACATCCCGAAATCGGAAACCGAGAACGAGATCATCAACGCGAGCAGCCGTTCGAGTTCGGCCGAAGCGATCCGCATCGTACGCACGAACCTCGAATTCCTTTTGGCCCATGTTCCTGAAGGAAAAGCCAAAACCGTTGCCGTGACCTCGACCGTTCCCAAAGAAGGCAAGACGTTCATCGCGATCAACATGGCGAGTACCATTGCGCTTTCGGGTAAAAAAGTATTGCTTGTGGGTCTCGATATCCGAAATCCGAAAATCGACAAATACGTAAAACTGCCTTCAAAAGGACTTACGAACTATCTGGCCAAGAACAATGAGGATATTTCGAATTATCTCGTCAAGCTCGAAGGTTACGATCATTTCGACGTGTTACCGTCGGGCGTTGTGCCGCCAAACCCGGTCGATTTGCTCATGAACAGCAAATTGTCGAATCTTTTCGACGAGCTCAAGACCAAGTACGATTACATTATTGTCGATACGGCTCCGGTTAGTCTGGTTACCGATACGTTATTGATCGCCAAACACATGGATGCGTTCATTTACGTGATGCGTGCGAATTATTTCGACAAGCGTTTGTTGCGCATCGTACAATCGTTCTACAACGAAGGCAAGCTGCCTAACATGGCCTTGTTGCTCAACGATACCATCTGGGCCAAATCGTACGGCTATGGTTACGGCTATGGTTACGGCTATGGCTATGGATACGGCTACGGTCAGGAAGAAGAGAAGAAACCTTGGTGGAAGCGGTTTACCGAAAAGCCTTAAAACTTGAAAATCGCGTTGTTCAACAGCGCTTGTTCGAGTTTTTTCTCGGATTTGATGACCAGTCGTTTGGAAAAGGCGGCGATGTGACGCGAATGATGTACGTCCGATCCCGCAAAATCGATATAATCCTCGCTGAGCAAACGATCGGCAGTTTCGGCGACGCTTTGTCCGTAATAACCCACAGCAGAAAGCAGGTTCACCTGGAACTTGCAACCGGCGTCCTTGAGTTTCGCATATTCCTTGAAATTCCGATGGTAGAAAGAATACCGTTCGGGATGTGCCAAAACAGGAGTGTATCCGGCCAGCTGAATCTCGAAAATGATGTCGTACAATTGGATAGGCGCATTGAGATACGACATTTCAACGAGCACATGATTGCCTCCGATCGTCAACAACTCTTCCGATTTTAGCCTTTGGACGAAAAAACTGTCTATCAGGTATTCGGCTGCGGCGCGTACCGGTATCGAAACCCCGTGCTGTTGCAGCATGGTTTGGGTTTGTTTCAGACGTGACAGTATGCCTTCGGACGTGTTCTCCCAAACCGAATACATCACGTGAGGCGTGGTGATCAATTGGGAGCAACCTTTGTCCTGAAGCGACTTTGCGAGCAAAAGCGAATCTTCGGGCGTCTTGGCGCCGTCGTCTATACCGAAAAGTATATGGGAATGGAAGTCGACGTGGTCTTTCGGGATCAGGTCGTCGAGAACGGTTTTATTTTTGAAGAATGAAAACAAGGCGATGAATTATTGGCAAAAGTAATCGAAAATGTGCATTTTTACGGTATGCCGACAATTTCCTCAACATATCGCCGATCATCATTTTAATGCCGCGCCGTTGCTTCATTTTGCTATCTTTGCGGCCAGTTCAAAAAATCAACCCATTTAGCATGGATTCAAGAGCTAAAGACGAGAATTGGGATTTGGTCATCAAGGGGCATTCTTCCCTTTTCGACTTGAAATTCCGCGACGTCTGGCGGTATCGCGATTTGCTTCGCATGTTCGTCAAACGCGATTTCATCAGCTTTTACAAGCAGACCGTTTTGGGTCCGTTGTGGTTTTTCCTGCAACCGATGTTCACGACGATCGTGTACACTTTCGTTTTTGGCAGCGTCGCCGGAATCAGTACCGATGGTTTGCCCAAACCGCTTTTTTACCTGTGCGGGATTACGGCCTGGCAGTATTTTTCGGAATGTCTCACCAAGACCAGCACGGTTTTCAGGGACAACGCGAGCATTTTCGGAAAGGTGTATTTTCCGCGCCTTATCATGCCGTTGAGCATCGTGGTGAGTAATTTGGTGCGATTCGGAGTGCAATTGCTGTTGCTTTTGTGCTGTATGGTGTACTTCTACCTCAAAGGATACGATTTCGGATTCACTTCGGCGATTTTGTTGTTTCCGATACTCGTCGTGATGATGGCGTTGCTAGGGTTAGGCACAGGACTGATCATTACTGCGCTTACTACCAAATACCGCGATTTGACGTTTCTCGTAGGTTTTGGCGTTCAGTTGCTCATGTACGGGACGACCGTGGTCTATCCGTTGCACACCGTGCAGCAAAAGCATCCGGATTTCGCATGGATCGTGGAGCTCAACCCGATGACGGGCATCATAGAAGCGTATCGCTACGCTTTTTTGGGAAGCGGCGCATTCGATTACGCATCCCTTTTTTATTCGGCTGTGGTAACGCTTGTTTTGTTGCTCGCCGGCGTGCTGATATTCAATAAAACCGAACGCAACTTCGTCGATACGATATGAAAGGAGATACAGTCATCAAAGTCGAAAACGTTTCCAAGGCATATCAGATCGGGCAAATCGGAACAGGAACGGTTTCCCGCGATGTCGAACGCTTTATCCGCACCCGAATTCTTGGTCAGGAAGACCCTTTTCTCAAAATAGGCGAAACCAACGACCGCAGTATCAAAGGCGAAAGCGACATCGTATGGTCGTTGCGCGACATCAATTTCGAAATAGCACAAGGCGAAGCGGTCGGGATCATAGGCCGAAACGGAGCCGGAAAAAGTACGTTGCTCAAATTGCTTTCACGTGTCACGGCGCCCACGACGGGTTCCATTAAAGTGAAAGGTCGCATCGCGAGTTTGCTTGAGGTGGGAACAGGATTCCATCCGGAACTGACGGGACGTGAGAACATCTATCTCAACGGCGCCATTCTCGGAATGCGCAAAAAAGAAATCACGCGCAAACTCGACGAAATCATCGACTTTTCAGGAGTCGAACGCTATATAGATACGCCCGTAAAGCGTTACAGCAGTGGAATGTATGTGCGTTTGGCTTTTGCGGTTGCTGCACACCTCGAAAGCGAAATCCTTATCGTCGATGAGGTTTTGGCAGTAGGTGATGCCGAATTCCAGAAAAAATGCCTCGGAAAGATGGGCGACATCAGCAAAGGGCAAGGCAGGACGGTTTTGTTCGTAAGCCACAACATGGCTGCAGTGAAAAGTTTTTGCAACCATGGGATCGTGCTCGAGAACGGTTTGGTCAAGATCAATTCGGAAGCCGATAAAGCCGTGGCGTTCTACCTGGGCTCTGGAAATGCCGAGACGAACAATAGCCGCCAATACCAAAACGTAGGCGTACGAGGGATTTTCGACCTCGAAGAAATCGCTTTGAGAAACACTGGTAAAGACGTAGACGATCCGTTGGCCGAAGATTATCCGATAGAAATTACCACGCGCATCCGTTTCAATACCAGCGAAGCGCACCGCTATAACATCACCTATCACCTGTTCAACGACATCGGTGAGGCATTGTTCTCGTTTCACGACGGCGACAATCCGATCTCGATGCAGGAAGGCGAGAACCGCATCAAATGTGTGATTCCCAAAGATTTTTTCCAGTCGGGCAATTTCAGCCTCGCGATTTATGTAGTCGAGAACAGGCGCAAATCGATTTTTTCGCAGCGCGATATCATTTCGTTCACGGTGGTCGACGGCGAAAGGCGAATGGGTATCTTCATGGGACGCGAGCCCGGATACATCAAGCCTAAATTCGAATGGTCCAAAGCCTGACGCAGCGTTATGGCAAAAATCATCCACATCTTCAACGACGACAAGTTCATCGATCCGGCCATTGAGCTCTTCGAGATTGCCGCGGCGGGATGTTCCGAATATTTCGTGCTTAAAAACACAGGCGAGGCCAACCGTTATTTCAAATCCGAAAAGGTGCGGACGGTACATTACAAAGAAAAAGGGTATCCCCAATTTTTTGTCGACATCGCCAAAGAAAACGAAGACGCGCTGTTTTTTTTCCATGCGCTCAACGCACCCAAACAACAAATCGTAAATGCTTTGCCCGATAAAACCCTGAAAGTATGGTTCGTTTGGGGTTATGATCTGTATAATTCGTGGGAAATGTTCCGGCGTGAGATGTACGGAAAAACCACGCGTAAGCAAACCCAAAGCGCCCCGAGTTTCAAAGACCGGCTTAAAGTGAACCGTTTCATGTTTTTCCTGATGCGCAAATTCCAAAAAGCGAATGCGAAAAACGCGTTGAGACACAGGCTCGAATCGTATTTCGGCGCCCAACTGCTCCAAGCTTTGAAACGGATCGACATGGTCGTACCCATCGTTCCTACAGAATACGAACTGGTCCGGCAAATGGGTGTTTCTCCTATCGAGGCGCCATTCACATACGGTTATCTCGAACAGTTCGCAAGTCCCGATGTTCCGTTAAATACGGGCAAGGATATTCTTGTCGGCAATTCGGCCAATCCGACCAACAACCATGTTGAAGCCTTCGGGAAACTGGCAAGATTGGATCTTGGCGACCGAAAAGTCATAGTGCCTTTGAGTTACGGCGGAAGCGAAGAATACGTGGCCTTCGTAATCGAATCCGGAAAAAAACTCCTGGGTAAGAATTTCGTGCCCGTGGTCGATTTCATGCCATTGGACGCTTATATGGAATTGGTGTCAAATTGTGGCGTACTGGTCTTCAATCACATTCGCCAGCAAGGCGTAGGAAACATAATCGCCATGGGAATGCGTGGCGCCAAATTATTCCTCAATGCCAAAAGCCCGGTCTATCGCTACTATAGGGATATCGGTATGCACATAGAAAATATCGAAGGGTTGCGGTCAGAGATACAACTTCGTGCGCTTTCCGATACTGAAAAAGAACATAACCGCCAACTTTTCACGACTTTGTATTCGAAGGAAAGAAGCATAGAAAAAGTAAAGGAATTGTTGCAGATTGCCGATGCCGAAAACCAACGCAAGGCGCAACGGCATAAGTAATACTGATATTATCACTACCTTCGCATCGCCTTTTTTGGCAGATTTGAAAGCTATGTCGCAAGATAAATTGAAAATCCTGGCCGTTTTGGTCAATTACGGGGACGAACAGTTACACTACCTGGCCCAGGTAGTGGGCGGATTGAAATGTTTCCGCAATTATGAAGTTACCGTTGTCGTGAATTCCAATATAGCGTTGGATATTGCAGGAATCGACAAGGTAAATGTGTTCAAGCTCGACAACTACCAACTGCTTCCGCTTACATGCCGCAAAGTGATTTGGGAAAATCGCGATGCCTACGATATCTTCATCTATGGCGAAAACGACCATTTGTTCACCGAAACCCATGTCGACAAGCACCTCGAATACGAGAAGATATTGCCAAAGGACAGGATTTCCGGTCTGATCCAATACGAAGATGCGGGATCGGGCAAGTATTATCCGGGTTACCATCTCGACTTTGAATGGGACTTCGCTTCGGTAGAATGCCACGGCGGAAAGAAATTCGCCTATTTCTCGAACCTGCACCAGGCCACGTTCATCATTACCAAAGCGCAATTGGTGCGAGTGGGCAAGAAATTCGATTTCACCAGTCTCGTAAACGATTTTACGCCGGCTTTGCATGTCCGCATCCTCAACAAATTGCGCAAAAAACTCAACATGGCCGTACCGCGACGCAATGTATACAGCGTGAAATGCAAGGTCAATACCGATATTTTCAAATACGGAGGCTTAAAAAAAATGATCTGCATTTCCGATTTCGACCAAAACCTGATCCACCATTTGCCGAATCTTTACATAGAAGGTTTGAAAGGCCGTAAACAATTGCGTGCCGACGGAGACAGGATGGCTCTGGCTCTCGAGAAACTCAATTCGGCGGTCGATTGCTAGCGATCGTCATTCCATATTACAAAGCCGTTTTTTTTGAAGACGCGCTTGAGTCTGTCGCCAATCAAACCGACAAAAGGTTCCGGCTTTACATCGGCAACGACAACAGCCCCGAAAATCCGACGGCAATCCTCGACAAGTTCCGCGACCGCTTCGATTTCGAATATCGTTTTTTCGATACAAACCTTGGCGGAACGAGCCTCGTAAGCCAATGGGAACGTTGCCTGGCGATGATCAGGGACGAAAGCTGGGTGATGATTTTAGGAGACGACGACCAATTGCAACCCAATGTTGTCGGTACGTTCCATGCCAATATCGATAAAACCGAGGGTGTAAACGTGATCCGGATGGCGTCGGTTAAAATTGACGATTCCGGACGTACTATTTCCGAAGTCTATACACATCCCGAATTGGAGAAGTCGACCGATTTCCTGTTCCGCGAAAGCCGGAGCTCATTAGGCGAATACATTTTTCGTGTTGAAAAGTTGCGGGCAACCGGTTTTGCCGATTTTCCGCTCGCGTGGTATTCCGATCTTATGGCCGTATTGGAAATATCCGATTTCGGCAACGTGTTGAGCCTTGACCAAGGTGTGGTCAACATCAGGATTTCGGGTCACAGCATTTCGGGAAACAAAGGACTGCAGCAATCCAAAAACAAAGCCGCGGCGGCCTTCTACCTTAAACTTTGTTCCGTTTACCGTTCTCGCTTCGATTCCGCACAACTTGCACAACTCGAAGAAAAATTAGAGAAATTGTACGTATGGGATAAGTCAAATTTGAAATTGTTTGTAAAAATTGCGACTTTGCACCTTAAATACAAATCGCCGGGTAAAATCGCAAGGCTCGTCAAAAAAGCAATTGTTGCAGTAACCAGGTCCCGGCGTCAGTAAATACGGCTTATCTTGGCTTCCCGATGACCCGAAGCGATCGTCAAGTCGTATTTTTATCAACCAAACAAACCACTATGAGGATCGGTTTCAATCCGCATAAAGACAAAAAAGAACTACTTTCAGGTTACTGGCACCAGATAATCGTTCCCGTGTATCTGCCGTCAGAAGGCGATTATTTCAAGGATGGGCTTACGATCTTGAAATTGTGCCTCGAATCTTTGATCAAGACCGTACATAGCCATACTTTCATAACGGTCATCAACAATGGGAGTTCGCAACAAGTAGCCGATTATCTCGAGAACCTGTTCCGCGAAAAGCAAATCCACGAACTTACGCATACGACCAATATCGGCAAGCTCAATTCCATTTTGAAAGGTCTTTCGGGTGGAAATTTCGATTTTGTGACCATAGCCGATGCCGACGTGCTTTTCCTCAACGGATGGCAACAGGCCGCCTACGACATTTTCCTTGCGTTTCCCAAGGCGGGAGCCGTTTGTCCAACGCCGTCGTCGAAATCCTTCCGCGAAAATACCGCGAACATTTGGGGAAGCCTGATGTTCTCATCAAAGCTTAGTTTCAGGCCGGTCGCCGATCCGGAAGGACTTAAAGCCTTTGCGCACAGTATCGGAAATCCGGGTTTTTACAACGAAGAACATCTCAAAAAATATCTTACGGTAAAAAATGCCAAATCGGAAGCCGTGATCGGGGCCGGGCATTTCGTAACCACATACAGAGGCGATATTTTCAGCAAACTGAACACGCGATTCACGCCTTACAAACTCGGTGGCAAAAGCGAAAACCAGATTCTCGACCTGCCTGTAGTGGGCCAAGGTTTTTGGAGGCTTTCCACTAAGTACAATTACGCTTTCCATATGGGAAATGTTTTCGAGCCCTGGATGCACGATGCTTTCACACAAGTAGACCGACAGCAAGCCGAAGTTTGGCCCGTAATGTTGTCCTCAAAACCATACAAAGGGTTGATGTACCACACCAAGTACGATTTGCTGGTTTGGTTGCTAAGACGTAAAAGCATCATCAGGAAGTTGCTGCCATTCAAAGGGCTTGAACGCCAAAACACTCAAAAATATCTGTCTTAACCAAAGGACGTCATGTCAAAAGTCATTCTCATTTCGCAGTTTCCTTTGCCTTTTTCCGGAATAGGAAGCTGGACGACCTTATACGGCAACTATTTCGAATCGGGTCACCGACAGATCGACCATATCATTTGCCCTGAACCCGAAAAGCGGTTTGACGCAATTCAATACGGCATCGTCAAATCGGGCATTTTTTCCAAAATCAACGAAAAAATGCAGTATTTCCGTGTCGGATTCGTGAACAAGCTCGAATCGATGATTTCGAACGATGAAAAATGTGTGATCCAGATCATCGACAGTTTTCATTTGGCAGGCCATGTACATCGCATGTTGCAAAAGAAAGGCATCCGGCACAATTGCCACATCCAGTTTTTCTACCACGGTTTCGCCCCTTTCTGGAGGTCAGGACTAACACCCGATTTTTACCGTGAGATAGACGAGATCGTGCTTCTGACGAACGACAGCTATAAAGCGCACCTGAACCATTATATCAATTTCCCGTTCAAGGTTTCCGTTCTTTACAATGGTGTGGATGTAAATCGTTTCCGTCCGTTATCGCCCGAAAAGAAATCGGAACTCAAAAGCGAATTTGGCGTGTCGGGCAAGAAAGTTTTTCTGTGGTGTTCGAACAACCGCCCTAAAAAAGGACTTCACGTGGTTCTCGAAGCTTGGAAAAACATCCATCGCGAGCACAAAGACGCGATGTTGTTTGTGGTTGGTGCCGAAAAGGCAAATCCCGAATCAGGAGTGAAATATTTCGGACGCATCCCAAATAAAGAACTCGCCAAATATTACCAGGTCGCCGATTGTTATCTGTTCCCGACTTTGTGTCAGGAAGGTTTCGGAATGAGTCTTGTAGAAGCGCTCAATTGCGGTTGTCACTGCATCGCCTCGCATCAAGGCGGCGTACCCGAAGTGCTGCAATACGGCAAACTCGGCAAACTAATAGACCGCCCGAATTTCGCATCGGAATGGGAAAAAGCCATAAGCGATTACCTGACCGGAAAAGAACCTGCGATCACTCTTGAAAAGCCCATGTATTCGATGCAAGATTGGAACGAAGGCATGGATCGCATCGTTTTGTCGGCAAAGCAGGCCATTTCCTGAATTTACGTGCGATCTTGTGTGGAGAAGCTCTGCAAAAAATGCCTATTTTTACGCCCATGTCATTTCTATCCGACCATAAAAAACCGTACCTGATAGCCGAAATCGCCCAAGCCCACGACGGCAGTCTCGGCATATTGCATTCGTATATCGACGCCGTGGCCAAAACAGGCGTCCAGGCAATCAAGTTCCAGATGCATATAGCCGAAGCCGAAAGCAGCGCGGCCGAACCGTTCCGCATCAAATTCTCTTACGAAGACGATACGCGTTTCGATTACTGGAAGCGCATGGGGTTCACGCTCGACCAATGGAAAGGCATCAAGTCGCATTGCGATGAGGCAGGACTCGATTTCATCTGTTCGCCATTCAGCAATCTGGCCGTGAGCTGGCTCGAGGAAATAGGCGTGAAGGCGTACAAGATCGGTTCGGGCGAAGTCAATAATTTATTGATGTTGCAAAAGATTGTCGAAACCCGAAAACCTGTAATCCTTTCTTCGGGCATGAGCGATTTTTCGGAACTCGATGCGACCGTCGCATTTCTCAAAAGCAAAAACGCCGACTATTCGATTCTGCAATGCACGACGGCCTATCCGACAAAACCGTCCCAATACGGACTCAACGTGATGGCCGAATTGCGCGACCGTTATCAGGTTGCGATCGGTTATTCGGATCATTCCGCACAGGTTTCCACAGGAATCGCCGCGGTTGCGCTCGGAGCGGAAATCCTCGAATTCCATGTGGTTTTCCATCGCGACCTTTTCGGGCCCGACGCCAAAGCTTCCTTGACGCTCGAGGAAACGGCCGAACTCGTGACAAGCGTGAACATGGTTTACGAATCCCTGCAACATCCGATCAATAAAAACGACAATTCCGAATACGACGGGCTCAAAGCCATTTTCGAAAAATCCATAGCCGTGAACAAAGATCTGCGCGAAGGCCACATTCTTTCGATAAACGATTTGGAAGGCAAGAAACCCAAAGCAATGGGTATTTCCGCATCCGAATTCCAATCGGTAATCGGCAAAAGATTAAACAAATCCCTTAACCAGTGGGACTTTTTACAGTTTGAAGACATAGTATGAGCGATATCAGGAAAATAGCGGTCGTGATTACCGCAAGACCTTCTTACAGCCGCGTGAAATCGGTTCTGACGGCGATCAAGAAGCATCCGAAACTCGAATTGCAGCTCGTCGTGGCGGCGTCGGCTTTGCTCGACCGATACGGAAGCGCCGTGAATTACATCGCCAACGACGGATTCGACATCAGCGCGCGCGTGTTCAATGTACTCGAGGGCGAAAATTTGACCGCAGCCGCAAAAACGACAGGAATCGGAATTCTCGAACTCTCGACCGTTTTCGACAATTTAAAGCCCGATGTCGTCGTGACCGTCGCGGACCGTTTTGAAACGATGGCGACCGCGATCGCCGCGACGTATATGAACATTCCGCTCGCACACATCCAAGGAGGTGAAGTCACCGGAAATATAGACGAAAAAGTAAGGCATTCGATTACGAAACTCGCTGATTATCACTTCGCCGCTTCCGAAAACGCACGCGACCGCATCGTCAGACTCGGCGAAAATCCAGATATGGTTTTCAATACCGGATGTCCGTCGATCGATTTGGCGCACGAAATAACAGGCAAGACCGAATTGGGTTTCAATCCGTACGAAAAATACGGTGGCGTCGGTTCTCAACCCGATCTGTCCAACGGTTACATTGTCGTGATGCAGCATCCGGTCACGAACGAATATCAGGCGTCGCGCAAACAAATCGAAGCCACGCTCGAAGCGGTGCGCAAACTCGATAAACCCGCACTTTGGTTTTGGCCGAACGTCGATGCGGGCGCAGACGGAACTTCGGGCGGCATACGCGCGTTCCGTGAAAAACACGAACTCGAAAACGTGCATTTTTTCAAGAACATGAAAGGAGACGATTTCCTCGAGCTTCTGTATTTCTCGGATTGCCTTATCGGAAACTCGAGCGTCGGGATCCGCGAATGCTCGTTTTTGGGCGTTCCCGTGGTCAACATCGGCTCGCGCCAGAACAGGCGTGATCGCGGTGCGAACGTGATCGACGTGGGGTATGACGAGAACGAAATCACACAAGCCATCAACACCCAATTGTCTAAAAAAGACCGATTGGGTTCTAATGTTTACGGCGGTGGCGACGCAGGCGAACAGATTGCCGACCTGCTCGAAACACTTCCGCTCGTGTTCCATAAAACCATCTCGTATTGATGCGTATCCTCGGACTCATACCGGCTCGCGGCGGCTCGAAGGGAATTCCCGGAAAGAACATAAAACCGTTGGCAGGAAAACCGGTTTTGGCCTATACGGCCGAAGCTGCGCTGCAATCCGATCTGCTGGTCAAAACCATACTTTCTACCGATGACGAAGCGATTGCCGAAGTCGGGAATCGATTTGGGATCGACGTTCCTTTTTTGCGTCCGTCCGAATTCGCGCAAGACGGTTCGCCTACGCTTGGCGTCATTCTTCACGCGTTGGAATTCCTCGAAAATTCGGGTGAACATTTCGATGCTGTTTGTTTGTTGCAACCCACGACGCCTTTCCGTGTCGAAGGATTTGTGGACGAAGCTATATCGAGATTCGTGCAGTCAAATGCCGATTCGTTGGTGAGTGTGCTTCCCGTGCCTCACGAATACAATCCGCATTGGACGTTCGAAGCCGATGACTTGGGGCTTTTGAAGATTGCGACGGGCGAGCAAACCATCATTCCGAGACGTCAGGAATTGCCGCAGGCTTGGCATCGCGACGGATCGGTTTACATCACGAAGACCGACGTGTTGAAATCGGGAAGTCTATACGGAAATTCGGTTGCTTATATCGAAAACGATCCCAAATCCCACGTCAATCTCGATACCCAAGCCGATTGGGAAAAAGCCGAAATACTGGCCAAAGCCTTGTTTAATTCGTAATTTGCGCATCCAAACCCATTTGAAATGATCAACGTAACCCGAACTTTCCTGCCGCCGATCGAGGAATACGAACGCTTGCTGCAACGGGTCTGGAAAAACCAATGGCTTACGAACCGAGGCGAATTGGTGCTCGAACTCGAACAAAAACTTAAGGAATATCTTTCGGTCAATTCGATTTTGATCACCAATAACGGTACGGTCCCGATTCAGATCGCACTCAAGCTTTTGGGGTATTCGGGCGAAATCATCACGACGCCTTTCAGTTATGTGGCGACTACGGCGGCGATCATTTGGGAACATTGTACGCCGGTTTTCGTAGACATACATCCGGAATATCTTACGATAGACGAAACCAAGATCGAACAAGCCATCACGCCCAAAACAAAGGCGATTTTGGCGACCCACGTTTTCGGGAATCCGTGTCATTTAGAAGAAATCGAACGCATCGCCCAAAAACACGGATTGAAGGTGATTTACGATGCGGCCCACAGTTTCGGCACGACTTACAAAGGCAAAAGCGTTTTTGAATACGGAGACGTGAGCACGTGTAGTTTCCATGCGACCAAAATTTTCCATACGGCCGAAGGCGGAGCGGTTTTCTGCAACGACAAAGAGCTTATGGACCGTATTTTTTACAGCCACAATTTCGGGCACAACGGACCGCTCGATTTTCACGGTCTTGGCATCAACGGAAAGATTTCCGAATTGCAGGCCGCAATGGGATTGGCAGTGTTTCCGCACCTTCCCGAGATCATAAGGCAGCGCGCCGAAGCTGTGTCGTATTACGATGCCCATCTCGACTTCGATCACTTGCAAAAACTCAAACTACGCGAACACACCGATTGGAATTACAGTTATTATCCCGTAATTTTCGAAAACGAAGAGGTTTTGCTCGAAGTGCAGAAGCGATTGGCCGCGATTTCGGTTTTTCCGAGGCGTTATTTCTATCCGTCGCTGAACACGATCAAATACGTTTCGGGCGGTGAAATGCCGATTTCGGAAGCCGTGGCGAAATCTATTTTATGCCTCCCGCTTTTCGCCGGATTGACCGACGAAGAACTCGACATGATCGTAACCACCATAAACGAAACGATATGCTAATCATCGGAGCTAAAGGTTTTGCCAAGGAAGTGCTTGAGGTTGTCTATCAGGAAAATCCTCAAGCCGAATTGTTTTTCTATGACGACGTAACGCCCGACATGCCCGAAAAACTGTACGATCGTTACCCGATTTTGCGTTCGGAACAGCAGGCCGAAGATTATTTCGCATCGTCCGGAACCAAAGCGTTTACGATTGGCATAGGCGATCCGAAACTGCGCTTCCGGTTGTACAAAAAGTTCACGGCAATGGGCGGACGCTTCACTTCGACGATTTCCCCGTTGGCGCAAATCGGCCATTTCGACAACCATATAGGCGACGGCTGTAACATCATGACGGGAACGATCTTGACCAACAGCATCACACTTGGCGAAGGCTGCCTGATCAACCTGAGCTGCACGATCGGACATGATTGTGTGATCGGCAAATTCGCCGAATTTTCACCCGATGTGAACATCTCAGGCAATTGTACGATCGGTGATTTCGTGACGATCGGGACCAATGCCGTCGTGCTTCCGAAAATCAAGGTCGGACGCAACGTCATAATCGGCGCGGGTTCGGTCGTGACAAAAGACGTTCCCGACAACTCTTTGGTCGTCGGCGTTCCCGGAAAAGTCGTACGCGAGCTCGACCCTTTCGACGAGGTGTAAACCCTTGTAGTTTCCCTTTTTCTTTTCAGTTAATTAAGCGATATTTGCGCACCCGAACCACGCATCGGGAAACGTAAAATCCGACTATGTCTAATCGTTCCATTTTCATTTTGCTTCCCGATGGTGTCGGACTGCGGAATTTCGCGTACAGCAAGTTCCCCGAAATCGCCAAAGCCGAAGGATTCGATTTGACGTTCTGGAACAATACGCCTTTCGATCTCACATCGTTGGGATTGACCGAAATTAAAGTCGAAAACGCCCGTCCGAGGCCGCTTACGGATATATTGCGTCGCGCACGCAGCATTATCGACCTCAATCGGAACATCGCGCGTTCGAACGATTCGGTTTACGAGGCGTATCGCCAGAAATTATCGTCGGACGGCTTGAAGAATAAACTCAAATCATTCGCTGTAAAGCAACTTTCAAAGCGTCACGATTCTGAAAAAGGATTGGAAACATTGCGCCGGAAAATCAAGGACAGCGAACGCAAAAGCGCCTATTACGCTTCGTGTGTGGAGACGTTGAAACGCGAAAAACCGGCGGCCGTTTTTTGTACGAACCAACGTCCGCTTACGGCAATCGCACCGATTTTGGCCGCACAGGATTTGGGAATCCCGACGATCGCGTTCGTTTTTTCTTGGGATAACGTACCCAAAGCCACGATGGTCATCGAAGCCGATTTTTATTTTGTGTGGAGCGACCATATGAAACAGGAACTGCTGTTTTACTATCCTTACATTCCGGCCGAAAATATTATCGTGACCGGAACGCCCCAATTCGAGTCGCATTTCGACAAATCGTTGCTGCAAACCAGGGAAGCGTTTTTTGCTGAACATCGACTCGACCTTTCCAAAAAATACATCTGTTATTCAGGAGACGACATCACGACGTCGCCGAACGATCCGCAATATTTGGCCGATGTCGCGAAAGCCGTGCGTCAATTGAACGAAAAAGGGCACAACCTCGGCATTCTTTTCCGTCGTTGCCCCGTCGATTTTTCGGATAGGTTCGATGACGTGCTGCAATCCAACAAAGACCTGATCGTTCCCGTCGCTCCCGAATGGAAAAAACTCGGCTCTGTGTGGAATACGGTCCTGCCGATGCGCGAAGACGTGGCGCTACAAGCCAATACGATCGCGCATACCGAAATGGTCGTCAACCTGGGTTCGTCTATGGTTTTCGATTATGTGTCGCACGAAAAGCCGTGTGCGTTCGTCAATTACGATCCGACGAACAACAAACGCGCGGGTTGGTCGGTCAAAAAGATCTACAATTACGTGCATTTCCGTTCGATGCCCGATAAAAAAGCGGTCGTGTGGCTCAATTCGCCCGAAGAAATCGCTTCGAAACTCGAATCGGCTTTGACCGATAAAACACAAAACGTCGCACACGCCCACGATTGGTTCGGGAAAATCAACCAACATCCGCCGACCGAAGCTTCACGTCGCATTTTCAACAGCCTAAAAACCGTCATCGGATGCACATCGGTTTCCTGACTCCGGAATTTCCGCATCCCAGAACCGGGAACTCGGGCGGCATAGGCACAAGCATCGCGAATTTGTCTGCCGGATTGATAGCGCTCGGGCACAAAGTCAGTATTTTGGTGTACGGACAAAAAGAAGACGTTCGGCTTGAGCAGGACGGAATGTCGATCCATCTTATCAAGAATAGGAAAATCAAGGGATTGTCGCGATTCCTTACCCAAAAGAAAATCCGAAAACTTATAAACGGTTTGGTTCTCAACGAGCAACTCGATTTGATCGAGGCGCCCGACTGGACGGGAATCACATCGGGAATAAAACCCAAATGTCCTGTCGTGGTAAGACTTCACGGCAGCGACACCTATTTTTGCGACCTCGAGAATCGCCAAGTGAAACCGATTAACCGTTCGCGTGAAAAGCGCGCGCTCGAAAATGCCGACGCCATCGTCTCGGTAAGTCGTTTCACGGCCGACCGCACATTGCAGATTTTCGGGTTGAACGCCGATATAACCGTAATCCCGAACGGCCTCGACGCCGAAAAATTCACACCGTCTCAAACCGAAATGCCTGAGCGTACGGTTTTGTACTTCGGGACGTTAATCCGCAAAAAAGGGTTGCTCGAACTTCCGCACATTTTCAACAAGGTAGTCGATGTCGTTCCCGATGCGAAATTGGTTTTGATAGGGCGCGATTCCTACGATATCCAAACCCAAAGCACCTCGACGTGGCAGCTCATGAAACCGATTTTTACCCCAAAAGCATTACAAAATGTCGAATGGGTCGGGCCGGTCGAATACGCCAAAATAAGAAACGAAATCCACAAGGCCCAAGTATGCGTTTTCCCTACCTTTGCCGAGGCGCTTCCGGTTTCCTGGATCGAGGCTATGGCAATGGGAAAAGCGATCGTGGCTTCCGATATCGGTTGGGCGCCCGAAATCGTTTCAAACCGCGAGGACGGATTTCTCGTACATCCTACAGATCACGACGGCTTCGCGTCGGTCATACGAACCTTGCTCGAAGATGCGGAATTGAGAAAAAATATAGGCCAGGCCGCCGCCTCAAAAGCGCGTGCCGTGTTTTCGAATCGAATTGTCGCCAAACAGAACGAGGTATTTTACCTCAAAACCATACAGGAATACCGTAGATGATCATTCTTTTCCATAAAGACGATAAAGTACTCCAAACAGAAGGATTACAAGGAATTGACGGCATGTCTATTACCAAGGCTTTGCTGGCCGTCGCGGCTAAATTTCCTTTCGAGACGATCGTTTGGTGCGATGTGCGGCTTAAAGAAAATCTCAATAGGGAAGTGCTTCCGACCATTTTGCACCATAAGCGCCTTTTGTATTCGTTCAATGCTTCGGAATCGAATTATCTGGATGGCATCATCGGTTTTGCCGAAGAAGCCTCGCCTTTCATCCCCGTAAAAAAAGACGTGAAATACCCGACTTGGCAGATGAGTTCGCATGTAGGCGTCGTCCATGCCGAAATAGTGAACGCGTTCGCCGAATTCCTGTACGTAAGTGACGGGTTCGATTATTTCCTGAATTCGTTCGCCAAACGCGCGATGCGTGCCGGGTTGTTATGTTATTCGGAGCCCGATCTGCTTACCGGAACAATAACCGAATCCGATTGGAAACGAGCCGATATTTTCGACACGTTCCGATTCGTACGCCAGCATTACCGCATGCGCTGGACGTCGTTGTTGCTTTTGGACATGATCCTTTTCAAACGGAAATTCCCGATTTTGCCGTATCTGGTTTCGGTGTTCCACAAAAAACGAGAGTCCGACGAAAATGCATTCTCGGCCATCGCGATCTCGTCGTCCAAAAACATCATACAAAGCGGTACGATAGACGTAATTATTCCTACTATCGGAAGGAAACCGCACCTGTATAACGTACTCAAGGATTTGGCTGCGCAAACCTATATGCCAAAGAAAGTCATCATCGTTGAGCAGAATCCCGACCCGTCGAGCGCATCCGAACTTGATTATCTGACGACCGAAAAGTGGCCTTTTGAAATCGATCACATGTTTACACATCGTTCGGGAGTTTGTGCCGCAAGGAATGTGGCCTTGATGCGTACCGACAGCGATTTTGTGTTCATGGCCGACGACGATATCCGCTTCGATGCCAATTTGATCGCCGATGTTTTCGACTACTTCAGGATGACCGGAAACGAAGTGATCCAGGTCGCAGGTCCGCAGCCCGATGAAAAAATCAAGGAAAACCAGATTTTGCAATATTCGGTACTGAGTTCGGGCTTAGTTTTTCTCAAGCACAAATGTCTCGATGGGATTTGGTTCAACCCGGGATTCGAGTTCGGCTACGGAGAAGACAAGGATTTCGGCATGCAATTGCGAAACAAGGGATACGACATCTTGCTTGTACCTTTTGTACGTGTAATCCATTTGAAAGCGCCGATGGGTGGTTTCCGCGTTAAGCCACCGTTTGCATGGGCCGATGAGGTACCGCTTCCGAAGCCGTCGCCTACCGTTATGCTGTTCATGATCCGGAACTTCACGCTCGAACAGGTTTTGGGTTACAAACTGATTTATTTTTTCAAGAACTACGGAAAGAAGAACAGCCTGAATCCGTACACAGCCTATCGCAACTTCAAAAAGCAATGGGAAAGGAGCGAATTTTGGGCAAAGGAACTCGGTAAACGTTAGGCTATGCGGTTCACGTTGATCATCTGTACGTACATGCGGCCACACCAATTGCTGCAATTGCTCGAATCGGTGAAGATCCAGTCGGTTTATCCCGATGAGATCCTTATCGTAGACGGATCGACAAACGATGCGACGGCCAGGATACTCGAAGCCAATCCGATGCCGAACCTTCGCTATCACCTCGTTTCACAAAACGACCGAGGCCTTACGAAACAACGTAATTTGGGGATTACACTTTCCGACAAGAATTCCGAAATCTTGTGTTTCCTCGACGACGACACCATTCTCGAGCCCGATTATTTTTCGAATCTGATTGCCACATATGCAAATTTTTCCGATGCTATCGGAGTCGGCGGCTACATCACGAATGAAGTGAATTGGACTAAAACAGATGAAACTACACCCGTTTCCGCTTCCGATTTCACCTACGACGGATGGAAGCGCAAAGACGGCAGCCGCTTTCTCACCCGAAAGAAATTAGGTCTTGACAGCGACCGTCCTCCAGGTTTTGCGCCCGAATTCTCAAACGGGAGAAGCATCGGTTTTTTGCCGCCTTCGGGTAAAGTATACGAGGCCGAACAGCTCATGGGAGGCGTTTCGTCTTTCCGACGCAGCATTTTCGGGGCGGTATGGTTTTCTAACTATTTCGAAGGTTACGGATTATACGAAGACGCCGACTTTTGTTACCGCATATTGCATTTAGGAAAACTCTACGTCAATACGGCCGCGAGGCTGGAACACCATCATGCGCCTTCGGGTCGTCCGAACCAGTTTCAATACGGGAAAATGGTCGTGCGCAACGGTTGGTACGTATGGCGCGTGCGAACGCCGAAACCATCGGCCAACGCGAAACTCAAATGGCATGCGATTACAATCTTGCTTGCGGCGATACGATTTACAAATGCTATATTTGGCAAGAAAGACAGGACAAAAGCCCTCACCGAAAGTGCAGGACGTTTCGCGGCTTATGCCCGACTGTTTTTCGATAAACCAAAAGCGCCGGCCGCCGATAAAGCGGTTCAAGACCAATGAGGTTTGCCATCATCACACATGTTCCGCATCATTTTTCCGACAGCCGATACTTCGCGTATGGGCCTTACGTGCGCGAGATGAACATTTGGGGCGATTTCGTCGACGATATCGAAATTGTCGCGCCTTTGCTGGATTCCGCACCCGGAGCTATCGATTTGGCGTATTCCCATCCGAAAATCGCTTTTACGGAAATCGCAGCGTTCAACCTGATCGGATTTTCGAATAAACTCAAGGCCGTTTTTCTGTTTCCGATAATAGCCGCACGCATTTTCAAGGTCATGGCGAAAGCCGACCACATCCATTTGCGTTGTCCCGGAAATATTGGTCTTATCGGATGTTTGGTGCAGATTTTTTTCCCGTCGAAACCCAAAACGGCAAAATACGCCGGAAACTGGGATCCGTCTTCGGCACAGCCGTGGAGTTACAGGTTGCAGAAATACATCCTCAACAACACCTCGCTGACCAAAAACATGCAAGTGCTTGTGTACGGTGATTGGAAAGGCGATTCCAAAAACATAAAACCTTTCTTTACCGCGAGTTATTCTGAAGGCGACAAGACCGATGTGCCGATGCGAAGTTTCGATTCCGGAGTGAAATTTCTGTTCGTAGGTTCGCTCGCGCCGGGGAAACAACCGATGTATGCGCTTAAGCTCGCACAAAAAATCGGTCAATCGGGAATTGATGTGAAAATCGATTTTTACGGAGAAGGAAAAGAACGTCAATCGCTCGAAACATACATTTCGGAAAACCAGTTGCAGCAATTGGCCGAACTCAAAGGCAACCGCAATGAAGCCGAAGTGCGCGAAGCTTATAAACACTCGCATTTCGTACTTTTACCGTCCAAAAGCGAAGGCTGGCCTAAAGTTGTGGCCGAAGCCATGTTTTGGGGAAGCGTTGCCGCAGCGACCGCGGTTTCCTGTGTGCCTCAAATGCTTGCCGATGGATCGAGAGGCATTTTGCTCACGGGCGATATTGACCGGGACGCGTCACAAATTCTAAACCTCATTTCGAATACAGATTCATACCAAAAGATTTCAATCAACGGGACGCAATGGTCAAGAACCTACACACTCGACCGTTTCCGTTCCGAAATAAAGCATTTGCTCGATGAGAAAGTATAGGAAATTGCTGTTTATTTTGTGTATTTTAGGAATTATCGCGTTGGTTTACATCCATTCGCGCACACCGTTCTGGCTTGAAGAAGGGGGAGATTGGTCGGTTGGGCACGGATTGTCGTCTGAATCGCTGCCGACGGTAGTTCCGAACCCATCGAAGCTCATCACGCCGAAAGACCTTCAAAAAACAGACAAGAATTCCAAATTTTTGGCCGATCCGTTTTTCATCAAGGAGAAAGATTCGTTCTACATTTTTATTGAACACCGCCATTTCGAACCGTTCAAAGCTAATCTTGCGGTTTTGGGTTCGGCCGACGGCGAGCATTACCAATTCAAAGGAACGGTGCTCGACGAACCGTTCCATTTGTCGTATCCGCAGGTTTTTAAACACAAAGGCAAATTCTACATGGTGCCCGAAAGTGCGGCGGCCGAGAAGATATTGCTGTATTCTACCGATAAATTCCCATATGGATGGAAGGTCATCGACACGCTTTTCGCGGGCGGAAGACTGAAGGATCCGAGCATTTACGTTTCGGATTCGCTCAACATCATGGTCGCTTCGGACGACAATCTCAACATGTTCCTGTTCAAAGCCGATTCGTTAAGAGGACAATGGAAAAAGGTAAAACGCATCCTCAGAGGTTCTGAAGCGCGTGCCGGCGGACGAATTTTCGAGAACAAAGGCGATCTGATACTTCCGGTACAGGATTGCGCGCGAGGTTACGGTTCGGCTTTGTCGTTGTACAAGTTCGATTTTTCGGGCAAATCGCCCGAATTGGTCAAACTCACCGACGATTATCTCAAAGCCCAGCCTCATATCCCCGAATTGGCTTACGGTATGCATCAGTTCGATATCCAAAAGACCGACAAAGGCTATTACTATGTGTACGACGGTAACGATGTGCTCAAAGGTAGGGCGAAACAGTCGGTCTATTATGCGTTGAAACTTACGTTTAACGATTTGCTCAATGTTTTCCGTTAATGAGAATTCTGCAGATTATCGATTCGCTTGAAAGCGGTGGAGCCGAACGCATGGCCGTCAATTACGCCAATGCGTTGGTTTCCAGATCCGATTTTTCGGGTCTCGCCGTAACGCGTAAGGAAGGCGGCCTCAAGCAATCCTTGTCCGACAAGGCCGGCTATGTTTTCCTTGGGCGCAAATCTACTTTCGACTTTGGAGCGATTTTGAGATTGCGCGCGTTCTGTAAAAAAAACCGCATCGGATTTCTTCATGCCCACAGTACTTCGTGGTTTTTGGCGGTTTGCGTGAAGTTGACGATGCCTTCGGTAAAAATCATCTGGCACGACCATTACGGTTTGAGCGAATTTGCCGAAAAACGCAAGGATAAAGCGCTGCGGCTCGGATCGTATCTGTTTTCGGGAATCATTTCGGTCAATGAAAAGCTAAAGAGTTGGGCCAAATCGGAACTCAAATGTTCAAACGTGGTTTACCTGCCGAATTTTGCGCAGCCGACGCCCGAAACCGCATCGACAGAATTGCAAGGACAAGCCGGAAAACGCATACTTTGCCTGGCCAACCTACGCGAACAGAAAGATCATTTCATGTTGGTCGAGGCCGCTTTGAAAATGCGATCGCACGACTGGACGTTCCATTTGGTCGGTAAAGATTTCGAAGATGCGTATGCTGCCGATTTGCGCAAGCTGATTTCCGATAAAGGCCTTTCGGATCGCATTTTCATTTACGGATCCAGACTCGACATCAATCACATCATTTCACAATCCGACATTGCGATACTGACGTCCAAATCGGAAGGTTTGCCCGTGGCATTGCTCGAATACGGATTCGCCTCGAAACCGGTAGTAGTGACAGCGGTCGGTGAAATTCCCACCATTGTCGAGTCGGGAAAGAATGGTATCTTGTGCGTCCCGTCCGACGCTGAAAGTTTCGCCAAAGCGCTCGATGAATTGACTGGGAATGAAGCGATGCGCAAGGCATTCGGAGAACAACTTTACGACACCGTGAGTTCACAACATTCCGAAAATGCGGTGATGGAAAAATATTTGGGCTGGCTTGGTCAAATGCTATGATACAGATCGATAAGAAATACTTGTTTTTGATTTTGGGACATCTGTTTCTGGGAGCGGCGATTTACGCGATTTCGCCATTGTCCAAGGTGTATGCCGTAGCGATGTTTGTGGGCGGTGTCTACTATATCATGAAAAATCGTGACAGGAACAACGAAGCCCTTTACGTGGCGGCTTATATCGTCGGTGCCGAGGTGTTGTTGCGTATGACGGGCGGAAATATCCTTTACGAGTACGCAAAATATACCGTAGTTGTCGTGATTTTGCTCGGAACTTATTTCAGCGGATTTTCCAAAAACGGTGTTCCTTATTGGATTTTCCTCGTGTTGCTTGTACCCGGCGTAGTATTGGCCACACAAACACTGGGTCCCAATGTCGAAATGCGAAAAACCATTTCGTTTAACATATCTGGACCGTTGTGTTTAGGGATTTGTTCACTTTATAGCTACAGGCGAAAAATGACCCAACAAGAAATTTTCGACATTTTGCTTTGTGCCGGACTTCCGATCGTTTCGGCCATGACGTACCTCATCATTTTCACGCCCGATCTCAAGGAATCTATAACCAGTACGGGATCGAACTATCTCACTTCGGGAGGTTTCGGCCCGAATCAGGTGGCAACCGCTTTGGGTTTGGGTATGTTCGTGTTCGCATCGCGCGTGATTTTCAACTCGAAAGGCATGTTTCTACTGGTCATTAACCTTATTCTTGCATTGAACATCTCGTATCGAGGCCTTATTACGTTTTCAAGAGGCGGTATGATTACCGGAATGATGATGTTGGTCGCACTGATCGCAACTACTTATTTCCGCGTAAATGATTCCGGGAAATCCAAAATGAAAATATTTATGGTAGGCGCGGTGGCCATGTATTTTTTGGTATGGGGATACTCATCTTCCCAAACCGGCGGATTGATTGATAAACGCTACGCCAACCAGGACGCCACCGGTAAGGTCAAAGAAAGCAGGTTTAGCGGTCGTGAAGAGCTCGCGGCCAATGAAATTGAAGATTTCCTTAGTCATCCGGTATTCGGAATCGGCGTGGCAAAAGGAGCTGCATTAAGGGCAGAATCGGGTCAGGGAGGTCTTTCGCATAACGAATTGACACGTTTGCTGGCCGAACACGGTTCATTCGGAATACTCGCGCTGATCATCCTGATCGTAACGCCGCTGATGCTCTACCTTGACAACAAAGAACACATTTTCCTGTTGCCGTTCCTGGTGTTCTGGCTCTTCACGATCAACCATGCGGCCATGCGATTGGCTGCACCTTCTTTCATTTATGCGCTGGCCTTGTTAAAAATCACTTCGTATGACAAAGAAAAGGCTGCTGTACATCGGGAATAAACTCGCGGGTCGCGGCAAAAATCCGACTTCTATCGAAATTCTCGGGCCTTTGCTCGAATCGGAAGGATTTGAGGTGAGATACGCTTCATCGGCCAGCAACAAAATCGTTAGGTTGTGGTCTATGTTTTTCTCTACCTTGCGCAACGCATTTCGGATTGATTTCGTTTTAGTCGATACCTACAGCACTTCAAATTTCTGGTACGCCATTATGGTAGCAGGATTGTGCCGCATACTTCGCTTAAAATATATCCCGTTGCTTCACGGTGGGAATCTTCCGCAAAGAATAAAGAAAAACCCGGAGCTCGCGCGTTTCATTTTTGCGCATTCGTTCCTCAATGTGGCGCCTTCACCTTATCTCAAAAGCGTTTTCGAAAGCGAAGGTTTCCAGGTGGAGGTTGTCCCGAATCCTTTGATGACCGAAGTGGAAGCCCAGAACCGATCGGTTTTTCGCCCTAAGTTGCTTTGGGTGCGTTCTTTTTCGACGATTTACAATCCTGCAATGGCGGTAGATGTCGCCCGATTGCTGTCTCGCGACTTCGACGATGTGGCTTTGTATATGGTCGGCCCCGATGTAGAAGGGAACCTTGAAAAAGTAAAGACGTATGCCCAAAACCACGGCGTACACGTACTATTCACGGGTAAACTTTCCAAAAAAGAGTGGATGCAAATGGCGCATGAGTGCGATTTCTTTATCAATACGTCAAACGTAGACAATACGCCTTTCAGCCTGATCGAAGCCGCTTCACTGGGTTTAGCCGTCGTTTCTACCGATGTGGGCGGCATACCGTACCTTTTCAAAAACGACGTATCGGCTGTTTTGGTGCCAACCAATGATGCCCGACAAATGGCCCGACGCATTTCCGATTTAGTCGCCGATGTTTCGAAAGCGCAAACTTTGGTCGCTTTGTCCAAAGAACTTGCCCAAAGCTTCAAATGGGAAAACATCAGGCCAAAATGGCTTGAAATTCTGAAATAAGCACCGTTTCATTTTAAGCTAATTCCTTAACTTGCGCGCTCATTCAAGGTTGACGATGAATAGGAAAAAGATACATTTTGAAGTTTCGGAACGCAAAATCCTGCTCAGGGTTTTCGATATGCTTTCCGTACTCGTTGTTTTGTATCTTATGGGTAAGGTTTTTAATTTCAACTACTTTGATATTTCGGCGAGCAATTTTATTTGGACGATCGTACTCGGGCTTTACCTCACGATCATCGGAAGCGTGTTCGAGATGTACAACCTGCAGGTGGCGAGCAACGAGTTCCAGATGACCAAAAGCATCGTGCTGACGGCTTCGGTGACGGTACTCATTTACCTGCTCACGCCGTTCTATTCGCCCGTGCTTCCTAATAGGATCCAGATTTTGTATTTCTATCTGGCCGTTTTGGGCGCACTTTTCCTTTGGCGTATTTTTTACGTAAAATTTCTGGCTTCACAGCGTTTCATCAAAAAAGTGATCCTGATTTGCGACCGCGACCAGGCCAAGGAGCTTATCACTGGGCTAGAAAGCGTCGATCCGCATTACAAGGTTTTGGGATATGTGAATACCGACAGCAATTCGCCCCATACGCCTGAATTTGGGTTCATCGAGCACATCGGTTCCGAAAAACTCGACAAATTCGTAGAGGACAACATGGTTTCAGAGGTCGTCATCGCATCACAAAAAACCGATGGCATCACGGTAAATATCTACAACCAACTGATCCATTTGCTAGAGAAAGGCTTCATCATCAGGGAATATACCCAGGTTTACGAAACCATTACGCAACGCATACCGGTTCAATATGTAGCGCGCGATTTTTACCGATATTTCCCTTTCAGCCGAAGCAACCAAAACCATTTGTATCTGTTGGTGGTGCGTCTTGTCGAAATCCTGTTCTCGATTTGCGGGATATTGGTCGGCATCGTGCTTTTGCCTTTGATCCTCATCGGAAACGCCATAGGTAATAGAGGTTCGTTATTCTACACACAAGAACGCGTCGGGCGCAACGGAAAGGTTTTCAACATCCTCAAATTGCGTACGATGATCAAGAATGCCGAGGCCAACGGAGCGGTTTTCACGACCACGAACGATTCGCGCATCACGCCTTTCGGGAAATTCATGCGAAAGACGCGTATAGATGAATTCCCGCAATTCATCAACATACTTAAAGGCGATATGGGCGTGATCGGCCCTCGTCCCGAACGTCCGGTTTTTGTGAAGGAAATCGCCGACGTCATGCCGTTTTACGAAACGCGTCACGTGATCAAGCCAGGTTTGACGGGATGGGCGCAGGTCAATTATTCATACGGCGATTCTATAGACGACAGTTTGATGAAGCTGCAATATGACCTGTATTACATCAAGCACCGCAGCGTTTTTCTCGACATCAACATCACCGTAAAGACTTTGAGTACGGTTTTGTTCTATCGCGGACAATAAATCACAGAAGTGTAGGCTGGGAGAAGATTCTTCCCACAATCGCCAAGAAACTCAGCGCTTGAATGATGATGAATCCGATCAACGACGCGCGCAAGTACTTTTTCATGTACGTCGCTTTGCGGAAAGGAAACAACGCGATTACAAATCCGATCACGAATCCTGCAATCAAAGGCCCGACGAGATAAGCGCCCAATGCATATCCGATTTTGACCGCCGTATCCATGCCATTGCGGATCAACAGCAGGAAAAACGTAATGTTCACCGCGCTCACCATTACCGAATAATTCAGGAATCGCTTCGTAGACAATTTTAGGTCGCGTCCGCGTTGGTCGCTCTCGAGTTGCTCGACGAAATTTTGGTCTATCTGGTCTTGTTCCATAATTATCTGAAAAGCGATTTGTTTTTGGCGCGCAATCCCAAACGCAGCAGCAAAACCGCATGGGCCACGATCATTGGCGCTACGATAAGCAAGTGGGATTTGTTGAGCATGTAGATCAAATAGACGCCGAGGCATCCCAAACACAATAAACTGGTTATATATACGCCTTTCGCGTTGCGTCGTCCATAGGAAATCACCAAAAACAGCAACAACGGGTTGATGAGCAAGGCGTTGTAATTCCATTGCAGTTCGGTGTGGAACGAATACCATCCGGCCACGCAAAAGAAAATGCCCAAAAGCGACATCACCGTAAAATAGACGAGCGTTACCTTGTCGTTGTTGACGAAAACGATCAGCAACAAAAGCGCGATGTATGTGTAGACATTGTTCCACCACGATTTCGCAGCGGCTTCTTCCTCGAAAACCAACCACGATTTGTTCGATTTGAGTAACGGTTTGCCCGAATTTTTGGCCGATGCGATGCTTTGGTACAATTCGATCGGAAGGAACAATTGCTTGGCGTTTTCGTCTACCCTTGTCCCGAAAAGGACGCTGGTTCCCCATTGCTCGTAGAAATGTCCGTCGAATTCGGGATAAATGATCGCGCGGTACGAGGTTTCGGTATTCCCGATTTTCACGACCGTGTTTGGCGCTACATATTCGTTGATCAGATCGGCTACTTTCGTCGTACAGTTGCGGTCGATGAACTTATACGTATAAAAACGCTCCTGGGAAACCAGAACCGTATTGAGTTTGTTGAAAAGCTGCTGTTTTTGAGGCTGCGTCAAATCCAAAACCTGTTCAAAAACAGAGCGTTTCTCGTAATCGTAATTGTAAAGGAAATCCTCGAAAGTGCTCGTCGATACGAAATACTGCAGATCGCCCTTGACGAACTTGAGCGCGAAATTCGGCGTCGAAAAATCGAACGTGCCGTAATTGTAAACTTTGTCGATGCCGTTTGCCGAATCAGAAATGCGCAATGCCGTATGCCCGAAAAGCGAGTACAGTTCATTGCCTTTGCCGCACGTGAGCACGCTGACTTGGGCCGAATCGGACAACGTCATGAATTGGGCCGAAGCCGAAATACCGACAAACGCAAAAATCAAAAGGAGAAGCCGACGCATCGAAAGGAATTTCGTGCAATTTACGAATTAACGGAAAATGCTGAGGTCGACTTTGAGTGAAAAGATATTCGAATACAAAGCCGCGCTCTGGTCGCCCAAATCGGTCAACGCATAATCGACCTGAATGCCTTTGTACTTGAAGCCGACGCCTACGTTGGGCTGGAATCCGACGCGTTCCGAACCGTCGAGTTCGGTGATGTTCTGGAAGTTTCCGACGCCTGCGCGAACGAAAGCCAAATCGATATAGCCGAGTTCGAAACCGACCGCCGGATCGATACTGACGGCCGAAGTCGAAATGATGTCGTTCGTCTGCTCAAAACGGCAGTTGAGATTAATCGCGCCCAAAAGCGTCATCTCGTTGTGGAATTCGTGTTTTTTGGAAATGCCGAGTTGTAGTTTCGGAAGCGTGATCTCTGTACTTTCGGGCAATTCCTGGTTTTGTCCCTCGACGGCGTCCTGTACTTTTTCGAATTCTTCCTCGTCTATCGCCCAAATGTTGTACGTGGTGGTGATGTCGCGCGCCATGGCCCCGAATTTCCATCCGTTGCGTTCGAACTGGATGCCCAAATCGAACCCGAATCCCCACGAATTCGCGAATTTACCTATGATGCGACGGATCACTTTCGCGTTCGCACCGATCGACAATCCTTCGATTTTCATGTGGCGCGCATACGAAAATAGGAAAGCGTAATCGGCGGTCGAGAAAAGGCTGATGCGGTTATAATCGATATTGCCCTGCTCGTCGATCAATTGGGTAGTGTTCATGATGTCGTCGACTCCGAAACGGATTGCAGAAATTCCCCAGGCGCTGCGGTCGTCAATCGGTTTGGCGTAGGCGAGGTAATCGTATTGGGCGATGTTGGCGAAATAGCTCGCGTGCATCGCGCCGACCTGTCCGTCCTGAAGGTTGAGGATTCCCGCAGGATTCCAATACACGGCATTCACGTCGTTGGTACTGGCCGTCACGGCGTTCGACATACCGAGTGCCGCCGCGTCCACACCAATATTCATGAACTCGTTCGAATACTTGCGCGTGGTCTGTGCCGAGGCATGCAGACATCCGAAAGCGAACACGAGCGTGAGAAGTTTTTTCAAAGCGGAATTTTTTTTCAAAAATAGTCTTTTTTGGACGCATCCAGCCTATAAAATCGGCACGTGCGCAAAGCGTTAAAAACTCTCTTAAAAACGTATTCGGCTTAAAGTTATTGTACTACATTTGCGGGAAACCGACAATAAAAATCCAGACTTGATGCGCCTTTTGCGACAATTGCCCAACCTGATTACGCTTCTCAATCTTTTTTCGGGTTGTATCGCCTTGATTTTCGCCTTCCACGACAATTTCCTGTACGCTTTCGGCTTTGTGGCTTTGGGTATTTTCTTCGATTTCTTCGACGGATTTTTCGCCCGAATCCTCAACGCATCGTCTCCATTAGGACTGCAATTGGATTCGTTGGCCGATATGGTCACGAGCGGCGTCACACCAGGTTTGGTGATGTACAAAATGCTTTTGGATACGGTAAAAAGCCACGATCTTCCCGTTTGGCTGCCGTATTTGGGATTTGTGATTACGTTGGGTTCGTGCTACAGATTGGCCAATTTTAACATCGACACGCGCCAGACCGATTCTTTCATAGGATTGCCGACGCCTGCGAACGCTTTGTTTATTTTGAGCCTTCCGTTGGTTTTGGCCAACACCGATTCGTTGATCGTGCTCGAATTGCTCGTCACGCCCTGGGTGTTGTTGCTCATTACCGCTTTGAGCGCGTATATGCTCAATGCCGAAATCCCGCTTTTCGCGCTAAAGATCAAGAAGTTTTCGCTTAAGGAAAATTCGCTCCAGATTACATTCCTGGCGATTTGCATCCTGCTTTTGGTTTTCTTCAGATATGCCGGAATCCCGCTTATCATCTTAACTTATGTGGGCATGTCGCTCGTGACCAACAGACTCGTGAAAAAGTAATGGCGTTGCGCAAAAGTTCAACGCGTTCGCGTTCAAAGTCGAAGAAAACACCCATGGAAAAATGGCTCGTGCGTTCCGTATGGATCGCGATCGCGCTTTTGGTCTTCGTTGGCGTGGCTTGGCATTATAGAAACGGGCTCGCGTATTACTTCAGTTTTAAAACCGACAAAAAGATTTCCGCAGAAGAACAGAAGCTCATCGACGTGCGAAATGTCGAGGTTTTGACGCGCCATCACGGCAACGCGATCGGTTTCGACGTATCCGAATATCAAGGCGAGATCGATTGGACGAAAGTCGATTCGGTAGAAAGTTTGTATCCGATCGATTTCGTATTCATCCGCTCGACGGCCGGAAAGGACAAAATGGACGCCTGTTTTAAGGAAAATTGGGTCGGAGCCGGAAAAAGAGGCTTGATTCGCGGCGCTTATCATTATTATCGTCCCAACGAAAATTCCCTCGAGCAAGCCGCGCATTTCATTTTGAATGTCCGACTAAAACCAGGCGATCTGCCTCCGGTGCTCGACATTGAGAAAATTCCCGAAAACCAGTCTATGGATAGTTTGATCGTCGGTCTTCACAGATGGTTGAACGCCGTAGAAAAGCACTATAAAGTACAGCCGATCATTTATTCGGGCGAAAAATACTACGACGATTTCCTAAAAGAGGAATTCGAAGGTTACACGTTCTGGATTGCCAATTACAACTTTTTTGTCGAGCAGATAGAAGACGAGTGGACGTTTTGGCAATTTACCGAAAGTGCCGAGATTCCGGGTGTTCCGGGTCCGGTTGATATCAATATTTACAATGGGCCTAAGGCCAGGTTACAAAAGCTCCGGATTTGATGGAATTTCTTAAATCTTTTTTTTCGGGTAAAACGCAAACCGACGAGGACAAAGCGTTCACCGATTTTTTCAACGATTCTTTTGCGCGTTATTTCAGTTTGGCCGATCCCGATTTCCGGGCAGAACTCGACAATAAGTTCGGCGATCCGATGTTGCCGCAGGAATATTTTCCTTCAGCCTATGAAGAATGCCTCAAAACTACCGAGGTTTGGGAAAAGCGAAGTATTCTTTTT
The DNA here is from genome assembly GCF_013401995.1 of Flavobacterium agri. Taxonomy (GTDB): domain Bacteria; phylum Bacteroidota; class Bacteroidia; order Flavobacteriales; family Flavobacteriaceae; genus Flavobacterium; species Flavobacterium agri. Next base: position 240,365 of record NZ_JACBJI010000003.1, read on the forward strand.
GCCGCTCTCGACCAGCATTACTTGCTCATGCTTACCAAATGGCAGGCGATGGAGCGTTTCCTTATCGATCGCTTTCCCGAGAAAGCGTTGGCTTATGTCAAGGAATTCGGCAATGAACAGGATTTCGAGGATGTCGATTTCCTGACTTCGTTCGCGCGTTGCCTGTTCGTGCTTTCGCGTTATTCCGAAGGGTTGAAATATGCCAGAAAAGCGGTTTCCCTCGATCCTGAATCCAATCGCGCACAACTCGCTTTGGCCGATTTGCTGCATCTGACCGGTGAACGAGACAAGGCGCACGAAGTATTCAAAAAAGCGGTCGCATCAAGCTCATTGGCGCGTTCGGGTACGACGGGATACGGTTTGTACGATTTGGTGTGTTTCAAGAACGATATCGTGCACTCTTCGGTGTATGCGGTCGGGCTTTTGAAAAGTTCCGAAGCACCGGAAACGGAGTGGGCAAGGGTAGAACCTGAGTTTTATTTTTGTCCGTATTTCAAGTCGCAGCACGCATTTTACCTGATCCAAAACAAGCAAAGTCTTAAAGGGATGAACAAACTCGTCGCGCTTGCAAAAGAATTCCCGACGTATAAAGAAGGAGTCGTAAATGCGTACAGTGTAATCAAGCAGTACCAACACCAGATGGGCAAAGATGACTTGATGAAAGGCGATGAGGAATTTTTGTTGAAGGTTTTGAATAAAAACGGATGGGTTGGGAAACCGTGATTTTTCGTTTTTAGTTTAAGACCTAACAGGTTTCCTAAACCTGTTAGGTCTTAAGGTCAAAGTTCGGGTTTTACAGAATATATGCGCTACAGTTTTTCTGTACTTATTGTTAAAAATCGGATTGAGATGAATCTTCCGCTGAATGTTCAGAAAAAATTAGACCTAACAGGTTTCCAAAACCTGTTAGGTCTAACAACCTCAAAGTTAAGTCTCAAAATCCAACTTCAAGTACATATTTTATACCTATTCTGTTAAATCTGCATTTTCCGATTTAGGCTTGAAATCCAACTTCTTCTTGCGCAATTCAAAGTTCTGACCTAAATACACGCGACGAACCATTTCGTCCTGAACCAATTCTTCGGGCGTCCCTGCTTTGAGGATTCCGCCTTCGAACATCAGATAACTCTTTTCGGTAATCGCCAACGTTTCCTGCACGTTGTGGTCGGTAATCAGAATCCCGATGTTCTTGTCCTTGAGTTGGGCCACGATACGTTGGATATCTTCTACCGCAACCGGGTCGACGCCCGCGAAAGGTTCATCCAAAAGAATGAATTTCGGATCGGTCGCCAAAGCGCGTGCGATTTCCGTACGACGTCTCTCGCCGCCAGACAAAAGATCGCCGCGGTTGGTCCTGATGTGCTGAAGCGAGAATTCATCGAGCAACGACTCCATTTTGGCTTCCTGTTCGTCTTTGGTGAGATTCGTCAGCTGCAACACGCTCATGATGTTGTCCTCGATGCTCAATTTGCGGAACACTGAGGCTTCCTGAGCCAGATATCCGATACCGTTCTGTGCGCGTTTGTACATCGGGAAATCGGTGATGTCGGTCTGGTCGAGGTAAATCGTGCCGCTGTTCGGCTTGACCAAACCCACGATCATATAGAAAGAAGTCGTTTTTCCGGCACCGTTCGGCCCGAGCAAACCTACGATCTCGCCTTGGTTCACTTCTACCGAAATCCCTTTGACGACGGTTCTTTTTTTATAGGTCTTGATTAAATTTTCGGCTCTTAATTTCATAGTCGGATGTCCAAAGTCTGATATCGAACGATATTGCCGACAAATAAACGAATCGGCTCATTAACCTTTTATTCTTTTAACAAACAATTATTTCGATTCCTCGAGCTCTTCCCAAAATTCATACGCGCGTCTCAAATGCGGGATCACGATCGTACCGCCGACCAAAGTCGCGATACCCATAGCTTCCATCATTTCTTCTTTGGTTACGCCTTCCTTGAAACTCGTCTCGAGGTGATATTTGACGCAATCGTCGCAACGCAAAACCGTCGAAGCCACCAATCCGAGCAATTCCTTGGTCTTCACATCGAGCGCGCCTTCCGCGTAAGCGTTGGTGTCGAGGTTGAAAATACGCTTAATGACCTTGTTGTTGTCGGCCAAAAGCTTCTCGTTCATTTTGGAACGGTAGTCGTTGAATTCTGTAACTAAATCAGCCATAACTTACGTTTTTTCGATTATTTCTTTCTTTTTCCCGACGATGGCCGCAATCAAGATACTGCCTTCGAAAATAATCAGCATCGGAATTGAGACGATGATCTGGCTCACCACATCGGGCGGTGTCACGATGGCCGCGACGACGAGGATTCCGACCACCGAATATTTGCGTGTCTTGCGAAGGAATTCGGCCGAAACCAATCCGAGTCGGCTCAGGAAATAAATGATGACGGGCAATTCGAAAAACAATCCGCACGCGATCAAAGACGTCTTGAACATGCTGATGTACGAATCCAGATTGAACTGGTTCTTGATCAGGTCGCTCACTTTGAACGTGGCGAAGAAGTTGACCGACATCGGAATGATCAGATAATACCCGAACAATACGCCCAAAAAGAACAAAAGTGACGAAACCGAAATGAACAGTCGCGCGCCTTTGCGTTCCTTCTCGTACAAGGCCGGGCTTATGAAACGCCAGAATTCCCAAAGAATGTAGGGAAATCCGATGATAAATCCGCCCACGATACACACCCAGACGAGAATATTCACCTGGCCTTCCATGTCGGTATTCTGAATGATGAAATTGAAGTCGTTCGCCGTAATGCAGATGTCCGAAACCTCGAGCTGGTGCGCCAAATCGCAGAAGAAACCGTACGTGACGAAATCGGGTTTGAGAGGCGCGAGCACCAAATCGTCGAAAATATAATCGCTTACGAAAAAAATCACCGTCGCCATAATGAGCACGACGATCGTACTGCGCACCAAAAGCCAGCGCAATTCCTCGAGATGATCCATGAACGACATTTCGTTCAAGGGCTTTTTTGGATTTTTAGCCATTATACCACTCCTTCTTTTAAAATGTCATGCAAATGGATGACACCTTTATAAGTGCCTTCATCTACGACGATAAGTTGGGTGATCGCGAAGTCTTCCATAGTATTCAACGCGTCGGTCACCATATTTACGGAAGATACCATTTTCGGGTTTTGCGTCATGATGTCTTTTGCGGTCAAATCTGTAAAAGAATCGCGTTTTTCGAGCATTCTTCGGATGTCGCCGTCGGTGATGATGCCGATCACATGGTCGTTTTCGACAACCGCGGTCACGCCCAATCGTTTCTGCGAAATCTCGATGATGACGTTCTTGATCGACGAATCGGCCGAAACCACGGGACGATGCGTCTGGTCGAGCATATCGCCCACACGCAACAGCAGTTTCTTTCCGAGCGCGCCTCCGGGATGGTATTTCGCGAAATCCTCGGCTCCGAAATTGCGCATTTCGATCAAACAAACCGCCAAAGCGTCGCCCATAACGAGTTGAGCCGTGGTAGAATTGGTAGGAGCGAGGTTGTTCGGATCGGCTTCGGCAGCGACGGTCGTATCGAGGACCAAATCGGAACCTTTGGCCAAAAACGACGTGACGTTTCCGGTCATGCCGATGAGTTTGTTTCCGAAGCGCTTCAATATCGGAACCAAAACCTTGATTTCAGGACTGTTTCCGCTTTTCGAGATGCAGATGATGACGTCTCCGGGTTGCACCATTCCCAAATCGCCGTGAATGGCTTCTGAAGCGTGCAAAAACATAGCAGGAGTTCCCGTAGAATTCATCGTCGCCACGATTTTCTGGGCGATGATCGCGCTTTTGCCGATTCCCGTAACGACGAGTCGGCCCGAAGCGTTGAGTATAAGTTCGGCCGTCTTGGCGAAATCTTCGGTAAGGATGTTGGAAAGGTGGGCAATCGCTTCACTTTCAGCGAGTATGGTTCGCTTAGCCGAAGCCAGTATTTTTTCGGTATTTATCAAAAGATTGTGATGCTAATAAGTTTGTAAGCCTGAAAATAAGTGTTATCTTTAGGGAAAGCAAATGTACGTAAATTACCCTTATCCCTTAGAATGAATCTACCCGAAATTGATATACACCAGCAGTTACGGAAGTATTTTGGTTTCAGCCAGTTCAAAGGCTTGCAGGAGCAAGTCATCCGAAGCATTTTAGCAAAACACGACGTTTTCGTCATCATGCCTACGGGTGGCGGCAAGTCGCTTTGTTACCAATTACCGGCGCTGATAGAAGACGGAACGGCCATAGTCGTATCGCCTCTTATTGCGCTTATGAAAAACCAGGTCGACGCCATCCGCGGGATTTCTGCCGAAGTCGGTGTCGCCCACGTGTTGAATTCCTCGTTGACCAAGTCTGAAATCCAGACGGTCAAAAACGATATAATGGCGGGAAAGACAAAGCTTCTTTACGTTGCGCCTGAATCGCTCATCAAAGAAGAGTACGCCGATTTCCTCAAAACCCAGAAATTGTCGTTCGTCGCCATAGACGAAGCGCATTGTATTTCGGAATGGGGACACGATTTCCGTCCCGAATACCGCAATCTGCGCAGTATCATCAAAAACTTTGGCGATATTCCGATAATCGGATTGACCGCTACGGCGACCCCGAAAGTCCAGGAAGACATCCTCAAAAATCTCGATATTCCCGATGCCGATGCTTACAAAGCGTCGTTCAATCGCCCGAATCTGTATTATGAAGTGCGTCCGAAAACGAAGAACGTCGAGGCCGATATCATACGGTTTATCCGCAGTCACAAAGGAAAATCGGGTATCATTTATTGCTTGAGCCGCAAAAAAGTCGAAGCTATTGCCCAGGTTTTGCAGGTCAACGGGATCAATGCCGTTCCGTATCACGCCGGATTGGATGCCAAAACGCGCGCGAAACATCAGGACATGTTCCTCATGGAAGACGTTGAAGTGGTTGTGGCGACGATCGCTTTCGGAATGGGAATAGACAAGCCAGACGTGCGTTTCGTAATCCATCACGACATCCCGAAATCGCTCGAAAGCTACTATCAGGAAACCGGTCGCGCCGGACGTGACGGAGGCGAAGGTCATTGCCTTGCGTATTATTCGTACAAAGACGTCGAAAAACTCGAAAAATTCATGTCGGGGAAACCCGTAGCCGAACAGGAAATTGGGTTCGCATTGTTGCAGGAAGTCGTGTCGTATGCCGAAACGTCTATGTCACGCCGCAAATTCCTGTTGCATTATTTCGGAGAGGAATTCGATCCCGAAACCGGCGACGGAGGCGACATGGACGACAACATGCGCAATCCGAGGAAGAAAAAAGAAGCCAAGGACGATGTCAAATTGTTGCTCGAAGTCGTGCGCGACACCAAGCATTTGTACAAAGCCAAAGAAATCGTCTTCACGCTTATAGGAAAAGTCAACGCCGTCATCAAGGCGCACCGCACCGATATGCAACCGTTTTTCGGAGCCGGTGCCGACCAGGAAGAACGTCATTGGATGGCTTTGATACGGCAAGTACTCGTAGAAGGTTATCTGTCGAAAGACATTGAAACATACGGCATCCTCAAAATCACCGAAAAAGGACTCGATTTTATCAAAAGTCCGCATTCGTTCATGATGACCGAAGATCATGAATACGACGAAAACGAAGACGATACGGTCGTTACCGCGTCCAAATCTTCGGGAACCGCCGACGAAGCGTTGATGGCCATGCTGCGCGACCTTCGCAAAAAAGTGGCGAAAAAGCTCGGTGTGCCGCCTTTCGTGGTGTTCCAGGATCCGTCGCTTGAGGATATGGCGCTCAAATATCCGGTGTCCGTAGACGAACTTTCTAACGTACACGGCGTAGGCGAGGGCAAGGCCAAAAAGTACGGAAAGGATTTTGTCGAACTCATCGCACGTTATGTCCAGGACAACGACATCACACGTCCCGATGACCTCGTCGTAAAATCGACAGGAGCGAATTCGGCCAACAAATTATACATCATCCAAAGTGTCGACCGCAAACTTTCGCTGGACGATATCGCCAAAGCCAAAGGCATGAACATGGATGCGCTGCTCAAGGAAATGGAAATGATCGTGTACTCGGGTACCAAACTCAACATCAAATATTGGATAGACGACCTGCTCGACGACGACCAACAGGAGGAAATACAGGACTATTTCATGGAATCCGAAACCGACAGGATCGAAGACGCGCTCAAGGAATTCGAAGGCGATTACGATATTGAGGAGTTGCGTTTGATGCGGATCAAGTTTATTTCGGAAGTCGCGAATTGATACAGCTTTAAACCAATCGTTCCTGAATTTCGTTTTAGGGAATTAGGTTTTGTGGATTCCGACGAAGGAGGAATCTAGTTAAGTGCGCATTGGCTGAGATTCCTCCTTCGTCGGAATCCCAAAATGAAAACAACAAACAGAATGCAGAAAGCCAAAATCATTTTTCTCCTTGCGCTTCTGCAATATTTCTGTGTTTTTTCCCAAGAAATCGATACCCTGGACACGGACGGATATTCCGTCCATATACTCGAAACGCCGCCACCTCACTACATTCTGCCTTTCCATTCGCTAGACAGCATCGCCCACACGATCAAATACACGGGCAACCTGGAAAAGACGACTTACGAACTCACCAAAAACTATACGTCACAAACAGAAAAAGCGCGCGCTATCTTCGCTTGGGTCACTTACAACATCGCGTACGACTACAAATCCTACAACAAACAAAAAGACCCCAAGTTCCCGAAATGTAAAGGTCACGATGATTGTGCGCAAAAGATGCTCGAATGGGAAAACGATTATCTTGATAAAATCCTAAGGAATAAAAAAGCCGTTTGCGAAGGTTATTCTCGTCTTTTCAAGAGAATGTGCGGTCATGCCGGAATCCAATGCAGCGTCGTTCCGGGTTATGTAAAACGCTCGTCTCGCGCCATCGGAAGAATGGGTTCGCTGAACCACGCCTGGAACATTGTAATTCTCGACGGCAAATCATATTATCTCGACGCCACTTGGGCCGCAGGTTTTTGTACCCTCGACGAAAAAAAAGGAAAACTCGACGGTTATCAAAGATGGTACAATGACTTTTATTGGCTGATGCCGCAAGAAAAATTCAGGCTCAACCATTTCCCGAAAGATACCATCTGGCCGTTCACTTCAAAAGCGGATAAGATCAAATACCGCGACCAGCCTTACATCAACTCACATTTTATCTCGTCCTTAGACGTCCTTTCGCCAGAAACCGGCGTACTCAAAGTAAAAATGTGCGACAAGATAAAATTCAGGCTGCATTTAGAATACGCAATTGGCAAAATCCAGATCAACACCAATGTTTTCAAAAACCCCAAAATCGATTGGTATTTTAATGAAGAAGGCGAAAGAGTGGCCGACAAACGAATTCTTGGTCGTCAGAAATATGTCGATTATGTCGGGAAAGACCAGATTTATGAATTCGAGTACGAAGTCAAAAATACAAATCTGCGATACATCGAAGTACTGTTCGATTATGAAACCGCATTAAAATTCAAGGTAGAAGTCCAGAAACCAGAGTTGTCGGCGCTTCCGTAAAACTTCAAAATTCGTTGTTCGTTAATCGATTGTTCAACATTCAAAAAGATATAGAATAACGAATAACGAATAACGAATAACGAATAACGAATAACGAATAACGAATAACGAATAACGAAGTTGTTAACCTTCGTACAATTCTCCCCGATGCGGCTTCAAAGCATCGCGCACCTGAATCATTTCGGCATCCGTGACCACGACGTAAGCGATCGCGTGCATATCGTTCAAAGTTTCAAAGCCTGTGATTTCCAACGGAAGTTTTTCCATTGCGATGTATTCCTTTAAGTGTATTTCGTGATGTTCGGCCGTTTTCGCCGCCGCCGGACCGCGAAAATCCCAGATCATTTTGATTTTTCTCATGTTGAAGTGCTTAAGTCCAAAAGTGCCTGAGTGCAAAAGTAAAGTGCAAAGATGAAGGTGCAAACTTTTTATTTTAAAACAGTAGCTTTGGAAAAACACCGACTATGAAACGTCTCCTGCTTTTATTTTTGATCGTTCAATCTGCGTTTGCGCAACAACTGACACTCGAGCAAGCCAATCACCTCGCGACGCTTCCGCTCAAATGTCTGCAACAGGAATATCCGAACAAACCGGGCGAATCTCTGTCCAGCGCATCCGAAATCATGAGCCCAAAGCAAGCGCATCCGGCGTTTTACGGTTGTTACGACTGGCATTCGTCGGTTCACGGCCATTGGAGTCTGGTGTATTTGCTGAACCGTTTTCCGCAATTGGCAAATCGCGATGAAGTCATATCCAAACTCAAAACCAATCTTTCAAAAGAAAATATCGAGGCCGAAATCGCTTACCTGAACCGACCGCAGGAAAAATCGTTCGAGCGCACTTACGGCTGGAACTGGCTGTTCAAATTGCAACTTGAACTTGACCAATCCAAAGAATCTTATGCGAAAGAACTTTCTTCGAATTTGCTGCCTTTGACAAATGTTTTCATAGAAAGATACATCGCGTTTTTGCCGAAATTACTGTATCCGGTGCGCGTCGGAACTCATAACAACACGGCATTCGGCTTGACTTTCGCTTGGGATTATGCCGTTTTCACAAAGAACGAAGCGTTTCAGAAATCCATTCGCGAAAATGCAGTGCGATTTTTCGGAAAAGACACGAACTATCCGTATCAACTCGAGCCTTCGGGTACCGATTTCCTGTCGCCTTGTCTCGAAGAAATCGGGATCATGCAACGCGTGTTGCCAAAAAAGGAGTTTTTGAAATGGGCTCATGCGTTCTTTCCGTCTTTATCCAAAAAGAATTTCGATTGGGAAGTAGGGAAAGTCGCCGATGCTTCCGATCCGCAGTTGGTGCATCTTTACGGATTGAATTTTTCACGGGCGTGGAATCTTTATCGCCTTATCAAGCAATACCCGGGCGAATTTTCGCATTTGAAATCACTCGCAGACAAACATCTGCTGTATTCGCTTCCAAAAGTCGTCGACGGCAATTACGAAGGCGAACATTGGCTTGCGTCATTCGCTTTCCACGCTTTCGAGGAAAAATAGTCGCGATAAAAGCATTAATTTTGCCCCATGCCAAAAGAGCTTCTCATCCAAGTTTCGCCAGAACAGGCGACCCAGAATGCTTTCTTGAAGGAACACGTGGCCAAATTGTTGCGTACTTCCGTAAAAGAAATCCTGCACGTCAATATCTTAAAGCGTTCGATCGACGCACGACAACGCAGCATCAAGATCAATCTCAAACTCGAGGTTTTCTTTGCGGGAGAACCGATAACCGAGCAGAAAATCGACCTTCCCGATTACAGGGATGTTTCCAATGCACAAGAAGTGATCGTTGTCGGAGCCGGACCTGCCGGATTGTTTGCCGCACTCCAACTGATCGAGCTTGGCTTGAAACCGATTGTCGTGGAAAGAGGAAAAGACGTGCGCGGACGCCGACGCGACCTCAAATCGATCAACCGCGACCACATCGTAAATCCCGATTCCAATTATTGTTTTGGCGAAGGCGGAGCAGGTACATATTCCGACGGGAAGCTGTATACGCGTTCAAAAAAACGCGGCGATGTAGACCGGATCCTCAAACTTTTGGTCGCTTTTGGAGCGACTCCCGATATTTTGGTCGAAGCGCATCCGCACATCGGCACGAACAAACTGCCGAAAATCATCGAAGACATCCGTGAGAAAATCATCGAATGCGGCGGAAAAGTGCTTTTCGATACCCGCGTGGACGATATTTTGGTCAAAAATGGCAAGGTGCAAGGCATCGTGACCCAAAACGGAGATGTTATCGAAGCCGATAAAATCATTTTGGCGACCGGACATTCGGCCCGTGATATTTTCGAACTGTTGCACAAACGTAAAATCGCCATTGAAGCCAAACCGTTTGCTTTGGGCGTGCGAGCCGAACATCCGCAGCAGCTTATCGACCAAATCCAATACAGTTGCGATTATAGGGGTGAATTTTTGCCGCCAGCACCTTATTCGATCGTCAAACAAGTCGGCGGACGCGGTATGTATTCGTTCTGTATGTGCCCCGGCGGAGTGATTGCGCCTTGTGCGACGAGTCCGGGCGAAGTCGTGACCAACGGCTGGTCGCCTTCTAAACGCGATCAGGTTACTGCCAATTCGGGAATAGTCGTCGAGTTGCGACTTGAGGATTTCAAGGCGTTTTCGAAGTTCGGGCCTCTTGCCGGTATGGAATTCCAAAAAAGCATAGAACAACGTGCTTTCCACTTGGCTGGTGAAACCCAAAAAGTTCCGGCCCAACGCATGGTCGATTTTTCACAATCCAGGGTTTCATCGGATATCCCGAAGACTTCATATGTTCCCGGAACCGAATCGGTAGAATTGGGTCAGGTTTTCCCAGGTTTCCTGACGCAGATCATGCGCGAAGGTTTCCGTGAATTCGGCCAGTCGATGAAAGGTTATTTTACCAATGAGGCCATTTTGCACGCACCCGAATCCCGCACATCATCGCCCGTAAGGATTCCAAGAGATCCGGAAACGCTTGAGCATATCGAAATCGAAGGACTTTATCCGTGCGGAGAAGGCGCAGGATACGCCGGAGGCATCATTTCGGCCGCGATAGACGGGGAGAAATGCGCGATAAAAGCTGCGGAATCCATTTTCAGGAAATAAAAAAGCCTCGCAATCGCAAGGCTTCCTCTGTTTTATATTACCGATTTATAGCATCAGTTTGTCGATTTTCTTCAGTACGCTGTCGTACGTTCGGCAATTGCGTTTTTCGATGATGCTGTAAAGCTGGAACAACTTGTCGTCGCGATTCGCTTTTACTGCGTTACCGTTGCAGATGTTTCGGCATATTTTTTCAAGAACCGCTTTCGATTCGGCATTTCGGTAAGCCGTGATCGCATTTTGGAAATCCTTGTTCTCAAAATCCTTGTCGACATTCATTTGAAGCGAAGGGAAAAAAGCCGCATGCGGATAAACCGAATAGGCCAGATAAGAAGCCTGGGCGTGTTTGGTGAGATACGAAATGTCCGCAGGATTTTTGAAATTGGCCAGCGTCGCGAGGATTTCGGCAGTCGGGTACTTCTGGGCGAAATATTTGACCCTTGCGTAATTCTTGCTTTTGAAATCGTTCGTGTAGAAAATCGTGTTCAATGTGCGTGGCGCGATGTTGTTTTCGGCCAAAGCCATAGCCGTGAGTTTGGCAAGACAAGCGTCTGTTTCGGCAAGCGTCCACTTGGTGTCGTAATCGCGTCCGAACATGCCTTTGAGTTCTTTTTGCAAGCCTTTTGTCGTAGTGCGCTCGTAATATCTTTTGCGATCGGCTTTTTCCTTTTGATGCGAAACGGCCACATACAATTCGCTGGCGGCGTTGGTCTGGTAGGATATCACCCCTATTTTACGTTCGGCAACGTCGTCATTCGTAAGCAGTTTCGAAAAAGCGTCGGCGATTTTAGGCGATTTTCTTTCGACGAGTTCTTCAGCTATAGCGATTTTCGTTTCGGCATTGGCCGATGAAATGGCCTTGAGCAGTTCGTCTTCTGTATAATTTTTGATTTCGGGAGATGCCGTGGCAATAGCTTTATTGCTTCGCGAAACGACGGGTGTGTCGTTTTCTGCGACCAGGTTGGCATCGTTAAGTTGCGGATAAACTGCCGTTCCCAGGAAAAAGGTAAGGCAAACGATGAGTTTCTTCATAACATCAGGGGCGTAGGTTAAATGTTTGCTTGGAACGCTATTTACTAAAGTAAAATTCAGCATGTTAGCAGATTTTTTGGGAAACGTAAATTTAATTGAAAAAGTATTACACAAGCAGTTCAATCGGCACTTTTTAACGGAAAACCACTTTTCTGTATAGATTTTTCTTACCGTTAGTGCTGCTCGAGAAGTTGTATCGTATGCTGAAGTGCCTCGCGTCCAGACCATTTGAAATGCCCGGGAATGACGGTCAATGCGTCGGGGAAACGTTTTTGCGCCTTTCGGATACTTTTGGGCCATTCGGTAAGATTGGCGTCGGCAATATTGCCAAGACTAGAATTTTCGATGCTTTTGACGAAACAACCGCCGTAAAGGACTTTGCTTTCGGGCATCCAAATCATAATATTGTCCGGAGTATGGCCTTCACCCGGATAAAAAGTCTGGATCAACCGTCCGCCTACTTTAAAAATCGTATCGCGAGAAAAGGTGAATTCGGCCTGTTTTTCGTTGTTCTTGATGCAAAGTTTTTTGGTCGCGACCGATGAATATGTCTTGATGCCTTTTTTTCTGAAGTATTCCAAACCCGCCGTACGATCGGCATGCGAATGCGTCGAAATACACAAAACCACTTTTTGTTTGTGTTTTTTTTCGATGCTGTCGAGAAGCGGTTGAAATTGCGTCTCGTCCCAAGGTGTATCGATCAAAGCGACGCCGGAATCGGTGACCACATAAAGCCCGTTCGAAGGAAACGGATTGCCGTCCAGATTCTTATACGTCGTGTAGACATACGTGTTTTTCGTCAATTGATAGATTTCCAACGGCTTGTTTTGTGCGAAGCAGCACAATCCGAGTAATAGCAGCAAAAACCTTCCCATATCGTTCGCTTTGCCGTAAAATTAGGTATTTATAACAGAGCCACGCGCAATTTTTCGATATCGGACGCAACAAAAACACCGCTTTCAAGTTTCAAAAAAGCCAAGCCAAATTTTCTTACTTTTGAAGTCAAGCCATGAACGAAGAAAAAGTAATCCTAGTAAACGAAAAAGACGAGCAGATCGGCCTGATGCCCAAGCTCGAAGCTCACGAAAAAGCCATGTTACATCGTGCGTTTTCGGTATTTATCCTCAATGATAAAAACGAATTGATGCTGCAGCAACGCGCTTCCCAAAAATACCATTCGCCTTTATTGTGGACGAACACTTGTTGCAGTCATCAACGCGAAGGCGAATCCAATCTCGAGGCCGGGACGCGTCGTCTGCACGAAGAAATGGGCTTCACGACCGAGCTTCGCGAACTGTTCCATTTCATTTACAAAGCGCCTTTCGAAAACGGTTTGACCGAACACGAGCTCGACCATGTGATGATCGGTTTCTATAACGGTGAACCCAAAATCAATCCCGACGAGGTCGAAAACTGGAAATGGATGCCGATAGACGACGTAAAATCAGATATGGAACAACACCCAGAAAGATATACCGTCTGGACGCGCATCATTTTCGACGAATTCTATCATTACCTCGAAGACCACAAAGTTTAGTCATCCGTTAATTCCCACATTTTCGCCAATTGACCATGAAAGTCACCGTCTCCAGAAAAGCCCATTTCAACGCCGCGCATCGCCTGTATCGGCCCGATTGGTCGTTCGAGAAGAACGATTCGGTTTTCGGCAAGTGCAACAACGCGAACTTTCACGGCCATAATTACGAGCTCATCGCAAGCGTGACGGGCGAGGTGAATCCCGAGACCGGTTACGTGATCGACATCAAGACGCTTGCCGACATGATCTACGAGGAAGTCGAAATCCCGTTCGACCACAAGAACCTCAATCTCGACGTACCCGAGTTCGCGAACCTGAACCCGACGGCAGAACACATCGCTTACGTGATCTGGCACAAATTGCGAAAACGCCTCGAGACCGCGCTCGAACTCGAGATCACGCTATACGAAACACCTCGGAATTTTGTAACATATCGAGGCGAGTAAATCACTAAATTGTATCTCGATTTTCAGGAGCTGTTCCGGCTGCCCGCTGCTAGCTTTCTCGAAAACTGCCGTTTTTTCAACTTTTGTCACGGGCTTCCTGCGGTCGCCCGCAAAAAAGCGAAAAACCAGGCCGTTTTCTTCAAAAGGCTATCCGCTTGCATCCGGGCTAGGATTCCGACGAAGGAGGAATCCCAAATAAAAAATAAAGAATAAAAAATGAACTTATATCCCATCCAATTCCATCCAATCTTAAAAGAAAGAATCTGGGGCGGCACCAAACTCAAAACCGTCCTGGGTAAAGACATAACATCCGACATTACCGGCGAAAGCTGGGAACTTTCGGGCGTAAAAGGCGATGTGAGCGTCGTGGCCAATGGCGAATACGAAGGCAAATCGCTTCAGGAATTGCTCGACGAATTCCCGAACGAAATCCTCGGAGAGAAAATTCACGAACGTTTCGGAAACGAATTTCCGTTGCTGTTCAAATTTCTCGACGCGCGCGAAGACTTGTCGATCCAGGTACATCCGAACGATGATTTGGCCAAGAAGCGCCACAATTCGTTCGGTAAGACCGAAATGTGGTACGTGATGCAAGCCGATTTCGATTCGCGCATCATCGTCGGTTTCAAGCATCGTTCAAGGCGTGAGGAATACCTGTTCAATTTACAGCAGAATTCGCTTCTCGACATTCTCGATACGGTCAAAACCAAGGCAGGCGACGTATTTTTTCTCGAAACGGGAACGGTACATGCGATAGGGGCGGGCGTTTTGATTGCCGAAATCCAGCAAACCTCCGACATTACCTATCGTTTGTACGACTTCGATCGCAAAGACGCCAATGGGAACAAACGCGACCTTCACGTCGATCTCGCGCTCGATGCGATCAATTACGAAGTCACAGATACACAGAAATCGTATTCCGACAGGCAGAACGAAGCCAACACAATCGTCGATTGTCCCTATTTCCACACGAGTTTCATTCCGGTGAACGGTGAATTCAACGTGTCTAAAAATGGCGAGCGTTTTACGGTGTATATGTGTGTCGAAGGCCATTTCAGCCTGGAATTCGACAATAAGAAATACGAGTATAAGATGGGCGATACCGTTTTGGTTCCCGCTGCGATGAAAGAATACAAAATCGACGGTTTCGGATCGGTGCTCGAAGTTTTCGTGCCTTAAAAAAAGAATGCTTACTTTTGCATCGCAATTCAAAATGAAAAGAAATGGCAAACGTTAAAAACCTAAAGAAAGACATCAATTACGTATTGGGTGACATCATCGAAGCGGTTTACATCCACGAGATGACCACGGCAGGAAAACCGACTCCTGAAACCAATGCGCTTATAGATGAGGCGATTACCGCTTTCGACAACCTGATCACCAAAGTGAACCAGAAAGGTGTCGAGAACAAAAAAGCGCACTTCGCACAAATCCACAAAGATCTTGAAGCGGCTGCGAACCAATTGGTTGCTAAAATTAACGCGCTTTAAGGTTAAAAACAGTCAATATTTTTTTGCAAATATGAATTTCGCTTTTATATTTGCACCGAAATACTGAGACGCCGGTGTAGCTCAGCTGGCTAGAGCAGCTGATTTGTAATCAGCAGGTCGTGGGTTCGAGTCCCTCTATCGGCTCAGTTAAAACCACTCCAAACGGAGTGGTTTTTTTATTTCTATCAGTTTCTGCGCAAACTCGTTTGCTGGAAATGTTTCGCTTGCCAGCGGGGTTTTCTTTTGCTTCGCCGCAAAAGAAACAAAAAGGCGGAAGCAGCACACAAAATTGGCTAAAAACCGGCACGGCTGCGCAAGCCAAATAAACTACTCACGCGCTAATATTGTTTTTTAAGGTATTCGTGAATCTTCGATTTCGCTGCGCTCAGACAGTATTTGGCTTTTTGCGGCATCCTGAGCCGTTTTTCTTGACGCCAATTTTATGACGCCGCGATTAATCGGACGTGTTTATTTTATTTTTGGCTTGCAGGCTGCGCCAAAAATCTTCTAAGAAAATCTATTGTATGTCTTTGACGGAAGTGCTTCCAGATTTCTCCTTCGTCGAAATCAGACGTTCTTCAAAGGAAATACGTTCCGAAAAACACAAAAGGTCCTTTCGGAGACGCATTTTCCAAAGCGCAGCGGCGGGAAATGCCAATAAACACTTCCTATTCCAGCGCCATGAGCGCGCAGGCGGGCACCTGACTTGCTGAAGATTCGGAAAAAACGAAAAGCTGTCTGAGCCGCAGGCGAGTTCTTTTCGTTTCCGAAGCAAGGCAATGTCAGGTCGCCGAGCGGTCGCGCTTACTGCATTTTTGCTTCTTTTGTTGCAAGACAAAAGAAGGTCGCACCGGCAGGTGAAGTCTTCTAGCAAGCGAAGCTTGCGTAGAAAATGACATAAAAAAACCACCAAAAGGTGGTTTCAAATTATTTCATCGCAACAGTCGTCTCCGTCTTCTTCCTCTCTTCATACAACTGTTTCAAAAGCTTGCCGTATTTCGAAGCTGCAACCTTAGGTGACATCGCGTCGATGACCTGTTTCATAAAAGTAAGGCCAAGATCGGGTGTTTCGGAAAGGATTACATAAGGCGCGACCTCATATTCCTTATGGTTCACTGCGAAATTGGTCGTGTACAGATAACGGCTTTTAAGGATGGCGTTGTATTTCTCGACTTCGGCTTCCGGAAGCGATGTATTCTTGAGTTTCGCTTTCATATCGGCAACGGTGATGTCGAGCTCCTGAGTGGTGTATCTCGATTTGACCTTTTTGTATTCCTCAAGCAAATCGTTGTTTTTCGATCCCGTGATTTTTGCTTTCGCGTAAAACGTTTCCAGATCGGTATCGATGTTCATCTTGCCGGGCTCGGCGAAAAAACGCAAACTATTGTCGATTGACGTCGTTTGGCCGCGATCCAAAAACAAATAAAGTACTTCGGGTTCGGCAATGTCGACAGCTGTTTTGAAATGCGAATCGCCGTCAATGGCAATGCTGTCTAACGTCACCAAAGTCGTGTCGCTGATTTTCTTGAGATAAAGCATCCCTTTTTTAAGGCCTTTCACATTGCCCGTGATTTCAAGATTGCCTTTCTTTTCTTCCTTGCTGCACGAGGCCAAAGCCAAGATCGCGAACAAAGCTGCGATATGTTTTTTCATGTGATTCCTGTTGGTGCGCAAAAATAAAAAAATCCCCGGAGCAGCGAACCGTCCGGGGATTTTATTTGAGTCGGCATTAGCCTTTTAGCCAAGCATCGCGCAATTTGTCTTTGCTGTGGTCGGTCGCGATGTAACCCGTCGCTTCTTCATACGACAATTTTACTTTGCCCGATGTGGTCATATCTTTTCCGTCGCGTTTGTATTTGATGGTGATCGCTTCGTCTTCTTTCCATTGCTGGCTTCCCATGACCAAGTCGTAGATATTGTCGAGGTTATAGGCTTTTCCGTTGACTTCGGTAATGATATCGCCTCCTTTCAAATCTAAAGTCGTCCAGAAAGCGCCGAGTTCGATTCCCGGCATCACGATGATTTCCTTAGTGTCCGGATTTACCGTCACATAAGGCGTCTGTCCTTTGATGAACACGTTCCCGGGAACCTGGCGCGTCGTTTTCGTTACGCCCATTTTCGCGAAGAATTCATCATAATTGATAGGTGTCGTGCCACGAACGTATTTGTTTAGGAAATCCCCGACTTCAGGATACGTGAAAGCCGTGATTTTTGCGAAAAGATCAGCGTCCTTAAACGGTTTTTCCATACCGTATTCTTTCGAAAGTTTCTTCATCAGATCTAGAATTCCACGCTCTCCGTTGCTTTTCTCACGGATGATGATATCGATGCACATGCCGATCAACGCACCCTTTTCGTACACGTTCAGATACTGAGCTTTGTAAGGTTCGGTCAAAACGTTCGCACTCATTTCGGTAAACGACATCGTATCGTTCAGGCGTGAGGCATTCTTGATTTTTCCGGCCATGCGGTTGTAGAAATCCTCTTCAGAAATCAAACCTTGGTTCACCTGGAAAAGGTTCGCGAAATACTCGGTTACGCCTTCGTACATCCAAAGATGTTCCGACATTTTCGGCGCGGCGTAATCGAAATACTGGATTTGGTCGGCGTGGATCGTAAGCGGCGTCACGATATGGAAAAACTCGTGCGAAACCGTGTCTACCAACGCAGGCAACAACTGCTCTTTCGGCATCTGTTCAGGGAAAACGACAGTCGTCGAAGTGTTGTGTTCCAAAGCGCCGAAACCTTGAGCGTCCGGCTTCATCATGTCCGACAGGTACAAGATGATCGCATATTTCTTGGTCGAATTCACCGATCCGAGGAAACGTTTCTGCGCCTGCATCATCTTTTCCATTTCGGGAGCGATATCCTTAGCGTCGAAAGTTCCGTTCGGAGAATAAATCGCCAAAACGATGTCCATGTCGTCAACCTTGAACGTCGCGTAATTCGGTTTCGAGTACATGATCGGATGATCTCCGACCTCGAAATAACGGCTGTAGTTGAATACGTCTTTGGTGTCTGCGGCATCGGCATCGGTCAATGAAGTCGCACCCCAAAGTTCGGCCGGATGCGAAATCGTCACTTGGTAAGGCAATTGTCCTTTGTCTTGGAAGTAGCCCACGAATCCGTGCATGTTAAGCATGAAATTTTTTCCTGCATCGATATTCGTTCCCGCAGGTGAAAACACGTCGTGCTGATCTTCGATATCATAAGTATCGTTTACCCAATACGTCACTTTCGACAGTTTTTTCGCACCTGTGATTTCCCACGAATTGTCATCGGTTTTGGTCACGGCGAGTTCTTTTCCTTTTGCGTCGAAAGCTTTAAGATCGTCTACATATTTGCCGTAATTGTCGGTGGAATACGTTCCCGGAACGGTTTTCGGGATGTGATACACGATTTTGTCCGAAGAGATTTTAGGAGCCGAAACGGTCACCGGGACTTTGTCGTCCTTTACGCCATTGAGGTCGATGGCCACTTTGATCGGGTTTTCGGCTTTAGATTGCGCGATTGCCTCGAAACTCCATACGGAAGCCAAAAGTGCCAGCGCGAGCGTTATTTTTTTCATCAGTTTGGGATTAATTTACAAGCGTTAGTGCGCGAAGATATATAAAAGTTACAACCTCAAAGGCTTTTTATGAATTGATTAACCGAGGTGGTGAGTTTGTCCGAAATCGGCAATTCGGGGTTGCTGTAAGACGCTCCGTTTTCCTGGTCGCCACCCGAAATTTCCTTTAGGACGTGGTTCATGTTTTCGATGATGACGAGCTTCGCATCAGGTTTTGCGGCTTTGAGCAATTCGGCTTCCGACTGGTTTACCTGAAGGTCTTTCGTGCCGTTTATGATCAGCACCGGAATCTTGAGTTTCGCGATTTCTGCCGTCGGATCGTATTTGAGCCACGAAATCAGGTACGGTTGCACACTTTCGCGAAACAACATCGCAAGCGTTTGATCCTGTAGCGTGAACGTTTCGCCTTTTTTAAGCAATGCAAAATCCTTTTCGACTTCATCCTTTAGCATCGGTGCTTGTTTTACGATTTGGTCGGTGACGACTTTATCGATGCTGCGTCCTGCGCCCGAAATCGAGATGAAACCGTCGGCATTTCCGTTTGCGGCGATCATTCCGATCAACGAACCTTCGCTATGACCGGCGACCACGATTTTCGAATATTTCTTTTTCGCACGGAAAAATGAAATCACTTGTTTGGCATCGTTGATGAAGTCTTCAAACGAAAGCGTTTTCTCGTCCACGGTTCCGTTTTTCATTTGCGCGATGATGCGTTTGTCGAACGTATACACCGCGATTCCGGATTTCGCCGCCGATTCGGAAAGCATTTTCAAACTGTTGTTTTCCATTCCCGCCTGATTGCCGTTGCGGTCGGTTGGGCCCGAACCCGACAACAGGATCAACAATGGGGTTTTCTTGGCATTTTCGGGTGTGTACAAAGTGCCTTTAAGCAAATCGTTGACGGCGATTTCATCGGTCTTGAAAGTTGGTTTCTGTGCCAGCAATACCGATGGGATCAATAGTAGGAGTAAGATTTTTTTCATTCCCGAAAGGTAACAAAAAACCCGCCGTGAAGCGGGATTAAAAGGTCAGTCAAATTTGTTTTTGATATAGTATTTTCCGTCGAGGTCTTCGTCGAACTCGTCAATTTTAGGTGGTTTCGGTTTGGGTTTGGCGGCCATCGCCTTTTTTTTCCAAAGCTCGAATTTATCGGCTTTGAGCCTTTGTTTCATGATTTCGAGCACTTCCTGTTCAGACAGCCCGAATTCTTTTTTGATGATTTCGAAAGGATTGCGTTCTTCAAGCGCGAGCGTGGTCAGCCTTTCGGTCTGTTCCCGCGAGAGTTCGGGGCGTTTGCTCTTTCTCATTGTAATCGGAAGAAAATTGTATAAAAAAATCAGATTTCTGTTTCAATATTAATAAAAAATCCGATTCGTCGATAAGTGGCTCAAAAAAAATTATTTGGATGGTTTTTGAGTCGTCGGCCGGTATTTTGCAAATGGTATTTTCAGCAAGTTTCCAAGCCGGTTGTGGTCTTTCGGATCCATATGGGTATCTACTCCATATACGATTTGAGCCTTGTCGAGTTTGCGGAACGTTCCGAACAAACGGTCCCAAACCGAAAAAATGTTGCCGTAATTCGAATCGGTATAAGGCAAAACGTAATGATGGTGGACTTTGTGCATATCGGGCGAAACGATCACATAACTGAGCCAGTCGTCAAGCTTGCGCGGAAGCGTGATATTGGCATGGTTGAACTGGGAAAACACCACCGACAGCGATTGGTACAAAAAGACTAACCACATCGGGCTACCCGAAACCAAAACCGCCAAAACGGTAAAAATAAAACGGATGACGCTTTCCCCGGGATGATGACGGTTGGCCGAAGTCGTATCGATCCACGTATCGGTATGGTGAATCAGGTGAAAACGCCACAAACTGCGCGTCTTGTGCTGCACGAAATGCGCGAGCCATGCGCCGATCAAATCGAGTAACAACAATCCGATTATCGCATACAGCCAAACGTTCATTTGCGGCAGCCAGTTCAGGATTCCGAAGCGATTTTCATGCACGAAATCGGCCGAACGCAACAACAGGAAAGCCAATACGAAATTCACGACGATCGTCGTCAGCGTGAAAAAGAGGTTGATGCCGGCGTGATGCCATTTCCGATATTCGAATCGGAACAGCGGATTTACGCTTTCGGCCAACCAAAAGAAAGCGATGCCGCCGGCGAGGATGGCGGCGCGGTGCGATGACGGGATAGTCGAGAAATAGGCGATGATCGTTTCCATTGGATGTCGATTTGGCATTCCAATGTAATGAATAAATTCAGATTATACTGAAAACGAAGCTTTAACGCTTTCCGAAGTTTACGGTAAAGGTACTTCCGTTAATTCCGTCACTTGTCACGGTAATCGTTCCTCCCAAATTCTCGATCTGCGCTTTTGTGATGAAAAGCCCGATTCCTTTGGCGTCAGGATGTTTGTGGAACATTTGGTACATCCCGAAAATCTTGTTGCCATGCCTTTCAAGGTCGATTCCGAGGCCGTTGTCTGAAATGTGGAGCAGGATTTCGCCGTTCTGTATTTCAGACCGCACTTTGATTACGGGATCGCGATCGGGAGACTTGTATTTCATCGCATTTCCGATAAGGTTCTGCAACACGCTTTCGAGATGGATTTTCGAGAACATCACCGTCGGTGCTTCGTTGAAATCCGATTCCAGCGTCGCTTTGTTGTTGAGGACATCGCCTTGCAGCGTTTCGGTCACGCGCAGATACACGTCTACGAAATGTACGGGTTCCTTATCGGCTGGACGGCTTTTCTTGATGCGTAAAATCTCGATGAGTTCGTTAAGCGAATCGTTGAGGTTGCTCGCGACTTTCCTCATCATCGTGAATACGTTGCGGTATTCTTCGACGCCGCTTTTCTCGTCGACCAAACTTATCAAAGACGTCATATTGGCCGCCGACGACCGCAAATTGTGAGACGTGATGTTCGCGAAATCGTTCAATTGCTGGTTTTGGTACGCCAATTCGTCGCTGAGTTTTTCCTGGATCACGCCGTCAATCATCATTTGCTTGGCGTTCATTCGAATTCTGCCGTAAGCGAAAACCAATAACGCGAACATCACGATCACGAACAAAAAGAAGTTGAAGTTACGCGCCTTGATGTTCGCATCGGTTTCGGCGAGTTTTTCGGTGAGGATCTGGAGTTGCGATTTCTGGTAAACCGCGATCCGTTCGCGCAACGAATCCATGATCGCTTTTCCTTGTCCGGTAGAAATCATCGCCGCGGCCTCTTCCATGCCTTTGTTTCGTCTGGCTTCGATGGTCAGTATAGTAAACGCTTTTTTGCTGTCGATAAGCCGTTTGAGTTCGCTGATGCGTTTGTCGTCTGCCGATTTTCCGCGTTTCATGTCTTCGAGCGAATCGATCCATTCCTCCACATCCTTATTACCGCTTTCGTAAATCTCAAGGAAATTTTCTTTTCCCGTAATCGTGTAGCCGCGCGCTCCCGTTTCTATATCGATCATGCTCGACAGGATTTTTTCGAGAACCGTATTGGTGTTGTAGGTTTGGGAAATGATGTGGCGGTTTTTGGTCACCGAGTAAGCGCGGTTGTAAGTGGACCAGATGAGACCGCAAAAAACGACGGCGACCAGTAAAAAAGTAAGGTCGATCTTGTTCTTGAGGGACAAAACTTTCATGTGTTGTTTGGAAATTATTGGCACCGAAATACTTCGATGGCGCGAAGTTAATCCAATAATCTGCCGCTTCCAAAATGCGAAGTAATAACTGATGGGTTTTGTTTTTTCGGATGTTAAACAAATATGCCATAACATGTCCGAATTGAGGTTCAAAATGAGATTTTTGATAGCTTTTGAGTCATTGTCCTACGCAAAACCCGAATTTTGTTTAAGGAAAACCCTGTGGAAAACTATTTGATGAATAGGGTGTACGCGTAGGCCCATAAAATCAATACGATTTGAAACGGAAGCCGTAAAAGTCGCATCCACAACGGCAGCCCGAGTGCGGCCGTGTCATCGAACACCATAAAAAGATTGGCTGGGAAAACCGCGACCAGCAAAGCGATGATGCCGATGGCGCAATATTCAGAAATGGCCGGAATGCAAAGTCCGATGCCCAAAGTTATCTCGGCGATTCCGGTTATGGCGTTGAGCAGTTTCGGATTCGGGAAATAAGGCGGGATGATTTTCTTGTACATATCGGGTTTGCGGAAATGGTTCGCTCCCGCAAGTACGTACAAAACCGCCATCAGGTATAAATGCCACGGCAAATCCATAGAAGTTTGGTTTTGCCTAAAGTTAGTGATTTTTAACGTCCGCGCTTTCCGAAATTAACATTCATCATCACGATCGCGAACAAAATCAAGACAATCCCGAACCATTGCAACCCGCTTACTTTTTCGTGCAGCAACAGCCAGGCCATGGTTACCGATACGGGAAGTTCAAGAGCCGAGACGATACTTCCGAGCCCGATTCCCGTTTTCGGAAATCCCGAATTGAGCAGCATAGGCGGGATGATCGTCCCGAAAACCGCCACAAAAACGCCCCATTTGTAAAAGATGTCGTAGTTGTAAGGCGTATGTTGGGTCGCCAGAACGAAAAATACGATTACGAAAGCACCTCCCAAAAGCATGTAAAGGCTTCGAAGAGAAGACGAAAGCCCGATTGCGATACGATTCGAAGTGAACATGGTCGTCGTAAACGAAGCCGCGGCGAGCAAACCAAGCACGACGCCTCTCCAATCGAGAGAATCTGCGTTCGCGATGAGGTTTGTGGCTAAAGCCGTTCCTGCTAGCACGACGAGAACCGCAACGATTTTCATGGCCGACGGACGTTTTTTGTCCAAGATCATTTCGAGCAAAACGCCCATCCAGACCGTTTGCATCAGCAACACGATTCCGATCGAAACCGGAATGTATTTCACGGCCATATAATAGAAAATGCTCGTCAAACCCGTAGAAGTTCCGGTCAGGAGCAATTGCCAGATGTCTTTTCGCGAGGCTTTCGGCGCATCGGCTTTCTTCTTTTTGAACGCATTTATAAGAAGCAACACGGCAATCCCGATCGCGAATTGGGACGAAATGACTTCTGCCGGAGTGAACGGCAAGCCCGTAATGCCGGTATCGTGATAAGCCAGTTTTACGAAAGTGGCTAACATACCGTAGCTCGTCGCACCAAGCCCGACTAAAATGACGCCTTTAAGGATGTTATTGTTTGACATTGAGTAAATAAAAAAGCGGGCAAAGATAGACGTTCGAGTTTCAGCGAACAAACGCACACCGACTTATTTCAAATTCCAGCCCGAAGCGATGAGTTTGCGTTTGCAACTTGCACAGAAATCTTTTTCCTCGTCCTTGTGGTTTTTGCCTTTGGCATCACGCATGAAGCAAGTCTTTTCGGGACAATGCGGCAAGCCTTCGGTATGGCCGAGTTCGTGAATGGCGACTTTGAAGAGTTGTTCGAACTTGTTTTTCTCATGCAACCTAAAACTCGAGGCCACGCACGATTTGCCGGGACAAAAGCCCAATCCCATCACGCCCCAATCCTTGAATTTGCCTTTGGTCGTGCTGATGTCTTTATGTGTAAGTCCGATGGTAAGCTGGTTTTCGGATGTGCGTCGGTCTAAAAACCGGATGATCGAATCGGCACGATGACGTGTTTTTGCTGCATTCCAGCTGTCTTTAGGGAAATCGATAGGTTGAAGTATTTTAACATCGGAATAGACTTTTTGGAGTTCGGCCTGGATTTTTTTGGTGTCCGATGCGGAAAAATCCGAAAACGGCTGCAGGCAAATCGTTCGCTTCTGTGATTGCCGACAATTCGAGAAAACCACCAAAATCAAAACGAGAAACGAAATCCGTAAGAATCCGTTCAGGCCAAAAAAACTAAAAGTCGATTTCCAATCCATATTTCCCTAAAAGTCCGATGCTTCCCGAAAGCGCAATTTTCATACCGCGCACGTAATTGTTTTCGGGATCGATAGAAAAATGACGAGCGTTACGCAAATCGGCCTTTTCCAAAATGGTATTGTCGAAAATCGCATTGCTGAGGTCGCAGTCGTCAAAAACGGCTTGTGCCAGATCGGTTTCCGAAAAATCTGCTTCGCGCATCGAACAGCCCGTGAATTTCTGTTTGCGCAATTTGAGTCGGTAAAAAGAGGCCAAATCGAGCTGGCAATTGCGGAATTCGGCCGAAAACAACATCTCGTTGCATTGGTCGAACCGAAAACCCAACAATTTGCAATCGGCAAAAACCACATCGCGGAAAGAGGTTTTCGAAACTTTGGCCATACTGAAATTGCAATCGGAAAACGTGCAGTCGATAAAACTCGAATCACCCAAATCCTTATCCGAAAAATCACAATTGTCGAACGAACAATTGTC
Source organism: Flavobacterium agri (assembly GCF_013401995.1). GTDB lineage: Bacteria > Bacteroidota > Bacteroidia > Flavobacteriales > Flavobacteriaceae > Flavobacterium > Flavobacterium agri. The sequence continues at coordinate 265,436 of NZ_JACBJI010000003.1, forward strand.
GTATTCGGCCTTTTTGAAAGAAAAACTCTTGTCGAACAATTTGTCTGCGATGAAGTCCATGCATCAAAAATACGGATTCCGCCGAATCAGAACATCTGCGCGATCAATTCGTACGATTTCTTGCGGTCTTCCCAGCTTTCGGCCGGCGTCGCGATCATAATCTCGTCGGTTTGGTATTTGTCTGCGATTTTTAGCAGTTCGGCCTTGACGACATCGGGCGTTCCGGCTATGAATCGTCCGTGGTTGAAGGCCATGCGCGCTTTTTGCTGAAGCGAGAAATGCATGTTTTTTATTTCTTCCAAAGACGGAAATTCACCGACGCCGCCCATTTCGATATACAAGATGCGGTATTGGAAATCGGTGATCCAATCCTGAACTTTTTGTTCGTCTTCTGAACAGAACGCAAAAATCCCGACGTTGAGTTTGGGCTCTTTTAGTTCTTTGGACGGTTTGAAATTGTGACGGTAGAATTCTGCCGTGTCTTCTCCGCTTTCGGGGTTTATGAATTGGGCGAACGATAACGCCATGCCCAAATGTGCCGCGAATTGTGCGCTTCCGCCGCTAGAGGTAAGCATCCACATTTCGGGCAATTCCTCGGGTTGCGGAAAGGCACTTACTTTTTCCTGTACCGATCCGGGTTCGCTTTCGCCTCTCAAAAATGCCTGTAAGTCGAGGAGTTGCTGATAAAAATCCTTTTCGGAAAACGTATTGGTCGGATTCAACAGATAAGCCGAAAGTCGGTCTCCGCCCGGAGCGCGCCCGATTCCGAGGTCGATGCGGTTCGGATATAACGTTTCGAGCAATCCGAAATTCTCGGCGACTTTCAAAGTGCTGTGGTTCGGGAGCATGATGCCACCCGATCCGATGCGAATTCTCGATGTCTTGGACGCTAGATACGGAATGAGCACTTCGGGAGAGGTTCCGGCGACGAGCTTGAAATTGTGATGTTCCGAAACCCAGTAGCGCACGAATCCGAGTTGTTCGGCCAATTCTATTAATTTGCCCGATTCCTCCAAGGCTTCACGCGCGTTCGAACCGCGTCGTATTTGGGATTGGTCGAGAACGGAAATTTTGATTTTTGACATTGCGTAAAGGTAATCGACAATCGACAAAGCCTAATTATCAATTAACAGTGCTTTACGGTGAGTTGCTTTACGTGAAGAAAGTTGCTGTTCAACGGGAAGCTTTGAAACGCGACCATTCGTTGGCCGTCATCTCGAATTTGGTTTCGTTGCCGTGCATGCCGGTTTCGGTCCAACCCGATTTGCGGTAAAAGGTTTCGGCCCGTGTTCCAGGAGCGGTTCCGAGCCACACATGGTCTTTGTTTTGCGAAAAATACCAATCGAGCATCGCATCGTGAAGTTTTCTGCCGATGCCTTTATTTTCGTGTTCCGGATGCAGGAAAAGCGCCCAAATGTTGTCTTCTTTGAGGTCGGCGATGGCGAATCCGACGATGGTGCCGTTTATTTCGCAAACCCATCCTTTGCCGCGATCGAACATAAATTCGCGGCAATCCTCGTCTGAAACCAATGCAGGATTAGACAAAGCGTTTTCCTTTACGGAATTGCGTACGATCTGGATTTGAGCAATGTCTGCCGGTTCGGCTTCCCTGAAAATCATCGCGTTTAGGCCGGAATTGAAACGGTAGTGGTGAACTCGTTGGTTTCGGCCACGCGAATGTTTTTCTGCGGACAATGCCAGATGATACCCAAATACAGCAATCCTGCGGCCGCTACTGCTATGCCAAGGAACAGGAAATTAGGGGTGTTGAAGAATCGTTTCATTTGATTAGGATGATTGATGTTCTTATAAGACGGATTCCGAACGGAAATGTTACAGAAATCTTAAATTTTTTTTCGGAATCCGTCCCAATCACATCATTTCAATTCTGCTTTCAAGGTTTTTTCGATGCGGAAAGCGTGGCTCGAGCCCATGGTCACGAATACTTTTTTGCCGTCTTTTACCAATTCTGAAATCGCCGAACACAAATGGATGTCGCGTACCTGATTCGACATTGAGAAAATGTCCGAAAGGTAGCCGTCGGGCCATCCGTATTCATCGCTCGTATCGCGCCAATCTTTGAGTTTCGGATAATCCTTTTTCCAAAGACTGTCGACTTGTGAAACTTTGGTAATCGCGCCCCGAAGGCCGTTTACATCGGTTCTCGAGTCGATGCATTGCTGCAGCGAGGCGTCGGGATCGCTTGGTTTTCCGAATCGAAAGTTGCTCAGATACGGACGCAGCGAATAAAACGCCGCAACCTGTTTGGCCGGGAATTTCTCGAGGATGATTTTGACCTCGTCTTCTTTTTTGGGTTCCCAAGTGTAAAAAGGGATGCCGTTTTGTTTGGCGAGAGAAACCGTCTGTCCGCCTTCGCCATATTCGGTTACCGGGTTTTGTAGCCCTGAAAACAAGAAACCGAGACGGCCTTCAACAAGCGCCACGTCCGGATCGAGAGCTTGCCATTTTTCGTTGACGAGCCTGATTTGCGCATCATTCGGGTCTTTGGTGTGTTCAATGCCGAGGATGCACACCGAACCTTTGCCGGACGTGATCTGGTACACGTACGGTCGTGCGTGTTCGCCTCCGAGCGTGTCGTAGGCTTCCATGTCCATGATCGGGACGGCGAAGGATTTTTCTTTTTTTACGGAATAGAATTTAGGCGATCGCCAGATGATTCCGGTGGCCAACAGCACACCGAACGTTGCGGAAAGGGCAAGCAAGCCCAATCCCGCAGCTTTTAGGATTTTTTTCATTTCGATTGATTTGCGGATGCCGATTTTCGCAGCATTCCATGATTGATGATTGCCCGTTAGTTTCCCTCGCTTTCAAAATGTTACATCGCGTTTTCGGAATTGTCGTCGTAGTTGAAATAAATGCGTGTGTTTTGCAGTTATGAGGAAAAACCTGACTAACATGAAACTCACAGTATTGCTCGGCATATTGGCCTTCGTATGCTGTAATTCGGCGGAAACTCCCGAAATCAAAAAAAGCATCAGCAAGGATTACGCTTCGACCAATTCTGAAGCGTTCGACTATTGCAAAAAGAACGGCTTCAACGAAGATTTTTATTTCCTCGTGGATTTGAGCATCCATTCAGGTAAGAACCGTTTTTTCGTGTACGACTTCGAAAAAAGCAAAGTAATAGAGAGCAATCTGGTGACCCATGGCACTTGCGACAAACCGATCGCTTACAAAGACATGTGGGAAAAAGCGCGCTTCAGTAACACCGACGGCAGCCATTGTTCGGCTTTGGGGAAATACAAAGTGGGCGCTCGCGATAAAAGCGGTTGGGGAATCAAAATCAAGTATTGGCTTCACGGATTGGAGAAGACCAACGACAATGCCCAGAAACGCGTGATAGTTTTGCATTCGTGGGAAGCCGTAGCCGATAAGGAAATCTATCCCGATTATAGTCCGTTGAGTTGGGGATGCCCCGCGGTTTCGGACAATTTTATGGAAAAGCTCGACGCAAGACTTCAAAAAGTAAAGAAGCCTGTGCTGTTGTGGATCGTGGAATGAGATTCGCTTGAACCATAGCGTTTAAGTCGGAGAAATACCCTAGCCCCGATAGCAGCGGACAGCCTTTTGACAAAACGGTCAGGCATTTGCCGCAAAAGCGAAGCGACCGCAGGAAGCTCTTGCTTTTGGGGTGCAAGTGCAGGCCGGTTTGAGAAAGCTGGAAGCGGATAGCGGGAATAGCTACCGATAAAATCACTTCTGATTTTAGGAAAATGTACAGAAAAACTGTAATTGGTTTTTTGCTTTTCCCGGTAATTTTAGACCTAACAGGTTTCCAAAACCTGTTAGGTCTAAGAGTGCAATTTTCAAATTGCCGATCTGTACCAAAAAGAGAATTATTCCCTCAAATCGTCTTCGGTAAATTCTGTTTTCCGCAATAGATTTTTATAAACGGCGCCTCCCGCCATGCCTCCAACGATTGGGGCAACAATAAACAGCCATAACTGCTCAAGTGCCCAGCCTTGAACGAATACGGCTTGGCTAATGCTACGTGCAGGGTTCACTGATGTGTTCGTAACCGGAATGCTTATCAAATGGATCAGCGTCAGGGCAAGTCCTATGGCAATGCCGGCAAAGCCTTCGCGTCGGCGGTCTTTTTCGGTCGATCCGAAAATGATGATCACGAAAAACATCGTCATGATGAATTCTATAAGCAGGGCCGAAATCATGTTATAACCACCCGGAGAATGCTCGTCGTATCCGTTGGCGGCGAAATTACCGACGTCCTGTCCGTTGCCGATTGCGATGGCGTACAGAATTCCCGCTCCTGCGATTCCTCCAAGGATTTGGGAAATGACATACGGTAGAACGGTCGACGATTCGACACGTCCGCCAGCCCAAAGACCTATGGTCACGGCCGGATTGAGGTGAGCGCCCGAAATTCTACCCAACGAATAAGCGATGGTCAATACGGTAAGGCCAAAAGCGAACGAAACGCCCACAAGACCAATTCCGATAAAAGGTTCAGATTTGAAGTTGGCGGCCAAAACGGCGCTTCCGCAACCGCCCAAGACCAGCCATAGAGTTCCCAGGAACTCAGCAGCGAATTTTTTCATGAAGTTTGGTTTTAAGGTTGGAAATTCAGTAAGTTACTGATAATGTGGTAAGATAAAGGTAGTCATTGTTTTGGATTTTAAGATTTTTTATAGAAAAAATGTACCAAGCGTAAGCATGTTATTCTTAAATTTAAGACCTAACAGGTTTCCAAAACCTGTTAGGTCTTATCACTTGAGCCCCGAGGATTTCTTTCAATAAAAAAAGCCCGCGGTTTCCCACAGGCTTTTTCAATATAATTCAAAAAGGTTATTTGATCAACCCGAAACTCCTTTTCACGAAAGCCGTGAGTTCTTCGCCTTTGAGCAGGTTTTGTGACAATTTCGCCAAATCGAGCGCCTGTTTCACAAGATTTTCCTGTGTGTTTTTGTCTTCGGCGTTCAAAATTGTAGTGGCCAGATCGGAATTCGAATTCACGACCAGATTGTACATTTCAGGGAAATTACCCATTCCGAACATTCCGCCGCCGCCGCTCATGCTCATTTCTTTCATACGACGCATAAACTCGGGTTGGGTAATGATGAACGGAGCGGCATCGCTGTCGAGCGCTTCCAATTGTACGGTATACGTTGTCGAAGGCACGATTTCCTGTACGGCTACTTTAAGTTTCTCCTGCTCTTCTTCGGATAGTTTTGAAATCGCGCTGTCCTCTTTTTTGATCAGGTTGTCGATATGATCCGAATCCACACGCACGAACGTAAGGTTCTCGTTGTCGCCCTCCAATTTCTGGATTAGGTGGGAAACGATAGGAGAATCAAGCAACAAGACTTCATAACCTTTGGCCTGCGCCGCCTCGATATAACTGTGTTGGGCATCTTGGTTTTGTGCGTAAAGCACGACCAATTTTCCGTCTTTATCCGTTTGTTTGTCCTTGAAGTTTTCCTTTAGTTCGTCGATGGTGTAGAATTTACCGTCTACGGTCGGATACAAAACGAAAGCGCCCGCTTTTTCATAGAATTTGTCTTCCGACAACATTCCGTATTCCAAAACGATCTTGATGTCGTTCCATTTTTGTTCGAAATCTTCGCGGTTTTCGTTGAACAACGACTTGAGTTTGTCGGCGACTTTACGTGTGATGTAATTCGAGATTTTCTTGACGTTTCCGTCGGCTTGCAGATACGAACGCGACACGTTAAGCGGAATATCGGGCGAATCGATCACGCCTCGTAGCATCGTCAAAAATTCAGGTACGATGCCTTCTACGTTGTCGGTCACGAATACCTGGTTTTGGTACAATTGGATTTTGTCCTTCTGGATTTGCAGGTCTTTCGAAAGTTTCGGGAAATACAAGATTCCGGTAAGGTTGAACGGATGGTCCACATTCAGATGGATGTTGAACAACGGCTCTTCGAACTGCATCGGATACAATTCACGGTAAAAATCCTGATAATCCTCTTTCGTCAAATCTGCAGGCTGTTTCGTCCAGGCTGGATTCGGATTGTTGATGATGTTGTCGACCTCGATCGTCTCGGCTTTATAATCGTCCGCGGCGTCTTCGGGCTTCGGCAACGTTTCGGTGCGCGTCCCGAACTTGATCGGCACAGGCATGAATTTGTTGTATTTCGAAAGCAATTCACGGATGCGCGATTCTTCAAGGAATTCGGTCGAATCGTTTGCTATGTGCAGGATGATTTCGGTTCCTCGGTCGGTTTTGTCGGATGGCTCTAACGTAAATTCAGGACTTCCGTCGCACGTCCAATGCGCGGCAGGTTCGTCCTTGAAAGATTTGGTGATGATTTCTACTTTATCGGCCACCATGAATGCGGAATAGAATCCGAGTCCGAAATGTCCGATGATTCCCGTGTCTTTCGCCGAATCCTTGTATTTGTCAAGGAATTCCTCAGCTCCCGAGAACGCGACCTGGTTGATGTATTTTTCGACTTCCTCGGCCGTCATGCCCAAACCTTGGTCGATGATGTGCAGTTTTTTGCCTTCCTTGTCGATCTTGACCTCGATGATCGGATTGCCGTATTCAACCTTTGCTTCCCCGATAGCTGTCAGGTGTTTGAGCTTCAATGTCGCATCTGTGGCGTTCGATACCAATTCGCGCAAGAAAATCTCATGGTCGCTGTAAAGGAATTTTTTGATTAACGGAAAGATGTTTTCTACCGAAACATTGATTTTTCCTGTCGTCATATGTTTTTGTTTAAGATGGATTTGTTAAATTTAAGTGGACGGATTTCAAAAAAAATACCAGTCCGTCATCGGGTGACAAATTGTCTGCCTTTGTTAATCTTTCGATAAATGTCGAACCGAAATTTAACATTTCGAACCATGCGATTGTATCTTTATCTAACGAAAATAACCTAGAAATCTAAATTTACCACAAAATGAAACAGTTACTATTTATTGGGCTTTTCGCATTGCTGGCGATCGGATGCAAATCCACTTCGGCAACCACTACAAAGCTCGACCGCAGTTCCCAATCGGGCATAAAAGGTAATTGGGTGATTACTTCGGTGAACTATCCCGGAAAAGATTATATCACCGTAAATTCTTTCGGTTTGGCCGATTCCCAGTGCTTTGTGAACAGCAATTGGAAATTCGTGTCGAACAACAACAAAGGAAATATGGAATTGACCAAATCGGGTTGTCCGGCTTTCAGTTCGCCGATTACCTGGTTCGTCAACAAAGATGGCCAATTCGTGCTCAAGGTGTTGAGCGCGGGCGAAAAAGCCAAAAGAGTGCGCGACGGTTACGTGCTCAATGTGGCCAACCAATCCGAAACCTCGTTCCAGCTTATCGACAGGATCGATGTCGGCGGAAAAATGACCGATGTGGTGTACCAGTTCCAAAAAACAAATTAACCTATAACAACGAAGAAAATGAAAAAGTTATCCATCATAGCATTGGCGTTGATCACGACGGTATCCGTAAACCTTACCGGATGTGAAGCAGTACAGAATACGAACCACACCCAAAGAGGCGTCGCCGTTGGAGCGGCCAGTGGCGCAGTTATCGGAGGGGTACTCGGAAACAACGTCGGAAAAGGCGGAAAAGGCGCTCTCGGAGCGATTGCGGGCGGTATTATTGGAGGTGTCGCAGGCGGTGTCATCGGAAACCGAATGGACAAACAAGCACGTGAAATCGACAATGCGGTTCCGGGTGCCGAAGTAGAACGTGTAGGCGAAGGGATCAAGCTTACTTTGAAAGAAAATGCGGTGCGTTTCGATATCGACAAATCGACGTTGACTTCGACCGCGAAAGCCAACCTCGACAAACTCGTTCCGGTTTTCAAGGAGTATCCCGATACGAACATCCATATTTTCGGATACACAGACAACACGGGAACTGTCGAGCATAATCTTGCGCTTTCGGAACAAAGAGCCGCTTCGGTAAAAAGTTACCTTTCGGGTAAAGGGCTTTCTTCAAGCCGTTTCGTAACGACAGGTTATGGCATTGCCGATCCTATCGCGACGAATGAAACCGCCGACGGACGTTCGCAAAACCGTCGCGTCGAATTCGCTATTGTGGCGAACCAGAAAATGATAAATGATGCGCAAAGCGGGAATTGAGTTTCCGTTTTTGGAATCTACGATAGAGAAAGCCGCGTAAGCGGCTTTTTTGTTTTTATGATATAGGTCGTAGAAGTCTTTTGTTGCCTGCAAAAAGAAAATTTCACCTTTCATTTTTTTTGAACGAACATTAACAACAATTTGCAAATCAACCCAATCGAAGCATTTTATCTTTGAAATACCAAAAAACATCACCATGGCTACAGCAAAGAAAAATCCTCCGAAAAAAGAGGCGATTGACGACGACAAAATCATCGGGTTGTACATGAACGACGTGCTCGAAAACAACGCCGAGCCTTCGAACGTTTACCTGTTTTGCAAGCGCAACGGGATTGACGAGACGCAGTTTTACACCTTTTTCAACTCGTTGGGTGCGTTGCGTCGGCAGATTTGGGTAAAGTTTTTCGAGAATGCCGAAACGATCATGGCGCAATCGGCCGATTATCAAGGTTATTCCGAAAAGGACAAACTGCTCACGTTATACTATACGATTTTTGAGATATTGACGCTCAACAGGACGTACGTTTCCTGGTCGTTGCGCGACAACAAACAAGGTCTCAGGAATTTGGCCGACCTCAGGGAATTCCGTGACCGTTTTCGCGATTTCGTAGAGGAATTGCTCAAAAATCAAAACCCCGAGAAATTCAGGAAAGTGCGCAACATTACCGAGCCTGTACTCAGTGAAGGTGCATGGGTTCAGTTTTTGTTCATTCTCAAGTATTGGCTCGACGACGATTCGAATGGATTCGAAAAGACCGATATCATCATCGAGAAATCGGTGAATACGGTCGTGAGTTTGCTCGATACGAAACCGCTCGAGAACCTGATCGATCTGGGGAAATTCCTTTGGAAGAATTGAGGTGAATGTTGAACGAGACTGCGTGAGGGATGGCGGTCCCGAAGTTTCGGGATTTGAGCTCTTTGCTAAACCTCAAAGGTTTTGAAAACCTTTGAGGTTTGTAAAAGCGAGTGCCGACAGCCCGACGGCGGTTTACCCGAAACTTCACTCAATTGGAACTTTCCAAACCGCCGGCACGCCCACCCGAGCGAAGCGAACTGTTGCTTTTCAGCAAAAAAAAAAATAAACACAACGGCGAAAAGCTTATTGCCTACAGCTTAAAGCCTAAAGCAAAGAACGATGAAAACCCTAGATAAAATCCCGACCGGAAAAATCGGAAGGGCAAGCGAACTCGTGAAAACCGGAATCAAGGTCGGAGGAAATTACCTTGCCTATTACGGCGAGAAAATCGTCAACCCTTCGCTTACCAAAGACAAACTCAACGAAAATAATGCTGAGGACATTTACGACGGCCTCAAAAACCTCAAGGGAAGCGCCCTGAAAGTCGCGCAAATGCTGAGTATGGACAAGAGTATCATGCCTCAGGCATATGTCGAGAAATTCTCGCTTTCGCAATTTTCCGTGCCGCCTTTGAGCGCGCCTTTGGTCAGAAAAACTTTCAAGAAATATTTTGGGAAGTATCCCGACGAATTGTTCGACAAATTCACGTCCGATTCGGTCAACGCCGCCAGTATCGGCCAGGTGCACAAAGCCGAGAAGGATGGAAAACAGCTCGCAGTGAAAATTCAATATCCGGGTGTAGCCGAAAGCATTTCGTCCGATCTGGCGCTTGTGAAACCGGTCGCGATCCGTATGTTCAACATCAAAGGCAAGGATTCTGAAAAATATTTCAAGGAAGTCGAGGATAAACTGATCGAGGAAACCGATTACGTGAATGAGCTTAAGCAAGGAAAAGAAATAGCCGAAGCATGTGCGTCGATCCCGAATTTGCGATTTCCCGATTACTATCCGGAATGGTCTACCGACAAGGTTTTGACGATGGATTGGATGGAAGGCGAGCATATTTCGGAATTTGCGGCGAAAAATAAAGATCGGGCAAAAGCCGATAAATTGGGGCAGGCGATGTGGGATTTTTATATGTTCCAGATGCACGGTCTCAAAGCAGTTCACGCCGACCCGCACCCGGGGAATTTTCTAGTTGATGAGGATTCGAATCTGATTGCGATCGACTTTGGTTGCGTGAAGCAGGTTCCCGAGGATTTTTACGATCCGTATTTCGAATTGATCAGCCCGGAGATTTTCGACGATCCGACACAGTTCGAAGAAAAATTGTTCGAGTTGGAAATCCTGCGACATGATGATAAGCCCGCCGAGAAAACGTATCTGATTAAACTTTTCCGCGAATTGCTCAATGTTTCGACGATGCCGTATCGTTACGACGAATTCGATTTTGCAAACGAGGAATTCTTCGGACGACTTGCCGCGATGGGCGAGGAGTTCTCAAAAGACACCCAATTGCGGAAAATGAACGGCAATCGCGGATCGAAGCACTTTTTATACGTCAACCGCACGTTTTTCGGATTGTATAGTTTATTGCACGATTTGAAGGCGAAGGTCGATACGGTCAAGTATCGCGAGTATCTTTTAGAAGCGAAACGTTAAGATTTGATACAGGAAATCTGTAATTGCGTAAACTGGATTTTCGCGACCTTTAGACCTAACAGGTTTCCAAAACCTGTTAGGTCTAACGCAATCGTTTGAAATCTACATAAACCAAGATTTTTACTCCAAAACCAAATCTGTTAATGAAAATTTTGCATTCGATTTAACAAATGTTTGAATTTCCTTTAGTAAATCGAACCTTATCTTTGTGATGTGAATATTGCATTGTTGCCCGACCGGGTACAACTCTAGACACAAGAACATTAGTTTGTTTATTTATTGGTTAGGTTGGCAAGAGCGTTTTCATCCGATGACGCTCTTGCTTTTTTATAGGGTTTCGCGAACCGCTTTTGTGTTATTTTTGCCGTATGCTAGAAGTTGCCGACATTTCCTTTTCATACGATTCCCAAAAGACCATAGACCAAGTGAGTTTTGCGCTCGAAAAAGGCAAGCAACTCGCGCTTATCGGCGAAAGCGGCTGTGGCAAAAGTACGTTGCTCAAGTTGCTTTACGGGCATCACGATCTGCAAGAAGGTGAAATCGTTTACAACGGAAATGCGATACTTGGCCCTAAATTCAACCTGATTCCCGGAGATGACCGCTTTAAATACCTGGCTCAGGATTTCGGGTTGATGCCGTTCACTACCGTTTCCGAAAACGTCGGGAATTATCTGTCGAACATCCACAAAGAGAAAAAGCAACAACGAATAGCCGAATTGCTCGAAATGGTCGAGATGACCGAATTCGCCAACGTCAAAGCCAAATTCCTCAGCGGCGGCCAACAACAACGCGTCGCGCTTGCAAAAGCTTTGGCCGTTGAACCTGAATTGTTATTGCTCGACGAGCCGTTCAGCCAAATCGACGCATTTCGATCGGCGACCTTGAAGCGCAACCTGTTCCGATATTTCCGCGACAAGCAGATTTCGTGCATCATCGCTACACATGACGGAAGCGACGTGCTGTCGTTTGCCGATGAGGTCGTGATCATGAAAGACGGCAAAATCATCGAAAGCGGTCGTCCGAAAGCGATTTACGCGAATCCGGGTTCGGCTTATATCGCGCGTATGTTCGGCGAAGTCAGTGAAATCCCATTGCGCCTGTTAAAACCCGTCGTCACTGATGAGACGGTTTTGGTGTACGCACACCAATTGAAGATTGCGGGTTCGGGATTGCGTGCATCCGTAAAGCATTCCTATTTCCTCGGAAATCATTATTTGATAGAAGCCAATTACGAAGGCGGTACTTTATTCTTCGAAAATCGTGTACCGATACTTGACGGAGAAGGCGTTTTCCTTTCTTTAAGCCAATAAAAAAGCAGCCCGAAGACTGCTTTACTTTATATTGTCATTTCCTATTTTTTATTTGGCTCCGAAATGAACCAATAAAAAATAAATAATGATCAATTCTTAGCCGTACGCTCATCTTTTCCCTTTAGATTCTTTTCAAGAAAACGATCCTGTTCCCAAAGTAAGTGAAGTATGTTTTCTTTGGCCGCATATCCGTGCGATTCTTTCGGAAGCAAAACCATCCTTACGGGCGCGCCCAAACCTTTCAATGCCTGGAAATAACGTTCGGTCTGTAGCGTGAACGTGCCCGGATTGTTGTCGGCATCGCCATGAACCAAAAGCAAAGGCGTCTTCATTTTTTCGGCATTCATGAATGGCGACATACCATTGTAAACGTTCGGGATTTCCCAATAATTGCGTTGCTCGCTTTGGAATCCGAACGGCGTCAAAGTCCTGTTGTAAGCGCCCGATCTTGCGATTCCGCACGCGAAAAGATTGGAATGCGTCAGTAGGTTCGCCGTCATGAAAGCGCCATACGAATGTCCGCCCACGGCCACTTTTTTGCGGTCGATGTAACCGAGTTTGTCCACGGCATCGATTGCGGCGGCAGCATCGTCCACGAGTTGCGTGATGAACGTATCGTTGGGTTCGCTTTCGCCTTCACCGATGATCGGGAACGAAGCGTCGTCGAGCACCACATAACCGCGCGTCACCCAATACACGAAAGAGCCATAATACGGGAACGTGAATTCGTTAGGATTTTTGTTGTTTTGTCCGGCGCTGGCCTTGTCCTTGAATTCTTCGGGATATGCCCAGATCAAAAGCGGTAGTTTTTCCTTTTTCTTGGTGTCGTAACCTTTCGGCAGATAAAGTGTTCCCGACAAATCAACACCGTCTTTTCGCTTGTACTTGATTACTTCTTTATGGACGTCTTTAATACTTTCGAACGGATTCGCGAACGCCGTCAATTGCGTTACTTTCTTCTTTTTGATGTCGCGCAGGTAATAGTTCGGATAATCGGTTTTCGACTGCAACTGTGTAAGCACGATGCCGTTCTTGAAATCTTCCATCGAGAAAATGTCCTCTTTCTTGTCGGTATAAGCCGATTGGTACAGGCGTTTTTTCTTTAGCGTTTTTGTATTGAACTCGTCTATGAACGGAAACTGTCCTTTTTCGGTAAATCCGTCGCCCAAAAGGAAAGCGTTGCCGTTATCGAGCGCCAGGACGTAGCGTGCGTACTTGTTTTTGACGGTTTCGAAATTCCCCGGATCCGAATAAATGTCCTGTGAATTCCTGTCCGAAATCGTAACCGCAGCTTTCGCAGGATTCGAAGGATCGATCAAAAACGTCTTCGTATTGCGCGTGTCGTACCATTCTTCCGAAACGATGGCCGTATGTTCGTCTCCCCAAATCAGGTTCGAGAAGCGTTGAGGCGTTTTCATCAAAGAAACGGCTTGAGCCGTGAAAGGCGCGTCCCAAACGAAAATTTCGTCGCGGAAATCGGCTTTGTTGGCCGGATTACCTTCATCCAAAGCGACCACATAGTACAAACTCGCCGGTTTGTCGCTTCTCCAACCCATATTTCTTTTTCCCTTGCGCACGGCCATAAAACCTTTCGGCATGATTTCGTTGAGCGGAATTTCGTTCACGGTCTTGATTTCCTTGCCCGACAAATCGCAAACCACGGTTTTCATCGGGAAACGCCCAAGCGGCACGATGTACGAGAACGGTTTTTGGATAGTCGTAAGCATCAAAAGGCTGCCGTCGGGAGAAAAGCTTTCGTAGGCATAAATATCTTTCGGTTTGTACAAAGTCGCCTTTCCGTTAAGGTCTACGGTATAAAGTTCCGATGTCACTATCGTTTCGAAATTCTTCTCATCCATCGGATTCTTGAGCAAATCCTGATACGTGCGATTTTGCGAAACCTGCCCATCCGATTGGGAAACCGTCGGTCCTGTCGGCAAATCCTTTTTGGTGTCGATGAGTTTCGCGCGGTCTTTCGGCAATTCTTTCACGAGCAATCTCTTGCTGTCGCCGTACCAGCTGAACGGACTTCCCAAAGCTGCATTCACGTTGGCTTCGGTAAGTTTTTTGGCCGTAGCCGATGCGATGTCCAGAACCCAAAGTTCAACGCCTGTCGCGGCCGTGTTCGAAAACGCGATTTTTGTCTCATCCGGCGACCAGAAAACATTCGAAATCCTTGCGTTTTGTGGCAATCCCGAAACCTGGATCTCGTTCTTGTCCTTGACTTTGCGCACTTTGAGGTTCGTGATATACGTGACCGTCGTCGAAATGTTCGTCACCGGATTGATGCGCAAGCCCGCGAGCCTCAGTTCGTCCTGGTTCAAGTCGTCGAGCGTTTTGTAGGTCGAACGGTACGAAAGCAGCATATTCTGCATTTTAGAATCCATCTGTACCGACGGCGGACGTTCGTAATCGGCCAAATCGAGGATTTCCTTCGGCGGCTTCTGGTACGTAAGGTTTTCCTGTGCCGACACCGCGAACGAAGCCATCAAAAAGAACAAGAGAAGTTTTTTCATGTCGTGTGGTTTTTTATTGGTCTAAAATAACGAAAACGCCCGCGGGATGCAAGGCGTTGCGTTATACAAGTCGCTTGTTTTTGTAAGGTGTTACAACTTTTGGTCGGTCAAAGCCAAATCTTTAGGTGCATATCCGAAGCGTTTCTTGAAAGCGAAAGAGAAATGCGACAGGTTTTCGAACCCGATTTCCAGATACACGTCGGTAGGTTTGCGTTTTTGTTGCGCCAACAGGTAATGGGCTAGCTCGAGCCGTTTTTGGGTCAGCCATTTTTGAGGCGTGTCGTTGAACGCTTTTTTGAAATCGCGCTTGAACGTCGTGAGGCTGCGTCCGGTGAGGTAACCGAATTTTTCCATCGGCATGTTGAAGATGAAATTCTTTTCCATGAACCCGACGAGGTCGATTTTTCCGGGTTCGTCGAAATCGGCCAAAAAATCGTCTATGTTCGAATCGATCATTCGCAAAATGCTGATGGCTTCGGTAATCTTCAGCTGCGCCAAATGTTCAGGAAACGGTTCTTTGACATCGAAATACGGAATCAGCGACGCAAGGCAGCTTTCAAGCAAAGGATGTTTGTCGAAACTCCTGATTTTAGGTGTCGTCGCGGTCTTCGGCTTGATTTCGACATTCTGGTAAAATCGTTTCAAGATGTCCGAAGTCAGCAGCATCACGACCGTTTTGTGCGGTTTTCCGTCTTTCGGATAATTGATCACCGTAGCGGGTTGGTTTCTCGGAATCAGGAAAATATCGCCCGCACCGAATATGTGCGTCGAATCGGCCTGTACGATTTTCGTCTCGCCCGACAAGAACCAAACGAGCATATGTTGGTCGAATACGATTTCCGATTTGAAAAAACGGTCTTCGTAGCACGAAAGCTTGATATCGGGCGTAAGGTATTTCGATTCGTGGTCCATTGCCGAAAGTTACGATTCAGATTGGTTTATGTACATCAATCGACACGGAATTCGATTCCCGTCATCTGCTCGCTGAGTTTCCACAACCGTTTGGCGTTCGATTCATCGACAGAATACGGTTTGACGCCGCGCAACGTCCAAGGTTTGTCGTATTGATGTGCGATGTTCCCAAG
This sequence comes from Flavobacterium agri, assembly GCF_013401995.1. GTDB lineage: Bacteria > Bacteroidota > Bacteroidia > Flavobacteriales > Flavobacteriaceae > Flavobacterium > Flavobacterium agri. The sequence goes on from NZ_JACBJI010000003.1 coordinate 280,898, forward strand.
GTCGAGTTCGGCTATGTCGCAGTTCTCGCAATACACGCCGCCGATATTACTGAGCATCGGGCTTGTCGCACACCAAACCGTCGTGGCCGCACCTTGTTGCAATGTTTTGAGATTGGCCGCGACTTCGGGTTTGAGGTCGCCGTTTTCGTCGTGCGTGCCCATTTGTTTGAAGAGTTCGATGGGTGCTTCGCGTCCCAAATCGGTGCCGTTTACCGAACCCGGATGAAGCGAATAGGAGCGAACCCCAAAGCGCTTTCCAAGATTGTCGAGCTCGAGCGCGAAAAGGTTGTTGGCGGTTTTCGATTGGCCGTAACCTTGCAGCGTTTCGTATTCGCGTCCTTTAAAATTCGGGTCGTCGAAGTTGAAAGACGCGATTTGATGCCCGAAAGAAGACACGTTCACGACTCTTGCACCGTTGGCTTTTTTGAGCGCGGGCCAAAGTCTCGACACGAGTTGGAAATGTCCGAGATGGTTCGTCGCAAGTTGTGATTCGAAACCTCTAGCATCCCGTCTCAACGGCACCCACATGATGCCCGCGTTGTTGATCAGCAAATGCAACGGTCGGTTCGATGCGAGGAATTTTTGTGCGAAATCGTCGATCGATTGCGGATCCGTCAAATCCATGGTTTCCAATTCGATGTTTTCGATTCCGATAAGGTTTTTTCGCGCTTTTTCGATGTCGCGCGCCGGTAGGATGATTTTCGCTCCGGCTTGCGACAGCACTTTTACGGTTTCAAGCCCGATGCCGGCATATCCGCCCGTGACGATGACCGTTTTTCCGTTGAGGTCGATGCCTTTGATCACGTCGTCGGCCGTCGATTTTGCATCAAAACCCGAACCGATGGGTTGCTGAAGCTTTCCTTGATAATTGTTCTGTTCCATTTCTTAAAAGTTTATGGGACAAAATTAGCGGCACATTACACGCCCAATTTTGTTCAGAAGACCGAATTTACTTTGTTCAAAAGACCATTTCGACAGGCATTCCTTGCATTTCCGAATTCGGCCCAATTGCGTATCTTGTACCCAAAAATTAGCGAATACGCAAAATCGGCATGTCGATTTTATCAAAAAGACAAAATATGTACAATTCCAAAATATCGGGCCTCGGTTTTTATGTACCTGAAAACGTGGTCACAAACGACGATCTTTCCAAAATCATGGATACAAATGACGCCTGGATTCAAGAGCGCACGGGGATTCAAGAAAGACGGCACATCATAAAAGGCGAGGACACGACCACATCGATGGGTGTGAAAGCCGCACGTATTGCGATGGAACGCGCAAAAGTAGGAGCCGAAGACATCGACTTCGTGATTTTCGCGACGTTGAGTCCCGATTATTATTTTCCGGGTCCGGGCGTTTTGGTGCAAAAAGAACTCGGATTGCGTACCGTTGGCGCGTTGGACGTAAGAAATCAATGTTCCGGATTCGTATACGCGGTTTCTATCGCCGACCAATACATCAAGACGGGCATGTACAAAAACGTGCTTGTGATCGGTTCCGAAGTGCATTCTTTAGGTTTGGACATGACCGATCGCGGTCGCGCCGTTTCGGTAATTTTCGGCGACGGAGCAGGAGCGGCCGTGATGACGCGCGAAGAAGATACGACCAAAGGAATCCTTTCGACACATCTGCATTCCGAAGGCGAACACGCACTCGAATTGACCGTTACCGCTCCGGGAATGGGCGGGCGTTGGGTCAGTGACATCATTGCCGACAACGACCCGAACGACGAAAGCTATTTGCCGCACATGAACGGCCAGTTCGTATTCAAGAATGCCGTAGTGCGTTTTTCGGAAGTCATCATGGAAGGCCTTCAGAAAAACGATCTTCAGGTTTCCGACATCGATATGTTGATTCCGCACCAGGCGAACCTGCGCATCTCTCAATTCATCCAACAGAAATTCGCGCTTGGGGACGACAAGGTGTTCAACAATATCCAGAAATACGGCAATACCACGGCCGCGTCTGTGCCGATAGCGTTGACCGAGGCTTGGGAAGCCGGTAAAATCAAGGAAGGCGACCTCGTCGTGCTCGCGGCTTTCGGGTCGGGATTCACTTGGGCAAGCGCGATCATCCGTTGGTAAACAAAACTGCGGCCTATGATTTTAGTGACCATAGGATCTTTGCTGGCGTATTATTTCTGGCCTTCCAAAAAACTGCCGAAAGAGGCGCGTATCGACTTTATCGAAGTTTGGAAATCAAAGCGCAAAATGGATGTTTTCGGAAACGGCAAACTTTTAAAAACCTATCGTATAGCTTTGGGCAAAAATCCTGGCGGACGTAAAGAATTTGAAGGAGACAACCGCACGCCCGAAGGTTCATACCTAATCAACGCGCGTAATCCGAACAGCAAATTCTACAAAAACCTCGGGATTTCATATCCGAACGAATCCGATTTGAGGCATGCCGAAGCATTAGGTAAGCCTGCAGGCGGCGACATCAAAATACACGGACTGAGAAACGGTCGCGGCTATCGCGGGAAATTCCATCGGTTGAAGAATTGGACGGCGGGTTGTATTGCGGTTACCAATAGCGAAATGGATGAACTGTTCGAATCGGTGACCGACAATGCACGTATTACAATCCATCCATAAAAAATGGGAAGACAAACCAAGCAAGCCAATAAAAAAAAGAAGAAAACCACTGCGGAAAAAAGACGCGAAAACCTGATATATAGGATTTACGTCGGTTTTGCCATCGCATTTTTATTGTATACCTGTTTTGCCGAGCCTTGGATTGTCGGAAAAGACTACGACCGCTTGTTGTATTTTACAGCATTGCCTTTGAGTGTCGGTATGGTCGTGCTTGCGATCGTCTGTCGTGGTTGGCTCAAGGAAATTTTTACCGAAGACGGCAATCTTCCTAAAGACGGCATTCTTCCTAAAATTGCAGCGGTTATATTGTTGCCGCTGATGGCGATCGTTTTCCTGTATCCGACCGTAGGTTTTATAGCGAATGTCATTTGGGATCGCATCAATTTGAATGAAGCCCAAAACAAACCCGCAAAAACCTTCAGATGCGCTATCTGGGATTTCCATAAAAAACGTTCGACAAGAGGCAGCAATAGTATTTACTTTAATTTTAAAGGGGAAAGCGAAAGTTTTAATGTCAGTAAGGAAACCATCAAAAAATACGTGAATGAGGATCCGAAGGACTATTATCTGGAAATTACGGTTCGCGAAGGGATTATGGGGAACTATGTCGTCGATGATTGGGATGTGGTGAAAAGGGATTGATTTTTTTGGTGAAGGAAGCATCACGAAAAACAAAACAAAAAACAAACCCCGGGTGCATTACGCCCAGGGTTCTCACCAAACAAAATAAATTTCTTTAACTCAATTTCTAAATTTATTTTTTGAAGCAGGACATTTAGAACATCCCGCCGCCTTGTTTAGTATTGTCTTCACGTTGCCTACGTTCCATCGCGCGGTTTTTTCCGGCTCCGAACATATAGTTTAGGCCTACGTAAACCGATTGGCTTTCCCATTGGAACTGGCCCGTTTGCGGATACGGGTTGTCGCCTTCGAAACGAAAGCGCTGCGTGTAGAAAATATCGTTCCAACGCACGCTCACCGTGGCTTTGTTGCTCAAGAACGAATAACGTGCTCCGATATCAGCCTTGTACATCGCCTGCGGATTGAACTGAATGCCGTCCACCTTACTGCGGTAGAATCCGAAAACGAGGAAACTCAAGTTCTTGGTCGCCTTGAAATTGCTGTTCAAACGCGCGTTCAGAGCCGAAGCCGTCACTTTTTTGGTCGTAAACTCGAATTCGCCCGTGTCTTCGTTGCGCAAGGATACCAAACCTTGTTGCTTGATACTTGAGAAATCTACGGCCGGCTGTACATCCCACCATCTTGTGATTTTGTAGTTGGCCGAAACCTCGAAACCGAAAGCCGTATTGTCGTCGAAATTGTCGTAAGTCATGATCTGCTTGTTCTCGTTGTCGGGATCCGGGTACAAAATTCGGTTGATCTCATCTTGTATGTTGCGCAAGAAAACGCCCGCACTCACAGAACCTTTTTCCAATTTACGCGTGTAGTTCACTTCTACCGAATTCGTGAATTGTGGATCGAGCTCCGGATTCCCTACAGATGTAACAAGCGGCGTCGAAAATTCCCTAATCGGGCTCGTCTGATCCAATCCAGGACGATCGACGCGACGGCTGTAACTCATCTGGAACATGTTGTTTTCGCTAGGCGAGTAGGTAAGGGAAGCCGATGGGTAAAGCGTGATGTAATCGTCTTCGTACGCATCGTCACCGTTCAGGATCGCTTCCACCTTATAACTTTCGAAACGCGCGCCCAACTGATAGCTGAATTTGCCGAGTTTCTGTCCGAAAGTGGCATAAGCCGAATAAATGTCGAAGTTGTAGTAATAATAAGCTGTTCCGGGTAATTCGGTGTGATAGTCGTTTTGTGAACGGTTGAAGCGGGTTTCCACACCCAATTCAAGCGTCGATTTTTCACCGATAGGCGTCACGAAATCGGCGTTCAAAGTCGTCAATTGTCGGTGGTTCAACGTCGAATCCTTATATCCGGTGTCAATCACCGACGGATCGTCGTAATTGCTGAAATAATCCGCATTCTGGTCGCTCTTGGCCGCATTGTGGTTCAATTCGATGTCGAGCGTGCGTCCTTCCTTGTCGAAAAGATGCTTGTACGCGATGTTGTACGCGCCTTCGTGGTTCTTGTCGCGGTAATCGCCTTTCTGGATTTGGGCTTCGTTGATGTTTGTCGAATTGATGTCGGTCACGATCGTCGTCCCGCCATGGAAGATGTTCTGGTTGGTGTACACCGAAATCGTGTTCTTGTCGTTGAGGTAATAATCGATACCGAATTTCACGAGGTTCGAGTTGTTGTCGTTCATCACGTCGATGGCCTGGCGCGTGCCGTTGTCGAGCCTGCGGATGTCGCCTTCGTTGAAACGCTCGCTGAAATCGTTGCCATATGTTCCGAAGAAATTCACTTTGCCGGTGCGGTAATTCCAGTTCATCGAGCTGTTGAATTTAGGCGTACGCGCAACGGTCACACCCGAATTGATGCTTGCGTTGAAACCGTCGTTCGCGTTCTTGTGCAACACGATGTTGATGATACCCGACATACCTTCGGGATTGTATTTCGCGCTCGGATTCGTGATCAGTTCGATTTTTTTGATCGATGTGGACGGGATTTGTTTGAGAAGCGTCGCGGCATCGGTATTCGTCGGACGGCCGTCGATAAGGATGCGCACGTTCTCGTTTCCGCGAAGCGATATTTTTCCGTCCTGATCGACGTTTACCGACGGGATGTTGTTCATGATCTCGGAAGCCGTCGCGCCTGCCGTAGTCAAGTCTTTACCGACGTTGACGACTTTGCGGTCGATTTTCTGTTCGATGGTGGAACGTTCGGCCACTACGTTGACTTCCTTGAGTTGGACGGCGTCTTCGGCAATCGAAATCGTGCCCAACGACGCTTTTTGTCCCGCTGTGAGCGCTACTTCCTGAGAATGGGTTTTGTAGCCCATGAACTGTACTTCGACCTGATAGGTTTTGGGTTCGAGCTTTTCGATGTTGAAATTTCCGGCATCGTCCGTAATGCCCCCGGTCACGACCTTTCCGTCGAATTTGACTACTACGGAGACATAAGAAAGCGGAGCGCCATTCGCCTTGTCGGTGACCTTTCCGCTAAGGGAAGCTAAGCTTTGGGCATGCGCAGAGAACAAGGTCGCCAACAGGCAAACCAATAGTAATTTGAGTTTCATTGTTCGATTAGATTGATGATTATGACGCAAAAGTAATACAACTGGAAGTTAGTTTGTATTACATAGTACTATTTTTAGCAAAGTTTAACATTTATTTAATTAGGTTGCGTCGTGTGCATAAGACTAAACAGAAGGCCTATTGTTACAAGGAATTCAAAAAAAAAGAGGTTCCGTGCTCGCGGAACCTCTTTGAAAATCCAATATGAGATACTTTATCGTTTCATCGAGAAGTGGGCACGGAATTCTTTGTCTTTTCCGCCTTCGGTATAGTTTACTGTAAACCAGTAATCTGTAGAAGGCATGACTTTTCCGTTGTACGTTCCGTCCCAACCTTGTCCGTTAGGCGTGATTTGCGTGAGCAGTTTTCCGTAACGGTCAAAAATGCTGATTTTCGAATTCAATTGCGCTTTAAGATCCTTGATGTTCCAGGTGTCGTTCGCTCCATCGCCGTTAGGAGTGAAGAAATGTGGATAATTCACCACGAGCGCGGTTGTCTGTGCTGTTCCGCAACCGTTCTTGTCACGTACGGTCACGATGTGCGTTCCCGAAGTCACGTTCTCGAATACGTTGCTGTCTTGCCAAGCGCCTTCGTCCAATTGGTATTCGTAGTCTCCCGTTCCGACGGCAGTTATGGTAATCGACATATTATCGCTGAAATCGGGGCTGGTCTGATACGTCACTACCGCAGGTTCAGAACCTTGTACGGTAACGGTTACCGGCATCGAGATACAGCCCGTAGCGTTGCTGACCGCGATAACGGTATAATCTCCGGGCAAGACCGCTGTATAATTGCTCGATGTTCCTACAACATCGCCGGCTTCATTGAGCCATTGGAACGTATGGGTGCTTGCACTCAATCCGCTGTGGATCACGAACGGGTTCAAAAGCGTCTGGGTTTCCGAATCGAAACAAATGATTCCGCCTTGAGGTGTAGGTTCGGGCAATTTGTTCACGTGAAGTGCGATGGCGCGTACATCGAAACAATTCGGAGCCAGAGAATTCACGACTCTTACAAAAACATTCGGCAAAGATGTAGACGTCACTGGGTTGAGTGCAGATGTAGCGTCGGACATGCTCTCGTGATACGTCACAGAGAATTCAGATCCGGTCTGGCTGCCCAAAACCGTTGCTGTCAATGCGCTCAGGTCGAAGGCGGTAAGGCCGTCGTTGGTTCCGTCCTCGTCGCAAGTCGTAGCCGTGGCTGCTGGAACTGCATTTGCGACTGGTTCAGGCACAATCGTCACTACGAACGAGCTTTCATCCGTACAACTCGGGTTGAAAGGCGAGTGTGCATATACGTAAATCGTAGCCGTCTGGGTAATGTGCGCACCGGCGTTCAAGTGGTTTCCTGTTCCGCCAGGTCCGGTGTAATAACTGCCGATGGTCAAAGCCGGAAGCGTGTAACTTTCGCAAGTGGTCACCGCAGGCAATTCGTCTACGTTGAAAATCGTGAGGTTGAACGAGACTTCATCGGTACAGTTCGGAGTCGTTCCCGTTTCAGCATACACGTAAACCGTCTGGCTTGTCGTAAGAATATCTCCAGCGTGTAACTGTGTGCCTGTCTTGTTCGGTCCTGTATAGTAATCGCCTTGGGCTAGAACCGGCAATTCATAAGAGTTACAAACGAATTGGTTGGCGATCGATGCCAATTGAGGCGAATTGTTGATCGTAATCTGGAATTGGTTCTCATCGATACAATTGATACGCTCTCCCGATTCGGTATAGATGTAAAGCGTAGTCGATGCCGTGATCACGTTTCCTGCAAACAAAGCGTCACCTTCGGCATTGTTCGTCGGTCCTCCCGAATTCTTGAAATAATTACCCACGGTAAGCGGTTGCAATACATAGCTGTCGCAAGCGGTAACCGGCGCTGGCGAATCGGCTTCAATAGAGAAAATACTGATCTCGAAGCTGTTTTCGGCCGTACAGAAAGGCGCTTGCGTGCTTTGTGCATAAATATAAAGCACTTGAGTTTCGGTGATGACCGTTCCCGCAGGAAGCATGGTGCCTGTTCCGCCAGGTCCGGTGTAATAATTCCCGACGCCAAGTGGTGTAAGTGTATATGAGTTACATACGTCGATGTTCGAACGCGAATCGATCGGCGGCGCCGGATTTATCGTAACCGTAAAGCTGTTCTGGTTGCTGCAGCTTGCGTTCAATTGCTTGTAGATGTATATCGTCTGGGTAGTGGTGATCAAATCGCCAGCGCTCAATTGGTCGCCTGTTCCGCCGCTTCCGGTGAAATATTCGCCATTGGTAAGAGCCGGTAATACGAAACCGCCACAAACGCTTTGGTTAGGCACAGAATCGATCGGCGGCTGAGAAATGTTGAGGTTGAAGTGGCGATCTGGGTCGCAATCTGTTCCTCCAGCCACGTAAATGTAAACGGTTTGAGGCGTCGCGATGACCGTTCCTGCAGGCAACAAAGTTCCTGTTCCGCCTGGACCTGTATAATAATTTCCGATCGGAAGCGCAGGCAACGGATAACCCGCACACTGATTCACATCCGAAGGCACGTCCATACCGATGAAAACCGTGAAACTATCTTCGGAAGTACAGCTGAATTCCGCTGTTCCCGTTTGGGCGAACACGTAATACGTTGTCGTAGCGGTCACGACAGTTCCGGCGGCTACCGTTGCGCCTTGTCCGCCAGGTTGGGTGTAATAGTTTCCTACGGCAAGCGTCGGAAGTGTATAAGAAGTACAGTTAAATACATTGTCAAAAGTACCTACGTTCACGTTGTTTACGATGGTCACGTCAAAATCGGTGTCGATCACGCAAAACGGTGCTACTTCGGTAATGAAATAGTAGTAAAGCGTTTGGGACGACGTGATTTGCGTACCAGCTGGAATCGGGCTTCCTTGCCCTCCTGGCTGTGTGAAAAACGCACCGTATTCCGGCGTTCCAACCGTGTAACTGCCACAATAGGTGCCATCGCCTGGCGACATTGTCAAAGGATCGACGATCGTAACCTTGAAATTGCTTGCAGAGCTACAGTTAGGCGGTCCGCCCGGTTGGTTGAAAATGTAAATGGTTTGGGTTTCGGTAATGACATCGCCAGCAAAAAGAGGGTCGCCTGTACCGCCCGGAGCCGTGAAATAATTTCCGTTCGTAAGCGCAGGCAACACGTAGTTCTCACACACGATCACATCTTCAAGAACGTCCACCTCAGGCAAAGGCAAAACAGTAACGGTGAACGAAGTCGTTACGAAACAATTAGTATCCGAAACGTTCTGTACGCGAACATAGATTACCTGTCCGTTTGTAGCCGTAGTATTTACACCGTAAGGATTCGCGCCGGAATTGGCGTCGGCTTGGGTGGCGTGGTACGTTACAAGGTTCAATGCAGGAGATTGCCCGTTAAGGATGCCCGCAGTCTGATTGTTGAGATTGATCGTCGCGAAATGTTGTGTCAGCGATCTTTCGCAAGTCGTGATATTTTGCGGTTGTGTGATTGTCGGACCGTTGGTTACCGAAAGCTGGAAAGGTTTCACCGTAAAACAACCCGTTGCAGGATTGTTGATGCGAACGTAAACCGTTTGGTTACCAGGACTTGAATAGTTGGACGGAAGCGGGCTTGCGTTGTTGTTCGCATTAGCCTCCGAAGCAAAATAAGCCACGGTCGTGCCCGACGGAAGGCCAGCCGTTACGATAGGCGTATTCAACGCCAAATTGTAGGAGTAGCTGGCAGCACCGGTGTCGCACTTGTATAAAGTAGTAGGGTTAGGTGTCGTAAATTCCGGATAGAACTCGATGTTGATCGAATCGGTAGTCGCCTGGCACGAATTCGTGATAGGCGCATACGTCACGCTGTATGTTCCGGGTTGGATCACGTTGATAGACGGACCTGTAGCGCCTGGGATCATCAGGTTGTTTCTTTTCCACGAGAATGTATATTCCGCCGGATTCAAGCCAGAGCTCAAAACATAAGTCTGTCCGAAGCAGATCGCCGTGTGGTTGGCAACAGTCAGATCAAGTCCCAAAACCTGTTGACCGATGTTGAAACTGTCCGAAGCGATGAAAATAGCCGAATCCGATTCCGCATCGGTACGGTCGGCGATCACAAGCTTGATGTGGTAAGGCGTGTTCGGCGTCAAAGTCGAGCTCGCGTTCATCAAAACCGTCTGTCCGTTGAAATTGGTGGCCGAACCTGCCGCAGCCGATCCTCCGTTGAAGCTCCCGAAATACTGGGCGTTCGCCGAAGGACAAGACGAATTGTACAAAAAGTCGCGGATCGTAACCACCGAAATCGGCAAGTTCGTACTCGGAACCACGGCAAGGTTGGTCGTAACTCCCGTGTTCATGTTCGTCAGTAGGAAGGCGAACGCGTCCGAGAATTGGCATTGAAAGTTTCCGTATTCTTCAGAAGCAAATACGAAATCGAAATTAAACTGGGGCGAAATAGGGGTGAAATCAAATTCAAGGACCGTTGCATTGGTCGAATTCATCGAGATGCCGGCTTGGGCCAAAGTAGTCTCGAGAGAAGGGTCTCCCGGCCAGTTCGCGGCACCATCGTTGAGCATGCTCGTGTTCGGGCCTACAGAATGCAAGGCGTCGCCAGTACTTAGGATCACACCTGCCTGCATCGGGAAATTAGGATTTGTGTTCTGGAAATAACCGATCCCGTTCGTCGAACCGAAATTCGTACCCGTGCTCCACGTAATGTTGTTCGCCTCCACGCAAGGGGAATTGATCAACACGTTGTTTACGAGTTGGGGCACCGAATAGGAATTGGTGTTCACCGTGATCGACTGTGCGAATACTGGAAAAGAAAACGCAACAGTTAAAATGAGTAGGAATTTTTTCATAACATAAAGCTTTAGGGAAGCTGCCGAATGTTTTTTATTTGAATTGTTTTGACACTGCAAAGATTACCTCAAACATCGATTAAACGCAAATAAAGTCGATGAAATGCACGATTTTGATATATACATTGGATATTTTCCTACAATTTTACTTTTCGAAAACCTTTTCGTATTTTTTTACCGAACTGCCTGAATACGTGATGGAAAAGATCTTTTTGTCTGTTTTTCGTCCGTTGTGAGAAAAAGTCAGGCACACGCGTTCATGCGAAATGCCGTCAACGTATTTTTTATCACGGAATGCGACTTTTTTAAGATTGGTATCGATGACAGGTCTTTTAATCGACGAACTGCACTTCTCTGCAAGATTGTCCGTCGCGATTTTAGTCGAGCTTTATTCCGAACCGATAATTTACCTATCTTTGCACGCCTAAAAAACACAGTAAAAATGACACCAAACGAAATCCTTTTGCCAGCCGTGCAGGCAGCCGTGAGCGAGCTGTACGGAGTTGCCGTCGAACACTTTGAGTTCCAGGCCACGCGACGCGATTTCGAAGGTGACGTCACGCTCGTCGTTTTTCCGCTTTTAAAGCAAATCAAAGGCAATCCGGCCCAAATCGGGAATGCGATCGGTGAATATTTGAAAAACAATGTTGCTCAAGTCAAGGCGTTCAACGTCGTACAAGGCTTTTTGAACATCGTGATCTCCGATGGTTTCTACCTCGACTTTTTCGCTAAAGTGAAAGACGACGCCAGATTCGGTTTCGTAAGCGCTTCCGCGGATGGGAAAGCCGTAATGGTCGAATATTCGTCCCCGAACACGAACAAACCGCTTCACCTGGGCCACGTCAGGAACAACCTTCTCGGATATTCCGTAGCCGAAATCCTCAAAGCCGCCGGAAACAAAGTCTACAAGACCCAAATCATCAACGACAGGGGAATCCATATCTGCAAATCGATGCTCGCGTGGGATAAATTCGGAAATGCCGAAACACCCGAAATGTCAGGATTGAAAGGCGATAAGCTTGTCGGTAAATATTACGTCGAGTTCGACAAGGAATACAAAAAGCAGATCGATGCGCTCAAGTCTCAAGGAAAATCGGAAGACGAAGCCAAAAAACAAGCCCCGATTCTTCTCGAAGCTCAAAGCATGCTGCGCGACTGGGAAGCCGGAAAACCCGAAGTCATGGCGCTTTGGCAAAAAATGAACCAATGGGTTTACGACGGTTTCGGCGAGACGTATAAAAGGCTTGGCGTCGATTTCGACAAATATTACTACGAATCCAACACCTATCTTTTGGGTAAGGAAGTCGTGCAACTCGGTCTCGAGAAAGGCGTTTTCGTAAAAGACCCAGACGGTTCGGTCTGGATCGATCTCACCGAAGACGGACTCGACCGCAAAATCGTATTGCGTTCAGACGGAACCGCGGTTTATATGACGCAAGACATCGGAACCGCAATCCAGCGTGTCAAAGATTTCCCGGACGTAGGCGGAATGGTGTACACCGTAGGAAACGAGCAGGATTACCATTTCAAGGTGTTGTTCCTGATCCTTAAAAAACTCGGTTTCGATTGGGCCGACAATCTCTATCATTTGTCATACGGAATGGTCGATTTGCCTTCGGGAAAAATGAAAAGCCGCGAAGGAACGGTCGTCGACGCCGACGATTTGATGGACGACATGAGCGAAACCGCCCAAAAAATATCCGAAGAACTCGGAAAGCTCGACGGGTATTCCGATGAAGAAAAAAAACGTCTTTATACGATTATCGGGCTCGGCGCACTCAAATATTACATCCTAAAAGTAGATCCGAAGAAACGCATCCTGTTCAATCCCGAGGAATCTGTAGATTTCGCGGGCAACACAGGTCCGTTTATCCAATACACGTATGCGCGTATCCGTTCGATCTTGAGAAAAGCAGATTTCGATTATTCTCGACCGATCACTACGATCGATCTGCACGAAAAGGAAAAGGAATTGCTCAAGCTCGTCTCGACTTTCCCGTCCGTGATCCAGGAAGCGGCCCAAAACCACAGCCCGGCGTTGGTCGCGAATTTCACGTACGATCTGGTCAAGGAATACAATTCGTTTTATCAGGTCGTCCCGATTTTGGGTGCTGAAAACGAAAACGAAAAAGTCTTCCGTACGCAATTGTCGAAAAAAGTCGCCGATACGATCGAAGCAGGTTTTGGATTGTTGGGAATTGCCGTTCCTGAAAGAATGTAATTGATAATTATAAATTATGAATTATGAATAAGGGTAATGGTAATGGGAGACAATGTAGTTAGAGAAAAGAGTTTTTCTTTTGCGGTCAAAGTAGTGAAGGCTTGCAGAAAAATTTCCGATGAGAAAAAAGAGTTTGTCCTAAGCAAACAATTGATGAGATCCGGAACTTCAATAGGAGCTAACGTTCGGGAAGCGATCAATGCTCAAAGCAAAGCCGATTTTATCCATAAATTGGCAATAGCCCAAAAAGAAAGTGATGAAACTATTTACTGGTTGGAGTTGATGAAGGCTACAGATTTTATTGGTAAAACTGAGTTTGATGAATTGCATACAGAAGCAACAGAAATCCTGCGGATCATCCGTAGCATCATTCTGTCCACGAAACGCAATTCATAATTCATAATTCATAATTTATAATTGGAAAATTCTAAATCGTATTTCTTTTCCTCCTTCCTGATTGTTTTGCTATCAGCCGTTTTCTTTTTAGGAATAAAAAGAGTACTTCCAAACAAAATCTTTTCCGATAAAGCCGGAACGACCAAAAACGTTTTGATCGATTCGATGTTGATCGACGCATTCGAAGAAGAAAAGAAACAAGCCGCGCTCGATTCGCTTAAAGGCGATGCCGATGCGCAAGACGGAGAAGGGATGTCGAACCAGCCTGTCGTGTATTATCCGACCGACGGCATCCAATTTCCCGAAGAAACATTCGAAAATTACAAAGGTGACCAATACCTGATCTCGTTTTTCGAAAAGCTGTACCAACTCGAAACCACCGGAAAAGGCAACGTGCGCATCGCGTATTACGGCGATTCGATGACCGACGGCGACATGATCGTACAGGATTTGCGTACATCGATGCAGGAGCAATTCGGCGGGCGAGGCGTAGGTTTCGTGCCGATCACGTCCGAATCCGCTGCGTCGCGGAATTCGATCAAACACGAATATTCAGGCAACTGGAAATCCCAGTCGTATCTGAACGTGAAATGGCCAAAACGCTCTTTCGGCGTAAACGGACACGTGTTTTTCGCCAACGATACGGCGCGTACCGAATGGGTGAAATTCAAGACCGGAAAAGGCAAATTCAACCAGGAACTCGACAATCCGACGGTTTTCTTCGGAAGTTCGGGCAATAAGAAAGGCGTCGTCGCTTACGTTTCGGGCAAAGACACGATCCGCAAGAAAATGTCGACTTCGGCCACTTTGAACACGATCACGCTTTCAAACGGCGCGCTCAAAGGCATTAAGGTCGATTTCCATCAAGCCGATTCTATTCCGGTTTACGGATTCAATTTCGACGATGGGAAAGGCGTCCATGTCGATAATTTCTCGCAGAGAGGAAATTCAGGCATCCCGATCTCTAAATTCAACGTGCCTTTGATGAACGCGTTCCAGGACAAGCTCGGATACGACCTTATCGTGCTGCATTACGGAACCAACGTGCTCAATTACGGCACGCTCGACTACAAATGGTACGAGCGCGCGATGACCAAAACCGTGAACAAAATTCACGAATGCTTTCCGGGAGCGGCCGTCTTGATTATTTCCACAGCCGACAAAGCCACGAAATACGATCTTGAAATGCGCACCGATTCGGCCGTAGTTCCGTTGACGAAAGCACAGAAACGATACGCGCTCAACACCAAATCGGGATTCGTGAACCTGTACCAGCTCATGGGCGGAAACGGATCGATGGTCAAATGGGTAGAAGAAGAACCCGCGATGGCCGGAAAAGATTACACACACCCGAATTTCAAAGGTGCCAAACGTTTCGCAAGCCTGATTTACGGACAGATCAAACAAGGATACGAACAGTTCAAAAAACTGCGCGCCGATAAAAAACCTGTGGCTTCCCCGACCGACAGCCTCAAACGAAAAACCGATTCATTAGATGCGAATTAGATTCCTGCTCATTCTTTTGTTCATGGGCAGCTTTGAGTTGTTTGCCCAGGACGATTCCACGGCGGTAGCGGTCGATTCGGCCTTTGTCGATGCCGATACGCTCGAAGTGCCGATTCCCGACAACCGTTTCCAGAACACGAATTCCATAGCGTCTTTTTATAAAAAGCTCGCCGATCTGGAGTCGAAGCGCAACCGCAAGATCAATATCGTGCACATTGGCGATTCGCACATACAGGCCGATTTGTTTTCGCACCGCACGCGACAGGATCTGCAGGCGGCTTTCGGCAACGGCGGCCGCGGATTCGTGTTCCCGCATCGTTTGGCCGGCACGAACGGCTCGTCCGATTACAAATTCACGTCGAACGTAAAATGGAGCGGCTGGCGTAACATCAATTCGGTAAATCCCGATTTCCCTGTTGGTTTGAGCGGTATCGGATTGACCACGAACGCGCGTGAATTCGCGATTGAGTTCGATGCGAAAGTTGCGGATAACGCCTTCAACCTGATCCGTGTGATCACGCCTCAGAATCGTCCGTTGTTCGATGTGGCGACCGCGAAAAAGACGATCGTGATGGAATCGAACGTGCCCAAAAAAATCACGCACCGCATCAAGAACGGCGAAGTTTTGGGATCGATCGCGAACAAATACGACATTTCGATTTCGGCCCTTAAAAAAGAGAACGGATTGAAGTCGGACCGCATCCGCGCAGGCAAAACCTTGAAAATCCCGACCAACGAAAGAGAACCGAAGAAAATATATCGTTCCGAATTCTTGCCGTTGCCGATGCAGGAAGACGAGCTTTCGCATTACTATCGATCCGAAAAACCGCTCGAACAGATTTACCTGATTCCGTCCGAAGGCGCTTTCGACGTGGCTTTGAACGGTGTCGTGCTCGAAAACAACCTTCCGGGAATCATTTATCATTCGATAGGCGTGAACGGATCGAAGTTTTCGGATTACAATAAATATCCTTCGTTCTTTTCCGAACTCAAAGCATTGAATCCGGACTTGATCATCCTATCGCTGGGCACGAACGAGTCGTTCGACAAAATGTCCGGAGAGGCGTATATCGCGCAAATGGATCAGTTCATCGCGAGCCTCAAAAAAGAAAACCCGAATGTCGATATTCTGGTGTTGACGCCGCCGCCCTCGTTGTTCAGAAGGCGTTATCCGAATACGTTCGCTGCCGATTACGCGCAGAAAATCATTAACGGTGCCGATTCGAAAAACTATACCGCCTGGGATTTGTATTCCCAACTCGGCGGATTGTACGGAGTAGGCCGCAACGCCAAGAAAGGCATCATCGGAGGCGATCGCGTACACTACACGCACGAAGGTTATTACAAAATGGGGAAATTGTTATCGGAAGCAATTTTGAAAGGATATCAGGATTTTAAGGCGGCTGGCAAATGATGGATTTGGTCGACATTCAACACTGGATTTTAGACAACTACCAAAGTTGGTTCACGTTCAACAAGAAGGAACCGATTTTGTTCAACACGCCTTTGTTTTTGGGCATGTTCCTGATTTTCTATCCGATTTACATCTTTACGCTCAAATCGAAAACGCATGCGATCCGCAACTTGTACGTGTTCGCGTTCTCGCTGTTTTTCTATTACAA
The DNA here is from genome assembly GCF_013401995.1 of Flavobacterium agri. Taxonomy (GTDB): domain Bacteria; phylum Bacteroidota; class Bacteroidia; order Flavobacteriales; family Flavobacteriaceae; genus Flavobacterium; species Flavobacterium agri. The sequence continues at coordinate 297,196 of NZ_JACBJI010000003.1, forward strand.
ATCGAGCGGATTGTATTTTTGTTTGTTGCTGGTTTCGGGCATAACCGATTACAACCTCGCGAAACTGTTGTATAACGAAACGGTCCAGGCGTACCGCAAATTCTATCTGGTATTGTCGGTCGTGCTCAACCTGGCGTTCCTGGGCTATTTCAAGTACACGAACTTCTTGATCGACAACTACAACGGGATTTTCAGCGGCAACGTGGCGTTCCACGACATCATTTTGCCCGTAGGGATTTCGTTCTATACGTTCCAGTCGATGAGCTACATCATCGATATTTACAGAAAAGAGCTGCAACCGACCAAAAACATTCTCGATTACATGTTTTTCGTGTCGTTTTTCCCGCAATTGGTGGCCGGTCCGATCGTTCGCGCTTCAGAATTCCTGCCTCAGATTTACAAGAAGATTACGCTTTCACGCGAGGAAGTCAATTATGCTTTGTTCCTCATCATCGGCGGATTGCTCAAGAAAACCGTGATTTCCGATTACATTTCGGTCAATTTCGTCGACCGTGTTTTCGACCAGCCGAATTTATACACGCCTTTCGAGAACCTGATGGCGTCTTACGGCTATACGATCCAGATTTACTGTGACTTTTCGGGCTATTCGGACATGGCGATCGGTATTGCGATGCTCATGGGTTTTAGATTGTCGACGAACTTCCGAACGCCTTACAAATCTGCGTCCGTCACTGAATTCTGGAGACGTTGGCATATTTCGCTTTCGACGTGGCTGCGCGATTACCTATACATTTCTCTTGGCGGAAACCGAAAAGGCAAATTCCGGACGTATCTCAATCTTTTCCTTACGATGCTTCTCGGCGGATTGTGGCACGGCGCTTCGTGGAAATTCGTGATTTGGGGCTGTCTGCACGGAATGGCGCTCGTCGTCGAACGTTTGTTCAAAGGACTTATCCATTGGCCGAAAAATTGGTTCGTGCACGGTTTCAAGATTTTGCTCACGTTCCATTTCGTGGTTTTCTGTTGGATTTTCTTCCGCGCGAAAGACTTTACGACGGCATTCGAAGTCATCCGGAATATCGGTCTCATCAAGTTCCATCCGAACGAATGGCTTACGATCTTGGCGGGTTACCGCAACGTGTTTATCGTGATGCTGATTGGCTACCTGTGGCATTTCCTTCCGATGAAATGGATCGATTTTCTCAAATCGGCTTTCGACAAAATGCCGGTTCCGGGCAAGGCGCTGGTACTTGCGCTTACGTATTGGGTCGTGTATGCGACGGCCACGAGTGGTCCGCAACCGTTTATTTACTTTCAATTTTGAGTGCCGAGGTGCTCAAGTGCGAAAGTTAAAAAAAACTCAATCTGTACTTTTTGAGTGCGAAACCAGTCGGCTTGCTTAAGACTTGAATCTGAATTTTTTAGATAGATTTTCTCTTGCACAGGAGCACCTTAGCACTTTAGCACATTATCAAAAAATTTCTTAAAATCGATTCCGCACCATACTTTTTCCTCTACAACGCTCGTTGTTTCTAGACTAACATGATTAACCTAAAGCAACACACAATGAAAAAAGGAATCTTTTCGATTTTTGCGGCAGCGCTTGCCCTGACGAGCTGTTCGGACGACGACAACGGAAACAACGCCAACATCACCGTACAGGCACTCACGAACACGATTACGAACCAAACCTGGCGCGTGACTTCGTTTACCGAAGACGGCATCGACCACACTTCCGATTTTACGGGCTACAACTTCACGTTCGACGACAACAACACAGTTTCGGCTACCAACGGCACGAATACGTATAGCGGAATCTGGACGATTACAGAAGACGATGACGACAGCGATGACAGCGTCGACAGCTCGAATCCCGATTTCTACATCATGTTCGCCGAACCGGAGACGTTCACCGAACTTACCGAAGATTGGGACCCGATCGAGCGAACCGGCAATAAAGTGCGTCTGCGCCACGTGAGCGGAGGAGACGGCGGAACCGATTACCTTACTTTTGAACGCAATGCCAATTAGTTTTGGATCTCTCTGAATGAAAAACCAGTCTGAAAAGGCTGGTTTTTTTTATGTGGTTTTTCCTATAATTTTCTTAAATCAAAATGCTGTGATCGATAATTTTATAATTTCGGAATTCATCTAAATCATCAATCATGAAAAAAATTATCTCTTTAATGCTGGTTGGATTCCTTTCGATCGGTTTTTCTTCTTGTTCAAGCGACGACGGCAATGCGTCGGGAACTACTTCTAAAAAAGTACGCGAAGCCTTGCTTGCGAGTCAATGGGAAATCGGTTCGTTGATCATCAATGAAGCGGGCGAACCCAATCAAAACCTGAACGATGTATACGACGACTATCGTTTTACGTTCTCAGATCCGAACACCGTGACTTTTGCGAATGCGTCCTCTCAAGAAACGACGACTTTCTCGATTCCTGAGCAAGCTTCGTGGAGTTATGGGCATCTCGGGTTTCATTTGCGTTTTTCAGAAACCGGTGAGTTCGCGTTTCTTGGCCAAAACTGGATTATCCAGAAAATGGTGAACAACCAAATCTTCTTGAGGTTCATCGATCAGGACGGCGCAAGTGGTGTGATGATCCTGAATAAGATATAGCTGACAAACAGCCTGGTGCAAAAATATTAACAGGAAATTCTTATAATTTTCTTAATCGTTTTGCCGACCGGTTTTTTTACTCGATATTTGAGTAGTTAGTTAAGTAAATTTCAAATAGAGGCCTTTCGGAAACGGGAGGTCTTTTTTGTTTTTTAAGCCACGAATTACACAAATAAATTGGTGAACATTCGTGCGATTCGTGGCTTAATTCAAAACACCATTTTGAGGCTCAAGTTCAACGTCCTGCCCAAAGAATACGTATTCACGCGCTCGATAGAATTGTCGTCGTTGCGTCTGTAATAGCGGTTGATGATATTTCGGTTGTCGAAAAGGTTCAAAACCGAAACGCCTAGTGAAAGCGTAGATTTTTTAGAAACTGCCCATAAATAAGCCGCCGAGAAATTCGATTGGAAGTAATCGTCGAGATTGGCATTGTTCGGATCGTTGTATTGAATTTGTCCGAAATTCGGGATCGATTGACCTGCAAGTGGCGTCGTTTGCGGTTTTCCGGTATACCAACGCGCACCGAGCGAGGCTTTCAGACGTTGGCTTTCGTAGCTCAAGGCGCCTGCGAACGCGTGTACGATTTCGAAATTGTTCGCAAAATCGGGAGGCGTGAGCGCATCAAACGTGTACTCGTTGCGGTTGAAACTATACGAAATCCAGGCGCGCCAGTTTTCAAAAAACGATTTCTGGGCCAAAACCTCGCTTCCCCAAACCTTGTAATCGCCGTTGATGCGCACGAATTCGAGCTGGTTCTGGAACGACTGGCTCGCGCTCGGAATGCCTTTGACCGTTTTGTAGAAACCATCGACGGTAAAAAGCCAGCCCGAATTGTCGTACGTGAATCCGATCGATGACTGGAAACTCTTTTGTATCGGTACCGAACCATCGTTCGAAGCGACCCAACGTCTCTTTTCAAGCCCGAGGAAATCCTGTTGCAGATCGATGATTTGGGATGCGGTCTGGCTTTTCGATTCGGCGAGCGCTTCGAAACGCAAATTGTCCGAAAGCTTGAAACTCGATTGCAGACGAGGCTCAAGCCTGAATTTGCCGAAGCGGTCGTAATAATTGAAGCGAAGTCCGGGTTGTATCCAAAATTTTCCATCGACAGAGCGATAACCTAATTGGCCTTCAAGCGCGTGGTTGCGCAATACGGTCTTGTCGCGACGGTTGTATTCGGGATTGTCGATGTTGTCGTAATTCGCGATTCCGGTCTCGTTGTACTGATAGCCGTTTTCAAACGTCAGCTTGTCGGATAAACGATGGAAGTTCGAAAGCCGCAAACCCGTATCGAGTACCTTGTTTTCCTGGTCAAGGCGTTGGTCGTTTTCTACCGAACGGTTCATCGCGCGCAAGTCGTAATGCGAGAAATAAGCGTTGACCGAAGTCGAATTCCGGTCGTTCCAACGCGTTTTCCAATCGAGCGAAACCCCGAAGTTCTGCTGGTCGAGACGGCTGCTTTTCGCGCTCATCTGACCCGAATCGACTTTTTTTTGCAACACGTCCAATTCGTTGAACATGCCGATTCCCGAAATCGAGAACTTGCTTTTTTTTCCGACGGCCTGATCGTACCGAACCGAAAAATCGTAAAAGTAAAAATCCTTGTCGACGCCATAACGCACGGTTTCATTGCTCTGCAGGTCGGTCACGTGCGTATTTTGGAAAATCCTGTCGGAATATTCGCGATACGTAGGCGTGTCGATCCAATCGGTGATAGAGCGACGGCCCGAAACCGTAAGCCCCGATTTTTTGCCGAGCTTGAATTGCCCGAAGACTTCAGCGCTTATCATATTGGCCGCAAAACCCACGCGTGTGGAATCGGGCGCTTTGGTGAAAATGTTCACCGTAGAAGAAACGCCTTCGCCAAACAACGAGGGCGTGCCGTTCTTATAAACGTCGATCTGCTGCGGGATTTGAGGGCTGAACACCGAAACCAACCCAAAAAAATGCCCCGTCTGGAACATCCGGATGCCGTTCCATAAGAACAAGTTCTGGTCGTGCGTACCGCCGCGTACGTTGATGTTCGAAATCGTCTCGTCTACGCTCAACACGCCCGGAAGCTGTTGCATCGTCTGCAAAACGTCCGCTTCGGTAAGCCCGGGAAGCAACCCGAATTTTTGAGGGGAAATCCTAAGCGAAGCATCCGAATTCTTGACGATGCCGCGCGCGAGGTAGTGGTTGATCACGACTTCCTTGAGTTGCTCGGAAAGCGTGTCGGTCATCATTTCGGCATTCTCGTCGGTTTTGGTGATGGTGATGTGCGAGTCGTCCGAAAACGCGAAAGCCAGCCCTGTGAGCTGACCGATGTATTCAATTTTTTGTTTGAGGTCGGAATCGGGCGGAGGCGCAACGATCCTGATTTTGGCGACATCCGAATCCAAAAATGCAAAACTGACGTTGTGTTGCTTCTCGATTCGGTTCAAAATGTCGCGCAACGGTTCGGGCTTTGCGTTTTGGGCGAAAAGTCCGAAAGAAAAAAGCAATAAAAAGATCGTGGTAAAGATTTTATTCATCGGCAGACAAAATCACGACGTTGTTTTGGGTTTTGGCATTCAATTTATAAAATTGGCAAATCGGCTGCAACGTCGCATTGATATCGGAACCCGAAAAAGTGCCCGTTACGGTTTCGCTTGATTTGGCTTTAAGTTCGATTTTCACGTCGAAACGCCTTTCCAATTCGGCCACGACCTGTTCGAGGGAGGCCGAAACGAAACGGATTTCCCCTTTTGTCCACTCGGGTTGGGTTTCGAGTAAAATCGGCGTGCCTTTTGGTTGGCCGTTTTCAAAGATGACCATCATTCCCGGAGTGAGCATGGTTTCGGATCCGTTCGTGCGGACTTTTACCTTTCCTTCATAACATTCGACCTCAAACCTTTTCTCGCGCGCTTTTACGTTGAATCGCGTACCGACGACGGTCACTTTGCCCAAATCGGTGTTCACGTCGAATATCTGGCCTTTTGCAACTTTGAAATAGGCTTCCCCTTTAAGCGTCAATTCGCGGTGGTCGTACCAAGACGATTTGTCGTACGTGATTTCGGAACCCGAATTAAGTTCGACTTGTGATGCGTCGGGCAAAACGATCGAAGCCATCTTTCCCGAAGCTGCCTTTTCGATGATGTCCGATTCGGGACGGAATGTCAAAAATAGGCCCAATCCGATTATGAAAATCGCCGCTGCCCTGAAAATCGTCGAACGGTAAAACGGTATCACTTTGGGTTCTTTTTCTTTTTTCGGAAGTGAAGTGACGCGCGCCAGCATCGCGTCCTCGTCGAAACTTTGCGTCTTGAAGCCACGGCTCAGGCGGGCGATGCGTTCGTAGTCGTTGTATTCGGGCGAATTGCGGAAGGCGGCCAGTTCGCTCTCGTTCATTTCACCGGATAGCCATTTTGCGAGGTCGTGTTCCATTTTTTTATTTTTAGATGATGGATGATAGACGAATAGATGACAGACGGAATCGTATCTTCTGGTAGGTCTATAATTAATTCATCAATTTATTTTGATGGTCGATGATAAACAGAATGTCTATTGGTCTATCATCTATTGGTCTATTCTTTTTTACTTTATTTCCCAAATCCTATCTCATTCCTTAGCGAAACCAAAGCCCCGCTGATTCTTTTTTCTACCGCTTTGACCGAAATGTCCAATATCTCGGCGATCTCGTGGTATTTTTTGCCGTCGATGCGGTTCATCAAAAAAGCCGTGCGTTGTCCTTCGCTTAAATTTGAGATGGCGCGTTGTAATCGGTCGCGGAATTCCTCTTCCTCATATAAAAACTCAGGACTTTCGGTCGTGACCGCTCTTGCCGTCGTGTTCTGCGCATATGCCAATACTACTTTTTTATGTGCGATTTTATTGAGTGCGGCATTATTCGCGACGGTATACAGATAGGATTTCGCTTTTTCCTGAGGCACGTCGGCACAATTTTCCCATAATTTGGCGAAAGCGTCTTGGGTCACGTCGTTGGCTTTTTCCTCATCGCCGAACTTGTACAGCAGGTAATTGCGCAACGAGCGCGCCTGTTGCCTGAAAATCGACGAGAAAAGGTTTTCCTCGCAAACGCCTTGAAGCGAACAATTGTCCATATACGTACTTGAATCCGACATCTAAAACAGATGAAGCTTGTTTTACCCTACCTTTAGCGCGAGAGATTTTTTCACTGTTAAAAATACGGCATTTGGAGTAGGGTTTTCCCAATCGCGATTGTTTTTAGGCTGTAACCAAGAAAAAAAATTCACATGAAAAATTTTATCAAACCTTTCCTGCTGGTATTCGTGATCGGGTTGGCCACTTTGATTTCGTGCCAGGACGAAGAGAACCAGAACAATCCGAGCGCCGGGCTTCTCGACAAAACTTCGGCCGTCACCCAAAAACTACAACAGCTTACGGGCAACAACACTTCGATCGACAATGTAATCGACAGTACCGATTGTTTCAGTGTAAAACTTCCGGTCCAAGTGATGACCAACGGCGCGATCATTACGGTAGACGACCCCGAAGATTATCAGACGGTAGAAGACATTTTGCAACAAACGCCTGTGGGAGGATTCGTCGATTTCGTTTTTCCGATCACATTGATCACAGCTTCTTATGAAGAGATCGTCGTCAACAACGAAGACGAATTGGTGAGTGAAGTCGCCGATTGTTTCGGTTTTGAAAGCATCGGATGCCTTTCTCTGAATTATCCGATAAACATCAATTTGTACGATACGGGTTCGCAAAATCCATCGACGATAACGATAGACAATAACCAGGAATTTTATCTCACGCTGTTCAATCTGACGGCAACCGATGTGTACGAGATCGATTATCCTATAACAGCCATAAACGCATCGGGCCAAACGATCACGATAAATTCTAACGACGAATTGGATACGGCGATCGCTTCGGCTATTTCAGACTGTGATTGTGACAACGATACGCCGTTGCGCGACGATTTGATCTTATACCTGACTTTCGCAAATGAAGTGAATGACCTCACCGGGCTCGGAAACTCTCTTGCGATAGGTGAAACCGAATTCGTCAACGACCGCAATGACAATGGCAGCGGAGCGCTTTCTTTAACTCAAGGGAACGCCGACAACCAGGTCGTGACGGCAGGTAACGTCAACAACGATATGTTGCAGAACAACGCGTTCACGGTAAGTATTTGGTTCAATCGTCAAATCAACAATTTCCAAGGACCGGCAGAAATCCTGTTCCAAAACAGCCAGTTGCAGATTTCGCTCGAAGGTCCGGCTTCCGAAATCCGTGCGCCTAAAGTCATCGCTCCGGGTGCCGAAATGGTTGATCAGGATTGGATCGACGGACAGCTTTTCGGCCAGATAGGAGTGTGGCACCATGTAGTCGTGACTTGGGACGGAAATATGCTGAGTTTGTACCGCGACGGGGAACTTCGCGCAGAATCGACCGCGGAATTTTCGGGCGTGATGCCGCCGAACTTCATCGGCGGGAATTTCCAGGGATTCGTAGACGATGTCCGCGTATACAAACGCGCGCTCAATTTCAACGAAATCAACACGTTGTTCAATCTCGAAGGCGACATCAACACTTGTCTCTAAACAAGGGCTTTATCATAATTTGGGGAGAAACCGGTCTTAGGATCGGTTTTTTTATGGCTTGCGTTTAAGGATTTCGCAGGCTGTGCGCGGTTCCCGAAGGCACTTTGCCGTTTCCGTTGGTCGCGCCGTTGGTTCCGGTGCGGTCGGCGGCCGATCCTCTGTATTGCGTTCCGCAGGCAACCATAAGTGCGGTCACGGCTATAATGATGCTGGCTCTGAGGGCATGTATCGCTTTCATGGCAGTAGGTTTTAAAGTTGAATCCTAAAATTACCCTGTAAATCAATGATTTGTCGTACACGGTTTCAGGGTAATTTTATACGATTTGTGTTTTGGTTGAGCGATTGTGTAATGCTCGAATCTGAACTATGTGAATCTCGTAACTTGTCAATTAAGGATTTTGCTATATGTGGACTTGGGCTTTCGCCAGATTTAACAAAAACGGCAGATTTCGTGTATCGATTGTATTTTGGGAAATCCGAACTTTGCGATAAGGGGAAAGGGCAATGCGTCCCTACAAAAAAATCAGTCCGGACAAGTACAGAAAAACTGGAAATCTTGTTAAAGTTTACTTCAGGATTTGAGTCTTGAGATAATAATCTCAAGAGGTCGGAATATGGAAAATCCCATTGTAATTTGAAATTCACAATGCACTCCCGCTTGTGTCTTTTCACAAATGGCATTTCACATTTCACCATTCCCAATCGACTATTTACTATCCATTATTCACCTTGCCTCATACACTAATTAGCCTTATATTTGCGACTTCATTCCACTATTATGTTCGATAATTTATCCGATAAGCTCGACAAAGCTTTCCACATACTCAAAGGACACGGTAAAATCACCGAGATCAACGTAGCCGAAACCCTCAAGGAAGTACGCCGCGCGCTTCTCGATGCCGACGTCAACTTCAAGATCGCCAAGGATTTCACCACTCGCGTGAAAGACAAAGCGATCGGCGAGAACGTATTGACGACGCTCCAGCCGGGCCAGCTCATGGTGAAACTCGTCAAGGACGAACTTACCGAGCTCATGGGTGGAGATGTTGCGGGAATCAACCTTTCCGGGAATCCGACGGTCATTTTGATGTCGGGTCTTCAAGGTTCGGGTAAAACGACGTTCTCCGGAAAACTCGCGAACTATCTCAAGACCAAAAAGAACAAGAAACCGCTTTTGATTGCCGGTGACGTATATCGTCCGGCGGCGATCGATCAGTTGCATGTTGTAGGTGGACAGATTGGAGTGGAAGTATATTCCGAAAGGGAAAACAAAAATCCGGTAGAAATCGCGCTCAACGGGATCAAGCATGCCAAAGCGAACGGTTTCAACGTCGTGGTCGTCGATACGGCGGGCCGTTTGGCGGTCGATGAGGAAATGATGACCGAAATCGCGAACGTACACAAAGCGATCAATCCGCAGGAAACCTTGTTCGTCGTCGATTCGATGACGGGACAGGATGCGGTCAACACGGCAAAAGCATTCAACGACAGATTGAATTTCGACGGTGTCATCCTGACCAAACTCGACGGTGATACGCGAGGCGGTGCGGCGCTTTCGATCAAATCGGTCGTAAACAAACCGATCAAATTCGTCGGAACAGGCGAGAAAATGGAGGCCATAGACGTGTTCTATCCGTCGCGTATGGCCGATCGTATCCTCGGAATGGGCGACGTGGTTTCCCTCGTGGAAAGAGCGCAGGAGCAGTTCGACGAAGAGGAAGCACGCAAATTGCAAAAGAAGATCGCGAAGAACGAATTCGGGTTCGACGACTTTTTGCAGCAAATCCAGCAAGTCAAGAAAATGGGTAACATGAAAGATTTGATCGGCATGATTCCCGGCGCGTCCAAAGCCATGAAAGATGTGGAAATCGAAGACGACGCGTTCAAACATATCGAAGCGATCATCCAATCGATGACGCCGAAAGAAAGAAAAAAACCATCCATCATAGACGTCAAGCGCAAGAACCGCATCGCAAAAGGTTCGGGCACGAAAATCGAGCAGGTCAACCAACTTATGAAACAGTTCGACCAAATGAGCAAGATGATGAAAATGATGCAAGGTCCGGGAGGCAAACAGCTCATGAAGATGATGGGCGGCGGAATGCCCGGGATGAGATAAAATAGAAGACGTGTGTGAACGCGTCTTTTTTTTTGGATTATAGATTTGCAGATTGTCAGAAGTCGAATGAATGCGATCATGTTCTGTATATCCGATAATCCTCAATCTATCAATCTTTTCAAAGAACTCTAAAATCAAACACAATACAATGCAATTACTCGACGGAAAGAAAGTTTCAGACGACATCAAGAACGAAATCGCGGCCGAAGTCGCCCAAATGAAAGCCCGTGGCGAAAAAGTGCCACATCTTGCGGCGGTCATCGTGGGTAACGACGGAGCGAGCTTGACTTATGTAGGCAGTAAAGTGAAAGCCTGCGAAAAAGTAGGGTTCGAATCGACTTTGGTCAAGATGCCAAGCACGACATCGGAAGTAGAACTGCTCAAGAAAATCAAGCAACTCAACGAAGACGACAACATTGACGGTTTCATAGTGCAATTGCCGTTGCCGCCTCAAATCGATACGCAAAAAGTGATTATGGCGATCGATCCGACAAAAGACGTGGATGGTTTCCATCCGGAAAACTTCGGAAAAATGGCTTTGGATATGTCGACTTTCATACCGGCGACTCCTTTCGGCATCCTCGAGCTTTTGGAGCGCTACGGAGTTGAAACCCAAGGAAAACACACCGTGGTCATCGGCCGAAGCCATATCGTAGGACGTCCGATGAGCATTTTGATGGGACGAAAAGGTTTCCCTGGAAATTCGACGGTGACGTTGACGCACAGTTACACAAAGAATATCGCACAGATTACCACTCAGGCCGATATCGTGATTTCCGCTCTCGGCGTGCCGAATTACCTGAAAGCCGAAATGGTCAAGGACGACGCGGTGATCGTAGACGTCGGTATCACGCGCGTGAACGACGAGACTACCGAAAAAGGCTATCGCATTAGGGGCGATGTCGATTTTGAAAACGTGAGCAAAAAAGCGTCTTTCATCACGCCGGTTCCGGGCGGAGTCGGGCCGATGACGATCGCGATGTTGCTTAAGAATACGCTTTTGGCGCGCGAACGCAGACGCGATAACGAATAGATATGATTTTTTAGCCACGAATTCCACGAATTTTCCACAAATAATTAGTGACAATTCGTGGAATTCGTGGCTTCATTTTAATTCACGCTTATGGAAAAATTGCTTCAACAGATCGTCTTCATCAAAGAAATGGACAAACTCAAATACATCCTGCGCAAAACCAAACTGCTCAACAGCGACCGATGCGAGAACGATGCCGAGCACAGCTGGCATTTGGCGGTGATGACCATCGTTTTGGCCGAGCATTCGAACAAGCCTATCGATGTGCTCAAAGTGCTCAAAATGGTGTTGATCCACGACATAGTCGAGATTGACGCTGGCGATACATTCATTTACGATTCTGTGAAAAATCATGTGAATACGGATGAGGAAATGCTTGCCGCACAAAGAATTTTCGGGCTTTTGCCATCGGAACAAGCGCAGGAATTCATCTCGATCTGGAAAGAATTCGAAGACTGCGAAACCGATGAAGCGAAGTTCGCAAGGTCGATGGACAGGCTGGAACCTTTGCTTCAAAACACGTCGAACAATGGAGGTACTTGGGTGGAATTCAATGTTCCTTACGAAAAAGTTTACGAGAAGAAAAAAGTGATTGCGAACGGTTCGGAATCCATCTGGAAATATGCCGAGCAACTCATCAATGAAAGCGTTGAGAAAGGCATTCTGAAAAAAACATTTGAAATCTTTCTGGGTAAAAATTGCCACCACCACCCACCCTCAAGTTAACGCAGTTTCAAACCATCCCAGTACAGAAAAACTGTACCAAATCTTAAATTTCTCCCCATCCCATTCTCCTTAACCCAAACCAACCAATCCATCTCTATTCGTAAAAAACTCCCAAAACGCCAACCAAACCAAATTAAAACCCTACTTTCGCGGCGCAAAACAGAAGAAAATCCTTAAATGGACGATGATCCCAAATTGTTGAACTTCTCCTGAAACCGCTCTCTGCGCGGCTTCGGGATAAAGCCGTGCAAAAATGAAAACCTTCTACCAAAACCAAAACGGTCTTGTGGCCGTAAACGATTGGCATCCGAACTGTTGGGTAAACGTTGAAACGCCCGACAAAGCCGACAAGAAATTCCTTCTCGAAGATTTAGGCGTTCCCGAGTCTTTTTACAACGACATCAAAGACTTTGACGAACGTCCGCGCATAGAAATCGAAAACGGCTGGTGGCTTATCATCATGCGTATTCCGTTAAAAAGCGACGACGCGAAATTGCCATTCTATACCGTTCCGCTCGGAATGGTATTCAAAGACGACATACGCGTGACCATCAGTTTCAAGAAAACCGAGATGCTCGACGATTTCGTGACCTATTCACGCCGCAAGAAAATCGACATTTCCGATAATTTCGACTTGGTTCTGAAGCTGTTGCTGTCGTCGTCCGTGTGGTATCTCAAATACCTCAAACAAGTCAACCAAAAAATTAAACTCGCCGAGGACAACCTCGAAAAATCGATCAAGAACGAAGAATTGCAAGCACTTTTGCAAATCGAGAAATGTCTCGTTTACTTCATGACTTCGCTCAAAGGCAACGATATTTTGCTGCACAGACTGAAGAACATCCGCAGCCAGCGCGAGAATTACGATGCCGAACTCCTGGAAGACGTCGAAATCGAATTGCGTCAGGCGCAGGAAACCACGAACATCTATTCGGATATCTTAACCGGAACGATGGATGCCTACGCTTCGGTCATATCCAACAACATGAACAACATCATGAAGCAGATGACCTCGATTTCGATCATTTTAATGATTCCGACAGTGATAGCGAGTTTCTACGGCATGAACGTGCCCAACAGTTTGCAGGAAAACCGCTTCGGATTGTGGATCATCATAGGGATTTCGCTACTTTTCTCGACATTCGGCGTATTGCTGTTCCGCAAGCGCAGATGGTTCTGATCAATAATTGTTGAAACCTCCGATCAAGACGATACTTTTGCGTGCCCAGACACCGTCGGCTTTTTCGCAATAGTAATAATTGTCAAGGATGACGCTGCGTCCGGTGAGATACCAAACATAAATCAACGCTTTGGTGCGGTCGTTGCTGAAAAGTGGAGGCGAATACAAATAAACGCCGGTACGGTTGTGGTTTTTGTAGAACGCGTCTATATCCAATTCTCGGTAATTGACATATTCGGCCGCTTTCACACGCGGTTGCCACGTTTCTATATGCAGCAGGCTTTTTTTCCAAAGAGTGACGTTTCCGCCGATGTATTTCGAAATCGTGTCGAGGCGCTTCTGGAATTTCTGCTTTTCGAACTCGCTCTCGGTTTTGGGTTCGGTAAGGTAATCGCCCCAAAAGTTATTGACGTCGCGGCACATGTAAATCGCAGGTTTGTTCTCGGCCTTGTTGAGGTCGTTGATGAGCTTGAACGATTCGGTGACTACGGGAGGTTCTTTTTGGGAAAACAAAGTGCCGAAACACAAAAGCAAAGCGTAAAATAATTTCATCGGATTGGGTTCTCGTCGTAAAAGTAACGCAAATCTACCCAAAGTTTTCCGCTTTGCGTATCTAGCAGCATGCTGTACGAATTGGTTTGGGTTTTGCCTTCTCGCAGGAACAGTTTCGGATTTTTGAGTGCCGAAATCCCGTCGGCGTCGAAATCGCGGAAATTGGCAGGAATCGAATCCGTTTTTTTGAAATCGTGCAATCGCGAATATTCGACGATATCGAATACTTGTTTATTGAGGATAAAAACGGTCGTCTTTCGCTTTTTGTCCGCGTCATAATTGCAATCGGCATCCAAAACCGGCGGAATGTTGACTTTGGCGCGTACCTCGATATGATCGACGTTGAACGATTCGCAGTCGCGGCTGTTGGCGATTTTTTCGGTAAACGACACAAGTCCGAAAAAGCCCAGTCCTAAAAGTGCGAAGACGGCAATTCCGCCTACGATGATTATTTTTTTTGTGCTCATGAAAATTGGTTTGGTTTCTTCATGAACGCCAAAAGCGATGCGGAAATTGTATTAAAATTCGCCTTCTTTGCGATAACGCGGATCGTCTTTCTTGATGACTTCTATATTGCGTTTCGGAGACGGCTTGAAACTGTCGGGTCTTTGCGAATCGTCGCTGTTGCGGAAATCGCGTTTGCCGTACTCTTTTCTGCCTTCGTTTTTGTCACCCGAATCCTTTCGCGGGAAATCCCTTTTGGTAAAATCTTTTTTGGTGAAGTCCTTTTTCTGGAAGTCGCGCTTTGGCCTGTCCGATGTTTTGGCATCGGGAGCCTCCGAATCGTTTCTCGTATAATTCCTTTTCTGGAAATCGCGTTTCGGGGCAGGCGAACGGAATTCGTCCTTTTCAAAACTCGCTTCCTCGGTCTTGCTCGACGGTTCGATCAACAAACTAAGTTGCGAAATTTCGTCCTCGGTCAATTCGCGATGGCGTCCAAGCGGCAAGTCGAGCTTGATGTTGATGATGCGCACGCGTTTCAATTTCACGACCTCATAACCCAGATATTCGCACATGCGACGGATTTGTCGGTTCAAACCTTGCGTCAAAATGATGCGGAACGAATCCTTTCCAGTCTTTTCGACGAAGCATTTGCGCGTGACGGTATCCAGAATCGGGATGCCGTTGCCCATTCTGTCGATGAAGCGATCGGTGACCGGCTTGTCGACGATGACCTCGTATTCTTTTTCGTGGTTGTTCCTCGCACGCAATATCTTGTTGACGATATCGCCGTCGTCGGTCAGGAAAATCAAGCCTTCACTGGCTTTGTCGAGACGTCCGATAGGGAAGATGCGTTTCGGGAAATTAAGAAAATCGATGATGTTGTCGCGCACGTCGGTGTTGGTCGTACACTCGATCCCAGGCGGCTTGTTGAGCGCGAGATACGTGAACTTGCCTGTTTTTTCGACAATGAGTTTGCCGTCGATCCTGATTTCGTCCGAAGGGCTCACTTTCATGCCCAATTCGGCCGGTTTCCCGTTTACCGAGACGCGTCCGGCTTCGATGATCTCATCGGCTTCCCGACGTGAGCAATGCCCGGTTTCCCCAATGAATTTGTTGAGGCGTTTAACGTTTTCTTCCATGCGGCAAAGGTAAGCACTCAAAATCAACTTCGTATGCGGCTTTCACATAATGTTGGTGAATATTGCTATTTTTGGAATACAACCTGCTGACTATGAATAAACTGTTACTCCTTTTTACGGCTTTTTGCTTTTGCTTCGGATTTTCCCAAACCCGAAAAGGGCAATTCCATATTTCCGATGATCATTCTGTTCACGAATTGTATGTGGTTTTCACCGATGACAACCACGACGTGTCGCATCTCCAAACCGAATTCGGATTCGCTTTGGAACGCAAGGCGTTGGTTTCGGATGCGAAATTGGACGCACTCTCGCGAAATGCTTCGGACGGTGGCAATGCCGCAAACCGTTTACGCCATGTTTTCGAAGTGATTACGGCCGATTCGACCAATGCTTTTTTGCTCAATTTGGCCGCAAGATTGGAAATGTTGCCGAACGTTGCGTATTGTGAATTGGTTTGCCTGAAACCCGTTCCGCCGCCAGCCGATATCGCGCCGACAACGCCCAATTATTTTTCGCAACAAGGGTACATCCAGACCAATCCGGGAGTGAACATGCAATTCGCATGGAATCTGGGTTTGACCGGAAACGGTATGCGTATACGCGACGTCGAGTACGGATTCAATAAAAACCACGAGGAATTCAACGACAATCCGGGTGTTTTCATGCAGCCCGGAGCCGTGCTCAACGCCGGTGTTTCCCAAGATTATTCCGAACACGGGACGGCGGTTTTCGGTATTGTCGCAGGCAATGACGGATCGTATGGCGTGACCGGAATGGCGCATGGCATTTCCGAAATGATACAGTTTCCGGAATGGACGACTGCGGGTTACAATCCGTCGGCCGCCATAGCCGATGCCATCGAAGTTTCGGTTGCCGGAGACATCATCATTCTCGAAATGCAGGAATACGGAATCAACGACCAGTTCGTTCCGGCTGAATACAGCCAATTGGTCTGGGATTTGACCCAGGCCGCGACCCAATCGGGAATCCTTGTCGTGGCGGCTGCCGGAAACGGGAATGCCAATTTGGATTCGGCGGCCTATCAACCCTATATGGACAGAGGCGACAGCGGCGCGATCATAGTTGGAGCCGGTTCATCGGACTTACAGCACGACAAAATTTCGTACAGCACTTACGGAAGTCGTGTAAACCTTCAAGGTTGGGCCAATGACGTACGTTCGACGGGTTACGGCAATTTTTCGGCTATTGGCGGCGATTTCAACCAACGTTACTGCACGTTTTCGGGGACGAGCTCGGCTACGCCGATAGTGGCCTCGTGTGCAGTTGTGCTGCAATCGTACTATCATGATCTGACCGGCGAATTCTTGTCGCCTGATGAAATGCGCCAATTGCTGATCGATACCGGAATCGCTCAAGGTTCTGGTGGACATATCGGTCCGATTCCCGATATGCAGGCGGCAATCGAAGCGGTCAATGCCTTGTCCGTGACGAAATTTGAAGGATTGAAGTTCGTGGTTTCACCAAATCCGTCAAAAAGTACCATTCAGATTTCGGGTAATTTTTCAGCAAACGCGAAAGTCGAAATCGTGAATTCGATAGGGCAAACCGTGGTAAGATCGGACAAAACGGATGTGGATATCGCGTTTTTGTCCGCCGGAATTTACTTTGTGAAAGTCGAGGATGGGAAAAATGTAGGAGTGAGGCGGTTGGTGAAGATTTAAGAAATAATACAGTTTTCCTGTAATTGATGGTTTGATGGATTTGAGAATTTTGGGAGACTCCGACGAAGGAGGAGTCTAAGCTTAAATCCTCATTTATGAAAACTGCACAAAATCCTCATTTTGTTTACATAGCTACCAATAAAAGAAAGACAGTACTTTACACTAACTGTACTGATGATTTGGATAGTCAGATGGATTTACATCGAAAACAAATCATCATGAATGTCAGGACGTTTACATCAAAATATAAAGTTTGTTATTTGCTTTTTTATCAACGATGTATTGATGCGAGGGAGGCCGAGCGGAGGAAAACCGAGATAAAAGGTTGGAGGCGTTCGAAAAAAATGGAACTGATTTATTCAATGAACCCGGAATTGGAATTTTTGGAGATTCCGACGAAGGAGGAATCTCATCCAATATAGACAAACTTAGATTCCTCCTTCGTCGGAATCAAACAACGGTCAAAGTCAAACATGCCAAAACCCTAGATTCCTCCTTCGTCGGAATCCCTAATCCTCAAACAAAAACCGCGCAACTTCGCCGTACAATTCGTCCCCGTGCATACTGTGCCCAAGTCCCGATGTCTTGATGACCTTGGCTTTAGACCACGCATCCGAAATCTTTTCCATTTCGGTAAACCTCACCACGTCATCTTCGGTGTCGTGCGCGACAAGACCGTCGAGATTCAGCGTTTTGCCGAAAATCCTGGCCGTGTAATTATCGGGATGGAAATTGAAGTGCTCCATAAAATACTGATTGAGCAACTCACGCGATTTACGCGTAAGGCCAAGCAGTCCGTCATAATTGTCGATGATCGGATTGAGTTCGGCCGGAGAGCCCAACATTACGAGTTTGCGCAGCTTAGGATTCTGGTACAAATGCTGATAGTACAAACTCGCCGATCCGCCGATCGAGTGGCCGATCAAATAATCAGGCTTGAATTTTTCGGCTGCCGCATTGATGAAAGCCGCGTATTTCGGAAGACTGAAACTCCCTTGCGACAAACCGTGGTCGGGCGCGTCCAGAGCCACGATCGTACTTCCCGACGCTTGAAGG
Source organism: Flavobacterium agri (assembly GCF_013401995.1). GTDB lineage: Bacteria > Bacteroidota > Bacteroidia > Flavobacteriales > Flavobacteriaceae > Flavobacterium > Flavobacterium agri. Next base: position 315,273 of record NZ_JACBJI010000003.1, read on the forward strand.
AACGGCAACAGTTTTTCCCAACGCCACGAATTGCTGTCCCAACCGTGGGCGAGCAAAATCACGGCTCCGTTTCCTTTCCAGGTATAGGTTTGGATCGTATCTCCGTTTAATGAAATCGTTTCGCGGTGAGTCTTGGCCAGCAGTTCGGGCAACGCATCGTGCCTGAGTTTCCCATCGCGCGGTTTGCTGAAAAAATAGTACACGACTTCTTTGCCTTTCTTCGGAAGAAGGAAACTAAGCAAGTTGACGTACAACCCGATCGATTTGGTAAGTATGAAATACCTGATTTTTTGCATAAAAAAAGCCCCAATCACGGGGCTTGTATTTTAGTGTTTGAACTCCGAAAAGAGTTGGTCCATTTTTTCGCGTTCTTCGGCGGCAAGCACATTGTCGATAAGGATTCGTCCTGAATGCTCGTCTGTGATGATTTTCTTGCGGGCCGCGATTTCTACCTGCGTTTGAGGCGGAATCGTAAAGAAAGAACCGGCAGATGCGCCACGCTCGATCGACACTACAGCCAAACCGTTGCGTACACTCGTGCGGATGCGGTCGTAAGCCATAAGCAAACGATCTTCGATCTGCGCTCTGTATTCTGCAGATTTTTCGGCAAGGAAGCCTTCTTCCTTGGCAGTCTCGGCCATGATGTCCTCAAGCTCCGACTTCTTATGCTTCAAGTGAGACGATTTTGTCTCGAGTTTCTCTTTAGATTGTGAAATCACCTCTTTTTTGTGTTCGATGGAAGCCTTCATTTCCTTGATTTGCTTCTCGGCCAACTGGATTTCCAATTCCTGGAACTCAACTTCTTTGGTCAATGCGTTGAATTCGCGATTGTTGCGCACGGTTTCCTGCTGCTTGGTGTATTTCTTGATGGCTTCTTTGTGATCCTCGATAGCGGTCTTGCGACTCTTGATGCTGTCCTCGATCACTTCAAGCTCGCTTTTGAATTTGTCAAGACGTGTGCTCAAACCGGTAACTTCATCCTCGAGGTCTTCCACTTCGAGCGGCAATTCGCCACGTACGTTGCGGATCTCATCGATACGGGTATCGATCAACTGCAAATCGTACAATGCTCTCAACTTGTCTTCAACACTCAATTCTTTCACGGATGTAGCCATATTTAAAAATACTTAACGGGATTGGTATTAACTTCGGATAAAATGATTGCAAAATTAGGGATTTTTTCCTTAAGAAAATCAAGCATGTAATTTTTTGTAAAACGCTCGCTTTCAAAGTGGCCGATGTCGAGCAAAAGCAATCGGTTTTCGGCCTCGTAAAACTGATGGTATTTGAGGTCCGAAGTCACGAAAGCGTCTGCACCTGCGCGTTTTGCGGCCGAAATCGCAAAACTTCCCGAACCGCCCAAAACGGCAACTTTTTTCACATTTTTATTTCGATATTCCGAATGTCGGATGCCTTCCGCCTGCATCGCATCGGACACCAATTGCAGGAATTCGCGTTCGGTTCTCGCCGTCTCAAGCTCGCCGATCATGCCCAAACCGATATTCTGGTGCTCGTTTTTAAGTTCGTAAATTTCATACGCGACTTCTTCGTAAGGATGCGAACCGAAAAGCGCTTTTAGGATTTTCGATTGCAGATGCTTTTCGAAAGTCACCTCGATTTTGGTTTCGTCGGCGCTTACGAATTCGTGCTTTTGCCCGATTTTGGGATTGCTGTCTTCGTTGCCCTGATACGTTCCGATGCCATTCGAATTGAAGCTGCAGTTCTCGTAGTTCCCGATTTTTCCGGCTCCGGCATCGAACAACGCTTGGCGAACCGAATCGGCGTTTGAGGTCGGGGCGAATGTCACGAGTTTGTGGATAAAGTCCTTCTTCGGAACCAAAATCTTCGTATTCACCAATCCGAGCGCATCGCAGAAAATCTTGTTCACGCCGTTTTTGTGGTTGTCCAAAGCCGTGTGCACCGCATAGATCGCGATGTCGTTTTTGATCGCTTTGAGTATTGACCTTTCGACGTAATTCGCGCCCGTAATCTTCTTCAATCCCGAAAACAAGATCGGATGGAAGCATACTACAAGATTACAATTTTTAGAAATCGCCTCGTCGATCACCGTTTCCAAAGCGTCGTGGCAAACGAGGATTCCCGTGGCTTCTATATCGGCATCGCCCACGAGCAGTCCGACGTTGTCAAAATCTTCGGCATAAGCCAATGGCGCCATCTCATCGAGTATGGCCAGTATATTTCTTATTTTCATGTCAGGTCGACCAGGAATTTAAAAAGTCTTTGATGATCCAGCCCGAATCGGTTTTTTGCATGAGCAGCACGCTTCCGTTATTGTGCTCGATCGTACGGTAAAACGTGACTTTGACGAGGGCTTTCGTATTGTTTTCGAACAGTACGGGTTTGCTCACGATCATGAGCCTTTGGTTGTTCAGGTTGAGTTTGGCGCGCTTTTCCTGGTATTGTTCGACGCTCAGGCAATCGTTTATTTTTTGTTGGATCTTGGTTTGGTCGTCTTGATAGAGCGCTTCGAGTTCGACTTGCCAGTTCGCGGGCTGCGTATCCGAATTGACCGCCGTACGGATTCGTTTCACCTCAGAAGTTGCGAGTTTCAACCCTTGCACCGCCTCGAAAATCTCCTCGTTGTTATTGGCCTTTTCGCAATAAAAGAACAAAAGTTGCTGTCGGCCTTTGACCACGACTTTCTCGTTCTTGTAATAGTTTTTTACGATGGTTTCGAGAATGCGTGACGAATCCTTCTGTTGGGCAAAAACGCCAATACTTCCGGAAAGCAGGATGACGACGGCTAAAAATACGCGCAGTTTCATTTTGGCTGGGTTCTACAACCAAAGATAAAAATTATATTTGCCTACATGATCCTGATCCGCAAAATACTGTTCCCGTTTGCCGCGATTTACGGGCTTATCACGGGATTGCGCAATTGGTTTTACGATATTGGGATCTTCAAGTCGGCCGCTTTCGATGTTCCCGTGATCGCCGTGGGCAACCTCAGTGTCGGCGGAACGGGCAAATCGCCCCAAATAGAATACCTGTTGCGCTTGCTTATTCCCAATTATAAAGTGGCGACGCTAAGTCGGGGTTACAAGCGCAAATCACGAGGTTTTGTGTTGGCCGATGAAAACTCGGATGCGCAAATTTTGGGAGACGAACCATTCCAATTCCACAGAAAATTTCCCGAAGTGGCGGTCGCTGTCGATGCCGATCGCGTGAACGGCATCACAAAACTGCTGGAACTCGCGAAACCCGATGTCATTCTGCTCGACGACGCTTTCCAACATCGCAAGGTCAAAGCCGGATTTTATATTTTGCTGACGACTTTTCACGAATTGTATATAGACGATTTCCTGCTTCCGACGGGAAATCTGCGTGAAAGCAGGCGAGGTGCGAAGCGGGCCGATATCATCGTCGTGACCAAATGCCCGAAAGATTTGTCGCAGCAACAGCAAAATGCGATTCGGATGAAAATGCGTCTGGAATCCCATCAACAATTGTTTTTCAGTTTTATCGATTACGACGATTTCGTGTTTTCCGACACCGATAAAATCAACATTGATATAATCCGAAACAAAAAGAAAGTGCTGATTGCCGGAATCGCGAAGCCGAAACCGTTTTTCGAGCATCTAAAGTCAAAGGATGACGTTATTTTGGAATTTTCCGACCATCATCATTTTTCGGAATCGGAAATATCCGAAATCGTCAAAAAAGCCAACGGAAACCCAATCGTCACAACAGAAAAAGACTACGTTCGACTGAAAGGGCGCAAGCTCGAAAATTTATTTTACCTGCCGATCAAAAGCGCGTTTGTTTCGGGAAGCTACGATTTCGACGGCGCGATTTCGCAGTACGTTTCAGGTCGGCAATTTAGTTGACGTCAAGACCTGTATTTTACCAGCGTTTTTGATCTTGTTGCGCAGCGGTTTTTCAAAATAAAGGTAGCTCACTGCAGCTATCGCAATCAAGACGGTAACCCGGACCAGTAACAAAACCGTAAAATCGACGTGTTTTTGCAGCCCGAGCTGGTGTTCGACTATCGTGAAGATTTTCATGACCGGACTTTGCAGTATATAGATTCCAAAACTGATTTCGCCCAAAAACACAAAATTTTTACCGCTTATCGTTCTGGTAACCAAATCGTTGCTAATTGCTATGAACACGATCAATGGAACGAATAGGACGGCCAGGAAACCGTTGTGGAAATCGATTCCCGTTGGGAATTTCAACAAAACAACCAGCGCAAACAAAATGGCTAGAATTGCAGGCAAACAGTTCCTTTGCGCGTTTTTCAATCGGGAAACGAAGAACAAGCCGGCTAGATTTCCGGTCAGGAATTCGTTGAGGTGCATGATCGGATTGAACAAAATGTCCGACTTACGGTATAAAGGAACGCTAAGTTTTTCGTAAACAATCAAATGGAACAAGATCTGACTGGCCAACCAGAATCCAACAATCCAGAATGCATTGAATTTGAGCTTGGTCTTTGAAAATACGCGGTTCATCAATAGCGGCAACAACGCGTAAAAAAACAATTCGACCGATAACGACCAACCAGGCCCGTTCGTGGTCAGCGCTTTGGCCGGAACCCAGGATTGGAGCATGAGCAAGTTCAGCACGTAATTTCCGATAACGACTTTGTTTTTTAATAGTTCGATCCCGAAAGTCAAAAAAAGCGCAAGTAAGTATACGGGGTAAATTCGCGCGAGCCGATTCCTGAGGTAGTCGGCAAAGCTAACGGGGCCTTTATTTCCGTAAGCCACGATCATCACGAATCCCGACAGGATAAAAAAGTAACTTACGCCAACATTCGCCTGCCGGAAAATGAACGAAACGTATTCGTTGTCAATCAAAAAGCTGCCTTTGCCGTAATGAAATATCACTATGGACATCGCCGCAATAAATCGTGTAAAGGTCAGTTGTTCTATTCTCAAACCGAAGTGACTAATGGGTAGAAAGCCGTTTTTCGGGCGTAAACATAAGGATTTTTCGGGACTGTTTAGGAGTCAATTTATCATAGTTTTTCCAGGTATTCGACGTGCTAATGGCGCGATTCGGTTAAATTTGTAAAGCCGGTCGACGAAAGGCACGCAATAAAAACAAATGACTATGTGGGAAAAAGTACAGCAGACTGTTGAATTCATCAAAAGCAAAATCGACATTTCGCCCGAATACGGCGTAATCCTAGGTTCAGGCCTTGGTGGATTCACCCAGGACATCGATATCGAGTACACGTTGCCGTACCGCAAAATCCCGAATTTCCCGGTTTCTACGGTCGAAGGACACAAAGGCGCTTTGGTTTTCGGGACGATCGATGGCAAAAAAGTCGTCGCAATGCAAGGCCGTTTCCATTTTTATGAAGGTTATGCGATGCAGCAGGTGACATTTCCGGTGCGTGTGATGAAATACCTGGGCGTGAACAAACTTATCGTGTCCAACGCGTCGGGTGGCGTGAATCCGAATTACAAAGTCGGCGATATCGTGATCATCAACGACCACATCAATATGATGCCCGAACATCCGCTTCGTGGTAAGAACGACGAGCGTTTCGGGCCGCGTTTCCTCAACATGGGCGAACCGTACTCGAAAAAACTGATCGCAAAGGCCAAAACGATCGCTTCCGATTTGGACATACAAGTCAAAGACGGCGTGTATATGGGCTTGCAAGGCCCGACTTTCGAAACCTTGTCCGAATACCGCATGGTCAAGATTTTAGGTGCCGATTGCGTCGGGATGTCGACCGTTCCGGAAGTGATCGTGGCGCGTCATATGGATTTGGAAGTGCTCGGCGTTTCGGTGATTACCGATATCGGCCACGAAGATTCCATAGCCGAAGTCAATCACGACGAAGTGCTGCAGGCCGCGGCCAAAGCCGAACCGAAAGTACGCGCGCTGATCAAGGCTTTCATCGGGCAAGTGTAGCCTTCGATTTTGTCAAAAAAAAGAAATTTGAATTCACTGCGAACCAAGCTTAAAGCCTAAAACTTATCGCCTACAGCCTTCAGGAAATCACCTGCGCAATCACCCTATAAAACACATTCGGGTCGAAAGGCTTCGTAATCACGTCGTTCATGCCGTAAGACAACAGCATTTCGCGGTTTTCGTTGAGTGAGATCGCAGTGAGTGCGATGATACGCGTGTGTTGGTCGAAAGTACGGATGGTTTGGGTCGCGATCGTTCCGTTGATACCGGGTAAGTGTACGTCCATCAAAACCAGATCGTAGTAATTGTTCTTGACGGCTTCGATCGCGTCTTCGCCATTGTCGATGATTTCCACGAGCATTTGCTTGTTCTCGAGCATTTTAGCCGTGATCATCTGGTTGATTTTGTTGTCCTCGATGAGCAGCACTTTTTTGTTCACGAACACATTTTCGTCGTAATCGTCGTCGTTCACGACCATTTGGCCCGAACTTACCTTGAAATCCAGATCGAACGAAAACGTAGAACCTTGCCCGATCTTACTCTGCAATTTGATTTCCCCGCCCAAAATATCGATGAGTTTCTTGACGATGTTCAAACCCAATCCGGTGCCGCCGTATTTGCGGTTGATTTCGATCGAACCTTGCGAAAAGCTGTCGAAAATCGTTTCCTGTTTGTCTTCGGGAATCCCGATTCCGGTGTCGATGATCTTGAAATGGATATACGCGATGTCGTCTTTTATCGTCGTCATTTGCGCAATCACTTTCACCTGGCCGTTTTTGGTGAACTTGAGCGCGTTGTTGATCAGGTTCATGAAAATCTGCGACAACTTCGTAGGGTCGCCGATCAGGATGTCGGGAATGCGCTCGTCAATCTCGATCGTGTATTTGTTGTTGTTCGAAGCCGCGAGTTCCTTAAGCGAATTCTGGATGTTTTCCAAAAGCAGCTTGAGGTTGAAATTGATGCATTCTGCCACGACATTGCTCGATTCGATGCGGTTGATTTCCAAAATCTCGTTGATGAACGTGAGCAGGTAATTGCCCGAAAACTGAAGCGAGGTCAGGTAATTCAACTGTGATTTTTTCGGACTTTCCTCAAGCAACAAATGCGTGATCCCGTTGATCGCGTTCAAAGGCGTGCGCAATTCGTGGCTCACGGTCGACAGGAATTCGGCTCTTGCCTTCGAGGCTTTTTCGGCTTTGTCTTTGGCGATCTGAAGTTCCTTGTTCGTCTCCTTTAGCAAAAGGTTCGATTGGTTTCGGATGATGTTGTTCTTGTACAGCGACAAACTCAACAGCGACAAGATCGAAATCAACGCGATCGCCAAAATCGAGATCAACTTGGCGAATTTGCTGGCTTTTTCCTGTTGACGGTTCTCGTGGTCGAGCTGATCGATGCGTTTAAGACGTTCGCTTTCCTTGAATTTCGTGTAATCTTCGGCTCCAAGTTTGGCATTGCTTATCGCGGCTATGCTGTCTTTGAGTTCGAGGTGTTTCTTGAGGAAAGCGTAAGAATTCTTGATATCCGATATTTTATCGTATGCTTGGCTAAGCGCGATGTAAATCTGGGCTTCAAGCTCGTAATTTTTGTACTGTTCGTTGAGTTCAAGCGCGCGGTTCAAATAATTTAACGCCAGATTGTTGCGGTTGCGTCCGGTTTCGATGACGCCCATTTGGTACAACGCATCGGCCTTGATCTTATAGGTGTCGTCCCGATCCTGTTTGGCGATGATACGCCCGAAAATATTGGCGGCTTCGGCGTTTTTTCCTTTGGCGCGGTACAAAATCCCTTTTTGCAGGTTGAGCAATTCTATCGCATCGGGAATCTTCAGCGTCTCATAAATCGTCTTGGCTTTTTCGAAAGTCGTCTCGGCTTGGGAATAATTTTCCTTTTCCATAAGGCACAACCCGAGATTGTAATAAGCATAGGCTTGCTCTGCCGAAGGTTTTAGCGTGTTGAAAAGCGCGATCGCACGGTTGAGTACTTCGATCGCGTCGTTGTATTTCTTGATTTCGATATACAGGTTCGCCAAAGCCAACGCCGCACTTGCCTCACCTTTTACGTCCTTGTTCTTCTTGGCGTAATCGATGGCTTTTTGGGTGTAATCGAGTGAATTCCGGTAATTGTTGATACGGGTATTGAACTGTGCGAGCTCAATATAATAAGCAGAACTGTCCACCGGCTTTTTTTGAGGATAGGCGCAGAAGGACATAAAGAAAACTATTAGCAATAATCTCCTCATTAGTGCTGTTTATTCGGTTAGGGGCTTTAAAATTAGGCAATTATTTCCGAATTGAGGAAATAAGGTCGACAAGACGCGCGGAATATCCGATTTCATTATCATACCAGCCCACGACCTTGACCATTTTACCGATGACCGAAGTCAGTTGCGCATCGAAAAGGCAAGAGTTGCGGTTGCCCAAAATGTCCACCGAAACGATCGGATCTTCGGTATAGGCCAAAATCCCTTTGAGTTTGCCCGACGCGGCATTTTTAAAGGCTTCATTGATTTGTTCGATGGTCACTTCTTTGCGCACATAGCATGTGATGTCGGTAAGCGAACCGTCCGGAACCGGAACGCGGATCCCGCCGCCGCCGATTTTTCCGTCCATTTCGGGAAAAATTTTCGTAAGGGCTTTGGCTGCGCCCGTAGTCGTAGGCACGATCGATTGGGAAGCGCCTCTGGCCCGACGCAAATCCTTATGCGGCTGGTCGTGCAGGCTTTGGTCGGTAGTATAGGAGTGGACTGTCGTGATATATGCCTGTTCGATTCCGCAAAGCTCGTCAATGATTTTGATCATCGGAGCGGCGTTGTTGGTCGTGCAGCTCGCGTTCGAAATGATGGTTTCCGAACCGTCGAGGATGTGTTCGTTTACGCCAAGCACGACCGTTTTGATTCTGTCTGTTTCGCTCGGAGCGGAAAGGATCACTTTTTTCGCACCCGACAAAATATGCTGGTTGATTTCGTCGAACGTCTTGAATTTCCCGGTCGATTCGATCACGACATCAATATCATATTTTTTCCAATCGATGTTCATGACCTCGCGTTCGTGCAGGAAAGCGAAGTGTTTTCCGTCGACGATAATCCCGTCATCGTCAAACGAAACCTCTGCGTTCAAGACTCCGTGGATGCTGTCGTATTTGGTGAGATGCGACATCGTGCGGTTGTCGGCGATATCGTTTATCGCGACGACCTCGATTTGCGCATGATCTAAAAGCAGTCGGAAGAGATTGCGGCCGATGCGACCGTAACCGTTGATGGCAACCTTGGTTTTATTCATTGGAATATTGGAAGTCAAAAAATGTCGGTTCGAATCTAAAGTGCAACGAGTCTATTAAAGAATATGCTTTTGAGCATGATACGAACTTCTCACCAAAGCCCCGCTTTCTACATGTCGGAAGCCCATCTCCTTACCGATTTCCTCGTATTTTTTGAATTGCTCAGGCGTGATGAATTCCTTGACAGGCAAGTGTTTTTTTGAAGGTTGGAGATATTGCCCGAGTGTGACCACATCTACATTGGCGTCCCTTAAGTCGCGCATCGTCTGGATCACTTCTTCCTCGGTTTCGCCCAAACCAAGCATGATGCCCGATTTGGTGCGTCGTACGCCTTTCTCTTTCAAATATCTCAAAACTTCGAGGCTGCGGTCGTATTTCGCTTGGATGCGGACTTCGCGCGTCAATCGGCGAACGGTTTCCATGTTGTGCGAAACCACTTCCGGGTCGGCTTCGACGATACGGTCGAGGTTGCGCTCGTTGCCCTGGAAATCGGGAATCAACGTCTCTAAAGTCGTCTCGGGATTCATGCGTCGGATCGCTTGTACGGTTTCGTACCAGATGATCGAACCCATGTCTTTCAAGTCGTCTCGGTCAACCGAAGTGACTACGGCGTGCTTGATTTTCATGAGTTTGATTGAACGCGCCACTTTTTCGGGCTCGTCCCAATCTACGGTTTCGGGGCGTCCGGTCTTCACGCCGCAAAACCCGCACGAACGCGTACAGATATTGCCCAGAATCATGAACGTGGCCGTGCCTTCGCCCCAGCATTCGCCCATGTTCGGACAACTTCCTGATGTACAGATCGTATTGAGTTTATATTTGTCGACGAGTCCGCGCAGCTCGGTATATTTTTGCCCGATCGGCAATTTCACCTTGAGCCATTTTGGTTTGGCCTGTGGCGCGGCGTTTTCGAGAACGGTGTCCATGTCGTTGGTTTTAGAGACGCAAATTTACGCAGAAAGTTTGTTAATACGATGTTAGGATGTAAGTCGGGTGAAAAGCCACGAAAGGCACGAATTTCACAAATTTTGATTAGTGCAATTCCGTGCCATTCGCGGCTAAACTAAAATTTCTTTTTGGCTTGCGATTCTTCTTCTTTCCGGTAATGTTCATGCGTTTCCACAGGCTGCGATTTCTTGCCCATTTTCATCTGGAAGACATCGACCAAAAGCGCGAACGCCATCGAAAAATAAATATAACCTTTCGGGATATGGACGCCCAAACCTTCGGCCACAAGCGACGTCCCGATCAGTAAAAGGAACGAAAGTGCGAGCATTTTGAACGCCGGATGTTTGTTCACGAAATTCGAGATCGGTTCAGAAGCGAACAACATGATGATTACCGTGACGACGACGGCCACGTACATCACCCAAACCTCCGTGACCATGCCGATCGCGGTGATGATCGAATCGACCGAAAACACCAAATCCATGATCAAAATCTGGATCAACACCTGCCCGAAAGTCGCCGCGACGATATTTTTGGTCTGGTCGCCGCTTTCGCCTTCCATCTTGTGATGGATTTCTTTGGCCGATTTGTAGATCAGGAACAATCCGCCGGCGATCAACACCAGATCTTTCCCCGAAATCCCAACTTCGAGAACGGTAAAAAGATCGTTGTCGAGCTTCATGATCAGCGAAATCAGCAACAGCAATACCAAACGCAAAATTCCGGCGAGGATCAGACCTAAACGACGCGCTTTCTTTTGTTGGTCGGCAGGCAGTTTATTCGCAAGAATCGAGATGAAAATCACGTTGTCGATACCCAAAACGGCTTCGAGTGCGACCAGGCTTAAAAGGGAAATGACGATTTCGATATCCATAGGAAGTTTTCCCCTAAGATAAGCCAATCAAAATTAAAGAAACATTAAAATTTACGGGCTTTTCGATGCTTTCGGATGCAGATGAAAGCGTGAACTGGTAGTATTCCATTTCGAGCAGAAAAAATGAGGATTCCGTATCACGATTTTCCAATAATCATTTAAGAGATTTATTCGGTGAATTCCAAATCGCGCCCATGCGTTTCCTGAATCGTCATCGTCGCATAAATCGCAAGCGCAAAAACGACAACGCCAACGATCAATGCCGAATGCACGACGTCTACCTTAGTCTTGAAAAAGTCGAAACCCAGCAACATCACGGGTAATAAACCACGCACCATATTCGGGACGGTCGTCGTGGCCGTGCTTCTGATATTCGTGCCGAATTGTTCCGCGGCGACTGTGACGAACATCGCCCAATAGCCCGTTCCTAATCCGAGCCAGATACAAAAGAAATAATAATGCGCTTCCGATTTCGAACCGCCGAACAACATCGCGCAAATGCCGACAGCCGTGAACAAAATCATGTACAGGATCGCTTTTTTGCGCGAATGCAATGCGTGGGAAATGAATCCGCTGGCGAAATCACCGGCCGAAATCCCGACATACGTCCACATGATCGCTTTTCCGGGATCGATGCTATCAATGCCGAAAGACGGTGCGAACTGGTTGCCCATCGTGGCCAAAATCCCTACGCAAAACCATGTCGGAAGCCCGATGGCGATACATTTGAGGTATTTTACGAGTCGTCTGCCGTTCGAGAAGAATGAGGCAAAATTTCCTTTAGCTATGTGTTCTTTCGATTCGATTTGCTTGAACATGCCGCTTTCGAGAACGCCGATGCGCAGGAAAAGCAACAACAATCCCAATCCGCCGCCTATAAAGTAAGCTGTCGACCAATCGCCCGTGACGTTTTCGGTGAGTTTGGCCACGACCGCACCCAAAAGCCCGAATCCGGCGACCATCGAAGTGCCGATCGCACGAAGTTCCTTGGGTAAACTCTCGGCGACTAACGTGATTCCGGCGCCCAATTCTCCGGCAAGCCCGATTCCCGCAATGAAACGCAATCCGGCGTATAAGGCCAATGTGTTCGAAGTTTCTATATACGGAAGGAATCCGCATGCGATGTTGGCCAGCGAATACACGAGAATCGATCCGAAAAGCACCGAAAGCCTTCCTTTTTTGTCGCCCAAAATTCCCCAAAGGATACCGCCGATGAGCAATCCGGTCATCTGGAAATTGAGGATCAACGTGCCGGCCTTGTCAATGTCGAGCCCAAGTGTTTTGAGGCTCGGAATCCTTACGATGCCGAAAAGCAACAAATCGTAAATGTCTACGAAATAGCCCAAAGCGGCCACAATTACAGGAAAGCTGAACAGATATTTGAGCTTTTCGGACAGGGTAAACGTTTGCATAGGTTTGGTTTGGTTTCTCAAATGTAGTGAAGGATTGCAATTCGATAATTAGATGATGTGAAAATTAGATAATCGGATTTGGCATACGATCCATTCGCCAAGTCCTGAGGCCTGATAATCTCCCCAAATCGCTACCTTTGCCGCAAATTCGATACGATGGAAGTAAAAGACAGCAACGGCAATATCCTCAACGACGGGGATTCGGTTACGGTTATAAAAGATTTGAAAGTACGCGGTTCGAGCGACGTGATCAAACGCGGTACGAAAGTGAACAACATCAGGCTTACCGATGATCCGGCCGAAATCGATTGTCGCGTAAACAAAACGGCAATGGTGTTGAGGACCGAGTTCGTCAAGAAAGTCTAAGAAATCCAAATCCCAAAATCCAATCGTTTTAGAAAGGACGATTGGATTTTGGATTTTTGCAATTTTCCATAAATTTAAAAGCAGGCTGGCCAGCCTGCTTTCGCGTTAAACTTTGTCTGTGTTTTGGTTTATTCGGCTTTGATCGTGATCGGAAGCGTGAACAAAGTGCGCATTTCCTGATGGTTCCTTACGCCGGGTTCCCATTTGTCTTTTATCGACTTGAGCACACGGATGGCCTCCTTCTCGAATTTTTCCCCTGGTTTGTTGAGTACTTTGATGTCGGTCATACGCCCGTCCTTTTCGATCACGAAAGATACAATGATGCGGACCGCGGCATTGTCTTCCATGTCTGGGTTATTGAATCCTTTGGCGACTTTTTTATAGAATTCGTTTATTCCACCAGGAAACGATGGTTGTTTGTCGAGAGCAGTAGTGATGACAGGTCCGGCAGGTTCATTCGGAATTCCTGGTTCACCAGCTCCAGGGGCGGCCGCGCCTGTCGTCGGATTGCCCGTGGCTGTCGTTCCCGGAGTTTCCGCCGGAGATCCTACAGGTTGCGGGTCGGGTGTCGCTTCTGCTTCAGGGACAATAACGGGATGTTCCCAGCTTGCAGGCGTTTGTGGTGACGTAGGAGGCGCTTCAGGCTGTCTTCTTGGTTCGACCATAGGCGGTTCAGGCTGGACTGGTGGATCCATATTCACCAAAACAATAGTGTCATTCGGGATTTCGGGAAGATTTCCCGGAGGTGCCGATTTGAACGAGCTGAATAAAAATCCCGCTCCCGAAATACCTCCGATAAAAAGCAATCCGTAAAAAAATGCAAGCAAAGTGGTTCTTGGGTTTTCAAGGCGCAGCTGATAGGCGCCATAAGCCTTGTTTTTTCCTTCGAAGACAAGATCGAGCCACCGTTTTTCAAAAATACTTGTTCTAGACATAATTAATTTAGTTTAAAAAGGTTGCGTAATTATGTTGCATTTTCGAAATCGATTGAGTGTTTGATAGGATAACTGTTAAGCCATCGGAAAAATTGTATAAATGTTAATGATTTTTTTAACAGGGGCTTTTTTAATAAAGATGATGGAAGTAGGCGGGAAGTTGGAATGGTCTCTTGAAACAAGTTAGACCTAACAGGTTTCCAAAACCTGTTAGGTCTAAAGTATCTCAAAAAAGAAAAAGGTGGCTACAGATTTTCTGTAAAATTTCCTAAATGTCATCGCTTACTCTCGATGATTTCGGCCAGCAGTTTCTTCGCACGCAACAATTTCACTTTTACGTTCGAAAGCGGCTCGCCCAAAGTATCTGAGATTTCCTGATACGAAAGTTCCTGGAAAAACCGCAATTGGATGACTTCCTGATAATGCGGTTTGAGTTGCTTGATGCATTGCAGTAAACTCGAAAGATTTTGTTCGGTAATCAACTTATCTTCGGCCGAAGGAGCCGAATCGGCCACATCGTAAGCCAATTGGTCGTCTTCATCGGTAATGTCCAAAAACAGCGCTTTCTTGCGTTTGCGGATCAGATCGATATGCACATTCTTCGCAATAGCGATGAGCCACGTATTGAATTGGAATTCGGGATTATAGACCGAAATCTTATCGAAAGCCTTCGAAAAAGTCTCGATCGTGATGTCTTCGGCATCAGTCTCGTTCTCGGTGCGTTTGAGCATGAATGCATACACCTCGTTCCAGTAGTGATCGAGCAAAAACGTGTAGGCCGACTGGTCTCCGTGTTTCGCTTTTTCTATGTACTGGTTTATTTCCAATGCACGGGTTTTGAGAAGATATTCGTAATAAAGATATTCAATTGGGTGAAGATGAGCACGATTTCCATGATCGGATAAAAGTACATCGTGTCTTTTTCCTTGAGCTTTCCGGCCGCCACACCTAAGGTGATCCAGGTGAAAAGATATCGGAAACCGATGATCGCCAACACGTAAATCCACATGAACTGAAACGCTAAAAGCGCGATCGGAAGTATAAAAAACAGTAGTTGGACCACAAAAAACAGTCCGAGCTGAAAACGGTCGAACGCTTTGTAATGTTTGGCTGTCGACACATGCCTGCGCTTTTGTGTGAACCAATCCTTGAACGATTTTTTAGGTTCTGAATAGGTAAAACTTTCGGTAGAATAACAAACCGTCGTGTTTTTTCCATTCGCCGCCTGGTTGATGAACAGATCGTCATCGCCCGAGCGGATCTTCATATGCTCGATAAAACCGTTCATATTGAAGAATTCCTCTTTTTTGTACGCGAGGTTGCGTCCGACACCCATGTACGGATGCCCGAGTTTGGCCCATGAAAAATATTGAACGACCGTCAAAACCGTTTCAAATCGGATGAGTTTGTTCAAAAAACCGGGCAATTTCTCGTAAGCGCCGTATCCGAGCACGATGGTTTTTTGCATCGTAAAACGCGACGTCATCTCGCGAATCCAGTCTTTCGAAGACGGACGGCAATCGGCATCGGTAAACAACAGATATTCCTTTCTCGCGGCCTTGATTCCCAAAGTCAACGCGTACTTTTTATTGCCCCAAAACGCCTCGTTGTTCTCGACTTTCACGAGCCGGATATTCGAATATTGCTTCTCGAACTCCTCGAAAATCTCAAGCGTATCGTCGCTCGAAGCATCGTCTATAAGCACGATTTCGAAATCCGGATAATCCTGTTCGGCCAAAAGCGGCACGAACCTGCGCACGTTTTCCTCTTCGTTTTTAGCGCAGACGATCACCGAAACCGGAATGCGTTTCGGCGTGCTTTTCTGGGGTTTCGAAAACGCGAATTTTCCGAAAACCACCACGTAATAAAGGAATTGGATGAAAACGACAGACGCGAATACACAAAAAGTAATGAACAGCATAGGCTGGGGTGTTTTGACGCCGCAAAGATAAATTGAAATGTTTTATCTCGATGAACGGTTTGCCGGTTTATTTACTCGAATTCGGCTTTGTGTTCGTATGCTTGTCAGAAGCTATTCCCGCTGCCCGTTGCAACTCCGCATTCCCAAATCGCATTTTTATGCTTTTTGTCGCGAGCTTCCTACGGTCGCTGCACAAAAAACTAAAAAAGTCGCTTTGTAAATTTGCGGGGTTTTCGCTTGCATCGGGGCTAGGATTGTCGTTCCTGTCGTGGCTATATCCTGAAAGATGGTGCTTTAACACTTTCGGTAGAAAAACTATACCACTTAGTTCGAAACGACCGTTAACTTCGGTAAGACCTAACAGGTTTCCAAAAACCTGTTAGGTCTTGAAGTCAAAAGCAAAAAAATGAATAGGCCAAAAGCAAAACAAAATTTTTTGAATTTTGAATCAAAGCGACTTTAACATTTTTGGCATAAAAACCATCGGCGCATCTCAAAAATTGCCGCTAACTTCCGCAAGACCTAACAGGTTTCCAAAACCTGTTAGGTCTTGACCCAGAATTCTAAATACTCAGAATCCGTCAAACCAAACATCAAAGTATAATGAATTTTTATAAAAACGATTTCTAGAAAGAAACAAAAAGACATCTCAAAACCCTCTCGTCTTCGTTCCCGTATAATCCGTCAACATCCAAATCAACAAAATCGAAATGCCAAGGCTCGAATAGAAATATTGAGGTAATCTCCCTTCAAAACCGCCCAAATAATAAGCGATACCAAATAATACGAACACTTCGGCCAACTCGATCAATCCGTGTACGCGAAAAGGAATGCGTCTCAAAAGCCCGAGCCTGAAATCGGTCAAAGCGGTCAACAGCAAATGCACGCTTCCGAAAATGTAAGTGAAAACAGAAGTGGTTTCGGGCAAATTGAAATAAGAAGGCGACAAAAATAGAAAAGCGACGATAGCATAATCCATCGAGCCGTGCGCATGCGAATTGATGACTTTCATGTTGAAGGAAATTGAATTTTCAAGATACGAAAATCAATCCCTCGCGATTGCCAATTTAGATAACGTTAACCTCGGCCTCGATCGCGATCCCGAACTTCTCGAAAACCGCACCCTGTACCATTTTTGCGACGTTGAGGATTTCGGCTCCGGTCGCATTGCCGTAATTCACCAAAACGAGCGCCTGGTTTTTGTGAACGCCCGCGTCACCAAAGCGTTTCCCTTTAAATCCGGCCTGTTCGATAAGCCAACCCGCAGGCACTTTCACTTCGGTTTCAGAAACCACGTAATGCGGCATTTCGGGATAATTGGCCTTCGCCTGTTCGTAAACCGATTTGGGCACGATCGGATTCTTGAAAAAACTTCCCGAATTCCCCAATTCTTTCGGGTCGGGCAATTTGCTTTGTCTTATCGCGATCACGGCATCGCTTACGTCTTTTATCGTAGGGTTTTCGATAGAATTCGCGGCCAATTGCTTGATGATGTCGCCGTAACCCGTATTGATCTTATGCGTGTCTTTGGTCAATCGGAACACCACCGACGTAATGATGTATTTGTTCTTTTCGGCATTTTTAAAAATGCTTTCGCGATACCCGAATTCGCATTCGTCCTTCGTGAAGGTACGCATTTGCTGGGTTTCGATGTTCATCGCGTCACAGCTCACGAACGTATCCTTGATTTCGGCTCCGTAAGCGCCGATGTTCTGGATCGGCGTCGTGCCCACGTTTCCGGGAATCAACGACATGTTTTCGAGTCCGCCGTAGTTTTGCGAAATCGCCCACAACACGAATCCGTGCCAGCTTTCGCCAGCCTGGGACTCGACCAAAACGTGATTTCCGTCTTCACCCAAAACCTTTTTGCCCTTGAGGTCTACGTGGATTACAAGCGCATCGATGTCTTTCGTAAGCAACATATTGCTGCCGCCACCCAAAATGAACTTGTTTTCGAGGCGATGTTCTTCCAAAACGGTTTTCAAATCGTCGAGAGAATGCACGGCTACGAATTGGCGCGCTTTGGCATCGATTCCAAAAGTGTTGAAATTTTTAAGCGAAAAATCGGGTAAAATCTGCATTATTCTTCTGTAGATAAGGCGCGGTTGAGGAATTCGTTAAGTGGTTTGATAAGCGCAAGTTTGGCCGATACGTTTTGTACGAAGTCTTTGCTTGCGAGCAGTTTGTCGTCGATTTTTTGCGAAACCACAAACGATTTGAGCTTCAGGTGTTCAATCGCCGGATGGTCTTTTTCTAGGCCTTTCGGAGCGGTTTTCAACGAGTCCTCTCGGTCGAATCCGCCAAATTCGGATTGGAATTTTTTATCGGCTATGATTTCGTCGAGCTCATCGTGGAAAAACTCGATCTCCTTGCGGATTTTCTTGAGGTCGGATGCTTCGGGCTGCCATTTTCCGCCGGCGATAAAGCTTTGTCCTTTTTCGATATGGATGTAATAGCCCGCGAGATTCGTGTTCTTTTGTCCGGTCGACATCCAAATACCCATATGTGTCTTGTACGGCGATTTGTCTTTCGAGAACCGGATGTCGCGGTTGATGCGGAACGTGCAGTCTTTCACGCTCAACGATTCGAGTTTTTCATCGTAAGTCGACATGACTTTGATGAAATCCGAAATCAGCGCGTGATAGTTTTCCTTGTATTTGTCGTATCGTTTTTTTTGTGAAATGAACCAGTCGCGGTTGTTGTTTTTCCTCAAGTCCTCAAGGAATTCCAGGCTTTCTTTTGCTAGCATCACAATTGTTTTTTAAGGTCTTCTTCCGATATGAAACCGTCGTGTTTCCAGGTTTCCTTTCCGTCCACATATAAAAGAAGGCGAGGCAAGGAGTCGATTTTCATTTCCTTCACCAGGGTTTTGTGCTCGTCGGCGTTGAGGCGGACGATCTTCACATCTTTGCGTTCGGTTTCCATTTTGGTCAGGTACGGCGCCATTTTCTTGCACGGTTCGCACCAAGGCGCATAAAAATCGACAAGGACTTTCTTGTCCGATTTGATCATTTCTCCATATTCCTGCGAACACATGCCGATGATTTTCTCGGGTTCACCCGAACTGGAAGCGTCCGAAGTCTCGGCATTCCATTTCACGATGCCGCCTTGTAAATCGTAGACATTTTTGAATCCCAATGAATACAATTTGTTCGCGGCTTTTATCGAACGCGCGCCGGCCGCACAATACACGAAAACCGGTTTCGATTTGTCGAGTTTGGCCACCTTCGATTCGAACGCCTGTTTCTCATACCAGTCGATGTTGACGGCATTGTCCAGATGTCCGCCGACGAATTCATCGGGAGTGCGCACGTCTAGAATCTGTGCGTTAGGGTTGTCTTTTATTTTCTGGGCGAAATCTTTCGGAGGAATGGTCTTTACTTGTTCCGAAGTTTGTCCCTGACACGAAAAAAGCAAAGAAATCGAGGCGAAAAACGCGAAAATCTGTGTTTTCATAAACGGTAAAAAAGTGTTGCTAAAGTACGTCTTTTACTTTAGAGATTGAAGATTTTATAACTCTGGTGCGTCTGTTTCACAATAGCTTCGGTGCGCTCCGGATGCGTGTCCGAAATGAACAATTGCCCGAAAGCGTCGTTGTTGACCATCTCGACGATCTTGCCGACGCGTGTCTCGTCGAGCTTGTCGAAAATGTCGTCGAACAGCAAAATCGGCTTTTGGCCCGATTGCTTCTTGACGAACTCGAACTGCGCGAGTTTGAGCGCGATCAGGAACGATTTCTGTTGGCCTTGGCTTCCGAATTTCTTGATCGGATGCGCGTCGATCTCGAACGACAGATCGTCTTTGTGCACGCCGACCGATGTGTATTGTAAAGCGCGGTCGCGTTGCACATGATCGTTCAAAAGCGCGAGCATGTTGTTTTGCGCGAGGTGGCTTTGGTAGACGATCTGTACGTTTTCGGCCGAATCGGTGATCGCTTGGTGATATTCGTTGAAAATCGGGACGAACTGTTCCAGGAATTCACGTCGTTTCTCGAAAATAGGCTGGGCGAGAACGTCGAGCTGCTCATCGTAAATCACCAAAGTATCGGCTTCGAATGTCCTGTTCGCCGCAAAATATTTGAGCAAGGCGTTTCGTTGCGTCAGTATTTTCTGATATTGGATAAGGTTTTGCAGATAGGTCGCATCCAATTGCGAAATCACGCTGTCGATAAAGCTTCGCCTCACTTCGCTGCCTTCGACGATCAGGTCGCGATCGGTCGGAGAGATGATCACGAGCGGGATGAACCCGATATGATCCGAGAATTTTTCGTAAATCTTGCCGTTGCGCTTGAGGATTTTCTTCTGGCCTTTCTTAAGGCTGCAAACGATGAGTTCGCTGCGTTCGTCTTTTTCGAAATCGCCTTCGATCACGAAAAATTCCTGTCCGTGCCTGATGTTCTGCATCGCCATCGGATTGAAATAGCTGCGGCCGTACGCCAAATGGTAAACCGCGTCGAGTACGTTGGTCTTGCCCATGCCGTTCTTTCCGACGAAACAATTGATCTTGTCGTCGAAATCGAAAGAGGCGTCTTCAAAATTCTTGTAATTGAGTAGGGAAATCGTCTTGAGATGCATGGGCGAAAAGCAGCTTTCACACAGAAATTCAGGATTCTGGAAGCGGGCGTAAATTTCCGAAAAAATACACATTTTCGCTTTTCAATTTGAATAAAAATTTTATTTTTGCCCCGCATTAATTTAAAGCTAAATGGCAACATATAACAAGAGAGGTTACAAGTCTCCTAAAGAGAAAGAAGAAAAAGACCCGGCGTTGGACGGAGCTTACATCGAAGACGTGAACGTCGAAGAGAAAGACAGTACGACCGCGGGCGTTTTCAACACGCTTGACGAAACGGCCAACAAGACAGAGGCATGGGTCGAGAAAAACCAGAAAGCGATTTTTGGTATCGTAGGAGCGATCGCTTTGGTGACCATCGGTTACCTCGCTTACCACAAGTTCGTTGCCGGACCTAAAGAAGAAGATGCTGCCGAGGCGATGTTCGTTGCCCAGCAGAACTTCCAGAAAGCCGTTGACGGTGTGAAACCGGATTCGCTTTTCGTCCTTGCGTTGAAAGGTTCTGAAGGACAATACGGTTTTGTAGACATCGCCGACAAATATTCGGGTACAGATGCCGGAAACCTTGCCAACTACTACGCAGGTGTTTCCTATTTGAACACAGGAAAATACAACGAGGCGATCGAGTCTCTCGACAAATTCAAATCGGAAGATGTCGTACTGGCTGCAATGGCGATCGGATTGAAAGGAGATGCGTTCTCTCAGAAAAACCAGCCGAAAGAAGCGTTGGAATACTACGAGAAGGCCGCTGCCGCAAACAAAAACGAATTCACGGCTCCTATGTATTTGTTGAAAGCCGGAAAAACCGCTTTGGCGTTGAACCAAAAGGAAACCGCGCTTAAACATTTCCAGGACATCAAAGACAATTACGAGAGTTCTCCTGAGGCTTCTCAGGTAGATGCGCTCATCGGATTGGCCCAATAATATGGCTACAGCGAACAAGAATTTATCGGAATACGATAAGAACCAACTCCCGGATGCGAAAGACTTCACATTCGGGATTGTTGTTTCTGAATGGAACACGAAGGTCACCGAAGGCCTTTACAACGGATGCGAGACCGCGCTTTTGGACTGCGGCGTAAAACCCGAAAACATCACGCGCTGGAACGTTCCCGGAAGTTTTGAATTGATTTACGGAGCTTCGCGTATGCGCCAGGCGTTGACCGTTGACGCGATCATTACGATCGGATGCGTGATCAAAGGCGAGACGATGCATTTCGAGTTCGTTTGCGAAGGCGTGACCCAAGGCGTCAAGGATCTGAACGTCAAAGGCGATGTTCCCGTGGTCTTTTGCGTGTTGACCGACAACAACGAAGAGCAGTCGCTCGCGCGTTCGGGCGGTTCCCACGGAAACAAAGGCACCGAAGCCGCGATTACCGCAATCCGGATGGCCGATTTGAGAAAACGCACATCGGGCCAGAATTCGAAGATGGGATTCAAATAAAGAGACCAGATTTTGGATATAGATAAGCTCGTTCGTTTGGACGGGCTTTTTTTATCCGCGAATGACCCAAATTCCACAAATTAAACAGATAGGATTAGTGATATTCGTGTCATTCATGGCTGAAAAGCTTTCAACTCTACCGTTGATTTTTGTGCAAAACTTTAACCCGCCTTTCACCTTTCCATCCTCAATTTTTGCGTTAATTGTGGTACATTTGACGTCCACTCAAACAGACCATGTCGAGCATTATTCAACTCCTTCCAGACCACGTAGCCAACCAGATAGCCGCGGGCGAAGTCGTCCAGCGACCCGCTTCGGTCGTCAAGGAATTGCTTGAAAATGCCGTCGATGCAAAAGCCGATGACATCAAGCTCATCGTCAAGGACGCGGGCAAATCGCTCGTCCAGGTAATCGACAACGGAGTGGGCATGAGTCCGCAGGACGCCAAATTGTGTTTCGCGCGCCATGCGACCTCCAAAATCCGCAATGCCGAGGATTTGTTTTCGCTGCATACGAAAGGTTTCCGCGGGGAAGCATTGGCTTCTATTGCCGCGATTGCGCACGTCGAGATGAAAACGCGCCAGTCCAATGAAGAATTGGGTACGCATTTGATCATCGAAGGCAGCAAATTCGTTTCCCAGGATGTGGCGGTTTTGCCTCAAGGTACGTCGTTCGCTATCAAGAACCTGTTTTTCAACATTCCCGCGAGACGGAACTTTTTGAAATCCGATACGGTCGAATTCAGGCATATCCTCGATGAATTCCAGCGCGTGGCCATGGCGCATCCGCAAATCCATTTCACGATGTACCACAACGGCAGCGAGATGTTCAATCTGCCTGCTTCGAATTTGCGACAGCGCATCGTGGGTATTTTTGGCGGACGAACGAATGAAAAGCTCGTTCCGATAGCCGAATCCACCGAAATCGTTTCGCTCGAAGGATTTGCCGGCAAACCTGAATTTTCCAAAAAGAACAAAGGCGAGCAATTCTTTTTCGTCAACGACCGATTCATCAAAAGCGGCTACCTGCACCATGCGGTCATGGCGGCTTACGAAGGTCTTTTGAAAGAAGGTTGCCAGCCGTCTTATTTTATTTATCTCAAAGTGCCTCCGCACTCGATAGACATCAACATACATCCGACCAAAACAGAAATCAAGTTCGACGACGAACATGCGTTGTATGCGATCCTGCGCGCTTCGGTCAAGCACAGTCTCGGCCAGTTCAGCGTGTCGCCCGTTCTCGATTTCGAACGCGACGCTTCGTTGGACACGCCTTACGGATACAAGGACCGCGATGCCATTTTACCGACGATAGAAGTCGATGCGGCTTTCAATCCGTTCGGAGAAGTCGAGGTCAAAGAGAAAAAGCAGGTTTCTCCTTCGGGAAGCTACCACAGAAAAAACGAACACGCAAGTTGGGAAAGCCTTTACGTGGGCCTCAAGCATGATACGGAAACGATTGCCGAACCCGTAGAAATGCAGTTCGAGACCGAAGAAGTCACGGCTTCGTTGTTCGATGAATCGGAAACGGCCGCACAGGAAAACCGCATGTACCAGTTGCATCGCAAGTATATCGTGAATCCGATCAAATCGGGAATGGTGATCGTCGATCAGCAGCGTGCGCACCAACGCGTATTGTACGAGCAATTCCTCACGAACATGACCGTACGCCAGGCGTCGAGCCAACAGTTGCTGTTTCCGCTCAATATGTATTTTTCGACTATCGAGATGAGCCTGATCCGTGAACTTCAGCCGTCGCTTGAAAATACCGGATTCGTGTTCAGCGAAATCAATCACGATCATGTAGTTGTTTCGGGATTGCCGGTGAATGTTGCCGAAAGCGAGGCGTCCATCGTCATGGAAGAATTGCTGAGCGACCTTCAGGACGGCATTCCGGAAACGAGTTTCAGCCAAAACGATTCCATAGCCAAATCGATGGCGAAAAGCCTTGCGGTAAAAACGGGCACTTTGCTTGCCGAACGCGAGCAGGAAAATCTCGTGAACGGGCTTTTCGCGTGTAAAGAACCAGATGTTTCACCCTTCGGGAAACCGACTTTCATTACCTTGCGTGTGGAAGATATCGATAAGAAATTCGCCATATGATGCCAATTACACCGGTGGTCAAGCAGCTTTTGATCATCAACATACTTTTTTTTGTGGGTTCTCAGTTGGTGCCCCAAGCTTACGATTACCTTTCGCTTTATTATTTCGATAACGATCAGTTCCATTTTTGGCAATTGCTGACACATATGTTCATGCACGCGCCGATCAGCAACATCGGGCACATCATGTTCAATATGTTCGCGCTGTATATGTTCGGGTCGTCGCTTGAGCATTTTTGGGGTGGCAAGCGCTTCATATTTTTTTATATTTCCTGCGGATTGGGCGCTGCAGCATTGCAGTTGCTGATCAATTACATTTCCATACAGCAAACCCTTGAACCGGCAGCTTATCTCAATTTGTCGCATCGCGAGCTTTACGAGATTTTCAATACAGATTTCAGGCAAGGAACTTCTTATACCTCGGAGCTTCTGTTGCCCAAGATTGAGGAAATCTTGCGCACGGGCCATCCGGGTGTTTCGTTGACACAGGAATCTTTGTCGGCGATCTTTAACGCGGCTATAGAAAGCAAAGGCGTGATGGTCGGCGCTTCGGGTGCGATTTATGGACTTTTGGTAGCCTTCGCTTTCATGTTTCCGAATGCCGAAATGTTTATTATCTTCCTTCCGATTCCCATAAAAGCGAAGTATTTCGTGCCAGTCCTGATAGGATTCGATCTCGTTTCGGGCATATCCTCTACATGGTTTGGCACCGGAAGCAATATTGCGCATTTCGCACACGTCGGTGGAGCGCTTTTCGGCTTCATCATGATGTGGTACTGGAGAAAGAATCGATTCAATCACAACCGTTGGAATTAAGTTATGTCGCGCATTTGGAATGACATCAAAAGCGAATACGCATTAGGAGGCCCGGAGACGCGTCTGATTATCGTCAATGTGGCGATTTTCGTCGTTTCGGCTTTGTACTTCGCGTTCGTACCGAATTCGAGTTTCCCGCGTTGGCTCGCGTTGAGTCCGAACGATGCGTTGTTCTATCCGTGGACGCTGGTGACGTATGCGTTCCTTCACGCCAATTTCATGCACATCCTGAGCAATATGCTCGTGCTGAATTTCGCGGCTCGTCTTTTCCGTACATATTTCAGCATCAAACAGTTCATTGGTGTTTATTTTTTGGGAGCGATTTTCGCCGGATCGGTGTTCGTCGTCACGTACTACGTCATGGGAACGTCGACGATATTAGTCGGTGCTTCGGCGGCCGTCATGGCGGTTTTGGTTGCGATCACGACATACAATCCGACGATGCAAGTGCGTTTGTTGCTCATCGGAAACGTCAAACTATGGATACTTACGGGATTCCTGATTTTCCTCGATGTGATCTCGATCCCTTCGACGAGTCCGGTAAGCCATCTGTCGCATTTATCGGCGGCGCTTTTCGGGTTCGTTTACATGAAGATGCTCGAATCGGGAACCGACATGAGCCGCGTCGTTACGGTAGTCATCGACTTTTTTGCGAATCTGGGAAAGCCTGGCGAGAAGAAAACCAAGTTCAGGACCGTGCATCGCAATTACAAAAAACCGGTACAGCAAACGTCGCGTATCGTAACAAAAGACAAGACCCAGCAACAGATAGATGAAATACTTGACAAAATAAGCCGTTCAGGTTATGACAGCCTGACGCAGGAAGAAAAGGATTTCCTGTTTCGCGCCGGAAAGTGATATGAAGAAGCTCTCTTGGTTCAACAAGTTCATGTGGATACTCAATATCGTGCTCACGGTATTGACCGTAATCGCCTATGTCTTGCCGTTCCTCGCGCCCAAGTTGTTTCCGATCCTTTCCGTATTGACGTTGTTCATGCCTTTGTTCCTGATATTGAACGCTTGCTTTTTTGTGTATTGGGCCGTTTTGCTCAAAAAACAGGTAATCCTTCCGGCTTTGCTGTTGCTTGCGGGCATCACGTTCATCAATAAATTCTATAAATTTTCGCCTACCGAATTGCCCGATTCCGAAAAGGATTTTACGGTGATGAGTTACAACGTGCGGCTTTTCAACTTATTCGATTGGATTCCGAAGGACAATGTAGGAGAAACCATAGAAGACTTCATCAACGAGAAGAATCCCGATATCGTGTGTCTTCAGGAATATTCCGAAAGGGCCAACGTCGACCTCAAGGTGTATCCGCACAAGTACATCATGATGCAGGGCAACCAGGTCAAGACGGGGCAGGCGATCTTTTCGAAATTCCCGATCATCGAAGAAGGCAAATTAGAGCTTCCGAACTCGAACAATAACGTCGTGTTCGCCGATATCCGCAAAGGAAAAGACACGATCCGCGTGTACAGTATGCACCTGCAATCGGTAAAGATCACGCCCGATGTAGACGAGATCAACAACGACCACATCAACAGTATAGACGAGAAGAAACGACAAGTGATTTTCCGTCGCATCACCGACGCGTTCAAACGTCAGCAGCAACAGGCCGAGATCATCCAGAAACACAGGCGCGAATGCAAATATCCCGTGATCATTTGCGGCGATATGAACAACAGCGCGTTTTCGTACGTCTACCGTGTGATCAAAGGCAAACTCGGGGATTGTTTCGAAGAGGCCGGAAAAGGCTTCGGGCAAACGTATAAGTTCAAGTATTATCCGGCGCGTATCGACTACATTTTCGCCGATCCGAAACTACAGGTAAAAAGCTTCGAGAATTTTTCGGAGTTCGAGAATTCCGATCACTTTCCGGTGATGACGAGATTGGAAATGCGGGAATAGGTTTTCTGCCACGAATGGCACTAATTTCTCGAATTATTTATTGCGCAAAACAATTTCTTTCGGATGTCTCTACAATAATCCGTTAAGATATTTGTGGAATTTGTGGCATTCGTGGCAAGAGATCAAACTTGCTGCCGCTTCAAATAATCCAAAGCATACCTTCCTTCATTGAACAACAAATCCAGAATGCTCAAGTTGTTCAGGTAGCCGTATTTGTCACCGAAAACCTGGGTGTATTCCTCAAATTGGCGATCGTCTTTTTTTCCGTTGGCCAAATGGCGAAAATCGACCAGATCCGGTACTTCGTGAAAGTATTCCTCGGTCTTTTTAGGATCGAACAGCAATCCGAGGCATTTATAGACGATCTCGAGCGCCTCGAAGTTCAAGTCCATGAGGAATTGCTGCTTCTTGAAGTAAATAGGCGCGATCTCGTCTTCGTAATATTCAAAGAAAGGCGAACTCCGGTACGCAGCTTCGAGCGATTTGAAATGCAGTTTCTGCCAGTCGAACGCTTTCTCGATTCGGATGTCCTTTGTCTTTTGATGGGCCGAACTCGAATGCTTCACCGGAATGTTCAAAAGTTGCCTACCGTTCGGGCTGTAAATGTACATGCGGTTGCGGTTCGTCTGCTTTTGGAAGTTGTCTTCCACTTCAAAAGTGACCGATTCGGCTTGTGCGATCGCGGCGAATTGCGAAATCGACGGGAAATAGGTCGGATAAACTAAAATGTCCATGCAATTATTCTTGGGCGGCTTTTTTCTTCTTGATGAAAAAGTTTGCAACAAAGTAGAAACCAAGCGCAATCAGGAAAAACTTAAAGTACGAAACCGGCTCGCCATCGCCTCCGACAGTCGTAAACACGCGTTCCCAACGGATTTTGTCGAAGCCTTTCTTGTTCGGGTCGAGACTCATCCAAATGAACACCGGTTTTCCGACTACGTGGTTTTCGGGTACGAATCCCCAATAACGGCTGTCTTCAGAATTGTGGCGGTTGTCACCCATCATCCAATAATAATTCTGGCCGAATGTGTAAGAAGTGGCGACTTTACCGTCGATACGGATTTCGTCTCCGTTCACCTTAAGGTCATGGCCTTCGTATTCCGAAATGATTTTTTTGTAGAACGGAAGCGATTGGCGGTTAAGCGCAACGGTTTTGCCTTGTTCCGGAATATAGATCGGACCGTAATTGTCGATTGTCCAATTCGTATAGCCTTTAGGGAAAACCACAGTTGGGGAAACCCCTTTCTTTTCATTGTTTTTGGTCACCGAAACCACGCCCGGAACTTTGCGCAACTGTTCGGCTCCGCGTTCGGTCATCGCGCTGATGAGCAAAGTGTCGCGTCTGTCGCTGATGAAACCGGCTTTGTCGGTCACGTCGAGATTGCCCAAGACATATTCGAAATCGATAGGCGTCTTGCCGTCGAAAGTTACATAATAGGCGGTTTGCGGTCGCGCTCTTTCGGGCAATACCAGTTTTTTGCCGTTGATGACCACGTCTCCGTCCACGATCGAAAGACTGTCGCCTGGCGTTCCAACGCAGCGTTTCACGTAATTCGATTTCTTGTCTACGGGTTTGTTTACGCGAGGTCCGGGCACGAAAAAGCGCTCGACCGTATCGACGGGCCAATTAAAGACCACGATGTCGTTCTTTTCGATCTTTTCGAATCCAGGAAAACGGAAATTCGGCAATTGCGGCTTGAACAGGTACGAGCGTTTGTTGATTACCGGAATCGTGTCGTGTACCATCGGCAAAGCGACCGTCGTAGAAGGCGTACGCGCGCCGTAATGGAACTTGCTTACAAAAAGGAAATCGCCGATCAACAACGATTTTTCAAGCGATGATGTCGGAATCGTGAACGGCTGCATTATGTACGTATGCACTACCGTAGCCACTACGACCGCAAAAAGCAACGAACTCAAGGTATCTCCGGCCTTCGATTTGGCGCGCAGTTCGCGGTCCGGAATATGGTTCAGCGGCTGTGTATAGTTGACGTAATAGATGTAGAGACCCAAAGTGAAAATACCCAAAAGCGTATCTGAAGTCGAGTTTTTACCGAAGCTTCTCAACGTTTCCACCCAAACCACAGGGAACATGATCAGGTTGACGATGGGTACGAAAAGCAAAATCGTCCACCATGGCGGGCGATTGATGATTTTCATAAGCACGATGGCGTTGTATACCGGAACGGCGGCTTCCCATCGTTTGCGGCCGGCAGCCTCATATAACTTCCACGTTCCTGCAAAATGTACTACCTGCACGATCAGGAAAAAGATAAACCATTGGGTCAAGGTCATATTGTTTGATTTTTAGGCGTAAGTCGGGGCATTTCCCGATGCGTTACCAATTTAAGATTTTTTTAAAGTTCGAGTACGTCTTTCATAGAGAACACACCAGTCTTGCCGACGAGCCACTCCGCTGCGATTACCGCTCCGTATGCAAAACCTTCGCGTGAATGCGCGGTGTGCGTGATTTCTATGCGGTCTACGTTTGAATCATAGGCAACCGTATGCGTTCCGGGCACGTTCTCGATGCGTTTGGCGTCGATCAAAATTTCGTCCTGTTTTGCATCTTTCAAAGCCCAGCTCGAATAATCGGAGTTCTCGATGATGTCTTTGGCAAGTGAAATCGCCGTTCCGCTTGGCGCGTCGAGTTTTTGCGTGTGATGGATTTCTTCCATGCTCGCTTTATACTCGGGGAATTTCGCCATCATCTTGGCCAGGTATTCATTGAGGTTGAAAAACAAATTCACGCCGAGGCTGAAGTTCGATCCGTACAAAAAAGCTCCTTGTTTTTCTTCGCACAAGCCGACCATGTTGTGGTAGTGTTCGAGCCATCCGGTCGTTCCCGAAACCACGGGCGTATTGCCGTTGAGACAGGCCGAAATGTTCCCGACGGCCGCATCGGGCACGCTGAAATCGATCGCGACATCGGCGTTTGAAAGCCCTTCGAACGAATCGGAACTCTTTTTACGCATCACGATCTCGTGTCCGCGTTCCAAAGCGATGCGTTCGATGATCTGGCCCATTTTGCCGTATCCCAAAAGTGCTATCTTCATCTAGAATTTATAGTTTAAGGTAAGCCCGACCGAAGGTTTCGAGTACATGTCCGATTCGATCAATCCGGGTTCGAGCGTCAAATCGTCGCTCACGTTGAACTGCTTGAGGTGTGCGTCGATATTGGCGTCGACGATATTCAATACATAAAATCCGACGGCGAACAAAAGCGAATATTCACGGTTTTTCTTGTAGCCGCGTTGGGCCGCGATCAAACGTTGGTCGTCAAGGTATTGGTATTCGTCGTCGTGATAACCTGCAAGACGCCTTTTGTAGGCGTCGCGTACCTTTTTGTATTTGGTATTCTGGTCGGAGTAGAAGTAAAGGCTCGTGCCGATCGCGCCGTACACCAAAGGCACTTTCCAATACCGCTTGTTGTAGACTTGTCCCAATCCGGGCAAAATGGCCGAATAAAAAGCCGCTTTCGCCGGACGCAACGGGTCGATAACCTGATTTTTAGTCGTATCGGCAACAGCCAATGGAGCGTCTATTTTCTGTACTTTCTGAGCCGAAGCCGAAAAAGCCGAAAACAGCACTATTGCTATGAAAGCCGAAAGTCTCACGAACCTTGGATGAGTTTCACGATGCGGTTGAAATCTTCTTCCGAATGGAACGGGATCGTGATTTTGCCTTTGCCGTTAGCTGCGACTTTAACATCGACTTTAGTGCCGAAATACGAAGCGATGGCTTTCTTCTGTTCGATATCTACCGAAAAACCCGAAGATTTCGATTTGGCCGATTTCGGCAACAGGCTTTCGTGGTAATTCTTCACCAAAGCTTCGGTCTCGCGTACCGACAGGTTCTGGCTGATGATCTTGTGGTAAATGTCGGTTTGGGCGTCGTGGTCTTCGATGTTGATGATCGCGCGTCCGTGACCCATCGAGATGAAACCGTCGCGGATTCCCGTCTGGATGATCGGGTCGAGTTTCAAAAGGCGCAGGTAATTCGCAATCGTAGAGCGTTTTTTGCCCACGCGCTCGCTCATCTGTTCCTGAGTCAGGCTGATTTCATCGATCAAACGCTGATAGGACAACGCAATCTCTATCGGATCCAAGTCATGGCGTTGGATGTTTTCCACAAGCGCCATCGTAAGCGAATCGTTGTCGTTCGCGATACGGATATAAGCCGGAATCGTGGTCAATCCCGCGATTTTGGACGCGCGCAAACGGCGTTCACCCGAAATCAGCTGGTATTTGTTGAAGTCGGTCTTTCGGACGGTAATCGGCTGGATCACACCCAATTCACGGATGGAAACCGCGAGTTCCTGAAGCGCTTCCTCGTTGAAGTTCGAGCGCGGCTGAAACGGGTTGATCTCGATCAGGTCGAGTTCGAGTTCGATGATGTTTCCGATCACTTTGTCGGCGTTCTTGTCGTCTGCCGATTGTATGTTGTTTTCCGGATCTTTGAGCAAGGCCGATAAACCTCTTCCCAACGCCTGTTTTTTGATAGCCTGTGCCATGCAGTATTAACTGTTTTTCTTGATGATTTCTTGTGCAAGGTGCAGATAATTCGTCGCACCCTTGCTCGTCGCGTCGTAATTGATGATGCTTTCTCCGTAGCTCGGCGCCTCACTCAATTTCACGTTTCTCTGTATGATGGTCTCGAAAACCATGTCCCCGAAGTGTTTCTGCACTTCCTCTACGACCTGGTTGCTCAAACGAAGACGCGAATCGTACATCGTAAGCAGCAAACCTTCGATATCGAGGTTCGGGTTGTGTATTTTCTGCACGCTCTTGATCGTATTGAGCAATTTGCCCAAACCTTCGAGCGCGAAATATTCGCATTGTATCGGAATCACTACCGAATCGGCCGCCGTAAGCGCATTCAGAGTCAAAAGACCCAAAGAAGGCGCGCAGTCGATCAGGATGTAATCGTATTTCTCGCGGGTTTCCTCAAGTGCCTGTTTGAGCATGTATTCGCGGTTTTCCTTGTCGACAAGCTCGATTTCGATGGCCACAAGGTCGATGTGTGCGGGAATCACGCTCACGTTGGGAGCGGTCGTGACCACGGTTGCCTCATCGGCCGTAACGCTGTGTTCCAAAAGCTGGTAGGTGCCTTTCGTGACGTTCTCAATATCGAGCCCCAACCCAGAACCGGCGTTTGCCTGAGGATCGGCGTCGATAAGCAATACTTTTTTCTCAAGGACACCAAGCGCGGCGGCAAGGTTTACCGAAGTGGTCGTTTTTCCAACACCGCCTTTCTGGTTGGCGATGGCAATGATTTTACCCATGAATCAGTTTGAAATTTTGAGCCGTAAAAATACAATTATTTGCGGGATGTTCAAGG
The DNA here is from genome assembly GCF_013401995.1 of Flavobacterium agri. GTDB lineage: Bacteria > Bacteroidota > Bacteroidia > Flavobacteriales > Flavobacteriaceae > Flavobacterium > Flavobacterium agri. The sequence continues at coordinate 347,082 of NZ_JACBJI010000003.1, forward strand.
GTTAGTTGTTAACAGAAAGGCAAAGTTTTTACAGTAGCAGTAGCTGTGGCAGTGACGGTCACAGAAAGCGGTGCTGATCCCGATTGCACAGGTTTTTTAACGCAGGCCAAAGTCTGATGCCGGTTCAAAATACTTGTATTACATCCAAGCTTGTGTGGCATTACCTGCAACTCCAACTCCAACTCCAACCGCCTTCTGCTACTGCAACTATCTTCTGCTACTGTTGTGCGCTTTCGTCCACGCTTCGATCGCATCCAAAACCTTGACTTCGGTTTCAGGGCTTCTCAATCCGACATCGTGACCTTGGCCTTGCATCACGAGAAGTTTCGAATCGGCGCTTTGTTTCTGCAGGATTTCATACAAAAACCGCGCTTGCGAAATCGGCACCAAATCGTCCTGGTCACCATGAATAAGCTGCGTCGGGATATTCTTCACGAACGCATACGGGCTTATTTTCTTGAGTTTTTCAAGATTCTCGGGCGTATTCTCGAGTTTGGCTTCGGCTAACAGCATCACGGCCAAAACCAGATTGAATTTTTTGGCCACTTCGAGCATTTGCGGATCGTCGAGTCGCGTAGGAGCGCTCATGGCCGTAATCGATTTGACGGGTTGGTCGGTCGTATACGCATACATCAATGCCAAATGTGCTCCGGCACTGATGCCGCTTATGTGATAACCGCCGTCACTAAAACCGAAATCCCGCGAAACGACCCTGACTTTCGCCACGGCATTCGAAATATCGGCTACAAGATCTTTGCCGTGCACTTTTTCCGAAACCGTGCGATAATCTACATTTACGACCACCATCCCACGGTCGCGAAGATCTTTTGCGTTCTTTTCGGTCATTTCGTTCGTGCCCATGACCCAAGCGCCTCCGTGTATCAGGATAAAAACCGGGGTCGATTGATCCATTTTTGCAGGCATGTACAAATCGAACGTTTGTTTTTTGTCCTGTCCGTACGGGATGTGCTCAATGTCGAGCTGGGCAAAAGCTACAGAACAAAGCAGCAAGAAAAAAATCGGTAATTTGATTCTCATGGATAGGTGATTTGGGCCTGTTTATTTTGTTTATTTCGAACCTTTTACGAATTCTTTTTTGCCTTGATCATCGCTTCGAGCATGTCCCACATTTCCTCGGGAATCGCCTCGAGCAAATTGAATTGGCCCGCGCCTTTGAGCCATTCGCCGCCGTCCAAAGTGATGACTTCACCGTTTAGGTAAGCCGAAAAATCCGAAACCATGTAAGCCGCGAGATTCGCAAGTTCCTGATGGTCGCCCACGCGTTTAAGCGGCACTTTCTTCGCAAGGTCGAATTGGTCTTTCAGATCGCCGGGAAGCAATCTGTCCCAAGCGCCTTTTGTAGGAAACGGACCCGGCGCTATGGCGTTCGAACGGATGCCGTATTTGGCCCATTCCACGGCCAAACTGCGCGTCATGGCCAAAACGCCGGCTTTCGCAGTAGCGCTCGGAACCACATAAGCCGAACCGGTCCACGCATAAGTCGTCACGATGTTCAGGATGACCGATGAAGCCTGTTTGCTGTCGATCCAGTGTTTCCCGAAGGCTAATGTACAGTTCTTGCTGCCTTTGAGCACGATGTCGATGATCGTGTCGAAAGCATTTGCAGACAGCCGTTCGGTAGGTGAAATGAAGTTCCCGGCGGCGTTGTTGAGCAACACGTCCACGCTTCCGAATTCTGCCAAAACCGATTGCAGCATGGCTTCGACCTGATCGTAATGACGCACATCGCAAGCCACGGCAAGGCACTTTCCACCCGTCTCGGCTTCGAGTTCGCTTGCGGTGGTTTTGAGTTTTTCGAGATCGCGCGAAGTAATGGCGACGTTCGCTCCCAATTCGAGGAAATACTTGGTCATCGATTTGCCAAGGCCGCTTCCTCCGCCTGTCACGACTATGTTTTTGCCTTTCAAAGCGTCGTCGCGCAACATTTTTGCTGTAAAGTCCATTCGGTTTGTTTTTGCTAAATGTAGCGATTCGGCCCAAAACAAAAAAGTATCTTCTGAACGGTTTTTGCGTTTATTTGATGCTCGACAAAAATTCCGGAGTCACAGGTTTTTCTTGGAACGACAGCACGTTCGGATCATTTTCTGCCTTTTGGATATCGGTATTGTCGATAGACGACGAAATGATGAAAATGCGGCATTTCTTCTTCAAATCTTCAGGAAACTTGTCGTAAGCCGCCATAAATTCAAAACCAGACATGCCCGGCATGTAAATGTCCACAAGCATCAAAGCGGGCCAGGCATGCGAATCGTCCTGGTTGTCGCGCAAATAATCGAGCGCTTTTTGGGCCGAACTGAATTCGAGCAGCTTATCGGCCAATTCCATTTTTTTGATCAGACGTGTGGCTACATACAGGTCGATCGGATTGTCGTCTATGACCATGACGACTTCGAAAATCGGGTTCTCGTTTTTCATTGGTGTAAGTTTTTTAGGTGTATTTCAAATGTGGTTCCCGTGCCTTCTTCAGAGTACAAAGTGATCGAGCCGTCGAGTTTTTCGGCGATCTGCCTTGAAATGTAAAGCCCGATTCCGGAACCTTCTGTAGGTCCGGGCAAACGGAAAAACATTTCGAAAACTTTCGAGTGGAATTCTTTCGGGATGCCGACGCCGTTGTCCGAAATCACAAGCTTAAGTCCGGATTCCGTAGACGAGCCCGAAATCTTCACATACGGGTTTTGCTTTGACGGATCCCGAAACTTTATGGCATTGGAAACAATGTTCTCGAGCAAGGTGCAAACGCTTTGCAAATCGGAATGGAAAGGCACTTTTGTCTCGAAATGGATGTGGAATTCGATACCGTCCGACTTTTCGACCGATTTCATCGAATTGACGATCTTGTGCAGTATAAATTCCATATCTATCTCTGAAACATTTAAAGACGCACGGTTCGTATGCGCGTAGTTGAGCACGTTCTTGATGAAAATGTCGAGGCGGTCGACTTGTCCGTTTATAAGCCTTAAATGTTCGCGTGTCGAAGATTCGTTGGTGTCTTCGTTTATGATGTCGAGCAATCCGCGGATAGAGGTGAGAGGTGCGCGCAAATCATGCGAAATGCTGTATACGAAGCGGTCGAGTTCAGAATTGGTGCGTTTTAGTTCTTCATTGTAGCGCTTCAGGCTCGAAATGTTGCGCGCGTGGCAAGCCGTCCCGATGATGTTGTCTTTTTCGCGTATCGGATAGAACGAAATTTCCCACCACAAATCCGATTGGCCCGTCAACTCGACAGTCTCGCTGAAGATTTCACCAAGAAACGCACGATGGTAGAAATTGCCGTAATATTTTGCGATTTCCGCTCCGAGGCCGTCGTGCAGTATCGATTGTCCGGGTCGGATGCGATGTCCGATAAACGTGAGCATCGCTTCGTCAAACGCGCGGTTAGACGTGATGAGCTTCATTTCCGTGTCGACACTCCAAAGCAGGTCGTTCGTGTTGTTGATCAGCGCGAACAAATTGTTGCGGTCGAATTCCTGTTGTTTTTGGGCTTTTTTCTTGTCGTTGATGTCGATGAAATTCGAAATGATCGCCTCGACTCCGGGTTCGTGCAGCAAGTTCGTGGCCGTTCCTTCGCACCAGATCCAATTGCCGCTTTTGTGCCGCAGCCGCATCTCGAAATGGAAAAAACCTCCGGGATGTTTGATGAGCTCCGACCTTTTGGCTGCATAATACGGTTGGTCGTCGGGATGGATCAGGTCGAAGATGTTGAAGCGGTCGGTGTCTTCGTATTCATATCCGAGGACACGCGTTATCGACGGGCTTCCGTACAACAATTTCCCATCTTTCGACGCCATCGACTTCATGTCGGCACTTTTTTCGATGAGTGCGCGAAACCGTTTCTCGCTTTTCTCGAGTTGCGCCTCGGCCTCGCGCTGCCTTTTGGACATGACGGCGTTGTCGAGTGCATATGATAGGTCTTTGCTGACTTCCTGAAGCAGTTTGATTTCCTCGTCTTTGACGAAATCTTCCTTGTCCGAATACAAATCGAAAACGGCAACGACCTTGCCCGAATTGAACAACGGCAGCGAAATCAGCGTAGGCATTTTATAGCCTTTACCCATTGCAAGCGTTTGGTCACCGTTGATTTCGATTTGAAATTGTCCCGTTCGCATCAGCCTGTGATGGATGTCTTTGGATTCGTACGCGACAAAATCGGGGAATTTCGTTTTCTTGGGAAATCCGAATTGTGCTTGCGGGATGATGCCTTTGTTTTGCCGGTCGATAAGCCCTATCCACGCCGACGAGAACAGCCCTTGCTCGACAGCCGTGCGGCAAGCCGAAGCGAACAGCCTTTTTTCGCTCCTGTAATGCACGATGCTTTGGTTGATCTGGCTCAGGAACGCATACAGGCTTTTGGTCTTGCGGATGTTTTCTACCGCTTCCTTGTAAGGCGTGATGTCGAGCGAAAGGATGCAGATGCCTTCTTCGGCTGGTTCTATGCACAGGTCAAACCACTTCACGACACCGTTCGGGAACGTGAATTTGTTTTCAAGTCCGACGGCCTCTCTTTCGTACATGCATCGCTTGAGGCTCTGGAACACTTCTGTATCCTCTATGCCCGGGAATTTTTCCATCATCGTATGACCCACGAGTTGTTGGCGGGTCATCCTTACTTGATGAAGCATAATGTCGTTTATGTAGACGTACTTCCAGTTAAAGTCAATGATTTGGATACCTTCGAGCAATGAGTCCAGACGTTCCCGAAGCCGCGCAGTACCTGAAGCTTGGGTTTTAACGTGTTTATTCATCAATCTAGCTCAACCTGATATTATGAGAAGAAAGATAAAGAATCGAAATCTCAAAAGGTTACATAATTCGCGTATTGTGATTTATTTAAACCATGAAAAAGCGCGATTTGCCATTTTGGATATAACTGAAATATCTTTGCGCAGATGACTTATTTCTCTAACAAAACCTCGAGTATCTTGATTGCAGCCTCGCTGATTTTCGTGCCCGGCCCAAAAACCGCCGTAGCTCCCGAATCGAACAAGAATTGGTAATCCTGAGCCGGAATCACGCCGCCCACGATCACCATGATGTCGTCGCGACCGTATTTTTTGAGTTCTTCGATCACTTGAGGCACGAGCGTTTTGTGACCGGCGGCCAAAGACGAAACGCCCAAAATGTGCACGTCGTTTTCCACAGCTTGTTTTGCGGCTTCGGCCGGAGTTTGGAAAAGCGGCCCGATGTCTACGTCAAAACCTACGTCGGCATAACCCGTCGCGACTACTTTAGCGCCGCGATCGTGTCCGTCCTGACCCATTTTGGCGATCATGATACGCGGTCGGCGTCCGTCTTGTTTGGCGAATTCGTCGGCCAATCGTTTGGCTTTCTCGAAACTCTCGTCGTTTTTGATTTCTTTGCTGTACACGCCGCTGAAAGATTTGATTTGTGCTTTGTAACGTCCGAAAACAGATTCTAGCGCATCGCTGATTTCTCCTAAAGTCGCACGGTTTCTCGCTGCGTCGACCGCGAGTTCGAGCAAGTTGCCTTTTCCTGTTTTTGCCGATTCGGTCAAAGCCGAAAGACATTTGGCGACCTTATCGGAATCTCTTTCGGATTTGATTTTTTCAAGACGCTCGATCTGTTGTTTACGGACCAACTGGTTGTCCACATCCAAGATATGCAAAGGATCTTCTTTGGCCAAACGGTATTTGTTGACGCCCACGATCACGTCCTGTCCGCTGTCGATACGCGCCTGTTTGCGTGCGGCTGCTTCTTCGATGCGAAGTTTCGGGATACCGGCCTCGATCGCTTTGGTCATGCCGCCGAGTTCTTCGACTTCCTCGATGAGCGCCCAGGCTTTTTGGGCGATTTCCGACGTAAGCGATTCCACGTAGTAACTGCCCGCCCAAGGATCGACGGTTTTCGTGATTTTGGTTTCTTCCTGAAGGAAAAGCTGTGTGTTTCTGGCGATGCGCGCCGAAAAGTCGGTCGGAAGCGCAATGGCTTCGTCGAGCGCGTTCGTGTGTAAAGATTGAGTTCCGCCAAAAGCAGCCGCGGCCGCTTCGATCGCTGTCCTGGCGACATTATTGAACGGATCTTGTTCGGTCAAACTCCAACCCGACGTCTGGCAATGCGTCCTTAGTGCCAACGATTTCTCGTCTTTCGGATCGAACTGCTTGAGCAATTTCGCCCAAAGCATACGTCCGGCACGCATCTTCGCGATTTCCATAAAATGGTTCATGCCGATCGCCCAAAAGAACGAAAGGCGAGGAGCGAAGTCGTCTATTTTCATGCCTGCCGCCAATCCGGTCCGGATGTATTCGAGACCGTCGGCAAGCGTGTACGCCAATTCGATATCGGCCGTTGCGCCTGCTTCCTGCATGTGGTAACCCGAAATCGAGATTGAGTTGAACTTGGGCATGTTTTTGCTCGTGAACGCGAAAATATCCGCAATGATTTTCATCGATGGCGCGGGCGGATAAATGTAGGTGTTACGCACCATGAACTCTTTCAAAATGTCGTTTTGGATCGTCCCTGAAAGCAATTCGGGCTTTACGCCTTGTTCCTCGGCCGCGACGATATAGAACGCCATGATGGGCAAAACCGCTCCGTTCATCGTCATCGAAACCGACATTTCGTTTAGCGGAATCTGGTCGAACAGCACTTTCATGTCTTCGACCGAATCGATGGCCACGCCAGCTTTACCGACATCTCCGATCACTCGCTCATGATCGGAATCATATCCGCGGTGTGTTGCCAAATCGAATGCGACCGAAAGTCCTTTTTGTCCGGCCGCGAGATTTCGTCTGTAAAAGGCGTTGCTTTCCTCTGCAGTCGAAAAACCGGCGTATTGACGGATCGTCCACGGTCGGCGTACATACATGGTCGCGTACGGACCGCGAAGATTCGGGGCGAAACCGGCAGCGAAGCCAAGGTGCTCGAGATTCTCGGAATCGGCTTTTGAATACTGCGATTTTACGGGAATGCCTTCGGCCGTCAGGAAACTTTGGTCGTTTTCCCTTGTTTGTTCCGCATTTTGCGGTGCTAACGTGATATGTTGTAGATTTTTCCGCATTTTAATTTACTGTAAAAGTCCGGGTCATTTGCGTCCTTACGAACCAGTTGTCTTTTTTACCGGCTCTCCATCGCGGAGCAGAAGTCAATACGCGTTTGATTTCGGTACAACTGTCCGGGCTTGTAGTTGGGTCGCATTTGATGAAGGTCAGCATGCCGTCTGGTTCGACTATGAAATTGACGGTGAATGTTCCTTTTCCTTTGAAATTCTTTTCGAAAAAGGAGTTCAGTCCACTTTCGCCGGTAGCAAACTCAGGCTTCAGGTTAACTTCGGCTTCCGGGTAAATCGGATCGGGTTCGGGCGCCATGACCTGTATCGGGATTGTAAACATGGTACGCACTTTCCTTCCATTTTGTTCGCCCGGAGACCATTTCGGCGATTTGTTGAGTACGCGGACGGCTTCTTCGCCGGTCCCGAATCCCATGTCGCGTAGAATCTTGACATTCGTGACCGAGCCGTCCCTTTCGATCACGAAACTCGCGATTACTTTTCCAGACTGCATTTCCGGATGTTCAGGCGTTCGGTAATTTTTGGCCACGAACATGTAGAATTGTTGGATGCCGCCGGGAAACTCCGGCTTGACATCGATTCCGGATACATTTCTCGGTGTATCGTCGTCATTGGCAGCCACGACTTTAGGAGGTTCTTCCAGCTTTTGCGTGGTTTGGGCGGCAAGCTGCAAAGTGCCGATACAGAGTAGGGCAATAAGTTTTTTCATTGTTTGATTGCTTTTGGTATTATCGAGTAAGCAAACCGAGAGTTAAAATCATTTTAATTCGTTTTCGGATTCGAGTCGTTCCTGCTCCAGTCTCTCGGCCAGACGCTTCTCTACCAAAGGCGTGAAAAGGGTTTTGCGCGCTTTCTTTTTGATGAACGGATACAACTCCAGATCGTCTTTCATCCTGTCGTTCTTGTTCGGATATTTGTTTGTGCCGATCAGGATTTCCTTTCCCGAATCGAAAAGCGCTTGTTCCTTTTCGGCGGCTTCCTTGACTTTGCGTTGGATCGTGCCGTCCTTGAGTTGGGCCAAAAATCCGCCATCAGCCTCGATTTCCTTGAAAAGCATCAACGCTTGAGAGGCCAGTTGCTGTGTGAGGTTTTCGATGTAATACGCGCCGTCTGCCGCATTTTCGACCTTATCGAAATAGCTTTCGCTTTTGAGGATGAGCAGTTGGTTTCTCGAAATGCGTTCGCCGAATTCGTTGCTCTTGTGGTACAAAGCATCGTACGGCAAATTGCAGACCGAATCCGCACCGCCCAAAACCGCACTCATGCATTCGGTGGTCGTGCGCAGCATGTTCACGTTGTAATCGTAAAGCGTTTTGTTGCGTTTGGTAGGTGTGGCCAGGATGTGGATATCGGAAACGATTCCGAATTCTTTCATGACCGATGCGAGCAAAATCCGCAAGGCGCGCACTTTCGCGATCTCGAAAAAGTAATTCGGCCCGATCGAAATCTGCACCAAAATCGTTTTGTCGATGGGCATGCGGTTGAAATACTCGGTCGCATGCGCCAACGTATACGTCAACTGCTGGACGATGTTCGCGCCCGAATTCTGGTACAGCCGCGCATCTATCGCATGTACGGAAAGGTTTTTCGTTTGCGTGGAAAGTTTGGCCAAATCTTCGAAATCGTCTTTTTTGCCGAACCAGTTGCCGTCCGAAACCAGATTCCCGATCGGGTCGATGCTGCAAAAAACGACGAAGGACTTGCCGTTCAACGCCGAATCAAGCCGTTTTACGAAATCGATTGAGAGGAATTTCAAATCGAAATACAGCGTGGCGTTTTCGAAAGCAAGCCCGTTTATGAGTTGTGTGACGTCGGCTTTTTCGTCCGAAACCACGAACCTCAAGCTTTCCGCACCGCGACTCATCGAATCGTTTGCACGCCTGATGGATTTTTCCACGTCGAAAACAAAAATCTCCTGACACACCAAAAACGGGTGAGAGGCGCTTGCGGGAAGCGAAATCGCGTCTTCGTCGGCGTGATAGAAAGGGCGTACTTTGATGCCTTCGGGCGATTCCCAAACCAGGGTTTCGTTGAAATCGGCTCCTTTGAGTTCGTATTGGATCTGCTGTTTCCACTGTTTCGAGGAAACGCCTTCGAACCCTTCGAATAAATTGTCTGAAGTTGTGCTCACTGTAAAATCTTCTGCCGCAAAGATAGAGAAATGCGACTAAGCGAACATCCTGAATTTCACGGGTGTCGTGCCTTTTTTCTTGAGGAAGACGCGATTGAAATAGGTGAGGCTTTCAAAACCCGAATCGGAGGCGATCTCGCGCACGGTCTTGTCGGTATCGCTCAAAAGCAGGCAGGCGTTCGCGATGCGGATTTCATTGACGTAATCGGAGAAGCTGGTTTTCATGTTGCGCACGAAGAATTTGCAGAACGCGCTTTTCGAAAGTGAAACCAACGATGCGGCCTTTTCGAGCGAGATTTCCTCGGAGGCGTTTTCGTACACATACCGGCAGACTTTGTTGATGCGGCTCGCGTTTTCGGAACTTCGACTACCCGAATACACAGACGAAGAAAGTTCCGAACTCGTGTTTTTGCACAAGTTTTCGAGGATTTCGAGAAACGACGTGATGCGCGCCAACCCTGTTTTTTCTGGAAGTGTCACAATCGCTTCAATCGTATCGGCATCGGGTTTCGCGAAAAAACTGCCGCGCACCGAATTGTCGAGCAGGTTCAGGATCGGGCGGCATTCGTAAAGCGTGGCGAACCGTTTGACGAATTCCGACGAGAATTGGATCACGACCGCCGCCGATTCTTTGCCGCCTATGTTTTCGTTCGACCATGTATGCGGTAATTCGGGTCCGATGAGCACGAGATCGCCCGGGAAGAAATTCTCATGGCTGTCGCCGACGATGCGCTTTCCGTAACCTTTTGTGATCAGCGTGAGTTCGTATTCCGGATGGTAATGCCACTTGAATTCGAAGAAAGGCACGGTGAACGCATAAGCTACGAACGCGTCTTTTCCTTTAATCGGTTCTACGTTTTCAAATGCCGCTTTCATACACGTATTGGATGAATGTGTCGATTATCGGAACAAATTTAGTCAATATAGTGTCGTGTTTTGGTTTTTTCGTGTCGGATTGCGTAATCGTTTTCGTCTAGTTTTACCGATATGGATTTACAGCACAACACATCGTACGATTTAAAGGTTCTCGATGAGCCTTATACGCTCGGGCAGGAGCAGATCGATTTCTATCAGAAGAACCGGTACATCAAATTGAAACACGTTCTCGACCGCGCGACTTTGGATCATTTCAACAAGGTCATTTCCGATCAGGTCGACAAGATGAATACGCAGGAAGTGCCCCTCGATGAACGAGATACTTATGGGAAAGCGTTTCTTCAGTTATTTAATCTATGGCTTGAAGATAGTGAAGTTAAACGTTTGGTTTTCAGTAAACGAATAGCAGGTATCGCAACACAGCTCATGAAAGTTCGCGGAGTGCGAATGTATCACGATCAGGCGCTTTTTAAAGAAGGTTTCGGCGGGATAACGCCTTGGCATGCAGATCAATACTATTGGCCGTTGGATTCCGACAAGACCGTGACGGCCTGGATCCCGCTTCAGGAGACGCCACTCGAAATGGGGCCACTCGAATTCAGTGCCGCAAGCCATGCGATCGTCGAAGGACGCGAGCTTGCCATTGGAGACGAATCCGAAAACATAATCAACCAGCGTCTTCGCGTCACCGATTTCAAACACGTGATCGAACCGTTCGACGCAGGCGAGATCAGTTTCCATTCGGGTTGGGTTTTCCATCGCGCCGGAGCCAACGCCACACCCGAAACCAGAAAAGTCATGACGATCATTTACATGGACATCGACATGAAGCTCAAAAATCCCGAAAACAAGAACCAGGAACACGATTGGCACACGTGGTGTCCCGGCGCTAAAATCGGAGAAGTGATAGACACACCCATAAACCCGGTCTTATTCCCTTGAAATGCAAGTAAAATTTTGTGGTACGTTCTGGGGTTGTGAGGATAAAAGTCCGGTTGATTTTTTGAAAGACATTGTAACAGATGGATTTTCAGGGGCCGAAATCAACCTGGCTTCCGGGTTTTTCGATAATTCGGATTTTCGAAATGCACTCGCCGAATTGCGTTCGGACGGTTTTTCGTTTATCGCGCAACAGGTTTTGGACCCACGCATCGAATCGGTCGACGAATACATCGGACGCATGCTCGACCGTTTTTACTTTTTGGCGAGTTTTGAACCCGATTTCATCAATTCGCACACGGGAAAAGATTTTTATTCGTTTGACGACAATTGCCGTATCATAGAAGCCGTCGAAAACTTTGCCGTACGCACCGCGATTCCCGTCGTACACGAAACCCATCGCGCACGTTTTACGTTTCATTTGTCGACGTTGCTTCCGTATCTCGAGAAATTCCCCGAACTTAAATTGACGGCCGATTTTTCGCATTGGTGCAACGTGTCCGAAAGCCTTTTGGAAGAGCAGGGCGATATGTTGGAAAGCATCATTACAAACATAAGCCACATCCATGCGCGTGTCGGCTGGCAGCAATCGGCCCAGGTGAACGATCCTTTTGCGCCGGAATGGGAACATCATCTTTCTGTTTTTACCGATTGGTGGCGAAAAATCGTCGCGTATCATGCCGAAAATGGACGCGGATCGATGACGATCACTCCAGAAGCCGGGCCTTTCCCGTATATGCCACAAACTCCATACTCAAAAGAAAACCTTGCCGACCAACGGCAAATCAACTCGAAAATGAAAAACTACCTAAATACCACACTTTATGGCCGCTACTGATCTGCGCTTTGTAACCCTAAGCGCAGCTCTCGGCGGTTTGTTGTTCGGATACGACACGGCCGTGATTTCTGGCGCCATCGGCAATTTGACCGAATATTTTTCGCTATCGGCGGCACAAACGGGTTGGGCGATTTCGAGCGCACTTGTAGGTTGTCTCATCGGCGCTTTCGTTTCCGATTTTTGCAGCGACAGGCTCGGACGCAAGAAAAGCATGCTCATCGCTGCGTTGTTGTTTCTCGCATGTTCTATAGGAACGGCCGTTCCCGAGACGTTTTCGATGTTCGTCATTTTTAGGATCATCGGCGGAATCGGTGTCGGGATCGCTTCGATGGTCGTGCCCATGTACATTGCCGAAATCGCGCCCGCCGACAAAAGGGGAGAACTCGTCGCGTACAACCAATTGGCGATCGTGATCGGAATTGTAGTCGTATATTTTGTAAACTATTTTATTGCAGTTCAAGGCGATGCGGCCTGGAACCTGAACATGGGTTGGAGGTTGATGTTCGCTTCGGAAGCCATTCCGTCCGTTTTGTATCTCGTATTGGTTTTGTTCATTCCGGAAAGTCCGCGGTGGCTATTGCAAAAGGGCAGAGAAGCTGAGTCGATCGCTGTTTTAGAGAAATTCAACAATAAGGAAAACGTCGCGTATTTGGTGGCCGATATCAGTTCGTCGCTTCACGTTTCAAGCGAAAAACCTTGGAAAGCGTTGCTCGAACCTCAATTGCGATTGGCACTTGTCGTCGGGATTGGATTATCGATTTTCCAGCAAGTGACGGGAATCAACGCGATTTTATATTACGCACCCGAAATTTTCAAAAGCTTCGGAAGCGACGTAAACGCCTCGCTTTTGGAGACAAGCCTGCTTGGTTTGGTCAATTTGGTCTTTACGATCATCTCGATACGATTGGTGGATAAAATCGGTCGCAAACCTTTGCTCAACATCGGAAGCGTGGGCATGTTAGTATCGTTGATTGTCGTCGGATATTCGCTCCAGCACCAAATTGCTGGTTCTTGGCTGCTCGGGTTTCTGATGCTTTTTATGGCGTCGTTCTCGATATCTTGGGGTCCGGTCGTATGGGTTTTGCTCGCCGAGATCTTTCCGAATCGCATAAGAAGTTTGGCGCTGTCTATTTCGGTTTTCATCCAATGGGGTGCGAATTTCGCGGTTTCCCAAAGTTTTCCGATGCTGGTTCAGGACAAAGTCTTGCAGGAGCGCTTCCATGGCGGTTTCCCGTTTGTGATTTTTGCGGGATTCGCGATGATGGCACTTGTGTTCGTGTGGAAGCTTGTTCCCGAAACAAAGAAAATGACGTTGGAAGAAATGGATGCGATGTGGGAAAAACGTAAATTGAAGTGAAAAGCAAATTCCAAATATTAGAGCCTGGTGGTTCAAAGAAATGAAAAGAATCGTCCTCATATTGTTCATCAACGTAGCGGTATTCGCCCAGTCCGATCCGTATCAAAAAATCAAGCCAATCCCCGAAAAGCTTGAGATACTGCCTTTGAATACCGTCAAGCCCCAAGGTTGGCTCAAAGACCAAATCCGCCAGAATCTTGACGGTTTCACGGGCCATCTCGACGAACTCGCTCCCGATTTGATCGTGTCCGACGACATTTACGTCAAAAACCGACTCAGTAAAAAGGTCAAGAACAAAGACGTAGGTGCGATTGGTGCCGAAGGCGATTGGCAAGTCCAGTTCCTGTGGTGGAATTCCGAAACGCAAAGCAACTGGCGCGACGGGTATATCCGCAGCGCGATTCTCGCCGACGACAAAGAGCATTTGGCCAAAATCAAAAGCTATATCGACAAAATTCTCGCAAGCCAGGACAAAGACGGTTATTTGGGCATTTACGACGAAGAACTGCGCTACAAATTCGACAACGAAAACGGCGAACTTTGGGCCAAGGCGACTTTGCTTCGCGGACTTTTGGCCTGGTACGAGTATTCGAAGGACGAAAAAGTGCTTTCGGCGATCAAACGTGCGGTCGACAATACGATGAAAGGCTATCCGATTAACGCGTCCCATCCGTTCTATTCCAAAAACGAAAACGTCGGCGGATTGTCGCACGGGCTTACGTTCACCGATGTGCTCGAAGATTTGTATCGGATCACGAAAAAGCGGAAATATCTCGATTATGCGTTGTTTTTATACAAGGATTTTTCGGAAAACAAACTCAACGAAGACGCCCAATACGCCAAGTTGATGGACAAAAACCGCCTGCTCAACGGGCACGGCGTGCATACATACGAACACTTGCGCAGTTTGGCTTCGGCCTACCAAGCTTCGGGAAATCCGAAACTCAACGATGCGATTTCGAATTTCGAGCACAAAATCGACATGGAAACCACGGCAACAGGCGGACCTGTCGGAGACGAATGGATCGGTTCGCGCAAGGCCGACGCGACCAAACGCGGTTACGAATACTGTTCGCTACAGGAACTCATGCACAGTTACGAAAGCCTCATGGCGAAAACTTCGGATGCGAAATACGGCGATAAAATAGAAAAGCTGTTCTTCAATGCGGCCCAAGGTGCGCGTCATCCCGAGCAAAGTTGCATCGCTTATCTCAAAAGCGACAATTCATACGAAATGACGGGCGGTTTGAACGGCGACAAATCGGATGCGAAACAAACCCGTTACCGCTATTCGCCCGTTCATAAGGAAGCCGCCGTATGCTGCGTGCCGAATGCCGGAAGGATTGCGCCTTATTTCGTGCAATACATGTGGATGAAACAAGGAAATTTGCTGATTGCCGGTTTGCTCGGGCCAAGCGAAGTCGAGACGCAAATCGACGGGAAAAAGGTTCGTGTAGAAGAATTGACGAATTATCCGTACGACAACAGCTTTACGTTTTCTATTCTTTCGGAGACCGATTTTACCTTGAAGATAAGAAAACCCGATTGGTCGAACGGCGAAATCATGGATGTCGATTACGACGAAAACGACGGTTTCCTGATTGTTCCGATTACGGCCGGCGAGAACAAAATTTCGCTGGCTTTCACGGCTAAACCCGAAACGCGACAGGACTTGAACGGTGAAATGTATTTCAGTTACGGCGCTTTGGTTTTGGCGCATCCGATAAAATCGCAGACGCAAGTTACCAAAACGTATCCGCTTGACGGTTTTGCGGACATGAACGTTACGCCAGAGAATTTGGTGGTGTATGAATACGTCTCGTCGGATGTCTTAAAATTGGGAGGTTCCAGATTCGAGGTGAAGCTTGTGAATCCGCAAACGGGAAAAGAAGAACCTGTCGTTTTGGAACCTGTTGCGAAAACGGTTTTGCGCCAAGTGACGTTCAAGCGTTAATTGTGATTTTGTGTAGAAAAACTGTAATGACGGATTTTTTGGTTTTTTAATTCGTACCTATCCATATTATGACAAATGAAAAAGCAAGGTAAAAAATAAAAACCGATATTTGATTCCAAACCAGACATTTATGGAATCGAATATTGAAGCACCGCAAGCCGAGAGTTCGCACGCGAAAGGCTTACGTCTCGAAAAGGAGTTCTCTGAATTTATGAAAAGTGATTTAGGTTGGGAGAAGACCATAAACCGTAAGCAAATGCGCTCTCATTGGAACGCCGCAGGAACGAACGTCGATATTATTGCGGAACGACCTAATGAAAAAGGAGAGAGATTCAAAAGGGTTTCACGGGCATATTTGTGGCTCTGTATAACGCCAATTTTATATGGTGTTTATGAGAGTTATTATGGAGATTCCGAAATAGGCTTGCCGATTTTTTATCTAGGAATTTTCATTGAGTTTTTGGCGTTGGGTTCTAAAATATATGGAGATAGGCTTAACAAAGAAAACGCTTGGGTTGAGTGTAAGAGTTTGAAAGGAAAGGCCACTGTAAAACAGTTGCAGATTATGATTGCCGAACGTAACGCATATTTGGCGAGCGGTGACAGTGAATATAAAATAGTTGAAACTTATTTTGTTTCAGAAAACGGCTTTGTAGAGACTGCGTTGCAATATGCTCACGATATGAATATCTTCTGTTATCAGAAAACTGACATAGGATTTGAATACATTACTAATTGGACGTAAAAGCAATAAAAATGTACAAGAAATTTATAGACTGGAACAAAAAGAATCTTTGGTTTCCAACAAGCCTTGGAGTTATCACTATTGGTTTAGTAATCTATTCAACTCGCAAATAACAATGAACCTGAACCAATTGCGCAAGGATTTTGGTACTCAAAAGAAGTGCATTGCCTACCTCGAAAAAATCAGGTGGGGCAAAACGCCCTTGTGCGCACATTGCGGTTCGGACAACGTCACCAAACGGATCATCGGTTATCGATGGCACTGCAATAGTTGCAGGAACGATTACAGCGTTCTTATCGATACGATTTTTGAGGGTACGAGATTACCGCTTCCGCAGTTCTTTCAGGCTATGTTCATTATGAACAACGCGAAGATGGGAATGTCGGCGTCAGAACTTTCAAAACTTGTCGGAATCAAGTACAACACGGCGTGGTACGTGGGACATCGCGTCCGTTGCGCTATGATTGACAACGAAATCAGGCTCGAAGGTATCGTTGAGTTCGACGAGGCTTACATTGGCGGTCGCGCCCGAAACAAAAAGTCGAAGGATAACGATGCGAACCTTTCGGGAATCACAAGCGAACGCGGTAGGGGAACGTCGAAAGTGCCGATTGTCGGCGCGGTGGAAAAGAAAGGCAAAGTGTACGTGAAAATCATCGAGAAGCTCACTCGCCGCAATCTGTTGGCAATGCTTCGGCAGGTAGTCAACACGAAGGAAAGCATAGTGATTACGGATAGCTTCAAAAGTTATAAGGCATTTGATGATGAAGTAACGCACATATCAATCAATAAGGCCAAAGACGGTTACGGGCACGGCATGAAGACCATCAACACGATTGAGGGTTTTTGGAGCATCCTGAAAAACGGAATCAAGGGCAGTTACAGAAGCATAAGCAAAAAGTATCTTCCATTTTATTTGGCTGAATTCACGTATAAGTACAACAACCGTCATTTACAGAAGGATAGTTTTTTGAAACTCCTTGAAAATGCGGTAGTTATGGAACCCAAGTTTGTCAATTACAAACCGATAGGAAATCCTAAACAAATAGTTTATAATCAATAACTTAACCTAATCCATTTGTCATAAGATGGATAGGTGCGTTTTAATTTTATAAACCTCAAAGGTTTTCAAAACCTTTGAGGTTTCCTCCAACACCAATCAAAACTTTAAACATGATCAAAAAACTACTGTTCCTGCTCACGTTTTGCGTCACTTCGGCCCAAGCCCAAACCGAAGTGTTCTACCATGTTTTCCAACGCAGCTTCTTCGATTCGAACGGCGACGGAAATGGCGATTTGGCAGGAATCGACCAAAAACTCGATTACCTGCAAGAGCTTGGCGTCAACACGATTTTGCTTACGCCTTTGTACGCATCCGATTTCTATCACAATTATTTTGCGTACGATTTCGAGAAGATTGACCCCGAATACGGCAAAATGGTCGACTACGTCTTACTGGTAAAAGAAGTCCATAAAAGGAACATGAAGATTTACCAGGATGTCGAGATGCAATATGTGGCCGGGACGCATCCGTGGTTCAAGGATTCGTTCGGAAATCCAAAATCGAAGTATTCCAAATATCTGATGTACGACGATGCCGAAAACAAAAAGCCGTGGAATTTCTGGAACATCACCGATTTTACGCTATACGACGGGCGAAAGGAAAAGATCATCGTCGTGAACATGAACGAAAAGAAAGTCAAGGAATACACGCAAAAAGTGCTCGATTTTTGGGTCGATCCGAATAAAGACGGCAAATTCGATGACGGCGTGGACGGTTTCAGGCTCGACCACATGATGGACAATCTCGACAACGCGAACAGGCTTACGAACCTTTTCGCCGATTTCTGGACGCCGTTGTTTTCGAAGTTGCGTGCGAAGAATCCGAAATTGAAATTTGTAGCCGAACAGGCGAATTGGGGTTCGTACGGTCACGATTATTTCACCAAAGGCAATGTCGATTTCGTGTTTGCGTTCCGTCTCAAGTTCGCGATCAACAAATACGACAAGCTCGAGATCGAGAAAGCCGCAGACAGCACGTTCAATTATAATCCGTTTTCGAAAAACCAACTCGTGTTCATCGAAAATCACGACACCAAGCGATTCGCCTCCGAACCCGGAATGACGGTCGAAAAATCTAAAGCCGCAGCCGCAATCCAACTATTAATCGGCGGAATACCGTCTTTGTATTACGGTCAGGAACTCGGCATGAAAGGCGAACAGCGCCAGCTCGGCATGACCGACGGCAACGACATAGGCGTGCGCGAATCGTTCGAATGGTACAAAAACGAGGAAGGAAACGGAACCGCGAATTGGTACAAAAACACCGGCCCTTGGTGGGACGGGCGATTCAATAAGTCCGATGACGGGATTTCGTACGAAGAAGAAAAATCCGACCCGAATTCGCTATACAATTTTTACCGCTCGCTTCTCAATCTGCGCAAGTCGCACCGCGCGCTCGAAAAAGGCGCGTATTCGAAAATCAGTAACGGGAATCCGCAGGTGTTGAGTTTCGGAAGAAGCGATTCGGGAGAAAAAATCGCGGTATTCGTCAACCTTTCAGACAAACAACAAGCAACCTTGTCTACGATCGATTCAAGAGCGGTAGAAACCTTGGCCGGTGAAAAGGCGGCTTTGGAAAACGGACGCGTTTCGGTTGTTTTGCCGGCTTATGGCTTTTCGGTCGTGTTGTTGAGGTAGTCGTTAGCCACAAATAGCACTAATATATTTGTGTTATTCGTGCCATTCGTGGCGAAAAGATTATCAATTCGGCACATAAGTACTCGAGTCCTTTTTCTCGCCTTCGTATTCGATGATGTAAATATCCTCACTATCGCGCTTCATGTAGTATTTTTCGCGCGCGTATTTCTCTACCTGATTTGGATTCTTGAGCAGTCTGATGTTTTGCGAATCCCGTTTTATTTCGTTCTGGTAATACTGTTTGTTCTCTTCGAGTTCCTCGATTTCCTTGTCGAGCGCCCGATGGTTGAACCACGAATAATTGTCGAGGAACAAAATCCATACGATGAAAAACAACGTCACGAGCACATATCGGTTGCCGATAAAGCGCATCCATTTGCGTTTGTCCTTTTTTTCTTTGGTCTCGTCCGACATGGTGGTTTTAGCTCAGAAGCCCTAAAAATAGAAAATAATTGATACCGATTCGCAATTATAAAATGCGTTGGTGGATTACCGCTCGTACCACATCGATCGCGACCGTATTGTACTTGTCGTTCGGGATGATGATGTCGGCGTGGGCTTTTGTCGGTTCGATGAACTGTTCGTGCATCGGTTTCAACGTTTTTTGGTAGCGCTGCAACACTTCTTCCATATCGCGTCCGCGTTCGGCAATGTCGCGTTTAAGACGTCGGATAAGCCTTTCGTCCGAATCGGCGTGCACATACACCTTGATGTCGAAAAGTTCGCGCAGTTCGGGGTTCGCCAAAATCAGGATGCCTTCCACGATCATCACTTTTCTCGGATGCGTCATGATCGTATCGTCGGTGCGGTTGTGCGTCACGAAAGAATACACGGGTTGCTCTACCGTTTCCCCGGCTTTCAATGCCTTGAGATGGGTCGTGAGCAACTCGAAATCGATGGCACGCGGATGGTCGAAATTGATCAACGCACGTTCGTCATACGACAAATGACTGGTTTCCCTATAATAATGATCCTGCGAAATCACGCCTACTTCCTCAAGTGGAATCTCGTTCATGATTTGGCGCACTACGGTCGTTTTTCCGCTTCCGGTTCCTCCGGCAATACCGATTATCAGCATAAAATGGATATGTGTATGTCGCGGCAAAGATAAGAAACGGCCTTAGTTTCGAAAGCGAAAATCCATTATGACAAAAACGACTGATTTTCAGATGTTTTATATCGGATTTGTATTTTTTTAAATAATTTTTTAGAAATTTTTTGCTGACGAAAGAAAAAACCTATATAATTGCGCATAACTTAAAACAAAAAACATGAAAAAAATTTTGATGGGTGCTTCGGCCCTAGTGATGGCGCTTTCGCTTAACTCTTGTAGCAGCGATGACAATGGAGGAGGAGTTTCCGCAGCGAAACTTGAAGGAAAATGGGAATTCAGCAAAGAGAAATTCAGTGCTGCTGGCCAGGCTCTTCCAGAAGAAGACTACGAGGGGAACCAAGCTGGTTGCTCAAAAGATTATATCACTATGAGCGAGACAGGCACTTACGTTTGGGGTGACTATTGGGATTCAGAGTGCAGCCTTGACCTAACAGAAGGGACATGGTCGTTGGACGGAAAAACCCTTACTATGACAGATGAGTTCGGAACGGACGAGATGACTGTTGTAAGCGTTTCTTCAACAAAGCTAGTCGTAAAAAGCGTTACTACAGAAGGTGGTATCGAGTGGACAGAGCGTTACACCCTTACAAAAGCAGCTCAATAATTTGAGATATTTTTTGAAGAGAAGACCGGTCTTATGGCCGGTTTTTTTATGCAATAAATTTAGGTTTCGAGTACAATACGTTGTAATTCAGCCATGGTGATTTTTTCAAATAATGGAATTACTCCAATATTCCGATGGAAAAAATCCAACTTTAACAGTAAGAAGTTAACGGCAATCTCTATATTTGTTTCATGGCACAAGATTTACCGATAGAAACCCAAAGATTCAAGCAGTTACGCCAGGAATTAAGCCTCACCCAACAGGCATTTTCGGAAGTGCTACATATAAAAGGCAGCATAGCCGATATTGAGCGCGGCAAAACCAAACTCCCCGGCGCTGCGGTCGCGCGACTGTTGCAAACGTACAACATCAATCCGTTGTGGTTGTACGGAGAAAGCGACCAGAAACATCTGGAGCTGGCTTCTTCGGTTTTGCCCAAAGTCGTTACACTCGACGGTACGAGCAACGAAAACATCGCGATGGTCAACGTCAAGGCGTCGGCGGGTTATGCGCACAATTTGCAGGATACCGAATGGTACGATGCGTTGCCTGCTTTCCATTTGCCGCTTCCCGAGTATAGGAATGCAAGTTTTCGTGCGTTTCAAGTACAAGGCGACAGTATGCTTCCCGTCTTGCAGCCGGGCGAGTGGGTAATCGCAAGAGCAGAAGAATCGCTTGCCGAGCTCACCGAAAGCCAGGTTTATGTAGTGGTTTTAGTCGATACGGTCGTGGTCAAGAAAATACAAACGACAGCTTCAGGTTTACATCTGATTTCGTTAAATGCGCTGTATCCGCCAATTGAAGTGAAGCCTCAGGAAATCCGCGAAGTTTGGCGCGTCACCGCAAAAATCACGACGAATTTCGACCAGCCGGCCACGTCTTTGGACGATTTGACGCGCGAGATGCGCGAAGGTTTCGTGAGTCTGAAGTCGTTATTGCTAAAGGAGTAATCAGTATAAAACCCAAGCTATGGAAAAGCACAATTTGCTTCGGATGGACAACGTCGGGATTGTAGTCGAATCGCTCGACGACGCCATTTCATTTTTCGTTGAGCTCGGCCTTGAGCTCGAAGGAAGAGCGATGATCGAAGGCGAGTGGGCCGGCCGTGTTACAGGACTTGGCGACCAATCGGTAGAAATCGCGATGATGGTTACGCCAGACGGGAACAGCCGACTTGAACTGTCGCGCTTCATCAGGCCAGCGGTGATAGAAGACCATCGCAAAGCTCCGGTCAATGCTTTGGGTTATTTGCGCGTTATGTTCGCCGTTGCCGATTTGGACGATACGCTAGAAAGGCTTTACAAACGCGGCGCACAGCTTGTCGAAGAAGTCGTCCGATATCAGGATGTGTACCGACTTTGCTACATCCGAGGGCCAGAAGGCATTTTAATAGGGCTCGCCGAATCACTTAAAGACAAATAAATACAGCAGTAACTCGTATGAGAATTTTTATCTCAATAACGATTGGCATTTTACTGATAGGCGAACTTTTTTTGTGGGTGATTTTTGGCGCTTCTTCCCACAAAGTCGCGTTATCCAATATATTTGTCGTGAACGTCGTCACCCTGGCGCTATTGACTTTGCTGATTGTCATCAACGGATTTTGGTCAAGGACAAAGTTTTGGCTCGGCATCCTGCATTTGGAAACACTGCTGTACTATTGCTATAAAATAATGCAGCCCAACTGCGAGCCGTGTTTGCCGAACGAATATTGTCCGCCATGCGTGACACAAGAGCAAACCATCATAAAATTCTTGGGATTGGCCATCGCAGTACTTTTCCTGATTTGGCAGATGATTGCGGCATTTCGAAAATCCTCAAATCGTTAGTCCGGCGACTTGACGGCATCATAAACAAGCTGCACAACCCCAGATTTGAATCGATTCACTTCGGTCAACTTCAAATTGATGCGCTTGCCGAGATTCTCGAACAAAGGCTTTCCGTTGCCCAAAGCGACCGCATGTACCGACAATCTGTAAACGTCGATCAAATCAGAGTCGATGAACGTTTTGATAAGCCCCGCGCCTCCGTACAACCAAATGTCCTTTCCAGGCTGCGACTTGATTTCGGCCACTTTGTTCGGGATGTCCGAAGCGATGAACTCGGCGTGGGCATCCTGTCGATGCTGGCTCGAAAAAACGACTTTCTTTTTAGAATGTACCGCGGCCCAAAGATTTTTTTCCGCTTCCGACGCATCTTCATCAGGTTCGAAATTTCCCCACGCATCATAGCTTACGCGACCGTAGAATATAGTGTCGATGTCCGAAAGGAAGCCGTCGAAATCCATATCGTCGTCTAAAATACACCAATCGATTTCCCCGTTCGGGCCTTCTATGAAGCCGTCCAACGTCACGGCCAAATCCAATACAATTTTTCTCATGATCCAAAAATAGCGTTTTCGGCCGCCACCAAATCAATATTAAAAAACAAATGGAAAATTATGGGACGAGATATAAGAACACCCCAAAAAAGTGGAACGCGCTGCCGCCTAAAACGAACAAATGCCAAATCGCGTGGTAATACGGTTTCTTTTCCTTTGCATAAAAGTAGATGCCGAACGTGTAGCACAAGCCGCCTGCCAAAATCAACAGCAATGCGCCCGGAGCGACGGTGTCGATCAACGGTTTTATAGCTACGATCGCCATCCAGCCCATCAATCCGTAAAGAATCAAAGACAGTTTTTCCGATCGTCTCAAAGGCGAAAACTTAAAGATGAAACCTGCGATCACGAACGCCCAGCTCATCCCGAAAAGAATCCAGCCCCAAGTGCCTCGCAGTCCCAAAAGTGCGACGGGCGTATACGTTCCAGCAATCAAAAGGTAAATGCACAAATGGTCGATGCGTTGAAAAACCCGTTTCCAGCGCAACTTCGTCATCGCGTGATAAATCGTCGAGGCCGAGTAAAGCAAAATCAGCGTGAGCCCGAAAATTCCCGAAGCGACCACGTCGAGCGTGCTTCCGTCCTTGAGCGAAAAAGCGATCATGAAAATCGCGGCAACCATAGAAAGTAAAGCGCCGAGACCGTGTGTGACGACGTTCCAAAATTCTTCTTTTGCTCGGTTGCGCTTAAGCATGGTCAGGTGTTTCGCGTAAAGTTACGTATTGACCTGGAGTGTAACTTTTAACGAAATGATAAAATTTCGGGCAGCTTATCCGGCTTTCGCTCCAACTCCTCATGGCATATGCCGTTTTGCACTTTTGTCGTCTTGCTTCCGTTGGTCGCGGCCATCAAAAGGCAAAACGCGCACATCCCATTTGCGGGGTTTCCGCTGCATCCGGGCTGCATTACGTCAAAATGAGACTTCGCGTTTCAAAGAAAGTGAAGACGCTAGACTTTTGGCGGCTCCGCTACGCTACGCCGCTGCTTCAAAACCAAATCGCGTACTATAAAAATCCTTCACGACAGCAAAGGATTCTCTTTGTCATGTAAATCAGTTGATCAAAAGGACGATAATAGACGATTATCCCGTGAGGATCGTGTATAAATCGGAACCGTATGCGGCTACGCTGAATCCTATCATTTTTGCATTGAAGGATTGGGGATTGAACCATCGCAGGAAACTTTTTGAAAAAGGGTTCGTGATGGAGTTGGGAGAGGCGCCTGAGTGTTTGCCGGTGGAATAGTTTATCCGATAGGTTTTGTGGAGGTGATTCTTGGCAGGATTACGCTGCGCGTGATCCTGGGTTAGGGGAGACGATTCCAAAGAAAATCCTTTTGTGCGATGCGTAGCATCACACGGTCTTTTTTGTTTTGTATAAAATCGCTCAAGCGAGCTCGGCCATTTTTCCTCAAAACAAAAAATCCCTCTGCATTGCATGCAGAAGGATTTTCTTTGTCGGGGTGGCAGGATTCGAACCTGCGACCTCCTGGTCCCAAACCAGGCGCGATGACCGGGCTACGCTACACCCCGAATGATTGCGTGAATCAGGGTGCAAATATAGGACTAATTTTTATGCGCGCAAGCAATTTTTTCAAACTTGTGGTTTTTCTTGTGCAGCTGTCTGATTTCCAGTAAAAAAATAGCGGGACAAATTTCGCCCCGCTACAAACTAACCCAAATTAATGCATGAAATTATGAGTTGGGAACGAACCTTATCGCGGTTCCTCCGCCCGCCGCAAGATCCAATTCTAACGTATCGGTAGATTTTAATGTCTTTTTTGAGATTTTCACAGGATACGGATTCGACTTATAATCAGCGCCCGGTCCATCTTCGTAGACTTCGGCTTCATACGTCTTTCCTTTGTCGAGAAAATCCAAAGCAATCGTCATTTTACGCGCCTTGCTGTTCGTGATCGAACCCAAATACCAATTTTTGCCATTCCAGTCTTTGCGTGCGATGTTCACGTATTCACCAATTTTTGAATCCAGGACTTTTGTTTCCGACCAAATTTCGGGTACGTCCTTGATGAATTTGAATTCCGGTTTTCCGACATAATTCTCGGGCAAGTCCGAAGCCATCTGCAACGGACTGAAAATCACCACGTACAAGGCAAGCTGCTTGGCCAAAGTCGTCTGCACTTTTGCTCCGGCAGGCGTCTTGTAATCGAAGTTGAACGTTCCCGGCGTAAAATCCATAGGAGCGGAAAGCATGCGCGTAAAAGGCAAAATCGTCGTGTGTTCGGGCGTATTGCCGCCATCGGACGACCAGGCGTCGTATTCCTGCCCGCGGCCGCCTTCCTGCGACATCAGGTTCGGATACGTGCGCTGCAAGCCCGTGCCTTTGATCGGTTCGTGATTGTCGATCATGATATGGTATTTAGCCGCCGTTTCAACGACTTTTCGGTAATGACGTACCCCGAACTGTCCGTCGTGCCATTCTTTTTTGTCGAGATATTTGTTCACGTAACCCGTCTTGACCGTATTCACGCCTACTTTGTTGTACAGCTTGAACGCGTCCTCGAGCTGGCTTTCGTAATGGCTCGCGGCTCCGGCGGTTTCGTGGTGTCCGATAAGGCGTACGTTTTTCATGGCCGCGTACTTCGTGATTTCCTCAAGATTGAAATCCTTGTACGGTTTGGTAAAGCTGAACGCGCTGCCGTCTGCGGTCCAATCGCCGTCCCAGCCTTCGTTCCAGCCTTCTACGAGCACGCCGTTGAAACCGTTCGCCGCAGCAAAATCGATATGGCGTTTGGTGTTTTCGGTCGTCGCGCCGTGTTTTTCGCCTTGTCCCCAAGTATATTTTTCAAGGTGCATGCCCCACCAGATCCCGATGTATTTCGATGGCGTAATCCACGACAAATCCTCGATTTTAGAAGGTTCGTTGAGATTCAACATCAAATTCGAAGTCACGAGATCGCCCGGTTTTTCGCCCACGATAATCGTCCTCCAAGGCGTTTTGAAAGGCGTCTGCGCATATACTTTCGTGCCGTCACGCCAAGGGACAAGCTCGCTCTTGTATTGGTTTTCTCCCGATTTGAGCAACGTCATCGAAGCAAAATCATTGAGATCGGCTTCGTGCACGGCGAGATACAATTTGTCTTTAGTCTCGAAAGTCGCGGGCGTGTTGATCGTATCGGTTTGTGAAATAGGTGATTTCCGGTAAAAACTCTCGTAATACGAATTTTCGCGGTGTACCGGAATCCACCAAACGTCATTGTCGTGCGCGAACGTGAACTGGGTGACTTCGTCCGAAATCTTGACTTTGTCCAATTTCGGTTGCTTCGGAAACAGATACCGGAAACCCAATCCGTCGTCGAAAACCCGGAAAACGATGTCTACCAAGCGTTCGTCACCGCCTTTTTCCTTAAGGTGCACGATGAGTTCGTTGTGGTGGTCGCGCACTTTTCGGGTTTCGCCCCAAGGTTGTTCCCAAGTGTTGTCGGCGCTGTGTTTTTCGGTACTTACGACTTCAAAATTCTCGGTCATTTTGGGCAATCCGATGAATTCGAATCCCATGAGCGAAGGCTTCAAAACCTCTTTTCCGTTCGATGAAAAACGGTATTGAGGCTCGCCTTTTGGCGTCAATTCGAAAGTCAATTCGTTCTTTTTGCCAGGCGAAACGACCTTGTAAACGGTCGCCGTACCGCACGACCACAGCAATAAAGCGGAAGCGGAAAGCACCAGGCAGATATGTTTTAGATGTCTCATTTTACCGTGTCGGTTATTGGATTTCGTTGAGTTTAGCTATGGCTTTGTCGGTTTGGAGCGATACGAAATAGTAAAAAGCCTGGTCCAGTTTGCGTTGGATGGCGGTATTTTGGGCGTGTTCCAACCTCAAATCGTACAATCGGCTTATGTCCGAAAACACGGCAGGCGTATTTTGCACTCCGGCAAACGTGCGGATCTTGTTCACGTAACTGTATCCGAATTCTACGGTCGGTTCGATCATCGTGCCTTCGCCGAAATCGTTCCAGGTGATCAGTTGCAGGTAATCTACGCCCGCATTCGACGCCAATTGAAGTGTGTCGTCAAGCGTCGCGCCGTTGTTGTGCGCGATGGACCAACCGATGATATTTCCTGCTCCTCCTTCTTCGTAATAATCGTCAAAACCGGGATACGCACTGCCAAAAGCTACATTGAGGTTCGGCAAATTGTTGTTGTAAAAACTCGTGAGCGCATTGCTGTTTTGGTACACCCAGGCGAATTCTCCCGAAGCGTTCGTTCCCGCATCTGCGGATTCGTTCCAAAGCGTCAAAAATGTCGGTTTCGGATTCAGGTTCTCGAAAGCGTCGGTCCAGCCCGATTCGGTTTGGATTACGATAGGACCGAAATTGAGCAACAACGGTTTCCCGTCGATCTTGATGTAATTCGCGTCGTTGAAGCAATTGTTCTGCAGATACGAAAAATCGGTGCGCGCGGCAGAAGTTACCGAAGGAGCGAGTCCTGCATTGACGATATCGGGCAGAAATCGATCTTCGTAAACGATCGCATATTCGAGCCCGACCTCGTCGAGCATGTCGATCAATTGTTCGGTGTTTTGCTTGATCAGACGAAAATCGTTCAAATCGTAAGTGCCGTACCAATCGATCAGGATCCCGTCGATTCCGGCGTATTTCATCATCAGAAGGTGGTTTTCGATAACCTGTTTGTCGCCCGAATGATACGGTCCGATCATCGGATAATAATGCGAGGCGATTTCCCTTTTTCCGTTGGTAATGATGTCGGGATTGCGGTTCGACATCGTCCAATGATAACCCCATTGTCCGTTCGGGCTGCTGGCTTTGGTCTCGAACCACGGCATATAATGCATGTAAATTTTGGTCGGATTGGTCTTGGATATGGCGACCGGATCAAGCTCCTCAAACGGATCTGACGGTCCGGACGGATCCGAATCGCTGCATCCGAAAGCCAGGAAAGCGCTGCAAAAAATTGCCGCCATTATCGAAATAGATGTCTTCATGTTGCTTTTGGGCTAAAAAAATGGCCTTCCGCACTAACCACACGGAAGGCCGAAAATCAATAGTTAGTAGCCTGGATTTTGGACCAGGTTAGGATTGGTGCTCAAAACGTTGGCTGGTATCGGATAGATCGCACGCGTCGCATCGGTCGCGCCTTTTTCCCACCAAGGCTGGAAGAACGTTCCGAATCGGATGTTGTCGGTGCGTCTGCGGCCTTCGAACGTGAATTCGCGCAACAATTCCTTGTCGATGAAATCAAGATCGATGATCGCCGGCATTTCGACTCCGGCACGCGTACGGATTTGCTGCACGTAAGACGCGGCAAGGTCCGGGGAACCGAGGCGGACGTAACATTCGGCCTGCATCATCAAAATTTCGGCATAACGGATGACGACCAGATCGTGATCGCGTTCCCAAGTTTCGCCGGCCTTGTCTTCATATTTGTCGAGACGCACGCCCTCGTTCTGTTTGGCGTCGGTGAAATTGACGATGTCTTCGGTATAGTTCAACGGTTCGCCGCTGTCCATGACGATCACGGAATTCGTCGCAAGGCTTATCTGTTCGCCCGAAAGCATGCACTTCTTGCGTCGGTCGATGTCTTCGAACGATGAGAAAACGCCCGGCTGCGCGCACATCCCGTTAGCCGACCACGGATAATCGCCGGTTGCGGACAACGTGAATCTATGCAGGTAGTGCTTGCTCATCGACGACATATAATTGCCGACGGTTCCCGCTTCGTGGTCGTACGGGATCGCAAAAATGATTTCAGGCGACGTTTGGTTTTCGGTCAGGAAATTCGCAAAGAAATCAGGCGTGAGCGAATAACCCGAAACCTGTTGGCACATGTCGAGACAATCCTGCCAACGTGCCACTCCGATGAACGCTTCAGAATTCAGGTACAAACGCGCAAGCATCGAATACACGACATTTTTCGTGAATTTCGAATACACCACACCCGATTGCAGGTGCGGTAATGCGGCGAGCCATTCCGATTCCACGAAATCGTACACCTGTTGGCGTGTGGAATTCGTCGGAAGGCCCGTGTCTTCGAAGTTGGTGACGATCGGCACGTTTCCGAACCAATCCAAAAGATTGTAGTAATAATACGCGCGGATGGATTTGAGTTCGGCGTAAATCGGCGCTTTTGCCTCCTCACTCAAACCCGAACGGTCCACTTGGTAAATGATAGAATTCACTTTTGCGATCCCGGCATACGCATAGCGCCAGGCCGAAAGCAACAAACCGTTTTGCGGCGTCCATTGGTGACGTTGGATTTGCTGGTATTGGCCGCCGTCGAACCAGTCGGTGCCGCGCGTTGGGATCGTAGCCTCGTCCGAAGCGACTTCGTTGAGGAAAAACACGTATTCGCAAGTCGGGTACGAGATGGTGATGCCGTCGTTGAATCCGCGAAGCGAGGAATAAGCACCTCCGACCAAAGCCTGGACTTCGCTTGGCGTCTGCCCGAAATCGCCGTCTTCGACACGGTCGTACAAATCCTCGTCGAGGTCGGTACAGGAATAGTTGAGAAGCAGGCAAGAGAGCAATGCGGCTGCTGTTATTTTAACTTTCATCGTTCTTGATTTAGGTTAGCGATTTTATTTGTTGAGCGTAAAGCTGACGCCGAATGAAACGGTCGTCGGACGCGGATAGTTGTTGAAACGGTCGATGCCCGGATTGGACAATCCCGTGTTGTCGATTTCGGGATCGGTGCCTTTGTAGCCTGTCAAAACGAACAGGTTTTCGCCCATGATGTACAACCTGAGGCGGTAATCGTCTTTGTTCGTGAACGGAACGGTATAACCCAAAGTCATGTTCTGCAACCTGAAAAACGACGCGTCCTGTATCCAATAACTCGAATACGTCGGAGCCGAAGTGATGCTGCTTCCGACGAAATCATCCGGAATGTTGTACTGCGGCATGCGATTCGGATCGTACAGCATCATGTTCGTAGCGTTCAAAACTTTCTGTCCGAACATGCCGTAACCCGAAACCGAAGCGTCGAAATTCTTGTACGTGAAGTTCATGCCGACGCCAAGCGTAAAATCGGGTTGTACGTCTCCGATCGCTTTCTTTTCGGCGCTTAGGATGAATTGACCGTTTTCGTCGAATCCTTCGAATTGGTATCCCCAGAATTGTCCGACTGGATAACCTTCGGCAATGATCTGCGAGTATTGGTTCGACATGCCCGAAAGCCCGTGAAGCGAGCCGCTGTTGATCACGTCGGTTTCGTAAATATCGTTCGAAAGCTTCTCGATTTTCTGTTTGTTCTTCGCAAAAACGAGGTTCGCATCCCAAGTGAAATCGCCTGTATTGTCGGCCTTTATGATGTTGGCGTTGAGCGTGACCTCAATCCCTTTGTTCGACAATTCGCCCACGTTGGCAAGCATCGTACCGACGAGATACGGCGGCTGCGGCACTTCGTACGTGTACAGCAAATCCTCGGTTTTCTTGTCGTAATATTCGATGCTTCCGGTAAAGCGTCTCAGGAACGCGAAATCGAGTCCGACGTTGATCGTTTTGGTCTGTTCCCATTTCAAATCGGGATTCGGGTTTTGGGTAGGCGAGTAGGCCAGACTCCATTGTCCGGTCGCCGGATCGTAGTAACTGTCGTTGCCTACGCCGAGTATCGAAAGCGAGCGATATTCGCCGATTCCGTCCTGGTTGCCCGTAACGCCATATCCGACGCGCAATTTGAGATCGCTCACGACGTCCTTGATGCCCGACATGAAACTTTCGTTCGAGATTTTCCACGCAGCCGAAGCCGACGGGAACCAACCCCATTTATTGTTCGCCCCGAATCGGCTCGAACCGTCGCGGCGGATTGTAGCCGTCAATAAATAACGGTCGTCGAATCCGTAATTGGCGCGTCCGAAGAACGAGACGAGGCGCGATTTTCCTTTGTACGAATACACGTCGCCCAAGCGATAATCGGTTCCGGCGCCGAGGTTGTTGTACAGGAACAGGTCGGTAGTGAAACCGCTGCGTTGCGCACCCAATCCTTCGTACATGTTTTCGAGGAACGAATAACCTGCCGTCGCGTTGATCGTGTGCTTGCCAAAGATTTTGTTGTAACTGAAATACGTCTCGATCTGCGAATTCGTGTAATCGCCATAGGTTTTCTGGGCATAACCGCCTTCGGTCTGGCCTTCAAGAACCGCATACGACGGCTTGTAAATGTTGCCTTTGAGCGCATTGTGTTCGAGCGAAAGGTTCGCGACCCATTGCAGATCCTTGAACAGATTCGCTTCGGTCTTGAAATAACCGAGAATGCGGTGACGTTCGCTGTCGGCTTTCCTGTTCGTCAAAATTTCGACCGGATTCTCATACAAAGTGCCACCTACAGATGTGAAATTCCCGTTTGCATCGCGCACCGGAATTGTCGGATTCAGGTTGAAAGCGCGTTCAAAAATCCGGTAATCGAGCGGATGCCATTTGTCGATGTTCGCGAAAATGCCTACATCGAACTTTAAGTTTTTCTCGAGCATATATTGGTACATACTCACGTTTGCCGCAAGACGTTCCATTTCGGAGGTCTTGATGATGCCTTCGTTCTTGAAATACGAAAGCGAGGCGCGCGAACCCGAAAATTCCTTTCCGTTCGAGATGCTCAACGTATGCGATTGGGTAAACGCTTCCTGTTCGAGTTCGTCCTGCCAGTCGGTATTCCCGCCGTAATCGACAGCGTCAACGATGTTGTTGTCGCGAACGTATTTGCGCCATTGATCGGCAGAAAGCATATCGATGTGGTTCGAGGCCCATCCGATTCCCGTAAAACCGTTGTACGTGACCGATGTGCCACGGCTTCCGCCTTTTGTCGTGATGATGATGACGCCGTTCGCGCCTCTCGATCCGTAGATGGCCGTGGCCGATGCGTCTTTGAGTACGTCCACCGATTTGATGTCCGATGCCTGAACCGAGTTGATGTCGACACCCGCGATCCCGTCGACTACGATGAGCGGATTGTTGCTCGCCGTAAGCGATGTTCCGCCGCGCAGGCGAAGCGACGAACCGCTGCTTGGGTCGCCAGTGCCTCTCACAACGGCCAATCCGGCGACTTTTCCTTGCAGCACTTGTTCGGTAGAGACGATCGTTCCTTTTTGGAGCTGTTTTTCGTCGAGGGAAGAAATCGCGCCGGTAAGGTCAGACTTCCTGACTTTTCCGTATCCGACCGAAACCAGTTCGACCGCATCGAGCATATACGCATCTTCTTTAAGCCTTATCTGCAAAGCAGAAGTGGATGCGTCGACCGTGATTTTTTGGGTGATGAAACCGATGAAACTGATTTCTATCGAATTGCCTTCGGTGGCTTCGAGGACGAATTTTCCGTCGGTATCGGTAATGACGCTTTTGGTCGTTCCCGTTTCGATCACGGTAGCTCCCGGAAGTGCGATTCCGGCATTGTCGTAAACCACGCCCGTGATGATTTTTTTCTGTTGCGCCTGCATGCCCGCACTAAGCAAAAGCGTCAGGAAAAGCAACAGAGACGCAACCCTTGCGTGTGGCAGGGCACATTTCGTGATGATACTGTTCATTAGTGTTTATTTTTTGGTGGTGGGTTTAGTCGAGGGTTTTGAGCGGGATGTCGACGTCCGAAAGCACGCGGTCGGTGTTGTCGGTCACATGCACGTGTATCGTCGTGGCGTTCACGTTCTGTAAAGCCGCCGGAAGATTCACGAATCCCTTGATTTCGGCCATGTTTCCTGAAAACGATCCTGTGATTTCCGTCGATCCGGCCGTGATGGTATACACCAATGTGTTGATGCCGGGCTCGTTATCGGTTCTCATGATTCCGAGAAAGTCCTTCTTGCTGATTTGCTGCGGGAAATACTTGAAAGCCGGCGGTGGTGGCGGAATGACTTCGGCCGCGTATAAAATCTGGTCTGGGATCGTACCGGCCCACTCATCCTTGACGAACAGGTAGGTGATGTTCTCGAAAACGAATCCGTCGGGAATGCCGTTGTAGTATTCGGACGGTATCAAATCCATTTTCCAAAACCCGTTACCCATGTTCTTCAAAGCCGTCTTGGCCACGATTTCGGGCAACCACGCCTGATATTCCTGAAGGATAGCCCAATTGTTGAGTCCGCTGTGGAAATGCACGCTCGTCGCGTTCTCGAATCCCGGAGCGAGATTGGCGTTGAACAATATGCTCAAACCGCCGTCGAGCGTAGGATGTTCCGGATAAGGACGTACGAGTTCGTTGGCTGTGTAAAACGAATCGAAATTCGTGTACGCCATGTTCGCGACATCAGATTGCTTGGTTCCGGCATCGTCCTTAAGCCTGAACCAAAATCCGGCGCTGGCCGCAATCGCTTCGGGCGTCATGTTGAAATAAGTGGTCGGCGTAAGCGTGAAACTCCATACGAAGTCGTGTTCCCAGGTCAGTTTGGCGAATTCGGACGAATTGTTCCAGTTTCCGGCATCGGGCTCAGAAGGCGACCAGATCCAGAGGTATACGTCGTCGCCTTGGTTCCAGGTCGTGCCTGTCAGATCGAAATACCATTTGACTTGTTCGTCGTATTTGTAGACGACGGGATACGACCACATGTCGGCAACGGCTCCGGCGGCTTCCTGTGCTTTTGAAACGTTCGGAAGTGCCAATAACGCAAGCATAAAAGCGTAAAGTATCTTTTTCATATCAGTCGATGGCGTTTAGTTTGAACGTATACGAAACGAAAGGCGTTCCCGCCGAGGTGCGTACTACCTGAATTTCCATTTCCTCGTTGCTTCCCGGAACCGATGTGATTCGCAGCTCGTCAGTTTTGTTGGCGTGTTCGGCATCGCTGTAGAGGTAAACGCGCACGGCATTGCCGCCGGTCGGTTGAAAATCGCTGCTGAGTTCGTAATAACCTGTAGGTGCGAAAAGTGGAGGTACGTCTCCGCTTACTTCATAAGTCGTCGGACGCATTTCTTCATCTACGTTGAACCGGATCGCGAAATCCTCATAATTGAAATAAGTGCTGAGGTTTTGTTCGTTGGGCGTGATGCCGTTGGCCTTGGCGACTTCGTCTGTCATCTTGACGCTCATCAATCCCCAATTGCCGTTTATCTTTTCGTAAAGCGTGATCGGGTCGACGTGTTCGCCGTCGTCCTGCTCGTTGCATCCGAGCGCAAAAACGCCCAGTACAGCGAGCCATAAAAATGGTTTGATTCTCATAAATTTTGTTGGTTTTAGTTATTGATTTTTTAATGATTTTGCTCTCGAGAAAAAGAGTGGAACGAAGCTAAACCTTAAAAAAACCTTAAAAAAAATGTTGGGTAAAAATCAAGATAAATCAAACGATTTCGTAATGTCAATTAATTGATTGTCAGTTTTTTGTGTTTTTTATTGCCGTGCAAAAATCAAGTGATTGTTAAGATGTTTTTCTGATTTTTTTAGCCATCGAAATGTCGATATGAAAATTTATGCTGCTATTTTTTCGGAATACCATATATTGGCCCTACGATTTTTACGGATAGCGAAATCTGGCGGCAAATCCTGCCCGTTTTTCCAAATCCGACATCGCCTGATTACTTAAAAACAGGTACAAACCAAACAAGATGCGCGTTTCCCATGTGATATTTTTCTTTTTGTTGACCCATGTCCTGTTGGCCAAAGACATCAATCCCGTCATCGACCGACTTGACAAGGTCTTGCAGGACAAAGAAATCTATGTGCGCAAGAAGTACGCGAAGATCAAGGAACTCAAACGCAATGTTGACAAATACACGCTGAGCAAGGACGACCGCCAGTTATATACGTATTATTTGGAGTTGTTCGACGAATACAAATCGTTCAAATACGACTCGGCCTATTATTACCTGGAATCGGCAAAATCGAAGGCATTCGTGCTAAAAGACGATCAATTGTTGTCGAAAGCCAGGATAAAAGAAGGTTTCGTTTTGCTGTCGTCGGGCTTGTTCAAGGAGGCTTTAGATACGCTCAACAGCATTGCGGTAGAGAAATTGCCGTCTAAAAACCAGTTCGAATATTATTCGATCAAAGCGCGTGCGTATTACGATTTGGCCGATTACAACAAAGATCCGCGCTTCAACATCGCGTATGTCCAAAAAGGGAATGAGTACATAGAAAAGGCGCTCAAACTTGTGAGCCCGAATACGAACGAATATTGGGCCACCGAAAGCCTCAAGCGCATGAAACAGCAGGATTGGCGCGGTGCCGAATTCGCGTTCAGCTATTGGATCAACAATTTCAAACTGCCCGAGGAATACTACGGCATCGCAACCTCAAGTCTTGGATACATTTATTCGGAACGTGGTTTTACCGAAAAAGCGATCGAATATTTGGCGCTGGCTGCGATCGGAGACGTGAAAAGCGCCACGAAAGAAACGGTCGCATTGCGCAATCTCGCTAACGAATTGTTCAAACTCGGATATCTCGAAAAAGCCAACAGTTACATCAGCCTGGCGATGGACGACGCGACGTTCTACAACGCACGTCATCGCAAGATCGAGATTTCGTCCATACTTCCGATCATCGAGAAAGCGCAACTCAACAAAATTCAGGGACAGAACGACACTTTGGAGCGCATCGTGATTTTGCTTACGGTTTTGGCGGTCATCATCATCGTGTTCCTTGTCATCATTTTCAAACAGCTCAAACACAAGAACGCGGCGCGAAAGGAAATGGCCGAATCGTATGTGAAGTTGCAGGAAATGAATACGTCGTTAAGTGAAGCCAACGCAATCAAACAGGAATACATCGCGTATTTCATCAAGGCGACGTCCGATTTCGTCAATAAGATCGACCATTTCCAAAAGTCGACAATTCAGAAAGTCATCGCCAAAAAGACCGAGGATTTGCTGCAATCGCTCAAGAAATATGACATAAAGCACGAACGCGAGAACTTGTTCCATCAATTCGACGAGATTTTCCTGCGCTTGTTCCCGTCGTACATTTCCGATTTCACGTCGTTTTTCGCGCCCGAACATCAACCCATCATCAAAAAAGGCGAACTTTTGAATACGGAGATGCGACTTTTTGCGCTGTATCGCCTCGGTATCCAGGACGCGAACCAAATCGCCGAATTCCTTGAACTTTCGGTCGCGACGGTGTATACGTATAAGACGCGCATCAAAGGAAAATCATTCCACAAAGATTGTTTCGAGGATAAGATCATGGCGATCAAGACGATTTAAGATGCGACGAACTTTCTGAAACCGCCAAGTTGCAAAGCTTAACTTCCTTAACTATCTTAATGGTTCAAATAAATAAGGCATCGAACTGAATGTTACGCAAAGACTACCTCGTTTTCCAAATCGAAGAGCTCGCCAAATTCATGGCAAAACTGCTCGCGACCTTATCGGGATTGACGTTCGATGAGGCGATCGAATCGGTAGAAACGGCTTTGGCCGAAAGAGGTTTGGTCTTGGACGACATCTTGCATCTCGAAGATTCCGAGCTCATCGAAACCTTGAAGCAAAATCCCGCTTTCGATTCGGGGAATATCGAAAACCTCGCCGATATTTTGATCGCTCTCGGCGACAAGTCCGACGATGTAAAATGGTATGGCAAAGGCTTATTTTTACTGGAGTATCTCAACGCTTCCGATAAGATTTTTTCGCTTGGCAGAAATGCGAAAATCGAGTACCTCAAAACACGTCTCTAAACTTATCCACATATAGGCAAAAGTAATTTACAATGGGTTTTTTTACGCGTTGAATCTGTTACATTTGCAGTCGAAAATCCAACTACCAAACATTATGTCAGATTCAATAGAAAAAGTGAAATGCCTTATCATCGGATCGGGTCCTGCGGGTTATACCGCCGCGATTTACGCTGCCCGTGCCGATATGCATCCTGTTTTATACACCGGCCTCGAACCAGGCGGACAGCTTACCACCACGACCGAAGTCGACAACTTTCCGGGTTATCCCGAAGGCATTGACGGACCAACGATGATGGTGCAGCTTCAACAGCAAGCCGAACGTTTCGGTACCGACGTACGCATCGGGATGGCGACGATGGTACAATTCCACAAAGAAGTTGGCGGATGGCACAAAGTCATCATCGACGGGGCAAAAGAAATCCATGCCCAAACCGTGATCATCTCTACTGGCGCGACCGCGAAATACCTCGGATTGCCTAGCGAGCAAAGATTGCGCGGAGGCGGCGTTTCCGCATGCGCCGTGTGCGACGGATTCTTCTACAAAGGACAAGACGTAGCCATCGTGGGCGCCGGAGATACGGCTGCAGAAGAAGCGACGTACTTGGCCAATATCTGCAAAAGCGTAACCATGCTTGTTCGAAAAGGACATATGCGCGCTTCGAAAGCGATGCAACACCGCGTGAACAACACGCCTAACATCACCGTTTTGTACAACAGTGAAATCGATGAGGTTTTAGGCGATCAGGTTGTGGAAGGCATACGCGTATTCGACAACGCGACTTGCGAGAAAACGGATATTCCTGTGACTGGATTGTTCATTGCGATCGGCCACAAACCGAATACCGAAATCTTCCAGGGCCAATTGCAGATGGATGAAACGGGTTATCTGATCACTCACGGAAAATCTACCAAAACGAACCTGCCAGGTGTTTTCGCTTGTGGAGACGTTCAGGACAACGTATACCGTCAGGCCGTAACCGCAGCCGGAACGGGTTGTATGGCGGCTTTGGATGCCGAGCGTTATTTGGTTTCGCTTGAGCAGCCTGTGAGCGCGGAATGATTTTGGGGCCACGAATGGCACGAATTTCACAAATAAGAGAACGCTATTAGAAATTATATTATAGTTCTAATGAAAAATCCCGATGAGAATCGGGATTTTTCATTAGCGATTGGTATTGGATTCGTGAAATTCGTGCCATTCGTGGCTAAACTCACTTCACCTTATTGTTCTTCTTCGAAATCAAAGCATTGTCGCTAAACTTATTGATCTCGATTTTCTGTTCTCCATGCAAATCGATTTCCGATTTTCCCGAAGCCGAAATCACCGCTTTTTCCAAGACTTCGATACTGCAATTGCTGTTGCCTTCGGTCGTAAGGTCGGCGTTTTTGGTCGTGAGGTTCTTACCGACGAAATTCACGTTATTGTCCAAACGAAGCTTTAGCGTATTCACGTCGCCTTCGATGGCCGCGGACGCTTTCTGATACATATCGAACGTAAGTTTATCCGAAGAAATCAACGCTTTCAGGTTCGCGCCGTTGTTCATTTCCACGACCGATTCGGTAGCCGATACGTTGAGTTCGGTTTTCGACTTGTCGTTGGCCATGAACGTGAATTTCTTGCTTTTTACGGTCGCGAAAATCTTGGCGTTATCGAACGTTTTGATCGTGAAATCGGTCAGGATAAGATCCGTAAGCGCCGTCACGTTCGCACTCCCTTTTGCCGTAAGCAGTTTGAAGTCGTCCGTATAGGTAATCTTCACGCTGAGTTTCTTGAAGCTGCTGATTTGTTGATTGGCCGAAATCCGCAAAATGCCCGTGTTTTCAGAAATCGAGATGACCTCGTGCAGGTTGTCGTCGGCTTCGATTTCGGCATCGGCCTTGTCGCCTTTAGACAGGAAAAGCTCGATGTTGTCGGCCACTTCGATCGCCTCGAAATTCCCGATTTCCTTTTGGGACGTCGTGACCACTTTCGTGCCTTTGAGCTTTTGTGCCGACGTGTTGAGCACGTTGAAAGCCACAAATAAGATAAGTAGGAAATTTTTCATGTTGTTTGGTTGTGGCACAAATATAAAAATTAGGACGATTGTTTTCGTAAGGCCATAAAACAACGACGGCGGAAATTATCTTTCCGCCGTCGCCTTGCTATCGTTTAATCGAATTTTTTGAGATTGTCGTCCGTTACGCGATCGATGAGGTAATTATACGGATCGATTCCCGCATTGTAAGGCAGCTCGCTCACAGTAAACTTGAAGGTATTCTGTTTTTGAGTCACTTTCACACGTTTTTTGGCGAGTACTTTACCGAATTGGGCATCGTCTTTAGGTTCTGCGAAAACCGCAACGTCGATATAATCGGCAATCGGGATCGGTTTTTCGACACCTATCGAATCCGAACGGAATTTCTCTGATTTCGTTTCGAGCGTCACCAAAAAATCCTTGCCTTTTTTCTCGTATGACGCTTTCATCAATCGGTTGTCGAACAAGGTGATGTTCTCGAACATGTCCGAAATCAGGTATTGGAGCGAATCGGGTGTGACTTTTCGGAACTCGCGCACCGCATAATTCGATGTCGCATACGGCGGTTCTTTATACGCGAATTCGTTCAAAAGGTTGCGCAAGGCCTGGTTCGTCTGGTTTTCGCCTATCATTTCCTTGAGATAATACATCACGACACTCGCTTTGTTGTAGTGGATGTACTGCTGGCTCTCGGTTTTCATGAGCGGGCGTTCGGCCTCAGATTCGGCGCTGCGTCCCGAAAGATAATCGTCCATTTCGTACTTGAGGAACTTTTTCATCTTGTCCTTTCCGTATTCCTTTTCCATGACCATCAAAGCCGAATATTGTGCAAAGCCTTCGCTCATCATCTCGCTTCCCTGCATGTTCGCGCCGCAAAGTTGATGCGCCCAATACTGGTGGCCCATTTCGTGGGCGACGACGTAGAATACCATGTCGATGTCGCTGTCTTTCACGTCCCGCAGATCGGTGATGAAACCGATGGATTCGCTGTACGGCATCGTTCCCGGAAATGCCTGCGCAAAGCTCGAATAGCGCGGGAATTCTATGATGCGACACTGCTTTTGGTAATA
The DNA here is from genome assembly GCF_013401995.1 of Flavobacterium agri. GTDB lineage: Bacteria > Bacteroidota > Bacteroidia > Flavobacteriales > Flavobacteriaceae > Flavobacterium > Flavobacterium agri. Next base: position 386,418 of record NZ_JACBJI010000003.1, read on the forward strand.
CGGCCCGAAATTTTTGGTGTAATATTCGAGCGATTTCTGCATCGCCTTTAACATGTTCGGAACGTTATACGCATGTTTTTTGTCGTAATAGACTTCGAGGTCGATACCATTCCATTTTTGGCGCGCGACCTGGTAATCCGCCGAAATGAACGAATAGAAATTAAGTGCTTTCTGGTCGAGTTTGTACTGGAAATAGCGTCTTCCGTTTTTCTTCCATTCCTTGACGAGCGAACCCGGAGCGATCGCGATCTGGTTCGGCGACGTGCTGATCGTCGTGTTCACCGTAACCCAATCGGAATCGTTGCCGATGTAAGTGTTCGAACGCGCTACAAGGTTGTTATCGTCGAGTTTGGGCATGCGTTGGCGCACCGGAAGCTTGAGCTTGGCGCGTTTGTTCTTGTCCTGGATCTCGTATTCGCGTTGGTATCCGAATCGCGGCAACAAATTATCGCTGTTGAAGAACGTACCGTTTTGCGTCAATCCCGTAAACGTGACTTCGTTTTCGAAACCGCGGTTCACTTTGGTCAAATTGACCTCGAACTTAATCGAATCACCTGGCTGTAAAGGTTTGTCGAGCGAGTAGACGCGATACAACAAGCGCTGTTCCTTGAGTTTGATTTTGGCGTTCGGGATTTTCATCTCGATACTGTCGGTCAAATCGGGCATCGTGAAATGGAGTTCCGAAATCGGCTTGTTCGAAACATTGTGCGCCCAAGCCGTGACTTTTGCGGTCATGCTGCGGTTTTCGGGCTGCAGGTCGATTTGGTAATCGAACTTGTAATAGCGCGGCTGCGTGATATTCTCGTATTTCTTGAACTGCTTTTCGTATGCCTCGCGTTTGTCCTGACCTTGTTTGTTCGAATCGTACGTGTTCAATACCAACGTGTTGTAATACACGAATCCGGCGCACAATACGAACAACGCCAAACTGGCGGCTATGGCGATACTGCTTTTCGAAAAACGGGTTTTGGCATTTTTCCATCGGCTTTTCCAGTCTTCTTCCTTACCTCTGATATAGGAAGCCGAAATCACGAAGAACAGCAACAAACAGAACAATCCCCAATACGCGCTATACCAAGTCAGTCCGGGAATGAATGGCCCGTAACCGTTCATGTCCGAATAAATCGTACGCGGACGCGCCCCGAAAGCCACCATGTTCGTATCGATTTCCAAAACGCTCCAGATGAAACTGTTCACGATCAGGAACGCGATGAACGCGAACCACGCGATATAGCGGTTGTTGATCAGGTAATGGAACAAAAGCGAAAGCGTAGTCAGGAACAAGATGCGCGACATCTGGATCAGGATCAATTCCTTGAAATACACGTCGATTTCGAAATTCGTATAGCCGTAAAGCATTTGGGTAAAAATACCGAGCACGATCGAAACAACGATCACGAGTAATATCGAAAGGAAAATCGCAATGAATTTAGACGTGAACAACATACCCGACAAAACCGGTGTCGCATCTTGTATCTCGTTGATTTTCGCGTCGCGTTCCTTCCAGACCAGAACGCCCGTGTAGAACGCGATAAATCCGTAGAAAAAAACGGCGTACGAATCGAGGATACTGTCGGCCACGATGTAGGTGGTCGGATAACGCGTCGTGCCGAAACTGTCGGTAAGCGTACAGAATCCGACGATCAAAATGATGAAACCGATGGCCATCACCGTAATGTAAACCGGATTTTTGATGATCGATTTTGTTTCGAATTTAATCAGGTGCAACCACGAACCGAACGTAAAAACGCCGGCTTTTTTCGGTTCGAAAACCGCGTTGGTGACCACGGGCTGTTTGAGGTTTTTCTCTTTCTTTTCCTTGGCTTTTCGGTTTTTCGCGTTGAACGAGAACTTCCAATAGATCGCCATCAATATAATAAAAGCTATACCCAGCCATAACAATCGGTTTGTTAATAACTCACCACTTAAATGCGTAACGCTATAATTCTTTTCACCCAACGTCAGATATTTGGTCATGACGTCAAAAGGACGTACTCCAAAAGGGTCTATTACCGTTGCAAGCCATTCAGTTTGTATATCTTTTGTATAAGCATCTGCCACAAAATAGAGAACGAGCATGAGTACTGATCCAACAAAAGAAACGATAGTACTTCTAAAAGTTACGGCGAGACCAAAGAGCAGAACTCCAGTAATAAAGATATTGGGAATTGCGAAGGAGACTAATCCTTGTAAATGTGCTGACCAATAAATTGCTCCATAACGTTCTGCGGGTGTCCAATCAAAAGCGGGCGCAACCAATGGTGCAATCAAAGCCCCGAGAGAAATTCCGAGTGAGGGAATCAACGAAATTATTAACGCTCCTATGAATTTGCCGAAGAAGTAATCACGTTTTTTTATTGGACTCGAAAATACGAACTGGTACATACCTGTTTCGAAATCGCGGTTGGCGGTCGCATTCATAAAAGCGGTCGTCATTAAAAGAGTAACCGTCGACATGAATACATAATAATTGATGATTTGGAAAGGTGCGTTTTTGAAAATATTACCAGGATTGCTACCTATGATAACATTTTCTGAGGCTGTTGCGCCAAAAGTGAACAACGCACAGATAAGCATGAATATCCATACCATCGGTGTTTTGAGCCAATATTTTAGCTCATATCGTATAAATTTCCACATGTAGTTTACGGTTTAGGTTAGACGAGTTCGTGGATTTTGGCGAAAAATACGTCTTCGAGATTTTCCTCGGCCTTGATGAAACCGTTGCTCGGATTGTCCTCGGCGAACACGTGGATCAACGGATTGCCGCCCACGAGTTTGTTCGAAATCACCTTGTATTCAGACTGATATTGGCCCAAAGCGTGCTTGTCGACTTTCTTTTCCCATACTTTGCCTTTGATTTGGGCGAGCGCTTCGTCCGTATTGCCGCTGAAAAGCACGCGGCCTTTGTCCATGATGGCCATTTGGGTGCACAATTCGCGCACGTCCTGTACGATATGCGTCGAAAGGATCACGATCACATTTTCCCCGATCTCGCTCAAGATGTTGTAGAATCGGTTTCTTTCACCAGGGTCGAGTCCCGCGGTCGGTTCGTCTACGATCACGAGTTTCGGATTTCCGATAAGGCATTGCGCAATCCCGAACCGCTGGCGCATCCCGCCGCTGTAACTGCTCACGGCATTTTTACGATGTTCCCAAAGGTTCACTTTGACCAAAAGTTCGCTTACGATTTGTTTGCGTTCCGATTTGTCTGCGAAACCTTTTAAAAGGGCGAGATGGTCGAGCAGGTCGACGGCCGAAGTCCTCGGATACACGCCGAATTCCTGCGGCAGGTAGCCCAAAACCTTGCGCAGGTTTTCCTTGTCCTTGAGAATGTCGATGTCGCCAAGGAAAGCCGAGCCGCTGTCTACGTCCTGAAGCGTGGCGAGCGTTCGCATGAGTGAAGATTTTCCGGCTCCGTTTGGGCCAAGTAGCCCGAACATGCCTTTTTCGATTGTGAGGGAAACATCGTTGAGCGCGTGTACGCCGTTAGGATATTTCTTGTCGATGTTGTTGATGACAAGTTTCATGTGTCGTTGGTTATTGATGGTGATTTATGGATGAATGGTTGTTTGTGAATAGTTGTTGGTGAACGGTTTATATTCTCAAAACTAACGGTTTGCTTCGATTTTAAACGATTCAAGATAGGAATTGTAACGGCCTAAACGAAAAACTCCCGCTTAGTAGACGGGAATTTTTGTAAAAGGGTTGCATGCTATTTTAAAATCGGGTCTTGTTCTACGATATTACCGTTTTCGCGTACGATAAGTTTCAAGATCTTGCCGTCGGTTTTGACGAATTCGAACGTCAGGTCGCGTTCTTTCGAGAAGAAGATCGTTTCCGATTCGGGATAAAGGATCGTCGTTTTTCCACCCAAGGTCAACGACAGCGAATTGTCGTTCGGCGCGACTGTAATAACGCCTTGCTTGCTGTCGTATCTGCCTTGGAACTGCTTCAGGGTTTTATTTGGAAGCAAAATGGATTTCCTTGTCGTTTGGTACGGCGCGGGCTGATGGTCGAAACTCAAGATGCGCTTCATTTTCCACGATCCGTTTTCCAATGTCCACAAATGTGTGAATTTGGCGACGCCCGACCAATATTCGGGTTGGTTGTTTTCGGTGATCAGGAATTTGTGCTCTCCCGAAATGATCGCGCCGTAAACCTGTCCGTTGTTTTCCATCGGATAGATTTTCACGCTTCCGCTCACGGCTTCACGACGGATTTTCCAGTTGACGCGTCCGCAAAGGTTGCGTTTGGTCGTCTGCTCGAAAGTTGGCCAGCCGTTTTGGAAACCGCCTTTGTCGTGGTAGAATTCGACGTCTTCGGCCACGAATCTGTGCATGCCGTCGATATCGCAATGGTTATAGGCAACCCAGAAAAGACTGTCGTTTTCGTGTATTGTTTTTTGTAAGTCAGTGCTTTGTGAGAAAGTTGAGCCGCTAAAAAAAAGCAACAGCAACCCGGCCATGTTCAAAAGAGATGGTTTCATAAACTATAAGATAATTGGGTTGCTGATTGCTTTTCGGCCTAAGCCAATAAAGAACAGTTAGTAAGTAAATTATTGCTTGGAGACGCTTCCGCCCGAACTTTCGTCTTTGGTGAACGATTTCGGATCGTTGTTATAGCGCACGGAACCGCCGCTTGATGCTTTCCCGTCGAGTTTTACAAGCGGGTGCACCAAAATGTTGCTGCCCGAACTTGCATCGGCAGAGACGTCGTTGGCAAGCAAATCGCCTGCCTTGATTTCGCTTCCGCTTGAAGAATCGGTCCTGAAATCAAGTGCTTTCCCGGTCACTTCAAGGTGGCTTCCGCTCGATGAACCGGCCGAAAGATTATCGGCTTCTACGACTACTTTCATGTCGGCTCCGCTCGAAGTGCTCAGGTCGAGGTCTTCGCTTCTGAGGTTTCCGCTTGACGTGAGGCTTGATCCGCTTTCGGCTTCAAGCGATGAGATTTTCGGCATTTTGACGGTCACTTTTTTCGAAGCCACGTTCGAATAGCTGTTGTAATCGGACGTGATGATAAGTTTGTCGCCTTCGAGTCTGGTCTTGATGCCGTTTATTACGTTATCATCGGCCTCGACCACCACCGATACCTGGTCGGCTTGTTCGATCACGACGTCAAGCCCGCGTTCCGATTGGACTTTGGTGAATGCGCCGTCGATCTTGCGCGTTTCTGTTTTTACGTTTCCGCTGCCTACTACGGTCTTCATGTCGAAATCCATGCAGGAATTCAGCGAAAGTGCCGCGATTGTGGCGAGTACAAAAGTGGTGGTCGATTGGATGATGCGTTTCATGTTATTATTCGGTTTTGATGATTACTCCGTTGTCGTCTATTTTGAGACTTTTCAATTTTCCCGATTCGTTTTTGTTGCCGTTCTGCACGCGAACCCCGTTTTTGTCTACGGTGATGGTTTTCGTACTGTCGCCGTTGTTCTCGATGATCACGCCGTGAACGTTGATGCTGTCGTTGGCTTCGTCCCAATTTTCATCGGAATCGTTCCATTCGTCATTCTCGTCCGGCGGGCAATTGAGGCATTTCACCTGGTCTTTCCCGACTTTGTAATCGTACTCGCCAGACCAGTGAAGGTTAAAGAATCCGTCGTCGCTCCAGTCGAAATTCTCTAGGCTTTCGTCTGGTTTGAGGTAAATTCCTTCAGGAACGTATAGGAAAATCTCGACTTCCTGCTTGCGGTATTTGTTTTCTACGTCGGTAAGCAGATAGTTGTCTAAAATTAGGTGATTTCCTTCAATTGAGAAACCGTATCTGATTTTTTCTGAACGTTGCTTGGCTTCCGAAAGCGATTTGCCGCGTGCAACCTTCTCGACCTGCACATACGGGAACTTCTCGTCTGTCTTGAGGATTTCGATATGCACCTCGTTCGAATAGATCACGTCTTTGCCTTTTTCGTCCTGCGTGAATTCGAAGTCGTGGCGGTTCTCGACGTTTTTCGCATAGTAATCGTTATAGCGGAATTTCACATGAAGCGTGTCGTTTGTCGCGATCTGCAACGTCTGTTTTTCGACGGTCTTTCCTTCGTATCCGATTTCGGTGGCTTGTTTTACGCCAAGTGTGATCAGGATTCCGATAGAGATCAGCCACAAAGCCAACAACGTGTATTTCGCGACATTTCCGATAGATTTCAAGTTGCTCACGAGCAGTTTCAATCCCAAAATGAACAGGAAGAATACCGGGATTCCGATGGCAAGGAAACCAAGCGTAGCCACAGACCACAACGGGAAATCGGTGTAATTGAGCGCGTCGGCATATTTTTGCCAAGGCACGTCGATGAAAGACGATGATCCCAAAGTGAACAGGCTGATGAATCCGCTTATCAGCAATAGTGCCGTGAATACAACGATGAGCGCCCCAAGCACCTTAGCGAACGCTCCGAAAACCTTTCCCAGCACATCGAGGATGTTGTTGGCGACACGTTCGGCACCGGTTTTTACCTGATTGCCCATTTGGTCGTAGTTGGCGTTCTTGAACTTGTCGGATACGTTTTCGAATTCCTCACGCACTTTCTTTTCGATGTTAGAAATGGTCACGGGCTCACCTCTCATTTCGAGCTTTTCGGCTGTGGTTTGGGCGGCCGGCGTTACGATCCACAATACGAAGTAGGCGATGATTCCGGTTCCGAAACCTGCGAATACGAAAATCAGGAACAAGATCTTGATCCACACCGCGTCGATCCCGAAATAATGCCCGAGGCCTGTCGCAACACCGCCAACCATACCTTTTTCGGTATCGCGGTACAGTTTTTTCATGCGTTTCGGAGCCGTGTATTCAAAGTTGGCCGAAGCCGCCGCAGGCTGTCCGTCGTCTTCGATGCGATAGTCTTCGGGTTGTCCCATGATGGCGATGACCTCGTCGACTTCGCGTGAATTGATGACTTGTTTTTCGTGCGTGTGTTTTTCCGAAATGATTTCGGCTATGCGCATCTCGATGTCCTTGATGATCTCATCTTGGCCCGTCGAGTTGTTGAGCGAGCGTTTTATCGCCTCGAAATAGCGATTCAGTTTTTGGTAGGCATCTTCGTCTATGTGAAAGAACATCCCGCCGAGATTGATATTTACAGTCTTGTTCATGATTGCGATTTTTGGTTGGTGATTATGTTCACGGCGTCGGAAAGCTCTGTCCAGGTACCGTTCAATTCTGTTAGAAAAATTTTGCCGTTTTCGGTAAGCCCGTAATATTTTCGCGGCGGTCCCGAGGTTGATTCCTCCCAACGGTAATTGAGAAGTCCGTCGTTTTTGAGCCTTGTGAGCAGCGGATAAACCGTTCCTTCAACCACAAGCAGTTTGGCGTTTTTCAATGTGTCGAGGATTTCCGAAGTATAAGCATCCTTTTCTTTAAGGACACTCAGTATGCAGAACTCGAGCACACCTTTGCGCATCTGGGCTTTTGTGTTTTCAATATTCATAATTCCACTTTTATTGTTTTTAAAATCCGGATTTGGGAATCAGATTCCTGAGATCGCGGTGGTATTTGATTTTACGATTTTGGCATCTTCGGGCAACGTCGTGCTCGTCGGATAGCCTGCCCAGCTGATCTGGGAACCTTCGGTGATTTTCACCAATACTTCTTTTTCGACGTTGGCCGCGATCTGCGAATTGCCCGAAGCGTCGAGCGCGCTTATTGAAGTATACAATGTTTTGGCGAAACACTTGGAACCGTGCGCGGCATTGATCGTCGCGTTGGCGGCCCATCCTGAAAGTCTTGCCGTCGATTTGCCGTCGATGCTGGCCGAAAACTCACGAGCGGTCACGTTTCCGCTGAAAAAAGAACCCGCTTTGAGGTCAAGGCCTAATTTCGATGCGTTCACGTTTCCGGTAAAAATCGAGTGAGACGCGAGGCTGATTTGCAATTCAGGCATGTTGAGCTCGTTGGTAAGGCTCACTTGCGAATTTTCGGACACCGTAAGGCTTGATAGCTCGCTAAGCGAAATGTACACTTTGGCATCGCCTTCGAGTTCGTCTTTGGTGTACACGAACAATGTTTCGTCTTTCACTTCGGTGACCAAATCGTTGAGCGAAAGCGCATCGGGTGCCTGTGCGAAGAGTTCCGATGTACCGCTTTGGGTGAGCACGAGCTCGACGCCATCGTTTACGACTATTTTACTGAAGTGTTGCATTTCTCTGGTTTCAGAAACCTGTGACTGCGCTAAAGTCCCTACGAGGAACATGCTTAGCTGGGTGATGATTTTTAACATGATCTTTTTTGATTTTTCCCGTCGCGCTACAACAGTCTGATTGCGCTTCGGGGTGATGATTGGACTTGATTTTAAATGGATTATGAATATTGAAACAACGTTAATGACTGATTAGGTCGCTTTTTGTTTCAATCCGATTGATCATAATCGCGATTTTGATTGATGATGAACGTTTGAAAAGATTGATTAGGCCTTTTCGTTTTCGTCTGGTTCGACTGATTCGTTTGATGATGATTGAACTCCCGATGATTGTATTTCTGTTTCTTTTTCTTTTTCTGCAACTGTTTCCTCTGCTTCCTGAACTTCGGGTTGATTATTTCCTGAAATAAAAGGTATGCACAGCGGATATTTGTATTCCTTTCCTTCGCTTGCCCGTACCGACGCGTAGACCACGAGGAAAAATTCGGCCACTTTCAAAAAGCAGAACAAGACGACGGCGAGGATGGCGAGGATTACGATTCCCGAAATGTTCTCGGGTGTCAAGTCGTTCCCTATATAGACTTCGTCATGCATCATGGCGCGAAACGGGGCGTGCTTAAAAATCGTGAACAGGAAGATCGGGATCGCGATAAGGCAAAGAGCGAGCGTGTAGACGAAAATGCTGAGTTGGAAATTGATCGACTGACGTCCGTGTTCGTCTATGAATTTTGAGTCCTTTTTCGTGCTGCTCCAAATGACGAGCGGAAAAATGAAGTTCCCGAAAGGGATGAACCATTGTGCGAAAGTGCTCAAGTGCACCAACATCGCTTTGCTTTTATTTCCTTGTGTTTCCATGATTGATGAGTAACATAGTAATTTCTTATGCAAATATATATATGAAATAAGGTATCTTGTTTTGCATAGTACTTATAATTAACAAAATGTTAACATTTAAATAGGTTCAGAAGATGTGCGGAAAATGCTTATTTTAGCCTCAAAACATAGTAGTTATGGGCGTTTCCGCGAGTCAGTTGAATAAATTCCTGTTTGTTAAACTTCCGTCGGCTTTTTTGTGCGGAGTACGTGTGAAAAGCATCGATGAAGCGAAATGTGTGACCTCGGTAAAGTTCAGATGGATCAACCAAAACCCGTTCAATTCCATGTATTTTGCCGTCCAGGCGATGGCTGCGGAACTGTCTACGGGCGCGCTTGTCATCAATCATATCAACAATTCGGGAAAGAAAGTGTCGATGCTCGTCGCTTCGAATAAAGCCGTTTTTACCAAAAAGGCCGTCGGGCGAATCACCTTTACGTGTAATGACGGCGACAAAATCCGCAGCGCGATCCAGGAAACCATAAGAACCGGAGAAGGCGTCACATGCTGGATGACCTCGATTGCCGTAAACGAAAAAGGCGAGCAGGTTTCCGTGATGGATTTCGAGTGGACGCTCAAGGCCAAATAGACGTTAAATCCTTTATAATTAACGTTGTCTTTCCAAACGCGCGCGATTATCAAGCGTACCTTTAAGCAAAACGAATCCGCATGAAAGTATTGATTACAGGCGCGACAGGGCTTGTCGGGAAGCAGTTGTCGGTCAAATTGGCGGCCCATAAGATCGATGTCCATTATCTTACCACAAGCAAGAAAGACATCAGGAACGAACCTCACTTCAGCGGGTTTTTCTGGAATCCCGAAAACGAGATCATTGACGAAAAATGCCTCGAAGGCGTGGATGCGATCATTCATTTGGCGGGCGCGAACATTTCGAAGCGCTGGACGAGACGTTACAAACAACAAATCATAGAAAGCCGCGTATTGTCTGCGAATCTGTTGTTCAAACTACTCAAGGAAAACCAGAACCAGGTCAAACAATTCATTTCGGCTTCGGCCATCGGAATCTATAAGGATAGCCTTTCGATCTATCACACCGAGGATTCGAAAGATATCGAACAATCGTTCATAGGCCATGTCGTCTCAAAATGGGAATGCGCCGCCGACCGTTTCGCTTCGATAGGATTGAAAGTCTGCAAAATCAGGACCGGACTCGTCTTGGCCAAAGAAGGCGGAATGTTGCCGCAAGTGGCAAAACCCGTAAAATTCGGGTTCGGCGCTGCTTTCGGAACTGGCGAGCAATGGCAATCGTGGATACACATACACGATTTGGTCAACATGTACGTCACCGCTTTGCAAGAAAACTGGGAAGGCGCTTTCAATGCGACGGCTCCGCATCCGGTAACGAACCGCGAAATGGTAAAAGCGATCGCCAAAACACTCCACAAACCGTATTTTATGCCCAACTTGCCCGAGTGGCTGCTTAATATGATGTTAGGGGAAATGGCGAGTCTATTGTTTCTGAGTCAAAAAGTGAAACCGGAAAAGACTTTGGATAAGGGTTTCCGATTCCAATACGAAACGTTGGATTCGGCCTTAGAAAACCTGCTCAAATAAAAAAAGCTCCGCGTTTACCGGAGCTTTTTCTATTAACGGATGAATTAATAATGTCTTTTTCGCCCGAAGGCCTAACCTTAATATTTTTTCTTTAAAACAAACATAACGAAACGAAATCGAAATAGTTGTAAAAAAGTGCTAAAATTTTTCGATTAGCTCATTTCTAATACATTACGTTTAATTTTTTGATGAGTTTGACGCTGTTCGAACCTTGGACAGACGACATTCTCAGGATGTATTGTCCGGTTTGGATTCCATCAGGCATATCGATGATCAAATCGTGTTTTCCGGTCGCTTGTGTTTCGTTTGGCAGATAGGTTTTAAGCAGTTTTCCGTTCAAATCGTAAAGCGATACGGTAAGTTTTGTGTCCTGTGTTAATTCGTAGGTGAAGGTGGTTTGGTTTTCGACCGGATTCGGATAAATCATAGATTCGTTTTTGGCGAAATCGATCGTGCCCAATGCGCCGTCCTGAAGCAGCCTGAAAATCCGGATTTGCCCTGAGTCGTTGCCGCCATTGCCTACGGCCAGTATTTTCCCGTCAGACTGGCGTTTGAGTGTTTCGATTATGGTGTAGTTTCCATCAAAGGAAAGATCGAGCAGTCCATTTACTCCAAACGAAGTGTCGAGTGCCCCGTCCGGATTCAATCTTGACAATTTGTTGCCTCCGAAAATAATGTCACCATTGTCTGCAAGACATAAAGCCAGCGCATAGGTACCGGTCGTAATGTATTTGCCATTGGTTGCGAAAGAGGTATCGATGCTTCCGTCGCTGTTGAGTTGCATAACATAACTCCCATTGGCCGAGGTCACGGCCAAAAGGATCTTGCCAGAGGCTGTGACGTCCATCCAATGTACATTCTCATTGGGATCAAAATCGAAATTTGCGATACCGTTTGTGCCGAAAGAAGTCGCTAAGCTTCCATTTTGATTGATTTTGGCAACGAATATGTCCAATTCTGAACTGGTGCTCCATTTGATTCCTGAAACAAGGCACGATCCGTCGGGAAAAACTTTATAGGCATCGATTTGCCCGCTAAAAGGCAATGTGCAATAAGCGTCATCGGAAAAAGTTTGGTCATAGTAATAGTTACCCTCTATTGTCTTCATACGGACGATAAGGGGTTCGTAAGTAAACTGCGTATGCCCAAACAGCATCGTTTTCCCGTTTGTTTCCTCTGAAGATTCATGGAAAGTGTAATTGTCATACAAAGCTAACACTGCGTTAGAAGTCCCATTCTCATTATAGATGCATACCCTTCTTCGGCCTTCAGTTAGGAATATGTGTCCATCAGGCGCCAAATGTTGCCTTACCTCGAACGCTTCGGTAGTATAGGACATGCCCTGCATATAAGCACTGCCGTTTTGCCCGAATCCGGAATCGGGTTGACCATTGGCTAAAAAGCCCAAAAGACAAACGGAATCACCTCCATTGCGAGAAGCATCCGGGCCATAAGCGCAAACGACATACTTCCCGTTTGCTAAACGGTCAATGTCGCGCGCTTCCACACTTCCGGACGGGAGAGGGATGCCGAGCGTGACAGGGGTCGATAAATCGGCATAAAAATTTTGAAAGTCATTGATTAAGTCGGCTGAATAGAGTCTGCGGTTTTTACTGCCAAAGCAGGCAAGATTTCCATTGTTTGAAAAGGCAAATGTGGTTTCTGAAAGAGGTGTGAATATTTCCTCACCCACTGATACACTTGAATTCGCTATTGTCCAGGTAAAAATTTCTATTGGGTAGGTAGACGTGTATTTATAATTTCCATAGAAGGCTATCCTGCCGGAAGTGTCCACGATTGCTTTTTTCCAAAGAGCAAGAGTGGCATCCGTGTATGTCGAAAACCAGCTCGTAATGTAGTTTTGATGTGTCGGGTCCAATGTGCCGTCACTAAGTATTTCATTGATGTAAAACCTCTGTTTTCCGTTTGTGATATAACTACCCGCAACATAAACTTTTGAGTTGCTTGTAACCGCTATGGTGGAGGCGAAATCATTACCGCCAATGTTAAACACTTTCAGTCCGTTGGCTTGAAACGTTATATCAGGCGTACCGTTTGAGAGATATTTGAGCACAAAAGAATCTTTTGTAGTGCCATTGATCGATTGTCCGCAAACCCATATCGCATCCGTCGTGACGAAAATCCCTTCGCCCAGGGTTCCGGTTGTACCCACGCCCACGGCGAGTTGTCCGTTCGTGCCGAAAGTAGTGTCAAGAGAAGCGTCGGTATTTATCCTGATCAGGGTTGAGACCGGCTCCGTTGATGTGGCCGGGGAACTCAATAAAACCAATACTTCGTCGTCGCTCGAAACGCGCATGTCTTTCAGGGTTTTGCCATCGAGAGCCAATTCCATGGCGCCTTGGTTGCCGAATGAGGGATCAGGGATTCCCGAGGCGGTCAGGCGGTTCACGAGCAGCGCGCCGTTGTTTTCGATGGCCACGACGATCTTGCCGTCCGACTGCAATCCGAGCAACGCTTTGGAAGTCGCCGATACATCGGAAGCATAATCATATAAAATGCTAGTCCCGTTTTGGCCGAATGCCAGATCGGTCCTGTTTGCCGAATTGTATTTGGCCAGAAACAGTCGCGATGTGTTTTCGACTGCTGTGATCGCCGCAAAAATATAGCTGCCATCCCCAAGGCGTAGGGCATCCTTTGCGGTTTCTTTAGATTGCATACCGAAACCACTGTAGACGGCATGTCCGTTTGTGCCAAAATCCGGGTCGGGAACATTGTTTTGTCCCACGCAAATCTTGCTAAACAGAAAAACTGTGAGTAATAATTTCTTCGTAAAAATAATTTGGGCGCGAAAGTATAGATTTTAATGAATTAATTCCGATGACAATTTGACATCTAACCCATTTTGGAACTACTTTTGCACCCTCGCACGCAAATCGCTGCCAGAAATACAGCCTGGCGGTGTCGAGATATTGAATAAAATCACACAAAATACCAGCAATGGCAACAGATAACAACGAGAACATCCACGACAACCAACCCGAATTCGACGAGACGACATTAGAGGCGAACGCCAACGGCGAACAAGTGATCGTTGACGAAAAGTCAGTCGAGGAACAACTTCGTGACGATTTGGGCAAGGAAAAAGACAAATTCCTGCGCCTTTTCGCCGAATTCGAGAATTTCAAGAAACGCAACGCCAAAGAGCGCGTCGAATTGTTCAAGACCGCGAACCAGGAAGTGCTTTTGGCGCTTTTACCGGTTCTTGACGACTTTGATCGTGCGTTGGCCGAAATCGGTAAATCGGCAGACGAAAACCTACTAAAGGGCGTTTCTTTGATACACGACAAGTTCAAAAGTACGTTGACATCCAAAGGATTGGAGCAAGTCGAAGTAAATCCGGGCGACACGTTCGATGCCGATTTTGCCGAAGCCATCACCCAAATCCCGATGCCCGAAATGAAAGGCAAAATCGTCGACGTGATCGAAAAAGGCTATAAATTGGGCGACAAAATCATCCGTTTCCCAAAAGTCGTGACCGGACAGTAATCCTGTTAAAACCAAACAAAACAGCTGAATCCAGCCTGAGAAGAAGATGAAAAAAGACTATTACGAAGTACTCGGGGTTTCCAAATCGGCAGACGCGGCCGAAATCAAGAAAGCCTATCGCAAAAAAGCGATCGAATATCACCCGGACAAGAATCCTGGCGACAAGCAGGCCGAAGAGAATTTCAAGACGGCAGCCGAAGCCTATGAAGTGTTGAGCGATCCGCAAAAGCGCCAACAATACGACCAGTTCGGACACAACGCGTTCAACGGAGCCGGCGGTTTCGGTGGCGGTCATCACATGAACATGGACGACATCTTCAGCCAGTTCGGCGATATTTTCGGATCGGCTTTCGGCGGTGGGTTCGGTGGCGGATTTGGCGGCGGACAGCAACGTCGCGCCAAAGGAAGCAACCTGCGCATCAAAGTGAAAATGACTTTGGACGAAATCGTCAACGGCGTCGAGAAAAAAGTCAAGGTAAAGCGCAAAGTGCAGGCGAAAGGCGTGACCTATAAAACGTGTCCGATGTGTAACGGCCAAGGTCAGGTGATGCGTGTGACCAATACGATTTTGGGACGTATGCAATCGGCTTCGACGTGTCCGCAATGTCAGGGAATCGGCCAGATCATCGACCACAAACCAAAAGATGCAGACGCTTTCGGAATGATTGCCGAAGACGAAACCGTATCGATCAAAATCCCGGCTGGTGTTTCAGACGGCATGCAACTCAAAGTCGCCAACAAAGGAAACGATGCTCCCGGCAACGGGATTCCGGGCGATCTGATCGTGGCGATCGAAGAGGTCGAACACGAGTTCCTCAAGCGCGAAGGCGAGAATTTGCATTACGACCTGTATATCAGTATCCCCGAAGCGGTTCTCGGAATCTCGAAAGATATCGACGCCGTAAACGGAAAGGTGCGCATCAAGCTCGAAGAAGGCATACAATCAGGAAAAATATTAAGGCTTAAAGGCAAAGGTGTGCCAAGCCTGAACAGTTACGGTTCGGGCGATCTTTTGGTACACGTAAACGTTTGGACGCCACGCGAGTTGACCAAAGAGCAGAAGCAATTTTTCGAAAAGGCGCTCAACGACGACAGTTTTGCGCCATCGCCCGAAAAGACAGAAAAATCTTTTTTTGAAAAAGTCAAGGATATGTTTTCATAATTAAAAAAACATTTTTATTTTTGACGGTGTTACTAGGTGACTAGTAATTTCTTTTTCATAGCAATTTTTCCCATCCTTGTGCAAATAAGGGTGGGTTTTTTTTGCTTCGCGCTTTAAGCAATAGGCTTTTATACTCCATAAATGGGAGAATCGTGATTTTTTGCCGTTTCGTTGCCTACTGCTTATAGTTTACGGCTTATTGCATTTCACTATCTTTACGCCACTAAAAAACAATCATGTCCAACATACTCGAAGCAAGGAACGTCGTCAAGCAATACGGCGACTATACGGCCTTGAATTCTGTGTCCTTGTCTGTTCCGAAAGGCAGCATTTATGGGCTTTTGGGGCCGAACGGTGCCGGAAAGACCTCACTCATCCGAATCATCAACCAAATCACGTTCCCAGACTCGGGTGAAGTGTTGCTCGACGGCGAAAAACTCAGCGCGAAACACATTTCCCATATCGGATATCTGCCCGAAGAACGCGGCTTGTACAAATCGATGAAAGTAGGCGAACAATGCCTGTATCTCGCCCAACTCAAAGGATTGTCGTATCCCGAAGCCAAAAAGCAGCTCGAATATTGGTTCGACAGGCTCGAGATACAAGGCTGGTGGAACAAGAAAATCCAGGAACTCTCGAAAGGCATGGCGCAAAAGATCCAGTTCGTGGTGACTGTGTTGCACAAACCAAAATTGCTGATTTTCGACGAGCCATTCTCGGGTTTCGATCCTGTGAACGCCAACATCATCAAGGATGAGATCCTCGAACTCAAAAAGCAGGGCGCGACGATCATTTTCTCGACGCACCGCATGGAATCGGTAGAAGAATTGTGCGACGACATCGCATTGATCCACAAATCGAACAAACTCATAGAAGGCAAGCTCATAGACGTGAAGCGCGCGCACCGCAGCCAGAATTTCGAAGTCGGGATTTTGACCGATAACGTCGAAGGATTGATGTACGACCTTACTCAAAAATTCATGATTTCCCAAGCCGATTTCAAGTCGCTCAATGACGAACTCAAGCTCAACATCCAGATCGGGAATTCCAAGCCCAACGAATTATTGTCGGTACTTACCAACCGCGGCCAGGTCACGCATTTCGTGGAAAAAATCCCGAGCGTGAACGACATTTTCATACAAACCGTAACGTCTAACGATCCATCCGAAGTCTTGCATTCATGAGCGCACTTACCCTAATCATCAAACGCGAATTCATCGCCAAGGTCCGCAACAAGTCGTTTATCGTGATGACGTTTTTGAGTCCGTTGCTGTTTGCGGGAATTGCCGTACTCGTCGGATATCTGAGTTCACTCAAGGCCGACGTCCAGACCATCGCGATCCACGACGAGACCGGATTGTTCGTCAACGAATTCAAAAGCGGAGACGCATTCAAATACGAAAACCAATCGTCTGTCGCGGTCGAAATCTTGCGCGACAGTATCAAATCGGGGAAATACGAAGGCGTGTTGTTCATTCCGAAAGCCAAAGACAGCAAATCGCTCGAGAAAAGCATCAAATATTATTCGGACGACGATCCCGGAATCGCATTCGTGGCCGGGCTGGAAGACATCATCGCCAGCAAACTCACCGAAACCAATTACGTCAACGCCAAGCTCGATACGCTGCAGATCCGCAATGCCGAAGCCAATGTAGAGATCAGCCTTTCGAAATCTTCGGGCGAAGTCGGACTCAAGTATTTCAACGAAATCAAGATTGCTTTCGGATGCGCGTTCGGCTACCTGATCATGATGTTCATCATCATTTACGGAAACATGGTCATGCGTTCGGTGATCGAGGAGAAGACGAACCGCATCATCGAAATCATCATTTCGTCGGTCAAACCGTTCCAATTGATGATGGGCAAAATCATCGGAACATCACTCGCAGGCGTACTTCAATTCGTGATCTGGTCGATTATCGGTGTGCTATTGTTGCTCGTGGCCGCTTCGTTTTTCGGCGTGACGCCAGGAGTCGGTGTTTCGGGCCAGATGGCTTCCCAAGCGAGCCAAATGTCCGATTCCCAATTGTATATAGCCGAATTGGGCAAACTCCCGATCGGGACGATGATTTTCGCGTTCATCGTGTATTTCATCGGCGGATATTTTCTGTACAGTTCGGTTTATGCCGCAATCGGTGCCGCAGTAGACAGCGAAACCGATTCCCAGCAATTCATGATGCCGATCATCATGCCGCTTATGTTGGGCGTTTACATCGGGGTTTTCACGGTCATAAACGATCCGCACGGAACGGTCGCCACGACATTTTCGATGATTCCGCTCACGTCGCCTATCGTCATGCTCATGCGTATCCCGTTCGGTGTACCTTGGTGGCAGATCGCGTTGTCTATGGGTATTTTGTTCGGCACGTTCTTCGCCGTGGTTTGGTTCGCGGCCAAGATTTACCGCATCGGCATCCTTATGTACGGCAAAAAGCCGACGTGGAAAGAGATGTTCAAGTGGATGAGGTATTCGGGTTGAGTTTTCAAGAACAGCTAGTTTCTGCAACCACCTTCTGAATAAGAAGCCAATCCGGCTGTCCGCTATTAGTTTTACGGGTCGCGCGTTTTTTTGCAACTCGTTTAGCGGGCTTCCTGCGGTCGCCCGCACACTTCGGCAAAAAATGCACACGACCCGCAAAAGCTAGCCGCTTCCATCGGGCTAGGGGAATTGGGTGATTTTAAGATTTGGTGTATGAAATCTGCAATTGGGTAACGGGTAGAATCGATAAATTGTGCGTGGGCGGGCACGCAGTGCCGCCATTGTAAACGCTTCCTCAAATTTGACAAACCATTAACGCCAAGCTTCAGCAGAACTTTCGTAAATTCCCACGTCTAATCCAAAAATCTAAAGCAAAGCGTATCCAAAACGCAGCGTGTCTAAAGCGCGGCGTGTCTGAAAGCGCAGCGCTTCTAAAAAAATGCCAAAAATCCTGCTCATAGAAGACGAAGCCGCCATCCGACGCGTGCTCGGCAAAATCCTTTCCGAAGAAAGCGACACCTACAAAGTCGAAGAAGCCGAAGACGGCGTACAAGGTTTCGAGAAAATCAAAGCCACCGATTACGACCTGGTTTTGTGCGACATCAAAATGCCCAAAATGGACGGCGTCGAACTGCTCGAAGCCGTCAAAAAGATAAAACCCGAAATCCCGATGGTCATGATCTCGGGCCATGGCGACATGGAAACCGCGATCCAGGCCATGAAACTCGGCGCGTTCGATTACATCTCGAAACCGCCCGACCTGAACCGTCTTTTGAACACGGTAAGAAATGCGCTCGACAAGAAGCAACTCGTCGTCGAGAACAAGATCCTCAAGAAAAAAGTCTCGAAAAATTACGAGATGATCGGCAATTCCGAACCTATCGACCATATCAAGGACATGATCGAAAAAGTCGCACCGACAGAAGCGCGCGTGCTCATAACCGGCCCGAACGGCACCGGAAAGGAACTCGTCGCCCACCAATTGCACGAAAAAAGCGAGCGCGCAAACGCCCCGTTGATCGAGGTCAATTGCGCGGCGATCCCATCCGAACTCATCGAAAGCGAATTGTTCGGGCACGTAAAAGGCGCGTTCACCTCGGCCGTAAAAGACCGCGCCGGCAAGTTCGAAGCCGCAGACAAAGGCACGATCTTCCTTGACGAAATCGGCGACATGAGCTTATCGGCGCAAGCCAAAGTGTTGCGTGCGCTCCAGGAAAACAAAATCTCGCGCGTCGGTGACGAAAAAGAAATAAAAGTCGATGTGCGCGTGATCGCCGCGACAAACAAAGACCTGAAACACGAGATCGCAGAAGGCCGTTTCCGCGAAGATTTGTACCATCGTTTGGCGGTCATCCTCATAAAAGTTCCGGCGTTGAACGACAGGCGAAGCGATATTCCGTTACTTGTAGAACATTTTGCGGCCAAAATCGGCGAGGAGCAAGGCAAGGAAACCAAATCGTTCTCAGATCCGGCATTGAAACTGCTTCAGGAATACGATTGGACTGGAAATATCCGCGAATTGCGCAACGTTGTCGAAAGGCTTATCATCCTTGGCGGAAGCGAAATTTCCGAAAACGACGTCAAACTTTTCGCAAGCAAGTAAGCCTAATCAGATAATTTTAAAATTGGAATAATTAGAGAAGGACAACCGTTCGCATGGCGATTCGTTCTCTAACTTTGCAAACCAATTATCACATCGATTCATGCAACTCAAAAAAATAAACCCGAACCTTCAAAAAGCGCTCGTCGAAAATGGGCTTGAAGATGCGTTCGAACTCATAGCCGATACGTTCTCAACCGTCAAAAGCGGTTCCGACTGCGTGATCGCATCGCCAGGCGCAACCGGAAAAACGACCTTGCTCGTCATCAATGCCATCCAAAAGCTGCAAAAACCCGAAGGAGAAAGTACACGCGCGGTGATAATCGTCGAATCTAAGGAAAAAGTACTCGAAATGGTGGAATTGTTCCGCAAATACGGACAATACACGGGTTTGCGTGTGATAGGCGCGCATGACAAAGGCGACATCGATTACGACAAGAACCAAATTTCGTTGGGAATCGACGTATTGGTCGGAACTCCAACGAAAATCAACGCCATGTTCGCTTCTGCAGGATTCAATTTGACGACGGTTCGATTTTTCGCGATAGACGACGCCGATGTGCTGTTCAAAAACCGTCAAGATGCCGTCATTCTTAGATTGGCCGAAAGTATCGTCAAGACTCAATTCGTATTTACCTGCTCCGAAATCACCGAAAGGGTCGAAATAATCGCCGACAAAATCATGACCGAACCTTTGTTTTTCGAAACCGACGATTCGTACGAAGACGACGATTCAGATGACGAGGAAGAATAAATAAGTAAAGTCATGCGTTCGACACAAAAAGAGAGATGCGATTTTTTTACTTCTTTTCAATAGGTTGTATTTTTGTGACCAACGTACTTTTTGCCCAAGAGACGGCGAACCATAAAGATCCGAGTCCGGAAGCCATCGCATTTCTTTCAGAAGTTGACAGTCTGGGTTGTATGAAAGACACGATAGGCGTCATTCGGATTTTGGAAGATTTTGAAAAGACTTTCCCGTATGAAGGGCTTATAACCAGGACAAACCAAGCACTTGCCCGTTTATTTGCGGCTAAAGGGATGTCTCTTAAGGCTGTCGAGAAGCTCGAGTACATCCTCGACTATAAGCCTGAAACCAAAATTTATGGGCGCAATCTCGATTCTTGTTCGACCATTTTCGGTCCGTATTACGGTTGGATGGATAGTAAGTTCAACGTGAGTACGACATTGGTATCGTTATATATCAAGAATAAGGATCTCGAGAAAGCAGCCGATATTTTAAGAAAAGCCGAAACGGAATATTTCCCACCTTACGATTGTGGAAATGCGATAGATATGCGCATGTCTGAACTGGATGTCGTAAAAGCAGATTATCTGATAGCAATCGGAAATCAGAAAAAGGCACTAGAAATATTGTTTAAGAATTTTTCTAACGGGGATGCCTCCATGAGTGTGTTCCGTAAACTAGGGCAGATTCTTCTAATGTCGTATACATCTGCTGAAATCGCCTCCGAAATAGAGAAAGGAATCCGTAATTCCAAAATTTCAGAGAAAGACGATTACGGAGCATCGGTAAGCATGTCCCTTTTTGGATATGAGATAAGCATCAGGATGCCGGTCAAATGGGGAAATATTCGAAAAAACGTAAAATTCCATCCGCGGTTGTTACTTTTGGCTGGAAATGAGGCCGAATATGCTTCCCGTTATTAATCTGTTATGCGCAAACTCCGTATTTTCCTATATGTGATCGTCGGGCTGCTTACCTTGCATGTTTCGGTATTGACAGTTTTGTATTTTTTCCAGGAAAAGCTGATTTTCCACGCGCCCGAAAGGCTTGCCGCCGATTACAAATTCGATTATACATCTTCTTTCGAGGAAATCAACATCGCGACGTCGGGCAACGTTTCGCTAAACGGATTGCTGTTTCACGCCCAAAAACCCGCGAAAGGTCTTGTGTTTTACCTACACGGAAACGGCGGTTCGCTCGAAGGTTGGGGTTATATGAGCGAAGTTTACACCAAATTGGGATACGACCTGTTCATCCTCGATTATCGCAGTTACGGAAAAAGCGGCGGCGATATCACGAGCATGGACGAATTCCTAGAAGATGTACGAACGGCATATAAATACATGGCAAAGCGATATCCCGAAGACGAAATAACCGTTGTCGGATTTTCGATAGGAACGGGTCCGGCGGCTTGGCTTGCGTCTGAAGAACATCCGAAAAACCTGATTTTACAAGCGCCTTATTACGATTTGGCTTCGGTGGCGATCAAGCGTTTTCCGATGGTTCCGATGTTTTTGCTTCGGTATAATTTCACGACTTCCGATTACCTCAAAAACGTGAAATGTCCGATTTACATGTTCCATGGTACGGCCGATAAGGTCGTCGTTTATGAGAATTCGGTAAAAATCAAGGCCGAAAATCCCAAAGTAAAATTCTATTCGATAAAAAACTTAGGTCATATCCGATTTAACGACGATCTGGAATATCAATCCCGACTGGCTGAAATCCTCAATTAGGAAAACTATTCAGGTCTTTGGCAAGTAAAGCTGTGTCGAGTCCGTTCGATTGGGTGAAAGCGACCAACATTTCAAGTCTTTTCGTATTGTCGTACCCCAAATTCCAAGTGAATTTCTTTTGGCAATCGCTGCACAAACGGTTCGGGCTGACGTCGGTCTCGTCCATATTGTTGCTGCCGTTCATCACGCATTTGGCGAATTGGCAATGCTTCACGGAAAGCATGTGCCCGATTTCGTGAGAGGAAACGTTGATAAGCCGCCTCAGGCAGAGCTTGAAATTCGATTGCGAAAGATATTCGTCCTGCAACCGGTAAACAGAACTGACACCGATGCGATCCTTATACGACGCCTGCCCGAAAACGTAATTCCAGTCCTCGTCGGGATACAGGTCTTTTTCCGAAATCGCCATGAGCGCCATCGCATCGTCGGGAACGGCGGGAAGCAACATTTTTTTGAGGATATGGCCCGTAAGCAATTGTTCGTGCCCGGAATTCTCTCGTCTTGCATTTGGCGGAATATACGCGTCCGAAACAGGCGGAAGGACAACCGTTTTGCGTTGGAAAAAAATCTCGAGATAGTCGCGCGTCAATCCGATCGCTTTCATCTGCAAAGACGTGAATTCGCCAAGCGGTTGCAGGTAAATTACCGATTGTTCGGAATTTGGACTGAAAGGACGCTCCGAAATATAGTCGTCAAAAGATTGTTTTTGCTCGTGATGATGATAACGCCATTGTCCGTATAAAGGTTCGGGAAGCGCTTCGTCATTGGCTTTGATCGCTTCGAAATACGCGAGGTCTTTTTCGGAAAACCGATTTTTCTCGCCAAGTTCTTTTTTGTCGGAACAAGCCACGATAAAAAATGACAACGCCAAATACATCAAATTTTTCATATCGGTAAGGTTAGGATTAACCAAAACGGAAAAACCTTGCGCGTTCGTGTGATGCGAGGAAGATTAGCCGCGAATTCCACGAATTGACACAAAGCATTGGTGAAATTAGTGTCATTAGTGGCTATATTTTTTCGGCCACGAATTCCACGAATTGGCACGAAACATTAGTGAGATGGTGTCATAGTTTAGCCACGAATTGACACGAAATATATTAGTGAAATTAGTGTCATTCGTGGCAAACCCAATCACCGTATGTCCTTCACGAATTTTACTAGAATCGAAATCGCCACCCCAAAAATCGCCACAAACGCAAACGAATACCTCAAACTCGATTGTTCCGCTATGTAACCGATGACGGGCGGACCGGTCAAAAATCCTAGAAAACTTACACTCGTCACGACAGTCAAGGCCGCGCTTGTCGGAACATCGGGATTCGAACCGGCGATACTGAACACGATCGGGAAAATCATAGAAACGCCTATACCGACGAGCATGAACGAAAAAGTGGCCGGAATCAGGAACGGAAATGCGACCGAACACGCCAATCCCAATGAAACCGTGACACCGCTTGTGATCAGGATTCTTCTTCGTCCGAATTTGGCTACGAGTTTGTCGCTTAAGAATCGTCCGCAAGTCATCGTGATCATAAAAGCCGAATAGCCGACCATGGCCAAAGCACCTTTCGCATTCACGACTTCTCGAAAATAGACGCCGCTCCAATCGTACATCACGCCTTCGCTCGTACGGCAACAGAACGCGATCACACCAAGCCAGATCAAAACGCCTCCGAACGTGGCAAAAAATCCTGCCTTCGGTTGATCGGTGCGCGGTTTGGCCTTGACGAGATATTTATAATTGAACAAAACCAACAGGCAGACGATAAAGGCCGTGAATCCGAAATGGACCGCGGGCGAAAAGCCGAATGCGTTCATGCCCATTCCCGTCAACGCTCCGAAAAAACCCGCAAGGCTCCACGAACCGTGAAACGAACCCATGATGGGCTTTGGGAAAAGTCCTTCGGCGTAAACCCCTTGCGTGTTGACCGAAATGTTGCAGAAATTACCTGCAATCCCGAACAATACGAGCGAAAGTGCCAATTGCCACGAAACCTGCGAAAGTCCTAACAAGCACAGTGAGGCCACGTACAGCAAAAGCGAGATGATCGATATCTTTATGCTTCCGAATTTGGTGACGGTTTTTCCCGAAATCGGCAAGGCGATCAATTGTCCGATGGGAATTGCGAACAAAATCGTACCGAGTTCGGCTTCGCTTAAATCGAGATTGCTCTTGATATCGGGAATACGGCCGGCCCATGACGCGAAGGTGTAACCCATTCCGAAGTAGAACATGGTCACGGCCCAACGCATACGGTTCAGGTACGATTGCTTGGCGTTGCGGAACGACTTTTTGTACTTGGGTTCAGGAAGTATCTTGTCGAGGAAGTTGCTGTAGTCTATTAACGGCATGCGCGTGGCTTTTTGCAAATTTAGGCAATCGGTTTTTTAATGACGTGGGATTTGGTAAACCTCAAAGGTTTTTAAAACCTTTGAGGTTTCTCCCTGCAATTTCAACATTCTAAAATCTGTATATTTGGATATGAAAACTTCCATAGAAACCTCAAGACTACTGCTTCGACCGTTACAGCCGTCCGACGACGCGGGTATGTTCGCACTCGATTCCAATCCGAACGTACATCTGTTTTTGGGCAACCAGCCTGTGAAATCGATAGAAGAAAGCCAGAACGTGATCGCTATCATCACCAAACAGTATGTCGATAACGGGATCGGTCGTTGGGCCGTGACCGACAAATCGTCGGGCGAATTTTTGGGATGGGCCGGACTCAAACTTGAGCGCAACGTGAACGGACGCGAGACTTTTTACGATTTCGGATACAGGCTTCGCGAGGAATTCTGGGGCAAAGGTTACACGACCGAAGCCGGTAAGGCTTGGATAGATTACGGGTTCAACGAAATGAAACTTCCCGTCATCAATGCGTTCGTGGCGGCCGGAAATGCGGCTTCGCGTCGGGTGCTCGAAAAATGTGGGCTTCAACATACCGAAAATTTCCTGTACGATGACGGACCCGAATGTTGGTATGAAATCAGGCGTTCAGACCAATCGTGACTTTTATGCAAGAGAAATTGGAGCGTCTGAATGGTTTGGAACTGCACGATTGTAGCGTTGAAAGTCTGCAGATCGGATTTTCCGATAAAATCATCTCGATAAGTATCGATAAAGGTGACGGTTCTTTGTTGACTTTGAATTTTATGGGATTTCGCAATTTTTCGTTTGAAGGTCAACAGTCGTTTGAGGATTTAGAAATTTCAAGCGCTAATTTTTCGATTCGAGAGAATGCGTTTTATGCCGAGTTTGTATTCCTGTTGGGATTTGGATTACCGTCTTGTAGTTTGAAGTTCGCTTTCGCAGATTATCAAATTTTTGTCTGACGGATTTAAATTTTAACACAAATGACAGAAAATCTGTTTTGGACCAAACGGTATATCCCATACTTTTAAACCTAACAGGTTTCCAAAACCTGTTAGGTTTAAACCGCATTTTAAGGGTCATCATGTCGTAACCAGATTTCCTAAATTAGCTATGGTCAATTACAATACGAAAGACGAAACAACCTTCAATCCATGCTTCATATTTTCCACGATTACCTGCACGCCAAGTTCCCGATTACCGAACAGGAATTCGCGCTTATCGAGCAGGTAGCCATACAGCGCAGACTTCGTAAACGCCAATACTTGCTGCAGGAAGGCGACGTGTGGAAATACGACGCTTTCGTATGTAAAGGTTTGATGCGCACTTATCGCGTAGACGACAAAGGCCAGGAACACATCATACAATTCTGTCCAGAAAATTGGTGGACGGGCGACCGACAAAGTTACGTCACGGGTGAACCCGCACGATACAACATTGAAGCTTATGAGGATTCCGAAGTCATTTTGATTCCAAAAGCCGATTTTCGCGAAATCCGCATGAAAATTCCGGCGCTCAACAATTTCATATTCGATCTGCTCGAACGCAGTTTCATCGCGTTACAGAACCGCGTCAATTCGAACATCATGCACACGGCCGAAGAAAAATACGCCCAATTCCTCAAAACCTATCCCGATATGAGCAACCGAGTGCCTTTGCACATGATAGCCTCTTTTCTGGGCATCACACCCGAAACCTTGAGCCGTGTCAGAAGCCATCAATTAAAAAAATAATAGCTATAGATCAAAAGACTTTTATTAGTGCCATTCGTGTAATTCGTGGCTAAGATTTACAGCCTTGACATTTGTCAAGGTTTTTTTATGCCTTTTATCAATGGAAGGACACGACGTTCCGACCCAACTTTGTAACTGTAAATCAGCGACATCTAAAGCCGATTTCAAAACAAAAAAAAGGATAAACAATTAAAAAATTAAAGTCATGTCACATCTAACACAAAAATCAGCAATCGTAACCGGAGGAAGCCGCGGAATAGGAGCAGCAATCGTAAGAAGACTAGCCCAAGACGGCGCAAACGTAGCCTTCACCTATTTAGGAGGCGAATCTCAAGCACTCGAATTGGCGAAAGAAATAGAATCTTTGGGCGTAAAAGCCTTGCCGATCAAAGCCGACAGCTCAAACGAGAAATCACTTTCGGAAGCCGTAAAGAAAACCGTATCCGAGTTCGGAAAACTAGACATTCTGGTCAACAACGCCGGCGTTGCCATCATGGCGCCTCTGGATGAATTTTCGATCGAAGATTTCGACAAGACCTTCGCGATTAACGTCCGTGCGCCTTTCATCGCCATCAAAGAAGCGGCAAAACACTTGCAACGTGGCGGGCGCATCATCAATATCGGAAGCATCAACGCAGACCGCATGCCGTTTGCGAACGGAGGCGTGTATGCGATGAGCAAGGCAGCCGTCCAAGGTCTTACCCGTGGATTGGCTCGCGATTTGGGCCCGCTTGGCATCACGATCAACAACGTGCAACCCGGCCCGGTAAATACCGATATGAATCCAGAAGACGGACCTTTCTCTGCCGTTCTGAAACCGTATCTGTCGGTAGGTCGTTATGGGCAACCGAGCGAAATCGGGGCATTGGTCTCTTTCCTCGCCGGACCTGATTCAGCCTACATCAACGGTGCGAGCCTTGATATCGACGGAGGTTTCGGAAATTGAGAAATCAGTTTTAAGTAAAAAAGAACAGCCGGATGTGAGTCCGGCTGTTTTTATTTTTAAGTTGTCGCATCAATTCACGATAAACCGTTTTACGCTGCGTCGGTCTTCGTGTTCCACTTCGATCAGATAAACGCCGGCCTCGACGTTGAGGTTCACGGTCTGCAAAAGGATACCGCCGCCGGAAACCGTTTTCTTTTCGAAAATACGTCGGCCTCTCATGTCGTACACCCTGAAATCGAAATCGCCATTATAGCCGTTGAGCTGTATCGTGAAGCTGCCGTTGTTCGGATTCGGATACAAAACAAAGTCGATAGGTTGGTCATCGCGTACCGACAAAGCTGGCTCGATGCTGCACAGGTTCAACGACCACGAATTGATGAAACCTCCGTCTTCGGGATATTCGTCGTAAACCTGCAAAGCCCATTGCCCTGCACTGTTTTCACCAATAAGGTTGGCCAATGGAGTTTCAGGTCTAAAAGCCCCGTTGATTACAGGCGTTCCGTTGCAATTGAGCGTCGCTCCGTTGTCATCGAATGTAGCCAATACATCGTCCGCATCGCCACACACATGACTGAACAGGTGAATTTCCGTTCCC
This sequence comes from Flavobacterium agri, assembly GCF_013401995.1. Classification (GTDB taxonomy): domain Bacteria; phylum Bacteroidota; class Bacteroidia; order Flavobacteriales; family Flavobacteriaceae; genus Flavobacterium; species Flavobacterium agri. The sequence goes on from NZ_JACBJI010000003.1 coordinate 413,878, forward strand.
GTCGGGCTGATAAGCGTCACGGCCATATCGGTCACCCAAGTATGGGAAATATCCATGGAAACGGTCGCTTTCTGTATTTCGAACGATTCGCTAAGATTCAGGTAACCCGCAACGGTGATTTCTTCGCTGGCCGGAATTTCCACGGGCACATCGACGGCCGCAAAATCGTTACACTCGAGTTGCCCCGTCGTAAATTGCAATGCCGTACTGAACGAGCCTTCGCAAGCCGCATTTTTTGGTTTGACTCTCCAATAATAAATCGTGGCTTCCGAAAGCCCGGAAAACGTATAAGAATTCGAGGTCACGGTTGCCGAAGCGACAATGTTCGCAAAAGCCGCATCGGTCGCGATTTGTACGTCATAAGCCGAAGCGTTCGGATCGGCATTCCAGGTCATCGTATCGGTGGTTGCGATCCCGACGGCAAGATTGGCGGGTTCGTTAAGTGTAAGGTTAGTGAAATTCGGACTAAGCAAATTCAGATAGACGGTAGCCGTTTTGACGATGCTTCCCGAAGTTCCCGTAATCGTAAGGGTATAAAATCCGATAGGAGAAGTCACAGTGTTTGCAATCTGGAGCGAAACGATACCGTTGGAATTTGTCGAAGTCGGATTAAAAGTCGCCGTCGCATTTGCCGGAAGCCCGCCGATCGTGAAATTCGTCGTACCCGAAAACCCGGCCACGTTGGTATAATCTAAAGTATACGTGACATCCGTTCCCTGACACGCATTGAGACTTTGGCCTTGAGCCGCCAAAAGGAAAGTTGCCGTCGGAGCCGTTATCGCGAAATTCTGGTTCGAAACGTCGTAAAAGATGTTACCGTGACCGCGCACCATCATGCGGTTGGCTGTTCCCGGAAGATTGGGCACGCTGATGGTTTCCGATCCGTCGTTCGGCACGTTTTCTGCCAATACGATGTTGAAATTCAAACCGGCGTTGGTCGACATCAAAATATCGACTGTCGGCGTATTGACGCCATTTGCGGTCGTTCCGGCCACGTTCCAGGTCACGTTTTGGTTCGAGGCGGCCTGCCAACTTAAAGCCGAACTAGGTGAAGTGACCACAAACGGACCGGCTGCGCCCGCTACATTCACTTTCATGAAATCGGTAGTCGATTCGCCACCGTTCAGGTGATTGTCGCGTACCGTAAACGCAAAATTGTATTCACGTCCGACATTCGAAATCACTTCCCACGTAGGCGTGAGGTTATTGGCCAAAACGTCCGACAATTGGGGCAGGTAACGCACGGGAACATCGGTCAGGACCTGCGGTTTGAAATTAGGCCCGTTAGTAGAAGTCGCGGCCGGCGGTTGGGTCGAGATTTCCCTGTCGTATTGTTCCCAAGTATACGTCAAGGCATCGTTGTCGGCATCTGTGGCCGAACCCGTAAGGATAAAAGCCGTGCCTTTCGGAATCGTGTAGTCGCTTCCCGCATTCGACGTCGGACGCGCGTTGTTGTTGCTTGTCACTGCGGCGCAGCTTCCGCCGTTGCCGTTGATCGTATTGCGGATCTGGGCGATGCTTCCCGCAAAAAATTGGGCGTTCGAATTGTTTTGGATATTCGGCGGACAAATTCCGGCATACGCCATGATCGAACTTCCCGAACCCGGTTCGTACGACCAGTTGTTGTCTCGGTTGCCGCCGCACGAATTGTTGAACGTGTGCGCCGCTCCGAACTGATGACCCATTTCGTGTGCGACATAATCGATGTCGAACGGATCGCCTACAGGTGCGCCAAGTCCGGTCGCGCCGAATGCTTTGGCACCTTCGGCACATGGTTGTCCGCCGCCTAGTCCGCCGCCAGAAGTTCCGACGCCGTGCCCAAAATCGTAGTTTTCGGTTCCGATGATATCGTCCATGGTGGCTTGTGTTTCGTTGATCAACGCGCCAACATCGTCATCAGTAAGATTGTCCGTATCGACGAAAATCACGTCTTCCTCGTTCGGAATCAATTGCAGGAAAACCGACAGATCGCGTTCGAACATAGAATTGACACGCGTTATCGTGATGGTGACCGCCGCCAAAACCGCTGCTTTCTTTTCGGCCAAAGTGCCAGCCTCGACACCTGCAGCTGCAATGTGGAAGGCCGAAAATTCGACCGTTGTTACGATTCCTGTGCGATAGGTGCGGTGCACGCCGTTGTCGAGTGGAAGGGCGTTGATGTCTTCGATGCGCAGTTGGGGTTGTTCGTCTGTCGTGAGGCAGGTAAAACTTCTCATCGAAGTCAGGCCTTGACGCGCGTACGAAACATAATATTGGCCGTCGTTCGAATACGGATCGATGTAAGACGTGCCGTCGTTGGCCGCCAACGTCATCGTATGAAGGCCGAAAATCGTGACGCTGAAGCGGATGATTGACGATTTGTTCTCTATACCTTGTCCGATATACGATTTGATATCAGGATGTTTCGCCGCGAGATCAGGATGCATAACGGGCGCTTCCCAGATGCGGAAGTGTTGGACGTTTCCGTCGCTGTCCGGGAAAGGAAGCACAAGATTTGATGTTTGGCTGCGCATAGGAGCGTTTGACAATGCCAGTTTAAAAGCATCGAGATCCAATTTGAAGAACTGCTGTTTCTGCGGAATGGACGTCCGCTCTTTTTTGCCCGATTTGGAGGCTTCGCGTTCATCGGCTTTGCGCCAGAACTCCTGGGCGAAACCGGTAGCGAACGAAAGCAGCATCAGCATTAAAAATAGAAGTTTTCTCATAAGGTAGTTGTTTATACTAAGATAATCAATCTGGTTTATTGGTGTCCGGGATAATCAAATCTCAAAGAAAGCATCTATGCCATTTTTTGAAGAATTCTTCAATTATAAGGGAGACGTCTATGGCTACGAATCGGCAATAGCACTCATTGGATTTAGTTTTGACGAAATAAACTTCCGCGATGGCTTATGTCTAACTCCCCGAAAATAAAGCATCTGTCCGAACCCCTAGAAAAGCGGAATGAAGTTCGTCCATAATTTTAACGACGACGGCGATTTTTAAACGTGGAATGATCTCTATAATCCCGAAATTAAGGAACGATGATTTTTTTCGCAATTGACTTATTGTCGATGCTTACAAAATAAAGCCCCGATGTAAGATTCAGGCGAATGCCGTTTTCTTCGATTCGAACGGAATGTACCGATTGTCCGCGCATGTTGTAAATCGTCAGGTCTTTCCCGGCGAAATCGTCGATGTTTTTAAACGTCAGCACGCCATCCGAGAATATATAATCAGCCGCACCCAAAACGTGTTCGGGTGTAGACAAAAACGGGCTTTCAATCGCGCCGCGGTCGACAACACCTTGTTGGATCCGTTCGTTTCCATTTAAATCCAACGTATTGTAGCCGGCAATCAAATATGTCGCGTTTCCAGAATTTATGCCCGGCGAAGAAGAAGTCAGCGAATAGTCAAATGCCGACGAGTCAAATGGCGCGCCTGCTAAACTTCCCGGATTTGCAAAAAGCGGATCGGTAAAAACATTATTCGTTCCGGTCGGCAAACTTCCAGACAATATATTGTTCGCGGTATAGTTGGTAGACGGTAATTGATAAGCGCCTGAAGTATGATTGTCGTAAATGATGCAATTTCTAAAATGCGCGCCATTATTCAACGTCCTGATTCCAGGATACAACATCGCATCGGGTGTCGTGCTTTTGTTATGACAGATCGTATTGTTGACCAGATAACAACTGTTTGCGTTTGGCGGACTGATGCTCATCAAGGTACCATAGCTTCCGCCAAATTGGTTGCCGACAACCAGACAGTTCGTCATTTTAAAAGTCTGTGTCGGGCCAACGCCGATAATGCTGTACGACGTTGCGGCATTTCCGCAAAATACCGTACGGTCGATTATAAGGTTCGGTCCGTCAAAGCTGATTGCTGCGCCCGAACGCGATGTGTTTCCGACAAATTTACATTTGATTAAAGTGATATTAGAGCCCGAAACATTCGAAGCGTAAATCGCTCCGCCGCCGTAATCAAAATTCGAGTTATACAAAAATTCGCAATTTTCGAAATTCACATCGGATTGGTCGATAAAGAGTCCACCGCCGTAGCCGTATGCGTAATTGTCGTAAAAAATACAGTTTTTGATCGTGATTATTCCCGGATTGTCCTGAATGAAAGCGCCCGCGCCTTCAGAACCGTCATTTTGATTGTATCCCGAAACGATTCGAAAACCATCCAACGTAATTCCGATTGTGATGTTTTCGATTTTCATGACTTTGTAACTGTTGTCATTATTGTTTCCCAGCGTTCCGATATCGCCCGACAAAGTCGTTGGCGCCGTTGCAATATTTCGCTCGGACAGCATCGTTTCGGTTCCCGCAAATCCCCCGTAGAGATTAACGCCGTTTTTCATGACGAATGACGCAGATCGTGAAGTTCCCGGCTTGTATGTTCCGGTCGCGGCCCAAATCTCATCTCCTGCAATAGTAGCGCTTATGGCAGCTTGAAGACTTGTAAACGCATTTACCCAAGTTAACCCATTGCCGTTGCCGGTCGCCGAAGCGTTGACATAATATCGCGTAGCGTGACTGTTACTGGAAAAAAGCAGCATCGCTGCGAAAAGGAGTAATTTTTTTTTCATCGAAATTTATTTTGCAGCCAAATATATCAAAATTCATGATGCTACAATTATCTTTGCGCCTTCAAAAAAACAGATACTATGATTACGGTCAACGATATAGCCGTGCAATTTGGAGGCACGACACTTTTTAGCGACGTCACGTTTTCGATCAACGAGAACGACAAAATCGCGCTTATGGGCAAGAACGGAGCGGGAAAATCGACGCTTCTCAAAATCATTGCGGGCGTGAACAAACCGAGTTCGGGCACTATTTCTGCGCCGAAAGAAGCCGTGATCGCGTATTTGCCACAGCATTTGCTTACCAAGGACGACGCGACGGTAATGGAAGAAGCGTCGAAGGCATTCGCCGAAGTGTTCCAGATGAAATCGGAAATCGACAACATCAACGAACAATTGACGGTGCGCACGGATTACGAAAGCGATGAATACATGAAACTGATCGAACGCGTTTCGGAACTTTCAGAGAAATTCTATTCGATTGAAGAAGTCAATTATGAGGCAGAAGTCGAGAAAGTTTTGAAAGGATTAGGATTCGAACGCGAAGATTTCACACGTCCGACTTCTGAATTTTCGGGCGGATGGAGAATGCGCATCGAACTTGCCAAAATCCTGCTTCGCAAACCCGATTTGATCCTTCTCGATGAGCCGACGAACCACATGGACATCGAATCGATCCAATGGCTCGAGGAGTTTTTGGTGAATTCGGCCAAGGCGGTTATCGTGATTTCACACGACCGCGCTTTCGTCGACAACATCACGAATCGTACGATCGAGGTCACGATGGGTCGCATTTACGACTACAAAGCCAAATATTCGCACTACCTCGAACTCAGGAAAGACAGACGCGCGCATCAGCAAAAAGCATACGAAGAACAACAGAAAATGATTGCCGAAAACACCGAATTCATCGAGCGTTTCAAAGGCACGTATTCGAAAACGCTTCAGGTGCAATCGCGCGTCAAAATGCTTGAAAAGCTTGTGATTGTTGAGGTTGATGAAGTCGATAATTCGGCTTTGCGCTTGAAATTCCCGCCTTCGCCACGTTCGGGCCAATATCCGGTCGTGGTAAACGAACTCAAGAAAAGTTATGGCGACCACGTGGTTTTCAAAGATGCGAACTTGGTTGTGGAAAGAGGCCAGAAAGTCGCTTTCGTAGGCAAGAACGGCGAAGGAAAATCGACGATGATCAAAGCCATCATGGGCGAAATCGACTACGACGGCGGAAAAATGGAAATCGGGCACAACGCCCAAATCGGATATTTCGCGCAAAACCAGGCGTCGCTTTTGGACGGTGAGCTCACGGTTTTCGAAACGGTCGACCGCATCGCATTCGGCGACATCCGTACCCAAATCAAAAACATTTTGGGCGCGTTCATGTTTTCGGGAGACGACATCCAAAAGAAAGTGAAAGTGCTTTCGGGTGGCGAAAAAACGCGTCTGGCGATGGTAAAACTATTGCTCGAACCGGTCAACGTACTGATTCTCGATGAGCCGACAAACCACCTCGACATGAAAACCAAGGACATCATCAAAGACGCTTTGAACGATTTCGACGGCACGTTGATCCTCGTTTCCCACGACCGCGATTTCCTCGACGGATTGGCGACAAAGGTTTTCGAATTCGGAAACAAGCGCGTAAAAGAGCACTTTGAAGACATCAAAGGCTTTTTGGCACATAAGAAAATGGAGAATCTGAGAGAGATTGAGAAGTAAAAACAGTACTTCTTAATACTTCGAAATTTGAAAAGGATGGCTTTGGTCGTCCTTTTTTGTTGGAAAAAGAAAAGGACGGTAAAATCCGTCCTTTCCAGCTAAACCAACTTTTAACCCAACTAAAAATGGTACTGACGTGATCAAAAAAAGCGCCCGGCACGGTTTAGGATTTTCTTCGAGCAAGCACCGAACCGGACGCCAAAATCAATAATCACTAATTCGTTATTTTCTATTTTCATTGTTTATTATTTATTGATATGGCCGTCATTTCGGAACACATAGCATAAAGAATAACAATAAAAAATAAAAACTAATTCTTTGCATAACCCAACGTCTGTGCGCTTTCCACCAATCGGATGAATTCTGCGCGATAACCGTCGGCGTCTTTCGAAAGCCCTTGTTTCGCGAGTTTTTTGATGTCTTCGGTCGAAATGTTCGAGATCAGTTTCGATTCGCGGAGCTTGAGTCCGAACCAAGCCACGGCGGTTGCGAATTGCATGTCGGCCGAAGCTTTGGCGATTTCCTGCGATGTCGTTCCGATCACGTGTACCATTTCGGTACTCTTGTCGCCATCGGGCTTTTTATATCGGAATTTCACGGTCGCGAGTTCGTCGGTAAACTTCGGATCGACGTTTTTCTGATCGGTGTATTTAAGGTTCGTCGATTCGTTGAAAAATTCGCTTTTCACGCCTTGCGGAATGATTTCGTACAAAGCCGTGACGTTGTGTCCGCTGCCGAGTTCGCCCGCATCGATCGCATCGTTCGTGAAATCTTCGGGGCGCAATTTTCGGTTTTCGTATCCGATAAGACGATAACTCTGCACGTGTTTCGGATTGAATTCGATCTGGATTTTCACGTCTTTCGCGATCGCGTACATCGAACCGTTGAATTCCTTGACCAAAAAGCGGTTCGCCTCCTGGATGTTGTCGATGTAGGCATAATTCCCGTTTCCTTTGTCGGCTAAAATTTCCATTTTGGAATCTTTGTAATTGCCCATTCCATAGCCTAAAACAGTCAGGAAAACTCCCGATTTGCGCTTTTCCTCGATCAACGTTTCCATATCCGAATTCGAGGATGCGCCCACGTTGAAATCGCCGTCCGTAGCCAAAATCACGCGGTTGTTGCCGCCTTTTATGAAGTTCTCGGACGCGGTTTTGTACGCTAGCTCGATTCCCGCGCCACCGGCCGTGCTTCCTCCGACTTCGAGATTGTCGAGCGCGGCGATGATCTTGGCTTTTTCGCTTCCTTTTGTCGGAGGCAAAACCATTCCTGCGGCTCCGGCATAAACCACCATCGACACTTTGTCTTCGTCTCGCAATTGGGCTACGAGCAGTTTCATCGAAGCTTTGAGAAGCGGCAGTTTGTTGTAGCTCGACATCGAACCCGAGACGTCGATCAGGAATACGAAGTTTGACGATGGCAGATTGTCGGTCGGGATGTTTTTGCCCTGAAGCCCGATCTTGACGATTTTGTTGTTCGCGTTCCAAGGACAATCGGCAATTTCGGTATTGATCGAAAACGGATGCTCACCTTTAGGCTGCGGATAATCGTATTTGAAGAAGTTGACCATTTCTTCGACTCTCACGGCATCTTTGGGCACTTTCTGGCCGTTGTTCAAAAAGCGGCGTACATTGGTGTAAGAAGCGTTGTCGACGTCGATCGAAAATGTCGAAAGCGGTTCGTTTTTGGGGCTTGTGAACGCGTTTTCTACAAAGGAATCATAATCTTCGTCGTTAGGTTCGACCGCATTCTGAATCTGATAAGCGCCAGATTTAGTGTTGACGACAATTACACCATTTGCACCTTGCTGGCCGTAAAGGGCCGTTCCTTGAGCGCCTTTGAGCACGTTCACGTTGTCGATCTGGTCGGGAGCGAGCTTTTGGTATTCGGCTGTCGAAGCGACTTTCCCATCGATCACGACCAAAGCCTCGTTGTTTTGCGTCAATGAACGATTGCCGCGCAATACCACGCGAGTGCTCGAATTGACGGCAGAATTGGTCGTATTGACTTTTACACCCAAAGCTTTTCCTTGAAGCGCCATGACTGCATTTGGGGCCGGTTGGGCCGATTTGTCTTTTTTGGATTCGGTTTGCTCTCGTTGTTTATAAGGCTTGCTGTCGTAATCGTCATCGGCTTGGCTTTGTACTATGACTTCACCTAAAGTCTGGACGTCTTCTAGCAATATTACGTCGATGGTGTTCGTCTTGCCCACGCGTATCTTTTGGGTTTTGTAGCCGATGTAGCTGAAAATCAAAATGTCGCCTTCTTTGGCTTCGATGGAATACATGCCGTTCACATCGGTCGAGACCGTTGTTTTTCCGCCTTTGACATTGATACTGACGCCTGGCAATGCACCCGATGCGTCGGTTACTCTTCCTGAAATGATTTTGGAAATGTGCAGTTCTGTGTTTCGGTTTCCTGCAAAACACAGGAAACTTATGAGCATGGCTACGCCCAACGAAACGATTTTGAGTTGTTTCATGATATTGTTTGTTACTTAAGGTTATTGAAAATTATTTCTGCTTTGCCGCCGGTTTTCCGTTTTTGGTCGTGATTACGATGACACCGTTTTTCCCTTTGTCGCCAAATCGTTTCAAGGCTTCTTTTCCGGTGTAGATTCTTGTCGTCATGCCTTCTTCCTGCAGGTTCAGAGGCGCATAAGGACTCGTTGGCGTCGCCCCGAAAAGCGAATCTTCGCTGTATTCGGTTCCGTTGATGATATAAAGCGGCTCTTTGAGGTAAAATACCGTATCGCGTTCGGTGGGTACAGATTCCATCATTTCATTGAGTTTGGAATCGTATTCTTTTTGGGTTTTGGCCACGAGCGGTTTGCCGTCTACGATGAGCAGAGGTTTTTGTTTGCCGGCGGGCATTTGCGTTTTGGTTTTTTTGGTTTCGGTTTGGTTGTCTTCGTCCGATGTCACGATGTGCGCATCAAAAACCCGTCCTTTTGCCATGATGCCTTTGGTACGCGATCGTTTGAACATTTCTTCTGAATTGTCGTCGCGGTCGCTGTCTTCTTTTTCTGCTTTATGCATTTCTTCCTTGGCGTCTGCCACGACAACCGATTTCATAGCCGGTGCGCTCATTTCCATTGCTTGACGGTGTGGTGTGGCAACTGGTTCGGTTGCCGTCGAAAGGCTTTGTTCTTCCGATCGCGCCACGATGGGCTGGGTTTCGAGTTGCCTTTTCAAAATAGTGCCCGCGTCTTTTTTTATTACCGAAGATGTATCTATCGGAGCCGATACGACATCGCTTTGGCGTTTGATTTCCGGCATTTTGTTGGCCTTCACCACGAATGTTTTCCCGTTATTTTGGGCAGGCGTTTCGGTTTCGGCCTTGAACAACTGATAACCCAACGACACAACTGCCACGACCGAAGCCGCCACTGCCCATTGTTTCCATTTCTTGTTTTGCTTGGTAAGCACTTTGTTGTCGAGTTTGTCCTCGACGCGCGACCAGACCGATTCGAGTGCGGGAAACTCCTTCGACTCGGAGTTGTCGGCCGCCTGTTTTATCTGTTCGAAAATTTTATCCTGATTCTCCATCGTCATTTTGCTTGTTGGTAATAGTAGTTGTTCACCAATTCCTTGAGTTTGGTTTTGGCCACGTTGAGTTGCGATTTAGACGTGCCTTCAGAAATCGAAAGCATATCGGCAATTTCCTTATGGCCGTAACCTTCTATGACGAACAGGTTGAAAATCGTTCGGCAACCTTCGGGAATCAATGTCACCAATTTGAGTAAGTCTTCTTCCTCGAGCGCATTGTGTTGCACGTTGTCGGCCACCTTGATGCTTTTTTGGTCTTCGAGGTACAAGTTGAAATTTACGTTGCGACGCAGTTGCTGCAGGCACATATTTACCGTTATCCGACGTGCCCAGGCTTCGAAAGCGCCGTTTTCCTTGAGTTGGTCGAGTTTGGTGAAAATAGTGTAAAAGGCGTCCGCCAAGGCTTCTTCGATCTCTTCTTCCTTTTTGAGATACCTTTTACACGTACGGTACAACTTGGGCGCCATCGCGTCGTACACTTGCCGTTGTGCGTCGCGTTGCATCCGGCGGCAGGCTTGTATGAGAGTATCGTTGATCACGTCGTTGGCTTTTTTAATATAGATAGCGGAATCGTGGAAAAGGTTGGAATTGTTTTTTATTTTTTATTGATGTTATTCATTTGAGCCTGTTTTCGTGGAGGTTATGGTATAGTCTGGGCCAATAAAAAATGACAATAAAAATAATCAATACGACATTTTCAACAAAAAAATCCCCGATTCCATCCCGTCCGTATCGTTGTCTTCGCACAAAAAGAATGAGATTTCATTGTCCGATTTCGAATATAAGGCCAGGCCTTCGAATTTCTGTTTGTCGGTAATCTGTTCGGAAAACACGACTTGCATCGTTTCGAAATCTATTTTTCCGATAAGGCTTCCCAAAACCTCTCCGTCCTCATAAGTCGAATTGGTGTCTTCGGCCGTGGCGAGGAACCAAATTGTGTCGTCGATCAGGATGGCGTCGGTAAAACTCGTCGTGACATGTTTGATTTTGGGCAATTCCATCGGCAGGTAGTTCACTTTAGAGAACTTCCCCAAACTTCCGATGATTTTGAAAATCCCGTTGTTTCCGCCGCTTCCGTTTCCTCTTTGGAAGAAAAACCACGCATCGTCGGTTGCAAAAGCGCCTTCGAGGTTGAAATTGTCGGCATCGATTTTCGAAACGTGGCGCATTTCGGCATACAAATCCGATAGGTCTTGATTCGTGATTTCCTTCGTTTTCACATCGACGACGCTGACCGCATTGCGTTTGTCGGTCGAACCCGAACCGAACAGATAAAGTTTGCCGTCTTTTTGGGCTACGGCTTCAAAATCGGGCTTGTGTTTTTTGGGAATGTTCTCGAGCGTTTGCGAATCGAACAGTTTGATTTTAGACAGAGTTTGGTCTTTCGTTCGGAATTCGTACAGATAACCCGCGTTGTCCGAAGCGATGAATACCGAACCATCCGCGTAAAACAGGCCGGATGCCGAACCGATTCCGACGATGTGGTACAGGAGTTCGAGTGAGAAGCGTTTCATCAGGATGCGGATTGGGTTTGCGGTACATCCAAATTTACATTCAAAATAAGGTTATCACACTTTAAATCCGTAATTTTCTTATGACCAATCCATTCGCAATTATGAAAGATATTTCCGCATCCGATTTCAGAGTGACTTCTTCTGTTCAATTGTCGGCCATTCCGACAGTATTCGACCTCAAATCGGACGAAGACGCGACAGAGGAAGCGCTCGCCGAAATCCGCGACGATTTGAGCAAGATCCAGGACAAGATGTACGCCCATAACAAATACGGCGTCTTGATTTGCCTTCAAGGTATGGACACTTCGGGAAAGGACAGCCTGATTCGCGAAGTGTTCAAGGAAATCAATCCGCGAGGCGTGGTCGTGCACAGTTTCAAGACGCCGAATTCGACCGAACTCGAACACGATTACCTGTGGCGGCATTATCTCGCGTTGCCCGAAAAAGGCAAGATGGCCGTATTCAACAGGACGCACTATGAGAACGTTTTGGTGACGCGCGTGCATCCCGAATACATCCTCAACGAAAACATTCCGGGAATCGGATCGGTAGGCGATATTGACGAAAAGTTTTGGGAACACCGCATGGAATCGATCAACCAATTCGAGAAACACATTTCGCGGAACGGCGTGATCGTGCTCAAGTTTTTCCTGCATCTTTCGAAAGAAGAGCAACGCGAACGGTTGTTGAGAAGATTGGAAGAAGAGAAGCACAACTGGAAATTCTCTCCAGGAGACTTAAAAGAACGCGCGCTTTGGGACAAATACCGCGAATGTTACCAGCTCGCGATCAACGCCACGTCTAAAGAAAACGCGCCTTGGTTCGTGATTCCCGCCGATGATAAGGCTTCGGCCCGTTATATCGTCGCAAAAATCATCCTTGACGAACTCAAAAAATACAAAGACATCCAACATCCCGAACTCGAAGACGAGGTAAAGGAAAACATGACGTCCTTCCGCAAACAGCTTGAGAGCGAGAAATAAGTTAGCCACGAATGGCATGAATTTCATTAATTAAGTATTGAGTGAATTAGTGAAATTTGTGCCATTCGTGGCTTAAATCCAAAACAGAAACGCCTCCCGAGATCGAAAAAGGAGGCGTTTCCAAATAATATAGTGTTTTGAGCTTATAACCTGAATCCGTAGGCGAAGCGCAACGCGATCTGATGGTTCCCGTCGCGGAAAGCGTCATTCCTGTATCCGGGGAAATCCGAATAATATTCATAACGCACACTCACGTCGAAATATTTGTTCGCCCACCCGATACTTGGCGACAAAATCGCGGTAGTGTCGTCGTAATCTCCGGTAACGGCGAATCCGGCTCCGGCTTCACCCATCGCATAGAACTGGTCTTCCCACCAAAAAGCCTTGAAACCGGCTTTTACGGGAATGAATCCTAAGTCGTCAACATCTACGCCGTCTACTTCATTTCCGAACAGATGCGTATAACCGGTGGTCAATGTGACTGAATAACGTTTCGAGAAGTCGTATTGAAGTCGTACGTCTGCGCCCAATCCGAATCCGTAAGGATCTTCGAATACATAACCGGGAGCGATCCCGAATCCGAGTCGGAAACCTTTGTCGTAGTTGGCGTCTTCGGCTGGTGTGGTCGTTACGCCCGCGCTCTGTGCCGACATTGCCGTCGTAAAGAAGAACACGGCAACGGCGGTAAGCAATAGTGATTTGATTTTGATCGATTTCATGATGCAAGTGTTTAGGTTTAACATTTGGAGGCAACGTTGTGCCGGTTTAGTGAATCAAATATAGAATCGGGGTTTTTGAGCGTGTTTACATAGTTTTCAGATAATTTTATATACCATTTCCGACAAATTTTGAAAGCCTTAATCCATAAGGGTTTAGATGTGATTAAGGATTTTAAGAATTGTTCATGCTTGTTATCATACTTAACATTTTTTAACATATTACACGCCATTTGGCCGCGATATTTCGGTTTGGTCGGTCTACCTTTGCTTTCGAAAATCAGCTATGTCACTCGCTACTTATACAAAAGAATTTTCCCAAAACATCAAATTGGCGTATCCCGTCATTTTGGGCATGATCGGTCATACATTGATCCAAATCGTAGATAAATTGATGGTCGGGCGTTTGGGTTCGGCAGAATTGGCGGCTGTGTCACTTGGAAACAGCTTCATCTTTATCGCAATGTCTATCGGAATCGGATTCTCTACTGCAATTACGCCGATCGTGGCCGAAGGCGATGCCGCGAAAGACGACGGCCAGGTGCGTTCGGCGTTCCATCACGGGCTTTTCCTGTGTACGGTTTTGGGTATCTCGATGTTCGCGATCGTGTATTTTTCGAAACCGCTGATGCATTTCATGGGCCAGCCCGAAGAAGTCATCGTCTTGGCCGGACCGTATCTCGATTGGGTGGCATTTTCGCTTATTCCGATGATCGTTTATCAAGGATACAAGCAATTCGCCGACGGCATGTCGCTGACCAAATTCTCTATGTATGCGATCGTTTTGGCCAACATCATCCACGTACCGATCAACTTCGTGTTGATTTACGGCATCTGGATTTTTCCGAAAATGGGAATCGTCGGGGCGGCGATGGGAACGGTCATATCGCGTATCGTAATGGTTCTCGTGATGCACTTCATGTTGTCGCGCAAAAAAGAACTCGACAAGTATTTCCACGGGTTTTCGTTTTCGGAACTCAAGAAAAGCGTCATCAGGAAAATAATCGCCATAGGCGGACCTTCGGCCATGCAGATGTTGTTCGAAGTCGCGCTGTTCACGGCTTCGGTCTGGTTGTGCGGAAATTTGGGCAAGACGAGTCAGGCGGCTAACGAGATCGCGTTGAGTTTGGCGACGCTTACTTACATGTTCGCGATGGGATTCAGCGTCACGGCCATGATCCGCGTAAGCAACCAGCGAGGGTTCAACGATTTCAGGAAACTGATTGTCGTGGCGCGTTCGGTATTTTTGATCACGATTCTGATCGAGACGGTGTTCGCGTTGCTGTTCATCGTTTTCCACGCGTACCTGCCTCAATTTTTCCTCGATACCGACAACGGTTTGCAGGCACACGACAATCTTGAAGTCATTTCAATTGCGTCCGAATTGCTCATCATCGCCGCGCTTTTCCAACTTTTCGACGGCGTCCAGGCCGTGGTTCTCGGCGCTTTGAGAGGCGTACAGGACGTAAAGATTCCGATGTACATTACGTTTGTCGCGTATTGGGTTTTCGGATTTCCGATTTCGTTCTATCTGGGGCAATTCACGAAACTCGGCGCTTTCGGCGTTTGGATCGGTTTGCTCGCCGGATTGGCCGCAGCCGCCATATTTTTGTATCTTCGCTTCAACTTTGTGACGCAAAAACTTGTAAAAGAAGAGTTGGTGGATAGATAAGGGATTGACGGATCGCAGATTTTCAGATCGACGGATGAATGTCGGTCTTAGGTCTGATATCTGAAAATATACCATCTAAAATCTGCTGATCTCCAAATCAAATTCTCAAAAATGGAACTTCCTAAATTCTTGCTCGGCGACAATACCGATCATCCGGACGATATCTTCATCATCCACCTCGATTATCCGCGATTCATCATCAATCTCAAAGACGACGAGATCGAGATCATTGACGACATAGACGACGAGGAAGAGGAAGAGCTTCAGGAAGAAATGGAGAATCTGGTAAAGCTTGCCAACGAATTCTACGACCGCGAGATCGAGCGTTACGAAGAGTAAAGGCTTGATGCTGGCGTGCTAAAGTTATTTCCCCAAAAACAGTTTGAGTAATTCCTGGGCGGCCGAAAAAGGAGAGAGGCGGTGTTCCATGACGTTTTTTCTGGTGTTGTCTATCGTCGAAGCCACTTTTCCGTCGTTGTAAAAATTCAGTTTCAACTGCTCGTTTATCGCTTCGTGCATCCATTCGAGGTTCTGTTCGCTGCGACGTTTTTCGAAATAGCCGTTTTCTTTCGTCAGAGTTAGATAAGCCGAAACGATTTCCCAGATTTCAGGAATCCCGTCTTTGGTGATCGCACTGCAAGTGAGCGCGGTCGGCATCCAGCCCGAGCTTTTTTGCGGAAAATAATGCAGGGCGCGCCCGAATTCGGTTTTGGCGAGTTTCGCTTTTTTGATGTTGTCACCGTCGGCCTTGTTGATCACGATCGCGTCGGCCATTTCCATAATGCCGCGTTTGATGCCTTGCAATTCGTCTCCGGCGCCTGCAATCTGAAGCAATAAAAAGAAATCCGTCATACCGTGAACGGCGGTTTCCGATTGCCCGACGCCGACAGTCTCGATGATGATCGTATCGAATCCGAAAGCTTCGCAAAGCGTAATGGTTTCTCGGGTTTTGCGCGCCACGCCACCCAAAGTTTCGCCCGAAGCCGAAGGTCGGATGAACGCATTTTTGTCTTTGACCAATTCTTCCATCCGCGTTTTGTCGCCCAAAATGCTACCGTGCGAAAGCGAGCTGCTGGGATCGACGGCGAGTACGGCTACTTTTTTTCCTATACCTGTCAAATACTTTCCGAACGCTTCTATAAAAGTGCTTTTGCCGACGCCGGGCACACCCGTAATCCCGATCCGAACCGAATTGTTGGCTTTGGGAAGACAGGCCGAAATCACTTCGGACGCTTTTTGCTGATGTTCGGGATTCGTGCTTTCCACAAGCGTGATCGCGCGGCTCAAAGCAGTGATGTTTCCGTCGAAAATACCGTTAATGAGGTCTTGGGCCGATACGCTGCGCTGTCGTTTGGATACGAGATTTCTAGCCGCTGACGAACTGACCGCTTCAGGTTGGTCGACCCCGTTAACTTCGGTAAGTGCGGATATGTTCTTTTTTGCGGTCAAGGATAGGTTTCGTGTGTTGTTTCGGTAAATATAGGAACAATCCCGCGGCCAAAAAAAATCCCGAAACATCGTTCCGGGATTTCACCAAATTTAAATAAATGTGTTATGCCGTCAGAAAGTATCCGAGAAGTTGAGCAACGACACCTCGCTGAGCTGTTTGCTGATGTTGTTGTTCAAATCGTCGTAAAGGTTCTGCAGGTTTTGGTTGATGCTTTTCCCCACAGGACATTCCTGATTCGGCTCGTTTTTGGAATAGCCCAAAGTAACGTGGTCGAACGTGATCTTGAAGATGTCATCGAGCGTAATGGTATCGGCCGCACGCAACAGACGCGTTCCTCCGTTTTTACCTTCGCGGCTTTCCACGACGTCGTTTTTCTTAAGGTTGGCGATTTCCTTACGAACCAAAACCGGGTTCATGTTAAGGCTGTTGGCGATGAATTCCGAAGACAGGAATTCGTCCTTATGCTTCGAAAGCAAAGTAAGGATATGGAGCGTTATAGCGAATTTACCTGAAATCATTCTGTAATATTTATGTTTGCGAAAATACGGCGAAGCGTTTGCCGTTAATCGAGAGGTGGTCTAAAATTTCGTTAAAATCGATGAAATGCGTTAAATTTTAAGTAGTCGATAGTTTCTGTTTATTGGAAATGAAAGCGTTACTTTTGTCGCGATGGAAAGTATTTTACTGTTGTTCATTTGTCTTGGAGTTGGTGTCGCCTTGCAATTCGCAAAAGCGTTTCCAGCCAACAGCCATCAGGTGTTGAACCAATTCGTGATACACATTTCGCTACCGGCTTTGGCGCTGTTTTACATACCTAAAATCCAGATTTCGAGCGAACTGCTTTTCCCGCTCGGCATCGCCTGGATCGGGTTTTTACTGTCATGGATTTTCTTCGCGACTTTAGGACGCTTGTTCGGATGGTCCAGAAAACTCACCGGATGCCTTATTTTGCTTTCGGGTTTGGGCAATACGTCTTTCGTCGGATTCCCGATAATAGAGGCTTTGTACGGCAATAAAGGATTGCAGACGGCGATCATCGTCGACCAACCGGGTTCATTTATGGTCATGGCGACTTTAGGCATAACGGTGGCGGCTATGTACTCGAGAGGCGTGCCGAGTGCGAAGGCCATCGCGATGAAGATTGCGTTCTTTCCGCCGTTCCTTGCTTTTGCGGTCGCGATATTGCTCAATTTGATCCACACCGATTTTCCCGACATGCTGCAATCGGTTTTCCAAAAGCTCGGAAATACCGTAACGCCCATAGCTTTGGTCGCCGTCGGACTGCAACTCAAATTAGGTGAACGCAGCAAACATTGGTCGTTTTTGGCACTCGGACTTTTCTTCAAACTTTTCATGACACCGGCTTTTTTCCTGTTGCTTTACAAAATGGCGTTCGACCAAAGCGGCCTGTCGATCGATGTCTCGATTATGGAAGCTGCGATGGCGCCCATGATTACCGCTTCGGTATTGGCCTCAAGCCACGGCCTCAAACCGAAATTGAGCAATATGATGATCGGTGTCGGAATTCCGCTGTCGTTTTTGACGTTGGCTTTTTGGTATTGGATTTTGGGTGGGATTTGAGATTTGGAAATGCTGATTAGTAAATAGTGATTGGTGAATTCGCAGTGATCAAGAATGTAATCGCAAGAGCCATATCAACCCATATTACAATCTACTATTCACTATTTACCAATCACTACTTACTAATCACTACTTACTAATCACTATTTACTAATCACTATTTACTAATCACCATTCACCAACTAAAACGTTTTCGTTCCCAATTACCACAATTTTAACGCAATCAACGACTTAGCCCGGTTTTTAAATTACCTATCTTTAAAGTGAACCTGATAAACACTTACGATATGGCATCTCTACGCTTGGGCGACATCGCGCCCGATTTTACCGCAATAAGCACCGAAGGCACAATAAATTTCCACGAATGGCTCGGTGATTCCTGGGCGGTTTTCTTTTCGCATCCGGCGGATTTTACGCCAGTTTGTACGACAGAACTCGGCACGGTCGCCAAATACATTCCCGAATTCGAGAAACGCAACGTAAAAGTCATCGCGCTGTCTGTTGACAATATCGACTCGCATTACCAATGGGTGAAAGACATCAACGAGACACAAGGCACTACAGTCAATTATCCGATCATCGCCGACGAGACCAAACAGGTTGCGCTCTTATACGATATGTTACATCCGAATGCGAGCGAGAATTTCACGGTGCGTTCTGTATTCATCATCGGACCCGACAAGAAAATCAAGCTCACGATGACGTATCCGGCCTCGACCGGACGCAATTTCGACGAATTATTACGCGTGATCGATTCGCTCCAGCTTACGGCCTATCATCAAGTGGCGACACCGGCCAATTGGAAAGACGGGGAAGATGTCGTGATCGTTCCCGCCGTATCCGACGAAGACGCGTTGCAGAAATTCCCAAAAGGTTACAAATCTGTAAAACCGTATTTGAGACTCACGCCACAACCCAACAAATAAATCTTGAATAAGTAGTACTTTTGGGTTTTATCCCGATACTATGAAATTTGCCGATATAAACCAGGAAATGATTGCCCAACTCGAAGCCGTTGTTGGGCAATCTTTCGTTTTTACCGATGCCCAAACCAGAAACGATTACGGGCATGATGAAACCGAAGATTACGTTTTTCCCGCGTCGGTTGTCGTAAAACCCGGAACAGCCGAGGAAATCTCGACGATTTTAAAGTTGGCCAACCAATGGAATGTCCCTGTTACGCCAATCGGAGGAAGAACCGGATTGAGTGGAGGTGCGTTGCCGATTCACGCCGGGATTGCGCTTTCGACAGATCGTTTCGACAAAATCATCCACATAGACGAACAAAACCTGCAGGTAATGGTCGAGCCGGGCGTGATTACGCATAATCTTCGCGAAGCCGTAGCCGAAAAAGGGCTGTTTTATCCGCCCGATCCAAGCAGTTTAGGGAGTTGTTTCATCGGCGGAAACGTTTCGGAAAATGCCGGTGGCGCCAGAGCTGTCAAATATGGCGTGACAAAGGATTACGTGCTCAATCTAGAAGTCGTGCTTCCCAATGGCGATATCATCTGGACGGGCGCCAATACGCTTAAGAACTCCACGGGTTACAACCTGACGCAATTGATGGTCGGAAGCGAAGGCACATTGGGCATCATTACCAAAATCGTGATGAAACTGCTCCCGGCGAATAACCACAATATTTTGATGCTCGTGCCTTTTTATGACGGAGCTCAGGCTTGCGAAGCGGTTTCGAGGATTTTCAAGGCCGGAATCGTTCCGAGTGCGCTCGAATTCATGGAACGCGATGCGATCGACTGGACGATGAAATTCGTAGACGGAGTAAATGTGCCGATCAAAGATGGGATCGAAGCGCATCTGCTGATCGAAGTCGACGGGAATTATCCCGACGTTTTGTTTGCCGAGGCCGAAAAAATCACAGAAGTCGTCGAACAATTCAACATAGACGAAATCCTGTTTGCCGATACCGAAGATTACAAAAACGCGCTGTGGAAATTAAGACGTGCGGTAGGAGAGGCCGTCAAATCCAATTCGGTTTATAAAGAAGAAGATACGGTCGTGCCGCGTTACGAGTTGCCGATGTTGCTCAAAGGCATCAAGTTTATTGGCGACAAATACGGTTTCAAATCGGTTTGCTACGGACATGCGGGCGACGGAAACCTTCACGTGAACATCGTAAAAGGCGAAATGTCCGACGAAGCGTGGAAAATCGAAGTTCCGAAAGGCATTCGCGAAATCTTCGAACTGACGGTTTCGTTAAAAGGAACGTTGTCGGGCGAGCACGGAATCGGTTATGTGCAAAAAAACTATATGGACATCGCGTTCGGACAGACTTCGCTTTTGCTTATGAAAGGTATCAAGGACGTTTTTGACCCGAACGGCATTTTGAATCCGGGAAAAGTCTTGCCCGATTATTTGCAGTCATAAGCCGTCGTCTATATCTTTTTCGTCTTTCGGACGGCTTTGGTTGTTGAGATATTCCTCGTAATCCTTCTGGTCTTTGTGGTTCTGTTTGTTCAAGAAAAAAATCAGGGCTATGGCGGCAGCGATTACAATCGCTATGATGATCCAATTGGCTTGCATAAGTGGTTTTCCTCAAATTTAGAAAGGCCAATGTTAAGCGAAAATCAATTCTAATGTGTTGGTTTTAAGATTTTCGGCAGAGAATCTGTAATTGACGATATTGAAAAATTGCGACCTTAGACCTAACAGGTTTCCCAAACCTGTTAGGTCTAAAAAAAATCAATGCGTTTTGGTCGTAAAAATCAAATTCGTCGCCACAACGAAAACCAGCCTTTAATCCGATAGGTAAATCCCTATAAAAAATACGGCATTTGCCCTATTGCCGATCTGTTTCGGCCGCACTAATTTTGGAACAGGGCAAGTAAGCGCCATGCCGACTGGCAGTTCGTGGAAGAAAGGCGCTTACAAAATTTGTTTTAGTTTTTTTAAAAAAGAAAAACCACCGTGTCGTTGCGGTGGTTTTTCATTTACTCTTTTTTGCCTTTTTTCTTTTCCTGCTTTTCGAGCCTTTTTTCCTTCAAGGTCTTGGCCGGTTCTTTTTTTTGTTCCTTTCGGGTATCGGTTCCTTTTGCCATGGTTCTAAGTTTTTAGGTTATGGTTTTTAAACGGTGCGTTGAGCCGTTTCGTATGCTAAAAATAACAAAAGTGATTCAAATTTATAAACCGAGTTGTGTTTTTTCGGCAGCGAACAGTTCATTGAAAATCTCCAGTTGCTGCAAATCGTCAAGGTTGAAGAATTTCCATTGGCCACCCGTTGATGAATCGGAAACCGCCACGAATTTCGAAATCCGCTTGACGTTGATGCTGTTGCGGTTGGGTTCACCAAAAACTTCTTTGGTAGAGGCGATGCGTTTCCATTGTTCGACTTCCTTGTTCATCTCGGCAGCATCCATTTTGTTTTCGTAAAAATAACGCGTCGGATTCCGATAAGAAACCACACAAAATTGCCTTCCTTCTATCGTTTTTGGCTGGTTCACCTGAAACACCGGTGCCGTCAATTGGAGGCGTTTGCGGAATTTTTCGTTCTGGTAGTCGCTGTCGAGCTTTTCGAGGAATTTCTGCTTTCCGCCAAGTTGTTCGACCACTTTTGGGTACGTAAGTTCGGCAATGGGCTCGAAATCCATATTGTAGTTCGAATCGTAAAGCTCGGAAACCGATTTGAGCACGGCAGGATCTTGCGCAAAACACATCGTTCCTACAAAAAACACTAGAGCGGATAAGGCTTTTTTCAAAAATGCGATCGACATCACGAAGTACTTTAATTTAGAGTCCGAGTTCTTTTTTGATGTTCTCGTTGAATACCAAATTGAACATTTCCTTGTTGTCGTAATTGACGAATTGCCATTGGTTTTTGGTCGATTCGTCTGCTACGGCAATCATCACCGCGTCTCCCGCGATCGAAATGCTGTTCGTTTTTTCATCATAAACGACACTTTCGTAATTGCTGGCTTTTTTCATACCGTCTATCATGCCGTCGACCATTGGTTTCTCGAACTGTTGCTTGAGGTTCACTTTCATCGAGTTCCGATAGCGGATCACGCTGAACTTCTTGCCTTCGATCGTTTTTATCGGATCGGCCTTGTATTGTACGGGAAGCGGATTCGTAATTTGGATGGACATGATTTCGTTGTCAAAAGCTTGCTTCATCGCTTCGGCAAGTTGTGCCCGGTCGATGCCTGTGCCTTCAAAAACTTTATTGTAGGTGAAGTCCATGACTTTGGCCATGTCTTGTTTGTTTGTAGCCGCGAAAAGCTCTTGCGCCCTTGTATTCAAAGTTTCGGCTGTCTGTGCGATGCCGCTCAAGGCGATCAATAGTATCGGAAGGATGAATTTCAGTTTCATGATGTCGATTTTCGGTAAATGTAGAAATATAATCGGGCAAGCGGCAAAAAAAATCCCCGAAAACGAAAGCTGTCGGGGATTGTCGATTACTTGTAATCCATTATTCGTTCACGATGACCCATTCGCCCGAATTGATCATGCTTTCGGCTTTCTTGAATTTCATCGTTTCGGTCTTTCCGCTCATCACGTGCTTGATCGTCACGTTGTCGTTGCGGTTGATTTTCGGCATTTCACGAACGATGGTTTCGGTCACGTGGCGTTGTTGTGTCTGTCCGGCTTCGCGCGCTTCCTGAGCCATTTCGTCCGTGTTCATCACATCTTCCTTAGAAGTGGTGTAATTCTCGGGCTGACGCGGCAATTCACGTGCTTCCTGGATTTGCGGAGCTTGCTGCTGTTGCGGCAAATCGCCTTTGAACAAGAACGAAATCACTTCTTTATTCACGTTGTTGATCATCGTGCTGAACAAGTTGAATGCCTCGAATTTGTAGATAAGAAGCGGATCTTTCTGTTCGTGTACCGCCAACTGCACCGATTGTTTCAATTCGTCCATCTTGCGCAAGTGCTTTTTCCAAGCCTCGTCCACGATCGCGAGCGTGATGTTTTTCTCGAAATCGGCGATAAGTGCGCGGCCTTCGGTTTCGTAGGCTTTCTTCAAATCGGTTACGACATTGAGCGATTTCACGCCATCGGTAAACGGCACCACGATGCGCTCGAACTGGTTGTTGGGCTGTTCGAATACGTTCTTGATGATTGGAAACGCCTCTCGTGCGCTACGGTCGGTCTTTTCCGTATAATACGCCAAAGCCGATTTGTAGACTTTTCCGGCGAGTTCCATTTCCGAAAGTCTTTCGAATTCCGATTCCGTCACCGGCGAAGTGATCGAGAAATAACGGATGAGTTCGAATTCGAAATTCTTGAAATCTTTGGTTTGTTTGTTTTGCGTGGCGATGAGTTCGGCCGTGTCGTACATCATGTTGGCGATGTCGAGTTTGAGGCGTTCTCCGTGCAAAGCGTGTTTTCTTCTCTTGTAAACGACTTCGCGTTGTGCGTTCATCACGTCGTCGTATTCGAGCAATCTCTTACGGATTCCGAAGTTGTTTTCCTCGACTTTCTTCTGCGCTCTTTCGATGGATTTCGTCATCATCGAATGTTGGATGACTTCGCCTTCTTTCAAGCCCATCCTGTCCATGATTTTGGCGACTCTTTCCGATCCGAACAAACGCATCAGGTTGTCTTCCAAAGACACGTAAAACTGTGAACTTCCCGGATCTCCCTGACGTCCCGAACGACCTCTGAGCTGGCGGTCGACGCGACGCGAATCGTGTCTTTCGGTACCGATGATGGCCAAACCTCCGGCGGCTTTCACTTCGGGAGTAAGCTTGATATCCGTTCCACGACCTGCCATGTTTGTTGCGATCGTCACGACTCCGGCTTTACCGGCTTCCTCTACGATTTGTGCTTCTTGTTTGTGCAATTTCGCGTTCAAGACGTTGTGCTGCACGTTTCTCATTTTAAGCATACGACTCAACAATTCCGAAATCTCTACCGAAGTCGTACCGATAAGCACCGGACGGCCTTCTGCAGACAATTTTGCAACGTCTTCGATTACCGCGTTGAATTTTTCGCGAACCGAACGGTAGATCAAATCCTGGTGGTCTTTACGTGCAATTCCTCTGTTGGTCGGGATTTCGACCACGTCAAGCTTGTAGATTTCCCAGAATTCGCCCGCTTCTGTAACCGCTGTTCCTGTCATTCCCGCCAATTTGTTGTACATACGGAAGTAATTCTGCAGCGTAATCGTCGCGAACGTTTGTGTCGCCGCTTCGATTTTTACGTTTTCTTTTGCCTCGATCGCTTGGTGCAAACCGTCGGAGTAACGACGTCCGTCCATGATACGGCCGGTTTGCTCGTCTACGATAAGGATTTTATTGTCCATGATCACGTATTCCACGTCCTTTTCGAACAAGGCGTACGCTTTCAAAAGTTGGGTCAATGTGTGGATGCGCTCGCTTTTTACAGAGAAATCCTGGAACAAGCGCTCTTTTTCTTCAGCCTCGGCATCTTTGTCAAGACCTAGTTTTTCGATGCGTGCGATTTCGGTTCCGATATCTGGTAAAACGAAGAAACTGTCGTCGGTATCTTTCGAAAGGTATTTGATACCGTTATCGGAAAGCTCGACCTGGTTGTTTTTTTCCTCGATCACGAAATACAATGCCTCGTCAACCTTGTGCATGTCGCGGTTGTTGTCGGCCATGTACGTGTTTTCGGTCTTCTGCAGGATTTGCTTGACGCCTTCTTCCGAAAGGAATTTGATCAACGCCTTGTTCTTCGGAAGCGCACGGTGCGCACGAAGCAAGTTGAAACCTCCGTCTTTGGTATTTCCTTCCGAAATCAACTTCTTCGCGTTCGCAAGGAATCCGTTGGCCAATTGACGTTGCTCGCCTACCAATTTCTCGATCAAAGGCTTGAGTTCGTTGAATTCGTGGCGGTCGCCTTGAGGAACCGGACCTGAAATGATAAGCGGCGTTCTCGCGTCGTCGATCAAAACCGAGTCGACCTCATCGACGATCGCGAAGTTGTGCTTGCGCTGAACCAGATCCGATGGAGAGTGCGCCATGTTGTCGCGCAGATAGTCGAAACCGAATTCGTTGTTGGTTCCGTAAGTGATGTCGGCTTCGTAAGCTTTGCGACGGCCTTCAGAGTTCGGTTGGTGGTTGTCGATACAATCAACGGTCAATCCGTGGAACTCGAACAAAGGCGCTTTCCACGTGCTGTCACGTTTGGCGAGATAGTCGTTCACGGTTACAAGGTGTACACCGTTTCCGGTAAGAGCGTTCAGATAGAGCGGAAGCGTAGCCACGAGGGTTTTACCTTCCCCTGTCTGCATTTCGGAAATCTTTCCTTGGTGCAAAACCATACCGCCGATAAGCTGTACGTCGTAGTGGATCATGTCCCACGTAATTGGTTTTCCGGCGGCGCTCCACGAATTTGCCCAGACCGCATCGTCTCCTTCTAGTTCGATATAGGTTTTTTCGGCAGAAAGCTCGCGGTCTTTCGGCGTCGCTTTTACGCGGATTTGTGTGTTTTCTTTAAAGCGACGAGCCGTTTCTTTTACGACTGCAAACGCTTCGGGAAGGATTTCGTTGAGTACTTTTTCAGAGATTTCATACGCTTCTTTTTCAAGAGTGTCGATGGCTTGGTAGATGTCTTCTTTCTTGTCGACATCTTCTGTAGTTTCGGCCTCGAGTTTCAGTTCGGCGATCTTGGCGTCCTTTTCGGCTCTCGCGTCTTTGATCTTCGCCTTGAATTTCACCGTGCGCTCACGCAGCTCATCGTGAGAAAGGGCTTGGAGTTCCGATTCGAAACCCTTTATTTTATTCACGTTTCCTTGTAAGGCCTTGATGTCCTTTTCGGATTTGTCGCCTATGAAAACCTTAATGATACTGTTGATGAAACTCATGTTAATCTAGTATGAATCTGTTATAAAAAGTGTGCAAATTTAAGCAAAAAAAAAGCCTCAGATGAGACTTTTTATGATAGTTTTATTTTTGTTTAGTATTCGTCTTCGTTCCAGAGATAATCCTCATCGGTCGGATAATCAGGCCAGATTTCCTCCATCGATTCGTAAATCTCACCTTCGTCCTCAATAGACTGAAGATTCTCTACAACTTCTAGCGGTGCACCCGCACGAATGGCATAATCAATAAGTTCGTCTTTGGTTGCAGGCCATGGCGCATCGCTTAAGTATGACGCCAGTTCTAGTGTCCAATACATCGTCTGTCGATTTAAATTTATGCAAAAATAAATTTTATACTGAAAAAGTCAAGTAAAAATGAATTTATTTTGAAAAAAGTCAAGAACGTTAATTCAATCTTTTGATAATCAAATGATTGTGCTGATTTTTTGAACCAAAAAAGCAATCGGATCCAATCGTTTTAGTTGCCCGGAATCCATTTCACTTCATCGGCGTGCAAATCGGCAGACAACTTCCTTGCCAAGACGAAAAGGTAGTCAGAAAGTCGGTTCAGGTATTTCAAAACGAGCTCGTCTATGGGTTCGTTATGTGACAAAGCGACCGAAAGGCGTTCTGCACGTCGGCAAACGCAACGCGCGATATGACAATATGACACCGTCGTATGCCCACCTGGAAGCACGAAATGTGTCATGGGCGGCAATTCCGATTCCATGGCGTCGATCTCGTTTTCGAGAAGCTGGATGTCGTCTTCGGTTATACGTGGAATATCGAGTCGCAGTTTTCCGTTCTTGAGCACTTCCTTTTCCGGCGGTGTGGCTAAAATCGCTCCGGCCGTAAACAACCTGTCCTGTGTACGGATCAATATTTCTTTGTAATGCGGATTGATTTCTTGATCGCGTATCAATCCGATATAAGAATTGAGTTCATCGACCGTGCCGTAGCTTTCGATCCTGATATGGTCTTTGGGCACGCGTGTTCCTCCGAAAAGGGCCGTCGTTCCTTTGTCTCCGGTTTTGGTATAAACTTTCATGTGGTTGTATTAAGTGTGTTGAAGCGGTTTCGGAGCGTTGATTCCCGAAGTGTCGCTCTCTATAAGGCCGTCGCGCAAACGGATCACGCGATGCGCATAAGCCGCAATGTCTTCTTCGTGCGTCACGAGAATCACCGTATTTCCGTTTTTGTGGATTTCGCCGAATAGGTTCATGATTTCGATCGAGGTTTTACTGTCGAGGTTTCCCGTCGGCTCATCGGCGAGGATGATCGATGGTTTGTTGACGAGTGCCCGCGCAATGGCGACACGTTGTCTCTGCCCGCCCGAAAGTTGGTTCGGTTGGTGATCCATACGGTCGGAAAGATTGACTTGTGTCAGTACTTCGGTGGCTCTTTCGCGTCGCTCCGATTTGGAATAACCGGCGTAAATCATCGGTAAGGCGACATTGTCCAAAGCGGTAGTTCTCGGCAAAAGGTTGAACGTCTGGAACACGAATCCGATTTCCTTGTTTCTGATGTCGGCTAGTTCGTCGTCGTGCATCTTGCTTACGTCTTTTCCGTTAAGGATATACGTGCCTGAAGTCGGCGTATCCAAACACCCCAAAAGGTTCATCAGTGTTGATTTGCCTGAACCCGACGGCCCCATAAGCGCCACGTATTCCCCTTTTTTGATGTCGAGATCTATGCCTTTGAGCACGTAAACGGTTTCGTTTCCGAGTGCGAAATTCCTTTTGATGTCTTTAATCTGGATCAGTGAATCGGCCATGAGATAGGTTTGTGGCCTAAAAGTAGAAAATTAAACCTTAATAAGGTACTTCCGATAGTTGAATATGTGTTACACGATTTCCATAATTCGTTGTATTATAAAGTCTAAAATTTCGATTTTACTAAACTATTCTTAATTAATTAGGTTAAAAATTGAAAATAAATCTAATTTTGTTCGTATATCTGATAACAATTATAAATCAAAACCAATAGTCATGAAAAAAGTCAATTTAATTTTAGGAGCGGCCGCGATCGCGTTGGCCTTCACTTCTTGTAAGAACGAAAACGAGGAAAGAGCAGAAAAAACAGTCGATACATATGTGGTTTACGTTGATTCCATCGGTAACATCGCTGCCGCGGACGCCAAGGCGAACTGGGCCGAAATTGAAGCCTCATACCAACAGCGTACCATGGAAGCCGAAGCTGCACTAGCCGATATGAAAGACAAAGAAGCGGCGCAAAAGAAACTGGATGAAAGCAAAGCCAAATATGAAGAGTTGAAAGCCAAAGTGCAGGCCGAGGCCGCAGCCGCAACGCCAGATCGTAAAACAGAAATCCGAAACGCGTTGTTCGGGGAAGGTGTAGTCGGAGAAGACATGAGTTTCGCGTGGGTCAACAAAGACAACATCCTAAAAGTGTACAACGATTTCTATAATGAATTCGACAAAAACCAAAACAGTTACAGCCGTGAAGACCTCGATGAGATCAAGTTGTTGTACGAAGCACTCGACGCACGTAAGAACACGGTCGAAAAAGAAGGTCTTGATGCAAAAGACAACCGCAAGATCGCCGAGCTGAAAATCAAGTTCGCGCCTAAGTTCAAATGGGAGCGCATCACGTCTAAAGGAGAAGAAAACGCCCAGGCTAAAGACAAAGCCGAATAAAATACGTTGATTATTAATTCAGGAAAAGCGGTGGCCGAAAGGTCGCCGCTTTTTTTATGCCGTGAAAAAATTATTCAACAGCATTCGCCAAACGACCTGATTCGAATGTGGAAACAGCCAATTAAATGCCGTATTGCGATGATTTTCAGATTTTAATTCCATATTCTCTCATTTTAAGAATAATCGATTGCGGGTTTCCTCAATTAACATTTTGTCGAACCGACGCCGTCCGTTAGAAGGTGCTACTTTTCGTACATTTGAAGCCTCTAAAAACAAGAAAATGCCTCAGTTTGTAAGGATTATCTTTTTGTGTGTCCTTTTTTCGGTAGGTGCGTTCGCGCAGGTCGGAATCGGTACGGCAAACGTAGATGCGAGTGCGCTTTTACAGTTGGAAAGCACGAATTCCGCTTTCGTTTTACCGCGTATGACTGATTCCCAAATGACGACTGTCACAAATCCGCCGGTAGGATCGATGATTTTCAACAATTCCGAAAACCTTCCGTATTTTCGCAGCGATGTCGGTTGGTCGGGGTTCGACATCAATTCCAATCCGACAATCATTTTGACCAAGAGCGGCGGAACGCTTTCCACGTCGACCACGTCGTCTTATCCGATAAATGTTTCATCCGCAAATATACTTTCTACGAGTTCTGCCTATTTTACTGTAGACGGGCCTGGAGCGATTACCGTAAATCGTTCCGGGGTGTATCTGATGTCGGCTTGTCTTTCCACGTCGAACATGCCTGCTGGCAGCCGCCGATATCATTTGGCTGTGTATCGAAATGGGGCATTAGTCAGTTATCTCGCCAAGTCCAAACTCGAAATGTCGTCTTCCGATTATTGGGGTATGACAGGAACGCTGATGTACTATCTTCAGGCCGGTGACCAATTGTATTTCCGATATTTTATCTCGAACACCACTACGCTCGCGAATGTTTTCCAAACCATCTGTATTACGAAACTCAACTGATATGAAAGGATTTTTAATGTTTTTGCTATTGACTTCGGGATGGATGTCGGCTCAGGTAGGAATCGGTACGACTACGCCAAGTTCGAGTGCGATACTTCAACTGGAAAGTACAGACAAGACGTTCGTGCCGCCGCGTATGACCAACGCCCAAATGGTTGCGATTGCGTCTCCGCTTAACGGGTCGATGGTGTACAATACGACGTATAACGCGATGTTTGTGAGGACTTCGAACGGATGGAAGAACTTTTTCGAAACTTCGAATGCGTCGATCGTGCTCAACAAGACCTTCAGTTCGGGCAATAATGTCGTCGCTACGGCCAACAATACCTATGCGAATTTTCCGCTGGCCTCGACAGATGCGATGACGATTGACAACGCAATTTATACGGTGACGGGTGCAGGTAAGATCAAAGTGGCCGAAAACGGCGTGTATATGATCACGGCCAGTTTTTCGGTATCCAACATGCCGACTGGTGTGAGGAAATACGTCATCGCGGTGTACCAGAACTCTAATATCGTTGGCTATTTGTCAAGAGGTACGGCCAATCTCGAATCCACCGACGAGTGGGGAACAAGCGGCTCATTGAGTATATCGGCAGCGCAAAACGACATCATCGAACTCAAATATGTCCTCAATAATGCGGGTGCGACATTAGATGCCAAAATCTTCAATATCGGGATCACCAAGCTTAAATAGTACAAATTATTGTACAAACGAGGTAATATTTTTGGAGATGGATACACGTAACTTTCGGTGAATCCAAAACCTGAAATTATGCCCGGAAAAGACCCAGGTCCGCAAATAAAAGACAAGGACCAATACGAAGCCTTGCGCGATAAAGGCTATAGCAAACAGAAATCGGCGCGTATCGCCAACAGTAAAGGTGCCGAACATAGGGGCGGTAAAGCCAAAGCCTATGAAAACCAGACCAAAGAACAAGTTTACGCCGAGGCCAAAAAGGTCGGGATCAAAGGCAGGTCCAAAATGACAAAGAAAGAGTTGATGCATGCCTTGCGTACGAATTGATTTTCAAATACTTGATTCTTAGTACGATATTTTTTAAATTGGCGTAAAAAATACGCTATGAAAAAAATTCTACTTCTTTTGGTGGGCGTTCCGTTTATGGCCCAAAGTCAGTGTTGGGATCAGATTTCCTCGCTCAACAATTCGGTTCTGATACAAAAAAGCGACGGTTCGCTTTGGGGTTACGGCACGAACAACGACGGATCGTTAGGGAGTGCCATCGGCCAGATCAATGCGCCGGTCGTAATTTCTGCCGATGCCGAT
This sequence comes from Flavobacterium agri, assembly GCF_013401995.1. Lineage (GTDB taxonomy): Bacteria > Bacteroidota > Bacteroidia > Flavobacteriales > Flavobacteriaceae > Flavobacterium > Flavobacterium agri. Next base: position 444,323 of record NZ_JACBJI010000003.1, read on the forward strand.
TGGGCTTCATTCTCCTCAAGTCCCAAAACATCTTTGGCGATCAAGTCAGACGGAAGTCTTTGGGCATGGGGCATCAATGCCAACACTTTCGGTAACGGATCGAGTAGCACGACTCCCGTCACTTCACCTCAAATCGTTACCCAGATCACCGATGTCGCGTCTGTAAGTACCGACGGTTCCGCATCATTCGCCGTGAAGCAAGACGGTTCGTTATGGGCGTGGGGAAGCGACCAATACGAAAAACTCGGATTGGGAAGCGGCGACCAGACCACATCGTCTGCTGTGCAAATCGGAACCGACACCGATTGGGTCAGCGTCAAGACATGTGTGTATTTTGTACTCGCGCTCAAATCGGACGGCACACTTTGGGGTTGGGGTAGGAATTCCGCAGCCCAATTAGGGCAAGGTTATGCATCGCCGGGCGTCGAACCCGATGAAGTTTATGTGGCCGAACCCGTCGAAATAGGCGATGGCGCATGGGCGCAGTTTTGCGGATACGAACGCATGGCGTTGGCTATCAAAACAGATGGCACGCTTTGGAGTTGGGGTTACTCCGGCCATGGTGCGCTTGGTCTCGGCCAAATGGCCCAAACCGTATTGGTTCCTACCCAAATCGGATCCGATAACGACTGGAGTTCGGTTTCGACTGCTGGCCAAGTATCGGCCGCGATCAAAACCAATGGCGCGCTTTATACGTGGGGAATCGGAATGGCGGGTGCTTTAGGCAACGGCAGTTTAACCTGGACAAACGTGCCCGGCCAAGTCGGTACGGCTACAAACTGGACCAGTGTCGGTAACAGTTACGTGTGTACTTTTGCCTCAAATTCACAAGGTCAACTTTACGATTTCGGATATTCCGGGAATTGGGGCTATCAAAATTACTATACGCCTTTGGTGTTTACAAGTGCGGATTGCTCGCTTGGGATAGGTGAAAATCCGCGCAACTTTTCGGTATGGCCGAATCCTGTCGATCGGACCGTCTCGATCGCATTTGACGGAAATGTAGAAAAGTTCAGGCTGATTGACGCAAGCGGCCGCGTTGTCATTCAAGGCAGTCCGGTTCAAAATCAAATCGACTTGGCACAGCTTTCTGGCGGTCTGTATTTCCTCGAAATCGAATCCGATGGAAAATCCTATAGGACCAAACTGCTCAAGAAATAATCAGGCGCGGATCACGAAATCTTCTTTTTCCTGTTCCTTCCTGAAAAACACAAAACCCCATTGGAACGTGTCGATCGCAACCGTGACTTTGGGGTGTTTTTTTATGATTTCCCAGGCTTCGGTCATGCCTTCAGACCAATGGATGTCGTCGAAAATCCACACCGAATCGTTCGAAGCGGTCTTAAGCAGCGTTTCGAAATAACGCAAAGTCGCATCTTTTTGATGATTGCCGTCGAAGTAAATCAAGTCGAATTTTTTGTCGGAAAGTCGATTCAATCCAGATTCGAATTCATCGACCGTAATTTCTGCATTCGAAATTCCCGATTTCTCAAGTTGCCGTTTTGCTTCCGATGCCGTATTGGCACAGCCTTCAAGCGAAATCACTTTTGCCGAAGAATTGCCCAAAGCCAAAGCCGACGTGGCCAAACCCAGCGAAGTTCCGATTTCCAAAATGGTTTCGGGTTTGAAATAGCGCGAGATGCGAAACAGCAATTCGGCTCTCTTTGCGGAAATCCCGGCATTTTTCGCAATGTCCGAAACCTTGCGTTCATTCGATTTGAAAACGCGAGAACCCGCTCCGAAATCGGTAACAGAGATCGTTTTGTGGTTTTGCAGAAGCGATTTGCGATAGTTTCCAAGAGTTGTGTATTCCGGATAATCGGATCGGTCGTAAAAACATTTCGTGACCAGGTCGAACACAAAAGGCGAATGCACGCCGTGCTCATTGGTCGATTTGGACAAGAATCGCAGATATGATTTGACCTGCGTCCACATCACTGTTCCGATTTGGCACTCAGTTCGAACCAGCGCTCTTCCTTATTTTCAAGTTCCGATATGATTTTCTGAAGCTCGTCGGCTTTAGCGGAAATGTCGGCATCGGCCACTTTTCCGTCAGAAAACAATTGCTCGATTTCTTTTTTGCGCCATTCCAGATCTTTGATTTCCTTCTCAATTTTAGAAAATTCCTTCTGCTCGTTGAACGACAATCCGGTCGAGGCCTTGTTTTGTTTCCAGTTAGCCTTTTCCTTTGGCGTATCGTCTTTTGTGGGTTCGGCGCTGTCTTCGTAAATCCTGAAATCGGAATAATTGCCCGGGAAATCCTCGATTTTGCCTTGTCCGCGGAAAATGAAAAGGTGGTCGACGATCTTGTCCATAAAATAGCGGTCGTGCGAAACGACGACGAGACAGCCCGGATAATCGATAAGGAAGTTTTCAAGTACGTTGAGTGTGACGATATCGAGGTCGTTCGTCGGTTCGTCGAGAATCAAAAAGTTCGGGTTCTGGATCAAAACCGTACACAGGTACAAGCGTTTCAATTCGCCTCCCGACAGTTTTTCGACGAAATCGTGTTGTTTTTTCCTGTCGAACAAAAAACGTTCGAGCAATTGGCCTGCCGAAATCGTGCGCCCTTTCGCAAGCGGGATATATTCGCCGAATTCCTTGATGACGTCGATCACTTTCTGTCCGACTTTAGGATTGATGCCACTTTGGGTATAGTAGCCGAGTTTTATGGTGTCGCCGATCACGACTTTGCCCGAATCTGGTGGAATCGCGCCCGTGGCGATGTTTAGGAATGTGGATTTTCCCGTGCCGTTTTTGCCGATGATGCCGATGCGCTCGCCACGTTGGAAGTCGTAATCGAATCCGTCCAAAATCGTCTTGTCTCCGAACTTTTTCGAAACCTTGTGCATTTCGATCACTTTCGAACCCAAACGTTCCATGTTGATTTCGAGTTCGACTTGCTGTTCACGGCGTCGGCTTCTGGCTTTTTCCTGGATGACGTAAAAATCGTCCTGGCGCGACTTTGATTTGGTGGTGCGTGCTTTGGGTTGGCGTCGCATCCAATCCAATTCCTTTACGAACAGGTTCTGTGCTTTGTCGATACTCGCGTTTTCGGAAGCTATGCGCATTTCCTTCTTTTCGAGGTAATACGAATAATTGCCTTTGTACTGATATAATTTGCCGTTTTCGAGTTCGATGATCTCGTTGCACACGCGCTCCAGAAAAAAGCGGTCGTGCGTGACCATGAACAACGTCATGTTCTCTTTGGCGAAATAGTTCTCGAGCCATTCGATCATTTCGAGATCGAGGTGGTTCGTCGGTTCGTCGAGGATCAACAAATCGGGTTTGCTGATTAAAATGATCGCAAGCGCGAGACGTTTCTTTTGTCCGCCCGACAAATTCTTGACTTTGAGCTTCAAATCCTCGAGCTTCAATTTGAAAAGGATTTGCTTGAACTGCGTCTCGAAATCCCAAGCGTTATGCCGGTCCATATTGTCGAACGCTTTTTGGTAGGCTTCGGCATCTTCCGGGTTTTCGAGTGCTTTCTCGTATTGTTCGATGACTTTCAGGATTTCGTTGTCCGAAGCGAAAATCGATTCTTCTATGGTGAGTTCGTCCTGCAAATTAGGGACTTGAGACAAGAATGCCATCTTGATTTCCTTGCGCATCACGACCTGGCCCGAATCGGGTTCGTCGACGCCGGTCAAAATGTTCATGATGGTTGTTTTTCCTGTTCCGTTCTTGGCGATGAACGCGATTTTCTGGTCTTTATTGATGCCGAACGAAAGGTTTTCGAACAACGTTCGCTCGCCGTAATGCTTCGAGATGTTTTCTACTGAAAGGTAATTCATGCGGCAAAGGTAGTATTAAGCCGTTAATTGCGCGAACGCGAGGAGATGATTGTGGAAATTTGTGATATCGAAGTAAGATGAATCTGGATTTTGGCCGATGGTGTGGGTTTTTGGTTTTAGACCTAACAGGTTTTCAAAACCTGTTAGGTCTAAGGTAAAACGTTGGGAATAAATTCGGTTACATGAAATCTGCCAAAATCGTTAAAATTCGTAATTCATATCAACTTTTTTTAAGTGTATAAAAGTTGCTTTAAATGTTAAAATTGTCAAAAAGGCAGTAATTGCGACATTTTGACATCTAAAATTGAATGGGTACAGAACTTGACTATACGGATGCGAGAAACATTTTTATAACCATTAAAAACATAGAATCATGAACCTAGTGAAGAAAAACCACGGACATTTTTTTCCATCTGTATTAGATGAATTGTTCCGTCCCGATTTCGGCGGACGCCAATTGAATTTCAACACGCCGGCCGTCCCGCCGGTAAACATCCGCGAAACCGATAATGCTTTCGAAGTAGAGTTGTCGGCTCCCGGAAAAACAAAAGAAGACTTCAATATAGAAGTAGACAACGGCCTGTTGACCATTTCGTCCGAAATCAAAAATGAAACTACTGCCGAGGAAGGCAAATACACGCGTCGAGAGTTCTCGTTTTCGTCTTTCAAAAGATCGTTTACGTTGCCCGAAACAGTGAACGACGACGATATAAAGGCTTCGTACGAGGGTGGGATCCTCAAAATCAGCCTTCCGAAAAAAGAAGAAGCACTCCCAAAAGCGAAAAGATTGATTGATGTAGGTTAATGATTGATTGTGAGTGTTTAGTGAGAGAGCGTCCCGGTTTCGGGGCGCTTTTTTTTGTGGAGTGCCGAAGTGTGTCATTTAGTGCTTCGTCACTTTGCTTATATTTGCGTCATGCAGCTTTCCGTCGTCATCCTCAACTATAATGTGCGTTGGTTTTTACAACTCTGTCTCGAAAGTGTGCAGAAGTCGGTGGCGAATATCGACACAGAAATCATAGTCGTGGATAATAATTCTGCAGACGATTCGTGTGCAATGGTGAAAGCGCTTTTTCCTAATGTCAAGCTCATCGAGAACAAGGAAAATTCGGGTTTTCCCAAAGGCAATAATATAGGTGTGGCACAAGCAAAAGGCGAATATATCTGCATTTTGAATCCCGATACGGTCGTGGCCGAAGATACGTTCAAGAAGATTCTGGCTTTCGCGAATTTGCAGCCAAAACTCGGGATTGTCGGCTGCAAATTGATCGACGGCACCGGAAAATTCCTGCCCGAAAGCAAGCGCGGCATCCCGAAACCATTCACCGCGTTTGGAAAAGTTACAGGTTTGTACAAGGTTTTGCCATCGGTTTTTGGAAAATACTATGCATCGCATCTCGAGGAAAGCCAAACCGGCGAAGTCGAAATCCTCGTCGGTGCGTTTATGGTGATGAAACGCGACACCTACTTGTCCGTTGGCGGTTTCGACGAGGATTGTTTTATGTATTCCGACGACATCGACCTTTCGTACACGGTCCTGAAATCGGGCAAAAAAAACTTTTATTTCGGCGAGACCACCGTCATTCATTTCAAAGGCGAAAGCACGATAAAAGACGGATTGTACATGAAGCGTTTCCGCGAAGCGATGAATTTTTTCTATCGCAAACACTTCCGCGTGTCACCGGTTTTCGATCTATTCATGAAATTCGGTGCGTTTTTGTTTTCGCTCAAAAAACGCGAAGATGCAAAGGTCGAAATTCCCAAGCCGAACCATTATGGGGTTCTTCCGACCAATGGGCCGCTGTTTGAAAAAGCTTCCAAATTGTTAGGAAAAAACCTCGATGGCAATCGACACGTCAATGAAAAAAAAGTAAATTCGTCGACAGCACGAACGCAATACTGGCTTGATTCCGAAGCGATGCCGTTCGGTGAAATCATACAGGAAATGCAATCACTTTCCGCGAACGGGAACACGTTTAGGATTTTGATTAGCAGTGCCGCCATCGGCAGCGATTCCAGCAACGACAGAGGTGAAGTGCTAACATTCTGAAGCCGTTCAACGAAAACGATTGCACTTTGTCTAAAAATTATTGTATTGTTATTGTAATCGGATATAAATCGGTAATTTCGCAAGCAGATTTTAAATTCTAGCGTTCAGCTTATCAATATGGCAAGATACGAACTGAAACTCCCGAAAATGGGAGAAAGCGTTGCGGAAGCGACGATCACCAACTGGCTCAAACAACCCGGAGATCACATCAGCGCCGACGAGGCCGTGCTCGAAATAGCCACCGATAAAGTCGACAGCGAAGTGCCGAGCGAAGTTTCGGGAACTTTGGTTGAACAGTTGTTCCAAAAGGACGATGTGGTAAAAGTCGGTCAAACCGTAGCTATCATCGAGGTAGAGGGTGGAGTCGTGGTGGATGCGCCAAGCGCTCCGGCTTCAATTGAACAACCGACGCCTCAAGTGGCAGCCGCAGCAGTTGAAATAGAGAAAACGGTAGAAACCGCGCGCCAGTTCACGGCTGCTCCGGTTTCCTCAGGTACGCCGCCGACCAAAGAAGAATACCATAATTCCGACCGATTCTATTCGCCATTGGTGAAAAATATTGCGCTTCAGGAAGGCATCTCGATGTCGGAATTGGAGAGCATTTCAGGAACCGGTGCCGAAGGTCGTGTGACGAAGAACGATATTCTGGCTTATGTAGAATATCGCAAAAACGCGCCTCAACAAGCCGCACCTGCTGTTTCTGAGCCGGTACAATCCACACCTCAAGCGCAGCCAGTGCAATCACAGCCGGTACAGCAAGTCGCTCCGGTTCAGGAGGCGCCTAAACCTGCCGCACAAGCCGAACCTGCCAAAGTCCCGGTTTCGGTAAACGGACAGGACGAGATCGTCGAAATGGACCGCATGCGCAAACTCATCTCCAAATATATGGTCGAGTCGGTACAGACTTCGGCCCACGTACAATCGTTCATCGAGGTAGACGTGACCAACATTTGGGACTGGAGAGAGAAAAACAAAGACAAATTCGAGAAAAGAGAAGGCGAGAAGTTGACTTTCACGCCTATATTCATGGAGATAGTAGCCAGGGCGCTCAAGGATTTCCCGTTGATGAACATTGCTGTCGATGGCGATTACATCATCAAGAAAAAAGCCATCAACCTCGGGATGGCGGCCGCATTGCCTAACGGAAACCTTATCGTTCCCGTAATCAAGAATGCCGACCAGTTGAACCTTATCGGAATGGCAAAAGCCGTAAACGATTTGGGTAACCGCGCCAAAGCCGGTAAATTGAAACCGGACGATACGCAAGGCGGGACATATACGGTGACCAATGTGGGTACGTTCGGATCTGTTTTCGGTACGCCGATCATCAACCAGCCGCAAGTCGGGATTTTGGCTCTTGGCGCCATCCGTAAAGTGCCAGCCGTAATCGAAACGCCGGAAGGTGACTTTATCGGAATCCGCAAGAAGATGTTCTTGTCGCACAGTTATGACCACAGGGTTGTCGATGGTGCACTTGGCGGAAGCTTCGTCAAACGAGTTGCCGATTACATGGAAGCTTTCGACGTGGATCGCGATTTCTGATCCGTTTGGAATAATAAAAAACCTCGGCAAGTACCGAGGTTTTTTTTATGTGAATGAATCAAGGGTCGTTTCGGCTTTTTTTGGTGACGGATTTGATGCATCCGATCCCTAAAATTACCAAAGGCACGAAAAACACGAAAACCAGACCGAAAAACTTGAGCAATACAATAGCCGAACCGGTAAGGATCACGAAAGCGCCTACGTTTTTCCATGAATTGTCTTTGTCTTTTGAGCGCCAGCCATCTATGAAAAGCATTAGGATCGGGGCGAACGACAACATTCCGAAGAGCGCTAAAAATGGCGCGAAAGAAAGTTCCATATACGAATATAAGGGATTACGGGTATCGACTTACTTCGATTTCTTGTAATTCGAAACGGATGGATCAATATGATTTTGTACGCGCATTTGTGAAAATTGTGGCATCGGCAGCTTGAGAAAACCCCTATCTTTGCCTTCCCAACAAAATTTTATGGAACTAAAACTCACGCGTCCCATTTGTTTCTTCGACTTGGAAACCACGGGAATCGATATTTGCAAAGACCGAATCGTAGAGATTTCCATCCTCAAAGTATTCCCGAACGGTAACCGCGAAAGCAAGACGTGGCTCGTGAATCCGACGATTCCGATTCCGGCGTCATCTACTGCCGTTCACGGTATTTCCGATGAAAAAGTAGCCAATGAGCCGACGTTTAAGGAACTCGCTCCACAGGTTTATAATATGATCAAGGACAGCGATCTTGCGGGATACAATTCCGATCGTTTCGACATCCCGTTGCTTGCCGAGGAACTGTTGCGTGCCGAATACGACTTCGATATGAAAAGCCGCGTTTCTGTTGACGTACAGACGATTTTTCACAAAAAGGAAGAGCGTACATTAAGTGCCGCTTTGAAGTTTTACTGCGGAAAGGCGCTCGAAAACGCGCATTCCGCCGAAGCCGACACGACCGCGACTTATGAAATCCTCAAGGCTCAACTCGACCGTTATCCCGATTTGGAAAACGACATGAAAACCTTGTCGGAATTCACGACGCGTAAAAAATCGGTCGATTTTGCCGGATTCATCGCGCTCGACGATAAAGGCCGTGAAATCTTTACGTTCGGAAAGCACAAAGGCGCTTTGGTCGAATCTGTTTTCGATAGCGAGCCGGGTTATTTCGGTTGGATACAGAATGCCGATTTTCCGCTATATACCAAGAAAGTCCTTACCGCAATCAAGCTGCGCAAATTGAACAACAAATTCTGATTTGACCGAAAAAACGTCAGCACATCAGCACTTCAGCATCTCGCACTTTAGAATCATGAAAATCATCTGCATTGGCCGCAACTACGCCTCCCACATCGCCGAACTCCAAAACGAGCGTCCCGACGAACCCGTCATTTTCCTGAAACCCGATACGGCCGTTTTGCCAAAGCAATTCCCATTCGTGATCCCCGAATTTTCGCAAGATGTCCATCACGAAGTCGAGCTTTTGGTCAAGATCAACAAAGTCGGGAAGTACATCGATGCGAAGTTTGCGCACAAGTATTACGACGAAATAGGGTTGGGGATCGATTTTACGGCTCGGGATGTGCAGCAACGCCTTAAAGAAAAGGGGTTGCCGTGGGAAAAAGCAAAGGCTTTTGACGGTTCAGCGGTGATTGGCGACTTCTTGTCGAAAAAAATTTTTAGTTCGCATGAATCGATTACCTTTGAACTCACGAACAACGGAAAAACCGTACAAAAGGGTGATTCTGCAAGCATGTTGTGGAAGATTGATGAGATAATTTCCTACGTTTCCCAATACTTCACATTACGTACAGGAGACATCATTTTTACGGGAACGCCCGAAGGCGTGGCAAAAGTTTCTACGGGCGACGTGCTCGAAGGATTCATAGAAGATAAAAAACTATTCCGAATACAAATCAAATAATGGCCCTACATTACAATTTAGCCAAAGTCCATGCGCTATCGGACAACGACGACGACTTCGTGACGCAAATCATCACGTTGTTCGTTACCGAAGTGCCACAGGATGTGATGCAAATCAAACTTGGCATCAAGACAAAAGACCACAAGCTCGCCTATAGCTATGCGCATAAAATCAAACCCACGCTCGACCTTTTGGGTATGACGCAGGCGTTCGAGGAAATCCTCGAGATCGAAGCCTGGACAAAACGCGAAGGAAAGCGCAAAGAAATCAACGATACTTTCGATAGTGTTGAGGATCAGGTAGAAAAAGCGGTTAAGGAAATCAGGAAAGATTTTAACTTATAGTTTAAATTGTTTAAGGTTTAAAGTTTGGCCGATTCGCGTTAACTTTAAACCTTAAACTTTAAACCATGACTGCAACAATCGTCACCATAGGCGATGAAATCCTCATCGGCCAGGTGCTCGACACCAATTCGCAATACATAGCCAAGGCGTTCGACAGGATCGGGATCGACGTCCATGAGATGATTTCCATTTCGGACGACCGCAACCATATCCTCGACACCTTTTCCAAACTTCAGGACAATACCGATTTCGTTTTGATCACCGGCGGATTAGGCCCAACAAAAGACGACATCACCAAAAAGACACTTGCCGAATATTTCGACGATGAGCTTGTAAGCGACTCCAATGTGCTGGCTCACGTAGAAAACCTGTTCCATAAATTCACGGGAACCAAGGCGCCTTTGCTGCAGACCAACATCGATCAGGCATTGGTGCCGTCTAAGGCTACGGTTTTGCACAACGAGTTCGGTACGGCTCCGGGAATGTGGCTGCAAAAAGGAGGTACCGTTTTTATCTCGATGCCCGGCGTGCCATATGAAATGAAAGGATTGATCGATACGGTCGTGATTCCTAAAATAGTCCATGATTTCGAACGTCCTTACATCATCCATAAAACCATCATGACGTATGGCATGGGCGAAAGCCTGCTCGCCGATAAGATAGCCGACTGGGAAAATAGTCTTCCCGACTTCATCAAACTTGCGTATTTACCGTCTCCGGGGCGCGTGCGATTGCGTCTTTCGGCCAGAGGAAAAGACAAGCAAGTGCTCGAAACGGCTTTGTCTGAAAAAATCGAGGTCATATCCAAAATAATAGGAGACGTGATCGTCGGGTTCGAAGAAGACAAAACCATCGAAGCGGTACTCGGCGGTCAACTCGCCCAAAAAGGGCTTACGGTTGCTACGGCCGAAAGTTGTACCGGAGGCAAAATCGCCCAAATCATCACTTCGATTCCAGGTTCTTCCAAATACTATAAAGGCAGTATCGTTAGTTATTCGAAAGATGTTAAAATCAATAATTTAGGAGTGTCCGAGCAAACGATTGCGCAACATTCAGTCGTGAGTGCGGAAGTCGCAAGCGAAATGGCGGACAACGTGCGCAAAATCCTCAAAACCGATTACGGAATCGGTGTTACGGGAAATGCCGGCCCGACTTCGGACGATACGCCAGAAGAAATCGGAGTGGTTTTCATAGCGATCGCCACACCGAACGAAATTATCGCAGAGCGCTTCAATTTCGGCCAGCCGCGTGAAAAAGTGATAGATAGGGCCGTAAATAAATCGCTCGAAATGCTTCAAAAAGAAATTTTAAAAAATGTGTAACAAATGTTTTGCGCAAACGCTTTTTTTTACTTTCTTTGCACCCTGATTTTGAATAACGACTAAAGAGAAGCAATAATGTCAAGAGTTTGTGACCTTACAGGTAAGAAAGCGATGGTTGGAAACAACGTTTCCCACGCTATGAACAAGACCAAGAGGAAGTTTTCGGTTAACCTCGTGAAAAAGCGTTTTTATCTTGCTGAAGAAGACAGATGGATCACGCTCCGCGTAGCTGCCTCTACTATCAAAACAATTAACAAGAACGGGATTGCCGCTGTTTTGAAACAAGCAAAGGCGAACGGATTCATAAAGTAATCTTTTCCCGAAAACTACTATAGAGCAAAATGGCAAAGAAAGGCAACAGAATCCAGGTGATTTTAGAGTGTACAGAGCACAAAGGAACTGGTCTTCCAGGAACTTCGCGTTACATCACTACTAAAAACAAAAAGAATACTCCAGACCGTTTGGAGATCAAGAAATTCAACCCAGTTTTGAAAAGGGTAACCGTTCACAAAGAAATTAAATAAGTTTTAAGTCATGGCAAAGAAGACCGTTGCAACCTTGCAAACCCAGTCAAAGAGATTGTCTAAAGCCATCAAGATGGTGAAATCTCCAAAAACAGGCGCCTACACATTCGTAGAGTCTATCATGGCTCCAGAACTTGTAGACGAGTTTTTGAAAAAGAAATAAGTTGTACACTGTACAAGAGAAAAGCTGCTTCGACCGAAGTGGCTTTTTTTTTACGCTTAACTCTTCTTAACTTCTTAATGGTTGAAGTTTAAGAGGCAAGTTTTCTATATTTGCAGCTATTCCGGCTGTCCGCTACTAGCTTTCTTGAAAACGCCGGGTTTTGAAACGCCTGCCAAGAGCTTCCTGCGGTCGCTTTGGCACGCGAGCAAAACCAAGCCGTTTCCGTCAAAAGGCTATCCGCTTCCATCCGGGCTAGGGCGCGAGCCCAGATTCAACATTCGTTATTCGTTAATCATCTGTTCGTTATTCGAATTTTTGAAGTTTATTGAATGTTGAACAACAAATAACGAACAACGAATAACGAAGTATAGAATGTCCTTCTTTAAAAGAATTTTTTCAAGCGAGAAAAAAGAAACCCTCGACAAAGGCCTCGAGCAAACCAAAACCTCTTTCTTCTCTAAACTCACCAAAGCCGTTGCCGGTAAATCCAAAGTAGACGACGAAGTCCTCGACAATCTGGAGGAAGTCCTCGTATCTTCGGACGTTGGCGTAGAAACCACGCTCAAAATCATCGAGCGCATCGAAAAACGTGTTTCCGAAGACAAATACCTGGGCACGGAAGAACTCAATAAGATATTGCGCGAGGAAATCGGAGCGTTGCTGTCTGAAACCAACTCGGGTGAAGGTTCCGAATTCACGATTCCCGCTAACAAAAAGCCATACGTGATCATGGTCGTTGGCGTAAACGGTGTCGGAAAGACGACCACGATCGGCAAACTCGCGAACCAATTCAAGAAAGCGGGTTATAAAGTCGTGCTCGGAGCCGCCGATACGTTCCGCGCCGCGGCAATCGACCAATTGCAAATTTGGGCAGATCGCGTTGGCGTACCGATCGTGAAACAGCAAATGGGTTCCGATCCGGCTTCCGTAGCTTTCGATACGTTGCAATCTGCGGTTTCCCAAAACGCCGATGTCGTGATCATCGATACGGCAGGTCGCCTTCACAACAAGATCAATTTGATGAACGAGCTTACCAAAGTCAAGCGCGTGATGCAAAAAGTCGTAGCGGACGCACCTCACGATGTACTTTTGGTCCTCGACGGATCGACGGGCCAGAATGCGTTCGAACAAGCCAAGCAATTCACCGCCGCCACAGAAGTTTCGGCTCTTGCCGTGACCAAACTCGACGGAACGGCCAAAGGCGGCGTCGTCATCGGTATTTCGGACCAATTCCAGATTCCGGTGAAATATATCGGAGTAGGCGAAGGCATAGAAGACCTTCAGGTATTCAACAAATACGAGTTCGTCGATTCATTCTTCAAATAAATGGGACGTAGGAGACGCAGCAATTTACCACCGGGTTTGTCTACCTTTTTGGGAGGCGTAATCATTTTTGCGGCCGCGAATTCGATAAAAGAGTTCACGACCGCTTATTACATCCTGTTGGGATTGTCGGTGTTGGTTTGCGTAGCCGCCATTTATCAATACATTCGTCGCAATGGCTAAAACAATCAGATCAAGAAAATCTTCGGGATCGAAAGGTATTTCCCCGATAACGCTTTATGTATTGGCTGTCGGATGCTTCGTGTTTTCCAAACTGTTCGCCAATAAGATCGACGTCGCCGATTATGCGTTCGCGGCATTGGGATTCGTTCTGTTCGCTTTGGCTTTCTGGAAGTACTTCAAAAACCGCAAACGCTGATCAGAATCGATACGTGTCCGTTTCGGTCGATGGCGCTTTTTGGTTTTCTTCGAATCGTCCTCGATAAATCCTAAGTAGCTTCTCCAGTTCCGAACCTTTTTTATCAAGTTCGAAAACCTGAATTTCGTGGTAGATGCCTTGTGTCCGAAACACTAACAATTGCTGCATGTGTTTGCCGCGTCGCTTCATGATCACATCTTCTCCCGAAATGTGTTGCCAGCCCGTAAATTCGCCCTTTTTCTTTTTGAGTCCTTTTTCGTTGAGCACGAGCTGCGGATCGTTGTTGAAATAATCGCGAAGCGCTTTACCTGCAAAGAAAATACCGAAGGCGATCGAAATCCATCCGAAAATATCCTTTTTTGCAGGAATCGCCAAAAAGATTCCCATGGCAATAAATAAGACGCCCATCAATATCTGGAAAATCTTTTGCCCTTTCGAGAAATAAATGACGGTTTCGAAAGGAACTCCTTTGTCGTCGTGGAATTCATCGGGCACATTGAATTTGTCGAGCAAACGTTGCCATTGGGCTTTCTGTTCGGCCGAACGGATTTCCAACTTCTCAGTCCAGCTGTCTCTTCTGCCGATAATTTTGGCTTTGACCGCACGATGTTCGAGTTCATGGACATTTCGAACATTCGTGAACGCCCAGATGCGCCAACGCGTTGCGGCGATCGACCAATACACCAAAGGGGTTATGAACACGACGGGAAGTCCTATACCTGCAGCAAGTCCTTTATTTTCCAATTGTGTAGTACAAACAATGAATACTAGAAATCCGACAAAAAGAATGCCGATCACGGGCAAATTGACAGTATTTCGACCGTGCTTCAACGCTTGGTCAACAGAGGTATTTTCCTTTTTCACGCGGCAAAAGTAAAGCTTTATTCGATTACCGCATTTATTTTAACCCATAAGTCTTCGTCAAAGCCCGAAAGCGCCCAATTGCTTTCGTCGGCTGCGTCGCCCATGCGTACGACGACCATTTTCCTGCTCGGGATCACATAGATTTTTTGGTCGTTTTTGCCCAGTGCCATAAACATATCGGTTGGTCCGCTTGGAATGACGCTTCCCGGGAATTCAAGTTGGCTTTGCGGAAGATGATAACTTGATTCGCCGTTAATCCACCAAAGATAACCGTACGATTTGTTGATGTTTTGCGACGGGTGAGTGGCTGCATTCAGATAGGATTGCGGAATAACCTGCTCATTTTGCCATTTGCCGTCATTGAGCGCCAAAAGTCCGAAGCGCGCCATACTTCTCGTGGTCGAGAAATAAACCGAAAGTTCGTCCATTTGCGACCAAAGCCCCGTCATGCCGATTTTGTTCTTGATATTGGCATCAAAATACGCGTCCCACGTTTGTCCCGATGCCGAAGCGACCACTTGCTGAAGGATCACATACACATTGTCGTAAGCCCAACGCGTGCCAGCCGGGGCAAGGTAAACCAGACATTCAGGATCAGTGCAATCGCCGTTGGCTGCATCGTCCAGACCCGAAGTCATCGTGAGTAAATGTTTTATGGTGATTTGGCTTTCTTGGGTTGGTGTGAGATCCGTCCAGCCTTGTCCCAAATAATCCGAAACAGGATCGTTTATATCAAGAAGGCCTTGTTGCTGCGCGATTCCAACGGCAGTAGAAGTCAACGTTTTCCCTGCGCTTGCCCAATACCAGGGCGAAGCCGATGTATGTCCGTTGAAATAGTGTTCCATGACGATCTTACCGTTGACGAGGATCATAAAGCTTTTGGAATGCTTGAGTTGCAGAAAGTCGAGCAGCGACTGTATTTGGGATTCGTTCCATCCGAGTTCGGCCGGCGTTTTGGTTTCCCATGAATCGCCTGAAACCGCAGGAAAATACATGGCTTCAGGAGTAGTGCTGCCATCGTCGTTCGAACAACAGGCCAACGCAAACGCAATCGATAAGGTAAGTACTATTTTTTTCATCGCAAATCGTCTTTGTCTTAGGATTCCAAAAGTACGCAATGGTTTAATTTGTCGAGCGTCAAAAGTTTGATGGCAGACATCGGCTTGCGATCATAAGCCAAATTTTTCAAAAAAGCGACACGCACACAACCTTACAAGCTTTTAAAAATGGTATTTTTGGAACATGAGATATTTCGCTTCCCTAATCGTATTTTCACTGTTTTTTACTTCGTGCCAGCACAAGATTTCAAAAGACCAGATCGCCAAACTAAACGGGTATTGGCAAATCGAGAAGGTCATGACGGCCGATGGCGAACAAAAGGATTATCAAGCCAATACGTCTTACGATTATTTCGAAATAAAAGCCGATAAAGGATTCCGGGCCAAGGTAATGCCGCAACTCGACGGCTCTTTCCTGACGAACAATTTGAAGGAGAACGTGACCGTTTCTTACGAAAAAGACGGCACTTACCTCAATTATGTCACCGAATACGCCAAATGGCGCGAGCAGATCAAGGTTTTGGACGAAAATGAATTCGTGGTCGAAAATGCCCAAAAAATCGAATACCACTACAAAAAAGCAGGACCGATCAAAATCGAATAACATGGCAAAACGCATCAGCAACGAAGGCTCTGTAGGCGATGTCCTGAAACACATCATCTCACAGAACAAACTACAACCCGGAATGGATGCGATCGCGGTTCAGGACGCGTGGTTTTCGCTTATGGGCAACGGTGTGAAAACCTACACGCGTGCGGTCGCCTTGAAAGGGACAACGCTTTACGTGGAATTGACTTCAGCCGTTTTGAGAGAGGAATTGAGTTACGGGAAATCGAAAATCGTTTCGATGATCAATGAAGAACTTGGAAGGGAAGTGGTGAAAGATGTAGTTTTGAGGTAGATTTTTGGATTCCGACGAAGGAGGAATCTAGGCTTGTGCGCCTAGGAAGAGATTTCTCCTTCGTCGAAATCCCAAAAAAAATCCCGTCCAATCAAGAACGGAATCTCATATTTTCAACAGAATCAGCTTACTGCTTAAAGCGTACTGCCATCTTAAAACTGCTCGCGTCCGGCAAAGTGGAAAGCGCCTTCAATAGCCGCGTTCTCATCGCTGTCAGAACCGTGAACCGCGTTCTCGCCGATTGATTTCGCATATTTTTTACGGATGGTTCCTTCTGCCGCGTCAGCCGGGTTCGTAGCTCCGATAAGTGTACGGAAAGCCTCAACCGCGTTGTCTTTTTCAAGGATTGCAGCCACGATCGGTCCGCGAGTCATGAACTCAACCAATTCGCCGAAAAACGGACGCGCGTTGTGTATCGCGTAGAATTGTTCCGCATCAGCCTTTGTCAATTGCGTCAATTTCAAAGAAACGATCTTGAAGCCCGCTTCTGTAATCATATTCAAGATTCCACCGATGTTGCCAGCCTCGACAGCATCAGGCTTGATCATTGTAAAAGTTCTGTTAGTTGCCATAGTGCTTTTTAAAATTTGGCGCAAAAATAAGGCGATAAACCGAATAAAAAAAAGAATAAGAATGCCTTTTCAGGCAATTTTTCAAAAAACGCCGATAATCGCGATGTCAAATGACGATAATGTCAAAACGCTGTTCCAAAGGTTTTAACGTGCGCAAAAGAGTAGGAACGAGGTTTTCTCCGGCTTCGATGTAAAACTCCGAAAAGTTCGCCTGCCGTTCCTGCAAACCTTGGAACGGAAAAAGTTCGTTTTGCAGATTCGTGAGTCTCTCGAGTTCGTCCGCGTGTTTGCGTTTTTGCGCTTTGAGCAGACGTTTCTCGAGGTTTTCCAATCCCTTGGTTTGTTTGGCTTCCTGCGCTTTTACGGCTCCCGAAAACGACCTGTCGGTTTGTTCGGAAAGCGCGAAAAGATCAGCGAATTGCTTTTGCAGCGCGAGTTTTTGTGGAAGAAGATTTAACGGAAATTCCGAAAATTCGGCAACTTTGCGATTCACGAGTTCAGCTTGCTTCGTAAACAAATCCTTCCAGCTCAATCCCAAATTGTCGGCTTTTTTCGCTTGTTTTTCTGAAGAAAGCAAAACCGAATTCCGAACGAGCAACACAGGGAAAGTCACATCAACCGCATCGAAAAACGCCTTGAGCTCAAGCCAGTACGCGATTTCGCCTCCGCCGCCGATGTAGCATAAATTCGGAAGGATGACTTCTTGGTAAAGCGGCCTCATGATCACGTTCGGACTGAATTTCTGCGGATTTTTATCGACTTCCGACAAAATTTCTTCCGTCGAAAAAGCGATTGAAGTCTCGTTCACGACGTATTTTCCGTTTTCGAAAACGATGCGTTCGCGAAGTTTGTCGTCCAGATAAAACAAGTTGATTTCACGAGGATTCACCTGAACGTTATATCCGAAATCTGTTATTGTTTCGGACACTTTTTGATAAGAAACGCGCTCGGTCAATTCCTGCTTCACATAAGGCGCGAAAAGTCGCTTCAGATCACGGTCGTCACCGTCGATAATCACCAAGCCGTATTGGCCGAAAAGTTCATTGGCGAGCCAACGTGTCGCTTCGGTAAGATTTTGGTGTGCTATGTAGGCTTTTTGGAAAAGATCGGTGATTTTTTTCGCATTTTCAGACGGCCCTAAATCCTGTTTGAAAAGCTCGAGTAAACTATTCAACCCTTCGGTAGACAAACGTCCGACAGCTCCTGAGCTTTCGCGATTCCAACGGAACTTTTTGCCTTTGAAATTGAAATACGAAATCTCTTCGAAATCGTGGTCTTCGGTCGCCATCCAATAAACCGGGACGAAGTCGTTCTGCGGATAGTTTTCTTTCAATTCTTTCGCCAGATTCACCGCCGAAATGATCTTGTACAAAAAGTACAGCGGCCCCGTGAAAAGATTGAGTTGATGCCCCGTTGTTACGGTAAAAGTCGTGTTTTTCGAAAGCAGTTCGATGTTCGTTCGGGTAGCCGATGAAACATCGAAACCGGCATATTGTCTTGTAAGCGATTCGACGAGAACCTGTCTGTTTTCCGACCGGAAATTCTTGCCTTTTTCGTTAATCTGATCCTTGAAGTTGTCGATCGACGGAAAACGGTTGTACCAACTTTTAAGCTCGGGTTTCTGATTGAGGTAATCGACGATCAAAGAAGAAAAATAACCCGAATCCTGATAGCTGATACAGTCGCTTGGCATAGTCAAATTGAAAAAGTTGCTCAAAAATACGAAAAGAATTTTGCCGCCTTTTCCCGTAGGGAAAGTTTTATGACGAATGCATTTGGTCGATAAAATTTCGAATTCGGATTTGGAAATCTCAAAAACTATTTTAAATCTTTGCCACCAGAAATGTATAACTCTTAAAACCAAACGCGATGCGTCTATACCAAAGTTTTGACCAAAACAGCACACCGAAGGGATTCCGTGTGTTCGCGTCTTCGTGTTTTCTCAAAGTTTAGCCACTAACTAACCTCAATATGAAAAACCCGAAGGCCATTTAGTCTCCGGGTTTTTTTGTGGATTTCACTTTCCTGTCCCGGAGTTTTTTGACTGTCATTCATCTTGCCACCGATTCGGCTGATGAAAGCTTAGCCACGAATTATCCGATTATCACAAATGGTTTTGGCCACGAATTACACGAATTACACAAATTCAGACCTGACCGACAAGTGATCGCTTTTCGATTAAAGATTTCACGAATCAGATTTGAAATAGAAACCCAACAAAATCGGACATAACCGATTAGTGTCATTTCAGCTCAAAGTCTGCAGCTTCACATTTGTGATATTCGTGTCATTCGTGGCAAAAAAAAAGCCATACGTGGCCCAAAATCACAACAAAAATCATCATGGGAAATAAACTCTCAGGGAAAGACCTCATAAAATTAGGCTTCCCGAAAAATAACGCGATCAACATCGCGCTCGGGCAAATCAACCGTTACCGCAAAAAAGAAAAAAAGGAACGCATACTGCTCGAAGCAAAACAAGTGCTGCTCAACCCCGAAAAATTCACCGCAGACGGGACTTGGGGAAAAGTAGCCGAAGGATTGACCAAACCGGTCGAAGTAAAGTTCAACGAATTGATGAACACGCGCGCACCGTTCTCAATTTTCGGGGAAAACGAAATCGACGAGCAAGCCAAACGGCAGTTGTACGACGCTCTCAAATTGCCGATAGCGGTTTCCGGAGCATTGATGCCAGACGCGCATTCGGGTTACGGATTGCCGATAGGAGGCGTTCTCGCGACAGACAACGCCGTGATTCCATACGGAGTCGGTGTCGATATCGGATGCCGCATGAGCTTGTCGATTTTCGATTTGCCGGCATCTTTCCTCAAAGGAAAAGACCACATGTTGGTCCAGATCCTCAAGGAACACACGAAGTTCGGCATGACCGAAACGCACAAGATCAAAGCCGATCACGAGATTTTCGCCCGAAACGAGTTCAGCGAAATCCCGTTCGTGAAAGCCTTGCTCGACAAAGCCTACAAGCAGCTTGGAACATCGGGCGGCGGCAACCATTTCGTCGAATTCGGGATCGTCGATCTCACTTCGGATCATCCGGAATGGAAAATGGGAGCGGGGTCGTATTTCGCGGTCCTGTCGCACAGCGGCTCTCGCGGACTCGGTGCCAACATCGCTAAGCAATACACGTATCTGGCGACGAAGCAATGTCCGCTTCCGAAGCAAGTGCAACATCTGGCGTGGCTCGACCTGGACACGCACGACGGTCACGAATACTGGCTTGCGATGAATCTTGCGGGCGATTACGCAAAGGCGTGCCACGACGACATTCACCGTCGGATCGGAAAAGCGCTAGGCAAAAAACCGTCAGTCACGATCGAAAACCACCACAATTTCGCGTGGAAGGAAATCGTCGACGGACAAGAACGCATCGTACACAGGAAAGGCGCGACTCCGGCGGCAAAAGGCGAACTCGGCATCATTCCGGGTTCTATGACGGCACCGGGATTTATCGTTCGCGGAAAAGGAAATGCAGAAAGCCTGAATTCGGCTTCTCACGGAGCCGGAAGATTGTTTTCACGTGCCAAGTGCAAGCAGAACTTTACCCAAAGCGACATCAAGAAAGTGTTGGCTGCGGCCGATGTGACACTTGTCGGAGGTAATATAGACGAAGCGCCGATGGCTTACAAAGACATCCGAAAAGTCATGGCGAACCAAACCGAGCTCGTCGAAGTGCTGGGTACGTTCACGCCCAAAATCGTAAGAATGGATCGCTGATGGAAAAGTTTTTACAAATCACATCAGGTCGCGGTCCGGCCGAATGTACGTGGGTCGTCGCCCAGGTTTTGAAGAAAATGTTGGAAGAAGCCGATGCGGAAAATCTCGAAGCGTCGGTCATCCAACACCAATCCGGGCAACAAAACGCAACGGTGGAAACGGCGACGGTAAAAATTTCGGGCAAATCGGCTGAAGATTTTGCCAAATCATGGGTCGGAACAATCCAATGGATCGGACAAAGTCAATTCCGCAAGATGCACAAACGCAAGAACTGGTTCATCGGCGTTTTCGAGATCGACATGTCTAAATCGGTACAGATTTCCGAAAAAGACATTTCGTACCAGGCCATGCGAAGTTCGGGAGCTGGCGGACAACACGTGAACAAAGTGAGTTCGGCAGTACGCGCAACGCATCTCCCGACGGGAATTTCGGTCGTCTCACAAGACAGCCGTTCCCAACATCAGAACAAAAAACTGGCCACCGAGCGCCTTCTGGTAAAACTGGAAAGCGAAAAGTTGGAACAGGTGAAACGACAGGTTTTCTCGGAATGGGAAAACCAATTGAACGTGCAACGCGGCAATCCTGTGCGCACGTTTTCAGGATCAGATTTTAAGAACAAGCCGCCCGTGAAAGGCTTCAAAACCGAACGAAGGCGGCTCAAAAACGATTTACGCAATGAAGACTATCAATAAATTTTTGGCCCAAGCCATCGACTGCTATCCGGGAAATCTCGAGGCAAGTATCGAAGCGCTCGATTACGCATTGTCTTATGACGATAAAAACACTATGACGCTTTGTCTGTACGGACGTTTGATGAGCGAACAGCTTTTGAGGTTCGAAGAGGCGAAGTCCTTTTTCGAGCGTGCATTGGCCATCGACATCAATGCGGTAGAGATTTATCCACATTACATCAGGACACTTGCCAACAACGAAGATTTCGAACAAGCCAAAAAGCTCGCGGCATTTGCCATTACGGTAAAAGGTATCAACAAATACCAGCTAGCCGAGGCCAAAATCGACCTCTTCGAAAAGATGCACGCGTTCGACGAAGCCGAGTCTGCGATTGCCGAAGCCAAGTTGTGGCACGTTTGCTCTTGGGATTTGAACGATTTGGAAGCTGCCGAAAAACGCATCAAAATGAAGCGCGACTTGGTCGATGGCAAGCAGCCAAACCAAAAAAATAAAAAGAAAAAGAAGGAAAAAGCCGCATAAAAGCGGCTTTTTTGTTTTTATCGTTTGAGTGAGAAATGACCTTTGTGTTCTTTTCCGTCGGCGCGAGTAACCGTGAACCAATAATCGGTAGATGGAAGCGGCTTCCCGTCCAATGTGCCATCCCAACCTGGTCCGTTGGGTTCAAGTTGACACAGGAATTTTCCGTAGCGGTCAAAAATATTGACGACCATGGTCGGCTCGATCTGAGAGAACTTGATGCGCCAAAAATCGTGCGACCCATCGCCATTCGGAGTAAAAAACTTCGGATACGTGAGCAAATAAACCGTTTCGTCTTTTGTGCCACATCCGTTTTTGTCGCGCACGTAAACCGTGTACTGGCCGCTCGGCAAATCGGTAAAGACATTCGAATCCTGGAAATGGTCGTTGTCGAGCGAATATTCGTAATCGCCCAATCCCGAAACGACTACCGTAATCGAATTCTGTTCGTCTGTCCAATCCGAAACCATGACTTGCTCGATGATTGCGCTGTTCGATTCCACTACCGACAGGTCTACTGTCGCTTCACAAGTCTGGCCGTTGACGGTTTCGAAAACCGTTACCGAATAATTTCCGGGTTGGCTCACGACAATCGATTGGGTCGTTTGCCCGGTAGACCAAGAGTAAGCGTCGTAGCCCGAATCGGCAGTAATTACAGCGGGACTTCCGGAGCATATTGACCAAATAGTTTTCATTACTGGTCTCGGTTTAGGAATTACATTGAGCACGGTCTTGAAAATCATCGGGCATTCGCCTGGCTGTTGCACGCGTATGAATATAGGCTGAGGATTCACCGTGTTGGTGTACGACGTAGGCAAACCTCCATTTCCCGCTAAAGCATCTTCAACAGACAAATAATAATCGAAGTCATAACTTCCGGAAGGAATCAACGGCAAAATCGTATAGGCCGTGTCATAGAGGTTAAAAGTCGTAAATCCGTCGTAATCGTCGTCGCAGGTGTAAAGATCCGGAATGGACTGGAGCGCAATGGAATCGACATGTAACGTAAGGATCGCGATTTCCGAGCAACCGTTCGCATTGGTGATCTCGACCCAAATCGTTTGAGGATTGATGGTATTGGAGAACGACGAGGCATTTGGGATCGGATTGTCGTTTTCGAGGTTTTCAAGCGATGTGAAATACGCAAAAGTCAGGTTGTTGTCTGTCGAAAGATTGGATTCGGCTTGGGTAAGGTCGAAAATTTGTAAGCCGTTCATCGCAAAATCGCAAAGATGTAATTCGGAATCGGTGAAATTCGGTTCGAGAAAAACGTTTAAGGTCAATTCTGAAACCGAGGAACATCCGCTGCCGTTTTCGACGCGGACATACAGCGCCTGCGGATTGGTTTCGTTTTCGTAATTCGAAAGGTTCCCGATCGCGCCTGTCTGTAAAATGGCTTCATTCAACGTCTTGTAGTACGAAAAAGTATAACCCGAAAGGGGTGTGATGGCTGTTTGTGCTTGGGTAAGATCAAAAAAGAGTTTTCCGTCAGGATCATCATCACAGCCTGAAAGCGAGACTTGAGGCGCGATCGGATCGGTATTCGGAGCCACGACCACAGTTTGGTTTTGAGACGAAGAGTTTCCGTTTCCATCGGCGAAAGTCCAAGTCACGGTATACGTTCCGGGCAAATCGTAAACAAGCGGATCTATCGTCGTGCCGTTGATCGTTCCTGCACAATTGTCGGTAGCGGTTGGAACCTGTGAAACGGTTGCCGAACACAATCCGCTGACCTGAGGCAATTGCGGAAAATCGGGCACAGGGCCGGTCGAATCGCCAACGTTGACCGTTACGGTGATGGTCGCATCACATCCCAATCCGGAAATCGCGCAGGTATATTCGCCTGCTTCGGCCGGAGTAGCGTTTTGGATTTCAGGATTTTGAAGATTGGATGAAAAACCATTCGGGCCAAGCCAAGCGAATGAAGTCCCGCCCGTGGCGTGAAGCGAAATCGTACCGCCCACGCAAACATCCGAAACCGGCTGGACTGTTCCTGTAGAATTGCAATCGAGGAATTTCGCAAGATAAGTGTCTGGATTCGAGGCAAACATGGATTGGTGCGCGCCCGGCGTCGCAATGCCGGTCGTACTGCCGTTTACGTTGCCGAACATATAAATGGCTCCCGAAGAGTCGAGTGAAACGCGTCCTAGTTGGGTTGCCATATTTCCGCCGTAATACGTTCCCCAGACTCTTTGTCCGCTCAAATTGAGCTTGACGATATAGTTTTTGTGGTACGTGCCCATGAACTGGAGATAAGCGTCGGGAGTACCCAGACCCGTTTCTCCCGTTCCGGGTCCTGCACCATATAGCTCGTCGCTGGCATTTACCGTGATGTTGCTCAATGGGGTCGGGAAATACGTACCCCAGATCTTTTGCTGGTTGACGAGATCGAATTTTATGATGAAAGTACTCCCGACAATATTACTGTTCTGGATAAAATTTGGGTAAAAAGTATTGGGCGTGCCGATGCCTGTCTCGCTCCAGGTACGTCCTTGCAGATAAGCGAAATTTCCTTTTATTTCAGCGCCAAGAACCCAGTCGTTGCCTTCACCGCCCATATAAGTTCCCCAAATGCGCTGGCCCGAAGTAGTAAATTTTATGATCATGCCACTGCTGAGTTGTGTCGTTGGCTGATAGGTACCCGGTGTTGCGATATTATCGGTAACCGCCGTTGAACCGATCGCGTAGATTCCGCCATCGGCTCCTTGCCCGCAATGCATAAACCCGGAAGGCGTTGCGCCTCCGTAATAAGTTCCCCACAGGCGTTGTCCGTCGTGGTCGAATTTTGCGAGGAAGGCCGACATACTACCAGCATTTCCCGATGGCGACGTTTCCATAAAAGCACCTGTCGAGGCCAATCCTGTTTCGCTGTTCGTCTGTCCGCACAAATAGGCATAACCTTGGTTGTCTATGGCGATCGAAAGGCCATCTTCGTTTTGCATTCCGCCGTAAAAAGTTCCCCATTGACGTACGCCTTGCGGGTTCATCTTCACCAGATACGCATCGGAATATTGCGCATGTACCGGTTGGAAGGTGCCCGGAGTCGATAAGTTTCCGCCGTAAGGAGTTTGCCACGGACTGAACGCACTGCCTCCGAAAAATAAATTCCCGGCCGTATCGAAAGCCATATGTGACGCGATTTCGTCAAAATAGGTTCCCCAAAGCAATTGGCCGTCGGGATCGAATTTGGAAATGAACGCTGCTGTCCATGACGTCACGAATTGCTGATGGCTTCCGGCTGTCGTGAGGTTTGTGCTGCTGGCGGTTTGCGCAGAAACATATACATTGTCGTCGGGAGAATTTTTGAGTTCGATTGCGATTTCCTGACCTGTTCCGCCGTAATATGTTCCCCAAAGGCGAACCGGAACCGGATCGATAGTTATCGTTTGGTTTGCGTTTAGCTTTTGAGCACCTGAAAATCCGTACGTGTTTTTTGCGATTTGTCGGTAGCGGATGTCTACGATTTGACCGGACTCTTCATTTCCGATCCAACTTTTAGGCAAGGATTCTTCCATTTTTCCGAACCTGAGCCTCATCGAAAGTTTGTCATTCTCGAGTTTCGTTTTTGTGCCTTCCCATTTCATTTTGATATCCGAAAGATTTGCCCCAGGCTTGATCACGAAATTGTACTCTACGGGCTTGGATTGGTCTTCGGGCACAAAAAATACGAGATCAATATTCGGATATAAGTTTTCATAAAGCACTTTTTGGTAATGATGCACGAACAAAACGCCAGCCTTTTGGCCTTTCACGGTGTAATAATTGCGAAAATCTTTCGATTTGCCTTGACTTTTTATCGAAACATTCGGATCACTTCCTACAAAATCGACATCTACACGATGAAAAGCAGTTTTGAAAAAGACATTCCTTCTAGGCTTGGTTACGTCGCAGTTCTCGAACATTTCTTGAGAAAAAGCATCTTCGGCTTCGTAGACATCATATGAAAAACCATTTTTCCTCAATTGGACGTTAAGCCCTTTCGTATTGAGCAAATAAAGCACAGACGTATTCTGATTTCCGTTTTGGTCTACAATCTGTCCGCGATTTTCGTAAAATCCGTTGTGTTGGGCAAACAGATTTCCAAAACAAAGCACAAGCAGTAAGTAAAGTTTTTTCATAAACCCTATTTTTGTAAAAAAATCCTTTGCGACCGAATATTTTTCTGATCACGCCTCCGTTCACCCAGCTGAACACGCCTTATCCCGCGACGGCTTACCTCAAAGGTTTCCTGAACACAAAAGGGATTTCGTGCGTTCAAGCCGATTTGGGGATCGAGGTGATACTGGAATTATTTTCCCGGGTTGGACTGGAAAAATTGTTTGGGCACGCCAAAGATAAAAAAGCAACCGGATATACGGCTAACGCTTCGAGAATCCTTGCACTTTCGGACGATTATATCAATACCATAGATTCGGTCATCGCTTTCCTTCAAGGCAAAAATCCGACACTCGCCTTACAGATTTGCCAAGACGATTTTCTTCCCGAGGCTTCGCGTTTTTCCCAACTCGAAGAACTCGATTGGGCGTTCGGTTCTATGGGCACACAGGACAAGGCCAAGCATTTGGCGACCTTGTATCTCGAAGATATTTCCGACCTGATAGTGGAATGCGTAGACGATAACTTCGGATTTTCGCGCTATGCCGAGCGTTTGGGCCGCAGCGCGAATTCGTTCGACGAGCTGTATGCCGAATTGCAAAAACCGCTTTCGTATATAGACAAGATCACGATTTCGGTGCTCAAACGCAAAATCGACGAAATCGATCCTAAACTGGTGTTGGTTTCAGTACCTTTTCCGGGCAATCTTTTTTCTGCTTTCCGATGTGCGCAATGGATTCGGCAAAACCATCCGGACGTCAAAACCTCTATGGGCGGCGGTTTCCCGAATACCGAATTGCGTTCGTTGTCCGATGTGCGCGTCATGGAATTCTTCGATTTCATCACGCTCGACGACGGCGAACTTCCCGTAGAATTGCTCATCGATTACATCGGGCTGACCAAAAATCCTTCCCAAGGTCCGCTCAAGCGCACATTTTTGCTCGAAAACGGAAAAGTCGTCTATAAAAACGATTCACTACGCCACGATTACAAGCAGAATCACATCGGAACGCCCGATTATTCAGATTTGCTTTTGGATAAATATATTTCCGTCATCGAAATCGTCAATCCGATGCACCGCATGTGGAGCGATGGCCGATGGAACAAGCTCACAATGGCGCACGGCTGTTATTGGGGAAAATGCACGTTTTGCGACATTTCGCTCGATTACATCAAGATTTACGAGCCCGTCGCGGCCACTATTTTATGCGATCGTATAGAAGAATTGATCGCACAAACGGGGCAGAACGGTTTCCATTTTGTCGATGAAGCTGCGCCGCCGGCATTGATGCGCGCGTTGGCGTTGGAAATCCTCAAACGCAAACTCACCGTGACGTGGTGGACGAACATCCGGTTCGAGAAAAGTTTCAGCTACGATTTGTGCCGACTTTTGAAAGCGTCAGGTTGCATCGCGGTTTCAGGCGGACTCGAAGTCGCTTCCGACCGGTTGCTCGCGCTCATCGACAAAGGTGTCACGGTCGAGCAAGTCGCCAAAGTCACGCGTAATTTTACCGAAAACGGCATTCTCGTGCACGCGTATCTGATGTACGGTTATCCGACCCAGACCGTTCAGGAAACTGTCGACAGCCTTGAAATGGTGCGACAATTGTTCGAAGCCGGAGTGTTGCAGTCGGGATTCTGGCATCAGTTCGCGATGACGGCTCATAGTCCGGTCGGTATAGAACCTGCGAAATTCGGTGTCGTTCCCGATTCGGACATCGTCGGAAGTTTTGCCAACAACGACATCGCATTCAAGGATACGACGGGAATCGACCACGACAAATTCAGCTTCGGACTCAAGAAATCGCTTTTCAATTATATGCACGGCATCTGTTTCGATTACGCGCTTCAGGATTGGTTCGATTTTAAGATTCCGCGCACGAAGATCGATCCGGATTTCATTTACAACGCGCTTCAGGACGCTTCGGATTTCGATGCCAAACCGACTTCGAAAATCGTCTGGATCGGCAAGCGTCCGATGGTTTCGGCTTTCACCAAATCGAAAAAAGGAAATTCATGGAAAATGGTATCGCTTGAATTCCACGACAGGCGTTCTGTCACCGAAGTCCAGGTGGGGGAAAAAGAAGGCGAGTGGTTGCTCAAGATTCTCGAACAGGTTTCGGCGGTTTCGGGAAAACCGATGACTTTTGCACAGCTGAAATCGGATTTTGAAAATTCGGGATTGGAAGACTTTGAATTGTTTTGGTATTCGAAACCGGTTGCGAAATTGCGCGAAGCCGGATTATTGGTGTTGTGATTTAGCCACGAATTTCTCGAATGTCACTAATTTATTAGGGCTTTTAATGATACTAATTTTAAGCTTGGTTTACTGATTACAGGTATTTTATTCACTTGGAACTTTAGGGTCATATCTTTTGTGTACAAAAGAAATTTGCGGAATAGCAAGTAGTTATTGCGTCTCGAAATTCGAGATATTCGAGGAATTCGTGGCAAAAAACTATCCCACGAATCGAAATCCGATACCGTGTAAATTTTCAATTGCAATCCCGGGCTCATTCGCCAAAATCTTGCGCAAACGCGAAATGAACACATCAAGGCTGCGTCCCATAAAGTAATCGTCGTCTCCCCAAAGCGCCTTTAGAATCTGTTCGCGCTTCAAAACCTGATTCTTATTGTCGAGAAAAAATTTGAGCAATTCCGATTCGCGTTGCGTAAGCGTGATTTTATCGGAACCCGAAACCAAAACGTAGTTCAAATGGTCGAATGCGAATTTCCCGACTTTGTATTCCGATTTTTGGGTAGCTGTAGATTTTTGGGAGCGCTTGAGGAAAATCTCGATTTTCAGGACTAATTCTTCAATCGAAAACGGTTTGACCAGATAATCGTCGGCGCCCAATTTGAGACCTTTGATACGGTCTTCCTTCAAGGTTTTTGCCGACAGGAAAATGATCGGGATGTTCGCGTCTACCTTGCGGATGTCTTCGGCGAGCTCAAATCCGTCGCGTTTGGGCATCATGATGTCGAGGATGCACAAATCGAAATCCTGTTCGTTGAAATGATCGAAACAAGCGTTGCCATCGGGACAATGCACGACTTCGTAACCTTGCTGCTCAAGGTTGTCTTTGGTGAGAAACGCAAGGGTTTCGTCGTCTTCGGCGTACAGGATTCTGGGCATTGGAATCAGCGAATGAGAAAATTAGCGAATAGGAATCGTCAATGTGACCGTAATTCCTTTATCTGGATTGTTTCTGGCGGAAATCTTCCATCCGTGCAACGTACAAATCTTTTTCACGTAATACAAGCCCAACCCGAATCCGGTGACTTCGTTCGAAAGTTTGTTCGGAATACGGTAAAACTTGTCGAAAATATCCGAAAGCTTGTTTTGCGGGATGCCGATGCCGTTGTCGGCGAAGTCCATTTTGAGCATGCCGTTTTCTTCCGAAATCTTTACGGTTATCGAAGGTTTGCCGTCGCAATATTTGATTGAATTGTCGATGAGGTTGTATACGATGTTCGTGAAATGGAACGCATCGGCCAAAATGAAAACGTCTTTTTCCGCTTTGATCGAAATCGTGAGCGTTTCGTGCTTGAGTTGCATGTTTTCGACGACTTCGTTGAGAACCGTAAGTACGGAAATCCGCTTTTTGTCCATAGTCAACGGTACGGAATCGCTTTTGGCGATGCTCAGGATCTCACCGATATGACTGTTGAGCTTGTTGCTTTGGCTGATGATGATGTTCGTGTATTTGTGAAGTTTTTCGTCTTCTGAAATCTGGGGTTGCTTGCTCAGATAGTTCGAGGCGAGCAAAATGGACGAAAGAGGCGTCTTGAACTCATGCGTCATGTTGTTGATGAAATCGCGCTGCAGTTCGGAATATTTCTTCTGCTGCAAAATCGTCACGATCGAATATACATACACGAGTAAAATGATGATCAGCGCGCCCGACAGGAAAAACCAGAACTTGAGCGAGCTGAACAGATACGTCGTCTCGTTCGGGAAACGGATCGCGAAATAATAGACGAGATTTTTGTGTTTCGGGAAATACACCGTCTTCTTTTCCTTGCTTTTGACCGACGAAGAAACGTAATCGCCATAAACCATCTCGTCGCTTTGGCAATTGTACATGGCATATTCGAAATCGGTGTGGATGTCGCTTTTCTCGAATTCGCCTTTGAGGTAGAATTCCAAGACATCGGGTTCGAAATCGTTGTTGACGTTCACGATGTAATAATCGTTCGAGACCTTGACGACCGGATTTTCACTCGGCAAATCATGGTTCGTGCCCTCATAAAGTTTACGAGCGACTTCGAGCAACGCGATGTGCACTTTTTGCGAAAACTTCTTCTCTTCGAGCGAATACGCCTGTTTCGTCCACAGCAACTGTGCGATCAGGATGCCGATAATGGCGACGAGCCCGAGGATGATGATGGCGTTGAGTTTCCCGATTTTCATATGCCAATATTAGCCAAAAAACGCGCGTGATTTTTCGGTTAACAAGTCATTAACAAACATTTGATAGCGGTTAACAGCGATTCGGAAAGGAACGAGATAGTTTTGGGGTATCGATTTCAACCAATCCATAATCACTTAAAAGAATCCGATCATGAAAACAGTAAAAGTACTTTCGCTTGCCATCGCCTTCGGGTTGATGTCTTTCGCTCCCAAAACAACCATCGGCGATCCTGTCGTGAAAACCGCAACGGCTTCTCCGGTTTCGTGGAAGTCAGAATCCATAGAAATCGGCAACATTCCGCAAGGCACGCCAAAAACCATCGAGTTCAGCTTCAAGAACACCGGAAAGACCGATATCGTCATCACCAACGTAAAAGCGTCTTGCGGCTGCACGGCCACAGATTACACCAAAACACCTATCAAAGCCGGCGAGACCGCGGTAGTGAAAGCTACGTACAACGCGGCGGCAAAAGGTGCCTTCCATAAAACGGTAACCGTTACCACAAACGCCGAGGAAACTCCGAAGGTCTTGTCGTTCCAGGGAACCGTCATCTAAATACTTGTTTATAAGAGGTTAACAGCCCAAAGGTCACTCACTTTAAAATCCCTTGATTCGGTTAGGAAGCAATTTCACCAGATCGGGGGATTTTTTTTGATTGGATAAAACCGTAATTTTCTCACAACCAAATCAAACGGCATGGAACAGAAATACGGTTTTACGAAAATGACGGTTGCGGAATTCGAAACCTGGCTTGCGAATCTTCGCGTGGCGCGCACGATTTTGAAAATCCAGCAGCATCATACTTACATTCCTTCGTACGCACACTTTAACGAAAGTAACCATTTCGAACGCCAATTGGCGATGAAAAACAGCCATTTGAACAACGGTTGGAGTGACATCGGCCAGCATTTTACCATTTTTCCCGACGGAGCCGTCATGACCGGACGTTCTCTAGAAATGACGCCCGCTTGCATCTACAACCAGAACGCGAATTCGATCTGCATTGAAAATCTGGGTTTTTTCGACATCGGAAAAGACGTGATGCGTCAGAGTCAAAAGGATGCGATCATTTCGGTCACGGCCGCCTTGTGCAAGCGATTCAATATTCCCGTGACCACAAACGGAATCGTGTACCATCATTGGTTCGATCTCAATACCGGCGCGCGCAACAACGGTACGAAGAACAATAAATCGTGTCCGGGCACGAATTTCTTCGGAGGAAATAAAGTCGCCGATTGTGAAGCGAATTTCCTGCCGCTCGTATCGGCCAAACTCAACGGTATGATCAAGACAGATGATTCCGCGGTGCTCAAATATGTGGTCGTCGATACCGATTTTTTGAACGTCAGGATGTCGGCTTCGGCTTCATCGGCGAAAGCCACAGGCCGCGAGCCTGCACTTTTCGGGGCTGTGTTACGCGTTTATGAGGTGAAAAACGGTTGGTTCAAGATCTCGAATTCCAAACCGCATTGGGTTTCGGGCCGATATACGCAAGACGTGAAATTTGCGACCGTTTCTGCCGATGCGCTTAATGTGAGGACTGGCCCAGGTGTCGATTTCCCGAAAACCGCAAGTTTGAAAAAAGGAGAGGAAGTTTTCGTGGTTTCAGAGGAAAACGGCTGGTGCAAGATCGCAATGGAAGAGAAATGGGTGAAAAAGAGTTATTTGAAACTTAAGGAATAAGGCCACGGGATGATTAACTTTGAATTATCGATAAAACCGTCCGACAAAAAATCAAACAACAAACACATGAAAAAACTACTTGCTATCTCAGCTGTACTCGCAATGTTCGCGTGCAGCCAACATCCTTCTGAATTCAAAGGTTTGGGCGGAATCGAAATCGGGAAGGATTTCGCTTCGATTCCTTCATCAAAATCGTTCACCAATACGATGAAGAACGAATATTTCATTGAAGGCTATGAGCTCGGCGACGGCATAGGCCGGATTTCAAAACTAAACATAACGACCAACGACGCCCGCCAAATCATCGAAGTAAAATTTTCGGAAGACCCAAAAACAGACGTCGAGAAAATCGAACAAGCGCTTACAGGTTTGAAACCCATCGGAAAACCCATCGTAAACATGGATGGATTTGAAATGAAAGCTTATATGTCGGTAGATTCAAGCGTTGTATTTACGCAGGTCATCTCAAAGTATTCGATGTTCAAAAACGGCCTGCCCAAACGCGAATTCCGTTATTCGAGCCAACAAGCCTTAAAGCAAAACGCTGAAGTCATAAGGAAAAGTGTTTCAGCTCGAAAAGCCGATAGGTAACCATGCAAAAAAAAGGGCTTGACAATCCTATATCGCCAAGCCCATTGCTATTTTAACATTTCGGCTTAAACCGCTTCTCCGTACAAGTCGAATTCGGTAGCGTCGATGATTTTTATGTCGACGAATTCTCCGGTTTTGAGATAGGTTTTGGATGCGTCGATAAGCACTTCGTTGTCTACATCGGGGCTGTCGAATTCTGTCCTTCCCACGAAATATTGACCTTCCTTGCGGTCGATGATGCATTTGAAAGTCTGCCCGATTTTCTCCTGGTTCAATTCCCATGAAATCTGCGACTGGATTTCCATGATGTCGTTGGCGCGTTGTTGTTTCACTTCGGCAGGAACATCGTCCTCGAGCAAATAAGCGTGGGTGTTTTCTTCGTGAGAATATGTAAAACAACCCAAACGCTCGAAACGCATCTCGGTCACCCAATCTTTGAGGATCTGGAAATCTTCCTCGGTTTCTCCCGGATAACCCACGATTAACGTCGTACGAATCGTCATTCCGGGAACGGCCTCGCGGAATTCCTTCAACAATTTTGTAGTTTTTTCTTGGGTCGTGCCGCGTCGCATCGATTTCAAGATCTTGTCCGAAATATGCTGAAGCGGAATATCGAGGTAATTGCAGATTTTAGGTTCGCGTTTCATCAATTCAAGCACATCCATCGGGAAACCGCTTGGAAAGGCGTAGTGCAGGCGAATCCATTCGATGCCTTCGATCGCAGCCAACGCCTCGAGCAATTCGGCAAGATTCCTCTTTTTATATAGGTCGAGACCGTAGTAAGTCAAGTCTTGAGCGATAAGGATCAATTCTTTTACACCGTCTTTCGCGAGGTTTGTCGCTTCCTTGACCAACTTTTCGATCGATTGGGAAACGTGTTTTCCTCTCATGATCGGAATCGCGCAAAATGAGCAAGGTCTATCGCAACCCTCGGCAATCTTGAGATACGCGTAGTTTTTTGGCGTCGTCGTCAAACGTTCACCCAGTAATTCGTGTCGGTAATCGGCGCCCAAAGCCTTGAGCAATTGCGGTAATTCCGTGGTTCCGAAATATTGGTCGACATTCGGGATCTCTTTTTCCAAATCAGGTCGGTAACGCTCGGAAAGACAGCCAGTCACGAACACTTTGTCGACAACGCCGCGTTCTTTCTTGTCGGCATATTCCAAAATCATGTTCACCGATTCCTCTTTCGCATTGTCGATGAAACCGCACGTATTGATTACGATGATGTTGCCTTCGTTTTCGGCGGGCGCTTCATGCTCGACGTCTTTGCCCGATGCTTTGAGTTGGCCCATCAGCACCTCGCTGTCGTACACGTTCTTGCTGCAACCCAGCGTAATCACATTGATTTTGTTCTTCTTTAACGATTTGGTTCTCATATGGTAAACCCTGTTTTGGGGCTGCAAAAGTACAAAAGATGCGCTAAAGTTTTAGGTGTCGGAGTGCTTAAGATGGAAAGTTGTGATTTTTTTAAGTTGCGACAATCGGAAAACACAAAGCGGATTCACGAATTGAAAGGATTGGAATTTGGAATTTTAGTTTTAGTTCCGATGCTTCGGGATGAAAAAAAATCCGCTTCCCAAACGAAAAGCGGACTCCTGTGTAAAACTGGCAAGTTTTAGAAATCGAACGTCATCGACATCGAGACGTTGTGGTTTTTGGTCGTCACTTCGGCCGCATCGGTCATACCAGTTGCAAAGAATTGCTGTTGATAATCGCGTTGCCAATAGTTGTAGGCCAGATCGAGCTTGATCCGTCCGAAATTATAACCCAAACCGCCCGAAAATCCGATCAGGTCGCCCATCACGTCATCGTTCTCATACGGGCTTGATTCGCTTCTGAAACCGCCGCGGAAACTCCATTGTTTGGCTCTCCATTCGGTTCCGATACGCAATTGGTAAGCCGAGGTCAGCTGGTCGCTCATTGCGTCGTTGATGTCGCGGTAATCGCTGCTCGGACTGTATTCGGTATTGCCGTAATCCTTGTAGGTGATGTCGGCGCTGATCAAACCTCTCTTGCCGAAAATATAAGCCGCACTTCCGGTCCATTTTCCGGGTGTGCGCAAACGGTAGTCCTCATATACGTTCACAACGAACGGATCGACGATCACGTTTCCGCCTTCAGCCGAAGTGGATCGCACGTATTGCATCAATCGGTCTTCCAATCTATACCAGGTCGGAGATTCCCAGGCAACGCCCAAACGCAAGCCTTCGGTAACTTTTACGATAGTTCCCAATTGGAAAGAGAATCCATCGCCCAACGTGCGAAGCTGGTTGTTGAAACGCATTTGCTGAACACCGGCGGCATCGTCGTTCGTGTTCGATTCGTAAATGCTGGACCATTGCGTATAATCGGTGAAATGCGAATTGAGGTTGAGTCCGAAAGACAGGAAATCGTCGTATTGCACAGATCCGTTCACGCTGACTTTTCCGTTGTAACCTCTGGTTTCGGCGCTGTATTCCTGGTAATAATTGCCGCCTGCGGGCACATTACTCGTGTAGGTGTCATTGTCCGGATTGTTGGTAACCGGATTGATGATATAACCTTGATAGCCCAAAAATGCTTGTTGCGCGCCGAATCCGTAAACTTCGCCTAAATATCCGTAAAGATCATCGATGGTTTCTCCGTTCTGCAACGTCAAAAGATCGAGCGTCACACCGCCTTGGTTCGCATATCCGAGGAAATAATTGCCGATGGAATTGTTCGGATTCGTTCCGGCCGCGAAAAACGAATTGTCGAAATTGTTTGTGTTTTCGTAATTGGCAGCGATCGCGAATTTTTTCCATTTCGAGTCTTCGTTGTGGTTGCGCAATACGAAAACGACTCCGGCCTGGTTCAGGTCGAGTGCGTTGTAATTTTCGGAATTTTCAGACCCGAAATAGTTCGATTCGTTTTTCGGATTGAAACTCGACAACGTGAAACCGACTTGTGCATTCGAGAAAATTGCCGATCCTGCAGGGTTCACGTTCATAGACGACAAATCGCCTCCAAGCGCGCCGAAAGCACCGCTCATGGCCCTGAATCGGGCGGTCCCGTTCAAGTTGTCCTGCGCAAGACGAACGGCATCGTTAATAGAAAGTTCTTGGGCCTGGATAGCCGAAGCGGCCAAAAGCGTCCCAAAAACAAGTAGATATTTTTTCATGACATTTTTATTTAGGTTCAAAAAAATACCTATGCCGTAACGTTTCGTCGAAAGACATAGGTATCATTAAATCTTGGGCTGTATTATCTGCGTCCGCCTCCGCCACCGCCGGAACGTCCGCCACCGCCACCACCGCCGTAACTTCCGCCGCCTCCCGAAGAACGACCGCCTCCTCCGTATGAAGGGCTTGGACTATAGGTTCTCGTTGGTGAAGAA
Organism: Flavobacterium agri; assembly: GCF_013401995.1. Lineage (GTDB taxonomy): Bacteria > Bacteroidota > Bacteroidia > Flavobacteriales > Flavobacteriaceae > Flavobacterium > Flavobacterium agri. The sequence goes on from NZ_JACBJI010000003.1 coordinate 480,156, forward strand.
GGGGTAGAGTATGATCTTGGTTGTGAACTCCTTGGCGTGTTGTAGCTTTGGTTATTATTTCTAGGTGTGGTCGAATACGTTCTTACGCCGTTGTTGGTACGTGTTCCATTGTTTGTGAAGGTGCGTGTTCCGCGTGTCCCGCTATATTGGGACGAACGGACGCCGCCCGCAGTGTAACTCGTGTTGCGTCTTCCTCCGGCAGTTGCGTATTGACGGCCTGCGTAATCACGACGTCCCGGCGAAACATAACCGCGAACGCCTCTCGGACCATTGTTGTAAGCATATCCGTAATGGTAAGGATAACCGTATCCGTAATAGCCGTAGTACGGATATCCGCCCCAGCCATAACCGTAGTAAGGGTAGCCGTAACCCCATCCGTAGTTCCATCCCCATCCTGGTCCGTACCACGAATTCCAACCCCAGCCGACGCTCCAATACGGGCTGTACCAGTAGTTGTTCCAGTAATTATAACCCCAATTGTTGTCGTAGACATTGATGGTCACATTATCGGCAGAACCTTCCCAAGAAGGGTTGCCGTTCGCATAACCTCTTTCGGTCTGTGTTGAATCGTTGACCGATGAATATTGCTCGACATCGGTGATGATTTCGTCGTCCTGAAGGGAATTGAAGTATTGTTTGTAGCCGTTGCCCGAATCGGCGGTCTGGCGTGAAGAGCGTTGTTGCCCGTCGCCGTAGATCCCGTCATTCGAAGCCGTGCTTTGGGAAGCGCCGCAAGAAGCGAGCAACCCAAGCATCCCGAAGAGCAGTCCCAGGGAAGCTAAACGTGTAGGAAAATAGTGAGTTTTCATAAGGAAGTGCATTTTTTTTATTGTCGGTTTGTATTGTCCGACATAACAAATTTAGTTAGTTTTGCCAGACTTTTTAGTTAAAAAAAACGAAACAATTTTTGTGCCAAAGAAAGAGTTATGAGTAAGAACCTTACTACAAGATCGGAAGATTATTCAAAATGGTACAACGAACTCGTCGTAAAGGCCGATTTGGCCGAAAATTCGGGAGTTCGTGGCTGTATGGTCATCAAGCCTTACGGATACGCCATTTGGGAAAAAATGCAGGCAGAACTTGACCGAATGTTCAAGGAAACCGGACACTCCAACGCCTATTTCCCGCTCTTTGTGCCCAAAAGCATGTTTGAGGCCGAGGAAAAGAATGCCGAAGGATTCGCCAAAGAATGCGCCATCGTAACGCACTATCGCCTTAAAAACGATCCGGATAAGCCAGGAAAACTAATGGTCGATCCGAATGCGAAGCTTGAAGAAGAGCTTATCGTGCGTCCGACATCCGAAGCCATCATTTGGTCGACTTATAAAAATTGGGTTCAGTCGTATCGCGATTTGCCGCTTTTGATCAACCAATGGGCGAACGTCGTGCGTTGGGAAATGCGTACGCGTCTTTTCCTGAGAACGGCCGAATTCCTATGGCAAGAAGGGCACACGGCCCACGCCACTAAAGCCGAAGCGATCAAGGAATCTGAAACGATGATGAACGTGTATGCCGATTTCGCCGAGAATTTCATGGCGATTCCCGTCATAAAAGGATTGAAGACCGAAACCGAGCGTTTTGCCGGAGCCGAAGAAACCTATTGCATCGAAGCGTTGATGCAAGACGGAAAAGCACTCCAAGCGGGAACTTCCCACTTCTTGGGGCAGAACTTCGCCAAAGCGTTCGATGTGAAATTTACGTCTAACGAAGGTAAACTCGATTACGTTTGGGGTACGTCATGGGGCGTTTCCACGCGTTTGATGGGCGCTTTGGTAATGACGCATTCCGACGACAAAGGGTTGGTATTGCCACCGAATCTTGCGCCTACTCAAATCGTGATCGTGCCCATCCATAAGACAGATGAGCAATTGGCAGCGATTACCGAGGAAGTGAACAAGCTTGTTGCCGAACTCAAGAAAATGCGCATTTCGGTCAAATTCGACGACCGTACCAATATGTCGCCGGGCTTCAAGTTCAACGAATACGAATTGAAAGGCGTGCCGATCCGTTTGGCTATCGGTCCTAAAGATTTGGAAAACGGTACATTCGAGGTGGCCCGTCGCGATACGCTCACGAAAGAATCGGTTTCTAAAGACGGAATCGCATCGTATTTGCGCGATCTTCTCGAAACGATACAGAACGACCTTTTCGCGAAAGCGCTCGATTACCGCAACACGCATATTACCGAGGTAAACGATTTCGAGGAATTTAAATCGGTTCTTGAAAATAAGGGCGGATTTCTGTCTGCACATTGGGACGGAACACCGGAAACCGAAGAAAAAATCAAAGAATTGACCAAGGCGACTATCCGTTGTATTGCGTTGGATAGGGTAGAAGAGGCCGGAAAATGCGTGCTCACCGGAAATCCTTCAAAAGGTAGAGTGCTGTTTGCCAAGGCTTATTGAGAAAATTCGAAAAAAATAAATCACAGCTCTTGCGAGAATAGAAATTAGTTGTATTTTTGCATCCGCAATAGAGCAATGGCCCGTTCGTCTATCGGTTAGGACGCCAGGTTTTCATCCTGGTAAGGGGGGTTCGATTCCCCCACGGGCTACGAAAAAAATCCTGAAGAGATTCGGGACTTTTTTTTCCAAACCAATGGTCCGTTCGTCTAGGGGTTAGGACGCCAGGTTTTCATCCTGGTAACAGGGGTTCGATTCCCCTACGGACTACAAGTTAGTTGTAAATTAGTTTTATAGGGTAAAACGTCAGTGTCTCGGCCTTTATCTTATTAGTTAAAACCAAAGTGATCGTAGATTGTGGGAGGTTTTTCTTTTTTAACTAAGCATTTTATCACTTACAATTAAATTAAAAGAAAATGGCAAACCATAAGTCAGCCCTTAAGAGAATCAGAAGTAACGAGAAAAAGCGCGTGCTTAACCGTTACCAGCACAAAACAACACGTAACGCTATCAAAGCTTTGCGTTTGGCTACTGATAAAAACGAAGCTTCGTCTAAACTGTCTGCAGTGATCTCTATGATCGACAAGCTTGCTAAGAAAAACATCATCCACGACAACAAGGCCGCGAACTTGAAGTCAAAATTGACTAAGCACGTTACTAAACTGGCTTAATTCTTTTTTTGGATTAAAAAAACAAAAGCTCCCAATCGGGAGCTTTTTTTATGGCTTCATCTTAGAAGATGTGTTGGAGTTCGGCCAGCATTTCCTTCGAAATCGGCTTCGACCTGAAATCGATGACTTGCTTGTACGATTTCGATTTCTCTATGTCCTGCGGATCGATCGTAGATGAAAGTACGATAACCTTCGCATCCGAAAACGCTTCATACTTAGGTGTCGAGAATAGGTCAAGAAATTCCCATCCGCCCATTACGGGCATGTTCAGGTCCAGAAAGATCAATTTAGGGTAGTCGCTTCCGACTTTGAGCAATCCGTCGAAATAAGCAATGGCTTCTTCCCCGTTTTGGGCCGTGTCTACCTGTTCGGCAAATTCGGCCTTCGCGATCACCATCTTGTAAAGCATCAAGGTGATTGGGTCATCGTCCACGCATAATAATTTGTGTAGCATTGTAGTTTTGTGGTTTTTGGGAAATATTAATTAGTCGTCTGTTTTTTAAAGGTTAAGGTGAAGGATGTGCCTTTGTCTACGGTACTTTCCACCGTAATCGATCCGCCCATGCTTTCCACCTGCGATTTTACGAGATAAAGCCCGAGGCCTTTGCTGTCGGGATAATTGTGGAAACGCTGGTACAATCCGAAAATCTTGTCGCGGTTGCGTTCCATGTCGATTCCGATTCCGTTGTCCTTGAACACGAGCTGGATCGAATCGCCTACGATCTTCGACGATACGAAAATCTTGAGTTTGCGTTCGGTCGATCTATATTTGATCGCGTTCGTAAGCAAATTGAGCAAAATACTTTCGAGGTAAGCTTTGTTGATATTGAGGATCGAAACTTTCTCCAATTTGAGGTTGATGATAGGTTTGTACATCCCGATCATAAAACTCAGCTGATGGAACACATTCTCGAACACATCCTTGATCAAAACCTCTTCTTTTTGTATCGACGGATTGTCCTTGATGATGACGACCCTTACCAAATCGCTGATCGTCTCATTGAGCAAATGCGTCGATTTGTGGAAACCGTTGAGGATTTCCTTGAGTTCCTGGTTCTCGATAGGCATGTCCTCGATCAGGTTGAGCAATCCCGTAAGGTTCGACAAAGGTGCGCGCAGGTTGTGCGACGTGATATAAGAGAACTGCTTCAAATCCTTGTTGTTCTGCGTAAGCTCGCGGATTAACTGCTCTTTTTCTTTCTCCTGACGTTTTTCTTCCGTAATGTCGCGCTGAATCGAAATCCAATGCGTGTGCTCGCTTTCGGCGTTCCAGATCGGGATCATCGATACGTTGACCCAATATTCTTCTCCGTTCTTGCGCGCGTTGAGCGTCTCGAACTTGAATTCCTGTTTGTTGCGCATCGATTGCAGCAAACGGTCGAAATCTTTCTTGGCGGGCTTCCGGTTCATGAAGATACCGGGCATTTTGCCGATGACCTCGCTGGCTTTGTAACCTGTCATCGCGGTAAACGCCGGATTTGCGAAAATCACTTTCGGAAGCGAATTCCCCGTCTTGTCGGCTTCTCCGATGATGACCGAATCCTTCATTTGAGTGATCACGGTTTCCATGAGTTTCAATCGGTGCTCTTCCTGCTTTTGGCGCGTAACGTCCTGCATGGCTCCGATCATACGGATGGCCTTGCCTTCTTCGTCCTTGACCAAAAACGCCCGGTCGAAAACGTATTTGTACGATCCGTCGGCGCAGGCGAAACGGTATTCGTCCTGCCATTTTTCGGTCTTCTGCTCCAAAAAGGAATAGAGTTTCACCGACATTTTGATACTGTCTTCGGGATGGATGCGGTCAAACCACCATCTCGAGGATTCTCCGACCTGGCTTTTCTTATATCCGAAAACGCCTTGTATTCCTCTGTTCCAATCGAATTTGTCCTCAAGGATATTCCAATCCCAGATCGTATCGCTGGTCGCTTTGGCCACGATGTCGTATCGTTCTTTGGCGCGTTCGGTTTCCTCGAAAGACTCGCGGTTTTCGATAAGCACGCCTATCATATTGGCCACGCGCTCCACGAGGTTTATTTCGTCCGGATGCGGGGCTTTAGGCGTCTTGTAGTACGTGGCGAAACTACCCACGACCTTGCCGTTTCCTTTCTTTACGGGAATCGACCAGCAGGCGCGAAGTCCGAAATGGCGGGCGACTTCTATGAAATCTTCCCAAAGCGGATCGTTTTCGATATCGGATACGATCACTTTCTTGCCCGTATACATCGATGTTCCGCACGAGCCGGCTTTAGGTCCGATCGTAATGCCGTTCACCGCGTCTATATATTCCTGCCCTAAAGAATCGCCGGCGATGTGACGCGCCGTTTTGCCGTCTTCGTTGAGCATCAGTATCGTGCAATACGAATCGGGAATCAATTCTTCTATGTTCGCGACGAGCTTGTTGATCACGACTTCGAAATTGATTTTCGGATTCGCGTTGAGCTCGTAGATCTGTTTCTCGAACGAAAGGATGGTTTCCTGTAATTTTCGCGTAGAAATATCCTGCATCGCGCCTACTTTTTTCGAGGCGACGCCTTTCTCGCGTATGATGTCGAAACGATCCAAAATGTAGGCATAGCTGCCGTTTTGCCGCTTGAAGCGGTATTCGATCTCGAAATGGCTGTTTTTGCGGTCCTTGATCGCGTTGCGCAATTTTTCGAGCGTGCGTTGTCTGTCCTCGGGGTGCAGATGGTCCTTGAAGAAGTCGTTAGGAGCGACGTCTTCGGCGAATTTATATCCGAAAAGGTTCGTGTAGTTCGTGCCCAAAAGCGAAATCTCGCGCGTGTCGTAATCGTAGCTGTAAATCGCGTCGCTGGTCGCCTTTGCGATGGCCGTAAGCCTTTCGTTGATTTCTTGTATGCGTTTTTCGTGCTCGACACGGGCCGTAACGTCGCGCGAATTCAAAACCAATCCGTTGATGGCCTGGTCGTTGAGCGCGTTCGTTCCGATGGATTCCATCCAAATGTAATTGCCGTTGATGTGCCGCAATCGGAATGGAAGCGAATAAATGCGGCTTTCCGAAATCAAGCCTTTGTAGAACGCGCGCACTTTTTCGATATCGTCCATATGTACCAGATCGAGAATGTTCTTGTTGGCGATCTGGCCGTTCTTTCTGCCTAGTATGGATTCGTGGTTCGGGCTTGTGTACAGGAAATTCCCGTCCTTGTCGAGAATCGTGATCAAATCGCCGCTTTCCTGAACCAACGTCTTGAAGCGCTGTTCGCTCGACAATATGGCTTTTTCGGCGTTGAGTTTTTGGGTGATGTCGTTAGAAATCACCATGCGAGCGCGTTTTCCGTCAAAGTCGATATCGTTGCTTTGTATGGAAACGTCTATGGTTTCGCCCGATTTTATATGGTGTCGGTAATGTCCCGGGCGCAGGTCGAAAACGTTTTGCGGTTGTTTTTCATTCGAAATCCCGACGGTTGCGAGTTCTTCGAGAGGATGGATCTCGTCCATGGTCATGTTCAGGAACTCGGTACGCGAATATCCGTAATGCGAAATGGCCGCGTCGTTGACATCGAGAATCTTCAGGGTTTCGATGTCGTAAATCCAATTCGGCACCGGATTGGTCATGAAAAGATTCCGGTAATTTTCCTCGGAACGCCTTAATTTGCGGCTGATGCGGTTGCGCTCCAAACTATATGTTATGCTCTTGAACAACGCGATCGGCGTCAAACCGTCTTTTTCCAGATAATCGGATATGCCATAGGAAAGCGCCAGATACGCGAATTTCGTATTGATCGAGCCCGTGAGCACGATCACCGGCGTCTGTTCGACGATAGGTTTCATGGCCTCGAGCAAAGCTTCGCCGCTAAGGTCGGGCAGCGTCAGGTCGAGAATAAGCGCGTCGAAAGTCTTTGCAGAGATTTGTCGTTTGGCTTCCTCGAAAGAAGTGGCGCGTTGGCATTCCGGATTTTGGAACGCTTCGGCCAAATACTCGCATATCAAGACATAATCTCCCGGATTGTCCTCTACTATCAACACATGTAATCCGGTAGTTTTATACTCCATTACTGCAGTTTAAGAGGTTCGACATGGGACAAACGCGTCGTTGACAAATCCTGAAATGAAATGCCGCCATGACTTTCACAAGCCTGGGAGAACTAGGGTCAAGGCCGGGTTTCGCCAAAGACATGGAAGATTTCATAGTTAAAGTAGGGATAAACAAATATAAGCGAAAAAACTATTTTTTGATTGAAAAATTAAACGTACTTCCCACGCCCGGTTCGCTCGTCGCCCATATGCGTCCGCCGTGGTTTTCGACGATTTTCTTGCACACCGACAATCCGATTCCCGTGCCCGAATACTGCTCGCGCGAATGCAGCCTCTGGAACAGTATGAAAATGCGTTCCAGGTGTTCCTGGCGCATCCCGATGCCGTTATCCGATACCGAAAATTGCCAATGCGTAGGGCTTTCTTCCGATATTATGACGATTACCGGCTGTATGTCGGCCTTGCGGTATTTTACGGCGTTGGTCATGATGTTCTGGAACACCTGGCGAATCAGTGTCTTGCCTCCGATAATCACGGGCAATTCGTGCTTTTCTATGATCGAATTGTTTTCGGCGAAAAGCGGCTTGTTGAGCGATATGATCTCGTCAACGATTTCAGAAATGTTGATCGACTCCTGTTTGAAATCTTTTCTTCCGACACGAGAATATTCGAGCAGATCCAGAATCGTCTGCCTCATCCGGATCGCACCATCTACGGCATAATGGATGTACTCACGTCCTTTCTCGTCTAGGTTTTCTTCGTATTTTTTTTCGATTTGCGTCAGGAATCCCGTTACCATACGCAGCGGTTCCTGCAGGTCGTGGGAGGCGATGTAAGCGAATTGCTCGAGTTCAATGTTCGATGCGGCCAATGCGTCGTTGCGCTGTTCGAGTTCGCGGTTCATGTCGCGAAGCCGGTTCAGGTAGTGGCGGTTACGCGCTTCATATTGGCGCAGCATGTAAAGAAAAATCATGCCCGAAACCACAATGAAGCCACACCCTTTGACGCTTTGGTAAAAGCGTTCTTCGGGATAGTTGAATTGACCGAAAAACCAGTCGCTCGCCAAAATCCACGTGATTCCGGTGATCAGGTAAATCGAGATGATTCGGGTAGAGGTTCTTTTCACTTATGGTATTTACTCACGATAAATATAACGAAATAGCGGTCGGGTTCTTGCAGTCGCTGTTAAAATATTCGCATGCTGTACAAAAGGACCATTTATCTCCTTATTACGAATACGTTAAGGCTATTTTCAAAAAGGTTTTTTATCCAGAAATAAAGTGTACCTTTGCGCCTTCAAAAAAAGGATATGGAATCTATCAGGAATATTGCGATCATCGCCCACGTTGACCACGGAAAGACGACCCTTGTCGACAAAATCATGTACCACTGCCAGCTTTTCCGCGAAAGCGAGAACGCCGGAGACTTGATCCTCGACAACAACGATTTGGAACGCGAAAGAGGTATCACCATTACTTCCAAGAACGTTTCGGTTACCTATAAAGGAACCAAAATCAACATCATCGACACTCCGGGGCACGCCGATTTCGGTGGAGAAGTAGAACGCGTACTCAACATGGCAGACGGTGTTTTGCTGTTGGTAGACGCTTTCGAAGGTCCGATGCCGCAAACCCGTTTCGTTTTGCAAAAAGCGATCGGTCTTGGTTTGAAACCATGCGTGGTGATCAACAAAGTCGATAAGGAAAACTGTACTCCGGAAGAAGTACACGAAAAAGTTTTCGACCTGATGTTCGAATTGGGCGCCGAAGAATGGCAGCTCGATTTCCCGACCGTTTACGGATCGGCCAAAAACAACTGGATGAGCGAGGACTTCAGAAACGTGACCGACAACATCGAGCCACTTCTCGATATGGTTTTGGAACACATTCCGGCTCCTAAAGTCTCAGAAGGAACACCACAATTGCTGATCACATCACTTGATTTCTCATCGTTTACCGGGCGTATCGCCATCGGACGTCTTCAAAGAGGAGAATTAAGAGAAGGACAACCGGTTTCTTTGGTAAAGAGAGACGGGAAGATCATAAAATCAAAAATCAAGGAACTTCACGTTTTCGACGGTCTTGGCCGTAAGAAAGTACAGTCTGTTGTCGCAGGTGACATTTGTGCGCTTGTAGGGCTGGAAGGATTCGAAATCGGCGATACCGTTGCAGATTTCGAAAATCCTGAAGCGCTTCAGACGATCGCGATCGACGAACCTACGATGTCAATGTTGTTCACGATCAACGATTCGCCTTTCTTCGGAAAAGAAGGAAAGTTCGTGACTTCGCGCCACATCAAAGACAGATTGGCGAAAGAACTAGAGAAAAACCTAGCGCTTCGTGTCAACGATACTGATTCTGCCGATAAATTCATGGTCTTCGGACGCGGCGTTCTTCACTTGTCGGTCTTGATCGAGACCATGCGTCGCGAAGGATACGAACTACAGATCGGACAGCCGCAGGTTATCATCAAGGAAATCGACGGCGTGAAATGCGAACCGATCGAAGAATTGACGATCGACCTTCCGGAGCACGTTTCAGGACGCGCCGTAGAATTCGTAACGGTAAGAAAAGGTGAGATGCTTTCTATGGAACCGAAAGGCGACCGCATGATCATCCAGTTCAACATCCCGTCACGCGGTATCATCGGGTTGCGTAACCAATTGCTTACGGCGACGGCTGGTGAAGCAATCATGGCACACCGTTTCTTGGAATACCAACCGTTCAAAGGAGAAATCCCGGGACGTATCAACGGATCTTTGATTTCGATGGAAAACGGTAAAGCGATTCCGTATTCAATCAACAAACTTCAGGATCGCGGTAAATTCTTCGTGGATCCTAACGAAGATATCTACGAAGGCCAGGTTGTGGGTGAAAACTCGCGTGCCGACGATATGACGATCAACATCACCAAAACCAAGCAGCTTACGAACTTCCGTTCAGCCGGTGCCGACGACAAAACGCGCATCGTGCCAGCGATCAAATTCTCGCTTGAGGAAGCTTTGGAATACATCCAGAAAGACGAATACGTAGAAGTTACGCCGAAATCGCTTCGTTTGCGTAAGATCTATCTTAACGAGAACGACCGTAAGCGTTACAAAATCGACTGATCGAATTTGAGATAAATAAGATAAATAAAAAAGCCGTCAATTTTACTGACGGCTTTTTTTTATGCTTTTACTTCAAAAGAACATTAAGCGGCTAAATACAGTTATTGTTTCGGGTTGAACGAGGTCTTGACACGTTTCGCCTGGCTTAATTAAGCTTAACTTTCTTAATTGTAAAAAAACCATCAGCTACAACTGATGGTTTTTTATGTTTTTATTTTTTTGGAGCTGCAGTCTGAGCTTTCGGTTTCTCGCCCTGCTTCTTTTGCGTCGACTTGCCCGAAGTAATGGTTTTTGGTTTTTCGTCCACCAAAATAGCCGGAGCATTGGTTTTAGGCGTGTTCGGATTGCCAAGCAGGAAAGTCAACGGCTGGCTCAATCGCGTCGCCCACGATTTCTCGGAATGGTCGTCTCCCTTAAATTCTTTGGTAATCCAGTTCTTCGACGTGAATTTGTGTTCGGTCATCAACGCGTCCACCTTTTTTTGTGTCGTACCGTAATTCGCGTCGAGACCTTCCGTTCCGTAATCGAAATAGATTTTATGATTGGCCGGAGAAGGCAGTTTTTTGTTCATGTATTTGAGGAAAGCACCTGGAATCGGGTTTTGGGCCACGCCCGTAGCGCCGATCCAATGCGTAGACATGCAAGCCGCGCCTCCGAAAGTTTCGGGATATTCGCAAATGGCGTAAAGCGAAATCAATCCGCCCATGCTCGACCCGGCGATAAACGTATTGGCTGCGTCGGCCTTCGTATTATAATTCTTGTCGACGAAAGGCTTGAGTTCGGTCACGATGAACTTGAGGTAATTGTCGGCGTTGACTTTTGCGTTGAACATCGGTTTTTCGCCGAAATACAATCCGTAGATCGAATCTTTGGATTTCTGTGTGAGTGATTCGAACGGTTTTTGCGGAAAGTAATCGCTGAAGCGCAAATCGGGAACGTTCCAAATCGCGACGACGATGAATTTCTTGACGGTGCCTTCCTTAATTAGTTTTGACGCCGTATTGTCTACTTCCCACGACATTTTGTTCCAGGTGATGCTCGGATCGAACAGCATCTGTCCGTCGTGCATGTACAAAACAGGATACTTCTCGTTTTTGTCATAACCCGGCGGAAGCCAAATATCCACATCGCGTGGCTGTACGAGTTTCGATTCGAATTTTTCAAAGTGTTTCAAAGCTCCGCTGTTTACTTTGGGTTGTGCGTTTCCGAACAAACCGGCAAGCAACAAAGCGGCAATAGTGATGGTTGAGCGCATAGTTTTGGTTATCGTTGTTATCGTTTTAATGTAAAGTGTCCTTTTGCAGAGCGGCCGTCCTCGAGTTCGATCACGAACCAGTAATCGTCCGAAGGCATAGGTCGGCCATTGTACGTGCCGTCCCAGCCATCGCTCGTGGCCTTGAGTTGTTTGAGCAGTTTGCCGTATCGGTCAAAAATCCTCACGATCGAATTGGTGTTCCGGATTCCGGTCGCGCCTTTGAGGTTCCAGGTGTCGTGGAAACCGTCGGCGTTAGGCGTAAAATATTTCGGGAAGCCCATGACCGATACGTCTGTCCAGATCGCAGACGGGCAACCGTTCGCGTCCATAACGTAAATCGTGTGTACGCCAGGAGCGACATCGGTAAATACATTGCTGATCTGTCCCGCATTTTCGTGGTCTAGGCTATAGGTGTAATTTCCGAAGCTGTTCGCGCCAAGAGTAACCGTGATCGTATTGGAATCCACAAAATCGACCACATCGACGCTTTCAATGATCGCCTGGCTCGAATGTATCACGGGAATGTAACGCAATTTCGAACAACCGTGCGAATTCGTCACACGCACCGAATACAATCCTTCGGCGATTACCGTAAGTGTAGGCGCGGTGTTGGCGATTAATCCGCCTTCGTAATACCACGAATAGTTGTAGTCGGACGGAGATGATCCGTCTAAAATTCCCGCGTCAATCTGCGTCGTGAACGTAGGCGAATTCAAACAAACCACATGCGGAATCAATGCGTCGTTCGTATCGATATCAGGCAAACGGTATACCTTGAGGTTGATGATGTACAGACGCGAGCAACTGTTTGCGTTCGTGTTCTCCAGACGCGCATAAATCGTAGCATCGTAGGCCGTGAGATTCGTATAGTTTTGAGGATTCTGGATCTCGTTCTGTTCCAGAAGTGCATCGTTTACCGTCTCGTAAAAACGCACGTTCTGGCTTGGCGAGTTGCCGATGTCCGCATCCGTAAGGTCGAATTGGGTAAAACCGTCTTCAGACGTAAGTTCGTCGCAAATTCCCGGAAGGTTTATCGTCACGTTCGCCAAAAGGTTGACCGACAAATTCAACGTACTCAAGCTGTAGCAACCGGTAGTCAAATCGGTAAGTTTCACCGTAATCGGCTGCGGATTGGAAATATTGGTGTAATCGTTGTCAAGCGGCGTCCCGTTGTTTTCGGCTTCCGTAGCATTTAAGAAATACGCGAGCGAGAAGTTGGTATTCCCGTTCAAAAAGCTTTGATCGGCTTCAGACAGGTTGAAAATCGTAATACCGTCGGGATTGTCGCCCGTATCGCATTGTACCAATGTCCTGTTTAACACGGGCGGAAGTGCATTGACCTGGATCGTCGCGGCATCGGAAACCTTTCCGCACACGTTACCCGCGCGATTAAGCAACGCGCGATATTTATAACCGTTCATCGCAAAAACGACGTCTGTAATGGTAAGCGTGTTGGTCGTCGTTCCCGAATAGAGCGGCCCGTCCGAAATGTTGGTATAGGTCGTGCCGTTCGTGGAAACCTGCCATTGATACGTCACGCCCGGGTTGACGTCTATCGCAATGACGGCATTCTGTAATTCACATGTGACCGTCGGATTCGCCACGGGTTGTGTATTGATGACGATCGGTGCCGGGATGTTGTAATTCGGATTCGGAGTCGTATAACCGCCGGCCGAGGTCACCACGCCCGATGCATTCACAACAGGAGCGGCATTTCCGATGAAACCGTCGGAATTCGCATCGGTAAACCCGGCTTCGAGCACGTCGTTACATTCATCTCCGTCGTTGTCGCTTTCGATGAAATCCCAAATCCCGTCGCTATCGGCATCGGCCATATTGAAATTGATGATGCCGCTGTTCGGAGCCGTTTCGATCCCGTTGGCCAAACCATTGGATCCGAAAGTTGCGGGCGCTCCGTCGATTATCCCGTCATTATTGGCGTCGATTGCCGTACTGCCCGATTCGGTAAGGTCGAAAATACCGTTGTTGTCGCTGTCAAGATCGAGGAAATCGGGATGGCCGTCATTGTCGCTATCGGCCGCAGCCATATTCTGTGGAAAAGAATCGTCAAGCCCGTCGCTGTTGGTGTCGTTGCCCGAAAGTGGCTCGAATTCATCTCCTTGTGATTCGTAGAAATCGGGAATGGAATCGTTGTCGCTGTCAAGGTCAAGTGCATCGGGCGTACCGTCGCCGTCACTGTCACGAGGCACGCAACTGGCCACGATCCTGAATGTCGCGCGATTTTCGGCTGCCGCGTCGAGGTTTTTATGTGTAAATGTGAGTGTATTGGCCAAATGACACCTGAAGCTGAATGTGCCGCTTCCCGCCGCGAGCGGATTGGTGCCGTTAAGCCTGAATCGGATCTCGAAAGACGAGAATTGTGTGATCCCGCTTTCGTAAATCCCGTCGTAATTGGTGTCGATGAGAAGTTGGTTGTCTGGATTGAGAACGGTAATGGTACGATTCGTCGGCGCACTTACGATAAATTCGCCTTGGGTATTGGTCAAGTCGGCTGCATTCGCCGTGGTCACGTATTCGAGTGAAAAACTTACCGGTTGCGCGAAATTCATCTGATACACCACCGAATTTCCGTTGCCTGCACTCACCGAAGTCACAAAATTCCCATTGGCACTTCCCGCAAAAGGAACGGCGGTCGGCGTGCCGACACCAGCAGGAAAACTTCCCGTAAAACTGTTGGTATATGCGCCCGAACCCGCATTCACGTTGCCTGCAAGCGGATTGCTCAAATTAAAAGGTACATCGCCAAAAGATTCCTGGCAGTTCGTGATGCCGTCGTTATCAAGGTCGATGTCGGAGTTGTCGGTCGTGCCGTCTGCATCGGTATCGGGAGCGCAAAGACTGACCGGGATGTTGTCTGAAATCAATTCGGTCCCGCAAGCGGCTATTCCAGCCTTCACATAGTAATACCCGGGTTCGGTAGGCGTGAAGCTGCCTAAAGTAGCGCCCGGAATCACCGATCCGTTGAGATACCACTGGAACGTATCGAAACCCGTAATCGTGTTTACCGTAAGCTGGACGTTGGGCAAACAGTTTTCCTGAGTGATGTCTATTTGGTCGAAAGTGACTTCTGGTTTGAACGTAAATCCGGAATAATATCCCCCGAAAGTCGCGGCGTCACTCGAGCCGTAAGAAGCTAAGTACAATTGTGTGGTCGAGGTAACGGCTACATGTCCGTCAAGCCCCAAAATCGTATAGGTTTCAAAATCGGCGTTTCCGGTTACCGATGTCGGGCCAACAATCGTCACGCCAGTCGCGGCAAGACCCGCAAGCGTCAAATCGGTACCGTTTACGTTAAAATTCAATGTAGATCCGACTTCTGTAACCATAGTGATTCTGCCGTTGAATTCCCGTGTGCCGACTTCGTTTATGAATGGTATGTTATCAATCACTTTCGGCGTCTCGCAACTCAAAGGCGGAACGAAAAACATCTCCTGGTTCGCCTGATCGCCTCTGGCGTCGTCACCTATGCTTTGGTAGGCGAACACATTCTTGTTGGTATGTACCGACATGTTCCCGTTACCGTCGAACTGGAAACCTTCAAAAAATACGTATTCGCCTGCATTAAGCGTAATGACGCCTGGCGAGCCGTTTCGCGTGACTTCGGTTCCGTCTTCGTCGGCTATGATGAGAACGGTTTCTACCTCGTTCATGCCCGTACTTTTTATGAAAATGTAGTCGGTTCCGGTGCGCTCGGCCGAAACGATCTGGTCAAAACCCAAATCGAGGTTGGCCATCGTTCCGTTCGTGCCTCCGAAAGACCCGCAATTCACCGCGATCGGTTTGTCTGAAGTCACGAGTGTTCCCAATAAACCTTGCCTGTTGCCGTTTGACGGCCCTTGAACCGCTGCCACAAAACTTTCTCCGCTGTTGAGCGTGACCGAAAAAGGCGCATTTCCCGCAAATTCATTGTTGATGAACGTTACGCCGGCCTGCATGCCGCTGAAGTTGACCGTCGTATTGTTGTCTGTGGCGAGTACCGAAATGAACGTCAATCCGTTTTCGCTGTAACCGTCGTTCGGGTTGCGGAAACCGCCCACACGGAAACGCGTGCCCAAAGCCGCCATTCCTTTCGATACGATTTCACCGGCCTGGTTGCCGTTGCCCGCAATCAAACGCGCCGTGACGTATACCAAATCTTCGGCTTCGACGATGAATCCGCGATCGGAAAACGTATTTTGTGAAGACGAGGCGTCGAGTACAAGATTGGTATCGCTTCCGAAACCGATGCTGTACACATACGGAATATCGCGCGAAACCGTACCGTTCACGATTGCGCCTCCGATGTTGATGATCCGGAAGTTTACAGGTGTGATGCTAGGTGTAGAAATGTAAAGGAATTGCTCTTCGGCAGATACGTTGAACGAAGAAACCAAAGGCGGAATGTAATGGGTTTTGCTGAACTGCGCGAGGCAATTTAGGGACCACAGCAAAAGAAGCAAGGGTAATTTCTTTTTCATGCCCTAAAAATAGGGAATTAGCACTTATCTTTTAAGAGAAAAATGCCCTTTAACTATGCGTCCGCCTGCAAGTTGCAACGTAAACCAATAATCTGTCGACGGAAGTTCCCTTGAATTGAATTTTCCGTCCCATCCGATCGAATATCCGTCGAACTGGCACAACAACTTTCCGTATCGGTCAAAAATGCTGACAAGGCTCGAAGGTTGTGAATTTAAGGCAGTTACTTGCCAGTAATCGTGTATGCCGTCGCCGTTCGGAGTAAAATACGTGGGATAGTCTACGATGAACACCGAAAACGGCCCGATCGTATAGCATCGGTGTAGGTCGCGAATGTAAATGTCGTAAGCGCCTCCGGGCAGATTCCCGAAATTCGGAGTGCTTTGGAAATGCTCGCCGTCTACAGAAAATTCATATTCGCTATTGCCCGAATAATGTACGACGATCGAATTGTCGTTGCCTTGGAAATTAGTGATTTCGGCCCATTCGAAAACCGGCGGATCGGGCGTAACGACCGTAAATTCCTTTACCGCCTGGCAACCGTTGGCATCGGTGACGGTAAGGGTGTAGTTTCCTATGGCGTTCACCGTAATCTGGCTTGAGGTTTCCCCTGTCGACCACAAATACGACGCAAAGTTGCCGGCCACCGATAACGTTAGGGTTTCGTCCGGACAGATATTGAGCGTTTCATCTTCGAATCCCGGCGGAGTCAAGGCCGTCACGTTAAGCGTAACCTTGACGATGTCGTAACAAGCCGATCCGCTGACCACACGCGCATAAATGATTTGCTGGGACGCGGTCGTATTCGTGAAATTGTTCGATAGCGGATTAGTTTGCGTCAAAGCATCGAGATTGCTCGCGTAATATTCTACGGTAAGGCCTATCGGAAGTCCGTTGAGCACCAGAGGCGTGGCTTGTTGGTCGAGGTCGAAAGCCGTAAAGCCGTCTACTGTACCGTCCGTGTCGCATACCGTCAGGGCTTGGGGCGATGCCGGATTGTAAGTGAGTTGCAGGATTAGTGTGGCATACACATAACAGTCAAATCCATATTTCATTTTGGCGATGACCTGGGTGTCGTCCATAGCGTCGTAATACAAAGGAGGAATCGGGTTCGTATTCGAAATCGCATCGGCCATACTTTCGTAAAACGTCACCGGGTTGAACGCTGTGTTCCCCAAAGTAAGTGCGTCGATCGCATTGGTCAGGTTGAACGTAGAAATACCGTTGTTGTCGGGATCGCATTGCACCATCGTCACAGGACTTTGGTAGGCCGGTTCTGTCGAATACTCGAGTTTGATTTCACCCGTAGAAACACAGCCGCTTCCCAAAAGGATCTCCACCTTGTAAGTGCCGGGTTGGGTAACATCATAAGTGGCCAATGTCGCACCCGGAATCAAAATATCGTTTTTGTACCATTTATAACTTGTCGCCCCGTTTTCCTGGGCATTGAGCGTTAACGTCGAATTCGGACACAACGCATTGAACGTCGAAAGCAGACGGTCGGCACCCAAGTCTTTTTCTACCTTGAAACTACCGCCTTTGAGGAAAATAGCCGAATCGTAAAGGTTGTTTCCCTGATCGGCGACGACGAGCTTTATGTGGTACAAAACACCGGCTTGCACAAAAGCTTTTGCCGTTAGCGGTTTGGTCTGTCCGTTGTAATTGGTCGGATGTTCGTCTGCGTTGAAAGCGTCAAAATATTCCTCGTTCTGCGGCGGACAAACCGTTCCCGGACCGCGCACCGTATTGACCGTAACCGGCGTAGAAGTCTGGGGCACGACCGCAAGGTTCTGGTAAGGATCGGACGTATTGGCTTTTTTGAGCAGGAACGCGAATCCGTCGGTATACGCGCATTGGTTTTGGGACGGGTTCGACAAATATTGCTCCGATGAGAAAATATATTCAAAACTGAATTCGCTGGCCTGCGGAAGGAAATCGAACTCTAATACGGTCGCGTTTATCGTATTGTTGACATTGAGTGCATTTTCAAGGTCGTTGTCTCCGTTCCAGTTCGTCGGCCCTTCGCTTAGCAAAGAGGTATTTGGCCCGACAGCCGATGCGGCCCGTCCGGTTGTGAGTACGACGCCATCCTGAAACGGAAACGCGCTGCCGTTGGCATTGAAATATCCGAAAGTGTTGCCGCTTGAAAAACTCCATCCCGAAACCACGATGTTGCTGGCTTGTCCGCAAGGGTTGTTGATCAAAACATCGTTCACGAGTTGGAACGTCGTGTAATTCTCGTCTACCGAGATGTATTGGGCCGAGGCGTTGCATCCGAAAAGCCCCAAAACGAAAATAAAAAGTATCTCCCGCATCCTGTTCATAGCACGGGCAAAGATACTATAAATCGCGTTTTTGCAGGATTTTGTACGAGAAATAAACGAAGAATGCGATCCAGAAACACACGACGAGCATCGTGACTAAACTTACATCCGAACTTCCGAAATCGTCCACTCCCAAAGTGCTTCCTGCCTTGCGCACGATACTAAGTTTCGTAAACGGTTCCTTGATTAGATTCGACATGGCTTCGAGCGGTAAAACCGAAATCAACTGGCTAGCGGTTTCGCGTTTGTCGGTCACGTACCAAATGCCAAGGAAGGCCAGTTTCTCGACGATATACCAAAGGATGATGAAACCCAACGAAAATGCAGATCGCTTGACCAAAATCCCTGCAAAAAGACACATCGCGAAAAATCCGGCAAGTTTCAGGAAATACGCCGGGATGTATTCCATGTGCATGAAAATCGTATCGGCTTCTGTGTACGATGAAAAACACAGGCCAAGTATAAACGAGACGACGAACACGAAAAGTGTCGAAATGCCCGCGAACAGGACTACGGTGAGGAATTTCGAGGTAATGAATTCCTTTTTGCTCATACCGTCGATGAGATTCTGCTTAAGCGTTCCGTACGAATATTCGTTTGCCATCATCGAGACGATGATTACCGCAAGGAACAACTTGAAACCGCTGGCGATATAAGTGTTGAAATGCCAGATGTACGGGAAGTTGAAAATGCCCATATCGGCCAAATGGAACTTGAAATTACCGATGTCGAATTTGATCGATGCGATCAACGCGATCGAAGACAACAGCACGAAATAGCTCACGGTCAGTACGCGGCTCGCGCGGTTCATCCAGATTTTTTGGAGTTCTATAGAGAGGAGACGTTTCATGATTTGTTTTGTTTGCTGGTAAGTTCAAGGAATTGCTCTTCAAGGCTGGTTTTGCGGAACACCAAATGGCTCAGTGCGATGTTTTTCGAAAACAGGTAACGGTTGAGTTCTTCGGGCTCCAGATGCGATTTGAGATACACGGTAAGCCTGCCGTTTTCTTCTTTGATTTTGTCGACGGCTTGATGCGATTCGATCGCCGTTTTAAGGTTTTGCATATCCGAAGCCTCGAGTTCGAAGAAACCTTCGTTGGCCGACATGCCGTCTACGCTGCCCGAATACAACATTTCGCCTTTGCGCAGCACCACGACGTGCGAACATACTTTTTCGACCTCGTCGAGTAAGTGGGATGCGAGCAAAATCGTCGTTCCCATCGCGGCGATTTTTCGGATGATGTCGCGGATTTGATGGATACCTTGCGGATCAAGCCCGTTTGTCGGTTCGTCCAGGATCAGGATTTCGGGATCGTTGAGCAAGGCCGAAGCGATGGCGAGACGTTGTTTCATCCCAAGCGAGAACGTGCGGAATTTGCTGTCCTTGCGTTCCATCAACCCGACGAGCGTGAGTTTTTCCTCTACTTTCGAATACGGGATGCCTTTGATCTTGCACACGAGTTCGAGGTTTTTGACCGCCGACATATACGGATAGAAATTCGGGCGTTCGATGATCGCGCCCACTTTCTTGAGCGCTTCGTGCGTTTCGAGCTTGCCGCCGAACCACGAATAGTCGCCGCCCGTGCGGTTGACTACGTTGAGCACGATGCCCAAAGTTGTCGATTTTCCGGAACCGTTAGGGCCAAGGATGCCGTAGACGTTGCCTTTTTGTATGTCGAAAGAAACGTTCTTGACTGCGTGTATCAGCCCGAACTTCTTGTCGAGATTGCGGATGGATAGGATTGTTTCCACTTGGTTGGGTTTTATCTTGAAACGATTCAAGAAATGTTTTGTTACAGCTAAAATAGAAATTCGGCCGATTTTTCGCGCAAATAAAAAAGCGCCCCTTGTAGAGCGCTCTTCCAAAACTAACCTTTATCACGAATTAATCAATTCTTGAGGATGATGATCCAATCCCAATCGGCGGGATTTCCAATTCCTACACTTGGCGTGTAAAGGAAAATCTTGGCGCTCGCCTCGGGATTGCTTTGCAGGTATTGACGCACTTTGACCAAACCCTGCACATGCGACCAGGGCTGGTTGTAGTCGAATTCCTGGCCCGACGGGTTGAAGACGTTCTCGAAACCGTTCGGCGTCGCGTAATCGTCGGTAAGTACATGTTGGAAAGAATCGGCTGGTTCGAAACTTTCTGGAAAATGAAGCGTCCCGAGTCCCATCCAATGGATTTCCCCGTCGAAAATTTTCGTGTCGAGCTCGTCGTAATACAACTTGACCCAACCGAAATCTCCGGGTTCCTGATACTCGTTGGTCACGGTAAAAGTCGTAGCCGGTTCGTCGAACGTGAATTCGGTGCCGCCTTCGAACTCGTTGGTCGTATAATCGACTTTGAGCATGAGTACTTTGTTTCCGGTTACGGGATCGATGTTCGGCGATGATGTCGCATCATCACCCGTACATGCCGACAGCAGTACGAGCGACAGCATGAGAAGTAAATTTTTAGATTTCATAAGCAATTTGATTGATTGTATTGTTGAGATGTAAAATTGCTGATGAGGTTGCGGCTATAAATGTTAAATTTTAAAATAACCGGAAAATGGCAGCAGTTGCAGTTGCAGATTGGAAGAAACCCTACAGAAAGAAACAGAAGCAGGTCAAGGAAAGTGAAGGATGCAGTTGGGATAGTTTTCGGGTACAAAAAAAATCCCGCTGATTCTCTCCAACGGGATTTTCCAATATTTCGACAGCATATGCCGCTACTGCAACTGCCGTCTGATTAAGCCTTCTGTTCCTTATTAAAGTAAACGAGATAATAATACATCTGCTTTTCCTCGTCCCATCCTTTTTCGACGAATTTCTCGGCGCTTTCGGGATTCACGAAATCGAGTTTGATCTGGATGTTCGTGTCGAGGTTGATCACGTTCTTGATGGTTTTGCGCACATCCGAAACCGCGGCGTTCGCGATAGGGAAGGTGGTCACGTCCTCGATGCTGAATTTCTCGCCTTTGTCTACTTTGTAGTTCTTGAATTCAGGGATCAAGTCTGGGTTGTCGAGCACTTCGTTCAAAAATGCGGTTTCCTCGAACTGGTCGTTTTTGGCGAAATGGTTCACCGCGCGGTTCATGAACATGACTTCTTCTTTTTTGTCCTCGGCCGGAAGCACCACGTCTTTGGCGAAGCTTTGGCAGAATTTGAGGTATTTCTTGGTCATGAAGTTCTCATCCTCGAACAAGTCGACGTTAAGGAAATGCTCGAGCCAGTAACGCGCATCGTAGCGGTTCGAATCTACCGACAGGATTTTGTAACCTTCTTCTTTCTTGTAATTGAAGATAAGGCAGCCTTTGTCCAATCTGTTGAGGCTGATGCCGTGCTCGAGACGCATTTCAAGATTGCTTCCCGATTCGTCGAATTGCAAAAAGTCGCTCTGGATTTCACTTTTGAAAATCCCGATTGCATCGACTTTGTTGTTGTCTATCGAAATATTCGTCAAGTACGCCACATAAACCTCGCCGTTCTTGATGTGCGGATGTCCCGACTGCTCGTACAAATGATGCGTGATCCTTTTCGAGATCTCGTGCGCGTTCGACGGATTGGTGAAAAGCTCGTCGGCAAGTTTGAACATGTCGTTGTACTCCAAATCGACCTCGTGCGCGAATTGGTAATAATTCTCTTCCTTGTCGCGGAACGGCTTGAAGAAAAACTCCTTCAAAAGCGGCGTAAGCTCGTCGTTCGGATGGAACGGCTGTTCAGAAAGGAAAGTGCCTTCGTTGCGGCTTTTGTTGCCGACGCGGTGAAGGGAAAGGGTTTCGATTTGGGTGTTGAATAGGTTGATCATTTTTTTGGATGATAGATGATAGACGGATAGATGATAGACAAAATCCGTGCGTTAAATATTGTTTTATAAAGGATGTGTTCTGGATTCGGAAAGGTCTGACTATAGCGTCTATTATCTTAAGTCTGGATCAATTCCAATTCTCCTCAAACCCGTAATCCTCAAAATTCTCACTGTCGCCGAATTCATCGAAATCGTCCTCGTCGAATTCATCTTCGTCGAAATCCATCTCGTTTTCCGATTCGAATTCCTTGTTCGGCGCTTCTCCGGGCATTACGCCATGGCTGAACAAAACTGCCGGATACGCTTCGCCTGCCTGTTCTTCTTCGATGGCGGCCAATTCTACAAGGAACGTCCACATATTCATGAAGTCGTACACGTAAATGATTTTGGTCTGGTCTTCGTTCAGGATCGAAGACAGCTGATAGTCGGCCATGACCATTTGCTCGCCGGCCACGTCGCCCGTGTCGAACAACGGGATCTCGTCTTCCTGGTTCCAGTTTTCGTCGCACGTATAAAAAGAAGCGACTTCGGCACCGTCAAAACCGAAAGCGTTCACAAGTGCGTTGTGGAGGTCTTCGAGCGTGTCTTCGCTAAGGATGGCGATGTCCCTGAAAACGTCTTCTTCGGTGTCCAGAATCGCCCTGAATTTGTAAACCATGATGCAAAAATTAGAGAACGCAAATATAAAACACAAAAGGGCTTCGGGGCGAAAAAGTAATCAACAAAAAACCGCCCCGTATTTACGAGGCGGCTTATTATTCAAGCGTTTTGTTTACAGTACGGTAACTACGCCGTCGATAGATTGGCGCGTAAACGGAGGCGTATCTGCTAAATTCCCCGAAAACGTACAATTGCTTGTAGAGGTGGCATACAAGAAAAGCGCTACGTTGCCTATCACTCCGGTGTTGAGGCTTACGTCCGAATCGGTGAGATTCGTGATGTGGAGCGTCCTGGTGACAGGTTGTTTGAGCGTGTTGCTGTTAAATGTAAGGTTAGCGCAATTCGTAATCTGTACGCAATGGGCGTTGGCGTTGGTCGACGTATTCTCGATAGTGTTGTCCTTGACGATATTAGCCAGCGGATTGTTGTTCAGATACAGCGCATTCGCATTCGCGTTCGGAGAATTGTTGAGTATGCTGTTAAGCGTCATCACCATTGATCGCCCGCCTACGACACTCACCGAACCCAGCGTCACGAAAGAGTTGCTTTCTACTTCGAAACCGCCTACTCCTGCGAATTTACACGAGCCGGTCGTACTGATGTCGTTGCCCAACAAATATACTTTGTAATTTTCCTCACCCGCGGCAACATTTATGTTCTGCAGCCAAATACCGGTAGATGTCGCGCCTCCATCAATATCGATGTCATTGTATTGTATGTAGAGCTCGTCAGACATCGTCGAATTGGTCACTTTTATGCCCGAACTTCCCGAAACCGTACTTGTGATGGTGTTCGATTCGATGCGGCAGTTCAGGACATTGCTGAAGGTCATCGCATACGAAGTACAGTCCGTAAAGGTATTTGACGACACGACGGTATCGCGGTTGTACAGAATCAATCCGATGTTGCAATCCTCTACCGTGTTGTCGTGAATCGAATTGTCGTGGTTTACGATGCTTGTCGCCGAATTGAACCCACATGTGATTCCGAAATTGGAATTCGAAACATGATTGTAGGCTACCGTGATGTTGTCGCCATACACATAACCGATCGCCGATTCGCTCGTATTGTTGGTAATGGATACATGGTCGGCCAACGAAGCGTAGTATGCTCCGCCAATACTGCCCGACTCGTTGTTGTCGTGTATGCTGATGTCGTGCGGATGCTTGAGCCAAACCAGTTGCGTATGATCCGTATTCCACACGCGGTCGCCCTCTACGTTTACCGACATTTTCGGCAAGGCGCCAAGAGACGGAGACATATTGATGCCGGCGTCGCGGAACGTGCAATAAGCGATTTCCATATTGTATCCGTCGGTAACCGAAATATTTGCGCGACGGTTGCGCTCGAACGTACAATGACTTACCGTTATATTATAAGGTTGAGTGTAATTGGGCTGGTTAGAAATGACTTTTCCCGAAATATAAAGCCCGTCGCTATTGGCCTCGCGCATGGCAACGCTCTTGAGGCTCACATCGTGTGCGCTCGTGATCCGGATCAGGTGGCCGTGTACGGTCGTGTTGTTGTGCAGCACGCGATCCCCGTAAATCTGTCCGCCCGAAATCGATACGTTCGCGATATCAGGAACCGAATACGTACCGCCGATATCCATGAACGCATAACCCGCAACACTATTGGGCGTGACCCTGAAAACCGTATTCGCATCCATGACGAGCGCAAAATCTGACGGGATCTGCAAGCTTTTGTTTGCGGCGAACGTCACGTTCACATAACAATCGAGCGCGCCTATCTGCAATCCGTCATAGCCGTTGGCCTTGGCCAGGTTGATCTGGTTCTGGATGCATTCGCGATTGTTTCCCAAAGGGTCGTTGTCTACCGTCGAAAGATTGATACATGAGGCATCGAACGGCATCAGGTTGAGTAACCGGGAGGTTTCGTTGTTTTTCTTTTTGGCTTCGGTCGTCGACAGCAGATCATCGTCCGAACACGAAAACAGCGCCAACAGCGCCAAACTGAAAATTGCTTTTTTCATACGTAGTTTATTTAAGGTTGTTGATTACACACCGTTTCGCACACGTCGAGATGGAAATAGGGCAATCCACGACCAAAAACACCACGGAAGTGTCTGGGAATGGCTATTGTTGTTTGGAAGTCAAAAAGATAACGATAATTCTGCCACGAAAGTATAAAGCATAAAAAAAGCCCGCGTTAACGGGCTGTCAATTTTAGGCGATGCACTTTATTTTATCGTTGCGAGCAACGTCTGTATTTCGGTGAATTGCTGTTTCAGTTCGGTTGCCGATGCCTGCGATTTCGCTTTGCGGTCAAGGGCTTCCACTTTTACAGAAAGTTGGTTTACGGCTTCTTCGGTTTTCTTGTTCTTGAAGTTCGCCGGAGCTTCGGACGCCTTGAGTTGCTGAACTTGTTGCATCAATGTTTCGGTGAACGAAAAAGCGTGCGGGTTGTTTTGCTCGAGGTTCAGATTGATCCTGGCGGCGACTTCTTTTACGTCGTTGAGTTTCGGCCAATTGGTTTTTGCGGTCTGAGCCGATGCGAAGCTTACCGTGAGGAACAAGGCAATAAACGCGAGAGTTTTGATGTGTTTCATGGTTTAGTTGAGTTTTTTATAGCATTCAAATATAACAATTTATTCTATTCGGCCAAGTATCAAATGAGTAAGTGCACCCACGTGATGTCTCACAGTATTTTGTAGGTAAGCTGAAGGCCATACGAACTGTAATCGCCAGACCAATATGGGTCGTTTATGAGTTCTCGCTTGGAATTGTATCGCAATTCGATGCCGAACCTGTTCATCGCAAAGCCGGCTCCGACAAAAACGCTCGACGTCCTCCTGAATTCTACATTGAGCGTGCCCGATCCTGTTTTGTAGGCAATGCCGGAATCCGACAGAAGCGAGCCGAACGCATATCCCAAATTCAAGAACAACCTGCTTTTTGGTGTCAGATAGAAATGATGGCGTATACCCACGGGAATTTCGACGAATTTATAGGTAGCGGTGGCAGAAGCGTCAGGTGTTTCGTATTTGCCTTCATACGACTGGAAATTCGGCGCCAAAAAAACCGACCACTTGTTTTTGTTGAAGGCAAACATATATTCGGCCTCAACGCCTATTACAGGAACGGCTTTTTGTTCGAACTCGCCTTCGGTCGTGGTGAAATAGCGGTATTTGAAATCGAGTTTCGAGAAATTGACTCCGGCTACGATCTTAAGGTTGAGACCTCCGTTTGTCCCTTTCGCGTTTTTGTCTGTCGTTTTTTGTTCGTGTCCGGCATATTTGATGAATAGTTCCGAAAGATCGCGTTCGTTGTATGACAGGCGCTCAAATGTCGAGACCGGGAAATTTTTAGAAGCCATGAGAACCGACAATTGCTGTCTGAATGCACTGTTCTGGCCAATCGTCGCTGCATCTTTGCGATACTCCTTGAAAATAAGCTGCTCGGCTGTTGAATGAGGCGGCGAGCTTACAAAAAAACGAGTGGTATTACCTTGTGTATATTCGTATAGCGTAAGGTCAGATTTTACGAGTACCTTAAGCATTGCCGTCGCTTTTTCCCATTGCGGATTTTTCGAATCGCTGAGGTTGGCAATGTCGGTAGGCGAGCGGTCCACAGAGGTCGTGAACTTTACGAATACTGTATTTCCGACCGAAAACTCGCGCATCTGGTCGATTGGAATCATACGGGTATCGCTGTTTTCGTCTGATCTGAACTCGATCACATCCGGATTTTGGTTCCAGTCGTGGTTCTTTATGAAACCATTTACTTTGGTATTTTGGTTGTCGATGTAATAACCGGGTTCGAACCGGATTTGCGAAAAAGCCGAAAATGCGATGAAACACATAAAGGCAGGTAAAATTTTGTTCATGGTGTTCTGTTTGTTCGGCGGTGAAAATACTAAATATTCAACTTGGTCTCAATTCATCGTCCAAAATCTACAATTCGGTAAACTTTGTTTTCAGGTATCACATTGGCGATGCAAATTTGTCCCGTAATCAAAACAACCGACATGAAATCGATCTTTACATTTTCACTTTTGCTTCTCGCTTGCATCGGATTCGCCCAAACCGAAATCAAGGGCAAAGTCACCGACCAGAAAGGCGAACCCATTCCCGGAGCGAACATTTTCATAGAAGGCGCTTACGACGGTACGAGTTCGCAAGACGACGGTTCTTTCGCGTTTTCGACTGCCGAGACCGGAAAGCAGACTTTGGTCATCTCGTTCCTGTCGTTCGAAACGATCAAGATGGAAATCGATGTGGCCACCTATCAGCCGCAAACCATCAAGATGCGCGAAAGTGTCAATGTGTTGGATGCAGTGATCGTCAACGCCGGAACCTTCGAGGCAGGCGATAAAGCGCGTGTTTCGGTACTGAAGCCTTTGGATATCGTGACCACCGCAGGTTCGGCAGGCGATATCGTGGCGGCGTTGCAAACGCTTCCCGGAACGCAAACCGTAGGCGAGGACGGACGTCTTTTCGTTCGCGGTGGCGAAGCCGATGAGACCCAGACGTTCGTAGACGGTATCCGCGTAGCCCAACCATACGGATCGACCACGAACAATTTACCGACACGCGGTCGTTTTTCGCCATTCCTGTTCAGCGGTATCAGTTTTTCGACCGGCGGTTACTCGGCCGAATACGGCGAAGCGCTTTCCTCGGTATTGCTTTTGAATACGCAGGACGATCCCGACCAAAACAAAACCGACATTGCGCTGATGACCGTCGGGCTCGGGCTTGGACATACCAAAAAGTGGGAGAAGTCGTCAATAAGCGTCAACGCGTCCTATATCGATTTGGCGCCGTACCAATGGGCGATTCCACAAAACGTGAGTTGGAACAGGCCGTTCCAGCAGCTTTCGGGAGAGGCAGTCTATCGCAAGCACTTCGAATACGGATTGCTCAAAGTGTATGTGGCTTTCGATTCGTCTCGCTTCGACGTCAATCAGGAAAGTATCAACACGCCGACCGCGACACGCGTCGATCTTCGCAACGACAATTTGTATTTCAACGCGTCGTACAAAGGCGATTTGGGGCGCACATGGCAGCTCACCGCGGGATTGGGTTACGGATTGGGCAAGAACAACATCGGGCTTGACCTCGACGACGTGAAGAACACCGAAAATGCCGTACACATGAAACTCAAACTCAGTAAACGTTTTTCCGATCGCATCAAGCTCAACGTCGGAGGCGATTACTTCATCACCGATTTCGACGAATCGTACCAATTCTTCCAAGGCGAAAAACTCAACGCGGGTTACACGGCCGGAATTGCCGCGGCCTATTCTGAAGCCGATGTGTACTTTTCTAAAAAACTCGCGATGAAAATAGGAGCGAGGGCTGCTTACAACGACCTTCTGCACGAATCGGTGTTGTCGCCGAGAGCTTCTTTGGCGTACAAACTAGGCAAGAAAGCGGGACAGGTTTCGTTTGCGTACGGCGATTTCCAGCAATCGCCCAAAGCCGATTACCTCAAATATTCCGATTTCCATCGTTTCGACAACGAAAAGGCCACGCATTACATCCTCAATTACCAATACACGCGCGAACGCCAGACTTTGCGCGCCGAAGCCTACTACAAGGATTATCGCAATTTGGTCAAATACGACGACGACGTGCCCCAATTCGATTCGAACTACAGCAACAACGGCTCCGGATACGCAAAAGGCATCGATTTGTTCTGGAGAGACGGGCGTACGTTCCGCAACCTCGAATATTGGATTTCGTATTCGTACATCGATTCCAAACGCGATTACCGCAACTTCCCGATCGAAGCCACTCCGAATTTCGTCGCCAACCAAGGCCTTTCGGTCGTGACCAAATATTGGATCGAGGATTGGAAATCGCAGGTGAGTTTGACACATTCGATGGCAACCGGACGTCCGTTCGACAATCCGAACAAACCCGGTTTCCTTCAGGACAAGACGCGTGCCTACAACAATCTTAGCGTGAGTTGGGCGTATCTGCTCACACAGCAGAAGATTTTGTATTTCTCGGTCTCGAACGTGCTCGGAACGCAGAACGTGTACAATTATGAATATGCCAACACGCCCAGCGCGAATGGTGTTTTCCAGAGACGCGAAATCACGCCGACCGCCGACCGTTTCTTTTTCGTCGGGTTCTTTTGGACCATCAGTGCCGATAAGAAGAGCAATCAGTTGAAGAATCTTTAATGCTTCAGCGATAGTTTCAATTCATCATCAAAAATCGACAATTCATCCACAATTAATTTTTCGACAGGCTTCATCAACCTAATTTTGATTCAGAAATAAAAACAAATAATCAATAAAAAATAACCGACCATGAAAACAATTACCACAATCGCATTATTCATCTGTACGCTGACGTTTGGCCAGAGCAAATACGAACAAGGGATGACAAAAGCCTTCGAACTTTGGGGACAAGGCAAAGACACCGAAGCTTCGGCCATGTTCGAACGCATCGCCGCCGCCGAACAAAACCAATGGCTCCCGAATTACTACGTGGCTTTCGTGAACACGATTTCATCGTTCTCGACCAAAGACCGCGCTACGGTAAGCGCCTTGCTCGACAAAGCTCAGAAAGCGCTCGACGTAGAGATGATCAAGAATCCCGAGAACTCCGAAATTTTGGTGATGCAGGCCATGATCTATACCGGATGGGTGGCTTTCGACCCGATGACCAACGGCATGAAATATTCGGGCCAGGTCATGGAATTGTACGACAAAGCCCAAAAACTCGACCCGAACAATCCGCGCGCCGTTTTCGGTAAAGCCGAGTATGAAATGGGTGGAGCCAAATACTTCGGTACGGATACCGCTCCGATTTGTGCCGAAATCAAACGCTCTTTGGAGCTTTTCGCCAAATTCAAGCCCGAGACGCCATTTCATCCTAAATGGGGACAGGACAGGGCAGAAGCGGCAGCCAAAGAATGTGAGAAGAAGTAATAAACGATTAAATTAGCCGATATGAAAACCAGTTTCGTCATCGTACCGCGACTCATCGGGCTAGGAACCTTGATTTTCCTGCTCATCAATTTCCTGAACATGATTTTTGGGACGAAGCTGGTCATCAACATCGGATTGTTGTACACATTCCTGTACACGCTGGTCTACACGTTCGGGCTTTATTATGCGAACGCTTTGGTTTTCTCGTATCTCGACAGGAAATTCCAGGACGAGCGGTTTTCGATAAAACGCATCGTGCTCGGTTTCGTGATGTCGTTCGTGGCTTCGCTGGCGACTGTTTTCCTGTTGCGCATTCTCGAGGACGTGATCATCGAACAGCGTTCGTTTACCGAGTACATCGCCAACGAACGCGCAAGCAATTATGTGTTCGCGATCGGCATTACGTTCGTGATTACGCTTTCGGCTTACGCGGTCGGATTTTACAAGGCGTACAAGGAAAACCAGATCAAGGAACAGAAAATTATTGCAGGCACGGCATCGGCACAATTCGAGAGCCTCAAGAACCAGATCGATCCGCATTTTTTGTTCAACAGCCTAAACGTTTTAAGTTCTCTTATCGAGGAGAATCCGGAAAGTGCACAAAAGTTTACGACTTCACTTTCAAAAGTATATCGATATGTGCTTGAACAAAAAGATAAAGAACTTGTAAGCGTAGAGGAAGAGCTATCTTTTGCCAAAACGTACATGAACCTGCTCAAGATGCGTTTCGAGAACAGTTTGTTTTACGAGCTTCCGGCGAATATACCGAATGCTGAGGCAAAGGTCGTTCCGTTGTCGTTGCAGCTGCTTCTCGAGAACACGGTAAAGCACAACATCGTAAGCGAGCAGAAGCCGTTGCACATCAGGATTTTTGTTGACCGCGACTATTTGTGCATCGAGAACGATCTGCAGAAAAAGCAAGTGTTGCAGGATCGCAGAGGTGTCGGCCTTCAAAATATCGTGAACCGATACGCGATCGTAACCAAACGCAGCGTACTCGTCGAAGAAAACGAAAAGACATTCACCGTCAGGATTCCGATCCTGACCAAACAAATAACCGTTATGGAAACACAATTCAACGCTCAGGAATCGAGCTATTACAATGCCCAGAAAAAGGTCGAGGAACTCAAGGCTTTTTATGGCAATCTGGCGGCCTATATCATTTTTGTCGGCGGACTCATGGTGCTCAACCTGATGACTTCTCCCGAATACCTTTGGTTTTTATGGCCTGCGGGCGGATGGGGAATCGGCGTGGCCGTTCACGCGATGAAGGTATTCAACTACATGCCATTCTTGGGTAATGACTGGGAAGAACGCAAAATCCGCGAGCTTATGGACAAAGACAAAAACAAAAAATGGAAGTGATGGAAACCGACAAATTCGAACAAAACCGCGAGTATCGCAAAGCGCGTAAGCAAGCGCGGGAATTGCGTGGGTTTTACATCCACCTGATGATCTATTGCGTGACGATTCCGTTCCTGATCGCAATCAACCTGGTCTTCGTGCCCGAGTTCTATTGGTTCCCGTTTTCGGTTTTCGGATGGGGAACGGGATTGCTTTTCCACTGGATGGAAGTCAAGAAGTACACGCCATTCCTGGGGAAAGGCTGGGAAGAGCGCAAAATCCGTGAGTTCATGGAAGAAGAGAAAAACAAATACGACAACTTTAAAAAATAAGCGTTATGGAATTGAACAACGATCCAATGGACCAAATGCGTTTCGATCGCGCACAGAAACGCGTGAAAAAGATAAGCGGGTTCTACAAACACCTTATCGTGTACCTGATCATCAATGCGGCCCATATCACGATGAAGGCAGTGAATCCGGACAAAGGCGAAGAATTCTTTACATTTTCGACTTTTTCGCTCGCCTTCTTCTGGGGTATCGGATTGCTGATGCATGCGTTGAGCACGTTCGGTCCCGGAGCCGTTTTGGGTTCCGATTGGGAAGAGCGCAAAATCCGCGAAATCATGGATAGGGAAAAGAGGCAAGGTAAAAAGTGGGAGTGATTTTTATTTTTTATTATTTATTTTCATTGTTTATGTAGATGGGTGTAAATAATTAATAATCAATTTTAATAAAAAATGAAAACGATAATAATCGAAGACGAAAAACCGGCTGCAAGATTATTGCAACGCAAACTGCAAAAACTAGGTGTTAGCGTCGAGACGATGCTGCATTCCGTAGCCGAATCGTTGGAGTGGTTTTCTTCTAACGAACATCCCGATCTGATATTTCTCGATATCCAATTGTCTGACGGCTTGTCGTTCGAGATCTTCGAAAGCATCGACATAAAAAGCGCGGTGATATTCACTACGGCTTACGACGAATACGCACTTAAGGCGTTTAAGTTAAACAGTATAGATTATTTACTTAAACCGATTGATGAAGAAGATTTAGAAACGGCCATCGGTAAGTACAAAACCCGTCTACCCAAAAACGAAGTGCCGAATCTGGACTTCGACCAAATCAGGAAACTGCTCGTGAATCCGTTCGAGAAAAGCCATAAGCAACGGTTTACGGTAAAGATCGGCCAGCATCTCAAGGTTGTGCCGGTAAGTGAAATCGAGTGTTTTTACAGTCAGGATAAGGGCACTTACATCCATACTTCGGATAATCGCGATTACCTGATAGAATCGACGCTCGAGCTTCTGGAAAACGAACTCGATCCGAAGCAATTCTTCCGTGTGAGCCGCAAGTTTATCGTTTCGTTGCAGGCGAGCCGTGAAATCGTGTTGTACAGCAATTCACGCCTTAGGGTCGCACTTCCGACGTACAAAGAGGATGAGGTGATCGTAAGCCGCGAAAAAGTGGGCGATTTCAAGCAATGGCTCGGTTAGAAGCCAAGTTTGTGATGCAATGACAGCATGATTTGCGCTTTCGAGTCGTTCTCGAGCATTTGGTTCATCCATCCCAATTGCACCGCGAAATTATCGGTGATTTTATAACCTGCGCCAAGATAGATGCGGTCGCGGTCGAACACGTTCTGCGTGTCGTCGGTCTTCTTGCCGTTGATGAAAATTTCGTTGTATAAGGCGATATAAGCCGTTTTCTTGGCAAGCGTAGGGTTGTTTAGCGGAATGTCGAGAAAAAGGCAATAGCGGTAACGGGTGTTGAAATCACGACCTTCCACAAAGCGTTGCTCATACCTGAAACGATGGCGGAAAAACAATCGCCACGCACTTTGGCTCAAAACCGCTTCTTCGTAAATCCTGTTTTCCCTTACCGGATTGTCCGGGGTTTCCTCGACTTCGGACTGTACGAACGCATAACCCGCTGTCGCGTTCAGATTATCCAGAAATTGGTATTTTACGCCCGATCGCAACAGTAATTGCTGCATATCGCCGCCTAAATCGTGGTTGCGATACTGCGCTTCGACGTCTAAAGAGAATTTGGAATCCTTGGGTTTGATATTCCCGAAATAAATATACCAGGCGCCGGTTTTGTCGCTTTGGCTGTTTGCGGAAAAGGCCAGGAATAAGGCAGATAGGGCAAAAAACGTTTTCTTCATGCCGCAAAAATAAGCATTCATGCCTGTTTACAAAAGAACTGTCCCGGGGGCCGAGTGTTCTATTCGGAGTCCGGGACAGGTGTTTTTGGCGACTTGGTATCTCGCGGTCATTCAAATAGCGAGAGGATTTCCTTTTTCGTCTTGCCTAATTTTTGTTGCAATTTTCCCCACATTTCGTCGTCTTTTCCTTCTTCGTAGGTCAAATCGTCATCGGTGAGTTCGGCATATTTTTGTTTGAGCTGTCCTTTTAGCTCGTTCCATTTTCCTTTGATTTCGGTTGAATTCGGCATGGCTTTCTGGTTTTGGATTTTACAATATTGACTTCTGTAAAAGTCCGAAAACAACCATTGTCAACCATTACAACATTCTGTTTTTGGGTTGCAGGATTTCAATTGTGTTTTAAAAATAATTAGTTTAAGTCGTTTGTATTAAATATTTAGAAAACAATTATTTAAGTATTTGGTATAGATTTTTATTATGATGATTTTTCAACCCATTTCCTAAGATTTCGGTATTCCAAAAGCATGTAAAACTGGGTTCCGAACAAAATCGACGCGATCACCAAATGCACCGTTTGCGACCCGAACGGAAAGTCGAAATACGCCATCGCGATTCCCGATACGATTTCTGGCACGAGCAACCACATTACCCATTTGATTTTTTCGAAGCCGAGATTTTTGTTCGTGTTCCGAAGCAACAAAAACAAGTTCACCAAAAACACGACGATCGAAAACGAACGGTGGAAATAAAACGTCATGTGCGGATTTTGGAGGATCATGTCCATTTGATCGTATCCGACGACTTTCACCTGTTCGTCCACATATTGACGTACTTGTGTTCCGAGCACGATCTGGATCAACGTCAACACCAACGCAAACGCAAGGAAATTCCCGAAGAACGCATCGCGTTTACGCCCGACGAATTCGGTTTTCGACTTCCAGATGATCTGTAAAATGACGGCTACGATGACCAAGGCCACAACCATGTGCAACGTGATTTTTATCGGATTCAATACCGAATACACTACCGTCGCGCCGAGCCAGCCCTGGAATCCCATAAGGAACACGCTAAGCCACGACAGCCATACTATCGATTTCTTCTCTTTTCGCCATGCGAACGACGTCACGGCCATCACGAACACGAAAATTCCCGCCAAAGCGCCGCAAAGACGGTTCAGGTATTCGATCCAGGTATGCGTCGGATTGAAAATCGCGTAATCGTGTTTGGTATAAGGACGCCATTGCGAAGCGTCGTAAGTTTCCGCTGTCGTAAAATCTTGTTTCGCGACCCAAAGCGCCTCGTCCTTAATGATGACTTGTCCCGATTCGAATGCTTTGTGCGGTCGCCACGTGAGTTGTTCGACATCTGTAGGCGGAATGTAGTAACCGAAGCATTTCGGCCAATCGGGGCAACCCATTCCGGAGCCCGTCATACGCACCAAAGCACCCGCGATGATTACGGCATAAACGAGTACCAGGCTGATTTTGGCAATAGTGAGGAAGTATTTTTTCATTTGCGAAAGACATTAATTGAATTCATTAGGGATTTTCCTTTCCGATGTCGTCGATTTCGTGTGGTGTTTCCAGGTTGGCCTGCTTGCGAAGCCGCATTCCGCGATATGCATAGAAAATGGCCGGAACGCCAAACAGAAGCAGGATGATGATCAGCGAAGCGATCGCTGCCGGCCCGCGATCGGAAGGAAGGCTATCAGCAAACATGCCTAATATGAACATTTCGACGGTACAGATAAGCAAAGTCAGAAAGAATCCCGAGACAGCGCCTTTGAATACGCTTTTGTGAAATTTATGGCTTTGCAATGCCCAAAGTATGCTCCAAAAGACAGCGACAAAGGCCAAGATGCCCAAAGCGACTGACAATCCGCTGGTCATGATTTTTTAAGCCCCATTTTGTGTGCTTTTTCAATGACGAATGCCAAAGCCGGTTCGTATTCGTTCGGGATTTCGCCTTCGAGGATCGCTTCTTTGACGGCTTCTTTCAAAACCCCGATCTCACGCGACGGCGGAATATTGAAAATCGCCATGATTTCCTCACCCGTGATCGGCGGCTGGAAGTTGCGCACATGGTCGCGTTCTTCGACTTCGACGATCTTTTTGCGCACGATCTTGAAGTTGTCGTGGTATTTCCTGAATTTCTTCGGATTCTTGGTCGTGATGTCGGCCTCGCACAAGATCATGAGGTTTTCGGTGTCTTCGCCCGCATCGAAAACCAATCTCCTTACGGCCGAATCGGTTACGGTGTCTTGCGCCAAAACGATCGGACGCGAACTCATCGAGACCATTTTCTGCACGAACTTCATTTTGTGGTTGAGCGGCATGTGCAGCCTTTCGAAGATTTTCCTGACCATTTTGCCGCCGACGAATTCGTGTCCGTGGAAACTCCAGCCGTTTTTCTTGTGATGGCGTTTCGTAGGCGCTTTTCCGATGTCGTGCAACAAAGCCGACCAGCGCAGCCAAACGTCGTCCGTATTCGGGCAAATGTTGTCGACGACTTCCAAAGTGTGATAGAAATTGTCTTTGTGCGTGTGGCCTTCGGATTCGTCTACGCCTTGAAGCGCGGTCAATTCGGGCAAAATGATGTGCAAAAGTCCGGTTTGGTGAAGCAATAAAAATCCGACCGACGGTTTTTTCGTCATTAGGATCTTGTTCAATTCCTCGACGATTCTTTCCCCTGAAATGATATTGATCCGGTCTTTGTTCCTTGAAATCGCGTCCAAAGACTCTTTTTCGATGTCGAAACCGAGTTGAGCTGCAAAACGGATGCCTCGCAACATCCTCAACGGATCGTCCGAATACGTGATATCGGGATCTAAAGGCGTGCGGATGATCTTGTTTTCCAAGTCCTTTTCACCTTCGAAAGGATCGAGCAGTTCGCCGTAATTGTTTTCGTTAAGTGAAAAGGCGAGTGCGTTTATGCGGAAATCGCGTCGGTTCTGGTCGTCTTCCAAAGTGCCGTTTTCGACAAAAGGCTTTCGGCTGTTTTCCTGATACGATTCTTTCCGGGCGCCCACAAACTCGATTTCGGTGTCCTCAAAACGCAACATGGCGGTTCCGAAGTTTTTGAAAACCTGTACTTTGGGTTTTTTAGGGAGCAATTCGGAAACTTTGAGCGCCAAATCGATTCCCGAACCGATCGCGACGATGTCGATGTCTTTCTTGTAATCGCGACCTAACAGGAAATCGCGTACGAATCCGCCGATGACGTAGCTTTCAATGCCGAGTTCGGCCGATGCTTTCGAGACGATCGGGAATATTTTGTGGGTTAGGGCTTGTTTGTAGTTTGTCGTGTTCGCCACGGAGTTTTGTTTTTTTGCCACGAATTACACGAATGGCACAAATAAAATTCAAATTAAAAAGGTGCTCTTGGTGTGATAAATAGTAACGTAAATTAGTGAAATTCGTGCCATTGGTGACTGACTCACTTCCGGATCACCTTCACCTGCGCATCACCCGTCAACTTAATGATCGCAGACGCTTTCTCGGCTTTTTCGGCACGTCGCAAATTTACCACATAATCAACCCCATTCACGATCGCAGGCGAGATTTCGGCAAACGACAAAGGCGTAGGTTCACCCGAAATGTTCGCCGAGGTCGAAACCAGCGGCTTTTTCATGCGTTCCATCAACTTAAAGCAAAATGGCTCTTTGACGATGCGCATGCCGAGCGTATTGTCGGGAGCGATGATGTTTTTGGCCACGTTTCTCGGTTTGTCCAAAATCAGCGTAGTCGGTTTTTCGGATAAATCCAAAATCTGCCAGGCAACTTCGGGAATCTCGTTGAAAACCTGGTACAACATCCTGTCGCCGTTGACCAAAACGATCATGCTTTTCGATTCTTCGCGCTGTTTCAACGCGTAGATTTTCGCAACCGCGGCTTCGTTCGTGGCATCGCAGCCGATTCCCCAAACCGTATCGGTCGGATACAGGATGATGCCGCCGTCTTTTATGGCTTCGTAAGCGTTGTGGACTTCTTTTGCTAGGTATTCCATCACTTGAATTTGTAAATGCCGAGCGCCTTTTTGATGGTTTTGCTGAGCACTTTGTATTTCACGATCCACTTGTTCTTGAGCGACAGTTTGAGCCACTCGCGATGCGGGATCAGGTTTTCGGATATGAATTTCGAAATCTCGTCGGACACGATGAAATCGACTTTCAGTTTGTCCCATTTCACATTGTCGTATCCGTTGAAATTGTTGACTTTGTTCTTTTCGTGAATCACCGCGATCCACAATCTTTTGTGCGTGACTTGCGTGATGCGTCGCTCTTTTTTCCAGATGTTATGGTCGTTCGACCAGATCGTCTGCGGATTCTCGTTCTTCTCGATCAAACTGATGAACGGATTGAAGATATGTTCTTTCTTGCCCAACATCACCGTCGGTTTCACCTGAAGCGAATATCCTTTTATCACGTCGATCACGCGATATTCCTGCTGCTTGAACTGCTTCTGGATTTCGGCGATGAAATCTTTGTGGATCGTGTCGTCGTTGTCGATGCGCGAAGTGATCAAAAACGGTTTTTCGTTGGAATGTTCCGAAATATATTTTTGGATTTCGGGATAGAAATTCCCCATCCCGTCAATGTAGAACACGAGGATGTTGTCGTGTCCGGCCACGAGTTTTTCGATTTCGGACTTGTATTTTTCGGGAGTCGTCGTATCAAAATAGATCAGCCACTTGAAATTTTTGGTCGATTGGGCCGCGACGGACGGAAAACAAAAATTGCGGAACAACCATAAACGGTCTTCCATCCATTCGTCCGTGAGCAGGCTCTCGTTATTCTTGGTAACGGCCCACTCCGGGTTGCGAAGGTTGAATCGCGTAATCAGGTAATGATCGAAGAAATCAGACATTCAAATAGTCAAATGCTTTTTGCGCAAAGGTAAGATTTGTTTGCCTGCAATCGTCAAGCACGCCCGAATAGGCTTGCACTTTTTTGATGTCGGCTTGCCAATTGTCGAAACTCGAGATCACGGGCTGGTATTTGAAATCGTAAAATTTGGACGAATTCGGGATCACGAGCACTTTTTTTCCGAGCATCAAACTCCAGTACATCGCGTGGTAACTGTCGGTCATGATCGTGTCGGTCTGGCCGATGAAACGCACCACGTCCTCGAAAACCGCATTGTTCGCCGTAGACGGAAACGCCTCGAATTGTTTTTGCACTTTCTCGTTCCCGAGCGTTTTTTTGTGGAAAATGATGCCGATTTCGTTTTCGACCGTCCATTGTTTATCGAAAATCGGATGCAGGCAGCTCGCGCAAGGCACCCATTCTTCTTTCATGCCGTAATCGCGTACGCCGACGAGACCGAATTTCGACGTATCGACGTTGTATTTCGTGATTTTGCCGTAAGTCGACGGGCTTTTCGCGTTATGTCCCAAACCCCAAAGCACGGTTTTTTTGCCCTTTTCGCCGAGTTGTTCGAAAAGCTTCATCTGAAGGTCGAAACCTTCGCGGTTGAGCAATCCGCCGCCGCCGATGATCAGCGAATTCTGCGTTATTTTCTCGAACCAATTGTCGCGGACTTCCTGATCTTCGCGTTTGTAATCGAAGATGTCGAGGTATTTTCCCTTGAGGTTGTCGAAGTAATGGTGCACGCCGCAATAGTAATCACCAATGTTCGTCGGGTCGTAACGGTGCAGGTTGACCACGTCGTCATTGTTCTGGATCGGCGATTTTAAGATGCGGCTGATGACTTCCTTTTTTCTGGCAGAGCGCCCGAAGTGCGAGAATGTCGATTTGAGGAAGTCGTTTATACCCATGAAAACTTCAAAATTCGTTATTCGTTAATCGTTATTCAACATTCAAAAAAATCGAATAACGAATATTGAAGTTGAATTCTCGTCAAAAATACTTCTTTCATTTGAACCCTAA
This sequence comes from Flavobacterium agri, assembly GCF_013401995.1. Classification (GTDB taxonomy): domain Bacteria; phylum Bacteroidota; class Bacteroidia; order Flavobacteriales; family Flavobacteriaceae; genus Flavobacterium; species Flavobacterium agri. Next base: position 519,139 of record NZ_JACBJI010000003.1, read on the forward strand.
AACCCAAATCCCTACTTTTGTGAGGCAATTCAAACCTTAGATGAAGCACGTCATCCATCCCGATTTCCAAAACCAAAGCGCGGCACTTGACCAAATCATTGCCGATTTTGACAAAGGCGGGACACTTTTCGGAGACGGAAAGCGCAACAAGATCAAACTTTTCGACCTCGACGGAAAAACGGTGAACGTGAAATCGTTCAAGGTGCCGAATTTCGTGAACCGCGTCGTTTATAATTTCTTCCGACGTTCAAAAGCCGAAAGATCGTACGAGTTCGCGAACAAATTGCTCCAAAAAGGCATCGGCACGCCGCAACCGATTGCGTATTTCGAGAATTTCGAAACGCTTTTGCTTGCCGACAGTTATTATGTAAGCGAACACCTGCAATGCGATTTGACGTATCGCGAACTGATCACCGAGCCCGATTATCCCGAACACGAGACCATTTTGCGCCAGTTCGTGCGTTTCAGCTTCAACCTGCACCAGAACGGTATCGAATTTTTGGATCATACACCCGGAAATACGCTGATTAAGAAGATTTCAGACGGCAATTACGAGTTTTTTCTCGTCGATTTGAATCGTATGAATTTTCACGATTCCATGTCGCTTGCCCAACGCATCGACAATATGTCGAAACTCACGTCGAAACGCGAAATGGTAGAAGTTATGGCCGACGAATATGCAAAACTCATCGGAAAACCATACGACGAAATCCTCAGGATGATGGTGAAACAGACCGAATTACACCGCGACCGTTTCCTGCGCAAAAGACGAATCAAAAAACAACTGCAATTCTGGAAAAAATGAAGGCATCGGTAATCATGAGTACGTACAATTCCGAGGAATGGCTCGAAAAGGTCATTTGGGGATTCAGTGTGCAGTCGGAACTCGATTTCGAAATCATCATTGCCGACGACGGATCGGGCCCGAAAACAAAGGAGCTTCTCGATCGTTTGCGTCCGCAGATTACAATGCCGCTCGTACATGTCTGGCAGGAAGACAACGGTTTCCAGAAGTCCCAAATCCTCAATAAGGCAATCGTCGCTTCGAGCTCGGAGTATTTGATTTTTACCGATGGCGACTGTATTCCACGCAAGGATTTTGTCGAAACGCATCTCAAGTTCCGCGAAAAAGGCTATTTCCTTTCGGGCGGCTATTATATGTTGCCGATGAATATTTCGCAGGCAATTTCGAAAGACGACATCATTTACCAAAGATGTTTCGATATCAAGTGGCTGTTATCCGAAGGTTTGCCGAAATCGTTCAAGAACAACAAACTTACCGCGACCGGCCTTTGGGCGAAATTCCTGAACGCCGTCACACCGACGAAAGCCACCTGGAACGGCCACAACGCTTCGGGCTGGAAACAAGATTTGGTGTTCATCAACGGTTTCAACCAGGAAATGCAATACGGCGGACAGGATCGCGAACTTGGCGAGAGGCTTTTCAACAAAGGGCTCAAGGCGAAACAAATCCGATATTCGGCTATCGTGATCCACTTGGATCATGCGCGCGGATATGTGAATGAGGCGACCTGGAAGAAGAATTTCGCGATCCGTGAGAATACGCGAAAGAACAAAGTCGTGAAAACACCGATCGGGATTGATTCGAATTGATCTGGAACGCTGAAGACGCAGATTACACAGATTTTCCTGATTTTTATCTTTTCTTTTGGTTTGTAATTTGGCGCTTCCAAATGTTCTTTGAGCATAGAATCAAGGAATGATGGATTTTGATGTTGTGTCAGAAAAAAATCTCGGTGATGGAGTCATCTTTGCCTTGCGATTTAAGAATCTGCGGAAATCAGGAAAATCTGCGTATTCAGCGTTCCTAATTCCTTTCGAGGTAAATCCTAAGTTCCGGTAAAATCAAATCCGGCGTAAACTGTCCGTACAATTCCATCGCATCATCCTTCATGTCCTTCGCGGATTTGTTGCCGTACAATTGCGGCTTGAAGTCTTTCAGGTGAACGGACACGTTTCGGATTCCATCGTCGAACGCATTCCACGCTTCTTTTTTGATCCACGTAGAAAATATCGTGAACGTCGGTTTCAGTAAGGCCTTGGCCATATTGACCGCCCCGCCTTCATTGCCGATGAGCGCGTCGCAATGATACGTGAGCGACAAAAATTCGCGAATGCTTCCCGGAACGATGTGGAATTTGATGTTTTCCTGGGTTTTCGGGGCGCACATTTCGAAAATTTCGCGTGCCTCGGCTTCCTGGATCGGCATATAATTGAACAACAACGTAGCGTCGGTTTGGGCGACGATTTCATCCAGAAGCCGCGCCATGAAAGGAAACGGATAGGTTTTGTTGCCGCCGCTTCCCAAAACGCCTATCATGTACAGTTTTTTGGAAAGGTCGATGTTGTGCGATTCGAGTATGCGTTTGCCGTTTTCGATCTCATCGTCGGTAAGGAAGATTTTCGGGCGGTTGTCCAATGTTTTTCCGCCGGACAACGATTTGAGCAACAGCAATCGGTTTTCGATAGCCAAGCCTGCGTCGGTATCGGGTTTCGACTTTTCGCGTATCGTTTCGTCGTATACGAATTTGGTGTACGATTTATAGAATCCGATTTTCTTTTTTGCGCCAGAAACGCCCACCACGAGGTTGCTTTCGAGTTTTCCGTAAGCGTCGATGACGATGTCGTATTTGGTTTTTCGGATGGAAACCAGAAATCTAAGCAGCGCTTTCTTGCTTTTGCGGAATTCGTCTTTGAACAGAATCAGGTTGTCGATGTTCGGATTGTTCTCGACCACGGGCCGCGTGAACGGATAAATCAAATAATCGATCCGGGAATCGGGATAAATGGATTTCAGGTTGTTGCAAAGGATCGAGGACGCCAAAACGTCCCCGATCATTTTTTGCTGTATGACAAGAATCTTCTTCACGATCGCTTTTCGTCCTGATTTTCGATGACGTAATAATCCGTGAACAAGTAAATGAAAAGTTGGCTTAATCCGTAGATCGTGTATGACAAAAGTTGAACCTTCCATACCCAATCTTCTTCAATTTTACTCCAGGCAAACATCGGGGTAAAAAAGAAAAAGACCAACGATAGTAGGGAAATATAGCGCTGGTGCCAACGGTTTTCGAACGTATACAACTTTTTCATCTTAAACGGCAACATCGTATTCGCGCAAGGCGTCGTTGAGGCTCGTTTTCAAATCGGTCGACGGCTTGCGTTTTCCGATGATGAGTGCACATGGCACCTGGTATTCGCCAGCTTCGAATTTCTTCGTGTAACTTCCCGGAATCACGACCGAACGCGCCGGAACGTACCCTTTCATTTCGACAGGTTCAGGCCCGGTGACGTCTATGATTTTGGTGGATGCGGTAAGGCAGACATTAGCTCCGAGAACGGCTTCGGCCTCGACACGGACGCCTTCTACGACGATACAGCGCGAGCCAATGAACGCTCCGTCTTCGATTACTACCGGTGAAGCTTGAAGCGGTTCCAAAACGCCTCCGATGCCGACACCTCCGCTCAAATGTACGTTCTTGCCGATTTGGGCGCAACTTCCTACGGTTGCCCAGGTGTCGACCATCGTGCCTTCGTCTACGAAAGCCCCGATGTTGACATAGCTTGGCATCATGATCACCCCTTTGGAAATGTAGGCGCCATGGCGGGCGACTGCGTGCGGCACGACACGAATGCCTTTTTCGGCATAACCGCGCTTCAACGGAATCTTGTCGTGGTATTCGAAAATGCCCACTTCGAAGGTTTCCATTTTTTGGATTGGAAAATACAGCACGACGGCTTTTTTGATCCATTCGTTTACCTGCCAGCCGTCGAGAGTCGGTTCGGCTACGCGGATCGTTCCTTCATCGAGAAGATCGATTACTTTCCGGATGGCGTCGAGCGTTTTCTGTTCGGTGAGAAGGGAGCGGTTTTCCCAAGCGTTTTCTATGGTTTCACGCAGGTGATTCATGATTTTGGTTTTTGACAAAGTTAGGTCAAATTTTGGAAAAGACGACTGATGTCAAAGGAATTCGGACAGGCGTGATTTTAAGAAAATGTGCGGAAAAACTGTAATGGAGTTTGATTTGCGAATCGTTTCTTTGTTAGACCTAACAGGTTTCGGAAACCTGTTAGGTCTAATTGGAGTAGGAGGAGCAGGCACTCATGCTAAAAGAGGCTTTTTCGAGGAAAGTATTTCTATTTTTTAAGAAAATATGCAGAAAAAATGTACTCGATCTACTCCTTAAATGCCTTATTTCGTTAGACCTAACAGGTTAAGAAAACCTGTTAGGTCTAAATCGATTCTTTCATACCAGGTCTTTCATACCCGCCAATCCACAAATCAATACACGCCATGAAAAAAATACCTTTCCTTCCCAACCGTTATTATCATATCAAGAATTGCGCGAACAACAACGAATACCTTTTTTACGAAGACAAGAATTATCGACATTTCCTTCGCCTTTACAAGCGTCATGTCAGCAAAACTGCCGATTTGATCGCCTATTGCCTGCTCGAGAATCGTTTCGAAATGTTAGTAAGGATTAAAGACGACACTGAGCTTCCCGAAAGATTCAAAGAAAGAATCCATCAACCGTTTTCAAATATGTTCAATGCCTATACCAAAGGGATGAATTCCCTATACGGTAGAAATGGAAGTCTTTTTCAGGAACATTTCAAAAGAGAAGAAATCCAATCGTCAGGAGTAGCTTTTGCGATAGCTGAAATTAAACTTTTGCCAAGTGTCTTTCCTAAATCGAAATTCTTATGCAAGGTTACGGAGTATTCGGTAAGCACATAAAAACATCCATACTCGCGGACTTGCCGATAACCGGAATGGCGAAAACGGTCAAGGGCAATATCCGCGCGTATGCATGTAATCGGTAACCGAAGTGATTATTCGGCTTCTGCGTAAGAATTTTGGGCAGAAGCGATTATAGGATGGTTGAACGTCACCTGATAACGGTCGGCTCCCGAATACAGGAACATGCGTTCGTTGGCGATCAACGTGATCGTGACGTCTTTCATTTGCTGGTCTTTACACAAATATACCACGCCGCCGTTCGGAAGATTTTTCTTGCTTTTGACTATAAGCTGGTATTTTCGGTCGAGATTGATGTTGATCTTGGAATCGGAAAATTTCACTTTCCTCGGAGTCAAACGCTGCACGGACGCCCATTGCATATTGGAGTCGCTCGTTTGGAAACCGTTAAAATCATATTCTCTTGTTTGTCCGGTGGCCACAAAAGTGCCGAGTAGCGCGAAAAGCGCAAGGAAATGTTTGCAGGTCATCAATACTAGATTAGGGTTCCGTAATAACGTTCGCTTCATCTGAATATTTTTCTGTAGAATGTTAAAGTTGTAAGGTTTGCTTGAATTTCTAAAAGGATCCTCACGTCCTGCTTCGTAAATTTGACTGATATTTCACTCATAATCAGACAATTTCGAGGGGCTAATATACGTTTTTATTAACAAGTCCCTTAAAAATTGGACAAAACACCATGAAAGACAATTTTTCCGCCCAAGCGACGAAGTACGCCCAGAACCGTCCACAATATCCCCAAGCTTTGATCGATTACATTGCGTCATTTGCCCAGGAAAGGGGAAAGGCGCTCGATTTGGCCACGGGAAACGGGCAGGTCGCCCACAAACTCGCGAGCAAATTCGAAACCGTTTTTGCCACCGACATCAGCCAGAAACAACTCGACCAAGCCGAAAAAGCATCGAATATCATCTATAAGCTAGAAAGAGCTGAACAGACGTCTTTCGAAGACAACACGTTCGATCTGATAACCGTCGCTCAAGCCGTACATTGGTTCGATTTCACTGTTTTTTACAAAGAGATTTACCGCATCCTTAAGCCCGAAGGCGTATTCGCGATTTTGGGGTATGGCTTGTTTTCGACGAATGAGCGTGCCGATGCGATCATCAGTCATTTCTACCGCGACATTATCGGTCCCTATTGGGATGCCGAACGCCGTTATGTCGAAGAGAATTACCAAACGATCCCATTTCCGTTCAAGGAAATCGAAACCATTACGTGGACGAACGATTTCGAATGGACGACAGGACAATTGCTCGGTTATCTCGAATCGTGGTCGGCGACCCAGCATTACAAAAGCAAAACGGGCATCAATCCTGTCGATTTGGTTCGAGGCGAATTGTCATTGGTTTGGGAAGCCAGCGACAAAAAGGTGCATTTCCCTTTGTTATTGAGAGTCGGACGCCCTTATACCAAATTCTGATGAAACAGCTGATTTGCATTTTTTCGATGATTCTCATCATAGGCTGTTCACCCAAAAAAGAAAAAGATCCGCCATTGGCTCCGACCGAAATCGGCGATACCACGATAACTGATACTCCGGACAATTCCGAAAATTCGCTCGATTATCTCGGACGCTACAAAGGCCCGGTTTCGGGAAGTGAAACCGCTTTGGAATTGGCCGAAGATTTTTCGTACGTGATGACACGCATCCAATCGGGCAAAAGAACCGAAGAAAAAGGCACGTTCAAATGGAATACGACCGGAAACGGTATCATTCTCAAAAATACGACAGGAGAAGAGCATCATTTTTTCGTGGGCGAACATTATCTGGTACTTGCAGATACTTCGGGCAAAAGACTTAATCCCGCCAATTCGGGGCAAGATGTGCTCCTGAAACAAAGCGAGGCCGAGGCAGCCAAATCCGACGGCACGCCCATGGACCGTCTTCCGCAAAAAATAACCGGAATCCATTGGAAGCTGTCCGAAATCAACGGTCGGACCTTCCGTCAAAGCGATACCAAAGATTATTTCATCCAGCTCAACGACGACGGCAGTTTCGGGGCTTTCGCCGGATGCAACCGAATGGGCGGAAAATATCAGATCAAAGAAAGCAAAGTGCGAATGTTCAACATCATTTCGACGATGATGGCCTGTCCCGAAATGAAAATCGAGGACGAATTCAAAATGGCGCTCGAAACCAGCGACAATTACGTGGCCAACGAAAAAGTGCTGCAATTCCGAAAAGGCGGGACGAACTTGCTTAAATTTGAGGCATTCGCTTTACCCAAACCCTGATGGAATTCAAAGACATCTCGTTCTGGCGCATGCAAAGCCAGCAATTACTCACTACCAATATCGATTCAATCCCAAGACTCGTCAAGCATTTCGGGGCGATCCAGGCGCAGGATTACGCTATGGCCAAATGGGCGATCGGCTCGCGCGTTCCCAGTATTTCTGATGCCGATGTAGACATTGCGTTGGCGTCGGGCGATATCGTGCGTACCCATGTTTTGCGTCCGACGTGGCATTTCGCGCCATCCGAAGATATAGGTTGGATGCTCGGTCTTACCGCTAAAACCATTCGCGGACAGATGGCTTCGAACGACAGGAAACTCGGACTCGACCAAGCCATTTACAACAAAAGCTTCGGCCTTATCGAAAAAGCGCTCGAAGACGGACATCTGTCGAAACCCGAAATCATGGAAATCCTCGAATTCAACGGTATCCGAACACATGAATACAGAAGCGGGCATATCATGGCTGCAGCCGAACTCGAAGGTTTGGTCGTAAGCGGCGCGCGAAAAGGCAAGGAGCACGGTTATGCACTCATGTCGAAGCAAGTCAAAAAGCCACGGAAATTGTCTAAAGAAGAAGCTCTGGCCGAACTCGCCCAAACCTACTTTAAAAGCCACGCGCCCGCCACGGTAAGGGATTTTCAATGGTGGAGTGGCTTGAACCTTACCGATTGCCGTACTGGGATAAAAGCAAATGAAAAGAAGTTAGAATCGGTGGAAATTGAAGGACAAACGTATTATTTCCCGGAAGAACATCAATCCGTAAATACGAAATCGGTGCATCTGTTGCCGGCTTTCGACGAATTCCTGATCGCATATAAAGACCGGACGCCTTCAATAGATCCGGTGCATAGCCGTCACGCGTTCACGAGCAACGGGATTTTCAAGCCGCTTTTGGTCGTCGACGGACAGGTTTGCGGCATCTGGAAACGGACCATCAAAAAAGATGTCGTATCGGTCGAGGTGCAGGCGATGGTGAAAATACCAAATAACCGCTTTTCGGAAATCGAACATCAAGTCAAGCGTTTCGGCGATTTCCTGGGATTGAAAACCGACCTCAAACTGTAATCACTTCCCGAATATCTTTTGCCTGTGCAGCAAACCCCATTCGCGTAGCGACAGGATGACTTCGGAAAGCGAATCGCTGTGTTCGGTACGTTGATACAGCACCGTCGGCGGGAAAGTATCCAAAACCGTTCTCGTGACCAATTGGTTGATTTCCAAATCTTTTAATTCCTTCGACAGCATTTTGTCGGTAATGCCCGGCACTTCCTTGGCAATCTGCTTGAACCGCATTTCGCCCGATGAAAGCGCAATCAATATAGGGAGTTTCCATTTCCCGCTCAAGACTTCGAGCGCATCGCGAACGTGCATTAGCGCCTGATTGCATTCCGTAGTGCTGAGTTTTTGGCTTGGCAATGTTTTGAAAGACATGTCTTTATCTGTTTTACTATATAAAAGGGTAGTGCTATCCTAAAGGATATTACTATATATAAGAAAGCAAATGTAAATAAGTTTGCGTTGTAAAACAAATACAGATTCACAATGAAAATATTGAACATCCTTTCGAGTATAAACGGAGAGCACTCCAATACCAAAAAAGTCGTCGAGGCGATCAATTCCAGACTCCTCGAAAAACATCCCGACGCGACGATCAACGTAAAAGATTTGGCAAAAAGCCCGGTTCCCCATCTCGAAGCCGCGCATTTCCAGGCATTTTACGCAACCGAAGAACTTCCCGAAAATTACGAGTCGAACGTATTCCATTCCGATACCGCGATTTCCGAAATCAAGGAATCCGACATCATCGTGATCGCTGTTCCTTTTTACAACTTCAACGTTCCGGGAACGCTAAAATCGTGGATCGACCAGATCGCCCGGGCCGGCGTCACGTTCAGTTATGGTGAAAACGGTCCGATCGGGTTGCTTCAGGGCAAAAAAGTGTTCCTGGCGTTCGCTTCGGGAGGCATTTATTCGGTCGAACCGATGAAAAGCATGGATTTCGCCGAACCGTATCTCAGGAACGTACTCGGATTCCTTGGCATGACCGACATCACGACTTTCCGACTCGAAGGCGTAAAAGTTCCGGGCGTTTCTGATCACGCTTTGGATAAAGTGCACAAAGAAATCGAGGCGTTCGAATTCGCATAAAATCCAGACGTCGTATCCACGCGATACAAAACTCACAACTTAAATACCGATATTTGAAGCCGATTCGTTCGGCTTTTTTTATTCATCGATTTTTCAAAACGACCATGTTCAACACTCCAGGAAGGATTCTCGCCATCGACTACGGAAAAAAACGCACCGGAATCGCCATTACAGACGACATGCAGATCATCGCATCGGGTTTGACGACGGTGGCTTCGGATACCGCGATCGCTTTTTTGGCAGATTATTTTTCGACGGAAAACGTGGTCAAGGTATTGATCGGCGAACCCAAGCAAATGGATGGTACGCCTTCCGAAAGTACGCCGATCATCGAAGCCTTTGTCGAGAAGTTCAAGACCGCGTTCCCGAAAATGGAAGTCGTGCGTGTAGATGAGCGCTTTACGTCGAAGATGGCGTTCCAGGCCATGATCGATTCCGGATTGAAGAAAAAACAGCGTCAGGATAAAGGCCTGATCGACGAAATATCCGCCACGATAATGCTTCGCGATTACCTTTCGCGCAAGATGCTGTAAGGCTCAAACGTTATCGTAAATTCTTTCTAAAATCATTCTAAATAGCTTTATTTTCCTGCGCTTTCAAAGTATCTTTGTGCCGCTAATTTTCTGCCATGCAAAGCGACAACACAACGATTCAGCCGGGCACAGACGTAGTCCTGATCGGCGCCGGTATCATGAGTGCCACTTTGGGCGTCATGCTCAAGGAATTGCAACCCGACATCCGCATCCAGATTTTTGAAAGATTGGACCACGCGGCCGCCGAAAGTTCCGATGCCTGGAACAACGCCGGAACGGGTCATTCTGCTTTTTGCGAACTCAACTACACGCCCGAAGACAAAGAAGGCAACATCGACATCTCCAAAGCGATCAAGATTGCCGAATCTTTCGAGGTTTCGCGCCAGTTCTGGAGCTTTCTGATCGAGAAAGGACTGATCGACCATCCCGAGAATTTCATCCGAAGCATCCCGCATGTGAGTTTTGTTTGGGGTCCGGAAAACGTGTCGTACCTGAAGCGTCGTCATGCCGCATTGCAGGCTAATCCGTTGTTTTCGCAGATGGAATTCAGCGAAGATCACGATGTACAGAAAAACTGGATGCCTTTGGTCATGGAAGGACGCGACGCATGGGAACAAACCGCGGCCACGTTCATGAAAATCGGTACAGACGTGAATTTCGGCGAACTCACGCGCGCCATGTTCCACTATCTTAAAAAACAGGACGGCGTGTCGATTTTCTTCAACCACGAAGTACGTCGTCTGAAACAGAAGAAAAACGGCCAATGGAGAATCACGGTACGCGACCGTTCCAATGGTGAAAAATATATAACGAGAACGCCTTTCGTGTTTATCGGAGCGGGCGGAGGTTCGCTTCCGTTGCTCGAAAAAGCACACATTCCCGAAGGCGACGGTTTCGGCGGATTCCCAGTAAGCGGCCAATGGCTGCGCTGCACGAACGAAGCCGTCATCGAAAAACACTTCGCTAAAGTGTACGGGAAAGCTTCTGTAGGTGCGCCGCCTATGTCGGTCCCTCATATCGATTCGCGTATGATCAACGGTAAAAAGGAACTGCTTTTCGGGCCGTATGCCGGATTTTCGACCAAATTCCTCAAAAACGGTTCGTATCTCGATTTGCCGCTTTCGATAAAGGCCAATAATCTGATTCCGATGCTTTCGGCCGGATTCCACAATTTGCCGCTTACCAAATACCTGATCGACCAGGTACGCCAATCGGACGACGATAGGATGGAAGCTTTGCGCGAATATGTGCCCGATGCAAAATCCGAAGATTGGGTTTTGGAAACTGCCGGACAACGCGTGCAGGTGATCAAGAAAGACTCCGAAGGACGCGGAGTCCTCGAATTCGGTACAGAAGTCGTGACCAAAGCCGACGGTTCTTTAGCCGTATTGCTCGGCGCTTCTCCGGGCGCTTCTACGACGGCTTCGATCATGATCGATTTGCTCAACCGCTGTTATTTCGACAAGGCCAATACCAAGCAATGGCAGGACAAGTTCCGCCAGATGGTGCCTTCGTACGGCAAAAAACTCAACGACAATCCGGAATTGCTGGCCGAAATCCGTAAAAAGACAGCCAAAAGCCTCCAAATCGAAAACTGATGACCAAACTTATCGTGACCGATATGGACGGGACGCTGCTCGACGACCATCGCAACCTGCCCGCCGATATCTGGAAGGTGATCGACCAACTTCACCAAAAGGACATACTGTTTGCCGTGGCCAGCGGACGCCAGTTCCAGACGTTGGCCGATATTTTCGAACCTGTAAAGGACAAGATGTTGTTTATGGCCGAGAATGGGACGATCGTAGTGCATAAATCGGAAGTCATTTCGATAATGGCGCTCGACAAGGCGCTCGTGCATGAGTTCATCGGCATAGCACGCGGACTCGACGACTGTCATATCGTACTGTGCGGTGCGGAAACGGCTTTTGTGGAAAGTACGGACGAGCGGTTTTTGAACAAGACACGCGATTACTTCCACCATATCGAGATCGTCGAAGATCTGATGACGGTCGATGCCGACGTACTCAAATTCACCGTATGCGATTTCAAGAATCCCGAAAACTACAGCTTCAAATTCTTCGAACCGTTTTCAGACCGTTGCAAACCCGCGATCGCAAGCGAGGTCTGGCTCGACGTGATGCCGCTTGAAGCGAACAAAGGTGCGGCTTTGCAGAAAATGCAGCAAAAGTTGGGCATCGAAAATACCGAAACGCTTGTTTTTGGCGATTATATGAACGATTTCGAGATGATGCAGTATTCGGTGAATAGTTATGCCATGGTGAATGCGCATCCGGAGATTCTTGCTATTTCTAAGTTTCGTACTCGACTTGATAATAATCATAATGGGGTTGTGGAGACGCTTAGGGAGTTGGGATTGGTGCAGTGACGTGAAAGCTTCGCTTTTCATTGTCTTAGATAGTATTGGCACGGACTTGTAGTCCGTGTTTTTTTTTCGTCGCCTGCCGGCGGGGCCTTCTTTGTCTCGCAACAAAGAAGCAAAATGCGTTGGGCGCGACCGCTCGGCGACCTGACAGCCGCAAGGTTCGGAAACGAAAAAAACTCGCCGGAACGTATCGGGCTAAAGGGATATCTAATCTTGGCTCAAACAGTTTTTCGCTTTTTCCGAACCTTTGCGGCGTCAGGTGCCCGCCTGCGCGCTCATGGCGCTGAAAGCGGAAAGGTTTTCATTTTTCCGCCGCTGCGCTTTGGAAAAAGGAAGGCCTAGGTAACGGGGAATATTAGGTCGGAGTAGAGACTGAAGCGTGTGGCAATTTTTTTTCTCCTTTAAAATTTGTCACAAAACCTGTGTCAAAGTAAAATCACTCTAAAATTTGACACAAACCGTGAATCATTTCCAAATCGACTACTCTTTGGTACGATACCAATACCTCTCGTTTCCCAAATTGATTATATTTACTCCAACAAACATCTACACCATGGAAACACCTTCAAAACCCCACATCGGACGTAAAATTTCCCGCATACGCGAACAGACAAGCTTCTTTCAGCCCCTCGCATTGTACTTTCAATCCGTTAGATAAGATGGTGGAGCTTTATGAGCGATTGGTGCAGGCCGAGAAAGATAAGGTCGAGTATTTGGAGAAGCTATTGAATAAATGATAAAGGCCGCGTTTAGCGGCTTTTCTTTTGCTTCGCTCGCCCGTTCTGGAGTCGGTAGGGGTAAGCAAGAAAAAACCGGCACTAAGGCCGGCTTCAACTAACAAGCAATCAATCAATTCATTTTGTGTATTTGATGAACTCTGAGGTGAATGTGGCCGAGAGTTCGGGATATTGGTGTTGTGGACCGTGACCCGCTTCGTCGAGTACCAAGAGTTGGGCTTTCTTGGTTTTTTTGACAAGTGGCAGCCAGTTTTCGAAAGGTACACTAGTGTCGTTGTCACCCGAAATGATAAGCAGCGGTACGTTGGTGCCGGCCAATTTTTCGAAACGTCCTTCTTTGTCTTCCTTCATTTTTTCATGCCCTTTGAGGTATTCCATGAAAACAGGCATTTCTGACGGGATTTTGTCAACGACCCCGGGACGTGCGTAAATGCGGTCGTGTGATTCTTTTGCGGCTTTGCGGCTGGCTTCCGAAGCGGGTTCGAAAAACAGGATTTCCTCGTCTTCGAGATTGTTGATCGGTTTAAGGGCGCGTTCCACCCAGAATTGCTGGATCGGCAAATCTACTTTTCCCGGAGGATTCGTACCGATAAGAATACCGTGTGTCACGCGGTCGGGATAATCGATCAAAGTGGTTTGCGTGACATATCCGCCCCAGGACCATCCGCCCATGGCGAATTTCTTGATTTTAAGCGCGTCGGCGAACTTGACCACGTAATTGGCTACAATACTGAAATCGGTAGGAAGCTTTCCCGTAGAATAACCGATTCCGGGATAATCGAAATAAATGACGGTATTTTTCTCGGCCAGTTTATTCAGGAACAACGGATCCCATGTGTCGAGAGTGCCTCTCATGCGGTTTGCAAGGATCAACGGAGTTCCTTTTCCGATTTGACGATACGCAATCTTGGCGTCGTCTATTTGTACGAATTGGTTTTTTGCGTTTTCGGCAGTCTGTGCTTCCGATTCAAAGGTAGTGATCGCCAAAATGATGGCAGCCGTTGTTTTTAAAGCTTTGGTTTTCATGATGTGGATATTTTTAAATGAAACTTTTTGTTCTGGTTCAAGAATCGAACCGCGTGATTTAACAATTGATAATTAAGGTTTTACGTGTGGTTTTTGATGGTTGGAGTCGTGATATTTCGTCTTTTTCCCGAAATGTCGAAGCTCATGCTTTCGATTTTCCGTAGTATTCGGCGATGAATTCCTTTAGATGGCTCGGCTTCCTTCCGAGCAATTTTTCGAGCATCGGATCGGTGTAGGCAAATTCCCCGTTCTTGGTGGCGGCTGCCCATTCGGCGAAGAAATCGAGATATACCTCGGGGATCGGGTCGAAGGCCAGGCGATACGACAGGAACTCCTGTTTGCTGACATCCTTGTGTCGGATTTCTTTTCCGCTTACTTCAGAAATCATCGACGCGATTTCCGCAAACGACCAGGATTCGTTATTGGTCAACGTGTAGGTCTGGTTTTCATGTCCGTTCTGCAAAAGCAGTTTGGCGATGGCTTCACCCAATTCGGAACGCAAGGCGAATGCGATTTTTCCGTTGCCCGAAGGAAAGTAGAATCCGCCCTCAAGGACTTTTTCTCCCGCATAAAGAGGCAATGAATCGCTGTAGATCGTGTTTTCGACAATCGTGTACGCCATGCCCGATTCCTTTATGAGGCTTTCGATCTGTCTGCTGCCTTCCGTAACCCACGGAATGATGTAGTCGACATCCTTTCTTTGCTGGATTCCCGTGAAGAAAATGTGCTTTACGCCAGCTTCGATAGCGGCGTTGATAGCGTTGCTTTCGCGTTCCAACCGTTCGTGCGAGACGGCCGGAGCTGAAACCAAAAGCAGTTTTTTTATGCCGGTGAACGCTTTTACGAGACTTTGGTAGTCGTCATAATCGCCGTATCGCACCGAAACTCCTTTGGCGGCAAGATGCTCGCCCTTTTGTTTGTCGCGTACCAAAACCGCAAGGTCTTGTGCCGATGTGTTTTCAAGCAAAGTGTCGATCACCGCGCTTCCTAATCCTCCTGTTGCTCCTGTAACTAAAATCATGGTAAGTAGTTTTTAAAGGTTATATAATTTGTACTAATCAGTACAAAATAGAATAAAAAAAATCAATTCAATAGTTCTAAATTTTTTGCGACCAATTCCTGCATGAGTGCGTCATTAGGGTACATGCGATCGGTAAGGTTCAATCCGTTCCAAAGGTTGATCAGGTGGCGTCCGAGCAATTCGGCACTTGCGGTGGTCTTTAACTTCCCTGATGCTTTTGCCTCGGCGATCACTTGTGTGAACACGTCTTCGAGTTCCATCAATAACCGGCTGGCCAAGTCGCGTATAACCTCGTCTTTTGCCGACATTTCCGCGAGTACGTTCCCCATGAGGCAGCCTTTCACGATTTGCCCGAATTCCGCTGTAGGGATGCTCATGAAAAAGTCCTTCAGGTATTGGATGCGATCGTCGCTGCCCAAAAGGTCCTTCCGTATCCTGCCCAACAATTGATCGACGTATTGACGCATCGCCTTCTCGTAAAGTTCTCTTTTGCCTCCCTTGAAGAAAAGATAGAAACTGCCTTTTCCGATGCCCATGGCTTTGAGCAGGTCGTCCGCCGATGAGCCGTCGTATCCTTTTTCCCAAAAGACGAGGGCCGCTTTTGCGATTACGTCTTTTTCGTCGAAGGTTTTATTCCTGCCTGCCATCTTCTTTTGATTTGATGAGTCAAAGGTATAAACTGTACTAATTGGTACAAAATATAATTTAGTTTTTAACTTTGTTTTAACTTTTAGTACCTTCGCGCGCTTTGCGGGGACATTCTCCGCAATCATGCAGATTTCAAATGACCAACCAATCACCCATGAAATTTAAATCGTTTGTACTGATTGCGTTTGCAGTCACATTCTCGTCGTGCAATACCTTGAAACCTGTAACTTCCGATTTCAGCTTGATCCGTACGACCACTTCGGTAGACATAAATACCTACGGCAAGGGGAAAATCCTGATATACAACGGCGCAGCTGAGTTGCATACGCACGACAATACCGCAGCGATAAACATCTGGATCAACGACAGGCCTTTAGGTCATTTGAAAGCGTACGAATATCTGGTGCTTAACCTGATGCCCGATACTTACGAGATCAAGGTCAAGCATAAGGACGTCGTGAATTTCGAAAGCACGCACAAAGTGGTGATCGATATGGAAACGAGTGTCATAAACGTACGACCGAGCATGGGTTCGAATAGGATCGACATTACGAATGTGCTGCCCCAGAATTTCTGGGATTATAGCAACGTGTTGCGATAGCTTGCGATTCCATGGCAAAGCCTGGTCAAAGGGCAGCCAAAGGGCAGTCAAAGGGCAGTCAAACTGCATTAATGTGCAAGTTAGGAGCGACGCCTACAAAAGTCTCTGTATAGTAAAGGATAGTATTACCCCTTACAGTCACTTCTCCAAAAGCAGCCTCTTCGTGCTTTTAAGTACATTTTCCGAAAGTCCGGCCAAATTCACGAGCTGCTCGATCACCAACTGGCTTTCTTCCATTTTAAGGCGGAATTCTTCGGATTCGTCGAGATGGCCTTCCTGCAATTCGCGCGTGCGGATGTTCTTGAGTTCGGTAAAACGCAACGCAAGGTCTTCATTCTCGGGCGTGTTCTCATGATCGCCTATATCCTGAAGGTTGAGCAGCATGATCGCCTTGTCCAGGTTCTTGACGACGGTTTCGGCCACAATGTTGAACGCCGTCGACGCTTTAGACGTCTTGTGCGACTGTATGTAAGTTCCCAAAGAAGCCGACGCCGACAACAACGTATGGTTCAGCACCGCGAGTTTGTAAATCTGCGGCAATTGCTTCTGTTTCGATTTCGGTTCCTGTGACATGCGCTGGAAAGACGCCATGAGATTTCCCGTCTCGATAAAGGCGTTCTTGCGCGCGAGTCGGTAAGAGGTCGTCACTTCGCCTTTGTTGTTATAAAAAAGCGAAATCTGGTTGAGGTAATCGCGGTTGGCTTCTATCGATTTCTTGAGGTGAGACGGCACGTTGAGGAACTCCCACGACGGCCACAGGAAGTAATTGGCCACGAACGACAAGGCCGCGCCGATCATCGTATCCAAAATCCGGAGTTCGATGACCTGGTTCACATTGGGCGTAATCATCGCATACAGGAAAACCACGTACATGGTCACGAACGTCACGCCTACTTTGTAATTGGTAGAGGTGAACATGAATCCGAGCAGCATGCTTACGATGGTCAACGTGGCGATCACGGCCGAATTATGTACGAAATGCAAAAAGCCGAACGCGATGATGCCGCCCACGACAGTCCCGAAAATCCGTTGGTACGAGCGGTCTTTGGTCAAACCGTAACCGGGGCGCATGATCACGACTATCGTCAGTAAGATCCAATACACGTTTTCAAGCTGAAAAACGGCCGCGACTAAAAAACCGATAAGCAAAGTGGCCGTCATACGCAGCGAATGCCTGAAAATCATAGACGAAAAGCCTAGGTTTTCACGAAAAGTGCTCCACGGATAATACGTCGGCGCCAAAAACTTCTCAAGGTCTTTGTCTCGGCTTTTGAGCAATTTGGTTTCGATCTTTCCGTCCGAAAAGGCACGTTCGATGAGTTTGATTTTCTCGATCTGCCTTTCGGCATAATGCAACATGTTGGTCAGCATGAAAACGCCTTCGGAAGCCTGCAGTTTCCCCAATTCGTTTTCGTAATTGCGGATCGCGTGTTCAAAACCCGACAAGTCGTCGAGAAGGTTGTGTTTCGATTCGTATTTGCGGTTCTGCGAGATGCTTTTGGTGATTTTCTTGAGTACCGACGCCAGATTGTACGCGAGGTTCTGATACGTCCTGAGCACGTTTTCGTGATGTTCGAATTTCGCGTGCAGTTTGTTGTGGTCGAACGAGGTCGAAAGCGCGAGTTCCATGATCTCGACAAGCGAAATGAACACGAGCAGCATTTTGCGGTTCTGGTTCGAATGACCCGAACTGAAACGCGTCCTGATCACGACTTCGCGTATATTCTCGTGGATCGCGTTGAGTTCTACCTGAAGGTTGAGCTGTTTTTCGATGATTTTCGAACGGTACGCTTCCTTTTCCCACAAATCGCCTCTCAGTTTGAGGTATTTCGAAGTCAGGCGGATGCATTCGGCCAATTGCAGTTCGGTATAACGATGCGGTCGGATGAAGTGGAACGCGAGCGAAACCAGCAAATAGAAAATTCCGCCCAAAAGCATAAGCCCGGCCTGCGCGAACATTTGCGCTCCCGAATTCAAGTGTCCGAAAGCCAAAGCCACGGCGAGCAACCCGGAGAAAGAGACCATGTTGGCGCGATGTCCGTAAACCGAGATCATCGATAGGAAAAACAACAGCAAGGCCGTGATCGGATAAAGCACGAACGGGAACGGATGCAACAGGTTGATCAGCAAAGTCCCGCCTGCGACGATGAATGCCGCTACCAAAACCCCGTTTATCTTGTGTCGCAAATTGCTCGGGATATCGGCCGGATACGTGAGGAAAGCCCCGAGCGCTATGGTGAAACCCGTGTCGAAAATCCCGAGGTTCGAACATACGATCACGGGCAATACCGAAGCTACGGTTACCTTGAGAGCGCTTTCGAAATTCGTCGTATCGGTTAATTGTCGGATTTTTTCTACCATATCGAACAAAGTTAGGCATTGGCCCGTCTTTTTTAAAACGGATTTTTAACAATTGTGAAGGATTTAGATGTTGGTCTTTCGGATAGGCCGCATCCGCGCGTTGTGATAAAGAAAAAACGAAGCCCAAACAATTGTGTGTCAATTGGTAAAAGCATCCTCTGATTAAAAAAATCCCAATTCTTCGGGCATTGGATTCCTATCTGTGATTTTTGCGTATTTTTGCCAACGTTTCCGCCCAAAACCGCGGTAACGACAACGAAATGATTTTACCAATTGTAGGCTACGGCGATCCGGTACTGCGCAAGAAAGGGCAGGAGATTTCGGAATCGTATCCCGAACTGAAACAGCTTGTCGCCGACATGTACGAAACGATGTACAACGCCTATGGCGTCGGTTTGGCCGCGCCTCAGGTTGGGTTGCCGATCCGTTTGTTCGTGATCGATACGGCTCCGTTCGGCGAAGATGAAGATCTTCCGGCACAGGAACAGGAAATGTTGAAAAATTTCAAGCGCACGTTCATCAACGCCAAGATGCTCAAGGAAGAAGGCGAGGAGTGGGGTTTCAACGAAGGTTGCCTCAGTATTCCCGAAGTTCGCGAAGACGTATACAGGAACGAACAGATTACGATCGAATACCAGGACGAGGATTTCAATACCAAAACCGAGGTGTTCGACGGACTGATTGCGCGTGTCATCCAACACGAGTACGACCACATCGAAGGGATTTTGTTCACCGACAAGATTTCTCCGCTCAAAAAACAACTGGTAAAGGGCAAACTCCAGAAAATTATGGACGGCAAAGTGCGTCCCGATTACCGCATGAAGTTTGCCGGACCTAAAAAAGGAAGATAAAACATAAACTAATATTTAATTACGAAGGCGGTCGTCCTTTGACTTGCGGCTTTCGATTTTTGACTTTACTATGAACGTAGACAAAATTTTGGCGATTTCGGGAAAACCGGGACTTTACGAACTCAAATTACAAACGCGCACGGGTTTTGTTGCCGAGTCTTTGATTGATGGCAAGAAAATCACGGTAGGTCTTCGCAGCAACGTGAGCCTGCTTTCAGAAATATCGATGTATACCGAAAGCGGTGAAAAACCACTCGTAGAGGTGATGCGTGCGATTGCCGTCAAGGAAAATGAAGGGGTAGCTCCGTCTTCAAAAGAAGACAACGCGACTTTGTTGGCTTATTTCGGTGCGGTGGTTCCAGATTACGACCAGGATCGCGTTTACGTGTCAGACATCAAGAAAGTATTGAACTGGTACAACATCCTTCAGGCGAAGGGCATGGTTTCTAAAGAAGAGCCGAAAGCAGAGAAGGCAGTAGCGGAAGAAGCAGCGGCAGAAAAGCCGGCAAAAAAAGCCAAAGCAGAAAAAGCCGAAGCTACTGAAGAAAAGCCAAAGGCCGCCAAAAAGCCAAAAGCGAAAAAGAGCGAGGAATAGTTCGTATCTTTTGATAACTCATGATCCCGAGGTTCGATATGGACTTCGGGATTTTTTATTTTTGAGTGCCTGAGTGCCTGAGTGCCTGAGTGCCTGAGTGCCTGAGTGCCAAGTCTATTATCTATCCGTCTATCATCTATTATCTAAATGAACACCCGTCAACAACAACTCACCGCCTTTAACCGCCTTCTCGACATCATGGACGAACTGCGCGCCCAATGTCCGTGGGACAAAAAACAAACGCTTCAATCCTTGCGCCATCTTACCATAGAGGAAACGTATGAACTCGGCGACGCGATCCTAGATAATGACTTACAGGAAGTCAAAAAAGAACTCGGCGATTTGTTGCTGCACATCGTGTTTTACGCCAAAATCGGCAGCGAGACCGACGATTTCGATATTGCCGATGTGGCCAACGACATTTGCGAAAAACTCATCCATCGCCATCCGCATATTTACGGGGACGTGAAAGTGCAGGACGAAGAAGAAGTCAAGCAGAATTGGGAAAAACTCAAACTCAAGGAAGGCAAGAAATCGGTTTTGGAAGGCGTGCCCAAATCACTTCCGGCCATGGTCAAGGCTTCGCGAATCCAGGACAAGGCCAAAGGCGTCGGTTTCGATTGGGAAGAGCCGCACCAGGTTTGGGATAAAGTACAGGAGGAACTCGACGAATTCCAGCAAGAGATCAAATCGGGCGACCAAGACAAGATCGAATCCGAATTCGGCGACGTCATGTTCTCGATGATCAATTACGCACGATTCTTGAACATCAACCCCGAAGACGCGCTCGAGCGCACGAACAAGAAATTCATCAAACGCTTCCAATACCTCGAATCCAAAGCATCCGAAATCGGCAAACCGCTAAGCGATATGACACTCGCCGAAATGGACGTGTTCTGGAACGAGGCCAAGAAACTGTAAACCGCCCCAATTCATAATTCATAATTTCTAATTCATAATTTAGAATTGTACGCCGTCATCTTCACCTCAATCCGAACCAACCAAAATGACGGTTACTCCGACATGGCCGATCGCATGGTCGAACTCGCCAAACAACAACCCGGTTTTATAGACGTCGAATCGGCGCGCAACGAGATCGGGATCACGGTTTCCTATTGGGAAAGCCTCGACGCGATCAAAGCCTGGAAACAAAACACCGAACATCTTTTCGCACAAAGAAAAGGACGCGATGTTTGGTACGAATCTTATAAAGTGCGTATTGCCAAAGTAGAACGCGAATATTCGTTCGGCAAATTGTAATACGTCATCCGTTTTCTTAATGCATGGTAAACGATACCGTAAAGTTCTGATGCTTTCTTAATGTTGCGTTTTCCATTTGCTAATCCAACCGTAAAAATTCCGTAACCGTCTTAGGCTTTTTGCAGAAGTAACTTGCAACCGAAACCGACTTAAGACGACATGGAAAAATACGGTTGTTGTGCTGTTTCGGTTTTGAGGTTGTTTCCCACGCTACTTTCACAGCTCGGTAGCTAAAAAAACAAAAATCGTGAACCTCGATGTTTCCAACTTCCTACGGAAATTTACATCATAAAGACTACGGATGGCTTTGCTCAGAAGTTCATCATTGAGTAGATGTTAGTTTTTTATTTTTAGTTAAGGCCGGCTTGAGAGAGTCGGCTTTTTCTATTCGGAAGTGCTCAAGTGAGAAGTGCTAGAGAAGAAATCAATCGCCCGAAAGTCTTTCAAGCGCTTTCCTGTCGAGGATCGTGATGCGTTTGCCGTCGAGCGCGATCAAACGGGTTTTATTGAGTTCAGACAACAATCGGATACAACTTTCGGTGGCCGTCCCGATAATGCTTGCGATTTCCTCTCGCGACAGTTGAAGTTTAAGGCTGCCATCTGCCAAGTTTCCGAATGTATCGCTCAAATAGAGTAGCGTATGCGCCAAACGTTCTTTGACCGTCTTCTGCGCCATGTTTACCATCAGATCGTCGGCGTCTTTCAAATCGCCGCAAATGGTGCGCATCATGCTCATCGTGAACTTTGGGTTTTGGCTGAAGAACTGCAGGATTTCGCCTTTCGGGATAAAACACACCTGCATGTCTTCTATGGCGACGGCGCTTAAATTGGCCGGTTCTTCGGTAATCATCGAACGCTGGCCGAGCAATTCGCCTTTGTGCACGAGTTTCACGATCTGGTCTTTGCCGTTCGAACTGAGCTTGGTGAGTTTGCAAACGCCATCCTTGACGCAATACACGCCGTTCACGTTGTCGCCTTCCGAAAAAATGATGTCTCCTTTGCGGATGCTGCGCGAGGTCTTGCATTCGGCCATATGCAGCAATTCGTCCTTGGTCAAGGTCTTCAGGGAACTGAATTCACGGACGATACACTGTTCGCACTTGCTCATCTCGGAGTTGTTTGGTAACGCAAATTTAATCCAATTATCCGTCGCTGCTTTTCCGTATAAATGAAAACTTCACATCTTCATATCATTCCAAAAAAAATCCCGCCGAAGCGGGACGTTTCCTATTCCTGTTGCATGTTGCGCAACTGTTTTAGTTTTTGCTTGAACATATCGAGTTCTTCTTTGTGGCGTTCGATGTTCTTGCGTACTTCGGCCACCATCGGATTGTCTTTTTTTGCGTTGGCGAAGAACTGGATGTTGTTCTCGAGCTGGAAAATCTCGCTTTGCACTTCGTCTATCTTGCGCATCAGGAAGATTTTCTCGTTGTCGAGCTTTCTCGTATCCTCGTTTCCGGCAAGGGCTTCGACGCGGTTGGTAAAGCGCATCATTTCTCCTTCTTTCTTGCTCAGGCTCAATTTTTCGAACAGCGCATCGAGGATTTTGTTGAATTTTCCTTCGATATGGCGTTTGTTGAACGGCACTTTCCCGAACGACTTCCATTTTTCGATATGGCCTTTGATGGCCGCCAAATCAGTTCTGTGGTCGCCTGTCATCTCGAAAGTACGCAATTCGTCGATATAGTTTTTCTTGTTCTCGAACGCTTCGGCTTCCTCACCGCTCATTTCGGAACGCGATTCCTTGAGACGCTCGAAATAGCGGTTGCAGGCTTCCTTGAAGTCTTTCCAGATTTTATCCGAATATTTCCTCGGCACGTGACCGATCGTTTTCCACTCTTCCTGGATTTGCTTCATGACCGGAGTCGTGGCCGCGAAATCGTCGCTTTCCTGCAAAGCCTTGGCTTTCTCGACCAAAGCGGTCTTCTTGTTGAGGTTGTCCTGCTGGTCTTTTTTGATGTCTTTGTAGAACGAGTTCTTTTGGGCGTTGAAATTGCGAACGGCCGTTTTGAACGCGCTCCAGATTTCTTCGTTGACTTCGGCCGGAACTTTGCCCGTCGCAAAGAACTCATTGCGCAACGCCTCGATTTTCTCTATTTGTCCCTGCCATTGGTTGTGAGCCGTTACCGGTTCTGCCGTTACAGCGTCGATACGCGCAATGATGTCTTTTTTCTTGTCGAGGTTTTCGGTCTCTTTCCCACGTTGCGCTTCGTATAAAGCCTCGCGTTTGTCGTGCATTTGACGCGTGAGCTCGCTGAAACGGTTCCAGATGCTTTCGCGGAATTCACGCGAGACAGGCCCGATTTCTTCTTTCCACAAACGGTGTAAATCCTGAAGCTCGCGGAACGCTTTGGTCACATCGGCTTCGTTGACGAGTTCTTCGGCACGTGCGATGATCTTTTGTTTGCGATCGAGATTGTGTTTGAAATCCTGGTCGCGCGCATCACGGTCAAGGTGAAGGTAATCGTAGAAATTCTCGACGTGGAAATGGTAATTGTTCCAGACGTGGTTGTATTTGTCTTTCGGGATCGGCCCCGCATTTTTCCAACGTTCGCGAAGTTCGTTGAAATGCTTGAGCGTATCCTTTATGTTTTCCTGCGGATTGATGAGGTTCTTGAGTTCCTCTACGATCTCGAGGCGGTTTTTCAAATTGCCTTCAAGATTCGATTGTACGCTCTTGAAATGGGAGTTCTTTTTATCGCGGTATTGGTTGAAAAGCTTATCGAATCGCTGCTTGAGCGGGAAATGGTATTCGAATTCCTCGGTAGTGTCGGGATTTTCGGCATGCCATTCGTCTTTTTTCTCGTCTATGAAATGATTGTATTTCGAAAGGAAAGCCGTGCGCAGGTGTTCTACGTGATCGCGCACCGACATCACTTTGTCTACCGCGACCAATTTTTCGAGTTCGGCCACGAGCTGTTCCATCGAAAGCGTGTCGTAGTCGAGCATTTCTATATCGTGCCTGTCGGCTATGGTCGCATCTTCGCTTTCCTCGGCATTCGCATTGGCGATCGCGGCAACGGCTGCAATCGGATCCTCTTGCCCAAGAATATCAGAATTGTCTTCGGTCACCAAACGGTCATCGGCCACTTCTTCATCCGATAGGGAAACCACATTCGGTTCTTCCTGCGGTTGTTCCGATTCGGCTACGATGGCTTCGGCTATACTGGCCGTGTTTTCCTGTTCTACGGGAACGGCGGCTTCGACTTTCGGTTCCGAAGCAGGTTTGTCGCCTACCGGAATTTCGACCTCGTCCGGTTCCGGAGTTTCTTCGGTTACCGGTTTTTCCGATTCGGCAACTAGCGCTTCGCCTATGCCTTGCGGTTCGGTCGCGTCTTCGGCAATTACTTCTGCAGCCTCATTTTCGGGTGTAGCATCGTTATCGGCGGCAGCTTGTTGTGCGTCGGTATCGGCAATGGCATCTACATCCGCGTTAAGTGGTTCGTTATTCGTTTGGTTTTCAGGTTGTCCGTCTGCGTGAAGCAGGTTATCATTCTTCTCTTCTGACATGCGTTATGCGATTAATTAGCGCCCTAAGGTAATAAAGAGAGTTTAAAGTACAAAACAAAAAACAGCGGCAATCGCCCAATTATAAAGGCATTGCAGATTTGTCTACCTGGTTTTGAATGCCTATCTTTAAGTAAATCGACTACAACAACTAAATCGCGACAACATGAAAAAACAATTTTTATTACCTATGGTCATGCTCATGGCCTTGATGTCCTGTCAAAAGCAGAACTCGCGCGAAGCGACCGAAGTGAACGAAGAAGCCGTAGTGAACGAAGCCGTAACGCCCGATAAGGCTACCGATTCTATTGCAGTAACGGGTTTGGGATGCGACAACGGCTACCAAATGAACATCTCGTGGCCCGACGGTCCGCAATCGGAAACGATAAAGGTAGAGATGGTTCGTCAAGGGAATTCCGAAATTGTCGAAATGACGCACGCTATGTCGGCCGACGGAGCGAAATACGAAGCAACCGACGGTCGTTACATCTGGAACAAAGGTCACGACTGGATGTACGGGAAAGGCGATCAGACGATTTGCGGCTGTACCGAAAAATAAATCCGAAACTTACAAAATCACAATCCTTTGGGGCTGTTTTTTATTTATTCCAGATACTCCAGGCTTTCTCGGCCTGGAAAACCAGCATCTCATAACCGTTTTTGGTCACGGCTCCATATTTTGCGGCCCTTTTCATGAATTCAGTTTCCGACGGATTGTAAACCAGGTCGAAAGCGATATGCTTGTCGGTAAAATATTCATAAGGCAAAGGCGGACAATCCGAAATGTTCGGGTGCGTGCCCAAAGGCGTGCAATTCACGACGATCTGGTAATTGTCGAAAGTCGTGGCGTTGATGCGGTCGTAGTCGATCATGCCGGGTTTGTCTTCGCGAGAGACGAACGTGTAGAAAATCCCTAATTTGTTGAGTGCGAACGCGACGGCCTTCGATGCGCCTCCTGTTCCCAAAATCAACGCCCGGAAATGATGCGGCTGCAAAAGCGGTTCGAGCGCCTTCTTAAATCCGTAAACGTCGGTGTTGAAACCTTTGGTATTCCCTTTTTTGGTGATCCGGATCGTATTGACAGCTCCTACTTTCTGGGCTTTGAGCGAAACCTTGTCCAAATGCGCCATCACGGTTTCCTTATACGGAATCGTCACGTTCAGGCCCGCGAGATGAGGCGTCTGGAGTACGTTCGCTATCTCGGAAATATCGGCTAAGTCGAAGTTTTCGTAACTGTAGTCGTCCAATCCCAAACCTTGGAATTTTTCGGTGAAATATCCTTTAGAGAAAGAGTACGATATGTTGCGTCCCACAAGCCCGAAGACTTTTTTTTGGTGTTCGATGTCGAGTTCCATGCGGCTAAAATAAAAAAACCGGCTTTTTTGAACCGGTTCTTAAGGAAAATATAATAGGAATTTTTAGTGTTCGCTTTTGTACTTGTCGATCATGTTGCGAACGATCTTGCGTTCCCAAGCCACAGGAAACAAATCCTTGAGCAGCTTGTGGTTGTTGAAATTGAGACGCAAGGCGTTGCTCAGGTGGAATTTTCCTTTGGCGTCTTCGCGCAGCATAAAGTAAATTCCGGCAAGGCGGTATTCGATTTCGTACTCTTCGGGGAAATATTCGGCGGCCTGCAACAGCGTTTGTATCGCGTTGTCGAATTCGCCCAAAAACTGAAGGATATCTACCCAAAACAACCACGTGTCGAGTTGGTAATCGCCCAATTCTACGGCTTTTCTGTATCCGAGCTCGGCTTCCTCAAAGAAATTCATCTCTTTGTTGATCACCGCATATCGCTTCCAGTACAAACGGTTCGAATTGTCGATGTTGAGCGCTTTGTTCACATAGAACAACGCTTTCTGGAAATTCTTTTCGCGTACATAGAAATCGGTAATCGCGATCCAGCCTTTATCCAAAAGCGGGTCTTCGTGGACCGTCTTGTTGTAATACTTGAGCGCAAGCGGTTTCTTTCCGAGTTTCTCGTAACATTTTCCGATGCGCAACAAAGCGTACGAAGTCGGGTCGTCGATCTCTATCGTACGGTTATAGCTTTCGATCGCTTCGTCGTATCGTTTGAGTCTTTCGAGCGCTTTTCCTTTTTCCATGAACGCACCAAGGAATTCCTCGTCGATCAACGTGGCGTAGTCAAAAGCACGTAAGGCTTGTTCGTATTGTTTCAATCCGTAGTGCAGGCGACCCATTTGGTGCCATGCGATTTCGGAATACGGATTTTTGTCGATATACTTCTCGAGATAGTCGATCGCTTCCTGGTTCTGATCCAAAAATTCGAAACAGTACACCACATTGTACAATGCGGCCTGATCTTCGGGATCTTCCTCAAGACATTTGATGAAATTCTCTTTCGCGAGCTCCAGGTTGTCCATGAACAGGTATTCCATGCCCATGAGGTTGTATACGTCGGCAAAATCCTCTGTATACCTCAAGGCGATGCGCAACTGTTCTACCGCTTCCTCGTGCTTGTCGCGTTTGGAAAGGATGTTGGCTTTCTGGATGTAGATTTCTTCGTTGTGAGGCTCGAGCGCAAAAAGTTCGTTGAGGAGCTTTTCGGCCTGATCGAGCTTGTCATCGTAAATCAGCATCTCGACGTGCACCAATTTAAGACCGGTAGATCTTGGGTGTTGTTCGAGCGCCAATTTCAGGGCTTTTTTTGCCAATGTGGCTTTACCCGTATCAAGGTAATGGAGAATGATGTCTTCAAATTCCTCAGAGTCGAAAAAGAGGATTTTGTTGGTTTTCAACATCGATTCGAATTTAGATAAGGATAAGCTGTATTCTTCGTCTTCGTTGCTGAGATGCATACTTGAAATGTTTAGAATTATCCTGTGACTAAAATTAGCTAACACGCCTTCTTTTAGCCTTTGCAGCGGACAATTGTTGTGAACAATTTAATTAACAAATGTTTCACAGTACTTTTCGGATAGTCATGATTTTAGGGTAATTCCCTAAGGTGGATGCGAGTCCTTGCTTCGCTTTTGGTGTAATCAATCCGGCCCCTGATTCGGAATTATTGTTGCAATTCCGCCTGTACTTCATTTAGCGCTTCCAGTAAAATCTCACAGCCTTCACGAATTTCGTTTTCCGAAATCGTAAGCGGCGGGGTAATCCTGATCGCGCAGCCTTCAAAGAGCAACCAGAACAGGATGAGACCTTTGTCCTGGCATTTTAAAATGACTTTATTCGTAATCTCTGCAGATGGTGTCATGGCTGCAAGCATGAGTCCTTTTCCGCGTATTTCGATTATCAAATTGTGTTCCAATAGCGATCGGAACAGTTTTTCCTTTTCAAGCGTCTGCGGAATCAACTCTGTTTCAGTCAATTCCTGTAAAGTTGCCAGACAAGCTGCCGCAATGACAGGATGTCCGCCAAATGTCGTGATGTGTCCGAGTTTCGGATCGTGGCTCAACAAATCCATCATTTCGGACGAAGCGACGAATCCGCCGACGGGCATTCCGCCACCCATTCCTTTGCCTATAATAATTACGTCGGGCACGGCATCGTAGTTTTCAAAACCGAACAGTTTTCCCGTACGTCCGAAACCAGGCTGTATTTCATCGACGATCATCAAAGCGCCGACTTCGGTACATCTTTCGCGCAATTTCTTGAACCAGCCGTTTTTCGGTTCGATGAAACCTGCGCCGCCCTGAATGCTTTCGACGATTACTCCGGCAGTTCTTTCAGTGATTTTTTCAAGATCCGATTCGTCGTTGAACGTAATGAAATCGACATCGGGAATCAACGGACGGAATATCTGTTTGCGCTCCTCAAACCCCATAACGCTCATCGATCCCATCGTATTGCCGTGGTAGGCGTTCCTGCATGAGATGAGTTGTGAACGGCCTGTAACGCGACGTGCCAATTTGAGCGCGCCTTCTGTAGCTTCCGTTCCCGAATTGACCAGATAAATCTTGTCGAGCGGAGCAGGCAATAGGTTCGCGAGCATTTTGCAGTATTCCGTCGCCGGATGCTGTGCGTATTCACCGTAAACCATCACATGCGAATATTTCTGCAATTGATCGTTGATCGCATCGTTCACGCGTTTGTTCACGTGCCCGAGCGTACACGCCGAAACACCTGCCACGAAATCGAGATATTTCTTGCCCGAAGTATCGTAAATGTAAGAACCTGATGCGTGCGAGACTTCCATTCCCAACGGGAAAGGCGAAGTCTGCGCTTGGTATTCGAAAAAATCTGCTTTCACGTTATTGACGGTCGGAAACCAATTTTAAGCGAAGTTAATCTGAACAAGTTTGCGAAACCTATCAGAGTTACTGCTTTTTGTTATAGATGTATAAATGATATGGAAGGTTGCGTCATTTCGACGTACCGATGCTCGGTTTTGCCGATCCCGATTTCCGCATCAAACCACGTTTCCTGATTGGCTGTTTTGATGGAACTTTGTCTTCAGGCTTGTCCTTAGGCTTTACAGCTTCGTCGTAGTCGAGTGTTTCCTTACGGATTTCGATCGGCTTGTCGGCATTTTTCTCGTCGGCTTTGGCTTCTTTTTTCGCTTCTTCCTCGTAAGCTTGTTCCTCGGGCGGGAAAATCTCGTCTTTCGATTTGATGCGTTCGTCTCCGCGCCAAATGAATCCTCGAAGTTTACGCACATTTTCGGGGAAATCCTTTTCTGGTGTCAGTTCGCCTGCGGGCGATTCGAAAACCGTTAGGATGTCTATTTTGTTGTCGGTCAGCAAAAGATTGATGCGGCTTCCGGCCGATTTGTTGATCCCGACGAGTTCGTGGTTGTCGTTTCGCACGTAGTAAATACATTCGGTATTCTTGACGATGTCGACCTCGTACAATTTGTTCTCTCGGAATTTTCCGTACAAATTCACGCCTTTTACCTGATTGTAACCCGTTCCCGCCGAATCTTTCGCGATGATGAACGAATTGCCGAGCACTTTCAGGGAATCGAGTTTTTCGGTTTGTTTGTTGCCGATGAGATGCATGATGTCGCCCGTAAGCTGGTTGTCGAAATTCCACAGGATCGGTTTTCCGATGAGTTTCGTAAGTCCCGTAACCTGGCTCGAATGGATCGAATCGCATTTTCCGCTCATGTCCGATTTGTAAAAACGCGCGTTCGGCCAGGCGCGGATCACGCGGTTTTCGGGTTTTCCGGTCATCAACAGTTTTTTCCCGTGGATATACACCGAATCGTTCTCTACCAAATTGATCGCCACGGCGCGTTTGGTCACGAAAAGCGAATCCTTGAGTTTCCAGACTTCGCCATAGTGGCCTTTCACGATGCCTTTGTTGATCGTGTCGGTAATCTTGACGTTGCGCGTGGCCGAAGCGAATTCTACCTTCCTGTCGTAATACAGACTGTCGCCTTCGATGCGTCTGTCTTTGTATTTGATGTATGAATGGTTCAGGAAATGCCCGACGTTCTTCTTGCTGTCGTAGAACCCTTTTTCGGTATAGATGAAATTCTGCTCGCTCGTGATCGTCGACGGCCCGAAAAGATAGGCATGACCCGAATTGTTGAAGTAATCGAGATGGTTCGACTTCATCACATATTTTGGATTCGTAAGCGTCACGGCGGTCAAAAACACGAATTTGTGCTGCTTCGCGTAATAACGCCCGGTGTTGCTTTTGAGTACGTTGTCTTTGTTGGTAATCACGCCTGGCGTGCGATAATAGGCTTCCTGGATGTTTCGGTCAAAGTAGATCGTATCGGTCTTGAGCGTCATATCGGGTGAGCGCATCACGACATTTCCCGTGGCGAACGCCTGTTTGTTCGTTCCGTTGTATTCGGCATAGCGGCTGTCGAGAAAAAGCGTGTCACCTTGAATCAGATGCACATCGCCAAATGCTTTGAGGTAATTCTCGTTCTCGAAAAGATAAGCCTTGTTGCAACGCATGATGGCACCGTCGTGGTTCACGCGCACATTTCCGGTGAGCAATACGGCTCCGGGAATCTCGGTCTCGTTGCGGTCAAAGAAATCGGCGTGCTCGATGTTGATCTTGCCATTTTTCTTTTGGGCAGATGTCGAAATGCTTGTGGACAACGCGATAAGGAAGAAAAAAACCAGTCTTTTCAAAGGGTGAATTTTTGCGCAAATGTATGGAATTGTAGGGATTTGCAGACGATGTTAAGAGGAAATTGGCGAAGTGTTTTGGGGATTCCGACGAAGGAGGAATCTCATCCAGTGCGCACTTGCCGAGATTTCTCCTTCGTCGAAATCCTCCAATCTTTAAACCCATTAATCGTTCAATCTTTAAATTCCAACCCTATATTTGTAAACAACGAACACACGCCACATGAAAAAAACAATCCTCGCCCTTATTGCCTTTTCGGCGTTGTCTATGCAGGCGCAATCGGGCAAAAGCAAAAATATGGAACAATCGCCCAAGCAGAAAATCGTCGTCTATCAAGTATTCACGCGTCTTTTCGGAAACAAGAACACCGTAAACAAACCGTGGGGAACGATAAAGGAAAACGGAGTAGGGAAGTTCAGCGATTTCACCGATAAGGCCTTGACCGAAATCAAGCACCTCGGCGTCAACTATATCTGGTACACGGGCGTTCCGCACCACGCTTTGGTCAACGATTATACGAAATACGGCATCTCGAACGACGACCCCGATGTAGTGAAAGGCCGCGCCGGTTCGCCTTATGCCGTCAAGGATTATTACAACGTGAATCCCGATTTGGCGACGAATCCGGCCAAGCGTCTTGAGGAATTCGAAGCACTGATCAAGCGAACCCATAAGAACGGATTGAAAGTGATTATCGACATCGTGCCGAACCACATCGCGCGCCATTACGAAGGAAAGAACAATCCGAAAGGCGTTCGCGATTTCGGTGCCGACGACAATAAAGAGGTCGGGTACGACAAAAACAACAACTTCTATTACATTCCGGGCCATGCGTTCGAAGTGCCCACGTCGGATTCGTACAAACCGCTCGGAGGCGAACAACATGCAGGTCTCGACGGGAAATTCAACGAAAATCCCGCCAAATGGACCGGAAACGGATCTCGCGCCGTGAAACCCGACATCAACGATTGGTACGAAACCGTCAAAATCAATTATGGAATCCGCCCCGACGGCTTGAAGGAATTCCCGCAATTGCCTTACGGATTCGACAAGCAAGGCTACGAAGCGCATTATGAATTCTGGAAAGAACACGAAAAAGAAGTGCCGTCGTCGTGGAAAAAATTCCGCGATATCGCCTTGTATTGGACCGCGAAAGGCGTAGACGGTTTCCGGTACGACATGGCCGAAATGGTACCCGTCGAATTTTGGAGCTACATGAACTCGGCCATAAAAATGAAGAATCCTGATGCGTTCTTGCTTGCGGAAATCTACAATCCTAACGAATACCGCAATTATATCAACATCGGCAAGATGGATTATCTGTATGACAAGGTCGATCTGTACGATAAATTGAAGGAAGTCATCCAAGGCAAATCGAATCCGGACGGCATTTCCGATATCCAAACCCGATTCGCCGACATCGAGCATAATTTGCTGCATTTTCTCGAAAACCACGACGAGCAACGCATCGCAAGCCCTGAATTTGCAGGAAATGCACATAAAGCAAAGCCGATGGCCGTACTTTCGGCGACCATAAGTTCGTCTCCGATGATGATTTATTTCGGACAGGAAGTAGGCGAACCGGGTAAGCAAGATGCAGGTTTCGGAAAACCGTCGCGCACCTCGATTTTCGATTACATCGGCGTACCGAACCATCAACGCTGGATGAACGACGGCAAGTTCGACGGCGCCAAACTCAACAAAGAGGAAAAAGCGTTGCGCGAATTTTATCAGCGTCTGCTCAATTTTTCATTGGATGCTCCGGCGCTTTTGGGTGAATTCCGCCAGTTGCAGCAAGCCAATCGCCAAAATCCGAATTATCCGCAGGAAGTCTATGCGTTCGCACGCTTTGACGACAAGCAGAAATTGGTTATTGTGTGCAACTTCTCGAATACGAAATCGTCGTTTTTCGAACTCAAAATCCCTTCGGATGTGATCAAGGACATGAAACTTGAAGACGGAACCTATGTCATCAAAGACCAATTGTACGGAAAAAGCACGATCAAGCTCAACATAGCCAATGGCGAAGGTAAAATCGGGATAACGATCGCGCCTTCGGAATCGTTTATTTATCAAATCAATCAATGATGCAAAAAAACGTGGTCACCTACAAGGTTTTTTCGTCAAAGCAGGAAGTCATCGAGACGGCAAAAATTTTACAAGGCGCGGGGATTGAGATTTATTTGGACGATTATTCTCAAATTTTTGATCCTTCGTTTTCGAACATCCAAGGCGAAAAAGAATATCGCATCAAACTCGATAAGGATAATTTTGGCGAAGCCGACGCGGTTCTTGAAGCCGCTATGTCCGAGCAACTCGGGGATGTTCCTGCCGATTATTATTTGTTTTCGTTTTCAAATGGTGAATTAAAGGAAATCCTTGCCAAAAGGGAAGAATGGAATTTGTTCGATTATGTTTTGTCCAAGAAGATTTTGTCGGACAGAGGTTTGGGAATTAACGAATCCGAACTCGAAATAATCAGGGAAAAGCATATGGCAGAACTGGCACAACCTGCCGAAAGCCAACACGGATCGATAATCATCGGATTTATTTTTGCGCTTGCCGGCGGATTTTTAGGAATTCTGATCGGCTGGTACATTTCATCACAAAAGAAAACACTTCCAAATGGTGAACAACTTTTCGCTTTCAATGATGCCGACCGTCGTTGGGGAAAACGCATCTGTTTTTTTAGCGTTTTCATGTGGATTTTCTGGATGGGATTAATCTTCTGGTTAAAGAATTAGGCTTTAATTTACTGAAGATCCTCGCTTGCGCAGGAACAGACTTAGACAGCCAAGCCCTAAAATTCCCGACAGCAACGAAGCAACCAAAATCGCCATTTTGGAAAGGTTGATCATGTGCATGTCGTCGTAGGCGAGAAGTGCGATGAAAATCGACATCGTGAATCCGATGCCGCCAAGCATTCCCGCACCAAGCAAATGACGCCGTCTCAATCCGAAAGGCAATCGGCAAAACCCGAGTTCGGTTGCGGCATACGAAAACCCGAAAATGCCTAATGGTTTCCCGATGACCAATCCGACGAGAATCCCCAGTCCGGCCAAAGTCGTCAACCCCGTTTCAAAACCTGCTTCTATGACGATGGCCGTATTGCACAAAGCGAACAACGGCAAAATGAGAAAAGCCACGGGTTTGTGCAGGAATTCCTGTAAAATATACGAGGTTGATTTTTCGTTTCCGTTGCCGAACGGTATCGCAAACGCAAGCAGAACGCCTGTTATCGTCGCGTGTACGCCCGAATGGTGCATGAACCACCACATTGCGATTCCACCGACTAGGTACGGGATCAGATTTCGGATCTTGAGTCGGTTAAAAATGAGTAACAAAACGAAAATCGCAAGCGACAATCCCAAATTCAAGAACGATATCGATTTGGTATAGAAAACCGCGATCACGATTATCGCACCCAAATCGTCTATTACCGCCAAAGCCGTAAGGAAAACCTTGAGTGCCGTCGGAACACGGTTGCCGAGCAACGACAAAATCCCGATGGCGAACGCGATGTCGGTGGCCATTGGGATTCCGGCTCCGTTTGCCGAATCGGTACCGAAATTCATCAGCAGATAGATGCCGGCCGGTACGAGCATGCCTCCAAGAGCGCCGAACAACGGCAATGCGGCCTTTTTTATGTCCGAAAGTTCGCCTTGGTAAATCTCGCGCTCGAGTTCCAATCCTATCAACAGGAAGAATACCGCCATCAAAGCGTCATTGATCCAACCTGTAATCGACGAACCCGCCAAATCGTTCTGCCAAAAAGCGATGTAGTGGACGCCATAAGGACTGTTGGCCAGCATAAGCGAAATGACCGTCGCGACGATAAGCAACAGGCCGCCGGCTTTTTCGGATTCGAAAAAATGATGGAACAATCGGGTCAGACGCATGATCAAAAGATACGGTTTCGTTGGCACTTACACAAAAAAAAGCCCCGATCAGGGCTTAAATATCGTTTAGCCTTTCGGCCCGCCGTGTTGCTGATCGGATTCCGCTAAAAGCGCCGACGTGGGTTTCGATATGCGTCCGAACGGGTGGAAAGCACGCATCCCCTTGACAGCCTCCTCGGCGAACTGACACCCGTCATCTTCGTACCGAAAGGCAAAACGATGTTCAAAGTTAGCCAAGATTTTGTGCGGAAACAACGTCTTTGACGTTCCGTTAAGGTTTGCGGCGGTCGGCTCGCGTCATCGCATATTGGTATTCGTCGGTCCAGTTGCCGTCGTCGAAATAACTCTGTACGAAATGTCCTTCGCGATGGAATCCGCAGGCTTCGAGCATTTTTATGGACGCCTCGTTGCGCGTATCGACCAATTCGACGATGCGATGGAAATCGGGCAGCGAAAACAGGAAATCGACGATCGCGTTCAACGTTTCCCTCGCGTATCCGTTTTTTTGATGCAAATGTGACACCGTAATCCCGATTTCGGCCACGCGCGTATCGAAAGCGTCGAGTTTGATCGCACAATCGCCTATGAGTCGCCCCGTTTCGCGGTTTTCGATCGCATATTGTACCCATTCTCCGGCGTTACCAAAGTTTTTGGACGTTTGCTGTTCGATGAAATTTTGTGCTTTTTCACGATCCATGATGCCGAAACCTTGGTATTTGACGATTTCGGGATTGGAACGATACACAATAAAATCTTCGAGATCCGAGGTTTTCATATTCCGGATTTGAAGTCTTTCGCTCGTAATGGAAAAAACCCGTTTCCCGAACGAACAGAAAAGGAAGTTTTGCGTCGTCCCGAAAGGTGTCTGATGGTTTTCGGTACGGCACGAAATCGCTTCGAAACCCAAAAAAGCCGATTTCATTTTCGGTTCGTCGTATTGGGTAATTTCGAGTCCGCTGCATTTTTTTGGTCCGTCGGTAGAAAAAGTCCCGATGATGAGGTTGGCGACGACGTGGCGATTTACAAGCGAAGCGTATTTCGAGATGTCGTTTTTATCGGTAAGGAAATGAAACGCCGCGCGGTCGTGCCAAATGTCGAAGTTTTCCGACGGTTCGAAATCGAGTATGTCCGAAACGACCCATTTCACTTTATCCGCTTTTTGCCCGAGGCGTTTTTTGGCGCGTTCGATGGCTTGGCCTGAAATGTCGAGTACGGTGATGTTTTTGCATCCGTCGTCGAGAAGGAAATCGACAAGATTCGAATCGCCCGCACCCACGTCGATGATGCTTTTCGAGCGATAATTTTCTATCGAACGGATAAATTCAAGTGATGTTTTCGGGATTTCCTGCGTCCAACTGACTTCATTTGGCGTTTTGGTCGCATAGACGTTTTCCCAATGTTTCTGTTGGCTCATATTATGCTTTTTTACAGCAACCGTCGAGGTTTTCGTAGGCCGAAGCATCGGCTTTGACCGCATCGGCATCGTAACCCATTTTTGAAATGGCAAGCCTGATTTCGTCGAGGTTTGTCTTTTGCGGATTGTAGAAAACGGTCAATGTCATCTTCTTGTCGTCGAGCTCGAACATTTTCACGCCTTTGATCTTGAGCAATCCCGTTTTCAGGCCTTTTCCGCAACTCGGGCATTCTTTGCAATGATCGCAGTAAATGTTGGTTTTGATGACGGCTTTTTCGTTGGTTTTGGTTTGTTGTGCTTTTGCTTGGAAAGCAGATAAAGACATAAGCAAGAACGCCAATAAGAGGAATTGCTTTTTCATAGTGATATCATTAAGTTCAACCGATGTAAATTCACGATGTTCGTGAAATTCGTGGCGACTGATTCGTCAACCGGCAGTGGCAAATATACAAGTAACATCCAAAAATAAAGCCCCGTAATTACGAGGCTTTATAGCTTTTAACGCATGATCGTCTGTTTCCTGTCCGGACCGACCGAAATTACCGTAATCGGAACTTCGACTTCCTTTTCGATGAACTCGATGTATTCCTTAAGCGCCGACGGAAGCGAGTCGTAAGTCGTCAATCCGGTCAAATCGGCATGCCAGCCTTTGAGTTCGGTATAAACCGGCTCTACGTTTTCGGGTTCGATGTTGTACGGCAAATGGTCGATATCCTGACCTTTGTATTTGTATGAAGTCGCAACTTTCAAGGTGTCGAATCCAGACAATACGTCGCCTTTCATCATCATCAGTTGGGTCACGCCGTTCACGCGGATCGCATATTTAAGCGCCACGAGGTCGAGCCAGCCGCAACGTCTCTGTCTTCCGGTTACCGATCCGAATTCGTTTCCGACTTTAGCCATCGTCGCGCCGACTTCGTCGAACAATTCCGTCGGGAAAGGGCCGCTTCCTACGCGGGTCGTGTAGGCTTTGAAAATCCCGTAGACTTCCTTAATTTTATTGGGTGCGATGCCAAGACCTGTACAAGCTCCGGCAGCGGTAGTGTTCGACGACGTCACGAATGGATACGTTCCGAAATCGACGTCTAGGAGGGAACCTTGGGCGCCTTCGCACAAAATCGTTTTTCCGGCTTTCTGGGCTTCGTGCAGGTATTCCTCAGAATCGATGAACGTGAGTTGTTTGAGCGCTTCGACAGATTCGAAGAACTCTTTTTCAAGTTCGGGCAGATTGTATTGGATGGCTACGTCGTAGAACTTGATCATCGCTTCGTGTTTGTCGGCCAAAGCGCGGTATCTTTCCTTGAAATCATCGAGTTCGATATCGCCTACGCGGATGCCGTTACGACCGGTTTTGTCCATATACGTCGGGCCGATTCCTTTCAAAGTCGATCCGATCTTGGCTTTTCCTTTGGCAGTTTCCGAAGCCGCGTCGAGCAGACGGTGCGTCGGCAAAATCAAATGGGCTTTTCTCGAGATGATCAGTCGCGATTTGATGTCGATGTCGAATTTGGCCAATCCTTCGAGTTCCTGTTTGAAAACCGTAGGATCGATCACGACGCCGTTCCCGATGATGTTGATGTTGT
The DNA here is from genome assembly GCF_013401995.1 of Flavobacterium agri. Taxonomy (GTDB): domain Bacteria; phylum Bacteroidota; class Bacteroidia; order Flavobacteriales; family Flavobacteriaceae; genus Flavobacterium; species Flavobacterium agri. The sequence goes on from NZ_JACBJI010000003.1 coordinate 556,789, forward strand.
TCTTGTGGAAAATCCCCGACGGAATCGTTCTCAAAACGTGTTTGATGCCGTCGAACTCGAGCGTGTGCCCGGCATTCGGACCGCCCTGGAAACGCGCGATGATGTCGTATTTGGAAGTGAGTACGTCTACGATTTTTCCTTTTCCTTCGTCTCCCCATTGGAGTCCGAGTAGTAAGTCTGCCATTTTTAATTGAATGTCGGAAGGACTTTGTCGTTCCTGTTAGTTAGTTGTTGTTTAAGTTTAAAGTTTGATGTTGAACGTTTGTTGCGTTAGGGATTGCAGTGGAAATCCTTTTGGGCTGGCGAGCGTAGTCGAGGCAGGCCAAAAGATTGGAACGGAAAGCCCCGGGCCGCAGGCAACGCCAAAAAAATATCAATTCGTATTGTCGGTTGCCGGCTTGCGCTTGTTCCCGTACAAATACAACGAATGGTTGTGGATTTCTATGTCGAAAATCTCCTCGATCGTCTTTTTGATCGTTTGGATGCGCGGGTCGCAGAACTCGATCACCTCGCCCGTATCGGTCATGATGATGTGGTCGTGCTGCTTGTCGAAATAACTTTTCTCGTAATGCGATTGGTTTTGCCCGAACTGGTGACGGCGCACCAATCCGCAATCGAGCAACAATTCTATCGTGTTGTATAAAGTCGCGCGACTCACACGGTAGTTCTTGTTCTTCATCTTGATGTAGAGGTTCTCGATGTCGAAATGGTCCTCGCTATCGTAAATTTCCTGCAGAATAGCATAGCGCTCGGGCGTCTTGCGATGGCCTTTGCTTTCCAGATACATCGTAAAAACGTTTTTTACGGTCTCCTGGTTTTTGGTATTATCGGTGGAAATAAGTGTCATGCGGCAAAGATAATCGACAAAACACAAACGGCAATGGATGTTGGGGAATTGTTATTCAAGGTTTTGTTAAAGAAATGCGCGTTTTGTCGGAATCGTCATGTGCCGGTCTATTTATAACGTCGTTCGTCTATTTTGGGTTTTGAAGGGTTTTGGGCTTTGTTTTCTTTGCCTCGGGTTTTGGGATAGCCCCAATCCGGTAAATCTAATTCAAACTAAAACAACAAGTATGAAAAAAGTATTTTTATTCCTGATGGCCTCTATGGCTTTGGTGTCTTGCGGAAGCGATGACGGCGGCGGCGCAAAACGTCCGTCTATGGTCGCTCTTGCGGGCGGAAGCGAATCGCTCGTGTACAACATGACTTACGACAGCAAAGGACGCCTCAATACGTTGACGAGCAGCCAAAGCGGTTCCCACACGTATACGTTCGCCTATAACGAAAGCGGAAAAGTAGCGAGCGCGACAGCCTCGGGTTCGATTACGGGAGTAATTGGATTTGCGTATAACGAAGATGGGAAATTGTCTACAGTAACGCGTACTGGCGAAGAACCGACAACCGTAACGTGGATAGATGCCACAACGGCGACCGTGGGAACGACTACGGTCAAATTGGATGCGAAAGGCGATTTGCAATTGTATGATACGGCTTCTTTTACGCGAGATACAGGAAAAGGCGCATTTGCTTCGGTAAAAGGGGTCGACGGTCTTACGCTATTATTCATCGAACAGCAAACGCTTTTCTTCGCGTCTAAAAAGCCGGCAAAAACCATCAGCGGATCGGGCGTAGCCTACATCATGAACAATGATTTCGAAGGCGGAATGATAAGCGGTGCTACTTTCGATGCGAATGGCACGCCATACACGATGACCATTACTTACTAAGAATATTGTGTTAGTTTTTTTGAAGCCTCGGTTCGCCGGGGCTTTTTTTGTTAGGATAGCTTGACCTTCTCGTTTTCGAGGTGCTCGAGCGCTTTTCCGATGCGTCTTACGATTTCCTCGTCTACCGTAGCCGCAAAAATCCAGTCTGAGATTTCTTTTTTGCGCTTGTCGTCGAATGCCATGAATTTTTTGTGAAGTTTCGGCTCTTCCTTAAGGCAGACCAGGAAATCTTCCGGAATCACCATTGGCGCCTCATCGAGGTAAAGCACGATTTTGACCGAATCGCCTTGTTCCTTTTTTATCGCTTTCCGGATATCGGCCTTGACCGCGAGGAACGTTCCTTTTTTCATCGCCCAAATGTTGAAATCCTTGAGTTCGTGGCTGTCGATGAATCCGCGCACTCGCACCGTACTGTTGCGTTTTTTGGGAACGTTGGTCAAAATAGGCATTTCAACGAACGTCCATGCGCCTTTTCCTTCGCCTTTTTTAAGGATGAACGTATCGTCTATGATCGGTTTTTCCATGGTCGGATATTTGGTCTCATCGCAAATTTCGCAAGTTTTCCGATGAATTGAATAAGGCGAAACCCCGAAAAGCGTACTAATTTACGACTTCAAACCACAAAACTCAACTGTCATGGAAAATACAAGAGACGATCGGAAACAGCCGATCAACGACGGTGACAATCAAGGTCATGATTGGGCGCGCCAGCAGGAGAATGCCAGTGTGCGCTTTCAGCAGGACAAATCGCAAGATACTACCGAAGAGGAAGAGCACCAGTTGCCTGAATGGGGTGACATCGATCCGCTCGACAGGCCGGGACCAGCAGGCCCGATGGATCCGAGCGGACCAGGAAGCGCGGTTTGATAGGGAATAAGTTAGCCACGAATGGCACGAATAACACAAATTATTGGTGAAATTCGTGCCATTCGTGGCTAAAAAAATGATTAGTGGTAAACGCGCGTCACCTTATCGACGCCGTCAATCTTGCGGATGTTCTCCATCAACTTTTTCAAAATCGTATTGTTCTGTACGATCACGGCGATTTGGCCGTTAAAAATTCCGGCCTCGCCGTTAAGCGAAATGCTTTGGATATTCACGTGCATGTTGTTCGAGATGACTTTCGTGATCTGGTTCGTCAAACCGAGCGTATCCATTCCCGTAATGTTCAAAATGGCTTTGAATTCCTGTTGGGTCGAATCGATCCATTTGGCCGACATGATCCGGTATGCGTAATTCGATTGCAGCGTGATTGCGTTCGGACAATCCTTTTTATGCACTTTGATACCTTCGTTGATCGTCACGAAACCAAACACTTCATCTCCGGGAATCGGGTTGCAGCAAGTCGAGAGCTTGTAATCGAGTTTGTCGTGTTCCGGCCCGAAGACGAGCATGTCGAAATTCTGTGTGAGTACTTGCCTGTGCAGGTCTTCGTCGGGAATCGGCTTGTCCGTACGCTTAATGCGGTTCTTGAAGAAATTGATGAACGTATTGCTTTTCTGGGCCGCGTAATCCTTTAGCTGCTGGTTTTCGATTGCCCCGATTCCGACTCTGTAAAACAAGTCCAGACTCGTTTTGAGCTTGAAGAAATTCACGAGTTCGTTCACTACCGTTTCGTTGAGCGTAATCTTAAGGTGACGCAGTTTGCGCGTGAGCAGTTCTTTTCCTTCCTCGGCGATCTTTTTCGTATTCTCGTTGAGCGTGTTCCTGATCTTGTTCTTGGCGCGCGAAGTCGTCACGTATTCAAGCCAATGCGTCGTCGGTTTTTGATGTGGCGAAGTGATGATTTCTACCTGATCGCCGCTCTTGAGTTCGTGATTCAATGGCACGAGTCGGCCATTTACGCGTGTTCCTCTCGTCCTGATTCCGATTTCGGAGTGGATCGAAAACGCGAAATCGAGCGAAGTCGCACCTTTTGGCAACGATTTGATTTCTCCTTTAGGCGTGAAGATGAAAATCTCTTTCGCATATAAATTCATCTTGAAATCCTCGACGAAATCAACCGCGTTCGTCTCCGAATTTTCGAGTGCTTCCTTCAAAAGGTTAAGCCAAACGTCAAGCCCCGATTCTTCGTTTCCGCCGCCTTGCTTGTATTTGTAGTGGGCCGCGTAACCTTTTTCGGCGATTTCATCCATTCTTTCGGAGCGTACCTGGATTTCGACCCATCGGCCTTTCGGACCCATGACCGTAATGTGCAACGCCTCGTAACCTGTCGATTTTGGCGATGAAATCCAATCGCGCAAACGGCTCGGGGACGGGCGATAATGATCGGTGACGATCGAATAGATTTTCCACGCGAGGAATTTCTCGTCGTGAGGGTCGGATTTATAGACGATGCGCAACGCGAATTTGTCGTATACTTCATCGAAGCTCACGTTCTGCGCCTTCATCTTACGCCGGATCGAATATACCGATTTCGGACGCCCTTTGATGATATAATCGATGCCTTCCAGATCGAGCGCATTTTTGAGAATGCCCGAAATCTCGGCAATGTAAGCGTCCTGCTGTTCTTTCGTTTCCTTGATTTTAGAGACGATGTCCTTGTAAACCGTAGGTTCGGTGTATTTCAAGCCCAAATCCTCAAGCTCGTTCTTGATGTTGTACAACCCGAGACGATGGGCGAGAGGCGCATAGATGTAAAGCGTTTCCGAAGCGATCTTGACCTGTTTGTATTCGGCCATGGAATCCATCGTCTGCATGTTGTGCAAACGGTCGGCGATTTTAATCAGGATCACGCGTACGTCGTCGTTCAATGTCAGCAACATCTTGCGGAAATTCTCGGCCTGCATCGAGATGTTCATGTCTTTTTTGACTTGTGCGATCTTGGTCAGACCTTCTACAAGCTGCGCGACTTTTGGGTTGAACATGCGTTCGATGTCCTCGACGGTCACGTCTGTATCTTCCACGACATCGTGCATCAGGGCCGCGGCAATGGACGTCGCGCCCAAACCGATTTGGGAAGCCACGATTTTGGCCACCGCGATCGGATGGAATATGTACGCCTCGCCCGATTTGCGTCTTTGGTCCTTATGAGCGTCAACTGCCACGTCGAACGCTTTCCGGATCATCTTCTTGTCGCTGTCCGAAAGCGTCTGGTAGCTGATGCGCAACAGTTCCTTGTACTCTTGGGCAATGGCTTTGTTTTCTTTTTCGATGAATTCTTCCGTCAACTCCATGTGCTAAATGTAAAAAGAAATTTGGATTTTTTAAGGCGTTGCGCCAGCCGGAAAGACGCGGCAAAAGTAAAATCGGTTGCGGGCTGTCGCCGGGCTTTCCGTTTCAATCTTCGGGTTCCTCGACTACGCTCGGAACCCAAAGGATTTCCACTTCAATCCCTAACGCGCTCCCGTCAAAAATTACGCCAATCCCCATAAATCAAAATTCACTGACACAACGCCCGAAATCCGAATCGAAATCAATCAACCAAACTGAATTTTTTCAAAGTGACCACAATGGTTTTCCTCGAAAAATTAAGCCACGAATGACGCGAATTTCACCAATCATTTGTGTCATTCGTCGCTAAATCATACGCCAATCACTTCACACGCACGAAATCCAGATCCTGGAAATCATAACTGAAATCAGTCAAAGGCGAAATCGGTTTCATCGTAAAATGATCGTTCCCATCCCAGAAAATATGCGCATCGGCGTGGAAATATCGGTTGTCCCATTTTACGACATAATTCTTGTCTTTATAGAAAAACACTTCGCCCGTAAGCTGTGGCGAGCGTTTCGAAGCCATGTACAACTTGCCTTTTTTGACCGAAAACACGACGTCTCCGAACCAATTGTCCTTGAAAGTTCCGAGCAATGGTTTCCAATCGGGCGTTTTTTTGTCCTTGACGTTTTGGTTCACCGTCGCCCAGACTTCATCGGTCACTTTGTCGGCGTCCGATTCGCGTTGACGCATTTTGTTGGCCAGATCGGTCACATGGTCGAATTCGGGCATGCCCAGATAACTGTCCTTGATCGTATTAGAAATTGCCGTAAACGCAGAGCCCGCCTGTTGGTTCGTCAAAACTATGATTCCGAGCTTCAAATCGGGAATCATAAGCGTTTGGGTCACGATACCTTCCAATCCGCCCGTGTGAGAAACCTGCAGTTTGCCTTTCACATCGTTGAGAACCCATCCCAATCCGTAGGTTTTGAAGTTCGAAAAATAAGGCGCGACCGGTTTGTTGGGTTGGATCGTTTGGGGCGTCCACATTTCGTTGGCGACTTTTTCCGAAAAAATCTGCTTGCCTTCGAATTTGCCTTTGTTCATCTGTAAAATCAACCAATTCGACAAATCGTTGACGCTTGCATAAAGCCCGGCTGCCGCATCGAACGTGTGCAGTTTGTAGCGCGAAATGATCTTGAGTTTGCCGTCTATGGGCACATGCGGATCGATCACGTTCGTCGTGTCTTTCAAGCGATAGAACGAAGACGCGCTGTTTTTCATTCCGATAGGTTGCATGATGCGTTCCTCGACGAATTCGTTCCAGGTTTTGCCGCTCACGCGATGCACGACTTCGCCGGCGACGATATACAGCAAGTTGTCGTAATCGTATTTGGTCCTGAAGGCCGAAGTCGGTTTAAGGAATTGCAGGTTGTTGACGATGTCCTGGACCTGGAAGTTGTTCCCGTCGGGCCAAACCATCAAATCGCCTGCGCCAAGCCCGAGTCCGCTCCTGTGCGTGAGCAAGTCGCGTATCGTGAATTCGTTCGTGACGTAATCGTTGTACATCTTGAACTCGGGAATGTGTTTGACGACTTTGTCATCCCAGGAAATCTTGCCTTCGTCTACCAAAATCGCAAGTGCCGCCGAAGTGAAGGCCTTGGAATTCGATGCGATGCCAAAAAGCGTGTTCGCATCCACTTTTTGCTTGGTTTTGATCGATTTCACGCCGTAACCTTTGGCGTGCACGACTTTTCCGTCTTTTACGATTGCCACGGCAATTCCGGGAACGTCGAAGGCTTTTAGGGATTTTTCGACTACTTCGTCGATTTTGGATTCCGAAAGTTGGGCTTGGGCCGAAAAAGCCACGAAAGCCGCCAAGAGATAAATGTATTTCATAATTTTTTAGCCGCGAATTTCACGAATGACACAAATATATTCGAAGCGTGATATTAGTTGTTAAAAGAAGATAATGTTACGGGATGGTGGCTTTTTTAGCCACGAATGGCACAAATTACATAAATATATACGTGGCTTCTATCAAGTTGAGGAAAAATGATTGGCATGGGACAACGGAGTTTTACCTATTCGCGATTATAAAAATTAGTGAAATTCGCGCTATTCGTGGCTATATCAAAACCCACGCTGCCGTTTCGCCTCGAAAATCAAAATCGCCGCCGCAACCGACACGTTCATCGAATCGATCTCGCCTTGCATCGGAATCATGATGTTCTGCTTTGCCGCGTTTCGCCAGTCTTGCGTGAGCCCCGTAGCTTCCGTTCCTACGACAAGCGCGGTCGCCGACGTGAAATCCTGTTCGTGATACGCAATGGAGTCTTGCAACGTTGCGCCGTAAATCGCGATGTTGCGTGCTTTGAGAAAAGCGATCACTTCTTCGGTCGTTCCCGTTGCGATCTGGTTCGTGAACAAACATCCGACGCTCGAGCGCACGATGTTCGGGTTGTACATATCCGATTTGGGATTCGCGATGATCACCGCGTCGAGATTTGCCGCATCGGCGGTTCGCAGCATCGCGCCTATGTTTCCGGGCTTTTCGGGTGCTTCGGCTACCAATACCAACGGATTTTCCGATAATTCCAAATCCGACAAGGACAAACTTTTCGATTTCGCGACGGCAATCACGCCTTCGGTCGTATCGCGATAGGCGAGTTTTTGGTACACCTCTTTCGAGATTTCTATCTTCTGAAAATCCGAAAATCTAAAAATCCGGAAATCAAAATCGGTTTCGGCCAAATACAACACCGTCTCGATTTCATATCCGCCTTTGACCGCCAGTTCGATTTCGCGTTTGCCTTCGATCAAAAAAGTACCCGATTGCTTGCGCGCCTTGGCTTTTTCCTGCAATTGGACCAACTGTTTGATGAACGGGTTTTGTGCCGAAGTGATCTGTTTCATGTCGCGAAATTATCCCTTTTCCGCCGAAACGAAAACAAAAGCGCTGTCAAACCCGTAAACAAGGCCAATTTCCACAGGATGGCTTATGCGATAGACGGAAACATCGCATCGGAATCCATCGACCATGAGCCCGGCAAATAGTCGCGATGCAGCGAGGTAACGATGATCACGAATTTCTCGAAGTTGAAAAACAACAGAAAAGCGATGATGAATCTCGTGAGGAAATTCTCCCGAACCTTGCGAAACAGCAACAAAAACGGGAAAGCCATGTACATCAAAGGCGGAATCCAAAGCGCGAATCCATAAGGGCTTACAAGGCGTTGGTGATAATGCGCCCTGCTTTCTTCCGACAGCATCGTGTTCACCATTTCGCAGGCATAAACGATAAAATACACTGCCGAAACACCGCAAACCACGAGCGCCGCGGACCAATCGAAATCACGCAGTTTTTCCTTCGGTTTTTTGGACCGCAACCCGAAATAAACCAAGGTGTACAGGAAAAATCCGCTCTGGCAGTTGTCTATGAGCTGGTGGACGATCTCTAAAAATCCGAATTCTTCCATAATGCAGATTGGAATTTGGGATTTGGAATTTGGGATTTGGAATTTGGAATTTTTCTACAATATCCCGCGTGCCTTAATCTCCAAATACTTATTGATCGTATCCAAAGTCAGATCTTCGGGCGAAGTAAGCAGCGAATAAATCCCGTATTTGCGCAATTCATTGACGATGAGACGTTTTTCGAACATGAATTTCTCGGCCACGACCTTGTCGTAGACTTCATGGATGTTGTCGGCTTTCTTTTCGATGATCGAATTGAGTTCGGTGTTCTTGAAGAAAACGACCACGAGCAAATGATGCTTCGCGATTCCTTTGAGGTAGCGCAACTGGCGGTGCAACCCGTCGAGCGTCTCGAAATTCGTGTACAGCATGATCAGGCTGCGGTGGTTCACGTTCTTTCGGATATCGGCATACAAACGGCTGTAATCGCTCTCGAAAAAATCGGTTTTGACGTTGTACAGGTTCTCGAGGATTTTCTCCATTTGGGACGAACGCTTCTCGGCAACCACACGGTTTTCTACCTTTTTCGAGAACGAGAACATACCTGCTTTGTCCTGTTTTTTAAGGATGACGTTCGAAAGTACGAGCGTCGCGTTGATCGCATAATCCAACAGGCTCAATCCGTTGAACGGCATTTTCATTACGCGTCCTTTATCGATTGCCATGTACACCGACTGCGATTTCTCGTCCTGGTATTGGTTCACCATGAAATTCGATTTCTTGGCCGTGGCTTTCCAGTTTATCGTGCGGATGTCGTCGCCCATCACGTATTCCTTGATCTGCTCGAATTCCATCGTGTGGCCGATGCGTCGGATGCGTTTCACGCCGTACTGCGTCAAGTGATGCGAGAACGCCATGAGGTCGTATTTGCGCAGCTGTATGAACGACGGATACGTCTTGACCATTTGCTTGTCGCCGAAAATAAAGCGTCGCGACACCAAGCGCAGCGGAGAAGAAATGTACACGTTGAGCTTGCCGAAATGGTATTCGCCTCTTTCGGTCGGACGCAGCGCATAACTGAATTCGTCTGCCGAAGCTTGTTTGATCTTGCGTTCGATATCGAAATTCCGGATTTGGAACTGTTCGGGAATCTCATCGATGATGTGCACTTTCACGGCAAACGTGTAAAAGTTGCGCAGTTTCACGATGACGGGATTCTCGTCTCCGTTAGAGAACTTTTCGGGTAATTCGCGTTCGGCTTCGATCGGATTGGCGGCCATGAAAAGAATCAGCACGTCGAGCGCCAAAAACGTCATGAGCGCCAAAAACAGGTATTTCGACGCGTTGAACAGGTTCGGGAAGAAAAACGCCAATACGAAAAACGTTCCCACCGCGATAAGCAGGTAGAAAAACAGGTTGTTGATGTACAATCCGAAAAGGCGCAGTCGTTTCAAAATTATCTCGGAATTTCTACTGATTCAAGGATCTGTTTGATGATTTCGGTACTCGTAAGGCCTTCCATTTCGCGTTCGGGCGTTACGATGATACGGTGTTGAAGCACCGGGATCGCGGCGTCCTTGATGTCTTCGGGCGTCACGAAATCGCGTCCTCTGAGCGCGGCAAAACCTTTCGAGGCATTGAGGATCGCGATCGATGCACGAGGTGAAGCGCCCAAATACAAGAACGCATTTTCCCGTGTGTTGATCACAATTTTGGCGATGTATTCCACCAATTGCGGCTCGATGATGATCTGCTTCACGAGCGCCTGGAATTCGCTGATCTGTTTGCCCGAAATCACGGGTTTGATGTTTTCGAGTTTGTCGTGGCTCTGCAATTTGTGCTCGCGCATGATGATGTCGATTTCCTGGCTCAATTTCGGATAATCCACAGAAATCTTGAACAGGAAACGGTCGAGCTGGGCTTCAGGCAAACGGTATGTTCCTTCTTGTTCGATCGGGTTTTGGGTTGCCACGACAAGGAAAGGCGCGTCCATTTCGTAACGCTTTCCGTCGATGGTCACCTGGCGTTCTTCCATGACCTCGAACAAGGCCGCCTGGGTTTTGGCCGGCGCGCGGTTGATCTCGTCGATCAGGATCAGGTTCGAGAAAACAGGCCCTTTCCTGAACTCGAATTCGGTTTTCTTCTGGTCGTAAACAGACGTACCCAAAATATCCGAAGGCATCAGGTCGGGTGTGAACTGTATGCGGCTGAAACCGATGTCGGTCGTCTTGGCGAGTAATTTCGCCGTGATCGTCTTGGCGACTCCGGGAACGCCTTCGAGCAGTACGTGCCCGTTCGACAACAGCGCGACGAGCAATTGGTCGATCATTTTTTCCTGTCCGACGATCACGCTCGACAATTCCCTGCGTACTTTTTCGAGACTTTCCGAAAGCGGAGCGAGGTTGATGCGGTTGTTGAAATGCACGTCGCCCGAAGATGCGTTATCGGGTGTGCTTCCGAACGAAGGCATAAAACGGTTGTCGTTATTTTGAGGCTCTTGGTTTTGGTTTTCGTTTTCCATCAGTTTAAGAGTTTTTCCAATGCGGTGTTAATTTGAATCAGGTCTTCTTCCACGGCCGTGTGCGGGCTTTTCCTGTGGTGGTTGATCAAGAAGACCGCCTGTTCTATCAAAGCGAGTTCCTTACCCGACTTTTGGTGCAGCTTCTCTACGAACGCGTCGTCGAGTTTGGTCGTATCTATCAAATAATCGTTTCGGATCTTTTCAAGGAAATAAATGATTTTGCGATCGATGACCGTATGATGGTCGCCTTCCTGGAAGTACAAATTGCCGATGGTCTTCGCAAAATCGACCGTCGTATTCGGAAGTGGTTCCAAAATAGGCACGATACGCTGTTTCCTTCTGGCGTTGAAAACCATGAACGCGAGCATTCCGAACACGAAAATCAGCCAAGCCCAATACAAAGCCGGTTGAGACGTGATGAAACGCAAAGGCGACGAACTTATCGCACCCATATTCTCCGAAACGTACCAATACGTCTGGCCTTCGGGAAGATACGACAACGTTTTCGCCGCATATTCCGAATGGTCGTCCTTGAGCATATGGATATTCGTAAAAGCGGCCGGTGTCGTATGCAAATAAAATGCGCCGTTTCCGAAATTGACCTTGACGAAATTCACACGCGAGCTGTCGGCGGCAAAAGTGCCGAGAACGGTAGTGTTCAACGTATCGATCGACGAGAAATAATTCGCGTCGACACCTTCGTGGAGCGCATATTTTTTGGTTCCCAATCTCGGATTCGCGAACCCCAAACGCAACGTATCGGTCAATTCCATATCGATGCGCGTCGCGATGTTGAGACTGTCCTTGAAGATTTCTGGAAAAGAACTCATGCTGATGAAAGCCGAATTCCCGTGGCTCACATAATAGAAAATCTCTTTTACCGATTGGTCGTCGAGGTTGTCGCTACCCGAAATGTTGAGGATATTGCCCTTGAGTTTATACGTGTTGTTGTCGAAATCGTAAATGGAATCGAGGAATTCATAAGGTGTGTCGTGCAGCCTGCGCACTTTCGTTCCGGTAAGACCGTCTATTTCGTGGTCGAGCACGTACAATCCGAAAGGAATGCGGTCGTAAACGGAGTACGAAGGCGTCCAGTCGATTTCTTTGGGCTTGCCGCTGTCCAAAATGATGATTCCCGCAAACAGCAAAACGAGAACGCCGATGTAAATCTTCAGTTTTCCCATTATACGTTGTTTAAGGTTTGTTTGAACGAGGCGATGGCCTTTTCGAAAGTCGGGCCGTCTATTTCGAATTCACCGTACCAGATGTAATTGTACAGGTACGACAAATAGGCGAACTGCTTTTTGTCCGACTCTTTCGCGATCTCGTACAAATAATCGGAATTCGTCTTTTCGATATCCCATTGGATGATGCCGCGTTTCGAGAATTTCTGCAGCAGCCACAAGTAATAATAGCGGATGGCGAGGCGTTGGTCGCCCGACTGCAGCGTCTCGGCAATCAGTTTTTCGAAATCGGCAGACTGGATGTTCTTTTCGATTTCTTCGGCCGAAAGGATGCGTTTGGTGGTGCTTCTTCCGAAAATCCATTGGCCTTCCTTGTTCATGATGGCGCGCACGATCAAGAAAATTACGCCGATTACCAAAACGATGGCCAATATGCGGATGATCCATCCGACGACGCTCGATGCGGTGCCGCCGAGATTGAAAAGATTGCTCAAAAGGTTTCCGAGCCACGCTTTGAAACGGTCCCAGGCCGTAAGTTCTTTGGGTTTCGGATTGTAATTGAATTCGTCGTCCTTGTACTTTTCCTTGAATTTTACGGGAAAAGTCTTCAGGACCACAGTCGATGTGTCGCGTACGATATCGGCTTCGGTATAGCGAACGTTTTCCTGCTCCACCTCAAGGCTGTCCTGGGCATATGAGCCGAAAGACAATAAAACCAACGTTATGAAAAAGAACTTACGCAAGGTTTTTGAGCTGTTTTTTGTGGACGAATACGGGGTAAATCAAATAGTACCACGAAATGAACGAAAGTGTCGACAGGATGATGGCGGTGCTGGCCCAAATCGGCATGTCGACAGAATAGCGCGTAATGAAACCTTCAAGGAATCCGGCGGCGATCGTGAATGCCCAAGTGCTCAAGTAGATTTTGAACGAGGCCATGAATCCTCTTTTGAGCGAATTAAGCCTTGAATACGTCCTCGGGAACAAAACCGACGCGCCCAGAATGAAGCCGGCCGCCGTTTCTACGACAATCCCGAAAATCTCCATCGATCCGTGGATCCAGATGCCACGCACGCTTTCCCAAAAAACCTTGTGCTCATAGAACATGTATTGGAACGACCCCAGCATGATGCCGTTTTCGAACGCGATCCTGAACGTGCCGATTCCGGCCGAAATCCCATAAAAATAACACATCGCGCCCACGCGAAGGTTGTTCAGCGTGATGCCGATGAAGCTTCCCCAATTGCTGCCCGATTTATAGACCGCGACGGGATTGCCTTTCTCTATGTTTTCCATCGTCATGTTCACATAACCGTCGGAAAGTATCAGGCGGATGAAATCTTTATCGTTGATCGCCGAGATCACACCGATCCCGACCGAAAGGAAAAACAAGATGAACGCGTACAGGAAATAACGTCGGTACGCATAACACAACAACGGCACTTCGGTCTTGAAGAAATACACGAGCCGGTTTTTCTCGACGCGTTTGGTCTTATAGATTTTTTGATACACCTGTGCCGCGAGGTGGTTCAGGTAAACGACGGTCTTGCTTTTGGGGTAATACGTCTGGGCGAACGACAGATCGTTGATGAGTTGGATGTAAAGGCTCGACATCTCATCGGGATTTTTTTTGTCGCCCGAGGTGATGGCACGTTCAAATTCAAGCCATTTTTCTTTATTTTGCCGGATGAACGCAATTTCTCTCATTGGCGGCTAAAATAGGAATTATGACCCAAATTTCAATCAACACCACACAAAATGTAAACATCGTTTTTACGGCGGCGTCGGTAGGCGATCGCATCCTGGCGAACATCGTGGATTGGCTCATAAAAATCGCCTATTTCGTGGTGTTGTTCTTCATGATTTTCAGATGGACGGGCCTTCTCGACGCCATCAATAAAATGGACGACTGGTCGGGCGGCGCAATTATCATGATATTTATGCTTCCCGTGGCTTTCTACACGCTCATTTTCGAAAGCTGGCTCGAAGGACAGACCTGGGGAAAACGCCTCATGAAGATAAAAGTCGTCAAGATCGACGGGTACCAGGCATCGTTTCCCGAGTATCTGATCCGTTGGTTTTTCCGCCTCGTCGATTTGATGATCTTCAACGGACTCATTGCGGTAATATCGGTTTCGACCTCTTCGCGAAGCCAACGTTTGGGCGACATGGCGGCCGGTACTTCGGTGATTACGCTCAAGAACAAGATCAACATCAGCCATACGATTCTGGAAGAAATCGGAACCGAATACGTGCCGATTTATCCGCTGGTGATCAAACTTTCAGACAACGACGTGCGCATCATCAAGGAAACCTTCAACAATGCCGTGGCTCGCAATGATTACGATACGGTGCGCAAATTGGTCGACAAGGTAGAGAAGGTGACGGGTATCAGGAACCAATCGGGCAACCATCACGATTTTATCCGCACGGTGATCAAAGATTACAATTTCTACACGAGAGGCGCGTAGTTCCTCGATTTTTCCGACTTTAAACCCAAATCACGCCCCATGTTTTATTATTTGAATGTCATCGGAACCATGGCTTTTGCAGTATCGGCATCGCTTACGGCCATGAACAAGAAACTCGATCCGTTCGGGGTTTTCGTGATTGCGTTCGCGACTTCGGTCGGAGGCGGGACGTTGCGCGACGTACTTATCGGCTACACGCCAGTCGGTTGGATGCGCGATCTGAACGTCGTCTATTTCATCATCGCCGGATTTGCGCTGGCCGTGATTTTCCGCAAGAAACTCGACAAGTTGCGTGTTTCGCTTTTCCTGTTCGACACGATCGGATTGGGTGTTTTTACGCTTATCGGAATCGAAAGAGGTATCGCCACCGGCTTGCATCCAGTCATTTGCGTGGCTTTGGGAACGATGACGGCTTGTTTCGGAGGTGTGATCCGCGATATTCTGTGCAATGAGATTCCCGTGATTTTCCGCAAGGAGATTTATGCGACGCTATGTATTGTCGGCGGAATCATTTTCTTTACGATCCGCAATAATTTCGACATCAACCAAGACTTGTTGTACATACTCGTTTCGGCCATCATCATCGTTTTACGCCTGCTTGCGGTACGATACAAGTGGTATCTCGCGCCTTTGGATCGTTATTGATTATTGCACGATGTATAAAAATCCCGTGAACGGTTTCGGGTAATCGGGATCGTTCAAATCCAAAACATAATAATACGTGCCGTCGGGCGCTTCGGAATCGGACCATTTGAGGCCTTTGGTGATGCGTCCGTCCCATTCTTCTGTATCGTTCGTGCCCGACCATATCTGCACGCCCCAACGGTTGAATACCGATAATTGGTAATGGATGAAAATGTCGCGCAATCCGTCGATGTGGAAGAAATCGTTGATGCCGTCTCCATTGGACGACACGAAATTGTAGATCGTCGGCGGGCAATTCCGGACTCTCAGATCGAAACTCCCGATGTTGTAGCAATTCTCGCCCTGAACCCTGAAATAAATCGTGAAAGGAGTACTGTTCGCATGGAAATTCGATGTATTCAAGATTTCACTTTGGTTGTTTTCGGCATTTTCGGCCGAAGTGAAAAAAGTGATGACATCGGACGGGTTTACGGCAATCGACTGCGCATAATCCGAAAAATCGAAAGTGCCCGAAGTAAGGCCTTCGTTACAAGAGATTAGATTTTCAGGCTGGTTGTATTCGGGCAACGGCAAAAGTGAAACCGCATACGTGAAATCGTTGTTCGTCTCGTTCAATTCGGTAACAGAACCGACGCCGCTGCCGTTGTTGTCTACGGAAAGTGTAAGCGTGAAATCGGTCGGAATGGTTTCGGGAAGCGTGAGCGTGATTTGTCCGGTCTCGCTTCCGCCGATCGGTATTATGGTTTGGGTTTGCGCCTGTCCGACGAGAATTCCATCGGCAAAAAAAGCGATAGGCGTCAAGGCCGGCAATTCTTCTGTACTGTTCAAATTGTAGACCGTATAATCGACGGTGATATCGAACGAATTACAGAAAACATCGACGTTATCGGCTACAATAGTCGCGTCGGGCAACTGGCTGTTGAGTTTGGTGACGATCGCGTTGATCATGACCACATCCTGGCCCGAAGTGAGTTTGATTTCGGCCGACGTATCGCCAATGGCAATATTTCCCTGGATGTCGTACACGTCGAGATCCATATTGTACAAATCTTCCGAACCGGTAAACGTATTGGTGCCGTTGAACGCGTTGTTCGAAGGGTTGATACTGTTGCTCAGGATATCGCCGTTGATGCTCAGCGTCTCGTTCACCTGGATATTTTCGTCTCCTTCCCAAGCCAGAAAACCGATTTTGGCGTCTTCGTTATCGATTACGTTGAGGCTGTTGAGCGTAATGGTGATTTCGTCTGGAACGGCCTGCAATCCGTCGTAAACGTTGAGCTGGTTGAGCGGAAGCGCCTCGTTTTTGTAGACGACGACGATCGCCCATCCGGCAAAATTCGTACGGTTCGTAAACGCGAAATCCATGTAATCGGAGACGTCGAGGTCGGTTAGTGTATACGTTCCGTTGCCCGTGGATTGGATCAGGGAAGTCACATCGGCGAATGCACTGAAATAATCGTATGTCGTGCCATTGGTCACGCGTTGGTGCGCGAATGTCCTTTCGGCCGATATGGCAGTTCCGTTGAGCGTCACTTCGAAATCCCCGAATCCGCAACCTGCCCAATACAGATAGGCGGCTTCGATCTGGTCGCTCGGAGTGAGCGCGAAATCGGCCGAAGTCGTGGCGTACATATCCGGGAAAAGCATATACGAATTCTCGTTTACGTTCATCGTATTGCCCAAAAACAAGAAGTCGTAGCGGCCGTTGAATTGCTGGTAAAGCGCAATGTCCTGTGCCGAAAGCCAGCATGGAAACACTATAAAAGCAATCAAAATCTTAAGTAAACGTGGCTTCACGAAGCGCTTTTTTGTTTTAAAGATACGGATTTTGGGAATGGTTGCCTTGGGTTAATGAGAAGTTGGCGGATTTGAGATAGCATTTGAAGGAAAGTGTTGATCTTCATTAGAGTCAGATGAATTTTTTTTAACAATTTCGACAGAAAACCTGTAGTCGCTTAATTTGAGGATTTGGTATTTTCGAGACCTAACAGGTTTTCAAAACCTGTTAGGTCTCGGACCTACAAGCCGTCCTCATTTCATCATGCACAATCTTGCGAAAAATCCTTAATTTGCCGCTTAAAAGCATTCCTTGTCTAATTACAGTGTAAAACGTTATCAGGCGTCCGATTTTAAAACCTGGAACGACTTCATCAAGAAGTCGAAAAACGGCACATTTCTTTTTGATCGCGGTTTTATGGAATACCACGCCGATAGATTCGAGGATTATTCCCTTCTGGTTTGGGACAATGACGAGTTGCTCGCCGTGTTGCCGGCACATCGCATCGAAAATCGGCTTTATTCGAATTGGGGTTTAACCTACGGCGGATTGGTATACGACGAAAAACTAAAACTCAGGGAAGTGCTTTCCGTGTTTGAAGCGATATTGAAATCGTTGTCCGATCAAGGAATCGAAAAACTCCACATCAAAACGATCCCGTCGATTTACCACAAATTGCCTTCGGATGAATTTCTGTATGCGCTTTTTATCGCAAAATCATCGCTTACCAGACGCGATTCGCTTTCGGTAATCGACCTGCAAAAGCCATATTCGATTTCGAAAACCCGTCGTGAAAGCATCAGGCGCGGGCAAAAGAACGGGCTTGAAATTCGTGAAGAAGCCAATTTCAAGTTGTTTTGGGATGAAATCCTGATTCCGAACCTCGATAAGAAACACCAGATAAAACCCGTGCATTCAATCGAGGAAATCGAATTGCTGTACAAGCGTTTTCCCGAAAACATCCGTCATTTCAATGTATACCACAACGCAAAAATCGTCGCCGGAACCACAGTTTTCATTACCGACACCGTCGCGCATCCGCAATACATTTCGGGCAATCCCGACAAAAATGCGTTGGGTTCGCTCGATTTCCTGTACCATTTCCTGATTGCCGAAGTTTTTAAAGACAAGCCGTTTTTCGACTTCGGTATCTCGAACGAAGATCAAGGCACGAAACTCAACGAAGGTCTTGTTTTCTGGAAGGAAAGCTTCGGGGCGAACACCATCACACAGGATTTTTATGAAGTCGAAACCCAAAATTTTCCATTGCTCGAAAACGTGCTGATATGATCAAATTTCTCGATTTACAAAAGATAAACGCGCAATATCAGGCAGCTTTCCAGCAAAAGCTCGATGCGGCCTTACAAAAAGGCTGGTTTATTTTGGGCGATGAGGTCAAGAAATTCGAGTCCGATTTTGCGGCCTATTGCGGTACGGAACATTGTATCGGCACCGGAAACGGCCTCGACGCGCTCGTTTTGATTTTCAAAGCCTATATCGAATTGGGGAAATTGAATCCCGGAGACGAAATCATCGTGCCTGCGAACACGTTTATCGCTTCGATGCTTGCCGTGGAGCAGGCCGAACTCAAAAGCGTTCTGGTCGAACCACGTATCGATACGTTCAACCTCGATGCGGAACTCATCAAAAAACACGTCACACCCAAAACCAAGGCGATACTTGCCGTCCATCTTTACGGGCAATTGGCCGATATGGACAGACTTTCAGAAATCGCTACAAAACACGATTTATTGTTGATCGAAGATGCAGCACAGGCACACGGCGCGCATCTCAACGGCCGAAAAGCCGGAAGTTTGGCACATGCCGCGGCTTTTTCGTTCTATCCGGCCAAGAACCTCGGCGCTCTGGGCGATGCCGGAGCCGTCACTACGAACGACGATGCTTTGGCCGTTATCGTAGACAAATTGCACAATTACGGTTCTGAGAAGAAATACGTGCATGCGCTTAAGGGCGTGAATTCGCGTCTCGATGAAATCCAGGCGGCTTTTTTGAACGTAAAATTGGCGAACCTTGATAACGAAAACAACATCCGTCAAGCCATTGCCAAGCGTTATGTTTCCGAAATCAAAAATCCGAAAATAGTACTTCCGAAGTACGAAGGAACTGATGATCACGTATTCCACCTGTTCGTGATCCGAAGCCAAAATCGAGAGGAATTGAAAAAATACCTGTCCGAAAAAGGTATCGAAACCCAAATCCATTATCCGATTGCGCCACATAAACAGGCCGCTTTTGCCGAATGGAACTCGCTTTTTCTTCCAATTACCGAAAAAATACACGACGAAGTACTCAGTTTACCAATCAGTCCCGTGATGACCGATGCCGAAGTTTTTCATGTGATCGACGCCCTAAACGACTGGTAAATGGGGATTCCGAAAAAGATATGGCAGGCACCGCTGTTCAAGGCGACTTCGCTCAACGGAATCGGCGTTTTGGTCAAGATCGCGATCGGATTCGCCACATCGAAAGTCATTGCGATATTCATCGGACCTTCGGGAATGGCGTTGGCCGGAAACCTGCGTAACTTTTTGACATCGCTCGAAGGTGTCGCTACTTTGGGTTTCCAGAACGGCATCGTCAAATATGTGGCCGAAAGCAAAACGTCCGAAGCCGAACTCAAAAGAACGATTTCGACCGTATTCCTGAGTCTTTTCGCCGTAATGGCCATTTGTTGCGCACTGCTTTTTGCGTTGTCCGGTTTTTGGAGCGCATGGGTTTTTAACGGAAACCGCACT
Source organism: Flavobacterium agri (assembly GCF_013401995.1). GTDB lineage: Bacteria > Bacteroidota > Bacteroidia > Flavobacteriales > Flavobacteriaceae > Flavobacterium > Flavobacterium agri. The sequence continues at coordinate 576,444 of NZ_JACBJI010000003.1, forward strand.
TTTGGCGACATCTTCAAGATCATGGCGTTGGCCTTACCATTCTATGCATTTTCATTGGTTTTGATCGCCGTTTTAAACGGTTTGGGCAATTACCGAAACGTGATTTGGACGAACATCATTGGTAACATCATCGGGCTTGCGATTTCTGTCGGTTTGATCGTGGAATACTCGCTTTTCGGTGCGTTGCTCGCGATCGTGTTAAGTCCGTCGATATTGTTTTTCGTGTCGATTTTTTACGTGTCGCGCGAAATCGGGATACTTTCGAACATTTCGATGCCTTCTTTTGATGGAATATTGCTCAAACGATTGGGCGCTTATTCGTTGATGACACTGTTTTCGGCCGTTTGCGTGCCTTTGGTCTACCTCAAAATCCGACAGGAAACGATCGCAATTTCAGGGATCGACGCCGCCGGACATTGGGAAGCCATAAACCGCATTTCGTCCTATTACATGCTGTTCGTCTCTACGTTGGTTTCGGTGTATTTCCTGCCGAAATTGGTGTTGGCGACCAAATCCTCAGAAGTCAGGGCGATTTTCGTCTCCTATTTCAAAGCGGTGATGCCGTTGTTCATCTTAGGGACGATATTGCTCTATTTTTTACGAAGTTTCGCCGTCGGAGTTCTGTTTACCCAAGATTTCAAACCCGTCGAAAACCTGTTCTTTTTCCAGCTTTTGGGCGATGTGTTGCGATCGGCTTCGATGATTTTGGGTTGTTGTTTCATCGCCAAAAAGATGACGAAATCCTTTTTCGTGACCGAGATTTTTTCGCTCGCTTTCCTGTACGCGACGAGCCATTTTCTGCTCAAAGCAAAAGGGGTTGAAGGTCTTGTCGCCGCCCACGCACTCACGTATTTGGTTTATTTGATTGTATTGATCGGATATTTTCGCAAGGTGCTTGTAAGTTCCGAAGCATCGTATACCCAGAAATAGCGGGCTTTTTCGACGGGTTTCATATGCTTTAGGATGTAATTCGCGTATTGGCTGAAATCGTCCTTATCGTCTTTCGGATTCAGGTAAGTTTCGCCTTTCACGAACGATTTTTCCAGAAAAACATACTTGGCAGTCAAGGCCGTCGCCGACAAATAAGGCGCGCAGTCGTTCTTGAGTTCGAAGGAAGTGAGCCAGTCGGCAGGCAACGGATTGCGGTCGTTGAACAAATAATACGCCTGCGGAAGGCTTGGAGCCACGACGTATTTTCCGGTGTACTTTTCGCGTAATTGCTTGAGTTCCGATAATTTTCCGAAAGCCGATTCGGACGAAACCACAAAAGCCAGTTTGGGCGAAACCGAACCAAGTTCACGGTCTAGATGCAAAAATTCCTGTTCGCGATAACGGTCGAAATTTCCGATGAACAGGTAAACGCACAAAGGAACCGAAACAAACAAATACAAGCGTTTGATCCGATAATCGCCCAAATCGTCGTATATCAATATAAAAAAGCACAACGCGAGCGCATGGCAAAACAACACCGGGAATGGAAAACCTTTACTCAACGAAGCGCACCAGGCGATGCCCACGAGAACGACAATCGGTAAATAGCGCGCGATGCGGAAGCGGCTGAATCGCGTCTTTCTCCAAAAGGCGATCTTGACGGCAACCAGCAAAACCGTGGCGCTGGTCGGAAAACCAAAAATCGGGATCGCCGCCAAAGCCGAAAGGAATGTGGCGAGCGCGAACCATTTCAAAACCGAAACGCCCGAAGGCAAACGGTTTCCCGAATTCACGAACGCAAACCCGAAAGACAATGCGAAAAGTCCGAGCCAAACCCATTTTGCCCGAAACACGTTGAGATAGGCGAGAAGCCCCAAATCGATAAAATCATGTGAGTTTCCGGTGCCACCAAGTTGGAAAATGATGTCGGAAAGCGAAGATGCCGAAATGAAAATCGAAAGAAAGATTGTTGTGAAAATGCCTGAAAAAGAAGCGAAAACCAGTGCTTTTTTCCATCCGAAACAAACAAAAATCCAAATCGTAAAGAAAATCGGGACGAAGTAAAAAGATTGTTTCGTTCCGGCCGAAAGCACGCACAGCAAAGCCGTAATCGCAAACGATAGCCATTTTGGGCGACGGGAAAGCGTCAATACGAAAAACGCGGCCGAGGCGAAGAAAATCCCATCGACCGTAAACCACGGATCGGGGTAAATCGCACCTGTGGCCATTACGAACGCGAACAGCATCGCGCCCCATTTGTCGATTTTGTATTTGCGCAAACGGAACAATCGGTCAAGACCGTCCACGACAAAGAAAACCTGTAGCGCAAACAGGCAATAACCAAGTACGCGCGTCGTATAAACCTGTGCGTAATCGGGTAAAACGGACATGATCAAACCGTGGAAATAAGCCGTAACCGGCGGACGCACGCTCAAAAAATCGCGAAAAGCGGCCTCGCCGTTAGCCACGCGCCAACTTTGGGAAGTCACGAATCCGGTGTCCCAGTTCTCGAATCCGAAACGGGCAAAAAACAGGCAGTAAAAGGCCAGGACGCAAAAAAAAACGATCCTGTAAAATTTGGACGAAAAAGCCATGAGAAAACTTTCAGCCTCAAATATAGTCGAATCGCGAAAAAAGGTTCGGGAAAAAGTGTAGTTTTGGAAACCCGAAAAAAATCGCGTGGAACCCAAAAAAGCCATCATCATCGGAGGCGGACCTGCCGGACTTACCGCTGCCTATGAATTCCTCAAGACTACCGATATCGTACCGATCGTCATCGAAATGAGCGATTATTGGGGCGGAATTTCGCGAACCGTCGACTACAAAGGCAACAAGATCGATATCGGCGGCCACCGTTTTTTCTCGAAATCGGACGTGGTCATGCAATGGTGGAACGACATCCTTCCGATCTATTCCGAAAACCAGGACATCAAACTCACGTACCGCAATGCCACGACGAACGTCAAGGTAGCTGCGAACGCCGAATCGGCAGGCGATAAAGTCATGCTCGTGAGAAAACGCAAATCGCGTATTTTCTTCAACCATAAATTTTTCGATTACCCGATTTCGCTCACGCCCAAAACCGTCGGTAAAATCGGGTATTTCAATACGTTTTTGATCGGATTGAGCTATCTCAAATCGGTGGTTTTTCCGATAAAAGACCCGAAAACGCTAGACGAATTCTTCATCAGCCGATTCGGGAAACGCCTGTACGAGATGTTTTTCAAGGATTACACCGAAAAGGTTTGGGGAATTCCGTGCTCGCAAATTTCGGCCGAATGGGGCGCGCAACGCATCAAAGGGCTTTCGATCCGCAAGACGATCGCGCATTACCTGCGAGGTATTTTCGGAAAAGGCAACGACGTGAACCAGAAAAATACCGAGACGTCGCTGATCGAATATTTCCTGTATCCGAAATTCGGCCCGGGCCAATTGTGGGAAGAAGTCGCCGACCGCGTGGCCCAAAAAGGAGGCGAATTGCGCCAGCATGCGAAAGTCGTCGGGTTGAAAACCGATGGAAATTCGATAAAATCGGTTGTCGTACAAGATTTGAAATCGGGTCAAACCGAAGAAATATCGGCAAATTATGTCATTTCGACAATGCCCGTAAAAGAGCTCATCGCGAATCTCGACACCCAAATTCCGGCAAACGTATCCGAAGTCGCCAACGGCCTTTTATACCGCGATTTCATTACGGTCGGTTTGTTGCTCAAGAACATTAATTTCGAGCTTGAAGACAATTGGATCTACATTCAGGAACCGTACGTCAAGGTCGGCAGATTGCAGGTTTTCAACAATTGGAGTCCGTTTTTGGTCAAGGATAAGAACACGACCTGGGTCGGACTCGAATATTTCTGCAATGAAGACGATGCGATCTGGAACGAATCCGAATCCGAAATCGCTGAACTCGCCGTTCGTGAAATGATCGAACTCGGTTTTATCTCGAAATCTGAGGACGTGCTCGATTCGACCGTGATCAAAATGCCGAAGACGTATCCCGCGTATTTTGGTTCGTACGACCGTTTCGACGAAGTCAAGTCGTTCGTGAACCGATTCGATAATCTTTTCCTCGTCGGGCGAAACGGCATGCACAAATACAACAACCAGGACCATTCGATGCTTACGGCGATCCAAGCGGTGCAGAATATCAAAAACGGGGTTTCGGATAAGGAGAATATTTGGGCGATCAATACCGAGCAGGAATATCACGAGGAGAAGTAAAAAAATCTCAATCACTATCGTTTTTGAATTACGACTTCTGCCAAAAATCGAGATAACGCTGTGCTATTGACTTATAATCGTGTTCCTTTTCTATAAAAGCCCTTGCGCGTTTTCCGATTTCGTGGATTTCTGACGGATTTTCGATCAACCGCGATAATTCCGAAACGATGAAATCGACGTCGGGCAAAGCGTTTATCGCGACTTTTTCAGACAAACCGTAGTGCGAATAAAACTCCGATTCGGCTCCGGTGAACACAACTTTTCCTCTGGCCATCGCTTCCAAAGCATTGTAACCCTGATCGAAAGCGTACACTTGGTCGAGTACGATATGCGCTTTTTTGAGATGTTCGACATATTCAGAATAAGGAAGGCTGTTTACGGTTTCGACCTTGATTTTGTCGCTGTATTTGGCTTTTACGATTTCAAGCGCCTTTTCAAAGAATTTACCGCCTTTCTTTACCGAACTGAATTTGTTCGCACCGTAAAAAATCGTGATCGGACGGTCGACAGATAATTCTTCGAACGGGATTTTATCTGTGTTTACGGGATTCGGAATCAGCGTCGTATCGATTCCGGCTTCATCCAAAACCAATTTGTAATCGAGGTCGGAAGTCAACAAGCCCGATGCGTTTTGAGACACGAATCGGTATAATCCGCGATACTTTTCCGAAGTGTATTTCAATGTGTACCGATAATACGGCTCGAGTTTTTTGTCTTCGAAATAAGGCGTCATCACCGAATACCGTTGCTTGTTCTTGAGCAATTCGTTTACGACGGGCGTTTCGTCACCGCAAATCAACAGGAAGATTTTGTCGTTTTGCGCGAACAATCTGTCGTACAGTCCGATTTCGAGATTCGGAAGCGTTTCGATTGCGTCCGAATTGATGAGTTGCACGACGTCGTAACCTTTAAGCCGTGGCAACAATTTCTCGAAACGCCGCCCTTTTTCAAGGCTGTCGAGCGTGAATCCGAGCAGTTTGTTCGTGATTTTCCCGATGAATTTCAAGCCAGAGGAACGCGCCACGGTTTTGGACGCAATCGACAAATCGACGGGAAAATTCTTGAAATCGTCGCCGCTGCCCACTAGCGTGACCTCATGCCCAAGCGCGACGAGACCTTCCTTTAGCGAATTGTGCAGGCGACTGAATTCCCCGACGAGCAGTATCCTCATAATTTCGTTTATATTTGCCCAAATGTAAGTAAACTCACGCATGCGGCCACCCAAAATTTGCCTTGTCGGAAACAGCCTGTCGTTTGGCGGAGCCGATAAAATCCATGCGGTGCTTTCGAATTACTTCGCGTCCGAAGGCTTTGAGGTGCACAATATCATTTTTATCGATGGCGTGACGTATGACTTTTCGGGCGAGTTGCTCAATCTGGGCGCCGAACGTAAAAACGGTGGGATTTCCGATCTCTTCAAGCGCTTCACCCGGATTTCGGATTATCTGAAACAGCACACTTTCGACTTCATCATCGATTTTCGCACGCGTCATAAACCGTTGCGTGAATTTTTTCTGACGCGTCTGTTTTCGCACTATCGCTACATTCCGACAATCCACAGTTACAAAACCGAATGGTATTTCACTCCGAATGCTTTTGTCGCAAAGCGGATTTTCAAAAACGCTTTCAAAATCGTTTGCGTGGCTTCGGAAATTGAGGATCGCGTCAAATCCGAATACGGTTACGACCAGGTCGTTACGATCACGAATCCGCTTGAATCGGACAAAATCGAATCGCTGTCTAATCAGCCGATTGATGTAGGTTTCCGATATATTGTCGCAGCCGGTCGCATGGCCGAAGACGACCACAAACAGTTCGCGAAACTCATGATGGCTTTTCTGGATTCCGATTTGCCGAAGCAAGGCATCAAACTGTTGTTTTTGGGCGACGGACCGATGCGTATGGAATTCGAGAATTTGAGCGAAATCGGTGGATTGCCCACTGTTTTCAAAGGTTTCGTAGACAATCCGTATCCGTATCTCAAAAACGCCGAATTCACGGTTCTGACGAGCAAATTCGAAGGTTTGCCGAATATTCTCGCCGAATCTTTGGCCGTCGGTACGCCTGTCGTATCTTTCGACTGTCAATCGGGCCCGCGCGATTTGATCATGGATCGCGAAAACGGACTGCTCGTCGAAAACCAAAACTGGGGCGCTTTCGTGAGCGCGCTCAACGAGATGGCTAACGATACGGAACTTCGCAAAAAATGCGGCAGCAACGCAAAATCGAGCGTGATGCGCATGGAAGTTTCCGAAATAGGACAAATCTGGAAGGATTTACTCAAGTAATATGGACATTCAACTCATACAGATTCCCGTCATCGAAGACTATCGCGGCAACATCGGCGTGGTCGAAAAAGACACGATCCCGTTTGCGATAAAGCGCGTGTATTATTTGTTCGACGTGCCAAGCAGTGCCTCGCGCGGCGGACATGCGCACAAGGAACAAGCCGCTTTGCTCATACCGCTTTCGGGAAGTTTCGACGTGGTATTGCACGACGGGGAAAATCAAAAAACCGTCACGTTGAACAAACCCGACAAAGGGCTTCTGATTCCCAAAAATACCTGGCGTGAACTCGAGAATTTCTCGTCGGGAGCGGTGTGTATGGTAATTTCTTCGGGCGAATTCGACGAGTCCGATTACATTCGTGATTTCGATGAATTTCTCAAGTCGAATCAGTGATAGGCCGAAACCTCGACATCTTTCGATTCTAAAAATTTCTTGAATCTATAAATCGGACGCAACGCAAAACCGGGTAAAGCGAGAAGCAGCCTTGTCTTGGCGCATAGGTTTTTCGAGTCGATGTTCCGTTTGTAAAAATCGTATCGTTTGTCGCTGGCCAGTTTCATTTTGAGCGCGAATTCGGCGCGATACAAATCCAAAAAACGCTTTAGGGATTTATTGTTTTTCTCTTCACGTGAAAATTGGTCGAGCAGCGCGAACGACCGATGTCCGGTCTGCGTAAGCGACATCCTGTTGTCTGCCGACAGATTGTGGTAAGCCGAGTATTCGGAGTCGAAAGCCACCGGATATTTCAACGCGATCCGAATCCACAAATCGAGGTCTTCGCCAGCGCCAAGCGTGATGTTTTCATCGAAATTCCCAATCTCGTCGAGTATTTTTTTAGGAACCGCGACCGCCGAAGTCCACGCGATCCTGTCGATGTAACTCGAATGGAAAAAATCGGGAACGATGCCTCGCCAAGGGAATTCTTCGGGCAAACCGATGAATTTGGGCACGCGGTTTTTGGTTTCGGAATACGACCGCACGTAATTCATGCAAAACAATCCGGCTTGGCCGAAATCCGAGAAAAGTTCGGAAAGCTTCTGTAAATGCCAGGGTTTCCACCAATCGTCGGCATCGAGAAACGCGATAAGTTCTCCTTGTGATTTTGAGATTCCGAAGTTTCTGGCTGCCGAAACGCCTTGGTTTTCGGTCTTGAAATAGCGGATGCGCGCATCGGTCAAAGCCAACACTTCAGATTCGCTTTCATCGGTAGAGCCGTCGTTTACGACAATCAGTTCGAAATCTTCGAAAGTCTGCGCCAAAGCCGATTGCAGCGTCTTTTTGATATGACGGCCTTTGTTGAACAGCGGTATGACGACGGAAATTTTCATTGGTCGGGAATCGAACAAAGATAGCCGATTCGGTAAACGTCGTACCAAAACAGCGACGGATTGGCTTTCGAAATGTCGGCGATTAACGATTTTCGCGTGAGTTTGAAAAAGGCCTTGACGAAAAAGTCGAGATGCGAGCGTTTCAAAAATCGGTAATAACGCCCCATTCTTAGGTAATCATATGAGATTTTTCCGGTCAGAAGCAGGTTTTTGAATGAAGAAAGCGCCTCGTGTTCCTTGCGCAACATCGTCTCGAAATCGTCGAGGCCGAGATGGAAAACAGGATTGCTGATGTGTTTGATCGGAATCCTAAGTTGCTGCATCGTGAACGAAAAAACCGTGTCTTCGTGTCTCAGGTTGGGCAAAGTCTCGTCGAATCGGACCTTTTCGAAAAGTCGTTTCGGGATCAGGAAATTGAGCGAAAGGAATGCCCAATACGGGTTTTGGTTGCGCGATGGCACGTCTAAAGCCTCACGGTCGTTTCCGTACGTCCAACGCAACATTTTATCTTTTCCGGGTTTTTCGGGCTTGTACAAAATTCCGCCGTCGATCACTTTTTCGCCGTTGGAAATTTCTGTTAGGTAGTTCGGAATGAAATCGTCCGATGTAGGAAACGTATCCGCATCCAAAAACAACAACCAATCGTATCTCGCTTTCCAAGCCAACAGATTCCTGATTTTGCTGCGTCCGATGTTTTGGCCCAAAATCGAGTAGGAGCAATGGTCAAGCGTATTGATGCGGTCGTTTTCTGTTGTAAATCTGTACGAAGCATCGTCGAGAACGATAATTTCAAACACGATTCCCGATAGTCTGCATTGACGTTGCACTTCGGCCGTCAAGCCAAATACGTCGTAGTTATATGTCGGGATAAGGATCGAAAGCACGCTGTAAAATGTTAGACACGAATGTCACGAATTTTCGCCAAAGATTTGTGCAAGTTCGGGATATTCGTGGCCAAAAGAAAAGTATCTGTGGCTTAAACCGTGCGCTGTACGACTTCGAACAACGTATTGTTATCGCATTTAAGTGTCTTCGATGGGAATTTCAAAAGCAACGCGTAATCGTGCGTCGCCATGATCACGGCTTTTCCGTTGGCGTTGATCTTGCGAAGGACTTCCATGACTTCGACAGAGGTTTGCGGGTCGAGGTTTCCGGTCGGCTCATCGGCCAAAATCAACTCAGGATCGTTCAAAAGCGCGCGTGCGATTGCGATGCGTTGTTGCTCGCCGCCCGAGATCTGGTGCGGCATCTTATTCGATTTAGCGCGCATGCCGACGCGGTCGAGCACTTCATCGATCTTGTCCTGCATCTCCTTGTTGTCTTTCCATCCGGTCGCGCCCAGAACGAATAGCATGTTTTCGTTGATGGAACGGTCGGGCAACAGTTTGAAATCCTGGAATACGATTCCGATTTTTCGTCTCAGGAAAGGGATTTGCGATTCCTTTAACTTTGCCAGATCGTGCCCGACGATGCTCGCCTGACCTTCCTTGAGTGGCAAATCGGCATAAAGCGTCTTCATGAACGAGCTCTTTCCGGTACCGGTTTTTCCGATGATGTAAATGAATTCGCCCTCGCTCACTTCGAGGTTCACGTTAGACAAAACGACGCGTTCGTCCTGAAAAATGGTCACGTTGTGCAAGGAAACGATTGGCTCTGGCATGGAATGGAAAGTTTGGTGGTAAAAGTAGGAGAAAAAGTCGAATGTCGAAAGTGGAAGTCTTGTGGTTGTTGCGACAGCATGGCGGTTTTTAACAAAATAGGAAGAAAATCTGTAGATGGTTACAGAAGTCACACCTTATCTTTAAACCTAACAGGTTTCCAAAACCTGTTAGGTTTAAGTGTTATTTTTCTGAATTTCAACGTTCTGTGATTTTTCGGTTTTATCTGAACACATCTCGGCTCTACATCTCAGATCAATTCAAGCGAATTCCAAAATATCTACCCTAAATCCGAAATCTATTATCGGTTCCTAACACTTTGTGTCTTTGCGTCTTGTGCTCATCCATCAAAAAAATCGGTCGGAAACCCCTTAAAAATGCCGGTGTGTTAAAAAAAATGTTCATAATAAAACCCGAAAACAGCCCGTTATAACTTCATCAACGCGTTAAATTTGATATTTAAACCATACGGAAATGATTAAAAGAACCCGTCTCGCCGCCTTGCTTTTCTTTGGTGGATTCGCCGCCCTATCGGCCCAAACAACAGAGATTTACAGCCATCCGCTAAAGGAATTCGACCGGGCCGTAGAATTGTATAAGGACAATCAATACCAGTCGGCGCAGATCATTTTCGACAAGGTAAAGGACGAGACCACAAACGGCAACGTAAAAGCCGACTGTGCGTATTACAGCGCCAATTGCGCCATCCGCCTCGAACAACCGAATGCGGATGAAAAGATGGAAGCGTTCGTCGAAGACTATCCGACGAGCACCAAGCAAAATCAGGCGTATATAGAAGTGGCACACTATTACTTCGAGCAAGGTCGCTATCCGCAGGCGTTGCAATGGTTCGACAAAGTAGACGAAAACACGCTTTCTGCAGACGAGCGCGAAAAATTCATTTTCCAGAAAGGCTACGCGTTTTTCAGCGCGGGCAAAAAGAAAGAAGCTACAGATTACTTCAAACAAGTCCTCAATTCGAAAGAATACGGTTCTCAAGCCAAGTATTACATGGGCTTTTTGGCTTACGACGCCGACGATTACAAAGAAGCCAGCAAATATTTCGACGAGGTTTCGGGCGAAGAGAAATACAAAGAAAAACTGTCGTATTTCGAAGCCGACATGAACTTCAAGCTCGGCAAGTTCGATCAGGCGATCAAGTCGGGAGAGAAGGCTATGGCCAAGTCGAACGCCATGGAAAAATCGGAGCTCAACAAAATCATAGGTGAGAGTTATTTCAACCTCAAACAATACGACAAAGCCATTCCGTACCTCAAGGAATACCGCGGCAAGAAGGGCAAGTGGAACAACACCGATTACTACCAGCTCGGTTACGCGTATTACAAACAAGGCGATTACGAGAACGCGATCACGCAGTTCAACAAGATCATCGGCGGAAACGATTCGGTCGCCCAGAATGCCTATTACCATTTGGGTGAAAGTTATTTGAAAACCGATAAAAAGCAACAGGCGTTGAACGCTTTCAAGAACGCTTCCGAAATGGAATTCGACGCCAAAATAGCAGAAGACGCGGCGTTGAACTACGCCAAATTGAGTTACGACATCGGAAACTCGTATCAGCCCGTTCCCGACGTTTTGGCGAATTTCCTGCAAAAGTATCCGAACAATCCGGGCAAGGCCGAAGTGGAAGGTTTGCTGATCAATTCATACATCACGTCTAAAAACTACGAAGGCGCGCTCACGTTGCTCGAAAAGAACAAGACCGCGAACCGCGAAGCGTATCAAAAAGTGACGTTTTACCGTGGTTTGGAATTATATACGGACGGCAATTACCAACAAGCGCTTTCGATGTTCAACAAATCGATCGCAGAACCTCGCAATGCGCATTTCAAAGCACGCGCGACGTTCTGGAAAGCCGAAACCGAATACACGCTCGACAATTTTAACGACGCGCTCATCAGTTTCAAGCAGTTCGACCAATTTGCCGAAGCGAAGAACACGAACGAATACAAAAACTACAATTACAACCTCGCTTATGCGTATTTCAAACTCAAGGAATACGACAATGCAGGCGATAATTTCCAGAAATACATCGATGCGCACAAAGACGACAAAACCCGTCTCAACGATGCGTACCTGCGTTTGGGCGATTGCCGATTCGTGACCGCGAAATACTGGCCGGCCATGGATGCGTACAACAAAGCGATCGAGATGCGTGGCGTCGATGCCGATTACGCGGCGTTCCAAAAGGCGATTTCGTACGGATTCGTGCAGCGCAACGACAAGAAAATCGACGATTTGAACAAATTCATCGCGAATTTCCCGAAATCCCAATACCGTGACGATGCGATGTTCGAACTTGGGAATGTGTACGTGGTCGAAAAGAATACGAACATGGCAAACCAGACGTATGATAAACTTGTCGCCGAATACAAAAACAGTTCATATGCGCCTAAAGCGTTGCTGCGTCAAGGATTGAACTATTACAATGCCGAAAACGATACGCAGGCATTGGCCAAATTCAAAGCGATCGCGGCCCAATTCCCGAATACTCCCGAAGCTAAAGAAGCGGTCGCGACTGCTCGCATCATTTATGTCGATAACGGAAAGGTCGATGAATACGCGACTTGGGTGCGTACGCTCGATTTCGTAGAAGTTACCGATGCCGAACTCGAGAAAGACACTTACGAAGCGGCCGAAAAACAATACCAGCAAAACAATACGAAAGCGGCGATTTCGGGCTTTAGCGGTTATGTCGCCAAGTTCCCGAACGGTCCGAATTCGTTGAAAGCGAATTTCTATCTCGCGCAATTGTATTTCAAAGACGGGCTGACCGATAATGCGGCTACAGCTTACGAAGCGGTTGCGTCACGTCCTAGGAATGAATTCACCGAGCAATCGTTGGCTCGTCTGGCCGAAATCTACCTCAAGAAAAACGATCCGGCAAAAACGGTTGCCGTGTTGAAACGACTCGAGGTCGAAGCCGAATATCCGCAGAACGTCACGTTCTCGCAGGCCAACCTGATGAAGACGTATTACGAGCAGAAAGATTACCCGAACGCCGTAATTTATGCCGAGAAGGTTTTGGCGAATCCTAAAATGGACGACAAAGTTAAATCGGATGCGCAGATCATCGTGGCCCGTTCGGCTTGGAATTCGGGAGACGAAGCCAAAGCGCGTACGGCTTACGGCAAGTTGCTCTCGATCGCCAAAGGCGAATTGGCCGCCGAGGCCTTGTATTACGATGCATATTTCAAGAACAAGGACAGCAAATACGAAGCGTCGAACACTACGGTACAAAAACTCGCGAAGGACTATTCGGGTTATAAATATTTCGGTGCGAAAGGCCTGCTGATCATGGCCAAGAATTTCTACGGGCTCAAGGACAGTTTCCAGGCGACGTATATTTTGGAAAGTATCATCAAGAATTTCACCGCTTATCCAGACGTGGTCCAGGAAGCCCAGGCCGAACTCGCGAAAATCAAGTCGGCCGAAGCCCAGACCAATTCCTCAATCACCGAATAAACGCCCTAACCGTAAAACGAAACGCATGAAATCCAAAATCCAGAATATACTCATATTGCTTTGCGTCGGAACCGCTTCGGCCGTTTTCGGGCAAAAGAAGAACGAAGACATAGGAACCGAGGTCGTAAACGTGGTAAAACCGTACACGCCGACCATTTCGGACGCTTTCAAGGTCAAGGAAACCCCGACTTTGGAAGATTCCGTGACCACGAAAAAAGAAATCATCAAATACAATATTTTCTCGTTTCCGGTGGCATCTACGTTCACGCCTTCCAAAGGACGTGCGGCAGCCGTCGACAAAACGCCGAGACCGCGTCTGTTCAAGAACTACGCGACTTTGGGAATCGGGAATTACATGAACCTGATCGGTGAGTTGTTCGTGACCGAAGAAGTAGGCGACAATGGCTACGTGGGCGGTTCGTTCCGTCATTTTTCTTCGCGCGGCGGTATAAACGATGCCGTACTCGACGACAAATTCTCGAATACGGCCCTCGATTTGACCTATGGCAGTCGTCTGGACAATTTCTCGTTCAACATAGACGCCGGTTATCAGCACCAAATCTACAATTGGTACGGGATGTATGTAGACGAGCCGTTTTTCGATCCGGCCTTGTTCAACGATATCGATCCGCAGCAAACTTACCACAATGCCTATGTGGGCGGAAGGATAGAAGTAGGCGAAAGCTTTTTCAAGGAGGCGACGCTTAAATACAACCGTTTTTGGGATGCGTACGATTCGGCCGAAAACCGTTTCACTTTCAAACCTTCGTTCGAGTTTGAAGTATCCGAAACAGCCATCAAGACCGATTTGATCGTCGATTACGTAGGCGGCGAATTCGACCGTGCGTATTTCGGGAGTGGTTTGGATCCGGCCATGAAATACGGTTTTGCGAATTTCGGCATCCATCCGAGTTTCGTGGTCAACCGCGACGACTGGACGATCAACATCGGGGCGGCCGCGTTCTATAGCCTCGACACCGAATTCAGCGACAATAAATTTTACATTTATCCCGAAGCTACGGCAACATTCAAGATCGTTGGCGACCTGATGGTATTGTATATGGGTGCTGAAGGCGGTCTTGACCAGAATTCGTATCGCGATTTCACGAATCTCAATCCGTACGTTTCCCCGACTTTGCTGATAGCGCCTACAAACCGTCAATTCGACCTATATGGCGGACTTAAAGGAAAATTGGCCAACAGTGTGAGTTACAACGTTCGCGGATTCTTCAAAAGCGAAAAAGACAAGCCGTTGTTTTTGCTGAACCAATTTCCAGGTCCGGACGGCAATCCCGACTTAGGCGGATACGAATACGCTAATTCGTTCGGCGTGGTTTACGACAACGTCAAGACCTTTGGCGCTTACGGCGAAATCAATGCGGATTTCTCGAAAAGCGTATCGTTCGGCGTCAATGCGACTTTCAGTACTTACGATGTAGAATGGGCCGAAGAAGCCTGGAACCTGCCTCAATTTAAAGCGGGTGCGAATCTTGATGTCGACATCACCAAAAAATGGTATGCCGGAGCCGATGTGTTCTACGTTGGCGAAAGAAAAGACATGCTCGATTTTACCGACGTCGTAGGCGGCAATAACCAAATCGTGACGCTCAAAGGCTATTTCGATGCCAATGCGCACGTCGGATACCAGCACAACGAACGCCTAAGCGGTTTCCTCAAGTTCAACAACATCGCGAACCAGCAGTATGAGAAATGGCTCAATTATCCGGTTCAGGGATTCCAGGTCATGCTCGGCGCGAATTATAAATTCGATTTCTAACAGTTTCCAAATCCCGAATCGGGATGATATAAAATCCAAACCTGCGATTCGTCGTAGGTTTTTTTGATTATGACCCTAAAACAAAAAGTATACGCGCGTTACCAGCAATTGGTTTCAGACAAGATCGACGCTTTCCGCGACATGATTTCCGCTTTGAGCGAAGATGCGCAGAACGACGCCAAAAGTTCGGCGGGCGACAAACACGAAACGGCTTTGTCTATGATGCATCTGGAGCAGGAAAAACTCAACTTGAAACTTGCAGAATGCCTTGAGCAAAAAGCGATTCTCGACAAAATCGACCCCGAATCCACAAATGATAAAGTCGTTTTGGGAAGTTTGGTCGTCGCCAACGGCATCCATTTGTTCTTGAGCGCGGCACTTCCGAAAGTCGTCATCGACGGTGTCAGTATTTTGGCACTTTCTCCCCAATCGCCTTTGGGTAGCAAGCTTGTCGGTAAATCAATCGGCGGCGTCGCAGAGGTCAATACTTCGACCTACACGATCGAGCGGATATCGTAGCATCGAATTCCTAAAAACTTACAGATTTAAACCGGTCCCATCTTTTAAATTAGAGTTTGAAACCGCGGATGACAATTCTGTTTGGTGAAAATTACATTTTTGATGTAAATAAAGGTTCTAAGTTTTAGATTATAACCGAAAATGCGGTTCGGTTTTTCCAATTGTAATCACATCTGCATCTTTGCCTTATCAATAAAAACCGAGATAAGTCAAAGCGTATGTGCGGAATATTAGCCATCATTGGAAAAGGGAAAGACGAACAACTTGTAAAGCAATTGTCAAAAAGGATGTCGCACCGCGGTCCTGACGAAAGCGACATCCACGTTACCGAAAAAGGACACATTTTGAGCCATGAGCGCCTGTCCATAATCGACCTTCATTCAGGAAGACAGCCTATCCAGGGTTGTTCTACTGCCTGGATGGTCCACAATGGTGAAATTTACAATCATCAGCAACTGCGCGATACCATTTTGAAGCACCACACGTTCCGTTCCAAATCGGATTCGGAAGTGATTGTGCATCTTTATGAAGAATTCGGATATGACTTCCTGCGCCATCTCGACGGCGATTTCGCTTTCGTCGTCATTGACGGGGACGATTTTATCGCAGGCCGCGACCCGCTTGGTGTAAAGCCGCTTTATTACGGACTCGACGAAAGAGGGCGCGTGTATTTCGCTTCCGAAATGAAACCGATCGCCGACCAGTGCAAGACGTTTTCGACTTTTCCTCCGGGACATTATTATACGCCGAAAACAGGTTTCGTGAAATACTATCGTCCGGAGTACGAAGATCACAGAAAGGCCGACAAGCCACTCGATATGGAATTGCTTCGTGAATCCCTAACCGAAGCCGTCCGCAAAAGACTGATGAGCGACGTGCCGATCGGCGTGTTGCTTTCAGGCGGGCTCGATTCTTCGCTGACGTCGTCGATCGCGGCTCGTCTGTTGAAAGAAAAAGGGAAGGAGTTGCATTCGTTTTCGATCGGACTCGATCCGACAGCGCCCGATGCGGTTGCCGCGCGTAAAGTCGCCGATTTCCTTGGTACGAAACACCACGAGATCCACTTTACGATCGAGCAAGGCATCGAAATCCTTGACAAATTGATTTGGCATCTGGAAACTTACGATGTGACTTCGGTGAGAGCAAGCACGCCCATGTATTTCCTTTCGAAAGCGATTACCGGACAAGGCATCAAAGTGGTTTTGTCGGGTGAAGGTGCCGATGAGGTTTTTGGCGGATACCTGTATTTCAGGAACGCTCCATCGACCGAAGAATTCCAGAAAGAAACCATCGAGCGCGTACAAAAACTGTTCACTGCAGATTTGCTTCGCGCCGATAAATCGACAATGGCGCACGGACTCGAAGCCCGCGTCCCGTTCCTTGACAAAAAATTTCTCGACGTCGCCATGACGATTGAAGCTGAGCAGAAGCAGCCCAAAACCTATGACGGCGTTGAAAAGCATATCCTTCGAAAAGCGTTCGACACACCAGAGCAGCCGTATTTGCCGGCAGAAGTGTTGTGGCGCCAGAAGGAGCAATTTTCAGACGGAGTCGGTTACAACTGGATCGACACGTTGATCGAATACTGTTCGTCTCAAGTGACCGACGAGCAGATGGAAGCCGCAGAAAAGCGCTTCCCATACAATACGCCGACTTCGAAGGAAGCGTATTTCTATCGGGACATTTTCCATAAGCACTATCCACAATTGAGTGCGGCCCAGACCGTGCGCAAGTGGATCCCGAAATGGCAGGAAAACCAAGACCCGAGCGGTAGGGCGAACGCCGCCCACGTCAAAGCCGACGTGGACATCGCCAAACCGGGCATAGCCGTGTAGTTGTTTAGTTGGTTTGTTATATAGTTGTTTGTATTAAGCGTTAGGTAGTAGTTGGCCTGACGCTTATTTTTTTGTTTAATGTTTGGACGCTGTCGGATTGTTGGCGTTCGTTTTTGGAAACCTCAAAGGTTTTGAAAACCTTTGAGGTTTGTCCGTTCCAAACATGTTTTCATTTCAAGCAAAACCCTATATTCGTCGAAAATCCCAAAATGGCGCTTACGTTATCCTATCGCTTTTTCGACCTCCCGCTCAAGCATAAATTCGAGATTTCGCGCTATAGTGTGACCGTCCAAAAAACGGTTGTCGCGATCATTTCTGACGGAGAAATCTCAGGCTACGGCGAAGCAACCGCAAATCCATACTATCATTCTACGCAGGAAAAACTCGGCGAATCGATTTTAAAAGCAATTCCGGTTATCGCTTCCGCAGATGATATCCATCCCGAAGAGCTCTGGCCAAAACTTCACTCAGTGCTGTCAGACAATTACTTCGCGCTTTGTGCCGTCGATGTCGCTTATTGGGATTACTATTCGAGGAAGCACGGAAAAACGCTTCGCAGTTCTTGGTCAGATGATACTGAAAAGCTTCCGATGACTTCTTATACCATCGGAATCGCTTCGATCGACCAAATGAAGGCTAAAATCCTTGAATTCCCGTGGCCTCTCTACAAAATCAAGCTCGGCACCATAAACGACATAAAAATTGTCGAGGAGCTTCGAAAATGCACCGATTCGCTTTTTCGTGTCGATGCGAACGCCGCCTGGTCTGCCGATCAGGCCGTCGGATATTCCAAAATCCTCAAAGATTTCAATGTCGAATTCATCGAACAGCCTTTGGCAGCAAACGATGTGGAAGGGATGAAGCGCGTCAAATCCGAATCACATTTGCCTTGTCTTGCCGATGAAAGCTGCCAGCGTGAAGAAGATGTCTTGGTTTGCTCAGATCAATTCCACGGTATCAACATCAAACTCATGAAATGCGGCGGGATCACTCCGGCTTTGCGCATGATAAAACAAGCGCGCGAACTCGGATTGTCGGTTATGGCCGGTTGTATGACTGAATCGACTTTCGGTATTTCGGCACTTGTCCAACTCGCGCCTTTGCTCGACTTCATAGATGCCGACGGACCGCTTCTATTGGCATCTGACATCGCGTCCGGAGCGACTTTCAAAGAAGGGCGTGTTGTCTTTGGCGAAAACGTTGGAAGTGGGGCAAACCCTTACATTTTTAGTCAACAAAATGTTGATAACTTAACGTGTTGCAAACGGCTTGAATAGCCCAAAATCCTGCCTATTTGCTTATATTTGCGCGTATCTCAAAAAACACACTTTTACACGAGAATTTTATATATGAGCGAAGAAGTTAAGAAGGACTATTCAGCGGCCAGTATTCAGGCGTTAGAAGGAATGGAGCACGTAAGGATGCGCCCTTCCATGTACATAGGTGACGTGGGTGTCCGCGGGTTGCACCATTTGGTCTACGAAGTCGTGGATAACTCGATCGACGAGGCCATGGGCGGGCACTGCGACACCATTTCGGTCACTATCAACGAAGACGGATCGGTTACCGTAGAAGACAACGGACGCGGTATTCCGGTCGACATGCACCCGAAAGAAGGTGTTTCGGCCCTTGAGGTCGTCATGACGAAAATCGGAGCCGGAGGTAAGTTCGACAAAGATTCGTACAAGGTTTCCGGAGGTTTGCACGGTGTCGGTGTTTCGGTAGTGAACGCCTTGTCTGAGCACATGAAATCGGAAGTCTTCCGCGACGGAAAATCGTACGAGCAGGAATACGAAAGAGGAAAGTCGCTATATCCGGTAAAACAAACCGGTACTTCCGACAAAAGAGGAACGCGCCAGACCTTCTGGCCTGACCACCAGATCTTCCAGCAGACCACCGAGTTCTCCTACGACACGCTTGCGGCACGTATGCGCGAATTGGCGTATCTGAACAAAGGCGTCACGATCAATTTCACAGACAAGCGCGAAGTTGAGGAAAACGGTGCTTTCCGCTCGGAAACGTTCTTCTCTACGGAAGGTCTTAAAGAATATATCCGTTATCTCGACGGCAACCGCGAACCGATTATGGCCGGTGTCGTGAGCATGGAAAACGAAAAAGGCGAAGTTCCGGTGGAAGTGGCGCTTATCTATAACACAAGTTATTCCGAGAACATTTTCTCTTACGTCAACAACATCAACACGCACGAAGGAGGAACGCACTTGCAAGGTTTCCGTATGGGGTTGACGCGTACGCTTAAAAAGTACGCCGATGCTTCGGGATTGCTCGATAAATTGAAGTTCGAGATTACGGGTGACGACTTCCGCGAAGGTTTGACCGCGATCATTTCGGTGAAAGTGGCCGAACCTCAATTCGAAGGTCAGACGAAAACCAAACTCGGAAACAGGGAAGTGGTTTCGCCTGTAAGTCAGGCTGTGGCCGAAATGCTCGAAAACTATCTCGAGGAAAACCCGAACGACGCGAAAATCATCGTACAGAAAGTGATTTTGGCCGCACAAGCCCGTCACGCTGCGAAAAAAGCGCGTGAGATGGTACAACGTAAGTCGGTTATGGGTGGAGGCGGACTTCCGGGAAAACTATCCGACTGTTCGGAGCAAGATCCGGAAAAATGCGAAATCTTCTTCGTCGAGGGAGACTCGGCGGGTGGAACGGCCAAACAAGGCCGTGACCGTAATTTCCAGGCGATCATGCCACTTCGCGGTAAGATTTTGAACGTCGAGAAAGCCATGCACCACAAAGTTTTCGAAAACGAGGAAATCCGAAACATTTTTACCGCTTTGGGTGTCACCGTAGGGACGGCCGAAGACAGCAAGGCGTTGAACCTCGAGAAACTGCGTTACCACAAAGTGATCATCATGTGTGATGCCGACGTCGACGGTTCTCACATCGCTACTTTGATTTTGACGTTTTTCTTCCGATTCATGCGTGAATTGATCGAGGAAGGACACGTATATATCGCTGCACCACCGTTGTATTTGGTCAAAAAAGGCAACAAGAAAGAGTATGCCTGGAACGAC
Organism: Flavobacterium agri; assembly: GCF_013401995.1. Taxonomy (GTDB): domain Bacteria; phylum Bacteroidota; class Bacteroidia; order Flavobacteriales; family Flavobacteriaceae; genus Flavobacterium; species Flavobacterium agri. The sequence continues at coordinate 596,523 of NZ_JACBJI010000003.1, forward strand.
GACCAACGCGATTTGGCCAACGAAAGAATGGGCGGCGGCGGAAACGTACAACGCTATAAAGGTCTTGGTGAGATGAACGCCGAGCAGTTGTGGGAGACGACCATGGATCCTGAAAACCGCACGTTGCGCCAGATTACGATCGACAGTTTGGCTGAAGCCGACAGGATTTTCTCTATGCTTATGGGAGACGAAGTTCCGCCTCGCCGTGAGTTCATCGAGAAAAATGCGGCTTACGCGAAGATTGATGCTTAAAGTTTGAAGTTGCTAATGATTCTAATTTCGAGTCATTGGCGGCTAACCAATAACAACCAATCCAAAAATTATGAAAGTTACCATTGTAGGCGCCGGAAACGTAGGCGCGACCTGTGCAGACGTCATTTCGTACAGGGGAATTGCAAGCGAGGTCGTATTGCTCGACATCCGTGAAGGTTTTGCAGAAGGCAAGGCTATGGATATCATGCAATGTGCCACGAATACTGGGTTTGATACCATGGTGAGCGGTGTGACCAACGATTATTCGAAAACGGCAAATTCAGATGTGGTCGTCATTACTTCGGGTATTCCAAGAAAACCCGGAATGACGCGCGAAGAACTCATCGGAATCAACGCCGGGATCGTGAAATCGGTCGCCGACAATGTACTCACACATTCACCGAACGCCATCATCGTAGTCGTTTCGAATCCTATGGATACGATGACCTATCTCACGTTGAAAGCGACCGGATTGCCTAAAAACCGAATCATCGGAATGGGTGGCGCGCTAGACAGTTCGCGTTTCAAATACTATTTGTCAAAGGCTTTGGATAAACCATCGAACGATATTTCGGGAATGGTGATCGGAGGCCATGGCGATACGACTATGATTCCGTTGACGCGTTTGGCGTCTTACAACGGGATTCCAGTTTCCCAATTCCTGTCTGAAGACAAATTGAAAGAAGTTTTCGAAGCGACCAAAGTAGGAGGAGCGACCCTTACCGGATTACTCGGAACTTCGGCTTGGTATGCGCCCGGCGCTTCTGTGGCTTACCTTGTCGATTCGATCTTGAACGACCAGAAAAAGATGATCGCTTGTTCGGTTTACCTTGAAGGCGAATACGGACAAAACGACATTTGTATGGGTGTTCCGTGTATCATCGGGAAAAACGGTCTTGAAGAAATCGTAGACATCAAATTGAACGATGCCGAGAAAGAGCTTTTCGCGAAAAGTGCGGATGCCGTTCGTGCGATGAACGGCGATTTGAAGTCGGTTTTGGCTTAAGGATATCTACCTTAATATAGTGACGCGTCAGGGAAGCCTGGCGCGTTTTTTTTAGGGTTTGATTTTGGAAGGGTGATGGATTTGCGCGTGGTTTGTCCACTGACGATTGGTATATGAAATCCTTCAAATCCGCCAATTCACGGCAAAATAAATGCAGTCGGCTGGACAAAGGACTTATCAACAATCGCGCGTTCAATTTTTTGACAGAATTCTCCAAATAAATTGGTTAATCTGACCAGTAATTATATATTTGCACGTTTTCAAAAAAACAGGGATTCGTGTGTCTTTTTGGTTTGTGCCTGAAAGACAGTAGTATTGCGGCTTCCGTTAACCAATCACAAACTAGCGATCAAGAGATCAATTAATTTTTAAGTAATGCAGAATAGAGGATTAGTCAAGTTTTTTGCAATTTTGTTTGCACTGGTATGTGTGTACCAGCTCATCTTCACGTTCGTTGCCGACAACGTGGAGAAAAAGGCCAAAGCTTTTGCGGCCGGGGATTCCGAAAAAGAAGTCAAATACCTTGATTCTATCGGGAAGACAGAGGTTTTGAATCTTGGATTCGCCCAATTTACCTACAACGAGGTAAAAGAGAAAAAAATCAACAAAGGACTAGACCTCGAAGGCGGTATCAACGTAATCCTCGAGATTTCGGTTAAAGACATCCTTAAAGGATTGGCCAACAACAGCACAAACGCTGTTTTCACCAAATCGCTCGATGACGCAACCAAAAACAAGCAAGGTAACCAGGATTACCTCGATGCGTTTTTCATCGCGTTCGAAGAGAATTCAAAAGGAAGCGTAAAACTTGCTTCTCCGGAAATATTCGCCAACAAGACTTTGGGCGAGTCGGTCAACTTCAGGATGAGCGACAACGACGTCAAGAAAGTCATCCGCGAAAAAGTAGCCGAATCGATCAAATCAGGATTCGAAGTATTGCGCAAGCGTATCGATAAATTCGGGGTTACGCAGCCGAACATCCAGCAGTTGGGGCAATCAGGGCGTATCCTTGTGGAACTTCCGGGTGCAAAAGACGTAGACCGTATCAAGAAACTTCTTTCGGGAACTGCTCAATTGGAGTTCTGGGAAACGTATAAAATTGACGAATTGGGTCAATTCCTCATGTCGGCTAACGAGGCTTTGAAGAAAACAGAAAAAGTGGCTGCGACTCCTGCTGCAGAAACTGCAAAAACCGGAATCGACACGCTTCTTACCAGTAAAGAAAAAGATACTACCGCAACTCCTGCAAAAGGAAATAACCCGATCGTCGATAAATTCGTGAGCCAAGGCGGCGGACCTATCCTTGCCGTTGTAGCTCCAAAAGACACGGCTGCGATGAACAGCTATTTCAAGAGAGCCGATATCCGCGCATTGTTGCCGGCAGACAAGCGTTTCGCCAAATTTGTTTGGGGAATCACAGAAGTCACTAAAGACGAAAAAGGAAAAGACGTAGAAACCGTTTCTCTTTACGCGTTGAAGCCGAAGAGCCGCAACATCGGTCCTGCTATGAGCGGAGGTGTTGTTACAGATGCTAAAGACACATTCGACGAACTAGGAAAACCGGCCGTTTCCATGCAAATGAACGGTGCAGGTGCACGTGATTGGGAAGAGCTTACAGGAAAAGCATTCAACGAGAAAAGTTATATAGCGATCGTCCTTGACGACATCGTATATTCGGCTCCTGGCGTAACATCAGGACCTATTGCCGGCGGACGTTCATCCATCTCAGGAAACTTTACCGTTGCCGAGACAAAAGATTTGGCTAACGTATTGCGCGCTGGTAAATTGCCCGCTAAAGCAGAAATCGTTCAGTCGGAAGTAGTCGGGCCATCATTGGGTCAGGAAGCGATCGACAACGGAACGAACTCGGCTATAGTAGGTTTGCTCATCGTATGTCTATGGATGGTCATTTACTACGGAAAAGCAGGTTGGTACGCCAACGCGGCGCTTGTAGTGAACTTGTTGTTCCTTTTCGGATTCCTTGCGAGCGTCGGTGCCGTATTGACACTTCCTGGTATCGCCGGTATCGTATTGACGATGGGTACTGCCGTGGATGCGAACATCATCATCTACGAACGTGCGAAAGAAGAATTGCGTCACGGGCTTTCATTGCCAGATGCCGTAAAAGCGTCATTCGGATGGAAAGGTGCGATGCGCTCGATCGTCGACGCGAACGTAACCCACGTTTTGACGGGAGCTATCCTCTTCATCTTCGGAACAGGACCTATCCAAGGTTTCGCGACTACGTTGTTGATCGGTATCGTAACGTCGTTGTTTACATCGATCTTCATCACGCGCATGCTTCTTGACTGGAGCGTGAACCGAGGCGATAAATTGGCGTTCAGCAACCCATGGTCTAAAAACTGGTTCACGAACTTCAACTTCGACTTCTTGCGTATCAAGAAATGGTCGTATGCCGTTTCGGGTATCGTGACTATCGTCAGTATCGTTTCGCTTTCGACTCACGGATTGAACCCAGGCGTAGACTTTGCCGGAGGACGTACATTCCAGGTGCGTTTCCCTGAAGCAGTCAACCCGGAGGCCATCCATGAAGAATTGGTTGGTGTGTTCGGAAGTGCCGAAGCCAAGAAATTCGGCGACGACAACCAAGTCAAGATCGTTACCAAATACGAAGTAGAGAAACACGGCATCGAAGTAGACGAGAAAGTCAACCACATGCTATTCGACGCGTTGAAGAAGCATTATGCTGCCGACATGACGTACGACAAGTTCATCAACATCTACGACGGTAAAAAAGAAGGTGTTCTAAATGCCTATAAAGTGACGCCGACCGTTGCCGACGACATCAAAACGAACTCGTATTGGGCGGTTCTCGGTGCAATGCTTGTGGTGGCACTTTACCTTGTGGTATCGTTCCGCAAGTGGCAATATTCACTTGGAGCTCTTGCCGCGGTAGCACACGACGTTATCTTCGTATTGGGAGCTTACTCGTTGCTTTGGAAATACATGCCGTTCGGTATGGAAATCGACCAGCACTTCATCGCGGCAATCCTTACCGTAATCGGTTACTCGATGAACGATACGGTAATCGTATTCGACCGTGTACGCGAGTACTTGGCAGGTAAGGAAAAAGGTACGTTCAACCAAATCGTGAACAAGTCGATCAACTCGACGATGTCGCGTACGTTGAATACTTCCCTTACGATGATCTTGGTATTGGCGATCATGTTCGTATTCGGTGGCGAAAGCATCCGCGGATTCATCTTCGCGATGTTGATCGGTATCGTCGTAGGAACGTACTCGTCGCTCTTCATCGCGACTCCGGTATTGTGCGACACGATTCCAGATTCAGAGCACAAGCGCATCGAGGAAGAGCACAACAAAGAAGCATAATCCTCTTAGATTATAAATAAAAAAGGCTGTTTTATCGACAGCCTTTTTTTATTGGATAAAATTGGGTTTATTGATTTTGGTCGCGTTTCATGTAGTCGGCGATCATGCGCTCGTTCGCATCGTTACTTTGTGAAAGAGAATCGATAATTTTGGTGCGTTCGTTTTCGGTCTTGTTCTGGCTTAGTTTCTTTTTGGCCTGAAGATCGGTGACGTGAATTTGGAATGCGACGATTCCTGTGGCCATGTCGTGTTTGAAATCATCCGGGAAGTTGTCCCATTGCGCGCGATACGACAGCTCGAAATTATCGATCGTGTTTTCCAGCAACCGAATGACGCTTTGTGGATCTTCGATGATTTTGCCGCGTCCGTAAGCATGGACCGAAATGTAATTCCATGTCGGGACTTCGCGTTGCCGATCGTAATTCGAAGGCGAGATATACGCGTGCGGTTCGGTGAAAATCACGAGTACATTGTCGTTTTCAACCTCTTTCCATTGGTCGTTGGCCTTTGCGAAATGCGAAACCAACACGATGTCTTCGTTTCTTGATTCAATTATGAACGGTAGGTGAGTCGCCAAAGGCACTTGGTCGCGTACCGTTACGATGGTCGCAAAACCGAACCTTTTCATAAAAGCCACGATCTCGTCTTTATCCTCAAATCGATTGTGTTTCGGAATGTACATATTGTGATGTGTTAATTCACTTCGATCACCGAATCGGTATTGCCTTGTATGTTTACCGTATCGGGATTATCGGGGTCGACGATCCATTTGCCGTCCACGATGAACTTATAGCGCTGTTTTCCGGTTTCGCTTTCCACGGTGGCCGACCAGCCTTTTTTGAGTTTTTGCATGCCGGTTTGCGTCCAGTCGTTGAACGTTCCGGCGAGTTTTACCTCTTTTGCCTGATTGAAGCCTTTAAGCTCGAAGGTAACGGTTTTGAGCACAGGTTTTTCGTCCTCGACTTCTTTTATCCATTGTTGCAGCGCGTTTCTCCAAACGTCTTCATCGGTTGTCGCGATACTGTTTTTCATCGCGAGTTGTTGGGCGAGGTTGAGCGCCAATTTCGTATTGACGACGACATCTGGGGTTATGCCTTGCGATTCCCAATCGGATAAGTCGTGTTCGTTGTTCGCGATGATTTTTCCGACCGAAATATACGCCTGGAAATGATCGGACAACCGCACGATTCCGCCCGCATGCGAACCGCCACCCGTAGGCTGGCCGATTATCGTCGCGCGTTTGTATTTCTTCATGCCGTTCACAAACGCTTCGGCTCCCGAAAAAGTGGCGTGACTTGTGAGTACATAAATAGGTTTGTTCAGGTATTTTTGACCCGGAACTACCGCGGCCGTCCAGGCTTGGGTCGTGCTGTTCGTTTTGCGCCAATACGTTTCCTCGAGCTTTACCGGATCGTTGAAAAAATAACTCATCAGGAAAGGTACGGCTTTGGGCGAATAACTGCCTCCACATTGGCGTAAATCGATGATCAGCGCTTCGGTATGCGATAAGTAGGCCATCATGCCCACATAGGTTTCCGAGGCGAATTCCGGATCCACAAAACTCTCAAAATCGATATAGCCGATATTGCCGCGCAGCACTTCGACTTTTCGGATGCCGTAATTGATATGTCGCAACATATTGCCGTATCCGACTTTTTCCGATTCGGGAATGCTCATGATTTCGGCACGATCGTCGGGCGGAAGCGTTTCCGGATGATATTCGACGCGAATGTGCTTGTCGTTGACCTGTTGTTGCAGCTCCGAAGTGAGTTGGGATGCGAAATGTTCTCCCGATAAGATGTGGTCGTAAGCGCCAGATTTCGTGCGCTTGTCTAAATAAGTATTCAGTTGTTTCCCAAGCTCGGCCGAGTAATACTTTTCGTTAAGCGTCCTTCCCAGTTTGGCGAGCGTTTCTTTTTTGTCGGATTCCGTAATCGGGGTTTGGGCGGTAACACCAAGACATAGCATGGCGATGCCTGTGAGAATGATTCGTTTCATGATGATTGATTTGAATGATGATGCCCGTAAGACGAAGCGCATCCCCGAATGTTTCATCCAGACAAAAAAACCGCCCCAAACGGAACGGTTTATAATATGAAAAGCCACGAATGGCACGAATGAGCGCAAATAATTAATGTAATTCGCGCCATTCGTGGCTTGCTAAAATCATTCTTTCTCAACGCCTTTCACGGGTTTTTCCGCGAAGAAGATAAAGTACAGACCGGCAAGGATAAACGGTATGCTCAGCCATTGTCCGGTCGAGAACATGCCCAAAGCCGACTCGAATCCGCCCTGGCTTTCCTTGACGTATTCCACAACGAAACGCACCGTCCAAAGCAACACGAGGAATACCCCGAAAATGAGGCCTTTTCGTTGGCGTGCATCGGTTTTCCAATACATATACATCAAAATCGCGAATACGAAAACATAACCGATGGCTTCGTAAAGCTGCGCCGGATGACGCGTCGGCACTTGTTCCAAAAGCGTGGAGAATTTCGGGTCGGTCGCGATCGCGTTGTAGGCATCGTTCGGCGTCTTGGTTTGCGTCATCGCCATGGCCTCGTTCGATTTGAACTGGTCGCGGATGAATTTGAACCCAAAAGCCGAATTCGTCTCGTTTCCTATGATTTCCGAATTGAAAAAGTTACCGATACGAACGAAAATCCCGCCCGACGTTACCGGAATAACGACGCGGTCCAAAATCCACAAAATAGGCTTCTGGATCACGTTTTTGGCGTAGAAATACATCGTAATGATGATCGCGATCGCAGCACCGTGGCTTGCCAGCCCTTGAAACCCGGTGAATTGGAATTCGGGTTCGAACTTGAACGGCAACAATATCTCGGACGGATGCTGGCTGAAATAATCCCAGTCGTAAAAGAAAACGTGGCCCAAACGCGCGCCTAGCAAAGTCGCGAGCACCGTCCAGATGAACAACGTGTCGAGTTTCTCGATCGGAATCTGTTCGCGGTCGTAAATCTTCTTCATGATGAACCAGCCAAGCCCAAAAGCGACTACGAACATCAAGCTATAATATCGGATTACAAAAAAGCCAAGATCGATGCCTTCGGAAGGATTCCACACAGCGGCGGCCAAAACGTTTGTCATGTTAGGTTATTTGTCGTAAAAATAAGGAAATTCCGATTAAGGATTATGTTTAAGGAATCCTAATGTTTGTGCGCGCAACGACGTTCGGGAACCGGATCGTATCCGCTTCGTCCCCACGGATGGCAGCTCAAAATCCGCCTGATGCCCAAATAGCTTCCGTAAAACAAACCATGAACCTGCAAAGCCTCGAGAAAATAGGCAGAACAAGTAGGAGTGAAGCGGCATACCGATGGCGTGAACGGCGTGATAAACGTCCGATAGAACCGAATCAGCAACACCAATGGCAATATGAGGATTTTCTTGAGCGTCAAGGAACCAAAGTGAACGTCGTGCCTTCTTTGTTGTCCTTGAGTTGGATGCCAAGTGCGATCAACTGGTCGCGAATCTGGTCACTCATTGCGAAATCCTTGTTGGCACGGGCCGTATTGCGCATTTCGATAAGCAGGTTCACGACGTTTTCGAGTTTTTCAAGATGGGTGTCGGCTCCTTTTTCATCGGTCAATCCCAAAACGTCGAATACGAAAGCATGCATGGTCTTTTGGAAATCGACCAAATCCACCTGCGTAAGCGATTCTTTTCCGTCTTTCAGAAGGTTGACGAATTTCACGCCTTCGAACAAATACGAAATCAGGATCGGGCTGTTGAAATCGTCGCTCATGGCGTCGTAGCACTGTTTTTTCCAAGCCGCAATGTCCAAAGTAGAGGTGGCCGAAGACGAAAGCGTAGGGATGGTTTCCATAGCTTCCATCAAACGCGCGTATCCTTTTTCGGCGGCTGTGATCGCATCGTCCGAAAAGTCGAGAATACTGCGGTAATGCGCCTGCATCATAAAGAAGCGCGTCACAGAGGCCGAAAACGGTTTGCTCAGGAAAGGGTTGTCGCCCGAAAGGATTTCGCCCGGCAAAATATTATTCCCCGTAGATTTCGACATTTTCTTGCCGTTGAGCGTGAGCATGTTCGCGTGCATCCAGTAATTCACCGGAGAATTTCCGCAAGCCGCCTCGCTTTGGGCGATTTCGCATTCATGGTGCGGGAATTTCAAATCCATTCCGCCGCCGTGTATGTCGAAGTGCTCGCCCAGATATTTCGTGCTCATGGCCGTACATTCCAAATGCCAGCCCGGGAAGCCGTCGCTCCAAGGTGAAGGCCAGCGCATGATGTGTTCGGGTTCCGCTTTCTTCCAAAGTGCGAAATCCTGAGGGCTTTTCTTGTCCGATTGCCCGTCTGTGTCGCGGGTGTTGGCCAACATGTCTTCGACGTTTCGTCCCGACAAAATCCCGTATTGGTATTTTTCGTTGAATTTGGCGATGTCGAAATACACCGAACCGTTAGAAACATAAGCGTAACCTTGATCGATGATTTTCTGCACGATCCCGATCTGCTCGATGATGTGTCCCGTCGCGGTCGGCTCTATGCTTGGCGGCAAAAAGTTGAACGCGGCCAAAATATGGTGAAAATCTACGGTGTAGCGCTGCACGATTTCCATCGGCTCGACCTGTTCGACCTTGGCCTTTTTGGCGATTTTGTCTTCGCCGTCGTCCACGTCGTCCACGATATGCCCGACATCGGTAATATTCCTTACATAACGGACTTTATACCCCAAATGCAACAGGTAGCGGAAAATCACGTCGAACGACATGAACGTACGCACGTTGCCCAAATGCACATTGCTGTAAACCGTCGGTCCACACACGTACATGCCTACATTTCCCTCATGGATTGGCGTAAAAACTTCTTTCTCGCCGCTAAGCGAGTTGTAAATCTTGAGTTCGTGGTCTTTGTACAAAGGCATGTGATGTGTTTTTAGGAGCTTGTTCCGGCTGTCCGCTACTAGCTTTCTTGAAAAAATCTGGTTTTATACCGTATGCGAAGAGCTTCCGTCGGTCGCTTCCGCATCCAGATAAAACGAAGACTTTTTCTGCAAAAGGCTAGCCGCGTCCATCCGGGCTAAGTTGCGGTAAATATCGGAAATCCGTTTCTAAAAAAGGAATTAAAACTTCGTGTCGAGCTGAATGTAATTCAGGAATTCGCGTCTGGTTTGCTCTTCCTTGAATTTTCCTCCGAATTCCGAAGTCACGGTGCTGCTCTCGATGTCCTTGATCCCGCGCGAATTCACGCAAAGGTGTTTGGCGTCGATCACACAGGCCACATCTTCCGTACCGAGCGCGCGCTGCAATTCCTGTACGATTTGCATCGTAAGGCGTTCCTGCACTTGCGGACGCTTGGCGTAGTGGTCTACGATGCGGTTCATCTTCGAAAGCCCGATCACGCGACCGTTTGAAATGTAAGCCACATGGGCGCGTCCTATAATAGGCAGCAAATGGTGTTCGCAGGTAGAGTAGAGGGTGATGTTCTTTTCCACTAACATCTCACCATATTTATAATGGTTGTCGAAAGTCGAAGGATTGGGTTTCTTGTTCGGGTTCAAACCTCCGAAAAGTTCCTTTACGAACATCTTGGCCACGCGGTTCGGCGTGCCTTTTAGGCTGTCGTCGGTAAGATCCATCCCCAATGTTAAGAGAATGTTTTCGACGTCTTTTTTGATAAGTTCGATCTTTTTGTCGTCAGGTATATCGAATGCGTCTGGTCTGATGGGATTTTGGGCACTTGTAGCGATATGGTCGTTACCGATTTCGTCCTGAAAATCGTCGCTTGAAATCATAAATGTCTGATTTACTGTAAATGAAAAATACGGCTGCAAAGATAAAAATTCTCAACCAAAACACCCGTTTCATAATTGATATTTCACCAATCAAAAATTAACACTAATCTTTTGCTAAATTTATGTAAATTTCGCCCTTTCAAAAAATGCCACTCTATGAAAAGTTTTTACCTACTTGGCCTAATTCTTTGTTTTTCTTCAGGGTTGATGGCCCAAAACACAGAAAACCCTTGCCAAATTGCGTATTCTGTTGAAGTCGTGAAGAAAGAAGCGACTACGCAAAAAGATCAGTATTCCGCCAATCTGAACTGGGATTTTTCCGCTTATCCGGCCGAATCCGACATTAAGTTCGAAATCGTGCCCATACGCGATTGCTGGAGGGAAGTCGAAGGCAAGCAATTCGGTACCGCCGAAGTGTTCAAAGCGCAGGCCGATAAAGGTTCGCGCGAATTCACTTTGCTCGGTATGAAAGCCAAATGCTTTAAATGGAGGGCTATAATTACCACGGCCGATTGCAACCAAACTACCGACTGGAAATACTATTCATTCCTACCAAAGAACTAAATCGCTATGAAAAAACTTTTGCTCTTTCTGGCTTTGTTGGCCTCAGTTACAGCTTTCTCTCAAGGAGGCACCTGTCCAACGGCTACGCCCTTCTGTGCCGGGGCTGGAAACTTTATTTTCCAGAACTCCACTACAGATCCGAACGGATTAGGTCAGGTAGGATGTAATTTCTCGACCCCGAACGCCGCCTGGTTTTATCTTCAAATCGATGAAGGTGGGGAATTGGTGTTCAACATCCAACAAGGTGAACAGTTCGACGCCAACGGAAATGTTGTGCCGGGAACAGAACTCGACGTTGACTTTATAGCGTGGGGGCCGTATACGAGTCCGGCCCAGATGTGTTCGCTCATCGACCTTGACGAATGCGACGGATGTCCGAACAACACGTCTGATCCTAACTTTTACCCGTCCGGAAACGTAATCGACTGTAGTTATTCAGGTTCTTATAATGAGACCTTGACGATTCACAATGCGCAGCCTGGACAGATCTACGCCGTATTGCTTACGAACTTTTCTCAACAACCGGGTTATATCAACCTAAACCAGACAAACGAGAACAACGCAAATGCAGGAAGCACAGATTGTAGTATCGTGTGTCCGCTTACGGTAAGTACACCTGGAATCCTTTGTGACAGTAACCCTACTACTACGGTTACCGCAACTTCAGGAGCTTCCAATCCTCAATATACTTGGTACGACACTAATGGAGTCCTTATTCCTGGAGCTACCGGTAATACCTTTACCGTTTCGGTTCCGGGAACTTATTCTGTTCACGCAATCGGTCAAATTGCTTCGGGCCAAACGTGTGAGGAGCAAATTGCAGAATTTACGGTGACTTCTTATTCGCCTCCGGGATACACGCCTCCAACTGGTTTGACGGCATGTAATACTCCTGGACCTGCACTTTTCAACCTCAATGCGGCAATTGCGCAAATGGGTATAAACGCTGCAGATTACGACATATTCTTTTACACTAACCAGCAGGATGCACTCGATGTTGCTCCTAACTCACTTAATCCGATCAATTATCCGGGTCAGAACGGGGAGGTTATCTGGATTTCGCTTGCTAACGTGAACATTGATTGTATTTTTGCGGCAAGTGTTACGTTGAGTTACGATTGCCAAAACGATTTGTACCTATGTGATGTTGGGAATAACGGAGTTGAAAATTTCGATTTGTCGCAACAAACCGCTACTATTTTAGGTAGTCTTAACCCAGCCGATTATACCGTAACATATCACGATAACCAATCGGACGCAATTTCGGGAGCCAATCCGATCACTCCGGATACGGCTTATCCTGGGAATGAAGGCGATGTGATTTACGGTCATATAGAGGAGAATGCAAATCCGGCCAATGTGAGTACGACATCTTTCGTATTGCATTTGTATCCGACTCCGGATGCTGTACTTGCCGCTTCCGCTACATCGGTATGCGTTGGCGGAACAGCGCCGGTAATTACATTTACAGGACAAAGCGGAACAGCACCTTATACCTTTACTTATACGATTAATGGAGGAACCCCACAAACGATTTCTTCTACTGTAGGTAATGATAGCGTCACTATCACTATCCCGACTACCGTTGCCGGAACATTCGATATCGATTTGACGAATGTTTCCGACGCACACTGTAGCACACCTCAAACAGAATCTATAACGGTTACTGTAAATCCGGTACCGGACGCCATTATACAAGCCCCTATTATCACGGCTTGTCTTAACGGCACATCACCTACGGTCACAATAATTGGTTCTGGAGGTACTGCACCTTATACATTTACTTACACATTAGGTTCGGGTGGTCCGGTTCAGATAACAAGCAACGCGGCCGGTCAGGCCACAGTATCGATTCCAACGACTACAGCGGGCACATTCCCTTTCAACCTTCTAGACGTAGCCGATGCGAACTGCACGAGCGTGCAGGACGATTCGGTCACCTTCACGATCAAGCCATTGCCTGACGCTACGGCGGCGGCCTCGGCCACTTCGGTGTGCCA
>NZ_JACBJI010000030.1 GCF_013401995.1 Flavobacterium agri
ACCTGCTTTTCGACGAGCTGGCCCAGGTCGTCGTAGGCGTTCAGGAAGATGCGCTCGTTGGTTCCGCCGTTCACCTGATAAAACGCCTCGAACGGACGCTCCTGGGGCGTAAAGGTGTAACTGCTGAACAGTTTAATAGGTTCCGCGGAAGCGTTATACCGATGCACGATCCGCGTCTGGCGTATCCTGAAGAAGTCGTAGATGTTGTTCTCTTCATGATACCCGCCCAGGTGGTTGGTCGTGTAGGTGCTGATCGGACGGGATTTGTAGTCGTACAGGATATAGGTCAGTTCGGCGTCGGTGGACGGCGTGGTCAGTACGCGTACCCACGATCCCGTGGCCAGTCCTTTGGGCTTGTCGGTGTTGTTGAAGTGCACCTGCTGGGTCTGCTCTATCGTGGCGGGTATCGAAAGCGAAGGAATGAACCTGTAATCGTCGTAGTAGTTGGCCGTGAGCAGGTAGAACAGGCGGCCCGGAGTGGTCGCGACACCGTAATACAGCGGGAGGTTCGCCACGTCGCCGATGATCGTCGTCGGGGTTTGGGTCGGGATTTCCGAGTTATTGCTTTCACCATCTACAATGTCCTGTATCTCCTGGCGCCATTTCCAGTCGATTATCTTCCCGACTTCGTCACCGTAGTACCATCCGGTGTAGGCCACGCGGCCGAACGCGTCGTATTTGGTGAAAAGCCAGCCCTGCGCCCCGTTGGGATCGGTGGGCGAAAACGGGTTCAGCGCAGGTCCGGTAAACCGCACACGGTCGAGTTTGTCATACACGATGTATTCCCAGTGCTTGCCCGGGAGCTTTTTCTCGATAAGGCGGTTGCGGCCGTCGTAACGGTATTGGTAGCACAGGCCGTTGAGTTGATCGTCGTTCCACGTAGCGAAATCGACCGCAGGCGGCAGCACGTAAGTCAGGTTCCCGAAATCGTCGTAGACGTAATAGGTGTCGTGCGCGCCGTCTTCGGAGAACGCGGTCTTGCGTACCACCCTGCCCTGCAGGTCCTTGTATTCCTCGGTGGTGTGGAGCTTGTCGTCGCCGGGTTTCCAGTTCTCGTCACGGGTGATGGTTTTGTAGAGGGTGTTGGGTAGGTAAAAATCGGTCAGGCCGGTCAGTTCTATGCCATAGACGTCGCTTTCGTTTTCGGGATTCGAAACGATAACGCGTAGCCTCCTCACGTAGTCCTCTTCCTTGTTGGCCTCGTACTCGAAACGGATGGTATGGTCGTCGTCCGAGTTCGGGTCGCCCGCCCACG
>NZ_JACBJI010000031.1 GCF_013401995.1 Flavobacterium agri
CCGAAACGCCGCGACCAAAATTAGCGGCCTAACGTTACTCGCCATTTGCAGCTTATTATTTCTTTTTCGCCGATGGCGAAAGGCTGCGCCAAACGTTTCCTTACTGAATTTCCGTAATGCCTTGGGCGGACAATTTTACCACTGCTGAGAGTTCTCTTTCCAATCTCTCGTGAGCACAAACGGCCAGTAACAGCGGCTCTTCGCCACCGCTCCTTTTGTGGTTTGGGAAAATCTTTTTCATTAACTTCGTTTCCAATAACGGAGAGTACTCTCTCCGAAAGGTCGCGGCGACAAAGAAGCCGCCGAACGTTAGCTGCAAGCTTTAACAAAACTCAAATTCATGTACGAATTAATTAAAGATCTAAATTTAAATCACAAAAGACTACTGACTAGTTTTTGCATAACTTATTGTTTTGTACTCTTAGCTGTATATATATTTAAACCTGAGCTTTTTGAAAAAGCATTCTATCTTCCCTTTATAACTGCATTTTGTTTGAACGTAATCTGGTATTGCCTAAACTTGATTGTTGTGGTAATGCTTTCTATAAATAGAAATGATGAAAATTTCTTGGAGATTGAGCTTGCCGCTTTGCTATCAATAGCCATGTTGTCTATTGCAATTTTTTATGGATATTATTATACACTCCCTTTTACTACATTCCTTCTACATACATTTTTGTTTGCGTTGGCATATCTTTTTATATCTGTGATAGTTAGTTTTTTAATTTTTAAGGATGACAAACCCAAAAAGCCAGCAGCTAACCGCCGCTAATTTCGATTGCGGCAAGCGGACTAAGTTTACCAACTGTTCTTTAATTTCGTAATTTTCAGCGGAGAGTACTCTCTCCGAAAGGCCGCAACCGAAATTAGCGGCCTAACGTTACAAGACATTCCAACCAAATCGGCAAATATTGTATCTTCAAGATATGAAACATTCGATTGTAGTTG
>NZ_JACBJI010000032.1 GCF_013401995.1 Flavobacterium agri
GGCCTAACGTTACCTGCAACTATGAAAAAATCCACAATGAAGACCTTTTTGTTTATCCTACTCTATGTTGCAGCAAATGGACAAGCACCTAATCTGAGTAATTGGAAAAAAGACAGTATTCCGAATGATATTACCGTTTTTGACGCTAATCACACACAAGATGATTGGACATTTTCTTTTCTGAATGGGAAGGTGGAAATAGAACGCAATAAGTATTCTAAGATTCATGGAGATAGTCTTCCAAATAATCCAGAATTTATCAAAGTAAAAAAAACTTTATATGGACAGCTTCAGGTTCAAAAGGTTACCAATGGATATATACTTGGATTTGACAAAGGAGAAAACGGTGGTGGGCTTATATTCATGGATGAAGCGGGAAACAAAACATCTATCCTGACTGAAACTTATGAATATGGTTTAAATATCAAAAAAATATTTCTTTATAATTCGAAATTACTGGCCCTTGAAGGATTAGCTCATCTTGGCGGAAATAGAGGTAAAATAATTGAAATCTTCCAGGATAAAGGAATTTGGAAATATAAGAAAATAGTCGATTTAATAGAAACGCCAAAACTTTTATTTACTTACAAAGCTGATCAATATATTATTACTTCTTCTCAGATTCTAAGTTTGGATAAAAATTTAAAAGTAACTTCAATTTTGAAAGCACCTTTTTATTGGGGAATGTTATATCCAAGTAATGTAACTGTTGATGGTGATGATATTTACTTGGCGATGAGGAAGGGAATTCTAAATATTAAACAGTTTAAAAATAATCCAACATATTTGTGGTACACTCCAAAATAGCTGCAGGTAACCACCTGTAATCGCCAGTGCTGGTTTTCGGTAAAAAGTTCGTCCAATTTCCATAACTTCGTTCGCGTTCAGCGGAGAATACAATCTCCGGTTTCCGCACCGGCGGTTACAGGCCTAACGTTACC
>NZ_JACBJI010000033.1 GCF_013401995.1 Flavobacterium agri
CAAAGAAGCCGCGAAACGTTAGTGGCAAGCTCACCTGAAACAACTCAAAAACAATCTAGATGAAATCTTACATAACTCTCAAAAATATAAAACAGGAATATTTATCTGATCAATACAACAAAAATGAAGTATCATTTCTCAATCGTAATATTCAAAAAATAATAGAAGCGTTGATTAGCGATTTGAAATCAATCACTGATGAGGAGATTACCATTTACGAATCAAAAATATATTTTGATGACGTATATTTTAGACAAAGTGCGACAGCTTATTTTTTTCGTGCAAAATTTACGAACGATAATGAATATTTACTTTCTATAGAATGCCTTGTTGACTTCGACAAAATTGGAATTAAGCCAAAAACAGAACCGCGCAACGAAAATCTTAAGTCCTTTCATCAAAACTTGCTTTCAAAAAGTAACGCTGAAGAATTTGCGGAATTAAAAACTCTTACATTACAGAGCGAACCGAAAACAACGATTAATCAATAATCACTTAAAAGTAAATTAAAGAATTTTTTTAAGCTTTAATTATTTCTAGAACTGCGAATAGAGCCAGCCACTAACAGCGGCTCGCGGCCATGGCGGGGTTTCAGGTAGAATGAAGTGCCTTCTCCAGAGCAACAAAACTAATGGATTTTTCAGCTTTGTTAAGCTAGAAAAATCCATTAGTTTTGTTAACTTGAGTTCGCCGGAGAATACAATCTCCGGATGTCCGCCACGATCCGTGAGCCGCGAAGCGTTGGGAGAAATTGCGACTGTAGGGACGCAAAAAAAAATCTTTTACGATTCCTGATCGATGAATCAAAAATAACAG
>NZ_JACBJI010000034.1 GCF_013401995.1 Flavobacterium agri
AAAAAACCTCAAAAAAACTTGCCTCAAAAACTTGCGGGAGCGGAAAAAGTGGCTACTTTTGCACCCGCAATCAGCGAGAAGTTCATACGGCATAATGGGGTAAAAAAGGGCAAAAAAAGTTTTGCGTGAGCGGGAAAGAGTTTCTATCTTTGCCGTCCGTTCCGGAGGGACGGGGCGCCAGAAAGTTCCTTTTTTACTGAAAACCAGGCTCGGGCGAAAAAGATGAAAATTTTTTTCAAAAAAAGCTTGGAAGTATGAAAAAGACTCGTACTTTTGCACCCGCTTTGAAACACAAGCGAAGATTGAAAGAGTAGACAAGTTCATAGACATATTGGATAGACAGCACTTCAACAAGAGTTGAAGTAAGCAGAGAGTAAGGGAAAACGGAAAGTTTTCTTTGAATTATACTGAGTAAGGCTTTGGAGTCGTAAGTTATTAAAATATACGATGAAGAGTTTGATCCTGGCTCAGGATGAACGCTAGCGGCAGGCTTAACACATGCAAGTCGAGGGGTAGAAGGGGCTTGCTCCTTCGAGACCGGCGCACGGGTGCGTAACGCGTATGCAATCTGCCTCTCACTGGGGGATAGCCCGGAGAAATCCGGATTAATACCCCATGGTATTTTGGAATGGCATCATTCTATTATTAAAGATTTATCGGTGAGAGATGAGCATGCGTCCCATTAGTTAGTTGGTAAGGTAACGGCTTACCAAGACGAT
>NZ_JACBJI010000035.1 GCF_013401995.1 Flavobacterium agri
GCCAGCGCCGCTTCCGCCTGCCAGGACGGGGCTTCGCCTGTTCTGACCTTCACGGGTTCGGGCGGCACGGCACCCTATACCTTCAACTATACGATAAACGGCACGGCCTACACGCTGACCACCACCACGGGTGACAGCGCCACGGCCAACATCGACACTTCCGTGGCGGGCAGCCAGTCGGTCATCCTTACCGGGGTTTCCGACGCCTCGTGCTCGAACGTGCAGAACGACGCGCTCACGGTGACCATCCAGGGCCTTCCGACGGCCACGATGGTAGCCGACGTGACGGCGGTCTGCCAGAACGGCACCTCGCCTGTGATCACCTTCACGGGAGCCGGCGGTACCTCGCCTTACACCTTCACCTATACGGTAGACGGCGGTACGCCGCTGACCATTTCCACGGCCACGGGCTCGGACTCGGTGACCCTTTCCGTTCCTACGGGTACGGTGGGCATCTCCACCTATGAGCTCACGGGCGTCGCCGAGGGTGGCGCGGACGCGTGCTCCCAGACCCAGACGGGCACGGTGAGCATCACGGTCAACCCGCTGCCTACGGCCACGGTCACTGTCGACGCGGCCTCGGTCTGCCAGGGCGGGGCTTCTCCTGTGGTGACCTTCACGGGCGCCGGCGGCATCGCCCCGTATACCTTCACCTATACCCTTAACGGCTCGTCCCAGACGGCCGT
>NZ_JACBJI010000036.1 GCF_013401995.1 Flavobacterium agri
CGATCATGGCAGCCTTTCGGAGACGGATCTCTCCGCCGATACGAAAGGTAACAAAACTTATGATTTTTTCTAGCTTGGAAAAGCAGAAAAAATCTAAGTTTTGTGGCTTTTGGAACCAGCTCGGCCACTTAGTCATTCCGCTGCCATGGCGGTTAGCGGCGGTTACCAGACGTGTCTATATTACTTTCTATAATTTTATTCAGATTCAGAAGCTTTTTCATAGCAGTCTTGCAAAACTTCTTTTTCATTCTCCCTAATTTGATCCCCGGACAGTTTCGAATCTTTGTACTTTTTTTTTAAGGATTCAATTGCGCAATCACAATATTTTTTAGCAATCGATTCTGATACGTTACTATTTTGCATAAATTGGGAAATACACCTATTCATTTCAGATTCACTGACTTCATTTTTTGCCTTGAAATAGTCATAAATATTATAGGATACAACAGCTAAAATTATTAGCAAAAAAATTGTTTTACTCTGCTTATTCATTCGTTATTGGTATTCTTTAGTTGTTGTTTGTGACATGTCTGGTAACGTTAGGCTGGTAACCGCCGGTGCGGCTTTCGAAGAAAGTACGCTCCGCTAACCAAGACGAAGTTAATAAAAAAGAGTTTCGATTTATCGAA
>NZ_JACBJI010000037.1 GCF_013401995.1 Flavobacterium agri
GGCCTAACGTTACAAGACATTCCAACCAAATCGGCAAATATTGTATCTTCAAGATATGAAACATTCGATTGTAGTTGTACTATTAATGCTCGTCAATTGTCTTTCTGCACAGGAAAAGACGTATCCACGATTAAAGGAAAATCAGAAATGGCTTGAAAACTTTAAAACTATTAGTGCAAAAGGAGCCAAAATTGATTTCATCAAGTCAAAAATATATTCCGATACTTCGTTTTTAAGTTTCAGAAATCGTATTATTCTAGACAACTCCCGTGATCCAGAGAAGCATGTTTGTAAAATTTTATTTTTCCTAAAGTCAAAAAAACATCATTGCGAATTAGACTTAGAAACAAAACCTAGCCTTTCGAAAGTTTTTGACTTGATAAATGAAAAGAACATTCAGGAAATCGAAGTTATTGAACTTCCTGAAAGTGCGGCTTTATTTGGCTCAAACAATTGTGGGGTCATTATATTAAATTGCGATAAAATGTTAATGCAAAAAGCCAGGAACGTCTTGTAACAGCGGCTCTTTGTCACCGCTTGCTCATGTTAGCGGGAACAAACTTTTTCTTAACTTCGTTTGCGTTCGGTGGAGAGTACTCTC
>NZ_JACBJI010000038.1 GCF_013401995.1 Flavobacterium agri
CGGCCCGCGGTTTACTAGTTTTTCCTGTTGATGTAGATCCAGCCCGTCTTGGTCGGCTCACCGTCGTTGCGCTCGATCACGTAGTAGTACGTCCCGTCAGGCAGCTCATCGCCCTTGTCCGACTGGCCCTTCCACTCGTTGACGTAGTTCGTGCGCTCATAGACCTTGCTGCCGTAACGATTGAAGATCTGCAGCTTGCGTACGTTGAAGCCCTCAAGGTCGAAGAAATCGTTGGCACCGTCCCCGTTGGCCGAGATACCCTTCTGGATCGTACAGCTCGTCGAGGCAGCCACGAACGGCTCCTGGCCGTCGCAGCCCGCTACCGTAACCGTAAGCGTGTACGTGCCCGCGCCAGATACCGTCACCGAGGAGGCGTTGCCGCCCGAGACGATCTGACCGTCGGCAGTGCTCCACGAATAGGTAGCCGTGGCAGGGTCGTAGTTGAGGGCCGTGGCCTCCAAAACGTACGCGTTGCCCTGGCAGCCGCCAGCCAAGGTGAACTCCGGAGAATCCGTGATCGTAACCGTGAAACTCGACTCGTC
>NZ_JACBJI010000039.1 GCF_013401995.1 Flavobacterium agri
AACGTTATATGCCATATTACGCGAAATGACTCGAAAAGAACATTGGAAAAATCAGCTTAATAACTATACTGAGCTCATTGAAAAATATAAATGGAAACAAGAACCAATGTTGGAACTCGTTAAGTTGTTCCTGACAAACGGAATTAGCGAATTATTTTTCCCTAGCAATTCGCACGCAGCACTTGGATTGTCGAAATTTGCAAATTATCCGTTGAGAACTGAACATAATATGGTTTTCATAAGTTATGACCAGGACGAAGATATTTTCAAAATTTATTTTTACAGAGGCAAAAAGAACGATTGGCTTTTCAAAAAAGAAACAACTGTAGTTGAAGACAAAGATATCAACCGTATAAAATATTGGCTCAACTTAATTTAAAAAATACGGCATATAACAGCGGCTCTTTGCCACCGCTGCCTTATGTTAGCGGGAAAAAACTTTTTCTTAACTTCGTTTCCGTTCGGTGGAGAATACTCTTTCCGGAATGCCGCGGCGCCAAAGAAGCCGCCGAACGTTA
>NZ_JACBJI010000004.1 GCF_013401995.1 Flavobacterium agri
GGGGAGAGCGAGCCTAAGGTGCAGTGCGAGCCGTGCAGCGAGGAGCAGCACGCCCAGAACAGGCGAAGCGAGTTCCTTATCGTGAAGCAGTAAGTACATATAAGATTTCATACAATAGAGCTGGATTTATTCCGGCTCTATTTTTTTGATAGCATATCCACAACAAGTAGATTGGGCAAGAAAATGCATCGAGAGTCCGCAATTTCAATATGATTAAAGTATGAAACTAGAAATTAGACACAGGATAGAAATAGCAGATGGAACCATTGCAGCTGCCGGATTCGACACAGCCGGACAAGTGGTTTTTCTAACGGAAAGCGGTAAAGTGTACCGTTATATAAAATCGACGAAGCAATTCCATCATTTGTTTTCTGCGACAACAGCGTTTGCGTTTGAGGACGGCGGTTTTGATTGCAAGGCCAAGTCAAGTATTTATGCGCAGTACGGTGCGGTCGCGGTAGTCAATGACTTTGGCCGTAACGGACTCGTATTTATCGAATCGGACCGTCAAGTGTTGAACCTTTTCCGAAAGGATTACCATGCCGATATCTCGAAGTTTCCGCTCACGTTTTTCGAAAAGGATGAACATTTCCATGTGATTTATCCAAACGATTGGAACCATATCCAGATCATGGATTTGAAAACGAGACAAATCTTGACGGCAGAAAAATCGTTGATCGAACAAAACGCAGAACAACGATATCGGGAATTCTATAAAAACGATTTTTCACGAAGTCTTCCGTGGCCGCCGCCATATGACTATTTCTACGGGGCGTTATCGGTTTCGAACGATCAAAAGAGGTTTCTGAGTACAGGATGGGCTTGGGGTTCGAGCGACAATTATCGCGTTTATGACATCGACGATTTTCTGTCAAACGGCCGAATACAGGACATTTCGATCGGGCATTGGGAGCATGAGAACCGCGCCGCCTGTTGGATGGGAAATGATCGGGTTGCAATAGCGATTTATCCGTTTGAGGTAGATGAAGGTGAGGAAGGCCAATATGAAATCGCCATCTATAAGATTGCGGATTCAGAAGCTGTTCTGGAGCGCACAATAAGTACAGGAGATTTGAATGTGGTGAAGAGCAAGATGGTTTTTTGGGAGACCCGAAATTGCTTTGTGGTTATATCGGAAGTTGCAGGACTAGCTTTAATTCATTCGGATGGAGAAATACTTTTTCACGATCCCAATCTTATTGCAGATGATTTTGATGTTGATTCGGGAAGCGTGTTACAAATCGAACGCGATTCAATAAATCTGTATGAGTTCAATTGAATGGCTTTCTGGCTTGAAATGGAGCCTTTAAACCAACAAACTCCTTTTTTGGAGTAATGGTGTCGTCAGAAGCAATTTGATGGCTCAAAATCCCTAGATTCGGTAAAAAGTCGTTTAAGAAGCCTTGCGGAAGAAAGATAAACCAGACCAGTACAAATAAAAAAAGCGGATCGAATGACCCGCTTTTAATTTTATGTATGAACCTTAGTTAACGACGATGTTGTCGAGATCCATATTGGTAGTAAAGGCAGGATCTGAAATGCCTGATCCGATGTACTCGAAGATGAAATATCCGTTTCCGGTCAAATTCGACGGAATATTATACGTTCCACTTGGAGTAAAGGCGCCAGTCGATGTTGTTCCTGTGGAGATCGAGAAATTCGAAGTAATATTCACCAATGTAGCATCGGTAATATCTGAACCAGGAATATAATCCATGCTATAATATACTTTCAGCGAATTATGACCCGTTACAAGAAACGAAGCACGTGAGTCAAATTTAAATGTATTGGCCGCAGTCATATCGACAGGTACGATGAAAAGCGTACGGTTGTTTTCGGGAGTTCCGCCAAACGAAGTCATCTGGATGAATTTGTTCACCGGAGTACCGTTAGAGCGCACTCTCCAATAACGTGAACCCACGACGGCATCGTTGATGTATTTCGGGAAGATGTACTGGCCAGTTGTATTCGAACCGGCAGAATAACTTTCGAAATTCTCGGTGAAAGATCCGGAATATACGATTGCACTACCGCCTACCGCAGGATAAGGATCGACGCGAGGCCCATCTAAATGAAGGTCGCTTTGCGAACGTACCAAGAATTGGAAATCATCCTGATATTTGGTCAAAACGCCACGGATCGTTCCGCTTCCTTCAGGAACCATTTGGCCTGCGAATGATGCGAAACTGCTGAAGCGGATGAATTCCTGTCCGCCTGTTTGCGGAAGTGTAGCGCTTTCGATCAAGTGGTTTGTAGCACCGCCGCCCGAATCGACATCGTAGAATTTTCTTCCTAGTGAACTGTCGGCGAACTGAACACTTTGGATATCGACCAACAAACCTTGGTATTGGTTCTGGAAGAGATTGGTGAAGTTTACCGCTGTCACCAATTGAGATTCGGCTACTTCGTCACAGCTCAAGAACACGAAATTCTTCCACTCTGTTTCATTAAGACGTCCGATCTCGGCTGGCTCGTTAGGGTTTGGCTGGTAAATGCCTCCGATTGAAAGGATGCCGTCTACGATAGCCGTGTGAAGCCCTTTCAGTTTGATGTAGACTTTGCGTCCAGGATAGAAACCTTCACCGAACGAAGTCGTAAGGTCGAGCGGAAGGCTGAATCCGATAGGAAGGCTGCCGTCTGTAGAAAGCGTTTGCAAATAAACCGTCTTGTAGAAGTTTCCTTTTTCATCGTTCGAAGTCACATAGCCTTCGATGATGTCGTCGGCCATGTATTCTACCGGAGTCGAGGTAGCTGCCAATTTCACATCGGCAACCGATTTGTTCGCTGTAAGTCCCGGATCAACACATTCGTTTTGCGGGGCCGAATAATCGTCGTCATTCACACAGCCTGTGAAAAGACCGATCGAAAGCAACAACAATCCTGATATTTTTATAATGGATTTCATAGCAGATTAATTTTGGTAAGTGATTTTCACGTTGTCGATTTGATAACCTCCGTCAAGGTTCGGATTGGTTCCTGAACCGACCACTTTGAACGCGATATGAACGGTTCCCGTATAACCCGAAAGATCGATGTCGCCCGAATCCTGGAATTCGAAATACGTAGCGCTCGTACCCGGAACATTTGCCGGAAGCGGCGTCCATGTAGCCGAAGTGATATTGGCCTCGTTTCCGTCGTAATCGGTAGAAATCAACACTTGAAACGTATTGGCCGCGTTCGTAACGTAGCTTTGAGAAATCTGGAAAGACAGCACCTCGCCCGTATACGTGTCCATGTTTACAGCGGGAGATATAAGCCATCCGATATTGACCGGATCCCTGTCTTCTGCGATTGGCTCGTAAGCAGTAAACTCGGCATAATTGTTATCTCCGTAATACTGGGATTTCCAAGGCATGTCACCGGCTTCGGCGTAGTTTTGCCAGCCTTGTATTTCTAGTGCGTCTCCGTCATACAATCCAACTTCGAAGTCCGTTCCGGCCAATGTCGGTGTGTAGTTCGCAAGTTCTGTATCGTCATCGCTTACACAGCTCGAAAGCAATGCAGCCGAAGCGAAAGCAAATCCAAAAAGTTTAAACATTTTCATTTTCATAGCTATTAGAATTGGATATACAAGTTAACGAAATAAGTCCTTCCGTATCCGTAGAAATATTTAGGGCCGAACGCTGGAGTTCCGCTAGCCAAATCGCGATCAAGCTCGCGGTAGTTGGCGTTACGCGCCTGTTCGAAACCTCCTGTTTTGTATGATTCGTCCAAAAGGTTGTTGATACTCGCGAAGAAACCGAATGTCTTTCCGTCGATTCTCCAAGACTTTCCGCCTGTAAGGTTCAAAAGGAAGAAGTTGTCGAATTTTTCTTGTTTCAACAATTGGCGTGCACGATTCTGGTCGATGTTGATGAACGATTCGCCTGTTTGCGGATCGCGGAAGAAATTGTCCGTACGCAAGATAGGAGACACGTCAAGATAATTGTCGGCCAAGTAGTTTCCGTTGGCACCGATCCACCAGAAATGCGGGTCGCGGTATTCCAAACCAAGTGAGTAAGCCTGTTGTGGCGTTCCCGGTAATTTGTAATCTTTCATGCGCGAAGCACCGTAAGCGATAAGCGGGTTCGGGTTTTCGGCAGTAGCGGCAGCATCCTGGTTCAAGAAAACGATAGGATTGTTGTCGTACGTGTATTGTCCGTAAGCGGCACTACCCAAGATTTTGATGGTCGGTGTGATTTGGTACTCCAAACCAAGTTCTCCACCCATGTATTTCTTGTCGAGGTGCGTTACCGTTTCGGCTACGAAAGCATCGGTGTTGTCACCAGTTCCGTCTGTATCTTCGAAAACGCCTTCGGCAAAGAAGAACGACGTTTCCGTTGCGTCTTTCACTTTCGCGAAATAACCTGTAAGACGCGCTTTCAATTTCGGTGTGCGGATCACGTAGCTACCATCGGCGCTCACGATTCTCTCGTCTACGGCATCTTCCATGATGAAGTTGTTCAAACGGGCGTTCGGGAACACGTTGCGCATCGTAGGCGCTTTGGTCATGTACAATCCGTTGAAAACAAGGTAATGCTGACCTGTGATTTTGTAAGTCAAACCACCTTTGAATCCGAAGTTTTCGAATACGATCGACTTGCTTTTCCCGAAAGAGTCGTTCGCATAATATCCGTTGCGGTACAAACCTTCGCGTTGGTATTCAGAGCGCGTGAAATTCTGCGCCATGTAGAAATCGACGCTCTTGTAAGCGAACTTGAATTGCGTGAACGCGTCGGCAACGGTAGCCGTAAGGTTGTAGTTGTATCCGAAAGTATCACCTTCGCCAACGATGCGGTTCGGGTTGTTCAAGTCTGATTGTTCTTGGTCGCCTTCTCCGAACGGATCGATGTCGCGGTAGAAATTACCACCCATGAGGTCGAGCAAGTTCTGGAAGTTGTGCGATTTCAAATGACGGAAAGACGCACCAGCGTTCATCGCTACGTTCTCTGAAAGTTGAGAAGTGAAGATAGAGTTCGCTGTCCATTGCGTATCGTCCGTACGGTCTTCGTAAAGAACGTAAACCGAGTTTCCGTCTTCTGTGTGCTGGTTGGCATAGTACAAGAAATCCCAGTCGATTTGGCGATTCGTGCGGAACGTAGCGTTCTGTGCATACGTCGTGTACGGCTCTTGGTTTCCTACGAATACTCCGTTCAAATACGTTGAAGTGAAGTAGCTCGGAAGGTTTCTGTAATATGTTGGGTCTGGATTACGTGCATCCTGATAGTCAAGACGGCTGTTTCCTACGCTTCCTGTTTGGAAAGCCACGTTGGTCTGCAAGCTGCTCTTGTCGTTGAATTTCCAGTAGTGGGAAAGCATGTTGATCGGCTCTTCTACGTCTTTGTCGCGTGAGTTGCGCTTTTCTCCGTTCTGCCAACCCCAATACGAGTTGTATTTTTCGCCTGCAAGATTCGTAACCTCTGCCGTGTTCGGAGAGTTTTTCCCGCGGCTGTTCTGAGCGTAAATCGATGTGAAGTTCAAAGAGTGGTGCTCGTTGAAACGTTTCTCGACACTTGCGAACAAAGAGAACGCGTCGTAATCCGTTCCTTCGAAGTAACCTTCCTGAGCCCAACGGCGTGAACCTGACACTACGTAAGCCCATCCATTTTTGCTCATGCCAGAAGCGTGTGTTCCCATTGCTCTCCAGCTGTAATTTGTGTTGGTTCCCGAGAAAGAAACGCGGGTTCCAGGACGGAAAATCGAAGCTCTTGTGTTGATTTCCTGTGTTCCGAGGATGCTTCCGAAAGTGTAATCGGATGCGGCAGTACCCATGGTGAATTCCTGGTTACGCGTAGCATCGTTCAAACCACCCCAGTTGCTCCACTGCGGACGTCCGTCGTATATTTTGTTCATGGTCACACCATTGATCATGGTCACACCGTATTCGTTGTCCAAACCTCTGATGCGGAAACGCGCCTGTCCCCAGTTGAAGGCCGCAGCCTGTTGGAAAGCATCGCGAGTCGCCTGAAGCAATCCGGCGGTGTTTTCAGAACCGCTGTTGTCGTCACCAAGGTCATTTTCGGTGATCGTGATCAAGCTGAGCTGCTGTTCAGAAGAAATATCCTCTTCCAAAGCTACAGTCCCGATGTCAAGGACTTGCCCTTGTACGATTGTTACCGGAACGATCTGGTCTTTGTATCCGGTACTTTTGATTTGAACCATCTGTTCGCCTGCAGCGACGTCTTGCTTGAAAGAGAAGACACCATTTTGGTCAGTGAGTTCAGTGAGATTGGTGTTCATCACAGCCACCACGACATTGGGCATCGGGCGTTGCGATTTTGCATCCACGACCTTACCGGTCACTCCGGTCGGCGCTTGTGAAAATGCGATAAGCGCCTGCAAAGAGAGTAGGACGCTAAGGACAAGTTTTCTCATATAAAAAATTAAAATTAATTCAGTGTCAGAGTCTTAATAAAAACTTAAAGCGGGCAAATGTACTGCTTTTAATAATATTATTTACTTTTGGCCCGAGTTTTGTTCAAAACTTGACTTTAAATTAATATTCGATTTATGACGATTAGAAAATTCATGGCCGCTTTCATTGTGTTATTCGCAATAACCTCGGTCAAATCACAGGAAAAACAGTATAAAGTGCATACGGTCGCTTTCTACAACTTGGAAAACCTGTTCGATACCATCAACGGACCGAACAACGACGAAGAATACTTGCCGGCAAAGGGCTGGACGCAGAAAAAGTACAAGAAGAAACTCGACAATTTAGGGCGCGTGCTTCCGCAGATCGGAACCAACGACAAACAGAAGGAATCTCCGGTGATTATCGGCTGTTCCGAAATCGAGAACAGAGGCGTGCTTGAGGATTTGGTCAAGAATTACCAAATGATCGGCAAAGACTATGGCGTCGTACATTTCGATTCACCAGATAAGCGTGGGATTGACGTCGGTCTTCTTTATCAGAAGAAATACTTCAAACCGACCAGTTACAAGAACATCCCGTTGTTGATCACGACCGATGAAGGCAAAAAAGCCGACAAGGACGACAAAGAAGACAAAAGCGAAGACGACAACGCCGCCGCAACCGCCGGACCCGACAAACGCGTCTACACCCGCGACCAATTGCTCGTGACCGGTTTGCTCGAAGGTGAAGAAGTGCATATCATCGTCAACCACTGGCCATCGCGCTCGGGTGGCGAGAAAAAGTCGAGTCCTTTCCGCGAGGCAGCAGGTCGTTTGAATAGAAAAATCATCGACTCCTTAATAAAGAT
Source organism: Flavobacterium agri (assembly GCF_013401995.1). Lineage (GTDB taxonomy): Bacteria > Bacteroidota > Bacteroidia > Flavobacteriales > Flavobacteriaceae > Flavobacterium > Flavobacterium agri. The sequence continues at coordinate 7,203 of NZ_JACBJI010000004.1, forward strand.
CAACCCGAACGCCAAAATCATCACGATGGGCGACTTGAACGACGGCCCTTACAACAAGAGCGTCAAACAAGGAATCGGTGCTAAACTCAAGAAAGAAGAATTGAAGCAAGGCGACATCTACAATCCGTTCGAGCAAATGCAGAAAAACGGCGAAGCGACTTTGTTTTACCGCGATGCGGGCGACATCTTCGACCAGATCATGGTTTCCGAAGGTTTCTGCAAGCCCGATGCCAAAGGCTGGAAATATTGGAAAGCGGGCATCTACAACAAATCGTTCCTGATCCAGACTTCGGGACAGTACAAAGGATATCCGTTGCGTAATTCGACTTCCGAGCCAGGCTTTAGCGACCACTTTCCGGTGTATGTGTATTTGATTAAGGAAGTGAAATAAGACGAAAAGAGAGTAGATCGATAGATAATAGACGGACTGGTGAAATTCATCGGTCCGTTTTTTATTAAGGGAAAAGATGACCCGAACGATAGATAATGGGCGCATAGAAAATCGATAGACCAGTTTTAGGAAACCCATATCCATCTAAAGAAATTGCGTAATTTTATACCACACGGTCTATCATCTATCCGTCCATTATTTATCATCCGAAAAATCATCCCAGTCATGCCCATCACACCACCTTTCAACCTCAATAAATGGATAGACGAGAACCGTCATTTGCTCAAACCGCCCGTCGGGAACAAGAACATCTATCCGCTGTCACAAGATTATATCGTCATGGTCGTCGTGGGCCCGAATGCGCGAAAGGATTACCATTATAACGAAACGGAGGAACTTTTCTACCAACTCGAAGGATCGATAAAAGTCATCGTGCAAGACGAAGGCCAACGTCGTGAAATGGAACTCAACGCGGGTGAAATGTATCTGCATCCGGCCAAAACACCGCATTCACCGGTGCGTTCGGCGAATTCCATCGGACTTGTGATAGAAAGGGTTCGCGCAGGCAAAGGCTTTACCGACGGACTGCTTTGGTTTTGCGAGAACTGCAACCACAAACTGCACGAGGTGTATTTCGAACTGCACGATATAGAAAAAGATTTCCTACCGCATTACAAGCATTTTTATAACTCCGAGGAATTGCGCACTTGCGATAAATGCGGGACGGTGATGGAAACTGATCCTCGTTACGTTTCGGAATAGTATCCTATAAAAGTATTGGCTCAGATTCCTCCTTCGTCGGAATCTAATTTTTAATGAATGTTGAACAACGATTAACGGACAACGAATGTCGAACAAATCCGAAAACGATATATTTGCACCAAATTTTCAAATTATGGAAACAGCTATCGATACATTCGGCATCAAACAAGCCCTTGACCAATTGGGCATCAAAGACATAAACGACGGAACTTCTACCGGAACCCAGAACTTCGCTTCGGGAGAAATCCTCGAAAGTTATTCGCCTGTAGACGGACAACTTATCGCAAAAGTTCGTCAATCAACCAAAGAAGATTACGAAAAAGTCATGGCGTCTGCGCAGGAAGCGTTCAAGACGTTCAGGATGATGCCGGCTCCGCAACGAGGTGAAATCGTGCGCCAGTTCGGTGAAAAATTGCGCAAACACAAAGAAGCGCTTGGAAAACTCGTTTCGTACGAAATGGGAAAATCGCTCCAGGAAGGTTACGGAGAAGTACAGGAAATGATCGACATCTGCGATTTCGCCGTCGGACTTTCGCGCCAATTGCACGGACTTACGATGCATTCGGAACGTCCCGGACACAGAATGTACGAGCAATATCATTCATTGGGAATCGTCGGGATCATTTCGGCGTTCAACTTCCCGGTAGCGGTTTGGTCATGGAATACGGCTTTGGCTTGGATCTGTGGAGACGTCTGCGTTTGGAAACCGTCCGAAAAGACGCCGATTTGCGGAATCGCCTGCCAAAATATCATCGCCGAAGTCTTGAAGGAAAACAATCTTCCGGAAGGCATTTCATGTCTGATCAACGGCGATTACACCATAGGCGAACTTTTGTCGAAAGACACCCGAGTTCCTTTGGTTTCGGCCACTGGCTCCACGCGTATGGGTAAAATCGTTGCCAAAACGGTTGCCGAAAGACTCGGGAAATCGCTTTTGGAACTTGGCGGAAACAATGCGATCATCGTAACTCCGGACGCCGACGTCAAAATGACCGTCATCGGAGCGGTTTTCGGAGCCGTTGGAACTGCCGGACAGCGCTGTACGTCTACGCGTCGCCTTATCATCCACGAAAGTATGTACGAAAAGGTGAAAGATGCGATCGTTTCGGCTTACGGCCAATTGCGCATCGGAAACCCACTAGATCAGAATAACCACGTCGGGCCGCTTATCGACAAAGATGCGGTTCGCATGTACGAAGCGGCGCTTGAAAAAGTCGTCAAGGAAGGCGGGAAAATCCTCGTTGAAGGCGGCGTCCTTTCAGGCGAAGGCTACGAGAGCGGATGCTATGTGAAGCCCGCAATCGCCGAGGCCGACAATTCTTATGAAATCGTACAGCACGAAACATTCGCGCCGATTTTGTACTTGCTCAAATATTCGGGAGAAGTGGAAAACGCGATCGATGTACAGAACGGTGTCGCGCAGGGACTTTCATCGGCGATCATGACCAATAACTTGAGAGAAGCAGAGCGTTTCCTTTCGGTAGCCGGATCGGATTGCGGTATCGCGAACGTGAACATCGGAACTTCGGGAGCAGAAATCGGAGGTGCTTTCGGAGGCGAAAAAGAAACCGGAGGCGGTCGCGAATCGGGTTCTGACGCTTGGAAAATCTACATGAGACGCCAAACGAATACCATCAATTACACGACGAAATTGCCGTTGGCGCAAGGCATCAAATTCGACCTATAATCGTATATTTGGGCAAAACCCTTGTTATGAGAAAATTGATTTTGATTTTGTGCTTTTTCCCGCTGCTCATGGCCGCGACGTGTGAAGACGATGACGACGTGATCGAAGTGGACAATTGTTCCGAAGAAGCCGTCGCAGGTCTCAATGTCAAGGTCAAAGATGCGGTTACGGGCGAATATCTTTCAGACGGTGTTTCCGTAACGGCCGAAGACGGTTCGTACAGCGAACTTCTGGAACTGGTTCCGGCTAGCGATCCGGCAACGTTTGCGGGCGCTTGGGAAAGAACCGGGATTTATACGATTACGGTACAGAAATCGGGTTACGTTACATTCATTTCGAATGCTTTTCAGGTGACCGAAAATCCGTGTCATGTGATTCCGCAAAATCTCACATTCGAGCTTACACCCTTATAAAAAGGCAATAATCCATAAAAAAATCCCGTCTCAATGGCGGGATTTTTTGTTTGTTGATGCTCGGACCTGAGGAATCTAAAACCGGTAACCGATCCCAAATCCGACGCCGAATTCCACAGGCGTATTGAACTCGTCGTTGACTTCTTCGCTAAAGTTGCGTCCGATCGTGAAATACGGCCCGAACACGAACTTGTCGTTGATATTCCATTTGTATCCGCCGCCGATCCCGACGATAAAGCTGTCCATGTCGATTTTCTCGCTGTCGCTGTATTCCTGATATTCGCCGACGCGCGCTTGGATAAAAGGCGAAATCACGAATTCGTTGTTGCGTTCGCCCGTGTAATAGTTGTAGGCGACCTTGAAACTGTTCGTGTCGAAGTCTTTGGCTTGTCTTCCGATGCGCAGATTGTAGACGTCGTTGAACAGCAATTCAGCTCCGACCGATTGATGGTTGTCGATCAGATATTCATATCCGACCTCTACCGATGCGTGCAAAATCGTATTGCCGATATTCCATTTGATTTCGTGTTTTTGGGCCGAAGCCGAAACCGCGAACAGGACCAGCGCGGCGATAAATAGTTTTTTCATGTGAAGGTTATTTGTTTCTCCCGATTTCGTTCGGATACAGATCGGGCAAGCAATCACTTTGCCAAAACTGCTTGGTTTCGATGTCGAGCACCGAAAGTTTGCCCTTGAAAGCCGCTCCCGTATCGATATTCCAAACGTTCGCGCGATTCTGTGGCGTCGTTTCGTCTATTCTCGTAACGGGAGTATGTCCGATATAGATCTCGTTATAAACCGTAAATCGCTTGGGATATAAAATATGGTCAGGCCCAATCTTCGGATCGAGCGCCAAAGCGGTTTCCCAAAGTGTGCGTTCCCAAAACAGCAACCGCGGATAGTATTCGTAATCGACGCCGTGCAGATTCGTGAAACCCGCATGCACGAAAAGCCGTTTTTGGCCGTCGAGATAATAATTCCGCAGCGAATCCAGAAAAGCGATATGATGTTCCTTAATGGTTTCGGGCAATATGGAATAAGCGAGAATCGTCGCCTCGCCTCCGTGCTGGTGCCACAATTTGTTCTCTTTCCCACGCAGCCATTCCATAAGCAGGTCGTCATGGTTGCCGCGCAGGAAAATGCATTCGTGGGTTTGGGAAAGCGCCATCAGGTAATCGAGCACTTGGGGCGATTCGCTCCAGCCGTCGACGTAATCGCCGAGGAAAATCAATTTGTCGTCTGTAGAGACGTCGGCTCTTTCAAACACTTGTTCCAAAGCGCGAAGTCCGCCGTGTATGTCGCCGATTACTAATGTTCTGTTCATATCGGTTGCAAAAATACGCAATGCCTTGAAAGCGCTTGGATTAATTTAAGACGATGCTTTGGGCTTGATTTCGATTTTAACATTTTTTACAGATTTTCTGTATCGCGTAAACGTTTAAAATTCTGAATTTTAACCTCTAGCGAAAGCTCTTATACATATTGTTCAATTTTAATTTTTAAAGCCATGAAAAAACTTTTTTTCTTTTTGCTCGCCACATTTATGTTCGGGAATTATTGTTCAGCCCAACAAGACAGGACACCTGTAACGCCGATTGACGGAGGCGATTCGGTCGCCTGCAGTGATTTCAACATCTCGGTCTCTATTTTGGTCGTCAGCGTTTCCACGACGGTTTATGTGTGTTGCGGTGGGCCGTTTGTAATCAGCCCGACGGTGCCGTGTTCCGTCGTACCGAAACGCACATACGATATGTGGACGGGACAAAATCGCGGGTCGGCCGGAAATGCGGTGCTTGTATCCGATCTGCTGTACGACGGCAAAACGAATTGGCAAGGCGCGACGTATCTGGATGTTACGAATTCGTCAAAAGCCACTGTCAAAGGGAAACAGGCGGCGATTAAAAAAGGTCGCTATCCGATCGACAGCAAGGGTTACGTGTATTTGGAACTTGAATATTTATGATATGAAACAAACGAAAGGTTCGAGAATGGTCGCTTTTTTGATCGATATCATTGCGACGACAAGTGTCAATTTTGTAGTGAAGGATTGGTTTTCGTCCTATCACATGGGGAATTTTAGCTTTATGGGTCAGGAATTCGACATCACGATCCGTCTGTCCTTGCTGGTAATTCCGCTTTACTTCCTGATTTTTGATTTGTTCAATCAAGGAAAGACCGCGGGTAAGCTCGTCATGGGTATCGTCACCGTAGACGCCCAAACCCAAGTTGCGCCCGATAGATTGACCTTGATGGTGCGAACGTTGTTCAAATTCATAAGTATCGCCTTTTGGCCATTGTCGTTTCTCTTTTTTGTGATATCGGCTACGAGTCTTCAAGATATAGTTGCCAAAACAGTTACCCTGAAAACGAAGTAAGCCGGTCATTCCGGCTTATTTCTATTGTACGTCGTATTTCATTTTGCGCAGAACCCGCATTGCTTCTTTAAAAGACAGATAAACGCCCGCATTGGGTTGGGATTTGAGCAACGTTTTGGCGTCTATGAGTTTCTGTTTGGCCTCGTCGAATCCGTTAAGGTAGCAAATCATCAGCGTGGACGACAAATTTTCAAGATCGCGCTGTTCACGACCTGAAAGTGCGACGCCTTTGCTCATCTTGTCGATCAGCGAAAGATTGGAATTGTAGATGTGATGCAACATTTTCCGATTGAACTGAGGCGGCTCGAACAAGAATTGCCTGTCAATCTTGTAATATCCGTTGTCGTAAAACCGGATCGTCTGCGTTTCTAACGGATAATAGCTCGTGCGATCGTTCAAGCCCAAAGGCACGAATTCGGTAATCGTAAACGAATCGTCGTCGTATTCGATCGTCACGTCGTCTAGAGCCGAATAGAACAACTTGACCTGTTCGTTGATGAGTTCGATATCGACGCGCGAAAAGAAAGTCTGCTCGCGGATCTTGCGTTTAGTTCCAGCCCAACAAATCACGAAGAGTTCTTTAAAGACCTTGTATTTTGGCGAGATGTCGCGATGTCGGTTCTGCATGAAATCCATAACGCCATCCAATGTATAGCCGATCGAATTTCGCGAACTGTTCTCGATGTCGATCACGATCTGCGTATTGGCGAAACTTTTTTCGATTTCGCCATCGACGGGCATCGAATTGCTTCCGACGCGCACAAAAACCGTGTTCATCGGAATCGTGTAAATGTTTTTCTTGAAGAAAGAAGTCTTGGTTTTCGGACGAATCGTAACGAGTCCGACGACTTTGTCTTTTGGCAAATTTGGGAAAGGTACGTTCTCGTATTGTATCCGCGGCGGATTTTCAAGAAACGCGTTGACCAGATTCTGGATGCGGCTGTCGTCGAAAAAGTCATCGCCGACGATCTGGTTGTCCTGGTCTTCAACGCCCACGACGATATACGAATTGTTGTTCGGATTCGAATTCGAAAGCGCGCAAATGTGCTTGAGAAACTTCGCCTTACCTTCTTTGGTGTGCAGATTCAACTGACGCTTTTTGTCATAAAAACTGCTTTCGTCGTTGTGTGCGAGCAGGTTTTTGATCAAGAGGCGTTTGTTAATCATTTCGCAACTTAACGAATCTTAGGTTTTGTTTGCGTTAAATTTCGGTTTAAGACGAAAGATAATAGACGGATAGATGATAGACTTTCCTGTGTCTTCCGTACGAGTTCATCTTATAGATCTTGTTTATTGATCATTGTTATCTGAATGAAGACAAAATTTGAATTTACCGTAAACTGAGTCTATCATCTATCCGTCTATTATCTTGCGAAATCAATTCCGATTCACGACCGTCGCACTCGCTTGAGCCGTCGGTAAAATCACCAAATCGGAAATATTGATATGGTACGGACGCGACACCACAAAATGGATCGTGTCGGCGACATCATCGGGAGAAAGCGGTGTCAGACCTTGGTATACGTTGGCTGCACGCTGTGTATCGCCTTTGAACCTAACTTCAGAAAATTCGGTTTCAACCATTCCCGGATGGATTGCACCGACTTTGATACCGTAAGGATTCAGGTCGAGGAGCATCGATTTCGTGAGCGCATCCACGGCGTGTTTGGTCGCGCAATACACGTTTCCGTTCGTGTACACTTCTTTGCCCGCAATCGATCCGATGTTGATGATGTGGCCTTTTCTCCGGTCGACCATACCCGGAATCACGGCTTTCGACACATAAAGCAAACCTTTCACATTGATGTCGATCATTTGGTCCCAATCTTCGATATCGCCGTTCTGGATCGGATCCAAACCATGCGCATTACCCGCGTTGTTGATCAAAATGTCAATGTGGGCGAAGTTTTCGGGTAAAGACGCAATCGCTTCGGCCACGGCTTTTTTCTTGCTCACGTCAAAAAGCAACGTATGGACTTCAGTGCGTTGCGAAAGTTCGTCCTGCAATTCGGCAAGCCGGTCATCGCGTCGTCCACAAATGATGACCTTGAAGTTGTTTTTGGCGAAGATTCGGGCGCAGGCGCGGCCAATTCCGCTGGTTGCTCCGGTGATTAGGATTGTTTTCATTTACTATTCGAGTTCGATATCCATTTTTCTTAACAATTCGTCCTGGGTAAGATAAATGTGCTTTACCGTGCCGTTGAACATTTCATTTCCTTCGAGATCCTTGACTATTTGGTGGACGGCGACTTCCCAAGTTCCGTTCGGTCTTTGTAAAACGCCTGTCGGATCAACTGTCGGATCGATTTCCGCCCATTGTCTTGTCCAATAGTTGCGGATTTCTTCATGTCCGGAAACATAGCCGCCTTCAAACGCTTTTGGCCATTCCACATCGGGATGAAACGTCGAAAGCGCCGCATCGATATCTCGCGAATTGAAAGCTTCGTAGGCTTTTTTGATCAGATTTTGGAATTCCATTTCGACTGTCAGATTTTTGCTATTTCTTTCTGAAATCACGGTACTTTATCGCCCATGCTTTCCGTCCAGATCGCGAACCAATCCTCGAGTTCCATCTCGATTTTGGTGGCTTTCATGAGTTGTTGGATGCGCGCCACGTTTACCGTTCCGGCAATCGGGATGATGCCTGCCGGATGACGTAAAATCCACGCCAAAAGCAAGACGTCGGCGCCCACATCGTATTTCTGAACCAAAGAAGCCAAAAGACGTTTGAGCCAGCGCGTCTGCTCGGAATCTTCGCGGAATACATTGCCCAGCGGATTCCAAGCCATCGGACGGATGCCGTGAACCTGCATGTGGTCGAGGCTGCCATCGAGCATTGGCGTGAAATACGAAGCCGAAAACTGGATCTGGTTATATGAAACTTTGATTTTTTGCTGGATCAGATCGGTTTGGGAAGACGTGAAATTCGACAATCCAAAATCGACGATTTTTCCTTCAGATTGCAGCTTGGTTATCGCTTCGGCAATCTCATCGGCGACCATCAACGGACTCGGACGATGCAAAAGCAACACATCCAGATAATCGGTCTGAAGGTTCTTGAGCGAATTTTCTACCGACCAAATGATGTAATCCTTGCTGTAATCGTAATGCTTGATGCGGTTGCTGCGGTTTCCGGTCACGTGCTGGATGCCGCACTTCGAAATCAGCTGTATGCTTTCGCGCGACAAGCGGCTTTTCTTGAAACCTTCGCCAAACTCGGCCTCGGTCGTGTAACCGCCGTAAATGTCGGCGTGGTCGAAAGTCGTGATTCCGTTCTCGAGGCAGATATGTATGGTATGCGCCATTTCCTCGGCAGAGAGCTTTTTATCCCAGGCGCCCCAGTTCATGGTGCCCGAAATTATGGGAGATAATCTTGTTTTCAAGGAATGTTTATTTGTGGTCTTAAAATTATAAAAACAAAATCACAATTCATCCTTAATTGCAGGGCTTTCAAAGTTTTTTTAACGAGCCGTTAACAATTCAAATTGCAAGAAATTTTCACCTTGCGACGTAATTTTCACTGAACAAGCATTTAACTAAATTTTTCTCAAAATGGAAGACACCAGCGCCGCATTAGACATTCGGGCGATCAATGAAAAAATAGAGAGGGAAAGCGCTTTTATCGACCTTCTGATGTTAGAGATAGGAAAGGTCATCGTAGGACAAAAGCACATGACGGAGCGATTGCTCATCGGATTGTTGGGCCAAGGTCACATTTTGCTCGAAGGTGTTCCCGGATTGGCAAAAACTTTGGCGATCAACACGCTCTCTCAGGCCGTTCACGGTTCTTTCAGCCGTATACAGTTTACTCCGGATTTGCTTCCGGCAGACGTGGTCGGAACCATGATCTACAACATCAAAGCCAACGATTTCTCGATCAAGAAAGGTCCTATTTTCGCAAATTTCGTGCTTGCCGACGAGATTAACCGTGCGCCGGCGAAAGTGCAGTCGGCTTTGCTCGAGGCGATGCAGGAAAAACAGGTGACCATCGGCGATACGACGTTCAAGCTCGACAAGCCATTCTTGGTACTTGCGACACAAAACCCTATCGAACAAGAAGGAACGTATCCGCTTCCTGAAGCACAGGTTGACCGTTTCATGCTCAAGACCGTCATCGATTACCCGAAAATGGAAGAAGAGCGTCACGTGATCCGTCAAAACCTTAAAGGCGGATTCGAGAAAGTGAACCAAGTCGTTTCCGTAGACCAAATTTTGCGCGCCCAGGCGGCCGTTCGCGAAGTCTATATGGACGAGAAAATCGAGAAATACATCCTCGACATCATTTTCGCGACGCGTTTCCCAGAGAAATACAAACTCGAAAGCCTTAAACCATTGATCAGTTTCGGATCGTCTCCGCGCGGAAGCATCAATTTGGCGACTGCCGCCAAGTGTTACGCGTTCATCAAGCGTCGCGGTTACGTGATTCCAGAAGACGTTCGCGCGGTCGTTCACGATGTGTTGCGCCACAGAATCGGAGTGACGTACGAAGCTGAAGCCGAGAACATCACTTCGGTAGACATCATCAATAAGATCGTCAACGAAGTCGAAGTACCTTAATAAAAAAGGCAATGACAAAAGGCAGTAGCGGATGTTGCTGTCGTTTGTCATTGGAAATACGCGAGCAATGGATACCAAGGAACTTCTCAAAAAAGTCCGCAAAATCGAAATCAAGACCCGAAGGTTAAGCGATCACATCTTCTCGGGCGAATACCACACGTCTTTCAAAGGCCGCGGTATGACGTTCAGCGAGGTGCGCCAATACCAATTCGGTGACGACGTGCGTGCGATCGATTGGAACGTTACGGCGCGCTACAACGAGCCTTTCGTAAAAGTGTTCGAGGAAGAACGCGAGCTCACGATGATGCTTATGGTCGATGTTTCGGGTTCGGAAAGTTTCGGATCGAAAAACCAGTTCAAGGACGAGATCGTGACCGAAATCGCCGCGACGATGGCATTTTCGGCCACACAGAACAACGACAAGATCGGATTGGTGCTGTTTTCTGACCAGATCGAATTGTACATTCCGCCGAAGAAAGGAAAATCGCACGTGTTGCGCATCATACGCGAACTCATCGAATTCAAGCCGAAAAGCAACAAGACCGACATCGCCCAGGCGTTGAAATTCCTGTCTTCGGTACAAAAAAAGAAAGCGATCGTGTTCCTGATTTCCGATTTCATGGCGCCCGATTACGAATTCGTCTTGAAAATCGCGTCCAAAAAGCACGACATCACAGGCATTCGCGTCTATGATCCGAGAGAAGAGAAACTTCCGAATCTTGGAATGGTGCCGATGCTCGATGCCGAAACGGGTGAGCAACGATTGGTCAACACAGGTTCGAAATCGGTCCGCACGGATTACGAAAAGTACTATCACGACAAAGTCAAATATTTCAAGGAAACGTTCTCAAAATGTGGTGCCGGCGTCGTGAATACGCGCGTCGACGAAAGCTACGTGACCAAACTGCTGGGCTATTTCAAATCCAGGACTTAGATGAAAAAAATCCTCTACATCGCGTTGCTGCTCATTTCTACGTTCGGGGTTTCCCAGAAACGCGTGGAAACGAGCATCGATACGACCAAAAATAAAATAGGTGCGCAGTTCAACCTGACCTTGCGCGTGAAAGCCGATACTACCGAAACCGTCGTTTTCCCGCACGGCAACCATTTCGGGCCGCTTGAAGTCATCCGTTCGTATGTCGTGGATACGGTCAAGAAAGACAACCGATACGAACTCGTCAAAAAATACGGGCTCACGCAGTTCGATTCGGGCAAGTATAAATTGCCGCGACTTCCGATCCTGATCGACAACAAACCGTTCTATTCGGACAGTTTAAATGTTGAAGTCGGTGCGGTCGCGGTCGATACGCTCAAGCAGAAAATGTACGACATCAAACCGATCATGGCCGCAGAGTCGATCGGTATCCCGATGTGGGTTTACATACTGATCGTTCTGGCGATAATCGGTGGATTGGGCTATCTCACTTACGCTCTCGTCAAGAAATTCCAAAAGAAGAAGACCGAGGAAGTCATTTATAAAACGCCGATCGAAAAAGCGACCGCGCTTCTTTCAAATCTCGAGAAAAAGCAATTGGTGCAAAGAGGTGAAGTCAAGGATTATTATTCGGAACTGACCGATATCGCCCGAACATATATCGAAGAAGTCGTGCACATCCCGGCTATGGAATCGACGACATCCGAACTCATCGTCGCCTTGCGCGAAGCCGCTTCGAACAAGAAAATGCCGGTGAACCAGGAAACTTTCGAAAATTTGGAACGCGTGCTCAAAACCGCCGATCTGGTCAAATTCGCTAAGTCGCGTCCGCTCGATTTCGAGATTGAAGGCGATAAGGAGAAAATCGAAAAAGTGATCGTGGTCATCGACAAATCGGTGCCGAAAGAAGAGGAAGACGAAGAAACCGAGGCTTTCCGCGAATTGCAACGGCGCAAAATGCTCAACCGCCAAAAACGCAACCGCATCCTGTTGACCGTTGGTGTCGTGTTTTTGTTACTTTTTGCGACGACCGTCTATTTCGTGATGACCAAAGGGTTCGATTACGTGAAAGACAACATCATCGGGCATCCGACCAAAGACCTTGTCGAAGGCGAATGGGTGAACAGCGAATACGGCAATCCGGCCATCGTGATCGAAACCCCGAAAGTATTAAAGCGCATCGACGCCGAAAAACTGTTCCCGAAAGAAGTGATCGCGTTGCTTAAGGATTACCAGACATTCGTGTACGGTTCGATGGTAGATGATTTCTACATCAGCGTGGCCACGTTGAGTTATAAGAGCGAAGTACAGATCGACTTGTCTAAATCGATCGAAGGTTCGATTGCGGTAGTCGAACAGATGGGCGCGCGCAACATGATCGTAAAACAAGAGGAATACCAAACGGGCAAAGGCCTTGAAGGACGAAAAGCATACGGCACGTTCTCGCGCAAAAACGCAAAAGGAGAAGATGTAAAGCTCGTGTACCAAATGCTCGTTTTCGGCCAGCAAAACGGTTTGCAGCAAATCGTGCTCATGTACCGCGAAGACGACCAATATGCCAAACAAATGGCCGACCGCATCCTGAATTCCGTCGAACTTAAACAAGTGATGCAATGATGGAAGGCGTAACATTCATGAACCCGGGTTTTTTCTGGCTGTTTCTGCTGATTCCGGTTTTGGCGGCGTGGTATATTTTCAAACGCAAAAACCAAACGGCGACACTCAAGATCAGTTCGCTAAAAGGATTCGGCACATCGACTTCATTGCTTGCCAAAATAAAACCGATGCTTTTCGTGCTGAGGTTGCTTGCCTTGAGCGCGATGATCGTCGCTTTGGCGCGTCCGAGGACCGTCGATGTGAGCAGCAAGACGAAAACCACCAAAGGAATCGACATCGTCATGGCGATCGACGTTTCGGCCAGTATGCTCGCTCGCGATTTGCGTCCGAACCGTATGGAAGCGCTCAAAGACGTAGCCGAGAATTTCGTCGACGGACGACCTAACGACCGCATCGGACTTGTCGTTTATGCGGCAGAAGCGTACACCAAAACGCCCGTTACGAGCGATAAGGCCATTGTGGAACGCGCGATCGCATCGGTCAAATACGACAACGTGCTCAAGGACGGAACCGCAATAGGCATGGGATTGGCCACGGCCGTGAACCGCATCAAAGACAGCAAAGCCAAAAGCAAGATCATCATTTTGATGACCGACGGCGTGAACAACACAGGATTCATCGAACCCGAAACCGCGTCGGACATCGCCAAAGAATACGGCATCAAAGTGTACACGATCGGCATCGGAACCAAAGGCATGGCCGAATTCCCGTACAGTATCACGCCGAACGGAGATTTCCTGTTCAAGATGATGCCTGTCGAGATAGACGAGAACCTCATGAAAAGCATCGCCGCGAAAACCGGAGGCAAATATTTCCGCGCGACGAGCAAGAACAGCCTCAAAAAGATTTACGACGAGATCAACAAACTCGAGACGACCGAAATAGAGGAACTTAAATTTTACGATTACGACGAGAAATTCCGTCCGTTCGCTATTTTAGCGGCCGCTTTGCTGCTGGCCGAAATCGCGCTTAGAAACACCGTTTTCCGCAGCTTTATTTGACATGTACGAGTTAGACGAAAAGAAATATCTGTATTTGCTCATCGCGCTTCCTGTCCTCGCGGCGATTTTCCTATACAATCTGTATTGGAAACGCCGTAAACAAAAGGAATTCGGCGATCTGGAAATGGTAAAAAGGCTCGCGCCAGAAAAATCGACGTTCAAGCAAACGCTAAAATTCTCGATTTTCCTGTTGGCGCTGGCGAGTTTGATTTTGGGATTGGTGAATCCGAAAATCGGCACGAAGACCGAAACCGTGAAACGCGAAGGTATCGACATCGTGTTCGCCGTCGACGTTTCGAAAAGTATGCTGTGCGAAGACGTGGCTCCGAACAGATTGGACAAAAGCAAACAGGTCGTTTCGCAAATCATCAACCAATTGGCGGGCGATCGCGTCGGAATCGTGGCTTATGCGGGAAGCGCTTTTCCGGTTTTGCCGATCACATCCGATTATGCGGCGGCCAAAATGTTCCTGCAAAGCATGGATACCGATATGGTTTCGTCCCAAGGAACGGCTCTCGACGAAGCGATTAAATTGTCGACATCGTATTTCGATGAAGAAGACAAGCAGACGAGCAAGATGATCATCATGATTTCGGACGGCGAAGATCACGGCGAAAATGCCGAAGACGTAGCCGAGGAAGCCAAAAAGGCCGGAATCAAGATCATCACGATCGGTATCGGAACCGAAAAAGGCGGGCCGATCCCGATCAAAAGGAACGGACAGGTTGCCGAGCTCAAGCGCGACGCGAACGGCGAAATAGTCATCACCAAGCGCAATTCCGAGAGCTTGAAGACGATCTCAAAAAACAGCAAAGGTTATGTGGACGGGAACAATACGAAAGAAGTCGTCGATTACGTCAAAAAATCGCTCGAGAACATAGAACGCAACGAATTCGAAAGCGAGCAGTTCACCGATTTCAACTCGCAATTCCAATGGTTTATCGGCATCGCGTTCGTTTTGCTGGCCATCGATATTTTCCTTTTGGAGAAAAAGACCAAATGGATCGGGCGCATGAATCTGTTCAACGAAAAAAAATCATGAAGCAGCTACTCACATACGGACTTTTGGTGTTCGCTTTTGCGTCTGCTTTTGCGCAGGAAGAGCCCAAAGAAAAAGACAAGTTCCTTCCGAAAGGCAACGAGGCTTTTTCGGAAAAGAATTATGCCGATGCCGAAGCCGACTACCGCGTTTCACAATCGAAATTCCCGAAGAAAGCGAGCGCGTCGTACAACCTCGGAAACAGCATTTACACGCAAAAACACCAAATGGAAGCGGGTTATGCATTCGGAAACGCGATCAAAAACGCCACGACGCGAGAAGAAAAGCATAAAGCCTGGCACAATATGGGCAACGTGCTCATGAACATCAAGGATTACCAAGGCGCGGTGAATGCGTACAAAAATGCGCTGATCAACAATCCCGAAGACGAGCAGACGCGTTACAATTATGCGTTGGCGCGCAAAATGCTCAAGGACAATCCGCCGAAGCCGAACGACAAGAACAAAGACAAGAACAAGGACAAAAACAAGGATAAGAAGGACAAGGACGGCAACGACAACAAAGACAAGAACAAGCAGGATAACAAAGACGGCAAAAACGATAAGAAAAACGATCAGCAGAACCAAGACCAGCAAGGCGGAAACAAACCACAACAAGGACCGAAACCCCAACAAGGAAACGGGATTTCAGGCCAGCGAATGGAAAATCTGCTAGACGCCGTGAACCACGAAGAGAAAAAAGTACAAGACAAAGTGAAAGGACGTGAGGTGAAAGGAAAACCTGTGCGTAATGAAAAGGATTGGTAGTTTTGCGACACGAATGAAGAAAAGCGTTTTCATATTATTACTTTTTACACAGGCGATTTTTGCCCAAGTGCAGTTCGAGGCCAAAGTTTCGAGACAGACGGTAGGTCTTAACGAAACCATGCGCGTCGATTTCGTGATGAATGCCGACGGCGACAACTTCACTCCGCCGAATTTCGAAGGTTTCAAAGTCGTGGGCGGACCTAGCCAATCGGTTAGCCAATCGTGGGTCAACGGAAGAAGCTCGTTCCAAAAGAGCTACATCTACTTTTTGATGCCGACGCAGAAAGGCACGCAGATCATCCGTCCGGCGACGATAGAAATCAATGGGCAAACGTATAAGACGAATCCGGTCAAAATAGCGGTGACCAACGCCATCCAGCGTCCGAGGATGCCGGGCGAACCCGAGCCTGTAGATGTTGACGACGCGATCCATCTGGTAGCCGAAATCTCGAAGACAAATCCGTATATCAACGAACCGATTACCGTCGTTTACAAGCTGTACTTGAGTTATAACATCGGAATCTCGAACTGGCGCGAACTCGACAAGCCCAAATACAACGATTTTTGGAGCCAGAATATAGACATCAAGCAACTTGTCGCCCAACAAGGCACGTTCAACGGTGAGCCGATGCGTTACGTGGTGTTGCGAAAAACCGTCTTGTATCCGCAAAAGGCAGGGAAACTCGTAATAGAGCCGCTTGCGCTCGACCTCGACGTTCAAGTGCCGACGGGCCGACAGGATTGGTTCGGACGCCAGCAAATCGTACAGGATACCAAAAAAGTATCGGCCGGAGTAAAAACGATTAATGTAAAAGCGCTTCCCGAAGCGGGTCGTCCCGATGATTTTTCGGGTGCTGTCGGAAGTTTCGATTTCAGTGTCAAGCCATCCAAAACCTTGCTCAAGAACGGAGAAAGCCTCGATTTGACGGTAAGCGTTTCGGGTAAAGGCAACCTCAAATTGTTCGATTTGCCAAAGCCTGTAGTGCCGACGGCGCTCGAAATGTACGATCCGGTACACAAGGAAAACGTGAACACGCCGCTTTCGGGCATGGCGGGCAAAGTTTCGGATACGTACACCATCGTGCCGACGTATAAAGGCAGTTATCCGATCAAGCCGATGTCGTTCTCGTATTTCGACCTCAAAACCGCGAAATACAAGACGATCACGTCTGCGGAAATCATGATCAAAGTGCTCGACGGACCGGGAACGCCTTCAAGCGAAGAGGCGGTAGCTCAAAACGGACCGGCGAAACAGCATATTTCGGCTTCGGACCAATTCAAGTTCATCAAACTCAAGACGAAACTCATCGCGACAAACCGTGCCGATTTTTACGGTTCGGGTATGTTTTACGGGCTTTTGGTCGCGCCTTTCCTCGCGATTCCGTTGATTATTCTTGTACGACGCAAGAAAGAAGCGTTAGATCGCGACGTGGCCGGAAACAGGTTGCGCACGTCGAGCCGTTTGGCAAAGAAATATTTGTCGGAAGCGCGCAAAAACATCGCAAACAAGGAGAAATTCTATATTTCGCTCGAAAAGGCGCTGCATAATTTCCTCAAGGCCAAACTAGGGATCGAGACTTCGGAAATGAGCAAAGACCGCATACGCGAATTGTTGCTTTCGAGAAACGCGCAACACGAAACGGTAAACGATTTCATCAAATTGACCGAGGATTGCGAGTTCGCACGTTACGCGCCATCGTCGAGTTCGGCTATACAACACGATTACGAAAAGGCGGCCGCGATCATCTCGGACCTTGAAAAACAGATCAGCTAAAACCATGAACAAAGCAGTTTTCATATTCTTGTTGCTCACCCAGGTTTTTTGGGCGCAAAACGGCTTCGACAAAGGGAACGAGCTGTATCGCAAAGGCGATTTCAAAGGTGCGGCCGACGCTTACGAATCGGTTTTGAAATCGAAAAAAGAATCGGCCGAACTGTACTTTAACCTTGGCAATGCGTATTACAAACTCAACCGCGTCGCACCGGCGATCTACAATTACGAGAAGGCGCTTTTGCTGAATCCGAACGACAAGGAAATCTCGAACAACCTCAAATTCGCGCATAAGCTTCAGATAGACGACGTAAAGGAAACGCCCAAAGTCGGATTCCGTAAAATGATCGAGGATTTCACATCTCAAGTGCACTATAACACTTGGGCGAAACTCGCGGTCGCAGGCGCGTTTTTGGTGCTTTTGTTGTTCGTCGGCTATTATTTTTCGGGAACGACGCTGGCCAAACGCATATTTTTCGTGTCGATGTTTGCGGCATTGTTGTCCATCGCACTTAGCGTGTTCGCCACGATTTTCGAGAAGAGCACGTATAATATGGAACGTCCGGCAATCGTATTCGCATCGATCACAAGCGCCAAAAGCGAACCCCAAAAAGAGGCACAGGACGCGTTCATCGTACACGAAGGCACGAAAGTTTATGTGTTGGAAAGCCTTGACGGATGGAAAAAAGTCGAACTTCTCGACGGCAACCAAGGCTGGATCGACCAATCGGCGATCAAGGAGCTTAAATAATCACTGTTTTTCGGGCATTTTGATGCGGATCTCGTGTAATTCCTCTTTCAAGAACGGATAGACGATTTCGGCCGACACTTTCAACGGACGATACAAAATCGATTTGTCGAGCGTTTCCTGGCTTGCGAGTGAATCCATGATATTGACTTTGTCGAAGATGTTGAGCAATACACTCAAGACAAGAAGCGTGCGTACGAATCCGAACAATCCGCCTCCGATCGCGTTGAAAATTCCCAATCCCGAAAAGTCGGCGATCTTGGTCAGCACTTTGGCGAGTAACGAAATACCCACGACGACGGCCAGGAACGTGATGATGAATGCGAAAATGTAAGCGGTTTTTGGATTCGATCCGAGGTGGTTTCCGAAGAAATCGCGTGTCACGTCCGAAAACTTCAACGCTACCCAAAGTCCGATCAGCAATCCGACGAGTGAAGCGAATTCTACAAAAAGACCGTTTTTCATGCCTTTGAACGTACCGATGAAAAGCAAAAGGATCAGGATGATGTCGAGAAAGGCCACAGGCAAACGCTTTAATGTTTAATTTTGCCAGCTAAAATAAGGCAAAGCCAGCAAACGTCTTTGCCATAATCCAGAAATAATGTCACGCGATATACAACTTAAAGAACGATGGGAAAAGCTCGTGCAATTCCTGTCGGATAGATTTTCACAAGGAGAAGACCTCGATCTGGATGGGATCATTTATTTGATCGGCGTTCAGGAATTGGGCAAAGTGCACAACAAATTCAAGAAGGACGAAAAGCTCAATTTGATGCACATCGCCATTTGCCGTCTGCTTGAACCGTACGGATTCTATGAATTCGACTTTGTGGATCGCGACGGTTGGCCGCATTACAAAGTCAAGGAACAATTGCCCGCGCTTAAGGCCGGAGAGCAATCGGTATTGATGAAAGAGGCGATCGTCTCTTATTTTCTCGAAAAAGGGCTAATCGATTAAAATCACAGATTTTTTTGACGAAAACACTGCATTTGGTCTATTTCTGAACGATTTGCTTTGCATAACCCAGAATTAGTCCTACCTTACTTTTAAATCGGAATTATGGAACAGAATACACCAGAAAATTCAGGCCAAGAAAACAAACCTGTAGTGAGAAAGCCGCGTACGACGGCTGCAAAGAAACCGTCGACCGTGCGAAAGACTACGGTCAAAAAGCCGGTTGCTCCTAAAACTGCCGAAGTGAAAAGTGCAACGGTCAGAAAAACGGCCGCGAGAAAACCGAGGGCGACTAAAACTGTTGCAGCTAAGACAATCGGAAGCGAAACGGCTGCGGAAACCAAGGCTCAAATCAAGCCGATCGTCAGGAAACCTGCGGGAAGAAAGCCAGCAGTGACCAAAACCATGGCCGAAAAACCTGTAGCGGCAAAACCGGCGACCAGAAAACCTGCCGTGAGAAAAACCGCTGCTACGAAATCCGCAGAAACGAAACCCATCGCTACAGAAGTGACGGCCGAAAAACCACAGGTGAAAACCACAGTACGTAAAACCACGGCCAGAAAACCAGCTGTTCGCAAAACAGTGGCAAGGAAGCCCGTCGGAAGAAAACCGGCTGCGAATAAAGCCGTCGCTGCAGAAAAACCGGCAATGGAGACTGTTGCGGTTCAAGAAAGCGTTGCGTCGATCGCCGCTTCTCCGACCCCGAAAAAACTCAGCGACAAAAACCTAAAAAAACTCGAAAAAGCTGCCGAGCAGCTAAAGAAACTGCAGAAAAAAGAAAAGCAGAAGGAAAAAGAGAGAAGAGCGAAGAAAAAAGAGAAGGAAAAGAAGAAGCTAAAAGACAAAAAAGCCAAGAAAAAATCTTCGGACAAGAAAAAGAAGCCGAAGAAAAAATAATTTCCCCAACCGAAGCTCATAGTTTCGGTTTTTTTACGTCTCGATTTAGCGTCGAAAATCTTTCAATTATTGTAAATTTGCCCCCTCAAAGCACATGAAGATGACCGACAAGATCAAAGAATACATTGCCGAAGCACGCGAATTCCAAACCGACAAGAAAGAACAACTTGAGGCTTTCCGTATCAAGTTTTTGGGAAGCAAAGGGCTTTTGAAAGACTTTTTCGCCGAGTTCAAGAACGTTCCGAACGAGATGAAGAAGGAATTCGGCCAGGTCATCAACGAGCTTAAGAATACGGCCGAAGAAAAAGTCAAGGCCATTCAGGAAGCACTTGAGAGCAAAGCCGAGGTAAAAGGCGGTTACGGCGACTTGACGCGTCCGGGCGAACCCATGCCGATTGGGTCGCGCCATCCGATTTCGCTTGTGAAGAACCAGATCATCGATATTTTTTCGACCATAGGATTCAACGTTTCCGAAGGCCCGGAAATCGAGGACGACTGGCACAACTTTACCGCGTTGAACCTTCCGGAATACCATCCGGCGCGCGACATGCAGGACACGTTTTTCATCCAGACGAATCCCGATGTCTTGTTGCGCACGCACACATCTTCGGTCCAGGTTCGTTATATGGAAAACAACAAACCGCCGATCCGGACGATTTCTCCGGGTCGCGTGTTCAGGAATGAAGCGGTTTCAAGCCGTTCGCATTGTATTTTCCACCAGGTCGAAGGACTTTACATTGACAAAGACGTTTCGTTTGCCGACTTGAAGCAGACGTTGCAATATTTTACCAAGGAAATGTTCGGGAAGTCGAAAATCCGTCTTCGCCCGTCTTACTTTCCGTTTACCGAGCCAAGCGCCGAGGTCGATATTTATTGGGGTTTGAAAACCGAAACCGATTACCGCATCACCAAGGGAACGGGCTGGCTCGAGATCATGGGTTGCGGAATGGTCGACCCTAACGTTTTGAAGAACTGCGGCATCAACCCGGACGAATACAACGGATTCGCTTTCGGTATGGGAATCGAGCGCATCGCGATGTTGTTGTACCAGATCGGCGACATCCGTATGTTTTATGAGAACGACGTGCGATTTTTGGAGCAATTCAAGTCGAGCATCTAAAATAAGACGGATAGATAATAGACAGATAGATAATAGACGCATTTCGGAAACGGGTGCGTTTTATTGTTTGATTGAAAGTCTTGATTTGTCGCTTTCTCCGAAGAATCTATTATCTATCTGTTTATCATCTATTATCTGAAAAATGAAGAAAGATATTGTCATCCCCAAAGTAGAAAACGTTTTCCTCGCCGCGATCCAGGAGTGGAGCGACGATTTTATGGAAAAAGTATGGTTCGTGCATTTGGTCAACGATTCCGATTTCGATCTGGACAACGTGATGGTTGTCTCGAAAGCGTTCGGAACGATCAATGGCGAAATGAAGAAGACCTCGTTGCTGCGTCACGCGTTCGTGAAAGTCCCGACACAATCGCTCGTAAAGATCGAAATGGTCGAAAAGAGCGTGCTTGCGCTCAACAACGAATTCATGGTGACGTATTTCATCGGGAATACGCTTTACGACAAAAAGTTCATTTTCCGGACCAATACGATCAACGAACGCGCTACGGAAGAAGTGCCGCACATCTGGCAGCCCGGAGTCGTCGTGCGCTAATTTGCCTGTTTCTTACCGGCGCTGAAATATCCGACGGGAAAAATCCCAACCAACGTGTAAACAAGCGATCTGAGCCAAAAACTTCCCGAATTCACGATTTCCGAAAGTGTTTTTTCCTGCAAATCGAAAAGTGCCGAAAAAATCAGCATAAGAATTCCCCAAAGCAAACCAAATTTCAGGGCTGTTTTCCAACGTTCGCTCATATCAGTCTAATTTTTCAGTTAATTTCCTAAAAACCTTTTTGGCTTCTTTGCCTTCGTATAAAACGTCGTAAACGGCATTGATGATCGGAGTCTTCGCTTCGAGCTTTTCGTTGAGCCTATGCGCGCTTTTGGCCGCGTAATAACCTTCGGCGACCATGTTCATCTCCATTTGGGCACTTTTCACAGTATAACCTTTGCCGATCATGTTGCCGAACATGCGATTTCTTGAGAAAACAGAATATCCGGTAACGAGCAAATCACCCAGATATGCCGAATTGTTAATGTTGCGCTTCATCTTGTGCACTTTTCGGATGAATTTCTTCATCTCACGTATGCTGTTGCTCATCAAAACCGACTGGAAATTGTCTCCGTAGCCCAAACCGTGCGCGATTCCGGCGGCGATGGCATAAATGTTCTTGAGCATCGCGGCGTATTCGCTTCCGATGATATCGTCCGAAATCTTGGTTTTGATATAATCGCTGGACAACGCCGCGGCCATGATTTTTGCTTTTTGACTGTCGCCGCACGCGATGGTCAAGTAGGAAAGGCGTTCGAGCGCGACTTCCTCGGCGTGGCAAGGACCTGTGATGACGCCTATGTTCTCGAACGGGATGTCGTATGTGTCGTTGAAATGCTCCCCGACGATAAGGCTCGTTTCGGGAACGATTCCTTTGATTGCCGAAAAAATCACTTTGCCTTCGAGGCTCGCCGTGAGTTTGCTCATCTCGTCATTGAGGAAAGCCGACGGAATCGCGAAAATGATATAATCGGCAAATGCTACGGCTTCGTTGATGTCGGTCGTAAGACGCAGTTTGTTCGGATTGAATTCTACCGAACTCAAATAATTCGGGTTGTGGTGATGCGTCTTCAAATGGTCGATCGCGTCCTGGTTTCGCATATACCAAGCGATCTCGTCACAGTTCACGCATAGCATTTTGGCGATTGCGGTCGCCCAGCTTCCGCCTCCTATGACGGCAAATTTGAGTTTTTGGCTCATGGGAATGTAGTTGTTCGTCTCAAAAATAGTTCAAAAAAAGCAATGGTATCCGCAGTTGTGATGAATATTCCCGTTAAAAGGAAAGTCGTCCAAAACCTTAAGTTAATTTTAACTTATTATTATGATTCTGAGCACAATGCGAGGTATAAATTTGCGTTCTATAGCTTATTATATAATCTTGAACGATTACAGAAAAGTTAGTTAAATTTTGTTTTTGGTGTTTTGAGAAAGGCGCTTTTGAACTTGTTCAGAAGCGCCTTTTGATTTGTTGTCGCTTGGGCTCGTTTATTTACAGATAAGTTTCTTGAGGTTCTCCAATTCGTCTCCGTACGACTTCGTAAAACCCAATTCGAGCGCTTTTTTCACATCCTGGCATGCCGCTTCCACGTTGTTCTGTTCGTTGTATATCAACGCTCGGTTGCGGAATGCATAACTGTTGTCTGCAGAAAGTGAAATAGATTGGTTGACGTCCGACATCGCACCGTTCAAATCCCCGAGTTTCATTTTCGCATAACCGCGATTGTTGTAAAGCAAAGACGCGGATACATTGTCTTGAAGTTTTGCTTTCGAACTTACTTCGGTCGTTCCGTCTGCGGCCACTTTTGGCGATAACGAAATGGCCTTGTCGTAAATCTGCAGCGCTTTTGCATAATCGTTCTTCGCCAGGTATCGGAATCCCAGATTGTTATAAACCGACGGCACTTTCGGATAGGTCTTGACGGCTTCTTCCAAATACGAAATCGCTTCGTCGTTGCGGTTGAGTCTGCCCAAAACCGCTCCGATATTGGTGATGCACGCGAATTTCAAACCGTCTTCAGGATTGCTTTCGAGTACTTTTTTGTAGTCTTTCACGGCGCCTTCCAAATCGCCCTGATTGCGTCTGATGTCGCCGTTCAAAGCCAAAAGACGCGTTTCAAGTACTTTATCGCCATTTGCTTTCTGCAAAGCCACGTCGTGGTCGAGTTTGGCTTCGGTCAACGCGTTCACGGTAAAGAAGAACAAAGCGCGGTCGTACAGCAAAATCGCCGAATCGGGCTCGAGTTTGATCGAAGTCGAATAATCTTCGTATGCCTTGTCGTAATCGGTGTCCATCGAATACGCGAAGGCACGCTTGTTGTAATATTTGGCGTTTTTGGGCTCGGCTTTTATCGCATCGGAATACAGCGATATGGCAGCTTTGAAATCGCCTGTTTTCATCTTGGCCTCGGCCGCGTCGAGTTGTTTTTTGCCTTGGGCCGAAACGAATCCGCAAACCAGAAGCATCATTAAAAATCGCGTCATTTTCGATAGATATTGTTATGGTCGATATAGTTCCAAACCTTTTCGGGCAACAAAGCTTTCGGGTTTTTCTTGTCTTTGATGGCGTCGCGGATGAAAGTCGATGAAATTTCAACAATCGGCGCGTCGATAAACTTTACTCGTGAATGGTTTTCCAATCCCGATTTTTCGGTTTCCGAAGAAATCCGCGGGTAAACCAAAATGTCGTAACGCTCCAAAATCACCTCGAAATTCTTCCATTTGTGAAGCGAATTGATGTTGTCTTCGCCCATGATCAGCGCAAATTCGTAATTCGGGAATTTTTCCTCGAGATGCGCAAGCGTGTTGATCGTATAATTGGGTTGCTCGAGTTTGAATTCGATGTCGCTCGCCTTGAGTTTCGGATAATCTTCCACGGCCAAACGGACCAGTTCCAGACGCGTGTAATCGTCGAGCAAAGTTGCCTTTTTCTTAAACGGATTATGAGGCGTGACGACGAGCCAGACTTGATCCAAATCGGTGAATTCGGCCATGTGGTTGGCGATGATCAGATGTCCGACGTGAATCGGATTGAACGTCCCGAAATATAACCCGACTTTCAAAACCTATTCTTTGTGTGGAACGTGGCCCGTCTTGATGAAATCGCTGACCAGATCGTAGGCTTTTTGCTTCGCCTGGGACAGGTCGGCATTTTCTACGATGACGTCAAAAAGAGGAGATGTCGCAAGTTCTGCAGACGATTTGGCGATGCGCATCGCGATTTTTTCCTCACTTTCGGTAGAGCGTTGCTTGAGGCGGCGCTTGAGTTCGTCTATGCTCGGCGGTTTTACGAAAATCGCGATCGTGTCTTCGGGGAATTTGCGTTTGATGCGCAATCCGCCCGAAACGTCGATGTCGAAAATCACATTTTTTCCGGCATTGCGGATGGCTTCGACTTCAGATTTGAGCGTTCCGTAGAACATGTCGGGATACACTTCTTCCCATTCGACGAAATCTTCGGCCTTGATGTGCTGTTTGAAATCGTGTACCGACATGAAATGGTAGTCGTTCCCGTGGGCTTCCTGTCCGCGCGGCTCACGTGAAGTGGCCGAAATCGAGAATTCGAGCTTCAATTCGGGATGTTGCAGCAAATGGCGTACGATCGTGGTTTTTCCTGATCCGGACGGAGCCGAAAAAACAATCAGTTTTCCTTTCTCCATCTACAACACGTTTAGCACTTGTTCCTTGATTTTCTCGAGTTCGTCCTTCATCTGGACGACGAGTTTCTGCATCGCTGCATGGTTCGATTTCGAGCCCATCGTATTGATTTCACGTCCCATTTCCTGGGTGATGAAACCGAGCTTGCGGCCGTTGGCTTCTTTGTCGGCCAAGGTTTGTATGAAGTAGTTGAGGTGGTTTTCCAAACGGACTTTTTCCTCGGTGATATCGTATTTCTCGAGGTAGAAAATCAATTCCTGTTCGAATCGGTTTTCGTCCAACGTCACTTTGAGGTCTTCAAGAGCTGCGGAAAGGCGTTTCTTGACGTTTTCGATGCGTTCCCCGTCCATGGCAACCGTCGCGTTCATCATGGTCATGATGTTGGCGATGCGTTGCAGGAATTCTTTCTCAAGAGCGGAACCTTCGGCGATTCGGAACGATTTGATGTTGCCGACCGCTTCAGAAATCACGCCCTCGATCTGTTTCCACTCGTTTTCGTCCACTTCCTCGCGTTCGGTTTTGAGCGCGTCGGGCATACGGACGGCCATTTTCATGAGTTCGGTCTCATCGGCGTTGGGATACACTTCCAAAAGTTGCCCGATGTAGGCTTTCACGATCGGAATGTTGACGCGTGTCGCGGTCTGCTCGGTCGTGTTTTCCACGTAAATCGCAAAATCGATCTTGCCTCGCTCGAGAGCGTTCGACAATTGGGTACGAAGCCCGAGTTCCATTTCGCGATAGACCGACGGCATGCGCACGTTAAGGTCCAAACCTTTGCTGTTAAGGGATTTGATTTCGACGGTAATCTTTTTGGAAGGCAACTGGAGCGTGGCCTTTCCAAATCCGGTCATGGATTGTATCATGTGCTCTAAAAAAGTTGCACAAAGATAACAATTACAGACAAGGCGAGGTCAATTCGCGGGATTCTTCTTGCGCGTGACCAGATAAACCCCGATGAAAATCAGTAAGGCGGCCGAAATCTTGATCCAACTCAATTGGTCTTTTCCGAGTCCGATCGCGAAAACCGTGGCGAACAAGGGTTGCAGATAGATGAAAACAGCAACTGTCGTGGGTTTTAGTTCCTTCATCGACAACAGATTCAGCAAATAGGTAAGGAATGTCGAAATGATGACGACGAACGCCATTTTGAGTGCGACCGACGTCGGTAGAAATTCCCATGAAACCTGAGAAAATTCACTCCATCCGAAAGGCAAAACCATGATGAATCCGAAAAGATAGATCCACTTGACGAACGTGAACGCGTTGTATTTGTCCATGAGTTTGCGCACCATGATAAGGTACAATCCGTAAGAAACCGCGTTCACGAAAACCAGGAAATTGCCGAGTGGCGCGTTCGTGGCGTTTCCTATCGATTTTCCGTATCCGATCAAAACCGCCGTGCCGACCAATCCGAGGACGATGCCGACCGCTTTTGAAGTCTGCATGCGCTCCTTCATGATGATCGATGACAGAATTAACACGATAATTGGCGTCGTACACATCAAAACCGCTGCGGAAATCGGCGAGGTGAGACTCAAACCCTTGAAAAATGTGAGCATGTTGAACGCGACTCCGAAAAACGCGGCTGCGGTAATTCTCGGGAAATCGTTTTTCGCGATTTTTTCCTTTACCGAAAACAACCACGCGAGCCAGAACAATACCACTGAACCGCCCACGCGCATCACGATGAAGCCGAAAGCGCCTACGTATTTGGGCATGACGTCTTTTGCGATCGTAAACGTGACGCCGTAAATAATCGAGACCAATGTGGCCGCGACTAGAGCGAGATTCCTTTTTGACATTGTTATTGCTTTATTTCTTATTATTTATTGTTATTGCCGTTTGCGTGGTAGTGGAGTCTTTTGCGAGGCAATAAAGAATACAAATAAGAATAAGGAATAAATTAGATGAGTGCAGCAATCACGTTTTCTACGTTTTTGGCGCTGTTGCCGACGTAGATTTTTCCGTCGATAAGGAACACCGGACGACTCAAAAACGTGTAGTGCTCGAGGATGAGGTTTTTGTAATCGTCTTCGGCCAGCTTTTGATCCTTAAGCCCGCGAGCCTTGTACAGTTGGGCCTTTCGACTGAAAAGCGCTTCGTAGCTTCCGGCAAGGTCTTTCATGTGGGCGAGCTCTTTTTCGGTAATCGGCTGTTGTTTTATATCGTGAAGCTGCAAGTCGTTTTTAGGAAGCGACGCGAGGATTTTTCGACAGGTATCGCATGTAGATAAATAATAAACGGTGTCCATAAATCGGGTTTTGGATGCAAAGAAAAGCCGAAAATGTGAATTGGCCTACTTGATTTTCAAAAGCGTGCCCAATTCGGAATACGGAAGCATCACGTCGCGCGGCCCGTCGGCATAAGAAGCGATTTCGTAAGTGTTGTAGTAAAGCAAAACGCCTTTGTCACTAAAGAAAATCGTGGCCGGAAGCGCGAATTTTTCGTTCTCGAACATCAATCCGCCTGAGTTTATCGGAGCGTTTTCGGGAATCTTGAATTTTTCGCGGAAGTGTTTTTCGGCGAGCTTCGTCACGGCTTTCACATCGGTAAAAAGCGAATCGTTCGGAATCGATTTCCCGGTTTCCAAATTGAAAATCAACGACGTTTTTCCGCTGTAACCATGAGCGCCGCCCGTAAAAGTGTAATGTTGGATTTCGATGTCGAGCACTTTTTGCGAACGGTACACCAAACGCGAATTCACGTCGCCTTCCCAACCGATGAGTTCGTCCGGGTCTTCTTTCTGCATTTTTTCGTAAGACGCTATAAAATCGTTGGCAAGCTCTTGATAATCTTTCGATTGATATGGTTCTTCGCCGAAATAGACGATTTCCTTGAGTTTTGAGAAAATTTTATTGTTGATGCTGTCGGCTATGAAACCGTTTGAGGCGACTGGAACTTTAATGGTAATTTTCGGACATAGGCCTTGGCATTTGAGCGAAGTCCTTTTCTCGAAAGTCTTGGTTTCGAACTCCAAATCCTTTGAGCATGAGGCAAATACGAAAATCGATAAAAAACAGTAAAAATACGGTTTCATCAGGTTGTTCAATTAGTTGGGGAATAAAATTAAATTTGCGAATATTTGAATACTTACAAAAATAAATTACATGAAGTTTAACACAAAAACCATACATGGCGGCCAGCACCACGATCCGAGCACGGGCGCGGTCATGCCGGCGGTTTTCCAGACCTCGACTTACGTTCAGGAAAGTCCGGGGAAACCGATAGGCGAATACGAATACAGCCGCGCGGCGAATCCGACGAGAACGGCTTTGGAAAATGCGCTCGCGAGTATCGAAAACGGAGCGAAAGGCCTTGCTTTTTCTTCGGGTCTTGCGGCGACCGACTGTTTGTTGCGTTCGTTCAAGGCGGGCGATGAGGTCATTGCCATGGACGATTTGTACGGTGGAACATACCGCATGTTCACGCGTATCTACAAAGATTCGGGCATCAAGTTTCATTTCATCGATTTGACCGATCTGGAGAAGCTGCAAAGCCTGATCAATCCGAATACGAAATTGGTTTGGGTAGAGACGCCGACGAATCCGCTTATGAAATTGGCCGATATTGCCGAAATCGCAAAAATCACCAAACAACACAACATCTTGTTTGCCGTCGATAATACGTTCGCGACGCCTTATCTGCAGAAACCGCTTGATTTGGGTGCCGATGTCGTGATGCATTCGGCTACGAAATATCTTGGCGGACATTCGGACGTAATCGCCGGAGCGTTGATTATCAAAGACGCTCAACTTGCCGAACAACTGCATTTCCAGCAATTCGCTACAGGTGCGACTTTGGGTCCGATGGATTCGTTTCTTGTACTACGTGGAATAAAGACGCTTCACCTGAGAATGCAACGTCATTGCGAGAACGGTGAAAAAATTGCGGCTTATCTGTCGAACCATCCGAAAATCTCTACGGTTTACTTTCCGGGATTGGAGTCGCATCCGTTCCATGAGATCGCCAAAAAGCAGATGTCGGGATTCGGCGGAATGGTTTCGTTCAAGTTCAAATCGGGCGCAAAGGCCGATGCGATTTCGTTCCTAGAGAAATTGCAGGTTTTCACTTTAGCCGAATCGCTTGGCGGAGTCGAGTCTTTGGCGAACCATCCGGCGTTGATGACGCACGCGTCGATTCCCGAAGAAAAGCGCAAAGAAACGGGCATTTCCGATGATTTGGTACGATTGAGCGTAGGTGTCGAGGATATCGATGATTTGATTGCCGATCTGGAACAGGCATTGAAATAAAACAAAAAGCCCGGATGTTCGTCCGGGCTTTTTTATATCTGATAAAATCTTAATCCAAATAGTAGATGTAACCTACGTTGAGCCAAACCAACCACTCGTTGGCTTTGTTCTCTTTGTAGACGTCCGGGTTCGGGTTCAAACCGTCGACCCAGTTCGAGAAGTAATACTGCCAACGCAAGTCGATCATCAAATCGGAAAGGATGGTCAGTTTGTAACGCGTACCGATACTTCCTACGACAGACCATGTAGTTCCTCCGTCCTGATCGAAAGCATCGAAATATTTCACAGGAGTGATGATCGGATCTTCGCCAAGTTCACCGCTTCCCAAATCGGAATAAGCTTTCGGTTTGTAGAAAGAAAACTGTCCGCCCAAACTTACAAATGGAGCCAACTTACCAGGAGTAGCCGAGAATTCGCGGATACTGAACGGGAAATACTCCAATTGCATACCAATGTTGGTTACGCTGGTTTCACCGTGCATGGCTTTAAGCTGTTGCGCGAAAACGCCGTTGCCTTCGGTCCATTCACCGTAATGCTCAAGTTTGGTCTTGTTGAAGGAAAGCTCACTGCGAAGCTTGAAGTGGTCGTTGAAATACGTTTCGGGAGCGTAACAGTTACACTCCGCACGATAAGCAAAATTGAGGTAATGGATGATTCCGACACCAAATCCCGTGTTTCCGGCATTAGTAGACAAATCGTAACGCTCACCATAATCGGACATCATCGCCACGGGACCAACAATAGCTCCTATCTCGTGAGAGAAACCGAACTGCGACAAGGCTTTGTTAGAGAAACCAAGCGCCATCAAAAAGCTCATGATTAAATACTTGGGCATTGTTTTTTGGGTGTTACAATTGGTGGCAAATATATAAAAATAGCGTTCAGTTTGTAAATTAAAATAAAAAATACTTGATTTCCCTCAAAAAAAGCAGGTAATAGATTAAATGTATGAATTAATGCTATTTAACTGTGCAAATTCTTAGAAATGAAATAAATCTGTTGCGGAATTGAAAAAAATAACAGCCCAATTTTGTCTATACTTTTATCTTTGCGCTGTTAACGAAAACGTTTTCATAACAAAACGTTAAAAACCAAAATTAAGTATGTCACAATCTATTAATGCTTTTGTTGAGGCAGTGGCTAAAAGAAACCCGAATGAACCCGAATTCATCCAAGCGGTTCACGAAGTTGCCGAAACAGTAATACCGTTTATCGAAAAGAATAAAAAATACCAAGGCCAAATGCTTCTTGAGCGCATGGTCGAGGCCGAGCGCATCATCACGTTCCGCGTTTGCTGGATCGACGATGCCGGAAAAACACAAGTGAACCGCGGTTACCGTATCCAGATGAACTCTGCGATCGGACCTTACAAAGGTGGTTTGCGTTTCCACCCGTCGGTAAACCTTTCGATTTTGAAATTCCTTGCTTTCGAGCAGACTTTCAAGAACAGCTTGACTACGTTGCCTATGGGCGGTGGTAAAGGCGGATCGGATTTCGACCCTAAAGGAAAATCAGACAACGAAGTAATGCGTTTCTGCCAGTCGTTCATGACGGAATTGGCAAAACATATCGGAGCCGATACAGACGTTCCTGCCGGAGACATCGGAGTCGGCGGACGCGAAGTAGGTTACATGTTCGGACAATACAAAAGACTTCGCAACGAATTCACGGGCGTTTTGACCGGAAAAGGAATTCCGTTCGGAGGTTCTTTGATCCGTCCTGAAGCAACGGGTTACGGTTGTGTGTACTTCGCAGAATCCATGCTAGGTACAAAAGGCGATTCTTTCAAAGGAAAAGCGGTTGCGATTTCCGGTTCTGGAAACGTGGCTCAGTACGCTGCCGAAAAAGCTACGGAGCTTGGCGGAAAAGTTGTAACGCTTTCTGATTCATCGGGTTATATCTACGATGCCGACGGAATCGATGCCGAGAAATTGGCTCACGTAATGGAAATCAAAAACGAATTGCGCGGCCGTATCAGCGAGTACACCAAGAAATATCCTAACGCGAAATTCGTAGAAGGAAAACGTCCTTGGGAAGTGAAATGCGACGTTGCTCTTCCTTGCGCGACCCAAAACGAATTGAACGGAGATGAAGCGAAAATGCTCGTTTCTAACGGATGTATTGCCGTTGCCGAAGGTGCAAACATGCCATCTACTCCAGAAGCGGTTGCCGAATTCCAAAAAGCAAAAATCCTTTTCGCTCCAGGAAAAGCGTCTAACGCGGGCGGTGTTGCTACTTCAGGTCTTGAAATGTCGCAAAACTCGCTTCGTTTGAGCTGGACTCGCGAAGAAGTCGACCAACGTTTGAAAGGCATCATGCTCAACATCCACTCTGCTTGCGTGCAGTACGGAAAAGACGGTGATTTCATCGATTACGTAAAAGGCGCGAACATTGCCGGTTTCGTTAAAGTTGCCGATGCGATGCTTGCCCAAGGAGTCGTATAAGCTTAACTGACTATATTTTAGGAATGCCTTCGATGATTCGGAGGCATTTTTTGTTTTAAGATTTTTAGATAGTAGACTGATAGATGATAGACTTTTCAAGGAAAGCGACAAACCTATATTTTCAATCAGATAAAACACTTGTCGATTTTTATTTAATAGAATCATAACATGGAGTTTTTTGGGAAGTTTTCTTTTCTGAATTGAACACCAGACCAGTAATTTTCTCCAGATTGTCTATTATCTATCCGTCTATCATCTATTATCTCTCCGGCCAAATATGAAAATCAGCATAATTGCGTTTGTACTATATTTGTTACCCATTCCGGATGGTTATGAAGAAGAATTACATTTTTATTGTCGCGATGCTTTTGGCTTCGGTATTTGCGTTCCCACAGGCGAATCCGGGGTGGACGGGATATTTTTCATATACCGAAATCAAAGACCTCACGCAATCGCCGACACGTTTTTATGCCGCGTCCGAAAATGCGCTGTTCTCGAAAGACCTCACCACAAACGTGATCAAAACCACGAATACCATCGACGGATTGTCGAGCCAGGTAATTTCGGCAGTTTATCACAGCGCCGCCACGAATCGCACTATCGTAGGTTACGAAAACGGTTTGATCAACGTGATCAATTCCGACGGCACGATAACCAAAGTCGTCGATATCATCAACAAACAGCTTCCGCCGAACATCAAGCGCGTCAACCATTTTATGGAATCGGACGGCATCATTTACATCTCGTGCGATTTCGGGATCTGCCAATACAACATCACGAATCTGCAATTCGGGGATACCTATTATATAGGAACGGGCCCGTCCGAAATCATCATCAAGCAAACCGCCGTGTTCAACGGGTTCATTTATGTGGCGACCCAGGATTACGGCATCAAACGCGCCGACATCACGAATCCGAATCTTATCGATGCCAACCAATGGACGACGGTCACTACGGGAAGTTGGGCCGGAATCGAGACGTTCGGGACCGAATTGGTCGCCGTTACCTCGGCTGGCCAACTCAACCGATACAACGGAAGCGCGTTCGTCGGATTCAATACGTTGCCCGCAGCACCAAAAGACCTGCGTGCCACATCCGATTACCTGATTGCGGTTACCGCGGGGAAAGTCTCGATTTTCAACCAGACGTTAGGGCTTGCCACTCAAGTTTTCAACTATTCGATTACCGATGTCGCCGTCCAATTTACCTGCGCAACGGTCATCGGACAAAATATTTACATCGGAACGTTGGCTCATGGCGTGTTTGTGACGACGCTGGCCAATCCGACCGTGTTCGAAAACATCACCCCGGACGGCCCGGCCAAGAACAACGTGTTCTCGCTGAATACCCAAACACCCGATCTGTGGGTGACTTATGGCGACTATACTTATTTTTACGACCCTGATCCGTTATTGTACGAAGGAATCAGCAAGTTCAATGCGGAAGGTTGGAACAATATCCCGTATGCCGACGTACATCCGACCGGTAAAGATGTGAACGATTTGGTACGCATGACGTTCAATCCGAACAACCCATCGCAATTTTACGTGAGCTCGTATCATTCAGGATTGCTAAAATTCGAGAACGAGGAATTCGTCCAATTGTACGACCAGACCAATAGCGAACTGGAATCGTTGGTTTTGGGAAGTGTTCCGTCGTATATAAGTATAAGGGTTGAACAATCGGCGTTTGACAGCAACGGC
Source organism: Flavobacterium agri (assembly GCF_013401995.1). Taxonomy (GTDB): domain Bacteria; phylum Bacteroidota; class Bacteroidia; order Flavobacteriales; family Flavobacteriaceae; genus Flavobacterium; species Flavobacterium agri. The sequence goes on from NZ_JACBJI010000004.1 coordinate 40,838, forward strand.
AATCTTTGGATGACCAATGCTAAGGTAGAAGACGGGCTTAAAGTGCTCAGAGCGAACGGCACGTGGGAATCTGTAGACATGAGCCCAATCATCGACGACTTTTTCTCTGACAGTTTCGGGCGTTTGGTCGTCGACAAGAACGACACCAAATGGATGGTTACGTATGCCAACGGAGTTGTCGCGTACAACGAAAATGCAGCCGAACCGTATAAAAAAATCACGGTGGGTTCCGAAACGGGCAATTTGCCCATAAATGATGCGCGCGCAATTGCGATAGATAAACGTAACCAATTGTGGATCGGCACGCGTAAAGGCTTGCGCGTATTGTCTAGCGTAGACAGGTTCAATAACGAAGGCCAGATGCGTGCCAACGAGATCGTGATAGAAACCGATGACGGTGATTCCGAATTGCTTTACGAGCAAGCCATCAACGACATTTGTGTGGATGGAGCGAACAACAAGTGGATCGGTACCGTCGATTCGGGCGTATTCATGTTTTCGTCGGACGGACAGGAAGAAATCCATCATTTCACGACCACGAATTCACCATTGCCGAGCAACGCGATAAACGATATAGAAATCAACGGAACTACTGGGGAAGTCTACATCGCGACCGACAAAGGATTGGTATCGTTCAAGGGCGTCAACACCGATCCGAAAGACAATTTGAGCAGCGTTTACGTGTATCCGAACCCGGTTCGTCCCGGTTTTACGGGTACGGTCAAGATCGCGAATCTCATCGACAACGCGAATGTCAAGATCGCCGACATTGCCGGAAACCTCGTTTTCGAGAAAGTCTCCGAAGGCGGAACGGTAGAATGGGATACGACGGCATTTGGCAAATATCGCGTGGCTTCGGGCGTTTACATGATTTTTATCGCTTCGGACGACGGGACTGAAACGAAAGTCAAGAAGGTCATGATCGTCCGATAGCTTATTATTTATTCTCATTTTTATTTTTTATTGCTCAAATGCGAATAACGACGAAGGCGATTGTAATTTCTTCATTGAAATATCAGGAAAAAAGCCTGATTGTGAAGTGTTTTACGCAATCGGACGGCTTGAAATCGTACTTCGTGCACAATGCGTTTTCGTCGAGAAGCGCCGCGCGAAAAACCGCCTATTTCCAACCGCTTTCGATTCTCGAGGTTGAGGCGAACCACAAAAACAAAGGCACGCTCGAAACGTTCAAGGAAATCCGTTTGGCGACGCCTTTCGCGACGGTTTCATCGGATGTCGTCAAAAGCACGATCGCGATTTTCCTGTCGGAAGTTTTTCATCACAGTATCCGCGAAGAAGAAAGAAACGAAGCGCTTTTCGAGTTTTTGGAAACCGCGCTATTGTGGTTCGATACACACGATGAGGTGGCGAATTTCCATTTGATCACGTTGCTTCAGGCGACTAAATTCCTCGGGTTTTATCCGGCTTCACCCACAAATCATTCGCGTCATTTCGAGATGGTCGAAGGCGTTTTTTCGGATTCGCTCGCGGTTTCTACTTTAGATGAGAACGAAACGCATCTGTTCAAGAGATTGCTTGGGCTTAAATTCGATTCCGACCAAAAAATATTTTCGGGTAACGAACGTTCGCAATTGCTGAAAATCGTGCTTGATTATTACGCGTTCCACCTCGACGGATTCAAACGCCCGAAATCGCTCGACGTATTAAAAGAAGTTTTCTCATGACCTTTCGACTGCGCTATCTCGTTTTGACAATCGTCCTTTTTGTGACTGAGGTCTTGATCGCGCTTTACGTGCACGACGACTTCGTAAGGCCGTATGTGGGCGATTTGCTTGTCGTAATCCTGATTTACGCGTTCGGACGTACTTTTTTTAAAATCTCGGTAAATCTGGCGGCAGTAGGAACTTTGGCGTTCGCGTTCTTTGTGGAATTCCTACAGTTTTTCCAAATTGTCGACAAGTTGGACTTGCGTGGGAATAAAGTGGCGCGGGTCGTGATCGGGACGTCGTTCGCTTGGGAAGATTTGGCGATGTATGTTGCGGGAATGGTAATTGTGCTTTTGGTTGAAAAGTTGCGCTCCTCGACTGCGCTCGGAGCCTAACCTCCGAGCGCAGTCGAGGAGGTCACGTCTTACTTTTCTTCGCCAAAGGATTATACTCCAAACACATTTTCACCCATCGCTCCAACTGATTTTTCGTTTTAAAACCCGTTTCGTCCACGTAAACGAAATTGCGCATCACCGATTTTCCATGACCCATGGGTGTCACTTCGGGATTTTCGAGTTCACGTTCGTAATCTTGATCCGAAATACGGCACAACAAACGGTCATGTCCCGAATCTTTTTCGGTCTTGGTGCAGATACACATTTTATCGTCGACCATGACGCAAACGCCTCCGAACATTTTCTTTTCCGAAAATTCCGTTCCCACATCCAGAAACGCTTCCCGAAGGCGATCCATAACCGATTCATTGTAAGCCATATGTAATGATTTTGTGAATTTTGTGTAACAGAAGTGCCGAAAACCCGCATTTCATCGCGAAAAACGTGCAATACCGCTAAAACACAGGCTTTAACACCAATTTAAACATTTTTTTGTTTACATTCGCGCGTCTTTTATAAATGCACCAAATGAACGCCAAATTTACGGAATACAAAGGGCTAGACCTGCCTACAGTAGCATCCGAAGTCCTCGATTTCTGGAAGAAGAATCACATATTCGAGCAAAGTGTAACCAGCCGTGAAGGCGCGCAACCTTACGTGTTTTTCGAAGGTCCGCCGTCGGCTAACGGTTTGCCCGGGATTCACCACGTAATGGCGCGTGCGATCAAAGACATTTTCTGCCGATACAAAACCCAGAAAGGTTTCCAGGTGAAAAGGAAAGCCGGTTGGGATACGCACGGTTTGCCTGTAGAACTCGGAACCGAAAAAGAACTCGGCATCACCAAAGAAGACATCGGCAACAAAATCACCGTAGAAGAATACAACGAAGCCTGCAAGCGCACCGTGATGCGTTACACCGACGTTTGGAACGACCTCACCGAAAAAATGGGCTATTGGGTCGACATGAACGACCCGTACGTGACCTACGAACCCAAATACATGGAAACGGTTTGGTGGTTGCTAAAACAGATTTACGACAAGAATTTACTCTATAAAGGCTACACGATCCAGCCGTATTCGCCAAAAGCGGGAACGGGTTTGAGCTCGCACGAAGTGAACCAACCCGGCGCGTATCGCGATGTGACCGATACGACTATCGTCGCCCAATTCAAAGCGATTGCCGAGACGCTTCCAAGCTTTTTGCAAGGTTTCGGAACGGTTCATTTCATGGCTTGGACGACGACGCCTTGGACATTGCCTTCGAACACAGCTTTGACCGTCGGGCCAAAAATCGATTACGTTCTGGTCAAGACGTTCAACCAATATACGTTTGAGCCGATCAATGTTGTTTTGGCGAAGAATCTTGTCGCGAAACAATTCGGTAAGAACTACGTCGAGTCTTCGGATTTCGATACTTATAAAGCGGGCGACAAGCAAATCCCTTATCAAATCCTTGCCGAATTCAAAGGTGCGGACACGGTCGGGATCAAATACGAGCAATTGTTGCCGTACACGCTTCCGTACCAAAATCCTGAAAACGCGTTCCGTGTGATTTCCGGAGATTTCGTGACTACGGAAGACGGAACCGGAATCGTGCACACCGCGCCAACTTTCGGTGCCGACGATGCCAAAGTCGCCAAAGAAGCGACTCCCGAAGTTCCGCCGATGCTTGTTTTGGACGAATTCGGAAATCCCGTTCCGCTTGTCGACTTGCAAGGAAAATTCACGTCTCACATGGGCGATTTGGCCGGAAAATACGTGAAGAACGAATATTATGACGCCGGAACTGCGCCTGAAAAATCGGTCGATGTTGAAATCGCAATCCGTTTAAAGGAAGAGAACAAAGCGTTCAAAGTAGAGAAATACGTCCACAGTTATCCGCACTCGTGGAGAACGGACGAGCCGCTTTTGTACTATCCGCTCGATTCGTGGTTCATCAAAATGACCGACGTCAAAGAGCGCATGTTCGACCTGAACGAGGAAATAAACTGGAAGCCGAAAGCGACCGGCGAAGGCCGTTTCGGAAACTGGCTCAAAAATGCGAACGACTGGAACTTGTCGCGCTCGCGTTATTGGGGAATCCCGTTGCCGATCTGGCGTACCGAAGACAAATCCGAGGAAATGATCATCGGGTCAGTCGAGCAGCTTTATAACGAAATCGAGAAATCGATCGGCGCCGGTTTCCAATCCGAAAACCCGTTCAAGGGGTTCGAGGCCGGAAACATGTCCGATGAAAATTATAAACTCGTCGACCTGCACAAGAATGTGGTCGACAACATCACGCTGGTTTCGCCGTCAGGAAAACCGATGAAACGCGAATCCGACCTTATCGACGTTTGGTTCGATTCGGGCGCGATGCCTTACGCGCAATGGCATTATCCGTTCGAGAACAAAGACAAGATTGACGGCAAGAAAGATTTTCCCGCCGATTTTATCGCCGAAGGAGTCGACCAGACGCGCGGTTGGTTCTATACGTTGCATGCGATCGGAACGTTGGTTTTCGATTCCGTCGCGTATAAAAATGTTCTTTCGAACGGTTTGGTTCTCGATAAAAACGGACAGAAAATGTCGAAACGCCTCGGAAACGCGGTCGATCCGTTCACGACCTTGGGCGAATACGGTGCCGATGCGACGCGTTGGTACATGATTTCGAACGCGAATCCTTGGGACAACCTGAAATTCGACATCGAAGGCGTGGCCGAAGTGCGTCGAAAGTTCTTCGGAACGCTTTATAATACGTATAGTTTCTTTGCGTTATATGCGAACATCGACGGTTTCAAATATTCTGAAGCCGAAATCCCGATGGAAGAGCGACCTGAAATCGACCGTTGGATCATTTCGGAACTGAATACGCTCGTGAAAGACGTCGATTCGTTCTACGCCGATTACGAACCGACGAAAGCCGCACGCGCGATTTCTGATTTCGTTCAGGAAAACCTGTCGAACTGGTACGTGCGTTTGTGCCGCAGACGTTTCTGGAAAGGCGATTACGCACAAGATAAGATTGCGGCTTACCAAACGCTTTACACCTGCTTGGTGACGGTTGCCAAACTGGGTGCGCCAATCGCTCCGTTCTATATGGACCAGCTTTATCGCGACCTCAATAATTTAACGCAAAAGGAAAATTTCGACAGTGTGCATTTGGCAAAATTCCCGGAATTTGTCGAAAACTTTGTTAATAAAACCTTAGAGAGCAAAATGGGCAAGGCCCAAACGATTTCTTCGTTGGTTTTGTCGCTTCGCAAAAAGGAAATGATCAAAGTGCGTCAACCGCTGCAAAAGGTTATGATTCCTGTGCTTGACGCGAATCAGAAGGCTGAAATCGAGGCCATTTCCGACCTCGTGAAAGCCGAAGTGAACGTCAAGGAAATCGAACTTTTAGACGATGCGTCCGGTGTTTTGGTCAAGCAGATCAAGCCGAATTTCAAGGCATTAGGACCGCGTTTCGGAAAAGATATGGGGTTGATTTCCAAAGAAATACAAGGTTTTTCCCAAGAGCACATCGCCCAATTGGAGCGCGAAGGCGAGCTTACGCTTGCCATATCGGGAAAAGATACTACTTTAACAACCGCCGATGTCGAGATCTCATCACAGGATATCGAAGGTTGGTTGGTAGCGAATTCAGGCGCGATAACTGTAGCTCTGGACATTACGATTACCGACGAACTCAAGAACGAAGGCATCGCACGAGAACTCGTGAACCGCATCCAAAACATGAGAAAGGATTCCGGATTCGAAGTGACCGACAAGATTACGGTGAGTTTACAAAGCGAACAAACATTGAACAAGGCCATCGAAAGTTTTGGCCAATACATCAAAGACGAAACACTAACCAAGGAACTGGTCATCAGCGAAAGCGTTGACGGAACCGATGTCGAATTCGACGATATCAAAACATCAGTATTAATCTCAAAATAACTAAACGAAATGGTAGATGAAAAGATTAGATACTCCGATGCCGACCTGGCGGAGTTCAAGGAAATCATTTTGAAGAAAATCGAAAAAGCCAAAGCCGATCTTGACCTTATAAAAAGCGCCTATATGAACGACTTGAACAACGGAACCGACGACACGTCGCCAACGTTCAAGGCATTCGAGGAAGGAAGCGAAACCATGTCTAAGGAAGCGAACTCCCAATTGGCGATCCGTCAGGAGAAGTTCATCCGCGACTTGAAGAACGCGCTTTTCAGAGTCGAGAACAAGACGTACGGCATCTGCAAAGTGACCGGGAAACTTATCAGCAAGGAACGCCTTAAAATCGTTCCTCACGCTACGATGAGCATCGAGGCCAAGAACTTGCAGCGATAATATTTTACGAAAGACTGAACGCTCCTTGATTGGGGCGTTTTTTATATCTGATTTTTTGCCAATTGGTTCTGGCAAAGCCAATTATTTGCTAAATCTGCAAATTCCGGTCCTTATAATTGGGATTTGGGATTTGGAATTTCGTTTTTTCATTTACTTTTGCCGCTTTAACAACTACTGCATGTCATTACGGAACGCGTACCTGCTCATTTTCTTAGTGTTGATCGTTGATCAGTTCAGCAAAATCTACATCAAGACGAATTTTATCCACGGCGATGAGGTTCGCGTTTTCAGTTGGTTCCGTATTCTTTTCATCGAAAACGAAGGAATGGCGTGGGGAACGAAAATCCCGGGCGCGTATGGAAAGCTCATTCTGACCGTTTTCCGATTGCTCGCTGTCGTCGGTATCGGATACTGGTTGTGGACGGCCGTTAAAGCGCACAGTTCACGTTATCTTGTCGTCGCCATCGCGTTGATTTTCGCGGGCGCTTTGGGCAACATCATCGATTCTGTATTCTACGGCGTGATTTTCTCGAGCAGCCACGGTCAATTGGCCGAAATGATGCCGCAACATGCCTACGGTACGTGGTTTCACGGAAAAGTGGTCGACATGCTGTACTTCCCGATAATCGAAAATTACCAGCTTCCGTCTTGGGTCCCGATTTGGGGAGGCGAGAAAATCACGTTCTTCAACGCGATCTTCAACATTGCCGATACGGCGATTTCTGTAGGAGTAGGGATTTTGATCGTCTTCAACAAAAAAGCGTTCCATAAAAAGGAAACTTCAGAAGATACTATCGTCACGACTCACGAAACGTCTGCACCGGCAAACGAATAAGTCTTTTCGGGCGTGATGCAATAATCGAGCTTCACATCGCTTTCAAAAACATCTTCCCAGGTATCGACGGCTTCGAAGAATGACAATCCGATCTTGATGGTTTCGGGTTTGCATTTGGCGAGAAACTTGTCGTAAAACCCTTTTCCGTATCCGATGCGGTTTCCGGTATCGTCAAAACACAAAAGCGGTACGAAAACCACGTCTATTTTGTCGATGGGAATTTCGATTCCGTCTTCGGGTTCGGGGATTCCGTTCGGGTTCGGGATAATTTTGGTGTCGTCGGTCAAAAGGAAATGCGTCATTTCGCGCGTTTCGAAATCGCTTTTGGAAAGGATTGCGTTCTTGTCTTTTCCGGCGAGCAAGTGCAGGATGAATTCGGTATCGACCTCGTTCTGTTTTTTTATCGGAAGGAAAATATGGTAACACTTGAAATCCCAAATCGGCAATTGCAGCAAACGGTTCGTGATGACGAGGCTTTTTTGCTCGACCTGATCGGGCGTCAGTTGCAACCGAAGTGTTTTATAGGCGATACGTAAATCCTTTTTGGTGAACATCGCGATAATTTTGGCTGTTAAAAGTACTTAAATTTCGGTTTTGGGCGCAAACCCAGCTACGTTCCTTTATCGCGATTCGTTACATTTGTACACTATGGAATCTCCTTCATTGGCCTTGCAAATACAGACCTTACCCGATTCTCCGGGCGTTTACCAGTATTTCGACAAGGACGAAAAATTGCTGTATGTCGGGAAGGCGAAAAACCTAAAAAAACGCGTTTCCTCGTATTTCAACAAAGTGCACGACAACGCCAAGACGAACGTCATGGTGCGCAAGATCGCGACCATTAAACACATTGTCGTTTACAGCGAAAGCGATGCGTTGCTGCTCGAGAACAACATGATCAAGAAACTGCAGCCGCGTTTCAACGTCATGCTCAAGGACGACAAGACGTATCCGTGGATATGCATCAAAAGAGAACCGTTCTCGCGTATTTTTTCCACACGTAAAATGATCAAGGACGGATCTGAATATTTCGGGCCGTACACGAGTTTCAAGACGATTTACACGATTTTGGATATGATCAAGGAATTGTATCCGCTGCGCACCTGCAATTACGATCTGACGCCCGAAAATATCCGAAGCGGAAAGTTCAAAGTGTGTCTCGAATACCATATCGGCAATTGCAAAGGCCCGTGCGAAGGCCATGAACCGTTGTCGGTTTATCAGGATCACGTCGATCAGATCCGCGAGATTCTCAAAGGAAATTTCAAGGACAGTTTGCGCGAATTCAAGAAACAGATGCAATTTTTCGCATCCGAAATGGAATTCGAGAAAGCACAGGTCATGAAGAACAAAATCGATGTTTTGGAAAACTATCAATCGCGTTCTATGGTCGCGAACCCGAAGATCACAAATGTCGACGTTTTCTCGATCGTGTCGGACGAAGCTTCGGCCTACATCAACTATTTACAGATTTCACACGGTTCGGTGATTCGGTCACATACGTTGGAACTCAAGAAAAAGCTCGATGAATCGGATGAGGAGCTACTCGAAATCGGCATCGTCGAAATCATGGAGCGCTTCGAACTCAAACTCAAAGAAGTCATCGTTCCGTTCAACGTCGATTTGGGCGAGAAAGTCAACGTCACCGTTCCGCAACTAGGCGATAAAAAACAAATTCTGGAATTGTCGATCAGAAATGCGAAATACCATCGCATGGAACAGATGAAACAAATGCAGATCGTCGATCCCGACCGACACACGACGCGCATCATGGCGCAGATGAAAAAAGATTTGCGTTTGCCCGAAGAGCCGCGCCACATAGAGTGTTTCGACAACTCGAACATTCAGGGAACGAACCCGGTTTCGGCCTGTGTCGTGTTCAAGGACGGCAAGCCGAGCAAGAAAGATTACCGCCATTTCAACATAAAAACCGTCGAAGGCCCGAATGATTTCGCGTCTATGGAAGAAGTCGTGCACCGTCGTTACAAACGGCTTTTGGACGAAAACGAGCCGCTTCCGCAACTGATCATCATCGACGGAGGGAAAGGACAGCTTTCGGCCGCATTGAAAAGTCTCGAACTGCTTGGTTTGAGAGGAAAAATCTCGATCATCGGCATCGCGAAACGACTCGAGGAATTGTTTTATCCCGAAGATCCGATTCCGTTGTATCTCGATAAAAAATCGGAAACGCTCAAAATCATACAGCAATTGAGGAACGAGGCGCACCGTTTCGGTATCACGCACCATCGCGACCGACGCAGCAAAGGCGCGCTACAGACCTCGATGGAAACCATTCCCGGAATCGGCGAAAAGACCATGCAGACGCTGATTAAGCATTTCAAATCGGTCAAAAGACTCAAAGAAGCCCAAGAATCTGCTATAGCCGAGGTAATTGGGCCGTCTAAAGCCAAAAAAATTACCGACTTTTACCATTCACAAAACCAAACAGATGATCGGAAGCAGGTGTAGAATGAAAATCCGCGGCATAATGTCGCTGATTTGCGTGTTGCTGTTTCCGATGGCGGTTTTTGCCCAAGACACGGTCGTCAAGCCGCGCCCGAAAATCGGATTGGTTTTGAGTGGCGGCGGGGCGAAAGGTTTTGCGCACATCGGCGTGTTGAAAGTGCTCGAGAAAACCGGCGTCAAGATCGATTACATTGGCGGGACGAGCATGGGCGCGATCATCGGTGGATTGTACGCTTCGGGTTACAATGCCACGCAAATCGATTCCATTTTCCGATCGACGAATTTCGACGAACTTTTGGGTGATTACATCCCGCGCGCTTCCAAGAATTTTTACGGCAAACGCAACGACGAGCTGTATGCGCTTACGCTTCCGTTCCAAAAGATGAGAATCGGGATTCCGCGTTCGTATTCCAAAGGCATCTACAATTACAACCTGATCGCGAAACTTACGCATAACGTGCGCCATGTGCGCGATTTCAACAAACTTCCGATTCCGTTTTTGTGTATCGCGACCGATATCGAAACGGGTGAGGAAATCCTGCTCAACAAAGGTTATCTGCCGCAAGCGATCCGAGCGAGTGCCGCGCTTCCTACGGTTTTCAGTCCTGTCGAGCTCGACGGGAGATTGCTCGTAGACGGTGGTGTTTCGAACAATTATCCGATAGATGAGGTGCGAAAACTTGGTGCCGACATCATCATCGGCGTCGACGTTCAGGACGATTTGAAAGACCGTGAATATTTGAGTGACGCCACTCGCATCCTGTCGCAGATTTCGAATCTGCAGATGATCGAGAAAATGCAGCAGAAAAAGAAGCAAACCGAGATCTACATCAAACCCGACATGTCCGATTACAGCGTGATTTCGTTCAGCAACGGCGCCCAAATCATCGACGAAGGCGAACGTGCGGCTTGGGAACAAGCGTATAAACTGCGCGCGATCACGGTGCAAAAAGGCGAGTACCATCGTCCGGACATCAAAGTCCAAAAAGACAGCCTGAACATCAAGAACATCAACATCGACAAGCTCGACAACTTTACCCGTGCCTATATCATCGGGAAATTGCGGTTCAAGAACGGCAGCAAGATTTGTTACGACGATTTGCGCGCGGGTATCGACAATCTAACGGGAACGCAGAATTTCAGTTCGATCAGTTATTCGCTCGAAAAGACGGCGACGGGCGACGAATTGCGCCTGCATTTGGTCGAAAATCCGATTCGCACGTACCTTAAATTTGGGCTTCACTACGACGGTTTGTACAAAAGCGGCATTTTGATGAACGTGACGACCAAACGCGTTTTGTTCAAGAACGATGTGGTTTCGGCCGACGTGATTTTGGGCGACAACTTCCGTTACAACTTCGATTATTACGTAGACAACGGCTTTTACTTCAGTTTCGGATTGCGCTCGCGCTACAACAGTTTCAACCGAAATGTCGGGACCGATTTCAGCAACGGCGCGCTTCTGGATTCTCTCGGTTTGAATACGCTCAACATCAATTTTTCGGATTTGTCGCATCAGGCGTATATCCAGACGCTTTTCATCCAAAAGTTCATGATCGGCGCCGGATTGGAGTGGAAACACCTCAAAATCAAGTCGGAAACGATCCAGAACCAAACCGTTTCGCCGACTTTTGAGCAAAGCGATTATTTGAGCGGGCTCGCTTATCTGCGTTACGATTCGTACGACAACCGTTATTTCCCTAAGAAAGGCTCGTATTTTTCGGGCGATTTCCAAACGTATCTGTACTCGTCCGATTACGGCAACGACTTCGAGAAGTTCTCGATTTTAAAGGCCGAAATCGGTTTTGCCAAGACGTTCTTCAGGAAATTCACGTTGCGATACGATGTCGAGGCCGGTTCGGCTATAGGCGACCACAGCATACCTTTTTTCGATTTCGTGCTCGGCGGATACGGTTTCAGCGGCGTCAACAACATCAAACAATTCTACGGATACGATTTCCTGAGCATTTCGGGAGACAGTTATATCAAGACCGGACTTACGTTCGATTATGAGATTTTCAGGAAACACCACGTAAATGTCGCGGCCAATTTCGCGAATCTGGGCAGTAACATCTATGCCGACGGTTCTTGGGTTTCATGGCCGCATTATACGGGTTATGCGGTCGGATACGGAATGGAAACCATAATCGGTCCGATAGAAATCAAATATTCGTGGTCGCCCGAACTTCCTAAAGGGTTCACGTGGTTCAGTGTCGGATTTTGGTTTTAGCACGCTCCTCGACTGCGCTCGGAGGGTTGGGTTCCGAGCGCAGTCGAGGAATCACCCCAAAAAGCAGAATTTTCCAAATTATACGAAGGTTTTGACTCCTTTTTACAAAAAGCGATATATTTGGCCTTCAAACAAACCAATCGTTTAAATTATAACCACTTTATATGTCTATTTGGAAAAGAAAGCCTTTGAACCAGTTGCTCGACGAGGCGACGGAATCTGAAAAAGGACTCAAAAAAACCTTGTCGGCCTCGGGTCTTGTCGCGCTTGGCGTAGGTGCCATCATCGGCGCCGGATTATTCTCGATTACCGGTTTGGCGGCGGCGACCAACGCAGGTCCGGCCATCACCATTTCGTTTCTAGTGGCGGCTTTCGGCTGTATTTTCGCCGGATTGTGCTATGCCGAATTTTCGTCCATGATTCCGGTCGCGGGTAGTGCCTATACCTATTCGTTCGCGACGATGGGCGAATTCATCGCGTGGATCATCGGATGGGATTTGGTACTCGAATACGCCGTAGGGGCGGCGACGGTCTCGATCAGTTGGTCGCGGTATCTCGGAAAATTCCTCAGCGGATACGGCATCCACATACCCGATGCGTACATGCTTTCTCCGTTCGAAGGCGGCGTCATCAACATTCCGGCGGTCTTTATCGTGATCGTGATGTCGATGATCTTGATGCGCGGTACGAAAGAATCGGCATTCGTGAACGGGTTGATCGTAACCTTGAAAGTGAGTGTCGTATTAATCTTTATCGCGGTGGGCTGGCAATACATCAGACCGGAAAACTATACCCCTTATATTCCTGAAAACACTGGTGAGTTCGGGCATTTCGGGTTCTCGGGAATCATTCGTGCGGCGGCTATCGTTTTCTTCGCTTACATCGGATTCGATGCGGTTTCGACTGCTGCCCAGGAGGCCAAAAACCCGAAACGCGACATGCCGATCGGAATTTTGTTGTCGCTCGGAATCTGTACGTTATTGTACATCCTTTTCGCCCACGTGATGACGGGAGTCGTGAATTATACGGCTTTCGCAGGTCAGGACGGGATCGCGCCGGTTGCGGTTGCGGTCGAAAATATGGGTCACGCCGACGCTTCGGGTATGATCACTCCAGCTTATCCGTGGTTGAACAATGCGATTTTGCTCGCGATTTTGGCGGGTTACGCATCGGTTATCCTTGTGATGCTAATGGGGCAAAGCCGTGTGTTCTTCTCTATGAGTAAAGACGGTTTGATGCCGAAAGTGTTCTCTGAAGTGCATCCGAAATACAGAACTCCGGCAAAAAACAACACGCTTTTCATGATTTTGGTGAGTATTTTCGCCGCTTTCATCCCGGCGCGTGTAGTCGGTGAGATGACCAGTATCGGAACGTTGTTCGCGTTTATCCTGGTTTGTATCGGTGTGATGATCATGCGCAAGAAAATGCCGGATGCGCCTCGTGCTTTCCGTACGCCTCTTGTGCCTTTGGTTCCGATTTTGGGTATTGGCGTTTGCTTGTTCATGATGGTTTTCCTTCCTCTTGACACTTGGATCCGTCTTATCGTCTGGATGATGATCGGTTTCGATTTGTATTTGTTCTACGGAATGAAGAACAGTTATTTGAACAGCGGCCAATTCTCTATCGGGAATTATAAAACCGTCGCCGGTTCTGGTTTGGCGATGGTATTGAGTTTGGTCGTCGTGGCTTTCGTACACCACTCGAGTCCCGATGCCGACGATGCGTCACTGTTTTATTTCTCGTTGATTTTTGCGGCCATCCACACGATGGTATACGCTTATAGCTATAAGAAGGCGAAATAAGATTCACGATATTTACGAAGAACTCCGGTCGAAACGCCGGAGTTTTTGTTTTTATAAATTATCCGTAACAAACACGGTCAAAATTTAAATTTTTCCGATATTTGACGGTATGACAACCTGGAAAGATTTATTGTCGCATCTCAAGTTCATGATCAAGCGAAACCCCGAGTGAGATTCGGTTTTTTGCTGCGAATTTCACGAATTACCCGAATGTATTACGTGAAATTCAAGACTTCAGAATTCTTTTATTTGCCCGATTTCTGCATTGCTTATTTGTGTGATTCGTGAAATTCGCGGCTAAACAAAAAACACTTAACTATGCCAATTTATCATAAACTCGGCGATTTTCCACAAAAGCGGCATACGCAGTTCGAGAAGCCGGACGGCGGCCTTTATTACGAGCAGTTGTTCGGCACCGAAGGCTTTCACGGACATTCGTCGTTGCTGTATCACGTGCATCGCCCCACGCAGGTCAAGGAAATCCGCAAGTCGTATTCGGTAGAGCCTAAAATCGCGATCGACAAGAACATCAAGTCTTTGCTTTTTAAAGGTTTCGAATTGAAACCAGCCGACGATTTCCTCGAAAGCCGCAAAGCCATGCTCGTGAACCGCGACTGTATCATCGGGCTTGCCGCACCGAGAAAATCACTTCGCGAGTACTTTTACAAGAATGCCGATTCAGACGAAATGCTGTTCATCCACAAAGGAAGCGGGAAACTGCGCACCATGATGGGCAACATCGATTTCGAGTACGGCGATTATTTGATCATCCCGCGCGGCATGATTTACCAGATCGACTTCGATACAGAAGACAACCGTTTGTTCTACGTCGAGTCGCACGCACCGTTTTATACGCCAAAACGCTATAAGAACGCTTCGGGGCAATTGCTCGAGCATTCTCCTTTTTGCGAGCGCGATTTCAAGCTTCCGTCAGAAATCGAAACCCATGACGAAAAAGGCGAATTCGTAATCAAGATCAAGAAGGAAGGCATGATGCACGAGCTCGTCTACGCGACGCATCCGTTCGATGTGATCGGTTGGGACGGCTATAACTTCCCGTACGGATTCTCGATCCACAATTTCGAACCGATTACGGGTCGTGTGCACCAACCGCCTCCGGTACACCAGACTTTCGAGACGTCTACGTTCGTGGTTTGCTCGTTCTGCCCGCGTTTGTACGATTACCATCCGAAAGCCATTCCGGCGCCTTACAACCACAGCAACATCGACAGCGATGAGGTTCTATATTATGTAGACGGCGATTTCATGAGCCGAAACAACATAGAACAAGGCCATATCACGTTGCATCCGAAAGGAATCCCACACGGACCGGCGCCCGGCGCGATGGAACGCAGTATCGGCAAAACCGTTACCGAAGAATTGGCCGTTATGGTCGACACGTTCCGACCGTTGATGGTGACCGAAGAAGCCATGGGGTTGGACGACGGGCAGTATTACAAATCATGGGTTGAATAATCCGAAAAAATTTAAACAACAAACTGTCAGCAATAGCTGAATAATTAGCTGAATATGAGCAAAGAAGTAAAATCGGTCGAATACGGCCTTGAAAAAATATTTGAAGGCGCGCAAGACTTTTTGCCGCTATTGGGAACAGATTACGTGGAGCTGTATGTCGGAAACGCCAAACAAGCCGCGCATTTTTACAAAACTGCTTTCGGATTCCAGTCTGTAGCCTATGCCGGATTGGAAACGGGCGTGAAAGACCGTACGTCTTACGTGATCCAGCAAGGAAAAATCCGATTCGTGCTCACCACGCCATTGACTCCGGATTCACCGATCAACGATCACCTCAAAAAACACGGTGACGGCGTTAAAGTCGCGGCTTTGTGGGTAGAAGACGCCAGAAGCGCGTTCGAGGAAACTACAAAACGCGGCGCGAAACCTTTTATGGAACCGACCGTCGAGAAAGACGAATTCGGCGAAACTGTGCGTTCGGGAATCTATACCTATGGCGAAACCGTGCATATGTTCGTAGAGCGCAAGAACTACAACGGTCCGTTCCTTCCGGGTTACAAAGTTTGGGAATCCGATTACAAGCCTGAACCGACCGGATTGAAATACATCGACCACATGGTAGGAAACGTCGGCTGGGGCGAAATGAACACATGGGTGAAATGGTACGAAGAAGTAATGGGCTTCGTGAATTTCCTTTCGTTCGACGACAAGCAGATCAATACCGAATATTCGGCTTTGATGTCTAAAGTGATGTCGAACGGAAACGGGCGCATCAAATTCCCGATCAACGAACCGGCCGAGGGCAAGAAAAAATCCCAAATTGAGGAATATCTCGATTTCTATGGCGGACCTGGAATCCAGCACGTAGCGATTGCGACAGATGACATCATCACGACCGTTACTCAATTGCGCGCGAGAGGCGTAGAATTCCTTTCGGCTCCGCCTGCCGAGTATTATGAGGATGTCCCGAACCGTTTGGGCGACCATATGAAAATGATGAAAGAAGACCTGAATGTGATCAAAAATCTCGCGATTTTGGTCGATGCCGACGAAGAAGGTTATTTGTTGCAGATTTTCACAAAGCCGCTTCAGGATCGTCCGACGTTGTTCTTCGAAATCATCCAGCGCATGGGAGCCAAAGGTTTCGGTGCCGGAAACTTCAAAGCGTTGTTCGAATCTATCGAAAGAGAGCAGGCGAAACGCGGAACGCTCTAATTTTTAATCGATTATCACAAAAAGTCCGTCATTTTGGCGGGCTTTTTGTGTTTTAACACATGAATTTTTTGTTCCCTGAATGTTATATTTCTGATAGAATCCTCAAAAAGGCCATTTTCGAAAACGTTTTCTTTGCAAAATTTGTGTTAAATCTAATTTTTTTATTGCAAATCCTCAATAGCGGCGTATCTTTGCAGCGCAATTCAGGGGGTGGTTTCCCGGTCTTGCAGTAAAGTTTTTCATAATTATAGTTTTTTGGTTGGTTAATAGCATTAGACCCGTTCGGATTTCCGGACGGGTTTTTTGTTTTATCATTTTTTTTGGAATGGATTTTGACTAGCCCCACGAAAAAAAAGCTATTTTTAAAGTATGAAAAAGGTAATAGTATTCTTATTATTCATTGTAACCGCCGGATTTTCTTCCCAAAAGGAAGATGCGTTCGGTGTGGGCGAATACTTCAAATTCCGTATTCATTATGGCATCGTGAACGCAGGATATGCCACGCTCGACATGCAGGAATCGACGAGAAACGGCAAAAAAGTTTTTCATGCCGTCGGGAAAGGCTGGACAGTCGGAATGTCGCGTTTTTTCTTCAAGGTAGACGATACTTACGAAAGCTATTTCGATAAGGGAACATGTGTACCCGTGCAAGCCGTGAGAAAGATAGACGAGGGCGGATACGTCCGGAACCAGGAAGCGTTTTTCGACCAGCCGGGCAATCGTGTTTTGGTCAAGGATTACAAACGCAACAAGGAAAAAACATACGTGACGCCAGACAATACACTCGACGTGGTTTCGATGTTCTATTATTTGCGAAACCATCCGAGCATCGATAAAATGAAAGTCGGGCAGGCGATTACCGTCGACATGTTTTTTGACGACGAGGTGATCAAGTTTAAGTTAAAATATATTGGTCAGGAAGATATATCGACTAAATTTGGGACGATTCCGACGATGATTTTCCGTCCGCTCGTCCAGTCGGGCCGCGTTTTTAAAGAGGAAGAGAGCCTCACCGTCTGGATATCAGACGACGACAACAAAATTCCGGTCCGCATCAAGGCGAGTTTGGCCGTCGGATCCATTAAAGCCGATCTTGAAAGCTTTAAAGGACTCAAACATTCATTTAAAGTAAAAGCTAAACCCTGATGTCCAACCACAACATATCGGAAGAAATCCTCGATAAATTAGAGGAAAAATTCCGTGCGATTGACCAAAAGACAGAAACACACCTAGAAGGATTATTATGGTCTAAACCCATTACCTACTGGGATTACATACAAACCGACGCTCTTCTAAACTTACAGACGCAACGCACGACTTTGCCCGATGAAATGGTATTCATCATGTACCATCAGGTCAACGAATTGCTGTTCAAGATGATTTTGTGGGAAATCGAGCAGGTTTGCCACACCGAGAAGCTCACGACGAATTTCTTTACCGAGCGTTTGATGCGGATCTCGCGTTATTTCGACCTGTTGACGAATTCTTTCGACATCATGGGCGACGGGATGGAAGTGGAGCAATACATGAAATTCCGCAACACGCTTACGCCTGCGAGCGGTTTCCAGAGCGCGCAATATCGATTGATCGAATTCGCGTCGACCGACCTGATCAACCTGATCGATTACCGTTTCCGTGCGACTATCGACAGAAACACGCCATATTTGCACGCTTTTGAGCACTTATATTGGCAAGCTGCGGGGAAAGACTATCGAACAGGCAAAAAATCGGCGCTGCTCGGCAATTTCGAAAAGAAATACAAAGACAAGTTCCTTCGCTTCATGGAGGAATACAACACCATAAACCTGTGGCGCAAGTTTTCGGAACTTCCCGAAGAAGACCGCCAAAACCCCGAATTGAGAAATGCGATGCGCCATTACGACCACACGGTGAACGTGAAATGGGTGATGGGACATTTGCACGCTGCGCGAAAATACATCGACAGCGGACACGGAGACGGCGAGGCTACCGGAGGCAGCGACTGGAAAAAGTACATGCACCCGAAGTACCAACGCCGTATTTTCTTCCCCGAACTCTGGAGCGAGGAAGAACTCAAGAATTGGGGAGAGGAAAAAGTGTAACCGCGTAAAAGCCAAGATTTGAAACGATTATCCGTACTGTTTTTACCGGTATTCCTATTGCTTTTCGCGTGCAATAAATCTGAGAAAGAAACCGAAACGAAACCCGTCGTGGCCAAGGCGAAACCCGTGATCGTCGAATTCGGTTTCAAGTTGAACGATTTCGACGTGCTCAACGATACGGTCGTTTCGGGCGATACGTTCGGAAGCATCCTCGAGAAGCAGAATTTCAATCCGAGCCAGGTACACGATATCGTCGAGCAGATACGCGATACGTTCGACGTGCGAAAAATCCGTGTTGGAAAACCCTATACGATCCTGCGTACGAAAGATGTATCCAAAAAAGCACAGATTTTCGTTTACCAACCCGACCGCTTGAGTTATTATGTGGTCGATTTGCGCGATTCGATCGCAAAATCCTATAAAAAAGTACGTCCGATAAAAATCAAAAGACGCACGATTGCAGCGGCTCTCGACGGCTCGTTGACCGAAGAGCTCGAACGCCAGCACGTCGATCCGGGACTCGCGAACAAAATCTCTACGGTTTACGCTTGGAGTATCGATTTCTTCAAATTGCAGAAAGGCGACAAGTTCGCGATCACGTTTACCGAGCGTTATATCAACGATACGATTTACGACGGTGTAGAAGACATGGAAGCCGCGTTTTTCGAATACAAAGGAAAATTGATTTACGCGTTTCCTTTCATTCAGGACACGACGCGTGGAAGAGTTGCTTATTACGACGAAGAAGGAAAAGTGCTCAAGAATTTCTTTTTGAAAGCGCCATTGAAATTCAGCCGCATCTCATCGCGTTTTTCACGCAACCGATTCCATCCGGTGCAACAAGTCTGGAAAGCGCATAAAGGCACCGATTACGCCGCGCCGACAGGAACTCCGATCATGACAACCGCATCCGGAGTCGTTGAGCAAACCGGCTATACGACCGGAAATGGGAATTTCGTCAAAGTCAAACACAACGGCACCTATTCGACCCAATATCTTCATATGTCGAAAATCCTCGTCAGACGTGGTCAACGCGTCACCCAAGGCGATGTGATCGGACGCGTCGGAAGTACCGGATTGGCGACAGGTCCGCACGTGTGCTACCGATTCTGGAAAAGCGGTGTACAGGTCGATCCGTTGCGTTTGCGACTTCCTAACGCCGAACCGATGGACAAGAAATACAAACCCCGTTTCATAGCCGAAATGACGCCGCTAAAACGCGAACTCGACAGCGTCGCTTCGTCCAAATTCAAGGATTTGCCCAAAAGCTGATCCAAATCTGTTAATATATCGGTATTGAATTAATCGGGATTGTGTTATTTTTGGTCTGTCAAAAAAACGATTATGCCACTACCTAAGATAAACCCCGAAACGACTGCTGCCTGGCAGGAATTGCAACACCACCACGGTCATTTGTGCCACATTCCGATGAAGAAACTGTTCTCGGAAGATGCGAATCGCGCCGAAAAATTCCACATTAGCTGGAACGATTTCCTGGTTGATTATTCGAAAAACATCATTACGCAGGAAACGCTTGATCTGCTTTTGAAATTGACCGAAGAAGTCCAGTTGAAAGACGCGATTTCGAAGTATTTCAACGGAGATGCGATCAACGCGACCGAAAAACGTGCGGTGCTGCACACGGCTTTGCGAGCTCCCGAATCGGCGGTTATAAACGTGGACGGAGAAAACGTCGTTCCCGAAGTTTATGCGGTAAAAAATAAAATCAAGGCCTTCACATCCGAAGTGATTGCGGGCACGAGAAAAGGCTTTACCGGAAAAACCTTCACCGATGTCGTGAATATCGGTATCGGCGGTTCCGATTTGGGTCCGGCCATGGTCGTGGAAGCGCTCAAATTCTATAAAAATCACCTCAATGTACATTTCGTTTCCAACGTCGACGGAGATCACGTGAACGAAGTCATCAAAAACCTCGATCCCGAAACGACTTTGTTCGTCGTGGTATCCAAAACCTTCACGACACAGGAAACGTTGAGCAATGCCGAAACGATCCGCAAATGGTTCCTGAAATCGGGCAAACAGGAAGATGTCGCCAAACATTTCGTAGCCGTTTCGACGAACATCAAAAAAGTAACGGAATTCGGTATCGACGCCGACAATATTTTCCCGATGTGGGATTGGGTAGGCGGACGTTTCTCGTTGTGGAGCGCCGTCGGATTGTCTATCGCTTTGGCTGTCGGATTCGAAAATTTCGACGATTTGCTCAAAGGGGCGAACGAAATGGACGAACACTTTAAATCGACCGAATTCAACCAAAATATTCCCGTCGTACTTGCGCTTTTGAGCGTTTGGTACAACAATTTCTTCGGGGCCGAAACCGAGGCTTTGATCCCATATTCCCAATATTTGAACCGACTCGCGCCGTATTTGCAACAAGGCACGATGGAAAGTAACGGCAAATACGTCGACAGAAACGGAAACGTCGTTGAATACCAAACCGGAACGATCATTTGGGGAGAGCCGGGCACGAATTCCCAGCATGCATTCTTCCAGTTGATCCATCAGGGTACGAAATTGATTCCTACGGATTTCATCGGATTCGTAAAGCCTTTACATGGCGATTGGGACCATCACGACAAACTGATGTCGAACTTTTTCGCCCAGACCGAAGCGCTTCTCAATGGAAAAACCGGCTCCCAAGTACAAGCCGAATTCGACAAAATGGGCGTTTCAAGTGAAGAAGCCAAAAAACTCAAGCCGTTCAAGGTTTTCGAAGGCAACAAACCGACGAATTCGATCCTTATCGATAAGCTGTCGCCGAAAACGCTCGGTTCTTTGATCGCGCTTTACGAACACAAGATTTTCGTCCAGGGCGTCATCTGGAACATTTACAGTTTCGATCAATGGGGCGTCGAACTCGGCAAGCAGTTGGCCACTTCGATTTTAGACGAAATCAACAGCGGAAAAGTCGGCAACCACGACAGTTCTACGAGCTTTTTGCTCAAGGCGTTCCTTGCGAAAAAGTAATTTCTATCGATTCCATATAACAAGCCTCGCCTCAAAGCGGGGCTTTTTTATGCTAAATTTTCCTATATTTGGGTTTCCAAACAACGAACTACCGATGGAAAAATTCATTCAACAAGCGCATTCCGGATGGGCTTACATCGTTCTCCTCGTGCTTCTTATCGCCGCAATCAACGGGCTTTCAGGATACTTTTCCACACGCGAATTCAAGCCTTCCGACAAAAGATTAGGATTATTTGCGCTGATTTCCTCCCACGTACAACTTGTATTGGGATTGCTGTTGTATTTCACGTCTCCGCTCGGTTTCGCGTCGCTCGGACAAATGAGCAACAGTGCCTTGCGATTGACTTCCCTAGAGCATCCGCTTGTCAATATTTTGGCCATCGTCTTGATTACGATCGGATGGTCGAAACACAAACGAAAGGAACTCAGCAAAGACAAATTCAAGTGTTTTGCCATTTTCTACACTTTGGGATTGGTCTTTCTTTTGAGCAGGATTCCGTGGAATTTGTGGTTCCAATAACCATTCAGGCGCTTTAGGGCGCTTTTTTCGTCTAAAGGAACGGTATTTGTTAAAACGTTCCCGCGATAAAATTTCAGATATGAAAAACAAAAAAATACTATTTACCGCGATCGCGATTTTAGCGGTTTTCATCAGCGGATTCGGTTTCCAGTCGAGCCAACAGCCGCAACAAGGGAAAACGCCACAGGATTCGATAGCAAAGAATGCAGCGGTTGCCGACAGTCTCAAACTGGTGTCCAACCTCAAGCTCAAAGTCTTCAAAAAGAACGCGCACGCTTCCTATTATCACGACAAGTTCAACGGAAAGCGCACCGCAAGCGGACGTAAGTTCAGCAACAAAGGCTATACGGCGGCACATCGCAAGCTGGCTTTCGGAACCAAACTCAAGGTAACCAACGAGGCCAACGGCAAATCGGTCATCGTAGAAGTCACCGATCGCGGGCCATTCACTAGAGGACGCGACATCGACCTTACCAAAAAAGCGTTTATGGATATCGCCGGCTCGGGTTGGGGCGGCGCACTCAAAGTAACCATCGAAGTAATCGAATAAACCTGTATATGAAGCGGATCCTTGCCCTGATCGTCTTCTTCATGCTGTCGGTTGCCGTCGTTTCCTGTTCGTCCTCAAAAGGCGGCGGATCGGCCAAAACTTTCAAGCGCAATGTAGAAGCCTCGTACTATGCCGACAAATTCAACGGTCGCAAAACCGCGAGCGGTGAAAAATTCCACAACAGCGATTTGACCGCGGCGCACCGCAAGCTGCCTTTCGGGACGAAACTGCGGGTGACCAATGTCAAGAACGGAGAATCGGTCGTGGTGACGGTGAACGACCGCGGGCCGCACAAAGCCGGACGCGAACTCGATTTGACCAAACGCGCGTTCATGACGATCACCGACAATAAAAACCACGGCTTTATCCGCGTCAATATCGAAGTATTAAATTAAGCGCATGGCCAAAACGAACCTTTCCGATACCGAACAAGTCGATCGTCATTTGGAAAGTATTGAGCCGATTTCACGCGCGACTGTCGATTATCTTCGCACACTTTTTCTTAATACCGATGATGAAATTTCGGAACACGTCAAATGGAATTCGATCGCGTTTTATTTTAACGGTCAAATGGCCGAATTCGACGCCAAGGAATACAAACGCGATTTGGCCGTCATCAATCTTCACAGAAGCAAAATCCTGATCGTTTTTCCGACGGGAAACAAAATCGACGATGCGGTAGGGCTTAAGGGCAAGAATTATCCCGACGGACGCAAAATCGTCGAAATCCTTAACATTGCCGAAGCGCAGGCATTGTCCGAAAAACTACAAACGGGTATAAAAGACTGGCTCTCAAAAGTCGAGCGTTATTAAAATCCATTTTCATCCCCTAAGAAATCGATTTCGTAAGATTAACACAAATTTAAGTTCGGTTAGTTCGGTGAAAGACGAACCAAGTTTAATTTTGTGGTCAAATTTTTTGTGAAATGGATCTTCAAAAGGAAAAAGAGGAACTCATCGAAATGTTCGGCGTCCACTTTGAGACACTTTACCATTTACCGCCGTTGGCTTCGAGAATCCTCGGATTGATCATCGTAGACGGGCGCACTCCGGGCTTTACGTTCGAAAGCCTTGTCGAGATTACCGGCGCGAGCAAAAGTTCGGTTTCCACGGCAGTGAATTTACTGCTCAAACTCGGCAAAATCACGTACATCACGGTTTCGGGCGACCGAAAGAAATATTACAGGCCGGCTCCGTTCAGCGACCGCCTTGACAATTACCAACGCATGCTGCAATTCGAGAAAAGGCTTATCGAGCGCATGTTGGCCTACACCGAAAAGACACAGCACGAATACAAATACGAGAACATAGAAAACATCAAGGCGTATCAAAGCCATGTGCTCAAGGTCGAGGAATTGCTGCAGAAAACGGTAGAGCGCTTCCGTCAGATCGAAGAAAAAAACAAGAAGAAGTAAACAATCAATCTACACTCACATTTATATGAAAACCAATCACATTTTCAGTTTCATCATAGCTTCGGTTCTTTTGGCCTCTTGCGGGAAAAAGAATGAACAGGCTCAACAGGCTCCCGGCCCGATGCCGTTTCCTGTAGAGAAAGTCGTCAAACAGGACGCGACGGTCTACCAGGAATACACGGCGAACCTCGAAGGCCGACAGAACGTCGAAATCCGTCCGAAAGTAAACGGGTTCATCCAAAAGATTTACGTCGATGAAGGCCAGCAGGTGCGCAAAGGCCAAATCCTTTTCAAATTGGAGACGAATACGCTCAACCAAGACGCTTCCGCCGCGAAAGCAGCCGTGAACGCCGCACAGGTCGAAGTGGATCGTTTGAAGCCGCTAGTCGACAGGAACATCATCAGTCCGGTGCAGCTGGAAACGGCCAAAGCGAAACTCGCACAGGCGAAAAGCACTTACGGTAGCGTTGCCGCGAACATCGGTTACGGCACGATTACGTCTCCCGTAGACGGCTTTATAGGAAGCTTGCCGTACAAAGAAGGCGCTTTGGTCAGCATGTCTGACGACAAGCCGCTTACGACGGTTTCGGATACTCGTGTAATGCGTGCTTATTTTTCGCTCAACGAGAAACAGATGATCGATTTCGCCAAGACGTTCAAAGGCGAATCGCTGGCCGCGAAACTCAAGAATGTGCCTGCGGTTTCTTTGCTTTTGGCCGATAATTCGGAATACGACGTAAAAGGAAAGATCGAAACGGTCAACGGTCAGGCCGATCCGGAAACAGGAACGACACAGTTCCGTGCCGAATTCGCGAACCCGCAAGCGGTTCTAAGAAGCGGCGGAACCGGAATCGTAAGAATTCCCGTAGAAGTGAAAAGTACGATCCTCGTGCCTCAAAACGCCGTTCTCGACATGCAGGGCAAGCAACAGATTTATGTGGTCGGAAGCGACAACAAGGTCAAATCGCGTATCATCAAGACCAACGGAGTTTCAGGACTTAATTTCATCGTTTCGGAAGGCTTGCAGGAAGGCGAGACCGTCGTGATAGAAGGCGCTTCGAAAATGAAAGACGACATGCAGATCGTCCCGCAACCGAAACAGCCGACCGCCGAGACCGCTCAAAACGCGTCGGACAAAGATTCTGCAAAAGCAACCGTAAAATAATCCGACGCCATGTTAAAGACATTCATACAACGGCCGGTCCTGTCGACCGTAATTTCCATACTGATCACGATTCTCGGGATTTTGGGATTGCTCTCGCTTCCCGTTGAGCAATATCCCGAAATTGCACCGCCGACGGTTCAGGTAACCGCGACGTATACGGGTGCGAATGCCGAAACCGTTCTCAATTCCGTCGTGATTCCGCTCGAGGAAGAAATCAACGGCGTCGAAGGCATGACGTACATGACCTCGTCTGCCGCAAACGACGGTTCGGCCAAGATCACGGTTTTTTTCGAACTCGGAATCAATCCCGATATCGCAGCCGTAAACGTACAGAACCGCGTGTCGCGTGCCACGAGCAAATTGCCTCAGGCCGTCGTACAAACCGGTGTGACCACGTTCAAAAGCCAAACGAGCGCGCTTATGTTCCTTTCGATTTTCTCGAACAATCCCGAATATGACGGGACTTACGTGCAGAACTACGCCAAAATCAACCTCGTGCCGAAACTCCAACGTGTAAAAGGAGTCGGGCAGGTGAACGTTTTCGGCGGTAAGGACTATTCGATGCGTATCTGGATCGATCCCGAGAAAATGGCCGCCTACAAAGTGTCGCCAAAAGACGTGCAGGCCGCGCTCAACGAACAGAACGTCGAGGCTGCGCCGGGTAAATTCGGTGAAAATGCCGAAGGTGTCTACGAATACGTGATCAAATACAAAGGGCGTCTTTCCAAAACCGAGGAATACGAAAATATCGTCGTAAAAGCTACGGGTAACGGACAATTCGTGCGTTTGAAAGACGTGGCCGATATCGAACTCGGCGCGTTCAACTACGCCCAGAAAAACTACGGAATGGGTCAGCAAGGCGTCGCGATGGGCGTTTTCCAGACGTCGGGCTCGAATGCGAACGACATCATCGAAGAAGTAGAATCGATCATGACCGAAGCCAAAGCCGACTTTCCCGAAGGTATCGATTACGTGATTCCGTTCAACACGAAAACCTTCCTCGACGCCTCGATCGAAAAGGTAATCTCTACGCTCATCGAAGCGTTTATCCTCGTGTTCATCGTCGTGTTCATTTTCCTTCAGGATTTGCGCTCGACTTTGATTCCGGCTATCGCGGTTCCGGTCGCGATCGTAGGTACGTTTTTCTTCCTCAACGTTTTCGGATTCTCGATCAACCTCCTCACGTTGTTCGCGCTTGTTTTGGCGATCGGGATTGTGGTCGATGACGCGATCGTCGTCGTCGAGGCCGTACACTCCAAAATGGACCAAGGCGAGAAATCGGCCAAAAAGGCGACCATTTCGGCCATGAGCGAGATTACGGGGGCGATCATTTCGATTACGCTCGTCATGGCGGCGGTATTTATTCCGGTGTCGTTCCTCAAAGGTCCGTCGGGCGTGTTCTATACGCAGTTCGCGATCACGTTGGCCGTGGCGATCCTGATCTCGGCCGTGAACGCGTTGACGCTTTCGCCTGCGCTTTGTGCGTTGTTTTTGAAACCGCACGACGAACACGAACACGAAAAGAAGAAGAATTTCAAGGACAGGTTCTTTATCGCATTCAATTCCGGTTTCGACCGAATGAACGACCGTTACGTAAAATCGCTCGGTTTCCTTTTCAAGAGAAAATGGATCACCGTCTTGGGATTGGCGGTTTTCGCCGGAGCCATCATTTTGTTGTTCAAGTCGACGCCATCGGGCTTTATCCCGAACGAGGACCGCGGTATCATCATGGCCGACATCACGCTTCCGCCGGGAACTACGTTGGAACAGACCGATAAAGTCATACAGAAATTCGATTCCATCCTCAAGACCATGCCGCTTGTAGAAGCGCGTATGAACATCGTCGGATTCAGTTTGCTCAACAGCGTAAACGGAGGTTCGTATGCGTTCAGCGTCATCAAGCTCAAAGATTGGAAAGAGCGCAAGGAAGACAACCAAAGCGTCGATGCTATCGTAGGCGAACTCTTCGCGAAGACCGCCGGATTCAACGATGCCAGAATGTTGTTCTTTACGCCTCCGAGCGTACAAGGTTTCGGTACGGCCGACGGTTTCGAACTCAAGATCCAGGACAAAGGCGACGACGATTGGCAGAAAGTGAACCAAGTGACCGGAGAGTTCCTGGGCGCGCTCAACCAACGTCCCGAGATAGCGTATGCGATGACGAACTTCAACCCGAATTTCCCGCAATATCGCATGGACATCAACGTAGAAAAGGCCAAAGACGCCGGCGTTTCGGTTTCGGACATCTTCAATACGATGCAAGGGTATTACGGCGGTTTGTATACGACCGATTTCAACCGATTCGGAAAACAGTTCCGCGTCATGATCCAATCGAAGCCGGAAGCGCGTGCCGACGAGAATTCGATCAACCACATTTACGTGAAGAACGCAAACGGAGAGCAGGTCGCGATCAGCCAATTCATCACGCTTTCGCGGATTTACGGACCGGAAGCCGTCGCGCGTTTCAACATGCTCAAGGCCGTAAACATCAACGGTAAGGCGAAACCCGGATTCTCTTCGGGAGATGCGATCAAAGCCGTACAGGAAGTGGCCGAGCAGCATTTGCCGAAAACCTACGGATATGAATTCTCGGGCATGACGCGAGAGGAAATCATCGCCGGAAACCAAGCAGCGGGCGTATTTTTGCTCAGTTTGATTTTCGTGTACTTCCTGTTGAGCGCGCAATATGAAAGTTACCTGATACCGTTGGCCGTAATCCTTTCGCTTCCGGTCGGTATCGCGGGTGCGATCGGATTCGTGAAACTCGCCGGATTGGAAAACAACATCTACTTCCAGGTCGCACTTATCATGCTTATCGGATTGCTCGCCAAGAACGCGATCCTGATCGTCGAATTCGCGATGCAAAGGCGAAAACACGGCATGGAAATCTGGCAGGCGGCCATCGAAGGTGCGAAAGCGCGTCTGCGTCCGATCCTGATGACCTCGTTCGCCTTCATCTTCGGATTGATGCCCCTTGCGTTGGCCAATGGCGTTGGAGCGGTCGGTAACCGTTCGATCGGTATGGGTGCCGTTGGCGGAATGCTCGTCGGAACGATTTTCGGCGTATTCGCGATTCCGGTGCTGTACGTGATTTTCGAATCGCTGCAGGAAAGGATTTCGGGCCAGCCGCACGACGCCGATTACGATGAAGACCAAGACCAACCAAAAACCGTTACAGAATGAAATCGAATATAATCAAGATAACAATCGTACTCGTTTCGGCCTTTTCGATGCAATCGTGCTTCGTGGCCAAGAAATACGAGCGCCCGCAGGTTCAGACCGATAATTTATACCGATCGGATCTGACGGCACAAGACAGCACGTCTCTCGCCGATTTGTCGTGGGACAAGCTTTTCACCGATCCGACACTGCAAGGCCATATCAAAAAAGCCATCCAAAGCAATTACGACATGCGCATCGCAGTGCAGACCATTGCATCGGCCGAGGCCTATGTCCGCCAGGGAAAAGCCGGATATTACCCGACTTTGAGCGTCACACCTAGCTGGACGCACCAGGAGTTGTCGAAAGAAAGCCAGCTCGGCGCATTTTTGACCGATCGCGGTACCGATACCT
The DNA here is from genome assembly GCF_013401995.1 of Flavobacterium agri. Lineage (GTDB taxonomy): Bacteria > Bacteroidota > Bacteroidia > Flavobacteriales > Flavobacteriaceae > Flavobacterium > Flavobacterium agri. Next base: position 69,524 of record NZ_JACBJI010000004.1, read on the forward strand.
ACCAATTGGCAGCGAATGTGTCCTGGGAAGCCGATATTTGGGGTAAAATCCGCAGTACGAAACGCGGAGCCGAGGCGCAATATCTCCAAACCGTAGCGGCTCGCCAAGCGATTCAGACGCAATTGGTCGCCAATGTGGCCTCGAGTTATTTTCAATTGCTGGCTTTGGATGCACAGCTCAAAGTCGTAGATTCGACTTTAGGCAACCGCAACAAAAGTGTCGACGTGATCCGCGAACTCAAAAAGGCCGGTGAAACCAACGAAGTCGGCGTGAAGCAAACCGAAGCGCAGTTGTATGCGACACAATTGATAAGAGAAGATCTGAAAAACCGTATCGTCGTACTCGAAAACGCGATGAGTATTTTGTTGGGCGAAGGGCCGCATCATATCGAGCGCAGTAATTTTGATACGCAATCGGTTACGGCCGATGTAAAAACCGGCGTTCCGGCTTTGCTGTTGCGCAAGCGTCCCGATGTGATCGCCGCCGAGTACAACCTCATAAACAAATTTGAACTCGTAAACGTGGCGCGAAGCAATTTTTACCCATCGCTTACCGTTACAGCTACTGGAGGTTTCCAAAGTATCGACATCGACAAGCTGTTCAGTGCAAACGCGCTTTTCGCGAACATCGTTTCGGGTTTGACCCAGCCGATTTTCAACCAACGCAAAATCAGGACGCAACACGAAGTATCGAAAGCGAACCAAGAAACAGCTTACCTGCAATTCCAACAAACGTTGCTCACCGCAGGCAGGGAAGTTTCGGACGCGTTGCAGCAATACCAAAACGAGACCAACAAGCTCGAAATCCGCGCCAAACAATTGGAATCGTTGCAAAAAGCCGCGAGTTTTTCGGACGAATTGCTGCAATACGGAATGGTGAACTACCTCGAAGTGCTCACGGCCAAAGATCAGGCGTTGAACACCGAGTTGAATTACATAGACAACCAATACCAGAAGTACAACGCCGTGATCACGTTGTACAAAGCCCTCGGAGGCGGCTGGCAATAAGGTTATACGATAATTTTAATTTGTTTTTGGCCATCGGTCCTTTTCGGGATCGGTGGCTTTTTTTATGGAAGTGCGACCTTTATCGATTTGATGGCGTCGAGTGCGCGCTCTTTGTAATACGGTTCGGAAATGTAGCCGTTATCGATCAATGCCTGAAGGAATGCCGCGTCCTTTTGGTTCGGGATGGCTTTGGCGTATTCGATGAACAGATTTGCTGGATTGTTCGGTCTTTTCTCATCGAATCGGTCTTGGCTTTCGTTGTAATAGGCGCCCGAATCGAATCGGATGTACACATTTTTAGGTGCGATTTCCAAAAGTTTCGCGATGCGTTGCCGTGCCGATTTCGGTTCTTCTTCCGACGGGATCACCACTTCAATCATATGATAGACGGCGACTTTTTTACCCGTACTCTCTTCGCTTTCGCGGATAAAAGCGATGTCATGCGACAACTTGTAGTTTTTGAAGTCGGGAAGGCTGTTGAATTTTTCGGACAACGCGCGCTCTTCGGACTTTTTGAGGTCGAACAACGCCGGATTTCGCACAAAATCCGGGCTGATACCCATCCAATCGTAAATCGAAGCATAAATATAAGGGCGCGCCTCTTTGGTTTTAAGACGTGTGAACGACTCGATGTAGGCAGCGTTCCATTTGAGTTGTTTCCGGCTTTCCAAAGTATCGGCATAGGTTTGGAAACGTTGGTAATCGAATAACAGGAAATTTTTTATGTCGGAGCTTTTGAGCGCTGACAGGTTCGTGATCATCCAACTTTGGTCGCGCCGGCTGTTGCGGTTGCAGTTCGAAATGAAATACTTGAGGCTTGGTAAGCATTCGTTGAGGCTGTCGGAGACGATGAAAGTCGCAATCGTCGAGGCGAGTTCCTCGTTCTTCTGTAATAGGTTCGAATTGAAATACGGGATGTATTCTTTGCTTCCGATGGCTTTTAATGATTCCACGACAAGCTTGAACTGATCGGGGTCGTTCGTGTTGAGCAACGGCAAAAGTGCAGGCACGGCCGCTTTGTATCGCATTTCACCCAACGCACGTATAATTTCGTTTTTTCCGCCATCGCTGCGGTTCATGACGGGATCCATTAAATTTATCGGCCCATAATTGCGACTGCTCGCCGTTTTCAAATGTTCAACCAGCAATGGCCCGACAATCTCGATAGGTTCTTTTTTGAGTTGACGCACCGCTTCACCCTGGACCAAGCTACTGTCATCCTTGAGCAATTTGAAAAGGACTTCACGCGATTGGTCGTTCCGGACATTGCCCAAAAGTTGCGCAAGCGCGTATTTGGTGGTTACCGAACCGTAATCGGCGAACTCGTCGTACACTTCTTCAAATTCGTCGAACCCGAGAAAATAGAGTTTCATCAAGTGTTGGGCAACGACTTCAGGATCGGCATCCGACAACAATCTCGGGCGCAATTGCGAAATGAGTTTAGGGGCTTTTTTACGATCGTAATACGCCTCTAGGAATTCCTCGAATTGCTTGAGCGAATGAAAGTGCTGGTTTTGATGGAATGTGGTAGACGTCAAATCGTACTGCACGTTTTTTCCTTTGACTTTAAGGTCGCCCGAGGTTGGCGATTGCACGTAATACGAAAGGACTTGATCCGATTTGTCGCGTCGGTTCAAAAAGACCACGTATCGGTCGCCTTTCTCCATTTTGTCGATCGGGCCGTATCGGTTGCTGAATTCTGAGATTTCGATGACATCGCCCACTTTGAGTGCGCCTTTATACATCGACACGATTTTGGCTTTCGCATTGAAATCGCCCGACGAAACGTATTCGACCAAAGCCACGACATCGGAATTGTCGAGCATTTTTCGCCACGTGGGATCGATCCACGAGTCGGCCTTCGCATTCATGGAAGCGATCAGGAAAAGACTAATGATAAGATGCTGGAAACGTTTCATTTAGTCGCAAAATCCGTAAGCACACGAAAGTTCGTTCTTTTTGCCCGTCTTTACAATGGTATGCGACTGGATTTTTTCGCCCACCATGATTTTTTCGAGGAAATCGACAATTTTTTGCTGTTCTTTCTCGAACAGCCAACCGCTGTATTCGTGTCCACCGCCGCAATAGGTGTACAATTCTGCCGAAGCGTTTTTCGCCAAAGCATAATTGTAAATCGAATATGAACCGAAAAGCATCAGCCAACCCGAAGCGTCGGTCTTGCAGTAATGATGCGCCGCCGTGCCGTACGGAACCGTGCCGTCTCCGTTGCCGTGGAAGAAAAACATCGGGATGATGTTCTTATCGGTAATCAGGTTCAGATCCATGATCGCGCCCGCTCCCGAAACCAGTCCGGCGTATTTGAAATCGGGCGGAAGGTTGTGTTCGTACATCTTCATTAGGTTGCGATCCCAATATGCGGCGTGCAAGACGGTTTCCGCACCCGCGCTCGATCCGGAAATAAAGATTTTCGAATCGTCAAGATTGAATTTTTCCTTGTTCTGCAAGAAATACGAAGTCGCGAGCCATAAATCGTTGACGCCGAATTTGAACGCTTTGACTTTTTCGGTCAAAATCCCGTCGCAACTGAACTTCTTGCCTTTCATGTACAACGTATACGAAATCGTGGCCGCCGCGAATCCGTGTTGGGCGAGATATTGGCAAAAGGAAGCATTCTGTAGGCGTTGTCCGCCCGAAAATCCGCCACCGTGAACGAAAATCATAAGCGGCAATTTGCCCGAAGGCTTCTTGTCGGGCATGTACAAATCGAGGTCGAGCTGAAGCGTATCGTTTTTGAAATACGTCAAGGTTTGCATTTTCTGCGCGCTCAGGACATTGGCGAACAACAGTAGGAAAAGGACTTTTTTCATTTTAATCGGCTAATTGTTCTACGACCAAACCAAGCGCGAATATGTTCGGTACATATTCGTTGTTGAACGTGTTCATGAGGCGCACTTTGTATTTTCCGGGTGAAAGCGATCTGGGCAAGTTTATCTTTTGCGTGAGATCGCAATAATCACCAGAGCAATCGCCGAGTTCCTGACCTGAATCGTCTTTCGTGACGAAATCGAACGCGACGCTCGACATTTGGCCGTCGGGATACGTGATTTCGGCAATCATTGGGATTTTGGCGAACTGGCCGCCGTATATATAACTCATGAAAACGTTGGCCTCGTAAGGTGTGGCGTCTTGCGTGATCTCGAATTCATACGTTTTGATGTCGGACTTTTGCCATCGGTTCTCTTCGAAACTCTTGTCGATTTCGGAATACAAGGTGTTGCCGTTGCAGGAAATCAACAAAAAAGCGGCAAAAAACAGTACAAGTCGTTTCATGTCAGGAGTTTTTTAAAATGTGGTCAATAATCATATCGGCATGGATGCGTGAGTTCTCAATAAACCATTTGTGGGTTTCCATTCCACCGCAAACCACACCCGCGAGATAGAGTCCGGGAATGTTGGTTTCCATGGTTTCGGGATCGTGTTTCGGGATCAGGAGTTCGTCTTTCGAAAGTTCGATGCCCGTCTTTTCAAGAAAATCGAAATCGGGACGATAACCCGTAAGTGCGAGCACAAAGTCATTTTCTACGGTAAATTTCCCGTCGGCGTTCTCGATTTCGACCTCGCTTTCGCGGATTTCGGTCACGCACGAATTGAAATGCGCCTTGATGTTTCCTTCGGCAATACGGTTTTCCGCATCAGGCTTGACCCAATATTTCACACGCGGACTGATTTCGCCTTTGCGGATGACCATCGTCACCTGAGCGCCTTTGCGCCAGCATTCGAGAGCGGCATCGACAGACGAATTGTTCGCACCGACCACGAGCACTTTGCGGAATGCGAATTCATGCGCCTCCTTGAAATAGTGGCTGACTTTGGGTAATTGCTCGCCCGGAATCCCCATGTAAATTGGGATGTCGTAAAATCCGGTGGCGATCACGACGTTCTTGGCCGTGTACTTTTCCTTTTCGGAAATCACATCGAAAAGATCATCGGTTTTGGCGATCGACTCAACTTTCTCGAACAACCGGATATCGAGATCGAAATAGCGTTGGATGTTGCGGTAATATTCCAAAGCTTCCTGACGACCAGGTTTCGGCGCAAGGCAATTGAACGGAATGCCGCCAATCTCGAGTCTTTCGGCCGTAGAGAAAAACGTCATGTACAACGGGTAGTTGAAAAGGCTGTTCACCAACGCGCCTTTTTCGAGAATCAGCGTTTTAAGGTTCGCCTTTTTAGCCGCGATCGCACACGCCATCCCGATCGGGCCGCCGCCTACGATGATGAGGTCGTATGTCACTTCGGCCATTGGGAAAACGGATTTTTACTCAGGTAGGCGTTGTAGTAGCGTTCGTCGTTGGTGATTTCCTCGCCGAGCCAATCTGGTTTTTCGTAGGGTTCGTTCTCCTCGGACAATTCGAGTTCGGCCATGACCAAACCTTGGTTGTCGCCAAAAAACTCGTCTACTTCGAAAGTGTGCTTGCCGATTTGGACTTCGTACCGCATTTTGTCGATCGTGCCTTTTTCACACAAGGCAAGCAACGGTTTGGCTTCGAGCAGCGGGATTTCGGTTTCCCATTCAAAGCGCGTGGTTCCCGTTTCGTTTCCTTTGCCTTTTATGGTGATGAAACCGCTTTCGCCTTTGATGCGAACCCTCACGGTCCTTTCGGGATGCGAACTCAAATAGCCTTGGGCAATGTGGAATTTGTGTTGCGCCTGTGTTTTGAAAGCGTCTGAAAGTACAAGGAATTTTCTTTCGATTTCGACCATTTGTCTGAGGTTGATTTTAGTAGCAAGTTACGAAAATCGTTGCGCTTGGCTGTGATTTTATAGGTTAATTGGATTGTAAATAACAAGTGAGGTAAGTCAATCGGATTGGATTTCGATGGATGATGATTTAACAAAAAAGGCAGAAAATCTGTAATTGACAAGAGTGGGATTTCGTGAACTTTGTAGACCTAACAGATTTTCAAAATCTGTTAGGTCTTACAAACCCTCAAAACTGATGTGTTTTTGATGGGTCGCGAAAGTTCTCTTCGTATTTTTACTTCTGGAACCCGAGACGTTTTATTGGTTCCGATACCAATGAAGCCCAGCGAATTTCCGATTGCGAACCGAAAGATAATCCATGTCGACATGGACGCTTTCTACGCATCCGTAGAGCAGCTCGACAATCCCGAACTTCGGGGAAAACCGATAGCCGTCGGTGGAAGCGAAAGACGTGGAGTGGTCTCGGCGGCGAGTTACGAAGCGAGGAAATTTGGCGTAAGGAGTGCCTTGAGCGGGGTTTTGGCCAAACGCTATTGTCCCGAACTCATTTTCGTGCGTCCGAGGTTTGATCGCTACAAGGAAATTTCCCAACGCATCCGCAAGATTTTTCACGAATATACAGACTTGGTCGAACCGCTTTCGTTAGATGAGGCGTATCTCGACGTCACCCAAAACAAAAAAGGCAATCCGAGTGCGACATTGCTTGCCCAAGAAATCCGACGCAGGATTTTCGAAGAGACGGGACTGACCGCTTCGGCAGGCATTTCAATCAACAAATTCGTTGCAAAGGTCGCTTCAGATTACAACAAACCCAACGGACAGAAAACCGTGAATCCGGACGAAGTTCTGGACTTCCTCGAAAACCTTCCGATAAAGAAATTCCACGGCATCGGAAAAGTGACGGCCGAAAAAATGTACCAGCTTGGGATTTTTACGGGAAAAGAACTGCGGGAAAAAAGCCTCGAATTTTTGGCGGGTAACTTTGGGAAATCGGGCAGTTATTATTACTACATCGTGCGCGGCATCCACAATAGTGAAGTCAAAAGTGAGCGTGTCGCTAAATCTGTCGCCACCGAACATACGTTCAGCGAGAACCTTACGAGTGAGATTTTTATGGCGGAAAAGCTCGAAATGATCGCTGGCGAACTCGAACGTCGCTTGAAGCGATACGAAATCGCAGGGAAAACCGTCACGCTCAAAATCAAATACAGCGATTTTACGCTCCAGACGAGAAGCAAGACGCTACACTATTTCATTTCGGACAAGTCGTTGCTTTACGACACGGCAAAAGAGCTTTTATATCAGGAAAAGCCTAAAGATTCGGTGCGCTTGCTTGGGATTTCCCTGAGCAATTTGAATACCGAGGAGAAGAAAACGGTGGCGGTTCAGTTGAAGTTTGAGTTTTGAGGTTTGTTCCGAGCGCAGTCGAGGAACATCTTGGAAGGTTCCTCGACTGCGCTCGGAACAAAAAAGCCGTCCAAAACGAACGGCTTCTATATTTTCACAAAAATTGATCAGCTCTTTCTGCTCATCAGAATTCTAAGGATATACCAGAACAAAAGCATCACAGACGCAAAAATCTGCAAAGCCGCGCCAACGTATTGTTGTGTTCCGTAATCGTGACGGATTTTATCGGTTTGATACAAGATACTTGCGCAAGCCAAGACTACCATTCCAACGGAAAACCACAATCCTAGATTGAGTCCGAAAAGTACACCGGCTACGATTGCGCCAAGTGCGACGAATCCTCCGATTATCAAAACGCTTCTCAAAAACGAAAAGTCGGCTTTTGTAAAGAAAACGACTGCGGTCAAACCAGAGAACATAAAGAGTGTGATGACGGCCGCTTGCATGATGATTTCTCCACCGCCTGCCATCATCGAAGCGATTGCGATCATCGGTAAGAAGATAATAGCTTCGAGAAGAACATAGAAAGCGAGACCCAAATATTGTTTCTCTCTTGATTGATCCATCGAAAGTTTTTCGGAAATCGTCGAGCCAAGCCAAAATGCGCCAATCAGGAATAACCAGATAAATTTGCCGCTTATCATCCAAGCGATGACATCAATCGGCACAACTGCGAGCAGGACGCTTTCTACGGCCATAAAAGCCAAAATTGCCAAGGCTACGTGTGTATAGGTTTTTTTGTAGAACGTTGCCCTTTCAAGTTCCGACGCTTGGGAAACCAAAATATTTTCTTCCATAATGCTTATTTATTTGAGGCTAAAATAAAGATTTTCCTGAAATGAAAAAACCCACCGTGATGGCGGGTTTTTCTATATGGATGTTTTGATATTACTCGATTTCCGAAACACGCAACGTATTCACCATTCCCTTATCGGCCACAGGCATCGCGGCAAGGTTGATCAAAAAGTCGCCTTTTTCGACATAGCCTTTGTCTTTGGCCATTTGGTTGATGTCGGTTACGGTCTCGTCGGTACTTACCGATTTGTCGTAAAAATATGATTTCACGCCCCAAAGCAGGTTCAATTGCGTGAGGATGCGTTTGTTCGACGTAAATACCAAAATGTGCGAAGACGGACGCCAGGCCGAAATCTGGAAAGCCGTATAACCGCTGTTCGTAAGCGTACAAATCGCTTTTGCGCGGATTACGTTCGCCATAGAAGCGGCGTGGTAACAAATCGTTTTGGTGATGAAACGCTTCGTGCGCACTTGCGGCGTATTCTGCGGAACTTGAATCAGTGGAGAATCTTCTACCGCTTCAATGATTTGCGTCATTTTCTCGATAACCTGTACCGGATAGTTTCCTACCGATGTCTCGCCCGAAAGCATTACCGCATCGGCGCCGTCCATTACAGAGTTCGCGACGTCGTTCACTTCGGCACGCGTCGGGGTCAAACTTGTAATCATCGTTTCCATCATCTGTGTAGCGATGATAACCGGAATACGAGCGGTTTTGGCGCGGTTTACGAGTTTCTTTTGGATAAGCGGAACTTCATGAGCCGGAACTTCAACACCCAAATCGCCACGCGCTACCATCAAACCGTCGCAGAAAGCCACGATCTTGTCGATATTTTCCACAGCTTCGGGTTTCTCGATTTTAGCCACGATCGGAATTTTATGGTCGGAATGTTCGGCGATAAGATCCTGTAATTCCTCCAGATCTTTTGGCGTACGAACGAAAGACAACGCGATCCAGTCGACATCGCATTCAATGGCGAAAATCGCGTCTTTGATATCTTTTTTGGTCAATGCCGGAAGCGAAACCTTGGTATTCGGAAGGTTCACGCCTTTTTTCGATTTCAAAGGTCCGCCTTGGATCACGCGACACAAAACTTCGGTAGAACCGTTGGTAGAAACAGCCTCGAAAATGAGTTTTCCGTCGTCGAGCAAGATTCTTTCGCCCGGATTTACATCGGCAGGGAACGCTTTGTAGTTCATATAGACGCGATCGGCTGTTCCGGGAACATCTTCTGCAGTCTGGAACGTGATCGTATCGCCCGGGTTTACCACAACGTCGTCTTTCATTACGCCAACGCGCAACTTCGGACCCTGAAGGTCGGCAAGGATTGCGGTCGTGTATCCGAATTCGTCGTTTAGGGAACGGATGGTATCTATCTTAAACTTTACATCATCGTAATCGGCATGCGAAAAATTGACGCGAAATACGTTCACTCCTGCATCGATCATGTCCTTGAGGACTTCACGCGTACTACACGCCGGCCCAAGAGTGGCAACAATTTTCGTTTTCTTGTTCGTTGGCATTGGTATTAAAAGATTAAATTGTTTATCGATTTTATGCGGTTCGTATCCAAAGTATACGACATCGTTATTTGGTCAATCTGTTGCAGTTTGTCGCAGATGTCTTCGGCCGAATCGTCCATGTTCTGCAATTTGAGCAGATAATCCACTTTTTTGAATTCGGGCAAAAGAAACGCTTTGGATGCGACTTTCACGTTCGCGCGTCCGAAAAGGTCGCTGTCGTTCGTGCTGGTCTGGGAAACGATCTCGCTTTGGTTCTGGATCAGATCCCAGGTCGAACATGTGTATTCGTCCTCGAACGAAAAGCGTGAAAGCGTCGTGCTTCCGGATTTTGCGGTAATTGGAATGTCCTTCTCGTTCTTGGCGAGCAATACGGGAAAATGCTGATTGATAAAAAAGGCCAGTCGGTAATCCTCTAAAGAAGTGTGGATCGCGATCAGTTGATAATCGATTTCGTCAAACTCATCGATATTCAGTTTATAAACGGCCATTGTGCTCCAAATAAGCCGTAAAGATAACATTTATAAAGCACGAATGAAAACGAAGGAATTCAACTTAACGTTAAATTGTCAACGAAATCGATGTAGTTTTAGAGAATGTGATTTATTTTTTGTTAATTTTTTCCTGAAATGCAAAATAAGCACGTTGGGATGCTTTTTCCTCTGCTTTCTTTTTGGATGTGGCGCGCGCTTTCGATACGACCTTGCCGCCAATGCTAAGCCTGACGCCGTATAAACGTTGGCCGTCTATGCCGTTGTCCTCGAAAACATCGTAGTGGAACGCGAGTTTTTCCTTTTGGCACCATTCGATAAGCAAACTCTTGTAGCTGATGACTTTGCCTTCGAGCCTCGGAATGTCGACATACGGTTCGATGACGCGTTTCTGGATGAAGATTTCGCAATACGGATAACCTTGGTCAAGGTAAATCGCTCCGACCAAAGCCTCGAAAATATTGCCGTGGACGTTTTCTCCGAAATGTACCGGTGCGATTTTGCTGTCGATGAATCCGATGAGGTTCAAGTCGCGTCCGAGTTCGTTCAAGTGCTCGCGGCTCACGATTTTGGAGCGCATTTTCGTGAGATAACCTTCATCGCCCGAAGGTACTTCGTTGAAAAGATGCGCCGCGATCACCGAACTCAGCATCGCGTCGCCCAAAAACTCGAGACGTTCGTAATTAACGGGATTGCCTTTGTCGTCGTGTTTATTCGATGAACGATGTGTGAAGGCACGTCGGTACGGCTCAAGCGAAACCGGGTCGAAACCGAGTATGGCTTTGAGCGCGTCAAAAAAAATCCCGTCTTCTGGAGAACGGGAATCTTTTTTGGTGAAAATATTTTTAAAAATCTTTTTCAAAAATTATTCCTCTAGTTTTTTCACAAGCACGCAGGCATTGTGTCCGCCAAAACCGAAAGTGTTGCTCATCACCACTTTCATATCGCGTTTCTGCGCTTTGTTGAATGTGAAATTGAGCTTCGGATTAATGTTTTCGTCGTCGGTGAAATGGTTGATCGTCGGCGGTACGATGCCATACTTGATCGACAAGATCGCCGCGATTGCCTCGATCGCACCAGCTGCGCCAAGCAAGTGGCCCGTCATCGATTTGGTCGAGTTGAGGTTCATCGTGTAGGCATGTTCCCCGAAAACCGCTTCGATCGCTTTAGATTCGGCAATGTCTCCCAGTGGAGTAGACGTTCCGTGCATGTTCACGCCGTCTACATCTTCGGGTTTCAAACCTGCGTCTCTCAAACAAGACAACATTACGTTCCTTGCCCCGAAACCTTCCGGATGCGGTGCGGTGATGTGGTGCGCATCGGCACTCATTCCGCCTCCGCCAACTTCACAGTATATTTTCGCTCCACGCGCTTTTGCGTGTTCGTATTCTTCTAAAATAAGTGCGCCTGCTCCTTCGCCGAGGACGAAACCGTCACGGTCTTTGTCCATAGGGCGCGAAGCCGTTGCGGGATCGTCGTTTCGCGTAGAAAGCGCATGCATCGCGTTGAATCCGCCCATACCGGCGATTGTTACGGCTGCTTCAGAACCTCCGGTCACCATCACGTCGGCATGACCCAAACGGATGTAGTTGAAAGCATCGATCAACGCATTCGTAGACGAAGCACAAGCCGAAACCGTCGTAAAGTTCGGTCCGCGGAATCCGTATTTGATCGAAATGTGTCCGCCGGCGATATCGGCGATCATTTTCGGGATGAAGAACGGGTTGAATTTCGGAACTCCGTTTCCGGCCGAAAACTCCATGACTTCCTGTTGGAACGTCTCCAAACCGCCGATTCCGGAACCCCAAATGACACCTACGCGGTCTTTGTCTAACGTTTCGAAATTGAAATCGGCATCTTTTACCGCTTCTTCCGATGAAACGATGGCGTATTGAGCATAACGATCCATTTTGCGTGCTTCTTTGCGCTCGATGAAATCCTCTACGTTGAAGTTCTTGACTTCGCAAGCGAATTTCGTCTTGAAATGGGTCGTGTCGAAATACGTAATAGGGGCGGCTCCTGGTTTTCCTGCAATCAGCGCATCCCAATATTCCTGGATGTTATTGCCAATCGGGGTTAATGCACCTAAACCTGTTACAACTACGCGACGTAATGCCATATGTGATCGTGATTTTATTGTTTAAACAAATAATACCTATGCTTTATGCCTAAAAGATCATTAAAGTCACAGGTATTATCGAGTATTATGATGATTGACTAATCAATCGGGATTTAATTGGAAAAAATAATAACACCCGCAAACTTAACGGAATACGGGTGCTGGGGAATATTATTTTTTAGCTTCTTCGATGTAAGAAATCGCCTGACCTACAGTAGCAATGTTTTCAGCCTGGTCGTCTGGAATCTGGATGTCAAATTCTTTTTCGAATTCCATGATAAGCTCAACAGTGTCTAAGGAGTCTGCTCCCAAATCGTTGGTGAAGCTTGCTTCCGCTACGACTTCATTTTCGTCAACGCCTAATTTGTCTACGATAATCGCTTTAACTCTTGATGCAATGTCTGACATAATCTTTCTTTTTAAAATTTTAATTTGTTGGCAAAAATAAAAAACTTTATTTTAAAACAACCTTTTGGTTCGGAAATGTGATTACTAATTTAAAAAATTAATTTCATAAAGAAACGGTAATTCTGTCTATTGTCGGCAATATTCCGTTTTTTTGCAAGCCAAAACAAAGCACATGAAAAAACTCGTCCTTTTCGCTTCGGGAGCGGGTTCAAACGCTGAAAATATCATTCGTTTCTTTAGGCAAAATCCGGTTGCCGAAGTCGTAGCCGTGTTTACCAACAAGGCCGATTCGGGAGTCGTCGACAAAACAAAAAGCTACGGGATCCCGGTTGTGGTTTCGACGAAATCCGATATTGAAAACGGAACAGCTTTATCCGAGGTCAACAAGTTTAATCCAGACCTTATCGTTTTGGCCGGTTTCCTTTTGAAATTCCCTTCGGACATCATCGCCGCATATCCGAACAAAGTCATCAATATCCATCCGGCGCTTTTACCGAAATACGGCGGTAAAGGCATGTACGGCATGAATGTCCACAAAGCGATTTTGGAAAACAAAGAAGCCGAAACCGGTATTTCGATCCATTACGTGAACGAGCATTACGACGAAGGCGCGATCATCTTCCAGGAAAAAATAGGCGTTTCCGATTGCGATACGCCCGAACAGATCGCCGCTCGCGTACAAAAACTCGAGCACGAGCACTTTCCTTTAATAATAGCGCAACTCCTTAAATAATGTCTGCCGAAGTCCATTTGTATACAGACGGCGCGGCCAAAGGGAATCCCGGTCCCGGCGGATATGGCGTCGTGTTGGAACTCGTCGGCCAACCTTATCGAAAGGAATTCTATGAAGGTTTTCGTTTGACTACCAACAATAGGATGGAACTTTTGGCGGTAATCGTAGGGCTTGAAAAACTCAAAAAACCCATGACGAAGGTTTTGGTAATCTCCGATTCGAAATACGTCGTGGATTCTGTCGCGAAAGGTTGGGTTTTCGGATGGGAAAAGAAAGGTTTCGCCGGGAAGAAGAATCCCGATCTGTGGATGCGTTTCCTCAAAGTGTACCGTCAGCATCAAGTAGCTTTCCAATGGGTAAAAGGCCACAACAACCATCCGCAGAATGAAAGGTGCGACGAACTGGCGGTTATGGCGAGCCAATTGCCCAAATTGAATGTGGATGCTTTTTACGAAAGGGAAGAAGGGAAGTTGCTTTAACAATTTTGGCAGAAAATCTGTAATAGAGATGTTTTTAAAACGTATAACTTCGGTCCAGACCTAACAGGTTTTCAAAACCTGTTAGGTCTTAAGCCAAAATTCAGATTCCTCAATTTTCCCAAAAGTAAGCGCCGACATTTTGAATGTTAAAATCGTAATCTAAACCGCTTACAATCAACTTTTTATTTTCACAAAACTTTACCAAAATACCACGTTGCAACTTTCTACATTATAAAGTATCTTTGCGCCTTCAATTAAACACTGGATGAACAAACTACTCATTGTCGGCACCGTGGCTTTCGACGCTATCGAAACCCCATTCGGGAAAACCGATAAGATCCTTGGCGGAGCCGCGACTTTCATCGGGCTTTCCGCTTCCCATTTCAACGTAAAATCGGCGATCGTATCGGTTGTAGGCGAAGACTTCCCACAGGAATATCTCGATTTGCTTACGTCTAAAGGAATCGACATTTCCGCGATCGAAATCGTAAAAGGCGGAAAAACGTTCTTTTGGGCCGGAAAATACCACAACGACCTGAACTCCCGCGACACTTTGGTCACCGAGCTCAACGTTTTGGCCGATTTCCAACCCAAAGTCCCACAGAATTTCAAGGACGCCGAAGTCGTGATGCTTGGAAACCTGCATCCGTTGGTACAAACCAGTGTTCTCGATCAAATGACGACCAATCCGAAACTCGTCGTGCTCGATACGATGAATTTCTGGATGGATTGTGCGTTGCCCGAATTGCTCGACGTAATCAAACGCGTAGATGTGATCACCATCAACGATGAAGAAGCACGCCAGTTGTCGGGAGAATATTCACTTGTGAAAGCCGCTGCCAAAATCCATACGATGGGGCCGAAATATGTCGTCATCAAAAAAGGAGAGCACGGCGCATTGATTTTCCACGGGAAAGAAGTGTTCTTCGCTCCGGCATTGCCGCTTGAAGAAGTTTTCGACCCGACGGGAGCAGGAGACACGTTCGCCGGAGGTTTCTCCGGTTACATCGCCCAAAGCGAGAACGTATCGTTCGACAATATGAAAAACGCGATCATCTACGGATCGAACCTCGCTTCGTTCTGTGTAGAAAAGTTCGGCACGAAACGTATGGAGACGCTCGAAAAAGACGAGGTCATCGCGCGCCTTAAACAATTCAGGGCGCTTACGCAGTTCGACATCGCCTTACAATAAGAAAAGTTACGCCTCGGAATGCCGGGGCGTTTTTGATTGGTCTGGACCGTTTTTTGACAAGCTTCGGCTATTTAATGATTGAATTACAATTACATCCGGTTTTCCGGAAACAACACAACAACAATTATGAGCGACAAACTCAACCACGAATGCGGCATCGCTTTCCTTCGATTAAAGAAGCCGCTTGAATTCTATAAAGAAAAGTACGGATCGGCTTTCTACGGCATACAGAAAATGTATTTGCTCATGGAAAAGCAGCACAACCGCGGCCAGGACGGAGCCGGTTTTGCCAGTATCAAACTCGATTTGCAGCCAGGCGAACGCTACATCAGCCGCGTGCGATCGAACGATCCGCAACCGATTGCCGACATCTTTTCGCAGATAAACGGACGTATCAACGACGAACTCACGTTGCATCCCGAATGGAACGACGACATGAACGAGCTCAAACGCAACGTGCCTTATGTGGGCGAAGTTTTCCTAGGGCACGTGCGTTACGGGACTTTTGGGAAGAACAGCATAGAAAGCGTCCATCCATTTTTGCGTCAGAACAATTGGATGCACCGAAACCTTATCGTTGCCGGAAACTTCAACCTTACGAACGTCACGCAACTGTTCAACAGCCTGATCGAACTCGGCCAGCATCCGAAAGAAATGGCCGATACGGTGACCGTGATGGAGAAGATCGGACACTTTCTCGATGACGAGGTTACCGATTTATATCAGGAATGCAAAGAAGAAGGTCTTTCTAAAAGAGAGGCGTCTCCTGTAATAGCCGAGCGATTGAATGTCGCCAGAATCTTGAAAAGAGCTTCGAAAGGTTGGGACGGCGGCTATGCGATGGCGGGCTTGTTCGGTCATGGCGATGCGTTCGTGTTCCGCGATCCGGCGGGAATCCGACCTGCGTATTTCTACG
The DNA here is from genome assembly GCF_013401995.1 of Flavobacterium agri. Classification (GTDB taxonomy): domain Bacteria; phylum Bacteroidota; class Bacteroidia; order Flavobacteriales; family Flavobacteriaceae; genus Flavobacterium; species Flavobacterium agri. Next base: position 85,317 of record NZ_JACBJI010000004.1, read on the forward strand.
AAGACGATGAGGTTGTGGTCGTGGCGTCCGAAAGACCGGTCATCCAAACGGTTTTCAACGTCGACCATGAAGACGTAAAGGAATTGACACCTGGTTGTGCGCTTATCGTAAAGAAAAACGGTTCGGTTTCCGAAGAAGAAATCCTGCCGCGCCTTCCATACAAAGCGTGTTCGTTCGAGCGCATCTATTTTTCGCGCGGTTCCGATGTGGAAATCTACAAGGAACGCAAGGAACTCGGGCGTCTCGTTTTGCCGCAAGTTCTCGAAGCGATCGAAAAAGACACCGACAATACTGTTTTCAGTTACATCCCGAATACGGCCGAAACGTCTTTCTTCGGATTGACCGAAGCCGCACGTGACTTCCTCAACAAACGCAAGAACCAACACATTCTCGACCATCGCCACACGTTGACCGAAGAGACGTTGGCCGAATTGCTTTCGGTGAAGATCCGCATGGAGAAAATCGCAATCAAGGATGCCAAACTGAGAACCTTCATCACCGAAGACAGCAGCCGCGACGATTTGGTCGCCCATGTGTACGACGTGACGTATGGCGTGGTAAAACCGACCGACAACCTGGTCATCATAGACGATTCCATCGTTCGCGGGACGACGCTTAAAATGAGCATCATCAAAATGATGGATCGCTTGAAACCGAAGAAGATCGTAATCGTGTCTTCGGCTCCGCAAATCCGTTATCCCGACTGTTACGGCATCGATATGGCCAAACTCGAAGGGCTTGTCGCGTTCAAGGCGGCTCTCGAGTTGCTTAAGGAGCGCAATATGTACCACATCGTAGAAGATGTATACAAACGATGCAAAGCGCAGGAGAATCTTCCCGATACAGAAGTAGTGAATCACGTCGTGGATATCTACAAACCGTTCACCGATCAGGAAATTTCAGATAAGATTGCCGAAATGCTACATTCCGACGGTATCCAGGCCGAAGTGAAAATCATTTTCCAAACGGTCGAGAACCTGCACAAGGCTTGTCCTAAGAACTTAGGCGATTGGTACTTTACCGGAGACTATCCGACACCAGGCGGAAACCGCGTCGTGAATAAGGCATTTATGAATTTTTACGAAGGAAAGGACGCACGAGCATACTAAAACGATGTAAAACGTGCAGTTTATCGATTATTGGTGTATTTCAACTAATTTTTTTGTTAAGAGATTAGAGCGCATATACATTTGAATCACCATAGCATTAGTAGGTTAAGTTTATGGTAGATTTGGGGCAAAAAGGGTGAAAGAAATTTCACCTTTTTTATTTTAAGAAAGTTACAATTGGTATATATGCAAAAGCGGCTGAGGATTTCCTCAGCCGCTTTTATTTTAAAGCTTTCGCTATTATTTCTCGGTAGCGTAACGTCTTGCCACTTCTGTCCAGTTGATCACGTTGAAAAACGCCTCGATGTAATCCGGACGACGGTTTTGGTAGTTCAAATAATACGCGTGTTCCCAAACGTCCATTCCCAGAATCGGTGTTCCGCCGCAGCCGACTTCGGGCATCAACGGATTGTCCTGGTTCGGCGTTCCGCAAACGTCGAGTTTTCCGCCAGGCTGTACGCAAAGCCATGCCCATCCCGAACCGAACTGTGTCGCGCCCGCTTTAGAGAATTTCGCCTTGAACTCGTCGAAAGAACCGAAATCGCGATCGATCGCCTCGGCCAATTCGCCAGACGGCTTTCCGCCACCGTTCGGACTCATCACGGCCCAAAACAGATTGTGGTTGTAGAAACCGCCGCCATTGTTGCGCACGGCCGCATTCTTCTTGTCAAGGTTGATCAGGATGTTCTCGATCGTCTTGCCTTCCATATCGGTACCTTGAATGGCCGCGTTGAGGTTCGTAGTGTAGGCTTGGTGATGTTTGGTATGGTGGATTTCCATGGTGCGCGCGTCGATATGAGGCTCAAGCGCATCATAGGCATAAGGTAATTTCGGTAATTCGAATGCCATAATTTCTAAGTTGTTAAGTGTTTATAAAAAAGTCAATTCAAATTTATAGATTTAACTTTGTAATTGAAACCTTGTGTCCGTTATAATTTTTGTAAAAACGGCCGTCTGATTTTCAGAATCCTAAGGTTTTCAGGAGCTGATCCGGCTGCCCGCTACCAGCTTTCTTAAAAACAGCCTTTTTTCAACGTTAGGCACGAGCTTCCTTTGGTCGCTGCGCCAAACGTGAAAAAAATGGCGGTTTTTTGCAAAAGGCTAGCCGCTTGCATCCGGGCTAGGGCTTTCGTGAAATTGGGGATTCCGACGCAGGAGGAATCTCAGCCAACGCATACAGGATTAGATTCCTCCTTCGTCGGAATCCCAAAAAAACAAACTATGTCCGAAATATCTTTCTCCATTTACGACGCATCCGCAGGTTCGGGTAAAACCTACACGCTCGTAAAAGAGTACCTCAAGATCATACTGCGTTCGCAAAGATCGGACGCATACCGAAACATTCTCGCGATCACGTTTACGAACAAAGCGGTGCACGAAATGAAAAGCCGCATCGTGTCGAGCCTTTCCGAATTCGCTGCCGACGAGCCTTCAGACAAGGCCGAAAACCTCATGCGCGACCTTTCGGGAGAACTCAGGATGTCGTTGCCCGAAATCAAACAGAAAGCCAAGCAGATCATCCGCCACATCATCCACAATTACGCGGCTTTCGATATTTCGACGATCGACAAGTTCACGCACCGCGTCATCCGTGCGTTTGCGCGCGATTTGAATTTGCCGATGACGTTCGAAGTTTCGCTCGATACCGAAAATCTGCTCCAGGAAGCCGTCGACGCACTTATCGCCCAAGCAGGTGAAGACGAGACGCTCACGAAACTGCTCGTCGATTTCGCGATGGAAAAGACCGACGACGACAAATCCTGGGACGTTTCACGCGAAATCATGGAAACCGGACGTTTGGCGCTCAACGAGAATCATCGCGGCGAAATCGCGCATTTGAGCCAAAAGTCGATTCCCGAGTTCATGATGCTCAAGGAAAAACTCGGTAAACTCAGCGACGAGCTCGAAGCGCAGAACAAGCTTCTGGCCCAAACTATATTGCAAAATTTCGACAATAATGCAGTCGATCGCGCATCATTTTCCGCGGGACATTTTCCGAAGCACTTACAAGGAATCGCAGAAGGCAAATTCAATCCGAACAATAAAACCTATCACGAACTCGACGACATCCGGATCAATAAAACGGCCAAAGACCGCAACATAATAGAAAGCTTGTTGCCCGATGTGCTCGCGACTTTATCTGCGATTTATGCCAACTTCGGCAAACGCAATATGTATCTGGCGTTTCTCAAGAACATCACGCCTTTGTCGTTGCTCAATACGGTCAACAACGAGATCGAGCGCATCCAAAAAGAACAGAATATCCTGTCGATTTCGGAATTCAACGCGATCATCCACCGCGAAATCCAAAACCAGCCCGCGCCGTTTATTTACGAACGCCTCGGCGAGCGTTATCGCAATTATTTCATAGACGAATTCCAGGACACAAGCGAAATGCAATGGCAGAACCTCGTTCCGCTTATCGGGAATGCCGTTTCGGGACAGGACGAATTGGGTCAAATCGGTACGTTGATGATTGTCGGCGATCCCAAACAATCCATTTATCGCTGGCGCGGCGGAAAAGCCGAACAGTTCATCGCATTGGGCAAGGAAGAAAACCGCGAACCGTTTCCCAATGTCGCCAAAAAGTTGTTCAAACTCGATACGAATTGGCGCAGTTATTCTGAAGTGGTCCATTTCAACAACGATTTCTTCGAGTTCGTCTCGAGCGAATTCGAGCATGGCGATTACAAAGATTTGTACGAAAAGCAAAGCCGTCAGGAAACCACGGCGAAACAAGGCGGTTATGTGAACATCCGTTTCGTGCAGCCCAACGATGAAGACGAAGACGTGACGACCGAAAAAGACGAACTTCACCTTCAGGCTACTTTAAAAACGATCAACGAAGTCATCGGGCTCGGTTTCCGCTACAGCGAAATCGCGATATTGACCAGAAAACGCGACAAGGGTATTCTGGTCGCGAATTACCTTACCCAAAACGAGATTCCGTTGCTTTCGTCGGAGACGTTGCAGATCGCGACCTCGACCGAAGTGCGTTTCATCGTCAACCTGCTGCGTTATCTCAAGAACGCTAACGACGCCGAGGCCAAGGCGATGTTCCTGCAATATATCGGCAAGCATTTGCAGCAGAGAATGCCGTTGCACGATTTTATCGCCCAGGGCATGTCGCATCACGAAGAGAAGGCATTTGCCGATTGGTTGGCTTCTTTCGATTTCGAGATGTCGTTCGCCGATATCCGAAAGAAGTCGCTTTATGAGGCCGTCGAACGCATCGCCTCGACGTTTATCGTCGAACACAACGCCTATGTGCAATATTTCCTCGACATCGTCTTGGAGCGCGATGTGCGCAACCAGGCCGGAATTGCCGATTTTTTGGTGTTTTGGGATTCGAATTCCGACAAGTTCAGCATTCCGTCGCCCGAAGGAAAGGACGCGGTCAAGATCATGACGATCCACAAATCGAAAGGACTCGAATTCCCGGTCGTCATCATGCCTTTTGCCGAAGAGGATTACAATCGGAAACCGCGCGAAAAAATCTGGATTCCGGGCGAAGACGAGGAATTGGATTTGCCCAAGGTTTTGGTGGACAGCAACAGTTCGGTCGAAGGTTTCGGGGAAGCCGCCGCATTGGTCTACAACCAGAAAAAGCAGGAAGAATTGCTCGATAACATCAATGTTTTGTATGTCGCCTTGACAAGGGCCGAAGAACAGCTGTATGTGATTTCGGGCATGAACCTCGATAAAAACGGTACAGCCAAACGCAATAACATGTCTACTTTTTTCATCGATTTCCTTTTGGAAAAAGGGCTGTTTGACGCCGAAAAATTCGACTACGGCTTCGGGAACAGAAAAAAACTTTCCCAAGTAAAGCAATCGCTACAAGAGCCTTTTTATATCAAACCGGTAGAAGAGCCGCTCGATACGGCCAACATCAAGATTGCACAACGCGAGTCGCTTATGTGGGGTTCGAAACAGCTCGAGGCGATCGAGTATGGGAATACAATACACGAAATCCTCGCCTCGGTCGCATATGCAGATGATATCGACCTGGCGTTGATAAAAGCGGTCGAAAACGGACTGATTTCGCAACTGCAACTGCCGGAAGTCGGACAGACCTTAAAAAACATCGTCGAACATCAAGAATTGGCCGATTACTTCGCGGTCGGCAACGTGGTTTTGAACGAGCAGGCGATCATCCGCACACAACCCGGATTGATCAAGCCTGATCGCATGGTACTGACTCCCGACAGGCAGGTTTATCTGCTTGATTACAAGACCGGAAACCCGAATCCGAAATACGAAAAACAGCTCGAAAATTACGCCCACGCCATAGAAAGCATGGGATTCCGCGTCACCAAAAAAGCGTTGGTGTTCACGGGAGAGCCTTTAAATGTGATACATTTGTAAGCAAACGACAACTAGCAAAACAACAACCTTTATGTACGGCAGAATACAACAACACTTACAGCAGGAACTGCAAACCATCGAAGAAAACGGATTGTTCAAGAAAGAGCGTGTGATCACGTCTCCACAAGGAGCCGAGATTACCGTAAACGGCGAAACCGTGCTCAATTTCTGCGCGAACAATTATTTGGGATTGTCCTCGCATCCCGAAGTGATCCAGGCCGCGAAAGACACGCTCGATTCGCATGGTTTCGGGATGTCGTCGGTGCGCTTCATCTGCGGCACGCAAGACATCCACAAAACACTAGAAAAGACCATCGCCGATTTTTACGGAACCGAAGACACGATCCTTTACGCTGCGGCATTCGATGCGAACGGAGGTGTTTTCGAACCGCTTTTGGGCGAACAGGACGCCATTATTTCAGACAGTTTGAACCACGCTTCGATCATAGACGGCGTGCGTCTTTGTAAGGCGATGCGCTACCGTTACGAAAACAGCGACATGGCCGATCTGGAACAACAGCTCATCAAAGCCAACGAAGCCGGAGCGCGTTTCAAGCTCATCGTCACCGACGGTGTGTTCTCTATGGACGGACTCGTTGCGCCGCTCGACAAAATCTGCGACCTCGCCGATAAGTACGACGCGATGGTCATGATTGACGAATGCCACGCGGCAGGTTTTATCGGCGCTACGGGCAAAGGAACTCCTGAGGCCAAAGGTGTTTTGGGTCGCATCGACATCATCACCGGAACGCTTGGGAAAGCGCTCGGAGGCGCAATGGGCGGCTATACGACAGGAAAGAAAGAAATCATTGAATTGCTGCGTCAACGCTCGCGTCCGTATTTGTTTTCGAATTCGCTTGCGCCGGCAATCGTCGGAGCTTCGATAAAAGTGTTCGAACTACTCAAGAAAGACACCTCGCTTAGGGATAAACTCGAGTGGAACACCAATTATTTCAAGGCCGGAATGAAGGCTGCCGGTTTCGATATAATCGATGGCGATTCTGCTATCGTACCGGTCATGTTATACGATGCAAAACTATCCCAAAACATGGCCGACGAACTGCTAAAAAAGGGCATTTATGTGATCGGATTTTTCTTTCCGGTGGTTCCAAAAGGCAAGGCAAGAATTCGCGTCCAATTGTCGGCAGCCCACGAACAACGCCACTTGGACAAGGCGATAGCGGCCTTCACAGAGGTCGGAAAAATGTTAAATGTTATCTGACAGAGGAATCTTAACAATATGTTATTTTTTTAACATTTGTCTTTGCGGTTAAAAAAAGTACGTTTACATTTGTTCTAATAACTTTTGTAACTAAAAATGAAATCTAGTATGAAACATCTTAACAAAGTTTTTGCCGCGGCAGCTTTGTTGTTGGGCTTGGGCGCTAACGCTCAGGACAGCGACAATCCGTGGGCAGTATCGTTCGGTGCGAACGCGGTTGACACGCGTTTCAGCGCTGCCTCTAAGTTGGAAGACCAATTCTCCGAGTACTTTAACGCTAAAGATAACTGGAACATCATTCCATCTGTATCTTACCTTAACATCACAAGACACGTAGGTAGTGGTTTCACGTTTGGTGTGACCGGATCTATCAACAAAATTGACAAATTCGTAAGCAAAAGAGGCGAAGGCCCTACAGGAATCGATGACTACGAAGTATCTAACCCTGGCGACCTTAAGTATTACGCTGTTGACGGTCAGTTGACTTACCGTTTCGGACAAATGCTTAAATCTAAGTGGTTTGATCCTTTCGCTCACGTAGGTGGTGGTTACACTTGGCTAGGTGACGAAAGCAACGGAACAGTTAACGGTGGTCTTGGTATCACTTTCTGGATCGTTGAGCAAGTTGGTTTGACTTTCCAATCTACTTACAAGCACTCTTTCGAGGACGACAGAAACGTATTCCCTTCTCACATGCAGCACTTTGCTGGTCTTACTTTCAAATTCGGAGGTAAAGACACAGACGGTGACGGAATCTACGACAAAGACGACGCTTGTCCAGAGCAAGCTGGTTTGAAAGAATTCCAAGGATGTCCTGATACAGACGCAGATGGAATTCCTGACAAAGACGACGCATGTCCAGAGCAAGCTGGTCCGAAAGAATTCAACGGATGTCCTGATACAGACGGTGACGGAATCGCTGACAAAGACGATGCTTGTCCAGATGTACCTGGTTTGAAACAATTCAACGGATGTCCTGATACAGACGGTGACGGTGTTACCGACAAACAAGACAAATGTCCAGATGTTAAAGGTCCTAAAGAAAACGGTGGTTGTCCTTGGCCAGATACAGACGGAGACGGAGTTCTTGACAAAGATGACAAATGTCCTACTGTAAAAGGAACTGCTGCTAACTTCGGATGCCCAGAAATCTCTGAAGAGCAAATCAAGAAATTGAACGAGTACGCTAGAACGATCTTGTTCAACTCTGGTAAAGCTACTTTCAAAGAACAAACCTATGCTGTCCTTGACAACATGGTAACGATCTTGAAAGAGTACCCAGGATCTAAATTCATGATCGAAGGTCACACCGATAGCGACGGAAGCAACGCTTTGAACCAGACATTGTCTGAAAACCGCGCTGCCGCTGTTAGAACGTACTTGCAAGAGCACGGAATCGATGCTTCAAGATTGCAATCAGTTGGTTTCGGTGAAACTAAACCGATCGCTTCTAACAAAACAGCGAAAGGTAAAGCTCAAAACAGAAGAGTTGAAGTGAAATTGATCAAAGAATAATTTCACCTTCTTAATACCAAGAACGCCTCGAGAAATCGGGGCGTTTTTTTATTTTTATGCGATGACCGATTTCCTTGATAAACTCGCCCAAAAAATCATAGCCAAAGGCAGCGACTCGTTAGTCAACCTCACGATTGTTTTGCCCAACAGGCGCGCGCGGATATTCCTGATAGAAGCCATCAGGAAACAAATCCCGGGTACGGTATTTTCCCCAAGGATTACGAGTATAGAAGATTTCATTCAGGAAGTCGCTTTGGTACGGACCATCGACAATATCGAGTTGCTGTTCGCTTTTTACGAGATTTATCTGTCGGTAACCGATAAGGAAGAGCAACAGGATTTCGAGCTCTTCGCCAACTGGGCCAAAGTATTGCTGCAGGATTTCAACGAGATCGACCGCTATTTGCTCGATCCGTTCCAGGTCTTGAATTACCTCAAAGCCATCGAAGACATCAAGCACTGGTCGCTCGATCTTGAAAAACGCACGCCGCTTATCGAGAATTACCTCAAATTTTGGAACAAGCTGCCCGAATACTATACGGCTTTGACCGATTATTTGAGTTCGAAAGGAGTCGGCTATCAAGGGTTCATTTACAGGGAAGCGGTAAAGAATCTCGAGCATTTTACCACGTCCAAACCCGATCAACACTACATTTTCGCCGGATTCAACGCGCTCAATGCTGCCGAGGAAGTCATCATCCAACATCTGTTGTCGCTTGCGATGGCCGAAGTGTATTGGGATATCGATTCGGTTTTCCTAAAGGATGAAGAACACGACGCCGGACTTTTCATCAGACGTTTCAAAAACAACTGGAAATACTACAACAGCCATCCGTTCGAGTGGATTATGGACGATTTCGGACGTGAAAAAACCATTAAGGTCATCGGAACTCCCAAAACCATCGGGCAGGCCAAAATCGCCGGAAAAATCCTCGAGGAGCACATCGCAGCGAATCCCGAACAAAAACTAGACAAAACAGCTGTAGTATTGGGCGAGGAAAACCTGTTGGTGCCTTTGTTGTACGGATTGCCGTCGACCGTCGGGGCGCTCAACATTACGATGGGTTATTCGGCGAGAAACAATCCGGCGCAAATCCTCGTGGCCAAGCTTTTTAAGTTGCACGTGAATGCCAAATCGCGCCACGAAACGAACTATGTGTTTTATTACAAAGACGTGCTCGACATCCTTACGCATCCATTGATAGAACCTTATGCGAATGCGCGAGAGACCGTGAACCTGATCAACCGAAACAACTATTCGTTCATCACGCAGGCGAGGCTTCTCGAAAGGTCTGGAGAAACTTCCGATTTGTTCCGGCTGCTGTTCACCAAATGGGATCAAGGCCCGTTACAGGCGTTGCTCCAGATTTCGGACATCCTTCTGATAATCAAGACGCGTCTCGGCAACGACAACCAGCAGGAAAAGATCGCAAAAGCCTTCCTGTATTCGGTTTTTAAGGTCATCAACAAGCTGATTTCTTACTTTTCGAAAGATTCCGTGACCGATTCGATAGAAACGCTACAGGCCATCTATAAACAAGTCATCGACCTGGCCGAAGTCTCGTTCGAAGGCGAACCGCTCGAAGGCCTACAGATCATGGGCGTACTCGAAAGCCGCGTACTCGATTTTGACACCGTCATCGTCACTTCGATGAACGAAGGCAACTTTCCGGCGGGTAAATCGTCGAATTCATTCATCCCGTACGATGTGAAACGCGAGTTCGGATTGCCTACGTTCAAAGAAAAGGACGCGATTTATACGTATCACTTCTACCATTTGCTGCAACGCGCCAAGACCGTTTATTTGCTTTACAACACCGAAAGCGAAGGCCTGGATGCTGGCGAACGCAGCCGTTTCATTACGCAACTCGAGGTTGAAAAGCAGCCCAAGCACCATCTTTCGTTCGAAATCAGGAATGCCGAAGTGCCGCTTATCGCTTACGAACCCATCGAAATCCCGAAATCGCCGCTTGTGATGGATCGCCTCAAGGAAATCGCCGACAAAGGATTTTCGCCTTCGTCGCTTACGAGTTACATCCGCAATCCCGCCGATTTCTACTTCAAACGGATTTTGCGCATCAGCGAGATCGATGAGGTCGAGGAAACCATCGCTTTGAACACGCTCGGAACGATCATCCACGCCACACTCGAGAATCTGTATCGTCCGCTGATCGGCAAATTTTTATTGGAACAGGACATCGACAATTGTTTCAAATCGCTTGACGCCGAAGTCATGAAACAGTTCAAGGAAGTCTACAAGGAAGGCGATATCAAGAAAGGGCGCAACCTGCTCGCTTTCGAGGTAGCCAAACGAAATGTCGCGAACTTCCTGCGTTTGGAACGGGACGACATCAGGAACGGCGACGCGATTTCGATCATCGCGCTCGAACACACGTACGAACGTTGGCTCGAACATTCGAAATTGCCGTATCCGGTGCTGATAAAAGGTAATGTCGACAGGGTCGAGATGCGAAACGGCAAGATCAGGATCGTCGATTACAAAACCGGAAAAGTCGAGGCGCGCGAGGTCAAACTTAAAGATTGGGACGGTTTGATTACCGAAGTCAAAACCGATAAAATCATTCAGGTTTTAGCCTACGCGTTCATGATTTCGGACGAAGATTTCATACAAGGACGCGACATCGAAGCAGGCATCATTTCGTTCAAGAACCTCAAGAACGGATTTTTGCCGTTTGAATTCCAGGGCGAGGACAAAGTCGCGGTTTCTATCGTAAACGAACAGATTTTCTCGGACTACACCGAGCAACTCGCAAGTTTGTTATCTGAAATTCTCGATCCCGAAACGGCATTTGTCGAAAGGATCAACCGATAAGCGTCTTGCTAAATATCAGATTTCCTTTAAAAACGACTGCAATTCCTTAAGAAGTCCGTCTTTGTTTTCGATGGTCGACATGTGCCCGTCGTTGAACGTCACGAGCTTGACCGACGTGTTTTCGATTTGGTCGATGTTCTCGTCGTAATTCAATACTGGATCGGCTTTTCCCAAAACGAGCAATATCGGATAAGGCGCAAAATGCAGCAAAACTTCCCTATCCTTGCGGATTTTCATACCTTCGAGCGAGGCCACGATGCCTTGCAAAGGCGTTTTGAGCGCTTCCTGTTTCACGTTTTCAATCTCGGCAGACAAGCGTTCGCGATTGTTTTCGCTGAACAAATTCCCTACCGATAGGCGCACGAACGACGTATAGTCTTTCTTCACGGCCTTTATCGCGCGATCGCGGTTGAGCTTGCGTTCGTCGCTGTCGGCGCGCGAGGTCGAATTAATCAGCGCTATGCCTTTGACCATGTCGGGATACAATTCGGCGAAAGCCAAGGCCACATAACCGCCCATGGAATGCCCGGCGAGCACGACTTTGCGGATGTTGAGTTCCGACAAGACCGTATGCACCAAATCGGCGTTGTCTTCCATGGTTTGCACGTATCCGACGGGTCCGGTTTGTCCGTGTCCGAGCAGATCGATGGTGATGATGCGGTGTTTTTTGGACAATTCGGGCACGAAATCGTCCCACATTTTGGCGTTTTCAAGAAAGCCGTGCAGCAAAACGACGGCCGTTCCCTTGCCTGTGTCAGAATAGTTTACAGAAGTGTTTTTGTAGGTTACGAGCTTTTGGGAAGTCATGATTTGAGGAAATTTCCGATTTCGGAAAAATACACATTTTCGGCGTCAAGCCAACCGTAATGGCTGCAATTATCGAGCATCACCACACGGGAATTTTCAAATACCGAATGTGCTTTTTGCGCGAGTTTTTCGGGCACGATGTCCTGTTTGCCCTGAATGATCAGCACGGGTTTTTTGAACGATTTGAGTTGGGGCGCACAATCGAAACGGATTCGGCCCAAGTCGTTCCAGACCAAACCGAGAATCTCGCGGTTGCCTTGTGTAAGGCGTTCGGCCAAAATCGGATAGAATTTAGGATTCACCACATAAGCCGGAGCCAGAGCGCGTCCGCGACCCAATCTGGTTTTGTAGCTCGTGTCGCCTTTGTCGATCTTGGCGTTCCAATACGCCAATGAATCGCGATGCGGCTTGTCGAGTTTTTCGCGGATGAAATCGCCTTCGGCCAACAAATCGAGATCGATTCCGCCAGATGACGAAAGAATGAGTTTTTCTACGCGTTGCGGATGAAGTGACGTGTAATACGAACCCAACATGCCGCCAAACGAATGTCCGAGTACGATCCAGCTTTCGAACCCGAGTTTTTTGCGCAATTGTTCAATGTCGTCGACCATCAAATCCATCGTGACATTTTTCGAGGTCGGATTTTTAAGCGTCGATTTTCCCGTTCCGCGCTGGTCGTAAATAATCGCGAAGTTGTGTTCACCAAGTCTTTTGGCCAACGCCTCGAATCCGTTCGAGTTCATTCCCGGGCCGCCGTTTATGATCAGCAGCGGTTTTCCTTTTCCGAACGTGCGGTAATAAATGGGCGTACCGTCGCCGCTTTGGGCGAATCCTTCGTTTTGGGAATAGGCGATTCCCGACAAAAGCAGCAACAGTACGACCAGTTTTTTCATGTTATTTCGCGTTCATCAGCGTTTCGATTTCGTCGATTTCGATCGGGATATTGCGCATCAAATTGAACGGCTCGCCCGATTCCTGTACCACCACATCGTCCTCGATCCGGATTCCGAAACCTTCTTCGGGAATATAGATTCCAGGTTCGACGGTGAATACCATGTTTGCTTTCATCGGTTCGTGCAACAATCCGTAATCGTGGGTGTCGAGACCCAAATGGTGCGACGTTCCGTGCATGAAGTACTTTTTGTACGCTGGCCATGTCGGATCTTCGTTCTGTACGTCGGCTTTGTCTATCAATCCGAGTCCGAGCAATTCCGAAGTCATGATTTTACCGACTTCCACATGATATTCTTTCCACAGCGTTCCGGGTACGAGCATTTTCGTGGCTTCGTTCTTGACGCGCAAAACCGCGTTGTATACATCGGCCTGGCGTTTGGAGTAACGTCCGGAAACGGGAATCGTACGCGTCAAATCGGAAGAATAGTTGGCATATTCGGCCGCGACGTCTAAAAGCAACAGATCGCCGTCCTTACATTGTTTGTTGTTCTCGACGTAATGCAACACGTTCGCGTTGTTTCCCGAAGCGATAATCGGGCCGTAAGCGAATCCTTTCGAGCGGTTGCGCACGAATTCGTGTAACAGTTCGGCTTCGATTTCGTATTCCCAAACACCTGGTTTTACGAATCCGAGAAGTCTGCGGAAACCTTTTTCGGTATTGTCGCAGGCTTTTTGGATTAACGCGATTTCTTCGGGTTCCTTTATCGAACGCAAGCGCTGCAATATCGGGTTCGATTTCTCGACTTTGTGCGCCGGATATTTTTCTTTCCACCATTTGATGAAGCGATCTTCACGCGTTTCGGTTTCTACAGACGCGCGGTAATGCTCGTTCGTGTTGATGTACATCGTATCGGCATACGTCATCAATTCGTAAAAAACCTTGTTGAAATCCTGAAGCCAATACACCGATTTGATGCCCGAAACCTCGAACGCCTGTTTCTTGTCGAGTTTCGCACCGTGCCAGATCGCGATGTGCTCGCTGGTTTCGGTCAAAAACAGTATTTCGCGTTGGTGCTCGTAAGGCGCGTCGGGGAAAAGTACCAAAATGGATTCTTCCTGGTCGACACCGCTCAGGTAAAAAATGTCGCGGTGTTGCTGGAACGGCATCGTACTGTCGGCCGAAATCGGATAAATATCGTTCGAATTGAAGACCGCTATCGCACCGGGCTTCATCTGTGACATGAACTTTTTGCGGTTTTTGACGAAAAGGTTGCTGTCGATTTGTTCGTATTTCATAATCGGAAATTTGATTTTTTCAAAATTACGCATTCGGTTTGGGTGAAAGAGTGGCCAAATGGCGGAAAATTTAGTGTAAGGTAATTTTAGGATTTTTGGTAGAAAAACTGTAATTGGGTTTTGATACGATTGTTTTATTTAGAAACCTCAAAGGTTTTCAAAACCTTTGAGGTTTAGAACGAAAAAACAGTTTTTGCCATCACCCCAAAACGCTTTTCCTGATCCGACTCATATGCCGCGTCGAAATCCCCAAAAAAGAAGCGAGATAATGCAAGGGCACTTCCTTGATCAGTTCGGGTTCGGTCTCGAGTAGTTTGGCGTAACGTTCCTCGGGCGAAAGCGTGAGCAAATCGATGCGGTAATCGTCGATCAGGCAAAGCTGGCGTTCGAGCAATTCATAATAAAGTTTATAGAACTCGGTATTTTCCGACAAGAGCTTTCCGAAGTGGTCGCGACCTATGACGAGCAATTTCGTATCGGTTAAGGCTTTTATGCTTTTGCGCGACGGTTTTCGGTATAAAAAACTTCCAAGTGATGACGTGATGGAATTCGCAAGTCCGAGATAGGTGGTTTTTTCTTCAGATTCAACGTTTATCGCATGTTGCAATATGCCCGATTCGATCAGGCAAAAATATCGGCAAACTTCGCCTTCAACGACGAGGAAATCGTTTTTTTTGAGGTGCATTTTCCAAAATCCCGAGTCGGGACTTTCAATGAAATCCTGCAATTCGCGGCTCGCACCGGGTGAAAAACCTGAAAGAGTATCGAAAAATGCCATACTTAAATTTACGCATTAGTGCGCCTTTCGGGATTGGAGTTACACCGATCAATCGATCCATTTATAAAAACGCGCACCGATCAAATTCGGGTTGTCCTGTTCTATCCGATCTAAAACCCATTCGTTTTTCGGGCTTCTCACGCTGAAATGCTGTTCTTTTTTATGCAGTTTCTCGTAAGTGTCGAAGTTGATTTCGGTAGAATTGTCGAGCGTTTCGAACAATTTTGCTTTAGAGATGGCATGTTTCCATTCGGGTTGTATCTCGCCTTCGAACACTTTCGATTTCGATCCGCTTCCGTACGCCAGGAATCCGAATTTGGTGCCCGAGATATCGCGGTTGTTGTGTAAAGCGTCGCACAAAGCCGACAGCAATCCCATGAAAATCGAACCCGTGTACAAATTTCCGATAAGCGAAGAAGCCGTTTCGGCAGGTTGCAGTTTTTGCTTGACGAATTCGCGATAGGAATCGGTTTTCGCCAATTCCTTGAGTTTGGTTTGGTATTCCGACGGATTTTCGTCTGCCGAAAGTGTTTTTTCCGAAGCGTCCAAAGCAAAAATCTCGGTGAGCATGCGCCGTCCTTGGAAAGCATATGGCAAATGCATAATGATGTTCGACCACGATCCGTAAAGCGAGCCTTCAAAACCGGTTGCTTTCTTGAATGCGAAATAAGCTTCGCGCGTGCGATCGGTGTAACATTGGTTCGAATATTGGCCGTCGAAAACCGGTTGGTCTTTGTGGATTTCGATTTCCGATTCGAGATTCCCGAACCACGGCCTGTTGTCGTCGTTGCCCGAAATCAGGAACTTCGAAACTTTTCGGTACGGTTTGAAAAAGTCGAATACGCCTTTATTGCTCACGGTCCATTCGTTGGCGAACGCGATGATTTTCGGATTCGCCGAAACCAGCATGGCAACCGCGCCCGCGCCTTGGGTGTATTCTCCTGTAGATCCGAGATCGTATTTGGCGATGTCCGACGCGATTACGATGGCTTTCTTTTCGGGATTCAGGCGGATGAAATCGAAGCAATTCTGCAAAGCGTCTACCGCGCCGATACACGCGAACGTAAAATCGACCGCATCGCAATACAGAAGCGAATCCTCACCGAATTTCTGTTCCATCAAAGCCGTGATGAACGATGCGACGGGTTTGGAATTGTCGATGCCGCTTTCCGTTCCGACGTAAATCCGTGAAATTTCGCTCAGATCGATGTTGTGGTATTCGATCAATCGCGTCAATGCATTCGCGCCGAAAACGACCGTATCCTGATGGGCGTCGGGCAAAGTCATCTTGATCAGGCCAAGTCCTTTCTCGAGTTTTTCGGGTTCGATATGGCGCGCCTCGGCCAGTGTTTTTATGGGAAGATGGATGTTGGCGACGTCAAAAGCGATCGCGTCGATTCCTATTTTCATGTCGAAAAATTTGAATGGGTAAAGGTACGACCCGGTTTGTGAATTGTTTGTAAAATCCAATGCCGGGACGCATTTTTACGGTTAACGCCGAACAAGGTCGCAAAGTGTGGATTCTGCCAAATTTTTCAACGCCTAAATTCAGAATTCGACAATAATCGCAACAAGCCGCCGTTATAAGAAAAACCAAAACCAATCGCTATGAGGACAAGCGGTGTTTACTTGTTGTGCGCGTTTTTGCTTTTATCGTTGAACCTGTTGTTCGTTTCTTGCTCCAGCGACGAGACCAATAGCGAGGAACCGATGCTTATCGTGAAGTTCAATTTCGACGGAAATCAGCAACGGCTCAACAATTTGGGTCAACCGGCGGCGATTCCTGCGGGGCATGCGGCCCAGACGCCCGATTTCCACACGATTTCCGCCCACTATTTCGAACTCGCTCCCGATATGTACACCCAATTAGGAGACGGATCGGTTTTGTATCACGCTCCGGAAACGACCCAAGGCGGCACGAATGCAATCGATTTCAGTCAAGCGAAAATCGTTTCCGAAGGCGAGACTTTCCTCAAAATCCCACTGAGCCAGGTCGCCTCCGGAAATTACAACTGGGTACGCGTGTCGCTTTCATACCAGAATTACTCGATCAAATTCCGTCAGGCAGGTGTCGATTACAATGGCACTTTGGCGAGCTTCGTCGGATTCAATACGTATATCACTTCACATTCCATCGGCAATAATTTCTTCGATGTGAACGCCAACCGACTTCAAGGGTATTGGGCTTTCGCTTTGGATGATTATCCGTACAGTTCCGAAGGACAGGCGCCTGCCGGAGCGACTACGGTTCCGAACCCGCTGGCTTCGACTTCGCCTATTCCTGCGGGTTCATGTGTCGTAACCGGCAAATTTGCGAACGAGCTCCAAATTACGGGCAACGAAACAAAAGATGTCGTGGTCACGCTTTCGCTATCGATAAACAAAAGTTTCGAGTGGCAGGAAATCACACCTGACGGCAAATTCGAGCCTTCGATAGGCGAAAACGTAGTCGATATGGGATTGCGAGGCCTGATTCCGTCTTTCACAAGAGAAAATTGACGATTTAAAACCTTTATCGCCAGTACTTTTCGGGGCAATTAAAATTGATTATAAATAACCCGAAAAACATTGTGCTATAATCCATTTAGCCGTATTTTTGTGTGATTTTTTATTAAATTACTCAATT
This sequence comes from Flavobacterium agri, assembly GCF_013401995.1. Lineage (GTDB taxonomy): Bacteria > Bacteroidota > Bacteroidia > Flavobacteriales > Flavobacteriaceae > Flavobacterium > Flavobacterium agri. The sequence continues at coordinate 102,765 of NZ_JACBJI010000004.1, forward strand.
CTATGGCGAATTCTGCATTCCTGAAGTCATCTCTGGCGAAAAAGTACTGGATGGCATTGACAGGTTTATTCTTGTGTCTGTTCCTGATTGGGCACTTGTTGGGAAATCTTCAGCTTTTAAGTACCGAAAAGTACGGGGCGGCGTTGCGATTCAATCAATACGCACATTTCATGACGACGAATCCGGCGGTAAAAGTGCTTTCCTGGCTCACGTACATTTCAATTTTATTTCATGCCATCGACGGTTTTTGGCTTACTGTGCAAAACCGCAAGGCGCGTCCTGTCGGATATGTGAAGAACAGTCCGTCGGCGAACACTACATGGGCTTCGCGCAACATGGCGCTTTTGGGAAGCCTTATCCTCTTGTTCATCGTGACACACATGGCCAGTTTTTGGGGCCGTATGCACTTTGACAAGAACATGCCGCTTTACAAGGTGGAAATAGAGGCGATGGGTCAAAAGCAAAGTTTCTATCAATTGGTGAACGGACAGTTCGTTCCGGTAGAGCAAGTAGCGATGAGCCTTGTAGAAGCGCGTGAAAAGCACATGCCGAAATACATCCACAACAAAACCGAGCTTTTCGATACCAACGCTAAAATCCAGATAGGCGAACTTTACAAAGACCTTTACAAAATCACCGTAGATTTCTTCAAACAGCCGACATACGGATTGCTTTACGTGATCCTTTACGTGATTTCTATGGCGGTTTTAGCGTTCCACCTGAGCCACGGATTGGCGAGTTCGTTCCAAAGTATCGGCATGAGCCATCCAAAATACAGTCCGTTCATCGATAAATTCGGATTGGTATTCTCTATCGTGGTGAGCGTGCTTTTCGCGATACTTCCCGTTTACATTTATTTCGTCCTTTAACAATCCATATTCATAGGCATTATGAAATTAGATTCTAAAATACCGGAAGGCCACATTTCTGAAAAGTGGACCAACCACAAAAATCATCTGAAACTTGTTGCCCCGAACAACCGTCCGAAAATCGACGTGATAGTAGTAGGAACAGGTCTTGCCGGAGCTTCTGCCGCCGCATCACTTGGTGAAATGGGCTACAACGTAAAATCGTTCTGCTTCCAGGATTCACCGCGTCGTGCGCACTCGATTGCGGCTCAAGGCGGTATCAACGCAGCCAAGAATTACCAAAACGATGGTGACTCGATTTACCGTTTGTTCTACGATACGATCAAAGGTGGCGATTACCGCGCCCGTGAGGCGAACGTTCACCGTTTGGCCGAAGTTTCAGGAAACATCATCGACCAATGCGTCGCCCAAGGTGTTCCGTTTGCACGCGATTACGGCGGAATGCTCGACAACCGTTCATTCGGTGGAACCCAGGTTCAAAGAACGTTCTACGCGGCCGGTCAAACCGGACAGCAATTGTTGCTTGGTGCGTATTCTGCGCTTTCACGCCAGATCGGACAAGGAAACGTGCAGCAGTTCAACCGCCACGAGATGCTCGACATCGTAAAAGTCGATGGGAAAGCGCGCGGCATCATCGCCCGTAATCTCGTCACAGGTGAAATCGAAAGACATTCGGCACACGCCGTGATCATCGCCTCAGGCGGTTACGGAAACGTGTATTTCTTGTCTACGAACGCGATGGGATCGAACGTTTCAGCGGGTTGGAAAATCCACAAAAAAGGAGCGTTGTTCGCAAACCCTTGTTACGTGCAGATCCACCCGACCTGTATTCCGGTTCATGGAACCAACCAATCGAAACTGACCTTGATGTCGGAATCGTTGCGCAACTCAGGCCGAATCTGGGTTCCGAAGAAAAAAGAAGATGCCGAAGCGATTCGTGCCGGGAAATTGAAACCGACACAAATCGCCGAAGAAGATAGAGATTACTATCTCGAAAGACGTTACCCGGCGTTCGGTAACCTCGTACCTCGCGACGTGGCGTCAAGAGCAGCGAAGGAGCGTTGCGATGCCGGTTACGGAATCGAGGCCAACGATACGAACGAAGGTGTTTACCTCGATTTCTCGTCAGAAATTACGAGCAAAGGAAAACAGGCGGCTTTGGTTGCGGGCGACCACAATCCATCGGAAGCCAAAATTCTTGAATTGGGTAAAAAATGGATCGAGGAGAAATATGGTAACCTTTTCCAGATGTACGAAAAGATTACAGCTGAGAATCCTTACGAAACACCAATGAAAATCTATCCTGCGGTTCACTATACGATGGGCGGCGTTTGGGTTGACTACAACCTGCAATCGACGATTCCGGGCTGTTTCGTGGCCGGCGAGGCGAACTTCTCCGATCACGGAGCGAACCGTCTTGGAGCATCGGCTTTGATGCAAGGTCTGGCCGACGGCTATTTCGTATTGCCTTACACCGTTTCCGATTATTTGGCGAACGAAATCCGTACGGGAAAAATCTCGACGCAATCGGCAGAATTCGACGAAGCCGAAAAAGCCGTTCGTGCGCAAATCGACAAATTCCTCAACAACAACGGAACGAAATCGGTAGATCATTTCCACAAAAAACTCGGACACATCATGTGGAATAAGGTCGGAATGGGACGAAATGCCCAAGGTTTGGCCGAAGCCGTAAAGGAAATAGACGCTTTGCGTGCCGAATTCCACCGCGACGTGTACGTTCCAGGAAAAGCGGACGAAATGAATCCTGAACTCGAGAAAGCGTTGCGCGTTGCCGATTTCATGGAACTCGGCCAATTGATGGCAATGGACGCCCTGCAAAGAAACGAGTCTTGTGGCGGTCACTTCCGCGAGGAATACCAAGATGCCGAAGGAGAAACGTTGCGCGACGATGAGAACTTCAAATTTGTCGGGGCTTGGGAATACAACGGAGAGGACATCAACAAGGAAATCCTCAACAAAGAAGACCTGAACTACGAATTCATCAAGATAGCCGCACGTAACTACAAATAAAATCCTGCGATATGGCAACTAAATATATCAATATAAACCTCAAGGTTTGGCGCCAGAAAGACGCTAAGGCGAAAGGACAGATGGAAAGCTACAAGCTCGATAAAGTATCGACAGACAGTTCTTTCCTTGAAATGCTAGACCAATTGAACGAACAGCTTGTAAACGAGCGCAAAGAGCCAGTGGCGTTCGACCACGACTGCCGCGAAGGAATTTGCGGAATGTGTTCGCTTTACATCAACGGACGCGCCCACGGCCCGGATCGTTTCATTACGACCTGTCAGCTGCACATGCGTTCGTTCAAGGACGGAGAAACGATTTTCATCGAACCTTGGCGTTCTAAAGCGTTCCCGGTGATCAAGGATTTGGTCGTAGACAGAAGTTCGTTCGACCGCATCCAGCAAGCCGGTGGTTTCGTTTCGGTAAATACATCAGGAAACACGATCGATGCCAATGCGACGCCAATCAACAAAGCAGATGCCGACCGCGCATTCGAAGCGGCAGCCTGTATCGGTTGTGGAGCTTGCGTGGCGAGCTGTAAAAACGGTTCGGCTATGTTGTTCGTTGGGGCGAAAGTTTCGCAATACGCGCTTCTTCCGCAAGGAAAAGTAGAAGCTCACGACCGCGTCTTGAACATGGTGCGCCAAATGGACGAAGAGGGATTCGGAAACTGTACGAATACCGGAGCTTGCGAAATCGAATGTCCGAAAGGCATTTCGCTTGAAAATATCGCACGTATGAACCGCGAGTATTTGAAAGCTTCGTTGAGCTGATGAGCCACTAATGACACGAATGTCACCAATTATAAACGCACTCTTTTGGGTGCGTTTTTGTTTTGACATCATTTTATCTCCAGTAGTATCGGATGGCTTTTGTCACAAAGGATCATCGTCGAAAGTGAAGATTTGCCCTTGATGTCGTATATCGTGACCTGATTGCCTCTTTTTAGTTTCCGGATCGATTTCATCGCTTCTTGCGACAGGCTGTCCGAGCGCATCTCAAGCGCCGCCATTCCGGGAACCTTGAGCATAAAACCGTCGATCTTGAATGTTTCCTCGTATCGGTAATCCCTTTCGATGGTTAATTTTCCGTTGTCGAAAGTATCATAGCCCAATTTTGGGATTTCGCCGTAATATGAAGTCACTCCCGCAAAACAGTTTCGTCTCGACGGGATATTTCCGATTCTAAGTATTACGGAATCCTTGTATTTCAAACCGCTGTTCATGATGGCCTCAATCTTTACGGTCGCCTGCGTGCCGGCACCGGGATTGAACGTGTAATGCCCGAATTCATCGATCTTTTTCAACCCTTCGCACGAAACCTTTACCGATTTGGCGTTCGGGACTTGAATCGTAATCGGATTCGGAATGCCGCGATACACGAATTTCTCGAGCTTGTCGACCGACACTACCGCAAAAGGCTTTGCCGCGGTTGCAAAATCGGTGGCCACGAATGCGCTCGCGACGAGAGCCATTGCAGAGATGAGATTTTGTAGGTGTTTCATACTGAGCTTTTTGGTTTAAACTGTAAATCGAGAAATTTATTGGATAGCGATTAAAACGTATGGCTCTTATCGATTTTCAAACGTCTCCCATTTGCTTATATTTGGGGAACAACTACAAACCCATGCGACAGTATTTCCTTTTGCTTCTTTTGCCGGTTCTCGGCTTTTCACAACTTTCAAAAAATGTAAATCCTCTAATCGGCACCGGCGGTCACGGCCACACGTTTCCTGGAGCGACCGTTCCTTTCGGCATGGTGCAATTGTCTCCCGATACCCGAATCGACGGCAGTTGGGACGGTTGCGGTGGTTACCACTACTCCGATTCGGTGATTTACGGATTTTCGCATACGCATCTTAGCGGCACGGGCGTTTCCGATTACGGCGATATCATGCTTATGCCGACCATGGGCGAACCATCGCTCGATAAAGACCAATATTCGTCTGTATTTTCGCATGCCAACGAAAAGGTTTCGGCCGGATATTACGCCGTCAAGCTCGACAAATTCAATATTGACGTACAATTGACCGCTTCCACACGCGTCGGTTTCCACGAATACAAATTTCCCAAAAAGGGGCAGGCCAACATCGTTCTCGACCTGAACCATCGAGACCAACTTCTGATGGGTGAAGTAAAAGTCATCGACTCCAAAACCATCGAAGTATACCGAAACAGCTCGGCTTGGGCTACCAACCAAAAGATTTGGGCGCGAATCGAATTCGACCATGCGATGAACATCACCAAAATCGACAACAATGCGTTCGCTCCCGCAAAACCCACCGATAAGATGATCGCCGGAAGTTTGCTGCGGATCGCATTTTCGACCGATGTAAAAAAAGGAGAAACCATAAAAGTCAAGGTGGCGCTTTCGCCTACTGGATTCGAAGGTGCGAAAAAGAACATGTCCGAAATCACCGGCTGGGATTTTAAGAAGGTGAAGCAATCGACCGAAAAACTTTGGGACAAGCAATTGTCGAAAATCACGATTTCCGAGACAAATAAAGACAAACTGGCCGTTTTCTACACCGCATTATACCACACGATGATCCAGCCCAATATCGCTCAGGACATCGATGGAAAATACCGTGGGCGCGACGACGAGATCCATCAGGCCGAAGGCTTCGATTACTATTCGGTTTTCTCGCTTTGGGATACGTTCCGAGGCGCGCATCCGCTGTACACGTTGATAGAAAAGAAACGCACTTCCGATTTCATCAATACGTTTTTGAAGCAATACGAACAAGGCGGGCGTTTGCCGGTTTGGGAATTCGCCTCGAACGAGACCGATTGCATGATCGGTTACCATTCGGTTTCGGTAATGGCCGACGCGATGGCGAAAGGCATCAAAGGGTTCGATTACGAAAAAGCGTTCGAAGCGGCCAAACACAGCGCCATGCTCGATCATTTAGGGCTTTCGGCCTACAAAAAGAACGGTTTCATTTCTATGGACGACGAGCACGAAAGCGTGTCCAAAACCGTCGAATATGCGTATGATGACTGGTGTATCGCTCAAATGGCTAAAATCCTCGATAAAAAAGACGATTACGTGTATTTCATAAAGCGTTCGCAAAGCTGGAAAAACGTATTCGATCCCGAAACCAAGCACATGCGACCTAAGAAAAACGGGGGTTGGGACAAACCGTTCGATGCACGCGAAGTCAACAATAATTTTACCGAAGGCAACTCGTGGCATTATTCGTTTTTCGTGCCACAGGATATTCCCGGGATGATCGAAGCGTATGGCGGGAACGATGGTTTTGAGCAGAAACTCGATGAGATGTTTTCGGCTCCGTCGGCAACTACGGGTCGCGAACAGGCTGACATCACGGGTTTGATCGGGCAATACGCCCAAGGTAACGAGCCGAGCCATCACATGGTCTATCTTTATAATTACATCGGAAAGCCCGAAAAGGCACAGGAAAAAATCAAATTCATCCTCGACAATTTTTACAAGAATACACCAGATGGATTGATCGGGAATGAAGACTGCGGGCAGATGAGCGCGTGGTATGTGTTGAGTTCGCTCGGATTGTACAGCGTGACGCCCGGTTTGCCAAAATGGACCGTTTCAAAACCGTATTTCGAAAAAATTACAGTCGATTCTGGAAATGGGCAACACTTGATCGAAAATGGTAAGGCAATTGAAGTTTTCGGATTTGACGTGGCAGATTTTCCCAAAACGCATCTTCTCCCGGAAAATGCACCTGAAATCTTTTTCCAAAATATTGTTCCGGTTCCGGCAATCAAGGCCGATGGCAAATCTTTTCAAGGGAAAATGGATATTTCGTTTTCCCCGTCGAACACGGCTGTCGAATATTTCTACAAAATCGATGGAAAGGATGCAAAATTTCAGATGTTTTCAGCCCCTTTTGAGATTTCGGAAACCAGTACGATCGAATATTATGCGAGAGATGGTTACGGAAAAACCAGTGACACGATCTCATCTACATTCTACAAAAAACCAAACGATTACGCGGTCGCCATCAATTCGACCTACAACAAACAATACCACGCGGGCGGCCCGGACGGATTGCTAGACGGCATTCTAGGTTCCGAAAACTGGCGAAAAGGCGACTGGCAAGGCTATCAAGGCCAAGATTTCGAGGCCGTGATCGATTTGAAGAAGAAAACCGAAATCTCCAAAATCGATGCCCGTTTCCTTCAGGATTCGCGCGCTTGGATCTTGATGCCGACCAAAGTCGAGTATTACGTTTCCGATGACAATTCGAACTTCAGGCTCGTCAAGACCGTCGAGAACACCTACGATCCGAAGAATGCCGAAGTAAAAGTCGTCGATTTTACCGCCGAATTCCCGAAAACATCCGCAAAGTATGTAAAAGTCAAGGCATACAAATTCGGTAAATTGCCCGAATGGCATCAAGGTTTCGGCGGAGATGCGTTTATTTTCACGGACGAAATCACCATAAACTGATGGAAACCCAACTCAACATCGCGCTCGTACAAACGCCTTTGGTATGGCAGGATTGCGAAGCCAACCGAAACCTTCTCGAGGAAAAGATCAACGCGATTGCCGAACCCGTAGACATCATCGTTTTGCCCGAAATGTTCTCGACGGGATTCACGATGACGCCAAACGAGTGCGCCGAGACGATGAATGGCAAATCGGTCAAATGGATGAAACGCCTGGCTTCTGAAAAGAACAGTGCGATCGTAGGAAGCCTCGTCATAAAATCTGGTGTAAAATGCTATAACAGACTACTATTCGTGAGGCCTACGGGTGAAATCGAAACCTACGACAAACGACATCTGTTTACACTTGCAGGAGAAGATAAAGTATACACAAGCGGCAGGAAAAAACTCGTGCTCGACTATAAAGGCTTCAAGATTTGCCCGTTGATATGCTACGATTTGCGGTTTCCGGCTTTTTCAAGAAACGTGGAAGATTACGACCTGTTGATTTACGTCGCCAACTGGCCGTTGCCCAGAATTGCGGCTTGGGACGCGCTTTTAAAGGCACGCGCAATCGAAAACATGTGCTATGTGGTCGGTGTGAACCGCGTGGGCGAAGATTGGAACAAACACCAATATCCGGGGCATTCGCAAGTTTTGGATTATTTGGGTGAAACGTTGCTCTCGGCTTGGGAAAACGAAGGCGTTTTTATCATCGGAATCGATAAACGTCCTATGCTCGAAACGCGCGAGAAACTGGCTTTCCTCAACGACCGTGACAACATCAAGGTAAGCTGAACGGCTGGTCGACGTCCCAATTGGCGCGCACTTCAATATCTTTGGGGAAATAGATGACTTCCTCGGCCTGTCGCTTTTGCAAGTAATTCCCGGCGTCCCATTTGCGGTTCTTGTTGTCGTCGTAAATGATGCGCAACGTATAAGAGGCCGGATCGATTGCGTTGAAATCGACCACATTTGCCGTTCCCGTATACTCGGAATACTTCACTTTTCCTTTTGTATCGGTAAGCTCCACGATGATCGGAAAGCGTTTGGCGTTTTCTAAAGTGACGCGCAAATTCCCGTAATCGGAAGTGTTTTTAGTGGAAAGCTTGTACGTCAGCGTATCCTTGTTTGTCGATTCATAAAAATCGGTAAGTCCTTCGGGAAGTATCTGAATCGTATATTTTTCGAGCGGATTCTTCTTGAAATCGAGTTCAAGCAAACGCGTGAATTCGTCGTATTTGGATGTGAATTTAACCGTAGAATCCTTTGTGGTGACCGAAATTTTGGATGCGTCTATTTTAGACAGCGGAATGCTCGTCTCCAATCCGAAAGTACCTCTCAATGGCAAAGTTCCCGTCTGTCTCGGCGAAAAACTAAGCGTGTCCTTCTTCTGCGACTTGATTTTTACCCAATACGACGATTTGAAATTGTCTTTTTCGATGTTGAGTTGTAGTGAATCGGCCTTGACTCTCGGAAACCAAACGTTGACGGAATCTTTATCGGGCACTTGGGTAATCGCGGTTTTAAGCGTTTCCGAACCGTTCTTGACGACGGCTTTCATGTCTTTCGGGTCGCCTTCGATACCGACGAGAAATTTATGGCCCGCATCGAGCGTCGGGCGCAACGCCTTGAATGGTATGGCTTCCTTGAAAATTTCCAACTCGTATAACGTATCGGAAGGAACGGTAACGAAATCTTTCTGGAACGCGATCTTGTCCGATTTCGGGTCGTATTTGTTATTGTTGTTGTCCTTGAGCGCGATCAGCAAGTACTTTCCGGCTTTGATGTTCTCGATCTTCCAGCTCGTCAAACTATCGAGCGTGTTCGTGATGTAACGCGGCGGTTTTTTGTAAATGACCGAATCGTTGAACGTACTGTCCACTTCGTACAGCATCACCGAAACGAAATTGTCGGCCTTTTTTGCGAAAGCGTCCTTGATTTTGCCGCCGATCTTGAGCGAATCGATGTAATCGCCCGTAGAAAACACATATCTGAACTGCGAATACGGATTGCCTTCGTTGTTGTCCTGCAAACTTTGGCCAAAGTTGAAACTGTAAGTCGTATTCGGTTGCAGCGTGTCCTTGATCGTGATGGTGAACGACTTGGCCGCGGTCGACGGTATGATCGTCGGTTCGTATTTGAGCGGAGGCGAAACGATCAATTGTTTGTTGATGTCCTTCATCTTCACATATTCGTCGAAAACCAGCTTGAAACTCTTGCCTTTGAAGTTCTTCGAGAAATTCTCGGGAATGCTCTGCAACAGCTCGGGTGCTACGGTGTCTTTCGATCCTCCGGTAATCGTGCCGCGTTTGGCACAGCCCACAAAGGCCATAACGAGTAATAAAGCGAGGTATGTGGCGGTTTTCTTCAACTGAAAATCAAGTTACGAAGCACAAAATAACGATTATAATTCTTCGCTGCGAAATGTTTTTTGACCGAATTGTGAATGAGAGCCGATATGCGCGTTCAATGCGAAAAAGCAAGGCATGCGATCGAGATTTTCACCTCGGGAATCTTGAGCAATGCGCGGCTGCAGGCTTCGAGCGTCGATCCGGTCGTGAGCACGTCGTCGATCAGCAGGAAATGTTTGCCTCGATGTTGCTCACTAAAATCAGCTTCGAAAAGCGTTTTGCTGAGTTCGGACCTCGCGAAAAGGTTCTTTTTCGTTTGTGTTTTCGAGTAGAAGTTGCGTTTGAGCAGGTTTTCGTCCAACGGGATTTCCAAAACCTCAGACAACGCTTTCCCAAACGACGTGACTTGATTGTAGCCGCGCTGTTTCATCTTTTTCGGATGCAGCGGCACAGGTATTATTTCATCGGCGAAAGCGGCGGAAGTAGCTTTTAAATCCTCGGCGAACCAATAACCGAGAGCTGTCCCGATGTCTTGCTGTCCTTTGTATTTCAGTTTGTGGATCATTTCCTGCACGATGCCCTTTTTGTGGAAATACGCGAACGCCGTGACCGATTCGATCGGAATCCGTCCGAAGAATTTCGCCGAAGCTTCGTTTTGCGGTTGTAAGTGATGGTTGGTCAGCGGGATTTCGTGCCGGCAGTGCGAGCAGATAACCGATTCGTGTGTGAGCAACAGGTTGTCGCATCCGGCGCAGACCGTCGGAAAGAACAGGTCGAGTAAGGCGTGTAACATAATGGAATGGCGTTTAATGCCTTAAAGTTAGCGAATTCGAGGAAGTAAAGCCGTTTTTATTTTCGGCCTCGGCCAATAATTTTTACTTTCGCGGTTGAATTCTCAAAAACTAAGTACAAGCATCATGTCAAAGCAGGAAGATTTATTCAAAAATGTGATTTCCCACGCCAAAGAGTATGGTTTTATTTTTCCGTCGAGCGAAGTATACGACGGATTGAGCGCGGTTTACGACTACGGCCAGAACGGCGTCGAGCTCAAGAAGAACATACGCGAATATTGGTGGAAAGCCATGGTGCAGATGCACGAGAACATCGTAGGTCTCGATGCGGCGATTTTGATGCATCCGACTACCTGGAAAGCGTCGGGTCACGTCGATGCGTTCAACGATCCGCTCATCGACAACAAAGATTCCAAAAAAAGATACCGCGCCGACGTTTTGATCGAGGATTATTGCGAGAAACTCAACCAAAAAGCACAAAAAGAAATCGACAAGGCGAAAGAGCGTTTCGGCGATGCGTTCGACGAAGCTCAATTCGTGGCTACAAATGCCCGCGTCGTCGAATATAAAGCGCGTCAGAAAGAGATTTTGGGTCGCATGGCCTCTGGTCTCGAAAGCGGGAATTTAGAGGATGTGAAAGCGCTTATAGAGGAGCTTGGCATAGCCGATCCTGAAACCGGTTCGAAAAACTGGACCGAAGTGCGCCAGTTCAACCTCATGTTCGGTACAAAACTCGGTGCTTCTGCCGAAAACGCGATGGATTTGTACCTGCGTCCCGAAACCGCACAGGGAATTTTCGTGAATTTCCTCAACGTGCAGAAATCGGGTAGGATGAAAGTGCCTTTCGGGATCGCCCAGACAGGGAAAGCGTTCCGCAACGAGATCGTGGCGCGCCAGTTCATCTTCCGCATGCGCGAATTCGAACAGATGGAAATGCAATTCTTCGTGCGTCCCGGCGAAGAGATGAAATATTACGAATACTGGAAAGACACGCGCCTCAAATGGCATTTGTCGCTTGGTCTCGGTAAAGAGAACTACCGCTTCCACGACCACGAGAAACTGGCGCATTACGCGAACGCGGCCGCCGATATCGAATTCAACTTCCCGTTCGGGTTCAAGGAACTCGAAGGCATCCATTCGCGCACCGATTTCGATTTGAAGGCGCACGAACAGCACTCGGGAAGAAAATTGCAATATTTCGATCCGGAACTCAACGAAAATTACGTGCCGTATGTGGTCGAGACTTCGGTCGGATTGGATCGTATGTTCCTGGCCATTTTCTCGAAATCGTTGAAAGAAGAAACGCTAGAAGACGGCTCTACGCGTACCGTTTTGGCTTTGCCAGCTGTTTTGGCGCCTACGAAAGCCGCGGTTCTGCCGCTCGTCAAAAAAGACGGTTTGCCCGATTTGGCGCAAAAGATCGTAGACGACCTCAAATGGGATTTCAACGTGGCGTACGATGAAAAAGATGCCGTCGGACGCCGTTACAGAAGGCAGGACGCTTTAGGGACGCCTTTTTGCATCACCGTCGACCACCAGACGTTGGAAGACAATACCGTAACCATCCGCCACCGCGATTCGATGAAACAGGATCGCGTCGATATAGCGCAACTTCGCACGCTAATCAACGACGAAGTTTCCATGCGCAACTGGTTGATGAAAATGAATTAAGAAAAAGCCTCCGAACTTGGAGGCTTTATTTTTTTACGAACATCGCTTCCTGGAGTTGTTTGGCGAAAGTCGGCAATTCGGGTTTTTCGGTTGGGTCGGGCAATACGACGCTGCGCCTCAAAGGATGCGATTTATCGAGCAGTTGGCCCAAGATGGACAGGTTCTGCCCCGAAACCCCATACAATCCGATCAAAGCATGCAAATAAGCCGACAACCCCGATTTTTCAATACGTTGTGGTTGCTTACGGCTGCGGTAGGTGCGTTTGGGAGCAGATTGACGCAATTCTTCCATGAGATCTTCGGGCAAACGTCCAAAAACCCATTCGTGTATGAAATTCGCTGCCGGTATCGGATTTTGGGCGATTTCCTTCCAATCGGTTTGCAGTTGGTCCAGCAAAAAATCCCAAAAATTGTCGTTTAGCCCGCGGATCCACACATGGGCTTTCTCTTTTTGTTTTTCCTGTAACACATCAAAGATTCTTTGGGATGCTTTCCATTTTAAATGGTTCAATCCCGTGATTTCGGTAATCTGGTGCTCAAAAGGTTCTTTTCGGTGCGCCGACAAAATATTTTCGGCCAGCGCGGCGATACGAAGTTCGATGACGCTAAGAAATCCTTCCTTTTTGGCAAACAGGATGAATTCGCACGAATCGAGCAATGTTCTGACCGAATACGCTTCTTCAATGGTCGGAAATCCGTCCTTTTTGACGACTTGGAACAAAATAGGGTTCGAAAGTTGCTCAAGCAAACCAGTCGCCCCGATTCCGAACCGCGTAAAGCCGTGCATGTACTCGTTGAGCCAATCCGACTTGCCCGTATGTCCGAAATAGCGGTTGATGCTTTTCTTGGTCAGCACCAACGACAAATCATCGAGCACGTAAGGCTGAAGCCCAATGCCCGTCCCGACGAGTTTCTTTGCGGTTGATCCTGTAAATATCGAGTGCATTATTTCAATTGGGTGAGCCAGTCGGTTATCGCTAATTGTGATGGGGTTTCTGGTTGTTTTGTAACCGGAGCCGATGTTTGTGTACGCACGTACTTGGCAATCCTTTTTTGCATGAGCCAAGCCGTTTTAGGCGTCACTTCAATCTTTTTGGAAAGGTCGATTGCGGTGATGTTAGGATAGTTGGTAGTGATCCAGATAGCCTGGAACCATTTGGCGAGCTCGATTTTCGTGTTATGGAAAATCGTATGGGTTTTTACATTGAAATACTTGCCCGTGTTGCGGCATCTGTACTTTCCTTGTTTGCATTTGTAGATTTTAGAGGTTTCATCGAACGGACTCACGATATCGTCGTTCCAACGCAAAGTTTCCAATTGGGCGACGCAATATTCCTCGTTATTGAAGATCTCCGAAACCTCTTCCTGCGATTTAAAGTCTTTAAAATCAATGAATTTCATTTTGGTTTGGGTATTTTTATAAGAATACACAAAAATAATAAAATTAGTGTAAAATAATAAAATTAACGATCTAATTATTACAGTTAGATGCATTTCAGCGGAAAATCCTGCCGTTGGTATAGTATTGATAAAAAAGCTTCCGTCTAAATCTTCGCGCGAAAAAACCATTCGTTTTTCACAATACTTTAGCATTCGATAAGTCCCCAAACTATCAACCTGCGTGCCGGTTCCCTAAACCATGAAGCACACTTACGTAATTCTTAGCGACAATCGCGACGAAATCGCGGAAACAAAGGCCGTAGTGTCTGTGTTCCCGCAGATGTCGTTTGTAGGTAGCGCCCAGAATTACGAAGACGGTCTCGATCTTATCCTCGACAAAATGCCGCAGGTGGTCTTCCTCGAAATCCAACCCGAAAAAGCGGACAGCAAGCTCGGTCTCAACCTAATCAGCGAGCTTTATCGTTATTTGAGCCATGTTCCCGAAATCATCGTCACCGCGAAAAACAGCGATTTGGCTTATGAAGCCTTGCGTTACGAGGTGCTCGATTACTTGATTACACCTTTCCGTTCGCTCGATCTTCGCAAGACGTTGTTGCGTTTCGAGAAAGGGCGACTAAAGCCGCTGCACATTCCTACCATAGAGGAAGCGCCGATTTTGTTGCCGATAATCGAAGAGGTTGCAACAGAGGAAGAAGTTGCCACATTAACAGAAGAGCCCGAAGTACTTCCAATCCAGGAAATGCCTCAACCGGTCATGGTTCCGGCCGTCAAGGAAGAAAAGCCGCTTATCATTTGTGTAAAGTCGTACGGAGACTACCGTTTCATCGAGGCTAAGGACATCTGCTACCTGCAGGCCGACAACAATTCTACCGACATCCATTTGAACAACGGCGAAATGATCACGGCGTTCAAGACGCTGAAGCATTTCGAAAATGTATTGCAGCCGCCTTTCGTGCGCATACACAACAGTTACATCGTCAATATAGATTACGTTTCCAGGATCCATACCGGAAACGCCGTTTGCTACATTAAAAATTCTTCTATCAAGCTGCCGTTCTCCAAATCATACAAGGAAAACGTCGATTCTATCATCAGCAGCATCTCAAACGGCAATTATTTGGAGTTTTAAAAGATTCCATCCACACTTCAAAATGGTATCAACCACTCACAAACAGATACCATCTACCAAAGACACCAGTAAACATAGGGCTTGAGAGAGGCATCGTAAGTAGTTTTGCTTCGTGGATTGATATGCACAATACATATGTCCACAGGAGAAACAAAAACAAAATACCACGAACATAAATGTCTCAAATTATGAAAAAAGCTATTTTAACTTTCGGATTGTTTTCACTTGTATTGGTGTTGACGTCTTTTACAACACCTGAGAGTGTAACCTACACGGGTGAGCCTGATGACACAACGGTTGGAAGAGGTGATACAGGAGGTGTGAAGCTTCCTGGTGATGGGAAAAAGTTAGATTTTGAAACTGGCGGAGTAAAATTGCCGGGCGATGGGAAAAAGTTAGATTTTGAAACTGGCGGAGTAAAATTGCCGGGCGATGGAAAAAAACTAGATTAAACGTAAAAAAATTATATATTGTAAAGGGCTGTCAATTTTGATAGCCCTTTTTTTATGAAAAAAATTGTACTTTTTTTAAATATTCTAATTTTAGCTAGCTGTGATTTTTCGGATGATGAGAAGAATCATCAAATAATAAATAACTCATTCAGTATTGCTGAAACCAAAAAACTTTCGCAATCCGAGTTGACCAAACTCCTTAATGAGATTACGTGGAGGGTGAACGAATTGTCTGTGGACACAATAAAAAAAGATTATTATTACAGACTTGCAAATTTATACTGGAATAATGGAAATTATTCTTTTTATAAAAAATTTGTCTTAAAGGGAATAGTTGAATCTCAATCTGTAAATAGTGAATTTGGGTTAGCCCGAGGTTATAGAAAGATAGGAGAATATTATTGTAGGCCGCCTTTTATTGAACGAGATAGTGCATATTATTTTTTAAAAAAATCCGCGAACATATATTTTGAAAAGAAGGATTATGCATCGTTGGCGAATGTAGATTTGATGTTGGGGAATAATTCTTTCTTTTCAGGCGATTTTACTGAGTCTGAAATGTATGCTCTAAAGGCTTTAGATTATTTTAAGAACACTTCGAAAAACGAAAAAATAGCCAGTTGTTATACTCTGCTAGGAATATCTAATCTAGAAAGTAAAAACTTTTCACAAGCAGGTAAGTATTTAAAAGAAGCTAATGAACTTATCAGAAAAAAAACTAATAATAATTGGGATAGGGCAGTAGCTTTAAACAACTTGGGTAAATGTTACTTGGAACAGTTTCAATTCGATTTGGCTAAAGATTGTTTTGTAAAAGGGTTGCACGAACTACAAGGAGAGAAAGACCCACTTCCAATGGCATTGCTAATGGAAAATTTAGCTATTGTTGAATCTAAAATTAACATTCAAAATCCGGATATCCCAAATTGGTTTTTAAAAGCTATTATTCTTAAAGACTCTTTGAAATTCGAAGAAGTTAGATCAAGAATAAATTTTTCAAATTATTATCTACAAAAAGGAGATTCAACTACAGCCAAGCTAAAGGCTGAAGAAGCTGCTAAAATTTCAGAGTTGAAAGGGTTAAAAGACCGGAAGTTGGCCGTGGAGCAGCTTTTGAAGGTTGAAAGGAAAGCCGGTCAAAATAGAGTACATCAATTCCTGTCCTTAGCTGAAGAACTAAATCATTCAGAATTAGTTCTAATGAGAAACATCCTAAAGATAAATAGAGACTTTGACTCTTCGACTAGATTGAAGGATAAACAGTTATATTTAAGACAAAAAATAATTTTTGTATTGTGTTTAGTATTAACTATTGCAATAATACTAGGTCTCATCTGGTTTGTTTTGAATCGAAAAAGACAAATTAAATGGCTGCAGAAAGAACGACAGATGAGTAAGGAAATCTATCATTTAATGGAACAACAGTATATTGATGCAGCTGCAAGAAATGATGAAAAGAAAAGAATAGCAGGAGACTTGCACGATAGTATAATCAACTCTTTGACTGTAATTAGATTAAATCTCAATTTGCTTGGGATAAAATGCAAAGAAGAAACAATGAAAGAGACATTTATTTATGTCAATCAAATTCAAGAAGTCGAAAAGCAAATCAGGGCTATTTCATATGACACATATTTTTCAACAAATGGCTTAGATTATGGTATTCAACAAATGCTGAAGGAAATTATTTCTCATAAAAAAGTTCTTGGATTTAAAGGGACTGTAAATTTAAACCTATCAGATAAAATACCGTGGGTTAGATTAAATATGAAAGAGCAATTTAATCTTTTTGCAATTTTGAGAGAAGGTCTTTTAAACGCTTTAAAACACTCTTCCGCAAGCAGGCTAGAATTAAAAGGGTATTATAAATCCGACAGTCTTGAATTTGAAATTAATGATAATGGAGTGGGATTCAATACAAAAAGTCAAGGTTTAGGAATGGAGAATATGTTTAATAGGGCAAAAAAGCTCAATGCGATTTTGCAAATTAATTCAGAGATAAACGGAGGGACTATAATTCTTTTAAACTTGAAGCTATGAATTCAATTGTTCGTATTCTTATTGTTGAGGATCATTTAGCGATGATTGAAGGATATAAAAGTATCCTTCAATTACTTATGCCGGAATATAATTTTCACTACTCAATTGCGACAAGCTACAGTCAAATTGAATCTTTGATTGAGAAAAGCAGATTCGAATTTGATGTTGTTTTTCTAGATATTTCATTAAAGAAATCTGATGAAAAGATTGAGAATTCGGGAATTCAAGCTGGACAATTAATAAGGAATAAATATTCGGACATCAAAATTCTCATTTTAACTTCTCATGATGAAAAACTCCTGATTTACCAATTGCTTCAAGAAATTAAACCAAACGGTTTCTTAGTTAAGAGTGACTTTGGGCCAATGGAATTGGTACTTGCACTAAAGCAATTACTGAAGTCAAGAAACTATTATAGTGAAAGGGTGGAACTTTGTGTAAAAGAGTTAAATAATGCAATACACTATTTAGATTCAATTAATCGTAAAATTATATACTTGATTGATCGTGGGATTAAGTCTAAAAATCTTCCAAAATATTTGAATTTGTCTATGAGTGCAATTGATAAGCGGAAAGCATTAATAAAGGAAACTCTAGGAGTAATTAAAGGAACTGACGAAGATCTCATTAGGGCTGCAAAACTGAAGGGTTTAATATGACTATAATTTTTTACTAGTTTAGCATTTAATTTTAAACAGCTAAAACTTGAAGGTAAAAGGATATATTTTGTTTTTTACAGTTTTGGTATTCTCCCAATGTAGCAAGACGCCAATTGGCAAGGAATCTTCAAGTGCCAAAGATAGCCTTAAGACATACCTTTCCTATGCCAATTCAGATTCATTGCCACTAAATGAGCGATTAAAATTTAATAAAAAGGCATTGGCGATAGTTGAAACCGAAGATTTGGATTCTTTACGCTTTGCAGGTCTATTTAAAGTGGCGAATAGATTTTATAATGTTGGGGAACTTGGAGATTATAAGAGAGTATCACAAAATATTCTTATTGCAGCTCAAAAAGTTGATGATACAATAAATGTTGCAAAGGCCTTACTTTATTTAGGAGATTATTACAAAAATTCAGTTCAATCTGACAGTGCCATTTATTATTATGATAAAGCCTCAAAATTTTATCGGCGACTTCAAAGTGCAGATGATCTTGCTAATATTAATCTAAAAAAGGCGGAAGTTTATTGGAATGAAAACGATTATTCTTCTAGTGAATTTGCATCTTTAGAAGCATTAAAGTTCTTAAGACAATCTAAAGACAAGCAACAAGTTTTCGAGGCTTTGACGATGTTGGGTCTAGTTTCAAATGCCCGAAATGACTACGATAGGGCGATTGAATATTTGAATAAAGCATTGGAGGTTGTTTCTGAAAATAACTTGCAGTATAATGATCCAAGAGCAACAACCCTAAATAATATAGGAAATGTTTATCAAAATGCAAAACAAAATAGCCTTGCAATAGAGAATTTTGAGACAGCACTTGATGACAGGTCATTGAAGAATAATAATCCCTCTCTATATGCAATTTTGCTTGATAATTTAGCGTACTCAAAATTTAAGTTAAACCCAGGAAGCCGTGAAATAGTTCCATTATTTCAACAATCCATTTCAATAAAAGATAGCCTAAACTTTACTGCAGGAATTATATTTACAAAATGTAGATTATCCGAATATTATTTTGAAATAGGAAAGAAAGAAGATGCGGTTGCTTTAGCAAAAGAAGCTTTGGCTCTCTCAGAAAAGAATGAGAATGCTACAACAAAACTTACTCCTCTCAAGCAATTATCTGCATATGATTCTGAAAATTCACGCCTTTATTCTGCGGAATACATAAAGATTAATGATTCAGTTCAACAGGCGGAAAGAAGAATCCAAGACAAATTCGCCCGCATCCAATTCGAAACCGACGAAATCTCACTTCAAAAGGACAAACTCGAAGCAAAGAACCGCACGTTATTGTTGGTTTTCTTGGGCACTGTGATGATTGGTCTGTTGTTGTTCGTAATCCGTACCCAACGCGCCAAAAACCGCGAGCTTTTGCTTAAACAAGCGCAACAAAAAGCGAACGAAGACATTTACAACCTGATGTTGGCCCAGCAGAACAAGATCGAGGAAGGCCGTATACGCGAAAAGAAACGCATTGCCCAGGAGTTGCACGACGGGGTGTTGAGCCGTTTGTTCGGGGCGCGTCTCAATTTGGATAGCTTGAACAAGATGGATGGTTCCGAGGCGACCGATAAGCGAAACAATTATTTGGTCGAGCTCAAGAACATCGAACAGGACATACGCGAAATCTCGCACGACCTGAACCGCGAGAAGTTCGTGCTGATCAACAACTTTGTGGCCATTTTGGCGAATTTGCTCGAGGAACAGGCGGCCAATTTCACGCCCGAGGTCGAGACCGAAATAGACGAGGATATCCCGTGGGAAAAAGTCGGCAACACGTTAAAGATCAATATCTACCGCATCGTCCAGGAAGCGCTGCAGAACGTGAACAAATATGCAAATGCCACCAAGATAAAAGTGTTGCTTGAGGCTCAGGGCAGCAATCTGCGTCTTGAGGTGTCAGATAACGGTCAGGGCTTCTCGGTGAGCAAGAAAAGCAAGGGGATAGGGCTTTCCAACATGGTCTCGCGTGCAGAAGAATGCGACGGTCAGTTAGAAATTAAGTCCAAAAGAGGAAAGGGAACGACAATTTCCATAACTTTCCCTACCGAAAACACCCCTACTGCCGATCAGCCCGTTGTGTCGGGTCAGCCGGTAATAGCCTAACCAAATAACACAATGCCGCTAAAAGTCAACATCCTCATTGTAGACGACCATCCTTTTATCATCGAGGCTTACAAAAATGCCATAAAAGGCTACAACTCGGCCGACTACGAGTTCACGATCACCCAGGCCAACGATTGCAGATCGGGTTACGACAACATCACCTCGCCCCAGAACGGAGCATTCAACATCGCTTTTTTCGACATCAGCATGCCGCCTTACGAGGAGAAGAACATCCACTCGGGCGAAGACCTGGCCATGCTCATCAAAAAAGAGATGCCCGATTGCAAGATCATCCTGCTTACGATGCATACCGAACTGCTCAAGATCAGCAACATCGTCAAGAACATCAACCCGAACGGCCTGATCATCAAGAACGACCTTACGTTCGACGAGCTCCTGACGGCCTTCGACAAGATCCTGCACGAAGAAAACTACTACAGCCAAACCGTCGTCAAACTGATTTCACAAATCCAGTACGACAACATAGACGTCGACCAGTTCGACAAACAAATCCTGTATCACCTGTCAAAAGGCACCAAGACCAAAGACATCCCGAGTTATGTGCCGCTGTCGTTGAGCGCGATCGAAAAACGCAAGCTCAACCTCAAGGAAACCTTCAACATCAAAGGCGGATCAGACATCGATCTCATACGCGAAGCCAAGAACAAAGGCCTGCTTTAGTGCAGTTCGTCGATTTTACGGCTTCCCGTACGCAAATGTGCGGGAAACCGTAATGGTTTATCCGAATGCCCTGTTTATCTTCGCCTCGGTAATGCTAAGTTAATTACGCCTTAAGGCAAACCGCACTGTCAGTCTACCATAGCTTAACCTACTAAAGAAACTGACGATTTAAAAAAAGCGATACATTAGGGAGTATCGCTTTTTTGTTTTTACTACACACCCTAATCAAAGCGAATAGTCTTCATATATAAATTCCCGTATAGTCAAGTGATTTTCCCGATTGGGATACTAACGTATTGCGGGTTT
Source organism: Flavobacterium agri (assembly GCF_013401995.1). Classification (GTDB taxonomy): domain Bacteria; phylum Bacteroidota; class Bacteroidia; order Flavobacteriales; family Flavobacteriaceae; genus Flavobacterium; species Flavobacterium agri. The sequence continues at coordinate 123,677 of NZ_JACBJI010000004.1, forward strand.
GCGTTAATTAGTGACCGGAATAACCACAATTCCAGTTTTTCAAAATAAATTTTGGTTGGGCCCAACCTTCGACCCTTGTTTGCGACTCTTTGACAAGTACGGTTCCGTATCTGTTGAAGGGATTGATCTCTAGTATCGAGTATTAACCAAACTAAAACCAATATTTATGAAAGCAAAGTTTTTGAATGCCAGGTCGGTATTGGGCACGTTGTGTCTCGTTGCATTTATGGCGGTCTTTAACGCATCTTGCGAAAAGGACTTGTACGATGAAGGAATACAGAACTCAAAAAGGTTTGTGGTCACGACAATGAAGACGGATAAATTAGATGTCTCCATTTCCAATCGCCTGAAACAAAAAATCAATGATTTTAATCGAATCAAGGAATCTTCTGCTGCGAGGGCAGAATACGACAGTATTTACGAGTTTTATGTAGACGCCGAAGAAGTCAGGGTAATTATAGATAGCGGAAAAACGTCTTACACCTTTGCCGGATACAAAATGACCGACGAAATGGTGCGCAATGTCGTAATAGCGGAAAAAAGCGACGGTTCTTGGGGTACTTATGTCGTAGATTATGAGTTTACTGCCGATCAATTCAAATCAATGACGGAAGAGCAAATGCACATGATAGACCCTAAAATTACCGAGATTATACTGCATGAAGGAAAAATTGAATACCAGGTAATTTGCGACATCCATATAGCGCAGGGTGAAATTGCAGGTACCTCCTCATGGGGCACCCAAGCCCCTTTGTATGAAACAGTTTGGGTCGTTTCATATAACAATTGTCATTTGGAAGCATATGGTGAGGAAACGGATGGTTTTCCTACGCCGACGGCTCCGCCATATTCATATACCCATACGGGAGGCGGAGGACATGGGTCTGGTATTACAACGCCTTGGGTAATGTCGCCCAAACAAATCAGGGAGCGTGAATTCCGCAACGAATTGACCGAAGAGCAGCAAGAGTGCCTCACAAAAATGCCCGAAGAATTGGAAGATCAGATGTTTGAATTTCTCGAGGCGACAGATTTTGTCGATGATGGGGAGGGGTTGACTCTTGCAAATGCCCAATATTCACCGGAGAGTATTTATTTCGCTCAACAAGTAATCGAAGCAGCATGCGAAGATGATGATGTCGAAGTTGATTTTGAAAAACGGATTATCTATGAAATAGAACAACCTTGTCAGAGACAAATCGTAAAAGATGTGATGAATTTGTCTACTCCGTTGACTAACATGATTCGAGATGCGTATGACGGTAATGTGGCGAATGTAAAAGTAATAAATGGAGAGGTCAATGATAATAATCCCGTCGGAACCAGTCCTCAATATTACAGTGCAAACGGCTCAAATTTTATCATAACAATAAAGTTTGACAATGACTACCTTGTTCATGCAACCGACTTATCAATTGCCGCGACTACGTTGCATGAAATGGTACACGCGTATTTGATAAATTTGTATTTGATGGGCACAATGCAAAGCACAGACATGGAGTATGGGACATTGATGAATGCATTTACGAATTTTTATAACAACCCTAATCAATCCAATTACGACGCCACCGATGAAGAAATTCATAATGTAATGGAAATTTTCATTGATAAAATGACCAATGCGCTTTACGCCTATGCACAATCGAAAAACATGGATGATGTCACGTTAGAGTATTGTAAAAGTATAGTCTGGGGTCAGATGAATGATACCGATTTGTTCGAATCGCAATTAACTCAAAATGAACAGATACTTTATCAGAATACCGCATATGTTGAACAAGAAAATGACAGCACAACCTATGTTGGAGCGCCAAAAGGTATGCCATGCACTAATTAAAATTCTCATGTTTTTGTTTTGGTCTGGATTAATTTTCGGCCAACCTATGAAACATGATGACGAGTTAATTTTTGATTTAGCAATCGACAACGTCCCGCACTACAAAGACACGATCCTGGTTTCACGTCTTGGAGCAAATTGTTATGTAGAAAAAGTATTGCGAACAATTGCCGAGAGTGAAAAAAATCCAATAAAACTGGATAGCATAAGGCAAGTGTACGGCATTAAAGATTTTTTATATCGCGATGCACTATTAAACCTCGTCTACAGGAATTCCGATTGTGAGACAGAATGGGACATACCTTCTGGAAAAACATGGAAATTTGTTTCGAAACAAGAGGCTGATGTATTTATATCCAAACCGATCTACATGAAGGATTCCGAGTTTGCGGCAGTAGAAATTCGCTTTCGCAATTTGGGTTTGATACAAGTCTATCGCAAGATAAATGGAGTGTGGACCGAATTTGGCACCATGTGTCCTATCTTCTTCGGACATAAAGCAAAGTTTCGTAAACCGAAAGAATGAAGGGATGTTTATGACGAATAAATATGATGGCAAGCGCCATGTACGTCTTGCCCTAACGATTAGTTTTTTACTGATCGGTATTTTGGGCTTTTCGCAGGATAAGATTTTATTTGTGATCGTTGCTGATAATTTGATAGAAGACACGGATAACAAAATGTTGCTCATGCAATCACATTCCGACAACGCTTATCTTATCTCTTTTTGCGAGCAATACGCCGAGGAAAAACTGTTTGAGCATGACTTCGAAACATTTAAATCATCAAATGGGATAGTTGGTGAAATATCGACCATTGTATTTCCAAGTATGGATATTCATGTGGTGACAGATCAAAAGAAACGAGGAACATGGAAATTCGGTTACCCGAACATTTCTTTTACCGAAGCGAAAGACCGCAGGAAAACGGCTTTTATCTCTCAACCAGTTTTCATTGGTAATGATTATGCGCTGATGCATTATACCTTTAAAGGAGTTTCGGAAATTGTAGTCTTTAAACGAACGGGAGATAATTGGGTAATAATAGGAAGAATAAATTCAATAATGTCCTAGATGCTTCTTAGGTGTTCGATAGCTTAAGGTGAGCCTCAATACCTGAGAGATGAAGGCAGGTTTTATACCTGCCTTTTTATTCCTCCAAAGCATTCCACCCTCTCGCCTTTAAAGCGATTTTCGTATTCGCGCGTGTAATCAGGTGTGCGCCTTCCTTTTCGTCGACCATATGGCCGATAACGGTAAAGTTCGGGTTGGCCTTGATCTTGTCGAAATCGTCAAGTCCTATCGTGAAAAGCAACTCGTAATCTTCGCCACCGTTTATGGCTACGGTCGTCGCGTCAATGTTGAATTCCTCGCAGGTATTGATGAACTGCGGGTCAATCGGGAGCTTTTCCTCGAACAGGTTGCATCCCACGCCCGATTGCTTGCACAAATGCAAAATTTCCGACGACAATCCGTCCGACACGTCGATCATCGAAGTAGGTTTGATTTCAAGCGCGTGTAATAGCGTTCTTACGTCGGTTCTGGCTTCCGGTTTCAATTGTCTTTCGATGAGATAGGTGTAGGCATCCAGATCGGGTTGCGATTGCGGATTCACGAGAAAAACCTGCTTCTCGCGCTCCAAAACCTGCAAGCCCATATAGGCCGCGCCCAAATCGCCCGAAACGACAAGCAGGTCATTCGCTTTGGCGCCGTTCCGGTATACGATTTCCGATTCGTCGGCCTCGCCCAAAGCCGTGATGCTGATAAACAGTCCGGTTTGCGAAGAGGTCGTGTCACCGCCGATCACGTCCACTTTATATTCGTTTGCCGCCAACGCGATGCCCGCATACAATTCCTCGACGGCTTCCAACGGGAAACGGTTCGAGATCGCGATCGAAACCGTGATTTGCGTCGGTTTGGCGTTCATCGCGCAAATATCCGACAGGTTCACCACGACGGCCTTATAGCCCAAATGCTTGAGCGGCATATACGCCAAATCGAAATGGATGCCTTCGATGAGAAGATCGGTGCTCACGACGGCTTTCTTGTCCTTGAAGTCGATCACGGCCGCGTCGTCCCCGATTCCTTTCAAGGTCGACGGCTGGCGGATTTCGAAATTCTTGGTCAGGTGTTCGATAAGCCCGAATTCGCCCAATTGCGAAATGCTCGTGCGTTGCGGGTTCTTGTTCTCTAGCATGATGAAACGATTAGGCGGCAAAGGTAAGGATTTGAAGACAGAAAGCAGCGTTAGGGCAGCAGACAGAGACAGTAGTTGCAAAAGCGATTTTGCGGATTCTTCAAAAAAGCTTCCCTATGGCAAAGCGTAGTCAAAGGGTAGTCAAAGGGTAGTCAAAGCGAAGGATACTTGCAGTCAAAAAACTGTAAAACAAAAAAAATCCACTTTCAAATTTCCTGCTGACAAACTGTTGTCACCAAGCGCAAATAATTTTGACCTGTAACTTAAAAACACATCATCATGGAAACAACAGCCACAGTTTCAATCATCAGCAAAGACGAACTTTTGAAGCATTACCTCGGCCACCGCTTTTTGACCCGCCGCGTGATCGAGGCATTTCCCGAAAAGGACTTCTTCGAATTTTCTATCGGAGGCATGAGGACCGCTGCCCAATTGACCAGCGAACTGTTGTCGATCGCCGGGCCGTCTTTGAAAGCCATCGCCAATTCCGAAGAAACACCTTACGTCGAGCCGACTGTTCCGGCCACGAAAGACGATTACCTCAAAGCGTTCGACGAAGCCGACGAGCAGATCAAGAAATACTGGAAGCAGATTCCCGAAGAGCGTTTCCCCGAGATGTTCAACCTTTTCGGCCAATACAACTTCCCGATCCTGCACAACATCTTGTACTTCATCGACAACGAAATCCACCACAGAGGTCAGATGTACGTGTATTTGCGCGCGCTTAACATCGAGCCGCCTTTCTTCTGGGAGCGCTGGTAAGAACCTGTAATCTTGGCCACGAATGGCACGAAAAGCACTAATGATGATTGGTGTCATTCGTGAAATTCGTGGCCAACCTTTTTCATTCTCGCCTTACCGATTTCCATAATATCCACAAGCCGGTCGTTCAACGACAAAGGTTCTATCACCGATGCGAAATCGGCAAACGTGATGAACCAACGCGCGAACCCGTTCTCGATATCGCGGCTCTGGAACGTCATCTCCACACCATCGGCTACAATCTTCTCGGATACGAAGCCGTAATTCCTTCTGTCGCTCTTGATGTACTTCACGATTTCCTTGTCCACGACGATACGCACCATCGTCGTTTCGTGGTTCGAAGCCGACAGGTACGATTCCAGCGCGGCGTGTTCCATGTCGAACTTCTCTTCGGTAAGCGTGATGCCGTGTATGCGGTCGGTACGGAACTGGCGATAATCCTTGCGCAAATGGCAATAGCCGTAAATGTACCAGTTGCCGTTTTCATGGAAGACGCCTACGGGTTCTATAGTACGTTCGCTGGGTTCGTCGGCCGAAATCGCTTCATACGACAGCCTCACTTTTATTTTTTCGCCCACGCTCCTAAAGATAGAAGCCAACGCATTGGGCGCTTTGTGGTTGTATAGTTCGCGCGGGTTGCGCACGAGCACTTTTGATTCTATTTCTTCTACGAGTTCCTTTTCCGAACTGCGCAGCACGGCTTTGAGCTTGAACATGGCCGATGCGTAATTTTCGCCCAATTCCTTGTCGGTGAATTTCTGCATGAGTTTCTCGGCCGCGATGAAAGATGAAGCTTCCTCACGCGTGAACATGACCGGCGGCAAACGGTATCCGTCTACGAGCGAATATCCGATACCGGCTTCAGAATAAATGGGTACGCCCGAAGCTTCCAACGTTCTGATGTCGCGGTAAATCGTGCGCAGGCTGCAGTCGAAACGGTCGGCCATTTCCTGCGCCTTCACTATTTTCTTCGATTGTAGCTGGATCAGGATCGCAACGATGCGGTCAAAACGCTTCGGAGATTCGTCGAACATGGCTAAAGAATTAGAGAGTGTCGAAATTAGCGAATTAGCGAATGACTGCAGAAGGAAATTGCGGTTTATATTTTGGGGTTCGAAATCGGTTAGTCTACGGTTGCGAAATTCTTAGGGAGTCGCGATTAACCGATTACATTCTCGGATTAAATCTGTATGTTATTTCTTTTGCTTCTAATTCGGTCAAGTTTTTATCGTCCGAAATCAAATAAACTTTATCGAAATAATCCAATATTTCCCGTATCGATTGGCTGTCCGATGTACAATTAATGATTTCCGCACAACTTAACCGATTCAGGATTTGATTTGACTTGACGATAATTGGGGGATTGTCCTGTCTGTTATTTTTATAATTGATATTCATCGATAAAATTGCAAAAGGAGCGATTAACGTAGGCTGTTTCATCAGCATCCCGTCTTTATCCAAACCTATTTTGTATTCCCATTTCCCGTTTTGGCTTAATCGAACCGTATAACTCTCTATATGTAATGTGTCAGTCTTTGACCGAAACGATTGGAATATGCAATCTTTGTCGAGCGATAGGAATAGTACGCGTTTAAAATCTTGGCCGTAAGAGCAATTGAAAAGAAAAATCGCGCCAAGTAATGATACTTTCATATTGGTTTGGTTTTTCTAAGAGATGTGAAAATTTAGATTGTGGTTGGTTGCGCCTTGAAAAGATTGTAATTTGGAAACATGGATACGATTTCAATCAGGAAAGTCACAGCCGATGAAGTTTCCGCATTGCGCGATATCAGCATCAAAACCTTCGTAGACAAGTTCGCTTCGGTAAATTCGGAAGCCGACATGGGCGATTACATTTCCAAAAACCTCTCGCTCGAAAAATTGACGCATGAATTTCTGCACCCGAATTCCGCATTCTATTTCGCGTGCGCGGATGCGAAACCCGTCGGTTATCTCAAAATCAACCTCAAGGACGCCCAAAACGAATGCCGCGACCGCAATTCGCTCGAAGTAGAAAGGATTTATGTCGATGAAACTTTCCAAGGACAGAAAATCGGGCAGAAATTGTTCGACAAAGCCATCGAGATCGCGTCAGGCGAAAATTGCGATTTCATCTGGCTTGGCGTTTGGGAACACAACGAAGGCGCCATCCGATTCTATGAAAAGAACGGTTTTGAGGTTTTCGGAAAGCACGAGTTCTGGCTCGGAAGCGATCTGCAGTTCGATCTGCTGATGAAGAAAAATCTCGATTTGAAATGAAAAATGCGTGGAAATTCGCTTTGCTTGTCGGAATTGCTTCGTTGTGCGCCGGATTCGTCTATTCGTTCCTGATTGCCGGAAACCCATACCAGGATCCGACGCCCGAACTACTCGAAAAATACAATCGCAACAGCGAAACCGGAGAACTTCTGTTGGAGATAGGATTTGGCTTGACCGTATTTGCGATAGTGTTGTTTATCTCGAACCGACTTTTCCAAAAGCCGCAATAAAAATCCGAAACCTTAAAAAAAAACAAACCCGAGAAAACTCGGGCTGTCTATTATATATTCGTCTATTATCTTTTACTCAAACTAAACCACTTTGAGCGTTTTTTGTTTGTTGAGCAACATCAAAAGCGCTTTTCCTGCTCTCGTGTGGCGCGTCTCTTCTTTTTTGGCGGAACCGACCCAATCACAGTAGGCTTGCTTGCAGGATTTCGTAAGGCCGTCGAAAAACTCTTGAGCTTTGGTTTCGCTGTCGAGTAATTGCTGCAATTCTGAAGGAATCCCTTCGATATGTTCGCCTTTTTTGAGCATTAGTCGTTAAGTTTCAAAACTGCCATGAACGCCTCTTGAGGAATCTCTACGTTCCCGACCTGGCGCATGCGTTTCTTACCTTTTTTCTGCTTTTCAAGAAGTTTTCTCTTACGCGAGATGTCACCGCCGTAACATTTGGCCGTAACGTCTTTCCTGAGCGCTTTGATGGTTTCGCGAGCGATGATTTTCGCCCCGATTGCGGCCTGGATCGGAATGTCGAACTGTTGGCGTGGGATCAATTCACGCAATTTCTCGGTCATTTTCTTGCCGATGTTGTACGCGTTATCGGCGTGTATCAACGCAGAAAGCGCATCGACCGTATTCCCGTTCAAAAGAACGTCGAGTTTCACGAGGTTCGACGTACGCATCCCGATCGGATGGTAATCGAAAGACGCGTACCCTTTTGAAACGGTTTTCAACCTGTCGTAGAAATCGAATACGATCTCGGCCAACGGCATGTCGAAGTTGAGTTCGACGCGTTCGGTCGTCAAATAGGTCTGGTTCGTGATGATGCCGCGCTTTTCGATACACAACGACATCACGTTTCCGACAAAATCAGACTTGGTGATGATAGTGGCTTTGATATACGGTTCTTCGACGCGATCGAGTTTCGAAGGTTCGGGCAAATCGGAAGGGTTGTTCACGACCAGCGGCGTGTCCGGTTCTTTTTTGGTGTACGCCAGATACGAAACGTTCGGAACCGTCGTGATCACGGTCATGTTGAACTCGCGCTCAAGGCGTTCCTGGATGATTTCCATGTGCAGCATTCCGAGGAATCCGCATCGGAAACCGAATCCGAGCGCAGCCGAGGATTCAGCTGTAAAAACCAAAGATGCGTCGTTGAGCTGGAGTTTTTCCATAGACGCGCGCAATTCCTCGAAATCTTCGGTGTCCACCGGATAGATTCCGGCAAAAACCATCGGCTTCACGTCTTCGAAACCGGTAATCATATTCGTCGTCGGCGTTTTGGCGTCGGTGATCGTATCACCCACTTTCACCTCGCGCGCTTCCTTGATTCCCGAAATCAGATAGCCTACGTCTCCGGCCGAGACCGATGTTTTAGGAACCTGATTCAATTTCAATGTCCCGATCTCATCGGCGAAATATTCGTTTCCGGTCGCCATGAACTTGATTTTCTGGCCTTTCTTGATTTCTCCGTTTTTCACGCGGAAAATAACTTCGATGCCTCGGAACGGGTTGTAAACCGAATCGAAAATCAATGCCTGCAACGGTTCTTCTGGGTCGCCTTTCGGAGCGGGTATGCGCTCGACGATAGCTTCCAATATCTTGTCTACGCCAAAACCGGTTTTCCCCGAAGCGTGGATGATGTCTTCGATCTTGCATCCGAGCAAATCGACGATGTCGTCGCTGACCTCTTCCGGGTTCGCGCTCGGCAAATCGACTTTGTTCAATACAGGAATGATTTCAAGGTCGTTATCCAAAGCCAAATACAGGTTAGAGATCGTTTGGGCTTGGATGCTCTGAGCCGCATCGACGATCAAAAGCGCGCCTTCGCAAGCGGCGATCGAACGAGAAACTTCGTACGAAAAGTCGACGTGCCCCGGAGTATCGATGAGGTTCAGGATATATTTTTCACCTTTGTACATATAATCCATCTGGATCGCGTGGCTCTTGATCGTGATGCCTCGTTCGCGCTCCAAATCCATGTTGTCGAGCAACTGCGCCTTCTCTTCTCGGGCCGTTACGGTCTGGGTCGCGCCAAGCAAACGGTCGGCCAACGTACTTTTTCCGTGGTCGATGTGGGCGATGATGCAAAAATTGCGGATGTTCTTCATTTTCAGTATTTCATTTTTTTTGGCGTGCCGGCGGCTTTCCAATTGCTTTGCACTGGCGGTGCGGTTTGGCCGCCGTCGGGCTTTCCGCCAATCTTTTGCGGTGGCCTCGACTGCGCTCGCCCACCACAAAAGGATTTCCACTGCAATCCCTCACGCAGATTTGTCCACGCCTGGAATCAATCGGCAAATATAGCGCAAATAGCTTGACTGGCAAGGTGAACCCTTAAAGTAAGAACGAAATTTGCGGGTTGTTTGGGTTAAATTTTTTACGTCAAATCGGCAGGTAAGCCTATTTATAATATATTTAGCCAAATTTTAAAACCAAAACAATGAAAAAATCATTACTTGCGGCGGTATTCTTTATTACCGCTTTCGCTTCGGCCCAGAAAATGGAGCTTAAAAGCGGGGATCTTGCTGTTCTAAAAAATGAGAAGGAAGTAAATGTCGAGTTCAACTTCAGCAACGTGAAGCTAATGAAGGAGAACAAAAGCGAAGCCGAGTACGTTGCCGACCGTCAGGCCGAACTAAACGGAAAAGCCAAAGGAAACGGCGATATCTGGAAAAAGAAATGGGAAGCCGCTCCAGAAGGAATCTGGAAGCCGAAATTCCTCGAATTGATCAATACCGTGCTTACGAAAGAAGACAAGAACGCAACGTTCCAGGAAGGTCTTTCTTCTGCAAAATACACGCTTATCGTAGACGTTGACTGGATTTTCCCGGGTTGGGACGTTTACATGATGAAGCAGCCTGCAAAAGTGACCACTACTTTGAAAGTCGTTGAGTCTTCTAACAAATCGAAAGTGTTGGCCGAAGTGACCAGCGAAAATGCACCCGGCGACCAATGGGGCAACAACTTCAGCAACGAATCGCGCATCGGAGAAGGATTTGCGAAAACCGGAAAGTCGTTCGCTAAACTTTTGCTCAAGAAAGCTTATAAATAAGACTTATATTGAATACAGAAGCCCGGCACAAAGCCGGGCTTTTTTATTTCGGCACGTCAGAAAAAAAATTATGTTTGCTTAAACCAAACCAATAATTATGAACTTTAAAAAAATGACAGCCTTCGCAATCGCAAGCTTTACGTTGCTTTGTATGTATGCGAGCGCACAAAAACGAACCGTCATAGCTGGCGATTACAAGAACCTTAAAGACATCAAGGAATTCAACCTCGTGTTCGACTACAAAGGTCTTATGGTAGACAAATCTTCTGAAGAAGGCTTCCTCAAAGACCGTATGGAAAAACGTAGCGATGAAAATGCGCAGGAATTTCGCGATGGTTGGTTCGCCGATCGTGAAAACCGATATGAACCCAAATTCGTAGAATCGTTCAACAAAAGATTTGAAGGTAGCGAAGTTACGGTAGCCGAAGGCCGTTCCGATGCCAAGTATACCATTAAAGTCAAGACCACGTGGATTCATCCTGGGTTCAACGCCGGCGTAGTCAGGAGTACATCGGCAATTAACGTTACCGTTTCGGTTTTCGAGACCTCTAATCCCGACAATTTACTGCTTTCGGTTAATTACGAGAAAGTGCCGGGCAAAGGCGCAATGGGTTTCGATTATAATTCGGGATATCGCATTTCTGAAGCGTATGCCAAACTGGGTAAGGCATTCGGCAATGACATCCGCAAAAAATCAAAAGGATAAGACAATGAGAATGATAAAATGGTTGCTACTGCTGTTTGCCATAGGTTCGGTTTCTGCGCAACGATATGAGGTGCTTTCCGGAAGTCTTGAGGTTTTGGGCAATATCAACGAGTACAACGTCACGTTTTCGTACGACGGCATGAAAATCCACGGGTACGATTCCGAAGAAGCGTTCCTCAAGGAAAAAGTCGAAAAGCGACAAAAGAGCCCCGAAAAAGCCGAGGCTTTTGCCGAAAACTGGTACGCTTTCCGCGAAAGCAAATACGAGCCGCGTTTTATCGATTACTTCAACGGTCGGTTCGAGAACGCAGAAGTCAAGATGGGAAAGAATCCGTCGGCAAAATACACGCTCAACGTAAAAACCACTTGGTTGTATCCGGGTTACGGCATCGGAATGGGCGGAGAAGAAGCCAAAGTGAGCGCAATCCTGACGGTTTTCGAAACCGCGAATCCGTCTAAAGTGTTGCTTTCACTGGAGTTCGACAAATCGATTGGTCTCGCGAACAAAAATTACAATGATTTCGGCGATAGGATTTCGGGTGCTTATGAAAAGCTCGCGAAGAATCTCGTGATGCAGGTCAAGCGGTTCAAGTAACCGAAAAGCTTAAATAAAAAAGGCGCCCGAAACGGAACGCCTTAATTTATATGAAAATGGTCGCTTACGATTTGTTCGCGGCCATTTCTTTTTCCTGGTTGATCATATACGCCATGTTCTTGATCACGTTGTCGTGTTTTTTCACGAACGGATTGGTCTCATCCCAAACGTAACCCGCCAAAACCGCGCAGATTTTCTTTTTCACGTCCGGATTTTCGGGTTGGTGGAAGAATAACGTTTGCAGGTTACCCGTATACCATTCTTTCACGTAAGTCGTGAAAACCCCGATTCCGCGGCGCATGTAGCCCGTAAATTCGGTTTCCCAATCTACGTTCTCGCCGTTTTGTTCTTTCAAATATAATTTGGCGGCCAATATTCCCGATTCTGTGGCGAAACACACACCCGACGAGAATACCGGGTCGAGGAATTCCGAACTGTTTCCGGTGAGCGCGAAACCGTCTCCATACATACGTTTTACCGAACGGCTGTAGTTTTCGAGCTTTACAGGATCGAACGAGAATTCGACGCCTTTAAAACGCTTGATATAATAATCGGACAAATTGATCGCGTTCTGCAATGCCTCGCGGTTGTCCTTGTTTTCCGATAAGGAATTGATGAAAGTCGTCGGTCCGACCACGCCCAAAGACGTTTTGCCGTTCGAGAACGGGATTACCCAAAGCCAAACTTCGGTTTCCAAAATGTCGAACGAAATCATCGTGCCTTCTTCGCCTTCGGGACGGTTGATGTCGTCGACGTGCACGAAAATAGACGAGTGCGGATCGAGGTGCGAAGGCGTGTCCAAATCGAGCAAACGCGGCAAAACGCGTCCGTAACCGCTCGAATCGATGATGAATTTGGCGTGGATTTCCTTAAGGTTGCCGTCTTTGTCCTTGACGACGGTTTTGGAATTCCTGCCTTCGAATTCCACCGAGATCACTTCCGATTCGAACTCAAGGTCGATGCCTTTATTGATACATTCCTTGGCCATGGTATTGTCGAAATCACCACGCGGAACCTGCCACGTCCAATCCCAGCCTTGACCGTATTTGTCGCTGAAGTCGAATACGCAGATCTCGTTGCCGCGGATGAAGCGCGCGCCCAATTTCTTTTCGAAGTTCATCGCATCCAACGACTGGAACAAACCAGCCTCGTCAAAATGGTCCATCACACGCGGGATAAGGCTTTCACCAACTACCAAACGCGGAAATTTCTGTTTTTCGACCATTTTCACCTTCACTCCATTATTGTGCAGATGACTCGCCGAAACACATCCCGAAGGACCAGCACCAATCACCAACACATCGACAACTTCCTTTAACATCAGAATAAGTGTTTTTCGTTCTTAAAATATTCTTAATTTATATTACATTTGTGGCCTCAAAATAAAGACAATTCAATATAATAAAAAAATAAACTTTAGGGTTTATACGCTCTCTAAAATCAAGTGTAAATGAATACGATACATGAATATCTAAGCCTTGAGGAATTTGAAGCCGTAGTATTCAACAACAACAAAGTGGCGATAAGTGAGGAAGTGCTGCAAAGGGTGAATGCCAGTTTTGATTTTTTAAAGGAGTTCTCTGAAAATAAGGTCATTTATGGCGTCAATACAGGGTTTGGGCCGATGGCGCAATACCGCATCAACGACGAAGACCGCATCCAACTTCAATACAATCTTATCCGAAGCCATTCTTCAGGAACCGGCAAACCGATGAACCCGACTTTCGTAAAGGCCGCTATCCTGGCGCGTCTCAATACGTTGTCGTTAGGGAATTCGGGTGTGCATCCTTCGGTTATCCATTTGATGAAAGAACTCATCAACCGCGACATCACGCCATTGATCTTCGAACACGGAGGCGTCGGTGCGTCTGGCGATTTGGTGCAATTGGCGCATTTGGCGTTGGTGCTTATCGGTGAAGGCGAAGTGTTCTACAAAGGCGAGCGCAGATCGACCAAGGAAGTTTTCGAGATTGAAGGTTTGAAACCGATCAATGTAGAAATCCGTGAGGGATTGGCTTTGATGAATGGCACTTCGGTCATGACCGGAATCGGCGTGGTCAACATCCATGCCTCGAAAAAAATACTCGATTGGGCCGTGAAGCTGTCTTGTGCGATCAACGAAATCGTGCAGGCTTACGACGATCATTTGTCGGCCGAGCTCAACAACACCAAACTTCACAAAGGCCAACAGGAAATCGCCGAGAAAATGCGCGCCAACCTCGCCGACAGCAAATTGGTGCGCAAACGCGAAGACCATTTGTATTCGGGAGAAAATACCGAAACGGTCTTCAAGGAAAAAGTTCAGGAATATTATTCGTTGCGTTGTGTTCCGCAGATTCTCGGGCCGGTTCAGGAAACCATCGATTCGGTCGCGGCGATTCTCGAAAAGGAAATCAATTCGGCCAACGACAACCCGATCATAGACGTAGCGAACAAACACGTTTGGCATGGCGGAAACTTCCACGGGGACTATATTTCCCTGGAAATGGACAAGCTAAAAATCGTCATCACCAAACTGACGATGCTTGCCGAACGCCAGCTCAATTATTTGATGAACGCGAAAATCAACGAAATTTTGCCGCCGTTCGTCAACATGGGCAAACTCGGATTCAATTTCGGTATGCAAGGCACGCAGTTTACCGCGGTTTCCACGACTGCCGAAAGCCAGACGTTGTCGAACCCGATGTACGTACATTCGATCCCGAACAACAACGACAACCAGGATATCGTGAGCATGGGGACGAACGCCGCGGTCATTACGGCCAAAGTGATCGAGAACGCTTTCGAAGTATTGGCGATCCAGGCGATATCCATCGTCCAGGCCATCGATATTTTGGATCAGAAAGACAAGATTTCATCGGTAACGCGTACGATTTACGACGATATCCGTAACATAATTCCTACTTTTAGCGAAGATCAGGCGATGTATCCGTACGTCCAGAAGGTCAAGGATCATTTGATAAATAATTAGTATTTTAGCTAGTAACCATTAAATTACTGGATATGAGAAAACTATATTTTTTATTGGTACTGGCGATCAGTTTCGCAAACGCTCAGGATTTGGCCTTGGTACGGAAAGATGGGCTTTTCGGATACATTGACAAATCGGGGAATTTCGCCATCCAGCCCAAATTCAAAAAAGCCAAGAGCTTTTCGGACGGATTGGCCGTCGCCGAGGAAAACGGCAAATGGGGTTACATCGACAAAAAAGGAAACTGGGCAATCCAGCCGACTTTTGCCGGTGCTGCAGATTTCAACAGCGGTTACGCCGTCGTGAAAGCCGATAAAAAAGGAGATGAGTCTTATATCAACAAAAAAGGGGAAACGGTAAAAGGTGCGACTTCCGACAAGGTTTTCGACTTTGTCGACGGGATCGCGATGATCAAAACAGGAGACAAGGTCGGTTTCATGAACGCGCAAATGAAAACCGTCGTCGAGCCGAAATACCAAATCATCAAAGAATTCGTCGGGAATTACGCACGCGTGAAGAACAACGACCGTTGGGGAATCATCGACAAAACCGGCAAAGTGATCATCGATCCGACTTACGATGACATAGGCGATTACAGCAAAGGCGTGGCTTGGGCTAAAAACGGCGATAATTTCGGACTGATCGTCAACGGAAAATTCACGGCTCTCGAAGGCGCCCAAAAAATTTGGGATTTCCGCGACGGCAACGATTTGACTTATGCGAAAAAAGGCGATAAGGTCGGATTCATCGACCGCACCGGAAAATGGGTGATCGAGCCGAAATTCGACAAAGCACGCGCTTTTTCTAAAGGACTTGCGCCTGTAAACGTGGGGAAAGCCTGGGGTTACATCAATGCCAAAGGCGCGTTTGTCGTGGATGCGAAATACAAGGACGCCGAAGTTTTCTCGGAAGGATTCGCTCCGGTAAAAGAAGAAAACTGGGGTTTCATCAACGAATCGGGAAAAGTGGTCATTCCTACGCAATACGGTTTGCCGATCGGCGGCCTGATAGGCATGATTTCTTCGATCAAAGAAGACCAGACCGGGTTTTCAGGAGGTGTTGCCCGAGTCAAGAACGAAAAAAAATGGGGTTTCATCAAGCCTGACGGTTCAGTTTTAGGAAACCAATGGTTCGAGAACGTCGAGCTGTTCAGCAATTAATACAAACAAAAACAAAAATAAGGAATGAAGTGTGCTTTGGTCACAGGCGGTTCCCGCGGTATCGGAAGAGCGATCTGCTTAAGGCTTGCCTCCGATTCTGAATATCACATATTGATCAACTACCAGGCGAACCAATCGGCTGCCGAGGAAACTTTGGCCGAGGTGCAAAAATTGGGTCGCACGGGAGAAATCCTCAAGTTCGACGTTTCCGATAACGACGATACGAAATCGGTACTCGAGAAATGGCAGGAAGCCAATCCGGACGCGGTCGTAGAAGTCATCGTCAACAATGCGGGCATCACACGCGACGGATTGTTCATGTGGATGTCGCACGAAGATTGGAGTAAGGTCATCAACACCAGTTTGAACGGATTCTACAACGTGACGAATTTCTTCATCCAGAAAATGTTGCGCAACAAATACGGACGCATCGTGAACATGGTGTCGGTTTCGGGCGTGAAAGGAACGGCCGGCCAGACCAATTATTCGGCTGCGAAAGGCGCTCTCGTCGGGGCTACGAAAGCTTTGGCCCAGGAAGTCGCCAAACGCAACATTACCGTGAATGCGGTCGCTCCGGGATTCGTACGTTCAGACATGACGGCCGAACTCGACGAAAAAGAACTCATCAAAATGATTCCTGCCAACCGTTTCGGTGAAGTCGAGGAAGTGGCCGATCTTGTCGGATTCCTCGCCTCGAAAAAAGCCGGTTACATCACAGGAGAAATCATCAACATAAATGGAGGCATCTATTCATAAAATTACGCTGAAGAAGAGATAATGGAAAGGAGAGTTGTAATTACCGGAATGGGTATCTGGAGCTGCATAGGCACGTCTTTGGACGAGGTCAGGGATTCGCTTTACAAAGGCAAATCGGGCATCCATTTCGACGAAGAAAGAAAAGAATTCGGATTCCGTTCGGCCCTTACCGGACATGTGCCCAAGCCGGAGCTCAAAGAACTCTTGAACCGTAGGCAGCGCATCAGCGTAGGCGAAGAAACTGAATACGCTTACATGGCAACGATCGAAGCCTTGAAAAATGCGAATATAGGCGAGCAGTTTTTCCACGATCGCGAAGTAGGGATTTTGTACGGAAACGACAGTGTTTCAAAAGCGATCATAGACGCGACGGACATCGTGCGCGAAAAGAAAGACACGGCCTTGATCGGTTCGGGAGCGATTTTCAAATCGATGAACTCTACCGTGACGATGAACCTTGCCACGATTTTCCAGCTCAAAGGCGTGAACATGACAATCAGCGCAGCTTGCGCGAGTGGTTCGCACGCCATCGGTCTCGGATATTACCTGATCAAAAGCGGCATGCAGGACGTCATCATTTGCGGTGGCGCACAAGAAATCAACAAATACGCGATGAGTTCGTTCGACGGATTGGGTGTGTTCTCTCCGCGCGAGGAAAATCCTCCCAAAGCATCACGACCGTTCGATTCAGGACGCGACGGATTGGTTCCAAGCGGAGGCGGTGCGACGTTGATTCTCGAAAGCTATGAATCGGCTATCGCAAGAGGGGCAAATATCGTCGCCGAAGTCATCGGTTACGGATTCTCGTCAAACGGCGGACACATTTCCACGCCAAACGTAGACGGACCTTCGATCGCGATGAAAAAAGCGCTCAAAGAAGCCGGAGTCGATGCATCGGAAGTCGATTACATCAACGCCCACGCCACTTCAACGCCAGTAGGCGATGCCAACGAAGCCAAAGCGATTTTCGAAGTGTTCGGGCCAGACGGACCGCCCGTGAGCTCGACCAAATCGATGACGGGACACGAATGCTGGATGGCCGGAGCGAGTGAGGTCATCTATTCGATCCTGATGATGAACAATTCGTTCGTCGCACCCAATATCAACCTTGAAAACCCAGACGAGGATTCGGCCAAATTAAATATTGCGCGAACCACGTTGGATAAAGAAATTAATATATTTTTGTCGAATTCTTTCGGATTCGGAGGAACTAATTCGGCCTTGGTCGTGAAAAAGTATGCCAAATAAAATGAATAAAGAAGAGATTATTGAGAAGATCAACGCGTTCATGTCTGATGAATTCGAAGTAGATGTAGAGGATATCCAACCAGAGGCCATCTTGAAAGATACGCTTGGTCTTGACAGCCTGGATTATGTAGACTTGGTAGTTTCAATCGAATCGCACTTTGGTGTAAAGCTCATTGAGTCCGATTTCTCGGGTATTACGACGTTCCAGACGTTCTACGACCTTATAGATCAAAAACTGCAAGCGAAACACGCTTAAAATGGCCCAATGGGAAGGCAAGTCCAAAGGGACGGTTCTTGGTTATAGGATTTTCGTTTTCCTGATCAAGAAAGCCGGTGTCCGTGCGGCCTATTTCATCTTAAATTTCGTCGCGGGTTATTATTTCCTGACACAAAAAAGGAGCAACCGCGCCATGTCGTATTATTTTCACGACAGGCTTGGCTATTCGCGTTCCAAAACGAGGCGTTCGCTTTTCAAAAGCTATTATACTTTCGGACAGACGATCATCGACAAGGTCGCGATCTCGGCAGGTTTGCGCCAGAGTTTCACCTATGAGTTCGACGGACGCCACATCCTCGAGGAATTGCTCGCCGAGAAAAAAGGAGGCGTTCTGATTTCGGCCCACGTCGGGAATTTCGAGATTGCCGAACATTTTTTCGCAGACATCGACCTCGACTTCCACATCAACATCGTCACGACCGATCTGGAGCATTCGGCCATCCGCGACTATCTCGAAAGCGTTACCTCGAAAGCGAGCCGTAAGTTCATCATCATCAAGGACGATATGTCGCATATTTTCGAGATCAATGCGGCATTGGCCAGAAACGAGCTCGTTTGTTTTACGGGCGACCGATATTTTCCGGGCAACAAAGTGCTTACCGAGGAATTTTTGGGCGAAGCCGCGAATTTCCCGTCCGGTCCGTTTTTGATTGCCTCGCGACTCAAAGTTCCCGTCGCTTTCGTGTACGTGATGAAAGAGCCGAAATTGCATTACCATTTGTACACGCGTCGCGCCGAAGTCAAGCACCGCGATGAAAAAGCGTTGCTCAAGGAATATACTGCCAACGTGGAAAGTTTCGTGAGGAAATATCCATTGCAGTGGTTCAATTATTTTAACTTTTGGGATAAATCAGAAAATTCTGAAAGCTAAAGTCTTGTCGTTGTTTGTAATAACGTCGGCTTCGGCAAAATTTCCAATTTTTCGCTTACATTTGCGCCCGAAAAACCAACAGGAATGAAGAACGTTCTGGTCGTTTATTACACCCAATCCGGACAGCTTAAGGACATTGCCCGAAACATTTCCAAACCTTTTTTGGACAATGGCGGTTTCCATGTCGATTTCCATGAGATAAAACCGGTTACGCCGTTTCCGTTCCCGTGGGATAGCGACAGTTTCTTTGGTGTGTTTCCCGAGTCTTTCGTTCAGGAACCGATAGCGCTCGAGTCTGTCCCGTCTGAAATCCTGCATAAAAATTACGACCTGATTTTGCTTCATTATCAGGTTTGGTATCTGTCGCCTTCGATTCCGGTCAATTCGTTTCTCAAAAGCGACGAAGGGAAACAGATCCTGAAAGGAAAACCTGTGGTAACGATTTCCGGTTCGCGCAACATGTGGGTCATGGCGCAGGAAAAAGTCAAAGTGCTTTTAAAAGAAGCCGGAGCCGACCTTAAAGGAAACATCGCCTTGGTAGACCGCGTCGGAAACCTGATCAGCGTCCTGACGATAGTCGAATGGATGATGTCGGGCAAAAAGACCAAAAAATGGGGCATCCTTCCGTTGCCGGGCGTTTCCGATGAAGACATTGCCGATTCGACCAAATTCGGACACATCATAAAGCAGCATATACAAGAAGATTCGCTCCAAAATTTGCAGCCCGAACTCGTCAAAAACGAGGCCGTGCGCATCAGTTCGTATCTGGTTTTGGTCGATCGAACGGGCAACAAAATCTTTAATAAGTGGTCGAAATTTATCAAATCGCGAAAATCGGGCAGGAAAACTTGGCTTAAAGTATTTTATGTTTATTTATTCCTCGCGATTTGGGTTATATCACCTATTGTATATATCTTGCACCTTTTAACGTACCCGCTGAAAATCAATAAAATCAAGAGAGAAACCCTTTATTATCAAGGGATTTAGAGAGTCGAGACTATAAATATGTTTGAAGTATATATTACCAAAGCCGGTAAGTTTTTGCCGAACGAAGCGATCCAGAACGACGATATGGAAAGCTATTTGGGGATGATCAATGAGACGGCATCAAAGGCGCGCAGGCTGATTTTGAGAAACAACAAGATCACCACGCGCTATTACGCTTTGGACAAGCACGGAAAAAGCACGCACAACAATGCGCAGATGACCAAAAACGCGGTGGAATCGCTGTACGACGCCACGTTTTCGGCCAAAGACATGGAACTTTTGTCTTGTGGCACATCGACTCCGGATAACTTTTTGCCGTCGCATGCGGCTATGGTCCACGGACTTTTGAAAAACCAATCGGTAGAATTGAATTCTTCTACAGGAGTTTGCTGCGCAGGCATGAACTCCTTGAAATACGGTTATCTTTCGGTGAAATCGGGAAATACGAAGAACGCGGTCTGTACGGGTTCTGAAAAAGTTTCCACCTGGATGGTTTCCGACAAATACGAACAAGAAGTCACCAACCTCAAAAGCCTCGAAGAGCAGCCGATCATCGCGTTCAAGAAAGACTTTTTGCGTTGGATGCTTTCCGACGGAGCGGGCGCTTTCCTTCTCGAAAACCAGCCAAAAGGCGATCTTTCGCTTCGCATCGAATGGATGGACGCGTATTCTTACGCCCACGAGCTCGAAGCCTGTATGTATGCCGGTGGCGACAAGCAGGAAGACGGGTCGATCAAGCCTTGGAGCGAATACGATCCGGCCGATTGGGGCAAGGAATCGGTATTCTCGATCAAACAAGATGTAAAACTTCTCGATAAATACATCCTTGAGAAAGGTGCCGAAAGTATGGGCGATACGCTCAAAAAGCACAACATCACGGTAGACGACCTCGATTATTTCCTGCCCCACGTGTCATCGCATTATTTCGTGGCCGGACTTAAGACCGTTTTCGCCGAAAAAGGAATTTGTCCTTCAGACGACAAGTGGTTCATGAACCTGCAACGCGTCGGAAATGTCGGATCGGCATCAATCTATTTGGCGCTCGAGGAATTGATGAATTCCGGAAAGCTGCAAAAAGGCCAGAAAATCCTGTTGTCGGTTCCCGAAAGCGGCCGATTCTCATTCGCTTACGCATACTTAACCGTCGTATAATGGAAGTCTTGGCCGAAAAAGAAGCCGTCGGGCAACTGATTCCGCAAAAGTTTCCTTTCGTGATGGTAGACAAGCTGTTTTCATTTACCGAAAGCCAGGTCGAATCCGGACTTTTGGTATCGGACGACAATATTTTCACGATCGAAGGAACGTTCCGCGAATCGGGATTGATCGAACACATGGCGCAATCCGTAGCGCTTCACACCGGATACAAATTCTTTTTGAAACAAGAACCGGCTCCTACGGGTTACATAGGATCGGTGAGTTCGCTGCAGATTTCCCAATTGCCTAAAACCGGTGATGAAATCAGAACTTCGGTAAACATCATACAGGAATTCGGCGACATCACGATGGTAGAAATCACGTCATTCGTAAACGGATCCGAAATCGCCAAAGGCCAAATGAAAACCGTACTTGCCAAATAATGAGCACGAACATCGACATCACCAAATATCTTCCGCATCGCGCGCCATTCCTCATGGTCGACACGATTACGCACTTGAACGATGAGGTGGTCGAAACGGTTTTTGAAATTACTGCCGATAATATTTTCGTCGACGCCAGCGGTTTTTTCACCGAAGCCGGACTCGTCGAAAACGCCGCCCAAACATGTTCGGCGATCGTCGCCAAAGACTATTTCGTAGACGAGAACCTGAACGACAGGCCAGATGCCCAAGTCATCGGTTTCATCAGTGCGATCAAGACGTTGAAAGTGCTTTCGCTGCCAAAATCGGGCGAAGTCATCATCACCAAATCGCGTCTCGTGTCTAACTTCGTCACAGACGATTACAGCCTGTGCACGATGCATTGCCAAACTTTCGTCGATTCAACCCAGTTGCTAGAAGGCGAAATCAACCTTTTCATACAACAGCAAACGCCAACTGTTGTAAAATCCAACGTTTAGCGGTACTTTTGGCCGTTCGGGAAATATCCCAAAATCGGACGACTATGAAGAAAGATCAAGTGCCTCAGGACGAGGGAAATCTCTCCAAAAACAACGTACGCGAGTTGCTTTATGCGACCGATGAACAAGGCAATTACACGACCGCTTTGAGCAAAGGCTGGGAGCCGAAGTCGATCGCGCTTTCTAACGCGATGGACGATATTTCCGAGCGTATGGAACTTGCGAAAGCCGACTTCAAAGCCGGGAAATCGAGTCCGATCGTTTATTTTATGGAGGCTTCCAAAATGGATCTGACCATTCTCGCAAGTTATGTCGGGATGTGGCAATGGCGCGTCAAACGTCATTTCAAGCCGTCTGTTTTCGCGGGATTGTCCGATAAGATACTTCAGAAATACGCCGATGCGTTCGACATCGACATCAACCAACTCAAAAATTTCAAAGCCGATTAATGGAATTAGGATTTACACATCACCAATCGGCCCATTGCGAAAATGGAGTCGCGTCGAATCTTTTGAAACACAACGGTTTCGAAATTTCAGAACCGATGATTTTCGGGATCGGATCGGGGCTTTTTTTCGTTTACATCCCATTTTTGAAAGTCAACCACGCACCTGCGATCTCGTATCGTCCGATGCCGGGCACGATTTTCAACAAAGCCGCGAAACGACTTGGTTTTACGGTAAAACGCGTCAAGTTTTCGAATCCGAAAGCGGCCCAACAAGCGCTTGACGACAACCTCAAGAACAACATCCCGACCGGATTGCAGGTAGGCGTTTACGGGCTCACATATTTCCCGGACGAATACCGTTTCCATTTCAACGCGCACAATTGCGTGGTATACGGCAAGACCGAAACCGATTATCTCGTGTCCGATCCCGTGATGGAACACGTGACGACGCTTACGCACAAAGACTTGGAAAAAGTGCGTTTCGCCAAAGGTGCGTTCGCCCCGAAAGGCCAGATGTATTATCCGACATCTATCCCGAATAAAGCCGATTTACCGAAAGCGATCATAAAAGGCATAAAGGAAACCTGTCGTGACATGCTCGCTCCGGTTCCGTTCGTCGGCGTAAAAGGCATCCGTACGGTTTCTAAGCTCGTGCGCAAATGGCCGACCAAATACGGTGTGAAAGTCGCGAACCATTACTTGGCGCAAATCGTTCGCATGCAGGAAGAAATCGGTACGGGCGGAGGCGGTTTCCGTTATATTTTCGCCGCGTTCCTACAAGAATCGGCCGATATTTTGGGTAAACCCGAATTGCGCGAACTGTCGCACGAGATGACCAAAATCGGTGACAAATGGCGTGATTTCGCCGTAGAAGCGTCGCGCGTTTATAAAAATCGTTCGTCAAAATCGGATGTTTACAATTTATTGGCAGATGAAATGCTCAAAATTGCCGACCTTGAAGAAGCTTTCTTCAAGAAACTAAAAAAAGCCATCGCCTGATTTGGACGTTATCATAGACATACACGAACTCTCCAAAAAGTATAAGGGAGCCGAAAATTATTCGGTTAAACCGCTGTCTTTACAAATCGCAAAAGGCGAGGTTTTTGGTTTACTTGGCCCGAACGGTGCTGGAAAAACCACGTTGATCTCGATGTTGTGCGGACTTCTCGAACCGACTTCGGGAGCGTTTGCGATCGACGGCAAAACATACGAATCGGACGAGAAAGAACTCAAAAAAATCATTGGTGTCGTGCCACAGGAATATGCTTTGTATCCGACTTTATCGGCCGAGGAAAACCTCACGTATTTCGGCAGCATGTATGGGCTCAAGCGCAAAGAACTCAAGACGAAAATCGCTGAGAACCTCGAAAGATTGGGCTTGACGAAATTCGGAAGCAAGCGCATCGATACCTATTCGGGCGGAATGAAACGCCGTATCAACCTGATCGCGGGTATCATGCACGAACCCAAAGTGCTGTTTTTGGACGAACCGACCGTCGGCGTCGACGTGCATTCCAAAAACGTCATCATGGAATATCTTACCGAAATCAACAAGCGCGGCACGACGATCATCTACACGTCGCATCACATGACCGAAGCCCAGGATTTCTGTACGCGTATCGCAATCGTCGACAGAGGCGTGATTTACGCGCAGGGAACGCCGTCGGAACTCATCGCATCGACTCCCGATGCGAGAAACCTCGAGGACGTGTTCCTTTCGCTAACCGGAAAAGCGCTGCGCGATGCATAAGTTGCGCATGTCCATACAAAAGGAATTGCTGTTGCTAAGACGCGACATCGGTGGCGTGGTCATCCTGTTCGCGATGCCGCTCGTGCTGATTTTGGCTGTGACTTTGATTCAGAATGCGGCGTATCAGCGCTCTGGCGATTCCCAAATTCCGATTTTGATTGTCGATAACGATAAGGGCGATGTGGCCAAATCGGTGTTCGAGAACATGAAAGATAGCCATGCGTTCGATCTGGTTACCGAAATCGACGGAAAACCGATTACTGAAACGTCGGCCAAAAATGCCGTGTTCAGTGGGAAATACCAGCTCGCGATCGTCATTCCCGAGAACCTGAGTTCCGACCTTCAGGCCAAAATCGATCAAAACGTAGAAAAAATATTGTTGAGTTTCGGTCTTGCCGATTCGCTCAAGCCCAAAGTCGCCGAAAGGATCATCACAAAAAAAGACGTCAAGTTGTACTTCGATCCGGCCGTTCAGATGAGTTTCAAGAACGCCGTGATGAACAACATCGACAAGATGATTTCCAAAATCGAAAGCCAGTCGATTTATGCGGCTTTCAAAGAACAATTGGGCGACGAGGCCGGAACCGATCCGTTCGAGAACCAGAATTTCATCGCGTTCAAGGAAATCAATCCGACCGTCGGAAACAAGGAAATCAAGCCC
This sequence comes from Flavobacterium agri, assembly GCF_013401995.1. Lineage (GTDB taxonomy): Bacteria > Bacteroidota > Bacteroidia > Flavobacteriales > Flavobacteriaceae > Flavobacterium > Flavobacterium agri. The sequence goes on from NZ_JACBJI010000004.1 coordinate 148,490, forward strand.
AACGCGGTGCAACACAACGTGCCCGCGTGGACGTTGTTTGCGATGTTTTTTATCGTGATTCCGCTGTCAATCAATATGGTCAAGGAAAAGAATCAGGGAACGTTCATCCGTTTGCGCACGAATCCGGTTTCGAGCGCGGTCGTGATCGGCGGAAAAACCTTGACGTACCTGATCATCTGCATGATCCAATTCTATATGATGATCGCCGTGGGCATCTGGATTTTCCCACTTTTGGGATTGCCGGCGCTGAACGTCGACGCAAACCTGTTCATGCTTACCGTCGTCGCGCTTTTCTCTGGATTGGCCGCGACCGGATATGGGATTTTGGTCGGGACGATCGCCAAGACACAGGAACAATCGGCCCCGTTCGGCGCGACCTCGGTAATTATCCTCGCTGCGATTGGCGGTGTTTGGGTGCCGGTTTTCGCCATGCCCAAATTCATGCAATACGTGGCGATGTGCTCGCCGATGAATTGGGGTCTCGACGCGTTTTACGACGTTTTCCTGCGCAATGCCTCCATCATGGAAATTTACCCCGAAATCGCACTTTTATTCCTATTTTTCGTGGTTACGATAACAATCGCTCTGCTGTATGACAAAAAGAAAAGAAGCGTTTAAGCTTATCCCCGAACTTACAACCGAATTCGAGACAAGAATCCGGTTCAATGAATGCGACCCGCTCGGCATCGTTTGGCATGGACATTACATCAAATATTTCGAAGACGGGCGCGAGGCTTTCGGGCGCAAACACGGCGTTTCATATCTCGATGTGGCCGAAAGCGGTTTTTCTACGCCAATCGTCAAATCGATGTGCGAACACAAATTATCGCTCAGATACGGAGACGTCGCTCGCATAAAAACGGAATACTTCGACACGCCGGCGGCCAAAATCGTTTTCAGGTACACCATATACGACCCGAACGGTGACGTGGCATGTACCGGAGAAACCATCCAGGTTTTCGTCGACAAAAAAGGCGAACTCCAGTTGACGAATCCTAAGTTTTACGAAGATTGGAAACGCAGAGCCGGTTTGATTTCATGAGAAAGGACGTATTCATATCGGGCATGAACTGCGTGACGCCTTTGGGGTTTTCGGTCGAGGAGAACTTCGAAAACCTGATTGCGGGAAAATCGGGTATCGAACGCCATGAAAACGAAATGATGCCCAATCCGTATTTTTCGGCCATTGTAGACGAAGACCGATTGGACGCGGAATTTGCGAAAATCACCGCCTCCGAAAAATATACCAAGCTCGAGAAAATGATGATTTTGGCGTTGTTCCCGATCGTCAAAAAATCAAAATCGGAACTCGGTAAACGCACGGCATTCCTGCTTTCGACGACAAAAGGCAACATCACCGCGCTCGAATCCGAAAATATAGAAAAAGCGCAATTGTATGATTTGGCGCAAACCGTAGCCGATTTCTTCGGATTCGAATCGCAGCCGATCGTGGTTTCGAACGCTTGCGTGTCGGGCATTCTGGCGATTTCGGTCGCAAAACGCCTGATCCAATCCGAAGTGTACGACGAGGCTTTTGTCGTCGCGGGCGATTTGGTTTCGGAATTCGTCCTGTCCGGATTCAACTCGTTCCAGGCCATGAGCGACGCGCCTTGCAAGCCGTATTCGAAAAACCGCACCGGTGTTACGTTGGGCGAAGCCACAGCTGCCGTTTTGGTGACTTCCGATACGGGAAATGCCAAGGCGAGGATTTTGGGCGATGGCTCGATGAACGACGCCAACCATATTTCTGGCCCGTCGCGAACCGGAGAAGGCCTGTTTTTAAGCGTCGAATCGGCTTTGAAGGAAGCGAATCTGGGCGCGGATAAAATCGATTACATCTCGGCTCATGGCACGGCGACTCCGTTCAACGACGAAATGGAGGCCATTGCATTCAACCGTCTCGGGCTCGAAAACAAACCGCTTCACAGCTTGAAAGGCTTTTACGGACATACGCTCGGTGCCTCGGGATTGCTCGAAACCGTAATCGGGATCGAGGCTTTGCAACAGAATAAATTGATCGCTTCGGCCGGATTCGACGAAATCGGCGTAAGCCAAAACATACGCGTCATCGAAAAGAACGAGGATAAATTTTTGCGCTATTTCTTGAAAACGGCGTCGGGATTCGGCGGTTGCAATACGGCTGTGGTTTTTGAAAAGGAAGGGAATTTTGGGGAGTAATTAGTGAATGGGATTCCGAGCGCAGTCGAGGAATCAAACTAAAATCGAAAATTGGAGAATAAACTGTACATAAAATCATACGTTTCGATCGAAAACGGACAAATTTCGATCGATGGAAACGTCGTTTTCGAATCGTCCGCGAGCAACGTTTCTGACTTTTTGAAGGAAGGTTTGCGCCATTTCGGTATCCAATACCCGAAATTCTTCAAGATGGACAACCTGAGCAAACTCGCGTTTTTGGGTTCGGAATTGCTTCTTAAAGATCAAGATTCACCCGAAACAGCGCTTTTGTTCGCGAATTCATCTTCGTCTTTAGATACTGACGTGACCTATCAGGAATCCATCGCAGACAAAGACAATTATTTCCCGAGCCCAGCGGTTTTCGTGTACACGTTGCCCAACATCTGCCTTGGCGAAATAAGCATACGCCATCAGTTGAAAACCGAGAATAGTTTCTTTATATTTGGCGCGTTTAATCCGGATTTTTTTATCGGATACGCTGAAAATCTGATAGAAACAGGCAAGGCCGAAAACGTGCTTTGCGGCTGGACGGAACTCTTCAAAGAAGATTACAAAGCCTTTTTATATTTGGTTTCCGACGAAGGAAAAACAGAACACACAAAACAAAACATAGAACTATTTTACACGAATTGACATGGAAGCATTGAAACAAGAATTGAAAGAGAAGATTATCGCGGTTTTGAACCTTGAAGACGTGCAACCGTCGGACATTTCGAACACGGACGCGCTTTTTGGCGACGGTTTGGGATTGGATTCGATTGACGCTTTGGAATTGATCGTTTTGCTCGACAAAGATTACGGCATCAAATTGACCGACCCGAAAGAAGGAAAGAACATTTTCCAGTCTATCGATACGATGGCTGCTTATGTGGAAGCCAATCGTACTAAGTAAGCAGCGTCTATCTCTAAAGCGCAGCGTGTCTATTATCTAAAGCTCAGCGCATCTTTTTATCATGAACAAAGGAGTTGCGATTACAGGAATGGGAATCATTTCGGCTATTGGAAACGATGTCGAGGAGAACTTCCGTTCGCTTATAAATTCCGAAAAGGGAATTTCGAAAACCGACAATATTCCCACAATCCACAAGGATGAAATTATGTTCGGCGAGATCAAGAAATCGAATGAGGATTTGATTGCCGAATTGGGTTTGCCTGCTGACAATAACTTCACGAGAACGGCGCTGCTTGGTGCTTTTGCCGCGAAACAAGCGGTTGAAGATGCCGGTATTCGAGATATAAATGAATACAAAACCGGACTGATCAACTCCACGTCGGTTGGCGGAATGGACACGACCGAAAAGCACTATTACGAGTATTTCGAGAATCCCGAAACCGTGAAATTCATCGCTTCTCACGACGGAGGCGACGTTTCCCAAAAAATCTCTGAAGTCATCGGCCTCGAAGGATTCGTGACGACGATTTCGACGGCTTGTTCGTCTGCGGCCAACGCGATCATGCTTGGCGCGCGAATGATCAAAGCCGGAAAACTCGACCGCGTCATCGTTGGCGGAACGGACGGACTCGCCAAATTCACGATCAACGGTTTCAAGACTTTGATGATCTTGACCGATTCGTACAACACGCCTTTCGACAACGACAGAAAGGGCCTGAATCTCGGTGAAGCTGCGGCTTTCCTGGTTTTGGAATCGGACGAAATCGTTGAAAGAGAAGGCAAAAAAGTACTTGCCCGCGTTTCGGGTTACGCCAATGCGAACGACGCGTATCACCAAACCGCTTCGTCCGAAAATGGGGAAGGCGCGTTTTTGGCGATGCAGAAAGCGTTCAAAGTTGCCGATTTGGATCCGACGCAGATCGATTACATTAACATGCACGGCACGGCGACGCCGAACAACGATTTGAGTGAAGGTCGTGCGGTGGCAAGGATTTACGAAGGCAAAAACGTTCCTTATTTTTCGTCTACGAAAGCGTTTACGGGACATACTTTGGCCGCTGCGGCTGCGATCGAGGCGGTTTACAGCGTTTTGGCGATCCAGAACGGGGTTGTTTATCCGAACTTGAATTTCAAGACGAAAATGGCTGAATTCGACCTTGTGCCGCAAACTGAAATCAAGTACAAAAACATCGATTATGTGTTGTCGAATTCGTTCGGATTCGGTGGCAATTGTTCGACAGTGATATTTTCTAAAAATTAATTTGTTCGATTGGGTTGGCTCCTCGACTGCGCTCGGAGCCGCTCCGAGCGCAGTCGAGGAGCGTCCTTAAAAAAAAGTAACATGGCAAAAACGTACATAAACGGCATCGGATGTGTTTCGGCACAAGCCACGGTAGACGGTTTTCCATCGGAATTCGCCCTTGACGAGAACACGAATTTCCTTGAACTCGTCAAGCCCGAATACAAAGATTATTTCTCGCCAATTGCTTCCAGAAGAATGGCGAAAGGCGTCAAAAACGGTATCGTAGCCTCGACTTTGGCCATGAAAGAAGCCGGAATCGAGAACCTCGACGCGATCATCACGGGAACGGGAATGGGTTGCATCGAAGACTCGGATAAATTCCTCAAGGCAATCATCGACAACAACGAGCAATTCCTGACGCCGACTTCGTTTATCCAATCGACGCACAACACGGTCGCTTCTACAATTGCGATCAATCTCGGTTGCAAAGCGTACAATTTCACGTATGTGAACGGAGCGGTTTCGTTCGAATCGGCTTTGGTCGACGCGAAATTGCAGTTCGACGCCGATGAAGTTTCCAACGTTTTGGTCGGCGGAATCGACGAAATGACCGAATACACGAAGTCACTTTTCAAGCTCGCGGGTTTCATCAAACCCGACGAGTCAGGGCCGCACAAGATTTTGGGTTCACATACCAAAGCGACAGTTTTCAGTGAAGGCGCGACTTTTTTCATGTTGTCGGATACAAAAACCGAATCGACTTATGCCGAATTGGTTGACATCGAAACGATCAACAAACTCGAACTTTCCAAAGTCGGGCACAAAGCGATCGAGTTCCTTAAAGCGAATAACCTAACGCAACACGATATCGACGCCGTGGTTTTAGGTTTTGACGGAGACGTTGAATTCGACGAATATTACAAAGAACTGGCGCGCGAGTTCGCGTTCACGCCTCAGGTTTACTACAAACACGTTTCGGGCGAATACAACACTGCTTCGGCTTTCGGTTTATATGTTGGCTCAAACGTTTTGAAGAACCAGGAAATTCCGCAGCAATTAAAAGTCAACGAGGTCGAAAAACCGTCGTACCACAAGATTTTGTTGTACAACCAATACCGCGGCATCGACCATAGTTTCACGTTAATTTCTATTTGATGAAGCATAGGATCGTCAATATCACATTTATCACAACCGCAATCACACTGGCTCTTTTGAGCCTTTTTGCTTCTGTAAGCTGGTGGTTTTTGGGGTTGTCGGTTGTGGTTTGGATGACAATCGTTTTTGTCGGTTCGGCCTGGATCGGAAGCAATTACCATGTAAAGGCATATTGCTCGAATCCATCGGAAAAACAAAACAAAATCGCGATCACGTTCGACGACGGCCCGAGCGAATTCACGCCGAAAGTCTTGGAATTGCTAGAGAAATTCGATGCAAAAGCCGCGTTTTTCTGCATCGGAAAAAACATCGATTCCCATCCTGAAATTTTACGTCAGACGATTGAAAAAGGCCACATCGTAGGCAATCACAGTTATTTTCACGGAAAGGATTTCGATTGGAAAAATACGGCCGAAGTCATTTCGGAACTGGTCCAGACCGACGGCGCGATCAAAAGGAATACCGGCAAAATCGTCAAACTTTTCCGGCCGCCTTACGGAGTCACGAATCCGTCGATCGCAAACGCGCTCAAAGTCACGAAACATCACGTCATCGGCTGGAACATCCGCTCTATGGACGGCGTGAGCAGAAATGAAAACGCGATTTATAACCGAATCGTCAAACAATTGAAACCTGGTGCAATCATACTGATGCACGACACTTCGCAAGTTACGGTGAACGTTTTGGAACGCTTATTGTTAACTTTGCGCGACAAAAATTTTACAATCGTTCCGGTCGATATTTTACTCGGATTGAAAGCTTATGAAGAAGATTAATTATTTTTTATTGCTGTTTTTTATTGGGTTTTCGGCTCTGGCGCAGGACGCGATGTCTTCGGGCGAGATTGCCGAATTCAAGAAAGACGTGAACGCCGCATCGGCCAAAATCAAGACGATGACGACCGATTTCGTGCAGTACAAGCACATGGATTTTCTCGCGAAAGACGTCGAGACTTCGGGTAAAATGGCGTTCAAAGAACCGAATTCGCTCGCGTGGCAATACAAAAAGCCGTACAATTATTCGATCGTTTTCAAAAACGGCAAAATCCTCATAAACGACGAAGGCAAGAAAAGCCAGATGGACGCCAAATCGAACAAGACGTTTTCCAAAATCAACAAATTGATCGTAGGCAGCGTGTCGGGACAGATGTTCGACGACAAGGAATTTGCGATCTCGTATTTCAAATCGAAGGATTTCAACATCGCACGCTTTATTCCGAAAGATGCCGCGATGAGAAAATACATCAAGCAAGTCGAATTGAGTTTCGACAAAAAAGAAGGTACGGTCGAACAGGTGCGACTTCTCGAATCCGAAACCGATTATACCAAAATCGTCTTCAAAAACAAGATCCTCAATGCGAAAGTTGACGATTCCGCTTTTAGTAACTAGTTTTTTGCTGGTTTTCGGATGTGCGTCGAAACCTAAACCGAATGCGAAAACGGAATTCGAGACGGTGACCAATCCGTACTTTTCGAATCCTGAAACCGATTACACTTATCGCACCAAAATCACGGTTTACGGGCACGAACTCAACGGCATCCTGATCGCAAAAAAAATCAATGATTCGATTCATCGCGTCGTTCTGACCACCGATTTCGGCAATACGCTCATCGATTTCGAAGTCGGGCAAAACAGTTTCAAAAAGAACAATGTCGTCGATGATCTGGATCGGAAAATCGTCGTGAATACGTTGAGAGATGATTTCAGATTGCTTTTCCGCGAGAAATTTGCCAGTTCCGAGCTTGAACAAAGCGTTTCAAATGGGGTAACAACTTTCGAATCGACTGACGGACGCAACCATTACCGTCTTTCATACTCTGCTAACAAATTGATTTCCATATCGAAAGGAAGCCGTAAGAAAGAACAGGTTTCTGTAGGATTTCACAGCGAAAACAATATTTTTGCCGACAAAATCCAAATTCAGCACCGCGACACCAAGCTCAAAATCGAGATGAGTCATTTTGCCCCATAAATTACGATGATAAACAAGATTGCCGCAGCCGCCATTTTGATCATGGCTTTCGCAAATGCGTACGCGCAGGAAAAAAATGTTCAGAAAAAGAAATTTCCGATTGGAGTTCGCGCAGGTTACAATTTATCGAACGTCACCCAAATAAGAAGCGAATCCAGAAGCAGTTATTATGTTGGCGTATTCGTGCCTTACCGCTTTGCGAAATGGTACGGGTTACAGCCTGAAATCGGGTATTCACGCCAAGGCGCGGTGGTAAACAAGGAAAATTATCATTATCCGGCAGAAGGAGCGCCAACGATGACATACAAACTTGATTACATTGGCGTCGCGCTCAACAACAAGGTCTTTGTTTATAAAGGATTGCATCTGATGGTCGCGCCATATGCCGATCTGCTCGTGCATCACAACAAACTGTATATTGAAAGGACCTATACCGTAAAACAGAAAGAACATCACGATATTGGTGTCATTTTCGGGACCGGATGGGAATTCGACAGTGGGTTTGGCGTCGAATTGAGATTTAAAAGAGGCTTTACCGATATCGTATATTATCCGGATTATCCGTATGTCATCAACAGCAGTATAAGCACTTCGGTGGCACAATTAGGAATTACATACAAGTTTTAACCATTACCAAAAACAAAATGAAAAAACTACTGTTCATCGCCGCTTTGCTTGCTGGATCTCTAGTCCAGGCGCAAGGTCGTGTCAAGCCAATGGTTCGCGCAGGACTCAACATCGCGCGCCTTACCAACGCCGAAGACGACCGCGTTACCGATTTTTATGTCGGGGCCGGTGTTTCGTTCAAATTCTCGAAACGCTACACGCTTCAACCCGAAATCAATTATTCGCGCCAAGGCGGAAGTTTGTACGAATTCGACCCGACCTATGGCGCGTACAAAGCCGATATCGAAGCACAATACGTCGGGATTGCGGTAACGAACAAGATTTACATCGTAGAAGGTTTCCATTTCCTTGCCGGACCGGCCATCGATTTCAAAGTCGGTGACAACCACGACGATGTAGAAGGTTTCGATTTCGGGATTTATGGAGGTGTCGGCTACACGCTTCCGCTCGGATTGACCATCGAGGCGCGCATCAAGCAAGGGTTTGTCGATATTTTCGGAAGCAACGTGAATACAGGAGACGAGTACGACGAAGATTACAACGACGACGTCAATGACATCAGGCTCAACCAAGTCATATCGATCGGGGTTTCCTATAATTTTTAAGCCATGAAAAAGATTTATCCCGCGTTGGTTTTGCTTGCGACTTTCGGCTTGCAGGCACAGGTAAAATTCACTCCCGGCGTTCGCGGCGGACTCAACTTCGCCCAATTGACCGAATCCGATCTTGGCATCAAAACCGATTTTTACGTTGGCGGATTCGCGGGCATCAAATTCACCAAGCACTACACTTTACAGCCCGAGGTGATTTATTCGCGTCAAGGAGCGGAAGGCGATTACCGAGTTTATGACCCGGTTTACGATTCGAACGGCAACCTGATTTCTGAGTATCGCGATGGCCATGCCGACGTTTCGCTTCAATATTTGTCGGTCGGCATCATGAATAAGTTTACTTTTGTGGACCGATTGTCTATTGTCGTCGGGCCGTCCGTCGATGTTTTGGTCGATCACAACGTTCCCGTGAATTCCGATGCCGATCTGGCGATCCAACTTGGTTTGGGTGTACGACTGATCGATGGTCTTGAGGCCGAATTCCGTGTCAAGAAAGGGATCGCGAGCGTCGTGGACGATACCGAGTACATCGATGACGACGAATGGTTCGATTTTCAGGACGGCACGAATTTGCTGTTCCAGGTCGGGTTGAGTTACACTTTCGGACGATAATATGCTGAAACAAGTCATTTCGACCTTCGTGCTGCTGATCGGATTCGCCACGTGTGCGCAAACCGGATTCGTGCCAAGCATAAGGGCAGGTGTCAACATCGGCTCTATCAACCATTCGGAATTGGAAAATCGCGCAGGTTTTTATGTGGGCGCATCGACAGGATTCAAGGTTACGCAACAATATACGTTCATGCCCGAAATCGGATTTTCGAGCCAGGGCGCAAAAAAAGATTTTGTCAGGATATACAGTTATTTCGACGAGAACAACGTGTATGTGACCGATACGATCGTAAACAGGGTAAACGCCAAACTGAATTACATTTCGGTCGGTGCGATCAACAAGTTTACATTTGGCAAGCGGTATTCGGTTTTGGCTGGGCCGATCTGCGATTTACTGGTAACGAACCACAGCAATTCGGACAACGATGTGGCCTTGGCAGGAATGCTAGGCCTTGAGTACCAAATGCCGTCGGGAATCGGGTTTGAATTTCGTGTAAAACGCGCGATATTCGACATCCAAACGGAATCCGACGGGCAAAATTACAAATGGTTCGGCGAAGAAAACAATTCAAACTGGATGCTGCAGTTCGGGCTTACTTATAAAATCGACTTAAAATAAGTTTATGCTTTTAAAAAACTTTTACACGATAGTTTCTAAAGACGAGGTTTCGGACGGGAATTTCACGGTCAACCTATCGGTCAATCCGGCACATGAGGTCTTTAAGGGACATTTTCCCGGAAATCCGGTAATGCCGGGCGTTTGCATGATGCAGATCATCAAAGAACTCGTCGAGGAAATCACAGGTTCGGCTTTGTTCATGCAAAGCTTGTCGAACGTGAAATTCATGGCGCTCATCAATCCTGAAGCCACGCCCGATTTGCGTTTGGAGTTAAATCTCTCACAAACCGAGGATAACCTTGTAAAAGTCAAGAATACGACGTATTTTAATGATACGGTGGCACTTAAGCTCGCCAGCACGTATAAAAAAGTCTGACATGAAATTGATTGCCTCGATTCTTTGCCTGTTCGTTTTGGCTTCCGCCGATTTGACCGAAATCCGCAAAATGTATCCCGACGCCTCGAAAACCGAGGAAAGCGCCAAAGCCTTCCACGAAAAACTCGCCGCGGTCGCCGATAACGACGCCAACAAAGTACTGGTCGCTTACAAAGGCGCTTCGGAAACGCTGCTTTCGAAATACGGCAACACGTTGGGCAAGAAAACCAAGCATATGAAAGCCGGAGCGAGCCTGATCGATGCCGCCGTTGCCGCCGAATCCGATAATATCGAAATCCGCATGGTGCGACTGTCGGTTCAGGAAAGCGTGCCCAAAATCGTCCGATACAAGAAAAACATTAAAGAAGACAAGGCATTTATCGCAGCCAACTACGGTAAAAGCGGCAACTTGAAAGAATACATCAAAAACTTCATTTTACGCTCGAAAAGTTTCTCGGACGAAGAGAAAAAAGCGTACAAATAGCCTTTCGGATGACGCAGGTGACGGAACAAATGAAAAGGCTCAACGTATGTGTGATCATTCCCACATACAACAACCACAAGACGCTCAAACGCGTGATCGATTCGGTGTTGGAATACACTCCTGACATCATTATCGTAAACGACGGCGCGACCGATTCGACGTCGGAAATCCTCGAAAATTATCGACAACTTACGATTGTCACGCATCCCAAAAACATAGGTAAAGGTATGGCGTTGCGCAACGGTTTCGCCAAAGCGCGCGAATTGGGATTTGACCATGCGATTACGATCGATTCAGACGGACAGCATTTCGCTTCCGATTTACCGATTTTCCTCGAAGCGCTCGAAGCGGAAGGCGATATCTTGCTCATCGGCGGACGCAATATGACGCAGGAAGGCGTGCCTAAGAAAAGCAGTTTTGGCAACAATTTTTCTAACTTTTGGTTTTGGTTCGAGACCGGAATCCGGCTTGAGGACACGCAATCTGGTTACCGATCGTATCCGTTGAAACGAATCCCGAAGAAATACTTCACCAAAAAATTCGAATTCGAGATCGAGGTCATCGTGCGTGCGGCCTGGCGCGGAATCGACGTGAAAAACGTGCCGATCCAAGTCAAATACGACCCGAACGAACGGGTTTCCCATTTTCGTCCGTTCAAGGATTTTACACGCATTTCGATCCTGAACACGATTTTGGTGACGATTTGCCTGTTGTGGATTTTCCCGCGCAACCTGTTCCGAAAACTAAAAAAAAAAGGGATTAAGCGTTTCTTTTTAGAAAACGTGCTGCACAGCGAAGATTCGAATCGCGTCAAGGCGTTGTCGATCGCGCTCGGCGTGTTCATAGGCATTTCGCCGTTTTGGGGATTCCAGACCGTGCTGGCGTTGTTTCTCGCGACGGTTTTCAGACTCAACAAAGCCATAGCATTCGCATTTTCGAACGTTTCGATTCCGCCGATGATCCCGCCTATCGTCGCGGGTTCGCTTTGGGTAGGGAGTTTGTTTTACGACACGGGTGCGCCGCTTTTCCCCGAATTGCCGATCACGTTCGAGAAGCTCAAAATCCATTTGGGACAATATCTCATAGGAAGTCTTACTTTAGCGGCGATTTCGGCGGTCGTGATCGGGTTCCTGAGTTACGGATTGCTGAGGATTTTCAAGAAAGAAACGAAGTAAATGCATAGGTTTTTCTTTGGCATACACCAATTCGTGAATCGGAACAAGTTCGTTTCCGTGGCCATTGCATTGGGAATTTTATGCATTTTCGGATTTTTCGGATCACGCCTCAAATTCGAGGAAGACGTCACCAAGCTTTTGCCCGTTAACGACAAGCTCGACGTGACCGCAAAAGTGCTCAAACAAGTCAATTTCGCCGATAAGATAACCGTCATTTTCGAATCGAAACCCAACGGTTCGCCCGAAGATTTACAGCAAACCGCCCAGGTTTTCATCGATTCGCTCGAAAAATCGTGCAAGCCGTTCTACAAGGAAATCCAAGGAAAAATCGCCGAGGAAAACATAGACGAGACGATCGGGTTCGTGTTCGACAACCTGCCATTATTCTTGAATGAAACCGATTATGCCCAAATCGATTCCAAACTTTCGCAAGATTCGATAAAAGCCACGGTCGAGGCTAATTACCGCTCGATGCTATCGCCTTCGGGAATGGTAACCGGCGATTTCATCCGCCGCGATCCGCTCGGCATTTCGTTCATCGGACTCAAAAAACTACAGCAACTAAGTCTTGGAGACGATTTCACGCTCGAAAACGGATTCGTGATGACCAAGGACAAAAAGATGCTTTTGTTGTTTATCGCGCCCAACCAATCGTCTGCCGAAGCCGACAAAAACGCCGAATTTTCGAAAAAACTATACGAGATAAAAGGAAAACTCGACAGTTCAAAAACCACCAAAGTCAGTTACTTCGGCTCGCCTTTGATCGCCGTGGCCAACGCTACGCAAATCAAGGGAGACGTGATGCTCACGACGATTTTGGCGATGAGCGCCCTGATGCTGATCCTGATTTTGTTCTACCGGAAAATCACGATCCCGATCATCATTTTCATCCCGACGATTTTCGGGGCGTTGTTCGCGCTCACGGTCTTGTATTTCGTCAAGGAGACCATTTCGGCCATTTCGCTTGGAATCGGCGCGATCCTGATTGGGATTACGATCGATTATTCGCTTCACATCCTCACGCATTACAAACACAACGTCGATGTGAAACACACGTACGAAATCATCACAAAGCCGCTGTTTATGAGCTCTTCGACGACGGCTTTGGCGTTTTTGTGCCTGCTTTTCGTAAAATCGGAAGCGTTGCGCGATTTGGGGATTTTTGCGGCCTCGATCGTCATGGGCTCGGCATTTTTCTCGCTTTTGATCGTGCCGCATCTGTACAAACCCAACAAAGACGTCACGGCTCACAAGGAGAATTTCATTGAACGCGCCGCCGGATTTTCGTTTGACAGCAACAAATGGCTGATTTTGGGTTGCGCGATTTTGGTCGTCATAAGCATTTTCACTTCGAAAAAAGTCGATTTCGACAACGATCTTTCGAAACTCAATTACATTCCCGAAGACATCCGTCAAGCGGAAAAACAACTAGAGAAAAATTCGAGCCTCACGTCCAAAACGATTTACGTCGCGGCCTACGGAAACAGTCTCGATGCGGCTTTGGCAAGCAATTCGAAGCTTTTTTCCGATTTGGAATCCGATAAGAAATCGGGCAAAATACTCAATTTCAGCTCCATCGGCGGATTGGTTTTGCCTGTATCGCAGCAACAGCAAAAAATCGATCGCTGGAATTCGTTCTGGACGCCCGAAAAGAAATCGGCGTTGCGATCGAAATTGATTTCCGAAGGTGAAAAAGTCGGATTCAAAGCCAACACCTACGAACCGTTTTTCGAGGAACTGAACAAGAATTTCGAACCGGTTCCGATTCACGAACTCAACAAAGTCGCGGCTTTGCAGCTTGGCGAATTCATTGCGCACAAAAACGATTTCTATACCGTTTCAACGTTGGTCAAAGTCTCGAACGGCCAGCGCGACGCTTTCGTGAAATCGGCGGCGACCAAGAAAAATGTCGTTGCGATCGACAGACAAGAAATGAACGAGACGTTTCTGACGCAGCTTCGCGATGATTTCAACAATCTTGTCGATTATTCGCTGATTGCGGTCGTAGCGATACTTTTCGTGTTTTTCCGGCGCATCGAAATCGTACTCGTGGCGACCATTCCTATTGTTTTGACGGGTTTGGTCACGGCTGGCGTCATGGGCATTTTCGGACTCGAGCTCAACATTTTCAGCACGATCGTGTGTACGCTCATTTTCGGGCACGGCGTCGATTTCTCGATTTTCATGACAAGTGCGCTGCAAAAGGAATATACCGACGGTCGGGACGAACGAAAGGTGTACAGGACTTCGATTATCCTCGCGGCAATTACGACGATTTTAGGCGTCGGAGCTTTGATTTTTGCGGGACATCCGTCGTTGAAATCGATTTCTACGGCCGCACTCATCGGGGTTTTTGCGGCCTGCGCGATGATTTTCGTGTTGTATCCGATGATTTTCCGCTGGGTTTTCTTCGCGCGTCGCAAGAAAGGTTTCGCACCGATACAGCTCAGGCGCATGTTGCATTCGTTCTTTTCGCTTGCGTATTATGCGATCGGAGGTTTTTTCATCTCGATTTTCGCTTGGCTCATGATGAAGCTGCTGCCGTTATCGAAGCGGCGCAAACAGAAAATCTTCCACAGGATCATGTCGGGTTACATGAACTCGGTTTTTTATACGTTTCCGGCCGTGACGCGCAGGATTTACAACGAGCAAAACGAAGATTTTTCGAAACCGGCCGTAATCATCGCCAACCATACCTCGTTTCTCGATACGATGGCCATGGGCGGACTCAACGGCAACATCATTTTCCTGGTTTCCGATCACGTATACAACAATCCGATTATTGGGCTTGGCGTGCGTTTGGCGGGATTTTATCCGGCGAGCGAAGGTTTGAAAACGGGTGTCGAGCATTTGCGCGAGAAGGTCAATCAAGGTTTTTCGCTTATGATTTTCCCCGAAGGCACGCGTTCTGAAGACAATTCGATCAAACGCTTCAAAAAAGGCGCATTTTTTCTCGCACAAGAGTTCGATCTGGATATTTTACCGGTTTTGATACAAGGTTATTCCGAAGCCGCACCCAAAAACGATTTCATCCTTAACGGAACGACGACAGCAATCAAATTCCTTCCGCGCATCAAGCCAGACGATTTGAGTTTCGGAAAGGATTACGCCGAGCGCACCAAGAAAGTCAACGCCTACATGCGAGACGAATTCCAAAAATTACGAGCAGCTGAAGAAGGCCCGAAATACTGGAAAAAATTCGTGTTGGGCAGTTTCGACTTTAAAGAAGAATTTGTCGTTTCGGCCGTGAAATCCGACCTTAATGCGAATATGGAGTTGTACCATCGTCTCAACAAGCACATCGGGATAAAATCCAAAATGCTGCACGTGGCAGACGATTACGGCCAACTCGATGTGTTGCTCGCGTTCCAGCAATCTACAAGACGCATCGATTCGTACATTGCCGACGACGAGACAAGACGCATCGCCAACCAAAGCCATGTGTTGCAAAAACGCGAAATCACGTATATTTCCAAACCCGAAAAGCGATATGAGACTTTGTTGATTTCGGCCAAGCGCGTCGAAACAGAAGCGGTTGCCCGACTTTCGGACCATGTCATTTTACTCGATAACGATGCGTTCGTCGAAATATTCGAAAATCTCGGATTCAAAACGATCCATACAGAACAAAAAATTACGATCCTGAAACGTGAAGCAGCAGTATGATGTCGTGATAATCGGAAGCGGGCTTGCCGGCTTGGTTTCGGGCGTAATCCTCGCCAAGGAAGGTTACAGCGTGTGCGTGCTCGAGAAGAACAACCAATTTGGCGGCAATCTGCAGACGTTCGTTCGCGACAAGACGATTTTCGATACGGGCATCCATTACATCGGCGGATTGGACAAAGGACAGAATCTGAACCGATTGTTCTCGTACCTCGGAATCATGGACGATTTGCGTCTCAAACGCATGGATCGCGCGGGTTTCGACATGATTTCGTTCGGAGACGATCCGACCGAATATCCGCAATCGCAAGGTTACGACACGTTTGTGTCCGAATTGTCGAAATTCTTCCCCGAAGAACAACAAAACATCCGCAACTACTGCGATAAATTACAAGCGGCCTGCGATACTTTTCCGCTTTACAAACTCGAATCCGAAGGGTCGTATGACGAAAATATGATGCGCCTCAACGCCAAACAAGTCATCGATTCGATCACCGAAAACGAGAAACTGCGCGCGGTTTTGGCCGGAACGAATTTCCTGTACGCGGCAATTCCAGACAAATCGCCGTTTTACCTGCATGCGCTCGCGGTGAATTCGTACCTGCAAAGTGCGTATCGCTGCATCAACGGCGGCAGCCAAATCACCAAACAGCTCATCAGGCAATTGAAGGCGTTCGGAGGCGAAACGTACAAATACAAAGAAGTCGTGAAGATCGAGGTCGAAGAAGAATCGGCAAAATCGGTCAAAATGAAAGACGGATCCGAGGTTCGCGCCGATATTTTCATATCGAACATCGAACTCAAGACGATGCTCGATCTGGTCGGGGCAGAACACTTCCGGAAGGCATTTTACAACCGCATCCAAAGCCTTGAAAATACGTTGTCGGCGTTTAGCGTTTATATCGTTTTCAAGCCGGATTGCTTCACATACATCAACAAGAATTTCTATCATTTCGCTTCGACGGATGAGGTTTGGACGGCTCACGATTATACCGAAGAAACTTGGCCGAAATCGTATATGGTCGCGATGAACGCCACGCATCATTCCGAAGATTTCGCCGACGGTATGACGATTTTGTCTTACATGAAATACGAAGACGTCAGGCATTGGGAAAACACGTTCAATACGACGGCCGAAAAGCACGACAGAGGCGAAACCTACGAAGCATTCAAGAACCGTAAAGCCGAAAAATTGATTGCAGAAGTAGAGAAAAAGTTCCCGAACCTGCGCGATTGCATCAAATCGGTACATACTTCGTCGCCTTTGAGTTACCGCGATTACATCGGAAGTTCTGAAGGGAATATGTACGGTTATGTGAAAGATGCCGAAAATCCGCTGATGACGATGATTCCGCTCAAGACGAAGTTTTCGAATTTGTATCTTACGGGACAAAGCGTGAGCACGCACGGCGTTGTCGGGGTTGCGCTCGGTGCGGTTCGGACTTGCAGCGAAATTTTGGGGCGCAAGTATATTATCGATAAGATTGCAGGAAGATGATGAAGTCGAAAGAAAGTCGAAAGTCAATAGGCCTTTTGGTTCAAAAATTCGTTTGTTCCATATTGCTGATTTTCCTTGTAGGATGCGGTACTTCGGGTTCGTTGCATCACAAACCGATCACAAAAGGTTACGATTCGATTGCGCCGAGAGTCGAGAAGATTTCACCCGAAAAATTCATTTCGGGCAACAATTTCCTGATCAAGAACAAACAACAGCTTTGGGAATTGTACGTCGAAGGCGATCCGCTGCAGATTGGTTTGACAACGGGCGCGCTCGAGGATTCACTGTTGAAAAAGCAGGAAAAAGTCTTCTTTTCGAAAATCGAGGAAATCGTACCGTCCAAATCGAAACAAAAGCTGCTTCGCAAAATCCTGACGTGGTACAACCGAAAATTGTATCTGAACGTTCCCGAAGAATACAAAACCGAAATCTACGGGCTTTCGCAATACACATCCCACGATTATGACTTTATCGCGCCGCGGTATTTGCGCACGTTGTATTTGCACGGCGCTCACGACATCGGGCATGCGATGCAGGATTTGATGCTCGTCGGATGTTCGTCGTTTGCGGCTTGGGGCGACAAATCGGCCGACGGGAAACTGATTCTCGGGCGCAATTTCGATTTTTACGCCGGAGACGATTTCGCCAAGGACAAAGTCATCGCTTTCATAAGACCCGACAAAGGGAACGCTTTCATGACCGTGACCTGGGCCGGAATGATCGGAGCGGTTTCGGGCATGAACGACAAAGGCTTGACGGTGACGATCAATGCCGGCAAATCGAAAATCCCGCTGATTGCCAAAACGCCGATCTCGATTTTGACGCGTGAGATTCTGCAATACGCATCGACAATAGACGAAGCGGTCGCGATTGCCAAAAAGCGCCAGGTTTTCGTATCCGAAGCAATCATGGTCGGAAGCGCGAAAGACGGAAAAGCCGCGCTGATAGAGGTTTCTCCTAAAAATTTCGGTGTTTACGAAGTTCCCAATTCCGCAGATCAACTTTTGTGTTCGAATCATTTCCAAAGCGAGCCGTATAAGAACGACAAGCGCAACAACGACGCAATCAAGAATTCGCATTCGAAATACCGCTTCGATAAATTGACCGAAGATTTCAACCGGAATCCGAAGATAAATCCCGAAATCGCGGCTTCCATATTGCGCGACACCAAATCGCTCGAAGGCGGATTGCCGCTCGGTTACGGGAACGAAAAAGCACTGAACCAGCTATTGGCGCACCATGGCGTGATTTTCCAACCGAACGATTTGAAAGTTTGGGTTTCGGCGAATCCGTATCAATTGGGCGAATTCGTGTGCTACGATCTCCATGCGATTTTCGGTAAAGAACGCAACTCAAAATTCGTATCGACGCTTGCCGCCAATTCGCTGAACATTGCGCAAGATCCTTTCGCGAATTCGGAAGCGTTCAAAAAGTACGAGCAATATCGCATAGAAGACAGAAAAATGGACGGATTCCTCGAAAACGAATCAGGAATGACCGAAGAATTTGCGAGAAATTACCAATCTTTGAATCCCGATTTGTGGATCGTGCATTACAAAGTGGGCCAATATTATTTCGGGAAAAAGGAGTACGCCAAGGCAAAACCACATTTCGAAATGGCACTGACCAAGGAAATCACGACGCTTCCGGCAAAGGAACACGCTCAGGAATACCTCAAAAAAATCAATAAAAAGCTCAAAAAGTAGCTTTATAGTCCAGGATTTACAGATTGAAAAAACTTCATTCGTGCATTCGTGGCTAAAACAAATAAAAATGATGATCCCGAAAATCGAAACCGCTTCGGCCCAAGAAATACAAGCGTTCCAGGAATCGGAATTGGCCAAGACTTTGAAATACGTTTCACAGCATTCGGCTTATTACAAACGACTTTTTGCCGATAAGAATATCGATGTTTCCTCAATCAAAACGATTGATGATTTACGTCAGATTCCGGTCACGACGAAGGCCGAACTGCAAGCGTTCAACGACGATTTCTTATGTGTCCCGACGACCGAAATCATCGATTATGCCACGACTTCGGGCACTTTGGGCGATCCGGTGACGTTCGGCCTGACCGATAAAGATCTTGACCGACTCGCGTACAACGAAGCGATTTCGTTCGATTGCGCGGGAATCAAACACGGCGATATCGTGCAATTGATGACGACGATCGACAGAAGATTCATGGCCGGATTGGCATATTTTCTCGGACTTCGCAAGATGAAAGTAGGCGTGATCCGCGTCGGCGCCGGAATTCCGGAGTTACAATGGGATTCGATCCGAAAGTACAAACCGACGTATTTGATCACCGTTCCGTCGTTTCTGCTCAAACTCATCGAATACGCCGAAGCACACGGCATCGATTATAAAAATTCGGGTATAAAAGGCGCGGTCTGTATCGGAGAAGCGTTACGCGAACAGGATTTTTCGGATAGTACGTTGTCGCGCAAAATCGCCGAAAAATGGGACATCAAACTCTATTCGACCTATGCTTCGACCGAAATGGCGACGGCGTTTACCGAATGCGAATTCCACGTCGGCGGGCATCATCACCCCGAATTGATCGTAGTGGAAACCGTCGATGACGAAAACAATCCCGTTGCCGACGGAGAACCTGGCGAATTGGTCATTACGAATCTCGGCGTCGAAGGCATGCCGCTTATCCGTTTCAAGACGGGCGATATCGTGCAATTACACCGCGAACCTTGCCGATGCGGACGCAATACGTTGCGCGTCGGGCCGGTTTTGGGCAGAAAACAGCAAATGATCAAATATAAAGGCACGACGCTTTATCCGCCCGCGATGACGAACGTTTTGAACGATTTCGAGAACATCGATTTGCACGTGATCGAGATTTCGACGAACGATTTGGGAACGGACGAAATCCTTATCAAGCTTGCCGTAAAACACGAATCCGAGCAGTTTTTGCGCGAAATCAAAGACCATTTCAGGGCGAAATTGCGCGTGACGCCAAGGATTGAATTCACGACGAAAGAAGCTTTGAGTCCCATCGTTTTCAATCCGATGAGTAGAAAACCGATCACTTTTTTTGATTTCCGAAAATAAGCCCAATGTACAGGATTTTACCGCTTTTGTTTTTCATCTGTAGTCTGCCGGCGTCTGCTCAGGAAGCGAAGCAGTTCTACAGCAAGGAATTTAATTGGCGGATGGATTTCCCGTCTGGCTTCCAAACCGTAAGTACTGCCGAAGACGCCCAATACCAGAAAAAAGGCAAAGAAATGATGGAAAAGGCCATGGCCATGGAAATCGAAAATCACGCGAAACTTCTTTTTTCGTTGAAAAGTGACGATTTCAATCATATGGAAGCCAATTATCAGCCGTTCGATGAAGCTGTCGATGGTAATTATTCCGAGAGCGTCCAACTTGTAGCGGAGGCCATGATCCAGACCTTGTCGGCGCAAATTCCCAGAGAGCGCATCAAATCGGAAGTTACAAACGAAACCATAGGCGGGCTCAATTTCCATGTCCTTAGGATAACCGTGGCGATTCCAAATAAATTTGACATGCAAATGCACATGCACAGCCGCTTGTTTGGAAACAAAGAATTGGCCGTCAACTTGATTTATATCGATGCCCAAAAGGGAAAATTAATGTTCGACGCGTGGAAAAACTCGACTTTCAACTGAAGTTTTCGCGCATAAATCGCTCTCTTGCACCCTGAATCATTTTGCCTTACCTTTGCGCCATGGTAAAAATCGGCAACATCGAACTCCCAGAATTTCCGCTTTTGCTCGCTCCGATGGAAGACGTGAGCGATCCGCCGTTCCGTCGTTTGTGTAAAGCGCATGGAGCGGATCTGATGTTTTCGGAATTCATTTCGTCCGAAGGCCTGATCCGCGATGCGATCAAAAGCCGCCAAAAGCTCGATATTTTCGATTATGAACGCCCCGTCGGCATCCAGATTTTTGGTGGAGACGAGGAAGCGATGGCGATGTCGGCGAAGATTGTAGAAGCCGTGAATCCCGATCTGATCGATATCAACTTCGGATGCCCGGTCAAAAAAGTCGTGTGCAAAGGTGCCGGAGCCGCGGTTCTGAAAGACATCGATTTGATGGTTCGCCTTACAAAAGCCGTAATCGATTCTACGAATTTGCCCGTTACCGTGAAAACGCGTTTGGGTTGGGACGAAAACTCGATCAATATCGATGAGGTTGCAGAAAGACTGCAGGACATCGGCGTGAAAGCCCTATCAATTCATGGACGCACAAGAGCACAACTTTATAAAGGAGAAGCCGATTGGTCGCATATCGCACGCGTGAAAAACAATCCGAGAATTACGATGCCGATTTTCGGGAACGGCGATATCGATTCTCCAGAGAAAGCGCTTGAATACAAGAATAAATACGGTGTCGACGGCATTATGATCGGTCGCGCCGCTATCGGTTATCCTTGGATTTTCAACGAGATCAAACACTTTTTGAAAACCGGAGAAAAACTGCCGTTGCCGACGATGCAAGACCGTATCGAGGCCGCGAGAAACCATCTTACCTGGGCAATGGATTGGAAAGGCGATAAACTGGGCATCGTCGAAACCCGTCGTCACTACACGAATTACTTCAAAGGGATCGCCAACTTCAAGGAATACCGCCAGCGTTTGGTCACGACCGACGGGAAAGAAGAGCTTTATAAAGTTTTCGACGAGATTTCGGATGTGTATTCCGATTACGAATTCGCCTGAAGCGGATTGATTTCGTGATTTTTTATCGGCTTTTTCTTCGCGAGCGACTCGTCGTAACTCACGAACATGTTGATGTAGATGTTGCGTGAAAGGCGTGATATGACGGGCATCAATCCGATCAGTACGACAAAGATTGCGGCGAACGATTTCAACAGGTCCAACCCGAACCCGAAATGGCTGACGACGAAAGTCCCGACGCCGACCGCTACCGAAAGTGCGTAACTCACATACATCGCCCCGAAAAAGAAATTCGGTTCTATTTTGTATTGGAAGCCGCAATTCTCGCAATGCTCGTGCATTTTCATCGTCTCTAAAATGTTGTACGGATTTTTGTTGACGTACATGTTTTCTTCATGACATTTCGGACATGTCCCGGTTATCATACTGTGAATTTTGCTTTTTCTGCTGAACATGACT
This sequence comes from Flavobacterium agri, assembly GCF_013401995.1. Lineage (GTDB taxonomy): Bacteria > Bacteroidota > Bacteroidia > Flavobacteriales > Flavobacteriaceae > Flavobacterium > Flavobacterium agri. The sequence continues at coordinate 170,732 of NZ_JACBJI010000004.1, forward strand.
TTTGTTTTTAAACGTTGTGTCAAAGTTCTAAATTAGGCCTTGTTTCTTCGTAGTGTAAAGTCTGCAAGAATTTGTACTTTTAGGACATTATGGCAAAAAGTGACGACATCGAAGTCCTTGATTTAAACCTGTTCAGGAAAACCAACATCCTGCCCGATTTTTACATCAATACCATGGCCGACCATTTGGTCACGAGCCACGCACATATCGAACGTCCGCACCGTCATGATTTTTACGTCGCGATACTGTTTGTCAAGGGTTCGGGTACACATACGATCGATTTTACGACCTACGACGTGAAACCCGGAAGCGTTTTCGTGATGTCACCCGGTCAGATGCACCATTGGCAGCTTTCGCAAGATGCGGACGGCTATATTTTTTGCCACACCAAATCGTTTTACGAAATGCGTTATGCCGATGAAAGTTTGAGCGATTACGCGTTTTTCTCCCAAGTGCAAAACGTAGGCTGCATTGAGATCGATGCGTCGAGAATAGACGAATTCGCGAACCATTTTCAAAAGATGTCCGACGGAAATTTCAACGATGCCAAAGCATATCGTCATTTCGTAATCAGCCACATCACACAGGTGTATTTGGAATTGGAATGCGCGCTTCACGGAAAAAATCTCGAATCCGGTTTGGGTTCTGCGGGTTATCTGTTCAAATTCAAAAAGTTCGAAGAATTGTTGGAGCAAGGTTTCCGCAGTGAAAAATCGCCGGAGAAATACGCCGAAAAACTCAACATGACGGCAAAACACCTCAATCGCATCAACCGCCAGATTGTCGGGAAATCGACTTCGGACATCATCATGGAACGCGTGATGCTCGAGGCCAAACGACTGCTGATTCATTCCGAGGAAAGTTTCAACGCGATCGCTTTCGGGCTTGGTTACGACGACTATGCGTATTTTTCGAAACTGTTCAAAAAGAAAACCGGAACCACGCCTTCGGAGTTCCAAAGAAACCAACGTTAGTTATTCTTCCAACGTCTTGTGGACGCGAGAGGAAGCGATCAAGGACGCCAAAAACCCGAATCCGAAAATCGTAAGTGTCACGATCGCGATGTTCTGGAACGTGAATACGACGGGATACGCCAAAGTCGGCGTGATCATGATGAGTTTGAAGTGTTGCTGCAGCAAAACGACGATCGATCCGAGCGCCAATCCGAAAATTCCCGCAAAAAGGCTCAAAAGACTGCCTTGCAACAGGAAAATCTTGCGCAATCCGTTCACTTCGACGCCCAAAGCTGTAAGCGTTTTTAGATTGCCTTTCTTTTCGATGATCATGACGATCAAAGCTCCGGCGAGGCTGAAAAGCGCCATGATGACCACAAGCGTGAAAATCAGGTAAACGACCAGATTCTCGCTGTTGAGCATCTTGTAGAGCGACTCGTTGAGTTCGGCTCTTGTCTTGATTTGGATGCCCGGAAGAATTTTCGCAGCTTCCTCACAGACATCGTCCACATCAGCATTCGCGTCGAGCTTGAACTCTACGGCCGAAACCTGGTCGATCTGGTAATTGAGCAGGATTTGTGCCAGACGCAAATCGGCGAACACGTATTTCGAATCCAATTCCTCGCTTATCGCATAAATCCCGACAGGCGCGAGGACCGCTTTGGTAAAGGCTTCATCGGGGTTTTCGATATCGCCTTTTCCGGGTTTGGGCATATAGACTTCGAACGGATTGTTGAAGTCGAGCAATCCGAGCGACAATTTTTGCGAAATCCCATATCCGACGACAACCTGCGTGGTATTCGGCTCGAGCCATTGCCCTTGGAAAATGGTCTTATTGACACTGTTGACCTGTCCGAAAAGACTGTCGACGCCTTTTAGGTAGGCGACTTGTTCCTTTCCGTCGAAAACGAAAAGCACGCGTTCCTCAATCACTTTCGAGATCATCTTGACACCTTCGATCTTTTGCAGTTTCGCGGCTTGCGCAGGTGTGACGGTAAAGACTTTCCCGGTTTTCGGAAGCGCTTTCAGATCGGGGTCGAAATCGTTCGAAAACGACAAACTGAAATCCTTGAGTCCGCTAAACACAGACAAAACCACAAACAAAGCCGCCGCGCCCACGACGATACTGATCGAGGCGATGCCGTTGATGAGGTTGATCGCGTTGTTTTTGCTCGCGGTCCTCAAATAACGTTTGGCTATGTAAAGCGGGAAATTCACTTACGATTTCTTGCGCTTGGCGAGCAAATCGCGGTTCTCGATAGGGTTTTCTTCTCCTTTGAGCGCTTGGTCGATCTTTTCGATGTAGTCGAGTGAATCGTCAATATAAAAGGTAAGGTTGGGCACTTTGCGCAATTGCATTTTTACGCGTTGCGACAAATCGTGCTTGATAAGCGGCGTGTTCGATTTGATTGCGGCCAACGTTTCGGCGGCTTTTTCTTGCGGGAAAATACTCAAATGCACCGATGCTACCGACAAATCTGTAGTCACGGAAACCTTTGACACCGAGATGACAAGGTTCGAAATCGCGTTCTTGCGCACTTCTCCTTGCAAAATATCGACCAAATCTTTTTGCAGTACGCCTGCGATTTTCTTTTGACGGTTTGTTTCCATGCGGCAAAGGTAGGGAAAGTTCGGGAGTTTGTGGTTCGGGAGTCGAGAAGAGCGTTTCAGGATATAGGGATTGAGGATGGTATTTTAAGATTTGGTGTAGAAAAACTGTAAGGGAGTGAAGGGCGAAATTGATAATTTTAGCCCGGGTGGGCGCGAAAGCCGTCGTCCAGAATTCGCTTTTGAAGCTGATCCGGCTACCGCTTCAAGGTTCTTTCCAAAATCCGTTTGCCGCAACGCACAAAAGTAGCTTCCGTCGGTCGCTCTTTTGTCGCGGCGACAAATCGGTTTTCGGTTCAAAACGCTTTCCGCTTGTATCCGGGCTAGGAGTAATCGTCTCCGAAAGAAGTTTATCTTTACGGTCAAATCCAATGCAATGAACAAAATCGAACACATCGGCATCGCCGTAAAATCTCTGGCCGAATCGAACATTCTTTTCGAAAAACTGCTCGGCGTAGCGTCTTACAAAGAAGAAGAGGTCGCGAGCGAAGGTGTCAAGACTTCTTTCTTTCAATCCGGCCCGAACAAAATAGAACTGCTCGAAGCCACGAATCCAGACAGTCCGATTGCGAAATTCCTCGAAAAAAAGGGCGAAGGCATCCACCACATCGCTTTCGACGTGACCGATATCATCTCCGAAATCGAACGCCTCAAAAACGAAGGCTTTACCGTACTTAACGAAACGCCCAAAAAAGGCGCCGACAATAAATTAGTGGCATTTCTTCACCCGAAAGGCACGAACGGCGTGCTTGTCGAACTTTGTCAGGAAATCAGATAGATATGGAATTCGGTACAAAATCCATTCGGCCGTTTTTAGGCGCGAAAGACTTCGAGATTTCGAGGCGTTTTTATCGTGATCTAGGTTTTGAAGAGGTTTCGTTAGGCGCGCAGATGTCGGTTTTCAAGACAGGAAATTTCGCGTTCTACCTGCAAAACGCTTACGTGAAAGACTGGATCGACAACACTATGGTTTTTATGGAAGTCGCCGATACGCGCCAGCTTTGGAGCGATTTGTCCGCGCTCGATTTGCCTTCGAAATATGAAAACGTGCGTCTTGTCCCAATCCGTGAAGAAGCTTGGGGAAGGGAATTTTTCGTGTACGACCCGTCGGGAATTTTGTGGCATTTCGGAGAATTCAATCAACCGTAACCCATCGATTCCTGAATGAAGAACAAAGTCAAAATTCTTCGCGAGCAAAAAAACCTCACCCAAACCGAATTGGCCGAAAAGTCCGGGCTGTCGCTGCGCACGGTCCAAAGAGTCGAGTCGGGCAGTCCGCTCAAAGGGTTTACGCTCAACGCGATTGCGAAAACGTTGGGCCTTGAGCCGCAGCATCTTTTTCTTGATACAGAAGAAAACGCCGCCGTCGACCGGGCGAAACTCATCAATTTGTCGGCTTTGTCCGGTCTGATCGTACCGTATGGAGGCGTGATTTTTCCGCTGATCCTCATCTATCGCACCAAAGACCCAAAAAACAAGGAGCTCGGCAAAGGGATACTTGGCGTCCAGATCGTTTTGGCGACCGTGCTTTCTATATTGATGATTGCGAGTCCGTTCGTGCAACACGCATTTTCAATCAAATTTCCGCTGTTCCTGATCTTCCTGATCGCATTTCTGTGCGTAAAATTGTTGGTGATTCTCAAAAACGGCATCACCCTGAATCAAAAACACGAGCTTAGTATTAAATTGAAAATCAACTTCTTATAAACGCGACGTGCTATTGTCGTAAAACTGTCGTATCGATTTTGTGTGAAAATGGTGGGTAACATCCGAATGTTGCACCAAAACATTCACATGAAACTCTTCAAGAAAATTGCGCTAGCTTTCGTTATTCTTTTTGCACTTGCTCTTTTGGGCGGTTATTTCTATTTCGAGAACAAGTTTTCGCCTCCCGAAAATTATTTGACCGTTTCAGGATCGGTTCAAGACATACCGCTAAAATGGCATCCGGACGGTTCGCATTCGGCGGTTTATTTGCCCGTCAAGATTTCGGGAATCGACAAAACGTTCTATATGCAGCTCGATTCGGGTTCGCCTGTCACGTTGTTTTACAAGACTTCGCTTGAATCGATTGAAGGATTCCGTCAGAAAATCGATGTCGAAAAAAAGCAGGTTTCTCTGAGTTTCAACCTCGGAGAAATGCAAGTTTCTTCTCAAAATTTCCAGGTTTTGGAGTACGGCGAAAAGGTAGATTTTGAAAATCCATCCGCCAAAAATATCATCGGCACTATTGGCACGGATTTGTTCGAAAAACGCGTCGTTACGCTCGATTTCAAGGCAAACTCTTGTTCGTTTGAAAGCACATCCGAACAAAAAGGCTTCGAAGAAATGGAATTCAAAAAACGACGTATGCTGTTTCCGGCATCAATCGAAAATCGGGAACTCAAATTACTTTACGACTCGGGAAGCAGCGCGTACGAACTTATTACGAACCAGGAAGAATGGACAAAATTCAAATCTCCGAACGCCCAAATCAAGACCGAAAGCGGAAATTCGTGGGGAAATACGCTCAAAGTCATTTCTGCTGCGGCAAATCGGCAAATCGGAATCGGGAAAACGACGCTAAATCTGTCGCAAGTGACGTATGTGGAAGGCACTTCGGCATTTCAGGATTTCCTGATGAAAAGCTCGGGAATGCAAGGTATGATCGGCAATAAACTCTTTATAAACCACAAGTTGATATTGGATTGCAGAAACGAGCGATTTAAAATCGATTGATCCTATTTGTTTTATGATGTGGTTTTTAAACCGAAAATTCGTTTCGATTCTCAAAGAAGAAAATTTTTTAGGCCCTGATCTATATGAGATACCGTATGATTTTGAGTTGCTTCCGACCGTGCGCAAAAATGCCAAAAAACCCTTGCAACCCTTAAAAAATAGTGTAAATTTGCAGCCCTAACCCGGTCCTATAGCTCAGTTGGTTAGAGTCCCTGACTCATAATCAGGTTGTCCTTGGTTCGAGCCCAAGTGGGACCACTTCAAACCGCAATCAGTATTCTTTGATTGCGGTTTTTTTATTTTCAAGGCAATTGGAAAAATTAACGTTTAATACAGTTTTTCTGTAACAGAGTCTTACTCTGCATCTCTACCTTTATAGAATACACGCCAAAATCCGTTTTTATGAAAGCTTCAGCACTTATCTCGTTTTTGCTACTGCCTGTTTTTGCTTTTTCCCAATCCGATATCGAAAAAGTCATGCGTGGCGGTGAAATCATCCTTAGCGGCTTGACCATCCTGAAAATGGCAAGAGCCGATGATACGAAAAAGGATTCGAAAACCGTCCAGAGTTTATGCGTCAAGAACAAGCTGCTTCAAAAAGTGACCTTCCGTCTTGTGGGCAAAGACACCGAAGACAACGAGATAAAGAAAGAACTTGTCGTTCCCAAAGATGGGAAAGAATGCCTTTTTGAGATTCCCAAGGCGATTTATACCTACGAATTTGTGTTCGCGACAGGCGAGATATATAAAAAAGGAGAATATAAAGTAGAGGATGAGGTGACTTTCACCCTAAAAGACCCATAACCGTCATGGCTGTTTTTCGGTGAGGTATTTCCAATATCGTTTGGGCACGTGCTGAATATGAAGTTTCATGTTCTTGCGTGCGGGAATATTGGTGTTCTTGAAATAATCGTTCCACAGCAAACCATACAATTCTTCCTTTTGGTGTAAAGTGCCAGACGGAAGAGAAATCCCGCTTTGTTGAATTTCCGAAACTATGTCAAAAGTGATTTCTTCTACTTTTTCCAAATCATAGAACAAGCCATATTTACGCTTTACGTCATAAATGATCCATTGTTGGTCGGCATATCGGTTTTTGAAAAAAACAGAAATGAGCGGAAGCACGTTATAATCGGGTTCGATAGGAGCGTAAAAAATCCCGTCGGCCGTTTCCTGAAATCGGATAAACGCTTTCATGCGATGGCGTTCGCGGTCTACGCTATGGGCTATTTTAGAAATCGCCATGACCGACGCATGACCGTAATTGGTTTCCACGCCATCGGGATTGTCAAAAGCATATCGTGCGAAGTCGAACAAATGTTGGAAGCTTTCGGGTAATTCCGAGAGATAAGCTTTATAGAAACGCTGCTGCCAGTCTGGCGAAATTTTCTTTTTAAGACCGGCCCAAACGCGTTTTGCTTTCGTCTCATCGGTTATCACATCGTGTTTTTCATCCAAAACCCCAGGCTGATAATTGGCATCCGAAAACAATCGAACACTTTTCGGCTTAAAATCGTAAAAATCAAAAATTGAGGTGAGCAAACCCTCAAAACTACCATCGAAAACAAAAGTCATCTCGGGGATCAAAATAAGGTCAATTGGTTTTGGGGTATCTTGAGGTATTTGCTGTTGCCTTTAGTCAGTATGGACGATTTGACCTTGAATGCATCGGGCGAATTCAACTGGAAAATACTGTCGGCGCAGCGTATGAAATGTTTGGCTCGGTTCCAGGAAATTCCTATCCGCTGCAGTTGATCCGAACGAAGCTTACCGAATTTTCTCGCTTCGACGATTTTTTTGGCCGAACCGACACCGATTCCGGGAACGCGCAGTATCATTTTATAATCGGCGGTGTTTACGTCTATCGGAAAATATTCCATGTTGCGCAGCGCCCATGCCAATTTCGGGTCAATATCGATGTCGAGATGAGGGTTTTTCGGATTGAGGATTTCGCTCACGTCAAAACCGTAGAACCGCATCAACCAATCGGTTTGATACAATCGATTTTCGCGCAATAAAGGTGGTTGCGATCCGATTATTGGCATACGCGAGTCGTAACTGATCGGAATATATCCCGAATAATAAACGCGTTTGAGATCGTAATTTTTATAATAAGCGTCGGCACTGTACATGATTTCCATATCCGTTTCGGGCGTCGCGCCTATAACCATCTGCGTGCTTTGTCCCGCAGGAACGAATTTTGGCGAATGGCGAAGGATTTTCTTCTCTTCCTTATATCGTACAATACTGTTTTGGATGAAATCGAGCGGCTTTTTGACGTCTTCGTGCGATTTGTCGGGAGCCAGAAGTTTGAGGCCCGCTTCGGTCGGCATTTCGAGATTGATACTCATCCTGTCGGCATAAAGACCAGCTTCGGTAAGAAGTTCCTGACTTGCTCCGGGAATCGTTTTCAAATGGATGTATCCGTTGAATTTGTGCTCAAGGCGCAGCTTTTTGACGATACGCACAAGACGTTCCATCGTAAAATCGGCATTTTTGAAGATTCCGGAGCTTAAGAAAAGTCCTTCAATATAATTCCTGCGATAGAAATTCATCGTCAGGTCTACGACTTCCTCTACCGTAAAAGCGGCACGTTGTACATCGTTACTCTTGCGCGAAACACAAAAGGCGCAGTCGTAAATGCAATGATTGGTTAACAGAATTTTAAGGAGTGATACACAGCGTCCGTCCTCTGTATACGTGTGACAAATGCCCGAAGCGCTGCTGTCGCCTAACCCTTTATTAGTGTTTTTCCTATTACTGCCACTCGAAGAACAGGAAACGTCATATTTGGCGGCATCTGCGAGGATGGCCAGCTTTTTTCGGATTCTATCGGACATTTGGGGCGAATTTTCCTTAAAAATACGGGAAACCGTAACGATTAATTGTCCAACAATCGTTAAAATTGCAATATCAATGATTACAATTAGTAATTTTTGATATTTTGCACGTTCTCAAACTGTAATAAAAACTAAATTGCTGAATTGTACGTTAATATGATTTAAATGTTGAATGGTTTGATATGAAGTCGTACATTTGCCACCGCGAAATTTCGGAAATGTTCGGTTTATGACAAGAAATTGTTAATTCTGTCGATTTATTTCGGCTTTGGTAGATTAATATTGGATTATGTTTAAAAAATTAATTTATTTGCCGAAAAATTTTGCTAAAAAGATTTTTTATTTACTTTTACGGCCTATGAAATTTGTCCCAAAAACAACTTTAGCTATTCAGTCTAAGGCATTGCTATCGCTTGCCCTGACTATGGTTTCGGGTATTTCATTGGCAGCTCCAAACGAACCGCCGCCGCCATCTCCGGGGCCAGTTCCTCCGGGAACGCCAATAGATAATGGCGTAATCCTGTTGGTAATTTGCGCCGTCGTATTCGGATTCTATAAGATACACCAGATAAAAAATAAAAAAGCCCAGATGTAAATCAGGGCTTTTTCTTTTACTGTTCGCGCATTGCGTATAATCGCGATATATATTTTCCGACAACATCGAATTCAAGATTTACTTTTGTGCCGACCGTAAAATGCTTGAAGTTGGTGTGTTCGAAAGTATACGGGATGATTGCCACGCTAAATTCGCCCGGTTCGGAATCCACCACGGTAAGACTTACACCATTCACGGTGATCGAACCTTTTTCAATCGTGATGTTGTTGATTGACTGATCGTACGAAAAACGGAATTCCCAACTGCCGTTTCCTTCTTCGGCGGCTATGCACAGACCGGTTTGGTCAACGTGACCTTGCACGATATGGCCGTCTAGTCGGTCGCCAAGCCTCATGCCTCGCTCCAGGTTGATTTCGTTTCCTTCTCTCCAATCGGAGATGTTCGTCTTCAATATGGTTTCGTGGACGGCCGTGACCGTATATTGTTTTCCGTTGATGGCGACGACAGTCAGGCAGATGCCGTTGTGCGATACGCTTTGGTCGATTTTGAGTTCCGAAGTGATTTCGGAAGTAATGGTCAAATTGAGGTTGTCCCCGTCATGCTCTACGCGTTGGACAATCCCCATCGTTTCTATGATTCCCGTAAACATTGGCTTTTATTTCCTAAATTTGCCATCAAAATTACCAAATAATAACGTCTGGGCATGACCAAGAAAGCAGAAAATATACTTGTAGGAATATCGATAGGAGACCTGAATGGGATAGGGAGCGAAGTAGTTCTCAAAACCTTCGAGGATTCCCGCATGCTTGAGCTTTGCACGCCCGTGATTTTTGCCAATGTCAAGATTCTTTCTTTCGTGAAGAAGACATTCGATTCGCAGTCGACACTTCACGGAATCGATTCGATTGACCAACTTATTACTGGAAAAATCAACGTACTTAATGTTTGGAAAGAGCCCGTAGATCTGAACTTCGGGGCGAACGACGCCAAAGTGGGCGAATATGCCGTAAAATCGTTCAAGGCCGCAGTTGAAGCTTTGAAAGATGGGAAAATCGACGTTTTGGTCACGGCACCCATCAATAAGTACAATAGTCAATCCGAGGAATTCAAATTCCCGGGACATACTGATTATCTGGCTCAAGAGCTCGAAGGAGATGCTTTGATGCTGATGGTTCAGGAGGGATTGCGAGTTGGATTGCTCACCGATCACGTTCCTGTAAACGAAGTAGCGTCGCATCTCACGGAAAACCTCGTGCGCAAAAAAATCGAGACGATAAAGAAAACCCTGATTCAGGATTTCAGCATCAATAAACCGAAAATTGCGGTGTTGGGCCTGAATCCGCACGCCGGAGACAATGGCGTCATCGGAAAGGAAGACGAAAACATATTGAAACCGACGATCAAGAAAATGTTCGAGGCGGGAACAATGGTATTCGGGCCTTATCCGGCCGACGGTTTCTTCGGAAGTGGCCAATACGAAAAATTCGACGCGGTTATCGCAGCTTACCACGACCAGGGTTTGGTTCCGTTCAAGACGCTGGCTTTCGGTAAAGGCGTGAATTATACGGCAGGCCTGGATAAAATCCGTACGTCGCCAGACCATGGTACGGCCTACGATATCGCAGGCAAGGGAATTGCCGACCACAGCTCGTTTGCGGAAGCGGTTTATCTCGCGATCGACATTTTTCACTCGCGAAACAATTATGCTGAAATCGCAAAAAATCCTCTGAAAATCAAGGAAAAACACCTCGAATCAAAAAAAGGCAATTAAGTCTTTTGTTGTTGTAAATATTTTTTATCTTTGCCCACCCGAAATACGGGGCAAATTGTGTGATGATGAAACAGTTGAATGAATTTTTAATTTCGTTCGCGGGATTAAAACTAGGAAAGCACCAATTTGAGTATCAGATTGATAAAAAGTTCTTTGACGAGTTTGGTTACGACGAATTCGAATCGTGCGACATCACTGCAAATGTGGTGCTCGAGAAGAAAACGACAATGTTGGAACTCAGTTTCAAGCACAAAGGAACGGTTTACGTGCCTTGTGATTTGACGGGCGAGATGTTTGATCTTCCGATAAAAGGGAAGCTCAAAGTGATCGTGCAGTTCGGGGACGAGTTCAACAGCGACAACGAAGAATTGCTGATTTTGCCTCATGGCGAACATCAGGTAGACGTTTCTCAATATATATATGAGATGGTCGCGTTATCGATCCCGCAGAAAAGAGTGCATCCAGGAATCAAGGATGGCACGCTCAAATCGGAAGCTTTAGATAGGCTCAACAACATGAACGTAACCCACAAAGAAGTCAAATCAGACGAGAAAGAAGAAAATACCGACCCGCGTTGGGATAAATTAAAGTCACTGTTAAAAGAAAAATAAAAGAATAAAATGGCACATCCTAAGAGAAAGGTTTCCAAAACCAGAAGAGACAAGAGAAGAACACACTATAAAGCAACCGTAGCTACAATCGCAACTTGTCCTGTAACAGGGGAAGCTCACTTGTACCACAGAGCTTACTGGCATGAAGGCAAAATGTACTACAGAGGCCAGGTAGTTATCGATAAGACTGAAGCAGTTGCCTAATACGCTGTGATTCAGAACATATAAACTCTCACGTTGTGGGAGTTTTTTTTATTGCCCTGAATTTTAGTCGGAAATAACGATTTCGGAAGCAGCCGGTTTCCGAAATTTTTTGTAATTTCAACACCTTTTACGGGAAAATTCCCCAAAAGAAAATTACCGATCCTATGAACAAAATCACAGCCGCAATCACTGCTGTAGGAGGTTACGTACCAGATTTCGTACTCTCCAATAAAATCCTTGAGACCATGGTCGACACCAACGACGAATGGATCACTTCAAGAACCGGAATCAAGGAAAGAAGGATTTTGAAAGAAGCAGGAAAAGGGACTTCCTATCTTGCCATCAAAGCGGCCGAAGACCTCATTAAAAGAGGGAATGTCAACCCGGCCGAAATCGATATGGTTTTGCTTGCCACGACAACTCCCGACATGCCCGTAGCGGCTACTGCCGTTTATGTGGCTACGCAAATCGGGGCGGTCAACGCATTCGCTTACGATCTGCAGGCGGCCTGTTCGAGCTTCCTTTACGGAATGTCGACGGCGGCGGCTTACATCGAAACCGGACGATACAAGAAAGTGCTCGTGATCGGAGCCGACAAAATGTCTTCGATCATCGATTATACAGACCGCGCGACCTGCATCATCTTTGGGGATGGCGCAGGCGCTGCTCTTTTTGAGCCAAACGAAGAAGGCCTCGGATTCCAGGACGAATTCCTTCGTTCAGATGGAATCGGACGCGAATATTTGAAAATCGACGCGGGCGGATCATTGCTTCCTCCATCGAAAGAAACCGTCGAGAACCGCCAACATTACGTGTTCCAGGACGGTAAAACCGTTTTCAAATACGCCGTTACCGGAATGGCCGACGTATCCGAAAAGATCATGCAGCGCAACGACTTGTCGAAAGACGACGTGGATTGGCTTATCGCACACCAGGCGAACAAGCGTATCATCGACGCGACGGCACACAGGATGGAACTTGACGACGCGAAAGTGTTGGTCAACATCGAAAAATACGGAAATACTACCTCGGGAACTTTGCCATTGTTGCTGAGTGATTTCGAACACAAGTTCAAGAAAGGCGACAACCTGATTTTCGCGGCATTCGGCGGCGGATTCACTTGGGGCGCGGTTTACTTGAAATGGGCATACGACGCTAAATAACTAAAACATACCAAATTACAATCTTATGGATATCAGAGACATTCAGAACCTTATCCGCTTTGTAGCCAAATCGGGAGCTACCGAAGTTAAACTGGAGATGGACGATTTCAAGATCACCATCAAAACCACAACCGAAGCCAGTGCGCCCGAGGTGACCTACATCCAGCAAGCACCTGTTGCCGCATTGCCGCAAGCTGCCGCTCCGGTTGCCGCTCCTGCCGCTGCTGCAACGCCGTCTGCTCCTGCTGCCGCTGCATCGGAAGATTCGAAATACATCACGATCAAATCGCCGATCATCGGAACTTTCTACCGCAAGCCAGCACCAGACAAGCCGACTTACGTTGAAGTAGGAAGCAACATCCAGAAAGGCGACGTGCTTTGCGTGATCGAAGCGATGAAGCTTTTCAACGAAATCGAGTCTGAATACTCTGGAAAAATCGTGAAAATCCTTGTGGATGACATGTCTCCGGTAGAGTTCGACCAACCGTTGTTCCTTATCGATCCGTCTTAAAAATATTTTGAATGTTGAACATTGACTTTCGGATAGGGGCAACCTTGTCAGAATGTCGGTATTCAACATTTTTCATTTAAAACAGACTACTATGTTCAAGAAGATATTGATCGCAAACCGAGGGGAAATCGCATTGCGCGTGATCCGTACTTGCCGCGAGATGGGCATCAAGACCGTTGCGGTTTATTCGACTGCCGATGCGGAAAGCCTTCACGTGAAGTTTGCCGACGAAGCCGTTTGTATCGGACCTCCGCCAAGCAACCAGTCGTACCTTAAAATGTCGAATATCATCGCGGCTGCCGAAATTACGAATGCCGACGCGATACATCCGGGTTACGGCTTCCTTTCCGAAAATGCGAAATTTTCGAAAATTTGCCAGGAACACGGTATAAAGTTCATCGGAGCATCTCCCGAAATGATTGAGAAAATGGGTGACAAGGCCACGGCAAAAGCTACGATGAAAGCGGCTGGAGTTCCTTGCGTTCCGGGTTCTGACGGCTTGTTGGAATCGCTAGAGCACGCCAAAAAAGTCGCCAAGGAATCGGGTTATCCGGTGATGATGAAAGCGACAGCCGGTGGCGGTGGAAAAGGAATGCGCGCAATCTGGAAAGAAGAAGAGCTTGAAAAGGCTTGGGAAAGTGCGCGTCAGGAAGCTGCGGCTGCCTTCGGGAACGACGGTATGTACATGGAGAAACTGATCCAGGAGCCACGTCACATCGAAATCCAAGTCGTTGGCGATGCTTACGGAAAAGCATGTCATTTGAGTGAGCGCGACTGTTCGGTACAACGTCGTCACCAAAAATTGACCGAGGAAACGCCTTCTCCGTTCATGACGGACGAATTGCGTGAGAAAATGGGAAAAGCTGCCGTACGCGCTGCCGAATATATCAAATACGAAGGTGCAGGAACCGTCGAATTTTTGGTCGACAAAGACCGCAATTTCTACTTCATGGAAATGAATACGCGTATCCAAGTCGAACACCCGATCACCGAGCAGGTCATCGATTACGACTTGATCCGCGAACAAATCCTTGTGGCTGCAGGTGTGCCGATTTCAGGAAAGAACTATCTTCCGCAATTGCACGCGATCGAATGCCGTATCAACGCCGAAGATCCGTACAACGATTTCCGTCCGTCACCGGGCAAAATCACCACATTGCACGCTCCGGGCGGACACGGTGTGCGTCTCGATACACACGTCTACGCGGGTTATACGATTCCGCCGAACTACGACTCGATGATCGCCAAGTTGATCACGACGGCCCAGACGCGCCAGGAAGCCATCAACAAGATGAAGCGCGCGCTCGACGAGTTCGTGATCGAAGGCATCAAAACTACGATTCCGTTCCACCGTCAATTGATGGATGAACCTGCTTACGTCGAAGGAAATTATACGACGAAATTCATGGAAACTTTCAAGATGAACGATCCGGAATAAATCATAAGTCAATAAAGGAAACCTGTCAGAAATGGCGGGTTTTTTTTATGCCGTTACCGCACTTGTTGGATCGTAAAAAACGAATCCTCTTTCGCACTCAGCAAACCTACATTGATCAGGTCGCTGCTTACCTGAAAACGGATGGTGTCGTCTGTGTTCAATTTGACCAAAGTTTGCACCGTGCGGATAGGAGGCGTCACGTTTATTGCCGTTACCACAACAGTTATTCCGATATTGGCAAATGAACTGCGAGCAATCACCACATTGTTTTTCAAGATGTTGACGCCGAAATTCGTCGCGACACTTACCGCGCTGTTGGCTTTGATCTGGACGCTCACGGCATAAATTCCGGCTTCTTTTGCCTTAAAGGTATTCGTGCCCGTATCGAATTCATCGTTTTCGTCGAAATCTTCCTGATTGAACGGGATTTTGACCGTACCCGAGGTGAGGCTCAACGATTGGTCCGAACTCGAACTGAATCCGCCTTTCACAAACGATTTCAAATGGCTTTGCACAACCTTTTTAGAAGAAATGCGTTGGACGTTGCCTTGGCTGTCCGAAACCATGATCGAGTCTTTGGCAGCCGTTTCCCGTGAAATTTGCGAAGTGGTGCGTATTCGCATCGTGCCGTTGACGTCAAGAGTGGCAGTAGGAGAAACCGTATTGATTCCGATTTGGGCGCATAAGGGCGACCCTGCCAGGATGAGCAAAAGTAGTAACGCTTTCATGATGAGGTGATTTGGGACTAGAAAGATACTACTTATTTAAAAATAATCGCAATATGCGAATTATTATTCTGTGTGATAATCGCAAAAAACACAACAGCCGACCTCTGAAATTTCAGAAGTCGGCCGTGAAATGTGATTGAAAAATTCTGCCTTTAGAGTGTTTCCTTCAACCATTTAAAGAATTCACGTTGCCAAACCATGGCATTCTGAGGTTGCAAAACCCAGTGATTCTCCTCTGGAAAATAAAGGAATCGGCTTTTGATGCCAAGCAGTTGCGCCGCCTGGAACGCCTCTTGTCCTTGACCGATCGGCACGCGATAGTCCTTTCCGCCTTGGATGATCATGATCGGCGTGTCCCATTTGGTCACGTTGTTGATCGGGTTGAATTCGCCATACGTCTTTTGTGCCGCGGCATTGTCTTTTTCCCAATACGCGCCGCCGGCATCCCAATGGTTGAAGAACACTTCCTCGGTAGTTCCGTACATCGATTGCAGGTTGAAAACGCCGTCGTGCGCGATAAACGTCTTGAATCGCTTGTTGTGGATTCCGGCGAGGTAGAACACCGAATAACCGCCATAACTCGCGCCCACGCACGCCAAACGGCTTTTGTCGACGTATTTTTCTTTTGAAACATCATCGATAGCGGCCAAATAATCTTGCATGACCTGTCCGCCCCAATCTTTGGAAATCTGTTCGTTCCAAGCGACGCCGTGACCCGGCATTCCCCGTCTGTTAGGTGCGACGACTATGTAGCCTTGCGCCGCCATCAACTGGAAATTCCATCGGAACGAATAGAACTGCGAAAGCGCCGATTGCGGTCCGCCCTGGCAATATAGTAAAGTCGGATATTTTTTGTTAGGATCGAAATTCGGAGGCAAAATCACCCAAACGACCATTTTCTTGCCATCGGTCGTATTCACGATGCGCTTCTCGATTTTGCTCAAAGCCAATTCGTCATACGTCGATTTGTTCACGAATGTCAATTGTTTCCACGTTTTTTTCTTCAGATCGTACGCGTACAATTCGGCCGCGTGGTTCATATCGGTACGGCTCAAAATAGCGGTGTTTCCGGTAATGTCTACGATTCCGGCCACGTCAAAAACGCCGTCGGTGATCTGTTTTACCTGAACCGCGATTTTGGTCAATCCCGGGAAATTGACTTCGAACAACTGTTTCGTTCCGCCAACGGCAGCCGTAAAATAGATCTTCTTTCCGTCTTTGCTCCATACGAAATCGTCGACGGTTCCGTCCCAATTCGCGGTAAGATTCATGTTCATGCCTTTGAAGCTGACGATGATGTCGTTCTTGTCGGCTTCATAACCGTCGCGTTTCATCTGAAGCCACGTCAAATCGCCATTCGGGGAAAACTTCGGATGCGTGTCGTAACCCAAATTCCCTTCGGTGCGATTGATGGTTTCACCCGTCGCGAGATCGTATTGGTAAATGTCCGTATTGGTGCTTTTCGCATATTCCGTACCCGCTTTTTTCTTGGCGACGTACACGATGGTTTTTCCGTCTGGCGACCAATTGTAATCGGAATCGTCACCGAAAGGTTTCTGTGGCGAATCGAACGGCTCGTCCTTCAAAATGTCTTTTCCTTTCGAACCTTCTTTGTTCTCACGGAAGAAAACATGGTTGTACGAACCCGTATTCCAGGTGTCCCAATGGCGGTAATCGAGTCCGTCGTAAATCTGCACGTCCGACTTTTGGAGTTCCGGATAGAAATCTTTCCCGTTTACCTTGACGAGCTTCACTTCTTCGTTATAAACGATGTGTTTTCCGTCCGAAGAAACGTTTTTGTCGTTGAGCAGCGATTTGTAATCGGCCACTTCGACAGGATTTCCACCTGCGACGGGAATCGTATAATACTTCGAATTCGATTTGTTTTCCTCGACCGACGGGGTCGAAACTTTGTACACGATGTTCTTTCCGTCCTTGGAAATGCCCAGTCCGGAGACGCGGCCCAGTTTCCAAAGCGTTTCCGGCGTCATCGTGCTTTGTGCCTTGACAGCGGTCATACTCAAGATGGTAAGGGTTATTAAAGCGGCTTTTTTACTCATTTTTTTTACTGTTTTTTTCAGGAATCCGAAAACCTAGAAATTCCCATGCGTTGTTTGAAAATGTGCCTAAAAGTAGTAAAAAAAGAAAAGCTGCCCGAGTGAGGCAGCTTTCCGTATTGAGTTAAAATGTGCTTATTGTTTTACGAAACGCTTCACGTTCGAATTGATTTCGAGCAAGTATGTTCCGGCGTTGACCGTTCCTACCTGGATCGCTCCGCCGTTTACTTTTCCTGTAAGGATTTGTTGTCCGAGAAGGTTCACGATGCGGAAAGGCGTATTGTCTTCTACATCGGTTACATTGAGGATTTCGCCTTTTACAGGGTTAGGGAAAACGTTGAAAACAACAGGAGCGACGCCGCTTTCATCCATTCTCGCAGACGATACGATGTTGACCGTATAATCCTCGACTTGTCCGTACGTGAACGTCTCGCACGAAGTCGGTACGCCATTGTATTTCATCGAAACGCGCATTCTTGTCGCGCCCAAAGCGGCCGTTGCCGGAATCGTGATCGATCCGCTTACCGGAGTCGTGGTCGTTGCCGTGCGTGTCCAGGCCGTTTCGCCTGAATCCGAGAAATCTCCGTCCTGGTTCCAATCGATGAAAACGGCGTAACCTTCGCTGTAAACAGATCCCGTCCAAGTTGGCGTAACCGTGACGGTGTAGGCCGAACCACGCGTCACGTTCGTAGAGATCGCGGTAAAGTTCGTGTAACCCGTTCCGCCTGTAGACGGATTGTTGATCGTGCCGAATTGTACGCGCCCGATCAATTCGTCCTGGACGTTATTTCCTTGAGACGTACAATACGTTACGGAATTCGACAACGTAGTCACCGAAACCGTGTTGCTATTGGTCGATACGTTTCCGGCGGCATCTTTCGCACGAACATAGAAACTGTAAGTCGTTGCAGCGGTCAATCCGGTCGCGGCATACGAAGTTGTCGTAGTCGAAGCGAGGAAAGATCCGTTTCTGTAAACGTCATAGCCCGTTACGCCGACATTGTCTGTAGAAGCTGTCCAAGACAAATTGGTCGCGGTTTGGGTTGTTCCCGAGGCGGCCAAATTTGTCGGAGCCGATGGAGCCGTCGTGTCTGCAGGAGCAGCCGAAGTCGTCACAGAAACCGTGTTGCTGTTGCCCGAAATATTTCCGGCCGCGTCTTTTGCACGCACATAAAACGTATACGTTGTCGAAGCGGTCAAACCGGTAGCAGCATATGAAGTCGTGGCCGATGATGCGAGGAAAGCCCCGTTTCTGTAAACGTCATATCCTGTAACGGCGACGTTATCGGTTGAAGCTGTCCAAGATAAATTCGTGGTTGTGGATGTAGTTCCCGAAGCGGCCAAATTGGTCGGAGCCGATGGAGCGACCGTGTCGGTAGAACCTGCCGTAATCGTAAAGTTCGCGTTCGACATGTCGAAGAAGATATGGTTCGTTCCTTTTACCATGATGCGGTTTTGCGTTCCCGCGGTATTCGGGATCGTAACGGCTTGCGATCCGTCGTTAGGCGTTGCAGCCAAAAGTACGGTCGGGAACGTATTTCCGCCATCTGTAGAAAGCAAAATGTCGACATTGGCGCAGTTCACACCGTTTGCGGTAGTTCCGGCAACGGCCCAAGTCACGGTTTGGGTAGATCCGCCAACATAAGAAACCGCTGTGTTCGGTGCGCTAACTGTAAACGGTCCGGCCGTAGCATTTACGGTTACGACCATGTCATCCGAATTGTTGGCTGCGAACGAACCTTGGTTATCGCGAACCGTAAAACGGAAATTCATCGTACGTGCAACCGTCGGAACAGCTTCCCATGTCCAAGAAGTCGCACCTGTTTTTACGGTTTCCAATCTTGGGAACATGTGCGCCGGGCTTGTGATTGGCGAATACGAACGGAAAGCCGGTCCGCCTGTTTTGGTCGGGCTTGGCATCGAATTGCTTGTCGTACGCTTGTCCATTTGTTCCCAACAATAAGTGAGCGCGCCTCCGTTGGCATCGGTTCCCGTTCCCGTCAGGATGAATGGAGTGCCTTTTGGAATCGTATAATCTGCGCCTGCGTTAGCCGTCGGAATCGCGTTTCCGGTCACGGTCATGGTTTGGCAAGTCGTCGATTTCACATAATTCGTGATTTGTTGGATAGAGACCGCATGGAAATATGCGTCGGAATGCGCCTGAACATCGGTAGAGCCCGTAATTCCGGCATAACCCATGATCGTCGATCCAGAACCCGGCTCGCACTGGGCGATCGTACCTTCGTTGCTCATAGAGAACGTGTGGTTGCCTCCGAATTGGTGTCCCATTTCGTGGGCTACATAATCGATGTCGAAATTGTCGCCCGACGGAATTCCATCGGCTGGAGACGTATATCCCGAACCTTTTCCGAGTGGCACGGAAGTCGTCGGATTTTTGCACACGCAACCGATACAGCCTGCGTTTCCGCCGCCTCCGGTCGCACCGAACAAGTGCCCGATGTCGTAATTCGCGCTTCCGATGTTATTGGTCAAAGTCGTCTGCAATTCCTGGTTCCAGGCGCCGCCGGCTCCGGTCGAAGCATTCGAGTAGGGATCCGATGAGGCCGAAGTGTAAATCACGACGTCCGTATTCGAAATCAGGTTCATGTGCACGCCCATATCGATCTCGAAAACACCGTTCACGCGTGTCATCGTATTGTTGATCGCGGCCAGCGCAAGGGCTTTCGTGCCTCCGAAATAAGCGGTGTATTCGCCAGTTACCGACATCGCAAGGCGGTAATTGCGCAGGTTTCCGTCGTCTGCGTTCGGACGCAAAAGCTCAGCTTCGTTGAGTTCGTTCGTGGCTTGTTGGATTACGCGGCAATCCCATTGATTAAGCGAGGCTGCCTTGTCCGATTTTTTATAAACCGTGTAAACACTTTGGTCAGTAGTGTACGGTTCGATGAACACGGCCGATTTGTCGCCGTTGATCACCATCGACTGCAAGCCGAGTGGCGAAATGCTGAAATATACCGTGGCACGCGGGTCGTCAACACCTTTCCCTGTGTACGATCTGATTTCGGGATAACGGGCCGCGAGTTCCGGATCCATGTTTGAGAATTCGGTCACGCGAAAGCGGTCGAAACCGCCGTCGGCATTGGGCAGCGATACGATCAAGTTCGATTCCTTGACCGAAAACCGTTGGGGCGCCGTGGTCAGCGATTGCCGCAACTGGTCGGTGTTCAGGGCAAACAGCCTCGGATTCTGGATCGAAGTCTTGTTTGCCACGATTTGTGATTCGGGGCTTTTCACAGTGGGCCTCCAAACCTGTCTTCCTTGCTGAGCGAAGGAAAACCCGGTAATTGCGACGAATGCAATGGAGAGTAATCTGTTCTTCATAAAATCTAATTTGGGTTAATAGTGAATAGTTTAACTCAAATATAGAAGGATTTGACTTTGAGTGATTCAGAATTCTAAGAAAAAAATTGACAAATCGACAAAAGGCAATCTATGATTGTGTTAAATCGATAAAGATGTCGGAAAATACTTGAAATATCGTCAGTTGTAATGTTTCAGTTGAAAAGCCTATTTTTAGCAAAAATTTGAAAATGGAACTGAGTTACTGGGAACTGAAAAACTGGTTTTCCAACGTCGATTTTACGATTGTCGGAAGCGGTATCGTCGGGCTTCACACGGCTTTGCGATTGCGCGAACGCTTTCCGAAAAGCAAAATCCTGATTCTTGAAAAAGGCGCTCTTCCGCAAGGCGCGAGCACGAAAAATGCCGGTTTTGCGTGTTTCGGAAGCCTTTCGGAAATCATCGACGACCTTGCGACGCATTCCGAAGAGGAAGTCATCCAACTCGTACAAAAACGATGGAACGGCCTGCAATTGCTCAGAAAAGGGCTTGGTGATTCCGTAATCGATTTCAAGCCTTTCGGCGGATACGAACTATTTTTGCAACAAGACGAATTTCTGTACCAGGATTGCCTGCAGAAAATGCCGTTCATCAACGATTTGCTGCGTCCGTTCTTTAAGGCCGATGTGTTTGCGAAACAAGTGGATCGTTTCGGATTCGGCAACATTCACGAAAATGTCGTCTTCAATCCGTTCGAAGCCCAAATCGATACCGGAAATATGATGCAGGCGTTGCTCAAGAAAGCGATCGAGAATGACATTTTGATCTTGAATCGCATTACGGTAACGGGTTTTTCCGACAATGGAAGCCATGTTTCCATATCGCTTCAGGACTTCGCTTTCAACACCGACAAACTGCTTTTCGCGACCAACGGTTTCGCCGGTCAACTGACCCAAAATGCCGTGAAACCGGCACGCGCCCAGGTTTTGATCACCAAACCGATTCCCGATCTCGACATAAAAGGCACGTTCCATTTTGACCGCGGGTATTATTATTTCCGCAACATTGGCGACAGAATCCTTTTCGGAGGCGGCAGAAACCTTGATTTCGAAGGCGAAACCACATCCCAATTCGGCAACACCGAAATCATCCAAAACCGTTTGGAGGAATTGCTAAAAGCAGTAGTTTTACCCAACACGCCTTTCGAGGTCGAACATCGCTGGAGTGGCATCATGGGAATCGGCGCGAGCAAACGCTCGATCGTGGAAGCGCTTTCGAACAATGTGTTCTGCGGTGTGCGTCTCGGCGGAATGGGTGTGGCCATCGGCAGCCTCGTAGGTCAGGAACTCGCCGATTTACTGTAATCTGATATGCTTAGAAAGATTTTCAACTTCATAAAAAAAGCGGCACTTTGGTTTTTTGCCGTTTCCATTTTTCTTGTGATCCTGTTCCGGTTCGTGCCGGTTCCGTTTACGCCTTTGATGGCTTTCCGATTTTTCGAGAACACCTTTTCGGACAAGACCGTGTATTTCGACCACGATTGGGAACCGCTCGAAAATATTTCACCCAATCTTCAAAAGGCCGTGATCGCAAGTGAGGACGCCACATTCATCGATCATTACGGATTCGATTTCAACGCGATCCAAAAAGCCATGAAATCGAACAAGAAAGGCCGAAAACTTCGCGGCGGAAGTACGATTTCCCAGCAAACCGCCAAAAATGTCTTTTTGTGGCAAGGCCGGAGCTGGGTGCGCAAAGGGCTTGAAGCCTATTTCACGGTTTTGATCGAAGTCTTTTGGCCAAAAGAACGCATCATGGAAGTCTACCTGAACAGCATCGAAATGGGTAACGGCGTCTACGGCGCACAAGCCGCTTCGAGGCATTGGTACAGCAAGGACGCGAACCAGCTCACCAAACGTGAAGCCGCCGGGATTGCCGCTATTTTGCCGAACCCGAGGAAATTCGAAGCCAGCTATTCGTCTTCGTACATCAACCGTCGCAAGACCAGGATCATGAACAACATGCGTGGGGTGAAACTCGATTATTGATGCGTACTCCGATTTTCTTCTTGTTGTTTTGCTCGATGGTTTTTGCCCAAAAAAAGCAAATCGGAGCCGTTTTCGAGAACGACCTGTACACGTCTTCGGTAAACGACAAATACTATACGAACGGCATCGAATTCTACTACAAATATCTGTCAAGCGACACGATCGGGAAAGCGGTCAAGAAAATCAACGAGGTCAGGATCGGGCAGTACATTTACAATCCACAGACCGTAAAGGCAGCCGATCCGGGTGTGCACGACCGTCCATTTGCGGGTTATCTGTTCGGTCAATTCCAGAAAGGATGGTTCTACAAGAAAGAATCGGTTTTCAAATTGACGGCACAAGTCGGCGTCATCGGGCCTTCTTCTATGGCCGAAGAAGTACAGCGCGGCATCCACGGCATCTTCAATTACAAACCTGTACAAGGTTGGGATTACCAGATTCATGATTTGATAGCGCTTCAGCTCAACGCATTCTATTCAAATCCGATTTTGAAGTCGGAATACATCGATTTGCATGCGAAGGCCAATGTTTTCGGCGGAACGGCTTTTGTCGGAACGAACGCTTCGTTGCTGTCGAGAATCAGCCTGAAACCGCTTTTGGACATTTACGATTCGGCACTTTACGGCGCATCGGTCAATTTCGACCCCGACGCCTTCAAAAACCAAAGCGAATTTTTCTTCTATATCGCGCCGGGTTTCAATTACCAAGCGTACGACGCGACCATCGAAGGCAGTATGTTCAACGACGACAGCCCGATCACGTGGGATTTGGTGCGCGCACGCTTTATTGGCGAGGCCGGATTCAAATACCGAAAAAACCAATGGGATTTGTCGTATGCGTTCGTCTACCGCGGAAAAGAAGTCGACAATTGGGTGAACAAAGGCTACTTTTTCGGATCGATACAAGTGGCTTGGCTCATCAAATAAAAAGCGGTCGGTACAATCTCCAGTGCTTGTAAATCAGGATTCCGTTGAAAATGGCGACCAAAAACGCAATCGCAACGCCCGGAATAGCCAAAAACAAATGGAAAAGCAAAATGTTGATCGAAATCGGCGCGAGCAAAATGATTACGAACGGCACCCATTTCTTTAGCAAAAGCATCAATCCGATAAAGACTTCAAGAAGCCCGACGATGGGGAAAATATAACCCGTCGCGCCCAAAGAGTTCATGAATTCGCCGGCAGCACCGGTTGGCGCGTCCATTGGCAGAAAGTGAAGGAATTTGTTGCTTCCGAACACGACGAGCATGATGCCAAGCGCGATTCGGACAATCATCGTAAATTTCGAATTCATAAAATTTGTTTTTACTGATTAGAGATATGGTAAAAATATAATTAAAAAAGTATAGGATAAGTAGTTATGAGTAAAATGTTGTGAACAATTAGAATTCGATGAATGAAAAACATCCGAATTGCGCAACCGCTTCATATCGTTCAAATCACTAATTTGCAGTATCAACAAAAACGTACAGAAAAATGACAGCACACGAAATTGATTACGAGATTTTCGGCGAGGAAATGCAATACGTCGAAATCGAACTCGATCCGCAGGAAATCGTCATTGCAGAAGCCGGAAGCTTCATGATGATGGAAAACGGCATCCAAATGCAAACGATTTTCGGAGACGGAAGCCAGCAACAATCGGGTTTTATGGGCAAATTACTATCGGCCGGAAAACGCATGCTTACGGGAGAAAGCCTGTTCATGACGGCTTACCAGAACCAGAATATGCGCAAGAGCAAAGTGAGTTTCGCTTCGCCTTATCCCGGAAAAATCATCGCTTTGGATCTGAGCCAGCAAAACGGCAAATTCATCTGCCAGAAAGATGCGTTCCTGTGCGCCGCGAAAGGCGTTGCGGTAGGCATCGAATTTTCGAGGAAACTCGGTCGCGGACTTTTCGGAGGCGAAGGCTTCATCATGCAAAAGCTCGAAGGAGACGGCATGGCGTTTGTCCACGCGGGCGGAACGTTGGCCAAGAGAGAACTCGCCGCTGGCGAAATCCTAAAAGTCGACACCGGATGTATCGTCGGGTTTTCGCAAACCGTTCATTACGATATCGAATTCATCGGCGGGATCAAAAACTCGATTTTCGGTGGCGAAGGTTTGTTTTTTGCGACGCTCCAAGGCCCGGGAACGGTTTATATACAGTCGTTGCCGTTCAGTCGTTTGGCCGACAGGATCATCGCATCTGCTCCGCGTTCCGGAGGAAGCAACCGAGAGGAAGGCAGTTTGCTCGGCGGGCTTGGAAACCTGCTCGATGGCGACAATCGATTCTAATCGAAGCCTAATAACTAAGCCACGAATGACACGAATTTCACCAATAGATTAGTGGAATTCGTGCTATTCGTGGCTAACTTTTTAAAATAGGAGACCGACGGCTAGATGTTAAAATTCACGCCCAAAACGACATTCCTTCCAATATTCGGAACGCCATCGACTTTAAGGCGCGACAAATGCGCGATATACGTTTTGTCCGTCAGGTTGTTTCCGTTCAGACTTACTTCAAAAGCGGTTTTTCCAAAAGTCACTTTTCCGCCGAAACCTGCATTGAATAAGGTGTAACCGCCGCTTCTGGTCTCGAATCCGCTCACGTTATCTTGATCGAAAGTCGTCGAAACGTTGAAGCGCGCGAACCCGTTTTTGAGCCAATTTTTGATGTTGAACTCAGTGCGGATCGTGTTGTTCCAGTTGTTGGCCGGAATCAACGGCAAATAATCCCCATTCTGCTTTTTTCCGGTGACGGATTCGAAACTGCTCTCGACGTGTAGCCAATCGAGCGGATGCGGATGGAAATGAATCCCGGCCTCGCCGCCAAAAAGCTGTGCATTGTCCTGAGTGTACGCAAAAACATCGTTGTCTTCCAAAACCTCGCCCGTCGGTTGGGTGTAGATGTAATTGTCGATGTGGTTGTAAAATCCGTTCACGAAGATTTCGAAATGCGTGCCTTTGAATTCGAGGTTCAGGTCGGCTTGCACATTCTGCTCGTTGTTGAGGTTGGCGTTGCCGATTTCGTATCGGTTCGTGCCTTCATGGACGCCGTTCGAGGTGAGTTCGGCCAGATTCGGGGCGCGGAAACCCGAAGCCAGGTTGAGGCGTAAAATCCATTTCGGAGACAAATCGGTTTTATAACCCAAGGACGCGTTGAAGCTGTCGAATTGGCGATCGATAGCGGCAAACGAGCCTTCTTCGCCGATGATTCCGTTGGCCTCGGAGGTAATGTGCCTATTGTCGTAGCGGATTCCGGCCTGGATCACATTCGAATTCCAGGTGTAGTTCGTCGTTCCGAAAACCCCGAAATCGTTGACTTCGGCATTCGGGATCAGATATTCTTCACCAAAATTATCATTGGTTTGGTGCATGCCTTGGATTCCGGCGATGATTTCGAATTTGCCGAATTGCGGAAAATGATACTTCAAATCGTAATTCAACGTCTGGAGTTTCATGCGCAATACCGCGTCGTTGCTGTCTTCGAACTCGCTTCGGTCGTTAAAGATGTAACCGATGTTCGCATCCAAAGACGATTTTCCGAAGAAAAAACTGTTGTGAAGGCTTGCGATGTGGTTGTCGATGCCTTGACGCGGGAATTCGGTGTTTTTGCTCGTGGATTGTTCGGCTATGCCTTCTTCGGGAATGCCTAAATCCAGACGATTGTAATTGTATCGGAACACACTCGACATTTTTTGGTTGTTGTAACCGATTCCGGCTTTGATATCGGTTTCATTGTAACGTGTGTTGGTAACGCGGTCGCCGTCTCCGGTTTCGTAATCGGAATGCGTGTTGTAGCCGCCTCGCAACGAAAATTTCCAATTGTCGGTAGAACCTTTTACGCCAAGCGATGTGCTGCTTCCGAGCGTATTCGAATAAAAACGCTGTCCGAAATCGGCTTTGACCGTATTCGCATCGGCAAACTTTTCGGGATTCACATATAGAACGCCACCAAGCGCATCCGATCCGTAAAGCAAAGACGCCGGACCTTTTATGACCTCGACGCTTTCAACGCCCGAGTCGCTCAAACCCAAACCGTGCTCGTCTCCGAATTGCTGGTTTTCAAGCCGCACGCCTTGCGAATACACGAGAATGCGATTCGAGCTCAATCCGCGGATTACGGGTTTTCCGATCGAAGTTCCCGTAGAAACCTGGGAAACTCCTGGAATCGTCGTAATGCCTTCTGCCAAAGACGTGATGCCTTGTTGTTGCATCTGCTTCACGCCCGCATGCTCGACTTTCATCACGTTCTGTGATTGCAGTTTGTTGAATCCTGTCGAGACGACGACTTCGTCGAGTTTGTGCTCGCTTTCGGTCATTGTGATGTTCACGGGCGATTGGGAAACAGAAACGTTGAGGTTTTGGGTTTCGAAGCCGATGAACGAAAAAACGATCTGCAGTTTCCCCGTCGGGATGTTGTTGAACTCGTATTGACCTTCGATATCGGTAACCGTTCCTTTGTGCAGTTCGGGAAGATAGACCGAAACGCCGATCAACGGTTGGTTTTGCGCATCGGAAACCTTTCCCGACAGCGTGTTCTGGCCATAACTCATAGCCGCAAAGCCCATGAACAGGGCAAAGAATATGTATTTCATTTGATTTTCAGTTATCGTTAAAACAGCTTTGTCCGGATATTTCGGACGGTCATATTTAAGCGATAACTATTGGCGGGCCGCGGTGAGCGAATAAGCTTCCGACGAAATACGAAGTGATTTCTTTCGAACGGAAATACGAATATCCTTGATGGATTTGGACTTTCTGAACCGGAATTCTCGTGATTTCGGTACCGATGAAACCGCTGAAGTTGAAATGGCACACGAAACAATTGTCTTCCTTGTGGTGCTGGTGCGACAATTCGTGCTTCGAATCGGTTTTGGCGTGATGGCACTTAGGCGTCTGGAATTCCTCGACAATATGCTCAACCGAGTGCACCGACTGGAACACGACCGAGAAAAGCACGGCCGCGACGGCGAAAAGGTTGAATATGGCGAATCTGGATTTCACGACGGTAAATTTAGCCACGAATGGCACTGATAAACTCTAATTATTTGTGAAAATTAGTGTCGTTCGCGGCTCAAAAGTTACACGAGCTTGTTCGTTACAAGATATTCCGCGATCTGAACCGCGTTAGTAGCCGCGCCCTTTCTCAAGTTATCGGCAACAATCCACATGTTCAACGTATTCGGCTGGCTTTCGTCCCGACGGATTCTGCCCACGAAAACCTCGTCCTTCTGGTGCGCGAACAACGGCATCGGATACTCGAAAGCGTCGATGTTATCCTGAACGATGATTCCCGGAGTTTCAGACAATATTTTTCGGATATCGGCCACTTCGTAATCGTTCGCAAACTCAATGTTGACCGACTCGCTATGTCCGCCCATGACCGGCAAACGCACGGCGGTCGCGGTTACGTGGATGGTGTCGTCCGAAAGGATTTTCTTGGTTTCGCGCGTCATTTTCATTTCCTCTTTCGTGTAGCCGTTTTCTTCGAACACATCGATTTGAGGAATGATATTTTGGTGGATTTGGTATTTGTACGCTTTTTCGCCTTCGATCCCGGCGTATTCGTCCTGCAATTGCTTCACGGCTTTGACGCCCGTTCCCGTAACCGATTGGTACGTGGAAACGACGACGCGTTTAATCGTGTATTTTTTGTGCAAAGGCGCAAGAGCCAAAACCATCTGAATCGTCGAACAGTTTGGGTTTGCGATGATTTTGTCGTCTTTTGAAAGTTCGGAAGCGTTGATTTCGGGCACGACCAATTTCTTTGTCGGATCCATTCTCCACGCCGATGAATTGTCGATTACCGTGGTTCCGGCCTCGGCGAATTTCGGTGCCCATTCCAACGAAGTTCCGCCGCCTGCCGAAAAAATTGCGATTTCCGGTTTCATGTCGACCGCCGTCTGCATATTCACGACCTTATACTTTTTCCCTTTGTACTCGATTTCCTTTCCGACCGATTTCTCGGATGCGACTGGAATCAATTCTGTAATCGGGAAATTTCTTTCAGCAAGGACTTTCAGCATGACTTCGCCTACCATTCCGGTAGCGCCTACGACGGCAACTTTCATAATGTGTTGTGTTTAAAATGAGTTGCAAAAGTAGTGAAAGTTCAAAGTTGTTGTTCGATAAATCTCACGCAACGAATCGGTGCTATTCGAGAATTATCTTGTGACTTCCGACAAATTTGCCTTCAACATCCGTGATTTTTGCGATATACATGCCTTTGGAAAAACCAGACAGAGAAATCGCTTTGCCATCGGATACGATCTGTTTGAGGACCGATTGTCCGAAAACGGTGAAAAGCTCGATCGTATATTGACCTTTTTGCGACTCACAATGAAGTTGGCCATGTGTCGGATTCGGATACAGCCTGAAGCGGATCGGCGAGGATTCACCGGTTTTCAGTCCGGAATCTTTTAAAAAACGGATGGCATACCCCGCAGTGGCCGGATAGTATCCATTGTTTACGGCTGTAGTTGCCGATGACATCGAAAAACTGTAAACGGCGCCTGGGGTGAATTCGGTAGTCGTCCAAAACGCATTGGACGATCCAAAATAGGCAGGAAGTGAAAAATTGCCGTCATAATAGCGGATACCGTTCGGAATGGCCGAAAATCCGCTGCTGTTCGTCGCGCCGACATTCGGAGTGTTCCAGAGCGTCGTCGATTTGAGTGCAATCCCTGCCGTAGCGGGCCCGCCTACAAAGGCGATCAGTTCATCCCATTCCGCTTTTGTGGGAATGTGCCATCCTTCGGGAGCAAGACCACGCGGATCAGTTACAGAATCCCAATCGTAAATTTTGCCGTAAATAGTACCATTGGAAGGATCGTTCAAATAATTGCTCCAGGCACCGTTAGGGGAATCGTGCCAATTATTCGCAGTCGTACGTTCGGGAATTATGTCGCCATTGTTGTATTTTGTGACATTCAAGTTTCCGACAGCCCATTCCTGGTTTCCTATAATCACGGACGCATACGTGTTTCCATCAATATCAACAACACCGACTCCTGGAGTTTGGGCCAAAGCAATTGAAACAAAAAGCAAAAACGGGTAGAGCTTCAACATGTTTTTTTTAGCTAAAATACGATTTCTCAAGTTGTTCCAAAAAAAGACCACGCCTTTCGAGCGTGGTTTAATTAGAATATGTAATGTAGCGTACGGTAACGTGTTTTAAGGACGGTTTTTCAAAGCGTCGCGGATTTCCATAAGCAATTTTTCCTCGTTGGTCGGGCCAGCAGGCGCGGCAGGCGCAGGCGCCTCTTTTTTGCGCATACTGTTGACTCCTTTTACGAGCAAGAAGATTACGAATGCAATCACGACAAAACCTATCACGGCCGCGATAAATTTGCCGTAGAGAATCCCGCCATCGGTCTTGAGTTGTTCGATGTTTTCGAGTTGGGCCGCCTTGAGCGCCGGAGTGAGCAATGCCGGAGTTATCACATCTTCTACCAAAGACGTTACGATTTTACCAAATGCCGCCCCGATGATGACCCCGACCGCCAAATCCATGACGTTACCCTTGGCAATAAACTCCTTGAATTCTGAAACCATTCCCATAAGTTAAAGTGTTTGAAAATTAATACTGTGTTTTATTGGCTGTATCGAAGTTAGCTAAAAAAATGTTAAAACAACCGTATCATTCCCGATAAAATACGCGTTTGACCCGTTGTGAAATACTCGTCAGAATCTCATAAGGAATCGTCCCGAGTTGTTTCGCCATATGGATCACGCTAGGATCTTCGCCGAAAATCACGACCGGATCGCCTTCTTTGCACGTAATTCCGGTCACGTCGACCATAAGCATGTCCATGCAGACGCTTCCTGTGATCGGCGCTTTTTTGCCGTTGACGTTCACATATCCGATGCCGTTGCCCCAATGTCGTGAAATACCATCGGCATAACCGATCGGAATGGTCGCGATCTTGGTTTCGTGCTCGGCCATGAATCGTCGGCCATAACCCACGCTGTCTCCGGCCGGAATCGTCCTGATTTGCGAAAGGATCGACTTTAATGTCCCGACATTTTCAAGGTATTTCTGTTCCGACGCATCGTTCGAAATGCCATACAACCCGATGCCCAAACGCACCATGTCGAATTGTGCTTCTGCGTAATTGCTGATTCCCGACGTATTCAAGATGTGGCGTATCGGATCGATTTCGAGTTCGGCAATCATCAGCGACGACATTTTTTCGTACAAAGCGATCTGTCCGAGCGCGAACGCATGATGTTGCAAATCGTCGCTCGTGGCCATGTGCGACAGGATACTTTTTATCTTGACCGATTTGTTTTCCTTCAAAACCGAAATCAATTGGGCAAGTTGCGGCTCTTCGAAACCCAACCGGTGCATGCCCGTGTCAAGTTTGATATGGATCGGATACTGCTCGAGTTTCTTCTCGTTGGCGATTTTCAAAAACGCGTCGAGACCTTTCAGACTGTATATTTCGGGCTCGAGTCCGTATTGGATGATCGAGGTGAAACTCGTCGATTCGGGATTCATCACCATGATCGGAAGCGAAATGCCCTGTGTTTTAAGCGCGATTCCTTCATCGGCGAAAGCCACGCCCAAGTAATCGACCTTGTGGTGTTCGAGCAAACGCGCGATTTCGAAACCGCCGTTTCCGTAGCTGAACGCCTTGACCATGATCATCATTTTGGTTTCGGGCCTTATTTTGGATCGGAAGAAATTCAAATTGTGCGAAATCGCGTTGAGGTTGATCTCGAGTACGGTTTCATGCGTCTTTTCCTCCAGAAGCGATACGATTTTCTCGAATCGGAACTGGCGCGCGCCTTTGACGAGAATGGTTTCATGACCGAAATTGAGTCCGTCGAAAGCGGCTAAAAATTCGTTCGTCGTATCAAACGTGACGCAATTCACGAATTTGTGCTTGAAAGCCGAAATCGTCTCGCCAATCCCGATCACACGGTTGATCTTGTTCGAAATCACGAGTTGGGAAACCCGCGAATACAATTCTTCGTTGGTCAATCCCGACTGGAAGATATCCGAAAGTATAAGTGTTTTTTTCTTGTGCTGTTTCTGGGTTTCGAGAAAGTCGAGCGCAATTTTAAGCGATTGAAAATCACTGCTGTAACTGTCGTCGATTACCGTAGAATTGTCGATGCCGTTCTTGACTTTAAGCCGCATTTCGACCGGGAAAAGCATCGCCAGTCGGTTCTTTATCTCCAAATTATCGTATCCGAAATGCAGCAACACCATCAAACAATGCATCGCGTTCTCAATGGAAGCGTCGTTGCGGAACGGAATCTCGACCTCGAATGCGCGTTCGTTCCAGGTCACCGAAATAAACGTGTGCTCGCCTGCGTTTCTTCGGACCAAAAACACATCGGCAGATTCGTCTTTGAAACTCCACGAAAAGCGCTTAGTCGTTGACGGAATGAACGCTTCGATCGTTTTGTTCGAGTTGTAAATCAGCAATTCGGAATGCTTGAACAACTTGAGTTTTTCCTTGATTTTTTCGGCGATATTCGAAAATCCTTCGTCATGGGCGGTTCCGATATTGGTCAAAATTCCAATCGTAGGCGTAATGATCGGTTCGAGTTTTTCCATTTCGGAAATCGTGGAAATCCCCGCTTCGAAAATCCCGAGATTGTGTTTTTCATTGATAGAAATCACAGAAAGCGGCACGCCAACCTGCGAATTGTAGCTTTTCGGGCTTCGGATGATGTTGAAATCTGGCCCGAGCAAAAAGTTGAGCCATTCCTTGACGATCGTTTTTCCGTTGCTTCCCGTAATACCGATTACAGGAAACTTGAAATGGTTGCGATACCAGGTCGCGAATTGCTGCAAAGCCGCCAAAGTATTGGGAACGACGAGAAAATTCGCCTGGTTCTTGACTTCTTCGGGAATGTACGAAACCACGAAATTCATCACGCCCGAATCAATCAATTCACCAATGTAATGATGCGCGTCGTTGTTCGGGCCCGAAAGCGCGAAGAACAAGGTTTCAGGGCCGTTTTGAAGTGATCGGCTGTCTATGGAAATGTGCGAGATATCGGCAGAATCGAATTCCCCGACCCATTGGGCGCCGAGAACCGACAAGATGTTTTTTAGCGTGAGATTCATCAAAGACGGACGCTGTTTGACGCGTACCACCACAAAAATAACACAATCGGTGCTAGGCTCGCATCAATTTTTAACGACAATCTTAAACGTAGCCACAATTTTGGAATTGGTTTTGAGCTCTGCGAAATACAATCCGTCTTGAACGGTGGACAATTCGATTTGGAAATGATCGCCCGCGGTTTTTCGCAATCGGACAGATTGGACTTTCCTTCCGGTCACATCGAAAAGTGTCATTTCTGAATCTTCCGGAAAATGACCTGTTATGCTAAAATGACCATTGTTCGGGTTTGGGTAAAGCGAAAAAGAATTGATATTGGTTTGGGAAACGGACAGAAGAGTGCTTTCGAACTTCGTGATCATGGCATTTCTCATGAAGTTCAAAGTTGGTTGGACAGCACCGTTTGTGGCGATTCCGGTATCGCTGTCGGTAAACCCGACGAGGTAAATTTCGTTGTCGGCGTTCAAATGGATCTGCAATGCGCCATCAGTATCTTCGCCTCCGTATAGATTCGCCCAAACAAGGCTTCCGCTAGGCCCGAATTTCATAAACAGCGCATCGGCATTTCCGTTCAGGCTTTCCTGGAACGAGTCCGGAGTGACTATTTGAGGATTGGAACTGACGGTCGCGAAATACACATTGCCGTCTCCGTCTAGCGAAATGTCGGGTTGATGCGGCTGGGTCGCATATCCGTATGGAATGTAAGTACCCCAAAGGCGCTGGCCTTCAGAATCGAATTTGGACAGGAAGCAATTGTTCACGCCAAGACTCGAATACTCCGGCAAATACGCATTTTCGGTCGCGATTTGCGTCTCGCTTTGGGTTTGGCCCGCAATATAGATGTTGTTTGATTTGTCTATTTGCAAATCTAGTGTCTGATCGGAGCCATCGCCTCCGTAATACGTGCTCCAGACACGATGTCCGGTAGCACTGAATTTAGAAAGGAAAGCGTCCCATCCGCCCGATCCTGTCTGCTGGAAAGCACCCGGTGCGGCATAATAACCCATGTCGTCCCCGCTTCTTTCGGTAACGACAATGTTTTGTTCCATATCTACCGCGATTCCGGCAATGAAAAGTGCCCAGGCTGCGGTATTGTTTTGGCTCATGTCAGGCCCGTAATATGTGGCCCAAACCCGGTTTCCGTCGTTGTCGAATTTTGAAATAAGCGGATACGTCCCATACCAATAGAGAACATAAGGTGGCACTGGTAACGGGATTTCTACCGGAGGCGGCACGGTTTCGCGAAAAGCGCCCGGTGTTCCCAAGTTGGAACTTCGGGTTGTGCCGGCACAATAGATATTCCCGGAATCGTCTATGTCTAAATATCCTACGAAATTGGATTGGTCGCCGTTGTAATAGGTTGCCCAGGCAAGTTCACCATCCTCAGTAAACTTCGCAATAAAGGCATTGTTCATAGTTTCGGGGGAAACGCTCGGATTGGACAACTCCTGCTGATAAGCACCGGGGGTGACTATATTTTGAGATGAGCTGGTCTTACCGACCAAATACACCGAAACTTCCTGTCCGATCGTTTTTGTTTTGATGGCATGCGGAACCTCATTGCCTTGGCCTCCGTAATAGGTGGCGTACAACAATGCTCCGTCTGGAGAAAATTTAGCCAATACCAAATCGTAATAGCCCAAATGTTGCGATTGATGAGAGTCCGGCCCCATGAAACCGTCATAAGCCGATGGCGTTTCCGTTGCGGTGACAACCCACAGATTGCCGCGGCTGTCAAGGTCGCTCAAGACAATATTGCCTTCATTTGTGCCAAAATAGGTTCCCCAAGCCTTATCGTATTCGAAAGGTTCGGTGTTTTGGGATTCGACACTAACTGAGAAAAAAAGTAAAAAAATAAAGATGTTTTTCATGGTCTGCATTTTTATGCAGATACCATGATACTGAAAAGGTTGCGTAAGAAATCAATGGCTCAATTCAGACAAATCGTCTTTTTCATCTGTAGTAGAAGCATCGCGCATCGCGTTGAAGTAAGCCGCGCGGCTCAACGGCTCGTATTCTTCGGTTTCGCCCAAAAGGACTAACCTTTCAGAATCTGATTTACGGAAAGAATAATGCGCCAAATTCCCGGTTCGTGTACAAACCGCGTGTACTTTCGTCACGTATTCGGCAGTTGCCATCAAAGCAGGCATCGGCCCGAACGGATTGCCTTTGAAATCCATATCGAGACCGGCGACGATAACGCGGATTCCCTGGTTTGCCAAGTCATTACAGACGCGAACGATCTCGTCGTCGAAAAACTGCGCTTCGTCAATCCCGACGACATCGCAGCCTTGAGCCAAAATCGAAATGTTCGCCGCGGCCGGAACCGGAGTCGAGCGAATCTCGTTCGAATCGTGGGAAACGACCATCTCGTCGTGATAGCGCGTGTCTATCGCAGGCTTGAAGATTTCGACCTTTTGCTTGGCGAATTGGGCACGTTTGAGGCGTCGGATGAGTTCTTCGGTCTTACCCGAAAACATCGAACCGCAAATGACTTCTATCCAGCCGAATTGTTCTTTGTGGTTAACTGTATTTTCGAGAAACATTTCGTAATTTTCGCGGTGTAAATGAAACGGTTTTCTTTAATTTGCGGGAGCGGAAACCGTCGTAAAATTTGTCTATTTCACGCCCTGAAAGCGTCGATTCCAAAAGTAGAAAATTTTTGTCGATTACGGCTTCCGACCAAAAAAAATCAAGTCAACTCACGCCTTACCATACCATAATCTCCAAGTCATGAAAAAGAAGCTCGAAGCCGAACTTATCAGCCTTGCACACCGAATTTTACAACTCAAGAACAAAGAAGACATCGCGGTTTTGCAAGAAGAAGCGCGTAAACTGTACGAGAAATTGTCGGTGCTTCGATTCGTAGAGGAGAATTTTTCTGATGCCAAACCCACGATCGGCCAACCCGAAATAGAAGAAAAACTCGACAAGGCGTTCGATTACGAACAAAAAATCGTCGTGGGCGAAATTCCGGCAGCCGAAGAAGTGCCTGCGGCCGACGAGATTTCATCGATGATGGAGAATTTGGCCGCTTCGAAATCTGTAACCGACGAACCGACGGCTTCCGAGGAAGAAACGTCCGAAAAAGAAGAGACGCCATCCGAAGAAGTTTTATCTGAAGCGACGGAATCGGAAGAAACATCTAAAGCGGAAACATCTGAAACGGAAGAACCCGCCCACGAAATAGCATCGCCTACATTCGAGGCAGCCGAAGCATACGTTCCCGCCGAGGCGACCGAAGAAATAAAACTGGCCGAAGAAGCCAATGAAGCGACCGCTTTGTTCTGGGAAGCGAAACCGGAAGAAATGCCGGCCGCCGAGACGAATACCGAAGCGCCGAAAGACGATGAGCAAGACGATATTTTCGCTCCGAAATTCGAGTTGAGTTTCGATGAAAAATCGGAAGAATCGCCTAAAGAAGATACGCCATCGCCGACTTTCACGTTCGACGATCTTCTCGGGAAAGATTATGCCGACCCGGTTTTTGTGACGCCCGAAGAATTGCAAGGTTCGATCGAGGCATCCAAACCCGAGGAAGGGACACCCGAAGAAATCCCGGCCGAAACCGCGAGTGAAGTCATTCCGATTTCGCGTTCTTTCGACAAAGGCAACGTGATTCCGCTCAACAAAGACGAACGTGGCGTGACGCTAAACGACAAGTTGTCGAAAGGCATTACGATCGGGCTCAACGACCGTATCGCGTTCATGAAACAGCTTTTCAACAATTCGAGCGAAGACTACAACCGCGTACTTTCGCAGCTTATCACGTTCGATAATTATACGGACGCCAAAGATTTCATCGACACCATGGTGAAACCCGACTACGACGATTGGAAAGGCAAAGAGGAATACGAGCAGCGCTTTTTGGAAATCATCGAAAAACGTTTCCAGTAAATGGGTAAGCTGTTCCTCGTCCCGACGCCGATCGGCAATCTCGAGGATATGACCTTCAGGGCGATCCGCGTGCTCAAGGAAGCCGATTTGATTTTGGCCGAAGACACGCGCAATTCGGGCAAACTGCTCAAGCATTTCGACATCGCGACACACATGATCTCGCACCACATGCACAACGAGCACAAAACCGTTGAGCAATTGGTGTCGCGCATGAAAGCGGGTGAGACGTTCGCTTTGATTTCGGATGCGGGCACGCCAGCGATTTCCGACCCCGGATTTTTACTGACACGCGCCTGTGTCGAAAACGGAGTGGAAGTAGAGTGTTTGCCGGGCGCGACGGCTTTTGTTCCGGCCCTTGTGAATTCGGGACTTCCGAACGACCGATTCGTGTTCGAAGGCTTCCTTCCTGAGAAAAAAGGCCGCCAAACGCGATTTTTGGCACTAGCCGAAGAAACGCGTACGATGATTTTTTACGTTTCCCCACACAAACTCGTCAAGACTTTGGGCGAATTCGTGCAGTATTTCGGCGAAGACCGACAGGTTTCGGTATCGCGCGAACTTTCGAAATTACATGAAGAAACGGCGAGAGGAACGGCTGCCGAAGTTTTGAAGCACTTTGAAAAAGGAACGGTTAAGGGTGAAATTGTGGCGGTTGTGGCCGGAAAAACCGGCAAGTGATTTTGGCCACGAATTACACAAGTACCACCAATTACAATCCTCACTAAATCTCGCGATGGACAAAACATTTAATGGCGAATACAAACCCTTTTACCTAAGATTATTCAAAAAGATTTCACCAGTAATTTTGATAGCGTTCATCGCGGTTCTCAATGTGTTTTATGGACGACGATCCGGAATATTCGCCGATTACAAAATCGAATTTTCGGTCGTCATGGCCATCGCTGCGACAATCGGTTTTTTTTATCACATGAATCGCATTCGGACTGTTGTGACCGAGGTTCAGATATCCGATTCGAAATTCAAAATTTTCGGGTACGATTTCAACTCGAAATTCGAGGACGATCTCGATTTAAGCAAAACGTTTATAGAAGTCGTCGAGGAATACGTCGGTAAAAACAACAGTGTTTATTGTTTGGAAATAATGTGCGAGGACAAATTTTATTACATCAATAAATCCTCCGATTGGAATTATCAGGTACTTATCGACCTGATCAACGAATACAGCTTAAAAACCGGAAAAGTGATTCCCAGCTTAGGTTTGTTGAAAGGTGCCTAAAACGGCGCATAGTTTAACGGGAGCCAGATTATTCGCCCAAGTCTACAAACTCGAACTTCTTTCCGCTAAACAATCCCAAATCGCTCAATTTCAAATCGGGGATCACCAATAAAGCCATAAACGACAACGTCATGAACGGCGCTTTCAACGAGCTGCCCATTTCTTTTGCCATCGCGTCGATTTGCTGATAAAGTCTTCCCGTTTCGACGCAATCTTTGTCGCTGATGATTCCGGCCACGGGTAACGGCAAATTCCTTTTCGCATTTCCGTTTACCGCGCAAATCCCGCCTTTGTTCTCGATGATGAGGTTCACGGCCGAACAGATTTCCTCGTCCGAAGCGCCGACCGCTATGATGTTGTGCGAATCGTGTGCGACCGAACCCGCGATCGCGCCTTTTTTGAGTCCGAAATTCTTGATGAAAGCGACGGCTGGTTTGGCTTCGCGGTAGCGGTTGACGACGACGATCTTGAGCATGTCGTTTTCTACATCGGAAACCAATTTTCCGTTGTCGATTTTGGGTTGCAGATGCAATTCGTTCGTGATCAATTGCCCGTCCAGAGCCTCGATGACGCGGATTTTGTCGGAAGTGGCATTCACTTGGAAATCGACGGGATTTTTAAAACCGATGTTGAACGCATTGGGTTTCTCGAATGCAACCGATCCGATGAAGGATTTTCCGTTTTCGGCGACCAGATTTCCGTCGATAAACGTCTGCAAAACCTTGAAGTCGGTCAAATCCTCGACGACGATAAAATCTGCGGAAGCGCCGACCGTGAGATTCCCTACATTCATGCCGTAATGTGAAATCGGGTTCAGGCAAGCCGCCTGCAACACGTTAAAAACGTCGATGCCTTTCGCGACGGCACGCGCACAAAGTTGGTTGATGTGACCCAAAAGCAAATCGTCGGGATGTTTGTCGTCTGAACAGAACATCATGTTTTCGAAATTCTCGTCCAAAAGCCCGATCAACGCCTCGAAATTCTTGGCGGCACTGCCTTCGCGGATGATGACTTTCATGCCGAGTGACAGTTTTTCGGCGGCTTCTTCGTACGTAAAGCATTCGTGATCGGTCGTGATGCCCGCCGAGACGTATTTTTTGAGCTGTTCGCCGCGAAGTCCGGGCGCATGTCCGTCGATCGGTTTGTTGAAATGCTTGGCCCATTCAAGCTTTTTGTGCACTTCGGCGTCGTCGAAAATCACACCGGGATAATTCATCATTTCGGCGAGGTAGTAAATGTCGGGCGAGGCGAGGAGTTCGCGGATTCCGTCCGAATCGATCGTTGCGCCAGCGGTTTCGAAACTTGTCGCGGGCACGCACGACGGCGCACCGAAATGGAACTTGAACGGTGTTTTTTTACCGTTTTCGATCATGTAACGCACACCATCGGAACCCAAGACGTTGGCAATTTCATGCGGGTCGGAAATCGTAGCGACCGTTCCGTGGGTGACGGCGATTTTGGCGAATTCCGAAGGCACGAGCATCGAACTTTCTATATGGATGTGTGCGTCTATGAATCCGGGAAGGATAAACCGATCGTAGTCGTGATCAACTTTTGTAATCGAGGTGATTTTTCCGTTTTCGACAAGTATTTCGCCTTTGTAGATGTAACGGTTTTTTATGTCGACAATTTGGCCCTGAATGCGCATGATTGTTGGTTTTGTGACGGCAAGTTTGTGATTTTTTCTGAATCCGAAGGTAAATCGTCCATCAAAATTCGTCTAAAATATAATTGCGCAACCAAACAATTGCATATATTTGCAACTGAATCATTGCGAATTATGAGAAGAGATGTATTCCAAGCAATTGCCGATCCGACGCGACGCGCGATTTTGAGCCTAATAGCGGTTCAGTCGCTTACGCCTAATTCCGTAGCAGAACATTTCGACCAAAGCAGACAGGCGATTTCAAAGCACATGCAGATTTTGGTCGAATGTGAATTGCTGAAACAGGAACAGAAAGGACGCGAAATCGTATATCATCTGAATCCGAAAAAAATAGACGAGGTCGAACAATGGCTCAACGCGTTCAAAAAATTGCTCGCGGGCCGATTCGAGCAACTCGACGAGGTATTGCAACAACTTAAAAACGACAACAAATGAAAACAGTACCGTTCATGTCCTTCGATGTCGATAAGGACAACAAGAAAATTACCGTGAACCGCGAGTTCGCAGCCAATAAAGATTTGGTCTGGAACGCCTGGACGAAAAGCGAAATCCTCGACAGATGGTGGGCGCCGAAACCGTATAAGGCCGTCACGAAATCTATGGATTTTTCGGTCGGCGGGCTTTGGCATTATTATATGTTGAGTCCTGAAGGCGACAAACATTGGTGTCGTGCCGATTATAAATCGATTGAAACCGGAGCGAGCTATTCGTATATCGATGCGTTTTGCGATGAGAACGCTAAACTCAACCAGGATTTCCCGAGCACGAACTGGAATATCAGTTTCGAAAGTAAAGGTGATACGACCATGGTCAACATCTTGCTTACGTACGATTCGGTAAATGATCTTGAAAAAATCCTCGAAATGGGCTTCAAGGAAGGATTTACGATGTGTATGACGAATTTGGATGAGGTTTTGGGAGAAAGCGGGAAGTGATTTTGTGCGATATTTTTGGACTTCTACTTTGGATCCAGACCTAACAGGTTTTCAAAACCTGTTAGGTCTTTCCCGAAGTTAAGGTTTTTTCAAAACATTGATTTACAGATTTCCTGCCGTTTTTGTTAAACGCGAAATTTTCTCCAAGCGCGATTTTTTGTGATGGAAATATGCTTACTTTTACCACATCTGCACCATCCAAATTTTTAGTATATGCGCTGGACTTTCCCTTCTTCCGTCGACTCCCAAACCGTTTCCGAACTCGCCCAAACGCTCAATGTAGAACCGCTTGTCGCGCAATTACTTGTGCAAAGAGGTATCACAACTTTTGACGATGCGCGCAAGTTTTTCCGTCCTACATTAAACGATCTGCACGATCCGTATCTGATGAAGGATATGGACAAAGCGGTTGCGCGTATCGAGCAAGCCATCACAGCAAACGAAAACATCTTGGTTTTCGGAGATTACGACGTAGACGGAACGACTTCGGTCTCTCTCGTTTCGACGTATCTGCGAACGCATCATCCCAATGTCGCGACGTATATCCCGGATCGATACAAAGAAGGTTACGGAGTTTCCTATCAGGGCATCGATTATGCGCACGATAACGATTGTACGCTGAT
This sequence comes from Flavobacterium agri, assembly GCF_013401995.1. Taxonomy (GTDB): domain Bacteria; phylum Bacteroidota; class Bacteroidia; order Flavobacteriales; family Flavobacteriaceae; genus Flavobacterium; species Flavobacterium agri. The sequence goes on from NZ_JACBJI010000004.1 coordinate 211,659, forward strand.
CATCGCGCTCGACTGCGGCATCAAATCGCTTGACCACGTCGATTATGCCAAAAAGAAAGGCATCGATTTCATCATTTGCGACCACCACCGTCCCGGTGACGAATTGCCCGATGCGGTTGCGGTGCTTGATCCCAAACGTTCCGACTGCGAGTATCCGTACGATGAATTGTGCGGTTGCGGCGTCGGATTCAAGCTTGTACAGGCGTTGGGGAAAAATAGGGGTGAAACCATTGAAGATTTGCTGCAATACCTCGACTTGGTCGCCACGGCCATTGCAGCAGATATCGTACCGATGACGGGCGAAAACCGTATCCTGGCGAAGTTCGGTCTTGATGTAATCAATTCGAATCCGCGGCCGGGTATCAAAACATTGGTCCAACAATCCAAAAAAAGCCGTTTCGATATTACCGATGTCGTGTTTATCATCGCGCCCAGAATCAACGCCGCCGGAAGAATCCGACACGGGCATCATGCGGTAGATTTGCTGACGGAATCCGATTTGGATCTTGCCGAAACGTATGCTTCCGAAATCGAGAAATACAATGCGGACCGCAAAACACTCGACAAACGGATAACGCTCGAGGCTTTGTCCCAGATCGAAGACAACAATGAAACCGAACGCTCCACGACCGTTGTTTTCCAGGACGATTGGCACAAAGGCGTCATCGGGATCGTGGCTTCGCGTCTGATCGAGACGTATTATCGACCGACATTGGTCTTCACGAAATCGGAAGGGAAGTTGGCGGCATCGGCTCGTTCTGTTCCTGGATTCGACGTGTATAACGCTTTGGAAGCCTGCGCGGAACACCTCGAACAATTTGGCGGACACATGTATGCGGCCGGATTGACATTGAAAGAGGAAAATTACCTGATGTTCAAGGAAGCTTTCGAAAAAGTCGTGTCCGAAACCTTGCATCCCGATTTGAAGACACCCGAAATCAATATAGATGCCGAAATAGAATTTGACGACATCACGCCCAAATTTTTCAGGATACTCAAGCAATTCGAACCGTTTGGACCTCAAAACATGACACCGGTTTTTTTGACGCGCGACTTGTTCGATACCGGATTCGCCAAACCGATAGGGGAAGAGAGCAAGCACCTCAAGCTTTTCGTACGCCAGGGTGATTCAGGCGGAATTGGCGCAGTCGGTTTCGGGTTGGGCCATAAATTCCCGATGGTCCAAAACCAAAAGCGATTCGACGCCGTGTATTGTATCGATGAAAACGAGTGGAACGGCAAGGTTTCGCAGCAATTACGCGTCAAGGATATCAAGAAAACGGACGATGTGGGGTGATTTTTTTGGTGAAATCGTAATTTTTGGGATTCTCGATGTGATCGGAGCCACCGTCCGATGGTTGTTCTTCGCCATTTGGAATGCCTTATTCGACAGGCCTTACCGAAATATGAAATACTTTTTGACAGGATCACGTCGCAATAACGAAGAATACGACGAATCGATAAGCCAAGCAATCAATTGGATAATAGCGATTCTTTTTATAGTTGGGATAATGTTTCTTTTCGTTAGTTAATTATTTAGAATCAATTTAAATAAATTTTATATTTGCGTGAATCGCTTACGCAAAGCCATGAGACAAATCGCACCACTTTACTATAACGACCTCGGAACAGCATTTTATTGGAAGAAAGACGGGAAAACCCTAACGGACAAAGTCCAGATCGTGTTCAAGGAAACGGGTTTCCATTTCGACGAAGCGGAATTGGACACTTTTGCCAAACTCATTGACGAAAGTTGTCGCAAAAACACGTGCGACGGTTGCGGATTGCGTCACGAATGCATGAAATTCCTTCTCAAAACGCCGGTTTCCCAAATCGACCTGGCTGTTTCGAAATACGAGCTAGACGGAATCAAAGACTTGGTTCTCGGAACTTTGTTCAAGATGCGATTGCAGAAATTCGTGTACGGGATCGGACAGAATTAATTCTCGTATTTGAGAAGTTCGAACGAATTCCCGTCGAAAACCCCATATGTGAAATACGTGATCCAATCGCCGAGGTTCACGTAAGAAGAATGTTCGCCCACCTTGATGTTCATCGGCAAATGACGGTGTCCGAAAATCAGATAATCGTAGTGTTTCGATTCGAGTTTGCGCTTTGAGTACTGTACGAGCCACTCTTTGTCTTCGCCCAAAAACTTCACGTCGGCGTCGCCCGAAATCAATTTGTTCTTGACCGAAAGGTATTGGGCGAGCTTCACGCCCAAATCGGGGTGCAGCCATCTGAACAGCCATTTCGAAAACGGATTCGTAAATACCTTTTTCATGCGTTTGTAACCCTTGTCGCCCGGGCCTTTTCCGTCTCCGTGACCAATCAGGAAATGCTTGTCGTTGAACGTGAATTCCTTGTTGTCGTGATAGACCGGGATGTTGAGTTCCTTCTCGAAATAACCGTTCATCCACAAATCGTGGTTGCCGACGAAAAAATAAATCGGGACGCCGCTGTCGCGTATTTCGGCCAATTTGCCCAAAACGCGAACGAAACCTCTCGGGACGACCATTTTATACTCGAACCAAAAATCGAAAAGATCGCCCAAAATAAAAATGGCGGCCGCGTCGTGCTTGACTTCATCGAGCCAGGCCACGAATTTCTTCTCGCGCGGCAAACTCGTTTCCATCGTAGGCGCGCCCAAATGCTGGTCTGAGGCGAAATATATTTTTTTGTTTGGAGGTAACTGCATCTTATTCGTTGTCGCTAGCGTACCATTCGGCATAAGAAGTCTCGGTTTCCTGGAGACGCAGCGAATGCAATTTGATGTTTTCGGGAAGACGCGATTTTATTTTCGAAGCGAAATCGATCACCATGTTCTCGCTCGTCGGCTGATAATCGACCAAAATGACGTGATGCCCGCGCGTTTTGAGTTCGTCGGCCAATTCCACATGAGGTGTATTTCCGTTAAAAACCGTGGCGTGGTCGAATTTGTCGACGATTTCTTCACGTACGATGCGTTTGAGGTCGGTAAAGTCGATGACCATCCCGAATTTTACGTGGTTTTTATCCTGGTTCGGTTTTCCGATGACGGTGACCGAAAGTTTATAACTGTGGCCGTGCACGTTTTTGCACTTGCCGTCGTATCCGTAAAGCGCGTGCCCCGTCTCGAAACTGAACTGCTTGGTGATGCGGATGTTCGCCATTGTCTTGATTTTGGGCAAAGGTACGGAAAAGTGCTAAAGTGCTGAGGTGCGAACGCGCTTAAGTCTTGCTCTGCAAAAAGCTTGTTTATTAAGTTGTTCCAATCACTTTTTCTTGAACTGATTCAGCGCGTTTTTCGTAAAATCGGAAAGCACGAGGTTGCCCGAAATCGCGGCGCGTTCGTACAACAGCGTTCCCCAATGGTCGGTGTCGTGCCACAATGTTTTCTTCATTTGCGTCAAAGCTTCGGGATTGTAAGATGCGAGCGTTTTGGTAAAACCGTCCAAAGCCTCATCGAGCGAGTCGGTATTCTTGTAGACATTCTCGTAAAGCCCTTTTTCTTTTGCCCAGTATGCGCTTTTCCAGTCGGTGGCGCAAAGCGTGAGTTCGGAAAGCGCGGCCAGTCCCATTTTGCGTTCTACGGCCGGCGCGATCACGAAAGGCCCGATCCCGATGGCGAGTTCAGACAATTTTATCAGCGCTTGTTCGGTCGCCAGAACGTGGTCACAAGCCGCGGCCAAACCAACGCCTCCGCCGACGGTTTTTCCTTGGACGCGTCCGATGATTAGTTTCGGACAGCGTCGCATCGCATTGATCACATTGGCGAAACCCGAAAAGAAACGAGTTCCTTCTTCAAGATTTGAAACCGCAAGTAGCTCATCGAACGAAGCGCCTGCACAAAAAGGTCCGTCGCCTTCGCTTTTGAGCACGATTATGCTGATATCGTTGTCTTTTCCCAAAGCTTCGAAAGCTTCGGTAAGTTTTTGCAAAGCCGCCGACGGAAACGAATTTCCCGAAGGATGACCAAAAGTAACGGTTGCGATTCTGTCTGTTTTTTCGATGCGGAGCGTTCCGGGAACTGTCATGGGATATTTTTGGTTAAAATTACGCTTTTTGAAAAAACTGTTTTGTGCTTTTGACTAAAAGACTATCTTTGCCCTCGCTTTGGGGATGTAGCTCAGTTGGCTAGAGCGTTTGGCTGGCAGCCAAAAGGTCGTGGGTTCGAGCCCCATCTTCTCCACAGAAATACTTCAAAGCACAAGACCCTCGGATCATATGATTTCGAGGGTTTTTTGTTTCCAAAGACCTATGTTCGGAATAATTTTTTTGTAAACCCAATCGTCGGGAAGCCGCATGAGAAAATGCAGGACATAAAACCCGCTTCCATACACCAGCCATCAAACTATTGTACTTAAATTTCCTACATTTACGCGCAATTCCTACAAACCTGCCAAGTCTAAATATGTACAAGATTAGTCGAATAACACTTTTTATCGCTTTCCTTTTTGGTTTTTCAGCAGCCTATTCCCAGGACAAAATCATCGATTCGTTAAAAATTGTGCTTCGAAATCCTAAACTTCATGACACCACCAGATTACGGGTCATTTCGGATGTCATGGATGCCAACTACCATGACCAATACGACAAGAACTACTTGCATCTGAACGACATGATGGGAGAACTGGCACTTAAGAACTATCAAAAAAAGACCGGCGCCAAGTTGCACAAAATATACGCCGAATGGCTAGGTGCGTATTATTCGGCTGTAGCGGCTGACTATTCCCACCAAGAAAAAAACGACGAGTCATTGCGCTACCACAATTTGGCGATTGAGACTTTAAGGGCGGTTAAATCGTATGACGACATGTACGCCGCCAATCTTAATAAAGCCCAATTGTATACGTTGATCAAGGAAGAGGACAAAGCGATCCCGCTCATATTTGCTTCGCTTAAGTATTACGAGAAAAACCCTCAGCGCAATTTGCAGCAATTGTCGTTTGCGTTATCTATGATGTCGCACGTGTACCGAGAGCAAAAAAAATGGGAGACATCCATTCAGTATTGCGCCCAGGCCGTGAAATATTACGACCTGTCTTACGCCCAAAACCCGAATAACCGCACGCTTAGCCTAAAGGCAACGTGTTACAGCAATATGGCTAACGCCTACAGCAAGCTCCAACGCTATGACGAAACGTTGCGATATTGCGACAAAGCGCTCGAAATTGCCAGAAAGATAAAGTCGAACGGGCAAATCGCGCAGATTTTGTCGAGGATTGCCGACACGAAAATGAAACTTTCCAAATTCGAGGAGGCGGAACAAACATACCAGCAAGTGCTGGACATGAAAAATCTCCAGCCTAACAGCATCCCCGTCGCCCTTTGCAATTTTGGCATGGGCATCCTGAATTTCAAAAAAGGGAATCCGGACAAAGCCCAGCCTTTTGCCGAAAAAGCCATGGAAATAAGCAAGACGACTGCAAACGTAACGCTGCAGAAAGACATCGCGACCTTGCTGTACGACATTTACGTCGCCAAAAAAGAGCACGAGAAAGCTCTTGCGATTTATCGTTTCCACGAAAAAATATCCGATTCCAGCCAAATCCAATCGTCGAGGAATGAACTGGCGCAACAAATCCTTAAATACGATTTCGAAAAAAAGGAACTGCAGCAAAAGATCGTACAGGACAAGAAAGTGTCCGACCTGAAACTCGAAGCGCAACGAAAATCGGCTCTGCAAAACTCCAAGAACAAACTGGCCCGTCAGCAGTTGGTCTACGATTTCGAGAAAAAGCAGTTGAACGAAAAACTGATCCAAGGAAAAAAACTTACCACGCTCAGGTTAGAGGCCGAAAAGAAAACGGCCGAAAAGAACAATTTGCTTTTGGGCCTTTCCGCGCTCCTTGTGTTGTTTGCATCGGGCGGCTATTTCTATTATCGACACAACAGACAGAAACAGGCCATTACGGTATTGGAGAAAAATCAGATAAAACAGAAACTGCTCATCACACAGATGAATCCACATTTCATATTCAATTCTGTACAAAACATCACGAGTCTGATCAACAACAAACAAAACAATGAAGCGGTAGATTATTTGGGTAAATTCTCGAAACTGACCCGGCAAATCCTCGAAAACTCGAACGAAAACTACATATCGCTCGAAGAAGAGGTAGAAATGATCGAAAACTACCTTTCGATACAACAGCTTTTATATGAAGACAAATTCACCTACACCGTAATCGTCGAAGAAAACATCGATGTCGAATCGATGTTCCTGCCGCCTATGCTCGCCCAGCCGTTTATTGAAAATGCCATAAAACACGGATTGAGCAATACGTTGGAAAACGGAAAAATAGCGGTTCATTTCTATTTGGACGACAACAAACTGTTTTTCGAAGTGACCGATAACGGCAAAGGATTCGACACCGAGAAAAAAGTGAGCAATCACAAGTCGTTGGCGATGACCATCACCAAAGAGCGCCTCGTCAATTATACCAAGAACAAAAATTTTGTCGTGCAGACAGACAACCTTTTGAATCCGGAAGGCACGATCAGAGGTGCGAAAGTCGTGTTCGAGGTTCCTTATATTTACGAAAACTAAACACTATATGTTACGAGCCGTAGTCATCGATGACATCGAAAAGATCCGCAAGGGAAACATCGCGTTGATCAACGCCAATTGCCCCAATATTTCGATTGTCGGGCAAGCCGATTCGGTAGCGTCCGGAATAAAATTGATCAAACAAGCGACGCCAGACTTGGTTTTCCTCGATGTCGAAATGGCGGACGGGACCGGTTTCGATTTGTTGCAAAAAGTAAGTCCGATAACGTTCAAGGTCATCTTCATCACGGGCTACGAAGACTTTGCGATCAGGGCGTTTCGCTTTTCGGCTATCGATTATCTGTTGAAGCCTTTAGACAGCAAGGAGTTGAGAGATGCCGTCCTGAAAGCCGAAAACGCGTTGAGCACCGACGTCTTCGAGATGAAACTACACAACTTGCTTACCAATCTTGAGCGCCCTAAAAACCTCCAGAAACTGGTGCTCAAGACCAACGACAAAATATATTCGGTCAACATACAGGACATCATCAACTGTGAAGCGGACAAAAACTATACTACGTTTTATTTCGTAAACGCGCCTAAACTACTGGTTTCCACGAACCTCAAAGAATACGAAACCATGCTCGGGCCGCACAATTTCTTCAGGACGCACAAATCGCATTTGATCAATATGGCGTATTTCGATCACTTCATCAAATCGGAAGGCGGAAATACCATAGTGATGAAAAACAAGGCTTCTATCCCGCTTTCGGTGCGCAAAAAAGAAGAATTCCTGATTTTGCTCGACAGCCTCTAATACGTTTATACGCTAATCAGCAACGTTAATCTGCGAAAGCCGAACGCTGGTTCATTGACCGAATTTTCCGTTTTTCTTTGATTTAGTTTTGCCCTGTATTCCTATCGAATGATGGTTTCATCAGTAACAAAATAACAGAATCAAATGAAAAAACAAGTAGTATTTATCGGGTTGCTATTGCTTTCTTTCAGCAATACCAATGCACAATTATTGGGTAAACTCAGAGGCGCCAAAAACCAGACGGAGAATGCCGCAGAGGTAGTTTCGGAAGGAAGCAAAGCGGTCAAAGGAGCCAAAAAGAAAGCGGGAAGCGCAGCGGCTAGCGGACTCAAACTGGACTGGAACGAGTTTCCGCAAACGCCGGCAATCACATTCAACTCGCTGCTTTACGGAACCAGCGGCGGAAGGTGCGACAATTACACCGGCACGTTCATTCCGCACAAAACGGCAAGCGGGAAAGACGTTGACCCTATTTACGACCAGGCCGAATACTTGAAAATTAAGATATACAAGGATGGCAAGTATCTGAATTATTTCGAATATGAAGGCGACCAGGTTTTCGACGACGGAAAGAAAACAAAGTTCAATTCCCCTAAAGACCGTTACAAACGCGATGGCGAATGGGTCGGATGGTCCGAAATGTTTATCAACCAATGGGGACCGGGCAATTTCAGGCTGGATTTCATAGCCGGCGACAAAATGTTCTATTCGTTCGATTTCGAGTTGCACAAATTGACGAACGATGATCCTTACGGTTCAATTAAAGAATTATGGGTGACGCGCGGGCCGTGGAATAACTTCGCCTACATGAATTACGCCGATACAGGCAACCTACTCTTCGGTTTTTATATCACCCATGAGGAATTCAAGCCATTCCCGGAAAACCCGAAGAAAACGACGAAAAGCGTCAAATGGTCAGCGAAAATTTTCAAAGACAACAAATTGTACGCCCAAAACTATGGCAACGGACCGAGTACTGCCCAGGTTGAGCAAGCCAAATGGAATGAAGTCCAGTGTGCCTTCAAACTGGTAGACAAACCGGGCGAAATCAAATTTGCGAGCCTGACGGATGGTGCCTATAGAGTCGAACTTTCAATTGATGGAGAAGCCAAGCCAAGAAAGTACAACTTTAATGTGAAGGACAAAAAAATAGTACAAATCCCGGAACAGGACCGAACCAAAAACACAGATCCGACGCGTCTGATAGAAGGATGGAATGACTACTTCTGGATGAAACTGGAAAAATAATATTTTGTTGTTTGAAGGAGCAGGGGAAGCACCGGCTGCGTTTTCGGGTAGATTTTACGGTCTGCCCGAAAAAGCCGGAGTTAAAATAATATTTTTCCTACTATAAATTTCCTACAAAATAAAATTATACATTCGCGCCACTTATAAATTTTTAAATCAAATGAAACAAAAATTACTATTTGCCTTTATCATTTCACAGGCTTTTTTCGGTGCCAACGCGCAACAATTCGGCAGCCGCACCGTGTTGAATTCCAGCCTTCATCGGCACTCGTCTTTTGTTTTTCACGACATAGACGACGACGGCGACATCGACATCCTTGCGACGACGTCTACCGGAACCGTATCGTCCTCTGCTAACCAGGTGTGCTGGTATAAAAACCTTGGGAACGAAACGTTCTCTGCTAGAACGATGATCAGTTCTGCCTATGAAGACGTGACAACCGTGCGCTTGCTCGATGTAGACGAGGACGGAAAGAAAGACCTTGTCATAGGCGACAGAGAAATCGGACTGTCGTGGATCAAAAATATGGGATCGGGTTTTTTCGGTACGAAACAGGATTTGCCGTACAACAGTTATCTGACGACGTTCGAGGTCGGCGATATGAACAACGACGGCAAAGAAGACATCATCGTAGCGCAATTGAACGGTGACAGCCTGCATTTCGTACGCAATACCGGTAACGGCACTTTCGTGTATGATAGCATGATTTACGCCATAACCGACAATATCTATTCGATAGCTTTCGGCGACCTGGACCAAGATCAAGTAACCGACCTGATCGTTTCCACAGGCGGCACGACAACCCAGAAAATCATCAAGTTCGAATACGTGAATAACGCTTTCGTGCAATCGTTCATTTATTCAAGTCCGACATCGCCGTATGTGTATCAGTCGTTTTTGTACGATGTAGATAACGACGGCAAAGACGATGTTGTAACCGGCAGTTCCGATTGCGGCAGCTATTGGTTCAAAAATTTCGGGAACAACGTGTATTCCGGAATCACGCCTTTAAGCATGACCAACTGCAACAATTACAATTTTGGCCATGTTGCAGATCTTGACCTCGACGGCTTTCAGGATCTTGTGTACTTCCGATATGGCCAGATCAACTATAAAAATGGGACGGGAATTGGCGAACTCAGTACGACCATTACCTCAATAACCGGAAATTCTGCCATAGAAGGCGAAATCGGCCGCACGAATCTGTTCGACATCGATGAGGACGGCGACCTTGACGTCTTCTACAGTACCGACAACGAATTCGGATGGTTTATGAACAACGCTTCCGCTTTGAGTACGCCTGAAAGCGAGGCTGTAAAATTTATGGTTTACCCGAACCCGGCAACGTCAGAGCTCAACATCGTTTCGATAAAAGCCGTCGACAGCTATAAAATCTACGATAACGCCGGAAAATTGGTGGCAAACGCAACTTTTTCAAACGCGATCACCGATTGTAAAATCGACCTTGGCCAATTGAGCAGCGGATTCTATTTTATCGATATCCAATCCGGATCATCGCGTGAAATCAAGAAGTTTGTGAAAAACTAAAATCGCAACGCGTTACTTCAAAGCACAAAACCCTTGAATCATACGATCTCAAGGGTTTTTTATTTTGGGTCAATCGGTTTTTATGCGTTTCATGATATCGGCGAACTCAATACCATCGAGAAAAGCAACGACTTCGGTAATCTTCCCATTCTTCATTTTTATATACCAGGAATAAGATGATTTGTACGGTCGGCCGTCGAGTGCGATGGCTTCTCCGTCCCAAAGCGCGATCACCATATCGCTGTCTGCAAAAATGCTCCGAACGGTAGGTTTTATCTTCACTTTGAGTTTTTTATTGAGCGGAATGATCACCTTGTCAAGGAATTCCTGTTTTGAAGTGTAGACTTTCGAGTACGGGGAAGATCCTGTGATTTCCCAATGTACGTCATCGGTAAGTAAGTCGAAAAAATTGCCGTTCCCATTGTGCCATTCCTGAAAGGCTTTGACGATGATTTCTTTGTTTGAAGATTCTTCGCCGCTGTAATGCTGCGCGTTTGCTGAGGTTGCGAAAATGATCATGATGAGTGTCGTGGTTAAAAGTTTCATCGGGATGTTTTTTAAGATTGGTTTCAATAAAGGAAACAAGCCCGAAAATATCGGGCCTGCTTTAGGGTTTTGGCATCAGATGGTATTTTCCCAAGCTTTGAGCTGATGTTCTTTGAGCATGTCTTCGATGACTTTAGGAACCACATTCCTGAATTTCCCTTCGTCCGACGGAACGATGTCGATCATGCGGTCGATCATTTCTTTAGGATCCATTTTTCCTTCGGGAGTGGCAAAGAAATCGTCGAAGCCTTTGCGCAAGTCGGCTCTTTTCGTGAAGTTCACCTCGTCATCGAGCCAACGGAACGGATTGTCGGCCATGGTTTCGTTATAGCCGGTGTAATAAGCGCCGGGATTGATGGTTTGGACTTTGATGCCGTATGCCGCAAGTTCCTGTTGCATGGCTTCTGCGAGAGATTCCAAAGCGTGTTTTGTCGACACATAGGTTCCCCAATTCGCAGGTGTGAACAAGCCTCCCATCGAAGAAGTGAAGACGACTTTCCCTTTTTTGCCTTCCCTTACCCACTTTTGGACGACGCCCTGGGTAAGAACCAATGGTAAAAAGACGTTCACCTCATAATTTTTCCTGACGATGTCGACCGGAATTTCCCAAACCGGTCCGGCTTCTCCCATCCCGGCGTTGTTCCAAAGGATGTCGAAGTCCCACTTGAGTGCTTGTTTGATGTCGTATTGATCGGTAAGATCCAAACGTTCTACCCTGATTTTGTCGGATAATCCCAATACTTCGACTTCTTCGCGAAGCGGGGTTACTTGTGACGATACGTGCACGGTGGCGATGATGTTGTGTCCGTTTTTTGCCATTCCTATTGCAGCTCCTTTTCCGAATCCTGAACCTGCACCTGTGATTAAAATCGTTTTCATGATGTAAAAATTTAGTTGTTATTGAATTGATTGATTATTGGATTTGATTTAAAATTTCCGCTCCTGCCGTGGCGATTTGAAGGTCTTCCGGGACTGCACCTCCCGAAACCCCGATGTATCCGATGATTTCGTTGTCCTTGAGGATGGGAAGCCCGCCCGCGAAACCAACCAGTCCGTCATTGGTGGCCGACATTCCGTAAGTTCCGGCTTCGGGTTTGAGGTATTCGCCTACGTTTGCACTGCTCGTCCTGAAAAGGCTTGCCGTTTTCGCTTTCTTGACGGCGATGTCTATCGATCCTAAAAAGGCGTCGTCCATTCTTTCAAAAGATTTTAAATGCCCCGCGGTATCCAAAACCGCGATGTTTGCATTTACGTTGAGTTGTATCGCTTTCGCTTTTGCTTGCTGTACAACCTGTCTTGATTCGTTGAGATTGATTTCCATGATGTAGTATTTTTTTTGTGTTTCAAATTGTTATTGCAAAGTTGCATCGCGAAAGGGAGGATGTTTATAGGAAAAAAATGCACGTTTTTATGAAAATCAAACCTTACAGTTTGCTATTTCTTTAACTTTATAAGCCAGTATCCGACTATGAAAACAAGTTTAGACCTCAAGGAAATAGATATTCTGCGCGGCTTCCCAGACCTTACGCCCATTTACAGGGAATCTCATGATTCCAAACAGATAAAGGTGTTCAATCGGGAAATCGAGGACTGCAGGAATTATCTTTCGGCGAACCGAAGGGAATTCTATAAGATCTTGATGATTACGGGAGGTGACGGGATTTTTACGTTGGGTCTCAATAAATACCACATCGATAAACCGACCATCATTTTCATCCATCCGAACGAAATCATCTCATGGCAGAAGACTTCGGGTGAATCGGCCGGATATTATTTGCTGTTCAAAAGAGATTTCATCCATCATAATCCGGTATTGAAAGCCACGATAGAACGGCTGCCGCTATTCAATGAAAAAGGGAAAAGCGTGATCTGTATAGACGAAAACGATTTGCCGGGATTCATTCGGCTTTGGGAAAGCATGTATAACGAACAGGCCAATCAATTTGGTCACGAAGCGATTCTGGCCTATATGCAATTGTTGATGATTGACAGTGCTAGGATGTCGAAATTCCCGATTCCCGAAAGTACGGGAGAAGAATACGACCACATCCATCGGTTTTTCGAATTGTTGGAGAAAGAAATGTCGGGAATCAACTATACGAATCCTATCAGGTTGAGAACGGCCTTGGAATTCGCGGATTGCCTCAAGCTCCATCCGAATTATTTGAACAGGGTTCTTAAAAAAAGAACCGGACAGAATGTGAGTACCCATATCAAGGGCAGGCTTCTCGACGAATGCAAAGCGCTTCTTTTACAGACCACCTGGACTTTGGAGCAGATCAGTTATGCGGTCGGTTTTTCGGATCAGCCGAATTTCAATTTCTTCTTTAAAAAGAATACGGGTTTTACTCCGAATGAATTTAGGAAAACGACTTGAAGGCATGGTTTGACCTTGTCGAAAATCTATTCAATTCCAATAAAAACCCTCGAAATCACAAGGTCTCAAGGGTTTTTATTTGGTGGATATCGATAAACTAAGCGGCCATCATCCGGAATTCCCGTGGCGACTGTCCCGACTGTTTCTTGAAAAAACGGCTGAATCCGTAGATGTCGTCGAAACCCAGTTCGTATCCGATTTCCGAAATGTCCTTTTTGCTGTAGTGCAATAGCCGGCGCGCTTCCAACTCGATGCGATGATGGATCGTATTCAAAGGTGACGGTTCGCCCATGCGATTCAATACATTGGTAAGCGTCTTGGGCGATTTGTGCAACAATTCGGCGTATTCGGACACACTGTGTTTATCCCTGAAATGCTTTTCGACAAGAAAATTGAACTCCCGTACCAAATCGTTTTGGGCGTCGCCTAAACCGGCCATACCACCTTGATTCTTGTAAATACGCGTACACAGGATCAAGATCCGCTTGAGCATCATCTGCAGCATTTCGAGTTGCAGGTCGTCCTTCATCATAAATTCGAGCCGCGCCATGTGCCATGCGGTTTCCACGATCTCGAGATCCATTTCTTTAAGCTTCACCAGAGGAATCCGTCCGGCGGCGTAATACAGAATTCCTTTGCAGCCGACTTCGCTGTCGTGGTTGATCACGCAATAGAATTCGGTATTGAAACGAAGCAGTTCCACGCGGTCGATCTTGACGAATTCGACGCGATGGAACTGCGAAAGCGTAATGATGTCGTTGGCGTCGAACGAATGGCTCGCGCCGTCTATCCTGATCTCGTTCCCATTTGAGCGGAACCACAGCAATTGTAATGTTCCCGGAACATTAACGGCAAACGACGAGGCGTTTTTCTCTGTTATTGTCTCCAATTCAAAATATTCGTTTTGTGCACCTCTGAATATCATACACCAACTATTAAAGGTAAGTGCCGAAGCGTTCGAAGTGGCACGTATACCCGTTCGGATTACGTACCAAATAATCCTGATGCTCGGGTTCGGCAGCCCAGAATGTGCTATAAGGTTCCAATGTCGTCACCACTTTGGCAGGCCATCTGTTCGAATCGTTTACGATGCCGATGACCTCATGTGCGGTCTGCAGCTCTTCTTCGTTTTGGAAAAAAATCGTAGAACGATAGCTCGAACCCAGGTCGTTGCCTTGTCTGTCAACGGTTGTCGGGTCGTGCACCCTGAAAAAATAGTCGAGGATTTCCTTGAAGGAAGTTTTCGCCGCATCGTACGTGATTTCGATACCTTCGGCATGTCCCGGATGGTAGCGGTACGTAGGATGGTCGTTCTGGCCGCCTATGTATCCTACTTCTGTATCGATGATGCCGGGACGCACTCGGAACAAATCTTCCATGCCCCAAAAACAGCCGCCGGCTATATATGCTTTTTTAAAATCGGTCATAATTCAATATTTGGTTATACATACATTAATAAGACGCAGATGAAGCGCCCTTGATCGCACTATACGATTACTTTTTTACCAAAGATAACGCGTTGATGCAGTAACGAAGTCCGCTTGGCGCAGGTCCGTCGGGGAAAACGTGTCCCAAATGTGCGTCACATATATTACAGGTCGTTTCCACACGCACCATTCCGTAACTGACGTCCTTGTGGTAGGCTACGTTCGCCACATCGATCGGTTGGGTAAACGAAGGCCATCCGCTTGAGCTTTGGTATTTTTCGGTAGAGTCGAAAAGTGGTGTTCCGCAACACGCGCACGCATACACGCCCGGTTCGAAAAGATTGCACATTTCTGAGCTGTGTGCCCTTTCGGTTCCTTTTGCGCGAGCGATCGCGTATACTTCGGGTGTCAATTCACGCATCCATTCCTGATCGGTTTTTTCTACGCGTCGCGGCGATTCGGGGTTGCCTCTCGAGGCGAATCTGACAATATCATTCCAGTTGAGCATAATTCGGATTTTAGTTGTTAAACTTCATCACATCAGACCAATGTCTTGTGAAGTTCGTGATTTTTAGTTTGTGAGCGTTTTTCCACCAATCGTTTATAGACCGATTTCGTATAGCGCACGAACTTTTTCTCTTGATTATCGTATCCTACGAGCGAAAAATGGTTGCCGTAAGGACATAAAGGCGCGCCGGGCGTTGAGCCTTCGACTAGCGTGAACCGCGTAGGATCTGCATCGAAAATGCCCGAGTCGACTTTCTTAGTTTGCATGCAAATGCAATATGCGTTTTTCGATTTCCGCTCTCGTTTGCAGCCCGACAGTCCTGTCTACGACACCTTCGTTGTTGATGTAAAGCAGTGTTGGGATGCTGCGGACACCGTAACGCACGGCGAGATCCGGATTGGCGTCTACATTCACCTTGACGATTTCGGCCTGATCGTGATATTCGGTGGCAAGACCGTCTACTATTGGCAGAAGCGTCTGGCACGGTCCGCACCAGTCGGCAAAGAAGTCTACGACTACGGGTTTGTCTTGGGTGAGCAATTGGTCGAATTCCTCGGTATTGTTGATCGTTTTCATAAGATTGAGCTTTTTGATTATTATTTTTTTTTGCTCAACAAAATTACGCCCGACATCAGCTCTTTTGCTTATCTTTTTCGCCCCGATATTTGGCAATTTTTCCCTTTTAGAAATCATCGCGCGTTTGTTTGGTATAGCGCTCGCGCAAAAGCTTTAATTTCGGATTGATGTAGGTTTCGCAAAAAGGAGCATCCTTGTGGTTCAGATAATAATTCAACTGCTCTTCACGGTTTTCTTTGAATGCGTCGAATCGCAAAACTTGCGTTACATATTGCACATTGTTGGCTGCCGAAAGCGCCGATATACGATCGATTAGGTATTGTCGCTGCCCGTCCTCGAAATAATAAATCGCAGATCGGTATTTGTTTCGCATGCTGTGGTTGCTCGTACTGCTGTGCGTCAAAAGATGGATTTCGATGAGGTCGTCCAAGCTGATTCCGTCGCCGTACGTCACGATGACCGCTTCCGAGAATTGTTCGTTTGGAGGCGTCGATGCAATCCAGCCTTGTTGTACTTGTGATACATCGTTGAGCGATTGGAATACGGCTTCCGTACACCAATGACAACCGCCGCCAAATCCGATCCTGTTCATATTGTTTTCGGGACACATGTTAAAAATCCATGCTGGAATCACTAAAATATCAAAACCTTAATTTGGCGATTTTTCCATTTTTGGCAATTTCCCACTTGTCGTGTTAAAACAAGACATAAAGGTAATCGATATATGATTTTGCAGCGCGGATTTTCGATGCCTTATTTTCCACCGGTTGCGTTTTTCGCCGCGTTTTGCTTAAATTTAATAGACAGCAATACGTTTCGGGATGCGCCAATTAGATGATTATCCGGGCCTCGTGCTATTTTTTATAGTTTCAGTCCTCGGATTGTTGCTGCTCGATTTGGGCGTGTTCCATAAAAAAAACGTTCGTATCAGCAACCGCTCGGCTTTGATTTGGTCGATGGTCTGGATTGGACTTTCGATGCTTTTCAGTGCACTCATCTACTATTTTTCGGGTCTCGAGAAATTCAGCCAGTTCCAGTCGGCGTATTGGATCGAGAAAATGCTTTCGGTAGACAACCTGTTTATTTTCCTGCTCATTTTCGGATATTTCAAACTGCCGAGGGAATACGAGCACAAAGCGCTTTTTTGGGGGATAATAGGAGCCGTCGTGTTGCGCGCCATTTTTATTTTTTTGGGGACGGGACTCATCAAAGTGACCTATTTACCCGAAATGCGGCTGTTCGGACAACTGGTCAGGATCAATGCGGTTCTGAGCATTTTTGGGATTTTCCTGATGTATGCAGGAATCAAATCGTGGGTAAATAAACCCGACGAGCAAAAGGATTTCGGCAAGTCGGCACCGGTTCTTTTGATGCATAAATTGTTTAAGATCAGCAACGCATACGACGGCGACCGTTTCTTCACGATCAAAAACGGAAAAAAGTACGCCACGCGTTTTTTATTGGTCGTGGCCGTTGTAGAATTCACCGATTTGCTTTTCGCGATCGATTCGATTCCCGCCATATTCGCGATCGCGCCCGACGATCCTTTTATTCTGTACACTTCGAACATCTTTGCGATACTCGGGCTGCGCTCGTTGTACTTCCTTTTGGCGAATTCGATGCATCTGTTCGGCAAACTCAAATACGGGCTCGCGATCATTTTGGTATTCATCGGGATCAAGATGATCATTGCGCCTTTCCATCACATACAAACCACGCATTCGCTGATTTTCCTGTTGACCGTATTGATAGGCGCGATGGTGTGGTCGCTGCTCGCCAAACCCCAAGCCGAAGATTCTTCCGATTAAAGGTATTTGAGCTTTTCTTCTTCGAGGTCCAAACGCAATAAGTGTTTGCGGATGATGTCTTCATCGAGCAGTTTCTCGTCTTCGTTCTTGCCGATGAGCCACGCGCGTTGTTTCGCGATCATGTCTTTATAAATGGAAACGCATTCACGTGTCATCGCCTTGGCTTCGTCGGCGTTTTTGGGATGCAGCTTCCGTGCGAGATCCTGAAGCACCGGAATCCGATCGAGCTGTTCGCCGTAGTGTTCTTTGAGATAAGCCAACGTAAAGGCCGAAAGCTGCGTCTTGATACGATGGTCTTCCTCTTCTTCGGTAAGCGCGTGGTCCATGTCGGGTAAATCGATTTTGCGGATCAGGTAAGGCAACGTCAATCCTTGGCCGACCAAAGTGATCAAAA
Source organism: Flavobacterium agri (assembly GCF_013401995.1). GTDB lineage: Bacteria > Bacteroidota > Bacteroidia > Flavobacteriales > Flavobacteriaceae > Flavobacterium > Flavobacterium agri. Next base: position 229,381 of record NZ_JACBJI010000004.1, read on the forward strand.
TGACCACGAAAGTGATGAACAGGATCAGGTTGCGTTGCGGAAAAGGCGAGCCGTCGGCCAACGTCACGGGAATCGACAAGGCCGCAGCAAGCGAAACGACACCTCTCATGCCGCACCAACCGAGTAAAATCGGCACTTTGAACCCCGGATGTCTCGAATCGGCCACGGTAATGAAATTGCGTGCGATCAACGTGATGATCACGGCCGAATATGCCGAAATCATACGACCGATAACCAAAACGAACGTCACCAGAAGCCCGTAACCTATCGCCGTACCGAGACCGATGCCTTCGTGGTCGAGGCCTCGCGTGATTTCGGGAAGTTCGAGTCCGATCAGCGTGAACACCAATCCGTTCAAAATAAAACTCAGGCTTTCCCAAACGCTGTGTTCGCGAAGCCGTGACGTGCTGCTCAAAAACGAATGCCTGTGCGTAGACAGGAACAAACCGCCGCTTACGGTCGCCAAAACGCCCGAACTGTGCAATTCTTCAGCCGAGAGATACATCACATAAGGCGCGACCAGACTCAAAACGGTGTCTATGTTGGCATCTGTCGGCAGATATTTGTGGAATTTCTTGAACGCGAACGCAACCGCCAAACCGATCCCGATTCCGCCGATGACCATCCAACCGAAGCTCACGATCGCGTCGCTCCAAATGAATTGGCCCGTGGCCACGGTAATCAACGCAAACCTGAAAATGATCAGCGAAGACGCATCGTTGAGCAAACTTTCACCTTCGAGGATACACGAGAAACGCTTCGGAACCCTGACGAACTTCATGATACTTCCCGCGCTTACGGCATCGGGAGGCGATACGATCCCGCCCAAAAGGAATCCGAGCGGCAAGGTAAACCCAGGAATGCAACGATTTACGATGAGCGCCACGACGAGCGCGCTGAAAAATACCACGACGAAAGCAAAACTGCCGATAATGCGTCTCCAGCGCCACAATTCTTTCCACGAAATCGCCCAGGCCGCTTCATATAGCAAAGGCGGAAGGAATACCACGAAAATCAATTCGTGGTCTATTTGCAAATTCGGGATTCCGGGAAGGAAACTCAATCCCAATCCCGCCAAAACCAACAGCACCGGATAAGCGACCTTGATTTTTTTGGCCGTCATGATCAATATCACGATGGCTAAAAGCAGTGCGAGGTAAAACGGGAAATGGTCGAGCATGGCAGTTGGTATATGCCTTAAAAATACGGTTTTTGTTTAAAATTCTAAACTTGTCAGCATTCCCGAGGTTCAGGAGAAAGCAACGCTTGTTGATAATACCGGCTCAATGAAAATAGATGCTCGGCCACAATCATTGCAAGTATCGGAAGCCAAAAATAAATCTCATCCCCTTGCGAATACAACCAATACAGGCTCAAAATGAACAATCTGACGTATTCGAGATAGTACAGCCACTTGCGCTGTTCGAGCAACGCACCGCAATTTACGAGCGTGATCAGGATGAAAAGCGAGGCGAGTACGGTTTCGTAGGTTTCCAATCGGTCGAAATGATAGGTGAGAAGCGTGAGCATCACAACGGCCACGCCCAATTGTATGTACAAGTAGTTGCGGAATTTAAGCCGTGACCTGTCGTGTTTCTTGTCTTGAAGGAAGCGTTTTTCGAGCATCGGACGGATGTCCTGGTCCATGTCGGCCGGACTTCCGAAAACGGCTTTCCATTTGGCGCGGAATCCGTCGCTGCGTTGCCAAAGCGCGTAAATCTCAAAGTAATAATGAAAGTGCTGCCATAGGAAACTATAGCTTTTTAGCGGATGCGTGAGCCCGTATGTGGGTTTTTCCTCTTCGGCCTGGAATGTACCGAAAAGCCTGTCCCAAAACGTAAACATGTCGCCGTAGTTCTTGTCGAGGTATTTTTCGTCCGATGCGTGATGCACGCCGTGAACCGAAGGCGTAACCAACACATATTCGAGCCATTTGATGCGCCCTATGACTTGCGTATGGGTAAAAAACGAATACGCTCCGTGAACCACGAGCATCGCAATGACCATCGTGGGATGGAAGCCAAAAAGCGGCAAAAGACACCAAAAACCAGTTCGGATAATAGCTTGGAACGTCGTAATGCGGGCGGCCGCGGTAAAATTGAATTCCTCGCTTTGATGGTGTACGATATGCGCTGCCCATAAAAAATTCACTTCGTGCCCAAGCCGATGGTACCAATACCACACGAAATCGGTGGTCAGCAGCAATCCGATCCAAACCAATGGCGTTTGCGGGATTTCGAATATCCGGTAATGATCGTACACGAAAAAATACAATTGGTAAAAACTGCCCGTCACGAAAAGGTTCAGCAACCGTTCGGCAATCCCGATGCTGATGTTCGAAACCGAACTTTCGTAATTGAAGATGTCTTTTCGTCGTTTATAAGCCGCAATCCGGAATTCGATGAACAGGAAAATGAAAAAAGCCGGCATGGCAAAGGCCAAAAAATGAATGTGTTCCATGTTTTTAGGTTGAAATCAATAAAAAAAGCCACTTTCGGAAGTCGCGAAAATGGCTGGTAAGGTTACTACACGCACATTCAGCAACAGGGAATTTTCCTGCGGCAACAACAAGCGGTTTGGTTACATTTTGTAGAAACGGTCGGTTTCATTCGCATTGGAATAAAAAAAAGAAGGCCCTTCAATGTATGAAAGGCCTTCCAGGTAAGTGCCGAAGCACGATTATCGATTTGCCGATCCATACGAACGAATGATTTTGCAACACTTGTCGCTACAGCAAACGCAATTCGTATGAAAGGATTTTTTGTTCATGTGAAGCGTAAATTTACGAAGTTTTTAAAAGCGCGGTCCAAAATTAACACCGACTTTATCGAGCGATTTCGTAAGTGCTATTTTTCTTCGGTCTTGATCTTTTCTGCCGTTTTGTCGATGGCCTTGGCTGTGGCTTTTGCTCCTTTTTTGACGCCTGTCTTGGTCGCATCGTAACCTTTTTCTACGCCTTTGGCGGTAGCGTTTGCGCCTTTCTTGACTCCTTTTTTAGTGGCATCGTAACCTTTTTTGACACCTTTCTTTGTGGCTTCCGCACCTTTTTTGATGCCTTTTTCGGTAGCGTTGGCCGCTTTCTTGATGCCGCTTTCGGTTTTTTGGGCGGTTTGGTTCACATCTTCTTTGGCTTTTTCGGTCTTGGTTTCCTGTGCGGAAAGGCTGAAGGCGAACATCAGCGCGATTCCCATTATCAACTGTTTCATATCGTGTCGTTTTTAAATGATAGACTTGCTTAAAGTTACCCAAAACCGTTGGCGCGCCCATGCATTTTATTTTATCTTTAAGGAAAATCCCCAATCATGAAGAAGTTGCTGTTCCTGCTTTTCGCGTTTTCGGCCGTCGCCCAACAGCCTGCATTCAAAGTGCTTGCTTTTTATACGGGCAAAAACGATCTGGCGCACGTGAGTTTTGTAGACGAGGCCAACAAATGGTTTCCGCAGATTGCGAAAGCGAACAATTTCTCGTACGAGGCCACATCCGATTGGAGCAAACTCAACGCCGAAAACCTCAAAAACTACAAAGTCGTATTGTTCCTCGATACGCGTCCCGAATTGCCCGAACAGCGTTTGGCTTTCGAGAATTACATGAAATCGGGAGGCGCGTTTTTGGGTTTCCATTTTTCGGCGTTTGCGTTGGATGGCTCAACCTATCCGAACGACTGGCTTTGGTACAACAACGAATTTTTGGGCTGCGGACAATACGCGAGCAATACCTGGCGTCCGACCTCGGCGGTTTTGAAAGTCGAAAAACCATTTCATCCGGCGGTCAAAAACGTGCCGTCCGTATTCCATTCCCAACCCAATGAATGGTATAGGTGGGAAAAAGATCTGCGATTGAATCCGGATATAGAAATACTGCTTTCGATCGATCCTAAAAGTTTTCCGCTCGGAACAGGACCGAAAGCGCATGAAATCTGGCACGAAGGTTATTATCCTGTGTTTTGGGCGAATAAAAAATACAAAATGGCCTACTGCAACATGGGCCACAACGACATGGATTACGAAGGCGGTACCAACGCAACGCTTTCCAAAACATTCGGCAACGTGAACCAAAATGCGTTGATCGTAAATACGTTGCTGTGGCTCGGTTCTAAATAGTTGCATTTCGATTTCTCATTGATATCGTCCGTTTGCTCAATTGTTGTGGCGAAATTCCTTCATCTGTTTAAATTTGAGGAAAACCACCACAACGATGAGAAAAACTTTACTCTTATTTTCCCTTATAGGCGCTTTTTCCACTTCGGCTCAAGAAGATCCCATTTTTCATTGGTCGAAATCGGCCGGGAATATCGGTTTTGATATCGGTTATGGGATGAATTCCGATAGTCAGGGCAACGTGTACACGGTAGGCGTATTCAACGGTACGGTCGATTTCAATCCGGGCGCTGGCACATCGAACATGACGGCACAAGGCGCTGCAGCCGATGCGTTCGTGCAAAAACTCGACAGCCAGGGCAATTTCGTATGGGCCAAGCGAATCGGGGGAAGCTCAGGCAATCACATTTCCCACATAGGATTCGCACAAAACGGCGACCTTATTCTTGGCGGCAGCTTCAATGAAACGGTAGATTTCGATCCGAATGCGGGTACTACCAATCTTACGGCCGTGCCCCAACCCAACCCAATTTATTCTTCAACCGATGTGTCTATCGTGCGGCTCACGGCCGAAGGCAATCTGGTTTGGGCCAAAAAAATAGGAGGTCCGGGTTACGAAGAGATATTGAGTATGGAAGTAGATGCTCAAGGCAATGTTTTTGTGGCCGGCTTTTTTGAGCTGAGTTGCGATTTCGATCCCGGCGTTGGGAATTATTCACTGACAGCGACCGGTTCGCGCGATGGTTTTATCTTGAAGCTCGATCCCGATGGGAATTTCGTATGGGCAAAACGTATCGGTGGTGCGAGCGAAAGCAGAATCAATAAGATTGTTTTGGATGCTCAAGGTAATATTTATGCGACCGGAAATTACTTTCAGGCGATAGATGTCGATCCGAATGCCGGCCAAGTCATGTTGCAACCCTCACCACCCGACAATTTCAACCAATACAGCCAGGACGCTTTCGTGTTCAAATGGAATGCGGCCGGAGAATACCAATGGGCCAACAGAATGGCCGGCAGCATGAGCGAAAGTAGTTACGGCTTGGCCGTAGGCAATGATGTCGTTTATGTTTCGGGTTGGTTCTACGGCAGTGTCGATATGGATCCGGGAGCTGGCGAAGCGATTCTTTCCACATCAAACGGAGGTTCGATTTTTGTTTGTAAATATGATACGTCGGGAACGTTCCAATGGGCGAAACAAACAGGAGCGGCGCTTCAGCCAGAGGTAAGGAAAATCCAATTGATGGAAGACGGAGACCTCGCGATGTACGGAACTTTCAAAGGCAGTTTTCCTTTTGCGCCCGGCATGACCATGGAAGCTCAAGGTGAAAATGACTTATTCGTGGCGCGTTTTGACGCAGACGGCAATCCCGAATGGGCGAATGCGTTTGGCGGTACGGGAGACGAATATCCGGGTGATATCAATATCGCGTCGAATGGCGTATGGCTGATAACAGGCGCATTTGCAACGACATCCGATTTGAATCCGTTTTATCCGATAAACACTGCGACATCGGTAGGAAGTCAAGATATTTTCACGGTGCGGCTTGCACCCGAAGCATTGAAGACTCAAGATTTTCAAATTGACGGCGCGTGGTCTGTATATCCGAATCCGTCAAACGGACAGGTGTCGTTGCATTTCGACGAGGCATTGTTCGGTGCGAAAGTCGACATCCATACGATTTTGGGACAGAAAGTTTCGGAATACGAAATCGGCCAAACCGAAACCAACTTGCAGTTGCGTCCCGGAAATTATATAGTGAAGACGCAACTCGGAAATTCGTCTAGCATCAAAAAGTTAATAGTGTTTTAGGGACATATTTAAACCTGTTGTCCGGTTCGATACCGCTTTCCGGACAAAAAAAGACCGCTTTGTGTAGGGCAAGCGGTCTTTGTCTTTTATACGATTTTATTCTGTGTCGTCGGGGGTTTGTATGTCGCGGATGCACAAGTATTTCCCGTTGCGCTTCTCGAAAACCGAAAAATAATTGCCCGCTCCGTAATTGACGCCTTTCGGGTCCGAAATCTTGTAATGCCCGATTTCGATCACTTGGCTGCCATCACCCGACGGGAAAACTTCCATGACCGTATACTTGATCCCGGCGCGTTTCGGGAAACCTTTGGCGAGTTCCTGCATGCTTTCGCGGATTTCATCCTTTCCGTGCAACGGTTTGGAATTGCTGTCGTAACTCACGGCGTCGTCGGCGTAGTACGTCATGATCGAATCGACGTTCTTCGAATTCACGTTTTTGGCGTATCGGTCTTCTATCGACTGGATTTCCATTTTGACCGCGCTGATCTGTTCCGCGGTAAGCGACGTGCGTTCTACGGGTTTCTCGCAATTCGAAAAAATAAATATAGGGGCGATAAGGAGTAAAGCTCTCGACTTCATTTCGTTTCGTTTCCGCGAATTTACTCCAACAAAAAAGCGCCTGAAATCCAAGCGCCTGCGAGTTTGTAACAATTATATTAACAGTTACGGTTTTTTGGTGGTTTTTGGCGTGTCGGGCGTCTGCATGTCGCGGATGCACAAGTATTTTCCGCCTCGTTTTTCGAAAAGCGAGAAATAATTGCCGCTTCCGAAGGCGATTCCCGCATCGTCCTTGATTTCATATCGACCTATTTCGACCACCTGGAACTTGTCGCCCGAGGGCAGAACTTCCTGCACGGTGAAGTAAATTTTTGCCGTTTTGGGGAATTCGCTCGATAATTTCCTGATGTCCGACCGTATGGCGTTTTTGCCTTTGAGCGGCGGCCCGTCCGAATTGTAGCTCACGGCATCCTCGGCGTAATAGTTCATGATCGCCGATGTATTGTTGTCGTTGACGGCTATGGCGTAAGCGTTTTCGAGTTTTTGTATCTCATCGCGGATCTCGTCGGTTTCGGCAGACGAAATTTCGGAACGCTCAGAAGGCGACGTGCACGATGCGAGCAAAGCGATCGAGGCGAAAAGTAAAATGAAGTTGATTTTCATGGCACAATGATTTCGGATTGTGTTAAAATTAGTTCGACCCAAGCCGTTTCGTCTTATACCATTTTCGTCCGATTTTGTAAAGTATGTGCCTAATGTCTTACTTCAAAATCGGGACAATGCCTAAATTTCAACATTTCGTGTAACCTTTTTGAAAACGCTTCCTCTAAGCGATATACTCATTGATATGGAAACTTTCTGGAACAACCTGCCGTTCATCCTCATTTTTTTGCTGACCGCGATTTTGCTTGGCTTTCATCTGCGAAACGTGCATCGCGAAAAAATGGAATACCTAAAAAGAGGCGAACTTCCTTTTTTGCCAGCCGATTGGATCGAACAGATCAAATACCGCAACCTGTCGCGAGGCGTTTTGGCTTTGTCGTTGGCTTTGGGGATTTTCTCGGCCCAGGCAATGATCGGCTCGGGAGCGATGCAACCCGTGGCCGCCTACATTTCGATGTGCCTGCTTTGGTTCGGGATCGGATCGCTCGCGTTCTATCTGTTCATCCGTAAGCGCTGAAGCCGTGGCAGACGAGTTGATAAAAAGAGCTCGAGACGGCGATTCCTCGGCTTGGAACGCACTCATCGACCATCACAAGGAACTCGCGTTCTCGATCGCTTTGCGTTATCTGAAGAACCGAGACGATGCGCTCGACGTGGTCCAGGACGCGTTCGTATTGGCGTTCCGGTATATTTCGGGTTTTCGCGATGAGGCCAAATTTTCAACATGGTTGTACAAAATCGTGTATCACGAATGCCTTCGGATGCTCAAAAAGCGAAAGACGACGACCGAATTCGAATCTGGATGGCTCGATTCCGAATCATCGGATGAAGACGAAATCGCACAGGAAACCGACATTTCGGCGTTGATGCAAAAACTCAACCCTAACGAATACCTGATCATCCAACTGTTTTATCTCGAGGAGAAAAGTATAAACGACATTTCCGAAATCACCGGATTCAGCAAATCGAACATCAAAGTGATGCTGCACCGCTCGCGCGAAAAAATGCGGATTTCGGCACAAGATCCAACGTTATGAAAAATCAATTGAAACAACAGCTAAAGGCGAATCTGGAAATGCCTTCACAACTTTTGAACGATGCCATCGTCGCGAAACTGAACATGAAACGCGCCACACGCAAACCGTCGACGGGAAACTCGTGGCTTGTGGGTTGTTTTATGGTATCGGGCGTTTTGGCGATTCTGGTGCTTTCGGGCACGGTCAACATTATGGACGAACAGGTCCGACTTACGCTATTGACGGCCGCGTTCCTTCCGTTAGGGCTTTTGTCGTGGGAATTCCTGTTGCGCAGAACTCATCCGAAAGCAAAGCCATGAAAAGCGTATTCGTTCTTTTTTCGGTATTGTTTTTCGGATTCGCGAATGCATCCACATTCAACAATTACAGCAAAAATGTAAACGGCATCGATTTACGCATCGACTGGCGTATCGAGCTTTTCAATTGTATCGCGATGCAGGCGGGGCATACGGGCATGTCGGCTACGAACATCGGCTATCGCCAGCAATGCATCGAATTTTTTTCGGGTCATGACGATCTCCAGGCACCAGCAATTTTGATGGAAACCTGGCGAAAAGGCTGGACCGTGGACGATCCGATCTTTTTCCTGTTGCATCTCAACGACGATTTTTCGCTTCGGCCCGGCATCGACAAAGGCATCATTGAAAGAGCCGGCGGAATTACGCAAATCAAGAAATTGTGCGAGGCGATGAAGATTTTTGCGCAAAAGACGAATTTCCAGGAGTTCTTCAACCGCATCCAAAAACCTTTCTACGAACAGGTCATCTCACAAACGGCCTATCATTTCAGGGATTTTGACGGCATCCGGACTATGGAAAAGTACTTCGGCACGAAATGCAGATCCTATACGCTTGTGCTCAACCTGAACGGCGGTTACGGCAATTTCGGCACAAGTCTCCAAAACCATAACGGGAACGAACTTGTGGCTGTCGTAGAAACCGGAGAAGCCGTCGGAGGAATTCCCGTTTTTACGCCCAATATCGCGACCGTCGATTTGGTCTTTCACGAGTTCAGCCACGGATTCGCCAATGCGTTCCTCGACGCCTACGCCGAAAAAGTAAAACAGACCGAGAAATTATACGAGCCGATTTCGGCATCAATGCAATCGCAAGGGTACTGGAATTGGAGCGTGACATTGAACGAACACGTGATCCGTGCGCTTGTGGTGCGTCTTGCGGCCAACCAATACGGCGAAGATTTTTCACGAATGACGTTTTACAAAATCATGTTAGGAAGGCGTTTCATTTACGGCGATCGCTTGCTCGAAAAACTCGAATCGTACGAAAAACAGCGCGACCGTTATCGCGATTTCGCCTCGTTCGTTCCCGAATTGCTCGAATCGCTATCGCCCGTCGATTCGAATTATGTGGCCGAAAAGCAGCAAAAAACCGAGAGAATGAGAGTTCCTCAAATCGCATCGATCCCGAAATCGAACGAATTTGCGCACGACAGCACGACGGTTTTTATCGTAAGCTCGCATGAAAACGATGTGCAAAGACAAACTGCAATGATCGAATTCGTGAAGCGTTACCGCGATATGCATTCCGGTAAAATCCGTATCATGACCGATGAACAGGCGTTGCAATCAGATTTGACGGAGAACGATCTCGTGGTTTTTGGGACGATCGAAGGGAATACGTTCCTAAAGCGTTATATCGACAGGTTCCCCATTGTGTTGCAATCGGACAAAATCATCACGAACAAAGTCGTCCGTGGCAAGAACCTACAACTCGTCATGTCGTGGACAAGTCCGCTTAACGACAAGAAAAGCATGGTTGTTTATACAGCGCAAAACATCGAAGACGTGAACGATTTTTATAAATCGCCCGTAAAAGACAACTATCATTTTTGGGTGGCCGAAAAACTCATTACGGTCGACAAAGGTTCGTACGGCCGTTATTTCGAGGTTTGGATGCCCGAGATTTTCTGATCAGCGCAAACGCTCGCCCAATTCGCGTCTGTATGTGATCCCGACGGGAATTTTCTCACCTTTTACAACAACCGTATCGCGTTCGAAGCTCTCGATATTCTTGAGCGAGACGATGTACGATTTGTGTACGCGCACGAATTTGTCCGACGGAAGATTGTGTTCGAGTTCATTCGTCGTAATCGTCGCGAGCCACGTTTTCTGAGGTGTGAAAATCTTCACGTAATTGCCGTAACTCTGGGCGTACCAGAAATCGTCGAACGCGATGTCTTCGAAATGGCTGTCGACTTTTACCGAAATGTGGCTGCGGTTGTCCTGTTTCCACTCTTGTTTCGGATACATCTCGAAAAACCGGCCGATGGCTTTCTCGAACCTCGGGAAGTAAATCGGCTTGAGCAAATAATCGATCACGCCGAAGTCGTAGCTTTCAAGCGCAAATTCCGAATACGCTGTCGTAAGGATGGTTTTTGGTGGTTCGTCGAGTTGCTGCAGCAATTCCAAGCCTGTCATTTCGGGCATGTCGATGTCGAGGAACATCAAATCTACGCGATGCGATTGTAGATATTCGGCCGCTTCGAATCCGTTGAAGCATTTGTGTACAAGCTCGAGTTTCGGATTTTGGCCGATGTACTTTTCGAGCACGTAATGCGCCGCCGGTTCGTCATCGACGATCAAACACTTACGGACGGCTGACATGTCGCGATTTTTTTGAGTTTGAGTTCGAGCGTGACCTCGTAACGACCTGATTTTTCTTCGATTTGCAGCATGTGTTCGTGCGGATACAAAAGATTCAAGCGCTCGGTCGTGTTCTTGAGTCCGATTTTGGTCGAAACCACTTTGTTTTTCTTCTCGGGAATCGAATTGACAAGCTGCAGTTTGAGCATGCCTTCTTTTACCGAGATCTTGAGGTGTACGAAACAACTTTCGATCGTGCCCGTACCGTGTTTGAACGCGTTTTCGATGAACGTGATCAAAAGCATGGGCGAAATCTTGTAGCCGTTTTCCTTATCGGTCTTGAAATCGAATTTGATGTCGCAGCGATAACCCAACCGTTCGCGTTCGAGTTCGATGTAACTCGCGATGAATTCGAGTTCTTCCTCGAGCGTCACGCATTGTCTTCCGTCGCTTTCAATTTGATAGCGCAGCATTTGCGACATGCGCATGATCAAATCGCTCGTGCGTTCGGGATATTGCAGGCTGATTCCGTATAGCGTATTGAAGGTGTTGAACAAAAAGTGCGGATTCAATTGGCTGCGCAACGATTTGAGCTGCATCTCGTTGAAAAGCAAGGCCTCGTCCTGTTTGCGCTTCTGCTCGCGGTACAATTTGAGCAATACGGTCGGGCCGAGATACAAAATCAGCGTTCCCGACAGCGATGCGATCAGATACACATAGCTTTTTTGGTGAGAAACCTGATAGGACACGAAATTCGAGAGCCAATTGATCGAAACCTCGTGCATAGCGCCCGAAAAAAGCAGGATCAGTCCGACCGATAATCCGAGGTAAACGATGGGCTTTTGCTGCTTGAGCAGAATCGGCAATAGGAAGAAACGGTTGGTCTGGGCATGCGCGTACAACATCGCGAAATACGTGAATCCAGCCAATACCGATTCGGCCGACGTATACTCGATCCAATCGTTCTTGAGCAAATGGATCGTGAGCATGAAAACGAAAATCGCGATTTCCTGCCACCATTTGGAGTCGAGTATGGAGTTGATTCGGGTATTCATCAAGTGCCTGAGTGCAAAAGTACCTGAGTACCTGAGCTGTTTGTGCAAAGTTCGGCTTTTTATGCATTGGTCGCATGTTCAAATGACGAATGCAACTCATCATTTAAACGCCCGTTTGAATCCATCGTATTGCAAAACCGATATAATTTTGTGCCACTCTAAGAACACACAAAATGTCTAAACTTCAGAACCTCATGTTTTTACTGTTGCTGACGGCGGTTTCGGGTTCGGCCCAAATCCTGACGATGCCCGAAGCGATACAGACCGGAGTGGCCAATTACGGCACGGTGAAAGCCAAGGAAAATTACGCGAAAGCCTCGGGTGAAACCGTGAAGCAGACGCGTCGCGATTATCTTCCGAACCTTGTGCTTTCGGGCCAGCAGGATTACGGAACGGTCAACGGGCAGAACGGTCCGCTATACGGATACGGCGGCTACGGCGTCGCATCGTCGGGGATTCCGCTCGATCATCAAAACTGGAACGCGGCTTTCGGAGCGCTTTATCTGGCCAACGTCAACTGGGAATTCTTCACTTTCGGACGTTACCGCGAGCGCATCAACCTTGCAAAAGCCGATCTGGCGCGCAACCAAGCCGATTACCAACAGGAACTTTTCCAACACCAGATCCGCGTGGCGGCCGCTTATCTCAATTTGCTAGCGAGCCAACGATTGGTGCGTTCCCAACAGAAAAATCTTGATCGTGCTAAAGTTTTCCTGAACACTTCGGGAGCGCGTGTCAAAAACGGGCTCAATCCGGGTGTCGATTCTACATTGGCTTCGGCCGAAGTGTCTCGCGCCAAAATCGAACTCAACCGCGTGCTCGATCTGGTAAAAGAGCAGAACAACCGTCTCGCGTTTTTGATGGGAACCGATGTACGCGATTTCCAGCTCGACACGTCTTTAGTGACCAAAATCCCGAACAACGTGCTTGCGCTGCAAACGTCGGCCGATTCAGTGAATCCGATTCTTAAATACTACAAAAGTCGTCTCGATTTCAGCGACCAGCAAGTGAAGCTGTACCGAAAGAATTACTATCCGTCGTTCAGCCTTTTCGGAGTTTTCCAGACGCGTGCTTCCGGATTCGAACCTGAATACACGCAAGACCAGACGCAGTTTTCCCGCAATTATTTCGACGGAATCAGTCCTGATCGCCAGAATTACCTCGTCGGAGTCGGCGTTACCTGGAACCTCACGAACATTTTACGTACGAGCAAACAGGTTTCGGCCCAAAAGTTCGTGTCCGAAGGCTTGAAAAACGAATACGACGTGATCGACAAGCAACTCAAGACACAATCGGATGCCGCCGACGCCAAAATCCGCTATGCGATGGACAATTACAACGAATCGCCAAGGCAGGTCGCCGCGGCGAAACAAGCCTATTTACAGCGTACGACTTTATACAAAAACGGGTTGACGACGTTGACCGACGTGACCCAAGCGCTTTACATCCTCAACCGCGCCGAAACCGACAACGACGTAATTTTTACCAACGTGTGGCAATCGCTTCTGCTAAAATCGGCGGCCACGGGCGACTTCAATCTTTTCCTAACCGAATTCCAGTAACATGAATCTTATACGTTTCGCTTTACGCAAACCCATTTCCATCCTCGTGCTTGTCGCCGGACTGTTCTTTTTCGGGATAGGTGCCGTGCGCGACATCAAAGTGGATATTTTACCGAAGATGAACCTTCCGGTGATTTACATCGCGCACCCGTTCGGCGGTTACACACCCGACCAGATGGAAGCTTATTACGCCAAAAACTACATCAACATCCTGTTGTTCGCCAACGGTATCAAATCGATCGAGACCAAGAACATACAGGGTTTGATGCTCATGAAATTGACTTATTATCCGGGAACGAACATGGCGCAGGCCGCGTCGGAACTTTCGGCTTTGTCGAATAGGATACAAGCGATTTTCCCGCCGGGTTCGCAGCCGCCGTTCATCATCCGTTTCGACGCTTCGTCTTTGCCTGTCGGACAATTGGTTTTGAGTAGTCCGATCCGTTCGAACAACGAACTTCAGGACATGGCGAACATTTACGTGAGGGCGAGTTTTACGCAGATTCCGGGATTGCTCGCGCCTGCGCCTTTCGGTGGAAGCCCGAGGACGATTCTTGTAGACGTCGATCCGTATTTATTGCGTTCGCACAATTTGACACCGGACCAGATCGTCGAGGCCATCCGACTCAATAACCAGACCGCGCCTCCGGGCAACGTCCGCATCGGCGATAAAAATTACCTGACGCCGACGAACTTTACGATTCGCGAGATTGCCGATTTCGAGAAAATCCCGCTGTTCAAGAACAATGTTCAGAATTTATATCTGGGAGATGTGGCCAAAGTGCGCGACGGAGCCGATGTGGTCGCGGGTTACGCGCTCGTCAACGGAAAGCGTTCGGTGTATATGAGCATCGCCAAATCTGCGGATGCTTCGACTTGGGACGTCGTGAAAAACCTCAAGGCCGCGCTTCCTAAAATCAAAAGTACGTTGCCCGAAGACGTGCAGCTTTCGTACGAATTCGACCAATCGGTTTACGTGATGAATTCGGTCAAGAGTTTGGTCACCGAAGGTATTATCGGTGCGATTTTGACCGGACTCATGGTGTTGCTGTTTTTGGGTGACCGACGCGCGGCGCTTATCGTTATCCTGACGATTCCGATCTCGATCATTTCGGGCGTTCTGTTCCTGCAGCTTTTCGGATTTACGATTAATCTGATGACACTTTCGGGACTCGCGCTCGCGATCGGTATTTTGGTCGACGAAAGTACGGTCACGATAGAAAACATCCACCAGCATTTCGATATGGGCAAACCGAAAGCCCTCGCGATTTGGGACGCGTGTAAGGAAATCGCGCTTCCGAAATTGCTGATTCTGCTGTGTATTCTGGCTGTTTTCGCTCCGGCGTTCACGATGGCCGGCATTCCGGGATCGTTGTTCCTGCCGTTGGCTTTGGCGATCGGATTCTCGATGATCACATCGTTCTTGCTTTCGCAGACGTTCGTTCCGGTCATGGCCAACTGGCTCATGAAAACGCATCACAAGGAAAAAGAATTCCCGGCGCATTCGGCAGATACGTTCGAATCGCACAGCATTCTCGTAGAACGCGACGACTTTAACGACGACGGGAAAATATCGAGGTTCGAACGTTTCCGCAACCGTTTCATGAAACTTATCGACCGCTTGTTCACAATCCGAAAAAAGGTGGCGTTGGTATATTTGCTAGGCGTGACGGCGCTTGCGGTCGTGGCTCTGAACTTGATTGGACAGGACGTTTTCCCGAAAGTCAACGCGAGCCAATTCCAGCTCAGGATGCGCGCTCCGGCGGGAACTCGTGTAGAACGCACCGAAGAAAAGGCAAACGCCGTTTTGGCCGAAATCAAGAAATTGGCAGGTGAAAATCATGTGAGCGTGACGTCGGTTTATGTGGGACAACACCCGTCGTTGTTCTCGATCAACCCGATTTATTTGTTCACGGCAGGTCCGCATGAAGCGGTTTTCCAGATCGGATTCAAGGACAACGAACTTGACCTCGACAAATTCAAGGACAATCTGCGCAACAGCTTGGCCAAGAAACTTCCCGACGTGAAACTGTCGTTCGAGCCTATCGAATTGACCGATAAAGTGTTGAGCCAGGGTTCGACCACACCGATCGAGATCCGCATTTCGGGCAAAGTCAAGAAACTCAACGAGGAATACGCGCAGAAACTTGTAGAAAAACTTCAGAAAACACCGTATTTGCGCGACGTACAAATTGCGCAACCCGTCAAATATCCGTCGTTGAACATCGATATCGACCGCGTACGCGCCGCTCAACTGGGCGTCGACATGAGCGATATCTCGAGGTCGCTCGTGGCTTCGACATCATCGTCGCGTCTCACGGAAAAAAACAACTGGATCGACGAGAAAACCGGACTTTCGTATTCGGTACAGGTCCAAGTGCCGCTCGACCAGATGCGCACCGAGAACGACATCAAGGAAATTCCCGTTGCAAGAAACCAGGCGCGTCCGGTTTTGGGCGATGTAGCGACGATTTCACCTTCGTTCACGCATGGTGAAAACGACAACTTGGGTGCGATTCCGTACGTTTCGGTCACCGCGAATATCAGCGACAAAGATTTGGGGACGGCCGTAAAAGACGTGCGTAAAGACATCGCATCGCTCGGTGAATTGCCGCGTGGTTTGTTCGTCGAACCTGTCGGGATGGGCATCGTGCTCGAAGAAACCATGGGAAGTCTGCAATCTGGACTTTTGGTCGCGATCGTCGTGATCTTTTTGATGCTGGCCGCGAATTTCCAATCGTTCAAAGTATCGTTCGTCGTCTTGACAACCGTACCGGCCGTGGTTTTGGGCTCGTTGCTAATGCTGTTCATTACGGGTTCGACCCTGAATCTGCAATCGTATATGGGCATCATCATGTCGGTTGGGGTTTCGATCGCGAACGCCGTACTTTTGGTCACGAATGCCGAACATTTGAGACGCGTGAACGGAAACGCGATGCAATCGGCCCGTGAAGCTGCCGGTTTGCGCTTGCGTCCGATCATCATGACGAGTATTGCGATGATTGCGGGTATGCTTCCGATGGCGATCGGACACGGAGAAGGCGGCGACCAGGTTTCACCGCTCGGACGCGCCGTTATAGGAGGATTGTTGTTCTCGACATTCGCGGTTTTGGTGATCCTGCCGATGATTTTCGCGTGGGTTCAAGGCAATGCCACGACACAATCCGTATCGCTCGACCCAGAAGACGAACAAAGTAAATTTTATGTTGCACCGAATACACCTGACAATGAAAAATAACAACATCATTTTCGCCTTATTCCTCGCGCTTGCCGTTGGCTGTAGCCCGAAAGAAGAAATCAAGCCTGCCGTCGAGGCCGCTCCCGCACTCGAAACGGTGGCGCTCACCAAAGAAAAACTGTCTACCGAAATGCGCGTTCCGGCAGAGCTCACCGGAATGAAGCAAGTCGATCTGTACGCGAAAGTTACGAGCTTCGTCAAAGAGCTCAAAGTCGATATCGGTTCCGAAGTCACACAAGGCCAATTGTTGGTCGTACTCGAAGCACCCGAAATCTCATCGCAGCTTTCGGCCGCCGAATCTCGATTGAAATCCCAAGAAGCCGTATATCTCGCGAGCAAATCGACGTATAACCGACTTTTCGAGACGAGCAAAGTAGAAGGCACGATTTCCAAAAACGATCTCGAACAGGCCGAAGCACGCAAAAATTCCGACTTTGCCCAATACCAGGCTGCGAAAGCGTCGTATGCCGAAGTGAGCAACATTCGCGGTTATTTGCAGATCCGCGCGCCGTTTACAGGTGTGGTTTCGGCGAGAAACGTCAACCTTGGCGCTTATGTCGGCCCGACCGGAAAAGGTTCGGATTTACCACTTCTGACCATCCAGCAACAAGACAAATTGCGTCTTTCGGTATTCGTTCCCGAGCAGTATTCGGGTTATCTTAAAGACGGTGACGCGCTTTCGTTCAACGTGAAGTCGCTTCCGGGACAAAAGTTCGACGCCAAAATCGCGCGTATGTCGGGTGCTCTCGATGCAAGATTGCGTTCCGAACGCGTCGAAATGGACGTTGTCAACAGCAAGAAAAACCTCAAACCGGGCATGATTGCCGAAGTATTGCTTCCGCTGAATGCGCCCGATAGTACGATCGTCGTTCCTAAATCGGCAGTCGTGACCTCGAGCGAAGGCGTTTATGTGCTGCTTGTCGACAATGGCGTGACCAAACGCGTTCCCGTGACCAAAGGACGTGAACTCGAAGACCGCATCGAAGTTTTTGGTGAATTGCCCGAAAACGGCAACGTAGTCAAAATCGCTTCCGAAGAAATCAAGGACGGAACGCCAGTGCAAATCTCGTCCGCGAATAAGCAATAAGAATAAAAGAATAACTCAACTAACCCAAGCAAAAAGGCACCGTATCATGACGATCGGTGCCTTTTGTGATTTTGTTTAACGCTCGGTTATTTCGATTCGGTCGTTGTCGCTGCCGGTTTCGGGTTCGGATCCTGCAAAAGCGCAGGCGTGTTCGATGTCGTGATCTTGACGCCGGAACCCGGAGTGACTTTTCCGTCGGCCGAAATCGTAGACGGCGTAATTGTGACGGGTTGTCCGTTGTTTGAAGAACTTACGTTTTGCACCGATGTCGGTTTCACGGGTTGGCTCAAAGACGAACCTACGGGAATGTCGCATCTGTGGCCGGGTTGCCCGTGTGGCGGGTTCATGCCCGGAGCGGTTTTTACCACCGGAGGAGTTGTCGTCACCGTCGCCGTGCCAGGTTTTGCGGCCGTTACGGTCGGAGTTGCTGTCTTTACGGGTTGGCTCAAAGGCGAACCTACCGGAATGTCGCAGCGGTGGCCGGGTTGCCCATGTGGCGGATTCATTCCTGGTGCGGTTTTCTGCACTTGTTGTATCTGTTGCGGCTGAACCTGCATTTGCTGCGGTTGCTGCATTTGTACCTGTTGCGGTTGAGGTGCGGCCGATTGAGCGTTAGGTTGCGGCGCAGCAGCATTCGTCGCCGTCAACGGAACCGAGCTTTCCTGTGGCTCGAGTTCTTTTTTGCAAGAAGCGGTTGCCAAAGCCAATGCCAAAGCCGCGAATATGGAAGTTTTGAATGTCATGTCGGTTTTTATTAAGGATTTCAAATATAAACGATTGCCGCTGATTGCACGCATCGGCCGATGTTAAAAAAACGCGCGTAATTGTACGCTTCCCGTATGGATCGCCTTGCTCGTCTCGCTTTTGCGTCCTTGGTAATTCACGTTCACGTCGAGGTATTGGGTGAGGTTTTTCTGCAACAGCAAACGCCACGTCAAATTCTGGCCGGGCTGCAAACCTTCGAGCATGGTATAGGCGACGGGCGAGAGCGCATCTCCGCTGAAATCGTTTTTGTACAGCGAGAATTCGCCGTTGGCCGTGAATTTCTTTTCGCTCGCATATGTGAAAGACGTACCGAAACGATCTTGGCCCAGCTTTTCGCGGTTGTTGATTTTGTTGTCTTTCTGCTGTCGTTCGTAAAAAATATCCCAACTCGCGTTTTTGTTGAACAGGTACGAGATTTTGGGTTGGATTTTATATCCGTCGAGTTCGTAATTCTTCGTTTCGTAATTCTCTGATTTGGATTCCGAAAAAACCGACTGCCCACTAAAGCTGAACAGCCACGTTTTCTGCACCAGATGCGCATATTGCACTTGATGCGAACGGTTGCCGTTTTCCTGCGAACCCACGTTGAGCAAACTTTTAGAACGACCCGAAACATACGTGTACGTCACCGAATGGTTTTGTTTTCCGCGGTTATAATACAAACTGTTGCGGAAACTCGAGGTAAGTCCGAGCAAATCCTCATCCGAGGAACTGAACGGATTCAAGTCGAAATTGTCACCTTTGCGTTCAATCTTTCGTTCGCTCAAAAAAGACGCCTGGTCGTAGAAATACGAAAGCACTTTGAGAAAGCCCGTCTTGTTTTGCCATTGGGCAGGATTGAGCGTGAGCGAAGGCGAGAATTTATTCTGGTGCGTCTTGATGAACACCTGGTTCGGAAGGAAAACCCGCACGTATTTCGCCTGATCGGGGAAAGGCGCGACCTCGAATTCCTGCAATTCCTGGATCCCGTTGCCGTTGTAGTCGTTCCAGGTGTAAATCCCTTGTCCGGGCTCGACCTCGATGTACGTGAATTCCTGTTGTGGAATCGTACCCGAAGTAGTTTCGTAAGCGGCCGTGACGGCAATCAATTGGTCGAAAAAACGATCGCTGTACAACAATCGGGAATTCAGTGAAGGTTCGGTGCCCAAAGCCGCGTCCTCAAATTTCAATCGGCGGTAATTCACGAAAACCGACAGGTTCGTGCGTTCGTTCTTGATCAGTTGCGATTTGAGGTAATACGAATTCGACCTGTTCACACGCTCGAGGATCCCGTTCTGCAAACTGTCGTTGACGCGTCCCAAATAACCCAATTCCATGTAGACTTTCGTGCTATCGCCGCGTCCGATGAAAGCGCCGTATTCGGTAAAACGCTGGCTCAAGGCCGAAAGCGCGCCCGTGGTTTTGATGACTTCGTGGTTGTCTTCGAAACGTTGGCTGCCGCCGACCCAATTCTTTCCGAAGTGATATTTTGCCTGAAGATTGTTGCGCGAAAACTGCGATTCGGCATAATCGCCGTCGCTTTTCAAGAAACTTCCCGAGTTGCGGACCGTAAATTTGTTGAGCTTGATCTGGGCTTCCACGACATGGCGCGTTCCCGAAAAAGCGCTTGAAAAATCGAGTTTTTCGAATTTGTATCGCGCGAAACCTTTTTCAGGATTGTTGAATTCCACGCCCGATTGCAGATAGCTTTGGTCGTTGACGCCCGTCGTGTTGGTCGTGCCTGTCAAGTTCCAGTCGCGATCGAATTCAATCGAAAACAAACGCTCGATCGTGCGGAATTCCTTCTGCACGAATTGGTAGTTCGCAAAAGCGTCCACGGTCGATTTATTTCGTGTGAAAATGCGTTGCTTCGCGTTGATTTTCCCGGCGAGGCCTTGGTTGTTGCCGTCATCCATGCGCGAAAAAAGGTTGAGGTCGTTGTTGCTCAGACCCGCTTCGAAATCGATGTTCGTCTTCTCGCTCGGATTCACGCGTCCCATAAGCGAGACGATCTGGATTTTGGTCGGTGCGACAAGCCGTATGATCGGTTCGTAATTGCCTTGCAGGATTCCGTTTATCGGTGCAACATATTCGTATATACGACCTACGGCGGCGTTATTGGCGAGAATATAGTTCCCTTGGTTGTTTCCGACGAGCGTGAAGCGCACATTGAACAAATCGTCGTCGGGATTGTTCGAAAACTCGAAAACCTCGACGCCGTTGACCGTGATTTTCCGATACAAAATCTTGTTTTCGGAATACGAATCGGCGTAAGCGGAAGGCGCTGTCATCAAACTCGGGTCATCGCCCGCATCGACAAGGATTTGCGCCTGTTCTTCGGACAAATTCTGCTGCAACGGCTGGTTTTTCACGTCGCTTTCAGAATACACGTAACCGCCGATACTCCATGTTTTGTGCTCGTGGACGGCGCCTCCGTAAGCCACGAAACGCGTGTAATTCCTATCCGAATATTGGTATTCGATGTTGATGCGCATCTCGGACGTGATCGGAAACAAAGACGTGAACGTGATCTCGCCCGCGTTGTAATCGATCACGTAATCGGCATTCTCGCCTCGTTTGAGCAGAATTCCGTTCACGTACACGCGTTCTGAACCCGAAATCACCAAAATGTACAATTCGCCGTTCGGACCTCGCAGTTTATACGGGCCTTGATTGCCTTCCTGACCCACGAACGTACTTTTGGCGTATTGGCCGCGCACCAAGGCCGCCGATGCGAAAATCGTGGTCTGGCTTTCGGGTTTTCCGAACGTGACCTGGCCCGAAACGCCTTGCACTTTCTTGCTGAAATTCAAAAAGCGCGACTTGCGGTTCTCGAGGAAAAGATCGCCTGCGCGGATGTTCCATTTGTCGGAAAACAATTCGATGAAAATCTGGTCGAATTCGTCGAGTTTCTGCGAATATCCGCCTTCCTGAAGCGGCACGTTCGAATCCTGGATCGACGCGCGAAGGCTGACTTTGTCGGAGATTTTGCCCGTAATCTGCAAGTCGAGGGATGAATTCGTCACCGCGTTCTGGTTGTTTCCGACCGTGATGCCGCGCGTGATCGAGCCCGAAGTGTTCAATCCTTCAAAAGGCACGAAGGCTTTCTTGACCGATTTGTCGACCTGATACAGATTGCCCGCTTGGTTCGAAACGATGCGCGATTTGTCGTAAATGCTGTATTCTTTGGTGAGGTATTGCGGAAGCTTGAGGAATCGGACGTTGACCGTGTCGTTCAAAAAAGGCGCGTTTTCATTAAAAACCAAAGTGGATTTCGAGAAATCGATTTTGTAAAAGGAAGCGTCAATAGGTTGATTCAGGCGATCCGAAATCTTGAAAAATTCGGGGTTTATGCTCAAGCTGTCGAGCTTTATCGTATCGCGCGTGACGAAATACTTGCGATTGCGGTAAGGCGTATCGGTTTCCTGCGACCAAAGCGCGCACGAAAAGCACAGCAATACGACCCAAAGCAATTTTTTCAGCATAGCAATTATAACGCCTTGTGGTCAAAAGTAGTGTATTCGTGTGAAGTTCGCGATGCGATGTTGCGGAATCGGCTCAGTCTATGGCCAAATCCTTTTTGATGCGGCTCAAACTTTCCGAGGTGATGCCCAAATACGAGGCCACGTGGTAATTTTTGACGTTTTTTTGGATGTCGGGATAGGTGCTGATAAACGTCAGGTAACGTTCGGTGGCCGATTGTGCCAGGTTGGCAAGCACTCTTTCCTGAAAACTGATCAGGTAACGCTCGAAAATCAGGCGGAAAAAACTCTCTACCGAAGGCACCGATCTGTAAAGTTCTTCGAGATTGTCCTTCGAAAGCCGGTAGACGATCGCATCCTGCAGGCATTCTATGTTGAGGATGGCTCTTCCGTTGACGAGAAACGCCGTGTAATCGCTGATCCACCAATCATTCACGGCGAATTGAAGCGTGTGTTCTTTGCCCGACGCGTCCACGTAAAAAGCCCTTAAACAACCGCTGCACACGTAATATTGATAGCTTGCAGGTTGTCCTTCCCTTAAAATAATGTGTCCTTTACCGATCGAAAGTTTCTGAAAGTTATCCCTAAGGATCTCCGTTTCCTTTAGGGAGAGCGCGACGCCCTTAAATATGTCTTGTATGTTGCAAGGCTGCATGGTTCCCAAAGGTTTGTGTGGATAATTGGCCGCTGAATATCGATGCGCTTTTCAACACAGATCCGTGTTGCGGAAACTTGCCGGATTCGGTTTCATGTTTCTGGAAAGCTCACCTTCTCGGACAAATGTATATGTAGCAGTAATCAAAAAAATTGATGTATGGTAAGAAAGCCTATCTAAGGTTTTTCTTTCTTTGAGCGTTGGGATTTCAATCAAAATATCTACTGCGGATAGTTTTGTAAATCAATATTTTAACTTGTTTTTTTGTCGTAACTTGACGTTTGGTTACATCTGTACGATTGATTCGGAAGTAGCTGTTGGAATGTCCTTACATTTAAATTCAAATTGCAGTCAATCAACGTCAAAGCATTCTGTTTTTTATGAATAATTGTACCGTAAGGGAGATTTTTAAAGGGGTAGATTTTTCGGATGCCGACTTCAATATTGCCCAATCGAAGTTTGAGCGGATTTCGGTCAAAAAGGGAGATATTCTTTTAATTGCGGGGCAGTCTGTACCTTACCAGTATTACGTAGAAGATGGATGTATGCGTACCTATCACATTACCGATACCGGAAAAGACGTCACGATACAATTCGCTATAAAGGATTGGTGGATCAGCGATTACACGGCATTTTTTACCGGTGGGAAATCGGTTTTGAACATCGAATGCATACAGGACGCGATCGTATACCGCCTCGCCAAGCAAAGCATGGAAGAACTGTATGTCGAAGTACCCGGGATCGAGAGTTTTTTCAGGATCAAGATGGAACGCTTTTTCGGCAGTTTCCAAAGGCGCATCCTGTCCGATCTGGCGTTGTCGGCTAAAGACAAATACAAGACGTTTCTCAAGGCGTATCCGAATATCGAAAAACACATCAAGAATTACCATCTCGCATCCTATTTGGGCATCACGACCGAAAGCCTGAGCAGGATACGACACGAACTTGCCCACGAATAGTTTCTTATCCTACATCAATTTTTTGCAGATGACGGCCGCCTAATTTTGGTTTGTCATGAATCGGTATTCCCCAAATCCGGAAAATAGACGACACTGTTTTCTTATCCTACGTCAATTTTTTTGGACGCTGTTAATCAGAACTTTGAATAACAATCGAACGTAAAATTAAAGTCACGATCATATGGAAAAAGAACTCATCGTAAAATGGAAAATCAAGCAGACGGAAGTCTCTAATGTCTTGAAATTGTTGCCCGAACTGGCGCAAAAATCAAAATCCGAAAAAGGGAATCTTACTTACGAGATTTTCCAGTCGGAAACCGAACCCACGGAATTCGTGCTGCACGAACGCTATGCGAACGAAGAGGCTTTGGAGTTTCACAAGAATTCCGACCACTATCAAAATATCGTCGTAAAACAAATCATCCCGCTTCTCGAAGTGCGCGAACTCATGTTCGTGAAAAAATTATCGTAAACAACACTTATCAATCATTTTAAAGAATTTCATCATGTCAAAAAAAATCCTAATTATCGTATCGAACACCAACGCGATTGGTCCGAACAACAGAAGAACAGGCAATTTCCTGCCCGAAGTCGCACATCCTTACGCCGAATTTGACCGTGCCGGTTACCAAATCGATTTTGCGAGCCTTAGCGGAGACACGCCTTACCTCGACGCGCTTTGGATGGCCGCCGATCCCGACAATCTTGCGTTCCTCGTCGGAAAAGGCTGGGAAACCATGCAAAAAGCCAAAAAACTTTCTGATGTAGACGTAAGCGGTTACGACGCCATTTTCGTTCCCGGCGGTCTAGCGCCGATGGCCGACATGCCCGAAAACCCATTGCTCAAGCAAGTCGTCAGGGAAACCTATGAACGAGGCGCGGTCGTAGGTGCGGTTTGTCACGGACCGGTTGCGCTGCTCAACGTCAAGCTCAGCGACGGCAGTTATCTCGTGAATGGTAAGAACATCTCGTCTTTCACCACGGCCGAAGAAGACAATTACGCAAGAGCCGACGTGCCTTTCGATCTTCAGACGGCGCTTACCGAACAAGGCGCGATTTACCATGTAGCCGAACCGTGGCAGCCGATGAGCGTAGCCGACGGCAACTTGGTGACCGGACAAAATCCTGCATCGGGTAAAGGAGTCGGAGAGAAAATGGTCAAAATCCTTGAGGGCAAATAAGACGCGATCGGACAAAAAAATTAGAGTCGGTTCCGAAATTAAGGAGCCGACGCCAATTCGTTTTACAGATTTTCTGTAGTTTTTTTACATCAGGATTCGAGCGTTACGATCTGCAACGTCTCACGGCTGATTTGCTTCACGAGTACTTTTTTGTCCTTTTCGACCATTTTCGACGCCTTGTCATCGAAATGGCGGATCGTGTAAAGCGACACGTTTTCATTGTACGACACCTTGAATTTCTTGGAAAGCGTCGCCTTGAGCTCTTGGAAATTCCCGAATTTATCGTCTACGCAAACCGAAAAACTGATCGCCGAATTCTGTATCAACGACACTTTCATCTTGTATTTGTGCAACAACGCGAAGATTTCACTGATGTTTTCTTCCATGATGAACGAAAAATCGATGGACGAAAGCGAAATCAATAACTGGTTTTTCTTGACGATGAAACACGACAATTGCGGATCGAGGTCGGCGCCTTTGGAAACGCTGGTTCCGGGCAATTTCGGATTCAGGAACGATTTTACGTAAAGCGGGATTTCCTTGCCCTGTAACGGCTGCAGCGTTTTCGGGTGGATCACGGTAGCGCCGTAAAACGCCAATTCGATGGCTTCGCGGTACGAGATCTGGTTCAACAGCGTGGCGTTCTCGAAATAACGTGGGTCGGCATTCATCACACCGGGAACGTCTTTCCAGATCGTGACGCTGTCGGCGTTGAGGCAATAAGCGAAAATAGCGGCCGTGTAATCGGAACCTTCGCGCCCCAAAGTCGTCGTGAACCCGTTTTCGTCCGAACCCAAAAATCCTTGGGTGATATTGAGTTGCTTACGCTTGACGTTCTTTGAAATGTTCTTTTGCGTCTGTTCCCAATCGACGTTTGCATCGCGGAACGTACTGTCGGTCTTGATGAAATTGCGCACGTCGATCCAGGTGGTCGAAATGCTGCGGTAATTCATGTAATGCGACAGGATCACGGTCGATATCAATTCTCCGTAACTCACGATCTGGTCGTATACGAAGTTGTAATTCGGTGATTTGTTGTGGCCGAGAAAGTATTCCATATCGGCAAAATGTGCGGCGACATCCGAAAAAACCTTGTGTTTGTCGTCTTCGAACAGGTCGAGCAAAATCTCGCTGTGGTATTTTTTTACATCCTGAAGCGATTCCTTTAGCTCCTTCGATTTGTCCATGTAGTTTTTCACGACGACCTCGAGTGCGTTCGTGGTTTTTCCCATGGCCGAAACGACGAGCAAAACGTCTTCGTGTCCCACAATCTGCAACACTTCGTATACGTTGCGGATTCCTGCTGCGTCTTTTACGGAGGCGCCACCGAATTTGAAGATTCTCATTTCAGTAAAATTCCGATGTTGAAAAATTCCAAATTCCTAACTGTCTTAAAGAACGATTGGGATTTGGATTTTGGGATTTGAGATTTATTTAAAATTATTGATTCCGGTCTGGTCCATGTGCACGACGCGCCAATCGGTAAGGATTTTGGCTCCGGATTTCTCGTAGAATTTCACCGCGGGTTCGTTCCAGTCGAGCACGTTCCATTCGATTCGTCTCACGTTGTCGATTTTTCCCTGTTCGATGATTTTGGAGTACAAAGCCAAGCCGACTCCGGTTCCGCGCGCTTTTTCGGTCACGATCAGGTCTTCGAGATGGATGGTTTTGCCTTTCCACGTCGAATAACGGTAATAATAAAGCGCCATTCCTACAATCTCGTTGTCAAGTTCGGCTATGAACGTGTAAAAAAGCGGGTCGTTTCCGAAACCGTCGCGAATCAAGTCGTCTACCGTGACTACGACGGCGTCGGGTTCGCGCTCGAAAATGGCGAGTTCGGTTATCAGACGCAACACGTCTGGCATGTCTTGTTTTGTGCCGGGGCGGATGATCATGGTGGTGTGTTTGGGCAAATATACGAAGTGCGTCGTCGCGGAAAAACTTCGATTCCCGCTTTTGTTGTACGTCATCCGAAAATACACGATTATAATTAATATTTATGACTTCAAAAAATTATCAATTTGATTTATGAAAATACGCGAACTAGTTTTGTCCTGTCAAATCGCAATAACGACCCGACAATAACAATATCAATCTAATCTTCCACTTTAAAAATCTTTATCATGAAAACGACAAGTTTCAAAAATCTCGTAAAAAGTCTGCTGGTAGCGACAATGTTAGTATTCGGAGTTTCATCGTTCGCCCAAAAGGCGTCAACCCCGAAAATCAAGAATGTAGTACTCGTACACGGTGCTTTTGCCGACGGATCGGGCTGGAAAGGCCTTTATGAATCATTGACCCAAAAAGGTTATGACGTGACCGTGGTGCAAAATCCGTTGAGTTCTTTGGAAGACGACGTAAGAGCGACACAATTGGCACTCGACAAACAAGACGGACCGACAATCCTCGTAGGACATTCATGGGGTGGCGTCGTGATCACCGAAGCTGGTAACCATCCTAAAGTGGCGGCTTTGGTTTATGTGGCGGCTTTGCAACCTGATGCCGGAGAATCAGCGTTGACTTGGCTGCAATCGGCTCCGCCAGCTTCAGAAAACGGGGTGCTTGCTCCAGACGACAAAGGAATCGTGTATTATGACAAAGCCAAATTCCACGCTGGTTTTTGTGCCGATCTCAGCAAGAAAGACGCCGATTTCATGTACGCTTCACAAGGTGCGTTCTATGCAAAAGGCTTCGGAACCAACGTGACCAAAGCTGCTTGGAGAACCAAGCCGTCATACGGTGTAGTGGCGACAGAGGATAAATCGATCAATCCCGAAATCCAACGCAACATGTACAAAAAAGCGAATGCCAAAATCACCGAAATCAAAGGAAGCCACGTGGTTTTCATTTCGCAACCCGAAGCCGTCGCTAAAGTGATCGTAGCGGCGAGCAAAGAAGTGAGCGTGAAATAACCAACTTCATATTTCCATAAAAAAGCCCGGTAATTGCCGGGCTTTTGTGTTTTTTTGATTTTTAAGGCAGGTCAATGTTTTAGCATATTGCGCGCATATTGGATACCGATGCCGTAACCGCCCGCGTATTTCTGCATCAGGTCGTTGACGGGCGTATACGTTTCTTGTCGCGCCCAATCGCGTTGCAGTTCCAAAACGTATTGTACGGCGGTCATGGGTTTCGCCCCGGCTTGTATCATGCGTTCGACCGCTCTTTCATGCGCTTCGGGCGTGACGTCTCCGCAGGCATCTGCAATAAAATACACGTCGTAACCTTCAGAAATGGAAGAAAGAACCGGCCCGACTATGCAAACGCTCGTCCAAAGACCGGCGAACACGATTTTCTTTTTATTGGTTCCCGTGATGGCTTTATAAGCGTTGACGTCTTCCCAGGTATTCATCGTCGTGCGGTCGATGTAACCGGACGTTTGCGGATACGCTTCGAGAATTTCAGGAAAAACCGGACCGCTGAACGAATTCTCGGCCACGGTCGTGTTGATTGTCGGCACTTTGAAAATTTTCGATCCGAACGCCAGCAAAGCTACATTGTTGCGCAAGTGATCGATCGGAATGCTTTGGGTCGCGAACGCCATCTGTCCTTCGAAATCGATAAGCACAAGCGCGTGATTCGTCGGATTGAGCAATTGAGGTGACGGTTTTTGTGCGTGCAACAACGACGCACACAAAAGGATTGCTGAAAAGAAAAGTGTTTTCATGATGTAAAGTTTAAATGATTGTTGAAGATTAAAATTGAAGTTGCATCGTAAGTCCCGTAAAAATGATGTCGTTTCCGGGCGTGACCGATTGCAGGTATTTTCCGGCTTTGAACCAGGTGAATTCGGCGCGGAACGAAAGAAACGCATTCGCATCCCACGTAAAATCGGTGGCGAGTTGCTGTCCGATTTCCTTTTCGCCCGAATCGCCCGCAGGATAAATCAGAGAAGCGTTCGGCGCGTACAAACCATCTTGTTCGCTGAACCGCCAAAAAGCGTCGTAATCGATCGTCCAGTCCAAACCTTCGGCAATATTGAAACTGATCGAAGGATGTACGTCGATGAGGTTCGACGGGCCGACCAAAGCCGCCAATCCGAAGTAAGCGCCTCGAGGGAAAAGCGGATTGAACGTTTGGGTTTTGTCGTCGGTAACGTCGCGGTCGCCGCTGATGATTTCGGTCTTCAAACCGATTTCGGGCTTGAATTTGAGCGAATTGAACCGGAATGCCGTATTGACCGAAGCCGTCCACGCACTGATGTCGGTCATCGCGAAACGCCCGAACTGGTAAACGCCTTCGAGGTCGTAACGCCATCCGCCGATTTGGTTGGCGAGTCGCATGCCCACGGAATGACGTGTCTCATTGCCCGTAATTCCGGAATCGAACGCAACCGATTCGCGATAAAGTCCTAAATAATACAATTCGGTCGTGCCGATGTACGGAATCTTGTCGTACCTGAAATAACTTCCCCAAAACTGACGACTGTCGTTCGATTCGTCGTCGAAAATATCGTCGGAAGCGCGAACGTAATGCGTGTAGAAAAAATCGGCCTTGAAGTTGGCGACTTTGAGCATCGCTTTTGCGCCGTCGAACGACTGCCGGTTGTTCGGGCCTTCGCGCACGGCGACCAAGCGCTGGCTGCCATAGGAGAGTTCCTGTCGTCCGATGCGCAACAGCAGTGCGGTTTTTTGGGTCGGATTTTCGAGCAAACCGAAATCGGCAAATCCCTGGTGAAGTTCTAGCGGATTTTGATCGACGGGACTCGGATCGAGCCTTCCTTCGGCCAAACTGCTTTGCGTCTGCACGAAAAAGCGAACCCGTTTTCCCAAGTGCAAATCGGCGTGAAACAGAAAGCGCGACAAGATATAGCCGTCGTGATCCTCGGGCGAATCTCCCCAATTTTCGTTTTCGACGTAAAAATACTGGTAGCGCACATCGCCTCCGAAAGACAGGTAGCTCCGGCGGTTTTCACTCAAATTCAAATGCTTCATGCGACTGTACCATTTTGAACCGAAAGTGGAGTCGTTTACAGTCGAATAATCCTCGTCGAACCGCATCGATTTGAAATCGGGCGATTGTTGGGCCGAGGCTACACATCCGATAAAGACCATTAAGAAGCATGCGATTGTTTTCATGGTTGGTGTTTTCATCTCGATTTATTTTTGGTAACCGCCGAAATATTTTACAGGTGACCAATCGGGGATAACGACAGGAACGACGGGTTGCAGCGTCTTGAATTCATCGGTTGCATAAACGACTTTTCCGTTCACGACGGTGAGTACCGATTCGATTTGGCGCACGTCGTCGGGCGCAATCGAGAAATAGTCGTGGTCGAGCACGGCAAAGTCGGCGTACATGCCTTTGATCAGTTTGCCTTTGACGTTTTCTTCTCCCGAAAACCACGCGCTTCCCGAAGTGTAAAGCTTGAGCGCGTCGAATTTATCCAGTGATTCCGAAACCGGCCAAAACTGCATGCCGCCGAGCGTTTTTCCGGTAAGCAGCCAATGCATCGCCATCCACGGATTGTAGGTCGAAATCCTCGTCGCGTCGGTTCCCATTCCTACGGGAATCCCGATTTTGAGCATTTGATTGATCGGCGGAATCTGAACGGTAGGCGCACCGTACATTTTTTCGTACAATTCGCCCTGGAAGTACATTCGGAACTGGACGGCAATGCCGCCGCCAAGTTTTTTGACGCGTTCCATTTGGGCAGGCGTGATGGTTTCGGCGTGGTCGAACAGCCAACGCAATCCGTCGAACGGAATCTCCTTATTCACTTTTTCGAATACGGTAAGCATGCGCTCGATCGATTCGCCATACGTGGCATGCAGGCGGAACGGCCAGCGGTTTTTGACCAATAAGCGGATGATGGGTTCGAGGTCTTGTTCCATTTCGTCCGAGAGAACGATCCTTGGTTCGAGGAAATTCTCGAAATCCGCGGCGCTCGCCACGAGGTTTTCGCCCGCGCCTTCTTCGGAATAGCCATTGGCGACGAACAAATTGTCGTTCTTGTTGATTTTGGTTTCGTAAACCCATTTTTCGTAATCCTGCAATTCTTTGCCTTTTTGCTGGGCGAACAGGTAATACGAAATGCGCAACGTGAGCTTGTTTTGCTTGGCGAGTTCGAGCGATGTGGCGTAATCGGCAGGGAAATTTTGTCCGCCACCGGCCGCATCGATGGCACTTGTAAGCCCGAAACGGTTGAGTTCGCGGTTGAACTGGATCGAGCTGTTGAGCTTTTCCTCTGGTGACAATTTAGTCGTCAGTCCAAGCGTCGTATAAATGGCTTTTGGGGTTTCCTTTGCGTACATCACACCGGTCAGGTTGCCATTCGCGTCCTTTTCCAGCAGACTTCCTTCGTATTTGGTGTTGTTGTCATACCCCAAAACCTCGAGCCCTTTTTTGTTGACGAACGCTTTTCCGTACAGGTAACTGATGAAAACCGGCCTGTCTGGCACCGCGGCGTTGATTTCTTCGATCGTGGGTTGGCGCTTTTCGGCGAATTGGTATTCGTTCCAACCTCCGACGACTTTGATCCACACACCTTGGGGCGTCCGGGCTGCCTGTTCGCGCAACATTTCCATCGCTCTTTTCAACGTTTTGACGCCATCCCATCGCAATTCGGCATTGTAATTCAAACCTTCGCGGATTACGTGGATGTGGCTGTCGTTGAGTCCGGGAATCACGGTTTTGCCTTTGGCGTCGATTTTTTGGGTGGCGTTGCCCGAATGTTTTTTGAGGATGTCCGAACTTTTTCCGATGTCGAGTATCAAACCGTCTTTTACGGCGACAGCCTGCACAAACTCATTGGGCTTGTGCATCGTGGCTATCTTTCCGTTAAAGACGATCAGGTCGGCTGTCTGCGCGATCGAGCTGAAAGCGCAGAACAGTAATACGATAAGTAGTGACCGTTTCATTTTTGTGGTTTTTGTTATTTCGATAGGAAGAAAGCGAGCAGATCTTTTTGTACCTGTGCCGTATTTTCTTGCACGAGCCAGTGTCCCGAACCTGCAATTTTGGATTCGCTCACGTTTTCGGCCACCAATTTCGAATGGTCTTTGAGGAAAGCGGCCGCGAAATATTCGCCACCCATCGCCAATAGCGGCATTTTGAGTTTGGTTTTCATGAATTCCTTGTTGTCTTTGCCGTCCTGTTCGAATGCGCCGAACCATTTGAAGCTGTCGGTCGTGGCGTCTTGTGTCGCATAGGCGCGTACGAATTCGTTGGTTTCTTCGGCTGTGAACGGATCTTTCACATGACCGACCATCGGCCAGAAATTAGTCAGGAACTCGCGTTCTTTCCCTTTGACGATGTTGCCCGAAGCCGGCCAGTTGAAGAATCCGAACCACCATGCGGAGGCTGAAACCTGTGACCATACGGGTTCGATTCCAGGCAAGAGCGCATCCATAAGCGCCAGTTTCTTGACTTCGGTCGGAAATTGGGAAGCGTAGGCGTAGGCGACCATCAAACCGATGTCGTGTCCGGCGAGGTTGATCTGTTTGTAACCCAATTGGGAGACGAGTTCGTGTATGTCTTTTGCCATGTTTTTCTTTTCGTAGCCCGATTCCGGTTTGCCCGATTCGCCGACGCCTCTCAAATCGGGAGCGATTACGGTGAAGTGTTTCGACAATTCGGGCAAGATGCGGTTCCACATGTACCAATTCTGGCCGAATCCGTGTACGAGAACCAAAGGTTCGCCCTGGCCGCCAATCACGTAATGGATGCGCACTCCGTTCACCTGTGCAAAATCGCTTTTGAATCCTTTTGGTGGTGCGGCCGGAGTTGTTGCAGCCGTAGTGTCGGGCACGGACTCGACATGAAGTGCGATTTTTTCTTCTTTTTTGGAGCATCCGACAACCGTCGACGTCAAAGAGAAAATTACTAATGTCGTGCTGGCGATCAGGGCCAGACGGCTTTTCTGGAAATAGTTTTTTGTTTTCATAAATATTGATTTTTAAGGGTTTTATGATTGTATTGTAGGCGTTCTTGTTCTTTGATCCAGTCGGATATGTACGAAGCGATTTCTTCCCATCCGGGTTGTCCGAGCACGAAATGGTTTCGTCCGGGAAAAAGTTTGAAATCTGTGATAGAATCGAGATCGCTGTACTTTCTGTAATTGTCTTCGTTGAGCGAAGCCGGAATCGTATTGTCGTTTTCACCTGCGATGAACAGCAATGGCGCATGCTCACTCGAGAAATCGACGCTTGCATCTTTGGTGATCGTGTCGCGCACCACGAGTTTGGATTCGGGGATCGCATAACTGAAATACGAAGCTTCCTGCCAATCTTCGGGCATGCCGTTCGTGAAAGCGTATTTCCATTGCTTTAGCGACATGAAGAAGGTTTTCTTTGGCGAAGTGAAGAATCCGAGCGGACCCCATCCGGCTTTGTAAAAAGAAAAGCGGAACGTGAAGATGCCGCGAGGCGGTACGGAATGGATCGCGACGGCCATGCTGGCTTTTTTCTTGACCGCGAGCAGTTGTGCGATCAGTCCTCCGATGGAATGTCCTATGACAATTGGCGGTTCAGGCTGTTTGTCGCAAATGTCTTCGTAGAATTCGATGAGGTCGCGCAGCCTGATGGCGGCCACTTGTGCATCGGGATGTCTTTTGCGCAATATGTCGGGACTCGCGTCTTTTCCGGGCCATGCAGGCGTGATGGTCGTGTAGCCGTGTTCTTCGAAATACGCAATCCAGTTGTTCCAGCTGCTGTGGCCGATAAAAGCTCCGGTTATGAAAAGGATCGTTTTGTTGGCATTGGGTAACATGATATGATCGTTTAGTGTTGACATCACTTAGCCAATACTCATGCCTTTGTTTTAAATTATTGATTTTCAATTATTTATATGTATTTGTATTTATTGATTCCAACGACATTTGGTTGACATGTCGCCTTGCCAACGATATTTCGTCGGTTTTTGGATTCAAGCAGTTTTGTTTCCTTTCTTTTTGAGATACAGATTTTTATATCAAAATTGCATGGGAATCGCGATACTTATGATGAGAAAGGTCTCCATATCGACTTTGGTTTTGCATGCCATGACGCTTTTATTCGGCTTTCAACTGAACGCGCAAGCCGTCTTTAAAAATGAAGATGACGTATTAAAGTCCGAAAAAATGTTGGCGAAGCAAGACAAAGACACGGTGCTCGCGAACCGCTATTTCGAAATTTGTTTTTGGTATCTCGACAATAAAGCGTCCGAATCCCAAAAAATCCGCAAATATTGCAACGCGGGCGGGAAAATCAGCAACGAGCTCAAGTTTTCGTCGGGTAAAGGCAAGTATTTCCTGATCATGTCGCGGCTTTACCAAAACGACCATAAGTACAATGATGGCATCAAAGCATCGACAAGTGCGATCACCATGTTCACAGCCGTGCGCAATTACAATCTGTTGGGTGAATCTTGGGTGATGTTGTGGTCGAACCATTCGCTTAACGGTCTTGCGAATGAGAAACGCATCCCCTATCTTTTAAAAGCCGCTACCTTTTTCAGTAAAGCCCGTAATTTCAAGCGCGAAGGCGATTGTTACAAAGAAGCGGGCGACATGAGTCAAGTCGTAGGCAAAGCCGGTGAAGCGTTGAATTATCTCAAGCTCGCCGCCGCCGCTTACAAAAAAGCCAAATACGACCGATTGCATGAGGTTTACGATTTGCTCGGACGCGTCTATGCCACGTTAGGAGATTACAAAGAAGCGATCAAATACGGTTGGCTTGCGGTAAAAACCGCCGAAAAATTGGGCGACGACAGTTTGCTCATGTGCACGATCTACAACAGGCTCGGTTCGTCTTATGTGCAATTGCAGCAATTTGACGAAGGCTTGAAGCATTACAAGAAAGCATTGGCCTACGCCGAACGTTACCATGACATGGACGGCATGATCACGATGGTGTTCAATATTGCCGAAGTGCTGCTCGCCCAAGGCAAGGAAAAGGAAGCGCTTACATTTACGAAGACGATGCTGGCGAAATATCCCGGATTCGCCAAAACCGAAGGCACGCTTTGGGATTCGTTGCTGCTGCATCTGTACGCGGTCAACGGGCACATGAAAATGGCGCAGAAACACGCACTGCAAATAGAGCGGACGTTGTCTTCGGAACCTACAGATTACAACAGCTACAGCAATACGGTAAATACGCTGCTCAAATATTACGACTACATCAAAGACTACAAGAAAGCCCAATTGTGGGTCGCGAAACTCGACAGCGTTTCCAAACGCACCGATTCGGGAATCAACCGCGATAAAATAGAGTTCTGGAAGTTCAAATTGGATTCCATCAACGGCAATTACAAAGAAGCGCTGGCCAGTTTCCAACGACTCAAGAAAATTACCGACAAGGTACTCACCGAAGCAAAAAGCAGGCAAATCAACCAGCTCGGCGTGCTCTACGAAACCGAAAAGAAAAGCAAGGATATTTTGGTGCTCAAACGCCAGGCGCTGATCCAGCAAAGCAATCTCGAAAGGGAAAAACTCATCCGAAACATAATCCTCGGCGGATTGGTGTTGTTGACGATCATCGCGTTCCTGTTGTACAAAGGCTATCGGCTCAAACAACGATCGAACGCGATGCTTAAGACGCAACAGGCCGAAATCCACGATAAGAACGCCTCGCTCGAGCATTTGCTTCAGGAAAAGGAGTGGTTGTTGCGCGAAATCCATCACCGCGTAAAGAACAACCTTCACATGGTGACGGGCCTTCTTGAAAGCCAGACCGAATTCATCAAAGGAAAAGAAGCGAAAAAAGCCATTTCAGACAGCCAGCACAGGATCCAGGCCATGTCGCTGATCCACCAAAAACTGTATCAGACCGAAAACCTGTCGATGACCGACATGCCTTCGTACATAGCCGACCTCGTCGATTACCTGCAACAATCGTATGAGGAAAATTCGGGCGTGCGCTTTATTTTGGACATCGAGAAGGTCGATTTTCCACTGTCGCACACCATTCCGCTCGGGCTTATATTGAACGAGGCGATCACCAATTCGTTCAAGTATGCGTTTCGGGACCGTCAGGATAAGTTCATCCGCATCCATCTCAAAAAAGAAGCTGACGGTCGTTTCCTTTTGGAAATCATCGACAACGGCATCGGGCTTCCAGAAGGTTTTGAATACGAGAACGCCTCGTCCTTGGGCACGCGCCTCATTTACGGCCTGAGTCAGGACATCCATGCCGATATCGCCATGTATTCCGATAAAGGCACGCACATCGACATCCGTTTCACTTTGCCGCAACACCATGAATAAAGAGACCAAAATACTTATCGTAGAAGATCAATTCGTAGAAGCCAACCACTTGCAGCTGATGCTCAAGCGCGCGGGTTATCAGGTAATCGGCATCGCGAGGACGGTTCCCGACGCCAAAAAAATAATCGCACAACAGCGGCCCGGTCTTGTGTTGCTGGATATTTTCCTTTCGGGAAAGGAAACGGGTATCGACCTGGCACGATTCCTCAAGGATGAAAACATCGCGTTCATCTATCTTTCGGCCAATTCGAACGAAAAAGTGCTCAACGAAGCCAAAGCCACGCATCCGTACGGATTTTTGGTCAAGCCGTTCCGCGACCGCGATTTACTCGTGGCGATGGAAATTGCGCAATATCACCAACAGAACGGCATCGAGGCCATGATGCGTATGGAATCGACATTCCAAAAGAAAGTGCGCGAACTCATTCCCGATGCGCTTACTTGGGACGACCGTATTTTTGCGCTGTCGAAAGCGATGCAGCCGTTATTGCCGTTCGACGTCGTCGTCGCCGTTTATCGCACGGGTTCGCAAGACACCGACAAGACCGTGGGTTTTATGAGGACGGGGTTTTCGGAATATCAAAAACTCGGAATGCCCGAATTCCAAAACATCACGACGCTCAAGGAACACGAAGTAAAGAAATTGCAGTACGATATTCCAATCGACCAAAAAATAACGTTGTACGCGAACGACGATTTCGCCAAACTGTGCCGTACGGTTTCGATGAAACAGCTTATGGCGACTTCGTTCGGTGCGCGAAGCAACATCACGTTTCCGGTAGACTTATCGGTTGACGGGGCAAGTTTTTTCCTGTCGTTTTTCAGTCGCAAACCCAACGGATTCGATGATTCGCATGTCGAAATGTGCACGCGTATCAAGCCTACGGTCGCTTCTGTGGTTTCTGAATTTATCGCTGCCGAAAAACACGGAAAATCGAAAGAAAAAAACCAACAACAAAGCAAACCCGAGTCTGGAGATTTCGAAGGGATAATCGGCAAAAGTCCGGTTTTATTGTCGGTATTCGATAACATTCTTCAGGTTGCGGCCGCCGAGACCACGGTGCTTATTTTGGGCGAAAGCGGTACGGGAAAGGAACGCATCGCTTCGAGTATCCACACTATTTCTCCTAGAAAATCGGGGCCTTTCATCAAGGTGAATTGTTCGGCTCTTCCGGCAAATCTTATCGAGACCGAATTGTTCGGACACGAGAAAGGATCGTTTACAGGTGCATCCGAAAGACGCATCGGCAAATTTGAACAAGCGCACAAAGGCACGTTGTTCCTTGATGAAATTGGCGAAATGCCGATAGAAATCCAGGCCAAACTGTTACGTGCGATTCAGGAAAAAGAAATCGAAAGGATTGGAGGCACCACGACGATCAAAGTAGACGTCCGCATCCTGGCCGCGACGAATCGCAATCTGGAAAAAGAAGTCGCCGAAGGCCGTTTCAGGCTCGATTTATATTATCGCCTCAATGTTTTTCCTATAGAAATCCCGTCGTTGCGCGAGAGGAGAGAAGACGTGCCGCGATTGGCAAAACATTTTCTGAGACACTTTGCGGCGAAGAACAACAAACCCGTCGAACGCTTGTCGGAGCAAGCTTTGAAAAGCCTTCTCAATTACAACTGGCCGGGCAACATACGCGAACTCGAAAACCTTATGGAACGCAGCGTATTGTTGAGCCGGACCGATACGATCGAGGAAATTCCGCTTCCGCAAAAAAAGGAAATCGACGAAACGAGCAGCGGTTGGTATCTGAAAACCATCGAAGAAAACGAGCGCGAACACATTGAAGCCGTCTTGAAACGCGTCAACGGACGGATTCGCGGTGTTGGCGGAGCTGCCGAGATTTTGGGCGTCCCGCCGACCACTTTGGCTTCCAAAATCCAAAAACTTGGCATAAAACGCATCAACGGGGAAATCGACGAGTGATTAATCCGCATTGATGGGATAATCAGGCTAATTATAAAAGATTCACAAACTCCCATTTGAAAACGAGGGCAAAAACACGATATTTGCACCACTATATCGATTTCGAAATGGAAGAACGCAACAAAACCCTCGGTGAGTTCATCATCGAAAAACAGGAGGATTTCCGATATTCTACAGGAGAACTTTCCCGAATCATCAACTCTATACGCCTCGCGGCCAAGGTCGTGAACTACAAGGTCAACAAGGCTGGATTGGTCGACATCATCGGTGCGGCCGGTGAAGTCAACATACAAGGTGAAGACCAGCAAAAGCTCGACGTTTACGCCAATGAAATATTTATCCAGACGTTGATCAACCGCGAAATCGTATGTGGAATCGCGTCTGAGGAAAGCGACGATTTCATCACCGTTTGCGGATCGGACAACTCGCACAGCAACAAATATGTCGTTTTGATGGATCCGCTTGATGGGTCGTCCAACATAGACGTGAACGTTTCCGTCGGGACTATTTTTTCGGTCTTCAGACGCGTAACGCCAGTGGGGACGCCGGTTACGTTAGAAGATTTCCTTCAGCCCGGAACGCAACAGGTTGCGGCGGGTTACGTGATTTACGGCACGTCAACGATGTTGGTTTATACGACGGGCCACGGCGTGAACGGTTTTACGCTCAATCCGGCGATCGGGACGTTCTACCTGTCGCATCCGAATATGAAATTCAAGGAAGATGGCACGATCTATTCGATCAACGAAGGCAATTACGTGCATTTTCCGCAAGGCGTGAAAGACTACATCAAATATTGCCAGATGGAAGAGGGCAACCGTCCGTACACGTCGCGTTATATCGGAAGTCTGGTGTCGGATATCCATCGCAACATGATCAAAGGCGGCATCTACATCTATCCGACAAGTTCGAAAGCGCCCGACGGGAAACTGCGCCTCATGTACGAATGCAACCCGATGGCGTTCATCACCGAACAGGCCGGAGGAAAGGCGTCGGACGGTTTCAGACGCATTCTCGAGCTCAAACCGACCGAACTTCACCAACGTGTCCCGTTTTTCTGCGGAAGTAAGAAAATGGTCGAAAAAGCTGAGGAATTCATGGCGAAAGCAGAGTCGAACAGTTAACAAAACAAGTTTTTACGTTAGGAGTGCGGGGCAAATGTCCCGCATTTTTTTTGGATAAGATCGGACAAGATGTTGACGCAAAATGGTTTAACAGTTTTTTAATTTGTCATATCGAGAAATGTCGATATATTTGTGTCATGAAACTGAAACAAGTAGTAGAAATCGGTAAATGCCTGTCGAACCAAACGAGGGTCGAGATATTGGAATGGCTAAAGAATCCCGAGGCAAATTTTCCGCCGAACGAATCCGGAATATCCAATAAAGAAGGTGTTTGTGTAGGTAATATCCAAGAAAAAACGGGTTTGTCGCAATCGACGATCTCGACGTATCTGGGAAGTATGGAGCGTTGTGGTTTACTCCATATGGTGCGCAACGGCAAGTGGTCGTATTTCAGCAGGAATGAGGAAACCATTCAGGAATTCATAAGAAGCATCCAATAAAAAAATTTAAAATAACGTATCGACAAATAGCGATATATAAAAGAATAAAAGTCAAAATTAAAGCACATTAAAAATGGAAAAGCAAGCAGTACAACATAAAGGATATCAACGGCTTTTTGAGCCGCAAAAACTCAGTTTCGGATTGATTGCGCCGATGAAAGGGTATGCGAACAGCCCGTTTCCCGACATGAACGATCACGAAAATTTGGTAAAAAGGACAGAAGACGCCGGTTTTGGCGCAATTTGGTTGCGGGACGTGCCTTTTTACGATCCGGGTTTCGGAGATGCCGGACAACTTTATGACCCGATGGTTTACGCCGGATGGCTCGCCGCCAAAACAAAAGACATCGTCATCGGTACGGCTGGTGTGGTGTTGCCGTTACGCGA
This sequence comes from Flavobacterium agri, assembly GCF_013401995.1. GTDB lineage: Bacteria > Bacteroidota > Bacteroidia > Flavobacteriales > Flavobacteriaceae > Flavobacterium > Flavobacterium agri. The sequence goes on from NZ_JACBJI010000004.1 coordinate 269,123, forward strand.
CCCTATTTTATTGGCGAAACAAGCGCTAAGTCTGGATCACCTGACCAACGGTCGTTTTATTTTAGGAATCGCAGGCGGTGATAGACCCGACGAATATCCGGCTTTTGGAATCGATTTTGAAAATCGGGCCGAGCGTTTCCGCGATGCCGTAGAAGTGATGAAAGCCGTATGGGAACAGGATTTTCCTGTCCATAAAAGTGAATATTACGGTCAATTGACGGGAAACCTCGACATGGTTCCGAAACTCAAAAGCGGGCATCTTCCGCTTATCAATATCGGACGGGCGCGCCAAAGCCTGACCTGGATAGCCGAAAATACCGACGGCTGGATCTGGCACGGACCGCAAGCGCGCGATGTAGCCGGTGTCATGGACATGTGGCAAAGACGAAACGAGAATGAATACAGTCCGTACGGTTATGCGCATTTTTTCGATCTCGACGAGAATCCGGATGCGCCGGTACAGGTTTCGGGAAACTTTTTGACGGGCGGAAGGAATCATCTGATCGAATACTGGGAAAACCAACGCGAGCAAGGTCTTTCGCACATGCTGATGAATCTGAAACCGTCACAACGCGACCCGAAAGCGATACTCGACGAATTCGGCGAACATATTCTACCCGTATTCAAAAAATGAGAATTGACAAAACAAAAAAGCCGGACTGTGGAAGTTCGGCTTTTTATTTTTATGTTTCTCAGGCACTACTTATTCATGTGCGTCATCTCGTACATAAACGTATCCGAATCCACTTTTCCGTCTACAAGCTTCAACGCTTTGTCTACGATATAATCGACGTTACCCGGCGTGAAGCCAAGCGCCAAACCGAACTTCCTGAGAAGTATTTCCTGCTTGTCGCCCAATTGGTGGTCTACGTGTACCATGCGCGCCAAATCGTAAAGACGCTCTAAACGCTGAGAGTACAAATAAGGCGGGTTGATCGGGTATTTTAAAGGGTTTTCGAGGATTTCCTCGTATTCTGAAGATGAAATTTCAAGTTTGTCGGCCAATTTGTTGAGGAAGCTCTTTTCCTCGGGATTCATGATCCCATCGGCCAATGCCACACGTACGATGGCAGAAAAATGTCCTTTGTTGCGTGTTTTGAATTCGCTGTCGAACAAATCGGAAAATGACATGGTTTTGCTGTTTTTTAATTTGTGCAAATATAGCCGTATTGTGCATTTTAACTTGGTGTTTTTGCGAAAAAATTAAAACAATTCGGGCAAAATCCCGTTTGCTGTACAAACCTGCAAAAGCAAGGCTTATGCAAAAAAATCGTATGTTTACCCAAATCCCAAGTCACTAGAAAAGAGTTTGCCCTAAAGCTCTTCTGACGACACAACGAACAAAACATGTCAGAATTCCAAATCTACCTTGAAACCGGCCTGCATCACGTGCTCGACATCGACGCTTACGACCACGTACTTTTCCTGATCGCCTTAACCGTTCCGTATACGTTCAAAGACTGGAAGCGCCTGCTTTTGCTGGTCTCTATTTTTACGATCGGACATACGCTTGCGCTGATATTGTCGGTGTTCGGAATCGTGATGATAAAAGCGAGCCTCGTCGAATTTTTGATTCCGATCACGATCCTGGTCACGGCCGCGTTCCATCTTTTTACCGCCGGAAAGACCGCGAAGTCAGACAACATAAACGTCGTGGGCTTTATCACGCTTTTTTTCGGACTGATCCACGGGCTTGGTTTTTCTAATTATTTTAAGTCAATTTTACCAGGAAACCCATCCGAAAAGCTAGTACCTTTGCTCGAGTTTGCCCTTGGCATCGAAATCGCCCAACTGATTGTCGTACTGGCCGCTTTGATCGTTTCGTACATCGTCCAGACGTTTTTCAGGTTCAACAAACGCGATTACGCTTTGGTGGTTTCGGCCTTCGTGATCGGAGTTGTGATCCCGATGATTCTGGGCAGCGAGATTTGGAAGTAATTCATGGAAGAAATAAAACTGAACAAATATGACAAGGCCTACCTGCGTATCGCACGCGAATGGGGTCAATTGTCGTACTGCAAGCGCAAAAAAGTGGGCGCCATCATCGTAAAGGACCGCATGATCATTTCGGACGGTTACAACGGTACGCCATCGGGTTTCGAAAACAACTGCGAAGACGCCGAAGGACTCACGAATTGGTACGTGTTGCACGCCGAAGCGAACGCGATCCTCAAGGTTGCCAGTTCGACCCAATCGTGCGAGGGAGCGACGTTGTACATTACCATGTCGCCTTGTCGTGAATGCAGTAAACTGATCCATCAGGCGGGAATCAGACGCGTGGTTTATCAGGAAGCTTACAAAGACAATTCTGGCATTATATTTTTGCAGAAAGCCGGAGTGGCGACCGAGCACATCGCCGATCTTGACGAATGAAGAACAACCTGAAATATTTGCCGATTTTACTTTTCGGGACGCTCGCTTTGGGCATCCTGATTGGCGGCATGCTCAATTTTCCGACGCAATCGCTTACGCCTAAAGCAAGCCTTCACAAGAACAAGCTCGACCGGCTGATCGACTTCATCGACAACGAATACGTCGATAAAGTCAATACGGACTCTATCGTAGACGTGACCGTAAACAGCATTTTGGGGCAGCTCGACCCGCATTCGGTCTACATTTCTCCCGATGAGCAGGAAGAAGTCGCCCAAAGCATGAAAGGGGATTTCGTGGGAATCGGCGTGAATTTTTACATGTACAAAGACACGGTTGCCGTGATCATGCCTGTGGAAAACGGGCCGTCCGAAAAAGCCGGGATTTTGCCCGGAGACCGCATTCTATACGCGGGAAAAACCAAACTTTTCGGAAGGAAATTACCGACAGACAGCCTGTTCACCAAACTCAAAGGAGCCGAAGGTTCGGCCGTACAACTGACGGTTTTCCGCAAAAGCACGAACAAGACGTTCAAAGTGAACGTGACGCGCGACATCGTACCGATCAAAAGCGTAGACGTAGCGACGATGCTTAACGCGACGGTCGGTTACATCCGCATCAACCGCTTTGCCGAAACCACTTACGACGAATTCGAGGATGGTTTACAAAGACTCAAGAAAAGAGGCGCCAAAGAAATCGTGATCGATCTTCGAGACAACGGTGGCGGTTATCTTGAGAAAGCCGTCGAAATTGCCGATGATTTCCTTTCGGACAAAAAACTCATCGTGTTCACTAAAAACAAGAAAGGCCGAACTGACCGCACGTACGCGACTTCGGGCGGAAGTTTCGAAAACGGCAAAATAGACATCCTTATCAATGAAAATTCGGCTTCGGCCAGCGAGATTTTGGCAGGCGCGATACAAGATAACGACCGCGGTACGATTATCGGAAGGCGTTCGTTCGGCAAAGGTCTCGTACAACGCGAAATGGATTTCGAAGACGGATCGGCCGTACGACTGACCATCGCACGTTATTACACACCGACCGGGCGTTCGATCCAAAAAGCGTACGACAAAGGCAAAGACGACTATTTCAAGGATTTCGACAAGCGTTTCGAAAGCGGCGAATTGTACGAAAAAGACAGTATCCACATTGCCGATACGCTCAAATTTAGAACCCCGAAAGGTAAAATCGTATACGGAGGCGGCGGTATCGTTCCCGACGTTTTCGTACCGTTAGAAGTCGAGCACGGTGACGAAGGCGTGGCTTATCTGATGCAATCTGGAGCCGTGAGTTACTTCGTTTTTGAACAACTCGACATGCATAGAAACGATTTCAAAGGCTTGTCGTTCGAACAATTCAAGGACAAAATGGAAAAAGATGAGGTGTATTACGTCAATTTCCAAAAGTACCTGCAACGCAACGGGCTAGAGCTTAAAATCGATAAAAACCGCTCACTCGTGAAGCGTTATCTCGCCGCGGAATTCGCGCGACAACTGTTCGGTGAAGAAAAATACTTCGATATCGTTTTGCCCGGAGACGCGATGATCAAGGCGGTTCTGGAAGGCAAAACCAATTAGAAAAGCAAAAGATTAAGCCACGAATTACACGAATAGCACTAATGATTAGTGTAATTTGTGTAATTCGTGGCTTTAAATTATTCTACTCTGTTATTGTTTTTTGTCGTGGCTCTGTGCATCGATTCCGTTGTTGAAAACAGTCATGATGTCCGTCGCGACCGCAGCTCCGCTTCCCGCTGCAATCGATAATTGACTTCTCCAACCCGCCAAAGTCCCGGCGACGTAAATCCCTTCTTTTACTTTGTGGTCGGTGTTTTTGAGTTGGATGCGCTGCTTTTCGACGATCGATTTTTTATGTGGCTCGACAAAGTCCATCAAACCATCAATCATAAAAGTGTTCGAATAGCCGACCGCGACGACGATGTTTTTGGCTTGATATGAATTCTTGTTCGTAACGACCGTATATTCGGGGAATCCGCCTTCTATTTTCATCACTTTTTCGGCTGGAATCTGATCGATGTGCGGATACAATCCGGACAACTGTTCCAAACTCGACACCAACAAATCCGCGCCAAGCGTACCCGGTGCGATTCCGTAAGCGTTGTTGAAAAGCGCTTCCTGTAAATTCGATGTCTTTTGGTGGGTGATGATGCCGATTTTCTTGTCGGCCATGAAGTGTTTGTTTTTTGCAGATCCGAAAATCAAGGCACTGGAAACGCCTGCGACGCCTCCGCCGATAATCAAAACGTCGTACATTCTAGCGATGGTTTTTGGATTTTTCCTCGATCAGTTTCGACATCCTGAAAATAAGCAGGATGCATACCGCGCAAAACGAAGCGACGATGCCGATAAGTCCGACAAGGCTGTCACCTTCGAAAAGATTCTTGAAATCCAGCAGCGTGATATTGAAAATGATCAGGGCAATAGCGATTACGACCAGTATGGAAGTGAAAATTTTCATTGTTGGGTGTTGTGAAACTTCAGGGTGTGAAATTAGTGAAAATCGCCCTACACGAACAGGCCTTTAACGTTTGCGGCGAATAATTTAACAGCGATCGCGAGCAGGATTACGCCGAAGATTTTGCGTATGATCCCGATGCCGTTCACGCCCAGCCACTTCTCGATTTTTCCCGAAGATTTAAGTACGCCGTACACGATAATCACGTTGATCAGGATGGCGATTATGATGTTGATTTTGTCGTAGGCCGAACGCAACGAAAGGATCGTGGTCATCGTTCCTGCACCGGCGATAAGCGGGAATGCGATCGGTACGATGGAAGCCGTGCTCGGATTGTCGTCTTTGTACAACCGTATGCCCAAAATCATTTCGAGCGCCATGAAAAACAGCACGAACGCACCTGCTACGGCAAACGAATTGGCATCGATCCCGATCAGCTTGAGCATGCCTTCGCCCACAAAAAGGAACGCGATCATGATGATAGCCGCCACGATAGTCGCTTTTTCCGATTGGATATGTCCGAGTCGCGAGCGCAAATCGACGATCACGGGAATACTTCCCACGACGTCGATTACGGCGAAAAGTACCATGGTTACGGTGGCTATTTGTTTGAAATCGAGTTCCATTGGCGTTGTGTTTTTGGAGGTGCAAAAGTACGACGTTAATACTTTGGAAAAAGCTAATGTAGAGTTAATGTTGCAATCCGCTATATTTGGCAGAAAAAAGGATGAAAAAATTCTACGCGATTGCACTATTATTAAGCGTTTTTGGGCTGTATGGGCAGCTTTCTTTAGAACATAACTACAGCTCCGGAAGCGTGACACGCAAGAAATTCGAGTATTCTGGCGAGAAATATTACGTGTTCAACAGGGTTTCGAATACTGTCGAGTTCTACAATGCCGACCATTCGCCTTGGAAGCAAGTCACACTGCCGCTGCCCACCCAAGGAAATATAATGGAAGTTGTTGTGGTCGAAGTGTCGGATTCGATTATAAATCAGGATGAAGAGATCGAAATCGCTTACTGGTATTCCGTTGATGAGCAGACACAATTTTACAGCGAGTCCAAAGTAATTACTTCTGAAGGAGATGAACTGTTTTCTGCAATGGGAGTCATACAGGTCAATATCATTCCGGGTTTGTCTCCAAAGATTTTCGTAATCGAGGAAATGGCATCCGAAAGTGTGTATTCCCTGCCTGGCTTTACGCTCGAGCAAACCTTTCCGACGCGTTTCCTGAGACGCGGGAAAATGGAAATTTCTGGCGAAAAATATTTTTATTTTGACGATGGGGCAAATTTGCTAAGGATGTTCAACGTGGATTTTTCGGTTTGGAAAACAATCAATGCACCAAAACCAGCTAATTATCTTTACGATCCCGGAGCGACCGTTTCAGAAACGCTGATGCATCCGGACGCACAAATCGAAGCCATTTATCTGTCCGGTTTTTACGATGTTTTTACCAATACGTCGATGAGTGAAATTAAAGTGGTGAACGAATCAGAGACGCTTTTGGAATTGGGTAATGATTTTTCGTTTAGCATCGACCAGATTGAAGGCCTTCAACCCAAACTAGTGCTGCGATCAGGTACCAATCAGGATCCCGTTACGGGTTTTTACGGCTTGCCGGGAATGCAGCTCGAGCACGAGTACCAAGGTGCCGTCTACAGGAGAAAGTTCGAATTGTCAGGCGAGAAATACCTCAAAAATGTACCGGGCGGTCTTGAATTCCATAATTCGGACCATTCGTTTTGGAAATCGGTGTCGTTTCCGGTTGTTCCTGATTTCGAGTTTGACAATACGGGCCATATTTCCGAAAATCTGATTCAAGCCGATTCTCAAATGGAGTTTGTTTTTTCGTATCGGAAAATTGAAAACAACCTTCTCTATTTCACTACAAAAGTTGCAAAAGAAGACGGCACGATCCTTAATACATTTCTTGATGTTCAAAATATGCAGCGAAGCGATATCGAAGGTTTGGACACGAAGTTTATAGGTGTCGGGTTTGCTCCAAATTTCAGCAACGATTTCGGTTCGGTCTATTCCATAAACGCTTTGAAAACACCAGAATTTAACCATGAAAGTGCCGGATTTTATCCAAATCCTGCGAGCCAATTCGTGCATTTTCAAGGAAGTGTATACAAAGTGAGGTTGTTCGATGTCTCGGGAAGGTTGGTTAAGGCTGCAAACGGCTCATTAGAATCCTTGGATGTGAGCGACTGTCCGAATGGTGTTTATGTTTTGCAAGCTTCTGATTCCGAAAACAGAATGTCGGTTTCCAAACTCGTGATTTCGCGCTGAATCCGATTCTGAAACCGAAAGTTGTCGTACTTTTGCGACCTGAATCCGAAACCATGTTCCAACTCGGCAAGACCATAGTATCCGAAGCCATTCTCGAAAATGAATTCGTGTGCAACCTTTCGTCCTGTCACGGCGCTTGCTGCGTCGGAGGCGATGCGGGTGCGCCTTTGCTCGAAGACGAAACGCGTATCATGGACGAGATTTACGACAAGGTAAAACCGTTTTTGCGTCCCGAAGGAATCGCGGCCATCGAGGAACAAGGCAAATGGATCATCGGCACCGACGGCACTCTCGAAACGCCGTTGATCGACAACAAAGATTGCGCTTACGTCATCTTCGACGGAAAAACTGCGCTTTGTGGCATCGAACAGGCGTACAACCAAGGATTGATCGATTGGAAAAAACCGGTTTCCTGTCATTTGTACCCGATCCGAGTGAAGGATTTTTCGGAATTCGCGGCCGTCAATTACGACGAATGGGACATTTGCGATCCGGCTTGTGCGCTCGGAAAGGAATTGGAAGTTCCCGTGTATAAATTCGTCAAGGAAGCGCTCATCAGACGTTTTGGCGAAGATTGGTATATGGAGCTCGAAAAAGTAGCTTCGGAACTCAAAAACAATCCGAATCCGCGCAAGCGTTAGGCTTTTCGTTTAAAATATTCGAAGACGGAATTCGTTATCTTTACGACCCGAGGCCTTTTTGGCCGAACGGTATGAAATAAAAATTCCATTTTATGCAGTTTACCGAAAGACGGAATGTGAAGCGAGGCGTGCTCATCGGCATTTCGTTTCTTATAGTTGTCGGGATCATTTGGCAGACCTACGTTTTCTTCAACATCTTCAAGACCGAAGAACGGGCCAAAATGGAGCTTTGGGCGCAAAGCCTCAAGACGATCAACAATGCCGATCTCGAAACCCAGGACATCAGTCTGCCGAGCAAAATCATTCAGGAAAACTCCACAATTCCGATCATCCTCGTGCAAGGCGATTCGATCGTAAGCCACGTAAACATCGGCGATTCGCTTGCAGAACTCGATAAGGAAAAGCTGGCGTCGTATCTTCAGAAGTTCAAAAAGGAAAACGAACCTGTGAAAATGGAGATTTCGCCGGGAACGTTTCAATATCTGTATTACGGGAATTCGAAATTGCTCAATCAGCTCAAGTATTATCCGATTGCGCTTTTGACGATTATCGTGATGTTCGTGTACATCATCGTGACATATTACCGCACGAGCAAACTCGAAAGCCAAAGCAAGTTATGGGCTGGAATGGCCAAGGAAACGGCTCATCAAATCGGAACGCCTCTGTCGTCTTTGATCGGTTGGATCGAAATCATGAAAGCCGACGACGTAGACGAAACGACGGTTACCGAAATTGAGAAAGATGTAGCGCGTTTGCAGACGATTGCCGATCGTTTTTCGAAAATCGGATCGGAGCCGGCTCTCGAAACCCGCGATATAATTGCCGAAACGCAGGAATCATACGAATATCTGAAATCGCGTTTTTCGAACATCGATTTTTCGTTCAAGGCGCCGAACCATGCGATTATGGTGTCTTTCAATCCGATTTTGCACAGCTGGACGATCGAGAACCTCGTCAAGAACGCCATCGATGCGATGAGAGGTCGCGGAAAACTCGACGTGCGCATTTCTGAAGACAGCAAGTTTGTCAAAATACAGGTTTGCGATTCGGGTAAAGGCATATCCAAAAGCCAATTCAAGAAGGTTTTCGAGCCTGGTTTCACGACCAAAAAACGCGGATGGGGATTGGGCTTGTCGCTTACCAAACGCATCGTCGAGGATTACCATAAAGGCCGCATTAAGGTTCTGAGTTCCGAAATAAACCGCGGTACGATCATGCAGGCGAGTTTCCCCAAAATTTAAAATTTAGAAGCCACGAATAACACGAATGCCACTAATAAACTCATATTAGTGGCATTCGTGTTATTCGTGGCAAACTTTTATTACAACAAAAGTTTCTCGCGTATGTCGTGAACGATTTTTTCGAATTCTTCGGGCTGTAATTTCACTTTTTGCTCGAAACGCATCTCATCCATGTGGTTCAACGGAATCAGATGAACGTGCGCGTGTGGCACTTCCAATCCGATTACCGCCATCCCGACGCGTTTGCAAGGCACGGCTTTTTCCAATGCTTTGGCGACGCGGCGTGAGAATTTCATCAATCCGATATACTCGTCCGAATCCAGATCGAAAATCTTGTCGACTTCCTTTTTAGGAATGCACAACGTGTGGCCTTTTGCATTCGGGTTGATATCCAAAAAGGCGAGATAATGCTCGTCTTCGGTTATTTTGTAGGCGGGAAGTTCGCCCGAGATGATTTTTGAGAAGATGGACATGGATTAGCGGATGAGTCAATTAGTGAATTAGTGAATGAAGATTCCGAGCGCAGTCGAGGAATCCAAACAATCAATCCCTTGAGATTTCTAACACCTCAAAGTTCAATTTTCCGTTAGGAACCGTAATTTCGGCAACATCACCAACCGATTTCCCCAGTAATCCTTTTCCGATAGGAGACGTCACTGAAATTTTGCCGGCTTTCAAATCGGCCTCGCTTTCGGCCACCAGCGTATAGGTCATTTCTATCTTGTTGGCCTGATTGCGGATTTTCACTTTCGACAACACCAAAGCCTTCGATGTGTCCAATTGAGATTCGTCGATCAAACGCGCGTTGGCGTGCAGTTCCTCTAGTTTGGCGATACGCATCTCGAGCAAGCCCTGGGCTTCTTTCGCTGCGTCGTATTCGGCATTTTCAGAAAGGTCGCCTTTGTCGCGTGCATCGGCTATATCTTGCGATGCCTTCGGGCGCATCACGTTTTTGAGGTGGTCTAGTTCTTCGCGCAGCTTCTTTAAGCCATCTGCGGTGTAATACGATACGGTACTCATAATTTATGCATTTTTGTCAATCCTGATGTTGCTTTTTCGCAACTCCTACACTTATAAAAACAGAAAAAATCCCACTCTTGCGGGATTTCTTTATACAAAGATAAAAGTTTTCGCGTTATGTGTTTTTGACGCCTCTATATTTAAATGTTAAGGCATCACATCCCAAATTTAAATAAATTAAATTTGCGGGCATCATTTTTTATAAAATTTTAAAATGAAACGTTTTTTACCACTTTTATTGATCGTTTTCCTTTTCGGATGCGACGACTCCAACTTCAACAACCACAATCCGTATATTGCCAACCAACATTTCTCGGTCGACGTGAATTTGAGCCTTCCGGCATACAACGACCTGAATTATCCGGGGAATGCCGCGTATGTTGGCGGCACGACCGCGCGTGGGATTTACGTTTTCTGCATTAGTGATGGAAACTACACCGCATACGATGCCGCTTGTCCGAATCAGGCCGCCTCATCGTGTTCGACACTGCAAAAACAAGGGATAGTCGCCGTTTGTCCGTGTGATGATGCCGAATACAACTTCTACACGGGCCGGGCACCTGGCATGGAATATCCGATGAAACCGTATCGCGTGCAATATTTGGGTGGAGTGGTACGGGTTTACAATTAATTCTTCTCTAATGATAACGAGTAAGGCGCATCTTCATCGGTTGTGCCTTTTTTTGTATTGGGTTCGTTCGACATATCGAATTTGAGTTCGACGCCTTTAATGATTTCATCGTGCCTCAAAAAGTTTTCGGTAAATGGCTGCCCATTTTTAGTCGCCGATTTTATGTAGCGGTTTTCGGATGAATTCGCTTCCGCGGATATGGAAATCTTCTTTCCGCCGTCTAAAGAAATCTCGGCCTTCCTGAACAAAGGAGCACCCAAAACGTATTCGTTGCTTGCCGGTGTGACCGGATAGAATCCCAAAGCCGAGAACACGTACCAAGCCGAAGTCTGTCCGTTATCTTCATCACCGCAATAACCGTCTGGCGTAGGCAAATACATACGATTCATGATCTCGCGCACCCAATATTGCGTTTTCCACGGTTTTCCGGCGTAATTGTACAGGTACGGCATGTGCTGGATCGGTTGGTTGCCGTGTGCATATTGGCCCATGTTCGCGACTTGCATCTCGCGGATTTCGTGAATCGTTCCGCCGTAATAGCTGTCGTCAAAAACCGGAGCAAGTGAAAACACCGAATCGAGCTTCATCGCGAATTTTTCCTTTCCGCCCATAAGTTCCGCCAAACCGTTCACGTCGTGGAAAACGCACCAGGTGTAGTGCCACGAGTTGCCTTCGGTGAACGCGTCGCCCCATTTGAACGGGTTGAAAGGCGATTGGAATTTTCCGTCTTTGTTCTTGCCGCGCATCAAACCTGAAGATTTGTCGAACAGTTTTTTGTAATTGAGGCTTCTGTTTTTATAGAATTCGATTTCCTTTTTGGGCTTTTTGAGCAGTTTAGCGAGTTGGTAAATCGCAAAGTCGTCGTATGCGTATTCGATTGTACGCGCAGCATTTTCATTGATTTTGACGTCATACGGGACATAGCCAAGCGTTTTGTAATAATCGGCACCGAAACGTCCGACGGCTTCCATCGGACCTGCATTGTTAGCACCTTTGAGCAAGGCTTCGTACAATTTTTCGATGTCATATCCGCGAAGCCCTTTGAGATACGCCTCCGAAACGATCGAAGCCGAATTGTTGCCGACCATGATGTCGCGATACCCCGGACTTGCCCATTCCGGAAGCCAACCGCCTTCTTTGTAGGCATTGACGAGACCTTCCTGCATTTTGGCGCCCATTTCTGGGTATACGAGATTCACGAACGGGAAAAGCGCGCGGAACGTGTCCCAAAATCCGGTATCGGTAAACATATAACCCGGCAAAACTTGACCGTTGTAAGGACTGTAGTGAAACGGATTTCCTTCTTTGTCGAATTCGTAAAACTTGCGCGGAAACAACACGCTTCTGTATAGACACGAATAAAACGTGCGCATCTGGTCGATCGTGCCGCCCGAAACCTTTACTTTTCCGAGTACGTCGTTCCATTGCTGCTTGCCTTGGTTTTTGATCGATTCAAAACTGCGATTCCCTACTTCCTTAAGGTTCAATTCAGCTTGTTCGGGGCTGATGAAAGACGAGGCGACCCTAGCGACCAACTGTTCGCCTTCGCGGATTTTGAACGTCAGCACGGCTCCGGCGTGATCGGCTTGGATTTCGGTATTTCCGGCAGAAAAAACATCGCCCGAAAAAGTGCCTGAAGCGTCGAATTTGCGATCGAACTTAATCACGAAATAATTCTTGAAATTGGCGGGAACGCCGCCCGAATTCTTGGTTGTATAACCGATGATCTTGTTTTCGGAAGCGATGATCTTCACATATGAACCTTTGTCGAATCCGTCGATGATCACGTTCGCGGAATCGGTTTTCTTGAATGAAAAGCGAAACATCGCGGCGCGTTCTGTGGGTGCGATTTCGGTCGTCATGTCGTAATCCGCCAAATAAACCGAGTAATAATATGGTTTTGCGATTTCGGCCTTGTGCGAGAAAAAACTTTCGCGGTCGTCTTCCTTGACTTTTATTTTTCCGACCGTTGGCATAATCGAAAATTGCCCGTAATCGTTCATCCAAGGCGACGGTTGGTGCGTCTGCTTGAACCCGCGGATTTTCATGTCGGTGTATCCATACATCCAGCCATGACCCATTTTGTTGGTTTGTGGCGACCAGAAATTCATCGCCCACGGCATCGCGATCGCGGGATAGGTGTTTCCATTTGAGAATCCGGGATTGGATTGCGTACCAATGAGCGGATTGACCCATTCGACGGGATCGGTGATTTCGTTTACCATTTGGCTGGATGCCGATATCGTGAAAAGGAGGAAGGCTATTTTTTTGAACATGGTTTGTGGTTTTGGGTGGTTCCTCGACTGCGCTCGGAACCTAGGCTTAGATTCCGAGCGCAGTCGAGGAATCACCAAATGAAAACAATTATTTCTTTGGTTTGGGCGACATATAAAACGTCAATTCGCCTCCATTTACTAGTTGCGAATGCGAAATGAAATCACGTGGAATTTCCTTTCCGTTCAATTCAATTTTACTCACATACACATTCTTTTCCGATTGGTTTTTAGCCGAAATCACAAGCGTTTTCCCATTCTCGAACTTCAACGTCGCCTTTTTCACGAGAGGGCTTCCGAGCGCGTACTGATCCGAACCCGGCGCAACCGGATAAAATCCTAACGATGTGAAAATATACCAAGCGCTCATTTGTCCCGTATCGTCATTCCCGCCCAATCCGTCAGGCCCGGAATGGAACATTTTTCGGATGATCATTCTGACTCTTTCCTGTGTTTTCCAAGGCTGTCCGAGGTAATCGTACAAATAAGCGACGTGGTGCGAAGGCTCATTTCCATGCACGTAATTGCCGATGATCCCGTCGCGCGTGATGTCTTCGGTATTCTCGAAATACTTGTCGGGCAACTGCATCGTGAACAAAGAATCGAGATGTTGGGTGAATTTCTCTTTTCCGCCGTTCAGATCGGTCAATTTTACAACGTCGTGCGGGACATAAAGGCTGTAATTCCACGCATTTCCTTCGATGAAGCCTTGTCCGTGGGTGTCGAGCGGATCGAATTCCTTCTTGAAAGTTCCGCCAGCCAATCTCGGACGCATGAATCCCGATTTTTTGTCAAACACATTGTTGAAATTCTGGGCGCGTTTCGAATACGTCTCGTAAACGTCATTTCTTCCCAATTTCTTTGCCATTTGCGCGATTGCCCAGTCGTCGTAAGCGTATTCCAAAGTTTTCGAAACCGATGCACCGCTGCGATCTTCGGGTACATAACCCAATTTTACATAGTCGCCGATTCCATCGTTGTAAAGCATATTTGACGACGAAACCACGGCTTCCAAAGCCTTTTTGGTGTCAAAATCGTCGTTGCCTTTCGCGATCGCATCGGCAATTACGGAAACGGAATGATAGCCGATCATGCACCAATTCTCGTTGGCATAATGCGACCAGATCGGCAAAGCGTGATGCACCGATTGATCGTAATGCGCCAACATCGATTTGATCATATCGCGATTGCGTTTGGGCTGAACCAGATTGAAAAGCGGATGCAGCGCGCGATACGTGTCCCAAAGCGAGAACGTGGTGTAGTTCGTGAAACCGTCGGCTTTGTGTACATTTTGGTCGAGGCCTTTGTATTGTCCGTCCGCATCCATGTAAACCGTCGGATTGATGAACGCGTGGTACATCGCAGTGTAGAAGTTGACTTTATCTTCGTCATTTATGGTTTCGACGGTGATTTTGTCGAGTTCCTTTTCCCACAAATTTTGTCCGTCCGACTTCGCTTTTTCGAAATCCCAATGCGGAATCTCGGCTTTCATGTTGGCCAAAGCTCCGGCCGTTGAAACGGGAGAAAGTGCGAATTTGATCTTGATTTTCTCGCCTTCCGCAGTTGCGAAATCGAAATATGCCTTCAATTTCGGGCCGGCCGCTTCAGGAAAATTTTTCGATTGATCAAACTTGCGCCAAAAACCGTTGTAAATGTTTTCCTGATCGTAATTCTTGAAGCCGTAATTCTTAATCGGTTTGGAAAAACTCATTGCGAAATAAACCGTTCGTGTTCTTGCCCAGCCGTTCGTTTGTCGGAAACCCGTGACCAACGTGTCGTTTTCTACTCGGATAAACGTCCACACATTCTTTTCTTCGTGGTTGTAAATGTTGGCCATCAAATCGAGGATGATGTGCGCCTGATCCGATTTCGGAAACGTGTATTGATGGAAGCCGACGCGTTGGGAAGTCGTCATTTCGGCCAAAATATTGTCGTCTTCGAGCTTGACTTTGTAGTAATTCGCCTGTGAAACTTCGTTGGTGTGGGAGAATTTAGAACGATAACCATTTTCGGGATGATCGGCCGTTCCCGGATTCAATTGTAGTTTCCCGACAGTCGGCATAATCAGGAAATCACCCAGATCAGAATGTCCGGTCCCGTTGAAATGCGTGTGCGAAAACCCACAGATGGTTTTGTCCGCGTATTGATAACCCGCACAGTATTCGTAGACCTTGCCGTTGTATTTTCGGTCTTTTTCGAACGCGACTGTATCGGTTTCGGGACTTAGTTGCACAGAACCGAAAGGAACGGTCGCACCGGGAAATGTGTGTCCCATTTTAGCGGTTCCGATAAGCGGACGGATGTAGGTGAACTTGGGTTTTTGTTGGGAAAAAGCGATTGAAAAGGCAAGGAGTGCGGTAATCGCGAGGAGTTTTTTCATGGTTGTTGCGTTGAAATGCTAAAGGTAGCAAAATGGGACGACGAGAAAAATGCGATTCGTATCGGGGTGGAGAATGTTTAACAAAAGGTACAGTTTTTCTGTAGCAAAATGGCATGCAAAAATCTTACGTTCGTAGACCTAACAGGTTTACAAAACCTGTTAGGTCTACGACCCCCAAAACCTGATGTGTTTTTGTAGTGGTGTCGACCTAGAAACTTCTGCCGATAAGACACACCATTAACGACAAAAAAATCCCGACCAGCCAAAACCGATCGGGATCCATAACTAACTTGAGTAACGCTAAAATTTCAAAGTCAAACCAGCCAGAAAATTGATTCCGGCCTGCGGATAAAAGCCCGCGCCTTCTACCGTCGTGACCGTACCCGGATTCGAGAAATCGTCATCATACGTGTAGAAATATCCGTTCGACTCGTATTCATAATCAAAAATATTATTCACGAGGCCAGACGCCAAAATCGAACGGAAGAACCAAATATTTTTCCACTCATACGAAACGCTCAAATCTGAGGTCGCATAACTGTCGAGTTTCGAGGTTTCCGAGTCGATGTTGCCCATGTATTGTTCGCCGACGAATTTCGAAAGCAAAGTCACCTGGAAATTTTTTGTTGGCGCAAAAGTGATTGCGTTTGCCGCTACGACGTTCGGTGAAAATGCGATGTTCGTGTCGCCCAAATCCGTCAAAACGCCATCGCGCTGGAACACGAAATCTTGGTTTTTGTTCGTACTTACCGTTACGTTCGGACGAATCGACCATTTATCGGTAATCGCTACGGCAGCTTCGACCTCGAGCCCTAAACGGTAACTTTTTCCACTGTTTTCGCGAATCGGAGCACCGACGTTATCCAAAGCGCCCGTCAAGACCAATTGATCGTTGTATTTCATGTAATACGCATTCACGTTGACTTTCGCTTTCGCGGATGCATAACGCCAACCCAATTCGAAATCGTCCAATTGCTCTGGGCGAGGATTGCCATTCTCGTAATCGGTGCGGTTCGGTTCGCGGTTGGCACGCGCATACGAAGCGTAAATGTTCTGGCGATCGTTAACCGAATAGGTCGCTCCAGCCTTCGGATTGAAGAAATCGAAACGGTCGTGAACGAATCCCGTTTCGGGAGAATTGGCATCATATCCGACGCGACGGTATTGCAAATCGGCGAACAAATTCAATTTTGGGATCACTTGGTAATTCGCTTTGGCAAAGATGTTTCCGTCTTTTTTGACACCACGGTCGCTGTAATAACGCTGTCCGTACATCGGAAGCACGACGTTTCTCGTCCACAGCACTTTGCCATAGTGGTCGCCGTCGTATTCGTTCCAGCCGCCGCCTAAGATCGCGTCGACTTTGCCTTTGCGGTAATTGACCGAAAACGTACCGCCATAAAAGTCATTGTCGAGCCATTTTTGGTCGATGAGATCGGTTTCGTCTACGAGATTCCCGTCAATGACCTGCGGTTCGATGCCATAGTCCGAAACGGATTCGCCCGTGCGGTAATTCTCGTAATATCCTTTCCCGATCGTATAGTGCAAAGCCGCGGTCGAGCTCCAGGCGTCGCTCCATTTTTGCGTCCAGTGCAATTGGTAGTGGTCTTGTTGGTAATTGTCGGTCTGATTGTCGTAGAAACGCGTCAAGCCATTGTCGTCGACATATTCTCCGGCAGTGTTGTATGTGCGGTCGTCGCGAAGTTTTTCGGGATCTTCGAGGCCGTTCCACGACTGGTACGTCTTTTCTTTTCCGCCAAAGACAAGCGCTTTGATGAGCGTGCCTTTGTTGACGTAAGTCCCTTGCAGGAAGTACGATTTCAAACTCGAAAAAGCACGGTCGATATAGCCGTCCGATTCAATATTCGACAAACGACCCGCAAGTTCGAAATGATCACCGAGCAAACCGGTGCTGAATTTTACCGTGTGTTTTCGCGTGTTGAAGCTTCCGAACGAATTTGAGATTTCGCCGTTGGCTTTTTCGGAATACGAATCGGTAAGCACGTTAAGGCTTGCGCCGAATGCACCCGAACCGTTGGTCGATGTCCCGACGCCGCGTTGCAATTGCAGGTTTTCTGTAGACGAAGCGAAATCGGGCATGTTGACCCAAAACGTTCCCATCGATTCTGCGTCGTTGTACGGAACACCGTTGATCGTGACGTTCACGCGCGTCGCATCTGTTCCGCGGACCCGGATTCCCGAATAACCGATCGAGTTCCCGGCGTCTGAAGTCGTGACGACCGACGGCAAAAAGTTGAGCAATTGCGGGATGTCCTGACCTAAGTTGCGCTTTTCGAACTCTTCTTTTTTCATGTTCGAGAACGTGACGGGTGTTTTAGACGTCGCGCGCACCGATTGCACGATTACCTCGTCGAGTTTTTCGGTTTTGGTCGTGTCTTGCGGTTGCTGTGCGAAAGTGTTGATGGAGAACAGAAGCGCTGTTGCGGAGACGATTGCGTGAGGGATTGGAGTGGAAATCCTTTTTGAGGTTCCGAGCGCAGTCGAGGAACCTTCAAAAAGATTGAAGCGGAAAGCCCGACGGCGGCCAATCGATTCTTGATTTTTGCCGTGCGTTTCAAGGCCGCCGGCACGCCCAAAAAAAGAAAATAAAGGTTTCATCCGTAAAGGTTTACGAATAAAAGGGGGAATTATTCTTGGTTTAAATTGATTTTTGCGACGTTTCAGCGTGCACCCTGCTCGTTTCGCGATCCCTTGGCAGCATTACCCGCCCAGGTTCATTGGGTATAATCTCAGCCCTTGGTAGAGCACCCCTTTGAGACGGGGCAAAGGTAAATTGAAATTCCAAATCCAAAAAACAAATTCGAATTTTCTTTGGGTGGAGTCGGGAATTGTAGTTTTAACAATTTCGGCAGAAAATCTGTACCGATTTTGACTTGACAAGATTGACCTTTGTAGACCTAACAGATTTTCAAAATCTGTTAGGTCTTACAACCTTTCAAAAGTGATGTGTTGTTGATGTGCCGGAGAAGCTCTAATTACTCAGAATAATTTCCTGCGCGATTGTTTGATTTCGGAAGCGTTGCGTTTTGTTTTAAGCCGTTTTTCCACCACGGCTCTCGGTACTTTCGTCGCTTTTCGGATTTTGGGTACGTGCAGCGCTTTTTCTATAAGCTCGAAAAACCGTTTGGTTACGATTTCTTTGTTCTTGAGCTGGCTTCGGTCTTCATCGGATTTCAAGACAAGTTGGCCCGATTTGTTAAGGCGTGTGGCGAGTTTCTCGAACAGGCGCGTTTTTTCTTCGTCAGTAAAGCAACAAGAGTTCTGCAGGTTGAATATCAACTCGACTTTGGACGAGACTTTGTTTACGTTTTGTCCGCCGGCTCCGCTCGAACGGACTGCTTTGTATTGGAATTCCGATTGGATTTTATCCTTGTCCATTTTGTGGCTGGTGCGCGGGTTTCAAAAGATCGTTCACCGTTTTCACCGGATTGAAGGTCACGAGAGGCACTTCGACGAAAATCGTGTTCCATTTGGCCATCGCGCCATTCCAAAGGCCGGGAAGTTCATAAGCCTTGAGATCGCGTCCGTTTTTGGTCTTGTTGACGATGAAGCCACGCTCGTGGTCGATGAAATCGGTCAGGTCGAATTTTTCGCCTTTGAAATTCTTGATCGAACAAACGATGTCGACGGGATTGAAGTGTGTCGACTGGTCAATGATCGCCACTTGTTGCGGATTCTGCAACTCGACTTGCGAAGTTTCTACGATTTGAAGCGAAATATTGCCTTGCTGGCCACGCACCCAAAACGGTCCGCCTCCGGGTTCGCCTTCGTTCTTGACCATGCCGCAAACGCGCAACGGGCGATCGAGCTTTTGCTTGATATAGGCCAGTTTGTTCTCGTCGGTAAATTTCTGGAAATCGGAAAATACGACGATATTCAATTCGGTTTTAAGGAAGCGCATCATTTCGTCAATGTCGTCGGCTTCGGCATAGCCGCTGTCGATCCGTCTCAGGTAATCGAAAATTTTTTCCTGAGTTTGGATCAGGATTCCGCCAAGCGCTTTTTTGTAAAGCGTGATGATTTCGATATGGTTTTGTATGACGTTGTCGATGTTCTTGATGAAAATGATGTCAGCATCAATCGCATTGAGATTGTTGATCAGCGCGCCATGTCCGCCTGGACGGAAAACCAGTTTGCCCGAATCGTCGCGGAACGGCTTGTTGTGCGGATCGACGCCAATGGTATCGGTGGCTTTGTCCTGATATGAAAAATTCACTTCAAGACGCACATTCGATTCGGATTCTATTTTGTGTCGTATCGATTCGATTGCGGCCTCAAAATCGGATTGATGGTCTTGGGATACGGTAAAATGCAAATGGGAAACCCCATTGGAACTCGCATATCGTGCGCCTTCCCTCAAATGTTCCTCGATCGGTGTGGCGATGTGGCCGTCGTATTTGTGGAAAGGCAAAATACCTTTCGGTTTGCTGCAATAGTCAAATTGTTGCGGATCGAGCAAAGTCTTGATCAAATCGTAATTGCGACGGTCGCTTTCACGCAATTCGCCGTCTTTTTTGTTGAAATCGACTTTGGTTACGAGTTCTTTGTAGAACGGGAATTTGTCTTTTCCCGCGAGGAAAACAGACAAAGCCGTAGTGTTGTTGCGATTGATATAAGCATTTATGGTATCGCTTGTAATGTCGAATTCGTTGAGGAAAGTCGACAGGAATTTGAACATACGGCTCGCCGCACCCGAAGCCGGAACGAATTTCTTGAGCTTGAAACCGTCTTTTTTGGCATCGAAGTATCGTGCCGCGGTCTCAAAATCGCCATCGGACAATTTTCTGATGCCGTCGCCAAGCATGGCCGGACGTTCAAGCCATGATTTGGGGATGCCTTTCTTGAAAATCTGGAGTTCCTTTTCAATGGTTTCCAATGACAACCCGTGCGATTTTATCTGGATCAGATCATCTTTGGAAAAGCCCAGTCTCTGCAAAAGTTGTTCTTCGCGAATTATATCTTGTTCAATGTTTTTCTCCATTCTGCGTACGCCATGATGGCCAATACCGTAAAAATCACATATTGAAGCGCAAGTATCCCGAGGCCGCGATAGGCATAAATCGGGACGGCGATGAAATCTCCGATGATCCACAGCGTCCAATTCTCTATTTTCTTCAAGGCCATGAACCACATGGCGGTAAAGAACAGTCCCGAAATGAAAATGTCGAGGTAATTCTCGGGCATTATTGGCGTTCCGGTCGCTTTGTATATTGCGAAAATAACCACAATCGTCACGAAAAACATCGCGATGCCTGTTAATTTTTCTTTGCGATTGGTTCTCGAAATTGGTAAATTATCGTCGTTAGGACCTTTTGTCGTCCATTTGTACCAGCCGAAAACGCTCATCACCGAATAGTATACGTTGATCAGCATATCGCCCACGTAATCGGCCCTGAACAACAGGTATACGGTAAGTATCGTGGCGATAAGTCCTGTCGGATAGACCAAAATGTTCTCTTTCCGCGCATACCACACGCTTAAAATCCCGAAGATGAATACGACGGCTTCGGTCGCGATGACCCAAGATGGTGTGTTTTTGTAAGAGGCAAGGAAGAAATCGTACAAATCAGTCATTCCCGAAGAAGTTGAGGTCGTTTTCGAAAGCGGTCCCGATGACTACCAAATCGGCACCCGCGTCGTAGGCATTTCGGATTCCGGCATTGGTTTTTATCCCGCCTCCGACAATCAACGGGATATCGAGATTTTCGGAAACCGATGTTATGATCTGCGTATGAACGGCGTTTTTGGCACCACTTCCGGCTTCCAGGTAAATCAGTTTTTTTCCGAGCATCTGGCCGGCGATCGCTGTAGAAACGATTTCGTTTTCATCGGACAACGGATTTGTGCCCGACACTTTCGCAACCGCGGTTTCGCTTCCCGAATCGATTAAGATATAGCCTGTCGGAATGATTTCGAGTTTTGAATTCTTGAGTGTAGGTGCGGCTTTTACATGATGTCCGATCAAAAAATCGGGGTTGCGTCCAGACAAAAGCGACAGGAACAATATGCCGTCGGCTTCGTGTGAAATTTGAGACGGATTTCCCGGGAATAGCAAAATCGGTAAGGCGCAACGATCCTTGATTTCTACGATCAGTTCATCTATACGGTCGGTAAAAACCCGGCTTCCTCCAATGAAAACATGAGTGGCCGGAGAAGAACAGATCTTGCCAATCAGAAGCTCCAGGTTTTCCCAGTCGATTTTATCGGGATCGAGTAAAATCGCGAGCAGTTTCCTGTTTTGGTTTTTGGCCGAAAGGATGTCGTTATAAAGCATTTGCATCGGTGGTTTCGAATGCGTACACAAGCATATGGTCCTCGACATACTGGAATTTGACGTCGAAATGGCGGTGCACGTTCTCGAAATCGAGTCGAGCAGAGGCTTGTCCGGAATTGATATCGAACGTAAAAGTAGTGATGTGGTCCTTAAAACTAATGCCGATTTCGTTTCGGATCTTGAAAATTGCCTCTTTCACACCCCAAATCACAGTAAGTTTGGAAACGTAATCTTCGGAATTTCGGTCGAGATAAGTTTCTTCCTCTTCCGATGTGAACTTGTCGGCAATGCGTACGATTTTGTCACGCATGAGTTCCAGGTCGATGCCGACGGTAACATCGGAAACGATAATCGCCGAAAACCCGTGCGAATGCGAGATTGAAATGTGATGGCCGTCGGGCAGGTGCGGTTTTCCGGTTTTGTCATAGGTGACATCGAAGTCGGTATAACCCGCGGCTTCGAACAATTTGCGGACGGAAAGGAAACCGCGTTGATGCTGTTCGGATTTCATCGAATGCACACGAATCACGTTCCAATCGGTCAAATGGATTTCGTCGAAAAGATCTTCGAAAGTTTCTTCGATGCGCCAAACGTAGAGTTTCGTTTTCGGGCCTATGTTCTGTTGGAGGTGGAGCGGCATTTTTTGCAGAAAGTCGCACTGCCGGAGCATATGCGCATAAAATTTAATTTAAGGCGCTAAGTTAGGGAAAGTTTTTGGGTTCGAGTTGTCAAAATCGGGGCCTGTCGGGTTTATTAAGAAGTGACAGATCTGGATTTAGAGTTCTCTTAGTCATTTTTTAGGTAGGAATTTTTGACACATCAAAAGCCCATCAAATTTTTGGGTTGTAAGACCTAACAGATTTTCAAAATCTGTTAGGTCTACAAAGTTCGAAGTTGTCAAGGCCAATCCGTTACAGGTTTTCTGTACATTTTGTTAAAGTTTCGAATCGGTTAACGGCAATTCCAGTAAAGTTTTTTTCGTGTCCGTCTTTATGGGAAATGGATTTTCCTCACTGCAAAACGCCTAGCCCGGATGCAAGCGGTTACCCCGCAGGTTCGCGGTTTTTGTGCGGCGCCCGACGGAAGCCTGTGCAAAAGCCTGTAAAAACCGATCGCGAACCGAGGAGTAAAAGCAGGTAGCCGGAATAAGCTACAAACCAAATATTTAACCTTGGAATCTGTTTCAAATAATGCGTAATTGCGTTTTTTGTTCCCAAAGTTAATACGTACTTTTGCGCCAAATTTCCGACCATAATAATTTAAGATATGAGTACTACGACAATGCCTTATGTGGCCTACAAAGTGAAAGATATTTCCCTTGCGGCTTGGGGACGTAAAGAAATCGAATTGGCTGAGGCCGAAATGCCGGGTTTGATGTCGCTTCGCAAAGAATTCGGAGCCGAACAGCCGCTTAAAGGCGCGCGTATCGCCGGATGTTTACATATGACGATCCAGACTGCGGTCCTGATCGAGACTTTGAAAGCGCTGGGAGCAGAAGTGACTTGGTCTTCTTGTAATATTTTCTCTACTCAAGATCACGCTGCTGCTGCAATCGCAGATGCCGGTATCCAGGTTTATGCTTGGAAAGGCTTGAACGAAGAGGAATTCGACTGGTGTATCGAGCAGACGCTTTTCTTCGGTGAAGACCGCAAACCATTGAATATGATTTTGGACGACGGAGGCGATTTGACGAACATGGTTCTCGATCGTTATCCGGAATTGGTTGCCGATATCAAAGGATTGTCTGAAGAGACTACAACCGGTGTTCACAGACTTTATGAGCGCGTGAAGAACGGAACTCTTCCTATGCCTGCGATCAACGTGAACGATTCGGTTACAAAATCGAAATTCGACAATAAATACGGCTGTAAGGAATCTGCGGTTGATGCGATCCGTCGTGCGACCGACTTGATGCTTGCCGGAAAACGCGTTGTAGTTTGCGGATACGGAGACGTCGGTAAAGGAACTGCCGCTTCTTTCCGTGGGGCCGGTTCAATCGTAACGGTAACCGAAATCGACCCGATCTGTGCGCTTCAGGCTGCAATGGACGGTTACGAAGTCAAGAAACTCGACACGGTTGTCGGAAACGCCGATATCATCATCACGACTACAGGAAACAAAGATATCGTCGTAGCGAAGCATTTCGAGGCGATGAAAGACAAGACTGTGGTTTGTAACATCGGTCACTTCGACAATGAAATCGATATGGCTTGGCTCAACAAAAACCACGGTTCTTCTAAAGTAGAAATCAAACCACAGGTTGATAAATACACGATCGCAGGAAAAGACATCATCATCTTGGCCGAAGGTCGTTTGGTGAACCTCGGTTGCGCGACCGGCCACCCGAGCTTCGTAATGTCGAACTCATTTACGAACCAGACGTTGGCCCAGATCGAGTTGTGGAAAAACAGCGCCGCTTACGAAAACCAGGTTTACATGTTGCCTAAGCATCTTGACGAAAAAGTGGCCGCTTTGCACCTTGCGAAATTGGGTGTCGAGTTGGAAACTTTGAACCAGGAGCAGGCAGATTACATCGGGGTTGAGGTTCAAGGACCGTTCAAACCGGAATATTACCGTTACTAAGATTTACAGTTTTTTATACAATAACCCTTGCAGAAATGTGAGGGTTTTTTATTGGTTTTCAGTTTCAGAACAGAAGAATTGAACCAATACTTGTAAGACACGATCGTGTTCCGAATTAAAAGGCGAGGCCGATGCACCCATTTGTAATTTCCGCAAATAAAAAAACCCGCTCATAAGAACGGGTTTTCTATTTTCAAGTCGATTCTGATTAAGCTTGGAAAGGCTCAATTGAAACATAAGACTTATTGTTTGCTTTTTTCTGGAATTTAACCACTCCGTCAACACGAGCGTGAAGCGTGTGGTCTTTACCCATGTAAACATTTTCTCCGGGGTTGTGCTTAGAACCGCGCTGACGAACGATGATGTTACCAGCGATGGCAGCCTGACCACCGAAAATCTTAACGCCTAGACGTTTCGATTCTGATTCGCGTCCGTTCTTGGAACTACCGACACCTTTCTTGTGAGCCATGACGTATATCTTTTTTAAATGTTATTCTTCTGTTGCAGTTTCTTCAGTCTTCTTAGCGGCAGCTTTTTTGGCTTTTGGAGCAGCTCCACCGAAAGTGATTCCTGAAATTTGGATTTGTGTCAAGGATTGACGGTGTCCGTTTTTCTTTTTGTAGCCTTTTCTGCGCTTCTTTTTGAAAACGATCACTTTGTCTCCTTTTAGGTGTTGCAACACCTTGGCTTCTACCGAAGCACCTTCTACAGCCGGGGCGCCCAAAGTTACCGTTCCGTTGTCGTCAACAAGAAGGACTTTCGCGAATGAAACCGCGTCTCCTTCTTTGCTGTCCAAACGGTGAACGAAAACCTTAAGGTCTTTGCTTACTTTAAATTGCTGCCCTGCTATCTCTACGATTGCGTACATAACAATATGTTTGAAATTGATTAAAAATGGGTGCAAATATACGATTAAAAGACAAAGGTGCAAGAGGTTGGGTGAAATTTTCGGGATTTTTATTGGGGCGCGTCGGCGGTTTGGGAAATTTAGGGTAAAATGTTGGTTTTGAGTAGCCGCCGTCGGGCTGTCCGCTATATCTTTCGGGTTAGTGTCGGGCGCGCCCGACACTAACCCGAAAGGATGCCGCTGCCATCCCTCGCGCAATCGTTTCGTTTTGAACGATCGCGTCAAATATGGTGTAATTCCACACGAGTCAGGAACTCCGTTACACCAGATGGCCGTAAAAAGCTCCTTTCCGAAATCGATTGCACACGAGCCGCCTACGCGTTCCAAAAATCAAAAAATCCAATCACTTACACCTAAAAAACCTACTTTTGGCGTAACAAACATTTCCCAATACATACAAACACGCAATTATTAATCAATTAACTTTATGAAAAACACAATAATGGCTTTGGGTTCTGCACTATTGCTTTCGGGAACCGTCACTGCCCAGAAGGTGGCGTTCGAGGAGTTTGACCTCGACAACGGCATGCACGTGATTTTGCACAACGACAACTCGGCTCCGGTCGTGATCACTTCGGTGATGTACCACGTGGGCGCCAAAGACGAGAATCCTGACCGAACGGGTTTTGCCCACTTTTTCGAGCACCTTTTGTTCGAAGGCACGAAGAACATCGAGCGAGGGCAATGGATGAAAATCGTCACGTCTAACGGCGGAACCAACAACGCCAACACTACAGACGACCGTACGTATTACTTCGAAGTGTTTCCGTCGAACAGCCTGGAACTTGGTTTGTGGATGGAATCGGAGCGTTTGATGCATCCGGTGATCAACCAAATCGGCGTCGATACGCAGAACGAGGTGGTCAAAGAAGAAAAACGCCTTCGCGTCGATAATCAGCCTTACGGAAACCTTTTGGCCGAAGTCAAGAAAAACATGTTCAAAAAACACCCGTACCGTTGGGCGACTATCGGTTCGATGGAACATTTGGACGCCGCCAAACTCGAGGAATTCCAGGCGTTCAATAAGAAATTCTACATTCCGAACAACTCGGTTTTGGTAGTGGCCGGACAATTCGACCCTGCGCAGGCCAAGACTTGGATCAAGCAATATTTCGGTTCTATCCCGAAAGGACCGGCTATTACGCGCCAAACGTTCAACGAAGATCCGATCAACCAAACCATAAAAGCGACGTACACAGACCCGAACATCCAGGTTCCTATGGTAGTCGCCGCTTACCGCACGCCTTCGATGAAGACGCGCGACGCCCGTGTTTTGGATATGATCTCAACGTATTTGACAGACGGAAAATCATCCAAACTTTACAAGAAAATCGTAGACGAGAAAAAAATGGCGCTTCAGGTAGGTGCGTTCTCGTTCTCTCAAGAAGATTACGGCATGTACATCATCTACGGCATGCCGCTTGGCCAAACTCCGACGGCAGACATCCTGAAAGAATGCGATGACGAGATCGTGAAACTTCAAACCGAGCTTATTTCAGATAAAGACCTCCAGAAGTTGAAGAACAAATTCGAAAACCAATACGTGAACAGCAACGCGAGCGTAGAAGGAATCGCAGAAAACCTCGCTTCTTACTATTTGTTGTACGGAGACGTAAACCTGATCAATACCGAAATCGACATCTACCGTTCGATCACTCGCGAAGAAATCCGCGATGTCGCGAAAAAGTACCTGAATTCGAACCAGCGCTTGCTGCTTGATTACGTTCCAGCCAAAGACAAACAAAACTAAGAGAGATCCACGACATGAAAAAAATAATCATAGCCGCAACAGGTTTGTTTTTAACCCTTTCTATGCAAGCACAAGACAGACCGCAACCAAAACCGGGACCGGCTCCGGTAATCAACGTAAAAGCGCCCGAAACGTTCACTTTGCCGAACGGTTTGAAAGTGCTCGTCGTAGAAAACCACAAATTGCCACGCGTTTCCTATAACCTGACGTTAGACAATGCGCCTTATGCTGAAGGCAACAAAAAAGGAGTTGCCGATCTTACAAGCGAACTTATCGGAAAAGGCTCGAAAAAGATCGCCAAAGACGCTTTCAACGAAGAAGTAGATTTCCTTGGTGCGAACATCAACTTTTCTGCCAACGGCGCCTATGCGACTTCGCTGTCGAAATACGGAAACCGCGTGCTCGAGCTTATGGCCGAAGGCGCGCTGAATCCGAACTTCACCCAGGAAGAATTCGACAAAGAGAAAACCCAACTCGTCGAAGGTTTGAAAACCCAGGAGAAAAGTGTGCCTGCGGTTGCGGAGCGCGTTCGCGGAGTTTTGGCTTATGGCAAGAACCATCCGTCTGGGGAATATTTGACCGAAGAGACGATCAACAACGTAACGCTTCAGGACGTAAAGACAAACTATTACACGTATTTCGTTCCAGGAAACGCCTATTTGGTCGTAATCGGAGATGTCAAGCCTGCCGATGTCAAGAAACAAGTGACCAAACTTTTCGGAAACTGGAAAGCCCAAAAAGCGCCGAACATTTCATATTCTGATCCGACTAACGTACAATTTACCCAGATCAATTTCATCGACATGCCGAATGCGGTACAATCTGAAATCGGTATCGTGAATACAGTGCGTTTGCAGATGAAAGACCCGGATTTCTTCCCGGTTATCTTGGCAAACCAAGTTTTGGGTGGCGATTTCAACAGCTACTTGAACATGAACCTTCGCGAGGCCCACGGTTGGACGTATGGAGCGCGTTCGTCAATCGGCGGAAGCCGTTACGTGACTTCGTTCTCGGCCGCTTCTCAGGTGCGCAACGCTGTTACAGACAGTGCCGTTGTCGAATTCATGAAAGAGATCAAACGCATCCGCACAGAAAAAGTGACCAAAGAAGTTTTGGACGCGGTTAAAGCGGGTTACATCGGACGTTTCGTAATGCAGGTAGACAAACCGCAAACCATCGCACGTTATGCGTTGAACATCGAAACTGAAGGTCTTCCGGCAGATTTCTACAAAAACTACATCAAGAGTATCGAGGCCGTTACCCCAGAGGACATCCAACGTGTGGCCAACAAATATTTCCTTGCCGACAACCAACGCATCATCATCGTAGGTAAAGGTTCTGAGGTATTGCCAGCTCTCGAAAAATTCAGCGCTGCCAATAAAGTGCCGATCTTGTTCTTCGACAAATTCGGTAATCCGGTAGCGAAACCAGTAGAGAAGAAAACACTTCCGGCTGGTGTTACCGCAAAATCGGTTTTGGAAAACTACATCAAGGCGATCGGCGGCGACAAAGCTGTAACTGCAGTAAAGACCACTTCGACTACTTACGCCGGAACGATCCAAGGTACGCCATTGGTATTGACCATGAAGACATCTGCCGCCGGGAAATTGTCGGCCAACATGAACGCGATGGGTATGACCGTGATGAAACAAGTGACCAATGAAAAAGGTGCTTACATCGAGCAACAAGGCCAGCGCAAGGATTTCTCTGGCGAAGATTTGGCCGCGATGAAAGAATCGGCTTATCCTTTCAAGGAATTGCAACTGATGAAGAAAGCAGATGTGACGTTGACCGGAATCGAAACCATGAACGGAACCGATGCCTATGCCATCAAATCTGGAAAATCGACGTTGTATTTCGATACCAAAACCGGATTGAAAGTAGCCGAGACCAAAACGTCTGAACAAGGAAGCCAAACCTTGAATTACAGCGATTACAAAGATGTGAAAGGCGTGAAGTTGCCACACAAACTTACGATGAGCGCAGGTCCGATGGAAATCGAGTTTACCGCAAGCGACGTGAAAGTGAACGAAGGCGTTACCGACGCCGACTTCCAATAATATCGATCATCGATCAAAGAGGAAAGGCTGCCGTAAATGGCGGCCTTTTCTTATTTGCGGCTGCTGAGCCAAACGCCGACCAATACGATAAGCGCACCCAGGATTTGCCAGACGTTGAGCGTTTCGCCGTCCAAAATGCCCCAAAAGAATGCTACGATCGGGATCAGGTATGTCACCGATGAAGCGAAGACAGGCGTCGAAATCTTGATCAGTCGGTAAAAAAGCAGGTTCGCGATTCCCGTGCCCACGATGCCCAAAATGGCCACGAATCCGGCCGAGTGCAAAACCTTCGTTTCGTGCCAATGGTCAAAAAAGCCGGAGAACGTCAAAATTCCAAGAGCAGGTAAAATCAAGACCGCGAGATTGCCCGTGGCGATGCTCATAGGCGGTAAATCGGAAATGTATTTCTTGATGAGATTGATGTTGATGCCGTACGAAAGTGCACCTGCAAACGCCAAAAGCGCGTACCAGTTGTTGTTGCCCGCATTCGACGACTCGCCTCCCAAAATCAGTAAAAGGCAACCCGCGAATCCTACGGTCACGCCGATGATTTGAGTGCGTTTATAGTCAAGGACGAAGAACAAGATTCCGATAAGCAAAGTGTTGAGCGGCGTAAAAGCGTTCATGATGCCGCTAATCGTGCTGCTGATATGCGTTTGCGCCATCGCGAAAAGGAACGCTGGCATAAAGCTGCCGAAAAGAGCCGTAAGCGCCACGTATTTCCATTTGTCCAACGGGATTTGCGTAAGTGACCTAAATCCCACGATCAAAAAGAAAGTGGACGCGAAAATCATGCGAAGGGAGCCGAGTTCGTAAGGTGAAAGCCCGACCAATCCACGTTTGATTAAAATGAACGAGCTTCCCCAAATCAGGGCAAGGATCGTGATGAAAACTATCTTGTTGTTGTTCAGACCCATCGAATTGTTAATTAACACCCCAAAATTGTAATAAATTTAGGACTTACGGCATGTGTTTTTGCTATTTTTGTAATCCGTTCCCATAGAACGTGTTAACCCAAACATAAAACATCAGTTATGAATTTCAAGAAATCTTTGTTGATCGCTGCTTTGCCCGTTTTGTTCCTTACGGCTTGCAAGCAGACAGAAAGCGCTGCTCCGGCAACTTCCGATAATGCGTCTGCTTCGACCGTTGCGGTAGCCGCCAAACCGGAAACGGCAAGCTTTAAAATTGACGGAATGGTTTGCGCCGTCGGATGCGCCAAGACCATAGAGAAAAAACTTTCGGGATTGGAAGGCGTGACCAAAGCCACGGTGAACTTCGACAAGAAAGAAGCTACGGTAGAATTCGATGCGGCCAAGCAATCTCCGGAAAAATTGGTAGAAGCGGTCGAAAAGACAGGTGACGGAAAAACATACAAAGTATCCGATCTTAAAGCGTCCGGCGATCACGCTGCCGTTTTCGTAAGCCACGAAAAAGAAAAGGAAAAAGAGAAAGCCAAAGACAAAAAGAAATCTTCTAAGGATAAGAAAGCGACCGACAAAAAAGAAGGTTGTGGCGATGCCAAAGAAGCGAAAGGCGGATGTTGCGCAGCTAAGAAAAGCTGCCACTCGGCTTAAATTTTGCTGAAGATAAAAGAAAAGGGATTCGAAAGAGTCCCTTTTTTATTTTTTGGCGTTGAGGTAGCGCAATATCGCATCGGCTGGATATTCACCTTTACAGACAATATAGGAACGATCGGGCCATAAAATCGCGAAGCTACCGCAGTTGTAATGAGAAGGGAAGAAAACAGAGGCAATTAGTTCATTTTGGTCTTCTAAGGCCGATTTTTTTTGAAAGCCATGTGTTTTCTGTTCGGGTTTGTATATGAAATATTGTTTCACGTCCGGGCGCTTTTCCAAGATTTTGACCAACGGTGTCCAATAGCTTCCATTTGTGCCTAAGCCTCTCGGATTACATGGGTCTTTTCCGTGGTAATAATGTATGACGAGAATCTTGTTTTCGAGGTCTGAAGTGTCTTTTGAAATGATTTTGAGAGTGTTCGTGAGTTTCTTCGATTTCGCTTCGGATAAAACAGCTTCGACGCTTCTATATTCGATTCTATATAATGTGGCGGTGTCGGTTTTTTTCTCGCATTTGAGCAAATCACCGGTGGTCATCATGCCATCGTAAGTTTTTTTGTCAATCGGTTTCGAATCGATGTCAAAATAAAGATGGTTCTGGGCAAATGCGCATGTGGTGAACAAAAGCCATAGAAAAAGTGTCCGAATCATTTCCAATACATCGTTTCCATCATCGTCTGCATATCGTTCTTGATATAATCCGCGGCCGGCATGATCGAATCGAAATTCGGTTTTGCATAGAAATACAGCGAACCCGTTACGAAATGTTTAGTGCTGTCGGTCAAATAGAATTGCGAATTCGTCGCCGCATTTCCGCCAACGCTGTAGAACATGCCGTACACTTTTTTGTCGGGGTTGACGAAAGGCTGTTCGGTGATCGCGTCGGCCTTGATCACGTGCTCGTACGTGAGTTTTTGGGCGTCTCTTAGCAATTTTTCGATGTCGCCGTTCACGTTTTTATACGTCAGGTAAACGGTCGCCTTCATTTTCGGGTAATGGATTTCGAAACTGCAGCCTTTCGCTTTTACCGTCGCATCTCCGTTCACGTAAAAACCGTACGGGCAATCGCTGTCGAACGTGCCGTATCGCGCGATCGGATAATCGAGGCGCAGCATTCCCGTCGGTTTCGGAAGCACGTCGTCCTTACATCCGAAAATCGAGAACAACATGGCAAAAACTAAAATATACGGTGTAATTTTCTTAATCATTTTCAATCGAAGCTTTGATTTGTTTGATGCGTTTGCGGTCTATGGATTCGATGGTAAAACGGATATTCGCGAAATTTATTTTCTGGCCTTTTTTCGGGAAGTTGCCCAGGATTTCGAGTAAAAATCCGGCGAGCGTTTCCGCTTCACCTTTGCTTTCCTCGAATTCGGTCTCGTCGAGGTCAATGATACGGTAAAAATCCTTGAGATTGATCTTACCTTCGAACAAAAACGTCTTGTCGTCTATTTGCGAATACGAGATGTTGTCGTCGTCGAATTCGTCCGAAATATCGCCCACGATTTCCTCAATCACGTCTTCAAGCGTAACGATTCCCGAAGTGCCGCCGTATTCATCGACTACCACAGCCAAATGGTTTTTCATGCCTTGGAAATCCTTCAAAAGGTTGTCGAGTTTTTTGTTCTCGGGTACGAAAAACGGCTCGCGAATCAACGCTTTCCATTCGAACTCTTTTTTGCCGATGTGCGGAATCAGGTCTTTCACGAACAAAACGCCTACGATATGGTCGATGTTTTCCTCGTAAACCGGAATCCTCGAAAATCCTTTATCGATGATTTCGGAAAGGATTTCGGCATAAGTATCAGAAATCTCTATCGCGAAAATATCGATGCGCGGGCTCATCACCTGGCGCACTTCGGTGTTGCCGAAAGAGACGATGCCTTCGAGGATTTTTTGTTCCTGTTGGGTCGTGTCGTCCGATGAAGTCAGCTCGAGTGCCTGCGACAATTGGTCTACAGATATGTTCGATTTCTGTTTTCCGCCGAGCTTATCGTTGAGGAAATTCGTCAACGAGCGCAACGGAATGCTTATCGGCGTGAGCAACGTGTCGAGAAACGCGATCGGACCGGCGATGAATAAAGCGAACCTCAAACTGTTGCGGTTTGCGTAAATCTTCGGCAAGACGTCTCCGAAAAGCAAAATGAAAAACGTGACGACAATGATTTCGACCACAAATTTCAATGTAGGTATCGAGATAAAAGCGAACACCGAAGTCCCGATCGTAAAAAACAACACAATGACGGCCATGTTCACGAAACTGTTCGTTACCAAAATCGTCGCCAAAAGCTTTTTCGGGCGTTGAAGAAGCCGCGACAGCACTTTGGTTTTTTTCGGATCTTTTTTAGTCGAGGAATCCAAATCCTGTGGCGAAAGCGAAAACAACGCGACTTCGGCCGCCGATACGAGAGCCGAACAGAAAAGCAACACGAAAATGACCGCGAAACCTACGGCAATGCCAATTTGGGTGGAAAGGAATTCGGGCTCGGGGTCCAAATTTGTAAAGGTTGGTTAAACTTAGAACGGAAGGTCGTTTTCGGGCAAATCGCCTCGCTCGTAACTCGTTCCTTTTGGTGCGCTCGCCGATGGTTGGCGGTTTGAATCAAGGTCTTTCTTGACGTTGAGGAACGTGAATTCGGTCACCTGGATTTCGGTCGTGAACTTGGTCGTGCCGTCTTCGGCCTGCCATTGACGCGATTTGATTCGGCCTTCCACATAGATTTTGTCGCCTTTGGAAAGGTATTTTTCGCAGATTTCGGCCGCTTTGTTGCGAACGACCAGATTGTGCCATTCGGTAGACGTGATCTTCTCGTTGGTCGATTTGTTGATGTACGTCTCGTTGGTTGCCAGCGGAAATCTTCCGATGCAGTTGCCGCCGTCGAAATAATGCATTTTGACTTCGTCGCCCAAGTGGCCTATCAGCATGACTTTATTTAAGGTTCCGCTCATGTTTGTATGGATTAGATTTTCAAATATAGTGTTTTTTTGAGCGCTTGGGTTGAGGTGGCGGTTTGCTTTTTACAAACCTCAAAGGTTTTTAAAACCTTTGAGGTTTAGAAAACAAATCCTCACTTCCAAAATAACGTTCCATAAAATTGTGCAACACGATCGGAACGGGAAACTTCATCATTTCCGTTGTAGAAATCCCGTTTTCCAATTTACCATCCACGTCGACTTCCCAAAACGTCAAGAACAACTGCTGATGCGACAATTTGTGCACGATCGGAACTGAATTGATGCGTGATATCGACAAAATTTCATTCTCGATTTTATCCGAAACCATCATTAAATCGGCTTCCGCATCGGTTTCGATCAAAGGGAATTCGTATAAATTCTGCCAAATGCCTTTTCCTTCGCGTTTCTGCAAAAGCGTATTGCCTTTTTCGTCGCGGTACACCAGATAATTAAAGTAGCGGTTCGTGACCTTTTGCTTCTTGAGCTTTACGGGAAGTTTGGCGACTTTGCCTTTTTGTAAGGCGAGACAGGAATCGTTCATCGGGCAAACGGCGCAATCGGGATTTTTCGGCACACATTGTAAAGCACCGAATTCCATGATCGCCTGATTGAAAATCGCAGGGTTGTCTTTAGGCATGAGCTCGAACGCCAACGTCGCGAATTCCTTTTTTGCCTTGGGCGAGGCGATGTCGGTTTCCACGTCGAAATAACGCGCCAAGACGCGGAATACGTTTCCATCCACAACCGGAACGGCTTCACCATAAGAAAACGAAGCGATGGCGGCGGCCGTATAATCGCCAACGCCTTTTAAATGCAACAGTTCTTTATAGGATTCGGGGAAATTTCCGGTGTAATCGAAAGCTATGGTTTTAGCGGTCGAGTGCAGGTTGCGTGCACGAGAATAATACCCGAGGCCTTGCCAGAGTTTGAGCACTTGCTGTTCATCGGCATTGGCCAGGTCGAATACGGTCGGAAAAGCCTCGGTGAAAGCAAAATAGTAAGGCATTCCTTGTGAAACCCGCGTTTGCTGCAGCATAATTTCGCTGAGCCAAATTTTGTAAGGATCGACTGTTTCGCGCCAAGGCAAATCACGTTTGTTTTGTAAGTACCAATCTATAAGGCGTTTAGCGAAGTCCATGATAGCGCGGGAAAGCGGTCAAAAGTAAAGTTTATGTTATTAAATTTTAATTAATTATGGTTGAATTATTGGTTTTTTAATTCTTATATTTGCACCTCAAAAAATATCACACAATTATTAAAACGCAAGAAAATGACGAAAGCAGATATCGTAGCGAAAATTTCTGAGAAGTTAGGTCTTGAAAAAGGCGATGTACAGGCAACTGTAGAATCATTCATGGATGAGGTAAAGACTTCTCTCGAAACAGGAGACAACGTTTATTTGAGAGGTTTCGGAAGCTTCATCATCAAGACAAGAGCCGAAAAAACCGGAAGAAATATCTCCAAAAACACCACGATCAAAATTCCTGCTCATAACATCCCGGCATTCAAACCTGCAAAGGTGTTTGTTGAAGGTGTTAAAACCAACAACGAAGCAAAATAAACCTATCATTAATTCACAAACAATCGCATTATGCCAAGTGGTAAAAAGAGAAAAAGACATAAGGTAGCGACGCACAAAAGAAAAAAACGTGCAAGAGCTAACCGCCACAAGAAGAAAAAGTAGTTCTTTAACTACTTTTTCTTTTTAGAACCCATTTTGAAATCGGTTCTGGAAAAACGTTCATTGAAATTGGAAGGAAAATTCCAAAATCCAAATTCCAAAATTACCTGCGGCCAGTTCGGCTGCGCCTCGGGTCAAAAGCAAGCTGCATAAGAACTTCGTGAAAACGCGCCGTTCGGGCAGTTGTTGTTTTTGAAAGATTGGGATTTGGAATTTTATTATTGGAATTTTTTAACCACCGGGTAATTACTACCTGTTATTGTTTAATCCATCCCCTATTCTGGAAGACGTGTATCACGTCTTTCGTTGTATCGGATAAAAATTTACAAGGTGAATAAAGAATTAATCATCAGA
Organism: Flavobacterium agri; assembly: GCF_013401995.1. Taxonomy (GTDB): domain Bacteria; phylum Bacteroidota; class Bacteroidia; order Flavobacteriales; family Flavobacteriaceae; genus Flavobacterium; species Flavobacterium agri. The sequence goes on from NZ_JACBJI010000004.1 coordinate 304,621, forward strand.
TCGAGTTCTGAAGCCGTAGATTTTGCCTTAACCAAAGATGGAAAACTAATTGAATTACACAGGGAAGAAGAGAAAAGCGACTTTCAGGTCGGCGATATTTTCATAGCGAAGATCCGCAAACCCGTCGCCGGACTTAACGCCGCGTTCGTAAACGTAGGATTCGAGAAAGATGCGTTTTTGCATTATCACGACCTCGGGCCGAACCTGTCTTCCCAGTTGAAATTCTTAAAGCTTGTAAGCGCAGGTAAACTAAAAGATTCTTCACTCAAAAACTTTCAGTTCGAAAAAGAGATAGACAAGAACGGCGTCATCACAGACGTTTTGGGATCTAACCAATCCGTACTCGTTCAGGTCGTCAAGGAACCGATTTCCACGAAAGGCCCAAGGATAAGCTCAGAACTCTCCTTAGCCGGCCGATTTATCGTACTCGTTCCGTTCTCAGACAGGGTTTCCATCTCGCAAAAGATAGAGTCCAAAGAAGAGAAAGACCGTCTTAAACGTCTCGTGCAAAGCATTCGACCGAAAGGATTCGGCATTATCGTCCGCACCGTTGCCGAAGGGCAAAAAGTCGCTGAGATCGACAAAGACTTGCAGAACCTGCTCACGCGTTGGGCTGCAATGTGCAAAAAAATACCAACTGCCCATCATCCGTCCAAAGTATTGGGAGAGCTCAACCGGGCATCTTCGATACTGCGCGACGTTTTCAACGATACGTTTACGGGTATCATTGTAGATGACGAGGAGTTGTTTTACAACATCAAGGAGTATCTAAGTGAGATCGCTCCGACCAAACAGAATATCGTAAGGCTTTATCAGTCGAGGGATACGCCGATTTTCGAAAGGTATCATATCGAAAGACAGATCAAGACGTCTTTCGGGAAAACCGTTTCGATGAGTCGCGGAGCGTATCTTATCATCGAGCACACCGAAGCCCTTCACGTTATCGACGTGAACTCAGGCAACCGCTCGAACAAGGCGACCAACCAGGAAGCCACGGCACTCGAAGTCAATATGATCGCCGCTACCGAAATCGCACGCCAATTGAGGCTGCGCGATATGGGCGGAATCATCGTCATCGATTTTATCGACATGACGAACCCAGACAATCGCAAAGTGCTTTTCGACCATTTGCGTCAGGAAATGTCCGACGATAAAGCAAAACACAAAATCCTGCCACCTAGCAAGTTCGGGCTCGTCCAGATAACCCGACAAAGAGTTAGGCCGGAGGTGAACATCAAAACCAACGAAGAGGATCCGAACAACGGAAACGGCGAAATCGAGGCACCGATCCTCATCGTCGACAAAATCGCCTCCGACTTGGAACGCCTATCCAAAATCCACAAGAAGATCGTGCTTAACACGCATCCGTTCGTGGCTGCTTACCTCAGTAAAGGTTTTCCATCAATGCGCTCCAAGTGGTTCTTTGAGCACAAAAAATGGGTGAAGATCATACCGCGTGACGCTTACACGTTCCTCGAATATCATTTCTTCGATAAAGAAGGCAATGAGATCGAGTAAAAATAAACCGCCTTTCGAGAGATTGGCGGTTTTTTTATTTTTGTGCCTGAGTGCCTGAGTGCCTGAGTGCCTGAGTGCCTGAGTGCCTGAGTTTATTTCACGATCAATTTTTTGGTTGCGCTTGCCGTTCCCGAATTGATTTTCACGAAATAGATTCCCGAATGCAAACCTGAAACATCAATCGCTTCATCATTATGTAACAGTATTTTGGCGAATACTATCGCGCCACGTACATCGGCAATCTCAACATCGAAAATAGTATCGGTTGCCAAATGGATTTTCACCGATCCTGACGTGGGATTCGGATACAATTCCAAAGATTCCAGAGCCGTTTCCGGCGCCGACAATTGTGCAACCGTCGTTTCCACTTCGTTGGTCGGCACTGCTTCGTTGAAATCGAAAAAAATATTGGCCGAATTTGCGATGATGTCACCAATTTCTATACCCGCAATCGGTTTGATTTCATAGGTTACGAAACCTTGGCTGTCGATTTCGCTCACCGATTCGGGGACCAAATGAATTTGAGGCATCGAGAACGTCACCTGATTGCCCGAACGGCTCGCGTAATATCCATGACTGCCAAAAATCGGCCTGAACGTCGACCAATCGAGCAAATCCGAAAGTTCGTTCTCTATACGCACGTTCTGTGCTTCGGCGGTTCCCATATTCTGGAATCGGATGGTGTAATGCAAATAACCCTGCGCTTGAGTCGGCGTTATCGTCGCGCCCTCGTGCACCGTTATGTCGTTCGGGTCATAGGAATTGATCACTGTTTGCGTCCCCGAAGCCGTGTTGTTTTCCGGGTTCACATCCGAAGCGTTGGTTACGGTCGCCGAAAGCACGACGACATCGCCTGAGTTTGCCGTTGGAGGCGTGGCTACATCGAAATAGACATAGAATTGCAATCCCGTATAGGCCGGAATCGACGAAAAAGTATATGTCAGGCTATTGAACGACGCGCTGGTAGGCATGGGAGTCGAGTTGCTGAAATCGAATTTCGCCCCATCAAAATCAATGACGACCGTTGCACCCATCGAAACTGGTGAACTGTTCATGACTTTTATGCGATATGCAGTCTGGAATCCGGGTACGACTTGTGAATTTGGAGAAACCGTGATAGACAAATCGTTCGTGCTGCCATCGGTCGTAACGCAAAACGAAACATTTTCATTCTGTTCTTCGGTGAACGTGATGGTTTGGGACGAGGCGGTGCCACTTACACCGGCAGGTAAGGTAGACGGGTCGAGCGCTACCGTATTATCGCCCGGCAATACGTTTTGGATATAGTAAATACCGAACGAATTCGTGTAGTACAGTGTTTCCTGTCCGTTGAAGGTGTGGATGATCGCGATTCCGGATAAATCGGGGTCGGCATTCGTGCATCCGTTGTTGTCGATATCCACCGTCACGAAACCGTACAAAGCATTGCCTGTACAAAAATCGTAAATCAGCGACAAAGGCACGATTTCAAAACAATTTCCGGACTGTACGCGTACCCAAAGTGTTGCGGTTCCACTTAAAAACGGCTCGGAAGTGGCAATGTCATTCACGCCGGCCTGCGCGTCCGCCATCGTCACATAAATCGTTACGATAGCACTAGGATCAGAAGTCGCGCTTACGGCAATTCCCGATAAATCGAAAGTGCCAACGCCTTCAGGTCCGCAACCGTGTATCGGGCTCAAATCATTCACCTGGATTTCGCCTATCGTTACCGTAAATTGTTCTTCGGCCGAGCACGATCCGATTTCGGCGTATACATAAACCGTCATCGACTGCGTAATTGCCTGTCCCGGAGCCATCAAGTTTCCGGTGCCCATCGGACCCGAAAAATAGGAAGCGCCCGGAGGCAAATCGGGAAGTATGAACGATTCGCAGGCGTAAACGTCGGGCATGCTCAAATCAGGAAGTCCGATTACGGTAACCGTAAAGGCTTGCTGGGCCGTGCAACCGCCATTCTGTGCATACAAATACAAAGTTTGTGTCGAGGTAATCACCGTTCCCGGTGCGATAGGGAGACCGCCTCCATTAGGACTTGCGTAAAAATTTCCTGTCGATGGTGTAGGCAACGCATAGGAGCCACAGACCGTGACGTCCTCGGGCGCATAAACCACAAGGCTGCCGTCAAGATTCCACGAAATATTGAATGAGGTTACCGCAAATGCGTCGGTCTGGACATTGGTCACGCGTGCGAAAATGATTTGGGATGCGTTTCCGACGAAGTTCGCAGGATTTGCAATCGCATTTACATTCGCGTTCGCATTGCTTATGTTCGTGAAATAGCTCACCGAAAACAAAGAAGGGTTCTGGTTGCCGAGAATAATATCGTTCTGCACGGTCAAATCGAAAACTTCCCAACCGCATTGATGGATGTTCGGTGGAGTGTTGGCGACTTGCGATTTGGCCGAAAGGCTGAAAAGGCACCCGATAAGAAGCAGAAGTAGTTTTTGTTTCATTGGTTTTTTACAAATGTATCTTTTTATGCCCATTATTTTGAGCGAAAGCCACTTGGCGAAATTATTTCACCATCAGTTTCTTAACGGAAGATCCGTTTTCCGAAGCCATCTTTACAAAATACAATCCCGAACTCAATCCCGAGATGTCGACGGAAACTTCATTCGAAACCAACGATAATTTTTTGGACAGGACTTTCGTACCTCTTGCATCGGTAATTTCCATATCGAGTTGGCTTGTTTGCATAGATCGGATCGTGAATTTGCCGATCGTCGGGTTCGGATAGATCGCGAATATATCGGCGCGGCTTTCATGAGTCGAAAGCTGTTGTACGGTTGTCGTTACCGTATTGGTATCGATCGCAGGGTTCGTGTCGAAATAAATGAACGCCTGGTTCGAAATCACATCACCGACCTCGATTCCCGCTACCGGCTTGACTTCATAAATCACCCAACCATGACTGTTCGGCTCGTCGACACTTGAAGCTGGTAAATCGATATTCGGAAAGCGGAACGAAACGTTGCTGCCCGTCCTTTCGGTAAAATACGTATGGCTCGCGGCAACAGGCCTGAATGTGTCTGCATCGAGCAGTTCGTTCAATGGGTTGTCGATCCTTATGTCAAATGCCTCGGCCGTTCCCGTATTCTGGAAGCGCACGATATAATGCAGGTAACCCGTCGCCTGGGCTGGCGATATGAATGCGCCTTCGGCAACCGAAATATCGTTCGGGTCGTATGAATTCACGACGGTTTCACTCATGGTCGCGCTATTGTTGGTCAAATCCTGGTCGCCCGAAAGCGAGGCGGTCGCGTTGAACGCAAGCACATCGCCCATAACGGTAGTCGTAGGCGTGTAAAAACTCACATAAATCGGTTGTCCGTAATTCGGTTGGACGTTGTAGTTGAACGTCAACGTGCCCGGCACGTTCGAAACCGGCGCGAGCGAAGAAGAAACGTAACTTGTTTTAGACGCGTCGTACGTCAAAGTCACCGTTCCCGAAGCCGTAAAATTCCCCAAATTCGCTACCTGAAGGAAAACCTGTGTCGTGATGTTGGGCCTGAAATTCCCCATGGACTGCATGATCATGCGCACATCTCCATAAGGCGATTCGTTCACGCAAAAATTGGCCTGCAGTTGAGAATTGGTGAACGTATTGATGACCGTGGAAGTAGGGTTCAATACCGTAATATAAGGTTGTGTCGGCACCGGCGCGACGGTATTGGCTCCAACGGGAACATTCGTGAACATATAATTGCCGTTGGCATTGGTGTAAGCATAGGATGTCTGGCCATCGAACGTGCGCGACATTTTGCAGTTTTGAAGCCCCGGATCAGAGACGTCGCAAGTCGATCCGTTTTGGCTGATGCCTACTTTTCCGTAAATCGTGTTTGGCGTGCAGGTTTGGAAATGAAGCGTCAGCGGTTGGATGTTCGTACAGAAAGATTGCAGCAATACCCAAACGATTTCGCCTTCCGTTCCTGGATAAGCCTCGGGGTTAGCAATGGGATTGATCATGTTCATCGCATCTTCCTGCGTATGGTAAAACGTCATCGCACTTGTGGTAGAAATTGCCTGCGTCAAGTTGAAATTTTCGTCTCCTACGCAATTGGTCATGGTAGGTTCCCACAAAATAGGCGTGGTGTCTACCAAAACATAAAACTGCACTTCAGAATAACAATCGTCGTTGCCCGCATACCAATACATGTAACCGTTCGTACTTGTCCACGGGGTAATCATGGCGCCCGGCGGATATTGAAATCCCGTACCGAAAGGACCCGTGTAGAAAGCACCGAATTCGACATCAGGCAACTGGGCCGTCTCACATGCCCAAATATCTCCGATTATCGGGGTGTAATTGGGTAAATCCCAAACCGTCTTGAAATTCGAAATAGCAAAATTCGCTGAACTGTTAGATGTGACGCGCGCGTATACCGTGACCATTCCGCCGCAACAATAATTCAAAAGACCGGGAATCGCATTTACATTGGCAACGGCATCGGCTTCGTACAAGTGGTACGTCACGGTGAAATTAGCCGGATTTTGCGCACCTAGAACGAAAGGCGTCATCGATTGCACATTTGCGGGCGCTTGGTTGCACACATAAACGCCGGGCGCTTGATAAGCCGTTTGTCCGTTGGAGAAAACAAAACAGATCAAGGCGAAAATCGAGAGTAAAGTTTGTTTCATGGTTAGGATGTTTTCTCAAATATACTTTCGCAATCAAATAGTTGTATACTGACATTGATGATATGACAGTTTTTGATGAGAATTTGTTCCTATTTAAAAAAAAAATCCCGAACTGTGTCGGGATTTTCTTATAGGATGATTTTAGTGATTATCTGATTATGAGCTTTTTCGTCAAAGAAGCGTTTTCGGAAGACAGTTTTACAAAATAAAGCCCCGAACTCAATCCAGAAATATCGACAACGCTTTCATTTTGAATAGGTGTAAGTCGTTTAGACAATACGGTTGAACCGCGCACATCGGTTATTTCCATGTCCAATTGATTGTTTTCGACAGATCGGATTATAAAACTTCCAGAAGCCGGATTCGGATACAGCACGAAAACATCGCTTTGATTTTCGGGCGTTGAAAGTTGCTCGACGGTCGTCGTTGCCGTATTGGTTACGATCGCAGGATTGAAATCGAAATAGATTTCGGCCGTATTTTCGATAGTGTCACCGAGTTGGATGCCCGCAACCGGTTTGATTTCGTAGACGATGTATCCGTGACTTGCAGGTTCGTCATCCTGTTCGGCCGCCAAATTGATGCCGTAAAAATTGAACGTGACCTGGTTGCCATCGCGATTGGCCAGATAAGCATGGCTCGACGCGACAGGCCTGAACGTATTCCAATCGAGCAGGTCGGCTAGCTCATTTTCAAGTCTTACGTTGACCGCAGGCGCCGTGCCCGTATTTTGGAAACGGATCGTATAATGCAGATAATCTGAAGCCTGTTGAGGCGTGATCGATGTTCCTTCATGTACGGTAATGTCGTTCGGATCGTATGAATTTACGACCGTTTGGTTCAACACGCTTACGTTGTTGTTAGGATTGATGTCGTTGGCGATAGAAACCGTGGCGTTAAAATGCAACACATCGCCCGAATTGGCCGTTGGTGGCGTCTCGACATTGAATTGTATGGGAATGTACAAAGATCCGAACGCTTCGATATCGGTAAAATTCACGGTAATCGAACCTGTGCTCGCAGAAGCCGGAGCCGGAGAACTCGAAACAAAATTGAGTTTGGCCTCGTCGTATGTAAGCGTTACGCTTCCCGAAATCGGCAAAGCGCCACCATTGTGCACATAAATCGTATAATGTGCGGCAAAACCCGGAACGGCGCCCCAATTGGCGTAGAGGAATATACCGGCATCCATGAAATCATTTGCATCATTCACGCAGAAATTCGCGTCGAGTTGCTGGCCGTCGCCCGTAACGTTGACGGTTTGGGTCGGATTGCCGATTAAAATCGCGCCTGTCGGTAAAGTAGAATTGACGACAGAGATGAAATTGTTCCCCAAGAATACGTCTTCAAACGTATATTCGCCCTGGGCGTTGGTATAAGCATAAAATACGTGGTTGCCATTGGTACACGTGATTTGTATGCCTTCCAAACCTACGTCGGAAGCATCGCAACCATCGGAGTCGGCATCGAACTGCACGACACCCGAAATAGAAGAATTTGTACAGGCGAACGTTTGTAATGTCATGCCATGAATAGAAAAACATCCGGTAGCCATATTCTCTATGCGTACATACACGACTTGGAAAGACGACATGGCAGTGTAAATCGGAAGCACTGGTGCGGCTTGAGCCAAAGCATCGGCAAGAGTAAGGTAAATCGCGACGTTGGCGCTTGGGCTTAACGCATTGATTTCGGCATAAAGCGCATTGAAATCGAACGTTCCGAAACCGTTTAACGAACAGGCTGTCATCGGTTGCGGGTCGAAATCGAAATCGCCGACGGTAACCGTAAACGAGGCAAAGTTTCCGCAATTTCCGTTTTGAGCGCCCACATACACGTCTTGAGTTTCATAAATTATAGTTCCCGCTTCAACCGGAGCTGCTCCCGGAATCAAATAATACATTTGCCCGTCAGGTAAAGCAGGCAATTGGTAAGGTGTACAGGAAGTGACGTCTTCCACATCGATATCAGGCGCAGATTGCAGGATTACCTCAAAAGAAGATTCATCGGTACAAAAACCGTTCGTCACGAAAACATAAATCGTCATCGATTCGGTAACCGTCGTGCCGGCCTGTAACATCGTTCCTGTTCCGCCAGGACCGGTATAGTAATTTCCTGCGTTCAATTCGGGCAACACATATTGCGAGCAAATGGTGACATCGTTCATCATCGGAGCTGTCGGAAAAGGAAGGATGAACACCATAAAACTGTCTTCGAAATCGCACTCAGAGCCGCTGCCATGTACATACACCATCATCGTTACGGCAATGGTCGTTCCTGCGGGCAAAGGTTGTCCCTGCGCATTGGGTTGCGAATAATATTGTCCGGCATTTAAAACAGGCAGTGTATAAAAACCACAAGCCGTTACGTCGGGCAAAGGCGTAAAGGTCATTCCCGTAAGGTGAAGCGTGAAAGAAGTCACGTCGAATTCCTGAGTCGTCATATTCGTTACGCGCAACCACACGACTTCTTCATTCGTGCCATAAAAAGCATTGGGATTGGCTATGGGATTGACGTCATTGTCGGCGTCCATCATGGTCATATACCAAGACACCGTAAATTGGTTGGGCGATTGATTACCGAGCGCGGCGTTGGCAGTGACAGTCAAATCGAAAATAGTGTTTCCGCATTGCGTCAAATCGCTTACAGGATTGGCGACCGCTTGTGCGAAGCTGTAGTCCGAAATCAAAAAAGCCGCCAAAAAAAGGAGTAGTTTTCTTTTCATGAGATTTGTTTTGACCAAATGTAGACAAACCTCAATCGCGTATGATCTCTAATTTACGATTCGCCTCGTTTCCTCGAGAATCCGTCACGGTTACATAGTGGATTCCGGTTTCGGTGTCGAGCTGCATTTCATGGAAATGTTGGGTTTGGCCCTTAAAAACATTGTCGACGTACCAAAAAAGCGTGGCTTTTGGATCGGAATGTGCGACTTTTAGGATCACGGGCTGGACTTTTCCGTTGAAATCTTTCGCAAGATAGATTTTGGCGTTGTAATTCTTCGGATAGATGAAATCCATCACGCCTTTTTCGTTGTGCTGGCAATCGTCGCGATACGGCGGAAGCGGTAAATAATCGATATGATGGCTTTTGTAATACCATTCCATGACCGGCGGAAGCACGAACCATTTTTTGTTGACGATGTTCCCGACGTCTTCGCAGCTTGAATTCACGCGGAATTTCTGCGTCCGATCCAAATGCACGAGCTTGTGATACGGACACGCTTTGGTATTCTTGCCACGGATCGGTACAAATTGTGAAACCTTCGGGCAGTCGTCTTGGGCGAGGTAACCGCTTTGGGTGCAAATTTCGACTTCCTCGAGGTCGTTCAAAGGCTTTGCGAACCATTTTTTTCTCGGAAGCAGGTTGAAAACGTCGAATAAAATCGGCGCGGCATAATTCACGCCGGTCAATTCGGGCCTGCCTTCGCCCGAAGCGTTTCCGACCCAGATGCCAACGACGTAATCGGAATTCGTACCGATGGCCCAAGCGTCTCTGTTGCCGAAACTCGTACCGGTTTTCCACGCGATTTCCATAGACGAATCATAGAATTTCCAGGCTTCGTCTCCTTCGGGCCGGTTGACTTCCTTCATGGCGTTATACGTGAGATAGATCGATCCCGCGCCAATCATGGTTTTTTGATAGGTTTCCGATCCGAAATCGGGTTTTGATTCTTCGTAAAAATTCAGTTCCGAAAATTCTTTCGTGCGATATTTGGCCTGATGCGAATTGAAATAATTGAGCGTGGACGTCCAGTTGGCGTACGTTCGGCACAAATCCCATAAATTCGATTCGGCCCCGCCTAAAATCAGCGACAGGCCATAATGATCGGGTCGGAAAGTCAAATCCTTGAGTCTGTATTTTTTGAGCGTTTCATAGAATTTGTTCACACCGTGTTCCTGAAGCATCAACACCGACGGAATGTTCAACGAGCGCGCCAAAGCCCGTTGTGCGGGAACGGCACCGTCGTAAGTCATGTCGAAATTCTGGGGCGCGAAACCCGAAATCTGGACCGGGACGTCGGCGACAAGCGTATTGGGCAAAATTTCGCCTTCGTCGAGCATGCTCGCGAACAGCAACGGTTTGAGTATACTTCCGGTACTTCTGGGCGCCGAGATGATGTCGACATCCTTGTCGTGGTCGGAATCTGTAGGTGAGTTGCCCACATATGCCACGATGTTGCGGGTCTTGACATCGATGACCAAAATCGACATGTTGTAAATCTCGTTCTGGCGGTATTGGTTGTAATAGGTTTTTGAAATCTGGTTCACGCGTTCCTGCAGCGAAATGTCGACCGTCGTGCGGATGCGCTTTCCTTTGTCTTTTTGTTCGACGCGATCGAGCAGGTGAGGCGCGGTTTGCGGTAAATCGAACGGTTTTTGCGGAAGTGGTTCGGTGAGAGCGAGATCGTACGTCATTTTGTCAATCACGTTCCGATTCAGCAACTTCAATAGCAAAGCATCGCGTTTTCTACGCAAATTTTGTTGGTTCTTTCCCGGATAGATCAAACTCGGCGCGTTAGGAAGCACGGCCAATGTCGCGCTTTCGGCCCACGAAAGTTGGTTGGACGGAATCCCGAAATAACGCCACGAGGCCATTTCCAAACCGACGACGTTTCCGCCGAAAGGTGCATGGGCCGCATATAACTCGAGAATTCTTTCTTTGGAATGCCGAAATTCCAATCGCGTGGACAAAACCACTTCGATCAATTTTTCGGAATAACTTCTCACTTTGTTCTTGCGCGACAAACGGATGACCTGTTGGGTTATCGTACTTCCGCCGCGACGCACTTTTCCGGCTTTTCGGTTTTCTATGAACGCCTTCCACATCGATATCGGGTTGAATCCGGGATGCCAATAAAAATTCTCGTCCTCGAAATGGACGATGCATTGCTTGAATTTGTCCGGGACGCTATCGGCTGCGGGAAAACGCCATTGTCTGTCGTCGGCGATTTTCGCGCCCAGGAGTTGTCCGTCGTCGCTTTCGATTACCGTTGAGAATGGTTCCTGGAACAACGTCCGCGGAAGCGAGAAATAATAAACGATAAGTAAGACAAACGCAATGGCCGATTTGATGCGGTTGCGTTTTATGGTTTGCCAAATGTTCGAAAAGAAAGCTGAAATCTTGCTCACTTGAGTTGGAAATTATCGTCGAAAATGTGTTCGATAACGTAGCGATGTGCTTTGTTTTTGCGGCTGTAGGACTGGTTGAATATTTCGACCATCGCATCGTCCTGGAACTTTTTGTTTTGCTCAAAAATGATTTGCCTGGCGTTCGTCTTTTCGGGATTTTTCAGATGCAACGTCACGCTCCTCACGGGAAGCAGCTTGTCGTCTTTCCATTGGTATAAGGTGTAAATGTTGTCGGAATACCAACTTCCTTCGTAGGAATAAGCGAGTTTTTTGCCTGGAATCAATTGGTAACGCCCAAAAAAATCACATACACGTTCGATTTTTCCCGATGTTGAGAACAGACGAAAAATCGTGTATTCGCGATTGCCGTTCATGTTCGTGCCCGATTGGGCCACGAGTTCATTTTTGGTGTCGCCGTCCATATCTTCAAAATAGAATTCGTCGAAATCCACGAGTTTTTCCTTACCGACGATTTTCCATTCCGGCTTTTGATATTCGTAAAATGTGATGGAACTGTCTTTCGCGGTCGCACTGATCGCATGGATGGCCTTGTCGTCTACAAACCTGCCGATGACCATATATTTTCCTTCTTGTTCGTCGTAAAAGGGCTCGTACGGGAAAATCAGTGAATCTCTTGACGTGCTTTCTTTCAATTTGGGAAGATAGGTGTAAAGGATTTTTGGTATGGTATCGTTTACGGATCGGAGTTTTTCGGGTTGCTTTTGCGCTGCACAGAAAGAGTTCAGTGTAAAAAACAGCGCAATCGACGCCGCGATCGTGAACGGTTTTCGCAACAATGCCAATTTGGATTCGCGACGGATTTTCATATTAGGCGAACGAAGATGATCCGGAACTTTATGTCGGATTTGGTTTTTTGCCGTTACAGGCTGTTCGTTCATGGAATTCTTTAGTTTTTGGACTAATCCGTCATCGATCCTGATACGCTTGAAGTGTTCGCGGAAAAGACTTCCGGAGCGGCCGTACATCTTGTTTATAGCCTTGCAATAAGCGTTGAAAAAATTCGAGAACGGCTGGTGTAGGCGATCTTGGTATTTGGGCGGAATTTGTGAGCTTTCCTTGATTCGGATGAGCAATTCGAATTTGTTGCTGAAGAAACGAAAGGCTTCAAGCGTGGCGATTTGTCCTACGTGCTTTTCAAAAAGCGCGAGGAAATAGCTGTAGTTTCTTGGTTCGAGGAACAAGGTTTCAAAGTTGTTGCCCGAGTTTTTGATCAGGTAATTGTGGTTGGGAAGAAAAGGCTCTTTTTTCATGGCTTGGATTGATTTTCGATGGCGTTGATATATGGTTTTTTGGAGGTTTTGAGACCTAACAGATTTACAAATCTGTTAGGTCTTACAAATAACCTTGATTTTCCGAATATCCCATTACAGTTTTTCCACCTATTTTGTTAAAACCGATCAACGCAACACCTCAATCCACATCCCCTTATTCCTAGCCAAATAATCATTGTCGTACATTGCTTCGCACTGCAATCCCGGCAAGTAATAAGCACCCAGATACGACGCGTTCACAAGCATGCTGAACTTCTTGCTTTCACCTGCCTTAAGTCCGAAATAATAATTGGCGCGGTCATCGCGAATATCGATATAATCGGCTGTATTTTGTGTAGAGGAGCCATAATCGGTATAACGCGTATTGACGATTTCGAATCCCGAAGGCAAAATTTGCGTCAACGCCACATTGTCCACATATTCGTTGGTCTGGTTCGTCACCCAAATCTCGGCGATGAATTCCGTGCCTTGCTTGATTTTCGAAACGTTTACCGAATTCCCTTTGCGATCCTTGAACACCGTAGCGATTTTCAGGTTGCGTTGTCCCGCAAGTTCTTTGCCTACCGGAAGAATACCGCTGTTCAACACTCGGACGTAAACCGTATTTCCTTTCGTATTCCGCAATGTGATCGAATTCTTGCCGGGTTTTGCGACTAGGCTGCGTCCTGCGAGCGATTTGGCGGTTTTGATCGAAATGTTCTTGCCGTTTTCGGCATATTCCAACTCCAGTCCGCCACCGCCGTTCGATTGAGCGAATTGCGACATCGCATATAACGAATAGGCTGTCGTCTGCGTGCTCATCCATCGGTTCGAAGACATTTCTTTGGCGAGTTTGTTGGCCATGGCGAACGCTTGTTTTTTCTGTCCGAGCAAAATCAACGTTTCCAATGCCATCGCACGATTTCGGTCTTCCGATCCGTAATACCAATAATGTCCGTCGTATTCGTCGATTTTCGATTTCGACAACAAGGCCAAACCGGCCGAAGATTGTTTCACAAGCGCATACGTCGCGGCCAATCTCAATTTGCTTTCATTCGAGATTCCGGCCGTTTCGCGCAATCGGTTCATCGAAGCCAGATCGGGCGAACCCGCCAAAGCCAACGTGTACAATCGGTATGATTGCGCCAGATCGTTGCCGTATTGCGGTTCGTAACGCCATTGTTTGGCCGTGCGCTGTTGGTATGAAATCCATTTTTGCTTGAATCCGATAGGCAATACATATCCTTTTTTCTCGGCTTCGATCATGAAATGTCCGGCGTACGAAGTTCCCCAATCGTCCGCATACGAATTGCCCGGCCAATAGACGATGCCGCCGCTTGCAAGCTGGAAACTGTTGAGGCGTTGGATGCCCGCGGTCACATTGCGTTGGATGCTTTGTTTGCGCGTCGGTTCGATGTCCATAATATCGGCGAGATACAATTGAGGGAAAACCGACGAAGTCGTCTGTTCGACACAACCGTGCGGATATTCGATCAAATATTTCAATCGTCGGTTCAAATCGATCATCGGAACAGATGAAACCTCGAGCGCGGCTTTAATGCTCGAGCGTTCACCAAATCCTTCCCAAGCGATGGTTTTGGAGCTGTTCGGGCCTAAAATCACATCCGAATAAGTATTGGTAACCGGATTCGGATTCATCACGTCGAGCTCTACGTCGTATGTCGATTTTTCGTTGCCCGAAGTCGCGATTACCTGGACTTTTCCGATTCCTGTGGCGCTGTTTACCGCAAGACTGAAATACGCCATTTTCTCGTCCGGACGGTCAAAAGTCAAGGTTTGCGCGGCATTTCCGACGATGCGGATGTTGTTGCTCGTCTTGATTTCTACCTTTACATTCTTCACGTTTTCCTTCATCGCGAACACCGTTACCGGAAGCGTGACTTTTTCGGAAGGCGTGATTTTGCGCGGAAGCGATGCCAAAACCATAAGCGGGCTGCGCACCGGCGTCGTTTTCTCGACCGAACCGTAAGCGCCCGTATTCGCATTTGCGGCCACGATCATCGTCCTGACCGAACCGATATAGCGCGGCAACGTGACTTTGTGTGTCTGCGTTTGTCCCGATTCGAGTTTGAACGGCCCGAGATACATCACGACCGGTTTGAAACGGTTCGCTTTTTTGGCTTTTCCGCCTCCGAGCGCCGCGTCACCGCCGATTCCGAAAACCTGGTTGATTTTTCCGCCGTATGCGCCGATCACATCGTCGTAAATATCCCAAGTACGCACGCCCAGCGCTTCTTTGACATAGAATGCATCCCAGGCGTTGGGAGTTTTGAATCGCGTGAGGTCGAGCAGACCTTCGTCGACAATCGCGATCGTATACGACATGCCGCGTCCGTTCTTTTCAGAGACTTTAAGCGTCGCGGTTTGAGCCGGTTTGAGTTCCGAAGGCATCGAAAGCTGCGGTTCGAGGATCGTGTTCTTATCTACGACTTCAATCGGTACGACGCCATACAATCGGATAGGTGAATCGTTTATCGTATTGGCGTGCGGTTGCAAAAGCGTGATGTTGATATACACGTTCGGCGCCATCGCGGCCTCGATCGGGAGTTCGACCTGGGTTTCGCCTTTTTGGGTTTTGGCCCATAATGTCTTGAGGACTTTCGTTCCGTTTTCAATCGAAATCAACGCTCGTCCGCCGGCGCTCGACGGGAAGAATATTTTGGCTTTTTCGCCAACGGAATATTTTTTCTTATCCGTTGAGAACATTAGGATTGTGGCCGATTGTCCGTCGGTCTGGCGCGTTTTTCCCGACCATGAAGGCCAGTCGATGAATACGGTTTGCGATGTGGCGTGGCCTCCGTCAGATTCCACTGCGCGAATCAAATAACGGCCCCAATCATCTTCGGGAATGTTGAGGTTCACGAAAGTCTTGCCCGATGCGTTCGTCGTCGCCTTGAACTGTTTGTAAGGCGTGATCGATGTGCCGTTGCTGTAGCGCGACAGGTTATCCGAAGATGCATCCCACCACCAACGCGATTCCAATCGGTATACGTAAACATCTATCGAAGCATTTGCCGCCGCCGATCCGTTTTCGTTCACCGACGCGATCTCGAAACGATTGGTTTTACCGGTTTCAAGCATTCCGTAGCGGTTGCCTTCGGGTTCTTTGATTCCGATATAGGTCGAATAAGGCGAAAAATCGACCGAACTCACGTCTGTGCTCACATCGCCGCCCGCTTCGTAAACCTTGGTGATGAACGCGGCCCTGAGCATTCCCGGAGAATACGAGGCGATATTGGGCTTTATCGAAAAAGTCGCCATGCCGTTCTGGTTGACTTTGCCCGAGAACAGGTTAATTTCCTCGTCGTAGAACGTGCGCGTAGCGTCGTCGAAATTGTAATTATCGTAGCCTTTGAACGATGTCGGTTGTTGGGAAACCTTCATCTGTACTTCGGTCTTCAGGTCTTTCGCGATCGCTCCGTGAAGCCACGTGACCTGGATGGTGTTGCTGTTTTCTTTGGAAGCCGAAAGGAACGTGCCGTTAAAACTGTTTTTGATTTTGAGGCGGTTCGGTTTTATCGTTTCGACCTTGATGTTCTTGTAGAATCGCGCACCTCCGACGTTCACGACGGCTTCCCAACTTCCGGTCGGTGCGTCCATCGCGGTCGGAACCACGAATTTGTAGTGGTTCAGCGCGTTGTGGGTTTGCACGGTTTGGAAGGTTACTTTACCGCGCGCATCGGTTACGCGCAATTTGATCGGATGGTTCGCCGGCAGTTTATTTGCGTTGTCGTTCAAAATAAACGACAGGTAAATATTGTCGCCAGGCCGCCACACGCCGCGTTCCCCGTAAATATAACCTTTGAGGCCTTTCTGCAACGTTTCGCCCGATACGTCGAAATTGCTCACCGAAAGCGACAATTCGTCGTCTAGTTTCAAATATGTGCTTTGTTTGTCTTTTGTGACGATTGCGAAATAGGCGTATTTGTTCGGTCGGAAAGTGGCCGTGCCGTCGGTTCCGGTCGCGCCTGAAGCGATTTTCTGTTGTTGGTAATTGTAGAGTTCGACAGTCGCACCCGTGATCGGTTCGGTCGTCAGGATGTTGTTCGCCGCGATCAGGTACGATTTGTCGAGACCGCGCTTGGCGATTACGCCGATGTCTGAAGCGAGAAGGTTCGTGGCCGTACGGCTTCTGTGATAATAGTAATCGCTGCACGCATCGGCGTCGGCCTGCCAGTCGTAATCTTCTTCGTAATAGTAGTAATCGTCGTAGTTTTCACCGCTGTAATTCACGTCGTCCTCGTTTTCCTCCTCTTCTTCAGAATCGGATTCCGAAGTCGATGAACCGCTGCATTTATAAAGCGAATATTTCTTCTTGAAGCTGAATTCGACGCGATAGATCGCACCAGGCTCGACGTTGATGATTTTCGACAAATCGAGCGCATACGTATTCCACTTGAGGTAATTGAGGATCGTATTCTGCTTGAGCGTGATGGTTTTTTTCGCGATAGGTTGGGCGACTTGCTTCAGGTTGCGGCTGCCGTTGAGTTTGTTGTCCTGAAGGAACTGCATGATGTTGTTCTTGTAAATCTTGTAGATTTTGACATCGACCTGTTTCAGGCTCGCCGCTTCAAAATTGAGTTTGAGATTGGTCGAACTCGGTAAAATATTCCCGCTTTTGACGAGTCGCACGCCGGGTTTTATCTGTTCGAACAGCAGTTTTTGCGAATAACTTTTCTTCATTTTCTGGCCGTCGCTGTTGCGGATGCCTTGGAAAACTTCTACAAGCCGTTCCGACGAGGCCGTTTCTTCCGATCCGTAACTATAATCGGATTCGGTCGATTGTGGCGCATTCACGTTGTCGTAAAACACTTTAAGCACGTTGCCTTCGGTGGCAAAACGCAGGTTTTCAGATTTTTCGATCGCGACAAGACCCGAAAAATCCTGGTCTTTGTCGAGCGGATCGGAGAAGTTGATGAGCAACGTCTGGTTGTTCTCGTCACCGACTTCGATCTGAAGCACCTTGAACGAATTCCTGCCCGAAATCGGGAATTTGAGCGAGCCTTTGCGGTCGATATCGGCGGGATCGCCATCCCAGAAAATCTCGATTTCGCCGTCGTCTTCAGGCCGCGCGATGCTGTCTACGACGAACTTGAATTCGGTTGCCGTGCTTTTGTTTTTGTCGAATTTGACTTTGAGCGGTTTCCCGTCCTGACGCGCGATGACGAGTTTTTGGGCGTCTTCGAACGAAAGTCCGTCGGCGGTTTTGAGCGTCGCGTTGAGGTATTGGTACTCTTTGCTGTACGACTGCAAATCATCGGTATTCACGACAAAATCCTGCTTGATGGTTTTGATCGTGAATTTGAATTCGGACAGTTCTTTTGGCGTTTTGATGATTTCGCCGAGCTTGAGCTTGATTTGGTAAACCGTGTTCGGATCGAGCTTTTTCTCGGGAATGAAAGCGATCGTGTTTTTCGACAGCGCTTTTACCTTGCCGCCGACCGACGGCGAAATGTCGAAAAGTCCCGAATCGAGTTCATCGCCGGGCGTCCATTCTTTTTTGGAGAAAGCGAGCTGCACGCGTACATCGGAACTCACAGAGACGATTCCCGAGGTGTAACCCGTAATGAATTCCTTGTAAAGATCGGGGTTGGAGTTGAAATCCGCTTGGGATTTTTTGGAACAGGAGTGCACGATCAGGAGCGCGCACAGCAAACCGAGGAATTTTCCGGCTTTCATGGTGTTTGAGAGAGGTTAGGTTATTGAATCTGAACGATTTCGGTAATTATCGCCATAACACAAAATGTATCCGATTTATTATTTTAAAGTACGGATATTTTTATGTGATTTTAAGAAAATTTCTTAAAGCCTTTATTTGCGGCGTTCCGCGAAAAAGCGCAGCATCAGGTCGGCACACTCATTTGCCATGACACCTTGTACGACTTGGGTTTTCGGATGCAGTTTCGTACCCATCGAAATAAATCCTCTTTGTTCATCCCTCGCACCGAACACGATTTTGGTGATCTGGCTCCAATACAAAGCGCCCGCGCACATTTGGCAAGGCTCCAAAGTGACGTAAAGCGTGCAATCCTTAAGGTATTTTCCGCCGAGGAAATTAGCGGCCGAAGTGATGGCCTGCATCTCGGCGTGTGCGGTCACGTCGTTGAGCATTTCGGTCAGGTTGTGCGTGCGTGCGATCACGCGATCGTTCACGACAATCACCGCACCGACTGGAATTTCGCCTTTTTCATACGCCAGTTCGGCTTCCTGATAGGCTTTTTTCATAAAGTACTCGTCGGTGAAAATGTTTTCCATACGGCAAAAATACGATTTGAAGCTCAGGTTTTAAAATGAAGTATAGGTCTGATACTCTTAATTTTAAGTAACTTTAAGGGTGTTAAATCTATTCGTCATGGGAAAATTCGTCATCAGCAAAAGGTCGAACGGACAGTTCCAGTTCAGCCTAAAAGCGGGAAACGGGCAGGAAATCCTGTCGAGTGAAAGTTATACCACCAAATCTGCCTGTGAAAACGGCGTGGAATCGGTAAGGAAAAATGCACAGAACGAGGACATGTTCGACAAAAAATTGTCGGCTGGCGGCAAACCGTATTTCAACCTCAAGGCATCGAACGGACAAGTGATCGGCACCAGCGAAATGTATGAAACCGATAACGCGCGAGACAACGGCATCCGTTCGGTGATGGAAAATGCGCCATCGGCCACGGTAGACGACCAATCGTGACGATAACCGAAACCTAGTAAAATCGTACATTTGCCATTATACCTGAAAATGGCGACTTCATTGCTTGAACATATTTCGTTTCCGTCAGACTTGCGAAAAATAGCGCGTGAGAAATTGCCGTTATTGGCGACCGAACTGCGCGATTTCATCATCGATGTCGTTTCGAAAAAAGAAGGACATTTGGGTGCGAGCCTCGGCGTAGTCGAACTTACGATTGCACTTCACTACGTTTTCGACACGCCCCAAGATTTACTCGTTTGGGATGTCGGACACCAGGCTTACGGTCACAAAATCCTTACCGGAAGAAAAGATGTTTTCCACACCAATCGGCAATACGATGGGATTTCGGGCTTTCCGAAACGAAGCGAAAGCGTTTACGACACGTTCGGGACTGGACATTCGTCTACCGCGATTTCGGCGGCTTTGGGCATGGCGATCGCTTCAAAACTAAAAGGCGATGACGAAAAAAATCACATTGCGGTAATCGGCGATGCGTCTATTGCAGCCGGAATGGCGTTCGAAGGATTGAACCATGCCGGCGTTTCGGACGCGAATCTCCTTGTCATCCTCAACGACAACGCGATCGGGATCGATCCGAGTGTGGGCGCTTTGAAGGATTATCTGACATCGGTGAAAGAAGGCCGCAACCCGAAGGCGAACAACATGATCAAGTCGCTCAATTTCGATTATTCGGGCCCGATCGACGGACATGACTTCGATGCCCTGATTTCGGAACTGGAACGCCTCAAGAAAAAGAAAGGCCCCAAATTCCTGCATATCATCACCACAAAAGGAAAAGGAATGGCTTTGGCCGAAGAACATCAGGTGAAATACCACGCGCCTGGGAAATTCGACAAGGAAACGGGTGAAATCCTCGCGAAACCGGAAGAAAACCTGCCGCCTAAATTTCAGGACGTGTTCGGGTTGACCGTTTTGGAACTCGCGCGTCAAAACCTGAAAATCATAGGGATTACACCCGCGATGCCAACCGGAAGTTCGCTCAAGTTCATGATGGATGAAATGCCCGAACGCGCCATAGACGTCGGGATCGCCGAACAGCATGCCGTGACGTTATCGGCTGGAATGGCCACGCAAGGCATGACGGTTTTCTGCAACATTTATTCGACTTTCCTGCAACGCGCTTACGATCAGGTGATACACGATGTGGCCTTGCAAGATCTCCCGGTGATTTTCTGTCTTGACCGCGCTGGATTGGTAGGCGAGGACGGAGCGACGCATCACGGGGTTTTCGACATCGCTTACCTGAGATGCATCCCGAATATGATCGTGTATTCGCCTTTGAATGAGGTTGAACTGCGCAATATGTTGTATACGGCTTCTTTAGGGCTAAATCATCCGATCGCGATTCGCTACCCGAGAGGACGCGGTGTTATCGTCGATTGGCAAAAATCTTTTGAAGAAATCGAAATCGGCAAAGCCAAACGCCTCAGAAAAGGCAATCGAGTGGCTGTGCTGACAAATGGTTTCATCGGCAATAATGTGATCGAAGCATTGGGAAACATAGACAATTCCGGAAAATTCTCGCATTGCGATTTCGCTTTCGTCAAACCGTTGGATGAGCAAGTCCTTCATGACATTTTCACGTCGCACGAAGCCGTGATTACGGTGGAAGACGGCGTGGTGGCCGGCGGTTTCGGAAGTGGAGTACTTGAATTCGCTTCGACACATGGTTATTGCCTTCCTGTAAAGAATATCGGACTTCCCGACCAATTCATAGAACACGGAACCGTTTCCCAATTACAACAATTGGTAGGTCTGGACGTTAAAAGTCTCGAATTTATTTTCGGGAACTATTGAATTTGCGATTTTTGCAACTTCAAAAAAACTACAGCACAATGAAATTATGCCGAACGTTCGGCCTGTTGCTTTTTATAGGCGTAGCAGGCTATTCGCAAGACATTAAACCCATCGTGATCGACACTACTTCGCATTGGGAAAAAAAGAACACCTTGAGTTTCGATTTGAGCGAGATCGCGTTCGTGAACTGGAATCCCGGCGGGACGAGTTCGGTTTCGGGTTTGGCCAAGGGCATCTTCTTCAGGAAATACGAAAAAGACCAGACCAAATGGAGCAACGAGCTTATCATGCGTTACGGTATGAACAAGCAGGACGGCGTCGAATGGCGTAAAACCGACGATGCGTTCCAGTTCAACTCGACTTTCGGTTATCGAAGGGATACCGTTTCGCATTGGTACCATTCGGCCAAGCTTACTTTCAATACGCAATTCAGCAACGGTTACAATTATCCGAACACAGCCCAACCGATTTCGAAACCTTTCGCTCCGGCCTATACGTTTCTGGGTGTAGGTGCCGAATATTCGAACAAGGCCAAAAAAGTCAATTTCTACCTTTCTCCGCTTACGATGAAAAACACGCTCGTACTCGACCAGCGATTGGCCAACCAAGGCGCATTCGGGGTTGATAAGGCGGTGTATGACGACGTGACCGGTGAAATCCTCAAAAAAGGAAAACAAGCGCGTACGGAGCTCGGTATCTTGATTACGGGTCATCACAAGCACGAACTGTGGAAGAACATCACGCTCGAGGACCGCATCAGCCTTTATACCGATTACCTGAACAAGTTCGGCAATGTCGATATCGATTGGCAGATGCAAATGGATTTCGTCGTGAACGAATACGTCAAGGCAAGCATCGGTACACAATTGGTTTACGACGACGACATCAAAGCCAAAGAAGAGCGCGATGGCGAGCAAGTCACCGTGGGGCCAAAAATACAGCTCAAACAGATTTTGGGAATCGGATTGGTCTACAACTTCCAATAATAAAAAAGCCCGCTTGTTATAACGGGCCTTTTGTTTTGATCTAGTTCTTGATAATTTTTTGGGCAAAGGTCATATTTTGTCCACTCGCGCTTAAAACGTATACGCCTGATTGGAGATGACTCAGGTCGATTGTTTTTTCGGTTTCGAAATTTTCCTCATCTTTTTCGAATACCAACCTTCCGTTGAGATCGAATACCTGGAGATTGAATTTTCCCGAGAATTTTTCTACATGTATGTTGAAAAGGCCATGTGAAGGATTCGGTTTCACGATTGGCCTTGCTATCGGTTTAGGATGTTGCAAGTGCGTGTTTGTTTTAGAGTTGCCAGTTCCACCTCCTGGCCCGCCAGGTCCCGATCCAGGCCCACCTGCAAGTACGGGGAACGAAATTGTCGTGGTACAGCCGTTTAAGGTTACGGTCGCCGTTACGGTATAAGTCGCTGTCGCAGGAAACTGATGTGAAGTCACATTAGTCGGTGGCGTGCCGTCACCATAATTCCAGATGACGGTACCGCCTTCCATAAGGTCGCAATCTACTTCGTTGTCGAGGTAAATTTCGAACGAAAGCGCCGATCCGAATTCCATCGGATAAACACCATATGTAATATCGTCAAAACAAGGGCAACACAATTGGCCGATTTGTTTGGTGACCGTGCTGGTACAGCCTGCCGAATTGGTGACCGTGAGTGAAATCGTACCCGGCAATGATGTCCAGGCGATTTCGACCGCAGATTGGTTGCTTTGCCCGATGATCGTTCCGCCGCCACCGGTAATCGACCATTGTGCCGTTTGGCCGTCGAGCAAATTCACCGAGTTGTATGTGTGGTTGTCGATTGTAGTACAAGCCGTGGCGCTTCCGTCTATTACTGGCATAGCCATTGGCGTAATGGTGACGGTGGTTTGTGCGATAAAGACATTCGTGCTGCTGTTGAGCGTTATGGTATACGTACCCGGAGCCGTGAAGTTGTGTGTCGGCGTGTTTGCCGTAGATGTGTTTGCTGCGCCAGACGACGGATCCCCGAAATTCCAGATGAACGATGTGTAACATGAACCTTGTGCGACGTTCGGGAAAAATTTATACGAGCTACAACCATTTACGACCGGACTGATCGAATTCAATCCCATAGGCTCAACAATATTTGGCATTGCAGTATATAGCGAACCCGATCCGAAAACCGTATTCGGAAATTGTGGGCCTTGAGGAGAGTATGCACAAGCATTCGGATTGGCTTCGGTCACGAGATTATTCGGATTGTGGATTACCGAGAACGAGAAGAGATCGGCTTTTAATGGGTCCGAAAAATAAATTTTACCGTCTGGGCCTAATTTCATTCCCCTACTTGCGACAGAATGCGCGACGATTCTCTTAGTGGCTCCGGGATCGGGACTGTTCAGGTTGAACTGATAAAGATCTTTGAACAAATCGGCCGTGTACAATAATTTGGAATCGGGACTGAAAGCGAAAGTTTGGGTTACATACTGCGGAGGTGCGGCGAACAATATTTTCGGATTGCTCAATACGCCCGTGAATTTGTCGAAATCGTACAAAACAAGTGGCGAGTAATTGTTGTTCTGATACACCAACCTGTTTCCGTCAGGCGAAACTTTGATGGTCTCGTTGTTGTTGAAGTTAGGCTGAGTGACCGGCGTGGTAATACTACTCGAATAAGTCAATCCCGCCGATGTCAGCGAAAACACGACAAGAGCCAATTCGGTGCTGCTTTTTCGCAGTGTCGTGAAAATCCAGTAGCCTCCGCATTTTTGCGACGCGCAAACGGCCTGGCCTCCATACATGGCGTTGTTGTTGCCGAGCAAATAACCTGACATACCCGACAAAGGCGTGACAGGAACGTTCATATTGGCGACGGGCATCGTCAACGTAGTGCCCGAAACATTGATACGCGTGTAACGAAGACCATCCAAAGGGTTGGCAGCCTCGCCTGGAACGGTAGTTATATTGGAACCTTTGGTAAAGATGTAATAATCGGTAGTGTTCGGAATCGGAACGGCCACGACAGCGTTTTGGCCGCCACTATGGCCTTTCATCGCGACATAAGATCCGGAACTCGCATTGACCAAACTGTGATTGGCCCTCCAAACTTTTACGCCGTTGGTGTAAAACAACACGCTGCCGCTAGATGTATTTGCGACAGAACTGCTCGAATACGTCTTGTTCGCCGATGGGAAAACAGGATCCACGACCGGTACTCCAGATCCGAAAGCCAGTCCGTTGGCAGACGACAAATACCAATTGGCCAAGCCTCCAGGAATTGGCGTATTGCATGGTGAAACATAGATTTGGGACGAATAGACCGCACTTGATCCACCGCTTGTCAAGGTAAGCGTGACCGTATACGGAGAATTCGCACTTGATGCAAAAGTATGGCTTACCGCGGTAGATGCCGAAGAGGTAGTACCGTCGCCAAAATTCCACAAGTAAGTTGTGTTAGGGTTGGAAATCAGAAGCGGGGTGAACGTAACGGCCGAGTTTTGGCAAGTTTGATACGTGCTAGGCGTATACGTAGCTGAAATCAGGTTTTGATAGCCACAGATGCCCGTATAAATAAGATTGTCGGTAGAACCCAACATGACTCGCGGAACGGCCAATGCAGCCAACATGCGTTCCTGTTGTCCAGCCGAGAATTGTGTGCGGCATGCATCGTTGGTGTACTGCATGAAATTATGGATGTCTTGCGCAACGTCGTTCGGACAAACCGTAACCGAAACCGGGCAGCCAAAAATCATCGCGCCTTGCGGTGTGTCGCATACTTTGTCGCCATTCTTATTGCACAGCAGTACGCCATTCGAATCCATGGTTCCATCATTCACGCCCGAGCATCCGCCTTGGAACGTGTGATAAAGGCTTAGGTAATGCCCGACTTCATGCGTCAGGACTTTTCCTTGGTTGTTCGAAGCAAGTAGGTTGCATCCTCCACAAGTCGCCGCATCTCCAAACGCATCGTAACGCATGAGCACGCCGTCGAACAATGGTGAGTTGGGGAACGGAGCAAAACCCAAAATTCCCGAAGACGCCCCGTCTATGCTTTGCACCACATATATTCTCATGTATCGCGAAGGCATCAGGTTCGACGAAGCGGTAGCCGAAATGAGCGCATCGAGAGAGGCTTGCGTAAGCATCGGATTTGAAGATGTTGCATTATTCACGTGGATGATACCCGGAATTGTTTGGGTCGCGCCACTCGGCATCGGGATGGAAGTCGAGTTCACTCCTCTTCGTGTGGCCAAACAAAACGTAATGCCCGACAACGAGAAATGGTCGTTTAGCGCAGAAATTTGGCTTTGTACCTGATTGTCCGAGATATTTGTGCCGGTTCCTTCGGGTACACCGTTGTGTACGACATATACGATTACCGGAATTGTAATGTTGGCCTGCGTGCTTTTGCGGCCTCGCCCTTGTTGGATGTACTCCTGAATTTGTTGGTCGGTGGCGTCGAATCGCGCTTGGGCCTCGGGGAATTCCTTTGCGATCGTTTTGGCAAAAACGTCCGTTCCGCAAGGTTCGGTTTGCGAAAAGGCCAAGCAGCCGTAAAAAAGTAAAACTAGGTTAAGAATTTTCTTCATAAATGATACTGATTTGGTTGAGTATCAAATATAAAGAAATGTTAAATTCATATGTAAGAAAAATTTTAAAAAAATGACAAATTGCGATTATTAAAAAAGCCCGTTCTGTTAAACGGGCTTCTTGATGGTTTTCTTTGGAATTCGATCAATTCACGATGAGTTTTCGCGATATGTTGATGTTTTCCGCATTTACTTTAACCACATACATCCCAGTTTGCAGATGGCTTAAGTCGATGGAATGTTCGTTGTTGAAAGCGGCGTTCGGCTTTTGGAAGACCACACGTCCGTTCACGTCTACAACCTGAATGTTCACGTTGCCCGAATAGTTGTTGATGCGGATGTTGACCGTACCATTGGTCGGGTTAGGATACACGCGGATGTCGTCTTCATTGTGGAAGTAGTCCAGTCCGAGCGTACAGTTCGCCCCTGGAGTCGGTTCTGTAAAATCTTCTACCTGATCGTTCGCATTCGACGTAGATCCAGACGATGCGTTAACGCCAAGACCTCGTCTTGCAAACACTTCCCAAATCATACAATAATCCTGGCCTCCTGTCGTGGCTTGATCGGCAGCGATGATCGCATTACGTGCTGAAACGAATCCCGGGCTGCAAGGCTGTAGTTTGAGTCCGTCGAGAACAAGGCGCATGACTTTGTTGTTTCCGCCTGTTCCGGTATATACGTTAGGGTCGAATCCGTATTTGTTGATGTAAGCCCACGTCAAGTCCCAAAGCATGGAAGCCCATACTTCACCTACGTCGTATCTGTAATTGCCCGAAGTGGTATTTGAATCCCCGAATGTCTTTCCGTTGATTGCCATATCGGTAGAATAAGGAAGTGACCGAATTCCACCGCCATTTTCTGCTGGCTGGTTTGAGGCGAAAGCAGCGATACCTTTAGGTGTAGTTCCTACGTCTCCGGCCTTGAGCTGCATCATCAATGCAAACCAATCAGACCAGCCTTCTCCCATGGCTTCATCGTTGAATAGGCATGATGAATTCATTGGCCCGCCGGTCAAGCGCGTGGAAATCCCGTGGCCGTATTCGTGTGCGATGATGCCGTTGTCGAAATCGCCGTCGGCATTCACGAAATCATTCGGAGGTGAAGACAACTTCACGTTCACAGTCGAAGTTTGCATGGCCGCAATCAAAGCATCTCCCAATTCTTTTGTAATGAAAATCGCCGGAATGGTGATGTTGGCGTTTGCACCCGACATGTTCACGAGTTGCATAGGGACGTTGTCTGTAATCACAACCGCGACGGCGCCAGCGTTTTGTGCATTTTCCACTTTGATCGTGAAATCACAGTTTCCGCGACGAATCAGAACGATTTTTCCAGCCATTTGGGCTGCATTAGAAGGCGCGACACAGGCTTCGTTCGTGCTGGCTCCGGTATCTTGGTACAACACGAGGTCTGTTTGGATCATGTTAGGCGATACGGGCACGTCGACATGACCCGGATTGAACTGATTTTGTGTGGCCTGATAACCGCCCGTTAGCGCAGCTGGTGAGTTCACGAAGAAAAAGCGAGGTGCGTAATCCCACACATACATTTGCATTCTTGGACGAGTACCGTCGTTAAATGTTGCGAAATTCGCATTGTTCCTGTTTGTCGGACTCGGCTCCTGATCGGCGGAATCCTGACTGTCGGCAACAACCGCATCTCCTAAGAATGAGGTAGCGCCGCCATTTCCGTAATTGTTCTGCTGAAAATTCCCATTTATTTCATTAAACCCGTACTGATACCAAACGTCGTGCATGATATTGTTCATGTAAAACAGGTTGGTAGTGGCGGCCGGCGTATAGGTGTTGGTCTCGACATTAGTTCCGGTGTATGGGAAATCGAATGTCAATGAAGCGCCGCCTTGGGCGAAAGTTCCGGCTGTAGAATCGTCTCCATCACGGTCTTCGGAAGCAGCTACGTTATTGCCGCGCGAAGTCGTGAATTCGTTTCCGGCCGATCCGTTCGTGTCGTGCCATCCGTAAGGAGAAGCCGTGACGTTATGAGGGGAAACTACCAATTGGCGTGGCCCGAACGCAGGACTTTCGGTACCTCTCGGAATGACGCGGTAAGAACCCGATTGGATTTCGAGCGCCGATTGCGGTTTGAAAAAATCCTTTGAAAATGAATACGCCCTATTGTCAGCGAGCACGGGCTTGTCTAACGGCGCGTCGAAATTACACGAAACCACCATGTCGTTTTGAGCAAGGATTGTACCCGAAACCGCGTCCACACGGATGCTCCAAACATGGTGATGTCCTTTGGTTTCTATCGTGAAATCCCAAGCAAGGCGCAAATTCCCGTCTGGGGTGACCTGATAGACAAGTTCGGCCGTAATAGGTTCGAGGCCGTCGTTGCTGATCACGAAGTTTTTTGGCGAAATGGTTTCAACAACCGTATGTGCACGCGATTGGATTCCCAAACCTGAAAGCCCGGAAGCCAAAGCTTGCAGTACATCCAATTGCGGATTTACCGTGTTTATTTTTTGGGAGAGGTTCGCGACGAAATTTTCTCCGGCTACGTTGATGACTTGCCCGTTCTTGATCCAAAAGTTAGAGGATGAGGCAAAAACTTCGGTGCCGTTGAAACGTTGCTTAACGAAGTAATTGTCTATTCCCGTACTCTCGGAGTTGAGCTTTCCGTCTACGACCCAATCTGAAACGTCTTGGGCGCTAAGTCCTAATTTAGAGCGATTAGCGTCGAGATAAGCTTGAATTTTCTGCTCGGCGTTTTGGGAAATTCCCAATAGCGGAATCAGAAAAAACAACGCAGAAGTAATTTTTTTCATTGGATTAAAGTTGGTTTAGTTTAGCTGAACGCAAACATAACTTTATTTTTCCGCAAAATTGTTAAATCGCTGGGCAAAAGAAACTTCAATAGATTTAGGAAGTCACGATGCGGTTATAGATGAGCGCTTTTCCGTCGGTTAGCATAGAAACGAAATGGCAGATGTGCAGCAACCGTTCATACAGCGTTTCTTTTTCAACCAAATGTTTTTCGGGCAACACCTTGAGCAACAGGTTGTCGTAATTGGTCGCGTTTCCGTCGAACTTGTTGTTGTAGGCCGTGATGAAACGGTCGAGCAGGTTGTTGATCACCTGATAACCCGTAAGCTCTTTTTCGATGACCTCGCGGCTTTGGTAAATGTTCTTGACCGACAGCTTGATGATGTCGTCCATTTGCGCCTTGTATTTGCTTTTGTCCATAAGCGCGTGATGGAATTTTCCTTCAAGGATAAGTTCCTCGTTTTCCATAAAGACGCGAACCGCATCGCCGATCAAGCTACCGATGGCCAAAGCGCGCAGGTAACTCAAACGGTCTTCCTTGGTTTGCTGTTCGTTGTATTTTTCGAGGTTGATCGTGTCCTTGACGAGTTTGATCAGGTATTCGAGCGCGTAATCTTCCGAAATCAATCCGAGGTTGATGCCGTCCTCGAAATCGATGATCGTATAACAGATGTCGTCGGCGGCTTCGACCAAAAACGCGAGCGGATGGCGTTCGAAACCGATGTCGTTTCCGGTTTTGTTCGCAATCAACCCGAGTTCCGAAGCGACGTCTTTGAAGAATTCCTTGTCGGCCTGGAAAAATCCGTACTTCTTGTCCGAAATGTTCGACGTGGGTTTCTTCGGAAGGCTTTCCTTCGGATACTTCATGAAAGCGCCCAAAGTCGCGTACGAAATGCGCAATCCGCCTTCGTTTCCGGGACGCGAACCCGCGAGCACCGAAAATCCGTTGGCGTTGCCTTCAAAATCGATGAGGTCTTGCCATTGCTTGTCTGAAAGCTGGTCCTTGAATTGTTTTCCTTTTCCGCTCTTGAAATATTCGCCTATGGCTTTTTCGCCCGAATGCCCGAACGGAGGATTTCCGATGTCGTGTGCCAACGCTGCCGCGGCGACGATCGCACCGAAATCGTTCATATGGAAACCGTGCGATTCCGAAAGGTGCGGATATTTCTCGATGATCTGTTTCCCGGCCAAACGTCCAAGCGAGCGCCCAACGACCGAAACTTCGAGCGAATGCGTAAGGCGCGTGTGCACGAAATCGGTCTTCGACAACGGAATGACCTGTGTCTTGTCCTGCAAGCTGCGAAACGCCGACGAAAAAATGATGCGGTCGTAGTCGACTTCGAAACCTAATCGCGTGTCGGCTTCTTCCTTGCGAAGGCGTTTGTTTTTGTCTCCTTGTTTTTTGAGGGAGAGAAGTTGTTCCCAGTGCATCATTGGTTCAATGTTCGTTATTCGTTATTCAATGTTCGTTGTTCAAATCACTTCTTGTCGTTGGCCAAAAAGAAGTTTCGCGATTTCATCGGATATTTCTCGTTTGATGCATTGCTGGGATTCGCGACCACGGTCTTGAGGTTGATCTCGTCGCCTACCTTGAAATTCCCGGCTTCGGTATATTGGTAATCGAGCAGGTATTTCCCGCAGAAATAATTCCCTTTCTCGTCTTGTTCTATTTTTCCGGTAAAAACACCTTTTTTTTCTTTTGCCATGTTATAATAATTCGCTGTTTTGCCCGATTTCGTCGAGTTCGATGATTTCGTTTTGCCTAAGGATATAAATGTGTTTCTTGACGACACAAGTGCCCGAAATGCTGTCGTGCCAACCCGTGTCTCCTAAGAAACTGAACGCTTCGAAAGGGATGAATCGGCAAAGTGTACGTATGAAAATGGTTCGGGGCGTAGGCTTCTCTCCAGATTCGTGTATCACGATAGTTCCGGTGATGAGTTTCCCCAAAGTGCGTCCTGCCAGAGCTTCCCACACGAAATAATAGGCGAAGTACGGCAAAAACCAAAGCAGCAAGCTCAATGCGATATTGGTGGTTGGGTAACTTTGGGATGGCATTCCGCCGGTAGCGATCACGATCAGCGTGAAAGCGATCGAAAGGATCACGTACAATGCGATGATGGCGAAATAGTCGATTAGAAAATGAGCGAGCCTTAAACCTTTCGGGGCTTGCATTTCGTGTGTAACTTCAAATTGTGCCATTGTTTTTTATTGTTTGTTAAAGAGATTCTTGGTTTTTTCCGATTTCATCCAATTCATCGACCTGGCGAATGTATTGCTCATAATCCGATTTACGCACGACCCTTGTTTTGGGAATGCGATCGTGCCAACCCGCAGACATAAACAGGAAACTGAAAGCATCGAGCGGAATCAAACGGCTCAACGAACGACCCAAAATTTGCAAAGCGGTCGGTTTCTGTGCAGTTTTGCTCACTACGATGGTGCCGGTCACGAATTTTCCGAGCGTGCGTCCGGTTAACAATTCGAACATCGTGTAATAGGTGAGCGACCAAAACAAGCCGATAAATACTTGGAGCAACGACGTGGAACGCCAAAAAAAGAATCCGTCAGAAGAAGCGCTTATCGTATCCATGAAATATCCCAAAATGATAATAATTCCAAAATTCATGGCGTTTTCGGCAATGTAATCGACGATGTAATTGGCAAACCGCTGACCCGATGAAGCCAGCAAATGATCGGGAATCTCTAATTCGCGTAGGGCGTATTCCATAATTTTTTCTACAATATAAAACATAAAAAGGAAGCCGAAACTTCCTTTTTACACAAACTATATAATTGGTTAGGAGCCGCACATTTCGCAGTCTTCCGGATCGGCATTGCGCGAACGCTCTACCATGGCACGGAATTCTTCTGCCGACATTTCGCCTTCGGCCTGTACTTCTACGGCGACCGGTTCTGCAACTGGTTCTGCTTTGCCTACGGCCAGTTCGCCTACGGCTCGGGTCTTGTCGTTGTTGAGCGTGAACTTGATCGCATCTACCGCCGACTTGGTACGCAAATAATACATTCCCGTTTTCAAGCCCGACTGCCACGCGTAGAAGTGCATCGAAGTCAATTTCGCATAGGTTGCGCCTTCCATGAACAGGTTAAGCGATTGCGATTGGTCGATGAAATAACCACGTTGACGCGACATGTCGAGGATGTCTTTCATAGACATTTCCCAAACGGTCTTGTACAAATCCTTGATGTTTTGCGGGATGCCGTCGATGTTTTGTACCGATCCGTTGTGGCGCATGATTTCCTGCTTCAAAGATTCGTTCCAGATGCCCAATTCAACAAGGTCTTCGAGCAAGTGCTTGTTCACGACGATGAATTCGCCCGAAAGCGTTCTTCTCGTGTAAATGTTCGAAGTATACGGTTCGAAAGCTTCGTTGTTTCCGAGGATTTGCGAAGTTGAAGCCGTAGGCATCGGCGCGACCAAAAGCGAGTTGCGCACGCCGTGTTCCATCACTTCTTTTCTCAACGAAGCCCAATCCCAACGTCCCGAAAGGTCGCTGTCTTTCAATCCCCAAAGGTTGTATTGGAATTCACCTTGCGAAATCGGCGAGCCTGCGAAAGTCGAATACGGCCCTTCTTCTTTTGCCATTTCCATAGATGCGGTAACACCTGCGAAATAAAGCGTTTCGAAGATTTCCTGGTTCATCTGCTTGGCTTCGTCGCTTGTGAACGGCATGCGCAATTTGATGAACGCATCGGCCAATCCCTGAACGCCCAATCCTACCGGACGGTGGCGCATGTTCGAGTTCTCGGCCTCAACCAACGGATAATAGTTGCGGTCGATGACTTTGTTGAGGTTTCTTGTAACGCGCTTGGTGACATCGAACAGTTTCTGGTGGTCGAATTTTCCGTTTTCGACGAACATCGGAAGCGAGATCGAAGCGAGGTTACACACCGCCACCTCGTCTGCAGACGTATATTCGATGATTTCCGTACACAAGTTGGACGAACGGATCGTACCCAGATTCTTCTGGTTCGACTTGCGGTTCGCCGCGTCTTTGTACAACATATAAGGCAATCCGGTCTCGATTTGAGATTCGAGGATTTTCTCCCAGATTTCACGAGCTTTTATGGTTTTTCTGCCTTTGCCTTCCGATTCGTATTTGAGGTACAAGGCGTCGAATTCTTCGCTATGTACGTCGTACAATCCGGGGCATTCGTTCGGACACATCAACGTCCATGAAGCATCGTCCTGAACGCGTTTCATGAACAAATCCGGAATCCACATGCCAAGGAACAAATCGCGCGCGCGCATCTCTTCTTTTCCGTGGTTCTTACGAAGCTCGAGGAATTCGAAGATATCGGCATGCCATGGCTCGACGTAGATCGCGAACGATCCTTTACGTTTTCCGCCGCCTTGATCGACGTAACGCGCCGTGTCGTTGAACACGCGAAGCATCGGTACGATACCGTTAGAGGTTCCGTTCGTGCCGCGGATGTAAGAACCCGTAGCGCGTACGTTATGGATAGAAAGACCGATTCCTCCCGCCGATTGCGAGATTTTGGCCGTGTTTTTCAACGTGTCGTAAATACCGTCGATCGAGTCGTCTTTCATAGACAAAAGGAAGCAAGACGACATTTGCGGTTTTGGCGTTCCGGCATTGAAAAGCGTAGGAGTTGCGTGCGTGAAGAATTTCTTCGACATCAATTCGTACGTCTCAATTGCAGCGTCGATGTCGTTCATGTGGATTCCTACCGAAACGCGCATCAACATGTGCTGCGGACGCTCAACGATTTTTCCGTTGATTTTCAATAGATACGAACGCTCAAGTGTCTTGAATCCGAAGTAATCGTAATTGAAGTCGCGGTTGTAGATGATGGCCGAATCGAGTTTTTCGGCGTTCTCCATAATCGCGGTATGTACTTCGTCCGACAACAAAGGCGCTTCTTGTCCGGTACGCGGATTCACGTAATGGAACATGTCGCTCATGGTCTCGCTGAACGACTTTTTGGTATTCTTGTGCAGGTTGGAAATCGCGATACGGGCCGCGAGTTGGGCAAAATCAGGGTGAGTGACCGTCATTGACGCCGCGGTCTCGGCAGCTAGATTGTCGAGTTCAGACGTAGTCACGCCGTCGTAAAGGCCTTCGATCACGCGCATGGCCACTTTTACCGGATCTACAAGGTCGTTTAGCCCGTAGCACAAAATCTTGATCCTGTCGGTGATTTTGTCAAACATTACCGGCTCTTTCTTGCCGTCTCTTTTAACTACAAACATAGGTCACACTTTAGAGATTAATGAATGGTTTTGGTGCGGAAACTCGTTCCGAATTAGTTGGAAATCCGGAATTTTCCGGGCAATTGGTTGGTTATGAGCTTTCCCTCGCGTGAGCTTCAGGATAGGGATTTTTGCTAGAAATCGGCGTCGAAACTGATTTTTTGGGAATCGGTATCGTTGTTCATGACGCCCGCTTTCTGGTATTCCGAAACGCGCTTCTCGAAGAAGTTCGTCTTGCCCTGAAGCGAGATCATGTCCATGAAATCGAACGGATTCGTGCCGTTGTACTCGCGGTCGCAGCCCAGTTCGACAAGCAAACGGTCGGCTACGAACTCAAGGTATTGCGTCATAAGCGTCGCGTTCATCCCGATAAGGCTTACCGGAAGCGACTCGGTAATGAATTCGCGTTCGATGTTCAACGCATCGACGATGATTTCCTTGATGCGCGCTTTCGGCACTTTGTTCACCAAATGGTGGTTGTGTAAGTGTACGGCGAAATCGCAGTGCACGCCTTCGTCTCTTGAAATCAATTCGTTAGAGAATGTAAGTCCGGGCATCAAGCCGCGTTTTTTAAGCCAGAAAATCGAGCAGAACGCACCCGAGAAGAAAATTCCCTCGACGGCGGCGAACGCGATCAATCTTTCGGCGAACGAATCGGACTCGATCCAACGCAACGCCCAATCGGCTTTCTTTTTGATTGCGGGAAATACTTCCAACGCGGTGAAAAGCTGGTTCTTTTCGGCTTCATCCTTAACATAAGTATCGATCAGAAGCGAATACGTCTCGCTGTGGATGTTTTCCATCATGATTTGGAAACCATAGAAAAACTTGGCTTCCGGATATTGCACTTCATTGACGAAGTTTTCGGCGAGGTTTTCGTTCACGATACCATCCGAAGCCGCGAAAAACGCAAGAATGTGCTTGATGAAATACTTCTCGTCCGAATTGAGCTTGTTGTTCCAGTCGTTCAAATCCTGGTGCAGGTCGATTTCTTCGGCAGTCCAGAAACTAGCTTCCATTTTCTTGTACCATTCCCAAATATCGTGGTGCTTGATCGGGAAGATAACGAAGCGGTTTTTGTTTTCTTGGAGTATCGGTTCTATCGCTGCCATTTTGCTCTTTTTCGTTTGGGGATTTTAACAAAAATTTTTGTTTTATCGTGATTACAAAGATTGCCATTTGGGGCGGTTTAAAAAAGTCAAACTTTTCCACAATCAGCCGTAGTTTTTAACAAACGACAGTATGCGGAACGTTATTTTTATTAAACGTAATTGCTTGTGAATTAATGGTTTGTAAATTGTTAAATTTCGTAATTCCCTGTAAAATCAAGGTGGTTTGAAAAGTCTGCGAAATTAGTTTCGTAAAAATCCGGGCCTTCTGAAACGATACGACTTTACACAAAAAGGTTTGAGGACTTTTCTTCGTAAAATAGGTGTTCCTTTTTTTGTTTCCTTGTTGTGCGATTTGACCACGATCCGATTTACCTTTGGAAAAACAGCAAGATGAGTCAACTCGAAATAGTAAGCCGACGAGAATTTGCGCATCCGATAAATAAACTGTGGCGCGCCTGGACAAACCCAGAACATCTTAAAGTTTGGTGGGGGCCGAACGGATTTACCAATACGATCCACAAACACGACCTGCGCGTCGGTGGTACTTGGCGGCTCACCATGCACGGCCCTGAAAAAGGGAATTACGAGAACGAAGCCAGATTTACCGTCGTCGAACCCGAAAAGCGCCTCGAATGGGATCGCGTTTCCCAGCCGTTGTTTTATGTAACGGTCGTTTTCGACAAAATAGACGAAGACAAAACGTCCGTCACGTTCAAAATGAAGTTTTATGAACAAAAGATGTACGACACGATCGTGAAATTCGCTCCCGAAAAAAACGAGGAGAATTTCGACAGGCTCGAATCGGAACTTGAAAAAATGTAAAAGCCTTGTCCTGCGTGGTTTTGTACAAACAGTTGATAACTTCCGGCCCGTTTTAAAACGTAAACCGATTCGCGATTGCTACATTTGCCACAAACCTAATTGAAGCATGATCAGTATCGTTCCGGGCGAAATGACGACCCAGAAATTGCACGGTTATTTGCAATCTGCCGTCGGACCGCGCCCTATTGCGTTCGCGAGTACCGTAGATAAGGACGGAAATCCGAATTTGTCGCCTTTCAGTTTTTTCAACCTGTTCAGTTCGAATCCGCCGGTCTTGATTTTTTCGCCTTCGAGACGGGTGCGCGACAATACGATAAAGCACACGTTGATCAATGCCGATGCGACGCGCGAAGTGGTCATAAACGTCGTGAATTACGACATCGTGCAACAAGCGTCGCTATCGAGTACCGAATATGCCGACGGCGTGAATGAATTCGTGAAATCGGGCCTGACCGCGATCGCTTCAGATTTGGTGAAGCCGTACCGCGTGGCCGAATCACCCGTGCAGTTCGAGTGTAAGGTCAACGAGATCATCAGCCTCGGAAATGAAGGCGGAGCGGGCAATCTGATCATTTGCGAAGTGCTCAAGATGCACATCAGCGAAGAGATTCTCGACGAAAACGGGAACATCGACCAACACAAGATCGACTTGGTTTCGCGATTGGGCGCAAATTGGTACTCGCGCTCGAACATGGGCTTGTTCGAAGTGCCGAAACCGCTCACGACGTTAGGGATAGGTGTTGATGCGATTCCCGAAAAGATTTTGAAAAGCCCGGTTTTCAATGGCAACGACTTCGGTATGTTAGGAAATGTCGAAGCCTTGCCGACACCCGAGGAAGTCGCTATATTTGTAAAAGAAGATTTCGAGGTCAAAGGCGTGTTGAGTTCAGACGATGAACAGAAGCAACACGAACTCGCCAAAGAATATATAGATAAGAATGAGGTGCTTTCGGCATGGAAGGTCTTATTAGCCAAAAGAGTTTAAATTTAAAGAAAAGAAAAGATGGAAGTTACAGGAAAAATCAAAGTCGTAAACCCGACCCAACAGGTGAGCGCCTCGTTCAAGAAAAGAGAATTGGTCGTCACTACAGATGAGCAATATCCGCAACATATCATGATCGAGTTCACCCAGGACAAAACCGATCTGCTCGACCAATACCGCGCCGGTGAAGACGTAAAAGTGTCGATCAACCTTCGCGGACGCGAGTGGGTCAGTCCTCAAGGGGAAACGCGTTATTTCAATACGATTCAGGGCTGGAGAATCGAAAGAGTACAGGCTGGAGCGCCAGAGCAGCAACAGTATCAACAACAGCCGCAGTACCAACAGCCGCAAATGCCGCCGGCCCAATCGTTCGCGCCTGCGCAGAATTTCAACGAGGAAGAGCACGACGATCTGCCGTTCTAGTCCAAATCCTATAATTATCACGACCCGGCGTTTCAAAAAGGCCGGGTTTTTTGTACGATGTATTTTTTAAGTAAAGAGCTTATTTTTCCCGATCCCGATGAAGCCGATTACGACGGATTGCTTGCCATTGGCGGAGATTTGTCTACAGAACGGTTGTTGCTGGCTTACCAAAACGGCATTTTTCCTTGGTTCGACGAAGACGACCCGATTTTGTGGTGGTCGCCCGATCCGCGAATGGTGTTGCTGTTCGACAATCTGGTCGTTTCCAAAAGCATGAAAAGCATTTTGCGAAAGGGAATTTTCGAAATCACGTTCAATCAAGACTTCGAAGGCGTGATTTCGAACTGCCAAAAGACCGAGCGCAAAGGACAAAGCGGTACATGGCTCACGGACGAGATGAAAGAAGCCTACCTCGAACTGCATCGTCTGGGTTATGCAAAATCTGTAGAAACCTGGCAAGACGGAGAACTCGTCGGCGGTTTGTACGGCATCGACCTCGGTCATGTTTTTTGTG
This sequence comes from Flavobacterium agri, assembly GCF_013401995.1. Taxonomy (GTDB): domain Bacteria; phylum Bacteroidota; class Bacteroidia; order Flavobacteriales; family Flavobacteriaceae; genus Flavobacterium; species Flavobacterium agri. Next base: position 342,139 of record NZ_JACBJI010000004.1, read on the forward strand.
GCGAAAGCATGTTCTCTAAAGTTTCGAATGCTTCAAAAGCCGCTTTCATCACGTTGGCCAAGAAACTCCAATCCGAAAATTATCGTCTTATCGATTGCCAGATCCACAACGACCATTTGGAAAGTTTGGGTTGTTCCGAAATTCCGAGAGCGTTGTTCATTGCGGCGTTAAAATTGTGATTTTTATCGAAAAAATAATTATACCCCTATTTTTTGAAGGGTAAAAATTTATATTTGGTTAAATATTAAATTTTGACCCCATGAAAATTGGATTGCCAAAAGAAATCAAGAATAATGAGAATCGCGTGGGGCTTATTCCCGCAGGCGTTTATGAATTGGTAAAAAACGGACATTCCGTTTACGTGCAATCCTCGGCGGGCGTCGGAAGCGGTTTTGTCGATGCCGATTATGCTTCGGTCGGTGCCCAAATCGTACCCGACATAGAAACCGTCTACGATTTGGCCGAAATGATCGTCAAGGTCAAGGAACCCATTGCTTCAGAATATCCGCTGATCAAACAAGATCAAGTCATTTTTACCTATTTCCACTTCGCCTCGAGCACGGAACTCACGCGCGCGATGATCGATAGCAAAGCGGTCTGCATCGCCTATGAAACGGTCGAAGACGAAGACGGGACATTGCCGCTTTTGACGCCGATGAGTGAAGTCGCCGGACGCATGGCAATCCAACAAGGCGCGAAATATCTCGAAAAACCCATTAAAGGACGCGGTGTTTTGCTCGGTGGCGTTCCCGGAGTTCCGCCCGGAAAAGTACTGGTTCTCGGAGCTGGAGTCGTCGGGTTGCAAGCAGCGAAAATGGCCGCCGGATTGGGCGCTCACGTCACGATCCTCGACATCAACATGAAACGGCTGCGTCACGTGAACGACATCATGCCGAGCCACGTCGTGACCGAATATTCGAGCGAATACAACATCAAACGCCATATCAAGAACCACGATCTGATTATCGGCGGCGTACTCGTAAAAGGCGGGAAAGCGCCCAAACTCATCACGCGCGACATGCTCAAGGAAATGCGCCCCGGAACGGTCATGGTCGATGTGGCCGTAGACCAAGGCGGTTGTTTCGAGACCACGCGCGCCACGACACACGAAAATCCGACGTACATCATAGACGACATCGTGCACTATTGCGTCGCAAACATGCCCGGAGCCGTGCCGTATACGTCGACTTTGGCGCTTACGAACGTGACGTTGCCTTATGTTCTGAAGCTTGCGAATCTCGGATACGAGGAGGCTTGCGCGAAAAACAACGATTTGGCGAAAGGTCTCAACATCGTGAAAGGGGAAATCGTTTACGACGAGATCAAGGAGTTTTTCGAGGATAAGGTTTAGGAGCTTTTTCCAGCTGTGCGCTATTAGTCCTCGGTCTCAAGCCAGGTTTTTGTAAAATTAGCGATGGCTTCCGCTGGTCGCCGCGCCAATTTTCAAAAAGCCAAGTCTTGAACCCTGTGGGCTAACCGCTTCCATCTGGGCTAGACAATCGTTTGAGGCACGGATTTTGTTGCGATGGCACGAAAAATCCTATATTCGGGAACAAACTCTACTTCTGTTGAAATCGGCAAAACTTTCAGGATCCACAAAAAATCTCACTTACCTTTTGATGCTCACGGGTTTCTGTGCTTATGCGCAACCTGTCGATACTGAAGGTACATCTGCGCGTACCGTCAAAGATTCGGTAATCCAATTCATTGAAATAACAGGCACGGTCGAAGATTTGGGCCCGGTTCACAATGCGCACGTATTCGAAATCGGGAAAAGCAACGGTACAAAAACCGACAAAGACGGGAAATATGCCATCCGCATCCCGCTCGAACATTTTAAAGATACCGTTCGCCTACAGTTCGAAATTAGCGGGACGGTGCCTGTAGAAAGAATCGTTTCACCCACTACTAAAAGCCTCAAAGTCCGTCTTAATGAGAGAAGAACGAAAACGCGTACCAAGTGGGTTTTTACGACCGAAATGCAAAAACCCGACGTAGGTGAGATCGTTTTGTACTCGCTTGAGAAAATCATCCATATCGTAAAAAACGCCAAACGCGATAAGAATGATGACGAACCAAAACCAAGGGAAGTCCGTTCTAAAACACCGCGCTTCTAATCTGGTGTTTCTACGTGTTCATGCACGAACTTGTCGATGATCCAATGCGCGAGGTAAATCACGGGTGTGAGCAGAATCGCGATTCCCAATTTTACGCTATATCCCGTCAATCCTGATTTTATAAAGGTTTCGGTATCCATTTTTCCGGTTAGGTAAAACGCGATGCCGAGTACGATGAAGCTGTCAAAAAACTGCGAGATCACCGTCGATCCCGTCGTGCGCAGCCAAATCATTTTATGTCCGGTGCGTTTTTTAACGAGGTGGAAAATCGTCACGTCGATGAGCTGTGAAACCAAAAACGCCGTGATGCTTCCTACGATGATCCATAAACTTTGGCCGAAAACGGATTGGAACTGTTCGTCGGTTACATTGGTCAACCCGTCCATTTTCGCGGCCGGAATCTGCAAAGCGAAATACAGTACGATAAAACAATACGCGATTAAGCCGGCGGTAATCATCGATAGTCGGCGCACGCCTTTCTGTCCGAAGTATTCGTTGATCAAATCGGTGGTGATGAAAACGACGGGCCACGGCAAAATCCCGATACTCATCAGATTCGGACCTACGAAAATGAGTTTCCCGCCAATGAGTTCGGCCACGACCGCATTCGTGATGAAAATTCCCGCAAGGATAACGTAAAGCGTGTCTTTTTTGGTTTTGAACATCAGGATTTGGTTTTCTTGAAGCAGGCGTCGATGTGGTCGTCTACCATTCCCGTAGCCTGCATGTGTGCGTAAACGACCGTCGAGCCCACGAACTTGAATCCGCGTTTTTTCAAATCCTTGCTGATTTCGTCCGAAAGCGGTGTCGTTGCGGGCACGTTTTTGTGGTTCGGCATCGGGTTTACGATCTGTTCACCGTTCACGAATCCCCAAATGTATTTCGAGAAACTGCCGAATTCCTTCTGGACTTCCATAAACGCCAGCGCATTGGTCACGGCCGCTTTTATTTTGGCGCCGTTGCGGATGATGCCCGCGTCTTGCATGAGATCGGCTATTTTGTCGTCGTCGTATTTCGCGACTTTTTTGTAATCGAAATTGTCGAAAGCCTTGCGGAAATTCTCGCGTTTGCGCAACACGGTAATCCAACTCAGGCCCGCCTGGAACGTCTCCAAAGTCAGGAATTCGAACAGCATTTTGTCGTCGCGCACGGGAACACCCCATTCTTCGTCGTGGTATTTCACATAAAGCGGGTCGGTTCCGCACCAACTGCAGCGTATTTTTTCCATATCAATAATCGGATTCGGGATAGTATAAATTGTTTTCGGCCTGTTTGCCGAACGAAGCGCGCGAGTGACCGGAATTAAGCAATCGATCTATAATCACGTCGTACTCTTCGTCGAGTTTGGATTCGTCCGAAATATCGGTAGAACCTAGGAATTTCCAAGCTTGTGGGTCGATGCCGTGTTCGTCGCCAAGGAAAGCTACCGTTACGAGTTTCGAACTTTGTAAACCGTAGTTCGGATTTTTCGGGGTCTGGTTTTGCCTGAAAAAGAACAACGTCGCTTTTCGGTTGCCGACATCGGTAGTGCGCGTGGTCAGGAATTCGATTGTCGGGGCATTTTCATCGGTATCCGAAAACGAAGCGACAAGAGCTTTCGCAATTTCGTCGTCGGCCCATTTCGCACCCGACTTATCGTCGTAAAACAAACGATAGGCAGTGAAACCCGTTGCCGGATCGCCGAGCAAAGCGGCAACCCTATCCTGATCGGGTTTGGCGCCATTGGCCAGGTCGAGACGCACCAATTCCAGATTGATTTCGGGCAAATCGAGTGCCGCCGCCTTTTTGAACCATTCGGCAACTGCTTTGTCTTTTTTGAAAGCGTACAAAAGATTGGCGTAATTCTTCAGGTTTTCGGTCGGAGAACCGTAGAAATAACTGTCGTCTGCCGCTTGTTTGGTTTTCCAGACCGAAACGCGTTTGGCTTCGAGACGTGCGTCGGCAAGCAATAACTTTCGGTAGGCTTTGAGTTTTTTCGGGTTCACCTGGTTTTCGCTTATGAGGCGTGTAGTGAACTGCACGATCGGATCCTGATACTCCGAAACGCCATAGTATTGGAAGATTGCTGGATATAAAACCTTGCTGTTTTCGGCATCCTCTCCAAACATGAAGAACAATCCTGCGATTTCCGATTGGTTGTTCGACAGCGGCAGATCGTATTCGAGCAATTCGGCGATTTTTTCATAACCGGCTTTCGATTTCTGCTTCGCGAGCGCACGGATTATCGCGAGCTGCAACACTGCGTTCACGTTATCTTTTCGGTAACAGCTTTCCAAAAAGGGCACGACCTGCGGATCTTTGATGTTTCCGATGCGTTCGAGCAAAGACGAAAGCGCCTGGGTTTCTTCCGGCCTGAATTCGAAAGTCGTCAGGAACTCTTTAAGCGCGGGCAAATCGGTTTTGTCGAGTTGAAGCAAATCGACCGATTCGAAAGCCGAATATCGGATGCTGTCGTTTTCACTTCGCGCATCGGCTATAAAAATTCCGGTCTTCTTCATGAAAAGCGAGTGTTCGGGCGCTTGGGTCAAAGGCTCGAACGAATCGGCGAGTCGATCGATGAAATCCTTGTCTTTTTGTGCTTTCGGCACGAGCGAACGGATGTACCAGATAAAACCGTCCTGCACAAAGGCGACATAGCGCGCGGCTTGTTCCGATCCGGGACGTTGGGCCGTTGCGTCGAGTCGGGTCAATTGTCTGGTTTCGTCGAACGTGAGTTTTTCGTTTACAAGTTCGGCTTTGTGTTGCTTGTTGTTTTTGTCTTTCGAAGGTTTGAGCAATTTGTCCCAGGTCGAAAAAGGCAAAACGGACTGTTTTCCGTCAAGGTCATAATCGTCCGAACCGAATGCCTGTGCAACGGGAATGCTGTCGTCGTCGGTTGCGGTTTTGTTGTAATCGTCAAGGATATTTCGTCTGATGTTGACCAAAAGCGTATCGCGGTTGCGCACGAAATCATACCGGTGATACGACCACGCGAACACATCGGCGGTCTGGCCAGAAGGTGAAACGAAATTATACTGCTTGTCGCGCGTCTTGAAGATGTTTTTTTTGTCTGGCGAAAAATTTTGGGCTTTTTCACTGATTTTCCAGAAGTAATGTTCGTTTTCCTTTTCGGGAAGATCCATTGAGAAATGCGCTTGTTCGTCAGCGAATTTTTTGACGGAATAATCGGTCCTGAAAGGTTTTACCGTGAAAGATCCGAAGAATTTTTTGGTATTTTCGTTCGAAGCGTTTATCGTTCCAAGCAGGTAATAATGTTGCCCGTTCACGATGGTCTTGAGCCTGAAATGTTTTTGCCCGAGCCGGCCGGCCGATTCGTAACTGTTGTCGAACAAGACCGTATCTTCGGGCGAAGGCACGATCTGGAGTTGCGTAAAGAATTCCTGTTGGATACGCTTGAGTTCAAACGCCGTATTTTCTAGCGTTTCGTTGTCGTTTACCGCATACTCAGAAAGGAAATACCAGGATTTTTCTGTGGCGTCGAACGCATTGATTTCTATATTCTCTGGGTTGGATGAGTCGCGATTCCCGTAAATGGTGTGATAGGCGGGAAGGTTGACCGAAAATCCGCCTTTTGCAGGACTGACGGTTTCCCAGGCCGATGTCGATTTTTTGAGCTTTATGTTCGCGAAAATCTCGTTCTCATATTTGCGCACATAATTGCCGTTGCCGTTCATGCTCACGCAAATGATTTCCAAAGGTGTGATGTAATAGCGCGAATGCTGGGCGTTTCCGGTTTTGGTTTTGTTGGTGATGTCGTAAACCGAATAATTGTCTTCGGAATAGAAGCGCTTTTGCAAGATCGTACCCGGAATATTCTCATAAAAAAGGCTGTCGAGCGTTTGCGGGTTAAACCCGTCGGATTCGCGCAGATAATCGCGCAAAGGCAACCGTTTGAGGTTGATCATCGCGCCATTCGCCAAATCGGGAGTGCCGATATCTTGGTTGTTGTAAATCGGTTTAGTGAGCATCGGTAGCGAAATCATCGCATCGGGAGTCGATTTGACGCTGAAATCGGGTTTGATGAAATAATTGTCTATAGTCTTTTTGGTGGTGCGGCCTTTTTCGGTATATCCGTCGATGACGGCCTTCACCGTGTAGCCTTTGTCGCGCAGCAGTTCGATGATACCTTTCTTTCCGGGTAAATGCGCAGCTCCGACGGCGGCGAACAAACTGCCTTTACGCGCGAGCGAATCGATGCTTTTCACCATGACCAGATTGCGGTCGAGGATAAGCGCCTTGTGGTAATTGGCGGGCGTCATAAGTACGTAAAGCGAATCGAGCATGTCGAGGTTTTTCTCGCGGTAAAAGTCGAGCATGGCCTGATTGAAGGTGCGTTCGCGTAACACTTTCGTAATCGCCTGCATGTTTTCTTCGCGGTTCTCGTCTTGCGCAGGTTCGGCGTTCATCACTGAAATCATAGAGGTTTTGGCGTTTTCGAGCCCGACCACTTTTTTCTTGTACTTGCGGCCGGTCTGATAGATGAACATGTCGAGATACGTGTCCTCTTGGTAATCTTTTTGGTTTTCGGTGGTACGCGACAGCAGGTTGTTGACGATGTTGTTATCGTTCTGGAAAAGCGGCAAAAGATTCTCACGTGTAAGCGGCTTTTGGTAAAACCTCGAATAGAATGGGCGACTGTTGAGCAAATCGTCGAATTGGTTCATGCCCAATGCGTCGTAAAGCGTGATCCAAGTAGAAGGATCGCTTTCGGTGGCCACGAAATCGGAGGCAAGCAAATGCGTGAAAAACGAATCCGACAAATGATAAGAAACCTTATCGCTCACATGCATCGAGCCGTATACGTACGATTTCTGTCCAAGACCGTTACCCGAGATTTCCCATAAGAGACTCTGGTATTTTTTGGGTTGGGCGATTACCGACGTCGCCAACAGCAACAAAACGAGTGAAATCTTTTTCAAAACCGGATTTTTTTAGGAGAAATGCCTGGATAGTAAAAGTAACAATACTTTACATCAACTCCAACAGCGTATGGTTTAGTGCATAAAAACGTGTAAAAACAAAAAACCCCGCCGTGAAGCGAGGTTTTTCTATCAATAGTTGAATTATATTAACCTAGAGCAGCTCTCTTGAAGCCAGTCACAGTAAGGTTTGAATCTACTGATTTTACATAAGATGTAACCGTCATAGATCCGTCTTTGATGTATTCTTGATTCACCAAAGTGTTGTCTTTGTAGAAACGCTGGATTTTTCCTTTTGCGATGTTGTCAAGCATAGCCTCCGGCTTGCCTTCCTGACGCAATTGGTCTTTTGCGATCTCGACTTCTTTTTCGATGATTGACGCGTCAACGCCAGCCTCGTCAAGGGCAATCGGGTTCATCGCGGCAGCTTGCATCGCTACGTTACGTGCAGCTTCTTCAGCACCGGCAACATTAGCGGACAAAGAAACCAAAGTAGCGATTTTGTTACCGGCGTGGATGTAAGATCCTACGAAAGCTCCAGAAAGTTTCTCGAAAGAACCGATCTCGATTTTCTCTCCGATGACACCTGTTTGCTCGATCAATTTGTCGGCAACTGTGATTCCGTTGAAATCTGCGGCAAGGAAAGCGTCTTTTGAATCGAAGTTGATTGCAAGGTTAGCCAAGTCTGTAGCCAATTTTACGAAACCTTCGTTTTTACCCACGAAGTCAGTTTCACAGTTCAAAGTGATGACAACGCCTTCAGTCTTGTCAGCGTTAACAACAGCGATTGCAGCACCTTCTGTAGACTCGCGGTCTGAACGGTTAGCAGCAACTTTTTGTCCTTTTTTGCGAAGGATCTCGATCGCTTTGTCGAAATCTCCATCGGCTTCAACAAGGGCTTTTTTGCAGTCCATCATACCCGCTCCGGTAACGGTGCGTAGTTTGTTTACGTCTGCAGCAGTGATAGTTGACATATCTCTTAAGTTGTAAGTTTATAATTTGTGTAAAAGAAAAAATTCCAAACTCCAAATCCCAAAATCCAACTTTAAAAAACCGTTATTTCGGCAATCCATTGGAATGTGGGACTTGGCGTTTTGGAATTTTAAAGGATTTATTCTTCAGTTTTTTCTTCAGCTTCTACTGCAGGAGCTTCAGCAACCGGAGCCTCAACAGCCGGAGCTGCCGCTACTTCTACAGTTTCTGCTTCTTCTCCTTCAGGAGCATCTTCGAAAGCGGCGTCAGAATTGCGGTTTTGCAAACCTTCAATTACTGCTGCGGATACCAAAGAAAGGATTTTGTCAATTGATTTTGAAGCGTCATCATTTGCAGGGATAACGTAGTCAACTTCGCGTGGATCGGAGTTGGTGTCAACCATTGCGAAAACCGGAATGTTTAATTTTTGCGCTTCTTTTACTGCGATGTGTTCAGCTTTGATGTCTACTACGAAAAGTGCAGCAGGCAAACGAGACATATCAGCGATAGAACCTAAGTTCTTCTCTAGCTTTGCACGAAGACGATCGATTTGCAGTTTCTCCTTTTTAGAAAGAGTGTTGAAAGTACCGTCTTTCTTCATCTTATCGATAGAAGCCATTTTCTTTACGGCTTTACGGATAGTCACGAAGTTAGTCAACATACCACCTGGCCATCTTTCTGTGATGTACGGCATGTTAGCGGCTTTCGCTTTGTCGGCTACGATGTCTTTTGCTTGTTTTTTGGTCGCAACGAAAAGGATTTTGCGGCCAGAAGCAGCGATTTTCTTCAAAGCTTCGTTAGCTTCTTCGATTTTGGCTGCTGTTTTGTACAGGTTGATAATGTGGATTCCATTACGCTCCATGTAGATGTAAGGGGCCATGTTCGGGTCCCATTTTCTGGTCATGTGCCCAAAGTGGACACCTGCTTCCAGTAAGTCTTTAACTTCTACTTTGTTTGCCATTTTGTAAATAGTTTACGTTCTGTTGACATTAGCAATGTTTCTGTGGCTTACGCCTTTACTCCATTTAGATGCTAAACTAATCTCAGGCCGCAGCCTGATAACAACAATAACTCGTTTTAAATTTTTTACTAATTGAAGGTTCAGATTAACGTTTAGAGAACTGGAATCTCTTACGCGCTTTCTTCTGACCGAATTTCTTACGTTCAACCATACGTGGGTCGCGGGTAAGCAATCCTTCTGGCTTCAGGATAAGACGGTTCTCAGCTTCCACTTCGCACATTGCGCGAGCGATTGCCATACGAACTGCTTCTGCCTGGCCGTTTGTACCACCTCCGTACACGTTCACTTTCACGTCGAAGTTAGAAGCGTTTTGAGTCATCTCAAGCGGCTGCAAAACTTTGTACTGAAGCGTAGCAGTTGGGAAGTAAGTCGCGAATTCTTTTTTGTTAACCGTGATTTTACCAGAACCTTCAGTTAGGTAAACACGGGCTACAGCAGTTTTTCTTCTGCCGATTTTGTGAATTGTAGCCATTACTTAATTTCGTTTAGATTAATGGTTTTAGGCTGTTGAGCAGCGTGTTTGTGCTCAGAACCTACATTAACACTCAGGTTGCGGAAAAGTTCTGCGCCCAATTTGTTCTTAGGCAACATTCCTTTTACGGCTTTCTCAACCAAAGCAGCAGGGTTTTTCTGCTGAAGAACTTTGGCAGTAAGGGATCTTTGACCACCTGGGTAACCTGTGTGACGAATGTAAGTCTTGTCGTCAAGTTTGTTACCGGTAAGGTTGATCTTTTCTGCATTGATAACGATCACGTTATCGCCACAGTCAACGTGCGGTGTGTAACTCGGCTTGTACTTGCCGCGCAAGATCATAGCGACCTTAGACGCAAGACGCCCCAAGTTGTGACCTTCAGCATCAACAACAACCCACTCCTTTTTCACAGTGGCCTTGTTGGCTGATACAGTCTTGTAGCTTAATGTGTTCACAATAAATTTATTTAATTAAACATTCCGTCCCCAATATAAGGGGCTGCAAAAGTACAATTAATTATTATAAATGCAAACCGCTATAAAAGATAATTTTATGGGATGAAAAAAGGTAGGAAATTTCAAAATATTAAGTGCCAAATTCCAGTTTTTGAACCGGAAAGTCAAATGTTGGATTACTGCGAAAATTTCATTTGATAGTTTCACAATAAAAAACCGCCCATCAATTGACAAGCGGTTTCTTGCAAAAAGTCACACTATAATTATACGATAAACAGATTCGCGATGTTCACGGCCGTTTGCGTACTGATGGTTTCGTCGTACGCTTCCGATTGCGCCGCCGCGTCGAATTGCCCCGCGCCGAGAGCCGTGCTTTCTTCTCCGTCATACACGACTTGTACCTGAGGAGGAAGGCCGCCGCTGTTGTTCAAAGTGATCCAGCCTTTTTGTCCGCGCATGCGACGGATTTGAGAAGCGTGTCTTGCCTCGACCGAATGTATCTGAAGCGCCGCAGTCAGAAAATCCGAACCCATCAAGTAACCGGCCTGGCCTTTATAAGCACGAACGCCCGTATCTTCGAACGCTTGGGCTACGGCAAGGAACTGGTCGTAATTGTTGAAAGGATCAAGTCCGATACCGCCCGAAAAATCGAAAGTCGGCATTGCCGGAATCGCGATCCCGTTGGCTTCCATCGCGGTTGTCAAAAACGAAACGTGATCGGCTTCATGGTCGCGGATCAATGTGATCGCCGCCTGGTCTTCTGCCGGAATCAACCCGGCCGAATCGACCGCGGTCGCATAAAACGCACTTTCCAGATATTCCAATGTCAGCGCCAATTGCAAGGCGCCCGCTGCGGTTGCCGGAGTCGGCGTGATGTCTGCGGCAAAAGCCTTATTCGACAAGGCCGAAAGACCGAACGGAAGAGATGCCAATGCGAGTCCTTTGCCTAAATTCCCGAATTGCGAAAAGCTATTTCTTCTCGAAGTTCCCGTTGCGTATAGTTTGTCGTCGGTAAACGATTCTAAAAATTTTATCAGATTCATGATGATGGGTTTTAGGTTATGGTAAATACGTAGCGGTGAATTGGGTCGTGATGAACTGTTGCGCCACCGGAGCGATTTCCGAAGGTTTTTTCGCCGGATCGAGTCCGTTCGCGTCTGCGGTATTGGCGAAATCTGTCGAACCTGGGTTTCTCAAATCGCGCACAGCCGACGCGTGACGGGCTTCAACCGAAACGATTTGGCCTGCAATCACAAGATAGTCAGGATTGGTAATCAGTTTTCCCGCACCGTTATAAGCCGAAACGCCCGTGTCTTCGAGCGCTATGGCCGTATCGATTACACTCGATTGGCTTGAGAAGTTGACGCCCGGATAAGTAAACGCCAACGCTGGCAACAATTGTGTCGTCGGATTCGGAAGCGCGTCGGTCAATGCGGCCTTGAAGAATTCGCGATGGATGACTTCGTGTTTCTGAAGGTCGGAAAGAATGTCTTTGGCTTGTTCACTGAATGAGGAAAAAGCCGCGTCGTTGACCACTTTCGTGTAGAAGTCGGCTTCGAGCTGTTCGAGTGCATATGCGTAGGTCAACACGCCGAAGTCGCCTCCGCCAAGATCGAAAACGCCGTTGCGGATTCCCGGCAATTGGTTCGACGATCCGCCCGAATTATCGTCGTCATTGTTACAGCCAGCTAACAGCAAGCCCGTACCGGCCAAGGTAAGGCCGCTGATTTTAAGGAAATTCCTGCGACTGGTCAACGTCGGGTTTTCGTCCTTAGTGATTACTCTGTTTTCCATAATTAACATTTTAAGAATTAATAGTCGTGGTTGGCACGAATACGTATATTTGTACTTAACCTAAACCTACGTTGCCAATTCAATTATGGTTTTGAAGAATTTCGGATTTTTGTAACGTTTTTTAACTGTTTTCGAAACTTTATTTTTACCGTTGCACTATTTTCCTGAAAAATTGTATAATTTCCCTTTAAATGCTGAAATCGTTCCATTATGAAGTCTAAGGCCACGCTTAAACAAATCGCAAAAGATCTGCATGTATCCGTTTCAACCGTTTCGAAAGCGTTGAACGACAGTCCCGAAATCAGCGAACAGACCAAAGCCAAAGTCCAGGAATATGCCAAACTCAAGAATTACAAGCCGAATGTCATCGGATTGAATCTTAAGAACCGCAAGACCAAAACGATTGGCGTGATCATCCCGAACATCCTCAATCCGTTTTTCGCCAAAGTTTTTACCGGAGTCGAAAAGATCGCCGACGAGAAAGGCTACAACATCATCACGTGTATTTCGAACGAGTCGCTCGAGAAGGAAGTGCATGCACTCGAAATGCTGAGCAACGGTACGATCGACGGTTTTATCCTTTCGATATCGGAAGAAGCGCAAAAACTCCAGGAATTCAACCACTTCAAGCAAATCATAAACGAAGGCACGCCAATCGTGATGTTCGACCGTATTTCAGATGAAGTGGATTGCGATAAAGTCATCGTAGACGATTACGAATCGGCCGAGAACGCCGTGCAGCATTTGGTAAAAACCGGATGTAAAAGAATCGCTTTGTTGTCTTCTATCGACAATTTGAGCGTCGGAAAACTTCGCGCCAAAGGTTTCTACGCCGGACTCGAGAAAAAAGGCGCGAAAGTAGACGAAACGCTTGTCGTGCTTACCGATTCTACCGAAGATTTCGACAACAAGCTCGCCAAACTGTTCGCCGACCAAAAAATCGACGGGGTTTTCGCCGTAGACGAGCACGCCGCGGTTTCGGCCATGAAAGCCGCAATCAAGAAAGGTTATAAGATTCCAGAAGAACTTTCGATCATCGGGTTTGCCGACGGCGTATGGTCAAAACGACTCACGCCAAGTATGTCGACCGTAAGCCAGCACGGACCAGAAATCGGGGAAGCCGCGACCAAATTGCTCATCGAACGTCTCGAAAGCCAAGATGACGACGAACAGAAATACAAGACGGAAGTCATCAAAACCGAACTTCGCCAGCGCGAATCGACCAAAAAAATATAAGCGGCCCGAAAGCCGCTTTTTTTATTCCTTGTTGAAATCTACATTTATTCCCGCTTGCTTGAGGTTCATCTTTCCGGGTGAAAATTCGAGTACGATTCCCGCGCCTTTGAACTCGAACCTCGTTTCGCTTTTGGCTTCGAGCGGAAACGCCGATTGGCCGTCGGCTTGGGCGATCAACTTTCCGTTTTCGGTAGAGATCGCGATCTTCAAAGGGAAATTGGCCGCCGAATATTTTCCGACATAGCTTTTGAGTATGGTCTCGCCGACTTTGAATTCGGTTAGATCCGGAAATTTGTAATCCTTGCCATAGTAGATCGATAGGATTCCGATCATGATGTCGTTGCGGTTGTAGTTGTCGCCGTTCACGCAGAGCGAAACCCCGAACTTTGAGTTGGGTTCATACCCGACGACAGAACGGAAATTCTCGATGCCGCCCGTATGTCCGTAAAACATCTTATCATCGAACGGGACGGAGATCAACCCCAAACCATACGTGTCCTTGAGCGTTTTCATTTTCTCGAGAGAAGCGGCGTTGATCAGTTTTCCGTCGAACAATCCCTTCATGAACGCTGTCAAATCGGATGGTGTCGAAACCAAAGCGCCCGCAGAATACGCAAGCGAGTTCGACCATTCCGGAATCGTTTCCCAGTGTTTGCCGTCGTAAATCGCAGAAACCGCCTCGTTTTTGGCAAAATCGATTTTTTCGGGCAAGTAGGTGTTCTTGAGTCCGAGTTTGGAAATGATGCGTTTCTGGACGTTTTCAGAATACGATTTCTTCGTCACGTCTTCGATAATATAACCCAAAAGGATATAATTGGAATTGCTGTACGTGTATTTCGAATCGGGAGCGAAATCGGAAGCATAACCCGCAATCCTGTCTACGATTTCCTGTTTGGAATGCGGGCGTCCGATATTTTGTGCGGTTATCGAATCGGCTAGGATCTCGTGGATTCCCGTGCGATGGCGCAACAGCATCTCGACGGTGATCGCGTCTGCATTCTTGATTTTGGGGTAAAATTTCGAAAGTTTATCCGAAAGGTTGAGCTTTTTTTCTTCGACAAGCTGTAAAACCACGACCGCGGTAAAAGGCTTGGTGATCGAGCCCACTTTGTATTTAGTGTTTTCGTCCGATGGTTTTTTGTTGTAGACGTCCGAATAACCGTAAGCTTTCGCAAAAACGACCTTATCGCCTTCGCGCAATGCGACCGATCCCATGAATTTATTATTGGCCGAAAGCAGCGTCAACAGGCTGTCTATTTTCGGAAATTTCTGATTTGTCTGCGCCTTGATTCCAAAAGCGACGAACAAGAGCAAAAAAATGTAAGATTTTTTCATCTGTTTAAGGTTTTTACAAAGATAATTACACAAAACTTATTGTGCTAATTCTCGACGATAAGCTGTAAATACTCATAAAACGGCTACATATTCTCAATGAAAAGCATGATTTGATGATTTTGAAACAATCTATCGTTCGGAATTTCACTAATTTAGGAGCTAAAATTCAAGCTATGAAAAAAATGTACTTATTCCTGTTCTTGTCCTTTTTCGGATGGTCGGCCTCGTCCCAGAACGCCGATATTTTCGATGTGGCAAGAACAGGCACGGTTGAGCAGGTTAAACAACTGCTAAAATCGGATTCCAAACTCGCCAATGCCAAGAATGCCGATGGTTATACGCCTTTGATCCTTGCGTGTTACCGCGGAAACAACGAAGTAGCGAAAAGCCTGCTCGAAAACGGTGCCAACATAGACGCGATCAGCGGTATGGGAACCGCGTTGATGGCCTCGGTCGTGAAAGGAAATGAAGAGATGGTAAAATATCTCATCGAACGCAAAGCCAATCCGAACCTCGCCGACGCCAACGGTACGACCGCACTTTTGTATTCGGTCATGTTCAAAAAGCACAATTTGGCTACGATTCTGGTAAAAGCAGGCGCAAATCCGGAACATAAAGACAACCGCGGACAATCGGCCATCGATTACGCCATTCTGGCAAACGACGACAAATTAATTGAAATCTTAAAAACCAAAAAGCTATGAAAAAAATTACCTTTTCCGTTCTCGCCTTGCTCGGCATGACCTCTGTTTTCGGGCAATACAGCACAGGTACGTTGACCTTGAGTTCTTTCGGGTCGACGTCTCTCGGGATGACCGCAAAAATAGACGTGAGCGCGACGCTCGTAACATTGACACTTACCGGCGCTTCTACCGATTGGCTCGGAATAGGCTTCAATGCCACTGGCATGGGCAATGTCGGAATGGATTGCGTCATTTTTGACGGAACCAATTTAAGCGACAGAACATTTAACGGAGTAGGTGTAACGCCGCCTTTGGATGCACAACAAAACTGGACGGTAACCTCCAATACGGTCAGTGGCGGAACGAGAACTGTAGTCGGCACACGCGCCCTTAACACAGGTGATGCAAACGATTACACGTTTACGGCAGCGGCGAGCTCCTTGAGCATCGTTTATGCAAGACGTTCCGGAAGTTTGACCATCGGATATCACGGTGGCGACAGTTGTGGTTCTACAACTGCGAACCTGGTATTGTCTACCGAAGATTTTAAAGCCGAATCGGTAAAAATGTACCCGAATCCGGCAAGAGGATCGGTAAACTTCCAAACGCCGTCTTATGTTTCAACTGGAGAGATCAAGTTTTACGACGTTCAAGGGCGTATGGTAAAACAACAAGAAATAAATTCCATGGAGACTGCAGTTTCCACATCGGGAATGATAACGGGCACTTATATGGTCGTTGTCCGAACGGAATACGGCAATGTGACCAAAACGCTTGTCGTAGAATAAAAACGAACTTTGTTAATTGAAAAGGCCGGAGTCATCTTCCGGCCTTTTTTTTATTTTCTCTTGAGCTCGATTTCCATCGATTTGTATTCCTTGCCCGTCGGGTCGCTGTCGAACATTTCCATTTTGCGTGTGTTGTCGTCGACGAACGTGTAAACTTCGCGGAAACCTTTCTCTTTTTTGGTCATCGGATCGACCGAAGAACCTTTGAACGTAATCGATTTCGAAGCCGGATCGTATTCGCCGGTCGTGTACATTACGCCTGTTCCCATGTTGTCCATCCACGTCGATTCAAACTTTTTCGAAGCGTTGTTGAATCCGACGCTTGCTACGCCTTCAAAGTCCATTCCGTCTATTTTTCCTTTGTAGTGCGCTTCCTGATAGCGTCCGCCCATGACCATTTTGATGTCTGCGGTCGATTCGGCTTTCGTAGGGTTAGTCGGATCCATGTACATCGTCATATTGGCTTTCCAGCTTCCTACGTCCGATGCCAACAGTTTGTGCATTTCGCCTGGAGTCATGTATTCGCCCCAAGCTTTTTCCATTTCCTCTTTTGAAGGCGGCGCAGCAGTTTCGGCCGTTTCAGCGGCCGGCGCCTCTACTTTGACCGTGTCGGCCGAACCGGTTTCTACAGCTTTGTCTTCGGCTTTTTTGCAGCCTGTCACGGTCAAGGCCAAAACGGCTGCACATAATAGTAATTTTTTCATATTCCTTGTTTTTAAGTTGGTCGATTAAAGATAGTTAAAATCAGGCGGTCCCGGAAATCGAAATATTAGGAAATGACAGGTTTTTGAACTTTATGAAAAAGGACAGATTTTCTGTAAGTGAATGTGTTTTGAAAAATGTATGTTCGTAGACCTAACAGGTTTACAAAACCTGTTAGGTCTACGGCCAGAAAAAGTGATGTGTTTTTGTAGTATTAAAATAAAACAATTAATGCGCCTCAAGCCAATCGTTTCCTACGCCCATATCGACTTCTAAAGGAACGGCAAGCTCGAAAGCATTTTCCATCTCGTGCTTGATCATCGGTTTGATTCTCTCGAGTTCGTCTTTGTATACGTCGAACACCAATTCATCATGTACCTGAAGCAGCATGCGGCTTTTCCAGTTTTCCGAAGTCAATTTTTTATGGATGTTGATCATCGCGATCTTGATGATGTCGGCCGCACTTCCCTGGATCGGGGCGTTTACCGCGTTTCGTTCCGCCGCACCGCGAACCACTTGATTCGCCGAGTTGATGTCTTTCAAATAACGCCTCCTTCCCGAAATCGTAGAAACGAAACCTTGTTCGCGCGCAATCTCGATCTGTTCGCTTATGTAATTGCGAAGTTTCGGATATGATTTGTAATACGCGTCGATCAAAGCCGCGCTCTCGCTTCTCGTGAGTGACGTCTGATTGCTCAGTCCGAAGGCCGAAACCCCGTAAATGATTCCGAAATTCACGGTTTTGGCGTTGCTTCGTTGTTCGCGCGTCACTTCATCCAAAGCCACGTTAAATACTTTTGCGGCTGTCGATTTGTGAATGTCTTCGCCGTTTTTGAACGCGTCGATCATGTTTTCCTCTCCGCTCAAAGCCGCGATGATACGCAATTCGATCTGGGAATAATCGGCAGAAAGCAACGTGTAATTCTCGTCTCTCGGCACGAACGCTTTACGGATTTGGCGTCCTCGTTCGGTCCTGATCGGAATGTTCTGCAAATTCGGATTGTTCGAACTCAAACGTCCCGTCGCGGCCACGGCTTGCATATAATCGGTATGGACGCGTCCGGTTTTGCCGCAAACCTGCGTCGGAAGCGCGGTCACGTATGTACTTTGCAGTTTCACGAGCTGTCGCCAATCCAAAATGTCTTTTACGAATGGGCTTGAAAGCGCGAGGTTCGACAGGATTTCTTCGCCCGTCGCGTATTGTCCGGTTTTGGTTTTCTTGATTTTTCCGCCTCCGATTTTCATCTTGTCGAACAAAATCTCACCCAATTGTTTTGGTGAACCCAGGTTGAAACGCTCACCTGCGGCTTCATAAATCTGGCCTTCGAGTTTCTTGATGTCGCTGTCGAGTTCCGAAGAAAGCTGGGCGAGGAATTCGGTGTCGAGGCGAACGCCTTCCATTTCCATGTCGGCCAAAACCTGCACGAGCGGGATTTCGATCTCGTCGAACAGTTTTTTGGTCGATGTCTGTTCCAAAATAGGGGCGAAGTGCTGTTTGAGCTGCAAGGTCACGTCGGCGTCTTCGGCTGCATATTCCTTGATGTCGTCGAGCGGTACTTCGCGCATCGTCTTTTGTCCTTTGCCTTTTTTGCCGATGAGATCCTCGATCGGTTTCGGGGAGTATTTGAGATAGGTTTCAGACAATACGTCCATATTGTGGCGCATGTCGGGATTGATCAGGTAGTGTGCGAGCATCGTGTCGAAAATCGGGCCTTTGACGACGATCCCGTAATTCGACAAGATTTTCAAATCGTACTTTACGTTTTGTCCGACCTTTTCGATGGTTTCATTTTCGAAAAACGGACGGAATTTATCGACGAGCGCTTTCACTTCGTCGTAATTTTCAGAAACCGGCACGTAAAAGCCTTTTCCTTTTTCCCATGAGAATGACAATCCGACAAGTTCGGCAGTGATGGGGTCAATTCCCGTAGTTTCGGTGTCAAAACTTACCGAAGTCTGCTTGAGCAAATTGTTCACGAGAAGTTTTATCGCGAAATCACCTTCGACCGATTGGTAGAAATGCTCGGTATTTTCAAGCGTCGCATACGGATTCGTGGAAATGCCTTCGCTGGTTTCCTCACCGTGTATCTGCGCAAACAAATCGAATTGCTGTTCGTTCTTGACTATGGTTTTGGTAGGTGCCAATCCTTGTGTTTCGGCGGTTTGATACGTTTCGTGTTTGGCGAAGAATATGGTGTTGAATTGTTCGGCCATGCGTCGGAACTCGAGCTCGCGGAACAATTCCTCGACTTTTTCGCCGTCGGGTTTGGTCAATTCGTAATCCTCTTCGTTGAATTGTACGTCGCAGTCGCAAATGATCGTCGCCAATTGTTTCGACAGTATGCCGAGTTCTTTGTTGGCTTCGATCTTTTCGCGCATTTTGCCTGTGAGTTTATCGGTGTTGGCCAACAGGTTTTCCATCGTTCCGAATTCGGCAAGAAGTTTTTTTGCGGTGACTTCGCCAACTCCGGGAAGTCCGGGAATGTTATCGACGGCGTCGCCCATCATGCCCAGGTAATCGATCACCTGTTCGGGACGTTCGATTCCGAAACGCTCCAAAACTTCGGGAATTCCCCAAATCTCGATGCCGTTGCCGAGTCGGGCCGGACGGTACATGAACACGTTTTCGGACACCAATTGCGCATAATCCTTATCGGGAGTGACCATAAAAACCTGGTAGCCTTGTTTTTCGGCTTGTTTGGCGACGGTTCCGATCAAATCGTCGGCTTCGCAACCGGCCAATTCTATGATCGGGATGTGCATGGCCTGCAGGATTTGTTGGATCCACGGCACGGCGATACGGATCGCTTCGGGCGTTTCATCGCGGTGCGCCTTGTATTCGGCGTACATTTCGGTACGCACGGTACTGCCTTCCTTGTCGAAAGCGACGGCCAAATGGTCGGGTTTTTCGCGTTTGATCACATCGAGAAGCGAGTTCATGAAACCCAAAATGGCAGACGTATCCATGCCTTTCGAGTTGACTCTCGGATTTTTGATCAAGGCGTAATATCCACGGAAAATAAGGGCGTAAGCGTCGAGAAGGAAAAGGCGTTTTTGTGCAGCCATCGGTAAAAAGTTTAGTCCGTAAAAATAACAAACAGCATCCGAAATAAAATCCCGAATCGATTAATTATAAATCAAATGTTAAATATTGCGTTAACCTAATCAGGTAGAAAGGGCAAATGCAATAATTTTGAAACTCTTACAAAATAAACATGTTCCGCTGGCTTTTCTTTATTCTTTTTGTGGCTGTTATCGAGACGTATGCGTATCAGGCATTTCGCACCGTTACGAAGATTAAGTGGTTTCTTCTCGCGTATCAACTCATCTCGTTGTTCAGTATCGTTTATATCATATACCAATTTACCCAATTCGACCGTAAAGTCGGGCAAACACGTCTCACATTGTTCACATTGGGTTTGGTGCTTATTATTTATATCCCGAAAATCCTGCTCACCGTTTTTATGTTTACCGAAGACGTGTACCGCATGATCGCCGCATTGGTAAACGTGGCGACAAAGGAGAGACAAGGCGATTTTTTGCCTGAAAGACGCAAATTCATAAGTACGGTTGCGCTTGGCGTGGCTTCGATTCCGTTCGTTTCGCTTTTGTATGGGATGAAATGGGGCAAGTACAACTTCAAGGTCATCAAACAGCCGATTTATTTCCCCGATTTGCCCGATGCGTTCGACGGATTTACGATCTGCCAGATTTCGGATGTGCACAGCGGAAGTTTCGACAATGCCGAAAAGATCAACTATGCGATCGACCTGATCAACGAACAGCAAGCCGACATGTGTTTGTTTACGGGCGATATCGTCAACACGCACGCTACCGAAATGCATCCGTGGATAGACACGTTCAATCGCATCAAATCGTACAAATACGGTAAGTTTTCGGTGCTTGGAAACCACGATTACGGCGAATATGTTGAGTGGAACCATCCGAAAGACAAAGAGGATAACTTTAAGGCGATCAAGAATCTTTACGGCCAAATCGGTTTCGATCTGATGCTCAACGAGCACAAATTCATCGAAAAGGACGGGCAGCGCATCGCTTTGGTCGGTGTCGAAAACTGGGGAATCGGATTCAAGCAGGTAGGCGATTTGGGCAAGGCTTCACACGATTTGACGAATGATGACTTCAAGATCCTGATGTCACACGATCCTTCGCATTGGGACGTCGAGGTGAAAAACCATCCGAAAAACTATCAATTGACGCTTGCCGGACACACGCATGGTTTGCAATTCGGAATAGAAATACCGGGTTTTATCAAATGGAGTCCAATCCAATACCGTTATCCGCAATGGGCCGGATTATACGAAAATCTAGGACGCTATTTATATGTGAATCGCGGTTTCGGATTCCATGCTTATCCAGGCAGAGTGGGCATTTGGCCTGAAATAACGGTCATTGAGCTAAAAAAAGGGGCAAAATTAGCGTAATATGTTAAAAACCCTATATTTGTAATGCAAAGGTTAAATTTGTAAGACTATGTCAAAATTTGGCGAACTGATCAACGCGCCTGTTCCCGTACTCATTGACTTCTACACCGAGTGGAACGAACAGTCCGTTGCCATGCACCCTGTTATTCGCGATGTTGCCGCCGCTTTAGGCGATAAGGCGAAAGTCATCAAAATAGACGTCGATAAAAATCAGGAATTGGCCGATGCGCTTCGCATCAAAGGCTTGCCTACGCTGATGATTTACAAAAGCGGGCAGATGATCTGGAGACAATCGGGAGAGCTAGACGCCAATACGATCATCGGGTTGGTGCAGGAGCAAATCTAACGCAACGCTTCGCAGGTAAAGCCGTTTTCCTTTAAGTATTTCAAAGTTTCGGGTAACGCAAAACTCATATTGCGCAACGCTTTTTGGCTGTCGTGGAAAATCACGATGCTACCCGGACGGATATTCTTCAACACGTTTTCAAGACATTTTTCGGGCGTGATCGATTGGTCGAAATCGGCGCTCAAAACGTCCCACATGATTATTTTGTAACCGAGTTTCCTCAATTCGCGCGATTGGGCCGAGGTCACTTTTGCATAAGGCGGACGCATCAGACGGGATTCGTCTGTTGTCAACGCGTCTATTTCATCCTGGCAAAGCCGAACGTTCTCGAGATAATCGGCCTCGGGCGTTTTCCAGCCGTTGAGATGGTTGAACGTGTGGTTTCCGAACGTGTGTCCTTCGGCTAAAATTTGGCGGAAAATATCGGGATTCTTTCGGATGTTGTCGCCTATGCAGAAAAACGTGGCTTTTGCATTGAAATTTCGCAGTTGCTCGAGAACGAAACCGGTGGCTTCCGGAATCGGGCCGTCGTCGAAAGTGAGGTATACTTTCTTGTGTTGCGAAGCGATGCTCCACACGAATTGCGGGAACAGCTTTTTGATGAGCCAATGCGTTTTTATCCAATAGAATTTCATGGTTATAAGATAGGAAAGACGTGTGGATTTTAAATGAAAAACCTCAAAGGTTTTTGAAAACCTTTGAGGTTTAAAGCAGTCCAAAACTGCATTTTATTACTCAGGATCACGTCCGAAAAGCTTGAACTTGTCGTTATACGAGTTGAACGTCGCTCGGTTCTTGTTGTAGAACTCGATATCGCCTCTTTCCTTCATCACTTGCAGCAGGCTTCTGTAGCGTTCTATGGCACTTACCACATCAACTGCGATCAGGCTTTGCTCGGAATTCCTCAAACCTTTGTAGAACATGAGTTCCTGTTGGTATTTCACCATGAGTTTTTGCAGCAATTCACGTGCTCTTTCTTTTTCGCCCACTTCGTACAATCCGCCTGCGAAAGGCTCGACCATCGTGTAGTAGCCGTAATAATCCATCGGCATTTTGGAAAGCGCGAGATTGATGATGTTCTTGGCTTTGTCGGTCTTGCCTTCGTTGATGAGTTGCTCCATCAAACGCGCCATATTCGTGCGGTACGTGATGCTGTTTTTGCGTGTTTCCGGATCGTGGTAGATTTTGGTGCTTTCGCCGTTGCCCCAATCCCATTTGGTGACGATGCCGTACATTTTTTCGGAATCAATGCTGCCCATGTCGAGCATGCTAGGCGCTTTCTCCAACGATGTTTTCATCGGGACGAGTTTGTAGACGACACCGTCCAACTGCAGATAATCCTTCATCCACAGATAATCGTCGTCGCCGAAACTTCCACCCGTGAAATAAATCGGACGTTTCCAGTTGTTGTTCTGCAAGATGTCGAGCATCATGATGCGGTTCTTGTAAATCGCCGGCCCTTTGATCTCGATGTCGATATACGGAACGATCGAATCATTGTATTTCGAATCGATGGTCTTATTGGCGATGATCGCGTTCTTGTCTACCGGAATCCTGATTTTGTTCGTCGGATAGAAATGATATTTCTGGCCGTTCTGCATTTCGACTAGCGCACGCGGATCTTCGAGTTTCAAGAAATCGAGGAACTGTTTCAAGCCGATGGCTTCCTTGGTCGTTTGCTGGAATACGGCATAATCGAGCTTGTCACCCACATATTGGTCGTGGCTGAACGAAATCGGAGCACCTTCCGCATCCCAAGTCTTCATTTTGGATTGGTCGATGTACCAATCGGTCATGAAAAGGCTCGTATTGATGATCTTGATGTCGCGTCGGACGCCTTCGATTTCCTGTGCGTACCAAAGCGGGAACGTGTCGTTGTCGCCAATGGTGAACAGAATCGCGTTCTTATCGCACGAATTCAGGTAGTTTTTGGCCATCGCGATTGCGGTGTAACGACCCGAACGATCGTGGTCATCCCAGTTTTGGGAAGCCAGGATTAGAGGCGAAGCAAGCAAGCATACGCCGATTGCAATTTGTCCGGCGATTTTTGGCTGCAACCATTTACGCACGGTTTCGTAAATCGCATAAACCCCGAATCCGACCCAAATCGCGAAAACGTAGAACGAACCTACCAAAGCGTAATCGCGCTCACGAGGCTCGAAAGGACGCTCGTTAAGGTAAATCTTGAGCGCCAATCCCGTGAAAAGGAACAGCGCGAGCAAAACGTAGAAACTCTTGAGGTCTTTGTTTGCGTGCCATGCCAATCCGATGATGCCCAAAATCAAAGGCAGGAAGAAATAGACGTTGCGGCCTTTGTTGTTTTTGGCGTCGTCTGTAAGGTTGTCTTGAGAGCCCAAATGCATTTCATCGACGAACTTGACGCCGCTGAGCCAGTTTCCGTCGAGGTTGTCGTATTTGCCTTGGATGTCGTTTTGGCGTCCGGTGAAATTCCACATCAAATAACGCCAGTACATGTAGCCGAACTGGTATTCGAACATAAAGCTCAAATTGTCGCCGGTCGACGGTTTTTTGATCGTCAGGAATTCGCCGTAATGCTTCAGAAAACTCACGTAGCCTTCGTTGTCGATCTGTCCGCTTGCATAAGCTCTGCGGAATTCGGAAACGATATTAAGGAGTTCTTGTTTGTTTTCTTCTTCGATTACTTCATCGATGTCGGCGCGGATAGAAAACTCCGGCGGACTCGTGAAATTGATGTAATTCTCTACGTGTTCGGTGCTCCAAAGTCGCGGCAAAATCGCTTTTTGGTTGTCGTCACTGTTCTGTTCGGCGTTTTTCCAGTTGTTCGTGATGACGTATTTGCCGGTTTTGTAGTCGCGCTCGTAGTTCGGTTTCTTGTCGAGATACGGTTCGTCTTCGTCAAGCCCGGCGAACATGTCGGTATATTGAGGTCCATAGAACAATGGATTCACGCCGTACTGCTCGCGGTTGTAGTACGCCAAAAGCTCGGCCGCATCCGAAGGTTTGTTCTCGTTGATCACGGTGTTGGCATTGGCGCGTATCGGAAGCATCATCCAGGTTGAGAATCCTAGGAAAATGAACAATATGCAAAGGATGACCGTGTTGTAGAAAACGAGTCCTTTTTTGCGTGTGTATTTCAATCCGAAATAGAACAAAGCGACCATCACCAGAACGGCGAAAATCGTTCCCGAATCGAACGGAAGCCCGAAACTGTTGACCATGAAAATTTCGGTTTTTCCGAAAATGGCCATCGTCCAGGGCAACATCAATTTAAAGATGAACAACAGGATGCCCACCACGACGATATTGGCGACGATGAAATTCTTGATCGTGATCGTCTTGTAATTCTTGAAGTAATACAGATAACCGATCGACGGAATCGTAAGCAAAGCCATGAAGTGAACTCCGAACGACAATCCGATGACGAGTGAAATGATCAGCAGCCATTTGTTTCCGCGAGGCGTGTGCATTTCCTCTTCCCAGCGTAAACCGAGCCAGAAAAGAAGCGCGATCAGCAACGAAGCGGCCGCGTAAACCTCGGCTTCTACGGCGTTGAACCAAAAACTGTCGGTGAACGTGAAAGTAAGTGCGCCGATGAAAGAAGCGCCGAGAACGACGATGGCGTTGTTTTTATTCCAATCCGAAAATTGGGTGATGATTTTCCGGAGTACGATAGATGATGACCAAAACAAGAATAAAATCGTGAAGGCGCTCGAAAACACCGAAATCATGTTCACCATTACCGCTACATATTGGTCACTGGGTGCGAACATCGCTAAAAAGGCGCCCAGCATTTGGAACAAAGGTGCTCCCGGCGGGTGGCCTACCTCAAGATTGGCGGCGGTGGCAATGTATTCGCCACAATCCCAAAAACTCATGGTCGGCTCGACGGTAAGAACATAGGTGATCAAGGCAATAGAAAAAGCGACCCATCCGGTAATCGTATTCCACTTGCGGAAATTGAAATCTGTCATCGTACAGAGGTTATTAATGCGTTACAAAGAAACTGTTTTTTTACCAACGGCATGGGCGGTTAACAAAAAATTCTATGGCCGGACCGATCAGAAAGAAAGCTAAATTGTTGTAATAGACAGTTCTCTGAAAAAGATGTCACAGAAGTTTAGAAAAAAAACAAAAAAATTTGCGAAGAACAGATTTTGTTTTAAATTTGCACTCGCAATCAAGCTATGCTGGTCCATGGTGTAATGGTAACACTACGGTTTTTGGTGCCGTCTTTCTAGGTTCGAGTCCTAGTGGGCCAACAGGAAAGCCTCCCGATCGGGAGGCTTTTTTTATTGTGGAAACTCCAAATCCCATTTCTTTTTGCAGCAATCTTTAGAATGTTTATAAAAGCAAAAAGTCCGCAGAAAGCGACGGACTTTTTACATTCATACTCCAAAATTGGGATTTGCTCAGATTTTAAAAGTCACCACCGGACGGATCGCGTGATTCACCAAATCTTCGCTGATGCTTCCGTTAAAGAAGTGTGCGAAACCGGTGCGTCCGTGCGTGCACATGCCGATAAGGTCTGCCTTTACGCTGTTGGCGAAGTTCAGGATGCCTTTTTCTACGTTCACGTCGTTGTAAATATGAAGAGAGTAATTCGTGAAGTTCACGTCGCGCATGAAGTCGTTCATGATGTTTTCGGCGACTTGGGTCGGTTTGAAACTGTTCGGCGTGTTGATCATGACCAGTTTCAGGTGGGATCCGAAATGTGAAGCGATATCGACCAATTGTTTGAACGGTTTTTTGATCTCGTCCGAGAAATCCGAAGCGAAAACGAAATTATCCGCTTTGAATTCGGCCATCTCGTTTTTGATCACGAGTACCGGAATGTCTGAACTGCGAACCACTTTCTCTGCGTTCGAACCGATGAACATCTCGTGGAAACCGCTCGCGCCATGAGAGCCCATAACGATGAAATCGGCATTCTCTTTCTTGGCGACGCTATTGATCCCTTCGTAGACTTTTCCGAAACGCGTGGTTTCCGTAACGGTGAGTCCTTCGAGGTAAGGAGCGTCGAGCAGGCCTTCGAATTTGGCCATCGCCTGGTTTTTGAAAAAGATGATTTCGGGTATGTCTGCCCCTTTTACCGCTGCGTCGCTGCCTTCGTGAGGCAACTCGAGCATGTGGAGCAATAAGATTTCGCAGTGTTGTTTTTTGGCGATTTGAGCGGCCACCTTAAGGGCGTATTCCGCCTGATCTGAAAAGTCGGTAGGCACTAAAATTTTTTTCATGTGAAAGTGGTGAATAAGTGTTTAATGATTGTTTGTTTCTCTAGAAATAAAGTTACGAATTATTTAACTGTTAACGCTCATTTTTGGTTTATAAAAAAATAACTATATTTGCATCGTTATTTATTTGAAAACTAAATAATGAGGGGACGAGAGTCCCCTCTTTTTATACCCTATGACGTTTAAAGACAAAGTCGCGGAACTTTTGAATGCCGCACTCGAGGAAAAACCATCGGTATTCTTGATAGATCTTTCTGTTAATGAAGCCGGTAAAATCAACGTGACCCTAGATGGAGACCATGGTGTGACGCTTCAGGATTGCATCGACGTGAGCCGTGCGATAGAGCACAATCTAGACAGGGAAGAACAGGATTTTTCTCTTGAAGTGGCATCCGCAGGAGCGACATCGCCGTTGAAGTTGGTTCGCCAATACAAGAAAAATATCGGGCGCACGCTACAGGTGAAAACCGCCACCGAAACCATCGAAGCCGAAATCACAAATGCCAACGACGATTTCATTACGTTGGAATGGGAAGCGCGCGAACCCAAAAAAGTAGGAAAAGGAAAAGAAACTGTTCAAAAGAAACAGGAAATCAAATATTCAGAAATCAAAGAAGCAACCGTTACAATTAAATTTTAAAGTAATATGGAAAATCTCGCATTAATCGACTCGTTTTCAGAGTTTAAGGATGATAAATTGATCGATCGCGTTACGCTGATGGCCATCCTTGAAGATGTGTTTAGAAATGCCTTGAAGAAAAAATTCGGATCCGATGAGAATTTCGATATCATCATCAACCCAGACAAGGGTGATATGGAAATCTGG
Source organism: Flavobacterium agri (assembly GCF_013401995.1). GTDB lineage: Bacteria > Bacteroidota > Bacteroidia > Flavobacteriales > Flavobacteriaceae > Flavobacterium > Flavobacterium agri. The sequence goes on from NZ_JACBJI010000004.1 coordinate 369,463, forward strand.
AGACGTCGCGTAATCGTTGCCGACGAAGACCTGGATTTGGAAAACGAAGAGATTACACTTACCGAAGCCCGTAAAATCGAACCCGATTTCGAGATTGGCGAGGAAGTTTCCGAAGAAGTAAAGCTCATCGATTTGGGAAGACGTGCCATTTTGGCTTTGCGTCAGAACCTGATCTCGAAAATACACGAGCACGACAATACCAACCTCTACAAACAATTTAAAGATTTGATAGGGGAAATTTATACTGCCGAAGTGCACCACGTTCGCCCTAGAGTCGTAATTTTGGTCGACGACGAAGGAAACGAGATCGTGCTTCCGAAGGAAAAACAGATCCCGTCCGACTTTTTCCGCAAAGGAGACAACGTACGCGGAATCATCGAAAACGTGGAGTTAAAAGGGAATAAGCCGCAAATCATCATGTCGCGTACCTCAGAAAAATTCCTCGAGAAATTGTTCGAGCAGGAAATTCCGGAAGTATTCGACGGACTGATCACCGTGAAAAACGTAGTGCGTATTCCGGGTGAAAAGGCGAAAGTTGCAGTAGATTCTTACGACGATCGTATCGATCCCGTTGGAGCCTGCGTCGGTATGAAAGGCTCGCGTATCCACGGAATCGTGCGTGAATTGGGCAACGAGAACATCGATGTCATCAACTATACGAATAACATCCAACTCTTTATAACACGTGCCCTTAGCCCGGCAAAAGTGTCTTCGATCAAACTCAACGAAGATCAGAAAAGGGCAGAGGTTTATTTGAAACTCGAAGAGGTTTCGAAAGCCATCGGACGCGGCGGACATAACATCAAACTGGCAGGGTTGCTTACAGGTTATGAGCTTGATGTCATCCGCGAAGGAAACATCGCAGAAGAAGAGGACGATGTGGAATTGACCGAATTCTCGGATGAAATCGAAGGATGGGTCATCGAGGAGTTCGCCAAAATCGGGCTTGACACGGCTAAAAGCGTGTTGAAGCAAGACGTGGCGGATCTTGTTCGAAGAACCGACCTTGAAGAGGAAACCATCCTGGACGTGATGCGTATCCTCAAGGAAGAATTCGAAGGATAATTACGAATAACCACAACAACACGACCACAGTAATAACTAAAAAGATTTTATGTCTGACGAAAGAGTAATAAGAATTAACAAGGTTTTACGGGAGCTGAACATTTCCTTGGACCGTGCCGTGGATCATCTCAAAGACAAGGGTATTGCCATTGAGTCGAATCCGAACGCCAAGATTTCGCAAGGCGAGTACGACCTGTTGATGAACCAGTTCGCGGGCGATCGCGGAAATAAGGTTGCATCACAGGAAGTAGGCGAGGAGAAACGCAAGGAAAAAGAAGCGCTTCGCATCGAAAGGGAAAAAGAAATCGAGGACAAACGCAAATACGACGAGGAGCGCGCGAGGCAGCAGCAGGAAGTAATCCGTGCAAAAGCTAATGTGACGGGCCCTAAAACCGTAGGCACAATCGACCTTGAAAAGAAAACCCCTGCGATGCCGGAAGCACCTAAAGCCGACTCAACCGTTAGCGAACCGGTGAAGCCAGCCGCTCAGGAGCCGACTGCTCCGGTCGAGTCAGTTGCGCCTGTACAAAAACAGGAAGAAGCCAAGCCAGAAGCGCCTGCCGCTGCGGTAACTCCGCCGGCACCAGCATCTCCTGCGCCAGCTGCGGCAGCGCCTGCAACACCTTCTGCGCCGGGCGAGGAAACTTTCGCGACCCAATACCAAAAGCTTACAGGTCCTGTCATTTCGGGTAAGACCATCGACCTTTCGCAATTCGAGCGCAAGAAGAAGGAAACGCCGAATACTGGCCAAGGCAATAACAACAATAACGAGAAGAACAAGCGCAAGCGCATCGTGAAACCGAATCCGGGAGCTCCGGGACAACGTCCTCAAGGCGGTCCAGGCGGGCAAAACAGGCCAGGTGGTCCAGGCGGACAGAACCGTCCGGGCGGAGGTTTCCAAAAAGGGCGTCCTGCGATTGTTTCCAAAGTCGAACCGACCGAGGAAGAAGTTAAAAACCAAATCCGTGAAACCCTTGAAAAACTTCAGGGAAAAGGCGGAAAATCAAAAGCAGCCAAGTATCGTCGCGACAAACGTGATACGCACCGTCAGAAATCAGAAGATGAACAACGTTCATTAGAAGAAGGAAGCAAAGTGCTTAAGGTAACCGAATTCGTTACCGTAGGTGAAGTTGCGCAAATGATGGATGTGCCGATCACGAAAGTCATCGGAACCTGTATGTCGCTCGGAATCATGGTGACACAAAACCAACGTCTCGATGCGGAAACGCTTACGATCGTTGCCGATGAATTCGGTTATGAAGTGGAATTCATCACTACGGATATCGAAGAGAATATCCAGGTTGTCGAAGACCGCGAAGAAGATTTGGTCAATCGTGCGCCGATCGTTACCGTAATGGGTCACGTCGATCACGGTAAAACGTCGTTGCTCGATTATATCCGTAAGGAAAATGTAATCGCTGGCGAATCGGGAGGAATCACGCAGCACATCGGAGCTTACGGCGTAACGTTGGAAGGCGGACAAAAAATCGCATTCCTGGATACTCCGGGTCACGAAGCGTTTACCGCGATGCGTGCGCGTGGTGCTCAGGTTACCGATATCGCGATTATCGTTATCGCGGCAGACGACGACATCATGCCACAAACAAAAGAAGCGATTTCTCACGCCCAAGCGGCCGGAGTTCCTATCATATTTGCGATCAACAAGGTCGATAAACCGACGGCGAACCCTGACAAAATCAAGGAACGTCTTGCGGGAATGAACTTGCTCGTCGAAGATTGGGGCGGAAAAATCCAATCGCACGATATTTCTGCAAAAACAGGTCTTGGCGTCAAGGAATTGCTCGAGAAAGTATTGCTCGAGGCCGAAATCCTTGACCTGAAAGCCAATCCAGACCGTTTGGCTTCCGGAACCGTTGTCGAAGCGCAATTGGACAAAGGTAAAGGCTACGTTGCCACTATTTTGGTACAGAACGGTACTTTGAAGATCGGAGATTATATGCTTGCCGGTAAAAATCACGGTAAGATCCGTGCGATGCACGACGAGCGTGGCCATGCTTTGAAAGAAGCGGGTCCTTCAACCCCGGTTTCCGTGCTTGGTCTCGACGGAGCGCCAACCGCAGGTGACAAATTCACGATTTTCGACGATGAGCGCGAAGCCAAGCAAATTGCGGTAAAACGTACGCAATTGCAACGCGAGCAGTCGGTTCGTACGCAGCGTCACATCACGCTTGCCGAAATCGGTCGCCGTATCGCTTTGGGTCAGTTCAAGGAACTCAACATTATCATCAAGGGTGACGTGGACGGTTCGGTAGAAGCGCTTTCGGACTCGTTCTCGAAATTGTCTACAGAAGAAATCCAGGTCAATATCATCCACAAAGGTGTTGGTGCGATCACCGAGACCGACGTGAACCTGGCTTCGGCTTCGGACGCGATCATCATCGGATTTAACGTGCGTCCTTCGGCTTCTGCCAAGCAATTGGCCGACAAAGAGGAAATCGATATCCGAAACTATTCGATCATCTACGACGCAATCGACGATTTGAAGGACGCTATGGAAGGAATGCTTTCTCCTGAAATCAAGGAAGAAGTTACCGGAACGGCCGAAATCCGCGAGTTGTTCAAGATTTCGAAAGTGGGTACGATTGCCGGATGTATGGTTACCGACGGAAAGATTTTCAGAACTTCCAAAATCCGCCTGATCCGCGAAGGTGTTGTTATCCACACCGGAGAACTTACTGCGCTTAAGCGTTTCAAGGACGATGTGAAGGAAGTTTCGAAAGGATACGATTGCGGTATCCAGATTAAAGGTTACAACGACATTGAATTGAACGATTTGATCGAGGCTTTCCAGGAAGTAGCGGTCAAGAAGAAGTTGAAATAAGAACTTTAATAAAAAAAAGCCCCAATTACGGGGCTTTTTTTATGTAGTGTCGTGAAATTACTTGTTGGGTTTGATAATGATCGCGTTCGGATATTTCTTGCGAAGATCGGCAAGGTTCTTTTCGGCCTCTATGCGCGATTTGAAATTGCCGACCCATACTTTATAGGCAGGTGTGCTGAAAACCACCGTAGCATCTAAATTTTTGAAGTCTTTGCGGAAGTCAGTCAGGATTTTTTTGGAGCTTTCGCTGTCGCCGTTGAAAATTTGGATCTTGTATTTGTCGTTGACCGTGATCGATGAATTGATGCGTCGTTTTTCATTGAGCAGCTGTTCGAATTTAGGATCTTGGGAAACGGTGACGGAACCGCTTTGCGCCCATGTCGAAGTGCTAAAAATGCAGCAGGTCAAAACAGAAAAACAAACAGGTTTGGCGATGTGAAATTTCATAAATGCGTGATTTTTATACAAATGTAAACCTTAATGATTAAGCGCCCCAAAAAAAATTATTTAGAATTATTATAAATTGATTATTAAGACTATTTTAAGGTTTTCAGACAAGTCTATAAATTGTATTTTTGCTCAAATTTTTAAGCGAAGTACCGATTTTACAGCGAAAATTGCTGTGAAAACCGTGCCAAAAACTTCAAGTCGATAATCATTTACAATATGAAAAAAGTGGGTAACCATAATTCGATTCTAAAAACTTTGTTCTTTAGTTTAGCGCTGATTCTCACGTCGTCCTCGGTCGTTTTGGGTCAAGAAGCTGCTCCTGCGGCTGCTGCTCCTGCTGCTGAGGCTGCCGCCGCTCCTGCCGGAGCCGGGGATCCTGTAAAAGGAAAGGCTTTGTTCAATACGAACTGCGCGGCATGTCACAAACTTGACGCAAAGTCTACCGGTCCTGCACTTCGAGGTGTAGCCGAAAAACACCAAATGTCTTGGATTTACGACTGGGTGCACAACAGCTCGGCCATGATCAAGGCGGGTGACGCTGCGGCTGTCAAGCTTTTCGAGGAGAACAACAAGTCTGTAATGACGGCTTTCCCACAGCTTTCTACCGCCGATATCGACAACATTATTGCCTACACGTCGCAGCCAAAAGCTGAACCTGCTGTTGGTGCTGCCGGAACTGCAGGCCCTCCGGGAACTGCTGCTTCAGATAGCGGAATTTCAAACAACGCCATTCTTATCGCGCTTTGTGTTGTTCTTTTGATCCTGGTAGCTGCTTTGGTTATGGCGAACCGCGTCTTGACGAACATCGCTGCTAAAAACGGTATCGAGGTTGCTCCGAAAGAAAAATCGCTTCCAATTTGGGTGGCTTTTGCGCGTAACCAATTCCTGGTTTTGGTGAGCTCGATTTTGTTGTTGCTTGCTGCTGGTTATTTCTTCTACGGTTGGGCGATGCAAGTAGGCGTCGATCAAGACTACGAGCCGATCCAGCCAATCCACTACTCACACAGGATCCACGCCGGAAGCAACGGTATCGACTGTAAGTACTGCCACTCTGCGGCACGTGTCGGTAAAAATGCTGGAATCCCGTCGCTTAACGTTTGTATGAACTGTCACAAGAATATCTCTGAAGTGTCGGATACGACTGCGACTGCAGAGCACTCGAAAGCATTCTACGACGGAGAGATCGCCAAACTTTACGACGCTGTCGGATGGGACAAATCGACTCAAAAATACACAGGTAAGACTCATCCTGTAAAGTGGGTCCGTATCCACAATCTTCCAGATTTCGTTTATTTCAACCACTCTCAACACGTGACGGTTGCCGGTATCGAGTGCCAAACTTGTCACGGTCCGGTTCAGACGTTCGAACTTATGAAACAATTCTCTCCGTTGACTATGGGCTGGTGTGTGAACTGTCACAGAAAGACCGACGTGAAGATGGAAGGAAACGAGTACTATGCCAAAATCCACGATCAACTTGCCAAGAAATATGGCGTCGATAAGTTGACGGCTGCCCAAATGGGAGGTCTTGAGTGCGGTAAGTGCCACTATTAATCAATTACTAAGAAGCTAATTTTTATATACGATGTCATCAAACAAAAAATACTGGAAAAGTGTTGAGGAACTAAACGAAGGCAGTTCTATTGTTGAGACGCTTAAAAACAACGAATTCGTTGAAGAGATTCCGGTAGAGGATTTTCTAGGCGATAAGGAAGCTTTGACTTCTTCATCGACTTCACGACGTGACTTCTTAAAATTCGTCGGGTTCAGTACAGCTGCGGCTTCTTTGGCAGCTTGTGAGGGTCCGGTTCACAAATCGATTCCATATGTAGTGCAACCTGAGCAAATCGTTCCGGGGGTTTGGGATATGTATGCCACGACTTTCTTCGACGGTTTCGATTTCGCCAACCTGTTGGTGAAGACGCGCGAAGGTCGCCCTATCAAAATAGAGAACAACAAAATTGCGGGTGCTAAGTTTTCGGCAAACGCAAGGGTTCACGCTTCAATCTTGTCGATGTACGACAGCATGCGTTTGAAGCAACCTAAAGTAAACGGCAAAAACGCTACTTGGGATGAAGTGAACGCCGCTGTTAAAGCAGGTTTGGCAAAAGGCGGAAAGAAAGTGGTCCTTACGGGAACTATCGCTAGTCCGACTACGCAAAAATTGATCAATGAATTCTTGGCTGCTCATCCGGGCGCCGAGCATATCCAATACGATGCTGTTTCTTCTTCGACCGCTTTGGATGCTTTCGAGCAGGTTTACGGCGAAAGAGGATTGGTGGATTACGATTTTGGAAAATCTGACCTTATCCTTTCGATAGGTGCCGATTTGCTTGGCGATTGGCAAGGTGGCGGATATGAAAACGGTTACACCCAAGGTCGTATCCCGCATCAAGGAAAAATGTCGCGCCACATCCAGTTCGAGGCGAACATGACGCTTTCGGGGGCAAACGCCGACCGTCGTGTCCCGATGACGCCGACACAACAAAAACAAGCTTTGGCTTTGGTTTACAATATCGTTTCGGGAGCCGGAGATGCTTCTTCCCTCGATGCAAAATTGAAAGCGGAAGTCGTGAAAGCCGCACAACAATTGAAACAAGCCGGATCGCGCGGAGTCGTGGTTTCCGGAATTGACGATAAAGATGCCCAACTCGTAGTTTTGGGAATCAACCAGACATTGGCTTCGCAAGCTTTCGTGAATGCGCCGATCCGTCAAATCCGCAAAGGATCTGACAGTAAAATCCAGGCTTTCCTTTCGGACTTGACTTCTGGAAAAATCGGATCGCTTATCATGAGCGGCGTGAACCCGGCCTATACGTTGCCAAATCCGCAGCCTTTTGTGGATGCGGTCAAAAAACTTCCGCTTTCGGTATCGTTCACGACTCGTGAAGATGAGACTGCCGAAATCTGTAAAGTGGCTGCGGCAGCACCTCACTTCCTGGAATCTTGGGGTGATCTGATGCTTACGAAAGGCACTTACTCGCTTACGCAACCGACTATCCGTCCATTGTTCAACACGAAACAATTCGAAGAATCACTTTTGGAATGGAACGGAAGCCAGGCTTCTTACTACGATTACCTAAGAGCGAATTCTGCGGCTTACTTGGTTGGGACTTCTTGGAATAAAGCGGTTCACGACGGTGTTTTCGTTAATGCTGTTCAGGGTGTCGCTGGCGGAGCCGGTAATTTCTCTGCTTCTGCTTCGGCTTTGGCTGGTGCGAAATCGCTTGGTAAGTTCGAGCTTACGCTTTACACCAAAACAGGTTTGGGAGACGGCCAGCAGGCCAACAACCCATGGCTCCAGGAATTCCCGGATCCGATCACTCGTGTGTCTTGGGATAACTACGTGACCATTTCGAAATTCGACGCCGACAAACTCGGTCTTGAAAATAAAATCGTTGCCAATGGCGGTTTGAACGGTAGTTATGCTACGATCACCGTCGGAGACAAAAAATTGCAGAACGTTCCTGTGATCGTCCAACCGGGCCAAGCTCACGGAACTATCGGTATGTCGGTAGGTTACGGTCGCAAGGCTTCGATGCAGAAAGAAATGCAGGTCGGTATCAATGCGTATGCGCTTTACAACGCTTTCAACAGTGTTCAAGGTGCCGACGTAAAAGCGGAATCCGGCGAACACGAATTCGCTTGCGTTCAATCGCAAAAAACATTGATGGGTCGCGGAGACATCATCAAGGAAACTACACTGGATGTATTCAACAAAGAGAACGCCGAGGTTTGGAACCCAATGCCGATGGTTTCTCTTGACCATAAAGAAACGCCGGTTACCAAAGTAGATCTTTGGGAATCGTTCGACAGTACGACCGGTCACCACTTCAACCTTTCTATCGACCTTAACGCCTGTACAGGTTGCGGGGCTTGCGTCATAGCTTGTCATGCCGAGAACAACGTTCCGGTAGTGGGAAAATCGGAAGTGAGAAGAAGCCGCGATATGCACTGGTTGCGCATCGACCGTTACTATTCTTCGGAAGAGACTTTCGAGAAAGACAACGAGAAGAAAGACAACTTCGACGGATTGTTCGGTGACAAAGGTTCATTGGGCGGATTCGGAGAAATGGAGTTGCCTGCGGACAACCCGCAAGTGGCGTTCCAGCCGGTAATGTGCCAGCACTGTAACCACGCTCCGTGTGAAACGGTTTGTCCGGTTGCCGCTACGTCGCACAGCCGTCAAGGTCACAACCACATGGCGTACAACCGTTGCGTCGGAACACGTTATTGCGCGAATAACTGTCCGTACAAAGTGCGTCGTTTCAATTGGTTCTTGTACAACAACAATGAGGAATTCCCATTCCATATGCAAGACGATCTAGGACGTATGGTTCTAAACCCAGACGTAAACGTACGTTCGCGTGGGGTTATGGAGAAATGTTCGTTCTGTATCCAAAAAACTCAGGCTACGATCCTGGCCGCCAAACGCGAAGGACGCGCTGTAGGTAAAGATGAATTTGAAACGGCTTGTTCCGCTGCTTGTTCTACTGGCTCGATGAGTTTCGGGGATGTGAACAACCAGGATGATCCAATCTTCGCTCTTAAGAACAGCGACAGGATGTATCACTTGCTCGAGCACGTCGGTACGCAGCCTAACGTATTCTACCATGTTAAGGTGAGAAACGTCTAAATCAATCACGAATTAATTACGAAAACACGATAAAGTATGTCATCGCACTACGAAGCACCCATCAGAAAACCCTTAGTTATAGGTGATAAGACATATCACGATGTAACGGTAGACGTTGCCTTTCCTGTTGAGGGACGTGCCAACAAACAATGGTGGACCGTATTTACAATTGCACTTGTCGCTTTCCTTTGGGGAGTAGGTTGCATCACTTACACCATCGCTACCGGTATCGGTTCATGGGGTCTCAACAAGACAGTAGGTTGGGCTTGGGATATCACCAACTTCGTTTGGTGGGTAGGTATCGGTCACGCCGGGACCCTGATTTCTGCCGTACTCTTGTTGTTCCGTCAACGTTGGAGAATGGCGATCAACCGTTCTGCAGAGGCGATGACGATTTTCTCGGTAGTCCAGGCCGGTTTGTTTCCGGTAATCCACATGGGTCGTCCATGGCTCGGATATTGGGTACTTCCGATTCCTAACCAGTTCGGATCGCTTTGGGTGAACTTCAACTCACCGCTCCTTTGGGACGTATTCGCGATCTCGACTTATCTTTCGGTATCACTCGTTTTCTGGTGGACAGGACTTCTTCCTGACTTTGCGATGCTTCGCGACAGAGCCGTGACTCCGTTTACAAAAAGAATCTACACAATCTTGAGCTTCGGATGGAGCGGACGCGTAAAAGACTGGCAGCGTTTTGAGGAAGTTTCCCTCGTTCTTGCAGGTTTGGCGACTCCACTTGTACTTTCGGTTCACACGATCGTATCCTTCGACTTTGCTACCTCGGTAATCCCAGGATGGCACACGACCATCTTCCCTCCTTACTTCGTTGCGGGTGCGGTATTCTCCGGATTCGCGATGGTGAACACGCTCCTTATCATCATGCGTAAGGTGTGTCACTTGGAAGCTTACATCACGTTGCAACATATCGAATTGATGAACATCATCATCATGATCACCGGATCTATCGTAGGTGTCGCCTACATCACCGAATTGTTCGTGGCGTGGTATTCGGGAGTGGAGTACGAACAGTACGCTTTCCTTAACCGTGCGACAGGACCTTACTGGTGGGCCTACTGGTCGATGATGACTTGTAACGTATTCTCTCCACAGTTCATGTGGTTCAAGAAATTGCGTACATCGATCATGTTCTCTTTCGTAATCTCGATCGTCGTAAACATCGGTATGTGGTTCGAGCGTTTCGTAATCATCGTGACGTCGCTTCACAGAGATTACCTTCCGTCTTCATGGACGATGTTCTCTCCGACGTTCATCGACATCGGAATCTTTATCGGAACCATCGGATTCTTCTTCGTATTGTTCCTACTTTACTCTAGAACTTTCCCTGTAATCGCACAGGCCGAGGTTAAGACCATCCTGAAGACTTCAGGCGAATATTTCAAAAAACGCAGAGACGAAAATCCTTCACACCATGAGCACCACTAATAAAGTACTACACGCCATTTACAACGACGACGACGTCCTGATGGATGCCGTGAAGAAAACACGTGCGGCCCATCACCATATCGAAGAGGTATTCACGCCTTTTCCTGTACACGGACTCGATAAAGCAATGGGAATCGCGCCAACGCGTTTGGCCATCTGCGCGTTCATCTACGGATGTACAGGTTTGTCGGTCGCTACATGGATGATGAACAATATCATGATTTCCGACTGGCCTCAGGATATCGGAGGTAAGCCAAGTTTCAGCTACATCCAGAACATGCCCGCTTTCGTACCGGTAATGTTCGAGATGACGGTATTCTTCGCTGCCCACTTGATGGTCATCACTTTTTACATGAGAAGTAGATTGTGGCCGTTCAAAGCAGCCGAAAACCCAGACGTTCGTACTACCGACGATCATTTCCTTATGGAAGTAGCCGTAAAAGGAGACGAAAGCGAAATGGTTTCTTTCTTTGAGAAGACCGGCGCAGTTGAAGTTAAAGTAATCGAAAAGCACTAACTGTAGTTATGAAGACAGTATTCAAAATAACACTATTGGCCGGGATGGCGTTTTCCGTTACCTCTTGCTTCAACAAGAGAGAGCCGAATTACCAGTACATGCCAAATATGTATGAGTCTACGGCTTATGAGACCTATTCGGAATCACCTTCTTTCAAAAGAGGTGGCGTAGAGGCGCAATTGCCTGCTCCGGGAACGATCAAAAGAGGCTACACGCCTTACGAAATCCCGAACACTACAGAAGGTTATAACTTTTCCAAGACCGTAAGTACATCTCCTTTGGATTCTACCGAAGTGGATATGGAGAAAGCAAAAGGTCTTTTCGACATCTACTGTGCGATCTGCCACGGTACGGCCGGAGACGGAAAAGGTAAACTCGTAAAGCAGGAGAAATTCCTAGGGGTTCCAAGTTATAAAGACAGGGTCGTAAGCATCGGAAGCGTGTACCACGTACAGACTTACGGTTTGAACTCAATGGGTTCTTACGCCAACCAGCTTAGCCAAAAAGAGCGTTGGATGGTTGCCGCCTATGTAATGAAACTCAAGAGCGAATTGAAATAATCGAATTAACTGATCGTAATAGATATGTACACCATTTCAAGTAAATTAAAAACATTTTCGATAGTCCTGATGGTCGTTGGCCTTCTCGGGATCGGATACGGGTTTTTAACTGCACCAAAAGACATTAAGGAAGTGGAAGCGATCCTGGCTGCCGAAAGCCATGGTCACGGAGGCGGACACGGTGAAGCTCACGAAGCTGCTCCGGCTCATGCCGAAGAAGCCCACGCAACTGAAGCGCACGAAGCAGAGGCTGCAAAGCCTGAGGCTCACGCTACAGAAGGCGAGGCTGGAGTGGCAGACCAAGCTCACGACGAGCATGCTGCTACCGGCGATGCTGCCGCTTCTCACGATTCTGTTACTACATCAGTTGATACTGCTGCCGCACCAGCTGTTGCCGAAGCTCCGGCTGAAGAACATCGCGAGGTGGCTGCTGCGCATGCAGAACCGGCTCACGCTGATGCACATGCCGAACACGAAGCACACTTGGAGCACGTATTGCACCAATTGCAGAACAAACCTTGGGCTGCGCTTTATGTCGCATGTATCTTCTTCTTGTTGATTTCTATGGGAGTTCTTGCTTTCTATGCGATCCAGCAAGTTGCCCAGGCAGGTTGGTCTCCGGTCTTGTTCCGCGTTATGGAAGGTATCACGGCTTATTTGCCGGTAGGATCTATCCTGTTCCTTATTTTCCTTATCACTTGCGCCGCTCACCTGAACCACTTGTTCGTTTGGATGGCCGATGGCGTTACAGATCCGAAGAGCGAAAATTATGACGCTCTTATTGCCGGTAAATCGGGTTATCTGAATATTCCTTTCTGGTTGATCCGTGCGGTAATCTTCATCGCAGGATGGAACTTGTACCGTCATTTCTCAAGAAAGACAGGGTTGGCTCAAGATGAGGCTCACGATGATGCCAACTACAAAAAAGTATTCAAGATGTCTGCCGGATTCCTGGTGTTCTTCATCGTATCTGAATCGATCATGGCTTGGGACTGGATCATGTCACTTGATCCACACTGGTTCTCTACGTTGTTCGGATGGTACGTTTTCGCATCATTCTTCGTAAGCGGAATCACTGTAATCTGTATGGTGACGCTTTATCTCAAAACAAAAGGTTATTTGGAATATGTGAACACAAGCCACATTCACGATTTGGCCAAGTTCATGTTCGGTATCTCTGTTTTCTGGACGTACCTTTGGTTCTCTCAATTCATGTTGATCTGGTACGCGAACATTCCTGAAGAGGTCACGTATTTCATCACACGTATCAACGATTACACATTGCCTTTCTGGGGCGCGGTAGTGATGAACTTCGTTTTCCCTATCCTAATCCTTATCAACACCGATTTCAAGCGTGTTACCTGGATTTTGGTCGGAGCCGGATCTATCATTCTCGTAGGACATTACATCGACTTCTTCAACATGATCATGCCGGCTACGGTTGGCGATCAGTGGTTCATCGGAATTCCTGAAATCAGCTCTGTGCTGTTCTTCCTCGGATTATTCCTTTTGGTAGTCTTCACCGCGTTGACAAAAGCGCCGTTGATGCCGAAACGCAATCCATATATCGAAGAAAGCAAGCATTTTCATTATTAATATTTAAAGACATCACAGATGACAACGTTGTTGGTAATTGTAATTTTAGTCCTTTTATCCATTGCACTTTGGCAATTGACTAAGATATTCGACTTAACACAAGCAGGGAAGGTTGCTCAAGGTAATTCGCAGGTAGCGAACGATACCGATAACAACATTCAGGGTTATTTGATGTTCGGATTTCTTGCTTTCATCTACATCTTCACGATTTACGGATTGATCAAATGGGGACATTTCGTCTTGGGTACGCCGGCTTCGGCTCATGGTGCTCAGGTTGATAACCTCATGAACATCACTTGGGTGTTGATTTTCACGGTTCAGACGATCACACAAGGATTGTTGCACTGGTTTGCATTCAAATACCGCGGTAAAGAAGGCCAAAAAGCGCTTTATTTCGCCGATAACGATAAATTGGAATTCGTTTGGTCGGTTATTCCTGCAGTCGTTCTTGCCGGTTTGATCCTTTACGGATTGTACGCCTGGACCAACATCATGTTCGTCGACGAAGACGAAGACGTATTGGTTGTTGAAATCTACGGAAAGCAATTTAGCTGGGAAGCTCGTTACGCCGGAGAAGACAATGTTCTAGGAAAAGCGAACGTACGTTATATCGAAGGTGTGAACACGCTTGGTGTGGACCTTGCCGATCCGCATGCACAAGACGATAAAGTCGTAAACGAACTTCACTTGCCGAAAGGGAAGAAGGTGTTGTTCAAAATCCGTTCACAGGATGTTTTGCACTCGGTTTACTTGCCGCACTTCCGCGCCCAGATGAACGCCGTTCCGGGTATGGTGACGCAATTCGCTTTCGAGCCTATCTACACGACAGCCGAAATGCGCGATATGGACCATATGCGTAAGAAAGTACACGACATCAACGAGATCCGCGCCAAGAAAAGCGCCGAGTTGATCGCGAAAGGACAACCGGGTCTTGATCCGTATACATTCGATTACTTGTTGCTTTGTAATAAGATTTGCGGTGCTTCCCACTACAACATGCAAATGAAAGTGGTCGTAGACGAACCGGAAGATTTCAAAACTTGGTTGGAAGCAAAAGAAACGCTTGTAGCGGCAGTAAAAGCCTCACAGGAAAAACCTGCAGACGAAACTGCCGACGCTACGCCAATGGTGAAAGACTCAGCCAAACCAGCTGCTCCGGCCGCAGATTCTTCTGCAGTTAAGAAATCGGCGACGCAAGCGGTCAAGAAATAATAAACTCAAGAAATTAAAAGTAAGCATATATGTCAGCAGTAGCTCACGCACACGACCACAGTCACGATCATGATCACGCTCACGATCACGAGCACCACCATAAGGATACTTTTATCACGAAATACATCTTCAGCATCGATCACAAGATGATTGCCAAGCAATACCTTATCACGGGTATCATCATGGGCGTTATCGGAGTGGGAATGTCATTGCTTTTCAGGATGCAGTTGGCATGGCCGGAAGAATCGTTCAAAGTATTCAGCTTTTTCTTGGGCGACAACCACGCTCCGGACGGTGTCATGAAAAACGACATGTACCTCGCTTTGGTTACCATCCACGGAACCATCATGGTATTCTTCGTATTGACGGCAGGTTTGAGCGGTACGTTCAGTAACTTGCTCATTCCGTTGCAGATCGGTGCACGAGATATGGCATCTGGTTTCCTTAACATGGTTTCGTACTGGTTGTTCTTTACTTCTACGGTTATCATGGTGAGCTCTTTGTTCGTAGAGGCTGGTCCTGCATCTGCCGGATGGACGATTTATCCGCCTTTGAGCGCGCTTCCGCAAGCTATCGGAGGTTCAGGAGCCGGTATGACGCTTTGGTTGACGTCTATGGCCGTGTTCATCGCTTCTTCACTTTTGGGATCTTTGAACTACGTCGTAACCGTTGTCAACTTGCGTACGAAAGGTATGTCGATGACACGCCTTCCGCTTACGATCTGGGCGTTCTTCATTACGGCTATCATCGGTATCATCTCGTTCCCGGTCCTTTTATCTGCAGCGTTGTTGCTTTTGATGGACAGAAGCTTCGGAACGTCTTTCTTCCTATCTGACATTTACATCGCCGGAGAAGTCCTCCACTACCAAGGCGGTTCACCGGTATTGTTCGAGCACTTGTTCTGGTTTCTCGGACACCCGGAAGTATATATCGTTATCCTTCCTGCGATGGGATTGGTTTCCGAGATCATGGCGACCAACGCCCGTAAACCGATCTTCGGTTACCGCGCGATGATCATGTCAATCTTGGCGATCGCATTCCTTTCGACTATCGTTTGGGGTCACCACATGTTTATGTCGGGTATGAACCCGTTCCTCGGATCGGTGTTTACGTTCACGACGTTGTTGATTGCGATTCCGTCGGCGGTAAAAGCCTTCAACTGGATTACGACACTTTGGAAAGGTAACTTGCAGATGAACCCAGCGATGTTGTTCTCTATGGGCTTCGTTTCGACATTCATCACAGGTGGTCTTACAGGTATCATCCTTGGAGACTCGACACTCGATATCAACGTTCACGATACGTATTTCGTTGTGGCTCACTTCCACTTGGTAATGGGTATCTCTGCACTTTACGGAATGTTCGCCGGTATTTACCACTGGTATCCTAGGATGTTCGGACGCATGATCAACAAAAACCTTGGATACGTTCACTTCTGGGTGACTACGGTTTGTGCCTACGGGGTTTTCTTCCCGATGCACTTCATCGGTCTTGCCGGATTGCCGCGTCGTTATTATACGAACACGAACTTCCCATTGTTCGACGATTTGCAGAACGTAAACGTTTTGATCACGTTGTTCGCACTTGTGGGTGGAGCTTTCCAGTTGGTGTTCCTTTACAACTTCTTCAGCAGCATCTTTTTCGGAAAACGCGCGCCTCAGAACCCATGGAAATCGACTACCCTCGAATGGACTGCACCGGTTGAGCACATGCACGGTAACTGGCCGGGAGAAATTCCACATGTACACCGTTGGCCATACGACTACAACAAACCAGGACACGATGAGGATTTCGTACCTCAAAACGTCCCGATGAAAGAAGGTGAGCAGCAATTGCATCACTAATTTCAAAATATAAAAGAGAGCCTCCCGACACCGGGAGGTTTTTTGTTTTTATGCGTATCTTTAGCCAAAAGGAAGCATTGGCCATGGGCATTACCAAAGAATATTCGAATAACGAGATTACCATTGTCTGGAAGCCCGAAATGTGTATCCATTCCACCAAATGCTGGAAAGGGTTGCCGTCGGTTTTCAGGCCTAAGGAAAAACCTTGGATGCATCCGAACGAAGCTCCGAGCCAGCAGATAATGGATCAGATATCCCAATGTCCGTCGGGTGCGCTTTCCTATTACCTCAATAATCAAAAACCAGACAACCATGAATGACGATTTTAGATTCAATCCCGAGAAAAAACGTTTTGAACTTGATGTGGACGGGCATACCGCCATCATCGAATCCATCCTCGCGAAAGGCGACATCATGTTTTTGACGCATACCGAAGTTCCGGTCGCGCTCGAAGGCAAAGGCGTCGGTAAACGCATTGTAGAAAGTGCATTGAATTACATCAAAGACCATAATTATAAACTCGCGCCTTTGTGCCCGTTCGTTGCCGCTTATTTGAAGCGCCATCCGGAATGGGAACCTATTTTGGCCGACGGGTATCACATAGGATAATGGAACTCATCAAAAACGAGTCGGAAAAACAGTACGAGTTCCACCTCGATAACGGAACGATCGCATTTGTCGAATACCTCACGGAAACGGATAAAGTGTATTTGACTCACACCGAAGTTCCGAAGTCGATGAATGGACACGGGATCGGGAGCGAGCTCATCAGGCAAACATTACAGGAAATCAAGAAGGATGGTAAAAAACTCGTTCCTCTTTGCGGGTTTGTTTCTTGGTATGTGAACAATCACGACGAATGGCATTCGCTGCTTTCGGACGGCTATCAAATGTAATTTCACCGACCTCATTTTCGCTATCTTTGCGCCATGAACGAACACCTTGATCCGACCAATTCCGGTTACAATAACGAAGAACTCGATCTCGAAAAGAAGTTAAGGCCTTTGAGCTTCGACGATTTTGCGGGTCAGGATCACGTGCTCGAGAATCTCAAGGTTTTCGTGGCTGCGGCCAATCAAAGAAATGAAGCCTTGGATCATTCGCTTTTTCACGGGCCTCCGGGTTTGGGGAAAACCACGCTTGCGAATATTTTGGCCAATGAACTTGGTGTCGGGATCAAGATTACTTCCGGACCTGTTTTAGACAAACCTGGCGATCTTGCCGGATTGCTGACGAACCTCGAAGAACGCGACGTGCTTTTTATTGATGAAATCCACCGTTTGAGTCCGGTTGTCGAAGAATATCTGTATTCGGCCATGGAAGATTTCAAGATCGACATCATGATCGAATCGGGTCCGAATGCGAGAACCGTACAAATCAACCTCAATCCGTTTACGCTTGTTGGCGCGACGACGCGTTCCGGATTGCTCACCGCTCCGATGCGCGCGCGTTTCGGCATTTCGTCACGACTTGAATATTACAACACCGAATTGCTTACGACGATCGTCCAACGCAGTTCCGCTATCCTCAAAATGCCGATTTCAATGGAAGCCGCAATTGAAATAGCAGGCCGCAGCCGCGGTACGCCGCGTATCGCTAACGCATTGCTGAGACGAGTGCGCGATTTCGCACAAATCAAAGGCAACGGAAAAATCGACATCGCAATTGCACAATACGCATTGAAGGCGCTCAATGTAGACGCTCACGGTCTTGACGAGATGGACAATAAAATCCTCACGACGATAATCGATAAGTTCAAAGGCGGACCGGTGGGTCTTTCGACATTGGCCACGGCAGTTTCCGAAAGTGCCGAAACGGTAGAGGAAGTGTACGAACCTTTCCTGATCAAAGAAGGTTTTCTCGTGCGTACGCCTCGTGGACGTGAAGCGACCGAAAAAGCATACAAGCACTTGGGCAAAATCCGTACGAACATTCAGGGCGGATTGTTTTAGGAGGTTCCTCGACTGCGCTCGGAATCCAAACCTCAAAGGTTTTCAAAACCTTTGAGGTTTATAAATTCAAATGATCCAAAAATCCAAATATACGGCCTTCATCAAATCCGAAGCAAAACGCCTCGGTTTCCTGTCGTGCGGCATTTCTAAAGCCGGATTCTTGGAACAGGAAGCACCGCGTCTCGAAGCCTGGCTCAACCAAAACATGCAAGGCGAAATGTCGTATATGCAGAACCATTTCGACAAACGGCTTGACCCGACCAAACTTGTCGAAGGTTCGAAAAGCGTGATTTCGTTGTTGCTCAATTATTTTCCTTCTGAAGTTCAAAATCCCGAATCGTTCAAAATCTCGAAGTATGCATATGGACAGGATTATCATTTCGTGATCAAGGAAAAGCTGCGCGAACTTCTGGTTTGTATGCAATCGGAAATTGGCGAAGTGGAAGGGCGTGCGTTCATAGATTCGGCTCCCGTATTGGATAAAGCCTGGGCAGCCAAAAGCGGTTTAGGCTGGATCGGCAAGAATTCAAATCTGCTCAGCAAACAGGTCGGTTCTTTCTTTTTCATTGCCGAACTCATTGTCGATCTCGAACTCGATTACGACCATGCGACGACCGACCATTGCGGTTCGTGCACCGCCTGTCTCGATGCCTGTCCCACGCAAGCCATCGTTGCGCCTTACGTGGTCGATGGCAGCAAATGTATTTCGTATTTCACGATTGAGCTCAAAGACAATCTGCCGCAGGAAATGAAAGGCAAATTCGACGATTGGATGTTCGGATGCGACGTTTGCCAGGATGTCTGTCCTTGGAACCGTTTTTCGAAGCCGCACAATGAGCCGCTTTTCAATCCGAATCCCGAATTACTATCGATGTCCAAAAAGGACTGGCATGAAATCACCGAGGAAACCTTCCGCAAAGTTTTCAAGGATTCTGCTGTCAAGCGAACCAAGTTTTCGGGCTTGAAGCGCAACCTTGATTTTTTAGAATCTTGAGTAAATGCAACGTTTGACCATAGGATTCGGCAGAGTGTTTAGGAAGGTTTTTTTTAATTCGAGAAAACCACTTGCGTGAAAAACACTACTTTTTCTTTTTTCCATTTGCCGCCTTTTCACAAATGCCACAGTAGATGGCAAAAACGCATTTCGTGAGCCTTTGGGTGTAGACGATGACTTCAAGTTTGGAAAATGCAACGGTCGTGCGTGAAATCGTAAGATGTAAAACCGTAACTTTTAGCATATCGTTAAATTTCCCGATCGCAATTTATACTGTTCTAAAAAACCTTACTTTTAAGCAAATCTTAAGCAAATCTTAAGAATTGAAAATAAGTGATGGTCGTCAAGAAAATTTACGCGGTTGTATGTGTTTTGGCTGTTTGTGCGCTCTTCGGTTTTACACTTCCACAGAAAAACACAGGTCATTATGAGCAATGGCTCGATAAAAACCACATCGGACACAAAATCAAAATGTCCAAAAAAGGAAGCAAGGATGTTTATTGGGTAGATTATCTGGGCGATGTCCAAAGCATCAAGAAAGAAGTTTTCAAGTTCGTCACGATCACATACGATACCGCAGAAAAGCACGGCGTGCAGTCGAAGCTTTTGGCTTTTAATTCGAAAAACGAATTGCTTGGCGGCTATTTCATCGGTTCGGCAAACGACCTTCCGACCAAAATCTGCCACAACCGACTCGTCTTCGATTACAAGCAAAGCAAAAATGCGTGCCAACAGATTACCAAAGTCGATTTTTTCAAGGGCATTCCGCCGCGGCTTTTTGTGGCCTGCCAAGACAAAGAAGCGACGATTTACGAGTTTTATCCCGATATGAAGGCCGAAAAATAACAACGCAGGCGATTTGGGGTTCAACCTCTGGCATTTTTTACTTCTTCTACTTTTACATTATCGCTACCTTTGCCATCCTAAAGGTTTCTTATGAACAAGTACAGCAAACGAAGGGAAGCGCTTCTCTACCACGCAAAACCGCAACCCGGAAAGATAAAAGTAGTTCCAACCAAAAAATACGCTACGCAGCGCGATTTGTCGCTTGCGTATTCGCCCGGAGTGGCCGAGCCTTGTCTTGAAATCGCCAAAGATGTCAGGAATGTCTACAAATACACGGCAAAAGGCAATCTTGTTGCCGTAATAACAAACGGAACGGCGGTTTTGGGCTTGGGCGACATCGGTCCAGAGGCTTCAAAACCCGTCATGGAAGGGAAAGGTTTGCTGTTCAAGATTTTCGCCGACATCGACGTTTTCGACATCGAAATCAACGAAAAGAACGTAGACGAATTCGTAGAAACCGTGAAACGCATCGCCCCGACTTTTGGCGGCATCAACCTCGAGGACATCAAAGCGCCCGAGTCGTTCGAAATCGAAAGAAGGCTCAAGGCAGAACTCGACATTCCGGTGATGCACGACGACCAGCACGGAACGGCGATCATCTCGTCGGCTGCGTTGATCAATGCGTTGGAGCTCGCCAAAAAGAAAGCCGATAAGATAAAAATCGTGGTTTCGGGTGCGGGATCGGC
The DNA here is from genome assembly GCF_013401995.1 of Flavobacterium agri. GTDB lineage: Bacteria > Bacteroidota > Bacteroidia > Flavobacteriales > Flavobacteriaceae > Flavobacterium > Flavobacterium agri. The sequence continues at coordinate 390,106 of NZ_JACBJI010000004.1, forward strand.
GGCTTTGGCCTGCGCGAACCTGTATTTGCTGCTTGGCGTGAAAGTCGAGAACATCATCATGTTCGATGTGAACGGTGTTTTGACCACCGATCGAACCGATTTGTCCGATCTTCAGAAAATCTACGCGAAAAACATAAAGAACATCAGTTTGGGCGAGGCTTTGAAAGGTGCCGACGTTTTCCTCGGACTTTCCGCCGGAAATATCCTTTCGCCCGAAATGTTAATGGGAATGGCTAAAAATCCGATCGTTTTCGCGATGGCCAATCCGATTCCCGAAATCGACTACGATCTGGCGATCAAAACGAGAAAAGACATCATCATGGCGACGGGCCGTTCCGATCATCCTAACCAGGTGAACAACGTGCTCGGCTTCCCATATATTTTCCGTGGGGCGCTCGACGTCAGGGCGACCAAAATCAACGAGGAAATGAAAATGGCCGCCGTGAAAGCGTTGGCGGCACTTGCCAAAGAATCGGTTCCCGAGCAGGTGAACATCGCTTACGGCGAGACCAAATTGCTTTTCGGACGCGATTACATTATCCCAAAACCGTTCGATCCGCGCTTGATTACACACGTTGCGCCGGCTGTTGCAAAAGCTGCGATGGATTCGGGTGTCGCGCTGCATCCGATTTACGATTGGGACAAATACGAAGAGGAATTGCTCGACAGACTAGGTTCGGACAACAAAATGGTGCGTTTGCTTACCAATCGTGCCAAAACCGATCCGAAACGCGTGGTTTTCGCCGAAGCGGACCAACTCGATGTGCTCAAGGCTGCACAAATCGTGCATGAAGAAGGCATCGGTCATCCGATTTTGCTCGGAAACATGGAAACCATTCTAGAACTCAAAGAAGAAATAGGCTTTGACGCCGACGTGCCGATTTTCGATCCGAAGACAAAAGAAGAGGACAAACGCCGCCTGCGTTATGCCGAAATTTTCTGGAAGGCACGCCAACGCAAAGGGATTAATCTTCTAGACGCCCAAAAATGGATGCGCGAACGCAATTATTTCGCGGCCATGATGGTCAACGAAGGAGAGGCCGATGCGCTTGTCACGGGCTTTTCGCGCAGTTATCCGGCGACGGTCAAGCCGATTTTGCAATTGATTGACCGCGCTCCGGGCATTTCGCTTGTGGCCACGACGAACATGATGATGACCAATCGCGGACCGATGTTCTTATCGGATACGGCGATCAATCCTGAACCGACGGCCGATGATTTGGCGAAAATCGCGTTGATGACGGCCAAAACGGTACGTCTTTTCGGGATGGAACCGGTCATTGCGATGATTTCGTTCTCGAACTTTGGGTCTTCATCGGATCCTGCCGCGAAAAAGGTGCGCGAGGCCGTGGATTATCTGCACAAATATTATCCGGAACTCATCGTCGACGGCGAACTCCAAGCCGATTTCGCGTTGAACCAGGAAATGCTCAAAAAGAAATTCCCGTTCTCGAAACTGGCCGACAAAAAGGTCAATACGCTGATTTTCCCAGACCTGGCTTCGGCCAACATCACCTATAAGTTGCTCAAGGAACTCGACAAGGCCGATTCCGTAGGGCCGATCATGCTCGGACTCGACAAACCGGTACATATTTTCCAGCTCGGCGCAAGCGTTGAGGAAATGGTCAACATGGCCGCCGTTGCCGTGGTCGACGCTCAGGAAAAACAGAAAAGGCTCAAGAACCTGATAGTGAAAAAATAGCCAAAACGCGCGGTTAAAGGCGTTTAAAGTTTTTTCATATATTTGGCAATTACTTAACAATTGATGATTGCGCATATTCAGGGCAGATTGGTCGAAAAAACACCTACCGAAGTAGTCATCGACTGCAATGGTGTCGGGTACCAAATCCATATTTCACTTCACACGTATTCGCTGCTTCCGGCATCCGAAAATGTAAGACTTTACACGTATCTTCAAATCAAGGAAGATGCCCATACATTGTTTGGTTTCGTAGAGAAATCGGAACGTGAGATTTTCAAGCTTTTGTTGTCTGTTTCGGGCATTGGCGCGGGAATAGCGCGCATGATGTTGTCGTCTTTGGATCCTAAACAAATCATCCAGGCGTTGGCTTCGGGCGATGTGGGAACCATACAATCCATCAAAGGAATCGGAGGCAAAACCGCACAGCGCGCGATACTTGACCTCAAGGACAAAGTGTTAAAAGTGTACGATTTGGATGAAGTTTCAGTTTCGGCAAACAATACAAATCGGGAAGAGGCGTTATCTGCTTTGGAGGTGCTGGGCTTTAACAAAAAATTATCTGAAAAAGCCGTCGATAAAGTCGTTAAGGAAAATCCGGGAGCCACGGTAGAGGCCATCATCAAATCAGCGCTTAAAAACTTATAGGAGTTTGAAAACAGATTACAACCGAACCAAGATACATTTCCCAAAAATCCTGTTTTTCTGCTTTATGCTGGCGGGTTTTTCCGTTCAGGCACAGGTAGACGAAGAAGACGATACGCCACAGGATACCATCGGGTACAACCAAGGGAACATGCAACTCCCGAACCCGCCGAGCATCGTGGATGCCTATACTTACGATCCGGTGACCAATCGCTACGTGTACACGAGCAAGGTCGATGATTTCAATATCAATTATCCGATCATTTTAACGCCGGAAGAATACCAGGAATTGGTACAACGCGAGCGCATGCGTGCCTATTTCAAGGAAAAGTCGGATGCGATCGACGGCAAGAACGAAGAGGCCAAGAAAGACCTTTTGCCGCGTTATTACGTGAATTCGGGCTTTTTCGAGACGATTTTCGGAAGCAATACCATAGACGTGAAACCCACAGGATCCGTAGAAATGGATCTCGGCGTGCGCTACACCAAAACCGACAACCCGTCTTTATCGCCAAGGAACCGCAGCAGCACGACATTCGATTTCGACCAACGCATCAGCATGAGCTTGATGGGGAAAGTCGGGACGCGCCTGAACGTGACCGCGAATTACGATACAGAATCGACGTTCGCGTTCCAAAACCTGATCAAGCTTGAGTATACGCCGACCGAGGACGACATCATCCAAAAGATCGAGGTCGGTAACGTGAGCATGCCGCTCAACAGCACGTTGATCCGTGGCGCGCAAAGCCTTTTCGGTGTGAAAACACAGTTGCAATTTGGCAAGACGACGTTTACGGGTGTTTTCTCGGAACAGAAATCACAGACCAAAACCGTATCGGCACAAGGCGGCGGAACGATTCAGGATTTCGAATTGTTCGCGCTCGATTACGACAACGACCGTCACTATTTCCTTTCGCAATATTTCCGCGACCGATATGACGATGCGATGAAAGCCTATCCGCTTATCGATTCGCGCGTCCAGATCACGCGTATCGAGGTTTGGGTCACGAACAGGCAGAACCGCGTCAACACAACCAACAACAACATGCGGAACATCATCGCGTTGCAGGATTTGGGTGAATCGAGATTATCCGGGGAAGCCGATGCCGATGTGGTGGCGATCCAAAACCCACCTGTCGGGTTCTTCAACCAATTCACGCCTCCTAATGGTGGCGCGATTACCGATACCGATCTTCCGCCCGATAACCGAAACAACGATTACGATCCTGAACTCATAGGCGCAGGCGGTTTGCTAAACGCCAACATCCGTGAAATCGTAACGGCTTCTACAGGGTTCAATAACGCGACTCCTGTTAGCGAAGGGCGCGATTATTCGAAGTTGGAGAACGCGCGAAAATTGACTTCGACGGAATTTACGTACCATCCGCAACTCGGTTACATCTCGCTTCAGCAGAAATTGACGAACGACGAGGTGTTGGGTGTGGCTTTCCAGTATACGATCGGGGGCGAAGTGTTCCAGGTCGGGGAATTCGGAACTGATGGAGTAGAGGCCACGAGTGCGACTACCGATCCGAACACGGGAGAGACGTCATCGGTTTCCACACAAAGCCTTATCGTGAAGATGCTTCGCAGTAGCTTGACGAATGTAAACCTTCCGGTTTGGGATTTGATGATGAAGAACATCTACCAGATTCCGGGTGCTTTCCAGCTCGAGCAGGAAGATTTCAGGTTCAACATCTTGTATACCGACCCGTCTCCGCTGAATTACATCACTCCGGTTCCGGGAACGCCATTCCCAGCCGATCCGCCTGTAGCCGAAACCCCGCTTTTGAAGGTTTTCAACCTCGACCGATTGAACTACAACAACGATCCGCAGGTCGGGGGAGACGGTTTCTTCGATTATTATCCGGGGCTTACCGTAGATCAGCAATACGGACGTATCATCTTCAGTACTGTCGAGCCTTTCGGGGAATTGCTTTTCGAGAAATTAAGGACGGCTCCGACCCAAAATTACGACGGTAGCCAGGCTTCACTTACAGATTACAACGACAACCAGCGAAAATACGTTTTCAAACGGATGTACAAGGACACGCAGGCTCAGGCTTTGCAGGAATCCGAAAAGAACAAATTCCAGCTCAAAGGACGTTTCAAGTCTACGGGTGGCGACGGAATACCTATCGGTGCGTATAACGTACCACAAGGTTCGGTCGTGGTAACCGCCGGCGGGCGCGTGCTTGTGGAAGGCGTCGATTATTCGGTGAATTACCAATTGGGACGCGTGCAGATACTCGATCCTTCGCTCCAGAATACGCCGATTGAGGTTTCGGTAGAAAACAATTCGGTATTCGGACAACAGACGCGTCGTTTTTGGGGTGTCAACGTCGAGCACAAATTCTCTGATAAAGTCGTGCTCAACGCGACCATGCTCCGCTTGACTGAAAGACCGTTCACCCAAAAGTCGAATTACGGGCAGGAATCGGTAAACAATACGATTTTCGGAGTCGGCGGACAGTATTCGTCCGAACTTCCGTTCCTGACGCGCTGGGTGAACAAATTGCCGAATATCGATACGGACGTACCGTCTAACATCTCGGTTCGCGGTGAAGTAGCGTTCCTGAAACCCGATACGCCTAAAGCCGACCGCTTCGAAGGAGAATCGACCATTTACGTCGACGATTTCGAGGGCTCGCAAACGACAATCGACTTAAGAGGTGCGCTTTCGTGGTTCCTTTCGTCAACTCCGGAAAGAAATGCCGATAGCCAATACGATTTCAACGGTTCTTCACTCAATTTGGATTACGGCTACAGAAGGGCGAAAATGTCGTGGTATTCGATAGATCCCATATTTTATGCACAACGTCCGGGAGGCGTATCGGTACAAGACATCAGCTACAATTCGACGCGTCGTATCTACAGCGAGGAATTGTATCCGAACGTAGACATCGCCGTCGGACAAAGTACAGTCGTCAATACGCTCGACTTGACCTATTATCCGCAAGAACGCGGTCCTTACAACTTCAATCCGGCTGCGGCCGCAGATGGCACGTTGCCCGATCCTCGCGAGAATTTCGGAGGTATCATGCGTGCCTTGAACTCTACGAATTTCGAACAAGGTAACGTCGAATACATCCAGTTCTGGATGCTCGATCCTTACTATGATCCAGGTAACCCGACTGCGGCGACTCCAAGTGACAATAACGGATCGCTTTACATCAACCTGGGTTCGATTTCGGAAGATATCCTCAAGGACGGGCGCAAACAATTCGAGAACGGTCTCGGACCAGGACAGGTTTTGGTACCTACGATTTGGGGTAATGTTCCGGGTTCGCAATCGTTGATCTATGCGTATGACGCCGACGGAAGCAATCGTGCGGCACAAGATATCGGTCTCGACGGTTTGAGCGATGCCGAAGAAGCGACGAAGTTCCCGGCTTTTGCAGGTCTTGCCGATCCGTCGGGCGATAATTACCGCTATTACCTCAATGCGCAAGGAAACGTGCTCGAACGTTATCGCGACTACAACGGTACGCAAGGCAACTCGCCTGTAGATGTTTCGGACACAAACCGCGGATCGACGACTTTGCCCGATATCGACGACATCAACCGCGACAACACGATGAATACGATCAATGCGTATTACGAGTACCGCATCCCGTTGACGAACAACATGCAAATTGGCGCCGCCAACCCATATTTGGTCGATATCCGTACCACTCCGGCTTCTCAATTGCCGTCGGGCGCGAACAGTACCGAGGCACGTTGGTTGTTGTTCAAGATTCCGGTCGACCAGTTCGAGAACAATATCGGTGACCTTGCCGATTTCAAGACGATCCAGTTCATGCGTTTGTTCCTTACCGATTTCAAGGATCCGGTGACGCTTCGTTTCGGAGCCCTCGATTTGGTAAGAGGCGAATGGAGAAGATACACGAGTTCGCTCGAAGCCTCCGATCCTACCGTGACCGACGACGATACGAATTTCGACGTGCAGGCGCTCAACATCCAGGAAAATACCACGCGTTGTCCGGTGAACTACGTTTCACCTCCGGGAGTAAGTCGCGAGCAAATGTTCCAGAATCAAACCGTCATCAACCAAAACGAACAGTCTTTGGCTTTGAATATAGACGGAGCAGGCGGACTAGAGCCAGGAATCAATGAGTCTACCGGAGACGCACGTGCGGTTTTCAAGAATGTGAGCGTCGACATGCGACAATTCAAGAAACTCAAAATGTTCCTTCACGCCGAGTCTTTGGCTTCCGACAGCGAAGCGGAAAAACTCAAGGACAACGAGATGATCGCATTCATCCGATTCGGTAACGACTTTACGCAGAATTATTACGAGGTGCAGATCCCGCTAAAAGTCACGCCTTATACGTATACACCGGGAGCGGGAACGTGTACGCCGATAGCCGAAGACATCGTGTGGCCAGAAGCCAACGAAATGGACCTTTCGCTCGATTTGCTTACCAAACTCAAGATCATGGCGCTTAATAATACGGCGCCTGCACCAGATGAAAACGGGGTGCGCTTTATAAACGAAGGTGAACTCAACGCAGCCTTGGCCGGACGTGAAAACGAATTACGCATCGGTATCAAGGGTAATCCGAACTTTGGTTTGGTGCGTACGCTTATGATCGGTATCAAGAACAACACAAGGGCGCCGCTGATTCCGACAACGGGAGCGACTGCGTCTAACAGGGTAATCAGAGGAGAGGTTTGGTTCAACGAATTGCGTTTGGCCGATATGGACAACCAAGGCGGTTGGGCTGGAGTGCTTAACGTAGACTCGAACATAGCCGATTTCGCGACGATTTCTGCAGTCGGACGCATGAGCACGATCGGTTTCGGATCGCTCGAGCAAGGCCCGAACGAACGCAGCCGTGAAGACCAGACGCAATATAATGTCGTGACGAACGTGAACGTAGGGAAATTGCTTCCGAAGAAATGGGGCGTGAACCTTCCGTTCAACTATGCTGTGGGAGAGGAAATCATCACGCCTCAATACGATCCGTTCTATCAGGATATCAAACTCGACCAATTGCTCGACAATACGCCCGACGCGAACGAACGCGAGAACATCGAGAACCGTGCGATCGATTATACCAAACGCACGAGCATCAACTTTATCGGCGTGCGTAAAGAAAGAGCGCCAGAGAAAAAAGCGCGCATTTGGGATCCTGAAAACCTTACGTTGTCGTATTCGTACAACGAGGTCAATCGCCACAATTACGAAATCGAAAGCTATATCGACCAACAGGTCAGCACCACGGCCGATTATGCGTACAGTTTCCAAAGCAAGCCGATAGAACCGTTCAAAAAAGTCAAGTATTTCAAGAAATCGGATTATTGGAAGTTACTCAGCGACTTCAATTTCAATTACGTACCATCGAACATCACGTTCAATACGAACATCATCCGCCAGTACAACAAGCAGCAATTCCGTCAGGTAGATGTGGAAGGCATCCCGATCGATGCGCTTTACCAACGCAATTACCTGTTCAATTACCAATACGGGTTCAACTTCCCGCTTACGAAGGCGCTCAAGATCAATTACAATGTGACTTCGAGCCATATCGTGCGCAACTATATGAACGATGAAGGCGTGCCCGACAACACGATTACCGTTTGGGACGATTTCTTCGACGTGGGTATTCCGAACCAACATTCGCAACAATTGGTCGTGAATTACGATTTGCCGATCAACAAGATCCCGGCGTTGAGTTTCATCAAGTCGACGTATTCGTATACGGGCGATTACAGCTGGCAGCGTGCTTCTTTGGCGTTGTCCGAAGTGGATGGCTACAGCCTAGGAAACACGATCCAGAACGCGGCTTCGCACAAATTGAACACGTCTTTGAACATGGATTTGTTCTACAAGTACATCGGATTGGGTAAAAAGACCCCGAAAGCGCCTGCAAAACCTGCCGGTCCGCCTAAACCTGGAGAGAAAATCACGAATACTGCACAACCTGCGCAAGCCGGACGAGGCGTGTTCCTCGACGGATTGATCGGAGTACTCACGAGTGTCAAGAACATCCAGGTCAACTATACCGACAACCGCGGAACTGTATTGCCGGGTTACTTGCCAGGACTCGGATTCTTCGGAACTTCGAAACCGACGCTTGGTTTTGTATTCGGTTCCCAGGACGATGTGCGTTATGAAGCGGCTAAACAAGGTTGGTTGACGCAATATCCGGAGTTCAACCAGAACTACACCGAAGTCGTGAACAAGACGCTCGACTTTACGGCTAACGTCGATTTGTTCCCCGATTTGAAGATCGACCTGACCGCGAACCGCACGTATGCCGAGAATTATTCGGAACAATACGACGTAAGCGACGAAGGCGGGACATTGCAATACAACTCGCGTTCTCCTTACAACTACGGAAATTTCTCGATTTCTACGGTGATGCTTAAGACGTCGTTCAAGAAAAGCGACGAGAATTTCTCTTCGGCTTTCCAGGATTTCCGCGAAAACCGAATCATTATCGCGAACCGTTTGGCAACGTCGTTTTACGGCACGACATCGTTCCCGACCAACCCGACCGATGGTTTCCCTGTAGGATTCGGAAAGAACAGCCAAGCGGTATTGCTGCCGGCTTTCCTTGCTGCCTATACAGGTTTCGGAATCGGTAACAGCGGATATGGTGAAGCGGCGAAAGACATTTCGTTGAGTTCGTTCCGAGACATCCCGATCCCGAACTGGACAATCAAATATAACGGTTTGATGCGCTATAAATTCTTCAGGGACAAGTTCAAGCGTTTCTCGTTGCAGTCGAATTACCGCGCTTCGTATACGATCAACTCGTTCCGTTCGAATTTCGAGTACGATCCGGTGAACAACCCGACCGATCTTTCGGGCAACTTCCAGAACAAGACGATCATCTCGAACGTGAACCTGGTCGAGCAGTTCAATCCGCTTATGCGCGTCGATTTCGAGATGAAGAACGCGTTCAAGTTCCTCGCTGAGATGAAGAAAGACCGCGCGCTGTCCATGAGCTTCGACAACAACTTGCTTACCGAAGTCATCGGTCAGGAATATGTGGTCGGAATCGGATACCGTTTCAAGGACGTGATCTTCTCGACGCGTCTGGCCGACAATCCGCAAGGCATCATCAAGAGCGACATCAACCTCAAGATCGATGCGTCGTACCGAAACAACAAGACGATCGTGCGCAACCTCGATTACGACAACAACCAACTTGGAGGCGGACAAAACATCTGGTCGGCGAAATTGACGGCCGATTACGCGTTCAGCAAAAACCTCACATTGATTTTCTATTACGACCACCAATTCTCGAAAGCGGTGATTTCGACTTCGTATCCGATGACGAACATCCGCGGCGGATTCACGTTGCGATATAATTTCGGTAATTAAGGGCGCGAAAGATTTTAAATCCCGCATCTAAAATTTTACATTTGCGGTACAAACCAAAAAATACGACACATCATGAACATTCCAGCCGATTTGAAATACACCAAAGAGCACGAGTGGATTCGCCTTGAAGGTGATATCGCAACCGTTGGCATCACCGATTTCGCCCAAAAAGAATTGGGAGATATCGTATACGTTGAAGTAGATACGCTCGACCAAACCTTAGACAAAGACGAAGTTTTCGGTACAGTGGAAGCCGTTAAGACCGTTTCAGATCTTTTCTTGCCATTGGCTGGCGAAATCGTCGAATTCAACGAAGAATTGGAAACGAACCCAGAGGCGGTCAACGCCGATCCTTACGGAAAAGGTTGGATGATCAAAGTGAAAGTTGCCGATGTAGCCGATTTCGATTCTTTGCTTTCGGCCGACGACTATAAAAACCTTGTGGGTGCTTAAAAAGTTATGGCTTATTGCGGCTTCGGGCTGGACGCTTTCAATTGCGGTCCTTTGCCTGGTAAGCTTTACCGATTTGCCAACCGTAAGCGTTAGTGACATAGACAAATATGTCCATGCCACTTTCCATTTCATCTTTACTTTATTGTGGTATTTGTATTTGCGCACTGAAGACCGATCGGTCGGCAATGCGCAAATATTGTTTAAGATAGTCGCGTTTTCGCTTGTATTCGGAATCGCGATCGAACTGGCGCAAAGTCTGTTCACCAAGACGCGACAGGCCGATATAAAAGACGTCGCGGCGAATTTGACGGGTGCGCTTTTGGCTGCCGTTTGCCTTTTCGTCTATCGAAAATGGATCAACAAACACAGTAATTCGGATTAACTCCCGCCGCCAAGCGGGATTTTTTTACTTTTATCGCATGGATGTCAGGCAATATCTCGATTCGACTTATCTGAAAACCGCGGAACAAGCGGGCATTTCCGAACAAAAGAACACCGAAGTCGTGAAGCGGACGATACAGGAAGCCATAGATTTCGGTTTCAAGCTCGTCATGATCCGTCCCGAGCATGTCGCTTTGGGTCGTGAGATGATCGACAAAACCGCATCGAAAGTTTTGGTTGGTACCGTAATCGATTTTCCGCTAGGCTTGTCATCGACCGATAAGAAGCTTGCTGAAGCCGAAAAGGCAATTGCCGACGGAGCCGACGACCTCGATTTCGTGGTCAATTACGCAGCGTTCAAAAACGGCGATGTCACATCCGTAAAGGAAGAAGTCCTAAAAGGAACGTCGCTCGGGCTTTCGCATCACAAAACCGTAAAATGGATCATAGAAGTCGCGGCTCTCGACGATTTACAGATTGCGAGACTTTCGGCTTTGATCAAAAATGTGGTGGTTTCGAATTTTAAGGAAGACCAATACGCGAACGTCTTCGTGAAATCGTCGACCGGATTTTACAAAACCGCAAACGGATTGCCAAACGGCGCCACCGTAGAAACAATTGTCATCATGCTTGAGAACGCTTGTCCGTTGCCTGTGAAAGCCGCGGGTGGAGTTCGCACTTTTGCCGAAGCTCAGGACATGATAAAACTTGGAGTGAAACGCATCGGAACTTCATCGGCCAAAGCCATAGCCGAAGGGAAAATTTCCGAAGCCGATTATTAAAATGGAATACATGAAAAGATATTTCGCATTGATTTTGATGTTCGTCGGCTGTCTCAATTTGTCGGCTCAAGGCGAACAGTTTCCGGTGATGTCGGGTTGTGAAGGCAAGAACGGGACAGATTTGGAAGCTTGTTTCTACAATGGCGTGCAAGATTATGTCTACAACAATTTCAAGGTGCCATCGGATTTGCCATCGGGTTATACCGGAAATGTTTTCGTGTTGTTCGAAGTGAACGCCGAAGGTAATTTCAAGGTGCTTTATGTCGATGCAAACCAACCGCAGCTCGCCGAAGAAAGCCGACGCGTTTTTGGCCAAATGCCCAAAGCGACGCCAGCCAAGTACAACGGCAATCCGACGTATGCCAAGTATACGATCAATATCGCGATCCCTTTGTTGAAGCCCGGAGAAGTTCCGGTAAAAGCAGTTGCTAATACAACCAAAACCGATGCCCGGAAGCAACAGGCGCGCATCGATCGCAACAAAGAGTTGGGCGAATTCGACAGCGTGGCCAAAATGTATACGAAGACTTTCGACAATCCGCAGTTCCGAAGCCATTTGAACATTCCGTTCTCGCACAGTTACTATTCTCAGTTCGATGCCGAATTGAACCAGGTCGGTTCGAATAACCACACGGCTTCCAAACCGTACGCATATGCAGACGTCGACCGCTATTACAACCTGCAATCGGCTTACGACAAGATCAAGAAAAACAAATCGGGTTGGTACGGGCGCAAGCTTTGGAACGAAAATACCGTGCAGATCCAAGGCGAGGATTATTGGTTTACGCTGAATCCGATTTTCGATCTGCAACTCGGTAAAAGCAGCGACGACAAAGTCGATTATACGTATATCAACACACGCGGTTTAAGGCTCGAAGGCGGTTTGGGAAGCACGATCAATTTTTCGACGACGATTTTCGAAAGCCAGGGCCGTTTTGCCGATTACTTCAACCAATATGCCGAATCCTTGAAGCCCGACGGAGGAAATCCGGCAATCATTCCGGGAATGGGAATCGCCAAGTCGTTCAAGACCGATTCGTACGATTTTCCGTTGGCCGAGGCGAATCTCGCGTTCACACCGTCAAAGTTCCTCAATCTGAACTTGGGTTACGGGCGCAATTTTATCGGAGACGGTTACCGTTCGCTTTTGTTGGGCGACGGTGCGAGTCCGTATCCGTATTTCAAGATCAACACGACGTTCTGGAAAATCAAGTACACGAACATTTACACCTGGCTCAAGGACGTGCGTCCGGGCGTGACTGAAGACGGTACCTATGCGACGAAATTTGCGGCGAGTCATTATTTGAGCATCAATTTGACCAAAAGATGGAACCTCGGGTTTTTCGAGTCGGTGATCTGGTCGAAACAGAACGACAGAGGTTTTGACATGAGTTTCGTGAATCCGATCATTTTTTATCGATCGGTAGAATTCGCCTCGTCTTCAAGAAGCGGAAATGCGATGTTGGCCGCGACGACAAAGTATAAAATCACGAACCAGTTCACGTTTTATGCGCAATACCTACTCGATGAGTTTTCGCTCGAAGACATGAAAAGCGGCAATCAAAGCTGGAAGAACAAATTCGGCTATCAATTGGGGTTGAAATATTTCAACGCGTTCAATATCGATCACCTGATTTTGCAGGCAGAATACAACCACGTGCGTCCTTATGTGTACGCGCACAGCGACGCGTTGACGAATTACGGCCACAACAATCAAAGTTTGGGACACCAATGGGGTGGGAATTTCCAGGAGTTCGTCGCGATCGGTCGCTATAGCAAAGGAAGATTGTATGCCGATGCGAAATTCACCGTCGGCGTTCGCGGTCTCGATTTCGATCCGGCCGAAAATACCGCCAACTACGGCAGCAACATCTATCTGAGTTACGATGACAACCGACCTTTGGACGAAGGCGTCGTAATCGGGCAAGGAAACAAGACGCATGTGTTCATCGCCGACGTCCAGGCAGGCTATCTCGTGAATCCGTCTACAAATTTGCGTTTGTTCGCGAACTTCATCTACCGCAATTTCGATCCTATGGCCAATACGCCTACGTTCTCGAAAGACACGACCTCGTGGTTTACGATAGGGTTGAGGAGCGATGTGTTCAACTGGTATTTCGATTATTGATTCAATTCGACTGTCGTGAAGCATAAATCCTATATTTTTTTGGTGTGGTTCGCGACGTGTTAATTCCGCCGTTTATTACGCAAGCTGTCTTGCTGGCACTGGGCCACATTTCGTTTCTTTTGATGATTCCGTTTATGATCGGAGTCGGTTTTTTTCTTTCGATTCCGACAATGGGCGCGTTTGCAGGAGTGTTGGAAGCGATCTGGAAATTCAATCTTAAAAGCTCGCTGTCTTTGGGTTTGCTTTCATTCGTTTCCGTGTTTTGCATTTTTTGGAGTTTCTGGATTTTTTTCGCCGTTTTCTATTTTGAAATCGGGGAATTCAGGTTTTTCATTTATCCGTTGACGTATTCCGTCGTGATGCTTGGAAGTTTGTTTTTCTTCCATTTCAAATTAAAGCGGATCATTGACCAAGAAGACTTCATTGAGGAATGATTCCCAGCTCATTCTCGATTCGGAAGCCGTGATCTGGCGTTAAAAGAAAAGCAGCTCCTAAAAGTCATTATAAATTCCATTCGGATTTTTGTTCAATCGCTTTTCCTGCCTTACCTTTGCCGCGATTTGTACCAAATGAAAACCGCATTGGACGCTCATTCGACTTCTTTTTCGATAAAATCTGTTTTTGCCGACTTCAAGGCCATCACCAAGGCCGGATTGGCGATAAGCGTGCTTTTTTCTTCTATTGCGGGCTACCTTTTAGGATTTAGCGATACGCATCCGTTCAGTTGGAGCGTTTTGGCGATGCTTATGATCGGCGGTTATTGCATGGTCGGCGCATCGAACGCGTTCAATCAGGTCATCGAGAAAGATCTCGACGCGATGATGGACCGCACGAAAAACCGTCCCGTTCCTTCGGGAAGGATGTCTTCGAACGTGGCGTTGGCAATCGCTTTTGCTTTGACGGCCATCGGCCTTGTGTTGCTGTATCTGATCAATCCGAAAACCGCTATGTTCGGCGCGATTTCGATATTTCTTTACGTCTGCGTGTATACGCCTTTGAAAACCGTGACGCCGCTTTCGGTATTCGTGGGTGCATTTCCGGGTGCGATCCCGTTTATGCTCGGATGGGTTGCCGCGACGGGTGAATTCGGTATCGAGGCCGGCACGTTGTTTTTGATTCAGTTCTTCTGGCAATTCCCGCATTTTTGGGCAATCGGCTGGTTTTTGTACGAAGATTACGAAAAGGCCGGATTTTTTATGCTTCCGACAGGCAAACGCGACAAGTCTACCGCGATGCAGACGATTTTGTACACGGTTTGGCTTATGATCGCGTCTTTGTTGCCGAGTTTGGGCTATACGGGCCAATTCTACATTACGCCCATTTCGGCTGCAATCGTGTTTATTTTAGGGTTCTGGATGCTCGTCTACGCCGTGAAATTGTACAAACTACGCACGGCAAAAGCCGCCAAAGCTTTGATGCTCGCGAGCGTCTCTTATATTTCGCTGCTGCAAATCGTTTACATTCTCGATAAATTCATAAGATGATGACAAAAGATATGATGACGCCCGAAGATTACAAGGAGCGTTCAGAGCGTTCGGCCAAATTGATCCTTTGGTTCGCGATGATTTCGATGACGATGATGTTCGCCGGATTGACGAGCGCGTTCGTCGTGAGTAAAGGCCGCAAGGATTGGTTGCAGAATTTCGAGATGCCGTGGGCGTTTTACGCGTCGACCGTCGTGATCTTGTTGTGCAGCGTGTGCATGTGGATGGCGAAACGTTCGATCAAACAAGACAACCGTTCGGCTACGACGGCGTTTTTGTTCGGTACTTTGGCTTTGGGAATCACGTTCGTGGTTTTGCAGTTCAAAGGCTTCGGACAAATCGTTTCCGAAGGCTATTATTTTACCGGAAGCGCGAGCAACATCACCACGACTTTCCTTTATGTGGTGGCCGTGACGCACCTTGCCCACCTTGCTGGCGGGCTTATTTCGCTTCTCGTGATTATTTATAAGCATTTTAAACAAAAATACAATTCAGGTCAAACCCTTGGAATTGAACTAGGTGCAACCTACTGGCATTTCCTTGATTTCCTATGGCTTTATTTGTTTTTGTTTTTGACTTTCTTTAAATAAAAAAAAACGTAAATTTGGGAACTTTTTAACGGATATCTTTAAATATGGGAGCAACAGTTACAACTGCTACTGAAACTAAAGTCTGGGGCGGCGGAAACGAGCCGATGGGAGCGAGTTACGGCAAGCTCATGATGTGGTTTTTCATCGTGTCGGATGCCTTGACCTTCTCCGGATTCCTTGCCGCATACGGTTTTTCTAGATTCAAATTCATCGAGACATGGCCTTTGCCGGATGAAGTGTTTACGCACTTTCCGTTCATGCATGGCGTATCGGCACCGATGTATTATGTGGCGTTGATGACATTCATCCTCATCTTCTCGTCCGTAACCATGGTTTTGGCCGTGGATGCCGGACACCAATTGAAACAAAGAAAAGTTGCCTTTTACATGCTTTTGACGATCATCGGAGGTTTGATCTTCGTCGGGTCTCAGGCTTGGGAGTGGAAAAACTTCATCAAAGGCGAATACGGTGCTATCGAAACCAAAGGCGGAAGCTTGCTTCAGTTCGTCGATGCCACGGGCAAACGCGTAAAGCTTGAGGATTTCGTAGTGCAACTTCCCGAAGAAAGAGTAGAGTTGAAGCGC
Source organism: Flavobacterium agri (assembly GCF_013401995.1). Taxonomy (GTDB): domain Bacteria; phylum Bacteroidota; class Bacteroidia; order Flavobacteriales; family Flavobacteriaceae; genus Flavobacterium; species Flavobacterium agri. Next base: position 406,188 of record NZ_JACBJI010000004.1, read on the forward strand.
AGCAATGCCACTTGGTACATGACCGAGGCCGAAACGCCGACTACTTATTCGGTTACCGAAGTACAGGCGGCTTTCAAAGCGCACCCTGAATTGCGCGTCCGTACCGAAAGAATCTATCAAGGTACCAAAGAAGACTTGGCTGATGCCCGTCTCGAAAAAGGCGTCCAAAAAGTAAAACACAAAGAAATCCTTACCCGTGAGGCTTCGCAGAAGATGATGGACAACGCCCATATGGTCGTTGAAGGAGCGAACCTTTGGAGAAACGAATACGGAAGCAAATTGTTCGCAGATTTCTTCTTCTTCATTACAGGTTTCCACGGATTCCACGTATTTTCGGGTGTCATCATCAACATCATCATTTTCCTGAACGTTCTTTTGGGAACTTACGAAAAGAGACGTTCTTACGAAATGGTCGAAAAAGTCGGATTGTACTGGCACTTCGTAGATTTGGTTTGGGTATTCGTATTCACCTTCTTCTACCTCGTTTAATTTTAAGATTCAAAGCATCATGGCACACGGACACGAACACGTTTCGAATACAAAAAGAATTTGGCAGGTTTTTGGGCTTTTGTCGGTAATCACGACTGTAGAAGTTGCCCTTGGTATCATCAAGCCTGAAGTACTTCACACCAACACGATCCTGAGCATGAATTTGCTCAACTGGATTTTCATCATCCTGACCGTCGTGAAAGCCTACTACATCGTTTGGGCGTTCATGCACATGGAAGGCGAAAAAGCGAGCTTGCGCTGGGCAGTTGTCGGTACGGTGATCTTCCTGATTTTGTACCTTGTTTTCATCCTTCTCGTAGAAGGCGATTATATTTATGGGGTTTTTGCAAATTCTACGATAAAGTGGAATTTTTAACTGAGCTTATTTAGACTTTTTGAATCGAGTTAAAAAAGATAGATTTTATGTCCAATTTTTCGGTTTTTAGAATTGCATAGCAGCGCTACGGAACAAGAAAAAGCGGACAATTGGGCGAAAAAGATGCTTTTTTAGCTGATTGTAAAAAGTTTAAAGAAGTTCAAAATATTAATTCATGAAAAAGGCGGTTTTGAGACCGCCTTTTTTTATTTTTGTACGCGCAAATACAGGCTTCGTCCTATGAAGAAAACTATCGTCCTTTTTATCCTTTTCGTACTTCCGATAGTTGCCTATTTGTTTTTCGCTTCCGGAGTCAACAGTTTCACTTCCCTGCCTGTCATCAATCCTAAAATCGATGAAATGGGCGACTGGAAATCGCTTGACGGATCGTCGGTAAAACTCAACGGAAAAATCACGGTTTTGGGCTTCGGCGGATTCGACATCGTGAAAAACCGCGGCAACATTTTCAACCTGAACCAGAAAGTATACGAGCGCTACCATGCATTCAAGGATTTGCAATTCGTTTACGTGTGTCCGATCGGAACCGAAAAAGAAGTGCAGGCCATTTACGACAAATGCGCCGAGATTTCAGACATGAAAGAGTGGAAGTTCGTTTTCGCTTCGCCCGAAGACATCATGAAATTCCATACCGCGCTTAAGGTGAAGACCGAGCTAAACAAAGATTTCGGTACTTCGAACGTTTTCCTCGTGGACAAGAAACTCAAATTGCGCGGCCGGAACGACAAAGAGGAATTCATCGACAGTTACGACACGTTCCATCCGTCGGCGATCAGCAACAAACTCCTCGACGACTTCAAAGTGTTGCTGTACGAATACAAATCGGCGTTCAAGCGCAACAACAACGCCACCAAACGCGAAATCTGATGAAAAATAAATCCTATATCTGGGTATCGCTCGTCGTGTTGGTTTTCGGAATCATCGTCATCCCGAATATCGTTGACCGATTCAAGCGAGGTGACGTCGTACGCGGACGCGACCTCGACAAAGTAGACAACCACGTAGAAGGCGAAGGCGAACTGTTCACGCTGGCCAAAGCGCCCAAATTCGAGCTCACCGACCAGAACGGCAAGAAAATCACGAATGCAGATTACGACGGAAAAGTATATGTGCTCGAGTTCTTTTTCACGACCTGTCCTACGATTTGTCCTAAAATGAACCAGAACATGCTTGAACTTCAGAAAAAGTTTTACGGCAATCCGAATTTCGGCATCGCGTCGATTTCAATCAATCCGGAACACGATACGCCACAGGTGTTGAAAGAACACGCCGAGGCTTTGGGCGTCACGTCTTCGAACTGGCACATGATGACCGGAAACCGCGATTATATCTACAACCTGGCCAACAAAGGCTTTAATCTGTACGCGGGCACCGATCCGAATTCGGAGGCTGGTTTTGAGCATTCGGGTATGTTCGCGCTTATCGACAAAAACGGGAACATCCGTTGCAGAAAAGATCAATACGGCAATCCGACGGCCTATTACGACGGCATCGAGAAAGCAGGCGTGCAAGCCATCATGCAAGACATTCAAATCTTACTCAAGGAATAATTATGGACGCAAACCCGTCTTTGGAAAAACGCTTCAGCAAGCTCATCATTTTCGTTTCGATCCTGATTCCGGTAGTCGTGGCGGTATTGTTTACTGTCAAACTCAATGATTTGGGCTTCAACGTCGAGCCGTTGTCGTTCCTGCCTCCGATTTACGCGACGATAAACGGCCTTACGGCCATCGTTTTGGTCACGGCCGTTATGGCTGTCCGACGCGGTAACCGAAAACTGCACGAGCGTTTGATGACGTTCGCGATCGCCTTGTCGGTTTCGTTTTTGGTGATGTATGTTGCCTATCACATGACGTCCGAGAATACGCGTTTTGGCGATGTGGACCACGACGGCCAAATGTCGGTACAAGAAATCGCTTCTGTCGGCAGTATGCGCCTTGTGTATTTTTTCATCCTGATCACGCACATCATCCTTTCGATCGCGATCATCCCGATGGTGTTGTTCACTTACGTCAGGGCGTTGTCCGAGCGTTTTGACAAACACAGGAAACTCGGTAAGATCACCTATCCGATCTGGTTGTATGTGGCCGTTACCGGAGTGGTCGTTTACTTTATGATTTCGCCTTATTATGCGCACTGACAAGTTTAAAATTCAAAAGTTCAAGGTTGTTGCCTTGACTTTCGCGATGTTTTTGTTTCCGATTATTGCGGATGCCCAATGTGCGATGTGCCGCGCGGCTTTAGAGACGTCCGAGGATACGCAGAAAGCCGAATCGGTAAACAACGGAATCGTATACCTCATGGCGATTCCGTACGTTCTCGTAGCGGTTTTAGGCTACTTCGTGTATAGGTTGTACAGCAAGCGCAAAACGTCCTAAAACGTCCAGCAGTAGAATTCCTTGTCGTGTTTGCGGATCGAAACCAACGTGTACACGCAATGCGAGTTTTCCTTTTTCAATGAAGTGAGCGCGTTTACGAGACACATCGATTTTGCGCTCGTCGGATGCGGTTTCAGGATATACTTGAATTCCCAAGAATTGGCTTTGCTTTCGTTCGATGTTTCGGCGAAATCGGCAATCAGGATTTTCGACAGCCACGGCAGCAATTCGTCCAATGAAGAAAATCGGACCGCGGTTTTTTGTTTCATCCTAAAGCGTTTGTCCTCGATAGATCCCGATTCTTCCATGTCGCGCAAACGGCTAGCGATCTCGAGCAGGCTTTCCTGGTCGATCACCTCAAAACAAAATCCGTTTCCAATGTCGAGGTCCTTCCACAAATGGAAGCCGAATTTCTTGAAATAGGATTTTATCTTGTGCTGCAATCTCATTTGAGTCCGTCGATTTTAACGTCGATTTTTCCGTTTACCGTCACAAAAGCGATGACGGCCTGGTTCGTCAACTGTATTTTGCCGAGGTTGATGTCGCCCACGGTTCCGTTCACGAAAACGCCCGGCATTGGCGAATAATTGCTCAGATAGGTCATCATGTTCTTGCGGCCTTCCTCAAGATTCGGTTTGATCGAATAACGGCAGCTTTCCTGCATCTTTTTGAGGATGTAACCATTCATGAGCCAGTTCGCGGTGCGCATCAATTTGCTTTTCGTATCGAGCACGTAATCGAGTTGGTCGAAGTAGATTTCCTGCGTTTTTTCGTTGTATTGCGGGAATCCGGCAAGGTAGATCGTGCCGTTCAAAGCGCCCGTCATGTCGAGTGCGATGATCATTTTGCCCGATTTGTGCCAGATATCGACCTTGTTCACCTTTACTTTTTTGCTGCCTTCTCCGTATTCCTGGTTCGCGAAATTCTGCGACATGATGCGCGAGGCGTCGGCGTATGTGGAAACCGCGGCTATGTTGGCCGTGAAATGGTCGGGCATTTTCGAAACCGGCTTGAGTACGATCTTGTTGCGGTCGAATTTGGCTTCTGGCTTTTTCCCGACAAAGGTTTCCATCGTGCATTTGAGGCCCATTTCCATCGAAATCGCGTCTTTTTCAAGCTTGGCATCTGTCGTGTAAATTTCGGTCGGAACCGTTCTGAGCCAACTTTCGTAAGCCTCGCTCATTTGGATCGGCGTCGAGAATTTTTCGATCGCGTCGAGCACGTTCGGTTTGAAATCCATCGATTTTTCGATTGCGTCGTCTATGGCTTTCTCGATTTTGGAATCGTACAATTTGATTCCCGAATTGACGACATACGTAATCGGGATTTGCTTGCCCATGACGGTCGTCGTCGGGCTTTCGACCCAATCGATGTCTTTGAGTTCGGTTTTGGTCGTGAGTTTCCAGTTGGTGAGCCCGACGTTGCTCAGCAATGTTATTTTTCCGTTAAGGTTGAATTCGCGTATCGAAGTCAGGTCGACGCCAAGCGATTTCGTCCCGATGCGGTATTTCACGTTCACTTTTAGCGGAAGCACGGTCTTGATTCGGCCGTTCTCGTTCGAAAGCGCGATAGGGCCTTGTTTGTAGATCTGCATCTGCAAATCGTCGTCCTCGATGTTCTTATCTTCGTAAATCAGCCCTGTTAAATATTTATTGGTCTGATTTTCAATGTCCTTTAGTTTTATCTTTACGGGTAAATCGATGAAAGAAGCTGCGGTTTCATAGAGCAAAGGCGTCGCATTGTCTGGCTCCGGACGCAAGGCATCGATTTTGGAAGTAGAGGCGCAACCGGTTAAAATCGCCGTCGCGGATATTGAAAATAAGAAGTTTCTGAAGGTCATTTTGGGTAAATTTTCGTCAAAAGTAACAAAACGGAAAATATCCGCTTTTGGTGTAACAATTCCAATGTAGCGAAGTCTTATAAGTTTGTGGCGGAATTCTTAAAATTCTGTTAGCAAGTATCATCATCAAAAATCGAATCTTTACAATTGTATCACCAAACAGACTGCCATGATCGAAATCAAGGATCTCCACAAATCGTATAAGACGGGGAATTCGAGCCTTCACGTGCTCAAAGGAATCAATTTCAGCGTGGGTGAAGGCGAACTCGTGGCCATTATGGGGTCGTCGGGTTCGGGCAAATCGACCTTGCTGAACATCCTCGGAATCCTTGACGAAGCCGATTCGGGAAGCTATACGCTAGACAACGTTCCCATCAAAAAACTCAACGAGACGATCGCCTCGCGTTACCGCAACCAATTTCTGGGTTTCGTATTCCAGTCGTTCAACCTGATCAATTACAAATCGGCTCTCGACAATGTCGCCATGCCGTTGTATTACCAAGGCGTGAAGCGGAAGGAACGCAACGAGATCGCGATGAGTTATCTCGAAAAAGTAGGATTGGCCTCACACGCGCATCACTTGCCCAACGAAATGTCGGGCGGACAAAAGCAACGTGTCGCAATCGCGCGTGCCATGGCGTCTCATCCGAAAGTGCTTTTGGCCGATGAACCGACCGGAGCGCTCGACACCAAAACGTCGTATGAAGTCATGGAACTCATACAAGGCATAAACGACGAAGGGAAAACCATCCTGATCGTCACACACGAACCCGATATTGCCGCCATGTGCAAACGCAACGTAGTCCTCAAAGACGGACTTATAATAGACGATGTAATGGTTACACAGCAAAGGGCGAACTCTTATGTTTAACATCGAACGCTGGCAAGAGATTTTCGAAGCCATTTCAAAAAACAAATTACGAACTTTCCTTACGGGTATTTCGGTAGCGTCCGGAATCTTTATCCTCGTGATCCTTTTGGGTGCGGGGAAAGGGTTGCAGAACGGTATCGAGAAACAATTCGCGCGAGACGCCGAAGGGATCATCGAGGTGTGGTCGGGCGTGACCACTAAAGAATACAAAGGATTGAATCCCGGGCGATACGTTCAGATGCACAACTCCGATTACGAATTGGCATTGCAGAAATTGGGCGATCAAATGGTGCTCAAATCGGCCGGAGCCGGACTTTGGCAAACCCAATTCGCGTATAAGAAAGAAACGGGAAGCTACCAGATCCGAGGTGCGAACGCCGACATGCAAGGCATCGAGAATATGACGCTTACCAACGGACGCTTCGTAAACCAGAACGACCTCCTCAATCGCGAGAAAGTTGCCGTGATAGGCGAGAAGCTGCGTTTGACGTTGTTCAAAGGCATCAATCCGATAGGTGAAATTTTTACGATAAACGGCATTCCGTTCAAGGTAATCGGCGTGTTTACCGATCCGGGTGGCGAACGTGAGGAATCGCGCGCTTTCCTTCCGTTTACGACGACGCAGAATGTATTTGGACTCGGGCAGAACATCAATAACATGTTCTATACCTTGAAGCGCGCCGACAATTACGACAAGGCTTTGGCCGAATCCGAAAAATTCAAGAACGACCTGCAATCGATGCTCAAGGCCAAAAATATTGTCGCTCCCGATGATGAAGGTGCAATACAAGTACACAATTCTGTAGAAGACGCGAAGAAATTTTACGACCTGAATTTGTACATCCGCCTGTTCTTTTGGTGGGTCGGAATCTGTACGATCGTGGCCGGAGTCGTCGGTGTCAGTAATATCATGCTGATCATCGTCAAGGAAAGGACCAAAGAAATCGGCATCCGAAAAGCATTGGGCGCATCGCCGTTTTCGATTGTCGTCATGATCTTGCACGAATCGATTTTCATCACCACGATCGCCGGATTCATAGGATTGCTCGCCAGTCTGGCGCTTCTCGAATTCGTCGGGCCGATGATCACGAGCGAATTCTTCGTCAATCCGCAGGTCGATTTCAACGTAGCCATCACGACGCTCGTCCTGCTTGTCATCGCGGGTGCCGGTGCCGGATTTTTCCCGGCTTATCGCGCGGCCAAAATCAAACCCATAATCGCCTTAAGAGAGGAATAACATGTTCGACAGAGACAAATGGGGAGAAATCCTACAGGCATTATCGGCTAATCCGGTGCGCACGGCCCTCACGGCTTTTGGCGTATTTTGGGGAATTTTCATCCTCGTGATCCTGCTAGCAGCGGGCAAAGGACTTGAAAACGGCGTCAAGAAAGGATTTTCGGGCATCGCGACCAACACTATGTTCATTTGGACTCAGGTGAGTTCGAAACCGTATAAAGGCTTGCCGATCGGACGCGATTTCAACTTTAAGAACGACGACGTTCCGGCTTTGAAAGCGACTTTTCCCGATTTGTTGTACGTTTCCCCAAGAAACCAACTAGGCGGTTATCAAGGCGCGAACAACGTAGTGCGCGGAGACAAAACGGGCGCTTTCGGTATTTACGGCGACTATCCGGAGTTGACATCGCAGGAATCGATGAGCATCATCCGCGGCCGATTCGTCAACCACAACGACATCAATGCCAAACGCAAAGTGGCCGTCATCGGTGAAGGCGTGATCAATCTGATGTACAAACCCGGAGAGGAAGTCATTGGAAGCTACATCAAAATCAACGGCGTCACGTTTATGGTCGTCGGCGTGTACAAATCGCGCAACAACGACGGCGGCGGAATCGAGGAAGCCCAAAAGAACATCTTCATTCCGTTCACGACGTTCCAGCAGGCGTTCAACTTCGGGGATACCGTAGGCTGGATGGCGATTACGGCAAAAGACGGCGCATCGATCACCGATCTCAAGAAAGACATCGTCAACTTCCTCAAGGCGCGGCACACGATCCATCCCGACGATGAACGCGCGATCGGAAATTTCGATTTGTACGAAGAATACAGCAAAGTGACCGGATTGTTCATGATTTTGCGTTTCATTGCGTATTTTGTGGGTACATTGGTATTGCTTTCGGGCGTCATCGGAATTTCGAACATCATGCTCATCGTCGTAAAGGAAAGGACGAAGGAAATCGGGATACGTCGGGCTTTGGGCGCGACTCCGGGAACGATCCGCCGCCAGATTTTGACCGAATCGATATTTTTGACGATCATTGCCGGAATGGCCGGAATCGCTTTCGCCACGGGTCTTTTGGCCGGATTGAACGCGATTCTCGATTCGATGCCTTCCGAAGATATGATGTTCGCCAATCCGAGCGTAGATTTGCTCGTCGTTTTCGTGGCGCTCATGATTCTTGTCGGATCGGGGTTGCTTGCGGGCTTCATCCCAGCCCAGATCGCCGTGAGCGTAAAACCCGTGGATGCATTAAGAACCGAATAAAATCAATATAAGTCAATCACTAAAGCGTCGGTAAAAGGCGCGACAAATCAATCAAAATGAGAAAAGGAGTAACCATTACCGTTTTAGTTTTCATAGCCGTGGTGTTCTTTGGGGCGTTGTATTACCTGTACGCCAAAAACCAGGAATCGCCAGTGGTTTTCCAGACCGAGAAACCCGAAACGAAAACCATCACCAAAACTACGATCGCCACCGGAAACATCGTCCCCGATGAAGAGGTACTCATCAAACCCAACATTTCCGGAATCATCGAAAAAGTGTTCATCAAGGCAGGCGACAACATCAAGGCCGGCGATCCGATCGCGCAGATCCGTGTCGTGGCCAACGTTTCGAGCCTGAGCAATTCGCAAAACCAGGTCACTTCGGCCAAAATTGAATTGGACAACCAGGAGCGCGTCTACAAAAGACAAAAAGCGCTTTACGACAAAGGCGTGATTTCGGCCAACGAATTCCAGCTGGCAGAAACCGCGTGGATGCAGGCAAAGCAAACGTATTCGTCCGCGCGTCAAGGTCTTGATATCGTGAAAACGGGAACGACTGCCGGTTTGGGCAATTACGCGAACACCATGATCCGCTCGACCGTGAACGGGATGGTTCTCGACGTTCCGGTGAAAGTCGGAAACCAGGTAATCGAGGCCAACAACTTCAACGAAGGCACGACCATTGCGACTTTGGCCGATGTAGGACGTATGATTTTCGTCGGAAAACTCGATGAATCCGAAGTGGGTAAAGTCAAAGAAAACCTTCCTATCGAAATTACCGTCGGTGCGATCGAAAACAAAAAATTCGACGCCGTGCTCAATTATATCGCCCCTAAAGGCAAAACCGAAAACGGAGCCATCCAATTCGAGATCAAGGGCGCGATGAAAAACCGCGACACTACCTTTATCCGCGCCGGATTGAGCGCAAACGCATCGATCATCCTCGACAAAGCCGAAAATACGCTGGCCATAAAAGAATCGCTCATACAGTTCGACGAGAAGACCAAAAAGTCGTTCGTCGAGGTTGAAACGTCTGCGCAGAAATTCGAGAAACGCACCGTAGAGCTTGGCGTCAGCGACGGAATTTACGTGCAGGTGAAAAGCGGCGTCAACAAAGACGACAAAATCAAGGTTTGGAACCAAGGCCTTGAGAAAGGACCTGGTCAGCCGCAGTAAGCTAATCTAGAATCCATCATTAATCAAAAAATCATAAATTTGTGCAGCCCAAAGCTGTGCTTTACGTCATCATCATGAGAAAAATAAATTCGGTCATAGCGATTTTGCTGCTGTCGGTAAGCGTTTCGTTTGCGCAGCCAGGCAAGAAATGGACGCTTCAGGAATGCGTCGAATATGCGCTAAAGAACAATATTTCAATAAAGCAGAGCGAACTCGACGCCCAATTGGCCGCGATCGACAAAATAGACGCGTTCGGGAATTTCCTGCCGACGCTCAACGGAAGCGCCAACCATAGCTGGAACATCGGTTTGAACCAGAACATCACAACGGGCTTGCTCGAGAACCAAACTACCCAATTTACGTCTGCCGGTCTCAATGCCGGCATTGACATTTACAAAGGTTTGCAGAACCAGAACTTGTTGAGACGTTCCAAACTGTCGATAATCGCGGCTCAATACAAGCTTGACAAAATGCGTGACGACGTGTCGCTTAACGTGGCCAACGCGTTTTTGCAGATCCTTTTCAACAAAGAAAACCTCAAGGTCCAAAAAGAACAGTTGACGAACAATGAGCGTCTCATGAAACGCACCGAAGAGCTTGTCAACGCTGGTTCCGTTCCGAGAGGTGATTTGGCCGACATGAAAGCAACCGTGGCAACCGGCCAAAAAGCGGTCGTCGATGCCGAAAACGCGCTTATGATTTCGAAACTCAGCCTCGCCCAATTGTTGCAGCTTGAGGATTTCAAGGGATTCGACGTGGCCGATAACGATTACGAAATGGCTCAAAGCCCGGTGATGATGCAAACTCCCGACGCCATTTTCGAAAAAGCAAAAGAAGCCAGAAACGAAATCAAGATCGCAAAAGCAAATCTCGATATTGCCGAAAAAGACTTGAAAATCTCTCGTGGCGCACTTCAACCGAATCTTCAGGGGTACTACAGTTTCAGTACGCGTGCGTCGTATGCCGACCGTGTAATCGGAGGCGTTCCCGACACGGACAACCCGACTACGGTTATCGGAACGGTTGAAGGAACGGGGCAAAACGTCGTGCAGCAGAATTTCATTCCGGTGTTGGGCAAATACGAACCGATTTTCGACCAGTTCAGTGCGAACAAAGGGCACAATTTCGGATTGCAGCTCAACATCCCGATCTTGAACGGGTTTTCCGCCCGCAACAGCGTAGAGCGTTCCAAAGTGGCGCTCGAGCGTTCCAAGATCGCGTATTCACAAGCCGAATTGGATTTGGAAAGAAACGTGTATCAGGCTTTTGTCGACGCCAAAAATGCTTTGAGTTCATACGAGGCAGCATTGGTAGCCGTGGAAGCGCGTCAATTGGCGTTCAATTATGCCACCGAAAGATACAATGTGGGCATGATGAACTCTTTCGATTTGAATCAGGCGCAAACTTTATACGTAAATTCCCAATCGGATGCGGCGCGCGCCAAATTCGATTATATCTTTAGGGTCAAAGTGGTCGAATTCTACTTTGGAATCCCAATCAACAAAATTTAAAAGCCATGTCTAAAAAAACGATGTATTTTCTCTTGGGCGGAATTGTCGTCCTGATTATCCTTCTAATAGTGCTTTCCAAATCGGGTGCGATCGGAGACAAAAACGAAGGCACTGTGGTCCAAACCGCAAAAGTCGAAGAGATGGACATCGTCGAGACCGTATCGGCAACCGGAAAAGTACAGCCCGAAATCGAAGTCAAGATTTCATCTGAAGTATCGGGAGAAATCATCGAACTTCCGATAAAGGAAGGGCAAATCGTCAAAAAAGGGCAGTTGTTGGTCAAAATCAACCCGGATCTTTATACTTCGGGATTGAACCGTACGGTTTCGAACCTTTCGGGAACAAAAGCCGGTTTGAGCCAGGCCGACGCGCAGTTCGCTGAAGCCAAAGCTAATTACGAACGCAACAAGACGCTTTACGAAAAAGGCATCATTTCCAAATCGGATTGGGACAAAGCGGTTTCGTCTTTCGAAGTCGCGAAAGCCAACAAACAATCGGCTTATTACAACGTACAAAGTGCGGCGGCGACGGTAAACGAAGCTCGCGATAATCTCGGAAGAACGAATATTTATTCACCAGCCGACGGAACGATTTCGGTTCTCGGAGTCGAACTTGGCGAGCGCGTACTCGGAACGCAGCAAATGGCCGGAACCGAATTGCTTCGCGTGGCCAACCTGAACAACATGGAAGTAGAGGTCGACGTGAACGAGAACGACATCGTAAAAATATCCGTCGGCGATTCGGCCAACGTAGAAGTCGACGCTTACCTCAAAAAACAGTTCAAGGGAATGGTGACGAGTATCTCCAATTCCGCGAGCACGAGCACCACGGCCGATCAGGTAACGAATTTCAAAGTAAAGGTTCGCATCCTCAAAGATTCGTATAAAGACCTTACCGAAGGCAAACCATCCAATTATTCGCCTTTCCGTCCGGGAATGACCGCGACGGTCGACATCATCACCAAAAGAAGAGACAACGTAATCGGAGTACCGATCAGTTCTGTAGTCGTGAAAACCGATACGACGGCGACCAAGACGTTCAAAGTTGAAGACAAGAATTCGGAAGAAGCACTTAAAAAAGCCAAGACCGAGAAAAAGTTCGAATGCGTTTTCGTGAACAACAAAGGCAAAGCGGCCTTGCGTGTGATCAAAACCGGAATCCAGGACGATACGAACATAGAAGTCATTTCGGGTCTTAAAAAAGGCGATGTCGTGATAACCGGTCCGTATAACGTCGTGACCAAAGAACTCACCGCAGGCGACAAGGTCAAGGCTGATGATGCGAAATCCGGCGCCAAAAAAGACAAAGACTGATGTCGCTTATACTCAATATCGAAACCGCCACCAAAAACTGCTCGGTGGCATTGTCGCATAATGGCAAAACCGTTTTGTGCAAGGAAATCTCGGGTCAAGGTTATTCCCATGCCGAAAAATTACACGTGTTCATAAACGAAATCATTTCGGAATCCGGCCATGCTTTTGCAGATTTGCAAGCCATCGCAGTAAGTCGCGGTCCCGGATCGTACACGGGATTGAGAATCGGCGTTTCGGCCGCGAAAGGGCTGTGTTTCGCTTTGGGCATTCCGTTGATTTCGATCGATACGCTCAAAGTTCTGGCTGCTTCGGCGAATATATCCGATGGCGTCATCATCCCGATGCTCGATGCGAGGCGAATGGAAGTCTACAGTTCGGTGTTTTCGCCCGATTTGACCGAAATCCGCAAAACCGAAGCCGAAATCCTTACCGAAGATTCGTTTTCGGATGTTGGGCAAACCGCTTATTTTTTAGGTGATGCGAACGAAAAAGCGAAGTCGGTTTTGACCAAAAGCAATTTCGTGTTTTTGGACGGAATCGTATTTCCGTCGGCAAGCGAAATGGCGGCGTTAAGTTTCGACAAATTCCAGAAAAACGAGTTTGAGGACGTGGCTTACTTCGAACCTTTTTACCTTAAGGATTTTGTCGTCGGAGGCAAATAATCACTGAACAGAACGCTCTTTTACCACAGGCTGGATCGAAATTCCGGCGGCTTCAAAAGCTTCTTTCCCTTCCTCTAGGATTTCAGAAACCATATCGCCGTAATCGGGTGTTTTCGACCAAGCGCGAACCGCGATGTTGATCGCATGGTCGGTCAGGTCGCGCACCACGATAGAAGGTTCGGGTTTTTTGAGCACTTTCTTGTTCTTTTTGAGCACTTCCAGCAAGATTTCGCGCACTTGTTTGATGTTGGTGTCGTACGATACGGTAAACGTCAAATCGGCCCGTCTCAATCCTTCCATCGAAAAATTTGTGATCGTGCCGTTCGAAAGCGCGCCGTTCGGTACGAAAATCGTCTGGTTGTTGCCCGTTGTCAGTTTTGTGACGAAAATCTGGATTTCCGAAACCGTGCCCGTCACGCCTTGCGCCTCGATCGTATCGCCCACGCGGAACGGTTTGAACATGATGATCAGCATGCCGCCCGCAAAATTCGAAAGCGAACCCTGAAGCGAAAGACCGACGGCCAACCCCATCGCGCCTAAAATCGCCACGAAAGAAGACGTTTCGATTCCAAGCCTTGAAATCACGGTAATAAACAACAAAACCCGCATCGCCCAAAGCAAAATATCGGCGAGGAATTTCGACAAAGTCGGGTCGAGTTCGCGTTTGATCATGAGGCGTTTGATAAGCCTGTTGATCAAACGTATCGCCCAAAGTCCTATAAACAGTAGGATAAAGGCCGAAATCAGTCGCGGCGTGTACTCGATGATCCAATTGACGAGTTGATGCAAATAATCGGTTAGCGAGTGAAGCTCGGAAGTGATTTCTTTTTTCTCGACGTTTTCCAGATTTTCCATGCGGTTGAATTGTGGTGCAAAAATAAAAAACCTTCCGCATTGGGAAGGTCTATTTTGATTGCGTTTTGGGATTAATCCGCGTCTTCCTCGACGCGATTGTCGCTTTCGCGGTCGTTGCGTTTGGTGTCGGCTAAATCCTCATTTCCGTCATCGGCGAAAGTACTGGCTTTTTCAACGATCGGCTCGGTGTTTTCGGGTACGATTTCGGGTTGCGGCATCAGGTAATCGGAAGCATCCTTGATCGGATCGGGCGTCGATTCGATAGGTGGCGGTTCGTTTACGTTTTCAGGCGGTCCGCCAAACAATCTTTTGAAGAAATTTCCTAATCCCATGTGTCTTGATTTTTGGTTACCGACTAAAGTTACGAAAATTAAAACGCTGACTATAAATTTTTTAGGACGGATGCCAAATCGGTTTCAGGCAGTTGACACGTTTGGTTTTGACACACGTAATACAGGTTCTGGCCCGATTGGAAACGGTTCTCTAGAAACGGAAGACGCGATCCGGAAGAAGTTGCGGCCAACGTAAGATGCGGAAGGTAAAACGCATTGACTTCGGCCATTTCGGAAAGTGCATTTTCACCACAGATCGCAAGTTCGCGTTGTTTGTCGGAAAAATTCAAGAACACATTGAGCCAATTCGAAAACGCCGAAGCATAATCGATCACGGGAACGATATGCGACAGCATGTTCTCGCATTTCGTTTCGTAGTGCTGGTTGCCGAAATAAATCGAAAGGCGGTACAAATTCTCGCACATGACCGAATTCGATGCCGGTATTACGTTGTCTTCCATCTCGTAATGACTCGCGGCAAGCGCTTTGTCGAGGTTCGAAGTGAACAGGAAAAAGCCTTGTTCGGCATCGTAAAAATGGTCGAAACAATAATCACAAAGCTGCTTGGCCTGCGTCAGGAATTTTTCGTCCAAAGTGACTTCGTAAAGAGCGATGAACGCATCGATCACGAACGCATAATCCTCGAGATACGCATTGATCGTGCTTTTTCCGTTTTTGTAGGAATGCCAAAGATTCCCGTCTGATGCCCAACATTTATTTTGGATGAATTCGGCATTTTTGAGCGCGGTTTTCAAATATTCGGGACGACCCAAAGCCTTATAGGCATCGACGAAGCCTTTGAGCATGATGGCGTTCCAGGACGTGAGCGATTTGTCGTCAAGACCCGGACGATGGCGTTTTTCCCTTTCCGTAAACAGGATTTGCTCCCAATTTTTCTTTTTGGATTGCAGTTCCGTCAACGGGATTTTATGGATTTCGGACAGTTCTTCGACAGTGTGTTTTTGGATGAACACATAACGGCCGTGTTCCCAATGGCCGAAATCGTTGATGCTGAAGACCTCGGAAAAGAGTGTGAAATCTTCACCAAGCAATTTTTCGAGTTCCGATTTTGTCCAGACATAGAACGCGCCTTCTTCCGATTGTCCGTTATCGTTTTTGCTGTCCGCGTCGAGAGCGGAATAAAAGTTGCCGTCTTTTCCGAGAAGTTCGCGCGAAACAAAAGCTAGCGTTTTCTCGACGATTTCGGCATAAAGCGGATTCCCGGTGAGTTTGTACGCATCCGAATACAACGAAACTAATTGGCCGTTGTCGTACAGCATTTTTTCGAAATGGGGCACGTGCCATTTGAAATCGACCGAATAGCGTGAAAATCCGCCGCCGACCGTATCGAAAATACCGCCTGTCG
The DNA here is from genome assembly GCF_013401995.1 of Flavobacterium agri. Classification (GTDB taxonomy): domain Bacteria; phylum Bacteroidota; class Bacteroidia; order Flavobacteriales; family Flavobacteriaceae; genus Flavobacterium; species Flavobacterium agri. The sequence continues at coordinate 421,878 of NZ_JACBJI010000004.1, forward strand.
CCATTTTGGTCAGCGTGAGGTTAACGAAATCGAGCAGATCGGGATTTTGGGTCTGGAAGCCGTATCGCAACAGGAATTTGAAATTGTTCGGAAGCATGAACTTGGGCGCTTTTTGATAACCTCCGAATTCCCAGTCGAAGCTTTTGGACCATTTCGCGAGCAATTCCTCGAGTTTGGACTGTTCGGGAAAATGCCCGCTCGGGTTTTCATTAGGAAGGATGTTGAGCGCTTCAAGTCCTGCGTGCAATTTGCCGGCGTAGTCGACCATCTTTTCGGGTTCGTTTTGCCACAATCGGGCGAGGTGATCGAGCGTTTGCATCCAATCGCCTTTGCGGAAATACGTGCCGCCCCAAACCGGACGACCGTCGGGCAACGCGACCACGTTCATCGGCCAACCGCCTCTTTGCGTCATGAGTTGGACGGCTTTCATATAAACGGCATCGACATCTGGACGTTCTTCGCGATCGACTTTGATGTTGACGAAATGGGCATTCATGAGGGTTGCCGCTTCTTGGTCTTCGAAGGTTTCGTGTTCCATGACGTGGCACCAATGACAGGCTGAGTATCCGACCGAAATCAGTATCAATTTGTTGTTATCGATGGCCGATTCGAGTGTCTTGTCGTTCCAGGCTTTCCAATGGACCGGATTGTTGGCGTGTTGGAGTAGGTAAGGGCTGGTTTCTTGAGAAAGCTCGTTCATGGAGTTGATGTGTTTTTGATGAGTTGGGCCGTTTTTGGGAAGTTTGTAAGACCTAACAGGTCTATCAGACCTGTTAGGTCTACAAAAGTACCCCTGAACAGCGCAAAACCATTACAGTTTTTCTGCGTATTTTGTTAAAACCGCGATTTGGAATCGGGATTTGACGCTACCATATCCCATAGCCCAGATGGAAGCGGATAGCCCACAGCGACAAAGCCTTCAATTTTTTGGTGCGTGACGGCGACCGAAGGAAGCCATTCCCGCGCCTTTAAAATTGCGGTTTTGTGCGAGGACTAGCAGCGGACAGCTGGAAATTGCTACCCATAAAAAAAAGCACCCTTTCGAGTGCTTCGTATTATCCGTTGACGGCTTCAACTTTGATGTTTTCGTCGTGCAGCATGTCTTTGAGCATGTTCTCGATTCCGCTTTTGAGCGTGAAAGTCGAAGACGGGCAACCGTTGCAAGCACCTTGGAGTACCACTTTTACACGTTTTTCTTCGGGATCGAACGAGTCGAAAAGAATGTTTCCGCCATCGGCTTGGACGGCCGGCTTCACATATTCCTCGAGAATATTGATGATTTGTTGGGACGTGGTGTCGAGATTCTCGAAATGCGCGATTTTCTGCTTTTCCTGTTTCGGAGTTTGGGCAATCAACGTTTCGTCTATGGCCGTTCCTCCGTTTTCGATGTATTGCTTGATGAAACTGCGAAGCTCGAGCGTGATTTCGTCCCAGTTGTAGCTTTCGTATTTGGTGACCGAAACGTAATTCTCGTCTATGAAAACCTCTTTGACGAACGGGAATCGGAACAATTCCTTTGCCAAAGGCGATGGTGCGGCTTCGTCTATGTTCTTGAATTCGGCGGCGGTTTTAGTCAGCATGCGGCTCACGACAAATTTAAGCGCGGCCGGATTGGGCGTAATCTCGCCGTAAACCGTCACGGGTTGTTTCTGAGGTTTCTCTTCCTCGATGAGGATGGGCTGTCCGCTGTTGGCGTAATTCTCGATCTGTTCGGCAACTTCCTGTTGCACGTCTTCCCATTCGACGATGCTGTAACGCTCGATGGCGATGAAGTTTCCCGAGATGTAAACCGTCTTTACGAACGGCAGGAAAAACAGCTGCTTGGCAAGTGGCGAGTTCTTGGTATCGTCTATGTTCTTGAACTCGAAATTTCCGCTTTTCGTGATGAATTCTGGGAACTCAAATTTGATTATCGCGGGATTTTGGGTGGGCTTTATGGAAATTCTCATTGAAAATGGTCGTTTGCTAAATTTCCGTGCAAATTTAACAAACATATGATGACCGTTTTTCTATATTTGAGCTTTAAAAAAAAATTAACACAACTTAAAGTTTTCGGAATAAAAACCCGAAAACTGATTCCATCTTTGTACTTCTATGAAAAAAAAATTACTTCTGCTGTATTTTTTCTTTCTGTCCGTAAGCGCTTTTTCACAGGCTGATATTGTCGTTACGAATTCGGATTTTTCCAATTATTACATTCCTGGAACGAACAACACCTACACGGTGACTGTTACGAACTTAGGACCGAATGCGGCTACGAATGTCCATGTGACCAACGCCATTCCGGCAGGGATCGACTATTTTTCCTGGTGGGGAAGCAACGGTAGTGTCGGCGTCAACGATCCGCTCGACAATACGATTGCAACTCTCGCTGTAGGACAGACGGTTACGTACACTATCGTTGTCGAAGTTCCGGCTTCGTATCTCGGGCCGCTTACGAGCCAGACGGTTGTCACTTCGGCGACGACCGACCCGAATCCGGCGTGTACGCAATGTATCGATACCGATGTCAGGGCGACCGGTGCGGATATCGAAGTGATCAACACCAACAATCAAACCCAGTACATTCCGGGCACGACGGTCACTTATACGGTGACGGTCGCGAACAACGGGCCTTTGACTGCGGCTAACGTTTTGGTAACAAATCCGATTCCGGCGGGAATCACTTCTTTTTCATGGAGCGGAGGCGGAAACTCGGGTACGAACGTTCCGTTGAGCGATACGATTCCTTCCATTACGGCGGGAAGTTCTGTCGTTTATACGATTGTCATTCAAGTCCCGGTTGGTTTTACGGGTAACCTCACGAGTACGGCCAGTACGTCTACGCCGACGGCTGATCCTGTGCCTGGTTGTCCGCAGTGTACCGATACCGATACTCAAGGTTTCGGCGCCGATCTTGAAATCACCAACACCGATTTTCAAACCACTTACGTTTCGGGAACGACCAATACTTATACAGTAACGGTTACGAACAATGGTCCCGGAGTTGCAACCGACGTGCAGATTGACAATGCGATTCCTGCGGGAATTCCGGCTGCGAACTTTTCCTGGAACGGCAGCAACGGATCTTCGGGGACAGGTACTGCGCTCAGCGACCTTCTTCCTACCTTGGCAGCCGGCAGTACTGTAACCTATACCATCAATATTATTATTCCGGGTGCGATGACCGCGCCTTTGACGAGCCAGACCGTCGTGACGAGTACTTCTACCGATCCGACTCCCGCTTGCACGCAATGTACCGATACCGATACGAATACGTTCGGAGCCGATATCGAAGTGGTCAATACCGATAATAACATAACGTATGTTCAAGGTTCGAACAACGTATATATCGTTACCGTTACCAACCATGGACCGATGGATGCGACAAATGTTCATGTGACGAATCCTATTCCGGGTGGCATCACGGCATTTTCATGGACAGGATCCAACGGTTCGACCGGCACCAACGTGAATTTGGATGATACGATTCCGACTTTGGCGGCGGGTACTACCGTTACTTATACCATTACATTAGGTGTTCCGGCTGGTTTCACCGGTCCGTTGACGAGTACGACGACCGTGACTTCGGCGACCACCGATCCGACTCCGGGCTGTACGCAATGTGTCGATACCGATACTCAGGCGTTGGCTGGAGCCGATTTGGTCGTACTCAAAACCGACCACGCTTCTGTGTTTATTCCGGGAGCGCAAATGAGTTACGACATCACCATCACCAATAACGGACCCGATGTAGCTACGAATGTCGATGTGTCGGATGCGGTTCCTGCGGGAATCCCGGCAGCGAACGTAAGCTGGACAGGTCCAAACGGTACGGGAACGGGAGCGATTAACGAGAACTTCGCTACGTTGAATGTCGGCCAGACTTTGACGTATACGGTGATCGTGACGGTTCCTTCGAGTTACGACCAAGAGACGAATTTGGTCAATACGGTCGTCGTGACAAGCGATACGCCCGATCCGAATCCAACTTGCGCGGGTTGTACCGATACCGATCTTCCGTTCGCCCAAGCGAATATCGTGACGTTCAAATCGGACAGCAAAGCGACTTATCTCAATAATAATGAATTGACGTATAGCATCACCATTGCCAACCTTGGGATAAGCGATGCGGTGAACGTTCAGGTTACCGACCCGATGCCGCCTCAAATCACGACAATGTCGTGGGAAGGAAGCAACGGTTCAAGCGGAACCGGTGCGCTTCAGGATGTAATCGCGAGTTTGGCAGTCGGACAAGTCGTTACGTATCAGGTTACGATTTTTGTTCCTCAGAATTACGATTTGACGCATGCGAATTTGACCAATACCGTTACCGTGACAAGCGATACGCCAGATCCGGTTCCGGCCTGTCCTGGTTGTAGCGATGTCGATACGGCAGCCCCGAACTGGGTTACGGTCAATACATCCACTTACAACTTGCAGGAATTGGTCGAGGACGTCCTCATCCATTCCGATTGTGCGAACGTTTCCAACTTTACGAGCCAAGGATATGTAGGCAATACGCTTCCGACCAACCAGAACAGCTGCGTCGGTTACTTCCATCACAACAACTCCGATTTCCCGATCAAGGACGGTGTGATCATCGGAACGGCTCAAGTTGTCGGATTCCAAGGGCAGTACACTGCGGGCAATAACCTTCCGGGTTCAGGTGCTGGCGATCCGCAATTGCAACAGGTGAGTAACGCCAACGGAGGAACTGCGGGTATCAATGATGCGGCGTTCGTCCAATTCGACTTTACACCGCTTACAGATAGCTTCAGTTTTAAATTCTTGTTCGCTTCCGAAGAATACGGTCCGTTCCAATGTACGTTCGGTGACGTGTTCGCGTTCTTGTTGACCGACTTGAGTGCGCCTATCGTACCGGGTGTGAACCCGATCAACGTAGCGATTATCCCGGATGTCACGCCGCCTACAGCCGTTTCCGTGCTTACTGTACGTGATCAGGCTTATAATGGCACATGTCCGTCTGTGAATCCGCAGTGGTACGACATCCACAATGCCGATTTCCCGGCTTTGTCTGCGATCAACATCCGCGGACAATTGTTGCCGATGATCGCTTCGGCTACCGTTATACCGAACCACAATTATCGTATTAAACTTGCAATCGGGGATTATCAGGATAGCATCGTAAACTCTGCGGTATTCCTCGAAGCGGGAAGTTTCAACGTAGGCCAAACCGACGTATTCGATCCGAATAACTCTACATTCCCTGATCTTGTCGGTCCTGCCGCCGGATGTCCGGGCGAGACTTTCGTTTTGCAAGCCGGTTCCTCGCCGATTGCCGGCGCGACTTATCAGTGGTTTATGAACGACCTTGAAATGCCGGGCGAGACGAACTATACTTTGTCTGTCGATGAAGCCGGTGTTTATTCGGTTATCGTAACCGTTGGCGGATCGGGCGGAGGTTGTCAGCAAACAGATTCGATCACGGTAGAATACTTGCCAGATATGCCGCTTGGAAACCCTGCTGAACTTTTGGTTTGCGCGGGCCAACCTGCTGATCTTGAGGAAATCAACACAGCGATCCTTAACGGATTGAACCCGAACCAATACAGCATCCAATTCCACCATTCTCAACAAGACGCGTTGGATGTGAACGACCCTATCCTGAACTATAACGCTTACGATGGTATCAACGGCGATATGAACCTTGACGGCGAGCAGATTTTTGCCAGTATCGAAGATTTGCTTGGCTCCGGATGTATCGGTGTCCGTATGTTTACGCTCAATACTTATCCTTGCGGAAACCCGGTTACGCCACCGGATATGTATCTGTGTGATACGAATAATGACGGTACTGAAGATTTCGATATTTCGGGTATTCCAGCTATTGCGTTGGGTCCGAACTCTACTGCAGATTATACAGTGACGCTTCACTACAACCAAGCTGAGGCCGATGGTGATACGAACCCTATAGATCCGACTTTGCTTTTCCCAGGTTCGGAAGGAACGCAGATTTTTATCAGGATGGAAACCGTAACGGATCCTAACGTATATGCGACGACATTCTTTACGTTGCATTTGTATCCTGATCCCGATGCTATCATTGCGGCTTCAACGACCTCTGTCTGCGTTGGCGGAACACAACCTGTCATTACGTTTACTGGGCAAGGCGGAACACAACCTTATACGTTTACTTATACGATCAACGGCGGTACGTCTTCTACGGTAACATCTCCTACAGGAAGCGATAGTGCTACCATTACCATCCCGACTACGGCTCCAGATACGTTCGATGTCGATTTGATCAATGTTGCCGATGCGCATTGCGACACGAATCAGACAGAAAGCATTACCGTTACCGTGAACCCTGGACCGGAAGCAGTGCTTCAGGCGCCAATCGTGACGGCTTGTTTAAATGGACCTTCGCCTACGGTGACAATCGTCGGTTCGGGTGGAATTCCTCCATATACATTTACGTATACATTGTGTTCTGGCGGCCCTCAAACAGTTTTAAGCGACGCGGCCGGCCAAGCCACCGTGTCGATTCCGATTACGGCTGCAGGATCTTGTGTTTTCAATCTTCTAGACGTAGCCGATGCGAACTGCACGAGCGTACAGGACGATTCGGTCACCTTCACGATCAAGCCATTGCCTGACGCTACGGCGGCGG
>NZ_JACBJI010000005.1:0-344 GCF_013401995.1 Flavobacterium agri
ACCGCGGCGGCCTATGCCTTCGCGGCCCAGTGCGACGACTTCGGTGACCTTACCGACGGCATCGCCGAGTTCGACCTTACCCAGGCCGACGCTACGGTGCTCGACGGGCAGCCTGCAGGGCAGTTCGTGGTGACCTACTACGCCGATGCGGACGATGCGGCGGCGGGCATCAACCCTATAGACGCGGCTTCGGCCGTGGCCTACCAGAGCGGCACCGGCCAGGTGTACGCCGTGGTGAGCAACCTGGGCACGGGCCCGACGCCTGACCCTGCGCCATGCCGTTCGGAGGTGGTCACGGTGAGCTTCACCGTGGAGCCCCTGGTGACCCCGGTCATCGACGGCGG
>NZ_JACBJI010000005.1:369-771 GCF_013401995.1 Flavobacterium agri
TCAATGGTTCCTTGACGGTGTGGACACGGGCCTTACGGGCCAGACCATCGACGTGGACCTTCCGGGCGACTACACGGTGAGCATCACCAGCGCGGCGGGATGCGTCTCGGGACCTTCGGCGGTGCATACCGTGGTGGAGTCGAGCGTTCCGGTGAACCCTACCTATACGGTGAGCGGCGCCTTCCAGGACCACCAGTCGATACAGGTGCACGTGGACGGCATCAACCCCGAGGCCTTCGAGTACAGCCTTGACGGCGGGCCGTGGCTTGCCAACGGCGGGCTGTTCGAGAACGTGGGGCCGGGCGAGCACGTGATCGTGGTGCGTGGTGCCTGCGGCAACACGGGCGACGTGGTGGTGCACCTGGTGAACTACCCGCACTTCTTCACCCCGAACGGCGACGG
>NZ_JACBJI010000005.1:842-313005 GCF_013401995.1 Flavobacterium agri
GCCCATTTTTCATTAAAACGATAAACCCCATGAATCTTAAAAAGAGGTATTTAATTGCATTATTATTTATAACACAGTTCGCGGTATCACAAGAAGGCATAGCAGTTTATTCCGATTATTTGACAGATAACTATTATCTGATCCATCCATCCATGGCGGGTGCGGCTAATTGCGCAAAGCTTAGGGTGACGGCACGTAACCAATGGTTCGGCCAAGACGATGCTCCGGCACTCCAAACCGTAAGTTTCAACGGTCGGGTAGGTGAGCGTTCGGGAGCAGGTATCATCGTGTTCAACGACAGGAACGGATACCATTCCCAAACAGGAGCCAAATTGACCTATGCCCACCACCTTATGTTCTCTAGGGACGAAGTGGATTTGAATCAGCTTTCATTCGGTATTAGTGCCGGATTGATCCAAAGCAGGCTCGACGAAACAGACTTTCTGAATTCAGGGGATTACGATCCGAACGTGGATGGAACGATCGTCCAAAAGGATTCTTATTTCAATGTGGATATTGGGGCTTCGTATAACTTCCTTGATTTCTATGCCCACTTTACAGTTAAGAATGCGATTGAAACGAGAAGGGATATTTATTCAGGATATGAGTCAGACAACCTGAGAAAGTTCCTCTTGAGCGCAGGTTATGTTTTTGGAAACGAAGATAGCTTGCTTTGGGAACCATCGATTTTGTTCCAGTATACCGACGAGACTGCCGAAAAAGCGATCGATGTAAACCTAAAAGTATACAAACCATTCGATTGGGGTAGGCTTTGGGGTGGTCTTTCGTACAGAAGACAATTCGACGGTGCGGAATACCTTGACGGAAACAGCCGTGAAGAACAACACTTGCAGTACATCACGCCACTTGTCGGAATCAACTACGGCAACTTCATGTTTGCATATACGTATTCTGCGGTTACCGGTGCGATCAAATTCGACAACGGAGGCTACCACCAGATCACACTCGGTTTGAATGTGTTCTGCCAACGCGAGAAATACCACTGTAACTGCCCTGCAGTTAATTAATAACAGTCCCGATTCGTCGGGACTTATTTTTTATACCATGTTGATAAAATCCGTTAACGGGAAAAGTCCCGTCATACCCGAAGATTGTTTTGTAGCCGATAACGCGACCATAGTTGGGGATGTCGTTTTCGGCGATGCCTGTAGCGTTTGGTTCAATGCCGTCGTGAGAGGTGACGTCCACTTCATAAAAATCGGTAACAAGGTGAATATACAGGATGGAGCGATCATCCATTGCACCTATCAAAAGCATCCGACGATTATTGGAAATAATGTTTCGATTGGCCACAATGCGATCGTTCACGGCTGTACGATCCAAGACAATGTGTTGGTTGGAATGGGCGCGATAGTCATGGATAATTGTGTCGTCGAAAGCAATTCGATCATTGCAGCCGGAGCCGTGGTTACCCAAAATACGGTTGTTGAATCCGGAAGTATTTATGCAGGCGTACCGGCAAAGAAAGTCAAGGCTATCGACCAATCGGCTTTTTCGGGCGAAATTGGGCGTATATCGAACAATTACGTGATGTATGCTTCCTGGTTCAAGGAAGAGGATTAAAAGTCCAATACAGCGACTTTATATTCGTTTCCGAGGATTTGGGATAGTACGGCCGGATCGGAATTCGTGTAGAACTCCGTTTTTCCGATTCGCGGCTCAGCTATACCCGCAACTTCCTTCAAAAGATGCTGCGTTTGACGTGCGACGGCTCTTCCCGAATCGATAATTTGGACGTGGTCGGGTACGATCTGTCGTATTTGAGGAATCAGATACGGATAATGGCTACATCCCAAAACGAGGTAATCGATATTGGCTTGTATCATCGGATTCAGGTATTCGTGAAGCAAGCGCGTCATCTCATCCGATTCCATTTGTCCGTTCTCTATAAGCGAAACTAAGTTATAGCCAACCTGCTCGATTATTTTGGTGTTTTGGTACGTTTCCACGGCTTTGTGGAATAGTTCGCTGCTGAGCGTACCTTTTGTAGCCAAAACGCCTATTACATTGGTTTTGGAGTCTAATGCGGCAGGTTTGATGGCCGGTTCTATCCCGACGAAAGGCACATTGTACTTCGCTCTTAATTCTTTTATTGCATTGGTGGTTGCCGTATTGCAGGCTACGACGATGAGTTTGCAGTTTCTTTCCAATAGGAATTCAACATTCTTTTCGCTAAGGGCGACGATTTCTTCCTTGGGACGTTGACCGTAAGGAGCGTTCTTGCTGTCGGCTAAATAAATCGTGTCTTCGTTAGGCAAAAGGCTATGGATTTCCTTCCAGATGGAAGTGCCTCCAATTCCTGAGTCGAATACGCCAATCGGATGGTTATTGTGCATAAAACAAAAGTAAAAAAAAACTGCCCGATTAAAGGCAGTTTGTATTGTTGGGGATTTCGATTTATTGGAAACCCAAATCTTTTTTCACATCGGCAGTGATGTTCGGACCATCTGCAACCAAAAGGTCTGCGGCGTTAAGCACGTATTGGAAACCTTTCGCTTTACCTACTTTCTGGATTGAAGCTTTGATTTTGTCCATGATCGGTTTTACAAGATCAGCTTCTTTTTTCTGAAGTTCCTTTTGTGCATTGTCGCGGTAATCGACGATTCTTTTCTGCATGTCCTGAACTTCTTTAGAGCGCTCTTCGTTCACCTGTTCGGTTACGGTTGTAGATTCTTGTTCATATTTTTTGACTTTGGCCTGAAATTCATCGACCATCGTTTTGTATTCTGTATCGTATGTGCTGCTTAGTTTTTCAAGTTGTTTTTGGGCATCGAGCATCGCCGGCATCTTCTGCATGATTTCGCTAACATCCACATGTGCCACTTTCGCTTGGGCATTCATAGCTTGGGTTGTCCCCAAAAACGCTACCGCGGCTATTAGCAAAGTTTTCAATTGTTTCATCATTTTTAGTATTAATTATTATTTGTTTTTAATTTGTTTTCGTTGAGTCTTTGGGCTGTGCCGCTTTTTGACGTTCTTCTTCTTTTTGTTTCTTCAAGGCCTCACGGGCTTCGAGTGCTTTCTGGCGTCTTTCGTCGGCCGCTTTTTTGCGGTCTTCAAGAGCTTTTGCGCGTGCTTCTGCCGAAGATTGCGTTTTAGCGGCTTTTGTTGAATCCGATACTTTTTTGGCTTCTTCCATTTCGCTTTTTGGCGTTACCTTATCGGTTGCTGTCTTGTCGGAAGTCGTTTTATCGGTAGCGGTTTTGTCGGTAGCTTCTTTTGTAGCCGGAACTGCAGTACCATTTTTCTTGGCTTCACGCTCGGCTTTCGCGCGGGCTCTGCTTTCTTCCCATTCTTTCTTTTTGGCTTCGGCGGCTAATTTTCTGTCCTCGATCAATTTTTCGCGGGCTGCTTTTTTCTCGTCGAGTTTTTTCTGACGTTCCTCCATCGCCGGATTCTCATCGACCATATCCTCAAGCGCCTCTTTCTTCATTTCTTCCTTGAGCTCTTTTTTACTCATCTGTTCGCGGCGTTGGGCACGGTTCAGAACCCGGATAACCTGATCGCTGATGTCGAATTTCTTCGCGGCGAAAAGCATGGTCATATCGGAAGATTTGTCGAAAATGAAATCGTATTTTTTTGCTTCGGCTATGTCCTGTGCAGCCGTGAAGACCTGATCTTGGATCGGTTTTACCAAAACGGCCTTCTGCGTGATGAGATCGCCCGTAGGGCCGAAACGCTTTTGTTGGTAATCGAGTAGTTCTTTTTCCTGGAAAGCGATTTCTTCTTCGCGTTCCTCAATCAATTCTTTGGTAAGAAGAACTCTCTCAGTTTTTAAGGTTTCCTTGAGTTTGTTGATGTCGTTTTGCTTGGCTGCAATCTCCTGTTTCCAACCTTGCGCTTTCTGCTCGAGCTGGTTTTTGGCCTCGGCGTAATCGGGTACATTTTTAAGGATGTATTCCATGTCGATGTAACCTACACGGATGCCACGGCTTTGCGCACTGGCATTAAACGTCAACAGAAATGCGGGAAACAGTAAAAAAAGAATTCTTTTCATAACTATAAAATGCTTTACTAAATATCGTGCCACAATTAGAATTGCTGGCCGATAATGAAGTGCGTTTCCCATCCGTTTCTTCCTGATTGACCAGGAATGGCATCGAAGCCATGTCCGAAATCGATACCGAGCAATCCGAACGCTGGCATGAAAACACGCAAACCAAAACCGGCAGAGCGTTGCAATACAAACGGATTATACTCTTTAAAATTGTCAAAGGAAGCTCCGGCTTCGGCAAACGTAAGCATATAGATAGATGCTGTCTGGGCTAAAGAGATCGGATAACGCAATTCCATCGAGAACTTATTGTAAATAGTACCACCGTCTGTAGACGAGAGTGAGTAGTTCGGATAACCGCGCAACTGAATCACCTCGCGTCCGTCCATCGAGAAGTTCGCCAATCCGTCGCCACCTAAGAAGAAACGCTCGAAAGGAACCAGCCCTCGTTCGTTGTTATAGGCACCAAGGAAGCCGAATTCGCCCAAAGTACGGAGCACTAATTTACCATAAATTTTGGTATACCAATCTGCTTTGAATTTTATTTTGTAGTATTCCAGCCAGTTGAATTTCTTCTGGTCAATTTTCGATTGGTCGACAGCTGCGTCATCCAAAGCATTTGCCGGAGACACGTAATTCCCGTTCGAATTGATGTAATCGCCAGGAGCTACCCAATGGTTGTTACTGTCAAAATACCCGCTGCCCGTTTGGTTGGTAAGCTTGTATTCCAACTGGTTTTTGAGGTCGCCGTAATCGATCTTGTTGAACAACGAATATGGAGCCGTGAGTTTTGCCGTGATCGAGAACTCCGAACCGTACATCGGGAAAATCGGGTTCGTTCCTTTGTTGTTGCGTGACAACCCAACAGTATAAGCCAAGTTTCGCGAAGAACCATCACCGAATGTGAAAAGCCCGGTGTTGTAATTGTTCAGGTCGTAATATTGGAAACTCAAGCTGTGTGAGATCACGAAGCTGTCATCGGGAATCGTCAAACGCTTGGCCAAACCGACCGAAAGCGACGTAATGTTGAAGCTTTTGTCGCGGTCAACGTTCGCTGAACCGCCGCTGTAATTCGCCAAATATTGTTTACTGTGCGACACCGAAGCGCTGAACTGAATCGGCTTTTTACCGCCGAACCAAGGCTCCGAGAATGAAGCGCTGTACGTTTGGAAATACGAGCTTCCCTGAAGGCGCAACGATACTTTCTGCCCGTCGCCCATAGGAAGAGGGTGATATGCTTCCTTCTTAAAGATGTTACGCATCGAGAAGTTGTTGAACGACAAACCGAGCGTTCCGATGAAACCGCCGCCGCCGTAACCACCTTGCAATTCGACCTGGCTCGATCCTTTTTCTACAAGTCCCCATTCTACGTCAACCGTTCCTGCGGCTGCGTCGACGTTTTTGAGTTCCGGACGGATGGCTTCAGGGTCGAAGAACCCAAGCGCACCCAATTCACGGATAGTACGTACGATTTCTTCCTTACTGTATTTCTGGCCGGGTTTTGTACGCAATTCGCGATAGATGACCTCGTCGTTCGTGCGGTCGTTTCCGACTACGCTGATTTTGTTGAAATAGGCGATCGGACCTTCAATCACGCGGATCTCGAAATCGATCGTATCGTTATAAGTACGCGTTTCGACAGCATTGATGCTTGAAAACAGATAACCGTTGTTTTGGTATAGGTTCGTGATGTCGTCCGAATCGGGAGACGTCTTGTCTGAAATCCTTTTCTCTAGCATGACCCCGTTATAGGTGTCGCCTTTCTTGATGCCGAGCATACGCTGTAACATCTGATCGGAATATACCGTGTTTCCTAAGAACTTGATGTTTCCGAAGTAATATTTACGACCTTCCTCAAGTTTGATCTTGATGTTGATGTCGTTGTCTTTCTTGTCGAATTTCACCGAGTCGTAAACGATACGTGCATCGCGGTATCCGTTCTCCTTATAAAGATCGGTAACTGCGGTGAGGTCTTCTTTGTATTTTTCGGGGATGAATTTCGAGGCTTTCCACACGCGAAGGAAATTGCGCTGCTTGGTGCCTTTCATCGAACGTCTCAAGCGCCCGTCCGTGAACGTCTGATTGCCCTCGAATTCAATGTCGTCGATCTTAATTTTCTTGCCGCGATCGATCGCTACGACCATTTTCACCTGGTTTCCGGCGGTTGTGTCGGGAATCGTATTGATGTTGGCCTTGGCGCTGAAATAGCCGTCCTTTTTATACTTGTTCTCGACGTAATTCTTCGTGGTCGTAATCAAGTTTTCATTGACGACTTTTCCTTTGGTGAGACCTGTTTCCTTGATTAAATCGTCGATTTTGCCTTTTCGGACGCCTGTAATCTTGACGTCGCTTAGTTTAGGAAGTTCGTTGATATTGAGTTCGAGCCAAATCGAGTCGTTTCTCACGTGATCTACATAAAAGTCAATGTCGCTGAAAAGCCCGAGTTTCCCCAATTTCTTGATAGCGTTACTGATCTGTTCTCCAGGAACCTGGATTTCCTGCCCTTTCTGAAGCCCTGTAAAGGTAACGACGGTTTGCTGGTTAAACGTGATTTTTCCGGTAACGGCCACGTCGGCAAGGATATATTTTCTACCCTGAAGCCTGTCTTGTGCACGGAGCGAAAATGTTCCGAAAATCAATACGATAAGAGCTAGCCCTAAGTTCTTTTGTAACACTAAGAAATTATTTAATTTGTTCGCTGGTTTTTCCAAATCTCCTCTCCCGTTTCTGATAGCTGATGATGGCTTGATATAAATCTTCCTCCTTGAAATCAGGCCACAGTACGTCAGTAAAATACAACTCGGCGTAAGCGATTTGCCAAAGCAGGAAATTACTGATTCGATGCTCTCCGCTGGTGCGGATCAGCAAATCTACATCGGGTAAATTATGCGTGTAAAGATGCTGATTAATAATTGATTCGTCAACCGAGTCAATTACAATTATATTATTTTTAACTTTAGTCGCAATCTCCCTGATGGCGGAGGTTAGCTCTTCCCTGGAGCCGTAACTCAGCGCCAAAGTGAGCGTCATCCTCGAGTTGTTTTTCGTCTTTTCGATAACATCCTTGAGCTCTTTTTGGATGCCTTTCGGAAGCTTGTCCAAATTGCCGATCGAATTGAGCCTGATGTCGTTTTTTTGAAGCGTCTTCAATTCGTTCTTAAGCGAATTGACGAGCAATTTCATGAGCATTTCCACCTCGAGTTTCGGGCGGTTCCAGTTTTCTGTAGAAAAAGCGTAAAGGGTAAGGTTTTCTATGCCGAGACGGGCACAGGTTTCGACCGCCATGCGCACCGATTTGGTACCGTTTTCGTGCCCGAAGGCGCGCATCATGCCTTTTTGTTTGGCCCAACGGCCGTTCCCGTCCATGATGATGGCGAGGTGTTTAGGAAGATTGTCTTTATTTATGCGGTCTATAAGTTCCATCTAATCTGCACAATAGCAGGGTTTGTTTCCAAAGGTATAAGTTAGGGTGAGGCCAGAAAACATATACCAGTCCTTATTGTTTATGTTGCCGAATTTTAGTTCGGTGAGGTTCTCGTTTTTCGGGTTGCTTCCGTCGAGGTTGTCGGTAAACGTCCAGCGTGCGCCCACTTCAAGCCCAAGCACCCAATTTTCGGCTATATTCGATTTCACGCCCACTACCATCGGAATCGCAAATGAGCCGGCCCGGTAATCTTTCTTGTATCCGTCAAGCTGATATAACTCCTCATAAATGAAATAGTTAAGGCCTGAAAAAACGTAAGGTGTGACGAGCTTTTTTCCTTCGTGCAAATTAAAATCAAAAAAGTTGAATTCAAGTCCTGCCGAGAACTCTTTAACATGGTTCTCGAAGTTATAGCCGCGGGTTTTGCGCGCCTGCATGTCCGAATCCAGATCGTTCGCCGTCAGCTTGCTTTGGGTATACGAAAATCTCCAGGAATGTCGAGGGCTGCGGTTCCATTTGTAAAGAATTCCGTAGGCCAATTCGTTAGGACGTATGTAATTCGTGCGTCCTACATCGCCAATAAAATTACTGCCGCCCGCAAATACGCCAATCTCGTGGATCTGGGCATTCGACACCGACAGGCCGAAAATGCAAATGAATACAACAAAAATCTTGTTCATCGATTTGAAAATAGCGTGCAAATATAACAATTAAGACCACTCCCGAAGGCTTTTCGGGGTAATTCTCTCAAATTATATCACACTGTTAGTGAATATTTTTGCGCAAAAGACAAATAGGAAACGGAAGCGAAAGCGTTAATAGTATCGGCCGTGCGAAATTTGCGTCAATTTCTCTTGTCTTCGCCCCACAAGAGTTTGTTTCGCAAGGTGTTGAGGAAAGTCTCTCCGGGAACTTCGACCATCTTGATCGCGAAAGGCGTTTTCCTGATGGTGAGTTCCGACTCGTTTTTGACCGAAGCGATGCGCGAATCTAGCGAAACCAAATATTGTTCCTCTCGTCCCGAGACTTTGAGTTTGATTTCGGTATTGTCCGGAATTACGAGCGGGCGCGCGTTCAAATTGTGAGGCGCGATAGGTGTGATGACCAGACTTTGCACGTTCGGCGTCAGGATCGGGCCGCCGCAACTCAACGAATAGCCGGTCGATCCGGTAGGAGTAGAGATGATCAATCCGTCCGCCCAATATGAATTCAGGTATTCGCCGTTGAGCCAGGTTTCTATCGTAATCATCGAAGTAGTGTCCTTTCGGCTTACCGAAACTTCGTTCATCGCGAAATTGATCTGTTTGACCGATTCGATTTCGGGCGTCACTTCCAAACTTAACAACGTGCGTTCCGAAATCTTGTAATTGCGATCGATCACATATTGCATGAATTCGTCTATGTGGTCTTTCTGTACGCTGGCCAAAAATCCGAGACGTCCGGCGTTGATGCCCAAAATCGGTATGTCTAAATCGCGCACCAATGTCGCAGCGCGTAAAATCGTGCCGTCGCCGCCGATGCTAATCAGGATGTCGAAATCGGGAGACAAGTCGGAATACGAGGAAAACGTCTTGTATTCTTTTTTGACGATGCCTTTGTCGTATAGTATTTTGAGGAATTCGGCCTCGATATGAAGGTCGGCGTGGTTGTTGTTGAAGAACACGAAAATATCCCTGATGATCGGCTCGGTACTGTTTTGGTAGTATTGCCCGTAAATCGCGACTTTCATCAGATGTTCAGGTATTTGTCGAGATAATCCGAGCGGTCGCGCAGGCTGTTCAGGTAATTGTCTTCCTGGTGTTCCGAAATGATTTCGTAATTATAACGGCGGAACGTCTGCAAAATATCGTTCATGCCGCCGATCGCGATTTTTACGGTCACCTGCACTTTTTCTACGGTCGCTTCCGAAATGAACATGCCCAATATCTTGCCGTTGTTGCTCTCGACGATCTGGGTTATCTGTCCGATCGAATAATCGGCGATTCCCTTTTCGACGATGATGATGCCGCCTTGCTCCTTGAGGAACGGGGTTTCGTTGAACAACTTGATGATGTCGGCGCTTTCGTAATAACCGACATATTTATTGGTTTCGTCAAGAACCGGAACGACGTTAGTTTCGTATCTCGCGAACAGTTCAAGTACATCGAGCCACAACATGTTCGTGCGTGCGAAAAAACCTTCCAAAGCGTAACGATACTGCGAAATTTCTTTGTCGTCCTCGAAAGTCTCGACATCGTCGGCCCCGATAGAACCTACATAAACCGATTCTTCTACGATCGGGAAATGCGTGAAATGTTCCTCGGCAAAAAAATCCTTGATCGATGCCACGGTTTCGCGTGCGTCTATCGGCCTGTAATCGTTGTTGATATATTCAGAAATCTCGCTCATCTCGCCAATGCTGGGTTTGAGACTGCAAATTAATCAAAAATTGGGACAATCGCCCCTGTTTAAGTTTGTATTTTTGTAAGGCAAACAAGCACTTTCCTTATGACGAAACTTAGTGTGAATATCAATAAAATAGCCACCTTGAGAAATGCAAGAGGTGGAAATGTGCCCGACTTGTTGAAGGCTGCCAAAGACATCCAGAACTTCGGTGCGCAAGGTATTACGATACATCCGCGGCCCGATGAACGCCACATCCGCTATCAGGACGCACGCGATTTGAAATCGATCGTGCATACCGAATATAATATAGAAGGCAATCCAGAAAAGAATTTCATCGATCTTGTGCTCGAGGTGAAACCCGATCAGGTGACGCTCGTGCCCGATGCGGTCGATGCGATCACGTCGAATGCAGGTTGGGAAACCAAAAAACATCGCGATTTTCTTCGTGAGGTCATTTCGGAATTCAAGCGCAACGGCATCCGAACGTCGATTTTTGTCGATCCTGTCATCGAAATGGTCGAAGGTGCTGCCGAAACCGGAACCGAGCGTATCGAGCTTTACACCGAAAGTTTCGCCACCGAATACGGCAATGGCAATCTTCAAAGTGTGGAAGTTTATGCTGCGGCCGCGAAACGCGCAGGTGAACTCGGATTGGGCGTCAATGCGGGTCACGACTTAAGTTTGGACAACCTCAAATTCTTCAAGCAGAACATCCCGAACCTGCTTGAGGTTTCGATCGGGCACGCGTTGATTTCCGAGGCTTTGTATCTCGGATTGGAGAACGTGGTGAATATGTATTTGCAGCGTTTGAAGTAATTTTTTTGGATTTCGACGCAGGAGAAATCTCTGCCAGTCGATTTGTACTGACTGAGATTTCTCCTGCGTCGAAATCCCAACCGCTAAAACCAAAATCAAATGGAAATCCTGCATTCAAGAATAGAAGGAGAAGGCAAGCCGCTTCTCATCATACATGGTTTTCTTGGTACTTCGGACAATTGGAAAACATTTTCCGGCCAATACGCGGCTCAGGGCTATCAGGTTCACGCACTCGATATGCGCAACCACGGAAGAAGTTTCCATTCGGATGTTTCCACGTATGAAGCCATGGTGAACGACGTGTATGAATATTGCAAATCCCAAAATCTGTCGTCTTTCGATTTGATCGGCCATTCGATGGGCGGCAAGATTTCGATGTTCTTTTCGATGAAGTATCCCGAAATGATCGAAAAAATGGTCGTAGCCGATATCGGCCCAAGATATTACAGGCAACATCACCAGGACATCCTTGCGGCGCTCAATGCCGTCGACTTCACCGTAAAGCCGAGCCGTTCCGATATCGAGGAAATCATGAAACGCTTTTTGGGAGACGACATAGGTACGATTCAATTCCTGATGAAAAACCTGTATTGGGTAGAACCCGGGCAATTGGCCTTCCGTTTTAACCTGCCTGTGTTGACAAAGGAAATAGAAAACATCGGCCAAGCTTTGCCGCAGGGTTCGATTTTCGACAAGCCGACCCTTTTCCTGCGCGGAGGCAATTCCAATTACGTCAAAGACGAAGATTTCGACGGTATTCGCCAGCATTTTCCAAAAGCGGTGTTTGCGACCATAAAAAATGCGGGACATTGGTTGCATGCCGAAAAGCCGCAGGAGTTTCTCGAAGCCACTTTGTTTTTCTTCAAGCAATAAAGAAAGCCCTTCAAAACGAAGGGCTTTCTGTTTTCATGGAATCTCATTATTGTTTTATGACCTTTATTGTTTTTACCGATCCGTTGTCGTCCGTGGCCTGAAGTAAATACGTTCCGATTTCAAGAACCGAAAGGTCTACATTGGCATCGCCAGGCATGAATTCGTTTTGATATACCTTCTTGCCCGAAATGTCAAAAACGGTTACTTGTTTTACATCGGCTCCGGTAATGTTCACGATGCCATTTGTCGGATTCGGGTAAACGCTTACCTGTTCTCGCGTCAGGTCGATGGTGCGCAATTGTGTGCCTGTGTACTTGAAAACGCCTCCAGTCGTGGCATTCGTGTTGAATCCGCCTGCAAAACCGGTAGTGTTGTCTCTAAAAGCCAAAACGGTAAATTGGGTCGTGGCTTCGGCAACCTGCCAGGTCAAACCATCGTCGAGACTGTAGTAAGAACCGTAACCTGTGGCACCTCCAGTAGAAATCACGTTGGTAGTTCCCGGAACATATTCAAGAGAGTTGTTGCCGAAAGTTCCCGTCGGTACTACTGGTGTCCACGTTGCTCCACCGTCGGTTGTGCTCCAAAGCAATCCGAAGCTTGAATTCAAAAGACCTTTGTTTTGATCGGAAAAGGTGTACTGTCCGCTTTCGCCCGTGCCTCCGAAATCACTCACTGGCGATTGGAATACTTGCCAGGTCAGGCCCATGTCCGTTGAGCGGAAAATGCGGCCAAGGTTGGTGCCGAACCAAAACGTGTTCCCTACGACATCGTAATTATGGACATATCCGTATTCGCCCGTAAGAGGAGCGGGAATGTTCGCTGACGGGACTCGCGTCCAGGTAGTTCCTCCGTTCGAAGTGGTGTAAATCTCAAAATATCCGCCTTCAGGATCGCCTTGGCAGACGCCGTTGTTTTCGTCCCAAAAGTATACAAGGTTCGTAAATGAAGTGCCTCCGGTAAAAAGTGCCGTGGTTTGCTTGGTCCAGCTGGTTCCGCCGTTGGTGGTTTTCCAGATGCCTCCGGTCGCTGCTCCGGTCGGATACATCGATACCCAAGCCGTATTTGCAGAAACTGCGGTAATCGACGACATAGCTAGCGTGCTTATCGAAAAAGCGCTCACGACTCCAGGTGTCCAGGTGTTTCCGCCATCTATGCTTTTTGTAATGTCCTTGATGGTTTGGTTTGCCGCTCCGGATCCATCGTAGGCTTTGGCCCAAATCACATTTTGGTCTACTATGGCAAAGCAGTCCAGCCCGCGGCTTGCGGTTGCGAATCCCGTCGCTTTTGGCGTCCAGAATTGTGCTTGGGCTACAGA
Organism: Flavobacterium agri; assembly: GCF_013401995.1. Lineage (GTDB taxonomy): Bacteria > Bacteroidota > Bacteroidia > Flavobacteriales > Flavobacteriaceae > Flavobacterium > Flavobacterium agri. The sequence goes on from NZ_JACBJI010000005.1 coordinate 13,671, forward strand.
ACCGACCAATACTAAAGAGAGTAGAAGTTTTTTCATATCTGAGTTTATAAGTTGCTGTTACTCAAATATAACCTTTTTAAAATAGAAAATCCCGATTCTTTTTCAAGAATCGGGACTTTAACAAAATATCGTCTTTCGCTTAGTTGCGAACGATTTTCTTTACAGCAACACCTTCTGCAGATGTGATGTTCATCATGTAAACGCCAGATGCGAGATCCGCTACGTTTATCTGAGCTTGTGCTACTCCATCAAACTGGTTTTGTTTAACGACGCGTCCGTTCAAATCTGTAATCTGGATTTGGTTTACGGCGATAGCATCAGAGCTGCTGATGTTGACTACGTTGTTCGCAGGGTTTGGATATACCGAGAATTTAGAAGCCAAAACATCGTTTGTAGACATGTTCGATGACAAAACAGAGAAGTCGTCAACCATAAGCATGTAAGCATCTGCGCTTCTGTTCAAGATTGCAACGCGAACAGAAGAGTTGGCAAAAGATGCAGGGATGTTGTATGTTTTTTCTTCCCAGTTTACCGTAGCGCTCACGTTTCCTGGAATTCCTGAAATGACCTGGAAAGATGCGCTAGTAGTATTTTCATCTATTGTCGTTGTGCCAGAGATGACACCTACTTTAAAGCTTTCGATTCCGTAGCAGCTCGAAAGTTGTTTCACCCAAAACTTCACTTGGTTGTTCGATGCGCCAAGATTGATTACCGGGCTTATGAGCCAGTCTTCGTTTCTAGTAACCGTGCCCTCTGGGCTTCCTGCCCAGCTTCCTGCATATTTAGAACCTGTGTGTGGGTCAAAATTGCGGTTTTCGGAAGTAGCACATGATTCGGTACTGTTGGTTACGCCTGCGGCGGTAGGGTTGAATACCATCCAGGCTTGCGGGTCAAAGGCATTAGGCCAAGGTGTAGCTTCGTCAGGAAGACCTCCAACGTATGTTCCGAGTCCATCGATATCGAGCGTGAGCCAATCACCGAATCCCGAGATGAGAAAGTCGTCGTACGTTTCGAAGCTATCCTGAAAAACGGTTACCTGTGCGCCTGCGCTGAAAGAGGAAACCGCGAAAATAGAAAGTAAAAGTTTTTTCATAAATTTTAATAGGATTTAATTAGCTCAAATGTAGAAAAATATTTGTATGGTCTTGAAATATAAGAAAAAATTGGGAAATTTTTTACCTGTCTTGTCTATTGACAGTCACTGATTTTTGCCTAATTTGGTTTTGCCCCGTTTATTATAAATCCAAAATAAACATTTGATCATGAAAAAAATTCTTCTTTTTATTTGCTGTGTGTTCTTTTGGGGAATTAATGCCCAAAGTATTTCTTTGTCCAACGCAACTGCCGGTAACGTGAGCTTTAAGGTCTATGCGTACGGCACGAATTCAGGTTATAATACCTGCACGTCACTTATTCATACCGATGTCACGGTTCCTACAACTACACTCGCGACGATATGGGATTTCACAACAGACGTGTGGAGAGATGAAGACGGGAATGTCGTCAGTACTTAGGCTTATGGATCGCCGGTATGGATAAAAACACAAATCTCCGTAAATTGTTCGGGAAGCACTCAAAAACGAATCATCGGAAACGGTTGCGGCACGACCAATCCCTCGGCCTCGTTTTGCAGTATAAACTGTTCTTGGGCTGATAGTGGCGGCACAGTTACCGTTTCGGCTAATTGATAAATTTTAAAACGGGGCTTCATATTATGTTTAGATAAATCATGAATATAATCCTTAGATTAATCGTCACTGCAATGTTGGTGATGTTGCTCGCCTATTTTCTTCCCGGAGTTCGTGTTGCAGGCTTCGGCACAGCGTTGATAGTGGCCGTAGTACTTGGTCTTCTCAATATTTTCGTAAAGCCGATACTGATATTGTTCACGCTTCCCGTCACGATCGTCACTTTCGGATTGTTCCTGCTCGTGATCAATGCATTGGTTATCATGCTTTGCGATGTGATCGTGGGTGGTTTCGAAGTCACGTCGTTTTTCACGGCGCTGCTTTTCAGTCTCATCCTTTCCATCGTGCAGTCGCTGATCTTTTCATCCGATAAGCGCGACGCATAAATTACCACTGCTTTAACTTGTTGCAATTGTAATAAAACACTACTTTTGCACCCAATTTTAGCACGTATACACATGAATATCACGAGAAATAACGTCGACACTTTGAACGCCGTTGTTACGGTAGAGATGTCGAAAGCAGACTACCAACCGGAGGTAGATAAGGTACTTTCCAATTATCGCAAGAGCGCAAATGTTCCAGGCTTTCGCAAAGGGCAAGTCCCGATGAGCCTTATCCAGAAGCAATACGGAAAAGCGGTTTTGCTCGAAGAAGTGAACAAACTGTTGCAGGAAAAACTCAACCAATACCTTCAGGACGAGAAACTCGAGATATTGGGTAATCCGTTGCCGAAAGTCAACGAAGATTTCAATTTGGACAACGAAGATTTCAAATTCGAATTCGAGCTTGGCCTTGCGCCGACTTTCGATGTCGATTTGGCAAGCGTGAAGAACCTTACGCAATATAAGATTGTTGCCGACGACAAATTGCTGGACGACCAGGTGTTGCGCATCCGCAAGCAATACGGTAAAATGATCCAAGCCGAGAAGGTAGAAGAAGGTTCTGATATTACGGGAACGTTCATCAACGAAGAAAAAGGCATCAACAGCCCGGCTACGTTCTCTACAGATGTTTTCAAGAACAAGAAGGAAGCGGCGAAATTCAACGGCAAGAAAGTCGGAGATGTAGTCACTTTGTCTACAAAAGGCCTTTTCGACGACGACCACAAATTGATGGATTACCTCAAAGTGGGCCACGATGAAGTACACGGACTTGACATCAACGTCGATTTCAAAATCGAGGAAATCACCACTACCGAGCCTGCAGAATTGAACGAAGAACTGTTCAAGAAGCTTTTCGGTGAAGGCGATGTTGCCGATTTGGCCGCGTTGAAGAATAAAATCAAGGAAGATGCCGAAAAGCAATTCGCGGTTCAGGCCGACCAAAAGTTCCTTAACGATGTGACAGAATCGCTTCTTACGTCTACAAAATTCGATTTGCCGGCTGAGTTTTTGAAGAAATGGATCCAGCAAACCGGTGAGAACCCGCTTTCTGCCGAGCAAGCCGAAGAAGAATACAACAAATCTGAAAACGGATTGCGTTACCAGTTGATCGAAGGCAAAATCATCACTTCGAACGGATTGCAAATCACGTTCGACGATTTGAAAGATTACACGAACGGATTGATCCGCAAGCAAATGGCACAATTCGGGCAAATGAACCCGACCGATGCCGATGTAGACGGAATCGTGATGCGCGTGCTTTCGAACCAGGAAGAAGTAAAGCGTTTGAGCGAGCAGGTCATGAGCGAGAAAATGCTCAATCTTTTCAAAGAAAAAGTGAAAGCAAAAACTAAGGAAGTTTCTTACGAAGAGTTCGTTAAAGCCAGCTACGGCGAATAACATTGTAAAAAAAGTATTATCTTTGAGCGCCGATTACGTGTAGTTTTCGGCGCTTTTACTTTTCCTAAAGCATTTAACGCTCAAACAACTATGAACTACGGTAAAGAATTCAGGAAATTCGCCACAAAACATCATGGCGTTAATTCCATGTACTACGATAAAATCGTCGGGGCAATGACTCCGACAAACATGACTCCATACATCATCGAAGAAAGACAGCTCAACGTTTCACAACTTGACGTGTTTTCGCGTTTGATGATGGACCGCATCATCTTCCTCGGAACGGGTATCGACGACCAGATCGCGAACATCGTGCAAGCCCAGCTTTTGTTCCTTGAAAGCGCCGATGCGTCCAAGGACATCCAAATCTACATCAATTCCCCAGGCGGTAGCGTTTACGCTGGTCTCGGGATTTACGACACTATGCAATACATCAAACCAGACGTAGCCACAATCTGTACAGGAATGGCCGCTTCTATGGGTGCGGTATTGCTTTGCGCCGGAGCCGAAGGAAAGCGTTCGGCCCTGCCACATTCACGCGTGATGATCCACCAACCGTCGGGAGGCGCTCAAGGCGTTGCAACCGACATGGAGATCAACTTGCGCGAAATGCTCAAATTGAAAGAAGAGCTCTATAAAATCATCTCCCAACATTCAGGCCAGCCGTACGACCGCGTTCACAAAGACAGCGAGCGCGACTACTGGATGAAAGCGGATGAAGCGAAAGAATACGGAATGATTGACGAAGTTTTAAGACGATAACAGGTTTCGGCTTGCGGTTGCGTTGATTACCACTGCGACTGTAAATCGTAAACTGAAAACTAAAACAAATGGCAAAAGAAGTATTGGATTGCTCGTTTTGCGGAAGAAAGAAGCCCGAAACCAATCTGCTCATCGCCGGGATCAATGCACACATCTGTGACAAATGCATCGAGCAGGCACACGGGATCGTCCTCGAAGAACTCAAATCGAGCGGACATTCCAAACTCTCTTCGGATCTTGTGCTCAAAAAGCCCAAGGAAATCCGATCGTTCCTCGACAATTATGTGATCGGACAGGAACAAACCAAAAAAGTGATGGCCGTCGCGGTTTACAATCACTACAAAAGATTGATGCAGAAAGGCCACGACGATGAAGTTGAAATCGAAAAGAGCAACATCATCATGGTCGGCCAGACCGGAACAGGGAAAACGCTTGTTGCCAAAACCATCGCCAAGATGCTCGACGTGCCTTTGGCCATCGTAGACGCTACCGTTTTGACCGAAGCCGGATATGTTGGCGAAGATGTCGAAAGCATCCTTACCCGTTTGCTGCAAGCCGCCGATTACGACGTAGCCAAAGCCGAAAGAGGGATCGTGTTTATTGACGAGATAGACAAGATTGCGCGCAAAAGCGATAATCCGTCGATCACGCGCGACGTTTCGGGAGAAGGCGTACAACAGGCGCTTTTGAAACTCCTTGAAGGAACGGTTGTGAACGTTCCGCCAAAAGGAGGAAGGAAACACCCGGACCAGAAATTCGTCGAAGTCAATACGCAAAACATCCTGTTTATAGCAGGAGGCGCATTCGACGGGATTGACAGAATCATCGGAAAACGTTTGAATCGCCAGGCAGTCGGATACAGCTCATCCAAAAACGCCGACCAGATCGACAAAGACAACCTATTGCAGTACATCATCCCGAAAGACATCAAGGATTTCGGTTTGATTCCTGAAATCATCGGTCGTCTTCCGGTTTTGACTCACATGGATCCGCTTGACCGCGAAACGCTTCGTGCGATTTTGACTGAGCCGAAAAACGCGCTTATCAAACAATATCAAAAGTTGTTCGCGATGGACGACGTCGACTTCAACATTACCGAAGAAGCGCTCGATTTCATCGTAGACAAGGCTTTGGAATACAAGCTCGGCGCGCGTGGATTGCGTTCGCTTTGCGAGGCCATCCTTACCGATGCCATGTACGACTTGCCAAGTTCCGACGAAAAAATCCTTCGCATCGACCGCGCTTACGCCCAAGACAGCTTGTCGCGTAACTTGCTCAAACGACTTGAGATCGCATCTTAATTATAACAGGTTATATTAAATGAAAAAATCCTGCCGATCGGCAGGATTTTTTATGCGTTTTTGTTTTGTTCCGTGCTTTGTTTTTGGGCATCACAATAACGACTTGTGCATTTCCATCCGCTCGCGCACGAAGCCAAAAACAAGCTAGCGGCGGCAATCATCATCATCTTCTTCATTCTGCAAATATTAGATCGTCTTCGAAAACTGCATCGACTTGAGCTTTTCGAGATAGTCGCGTTGGTTGGATAACCGAGGAATTTTATGCTGTCCGCCGAGTTTTCCCTGTTCGCGCAACCAATCGTAAAAAAGATTCGGACGTGCAGTGTTGAGGATTAACGGGTTAAGCGTCATATTATTGTATCGTTTCGCCTCGTAATCGGAATTCAGCGTTTGCAGTGCTTCGTCAAGCGCTTGTGCAAAATGGTTCGCGTCTACTGGCGGATTGCGGAATTCAACCATCCATTCGTGTGCGCCTTTTTGCTTCCCGTCCATGAAAATAGGAGCGACGGTGTAATCGATGACTTCCAATCCGGTCATTTCACACGCTTTGGCCAGCGCCGCATCGGTATTTTCGACCATGAGTTCCTCCCCAAAAACGTTGATGTGATGTTTCGTGCGTCCCGTAATCCTGATGCGATACGGGCTTAATGAAGTGAATCGCACGGTGTCGCCAATCATATATCGCCACAAGCCCGAATTCGTCGTAATCACGATCGCGTAATTTTTGTCGAGCTCCACATCGGACAAACGGATGACTTTTTGATCCGGAGTGCCGAAAGTGTCCATCGGGATGAATTCGTAGAAAATCCCGTAGTCAAGCATCAGCAACAAATCGCTTGAACCGTTTCTGTCCTGGATCGCGAAAAATCCTTCGGAAGCGTTGTAAATCTCGTAGTATCTAAAATCCGATTTCGGAAGTAATTTCTTGTATTGGTCGCGGTACGGCTCGAAACTCACGCCTCCGTGAAAGTATACTTCGAGGTTCGGCCAAAGTTCCATAAGGTTGGTCTTGCCGTTTTCCTCGAGCACGCGGTTCATCAAAACCAGCATCCACGACGGAACTCCCGCAAAGCTGGTCACGTTCTCGTTTCTGGTTTCAGAGACGATGGCGGCGAGTTTGCTTTCCCACTCGCTCATCAAAGACGTTTTGTTGCTTGGTGTGGAGCTGAATTCGGCCCAAATCGGCATGTTCTCGATCAGGATCGCAGACAAATCCCCAAAGAATGTATTGTTGTTCTCGTAAATCTGCGAACTTCCGCCGAGGCGTAAACTCTTTCCGATAAACAATTGGGAATCCTCGTTGTTGTTGAGGTACATGCACAACAAATCCTTGCTACCTTTATAGTGGCAGTCTTCCAACGCTTCGTTCGAGACCGGGATGAACTTGCTTTTGGCGTTCGTCGTGCCGCTCGACTTGGCGAACCATTTGATCGGCGTGTTCCAGAATACGAATTGTTCGCCGGTTCGCGTGCGTTCGATCATCGGCTGCAAGTCTTCGTACGAAGAAACCGGAACGCGTTCATTGAACGTTTGGTATGACTTTATGGATGAAAAATCATACTGTTTTCCAACCGAAGTCAGTTCGGCCGCACGAATCAAATTCATAAGCAATTCCTCTTGCACCTCGTTCGGATATTTGAGGAACAACTCAATCTGGTGGATGCGCTGTTTGAGCACCCAGGACGCAATCGAATTGATGATCGGTAACGGCATTTATTTTATCTTTACGACTAAAATACTACTTTTTACATGCAATACGAAGGCGCGCTTTCGAAAATGCCGACCGAAATCGGCGATCCCATCCAATATTATTTAGTGTTCGAAGACAGTTTCCTGAACGTGAACCAATTGCTCGGAAGAGACGTTTCGATAACGTTTAAAGGCTATCAATGCCTCAATTGTTCGAAGCGCAAGAAAATCTTCAGACAAGGTTTTTGTTACGACTGTTTTTATTCGAGTGCCGAAGTGGGCGATTGGATCATGCGCCCCGAATTGAGTACCGCTCATTTAGGAATAGCCGACCGCGATCTCGAGTACGAGTCGAAAGTGCAATTACAGCCGCATGTCGTGTATTTGGCTCTGTCCAGCGAAGTGAAAGTAGGCGTGACGCGCAAAACCCAAGTACCGACGCGTTGGATCGACCAAGGTGCGTGCGAAGCGGTTTCTATTCTCGAAGTGCCGAATCGCTATCTCGCCGGAATCACCGAAGTCGAACTCAAAAAGCGCTATGTCGACAAGACCAACTGGCGAAAAATGCTGCAAAATGAAGTGCTCACTCTTGATTTATTGGAAGAGAAAACCCGTATTTACGATTTCCTTCCCGATGAAGTGAAACCGCATTTCAACACCGATTTGAATGAACATGTGGTTTTGAATTATCCGGTTTTGGAACATCCGAAGAAAGTCACGGGTTTGAATTTGGATAAGACGACGCAATATTCAGGCAAACTCATCGGAATTAAAGGCCAATATTTGATTTTCCACGACGGGACGGTTTTTAACGTGAGGGCGTTTGAGGGTTATGTGGTGAATATTTCGGTTTGATTTTTTTTTTGGAGATTCACTTTATAAACCTCAAAGGTTTTCAAAACCTTTGAGGTTTGGAAAAATACCGCAAACTTTTAAAATCACATTACAGATTCCCTGCCTAAAATCATAAAAAAGCCACTGTTAAAGTGGCTTTTCTGTTTTGATCCGAGACTTCAATTCGTCTTCTTCGGTTCTTCCTTTTTCTTCTTTTTCCCAAAAAGGTCAAGCACACCTTGGGCCGCATTCTTGATGTCGTCGTTCTTCGTATTTGTCTTAGTCTTGGTCGTATCGGACCCGGTTTTCGGCTTGTCCTTATCCTTGTTTAGCCAATTCGTAACAGTCGACGCGCCCTGGTTCACGAGTTGTTCCTTTTGCGCTTTCACGATTTGCGCCGTCAGGTTCGAAGCCGCCTGTTTCATGTCGGTAGACACTTTCGGATTCTTGAAATTACCCGTAAGGTTCGCTGTGACCGGAATATTCTCGATCTTGTTCTGTTCTCCCGGAGACAATTTCGCGAGCAATTTGTTGACTTCGGTGCCGAAATACTTCGCAGGAACGTCGAACTTCAAATTGTAACCCATCGTTTGATCGAATCCGTGAGAACCGACTATATCCACTTTGATGTCCTGATATTTAAGCGTAAAAGGTTTAAGGTTCACGCGTCCGTTGGTGAATGTCAACGCGGCTTTGAGATCGTTGAGGTTGAGTTTTTGCAGGTCGATGAAACTCACGCTTTCGTCCAACTTATTCAGTAATGGCGACGTTTTTTCGTTGATGGTCGTCGAAAGCAATTGTCCGTTCAGATCGCCGTTGATCGTATTGAGGATCGGCGACATTTCTTTCGGGTCAAGCTTTCCGGAAACGTTGATTTTCGAATTCAGTTTTCCGTTGATCACACCCGCGATCGGCGCGATGCTTTTCATCATTTCGAGTTGCGTAAACGTCTGTTGGATGTCGACCGAATTCAAGCCCAGATCGACATTAAAGGTCGGCGTCGCTTCTTTGGTCGAAACGTCGCCCGTCACGGCGATCAATCCGCCGAAAATATTCGTTTTCAGATCCTGAAGTTTCGCCGTCTGGTCTTTGATGATGATTTTACCCGACACGTTCTTGAGGGTCAGGTTGTCGTACAACACCGTATTCGCTTTTGCGGTCAACGTACAATCCAGAAACGCCGGAATTTTCACGGCTTCTTTCGGTTGAGGCGTTTTCGCGTCTTTCTTCGGATCGGTTTCGGTCATGAAATCAGCAACCGCGAATTGGTTCGAAGACAGGTTGAAATTACCCTTAAGGGTTTGGTTCTTGAGCAAAAATCCGTAAAAATTGTCGAGCGTTCCCGAAAGTTTCATATCGGTTTTGCCCGTCGTGGCGTCGAGTTCCTGAAGATTGATGCGCGACGGATTGAACTGCACGACGGCTTTGTTCACGTTGATCGCCTTATTGTTCTCGTCTGTATATTTGAATCCGGTAAGCGCCAGGTTGCCCGAATTCTGCATGTTTTGGTATTGGCTTGTTTCCACCGATTTCATGTCGAATTTCGTCTCGACGTTCGCGTCCAAAATACCCGAAAGCGGTTTGTCGAGCTTCACGGGATACGCTTTGGTAAGGTTTCCGAGGTTGATCCGTCCGTCGAGTTTCGCATCGACCAAAGGATTTTCCGACAGGTTTTTGATATTCGCTTTCGCATTGAAAACGTCCTGGTCGATCCGGAAAGAAAGCTTGTCGAGGTTCACATACGTGTCGTTCATCAAGCCTGTCTCGTTGATGATTTTGGTGTCGATGACGATATTTTGTACCGATTTCGGCAAATCCGGATATTTGAACGAGGCGTTGTTCGACGCGATCGCGATGTTGAATTTAGGAACCGTCGTGTCCGATAAAACGCCTTTCGCAAAACCTTCTACCTTGAAGTCACCTGTCGTCTGCACGTTAGCAAGACTTCCCGAATAAGCCGAAGGAATCAATCCGAGGAAATTCTGGAAGCCCGAAACCGGCGTCTTGAACGTCAGGTCGTATTGCTGTCCGTTTTCCAAAAGCTGGATAAATCCGTCAAATTCAAGCGGCAGTTTGTTGATGAGCGCCTTGTTCTGCTTGAACGAATATTTGCTGTTTTCGAGGTCGATTCCGAGGACCGCATCCAAATTCAAATTGACTTTGTTCAAATAGTTGACTTTGTCCATGTCGAGCGAAACCACGGTCGACGATTTCGTGTCCAAATCGAGTTTCTTGGCTGTAAAATCGCCTGTTCCTGTATGGTTTAAGCTATCGAGTACGAGTCTCACTTTCGAGCGTTCGTCGAAATATTGGAAGCGGTAATTCTCGATTTTGTATTCCTGGACTTTAAGCGACAGAGGATCGCTTTTGTCTCCTTTGTTTTTCTCTTCTGCGTTTTTGATCGCGATGTCGAAATTGCCCAATCCGTCTTTGTTGAAAAGGATATTGACGACGCCGTTTTTGGTAGAAATCGATTCGATGTTCATGCCTTCCTTGGCGTCCTTGAACAATTCCTTGACCGACATCTTGAGGTTGAGTTCGCCCAAATATACAAGCGTATCGCCCGCAAACGGCGCTTTGTTGATGATGCTGAGTTTGTCGACGGTCACGTTCGCGCGCGGAAAACTCTTGAAAAGGCTCAAATCGACATCTTCGAAAGCGACGGTCGCGTCTACGTTCTTGTTGATGGTTTCCACGAGCATTTCCTTGATTTTGTCCTTGAACAAAAACGGCGCTGCGAATAGGACGATGAGGAGAACCAAAAGCGTGATTCCGGTCCATTTGAGGATTTTCTTTACCATGGCAAATGTGTTTGGGGTAATAAAAAACTCCCGATACGTCGGGCATCGGGAGTAAACTTAGCTGATTTTTTAACGTTTTCCGACTAGTCGGCGTATTTTTAAGAGTAATTTAATGGATGTCGATTTTAACCGGAAGCAGTGCCTGAACGCCTTTTCGTTGCGTCATGCGTTTAGCTTGCTGCAGGATTTCGAAATTCTCGGCTCCGAGTTCTTCCTTGAGTATTTCGTCTTTCGATTGGGCGAATGGGAAACCCGCGAGCAAATCGGCGAATTTTTTATCGTATTCCGGGAAGTCCTGTGTTCTGTAATCGGTGGTCTTGGCCAGTTTCGCGGCTTCTTTGATCGCATCGTCCATGCCTCCGATTTTGTCGACAAGCCCGATTTTTATCGCTTCGGCGCCCGTCCAAACGCGGCCTTGCGCAATCGAATCGACTTGGGCGACAGTCATTTTTCGGCCTTGGGCCACTTTGGTCGTGAATGTCGTGTAGATGCGTTCGATCTCGCCTTGGATCTGGTTCCTGAAATTGTCGTCGAGCGGCACGAAAGGGCTGTAACCCGAAGCGTTCGCATGCGTTTTGACCTGAACCGAATTGATCCCGATCTTATTTGAAAGTTTCGTGACGTTCGGCAAAGTCCCGAAAACGCCGATGGATCCGGTGATCGTGCCGCTTTCGGCAAAAATCTTGTTCGCGTTGCACGAGATGTAATAACCGCCCGAAGCCGCGTAATTACCCATTGAAACCACGACCGGTTTTTTCTTTTTCGTGAGTTCGATTTCGCGCCAGATCAAATCTGAAGTCAATGCGCTTCCGCCGGGACTGTCGACTCGAAGCACGACGGCTTTCACGTTTTCGTCTTTGCGCGCTTCCTGAAGCGAACGGCGGATCGACCCTTCGCCAATATAGCCGACATCGCCTTCACCACTTAAAATTTCGCCTTGGGCATACACGATCGCAATTTTGTCTGAGGCGAAATTCGAAGGTGTCGTGGCCACGTTTCTCGCGTAATCGAGCAATTCGACCTTGTTGTATTTTTCGTCTTGGTCGACTTTGAGGCGTTTGCGGATGTCGTTGTGGTATTCGTCCTCATACGTGATCTTGTCGATGAGTTTGTTGGCTTTTGCCATTTCGGGCGTGCGTGCGCCAAGCGTATTGGCGAGTTCGTTGAGTTTTTCGATCGGGATTTTACGGCTTTGGGAAACCTCGGTCGCAATCGAATTCCAGATCGAGTTGAGCAACGCGGTCAATTGTTCGCGGTTGGCTTCGCTCATTTTGTTATCGAGGAAAGGTTCGACGGCGCTTTTGTATTTGCCGTGGCGGATGACTTCCATCGTAATGCCCGATTTTTCCTGGAAATCCTTGAAGAACATCACTTCGGTAGACAAGCCTTTGAAGTCGACTTCGCCACCCGGATTCAAGTAGATTTCATCGGCAACCGAATTCAGGTAATATTCTTTTTGGGAATAAGCGTTCGAATATGCGACGACGAATTTTCCCGACTTCTTGAAATCGAGCAACGCATCGCGCAATGCTTTGGTTTGGGCGATTCCGGTAAGCGAATTGTCGTTCAGGATCGAAATCCCTTTGATCTTGTCGTCGTTTTTAGCTTCGGAAATCGCGTTCAAAATATCGGAAACGCCAATGCTTTTACCTTCCGAAAACATCGTCACGAGCGGATCGCTGTACTTTCCGCCATAATCGTTGCTCACGTTTTCCATGTCGAAAACCAGTACGGAATTGTCCTGGACGTTTACCGCATCGGGATCGCCTCCGAAAAGCGCACTGAAAAGGATCAGCATAAAAAAGGAAATCATGAAGAAAAGGAACAGGCCGACAACCGTGGCCAAAACGTTACCGAAGAATTTCATATCGTGTTTTTTCTGTTAGTGAAAAGAAGCGGAATTTAGTTACAAAAATGCACGCTCCCTTATCGGTTAAAATTATCAACAGCGTGCCCAAAGATAAGTTTATTATAAAATTGTTTTAGTTAATTTGTGGCCAATATGAGTGAGCAACATCAGGTAGTTTTGGCCATCGGCAGCAATCAGGGAAACCGTTTGGAGCTTGTCAAGGCGGCCATCGAACATATACATCGGCATATCGGCACGGTCATGAACGTATCTAAACTTTACGAGACGCCGGCCTGGGGTTTCGAAGGCGAGCCGTTTTACAATTGTGCGCTGCTCATGCAAACGTCGAAGCCAGCCCATGAAGTACTCGATTTGGTTTTGGAAGCCGAAAATGCATTGGGGCGCGTGCGGAATTCCGGTGGCGGTTACCAATCTCGTACGATAGACATCGACGTAATCACTTTTAATGAAGACATCATCACTTCCGACAAACTCCAGGTGCCGCATCCGTTGATGCAGGACCGTTTGTTCGTGCTGCTTCCGATGCGCGATCTGCAACTCGACTGGCGCCATCCGGTGTTTCAGAAATATCTGCACGAACTGCTCAAATTATCCGAAGACAAAAGCGTTTGCAAAGTGGTCGGAGAGCTCGAATCGCCTTTGAAAAAAATCGCTTTGGACACGTTTCGATACATTGCTATCGAAGGTAATATCGGAGCCGGGAAAACGACTTTGACGTGTAAGATTGCATCCGATTTCAATGCGAAAACCGTTTTGGAGCGTTTTGCGGACAATCCGTTTTTGCCGAAATTTTACGAAGACCAAAGCCGGTTCGCGTTTCCGCTCGAAATGTCGTTTTTGGCCGACCGTTATCAGCAGATTTCAGATGATTTGGCGCAATTCGACCTGTTCCGCGATTTCATCATAGCGGATTATCACATTTTCAAATCGTTGATTTTTGCAAAAGTCACGCTTGCCGACGACGAATACCGTCTGTATCGCAAGCTTTTTGAAATCATTTATAAAGAAATGCCCAAGCCCGATCTGTATGTGTATTTGTATCAGAATACCGATCGCCTGCTCGAAAATATCCGCAAGCGCGGACGCAGTTATGAGCAGGAAATCCCGTCGGAATATCTCGACAGCATCAATCGCGGCTATCTCGATTACATCAAGTCGCAAACCGATCTCAACGTTTTGGTCATCGATGTTTCGGATAGGGATTTCGTAAAGAATCAGGAAGATTACGTTTTTATCCTTGACGAAATCAGGTCGAAAATCCCGAGTTAAAACCGTTAAGTTGTCGCTCTGAGCTTACAGAAAATATCCCAAACCACGATTCCTGCCGAAACCGAAATATTGAGCGAGTGCTTCGTCCCCAATTGCGGAATTTCGATTACACCATCGCAAGCCTCGACCGCTTTTTGGTTGACGCCGAAAACCTCGTTTCCGAAAACCAACGCGTAGGTCGTCCCTTTTTCGGGCGAAAAATCCTCTAGTGAAATCGAATTTTCGACTTGTTCCAATGCGTAAACCTTCGTACCGCTGTTTTTTAGATTTTCTATGGCCGATACGACATCTTTTTCGTGTTCCCAAGCTACAGTTTCGGTTGCACCTAAAGCTGTTTTGTGGATTTCCTTGTTCGGAGGTGTTGCCGTAATACCGCAAAGCACGATTTTTTCAACGAGAAAAGCGTCGGCCGTCCGGAAAACCGATCCGATGTTGTGCAAACTGCGGATGTCGTCGAGCACCAAAATCAAAGGTGTTTTCGCGGCGGCTTTAAAATCATCGACCGAAAGTCTGTCGAGTTCACTGTTGGCGAGTTTTCGCATTTTTGAGATGATAGATGATAGATAATAGACGAATAGATGATAGACGAATAGATAATAGATGATAGACCTATTTGAGAGGGCAAATATCGGTTTTCAATCTAATAAAAGTTGTTTTTCGAGTGATAATAGAGTCGAAGATGATTGGAGACTAAATTGTCATTTAGACCGGAATGTCTATTATCTATCCGTCTATCATCTTCTAAATAAAAAAGCTCCCCGTTCAAAGGAAGCCTTTTCAAATTATAAGTAAGATTGATTAGCCTTTCGGAGCTTCTTCAGGAAGTACATTTCCTTTGATGGTCAATACTTTTGGAGTTTCAGAAGCGTTAGAAGTAACCGTCACGGTTTTAGTGAACTGACCTACGCGATCTGTAGCGTATTTCACGCCGATAACTCCTTTTGCGCCTGGTTGGATCGGTTCAGTCGGTTTTGTTGGAACCGTGCATCCGCAAGAACCTGTTGCGTTTGTGATGATAGTCGGTTTGTTTCCGTTGTTCACGAAAACGAACTCGCGCTTACCGTCTGCGTTTTTGTTGATTGTTCCGTAATCGATGGTCTCGTTTTCGAAAACCATTCCAGCGCCTTCAACTTTTGGAGTTGCAGCAGCGGCCGGAGTAGCTTTCTTAGCCGTCGTTTTTTTCGCTTGGGCCTGTGAAACTGTAAGCCCGCCGATAGTTAGCATCGCTAACAAAAGGTATTTTTTCATGTGTTTTTAATTAAAAGTGACCGACAAATCTATTGAAAAAATGAAAACGTGTCTGAATTATAGTCTTAAAATTAATTTAATTTTTTTGAGGTCGGGAAATCGGGTCAAAAATAAGTAAATTCGCCCTTCGAATTTATCGACTAAATCCCCTCAATTTTGGCAGCCAAACAGAAAGAAGCGAAGGAAACCCCTTTGATGAAACAGTATAATGAAATCAAGCGGAAATATCCCGATGCTTGTCTTTTGTTCCGCGTTGGCGACTTTTACGAGACGTTTGGTGAAGATGCGATCCGCGCGTCGAGAATCCTCGGAATCGTACTTACCAAAAGGGGTGCGGGTTCCGAAACCGAAACCGCACTCGCCGGATTTCCGCACCATTCGTTGAACACCTATTTGCCAAAACTCGTCAAAGCCGGATTGCGTGTGGCCGTTTGCGATCAGCTCGAAGATCCGAAAATGACCAAAACCATCGTAAAACGTGGCGTTACCGAGTTGGTGACTCCAGGCGTTTCGATGAACGACGAGGTTCTGCAATCCAAATCGAACAACTTTTTGGCGTCGGTGCATTTCGGGAAAAAGCTTTTGGGCGTGTCATTTTTGGACGTTTCTACGGGCGAATTTTTGACGTCCCAAGGCAATTCGGAATACGTCGATAAGCTTTTGCAGAATTTTAGCCCGTCCGAGATTTTGGTTCCGAAGGCGTACAAACAGGATTTTCAGGCGCTTTTCGGCGACCGTTTCCATACGTTTTACCTCGAGGATTGGGTGTATAAATCGGATTATGCGTTCGAATCGCTCAACAATCATTTCAAGACGACCTCTTTAAAAGGTTTCGGAATCGATGAGTTGCCCGACGGAATCATCGCTTCGGGCGCAATCCTGTATTACCTGTCGGAAACCCAACACAATAAATTACAGCACATCACATCGATCCAACGCATTGCCGAAGACGCTTATGTTTGGATGGACCGATTCACGATCCGCAACCTCGAGTTGTATCACAGCTACAATCCGAATGCGGTCACGCTTCTCGATGTGATCGACCGCACGCTTTCGCCAATGGGCGGACGTTTGCTCAAACGCTGGCTCGCACTTCCGTTGAAAGACGCAGACAGGATCCGCAACCGTCATGAAATCGTCGGTTATCTGAAATCGAAAAAAGACGTGCTCGAGAAAATCCAATTCCAGATCAAGCAAATGAGCGATCTGGAGCGCCTGATTTCGAAAATCGCGACGGGAAAAGTGTCTCCGAGAGAAGTCGTGTATTTGAAAGATTCGTTGAACGCGATCGTCCCGATCAAGAAACTGGCTTCGCAAAGCGACAATTCTTCTGTAAAGCAAATGGGTGAAAACCTTGACAGTTGCGACGTTTTGCGTGAGAAAATTGCCCAAATGCTCAATCCCGAAGCGCCGGTTGCGATTGCAAAAGGAAACGCGATCGCCAAAGGCATCAATGCGGAACTTGACGAATTGCGTGCGATCTCGACTTCGGGAAAGGAATTTTTGGAGCGCATCGAGAAAGAAGAATCGGAGCGTACGGGAATTTCCTCACTTAAGATATCTTTCAATAATGTTTTCGGATATTATATTGAAGTCAGAAATACGCATAAAGACAAAGTTCCCGCCGAATGGATCCGCAAGCAAACGCTTGTAAACGCCGAGCGTTACATCACCGAAGAACTCAAGGAATACGAGTCGAAGATTTTGGGTGCCGAAGAAAAGATCCAAAAACTCGAATCGGAACTTTTCGAGCAATTGGTGTCGTGGATCGCGGGTTACATCAAGCCCGTGCAGATGAACGCGAACTTGGTCGCGCAACTCGACTGCCTTTGTTCGTTCGCGCAACTCGCCATCGAAAACAAATACGTGCAGCCTCTAATCGACGATTCGTTCGAACTCGAAATCAAGGACGGACGCCATCCGGTCATCGAAAAACAATTGCCCGTCGGAACGCCATACATCGCGAACGACGTTTATCTCGACCACGAAAAACAGCAGATTATCATGATTACCGGGCCGAACATGTCGGGTAAATCGGCGATTTTGCGTCAGACCGCTTTGATCGTTTTGCTTGCGCAGATGGGAAGTTTCGTTCCGGCACAAAGCGTGCGAATGGGAATCGTCGACAAGATTTTTACGCGTGTCGGCGCTTCGGATAACATTTCTATGGGCGAATCGACGTTTATGGTCGAGATGAACGAAACCGCGTCTATCCTGAACAATTTGTCGGACAGAAGTTTGGTGTTGCTTGACGAAATCGGTCGCGGGACAAGTACTTATGACGGGATTTCGATC
Source organism: Flavobacterium agri (assembly GCF_013401995.1). Classification (GTDB taxonomy): domain Bacteria; phylum Bacteroidota; class Bacteroidia; order Flavobacteriales; family Flavobacteriaceae; genus Flavobacterium; species Flavobacterium agri. Next base: position 31,212 of record NZ_JACBJI010000005.1, read on the forward strand.
GCTTGGGCGATTGCGGAATATCTGCACGAACATCCGGGACGCCCGAAGACATTGTTCGCGACGCATTATCACGAGCTCAACGAAATGACCGATATTTTGCCGCGCATCAAGAATTTCAACGTTTCGGTAAAGGAATTGAAAGACAACGTGCTTTTCATCAGGAAGCTCGTCGAAGGCGGAAGCGCGCACAGTTTCGGGATCCACGTAGCGAAAATGGCCGGAATGCCGCAAATGGTAATCAATAAGGCGCAAAAACTGCTTAAGAAGCTCGAAAAGGATCATTCGAGCGAGGCGTTGAACGGAAATGTCGTAAAGGAAGAGGAATTGCAGTTGAGTTTTTTCAACCTCGACGATCCGCTTCTCGAAGAAATCAAAGAAGAAATCCTGAGTACGAACATCGACAATCTCACGCCGGTAGAGGCTTTGATGAAGCTCAATGAGATCAAACGCATGCTCGTCAAAAAATAATTAAGGCTTAATATTGCCGATATCAACCGATTAGAAAATATCGGTAATTTTTTCTCGAAAAAGACTTGCGTTTTTGGTTTATTGTCTTAAATTTGCCTCCGCAATACAGCAATGTAGCGCTTTGAAATACTGATAATACGCGAAAATAGCTCAGTTGGTAGAGCGCCACCTTGCCAAGGTGGAGGTCGCGGGTTCGAATCCCGTTTTTCGCTCCAAGGTGACTACCGCTCGGATGGTGAAATCGGTAGACACGCTGGACTTAAAATCCAGTGGGCAGTAATGCCTGTGCGGGTTCAAGTCCCGCTCCGAGTACAAAATAAACCCGCAACGAATGATTATTAATTCTTTGCGGGTTTTTTATTTGGTACAAATTCTGTTTATTTTCCCAACATTCTTTTTCGTAGTCTGCTTAACGATTCGGGCTTGATGCCGATATAGGACGAAAGCTGGTTTTGCGAAATCATTTGGAACAGATGAGGTTCTTTCTTCAAAATGGTCGCATATCGCTGTTCGGGCGTTTGGAAATGCAGCATTTCTTCGCGCGCATTGATTTGCAGGTAGCTCGATTCCGCGATCAGTCTTCCGAATTTTGACCAAGCCGGCGATTTGTCGTAAATCTTTTCGATTTCTTCGCGATCCAACGCGAGAATTTTGGAGTCTTCCATCGCCTTCCAATAATACAACGATCCTTTTTGGGTGATGAAACTCGCGAAATCGACCATGAAATCATTGGGTTTGGCAAATCTGCTGTTGACTTCGTTTCCCTTGTAGTCTACATAAAACATCCTGAAAAAACCGCTTTCGATAAAGTAAACGTGACGACAAACCTGGCCTTGCTCAAGCAAATTCGTGTCTTTTTTTACTTCGATGCGCTCGATGATCGGAAGCGCCAGATCGTACTCGACATCCGACATTGAAACGAAAGAAGTGACGACTTGCTTGAGTTGGTCCATAACTACTCAGATAGAAATTAAAAATAGATAATCTGTTTCGGATTCTTAACCTAAGTCAATGGTTTTTCTTTTTGGCTGATTTTAACTTTGTCTCATAATAATTTAATAATCAGCCTTTCCAGGTTGGAAGTCACAAGTCATTAATAACTAAAATCGAATTATCATGAGAACGAATGTCAAAGTCGCTAAGGCGGCAAAAAGAAAAACAGCACTCGGATTCAACATCCATTTCCTAACATTTTTGGTCCTGACTCCCGTGGTCTTCATCGTGTGGTACTTGACCGACACGACTTATCCTTGGCCGCTTTGGTCTACACCGGCTTGGGCAGTAGGCGTAATCTTCCATTATTTGGGCGTATTCGTATTCGGCAAAAAGACTAAATATTTGGGCTATGGAAACGAATAACACCTTCAGGCGCATCGTCACCGGCCACGATACAGACCGCAAAGCCATCATTTTGTCTGATGCCGCACCCGATCGCACGTTTATGGTCGGCGGACCAAACGGAGCCAAATTCCACGAAATCTGGAACACGAGACAAACGCCCGCTTTGATTGACAGCCAGTCGGGCGAACCGGAAGAAGCAGGTTTGGTGCTGGCTCCGCCCAAATCGGGAACGCGCATCCGGGTCATCGACTTTCCGCCAGAAGGAGACGAAATCCGCAATCTTACAGAAGAAGAAGCACGCGGACATTTTAAAACCATGTCTGGCGAATATTCTTCGAAAGCGGCAAACGATGCGCCTCATCCGTTGATGCACCGCACCCAAACCATCGATTACGGCATCGTACTCGAAGGTGAGTTGACACTGATCGTCGACAAAGGAGAAACCGTGATCCATGCTGGAGATATCGTCATCCAACGCGGTACGAACCATGCCTGGGCCAACCGCACGAATAAAAACTGCCGCGTCGCCTTCATTTTGATAGACGGAGAATTCGAACAAAGCTTACGTTGAATCCAATTTGAAAACGATGAGAGTTTTCTCGTGCCTTCAGAAAGTATGTATGCCGAAATCCGATTTACGTCTGTAAATCCAATAGCGAATCCATCACAAAAAATCGCTATTTTTATTATGACAAATTCACCCGACAGCTCGCCTGAACATGGATAAGCTCAGAAAACACATAGAGGAAATCACGCCCGTAAGCGACCAGGAATTTGAGTACATCAAAACCTTTTTCAGCGAAAAGAAGGTGAGGAAGCACCAATATCTTTTGCAGGATGGCGATATGGTTACCTGCGAGTATTGGATTGCCAAAGGTATTTTCAGGGCGTTTTATCTCGATAAGGAAGGCAAGGAGTATATCGTTCAGTTCGCTTTAGAGAATTGGTGGCTTTCCGATTACAACGCTTTCTTCGGGCAAGTGCCGTCGAACATGAACATTGTTTGTATGGAAGAGGCCGAAGTGTATTGTTTGACGCTTTTGTCACGCGAGAAACTGGCTTCGGAAATGCACAAGATGGAGCATTTTTTCCGGATGAAACTCACCAAAGGCTACTCGGCCCAGCAACGCAGGATTTGTTCGTTGCTTTCGGGAAGTCCGAAACAACGGTATGAGGAATTCGCGAAAATGTATCCGGGAATCGTGAGCAAAGTCCCGAAAAAGTACATAGCCGAATATCTGGGCGTGAGCCGCGAAACACTAAGCCGTCTTTATTCGGGCGGTAATCTTCAGACGTAGGTTTTCAATCATTTTTTATTACAAATTTTTTTATCGGGTTATCCCGATGCGGATGCGTCATTCTTGAAAATTCCTTTGGATTTAGGCATTGCCGATATATTCCTGTCGAAAGTGTGATTCAAGTCACACATTCTTAGTGCGTTCGCTCAACTTTTATCACGCACGCTTGCCGCAACTTTGTCCTGTAAACGAAGCACATTTTCAATCGGTTAGGTGCTTCTGCAAAAAAGACAATCAAAATCAACGATTATGAAAGCAACGACTTCAGTCTTAAAAAAAGCGGTACTGTTTTTTGCCGTGTTCCTATTCATGGAAAACCAAGGAAAAGCACAACATCAGGACAACATGAAAAAGAAGATTCTATTTGTGGTGACGAGCCACGACAAAAAAGGAGAGACGGGCGAACCGACTGGTTTTTACCTGTCTGAAGTTTCGCATCCGTGGGAAATATTGGCCAATGCCGGGTATGAAATCGATTTTGTAAGCCCGAAAGGAGGCAAAGCGCCGGTTGACGGTTTCAATCTTTCGGATGAGACGAACAGGAAATTTTGGGAAGATGCGCGTTACAAAAGCAAAATCGAGAACACGCTCAAGCCTTCGCAGATAAATCCGAACGATTATATCGCGATCCATTATGCCGGCGGCCACGGCGCGATGTGGGATTTTGCGGACAATAAGCAACTGGCAAATATCGCGGCCAAAATTTATGAAAACGGCGGAATCGTAAGCGCGGTATGTCACGGTCCGGCGGGACTTGTGAACATCAAACTTTCGAATGGCAAATACCTTGTCGACGGCAAAAAGATCAATGCGTTTACGAATGAAGAAGAGGTCGCGGTCAAACTCGACAAGGTTGTTCCTTTTTTGTTGGAGTCCAAACTCATTGAAAGAGGCGCGATCTTCGAGAAATCTGGTCTTTGGCAAGCACATGTCGTTGCTGATAAACGTGTGGTGACGGGACAGAATCCGCAATCGGCCAAAATGATTGGCGAAAGTGTTTTGCAGCAGTTGGAAAACCTCGACATGGTTGCGAAAATGAGTCAATTCGAGGTAAAAACCACAGATGATCAAAAGTTTCGAAAAGTCATAAGCGAATATGTGCAATCGGCATTGTCCAGAGAAGGCAACGTCATGGCTGAAGCTTATTATGAAAAAGATAAACCGTCTGTATTGTGGCTTATCGAACGATGGAAAAATAAAAGCGAGTATGCAGATTTCGTTAAAACTACCGAAGCGAAAGCATTGAAATCATTACAAAAAAATGCGTTCTCGAAAAACTACAATTTGAGTGATCTCGAACCGCTTTCAAAATCCCAATGGAGAAAAACCACAACCAAAACCGACGAACAGCTCACGATCATGCTTTTTGTCGACGCCAAAAAAGGGACAGAGCAAAAATTCAAAGACACTTACCATATAGCGATGCCGCAATTCCGCAGCGAACCCGGCGTGGTGACGTATCAGCTTTCGCAAGTGGAAGGCGATGGTACGTTGTTCGTGACTTTCGAGAAATTCAGGAGCCAGGCCGCTTTTCAATACCATCTGGATTTCCCTCCGATCAAACCCGTCATCGAATATTTGGAGACGAGCATCAAAAAACCGCCATTCCAAAACGGCCTGCACACGTTGATCGAATTTGCACCACTTACAAGAGAATAATCACAATCATATCATTAATTAAATCTTTAGACATGAAGACAAAAATCCAAAACATTGCAGCCGGCGTCATCATTTTGTTCGCCGCAACCACAAATGCCGATGCGCAGAAAGCACAAGAAAGCAGCGTGCACGAATTGAATGTCATGAACCAGCTGGCGTCGCCTTCACACGTTTCGGTCATGCCGGTTTCCCAATTGCTCAATGCGCCCGGAAACGAAGCCTTGAAATCGTTTTTCTTTACTCCGGTAAAAAATAAGACGGCACTCAAAGGCAAGAGAATCGCGGTGCTCGCCGCTGATGGTTTTGAGGAAATCGAATTGCTTGGGCCGGTTTGGTATTTCCGTGAACTCGGCGCCCAAGTCGACATCGTCGCGCCTAAATTCAATCCGGCTCCGGCACGTTACGGATTGAGTACGCCCGAAATGGCGAAAACGCATATCATGGCGATCCAATACCTGCAACCGGTCGGATGGGTCAAATTCGACCGCACTGCCGACCAGATCAAAGTGAGCGATTACGACGCGGTATTCATTCCCGGAGGCGCATGGAATCCGGATAACCTTCGCTACGATAAAGACGTGATCAAATTTGTGCAAGATTTCAACAAGTCGGGGAAATTGATTGCGGCGATTTGTCACGCTCCGGTTGTTTTGGCTTCGGCCGACATTCTTAAAGGCAAAAAACTGACGGGTTACTGGAACATTCAATCCGATCTTAAAAATGCGGGCGGAATCGTTTCGGACGAACCTGTCGTAGTCGATGCAAATATCATCACTAGCCGCCACCCGATCGATGTGGCCGATTTCTCGCGAGCCGTAGAAAATTGGCTAGCGAAGAAATAATCGTATCGAATAAATAAAAAATACAAAGCCCGTCTTAATTGGACCTAGTACTAGGCGGGCTTTTTTATTGCCGAAATTTATTGGTAAGCAATAACAAGTACTAGGTAAAACAATAAGTAATTTGAATTCAAAAAAATGGAACTTTTAAAAAACAAAATCGCAATCGTAACGGGAGCTAATCAAGGAATCGGTTTGGCTATCGTCAATAAATTCGTAGAACAAGGCGCTTTCGTCTATGCGCTTGATATCAAAGATGATGCGGCTTACGGACAAAACGTGTCTTTCATTAAAGCCGATGTTTCTAAAGAAGATGACTGGAAAGCGGCCGTAAAACAAGTGTTGGAAGAGAAAGGGCGTCTCGATATTTTGGTCAACAACGCCGGAGTTATCGATTATACGCCAATCCACGAACTTGAACTGGAACGCTGGAACAGATTGATTGCCATCGACCAAACCGGCGTATTCTTGGGGATGAAGCACAGCATTCCGCAAATGCTCAACCAGGCTTATGGCTCGATTATCAATGTTTCTTCGATTTGGGGAACCGTCGGTGCCGCGGATGTTGCAGCCTATAACGCAGCCAAAGGAGCGGTCGCCGTCCTGACTAAAAATGCGGCGCTTACGTATGCGACTAAGGGAATCCGCGTCAACTCTGTACATCCGGGTTTTATCACGACACCTTTAACCGATAGCCAGGATGCGCAACTCAACCAATGGGTTATCGATTCGACGCCTATGAAACGCGCGGGTAAGCCAGAGGAAATCGCCAATGGCGTTTTGTTCCTGGCGAGTGACGAAGCGAGTTACGTGACCGGTTCCGAGCTCGTGATCGACGGAGGTTACACCGCCCAATAATTAAAAGCTAATCACCGCTATAGCAATAGCTCGCCGTCTTTATAGTAAATGATTTTTTGTTTTATTGATGATTGGAAAGGCTGCGAATTTTTGTGGCCTTTCTGCTTTTTCCAAATTATGAAGCAGTTGCGACTTACCGTAAAGAAGGATTTAGTGATGAACGGACATAAAAAAAGCCCCGCGATGCGGAGCTTTATTTTGTTCTCTAAGCTTAAATTACTTAGCTGGAGCAGCTGGAGCAGCTTCTGCAGGAGCAGCAGCAGTAGTGTCAGCAGCAGCAGCAGTAGTGTCAGCAGCTGGAGCAGCCTCTTCAACTGGAGCAACTTCTTCAACTGGAGCAACTTCTTCAGCTGGTTTTTCTTCGTTGTTTTTGCAAGATACAACTGTCAAAGCAGCGATCATAGCCAAGCTCAAAAATACTTTTTTCATCTTACTTAATTATAAAAAGGTTAATTATTAATTCGAGGCAAAGATATAAATTTTTTATTATCGAAAAATTTTTTCAAATCTTTTTTCTGAAAAAACCTTAACATTTGCCTTGGTCGTTTTTTAGCAATTGCCGTGCCAAAAAACAGCGCAACAGCAAAAAAGTTATAAAATTTTCAAAATAAATGTAACATTTTGAAAATTAGGATATTACTTCCTTTTCGGGTGCACGAGTTTCAATTCTCCCATCAAATTTTGGGCATTCGCGAACTTATCGATGATGAAAAGAACATAACGAGCATCTACCATAATGTTTCGGCAAATCGATGGATCATAATGGATGTCGCTCATCGTTCCTTCCCAAACACGGTCGAAGTTCAAGCCGATCAGGTTGCCTTTCGCGTCAATAGCCGGGCTTCCCGAGTTTCCGCCGGTCGTGTGGTTCGTACCGATAAAGCACACGGGCATTTTTCCGTTTTCCCCGTATTGGCCATAATCTTTCTCATTGTAAAGGTCGATCAGCTTTTGAGGCACGTCGAACTCATAATCGCCAGGCACGTATTTTTCCATGACGCCGTCCAAATACGTAACTGGCGTATAGATCGTAGCATCTTTCGGGTCGTATCCCTTGACTTTTCCGTAGGTCACGCGCAGCGTGCTGTTCGCATCCGGGAAAAGGCGTTTGTCTTTGAAAAGCTCCAATTGTGCTTTCACGTAGGTACGTTGTAAAGCCGAAATCTTCAAATTGATCTCATCGTATTTAGGAGCTACCGAATTGAAATACGACTCGGCCATTTCTTTCGTAACCTTGAAAGCCTTGTCGTTGTTGAGGTTCGTGATAACGGTTTTCGCATCGCCGTTCAAAAGCGATTTCAATCCGTCAAGAGAAGTGAGCTTGGTTTGCGAATAGACTTCCGAAGCCAAAGCCGTTGCATTCACGTTCTTTAAACTCGCAGGTAAAAATTGCGCCGGATACTTCTTCGAATAAATCGCGATCAATTGTTCGAACACTTTCTCGTCTACAGTTTTGTTGAAATCTTTGTAGAAATCCACAAGTTGGTCGATCATATTCTGCTTGCGCGCGTTGAACGCCTGTTCGCCTTTGGTGGTGTAAACCTGCTCGAGTTGGTACATGCGGAAGGCCACACTCGTCAATTCGGTGTTGCGGAGCGCGATTTCCTGAAAGTAATCGCGGGCCAAACCATAAGGCGCGATTTCTTTGTAATTGGTTTCGAATTCGGTCAAGAGGTTTCCGTATTCGGCTTTCTTTGCGGCTTTTTCGACGCGTTTGGTAAATTCGGCTTCGTCTTTTTTCTTGAGCGCGACCGCATTCGATTTTTTGAGGCCTTGCGTTTCACCGATCCACTTTTTCCAATAATTGGCGATGCCCGCATATTTAGAAGCGTATTGGATTTTGATCGACTGGTCTTTTCTCATGAATCCATCCTCGACTTTCAAAGCCGCATCGCGCACTTCGATTTTCGCCGGATTGAGTTCGTTCACGATCTGCTCGACCGCAACCGCTGGCAAATATTCGGTCGTTCTTCCCGGATACCCGAAAACCAACGTGAAATCATCTTCTTTAATTCCATCCAAAGAAATAGGGAGGAAGTGTTTCGGCGTATACGGAACGTTGTCTTTCGAGTACGCGGCCGGTTTGTTGTTCTTGTCGGCATAAATCCTGAAAAGCGAAAAATCGCCCGTATGACGCGGCCAAACCCAGTTGTCGGTATCCGATCCGAATTTTCCGATAGACGACGGAGGCGCACCCACCAAACGGATGTCCTTATACGTTTCGGTCACGAACAACATATATTGGTTGCCTTCGTAAAACGTGCGGATCTTGTTTTCCTGCCAGCTTTCTTTAGGCAAAGAATTCGACAAAGATGTAATGTTTTCCTGGATTTTTTTCTGTTTGTCGGCTTCCGAAGTCAACGCCTGCGTGCCTTCGAGCACTTTCGTCGTCACGTCTTCGATGCGCACGATGAACATCACGACCATGTCCGGATTCGGCAGTTCATCCTGCATGTTGTATGCCCAAAAACCGTCCTGGAGGTAATCGTGTTCGACCGTCGAATGATTTTGGATCGCGTCGAAACCACAATGGTGATTCGTCAATAGAAGCCCTTTCGGGGAAATCACTTCGGCTGTACAACCGCCGTTGAATTGAGGTACGGCGTCCTTAAGGCTCGAATTGTTCACGTCGTAAATGTCCTTGGCCGTCATTTTCATGCCGAGGCTTTTCATTTCCTTTTCGTTCATGCCTTCGAGAAGCGACGGAATCCACATGCCGCCTTGTTGGGCCGACATTTGGACACAGACGAAAAGAATCAGGATTTTGAGTAATCTGGTCATTATTTATTGATTATTGTTATTGTTTATTTTGTGTATCAGCAGTTGGCGTTTGTGTTCGGAAAAGCCTTTGCCCAAATACAGTTTTTTCGCGTTCGAATTGTGATGTTCCACTTCAAGATACAACAATTTCAACCCTAATTTCTCGGCTTCGAGCTTGATGAAATCGATGCTGGACTTGCCAAGGCCTTTGCCACGCGCTTCTTGTTTGATGTAAAGTTCGTCGACGAAAGCGATTTTCCCTGCGAATTCGAAACTGAAAATGAACGTGAGGATGATGTATCCGAGAACGTTTCCGTCTTGTTCGATAAGCCAAGCACGGCCTAGCTTTTCGTCTGAAATGAATTGGGAGAACAATACTTTCGAAACTTCGACATCGATCGGATAGCCGTCGATCGCATAAAAATCCCGCATCATCGCAACGAGGATTTCAATGTCTCTTTCGGATATCGGCCTATACGTCGTCATCGGATGCAAAATGTTTCATGATGGTAGACGTCGCATTTTTGTTCATCTGCACGAAAGTCGAACAGATATGGCCTTTTTCGTATCGTTCGTCTTCGTTCGAAATCAAAAGATCGAATGTTTCATCGAGCTCGGATTGGTTGTCGATCGAAACGCATCCGCCCATATCGACCAAAGCCGTCGCTTCGGCAAAATGCGAATAATTCGAGCCGATGACGATCGGGACTCCAAAAGTCGCGGGTTCCAAAATATTGTGCACGCCCGGATTTCCGAAACCGCCACCAACGTACGCGATATCGGCATAACTGTAGATTTTGGTCAGGATTCCGATCGTGTCGATCACAAAAACATCGAATTCCGATAAATTTTTGCGTTCTTTTTCCGAAAACAAAACGACTTTTTTCGAAATCGAATTCCTGAGTTCCGATATCTGCGCTTCCTTGATATTATGGGGCGCGATGATGAACTTGACGTTTTGGGTCGTTTTGTTGATGAAATCGACGAGCAAGGTTTCGTCTTTTGGCCAAGAACTTCCGACGACGATCGTAATCGTATCGTTTTTGAATTCCGAAATGAAATCGAGCGTATTGTCTTTTTCGAGAATCGCCGCGACTCGGTCGAATCGCGTATCGCCAGAAACCGTCGCATTGTGTTTTCCGAGTTTCGCCAATAAATCTTTCGAGCGTGAATTCTGGACGAAAAAATGTTCGAACGTGTCCAGCGCTTTTCTGTAAAATCCGCCATACCATTTGAAAAAAACCTGGTTTTCGCGAAAAATCCCCGAAATCAAAAACGTGCGGATGTTGCGTTTTTTGAGTTCGTTCAAATAATTGGGCCAATATTCGTATTTGATCATGAAAACCAAATCGGGATGGACGTAATTGAGGAATCGCTTTACGTTGGGCGTGGTGTCCATCGGAAGATAAACCGTCACATCGGCAATCGCATTGTTCTTTCGGATTTCGTAACCCGAAGGCGAAAAAAACGTGAGTACGATTTTATGGTTCGGAAATTTTGAACGCATCGCTTCCATCACGGGCAAACCTTGCTCGTATTCGCCCAAAGACGCGGCATGAAACCAGATGGTTTTTTCCGATGGCGAAATCTTTGACGATAACGTGTTGAAAACCGTTTTCCTTCCGTCGACGAACAACTTCATTTTCGGATTGAAAAGAGCGACTATCCGAAGAAAAAACCCGGCGATCGAAACCAGTAAGCCGTAGATTGCAAACATGGCCGCTAAAATACGGACTTTACAGAAATTTCATTGCCGACAGTCAGTTATTTAGTAGTTTTGTGTCGCTAAATTTCAGGCATGAAAAAAATACAAATGGTTGACCTCAAAGGTCAGTACGAAAAAATAAAAGCTACCGTAGATGCCTCGATTCAAGAGGTTTTAGACACGACTTCTTATATAAACGGACCTGCCGTGCACGCTTTCCAGAAGAATCTTGAGGATTATCTGGATGTCAGGCACGTGATTCCGTGCGCCAACGGAACCGATGCGCTGCAAATCGCGATGATGGGACTCGGGTTGCAACAAGGAGACGAAGTCATCACCGCAGATTTCACGTTTGCCGCTACCGTAGAAGTCATCGCGCTTTTGAAACTGACGCCGGTTTTGGTCGATGTCGAGCCCGATACGTTCAACATTTCGATCGATGCGATCAAAAAAGCGATCACCCCGAAAACCAAAGCCATCGTTCCCGTGCATTTGTTCGGACAGGCCGCCAACATGGAAGAAATCATGAAAATCGCGGCCGAGCACAATTTGTATGTGATCGAAGACAACGCCCAGGCGATCGGCGCGGATTACAAATACTCGGATGGGTCGAAAAAGAAAGTCGGAACGATCGGACATGTGTCCTCGACTTCGTTCTTTCCGTCGAAAAACCTCGGCTGTTACGGAGACGGCGGTGCGATTTTTACGAACGACGACAATTTGGCCCACATTCTTCGCGGCATCGTCAACCACGGCATGTACGTGCGTTACCATCACGATGTGGTAGGTGTGAATTCGCGTTTGGATTCGGTTCAGGCTGCGGTCCTGAATGCGAAATTGCCGAACCTCGATACGTATAATCACGCACGTCAGTCGGCAGCCGCCAAATATTCTGCGGCTTTCGCGAACAATCCGAAAATCGTGACTCCGGTGATTACAGGTGAAAAAGACAGTCATGTCTTCCATCAGTATACGCTTCGGATTATCGATGGCGACCGCGACGGATTGATGCAACATTTGCTCGACAAAGGCATTCCGTGCGCAATTTATTATCCGATTCCGCTTCATGCGCAAAAAGCATATCTCGATACCCGTTATAGAGAAGAAGATTTCACGGTGACGAACCAATTGTGCAAAGAAGTGCTTTCGTTGCCGATGCATACCGAACTCGACGACGAGCAGATCGATTTCATCACGTCTAGCGTTTTGGAATTCCTCAAGTGATGGAAAATCAACCCAAATCGAAATTGACCAAACAAATCATCTTGTTCGTGTTGATTTTTGCGGCTGCATTTTTCGGGACGCGTTTCGTCATGAAAAAATTCGTGAAACCAATCTATACTCATCCGGCTGCCGTAGAAAGCGCCGAATAAAACACAAAGACATGAAAATTCTCGTTACAGGCGGTCTCGGATTCATAGGCTCGCACACCGTAGTCGAATTGCAGAACGTAGGGTTCGACGTGGTCATCATCGACAACCTTTCGAACACGACCGAAAAAGTGATGGACGGAATCGTGGCCATAACAGGCAAAACACCGATTTTCGAGAAATTGGACTTGCGCGAAAAGTCGGCGGTGCAGGATTTCTTCGCACGTCATCAGGATGTTTCGGGTGTGATCCATTTCGCGGCTTCGAAAGCGGTTGGCGAAAGCGTCGAGAATCCGTTGTTGTACTACGAGAACAACATCAATACGTTGGTTTACCTGTTGCAGGAATTGGCCAAAAAACCCGAGGCGAACTTTATTTTCAGTTCATCTTGCACGGTTTACGGTCAAGCCGAAAAGATGCCGATTACCGAAGACGCATCGGTTCAACCGGCCATGTCGCCTTACGGGAACACCAAGCAAATAGGTGAGGAAATCATTACCGATACGACCAAAGTCACGAACATCAACGCGATTTTGCTGCGTTACTTCAATCCGGTAGGCGCGCATCCGTCGGCCGAAATCGGGGAATTGCCTATCGGCGTGCCACAGAACCTGATGCCGTTCATCACCCAAACGGGAATCGGATTGCGTGAAAAGCTCTCGGTTTTCGGTGACGATTACCCGACTCCGGACGGCACTTGCATACGCGATTACATCCACGTCGTCGATTTGGCAAAAGCGCACGTGGTCGCATTGCAACGTTTGATAAACAAGAAGAATGTAGAGAAGGTCGAAACGTTCAACGTCGGGACAGGAACCGGAAGTTCGGTACTCGAGGTCATCAATGCGTTCGAGAAAATCAGCGGAAAGAAATTGGCGTACCAGATCGTCGGAAGGCGTGAAGGCGACATCACCGAAGCTTACGCCAACACAGACAAGGCCAACAACGTTTTGGGCTGGAAAGCCGAATCGAGTTTGGAAGACAGTTTGGAGAGCGCCTGGAAGTGGGAGTTGAAGATTCGTTCCTGATTATTTCCTATTACTATTATTTATTTTTTAGTCCAATAAGAAAGCCCGATTTGTAAATCGGGCTTTCTGCTTTATTAAGGTCGGAGAATAAACAATAAAAAATGAAAATAAGAATCACGCTCCCGCAACTTCAGCATCCTTATCGATTTTCTTAATCAATCCCTGAAGCACGTTTCCAGGTCCGACTTCGGTGAACAAAGTCGCTCCGTCGGCGATCATCTGGCGAACCGATTGCGTCCATTTTACCGGTGCCGTCAATTGGATGATCAGGTTTTTCTTGATTTCCGCAGGATCGGAAACGGCATTTGCCGTCACGTTTTGGTAAACCGGACAAATCGGGGTCGAGAACGAAGTCGCTTCGATAGCGGCGGCCAATTCCTCACGAGCCGGTTCCATCATTGGCGAGTGGAATGCTCCGCCGACAGGCAAAATCAAAGCGCGTTTCGCTCCGGCGGCTTTCATGGCTTCACACGCTCTTTCTACAGCCGATGTCTCCCCCGAAATCACGAGTTGTCCCGGACAGTTGTAATTCGCGGGTACGACGACACCGTCGATCGAGGCACAAACTTCTTCTACTTTTTCATCTTCGAGACCGAGAACCGCGGCCATCGTAGAAGGCGTGATTTCGCAGGCTTTCTGCATCGCCATAGCGCGTTGGGAAACCAATTTGAGTCCGTCTTCGAAAGAAAGAGTGCCGTTGGCGACCAAAGCCGAAAATTCGCCCAACGAGTGTCCGGCGACCATTTCGGGTTTGAACGATTCGTTCATCGTCTTGGCCAAAATCACAGAATGCAGGAAAACCGCGGGTTGCGTGACTTTCGTTTCCTTGAGTTCTTCGGCCGTGCCTTCAAACATGATGTCCGTGATTCGGAAGCCCAGGATTTCGTTGGCGCGTTCAAAAAGTTCTTTCGCCAAATCGGATTGTTCGTACAATTCCTTTCCCATTCCCGTGAATTGGGCGCCTTGGCCCGGAAAAACGTATGCTTTCATATAACTGTTTTCGATATTTAGGAAAACAAAAATACTACTTTTTCACGCCTCAACCGCAATAAAAAAGCCCGGACGGATCCAGGCTTTTTCCACAAATGTAATATATAGAATAAAGAACGTACGATTGTTTTACAACACGAAATAAGGCTGCTTGACCTTCATCGCGGGCGTCGGATGCGGCATTTTGCGTTGCAGTTCGTGCTCGTATTCTTCGCGGAATTCGTTGACCATCTCAAGCAAATCTTTGTGGATGTTGTTCGAAATGACGGTCATCGGCGTATCGGTCGGACGGTTCTCGAACGGATCCTGCAAATGGATCGCCATTTTTTCGATAAGGAAAAAAGCCGCGCCCATCGTCGTCACGACGGGAATCATGAGCCAGCCCAAATCCTCGACCATCCCGAACGGCAACAGCATCACGAAAAGACAAAGCGTGAACCGGATGTACATGCTGTAAGTGGTCGGGAAAATCGTGTTTTTGATGCGTTCGGCTTTTCCCATGGAATCGCACAATCGCGTCAACGTGTTGTCGATTTCCACTTGTTGGAATGTGTTCAAACGTCCTTTTTCGGTGGCTTTCGTAAGTTCTTTGGAATGCATCAAAAGCAAAGCGTTCGGAATGTGCTTGTGGCGTTTTACGATGTGGAATTCGTCTTCGTCCAAAAATTCCTTTACGGGTTTGAGCGAATCTTTTCCCCTTAATCGGTTCGCAAGGCTGAAACACCAGGCGGCCTGTCTTTTGGCGAATTGTTCCTTGAAACGGTTGGCTTCGTCCGAGAAATCGGGATCTTTGTAAAACGCGACCACCTGACGCAAAAGCGATCGCGAATCGTTGACGATGGCGCCCCAAACGATACGCGCTTCCCACCAACGGTCGTACGCTTGGTTCGATTTGAACGCGAGCAAAAGCGAAATGATCGTGCCGATGATGGCCGGAATCGCGACCGGGATCGTCAACGGGACGGCTTCGTAAAAATAATGGATCAGCCAGAACGAGACCGAGTAAATCAACACAAGCGAGAGCTCGATCTTAATTTTGCCGAGCACGTATTTCATTGGAATTTTCTTTTTTAAAAGCATAAAATCGGATTTTGACGTTTAACGGATTTCTTCAAAAACAGAAAGCACGGGCAGTTTCAGATCGTCGTGGAATGAGGGAAATTTTTTGCCGAGTTTCACTTTTGTCGGTTTGCGGGTTTCCACTAGCAAGTCGATGTCGTTTCGCGTGATGGTTTCGAGCAGCAATTGGTCAAGCGACCGCTCTTCTTGTTTGTTGATGCGTGCCTGGCTCACGATTCGGAACGCGAATTTCCCGTCGAGACGTTGCTGCAGGTCCGAAACCTGGAGTTTGCTTTCGGCATATTCCAGATACAGCGCTTTTTGCATTTCCGAAGTCGGCGCATCACACAAATTGAGGATCGGACAATGGCTGTTGGCGAGCAATCCGAGGCAATGACGGTTGATTTTTTTCGAGGATTCGCGGAACGATTTCGGAACGATCACGAATCCGATTTCCAACACCGACAATAAATTACGAAGTAACGGAGCCGAAATCGAGGATTGGCGTTGCACATGAAGCTTGATGTTGTCGAATTTCAAAGCAAGCCGCTGGCAATCTTCAAGTGTCTTTTGTTGGGAAGCCGAAAAAGCGGGTTTCGAATTCCGTAAGTAGGCCGACGCGGAATAAGCGTTGTCGGTTTCATTCAAAAGTAGCAGTACAAGGTCGAAATTTTGGCCGTTGGCATAAGAGATCGCGCTTTCGACAGAAGCTAAAGTGTCTTTTTCTAAAACGGTCGGGATAAGGATATTTTTCATGGTCGTTGTTTTTTCTGGATACAAAACAACGACCACGAGATTAGCATGGCCTTAATCCTATCTTAGAATTTCCTAAGATTTCGCATTAGAGATTTTAATGTTGGGATTCCGACGAAGGAGGAATCTCGACCAATTGGCTTCGGATGAGATTCCTCCTTCGTCGGAATCCCCAAAAAACTACAAAGAATCCGAACCGCTCCTTTTAAAGGTAATTGTCGCCATCGTGCCTTTTTCCTGTTCCGATTGGATGTCGAGTGTGCCGTTGTGCATGCGGATGATTTTGAACGCGAGCGGAAGCCCGAGTCCGTAACCCGTATACCTCGAAGCCTTTTTGCCTCTGAAAAACGGTTCGTATAGGAACGGAAGGTCTTCTTTGGGAATGCCGATTCCGATATCGGTGATGCGGATCGAAAGCTGTTTGCTGTCGGCCATCAGCGCGACGAAAACCACGCTGTTGTCAGAATATTTGACGGCATTCGAAATCACGTTGGACAAGGCCAATTCGAGCAACGGCCTGTTGCACGGCAATAAAAGATACTCGTCGTTGTCGGGCATTTCGTCGAGACGCAGGCTGATGTTGTTATCGGGAAACAATTTATCGAGATCCGATTTGACGTCCATGAGCAGCTCGTCCATACGCGCCACATCGAGCACCTGTTTGTTGCCGTCGTAACCCGTGCGCGTAAGTTTCAGAAGGCTTTCGGTAAGGTTGCCGAGTTTGGTCGCCTGGGCGTTGATATGCGAAAGGGCTTCCTGGTATTCTTCGGGCGAACGCTTGCTTTGCAGGATGATTTCGGTCTCGGCCATGATCGTCGTGATCGGCGTCTTGAGTTCGTGAGAAGCGTTGTTGATGAAGTTCGCCTGAATCTCGAAAGAGGTTTCCAAACGGTCGAGCATGTCGTTGAACGTATCGGTCAACACGGCGATTTCGTCTGTGTTTTCGGGCTGTTCGAGGCGTTTGTGAAGATTGGAAGCACTGATGCGTTTCACTTCGCCATTGATTCTCGAAATCGGATTCAATACGGTATTGGCCAGAAAACGTCCCAGGAAATAAGCGAGCACCAAAAACGCGATGCCGCCTATGGCCATGATCCGGATGATGTACATCGTACTTGTATTGCCGCGTCTGTCGCGGGCTGTGATCACTACGATGTACTTTTTGCCGTTCTCCTCGAACAATTGGGCATAATGGTAACGGCTGTCGTCTTCTACCCAAGATGAACCATTTGCCAGGGCTTCCTTGAAGAATTCGGGCGAAAGGTTGAGTTCGGTATTGTATTCGAACGAGTTTTTTCCGTTCACGGGAAGTACGAAGTCATTCTCATCTATGAGTTCCTCGAGCCCGTTGCTCTTGAGCTGACGGTAATATTCGGCTTTTTCGGGATCGTTCTGGTAATGTATCGATGAGACGATTTTCGCGCGATCCTGCAACCGCTTCAAAAAGTAGTATTGGTTGTTGTTCTTGAATAAAAAAACCATCACCGCGCACAACAACAACGTGCTCAAACCCGAGAGCGCGACATAAGTGACGGCGACTTTTTTGCGTATCTGCATTTTAGGCTTTTAAAGTGTAACCCACACCTTTCATGGTTTGGATCAGTTTTTCTTTGTACGGCTTATCGATTTTCTTGCGCAGGTAATTGATGTACACATCGACCACGTTGGTGTTCATCTCGAAATTGATGTCCCACACGTTGTCGAGAATCTGTTCGCGTGTCAAGATGGTTTCGGAATTCTTGGCCAGGTAATGCAACAGTCGGTATTCCTTTGCGGTCAACGAGATTTCGTCTTCTCCGCGTTTCACGGTCTTGGTGCGGTTGTCGAGTTGCAGATCGCCGATCACGATCGTCTCCAAAGGTTTGTGTTCTTGAGTCGAGCGCCGAACAAGCGCGTGGATACGGGCTTCGAGTTCCGAGAATTTGAACGGTTTGCTCACGTAATCGTCGGCTCCGGCCTGTAATCCGGTGATGATGTTTTCGGTACTTCCGAGCGCGGTCAAAAACAAAATCGGTACGAAATTCCCGGCGGCTCTCAATCGTCTGCAGATTTCGATGCCGTTCACGTCGGGAAGCATCACATCTAAAATTACCGCGTCGAACGTGTGTTCCTCGAGCATGAGCATCGCCGTATTGCCGTCGAGGGCTGCACTTAAGTCGTGGCCTTTTTCGGCGAATCCTTTTCGGATCACGGAAAGCAAATTCGGTTCGTCTTCGACAATCAGCAATTTCATCTTTGGCGTTTTACTTCGGATTTCAGATTTGCCAAAAATAAGTATTGAAGTGTGAAATAAACGCTAAAAGTCAAGCTTTGCGGGCATTATTGGGAATCCCAAAAAAGAATCCGCTTCTTTCCGAATCATTCGAAAAAAAGCGGATGTATTGCTGTGAAATCGGTTTTTAGGCGCGTACGTTTACCAACGCGGCCGCGGCTTTCGCTTTGTCGACGATTTCTTCGATCGGTGTTTCTACCGCATCGCTAACCAAAGCCACACCCATTCTGCGGTACGGACGCGATGTCGGTTTTCCGAAAAGACGGAAGTCGGTTTTCGCAAGACCCGAGATTTCCTCGATTCCCGTAAAAGTCGGGTGCTCTGAGTTTTCGGAAGCCAGTATGACCGCGCTCGCTCCGGCTTTTTCGAGTCGGATTTCGAAAATCGGAAGGCTCAAAATGGCGCGCAAATGCAATTCGAATTCGTTGAAGTTTTGTGTTCCGGCCAATGTGACCATGCCCGTATCGTGCGGACGAGGCGAAAGTTCCGAAAAATATACACCGTCGTCGGCCAAAAAGAATTCCACGCCAAAAATGCCGGCTCCACCAAGCGCTTCGGTGATTTTTTCGGCCATATCCTGAGCTTCGTAAAGGTCTTTCTCCGAAACCTGTGCCGGTTGCCAGCTTTCCTGGTAATCGCCTCTTTCCTGTCTGTGACCGATCGGTGAGCAGAACAACGTCGGGCCCATGTTTTGGGTGACGGTAAGCAATGTGATTTCGGAATTGAATTTCACGAACGCTTCGACGATGACTTCTACGACATCGCCGCGAGAACCTTCGACCGCATATTTCCACGCCTTTGCGATATCGTCGTGCGATTTGATCGTCGATTGGCCTTTGCCCGAAGACGACATCAACGGTTTCACGACACACGGAATGCCGACTTCTTCTACCGCCGATTTCAATTCGTCGGCTGAGGTCGCATAACGATAATTTGCGGTTTTGAGGCCGAGTTCTTTTGCGGCCAAATCGCGTATCGCCTTCCTGTTCATCGTGAAGTTCGCCGCTTTTGCTGAAGGAACGACCGTAATGCCTTGCTTTTCGTAATCGTAAAAACGCTCGGTGCGGATCGCTTCGATTTCGGGAACGATGAAATCGGGATTGTGTTTGGCTACGATGCGGTCGAGTTCGGCTCCGTCGAGCATGTTGATGACTTCAAAACCGTGCGCGACCTGCATGGCCGGAGCGTTTTCGTAACTGTCGACGGCAATCACTTTTTGGCCGATTCTTTGGGCCGCGATGACGAATTCCTTTCCGAGTTCGCCTGATCCGAGAAGTAGTATTTTCTTTTGCATGGTGGATGTGTTGATGTTGGAGGGCTTTGTAGAAACCTCAAAGGTTTTCAAAACCTTTGAGGTTTGGTAGTGCTGACAGCCCAAAATTAAAAAAGCCCCAGAATTTCCGAGGCTTATGTTTTAGGCCAGTGCCTCTTTGATTTGTGCAAATGCTTTCTTGAGCTGGTCTTCGCTGGTCGCGTACGAAAGTCGGATGCAGTTCGGGTTTCCGAAAGCGTCACCGGTTACCGCAGCAACGTTGGCTTCGGCCAAAAGATACATAGCGAGGTCGTCGGCATTGTTGATGAGTTTTCCGCGAAGGGTTTTTCCGAAGAAAGAAGAAACGTCGGGGAAAGCGTAGAAAGCACCATCTGGCACGTTGACTTTCAAGCCCGGGATTTCCTTGATCAATCCGATCACCAAATCGCGGCGGTTCTTGAACGCGTTGACCATGTCGTTCAATACCGACGGATCGGCATCTACAGCCGTAATCGTAGCGCGTTGTGCGATCGAATTCGCTCCCGAAGTCACCTGCCCTTGCATTTTTGTACACGCTTTGGCGATGAATTCCGGCGCACCTATATATCCGATTCTCCAACCCGTCATTGCGAACGCTTTGGCGACTCCGTTTACGGTAATCGTTCTTTCGAACATGCCCGGAATCGATGCGATCGAGCAGAAATTCCCGGCGAAATTGATGTGTTCGTAGATTTCGTCCGAAACCACGAATATGTTCGGGTGTTTTTCCAATACTTTAGAAAGTGCGGTCAATTCCTCACGCGTATACACCGAACCGCTTGGGTTACAAGGAGACGAATACCACACCATCTTGGTTTTCGGCGTGATGGCTTTCTCGAGTTGTTCGGGCGTGATCTTGAAATCGGATTCTACCGAAGTCGGCACTTCGACAGGAATTCCGCCAGCCATTTTCACGATTTCGAAATAAGAAACCCAATACGGTGCAGGCAAAATCACTTCGTCACCTTCGTTGAGCATCACTTGGGCGATATTGTACAGCGACTGTTTCGCTCCCGTAGAAACGACGATGTTCGCCGGTTTGTAATCAAGATCGTTGTCGCGTTTGAATTTGCGGCAAATCGCTTCCTTGAGTTCTACGTAACCGTCGACGGGCGAATACGTGCTGTAATTCTCGTCTATCGCTTTCTTCGCGGCTTCCTTGATGAAATCGGGAGTGTTGAAATCGGGTTCGCCCAAAGAAAGGCTGATCACGTCTTTGCCCTGAGCCTTAAGTTCACGAGCCAAAGCGGCCATAGCCAGCGTTTGGGAAGTGGCCATTTGGTTGACCCTGTCGGAAAGTAAATGGTTCATGTCTTGTTGTGTATGTTTGATAGAGGTTTTTAAGCGATCTCGGGTTTGGTTCCAAGTTGTTTCAAATGCCTGAAATGCGCGGCAACGGCCGATCGCATCGTCTTGAATTCGTGATACGGCAAATTGCATTCGGCTGCCGTCTGTTTGATGATTTCGGATATTTTTCCGTAATGCACATGGCTGATGTTCGGGAAAATGTGGTGTTCGATCTGATGGTTCAAACCGCCCGTAAACCAATTCACGATCTTGTTCTTCGGTGCGAAATTAGCTGTCGTATACAACTGATGGATCGCCCAGGTGTTTTCCATCGTGCCGTTTTCATCCGGAATCGGGTTGTCGGTGGCTTCCACGACATGTGCAAGCTGGAAAACCACGCTCAGGATAAGTCCGGCGACGTAGTGCATCACGAAAAATCCGATGAGTACTTTCCACCAAACGATTCCGGCGATCATCGGGATTACGATCCAAATCGAGAAATAAATCGCTTTGGTGATGACCAAAGTCGTCCATTGAATTGCAGGGCTTTTGAATTTCCCGTAAGACAATTTGCGTTTGAGATAACGGTGCATCTGTTTGAAATCGGTCGTGAGCGCCCAGTTGAACGTCAATAATCCGTAAAGGAAAATCGAATAGTAATGTTGGAATTTGTGGAAGCGTCTCCACTTGGCCTCCTGTGTAAAACGGATGATTTTTCCGGCTTCGAGATCTTCATCGTGCCCGTGGATATTGGTATACGTATGATGCAAAACATTGTGCTGAACTTGCCAGTTGTACACGTTTCCGGCCAACACGTAAATCGTGCCGCCCATAAATTTGTTGAGCCAACCTTTAGACGAATACGAGCCGTGGTTGCCGTCGTGCATCACGTTCATGCCGATTCCGGCCATTCCGACGCCCATGGCTACGCTCAAGAGCAGGTGCGCCCAAAACGGCAGATCGATCGCGAGAATCAGGAAATAGGGTGTGAGGAAAACGGCGAAAAGTATCGCGGTTTTGAGATAAATCTGCCAGTTTCCGGTCTTTTTGATGTTGTTTTCCTTGAAGTAGGCGTTGACCCGCGAATTGATTGTCCTGAAGAATTTCATGGAATCTTGGGTCGAAAATGTAGGTAGGGTGTAATTCATGATAAAAATGATGCCAAAGGTAGTTATTAAAACAGGTTCAAACGTTTACAAAAACAAAAAATTTCCGTCGCGATTGGTTACTTTTGCAAAAAATTCACGATGGAAGAAATCCTGCGTTATTTTCCGCATCTCACTGATATACAAAAGGAACAATTCGCCCAATTGCGCGGGCTTTACGAGGATTGGAACGCCAAGATCAACGTCATTTCGCGAAAAGACATAGACGAGCTCTACACGCGTCACGTGTTGCATTCGCTCGCGATCGCCAAAGTACAGCCGTTCGAGCCGGGTTCTTCGGTCATGGACGTAGGTACAGGCGGCGGCTTCCCCGGAATTCCGCTTGCAATTTTGTTCCCAGAAACAGATTTTTACCTGATAGATGTCATAGGAAAGAAAATTAAAGTGGTGCAGGCCGTGGCCGATGCGCTCGGACTCAAAAACGTGAAAGCCGAACAAAAACGAGCCGAAACCGTAGACAAACAGTTCGATTTCATCGTAAGCCGTGCCGTTACGAACATGCCCGATTTCGTTTCCTGGGTCAAAAACAAAATCGCCAAACCGCAAAAACACGATTTGGCGAATGGGATTTTATATCTCAAAGGTGGCGATCTTTCCGAAGAACTCAAGGATTACCAAAAAATCCAATTGTTCGAGATACCCGATTTCTTCGACAATGAATTTTTCGAAACCAAGAAAGTCGTCTATCTTCCCGTCAAATACAAAGGATAAAAAATCCCGGTCTTCACGGCCGGGATTTTTATTTAGTTTTTGATGAGCTTTTGCGTCTTCGTTCCCGTATCGGATGAAACGGTCACCGAATAAATTCCCGTAGCCAAGCCCGAAATATCGATTTGTGACGCAGGATTTTCGAGATGCAACACGGTTTTGCCCGTCATATCCGCAATAGATATCGCTTTTACCTGATTTTCCGATTCGATGTTCAGCGTATTTTTTGTGGGATTCGGATACAACACGACGTTATTGGCCTCATTCGCAGGCGTAGACAACAATCCCGCGATAAGCGTTTCTATCGTTGTCGACGTTTCGTCGAGGTTGAGTTGTGGAACGTTGATCGTAAGCGTCGTCGTCCTGAAAATCGGGCCGACGTTTTCGTTGAAATACGTATAAGTGGTTTGTGTCGCCGTTCCGATATTATTGAAGATAAGATAGTTCAACGACAAGGTCTGTACGACTTTTACGCGTGTCACATCGTATGTCGGAAGGCCGAAACCGATATTTCGGGTCAACGATCCGTAAGCGTCGACCGAAGTCGCGACCGTTCCGCTAAAAGTTCCCGAATAACCCATTCCCGAATAGGTTCCGGCCGTCGTATCGGAATTCGTATATCCGAATGACATCGGAAATTGGCCCACATTGGCATTGTTCGTCGAATAGTTGATGTTGAATTCGGTCGATGCGATACCCGTAACCGTCAAATTTCCGGCAAGATTCAGCGCATAATAAATACTTCCCGTATCGGCGGACTGTAAAACTCCTGTCGTATTCGGATAGGTCGAGATGTCGGCAGGTGTAGGGGTTTCCTGTTGGTAGGACGTATCGCCAAGGGAGACGAGTTGGTCGAAAACCCAGGTTTGGTTCGCGCCTGCGGTTTCGTTAAGAGCCGTTCCCGAAGTCACGACCGTCCAAACCGTATCATCGTCGGGAAAAATGCGGTTGACGGCAACTTGGGCCGATGCCGCAACACAGGTCAACATAAATAAAGAGAGTATTGTTTTTTTCATAGGTAGTGCTTTGATTTGTATCAAAAGTAACAAAAAAGCCCCGACAAATATCGGGGCTTCAGTTATTTGCGAGTTAATTATTCGCCTAGGAACGGGTAACGGTAATCGACCGGTGTCACGAAAGTTTCCTTTATCGTGCGAGGCGAAACCCAACGCAACAAGTTCTGTGCAGAACCCGCTTTGTCGTTCGTTCCCGAAGCGCGCGCACCGCCGAATGGCTGCATGCCCACGACGGCTCCCGTCGGTTTGTCATTGATGTAGAAGTTTCCTGCGCAATTTTCCAACGCTTTCGTGGCTTCGTTGATCGCGTAACGGTCCTTGCTGAAAATCGCTCCGGTCAACGCATAAGGCGAAGTTTCGTCTACGAGTTTCAATGTTTCGGCCCATTTGGCGTCTTCATACACATAAATCGTGATCACAGGTCCGAACAATTCGGTTTCCATGGTCACGTATTTCGGATTCGTGGTTACGATAACGGTCGGTTCGATAAAATATCCGACAGATTTGTCGTAGTTTCCGCCGACGAGGATTTCGGCATCCGTATCCGCTTTGGCGCCATCGATATATTTGGCCAATTTGTCGAAAGAACCTTCGTGGATCACGGCTGTGATGAAGTTCGAGAAATCTTCGGGCGTACCCATTTTCATCGATTTCATGTCTTTTTCGAGCTCCGATTTCACGGCCGGCCACAAACTTTGCGGAATGTAAGCGCGTGAAGCCGCCGAACATTTCTGTCCCTGGAACTCGAATGCGCCGCGCACGATTCCGGTCACGACCTGACGTACGTTGGCGCTCGGATGTGCGACGATGAAGTCTTTTCCGCCTGTTTCTCCGACAATTCTCGGGTAGGTTTTATAGATTTCGATGTTGTTTCCGATGTGCTTGAAAATGTCCTTGAACACATGCGTCGAGCCCGTAAAGTGGATTCCGGCGAAGTCAGGGCTTGCATAAACGGTTTCCGAAATCATTTGGGCGTCTCCAAAAACGACGTTGATTACGCCATCGGGAACACCAGCTTCGCGGAATACGTCGATGATGATTTTTGCCGAGAAAACCTGCGAATCGCTCGGTTTCCAAACCACGACGTTGCCCATCAAAGCGGCACTTGCAGGCAAATTGGCTGCAATCGCGGTAAAGTTGAACGGCGTCACGGCATAAATGAAACCTTCAAGTGGACGATATTCGACGCGGTTCCACATATCCGAAGTCGATTTTGGCTGGTCGGCGTAAATCTGCGTCATGAATTCTACGTTGAAACGCAAAAAGTCGATGAGTTCGCAAGCGGCGTCGATCTCGGCCTGGAAAATCGTTTTGGATTGGGCGATCATCGTTGCGGCGTTGATTTTCGCACGATACGGTCCAGCGATAAGTTCGGCTGCTTTCAGGAAAATCGCGGCGCGTTGTTCCCATGGTAAGGAAGCCCAGTTTTTGCGGGCATCGAGCGCAGTCGAGATGGCTTTCTCTACATGAGATTTTTCGGCCAGGTGATATTTTCCTACGATGTGTTTGTGATCGTGAGGCGGCGTCATGTTACGGGTGTTGCCCGTTTTGATCTGCTCGCTTCCGATGTAAAGCGGCACTTCGATGTTCGCGTTCCACAATTCGCGGTAAGCGGCAAGAACTGCGGCCTTTTCGGGCGAATTGGGAGCGTATG
Source organism: Flavobacterium agri (assembly GCF_013401995.1). Lineage (GTDB taxonomy): Bacteria > Bacteroidota > Bacteroidia > Flavobacteriales > Flavobacteriaceae > Flavobacterium > Flavobacterium agri. The sequence goes on from NZ_JACBJI010000005.1 coordinate 56,734, forward strand.
ATTTTACCGGCTCGTTGACGGCTTTCGGTACGTTAAAAAAACCTTTTGGCATATCGTTTCTTTTTTGGTGGCACAAAGATAACGAATCGGGATTTTAAAAATATCCGAATTGTGAATTCCGTAACGAATCGATGTGATTTGGGTTTTAGATTGTCAGATTCACAGATTTTCGGATTGTCAGAATCGGAAAAAGTCAGATCAGGAAGAATTCACAAGAATAACGTTAGATTTTCATTGGGTCAATATCTGATAATCCAAAAATCTGATAATCTGAAAATCTTGGAAAACTCAATTCAACGCAAATGGCGCGCTCAATTTAAAAGTAGGCACGATCACACGAAAACTGCGTGTAGAGGTGAAGTTGATCATATTGAAGTACCCACGCATCGCACCGAAAGGAGACGCGAGAAGGCAGCCCGAGCTATACGTATGGGTTTCGCCTGGTTTCAACACCGGTTTTTTCCCGATCACACCTTCACCGTCGACGGTTTCGGGATCGTTCAACGAGTCGAGTATGTCCCAATGGCGCGATGTGAGTTGAACGGAATCCTTACCGTGGTTTTCTATGGTCACGTGGTAACTGAATGCATAATGGATGCGGTGATTCTTGAAGTACGTGCCTTCAAAAGTCGTCCCGACCGAAATTTTTATGCCTCTTGTAATTTGTGAAACCATTAATGTACTTGGGAAAAGTGTAGCGCAAATTTACAAAAATATGCGTAGATGCGTGATACTCAAGGTTAATTTTTAGTTGGTGATGTCGGTTGAGCTAGCAGCGCCTTTGCCGATTACACGATCATAACGCGAATTGTTCTCTCGATAATATACCATCACGAAATAATTCGATTCGGTTTGCCAGAAATTCCCATCGATGGCATTTGCGCTGTCGATCTTGCCGTTCTTGTCGGCGATCTCGTATTGGAAATTCGTAAAACCTTGTTTGATCAAGATCGCTTTTTTATACAATTTCGATGCCTCGTCGTACTCGAGCTTAAACTCTGGCGTATGCTGGAAATTGTTGAACATCCCGTTCACGTAAATGTCGTTTTTACCGAAATAAGAAGGCGCTGACAAACTGAAATACACCCAAACGTAATCGGCTTCGACGGCCGGATTGTCGCGATTGACGACCATCGGGATGAAGTTCCCGTTCTGGTCCGGATAATACGTGTAGGCTTTATCGGTACGCGCTTCACTCGGAAACAGATACGCATTGTAAAGCGAACCGTTCGAGTCGATTTTCGCTACGTTATACGCCGCCGCACGCACATCCTTGTTCTCGAAATACAGAAACTCGTTGCCGCCGTAAAATTGCGTTTCCTTGTCGTATTTGTAAATCAAATCGTTGCCGATGGTATATTGCGGCTTTACGTTGATGATCGCGTTGTCGAAACGCCCGTTCTGCATCAGCATGACCTTGACGTTCTTTAGCGGATTCTGGAAAACGATCGCCTGCGACTTTATCGAAAAATCCATGTTGTGCATGTGAGGCATCATATCGATAGTACGCGCGCGCTTTACTTGCAAAGGCACCGAAACCAAGTCTTCGTATAGGATGAATTTTCTCGAAAAGACGACATCGCGATCTTCGTTAAGGATTTTGAGCATGTAATTACCGCTGAGTCGCAATTGCGTCTGCCGATTAGGGAAAGAAACCATGTAGTGCGAATAAATCTGGAGCGTGTTGAACGAGTTCGTATACGTCTGAATCCTCAAATCGTCAAACCCAGACAAATACTCGCTCTTCACAAGGTTCGACGGTTGCCAATCGTAATCGCAATGCACGATCTGGTAATAGTAATTGGCTTCGTTCCCGTACAAATCATCGAACTGGAGCGTAAATGAATCGTTGAGTAAAAATATCGGAATCGTGTTCTGCCCGCTCGACTGGTTGAACATGATCGTACGTATGTTGTATGGCGCCTGGATCTCGGTTTGAACTTGGGCCGATACAGAAGCGAAAAGCAACAGAAAAGCCGCCGATAGGAATTTTGTCATTTGGCTGAAGATTGAGATTCGTAAATATAGGAAAAAGACGAATCGAAGTGTTAACGGCGAAAAACGCAAAGATATTTTGTCGCGTCTATTACGGCTTGAACACGACCGGAATGATTTCGCCCGGAGCCAAACAATAGCGTTCGACCATTTCCGGAGAGATTTTTTTCGTGTAATCTTCCTCGACTACTGTGAACCCGATGCTGCGCAGTTTGTCGAAATAATCACGTCCGTACACGCGGACATGGTCGTATTGACCAAAGATTTCGGCGCGTTGTTTCGGATCGGTGATCGAATCGTCCTCGAAAGTATGTTCCCTTTTCAAATCCTGTGGAATCTGGAAAATGCCCATTCCTCCGGGTTTCATCACACGGAACAATTCCTGCATCGCTTTGGTGTCGTCGGGAATGTGTTCGAGCACGTGATTGCACAAAATCAAATCGTATTGATTGTCGTTGAACGGCAAATCGCAAATATCGGCTTTCACGTCGGCCAAAGGAGAAAATAAATCCGTAGTCGTGTAATCGAGGTTTTTCTGTTCGCGGAAAAGCTTGTAGAAAGCCTGTTCGGGCGCGAAATGCAACACTTTTTTGGGAGCGGTGAAAAAATCGGTCTCCTCTTTCAGGTATAACCAAAGCAAACGATGGCGCTCCAACGAAAGCGTGCTTGGCGAAAGTACGTTCTCGCGCTGTTTTCCGTATCCGTACGGAAGGAATTTCCTGAAACTCTTGCCGTCGATGGGATCGGTGAATTTATCGCCGCTAAGTAAAATCGAAATCAACGGACGCGCGACATAGCTCAATCTAATCAAGATCGGGCGCGGAATCGTATTGAGGATGAATTTGAAGATTTTTTTCATTACGACAACACCAAAGCTTCGCGTCTGAACTCGTTTTCCTCGTCGCTTTCGATGCCTAACGCTTTGTACACGTAGGCGAAAGTCGAAAGCAATTCCGGTTTTCCGTCTACGATCGCGACGTTGTGTTCAAAGTGGGCGCTCGGTTTTTTGTCGGCAGTCACGATCGTCCAACCGTCTTTCAGGGTTTTGATGTTGCGCACGCCCATGTTGATCATCGGTTCGATGGCCACGACCATACCTTCGACGAACATTTTGCCTTTGCCGCGTTTTCCGTAGTTCGGCATTTCGGGTTCTTCGTGCATTTTGGTGCCGAGCCCGTGACCGACGAGTTCGCGTACGACGCCATATCCGAAGCTTTCGGTATAGGCCTGGATCGCGTTCGCCACATCGCCAACGCGGTTTCCGGCTTTGAATTCGCGGATTCCGATATAAAGCGATTCCTTGGTTACCTGAAGCAGTTTTTTGGTGGCTGGAGCGACTTCTCCGACTTCGAAAGTATAGGCGTGATCGCCGTAATAGCCGTTTTTAAGCACGCCGCAGTCAAGCGAGATGATATCGCCTTCCTCGATCGCGCGGTCATTCGGCAAACCGTGCACGACGGCTTCATTCACGCTCGTAAGAATAGATGACGGACATCCGTAAAGCCCTAAAAATCCTGGAACGGCATCGTGGTCGCGTATGAACTGTTCGGCCATTTTGTCGAGCTGCAACGTCGTGACGCCGGGTTTGATCTCGCTGGCGAGCATGCCCAAAGTTTTAGAAACCAGCAACGCGCTTTCACGCATGAGTTCAATCTGTTCGCGGGTTTTAGGGATAATCATGAAGTCAAAATATTAGAGCGCAAAATTACAACTTTCAAATGAGTTTGCAATGCGGTGGATTCCGACGAAGGAGGAATCTCGGCCTGATTATTCGGCATTTCAGCAAAAAAGAGATTTTAGCTAATCAGATTTCTCCTTCGTCGAAATCCCCAACTATTCCAAGTAACTATGCTTATAGCCTTGGTTGGATAGGATTTTGAGCATGTCCTTTTCCAAAGTCTCGCGTGGCGATTCTACGATACGGTTGAGTTCTTTGGTTTTCGGTTCGCCTTTCGGGCCTTTTTTTCCTCCGGATTGCGTCGTTTTGTAGAAAATGAACGTCGGAACGTTCGTGATGTTCAAACCGGCTTCGAGTTTTTCTGGCGTGGTTTTGTCCTTGTCGACGAAAATCAGCGTCACATCCTGTTTGTCAAAACCTGCGTCGTGCAAGATCTTGAAGAATTTCGGCACTTGGTTTTGGCTGTCCTCGCACCAGGTTCCCATAAAAATCTTGATGGAAATGCCGTTGGTCAAATCGCGCAATTTGGTCACGGTCGCCGCATCGGGCTTGTAATTGTCGTAACCAGGAGCGAACCAATTGCGGAAAGGCGTGCGCAGTAAATCCTGTACTTCGCCTTGCCCGAGCAGATCGCCTTCGGTCGTGGTCGCAAGCAATCCGGTAGATGGTTTTTGGGATGTCACTTCGGGAGTTTTCACTCTTTGGGTGGTTTTTTGGGTGGTTTTGCATCCGATGATGAGCAACGAAGCTGCAAAAAATAGTAGCTTTTTCATGTTTAGAGATAGCCACGAATTACACGAATATCACTAATGGATTCGTGTAATTCGTGGCGTTTTTTTTAAAGCAAAGAATGTCTGGTCATCGCTTCGGGTTTCGCGATGCCCATCATGTCGAGGATCGTCGGGGCGATGTCGCCCAAAATCCCGTCGTTGATGTGTCTGCGGTCCGGATCGACCAAAATGATCGGTACCGGATTCGTAGTGTGAGCGGTATTCGGGCTTCCGTCGGGATTGATCATCGTTTCGCAGTTTCCGTGGTCGGCGATCACGATAGTCGAGTATCCGTTCGCCAAAGCGGCGGTGATCACTTTTTCGGCGCATTTGTCTACGGCTTCGCACGCTTTGATCGCGGCTTCCATCACGCCTGTGTGTCCGACCATGTCGCCATTCGCAAAGTTCAGACACACGAAATCGACTTCTTGTTTCTCGAGTTCGGGAACAAGCGCATCGGCGAGTTCGTAAGCGCTCATTTCGGGTTGCAGGTCGTATGTGGCGACTTTCGGGGAATTTCTGAGGATTCGGGATTCGCCTTCGAAAGGTTCTTCGCGTCCGCCCGAAAAGAAGAACGTCACGTGCGGATATTTCTCGGTTTCGGCAATACGAATCTGTTTTTTACCTGCTTTCGAAACGATTTCCCCAAGCGTCTCGGTCAAATTGTCTTTGTCGTAAACCACGTGGATATTTTGGAACGTGTCGTCGTAATTGGTCATCGTCACATAATACAGATCGAGCTTGTGCATGTTCTGTTCGTGGAAATCCTGTTGAGACAAGGCTTCGGTAAGCTGACGTCCGCGGTCTGTGCGGAAGTTGAAGAAAATCACGACGTCTCCGTCCTTGATCGTAGTAAGCGGTTTTTGGTTGTCGTCGGTCACCACGATCGGCTCGATGAATTCGTCGGTGATGCCGTTTTCGTAGCTGTCGTGAATGCTGTGGATGACATCGGTAGTCGGTGTTCCGATGCCGTGTACGAGCAAATCATACGCTTTTCGCACGCGTTCCCAACGTTTGTCGCGATCCATCGCATAATAGCGTCCGACGACTGAAGCGATTTTGGCCGACTTGTTTTCAAGATGATGCTTCAGGTCGCCTATGAAAAACGCTCCCGATTTCGGGTCTACGTCGCGTCCGTCGGTAAACGCATGGACGAACACGTTTTTGAGTCCGAACGCATCGGCTGCATCGACAAGACCTTTAACGTGGTTGATGTGGGAATGCACGCCTCCGTCGGAAACCAATCCGAGCAAATGCACGTCTTTATTATGGTCTTTGGCATATCGGAACGCGTCCACAAGCGGTTTTTCGTTTGCGATAGAACCGTCTTCGACCGCCAAATTGATTTTTACGAGATCTTGGTAAATGATACGCCCGGCACCGAGATTCATGTGCCCGACTTCGGAATTTCCCATCTGGCCTTCGGGCAAGCCGACATTGAGTCCGTCGGTACGCAAAGTCGCGTGAGCGTATTTCAGGGAAAGCGAATTGATGAAAGGAACGTTGGCGTTATCGGGTGCTGAAACCTTCTTGTCGGGCGCAATTCCCCAACCGTCCAGAATCATCAGGATTACTTTGTTATTCATGTCTTAGAGGTTTTCCACAAAGATAAGGCATTTGAAACCCGAGCGGAATGCCTGCCTGCAAATTGTTCGTTAAGATTTGCGTCTCAACGAATTGTAATCGACGAAGTAACGGATGCTCACCGAAAACACCGAATTCAGGTTGTTCGAGAACAAATTGTCGAAGTTGCGCCCCAAATTGTTCTCGATCGTCGAACGATAGTCCAAAGCGTTGTTGCGATACAACACCGAAATCTGGCTCGCTGGCGCAAACCACCACGAATATGTGAGGTCGAAGTTCCAAAGGTTGAGGTTCTCGTCGTAAGGAGAAACCGCTGCCGGATCGTTTGTCTGGTAGTTGAGAAAACCGTCGTCGCGCAATGTGAAAAGCTCGTCGTATTCGGCATAGCTCCAATAATAACGCGCCGTCACGTTGAATGTCATCTTGTTGTTGATCGAATAACGACCCGAGAGTTCTCCGACCAACGTCTTGCGGTCGCGTTCACCAAACACGATATCGCCGTTGGTCTGGTCGACATAACCACGGTCGTTGGTGTGGAAGATGTAATCGCCCGAAAGGATCAACAACACGCGGTCGTTCACGCGATAACGCGGACTTATGTACATTTCGAAAACGTTGCGGTCGGTCTCGTCCATGAAACTCGCGTACGGATTGATGTCGATCGCGAATTTGCGGTTGTAATTGGATGAAAACAACGCGCTGAACGAAGCGGCGCGCGGATTGTACGAATAACGCCCCGAAACGCGCGGCTGATAGAAATCGTACGTGATCATCGGACGCACATTGGCCGAAAAATTCCAGTAATCGTTCTTGCGGCTGCTGAAATTAGTCGAGGCGACCCAATAATAATCCTGGGTTTTTCCGGTCTGGTTCTGGAATTCGACGGATGACGACAAATCGAAACGGAAACTGTTGAAATTTTTCGTCGGATTCAAAATCCTGTAATTGTAATTCGCGTAGAAATTGTAGTAATTGTTGATGAACGCGATGCCCAAATCGTTGATGTCGTAGTCTTTCGAAATGTACTTCGCGAGCAAATCGTAACGGTGATGGCCGTGCGTCTTGATGAAATTCAAAGCCGTCTTGAACCCGTCGTAATCGTCGGCTTCGTTGATATGGCTGTATTTGAAATCGCCCGCGAGTTTGTATGTGTTCTTCTTCGTGTTCAAATCCCAAACCAAAGCCGTGACGTTCGCATCCCGGTAACTTCCGTTTCTCGTCGTGTTCGCATTGACAAGCGAAACCGACGAATTGCCGCGGAAACGCTGGTCGAGCACGAGCAAATTGTAATTCGTAAGCGGTTCGACAACTACATCGCGTTGCGCTTGAGTGTCGGTGTTGCGTACGATGGCCGTCGTCCTTTCGGTGACGGCGTTCAAAATCCCGACGCCGAGTCCGCCTTTGGTACGTCCCGAAAGTTTTACGGCGTTTATAAGATCGACGGTGTTGGGCATGTCTACGATCGTCTCGTTGTCGGCTATCGTAGGGGAAACCGACGGCGGGCCTCCGATACGCCTCGAATACAAAAGAGAACCTTTGTTGAACAAATCGGTGCCTTCGGTAAAAAACGGACGGTTTTCGTTGAATTGCTGCTCGAAAGGCGAGAGGTTCAAAACGACGTTGTCGAAACGCGTCTGCCCGAAATCGGGAACCAAGATCGCATCCAAAGTAAACGAATCGTTTATGCCGTATTTGATGTCGAGCCCGGCCTTGAACGTGTTGTTCGATTCGTGGTCGGTATAATCGTAATAATAGGAAGCGTATGGGATGAAAAACAATCGCGTGGGCGGCTTGATGTTTTCGATGCCTTCCAAAAGACCGGCCTGCGGAATGATCGCGCCGATTTTCGTGTCGATCCTGTTCCAGGTGTATTTCTGGCGGTAACGACGCAATTCTCGGTAAAAGTTGAGTCCCCAAGTTTGTTTGGCTTCGTTCGAAAAGCGCAATGCGGCATAAGGAATACGGATTTCGGCAACCCAACCGAATTCGGTCATCTGCACATGGCTCGACCAGATCGCGTTCCACGAAAAATCTTCGTTGGCTTCCGTGGCCAAAGCATCCATCTGCACACCGGCTGCGCTGACGAAAAAGCGATAATCCTGTTGACCGTCGTTGAAACCGTTGATGAAGATGCCGAAGTGTTCCGAAGTTCCGAAATCGTCGCGTTCGGTAATTTCCTTTAGCATTTTGTGGGGTTCGTCGTCGTACATGACTGCGCCGATGTAAATCGCCTGATTGTCGTACAACACCTTTACGTCGGTTTTTTTGGATGGATCGATGGGTTTGCCGTTGTCGGGCTCGAACATGATAAAGTCTGTTGCGATAGGCGCCGCTTCCCAAGCCGCTTCGTCCAATTTTCCGTTTATCGTAATGTTTTCGGTAACAGAAACGGCCTGTAGCGTTTTTTTCTGACCTGCAGCGAATTGGCAAAACAGGAGTAGTAAGAAAGCTGAAATTGCTGCAAACCGGGTCATTTTGTTCGGGGCGTTTGGTGAAACAAATGTAGTATTTAAATCTAAATAACAATTATTTTACAATAAAATGCAATTCAGGCCGTTATTACACTTCACTCCGAAAATTTTGAATAAAAACCACGTCTCGGCAAACTTTTGAGACTGTTACGAAATGCTTTTCGTCGACAAATTTTGCCGTTAATCGACAATTTTTTTGTAAAAAAGTTTGGATGGTAGTTTTTAATTCCTATTTTTGGCGTCCCCAGAATCTAATTTAAACATAACAAGTTCAATGATTTACAGAATTTTCCCCGTCCTTCTGGCAGCCGCGTTCGCATTTACATCTGCAACACCAGGCAAGACAGAGGAACCCGTGAAGAAGGCCATCGCCACTACGACCAAGTCGGCCATGGAAATGAAGATTGAGAATGTGTACGGAACGCTTAATGCAGGAAAATTTTCCCTCCCGACCAAGCAAAGTTTCTACAAAGCGCTCGAAGGTTTTTACAAGCTGAGAGCGAATGGTACGGTATCGAAAGATATACTGACGGTTATCGATTTTACCATGTCGTCTAACACCAAGCGACTTTGGGTAATCGATTTGGCTACAAATACCGTGTTGTTCAACTCGCTTTGTGCGCACGGACGCAATACTGGCGATGAATTCGCGACCAAATTCTCGAACCGTTCCGAATCGAACATGAGCAGCCTTGGGTTTTACGCGACCGGTGAAATCTACAACGGAAAACACGGCCAATCGTTAAAACTCGACGGATTGCAACCCGGCGTGAACGATCATGCACGTGCTCGTGGCGTGGTGATGCACGCTGCCGATTATGTTTCGGAATCGTTCATTTCGGCTCACAGAAGACTTGGTAGAAGCCAGGGTTGTCCGGCGCTTCCGCAGGAATTGACCAAAGAGATCATTTCGACAATTAAAGGAAAGTCGTTGTTGTTCATTTATCACCCGTCCGGAGAAAAGAACTTCGAAAAACTATTGTCGTAAACGCTTAAACAGGTCGGCGTCGTAATTGTAGATATCCTCACGGAATTCGAGTTCGCCGCGCTTGTTCATCCACGCCGTCCAATACAATTGATGGATGCGTGTCTTATCTTTTAATCTGATGTAGGTGGTTTCCTTTGTGGCGACCACCTCATTTATTTTGTCGAGGTTCCATCTAATCGAATCGTTGATCAGGTAAGCGGCCAACGGCAACGGATTTTGTACGCGGACGCAGCCCGAACTCAAACTTCTGTAATTCCTGCTGAAATAATCGCGGTGGTTGGTGTCGTGCAGGTACACCGTAAACCGATTCCTGAAATTGAACTTCACGTTGCCCAGCGAATTGTCGTCTCCGGGATCTTGGACATACCTGTAATTGTTGGGTTTTGCCGAATTCCATTTCGATGACGGGATTTCTTCGCCTTTGGAATTGAAAATCTTGAGGCGACGATTTCGGAAATAATTCGTGTCTTTCGCCGCGTCCGGACCTAAATCTTCCTTGATGATCGTAGGCGGAACCGTCCATGTCGGGTTCAGGATTACGTCGGTAAAAGTCGATGAAAGCACCGGCGTCCGTCTTTTTTCTTTGCCGACGACTACGCGCCTCGTATCGACCGTATCCCCATTTTTGATCACTCTCAAACGATAATCGGGAATGTTCACGATCACGTACTGTCTTCCCATTTCGTGCGGAAACCAGCGCCAACGCTCCAAATTCACGATCACTTGCTGTTTCCTTTGGATTTTGGTGAAATTGAGTGCGGCCACCGTTCCGGCCCCGGCGATTCCGTCGGGAATCAGTCCGTGGCGCAATTGGAATTTCTTCATCGCATTGGCCGTTTTGCGATCGTACCAAGGCGAGATGCTGTCGGTTCTTTCCATGTCGCGCCAAAACATGAGGCGGCGTTTGATGCGGATCACGTTTTCGGACGAATCGCCTCTTTTTATTTTCTCGGTGAAAACGATTTGCTTCAAAGTGTCTTTCCCGAAAGTATCGAGGTAGGCGAGCGCTTTTTTCAATCTTTTATAGACGACGTGCTGAGGTTCGATCTTCGATATGACTTTCGGCAATGAATCGCCCGAAACCGCTTCGGCCAAGGTTTTGTTGACGTTGAACGACGGCTGCGCCAAATCCCAATTCGGATAGATATGGTACGGATTGAGTTTTCCGCAAGATACGTGGATCATGAATCTGCGCACCGATTGCGTGAGCAGGAAATCGTACGTCAAATGGTCGTCCTGGCTCAAATCGAGGTATTTCTTTTCGTATTTGCGGATTTTTTCGAGATAATAATCCTTCGGGTCCAAACCGTATTTCTCGGCTTCGGCCAAAATCGTTTCGGCTTTTTTGCGCTTTGTCGAATCGACCCAAAACGTATGGAAATTTTGCGCCCGATAGAATGCCGTGAGTTGCTTGTCTTCTAATTTCACGACTTCGGACGAATCAAAAAGGACGCTTCCCGGTTCGTGTTTCACAAGTGGTTCGTCGGTTTTGGGTTTCGATTTCGGATCTTTCTTGCATCCGAGCACGGCAACCGCCAAAAAGGTAAGGAGTAAAATTTTCCGCATAGGCCACTACATTCTCTTGAACATCACATAATGCGGCCCGATGTCGCCGATTTCGAAAGGTTTCCCCGTAATCTTGTATCCCATTTTTTCGTAAAATCCGACCGCAATCAGGCGCGCGTTGAACCAAATGAGGTCGGCGGCGGCACGTCTGGCCTTGTCTTCGGCCGCATCGACCAAAGCCTGTCCGAAACTCCGGCCCTGAAATTCCTCAAGTACGGCCATTCCTCTCAATTGGAACTGCCTGAATTCGTTGAATGCCGGATGCGAATTCCTGAAAAGCGACGCGACTCCCGCGATCTCTCCGTTCTCGTAAAGGCCGAAATGTGTGGTGTTGCCCAAATCGTCACCGTCGAACCGACACGTCTCCATCGGTTTGCCCGGACGCAAAACAGGATGGCGCACCACATAGGTTTCCGTCGAGCTTATTTCGCGAATTTCGGGCATGGTCGTTTGGGTTTTGGTTTAAAGGTATAACAAATTAGCAAGCAACGATATAGGGTTTGAGTGGATTTACGAACCAAAAAAACTTGAAAATTTTTATCGAAAAACTTGCATTTACGAAATCTTCTGACTTATATTTGCACCCACAATTGAAAATCATCGAACACCTATCAAAATAAGGGTTTGGTGAGATAAAAGCGGAAGTAGCTCAGTTGGTAGAGCTCCAGCCTTCCAAGCTGGTTGTCGCGAGTTCGAGCCTCGTCTTCCGCTCAAAAGCCTTAGAGAAATCTAGGGCTTTTTTGTTTTTTAAATATTTGTTTTTGTAAACCTCAAAGGTTTTTAAAACCTTTGAGGTTTGTATAAAACGCTCCTGCGTGGCCTCATCGGCCAATAAGACTCACATCAGATCCCGCCGCCAATTCTTCGGCCTCTTTTCCCTGACGGAACAATCGCGCACTCAAATCACCCTTAAGAATGATCGTTTCGCCTTTAACCTCGAGCCAACTGCCTTCGCGCAATCCCAAAACAGGTATCGAATTGAACTGGTGGAATTCCTTGATTCTGGTTTCGCGGGTTTCGCCCATGTGTTTCGACTGCAAATCGGCATCGAGATAATGTGGGTTCAGGTTGAAAGGAATCAGCCCTAAAGTCCTGAAATCTGGCGGATAGATGATCGGCATGTCGTTCGTGGTCTGCATCGTCAATCCGGTGATGTTGCTTCCGGCGCTGCTTCCGAGATAGGGCGTGCCGCTTTTGACGGTTTCGGCCAAAACATCCATCACTTTAAACTTATAAAGCTGGCTTACGAGTAGGAACGTATTTCCGCCACCCGTGAAAATGGCTTCTGCCGATTTTATGGCTTCTATTAGATTCCCGTATTCGTGCAAACCCGAAACCGACATCCCGATTTGGGAAAAAGCCTCACGTACTTTTGCCGTATATTCATCGTGCGAAATACCGCCAGGCCTTGCATACGGAATAAAAAGCAGCGATTTTTTTCCTTCGAAGAAATGCGTGAGTTCGGGTAGGATATATTCAAGGTAGTTGCCGCCGTGCAGCGTCGAAGTGCTTGCGATGATGAGTTTTTTCATGTGGTAAAGTTCGGAGATTTATCTTAAAAATGCAGTACGATGCCAAGCGGTTTGAATTAACATAAACTTGTGAGCATTTTCCGAAGTTCTCGAATAATTTTACCTCAATAATACTCAATCACCTTAACATGAAACGGTTCGTGCTGCTTTTCTCACTTTTGTTGTGCCTGACCACGGTGGCGCAAAAACGCAAACCGCTTCCGGGTAAAGCGATGATCGGAAACCTCGTGGCCGAAAGGGACGAAGTCAAGATCACCAACATGCAAACGGGCGAAAAAACCACGACAACCCCTGGCGGTTTCTTTACGGTAAACGTCAAAAAAGGCGATACGCTCATGTTTAAAGGCGTAGAAATCATCACAAGGAAAATGGTGATTACCGCTTTCGATATGGATGAAGAGACTTTGGTGATCGACCTCGACCCCGTGGGTACGCAATTGGCCGAGGTCAAAGTGGACGGGAACAAGATCAACTCTGAAGCGTTGGGCATTCCTGTCGGAAAAAAATACACGCCCCAAGAGCGCAGGTTGGCACAAGGACAAACGTCCAAAGAGCAGCGCGATCCCGACAAGGCTTATACTGCCGTAGCGACGGATCGTTACCTGAACAAACTTTCGGGCCGTGAAGACCAACTCAAAAAAGAAGCCGAGGTCGAGAAAAAACTCATGTGGAAACAACGCCTTCTAGAACGTTACGAGCGTGTGTATTTTACCGATACGCTAAAAGTCCCGAATTCGCATGTCGACGGATTCTTGTATTATTCCGTAGACGACCAAAAATTCCTCAAGGCGCTCGAAACCGACAACAAGGAGCAGATCGAACTGCAGCTTGGCGTGCTCGCGACCAATTACCGAAAGACGTTGAAGAGTGAGAAAAATTGATGTTATACTCTTGATTTTTTTCATATCGGCCTGTAGTGTTTTCGCACAGCAGAGAGAAATCGTGCTCAAAGGAAAGACGATCGTCGATGGTTTGGGGATTTCGAACATACAGGTGATGAATCTCGTGACAGAAAAAGTCACGGCGACCAACTCCAACGGTGAATTCCAGATTTCGGCCAAAGAAGACGACCTGATCATTTTTTCGTCTCCGAGTTACGAATACAAACGGCACATTGTAGACAGCGACGACATCGCCAAAGGATATTTCGAAGTGAAATTGATTTCGAAACCGATAGAGCTGGAAGAAGTCGTCGTCAACAAAGACATCAATCCCGAAGATTTGGGAATCGTGCCGAAAGGGCAAAAAAAATATACGGTTGCCGAAAGACGTTTGAAACAAGCGGGCGAATTCAAGCCCGAAATGTTCGTCGGAATGGTAGCGGGATTGTCGATTCCGATCGATCCGATCATCAACGCCATCACGGGACGCACGACGATGCTCAAAAAAGACCTCAAAACTGAAAAGAAGGAAAGGAATCTTAAAAAACTCAAAAGCCTTTATCAGCAAAAATACTTTACGGACAACCTCAAGATTCCAGCAGATTATGTGGAAGGCTTCCAATACTACGCGATCGACGACGCCAATGCGGTTGCCGCTTTGGATGCCGGAGTTAAAGCCAGGCTCGATTTTTGCTTGGTCGCTTTAGCACAGAAATACAACGAACTTCATGCGTTTGAAACCAAATAACCCACTTCTTTTTTTAGTATTGTTTCTCGGATCGTTCTATATGAAAGGTCAAGAGCTCAAATTCCGTTTGGTTTCGACCGATTCGATTGCGGCCGTGAACGTAAAGGTCGTCAACATCGTTTCCGAGAAAACCGCCGTGAGCAATGCCTTGGGCGAATTCACGATGCATGCGAAACCCGATGAGATGTTAGTGTTTCCGTCAGAAAATTACGAGTACAAACGTTATCTGGTTCGGGATGAGGATGTCAAAAAGAAAGTCATTACCATCGTTTTGATCCCGAAAGCGGTGCAACTCGATGAAGTCGTCGTCAATAAAAACCTCAATCCCGAAGATTTGGGCCTCGTCCCGAAAGGACAAAAGAAATACACGCCTTCCGAGCGAAAACTCTATACGGCGACTTCGGGCCCGGTCGATATTTTGGCCAATGCGATAAGTGGTCGTACGAAAATGCTCAAGAAGCAGGTCAAGGTCGAAAGAAAGGAAGGGTTAATGGAAAAACTGCGTTACCAATTCGACGATTCGCTTTACATCCAAAGGCTTAAAATCCCGGCCGATTACGTCAAAGGCTTCCAATATTACTGCATAGACGATCCGGAAGCGGTCAAAGCATTGGAATTGAAGAACAAAGTGGCTTTGTTGCAACGCATTTCACAACTCGCGCCTACTTACATCGAGTTGATCGCCCAGGAAGAAAAAGAAAGCCAAGTTTCCGGGAAACCGTAATTTTGTCGAATGAAAAAACTTAGTTTCATAGGCATTTTTGTCATCGTCTTATTCTCTATTTGCTCGTGGACGCATAAGTTCTACGTTGGGATTTACCAACTCAACTACGCGTCCGACAAGAAAATGTTGCAGATCACGACACGGATTTTCGTCGACGACCTGAACTCCGCTCTCGAAAAAAAGTTCAAGAAGAAATTCCATTTGGGCGAAAAGAATGTAGGTGAAGATGAAGTCGCGTTGATGAACAAATACATTTTCGAGAATTTCCGCATCGCCGTCAACGGAAAATCGGAATCGCTCGATTACCGCAGTTACGAAATGGAAAACAACGTAATCGTCGGGTATTATCGCATTACCGATATTGCGAATATCAAAACATTGGCCTGCACCAACAAAGTGCTGTTCGATTTTGTAACGGAACAGCAAAATATCATACAAACGAACGTCGGCGGCAATAAACAGAACTTATTGCTGACGATAGACGAACCGTCGGGGAAATTGGAGTTTTGATGGAAACCTCAAAGGTTTTCAAAACCTTTGAGGTTTAGAATGAAAAACCAAGCCGAATAAAATCCTTAAATTGCCGTTTTTGAACCTATGAAGATACTTTCCAGCCTACTGTTGCTTTGCGCCGTGAGCGTCGTTGCCCAGGAAACCCCAAAACCAAAAGAACAAGGCCATACGGATGAGAACAAGTTCCGTCAGATGTACGACTTGTTGGCAACCCCAAATATGTACCGAACGGCCGCGGGCGCACCGGGTCCGGCCTACTATCAGCAAAAAGCCGATTACAAAATGGATATCGAACTCGACGACAAGAATGCAAAATTGTCGGGAGTAGAAACCATTACCTATCACAACAATGCGCAGGAACCGCTCGAATATTTGTGGATGCAGCTCGACCAGAACGAAAAGTCGCGTACGTCCTTGAGTCCGCTCCAGGAAAGTACCAAAGCCGACAAAGCCGTCAGCGTTTCCGGATTCTCGCGTAAATACCTCGAAGAAGGTTTCGACGGCGGATTCAACATCGAACATGTAAAAGACGCGTCAGGGAAGGCGTTGAAATACACTGTGAACCAAACCATGATGCGCATCGATCTGCCTACGCCTTTGAAGCACGGCGAAAAAATCTCGTTTTCGGTGAAATGGTGGTACAATATCAACAATTACATGAAAGACGGCGGACGTTCTGGCTACGAATACTTCGAAAAAGACAAGAACAAATTATACGTTTTGGCGCAGTTCTATCCGCGCATGGCGGTGTATAACGACGTCGAAGGCTGGCAGAACATGCAGTTTTGGGGCGCAGGCGAATTCGCACTTCCATTCGGGGATTTCGAAGTGAACATCACCGTTCCGGCCGACCATTTCCTCGATGCGACGGGTGTTCTCCAAAACCGCAAAGACGTGTATACGGACGAGGAAATGAAGCGTTACGAACTTGCGACCAAATCGTTCGACAAACCGGTAATCATTCGTACGCAAGCCGAAGCGACCGAAATCGAAAAAGGCTTTTCCGACAAGAAGAAAACCTGGAAATTCAAAGCCGAAAACGTACGTGATTTCGGGATTTCGACTTCAAGAAAATTCATTTGCGACATGATGGCCGTCAAGTTCGGCGATCGCGTCGTGATGGCCGAATCGCTATATCCGAAAGAAGGCAATCCGCTTTGGGAAGAATATTCGACCCGCGCCGTCGCCCACACGTTGAAGTCGTATTCGAAATATACATTCGATTTTCCGTATCCGAAGGCGATTTCGGTAAATGCGCAGGATCAGGGCATGGAATATCCGATGATCTGTTGGAATTTCGGTCGTCCCGATGCCGACGGAAAATACACCGACCGCACCAAATATGGCATGCTAGGCGTAATCATCCACGAAGTCGGGCACAATTTCTTCCCGATGATCGTGAATTCGGACGAACGTCAATGGACGTGGATGGACGAAGGTCTGAACACCTTCATGGAATATTTGGCCGAAACCTCGTTCGATCCGAATTTCCCGGCCGATCGCGGGCCTGCAAAGAAAATCGTTCCGTATATGAGCGGCGCGCAATCTGGGCTTGAGCCGATCATGACGAATTCCGAGAGCATCAAGTCGTTCGGGAACAACGCTTATGGCAAGCCGGCGACCGCTTTGAATATTTTGCGTGAGACGATCCTCGGACACGATTTGTTCGATTATGCGTTCAAAACGTATGCGAACCGTTGGAAGTTCAAGCATCCGACGCCTGATGATTTCTTCCGTACGATGGAAGACGCTTCGGGAACCGATCTCGACTGGTTCTGGAGAGGCTGGTTCTACACCACCGATTTCAACGACATCGGCATCAAAGAAGTCAAGCAATATTACGTTTCGGCCGAAAAACCCAAAGATTTCGACAAACCCGAAGTGAACCGACGCAACCGACGCCAAATGGCCGGACCGCTAGTGTATATGGTCGCGGAAGGCGACGCGAACTTCAAACCCGAAATGAAAAAGGCGTTCGATGCCAAAGAAGTTCAGCCGCTCAACGAATATCTCGAGGCTAATTTCACGGCAGAACAACGCGCCAAACTCGACAATCCGAAGTATTTCTACGAAGTGAGTTTCAACAAGCCCGGAGGTTTGGTCATGCCGCTTATCGTGCAGTTGACTTTCGAGGACGGAACTACTGAAGATTATACGTTCCCGGCCCAAATCTGGAGAAAGAGCGACGCAGAAGTTTCACGTGTTTTTGCGGTGAAGAAAGCGGTTTCCAAAATCCAGATCGATTCGAAAGAAGAAACGGCCGACATCGATGTCTCGAACAACACCTGGCCTAAAGAAGCCGTGAAATCCAAATTCGACTGACGAAAATTTTGTTAACGGCAAACCGCGACGTGCGTAAGTTCGTACCTTTGCCAAATACCTAAAATCTTTATCATGTTCGGAATAGGCGGAGGCGAATTGATTTTCATAATTTTTGTCGTGTTGATGTTGTTCGGATCGGATAAAATCCCCGAAATGGCGCGCGCTTTAGGAAAAGGCATGCGTCAACTAAAGGATGCGACGAACGAAATCAAAAGCGAGATCAACAAAGGAGCCGAAGCCAACGGTCTTGACAAGTCGTTGTTCGACATCAAGAGCAATATCAATTCCGAAATCGATAAGGCCAAGGAAAGCTTGATGAGCAATTCGGCCGATCTTGAGAAAACCAAACAGGAAATCGACGAAATCGCTTCGGGTCCTATCAAACGCCAGGGGCGATGATCGACAAGCTAATCGATTTAGACCAACACGTTTTTATCTGGCTCAACAGTCTGGGTTCCGAAACCTATGACGGATTGTGGCTCATCATCACCAAATTCACGAGTTGGATCCCGATTTTCGCGGTCATCCTATATTTGGCATTTAAACGTTTAGGTTGGAGGCACGCGCTTTTGGTCGTCATTTGTATCGCATTGTTGATCACGTTGACCGATCAGACCACGAATCTTTTCAAAAACGGTTTCCAAAGGCTAAGACCGGGAAGCGACCCTGATTTGGCCGATTTGATCCGCGCCGTGCAAAAAAGGAAATCCTTCAGTTTTATATCGGGACATGCGTCGAATTCGATGGCCGTGGCTTTTTTCAGCTACCGCGTGTTGCGTCCGTATCTCAAATACATGGGCTTCTTTTTCCTGTGGCCGTTAATTTTTGCATACAGCCGCATTTACCTCGGATTGCATTATCCGGGCGATATTTTGTGCGGTTACGCTTGGGGATTGCTTATGGGAACGATCATGCTTTACGTGTACGCGTATTTGCGCAACCGTTTCTTTCCCGACCAAAAATCGAATCTAGATAACCCGACTAACAGTGAGCCCGTCGCGGATGGGCAATAAAACCGTTTCCACTCTCGGGTCTTCCTTGAGCATTTTGTTGTAATCGAGCAGTGCGATCGTGCTTTTGTCGTTCGCTTTGACTTCTTCGAGCACCTTTCCGCTCCATAACACGTTGTCCGAAAGGATTATGCCGCCTTTGGTCATCATCGGAACGACGATTTCGAAATAATTCGCGTAGTTCTGTTTGTCGGCGTCGATGAACACCAAATCGTATTTTTTACCCAACGTCGGAATGATGTCGAGCGCGTTGCCTAGGTGTTGGAAAATCTGGTCTTTCCATTGGGAGCGATCGAAATATTTGCGTTGGAAGTCAAATAATTCCTCGTTGTTGTCTAATGTATCGATCGTGCCGTTTTGCTGTAATCCTTCCGCGAGGCATAAAGTAGCATAACCCGTAAACGTCCCGATCTCGAGGATGCTTTGAGGTCTGATGATTTTCGACAGCATACTCAAAACGCGTCCCTGCAAATGCCCGCTTAGCATTCTCGGCTGCAGGATTTTCTGATGGGTTTCACGGTTGAGTTCAGCCAACAACTGCGGCTCGTCCTGAGAATGGTTTTCTGTATAGAGTTCGAGTTCTTCGGAAATGAAATGCATTACGGAGTGGTGTTTTTGAATAATCGGATAAGGAATTCAGATTTGAGATTGTCGTCGATCGCGCCATAACATACGATGTTGTACACGTATTTGCCGCGACTTCCCAAAAGTGCGACCTGATTGCCGTCGGGATGGCGCAAACCTTTGATTTTATACAGTTGATAGGTTTCGTTGTCGGTGTCGAGCAGCTCGATTTCCCAGGATTTTTTGATTTTGTGGGTTTTGTCGGCTACGTATAATTTGAGTGCTTCGGCCTCGTTGGCAGCCGATGCGTATTTCTTGTTTTTGGTGTCGATGTAAAACGCGATGTCGCTATGCGGATTCGTCAGGTAAACTGAAGTTGCGAGGTCGCGTTTGTCGCGTTCCCAATTGCCCGGGATTTTGACCGTGTCGATATTTTTGACCGAGTAATAGAGTAGGGTGTAATCTCCTTTTTCGGAATATCCCACTTTTTGTACTTGGGACGAAACTGGAATCGTGGCGATCAATGCGATAAACAGGTATTTGAATTGCATCGGATGGTTTTTTCCAAAGTTACGAATAGAAGTTTTCGGATGTTTGTCTTTCTGGTGTTTTGAGAAAAGCCGTTGTAGGTTTTTTCGACACTACTTTTCCACATCAAAAATCGGTGTTTGAGACCTAACAGATTTTTTAAATCTGTTAGGTCTCAAAGTTAGCCCAAACGCGATTCGCTCCATTATAGATTTTATGTACATTTTCTTAAATTTTAGGTTTTGCGTTTGTTCATGTCGAAATTATTGTCCTCATCCATTTTATAAAATCCCTAACACCCTAACTGCCTCGACTTTCAACTTTAACCGTATCTTTGCGCCGTGGAAATCGAAAAGAAAGACATACGCGCACTGACCAAAGAAAAACTCCGTGATTTTTTCGTAGACAACGGAGATAAAGCCTTCCGGGGCAACCAGGTCTACGAATGGCTATGGAGCAAAGGTGCGCACAGCTTCGAAGACATGACCAATGTGTCGAAAGAAACGCGTGCGATGCTCGAGCGCAATTTCGTCATCAACCACATCAAGGTCGACAAAATGCAGAAAAGCGAAGACGGAACGGTCAAAAATGCCGTGCGTCTTCACGACGGGTTGCTTGTCGAATCGGTTTTGATTCCGACAGAAACCAGAACCACTGCTTGCGTTTCAAGCCAGGTAGGATGTTCGCTCGATTGCAATTTCTGCGCGACGGCCAAACTCAAGCGCATGCGCAACCTCAATCCCGACGAGATTTACGACCAGGTCGCAGCGATTGACAAGGAAAGCCGACTCTATCACAACCGGCCGCTTTCGAACATCGTGTTCATGGGAATGGGCGAGCCATTGATGAACTATCCGAACGTGATGAAAGCCATCGAGAAAATCACCTCGGACGAAGGTTTGGGCATGTCGCCGAAACGGATCACGGTTTCCACTTCGGGCGTGACCAAAATGATCAAGAAACTCGCCGACGATGAGGTGAAGTTCAAACTCGCCGTATCCTTGCATTCGGCCGTAGAGGAAATCCGCAACAAGATCATGCCGTTCACCAAGAATTTCCCGCTTACGGAATTGCGTGAAGCGCTCGAATATTGGTACGCCAAAACGAAAAGCCGCGTGACTTACGAATATGTGGTTTGGAAAGGTATCAACGACGACAAAAAATCGATCGACGCACTTGTGAAATTCTGCAAATACGTGCCGTGCAAAGTCAACCTGATCGAATACAACCCGATCGACGACGGAGAATTCCAACAAGCGTCCGAAGAATCGATCAATGCTTATATTTCGGCACTTGAAAAAGCCGATATCGTCGTGAAAGTACGTCGCAGCCGAGGAAAAGACATCGATGCCGCATGCGGGCAACTCGCCAATAAGGACGCCGAATAAAAAAACGCCTCGTCTCCGAAGCGTTTCTTCACTTTTATGTAATTAACCTTTATCAATTCAAAAGGACCGTTGTCGGCGTGCCTCCGTTTACGGTGAGTTGTGCGAAATAATCGCAAGTGCCGTCTCCGTAATCCAGAGTCGCGGTGTTGTTTCCTGTAGACAACGTCAACGTTCCGGCACCGATGTAAGGACAGGTCGCGTACCAAACCAAAGGTGTTCCGATGGTCGTCGTCCAACTGCCATTGGGGCCGGTCGTCGTCCAGTTTCCAGTTACCTGATAGACGTTGTCGGTCCAGTTGAACGGCGTGTCGTATCCGTCGATCAATTCGCGGATCCTGTGGCCCGTCCTGTGGTATTCGTTTCCGTTCGGATACGTCACCGTAAAATCGATGTCGATGTTCGCCACGGTATGCGCTTCGGGTTGTGCAGTCGTGCTTTCCCAGGTGAACGTGACGTGGCGGTTGCCTTCCACATGTCTGTTATTGTGGTAGAAATTGTTGAACGTATAATCGACTTCGTACGAGGCCGCGTCAAAATCAAGGCTTCCACTCACGATGATTTGTCCGGTTACGACAGCTCCCGAATTCAACGTGCATCCGCTTTCGCCGAATTCGATCACGCTTGTCCAGGTTGCATCGGTAAAAGTGGTTGTCACGACGGCGCAAGACGGCAGAAACGCCTGTACAGAATTCGGACGTCCGGCGTCGGCTTGCTGGTTTTCGTACTCTTCCTCGGCAATGGCCTAAACGTCGTCGGCGATGCGATCCATCTCATTATTGATACGCGCGCTTTGGGCGTTGAAAGCCTCGTCTTCGTCTTTTGTACAGCTTGCGAAAGTCAGCGCAAGGGCCGCAAATCCTAACAACAATTTATTTTTCATAGATTTTGGTTTTTATGGTTTTGGAATTAGAGTGCTGGAATCCAATATGGTTTAACGTATCGTTCAAAAAAAGCCAACAAATTTTTAACCTTTGAACTTGTGCAAACATAGTCTATCTTTGAAAGGCAAATGAACATCAGCGCGCAAATAAAACAACCCATCCGACCCGAGATGGAACTCTTCGAGAAGAAGTTCTACGAATCCATGTCGTCGAAAGTCGCGCTTCTCAATCGCATCACCTATTATATCGTCAATCGGAAAGGCAAACAGATGCGTCCGATGTTCGTGTTCCTGATCGCAAAAATGACGTCGGGCGGAACCGTAAATGAAAGAACGTATCGGGGCGCGTCGGTCATCGAACTCATCCATACGGCAACTTTGGTGCACGATGACGTTGTCGACGATTCGAACCGCCGCCGCGGATTCTTTTCCATTAACGCACTTTGGAAGAATAAAATTGCCGTGCTCGTCGGCGATTATCTGCTTTCGAAAGGACTTTTGCTGTCTATAGACAACGGAGACTTTGATTTGCTGCAGATTATCTCGGTCGCGGTGCGTGAAATGTCTGAAGGTGAACTCCTACAAATCGAGAAGGCGAGAAGGCTCGATATTACCGAAGACGTGTATTACGAAATCATCCGAAAGAAAACCGCGACGTTGATTGCGAGTTGTTGTGCGCTCGGAGCGCGTTCGGTAACAGACGATTTGGGCGAAGTGGAAAACATGCGCAAATTCGGCGAACTTATCGGTATGGCGTTCCAGATCAAGGACGATTTGTTCGATTATTCTGAAGAAGCCATTGGAAAACCGACCGGAATCGACATCAAGGAACAAAAGATGACGCTTCCGTTGATCCATGTGCTCAATACGTGTTCGGCAAAGGAAAAATCCTGGCTCATCAATTCGGTCAAGAACCACAACAAGGACAAAAAGCGCGTCAAGGAAGTCATCAACTTCGTGAAAGAGCGCAACGGTTTGGGTTACGCCGAAACCAAAATGGAGGAATTTCGCCGCCAAGCACTCGTTTTGCTCGAGAAATACCCCGAATCGGAGTTCAAAAGCGCTTTGGAACTCATGGTCAATTACGTCATCGAACGAAAAAAATAAAATATTTTATATCTGTCAAGCCTTGTAAATACAGGGCTTTTTTGTTTTTCTGAAATTTTTTTGCCGATACATGCAACGCTTTTCCGAAAGTCGTCGTCTATGCTATCAGAAACCCACTTAAAAAGGATTTGAAGGTAATAGCTTTACATCAGGAGCAACATGAGATAATCGCTTTGGCTGTCGAAAACAACCGACATGCCCAACAGAAAATCTATACGCAGTACGCTCCTAAAATGCTCAGCGTTTGCCGACAATACGCCAAAGATGTGCATCATGCCGAAGATTTGATGATCACCGCGTTCATGAAAGTGTTCGCGAATCTCAGGAATTTCAAGCACGAAGGCAGTTTCGAAGGTTGGATCCGACGGATTATGGTCAACGAGTGCATTTCTTGGCTGCGCGTCCAGAAGAAAGTGAGTTTCATGGAAGACAGTTTCTACAAAGAAGAAGGCTTCAACGACGTCGAAAGCGGACTCAGCGTAGACGACATCCAAAATCTGATAGACGGTTTGCCCGACGGTTACCGCATGATTTTCAACCTGTATGCCATAGAAGGTTACAAACACAAGGAAATCGCCGAAATGCTCGGAATCAACGAAGGCACGTCGAAATCGCAACTGTCGCATGCAAGACGAATTCTGCAGGAAAAAATTGTTGAATCAAAGAACTATGAAAATGGCACGGAATAAAATGGAAAAGGAGTTCTCAGAAAAACTCAACCAGCGTGAAATACAACCGAGTTCTGCCGCTTGGGACAGGCTCGACGCGATGTTGTCGGCGGCCGAAGCCCAACCTCAAGTCGTGAAAATCAAGAGAAGTTTCAAATGGCTTTACGTGGCCGCGGGTTTTTTGGGATTCCTCTTGGTCGGGACACTTTTTTTCCGACAAGGCGATACGAAGGCGATCGATAACGGAAACCATCAAGTGGTCGAGACTGCCAAAACACCGGTGCAAAAGCCTTCGCATGTTAAAATCGAAGCGCAACCCAAGGTTCAGATCGCTGAGAATTCTTCTGAAGTATCGGAAACGGCAAAAGCGACAGCGCCTTCGGTAAGACGGAAAATTGAAAAAGTCAATTCGGTTCAAGAACAAAAGGCGCAATTGGCCGACAATACCATCAATCAAAATCAATCATCAAATTCGATCATCGATCAAAAAACGGACAAGTTAAATCAGGCGAATCCACAAATCGCTTCAAGTGCCACGGCTGACGAGCTTCTCGCAAATGCCCAAGCCAAACGGGAAGCCCAGGTGAAGGGCGTAAAAGTCAATGCGAAAAGCCTTCTTTCGCAAGTAGACAGCCAGGCCGAGGAAAAACTCACGCTTCGCCAAAAAGCCCTGCGCGCACTCAACAAAAACTACCAACAAGTTAAGGTTGCCGTCGAGAACCGCAACCTCGAAGAGAACCATTAATCATCAATTAAATCACGAACACCATGAGAAACGTTATTTTTTACGTATCGGCCTTGCTATGTCTTTTTGTGAGCAAAGCCTTTGCACAACAGACTTTCGAAGACCGGATCAAGATCATCAGCGATAAGATTTCGGTAATCACCAAAGAAGAGAAGGAAGCGCTCAAACTTGAAGTGGATGCTGTAAACAAACAGGTTCAGGAAGGCCAGCTCACGATAGACCAAGCCGACCAAAAGAAACTGGAATATGCTGAAACCCGTGCGGCCAATATCGAAAGGAGAACCGCGGCGGCACAAGAGGAACTCAAGAAACTCGTGCAGGAAAAAGTAGACGGCAAAATCACCGAAAAGGATTCTACACGACGTTACCGTATTTCTATTGGTTCGAATGGCATAAAAGTCACCGATAAAGTGAAAGACACGATAAGAGGCGAGAACCGCACGACATCGCAATTGGTTTTCGCATTCGGTTTGAACCATTATATGACAGACGGTGCGATCGCGCATTCCGACTACCGTGTTTGGGGCTCGCATTTCTATGAACTCGGGCTTACTTTGAACACGAGAATCCTTGCACACAGCAATTTGCTGCATGCCAAATACGGACTTTCGATGCAATGGAACACCGTTCGTCCGACCGACAATCGTTATTTCGCGGAGCAAGGCGACCAGACAAATCTCGTGAACAGTTCGATCAATTTGGGAGACTCGAGATTCCGTACCGTGAATTTGGTCGTGCCCGTGCATTTGGAATTCGATTTTTCGGGTAAGGAAACGGATGGCGACAAAACGTATTTCCGTACGCATCAAGGCTGGAGAGTCGGTATTGGAGGTTTCGTAGGCGGAAACGTCAAAGCCAAGCGCATCCTCGAATACGAAAACGAAGAGAACAACGAGGTCAAGAACAAGACCGTCGGCGATTTCAATGTGAACGATTTCGTGTACGGATTGAGTGCTTACGTCGGTTACGAATCGATCAGTTTGTACTGCAAATACGATTTGAACCCGGTGTTCGAAGACAATGCGACAGACGAACGCAACATTTCGTTCGGCCTGCGATTCGATTTCAATTAAGGTTAGCAGATAGTTATAAAAGGGAGAAACGCTTTGGGAAACCAGGGCGTTTTTTTTGTTCCTCGACTGCGCTCGGAACATGCTCCGAGCGCAGTCGAGGAGCGTTCCAAAACAGAAATCTATTCGTATCTTTCGCCTCTCTTATGATTTCAAAAGCCTCCATAGATACCGTTTTCGAAACCGCACGCCTCGAAGAAGTCATAGGCGACTTCGTGCAGCTCAAGCGCGCAGGTTCAAACCTCAAAGGATTGAGCCCGTTCACCAGCGAGCGTTCGCCCTCGTTTATGGTATCGCCCGTGAAACAGATCTGGAAGGATTTTTCATCGGGCAAAGGCGGCAATGTTGTGGCCTTTTTGATGGAACACGAGCATTTCACGTATCCCGAAGCTATCAGATATCTCGCCAAGAAATACAACATAGAGATCGAGGAAACCGAAAAGACCGACGAAGAAAAAGCCGCACTCGACCAACGCGAATCGATGTTTTTGGTGTCGGAATACGCCCAGAAATATTTCCACGACGTGCTGTTGAACACCGAAGAAGGAAAAGCGATCGGTTTGAGCTATTTCAAAGAGCGCGGATTCAACGGGGAAACCATCAAAAAGTTCGGGCTAGGTTATTCACCTGAAGCTTGGGACGCATTTTCCAAAGACGCACTTGGCAAAGGTTATCAGCTCGAATTTCTCGATAAAACCGGTTTGACGATCGTACGCGAAGACGGCAGGACTGTCGATCGTTTCCGTCACCGCGTCATGTTTCCGATCCATTCGATGTCGGGACGCGTACTCGGTTTCGGCGGACGTATCCTGACAAACGACAAAAAAGTCGCGAAATATCTCAATTCGCCCGAATCGGACATTTATCACAAAAGCAAAGTCCTTTACGGGATTTTCCAGGCCAAGCAATCGATCGCCAAACTCGACAATTGTTACCTCGTAGAAGGTTATACCGACGTGATCCAGTTCAATCAGGCCGGAATCGAGAACGTCGTGGCTTCGTCGGGCACGGCTTTGACTCCGGATCAAATCCGCCTCATCAGCCGTCTTACGAAAAATATCACCGTGCTTTTTGACGGTGACGCCGCCGGTTTGCGCGCTTCGGTTCGAGGAATCGACTTGATTCTCGAGGAAGGCATGAACGTAAAAGTGTGCACTTTCCCCGAAGGCGAAGATCCCGACAGTTTCGCGAGGAAAACCGCGCACGGCGATCTGGTCGAATACTTGCAGAAGAACGCGAAGGATTTCATCCAGTTCAAGGCGACTTTACTTGTCGATGAAGCCCAAAACGATCCGGTAAAAAAAGCAGGGTTGATCCGTGATATGGTGACGAGTATTTCGAAAATTCCCGATCGCATCCAGCGCGAAATCTATATTCAGGAATGCGCGCGCATCATGGATATTTCGGAACAGGTTCTCGTAAGTACTTTGGCCCAACTCGTCCAAAAAGACATAGACGAGGCCGGAAAAAAACTCAAGCAGGAAACCAAAGAGAGAGCATTCGATATCGTACGCAACGAAGAGACGCAAACTCAGGAAAAGGTCGATGTGTTGTACGAACTCGAGCGTAAAATCCTCGAAATACTATTGCTTTATGGCTTTAAGACCGAGGAGTTCGACGATATCGTATACGAAGCCAATGCCGATGGCGAAATCAAAGAAGCCAAAGTAAAACGCGAGGCCAAAGTGTACGAACGCATTTTCTTAAGTCTTCAGGAAGATGAGACGCAATTGGCTAATCCGTTGTTCCGCGACATTTATAACAACCTGATCGCGTTCTATCAGCAAAATGAGGAATTCGAAACCGATCAGTACATCGCGCAGCTTCCACCCGAATTCGCATCCGAAGTCACCGATATATTGATGGTCGACGAACGAGAACAGCTCCATAATTGGGAATCCCAAAACATCGTGGTCAAACTCAAAGACCAGACGATTGCGCAATACGTATCCGAAACCATTCTTACATTGAGATGGTTTTTGGTAGACCGTATCATTAACGACCTTAAAGGTGAAATTTCGTCCGAACCCGACGCCGACAATTCTGAAACGCTGGCGCTCGCGATGGACTATTACACGCTCATCGGTTCGTTTTCAAAAAGATTGGGGAGAGTAATGACGCGCTATAGTTAAACGATTTCGAGGGTTTTTGCCTTATTTACCAAGTCTACGAGATTGGTTACGTTGAGTTTCGTAAGCAATCGCAGTTTATACGTGCTGACCGTTTTCTCGTTGAGGTTCAGGATTTTGGAAATTTCGTTGTTTTTCTTTCCGTCGCTCAAATAGCGCAATACCTCAATTTCTCTATTGGACAGCTTGCGATATAAACGTTCGCTTTTATTCTGCTTGGCGATAAGTGCCAAATTCTTCTTGATCGAATCGCTGAGCATGATCGTGCCGTTGTGGACTTTTTGGATCGTAATGCCCAAAGTTTCCAATTTAGCAGATTTGTGCACGAATCCGGAAACACCCGATTTTATAGCGTTCGGAGCGTAAATCTGTTCCGAAAGGCTCGTAAAGATGATGACTTTCGTTTTCGGGTTGTTCTTGATGACCGATTTCACTTCGTATATACTCGTCAATCCGTCAAGTTCCAAATCGAGTATCAAAACGTCGATTTGTTTGTTGCGCAACGCTTCGGGAATCATAAGAAAATTCCCCACGTTAGAAACTACATGGATTTCCGGATGATCTTTGAAGTATGACTTTACCCCAAAGTGAACTACCGGATAGTTGTCGGCCAAACAAACATTTATCATAGTGCTGGTTTTTACTGTTAAACGCCTTTCGGGGTTAATCAAAATTAGAAAAAAAATGTAATCCTTTGAAAAATTATGTTAAAATTTTATTTAAAATCTGATGGAATCTCACAAACGGGTATCGGAAGCATTTTATGCCTGTTCGCACGATTCAGTCGCGCGTAAATTTCGAACGCTTCTTTTTCCCTTCCGGTGAAGTCGTCGGCGGCTCTTCCTTTTTCGGATTCGAGCATCGCCCATTCGAGTTCGTCGTAAGATGCGCCGAGTTGGTCTTCGTCCGAACGGTCGTCGACAAAAAGCCCGTCGGTCGGCGGCGCGACCAAAATCGAATCGGGAACGCCCATGTACGCCGCCAAAGCATACACATCCGATTTCATAAGATCTGCGATCGGGCTCAGATCGACGCCCCCGTCACCGTATTTGGTAAAGAAACCAACGCCGAAATCCTCGACTTTGTTTCCGGTTCCGGCCACGAGCAATCCATTCAATCCGGCGTAATAGTATAAAGTCGTCATCCTGAGACGCGCGCGCGTGTTGGCAAGCGTCAGGAAAAGTGCGTGTTCGTTTTGGGATGTCGGAACCGCAGTCTTGAGCGATTCGAAAACAGGCGTCAAATCGGCTCGCGCGTCATCGACGTTCGGATATTTCTGCTTCAATTGCGCGATATGTTCCTGGGCGCGCGTCACGTGATGAGGCGGTTGATGGATCGGCATTTCCACGCAAAGTGTCTTCATTCCTGTCTTTGCGCAAAGCGATGAGGTCACGGCCGAGTCGATACCGCCCGAAATGCCTACAACAAATCCGTTCACTTTGGCGTTTTGGGCATAAGCCTTGAGCCAGTCTACTATGAAATCTACGGTTTCGGCGGCTTTGATCGTGCTTTTTTTGGGCATGTTTACTGAGGTTTTTCCGGTATATTTGCAGCCGGTTTTGTCACGCTAATTTAATCAACAAATGAGGAATCTGCTTACATTTTTGGGTTTAATTGTCATATTGGCTTCATGCGACAAGAAATCGAAGGTTGAGAAAGAAGTAGAGGAAGTGCCTGTAAAAATGGAGGTGCATCGCTTTGACCAGGCCTTTTTCAAATCCAAACCCGAAGATTTGAATGACTTGCGTCTGGAATACCCGTTTTTCTTCCCCGATCCGTCCGATGCGCCATATCTTGAGCGCCTGCAAGATCCGTTGTGGAAGGAAGTGTATGGCGAAGTTGAGAAAAAGTACGGCAATTTCGAACCCGAACAGCAAAAGATAGAAGACCTTTTCAAGCATTTCAAATATTATTTCCCGAATGCCAAAACGCCCGTCGTTTATACGCTTGTCGGAAATATGGACTATAACAGCAAGGTGCTTTTTGCCAACGATACGCTCGTGATTTCGCTCGAATTGTTCCTTGGGAAAGACCACAAATTCTACGCCGGTGAATTTCCGGAATACATCCGTCAGAATTTCGAGGAAAATCAAATTTTGCCCGATGTGGTTTCGGCTTGGTCGCAATACAAAATCCGTCCGCCCGACAATACGTTTTTGAGCCAGATGGTTTACGTGGGAAAGCAATTGTATCTCAAAGACCTTTTCCTTCCCGAAACATCGGATGCTGACAAAATAGGATACACGCCCGAACAAATCGCTTGGTCTGATGAAAATGAAGGCTACGTTTGGGCATACTTCATCGAAAGCCAGATGTTGTACAGTACCGATCAGAAACTGTCCGAAAGGTTTCTCAATCCGGCACCGTTCTCGAAATTCTATCTCGAGATCGACAATCAAAGTCCGGGACGCATAGGCGAATACATCGGATGGCAAATCGTAAAATCCTACATGGAAAACAATGAGGTGTCGGTTCAGGACTTGCTCAAGACCGATGCGCGAACCCTTTTCGAAAAATCAAGATACAAACCCAAAAAGAATGAGTAATAAACTTCGCAACTCCGAAATAAAAGTAACCATCGCGCTCGATGATAACCACGTGCCCGAAAAAATGTACTGGTCGGCCCAGGACGGCGGCGTGAACCACGAACGCGCAAAAGCCATGTTGTTGTCGCTATGGGATTACAAATCGCAGGAAACGCTGCGCATCGACCTTTGGACGAAAGACATGCCGGTCGATGAGATGAAAAAGTTCTTCCATCAAACATTGGTCGCCATGGCCGATACGTTCCAACGCGCGACAGACGACGAAAAAATGGCCGATTCCATGCGCGATTTCTGCGACTACTTCGCCGAGAAGATGGAACTTGTCAAAAAGTAAGAAATGAAAAAGCGACCCGAAAGAGTCGCTTTTTTTATGATTGAAGGGTTGCAGCCCGTTTCTGAATGTCGTCTATTATTTTTCCGTAGGCGATAAAAAGTACCGTAAACACTGGTTTTGACGCAAAACTCGTGTCTTTGTTGAGTCGTGCCGAACACGCTTGCCTGTAAACGACTTCGCCTTTTTTGAGGTCGTATACCTCGCAAATCACTTCGGCGAAAGAAGTCGTATAGGTAATATAATCTTGTTCGGTGAAATCCTTGTCGCTTTCCGCAACACTGCCCTGGCAATGGATGTTGATGAAGTAATCGTAACCCGTACCCTTGTACATTTGGGCCAATTTGTTTTTAGATGGATTCATCGGGGTTTTTTCCGCCATCAAAAGGCTTACGTCTCCGGCGTAATCGACGCGTCCTCCTGAAATTTTATTCAAATCGATTTTGGCTTTTGCAGTCATTTCCTGTTTGGCTACTGTCGGGCCTTCAATAAATCCGAGAAGCCATTTGCCTTGCCTGAAATCTAGTTGCTGATCGATTGTGTTGTATCCGATGCGATAATCGGAAACGCTGGCGCATGACGATAACAGGGCGTATGACAACGCCAGTAGCGTTAATTTTTTAAACATGTTGGTTTGGTTAGAAGGAATTGTTTTTGAAGATGTCGTCGTTTACCTGTCCGATGAAGTTGAGCACTTCGTCTTTGCCTGTCTTATCTTCGGATGAGGTGATGAAGTGCTGCGGCATTTCTTCCCAATTGTTAGCAAGCAAGGTCTTTCGGTAAGCAGCGACGGCTTCCTGGGCTTTGACGCGCCCAATTTTGTCGGCTTTGGTAAAGATGATGCAGAACGGAACTTCTATCGTCCCAAGGTAATTGATGAATTCAAGGTCGATTTTCTGGGCTTCGTGACGGATGTCGACCAAGACGAATGCACACGTCAAATTCTCGCGTTTTTCAAAATATTCGGTGATGAATTTCTGGAAAGTGGCCTTGACCGATTTCGATACTTTGGCGTATCCGTAACCCGGCAAATCGACCAAAAACCAATTGTGGTTGATCTTGAAATGATTGATGAGCTGCGTTTTTCCGGGTCTTCCCGAGGTCTTTGCCAAGTTCTTGTTGTTGGTCAGCATATTGATCAACGACGATTTCCCGACGTTGGAACGGCCGATGAACGCGTACTCAGGAAGCGGCTCGTTCGGGCATTTTTTCGGGTCGGAATTACTGATGACGAATTCGGCGGACGTGATTTTCATGTGGATCGTTTTCGCAGGCAAAGATACTTCTAAACGGGCGAACTCCTAAATGATGGTTTGAAATCTTCTGAAAGAGGTAAATATTTTAATTTTCGGCGGAAAAAATTACCACCACCCACCCGCAAGATATTACGGTTTCGGCTTCCTTCAGTACAGAAAAACTACACAAAATCTTAAATTCCTACCCAACCCCATCAAACAAAAAAAAGCCCTTTCGGACTCTTAAAGATTCTGTTTTTTCAACCATTCATGCATGATGCGGTTAAATTCATCAGGATGCTCCATCATCGCCGCGTGCCCACATTTTTCGATCCAATACAAATCGGAATGTGGCAAAAGCTGATGGAATTCCTCAGCGACTTCCGGCGGCGTAACCTTGTCGTTCGCGCCCCAAATCAAACACGTGTGCACATGCATTTTCGGCAAATCCTTCGCCATATTGTGACGGATCGCGCTTTTGGCGATCGTAAGCGTCTTGATCAATTTCAAGCGATCGTTCGCAACCTGATACACCTCGTCAACCAATTCAGGAGTCGCGATTTTAGGGTCGTAGAACACTTCCTCGGCTTTCTTTTGGATGTAATCCTTATCGCCACGTCTCGGATAACTGTCGCCCATTGCGCTTTCGTACAAACCGGAGCTTCCCGTAAGCACAAGCCCCAGCATTTTCTCGGGATACATTTTGGCGTGGTATAAAGCGATGTGTCCGCCAAGCGAGTTCCCAAGCAAAATGACGCGGTCGAAACCTTTATAAGTGATGAAATCCTTGACCCAGCGAGCGAATGCTTTTACGTTGGTTTTAAGGATGTTTTGGGTGTACAACGGCAGTTCGGGGATGATGACTTTGTAACCGTGCTCCGGGAAATAATCGAACACGCCTCCAAAATTGCTAAGGCCGCCCATAAGTCCGTGAAGGACGATGATTGGAGTGCCTTCGCCGGCCTCGGTATACTTGTATTTCCCTTCTTTGATAAGATCGTTATCCATTGATGCTTTGTAGTTCAGGTCGCTGCAAAGATAGCAGTTTTGGTATTAAGGCACTGTTTTTTTGCCGAATCGGGAAAACGTGTTTCAGCAAGATGAAAATCAGTCAATTATCAACATTTTCCACATGAAAATCGGCGTTGTAGGAAGTCTCTACAAATTCTAAAATCCGTAAAAATTCGAATAAGAATCGTCTGCAATCCGAAATTAATTTTTAAAAAATTTTAAAATCTTAATAATTCGTTAAACAATTAAGGCTGTAGGAATTGGCGCTGTATGTAAGTGGTGGGTGAAGAAATGGTAAAACTTATCAACAAGTGGGTTAAAATGGTAAAATGTGGGGGGAATTGTTATATTTTTGCTTCAAATCAAATCCAAACTGCAGTTGGAGGCAATTATAGGAACATACGAATGCAAGGCAGACGACAAAGGAAGGCTCACGTTGCCTGCGCCTTTGAAGAAGCAGATGGCTGCGTCGCTTCAGGACGGTTTTGTCTTGAAGCGTTCGGTTTTTCAGCCGTGCCTTGAGTTGTATCCTATGAGTGAATGGAATGCGATGATGACCAAAATCAACAAGCTCAACCGCTTCGTCAAGAAGAACAACGACTTCATCAGGCGGTTCACCGCCGGAGTCAAGATGGTCGAGATCGATGCGGCCGGACGTCTGCTCGTTGCCAAAGACCTGCAACAGTTTGCCCAGATCAAGCTTAAAGGCGATGTGGTGTTGGCTTCGGCGGTGAACATCGTCGAGATTTGGGATAAGGATTTGTACGAGAAGTCTCTCGACAACAGTGAAATAGATTTTGCCGATTTGGCTGAAGATGTAATGGGGAATATCAATGACGGCGACAATGGAATATCATAACCCTGTACTGCTAAAAGAAACCGTAGACGGGCTGAACATCAAGCCCGACGGCGTTTACGTAGACGTCACTTTTGGCGGAGGCGGGCATTCGCGCGAAATCATGAAGCGCCTTGGCCCGAACGGAAAACTGTTCGCTTTCGACCAGGATCTCGATGCTTTGGGGAATGCGATAGAAGACGAACGATTCGTGCTCATCAACGAGAACTTCCGTTTCATAAAACGCTTTTTACGATTCCACAACGTGCGTGAAGTCGATGGGATTTTGGCCGATTTGGGTGTTTCGTCTCACCAATTCGACGTTCCTGAAAGAGGGTTCTCCACTCGTTTCGAAGGCGCGCTCGACATGCGCATGAACCAGAAGGACGAACTCGATGCGTTCAAAGTCGTCAACACTTACGAGGATTCCGAATTGAGACGTGTGTTTCTCGAATACGGCGAACTCAAAAACGCTCCGGTCATCGCAAGGACTATCGTCGAAGCCCGTGAGGCGGCTCCGATCCGCGATACCGAACAACTTAAAAAAGTATTACACCGCTTTTTGCCCATTCATAAGAGTAACAAAATCCTGGCGCAGATCTATCAGGCGATCCGCATAGAAGTGAACCAGGAAATGGACGTGCTGAAGGAATTTCTCGAGCAATCGCTTGAGATTCTCAAACCTGGCGGCCGGTTGAGCGTAATCGCCTATCATTCGCTCGAAGACCGCCTGGTAAAGCGCTACATGAAAAACGGGATGTTCGAAGGTGAGCCCGAGCGCGACATGTTCGGCAACTTTTCGGTTCCGTTCAAGACCATCGGCAAGCTCATCGTCCCGACAGACGAGGAAATCAAGGAAAACAATCGCGCACGCAGCGCCAAACTGCGAATCGCCGAAAAAATCTAGCCATGAACGTTTACAGCATATTAAAGGCAAGATTCCTGATCAACGAAGACGCGACCAAGAATTGGCGCTTCATCGTATTCCTAATCGGTTTGGCGATTATCATGATCGCGAACACACAGAGCTACGAACGCAAGGTTTTCAAGATCGTGGCGCTCAACAATGAAGTCAAAGAATTGCGGTCCGAATTCGTGGACAGGCGTTCCGAGCTCATGCAGCTTAAAATGGAATCTACGGTTTCCGAAAAAATGTTAATGAGAGGCATCGTTCCGTCACCGGTTCCGCCACAAAAAATAAAAGTCAAAAAACCCGAAGAAAAAGGCTTCTTCGCGAGATTATGGCAATAGACGAAAAGAACATATCGTACCGCATTTACCTGTTCGCGTTCCTGGTTTTCATCATGGCGATCGCGATTTCGGTCAAGTTGTGCAACATCCAATGGGTGGAAGGCGACTATTACCGAAAATTGGCAAAGGAGCGCACGGTCAAGAATTTCGTGATTCCGGCCAACAAAGGCAATGTGTATTCGGCCGATGGCAGCTTGCTCGCGACCTCGATCCCGAATTACGACATTCGATTCGACGCCGTTGCCCCGAAACAGGAAGATTTCCGCAAGAACGTTTCGGCTTTGTCCGATTCGCTTTCGGTGCTTTTGGGTCGTCCGTCAGGCTATTACTACGCCGGACTGACCAAGGCGCGCAACACCAAAAACCGCTATTGCCTGATTGCGAAAGGTTTGAGTTTTACCGAATACATGCGCATCAAATCGTTCCCTTTGTTCAATAAAGGCGCGTTCAAAGGCGGCATCATCACCGAACAATATACGGTTCGTGAGCATCCGATAGGAACCATCGCCAAGCGTACGATCGGTTACGATGTCGTGCGTCCTGACGGAAAAGCCGACGGAAAAGGCATCGAGTGGGCGTACCGCAAATATCTGAACGGAAAAGACGGCCGTATCCTCAAACAAAAAATCGCAAAAGGCCAGTGGAAGCCGATCCGCGACGTGAACGAAGTCGATCCGGTAGACGGTTACGACATCATTTCCACGATCGACGTGTATATCCAGGACATCGCGCACCACGCACTTTTGAAGCAACTCAAGGATTACGATGCCGATCACGGCTGCGTCGTGGTCATGGAAACCAAAACGGGTTATGTGAAAGCGATCGCGAACCTCGGGCGCAATTCCAAGACCGACAGCACGTATTACGAGCGTGTGAATTATGCGGTTTCCGAATCGCATGAGCCCGGTTCTACTTACAAGCTCGCCGATTTGATGGCGCTTTTCGAAGACAAGAAAGCCGATACGAGCGACATCTACGACAGCCGCGGTGGCGATTTCACGATCCGTGGGCGTCATGTGCGCGATTCGCACGAAGGCGGTTACGGCAAGATTTCTTTGGGACGCGGATTCGAAGTTTCGTCGAATACGGTTTTGGTACAAGCGGTTTACAATGCGTACAAAGAAAATCCGATGCAGTTCGTGGATCACCTTGACGATTTCGGCCTCAACAAGAAATTGGGATTGCCGTTCGAAGGCGAAGGCGAACCGTTCATTCCGCATCGCGGCGGCCGCAACTGGAGCGCGCTTTCACTGCCGTGGATGGCTTTCGGATACGGAGTTTCGATCACGCCTTTGCAAACCTTGACGTATTACAACGCCGTCGCCAACAACGGAGAAATGGTCAAGCCGCAATTCGTTTCCGAAATCCGCGAATGGAACAAAACCATCAAAAAATACGACAAGCAGGTCATCAACCCGAAAATCTGCTCG
Source organism: Flavobacterium agri (assembly GCF_013401995.1). Taxonomy (GTDB): domain Bacteria; phylum Bacteroidota; class Bacteroidia; order Flavobacteriales; family Flavobacteriaceae; genus Flavobacterium; species Flavobacterium agri. Next base: position 93,234 of record NZ_JACBJI010000005.1, read on the forward strand.
GACGAGACCGTAAAGAAACTACGTGCCTGTCTTGAAAACGTCGTCAAGAAAGGAACCGGTAACAAACTGTATTCGAAGAATTTCTCGATGGCCGGAAAAACGGGAACGGCACAGGCGAACTACAACCGAAAGGACGGGACCGAAAAGCATTACATCTCGTCTTTCGTGGGTTATTTCCCGGCGGACAACCCGAAATATTCGTGTATCGTCGTCGTGCACGAACCCAACACATCGCGCAACAATTACTACGGAGCCGACGTTGCCGGACCGGTTTTCAAGCGCATCGCCCAGAAAATATTCACCGACGCACCTTCTACGAACGAAGTCAAAAACCTCGAACGCAAGAGCAAAGTACAGGAGAAGAATTACAACGATTACTATACCGAAACCCAAAAAGTCAAGGAAAAAACCATCCCGAACGTCAAAGGAATGTCGGGAATGGACGCGGTTGCGCTTCTTGGTAATCTCGGCGTGAAAGTGAAAGTGGTCGGCATCGGAAAAGTGAAAAAACAGTCGATACAACCCGGACAGCATTTCGGCGACAACGACGTAATCATACTCGAATTATCATGACGCAATTGAAGGATCTTTTGTACAAGGTATCGATCGAAGCGGTGAAAGGCTCGACCGACATCGCCGTGCGCAACATTGATTTCGATTCGCGCAAAGTAGAGGCCGACGATGTGTTCGTGGCCATCCGCGGAACGGTTTCGAACGGTCATGATTTCATCGAGAAAGCCATCAACCAAGGTGCTACAGCCGTGGTTTGCGATACGTTTCCGGATGTCATCGTAAACGGAATCACGTATGTCCAGGTAAAAGACACGAACAAGGCTTTGGCGTTTTTGGCTGCGAATTTCTACGGAAATCCATCGCAAAGCCTCAAACTTACCGGAATCACGGGCACGAACGGCAAAACCACGATCGCGTCGCTTTTATACCAGCTTTTCAAAAAGGCGGGATACAAGACCGGTTTGATCTCGACCGTAAAAATCCTCGTCGGCGATATCGAATACAAGGCCACGCATACGACTCCCGATTCGCTTACGATCAACAAACATCTGCGTGAAATGGTCGATGCGGGCGTCGATTTCTGTTTTATGGAAGTCTCGTCTCACGGCATCCACCAAAAACGCACAGAAGGTTTGCAGTTCGCGGGTGGTGTGTTCACGAACCTGTCGCACGATCACTTGGATTACCACGAAACGTTCGCCGAATACCGCGACGTGAAGAAGTCGTTTTTCGATCATCTGCCGCGACATGCGTTCGCGCTCACGAACCTCGACGACAAGAACGGCTTGGTGATGTTGCAGAACACGATCGCAAAGAAACTCACGTATGCTTTGAAATCGTACGCCGATTATCGCGCGCAGATTCTAGAAAACCAACTTTCTGGATTGTTGCTCAAAATCAACGAACAGGAAGTTTGGGTGCGTCTCATCGGAACGTTCAACGCCTACAATCTGCTTGCGATTTACGGAACGGCCGTGAATTTGGGCTTGGAAGAACTCGAAGTCTTGCGATTGCTTAGCGAAGTGGAAAGCGTTTCGGGCCGATTCCAATTCATCGTTTCCGAGGGCAAGATCACGGCAATCGTCGATTATGCGCATACGCCTGACGCTTTGGAGAATGTGCTCAAAACCATAAACGACATCCGCACCAAAAACGAACAGTTGATCACGGTTGTCGGATGCGGAGGCGATCGCGACAAAACGAAACGTCCGATCATGGCCGACATCGCATCGAACATGAGCGATAAGGTGATCTTGACTAGCGACAATCCGCGCAGCGAAGATCCGCAAGACATCATTTCAGATATGGAAAAAGGCGTGCAGCCGCAGAATTACAAAAAGACCGTAGCCGTCGTAGACCGCAAACAGGCGATCAAGATGGCATGCCAGTTGGCCGGTCCGAAAGACATCATCCTGATTGCAGGAAAAGGACATGAAACGTATCAGGAAATCAAAGGCGTGCGCTACGATTTCGACGATATGGCGACCGTAAAAGAACTGTTGGACCAACTCAATAAATAAGCAATGCTGTACTATTTGTTCGAATACTTAGATAAGACGATGAACATCCCGGGAACGGGCGTGTTCCAGTACATCACGTTCCGTTCGGGGCTTGCAGTGTTGCTTTCGCTGCTGATTTCGACGATTTACGGAAAGAAAATCATCAATTTCCTACGCAACCAGCAAGTTGGGGAAACGGTGCGCGAACTCGGTCTTGAAGGCCAGACGCAAAAAGCGGGAACGCCGACTATGGGCGGTTTGATCATCATCATCTCGACGTTGATTCCGGTATTGCTGTTGGCGAAACTGAACAACATCTACATCATTCTTTTGATCGTGACGACGCTTTGGATGGGAACGATCGGTTTCATCGACGATTACATCAAAATCTTTAAGAAAGACAAAGCCGGATTGAAAGGCATTTTCAAAGTCATCGGCCAGGTCGGATTGGGATTGATCGTCGGATGCACGCTGTATTTCAACCCCGAAGTCACCGTGCGCACCGATACGCAGCATACGAACATTTTCGCAAGCCAGAATCCGAGCGAAACCGTGATTTATCCGGCGCCGGTAGAAGAAAAATCGACCACTACGACCATTCCGTTCTTCAAGAATAACGAACTCGACTATGCCGAAGCGCTTCGTTGGATGGGCGACGGTTATCAGGATTGGGCATGGCTGATTTTCATTCCGGTCGTGATTTTCATCATCACGGCGGTTTCGAACGGTGCGAACCTCACCGACGGAATCGACGGATTGGCGGCAGGAACGTCGGCAATTTCGGTATTGGCACTCGGGATTTTCACGTTCGTTTCGGGTAACATCATTTTCTCGAATTACCTGAACATCATGTACATCCCAAATTCGGGTGAAATGACGGTCTATATCGCAGCTTTCGTAGGTGCGCTCATCGGATTCCTGTGGTACAATTCGTATCCGGCGGCCGTGTTCATGGGCGATACCGGAAGTTTGACGATAGGAGGCATCATCGCGGTTCTGGCGATTGCCGTCAGAAAGGAACTCATGATTCCGTTGTTGTGCGGGATTTTCCTCGTCGAGAATTTCTCGGTCGTCTTGCAGGTAAGCTATTTCAAATGGACCAAAAAAAGATATGGCGAAGGCCGACGCATTTTCCTGATGTCGCCGCTGCATCACCATTATCAAAAGAAAGGCTATCACGAAAGCAAGATCGTGACGCGCTTCTGGATTACAGGAATCTTGCTCGCCATTTTGGCCATCGTAACGCTCAAATTGAGATAACATGAAGCGATTGGTGATACTTGGCGGAGGCGAAAGCGGCGTCGGAACCGCGATCCTCGGAAAGAAGCAAGGCTACGAGGTTTTCCTGTCCGATTTCGGGAAAATCAAAAACAATTACAAAGAAGTTCTTTTACTCAACCAGATAAAATTCGAGGACGGCGGACACACCGAAGAAAAGGTCCTTAACGCCGACATCGTGATGAAAAGCCCGGGAATTCCAGACAAAGCGGACATCGTCAAGAAGCTGCACAAAAAAGGGATTCCGGTGATTTCGGAAATCGAGTTCGCTTCCAAGTACGCCAAAGGAAAAACCATCGGCATCACAGGAAGCAACGGCAAGACGACCACGACGATGCTCACACATTGGCTGCTCAAAAGCGGCGGATTGAACGTCGGGCTCGGCGGAAACATCGGAAAGAGTTTCGCCTGGCAGGTCGCCGAAGACAATTACGAGTATTACGTGCTCGAACTGTCGAGTTTCCAATTGGACGGCATCATCAAATATGCGCCCCACATCGCGATCATCACCAACATCAGTCCCGACCATCTGGACCGATACGATTACAAATACGAAAAGTACATCGATGCCAAGTTCCGGATCACGATGAACCAGACCAAGGACGATTACCTGATATACGACGCCGACGACGAAGCGATTCAGAACTGGCTCAAGAACAACAAAACAAAAGCACAATTAATCCCTTTCTCGATTACCCAAAAACTTAAGAAAGGCGCCTACTTAAAAGACAACAAAATGGAAATCAACATCAACGAAGAAGAGTTCATCATCGAAACGGGAGATATTTCTCTTGAAGGCAAGCACAATTTGAAGAATGCGATGGCGGCGGCTTCGGTTGCAAAGCTGATGCAGATCCGCAAAGCCACGATCCGTGAGAGTCTGGCCAATTTCCAAGGCGTTGAGCACCGTTTGGAAAAGGTGTTGAAAATCGGGAACGTGCAATACATAAACGATTCGAAAGCGACGAACGTCAACGCGACTTTCTACGCGCTCGATTCGATGACGACGCAAACCGTCTGGATTGTCGGTGGTGTCGATAAAGGAAACGACTATTCGGAACTTATGCCATTGGTTCGCGAAAAAGTCAAAGCCATCGTTTGCCTGGGCGTCGATAACAAGAAAATTATCGATGCCTTCGGAAACGTGGTAGACGTGATGGTCGAGGTCGACAACATGACCGACGCCGTGCGCACATCCCAAAAACTGGCCGAAAAAGGAGAAGCCGTGTTGCTGTCGCCGGCATGCGCGAGTTTCGATTTGTTCGAGAATTATGAAGATCGCGGCAAGCAGTTCAAGAATGCCGTCCACAATTTATAAGAGAATAGATAATAGACGGATAGATAATAGACATTTCTGAGTCAAAATGAAAGACCTGTTATACAACCTAAAAGGAGACAAAGTCATCTGGGCGTTCATCGCCTTGCTGGCGCTGTTTTCGTTCATGCCCGTGTTCAGCGCGAGTTCGAACTTGGCGTATATCGGTCAGGGAACCGGAAATACGGTGAGTTTTCTGGTGAAGCATTTGCTGCACATTTTCATCGGATTCTGCATGATTTATTGGGTGCATAAAGTGCCGTACCACTATTTCAAAGGGATTTCGATGATCGCGTTGCCGATCGTCTGGGCATTGCTGGCCTATACTTTGGTCAAAGGAACGGTTATCGCGGGAGCGAATGCCTCGCGTTGGATTACCATTCCATTCATCGGAATCGGGTTCCAGACGTCTACGCTCGCCTCTGTGGTTTTGATGATTTTCGTGGCGCGTTACCTGTCGAAGAAACGCGAGACGCCGGTTACGTTCAAACAATCGCTTTGGGAATTGTGGGCGCCGGTTTTCATGACTTTGGCGTTCATTTTGCCCGCGAACTTCTCGACCGCGGCGTTGATCTTTTCGATGATCATCATGCTTGTGTTCATCGGACAATATCCGTTGCGTTACATCGGACTCATCATCGGTGCCGGAATCGGGGCTTTGGTGATTTTCGTGGCATTGGCTCACGCGTTTCCGGAAGCGAAATTCTTTAACCGCGTGCATACGTGGGAAAGCCGTATCGCGAGTTTCGGAGAGCGTACCGAAGACCGCGACACATCCGACGAGCACTACCAGACCGATCTGGCGAAAACGGCCATCGCATCTGGAGGCGTTTACGGATTAGGTCCGGGAAAAAGCGTACAGAAAAACTTCCTTCCGCAATCGTCTTCCGATTTCATTTACGCGATCATCGTAGAAGAATGGGGATTGATCGGCGGAATCGGCGTCATGGTATTGTACCTATTGCTGTTTTTCCGATTCATCGTCGCTGCGCACAAAGCCAATTCGATGTTCGGCAAACTCGTCGTCGTCGGCCTCGGATTCCCGATCGTGTTCCAGGCGATGATCAATATGGCGGTCGCCGTGAATTTGCTTCCGGTGACGGGACAAACGCTTCCGCTGATTTCGAGCGGCGGTTCGTCGATCTGGATGACGTGTGTCTCACTCGGCATCATCATCGGCGTGACCAAAAAAGAAGAAGAGATCGCACAGGAAATATCCGATAAGGAAAAACGCGAAGAAGCGCTTCGCAAGCTCATAGACCAACAGATCGCTCGTGAGGAAGAAGCCGAAAAAATATTGAAGGAACGCGAATCGGCCGTTGAAAGCGGCGTCGATTTTTCGATAGAAGATGCGACTGCGAATCCTATGGATGCCGTTCGCGGGAAGGTTTAGCCACGAATGACACGAATGTCACAAATGGCTTCGTGATGATTTGTAGCATAAAATAGTAGTGAAATTAGTGCCATTCGTGGCAAAAAAAAATAGCCATCCGAGGCAAAAAAGAAAAAGTTTGAAAGCACCAAGATTCATATTAAGCGGAGGCGGAACCGGAGGTCATATTTACCCGGCGATCGCGATTGCCAATGAATTGAAGCTTCGTTTCCCGAACGCCGAATTTTTGTTCGTCGGTGCCCAGGACAAAATGGAAATGCAGAAAGTGCCCCAAGCCGGTTACAAAATCAAAGGCTTGTGGATTGCTGGCTTGCAACGCAAATTGACTTTGGACAACACGATGTTTCCGGTCAAATTGATTTCGAGTTTGTTAAGAGCACGTTCGATCATCCGCGAATTCAAACCCGATGTCGCAATCGGTACTGGCGGTTTCGCAAGCGGTCCGCTGTTGCAGGTTGCAGGTTTGGTCGGCATTCCGACTTTGGTGCAGGAACAGAATTCGTATCCGGGAATCACCAACAAGATGCTGTCGCGCAAAGCGGCGAAAATTTGTACGGCGTATGAAGGCCTGGAGCGGTTTTTTCCGGCCGATAAAATCGTGCTTACGGGAAATCCGGTGCGTCAGGACCTGATCGACCTTAAAGGCAAAAAGAAAGAAGCGCGTGAGTATTTCAAGCTCGATGCCGAAAAGAAAACCGTGCTCATTTTGGGCGGAAGCCTCGGAGCGCGCCGCATCAACCAATTGATCGCAAAAGAGCTCGTGAATTTCGCGGCCCAAAACGTACAGGTGATCTGGCAATGCGGGAAGTTGTACTACGAAGAATACAAGCATTACGATGAAAAGCCGGGCGTGCAAGTGCTTTCGTTCATCGATCGCATGGATTTGGTTTACGCCGCCGCGGACATCGTGATCTCGAGAGCCGGAGCGTCTTCGGTTTCGGAATTGTGCCTCGTCGGGAAACCCGTGATTTTCATTCCGTCGCCCAATGTGGCCGAAGACCATCAGACGAAAAACGCGAAAGCCATCGTCGACAAGGAAGGTGCGATTCTGCTCAAGGAAGTCGAGCTCGATACGCAATTCGAGAATACGTTCAACAATTTGCTCAAAGATGAAAACCTGCAGCAGAAACTCGGAGACAATATCGGAAAGTTGGCTAAAGAAAATGCGACGAAAGATATTGTCGAAGAAATTGTAAAGTTGATTGAAAAGTAGCCACGAATCGCACGAATGTCACAAATGAATTCGTGATCGCGGCATTAAATAGTAGTGAATTAGTGCCATTCGTGGCAAAAAAGCCTTGGGGCAAAAACAATGAACCTGAACCAAATACATAACGTCTATTTCATCGGCATCGGCGGCATCGGTATGAGCGCGCTTGCTAGGTATTTCAAATACGCGGGCAAGAACGTCGTCGGTTACGACAAAACCCCGACCGAATTGACAAGCGTTCTCGAAAGCAAAGGTATTGCGGTTCATTTTCAGGATGACGTGAATTTCATCCCCAAAGATTTCACGAAAGAAAACACATTGGTCGTCATCACGCCGGCCGTACCGAAATCGCATTCCGAGTGGAATTACTTTCTCGACCACGGCTACACCGTGAAAAAGCGTGCCGAAGTTTTGGGCATCATCACCAAGGACACGTTCTGTTTCGCCGTCGCAGGGACGCACGGAAAAACGACGACGTCAAGTATTCTCGGACATGTCCTGTTCGAAAGCGGAGTCGACATGACGGCGTTTTTGGGCGGAATCGTCGAAAATTACGATTCAAACCTGATCGGAAACGGAACCAAAGTCACGGTTGTCGAAGCCGACGAATTCGACCGTTCGTTTTTGCACCTGCACCCGAATATCGCTTGCGTGACAAGTATGGATGCCGACCATTTGGATATTTACGGAGACAGCGCCTCGATCGAAACTTCTTTCCGTGAATTCGCCGATAAAGTAGACGACAAAGGCATGATTTTCGTCGCCCAAGGTCTGTCGCTGGAAGGAATGACCGTCGCGGTCAATAAAGACGCCGATTTCAAAGCGTTCAATATCCGTATCGACAACGGGGAATATCTGTTCGACGTGCAGACGCCCAACGAGATCATCCCGGATCTGCGTTTTGCGCTTCCGGGCTGGCACAACCTGAGCAATGCGCTCATGGCCTTGGCGATGGCGCGTACGTTCGGGGTTTCGGCCGACAACATCCGCAAGGCGCTTATTTCGTTCAAAGGCATCAAACGCAGGTTTTCGTATCAGATAAAGACTACAAACCGCGTTTATATCGATGATTACGCACATCATCCGACCGAAATCAATGCCGTCCATCAAGCGGTTCGCGAGTTGTATGCCGGAAAGAAAGTCGTTGCGATTTTCCAGCCGCATCTGTTCAGCCGCACCAAAGATTTTGCCGACGATTTTGCGAAAAGCCTGTCGAATTTCGACCAGGTTTTGCTGCTCGACATTTATCCGGCGCGTGAACTTCCGATGGAAGGCGTCACGAGCGAATGGCTACTTTCGAAAATCGAAAATCCGAACAAGAAATTGGTGTTGAAAACCGATCTGATACACGAGATTATGGATGCGAATGCCGACGTTGTCGTGACCATCGGGGCAGGCGACATTGGCGAACTCGTTCCAGAAATAAAAAAGGCATTGTCATGAAAAGATTCAACTGGGAAAATATTCGTTTGGTGTTGATTTTCATCGTGGTAGGTTTTTTGTTCGCCTTCAGCGCGAATCGCAATGAACATCGGGCTTTGAAGAAATCGGAAGTCGCTTTCGAACAGACCGAAAACCTGTTTTTGACGCCCGAAGCGGTTAATAAATTGTTAATAGAAAAAAATAGGGCTTCCGAAACCGTTGCGAAAGAAAATTTAGATTTGAACAAGTTGGAAAATGCCGTGAATGCTCACGAAATGGTTGAAAAATCACAGGTTTACGTTAGCGTGGACGGCGTGCTCAAAGCCAAAGTAAAACAGAAAACTCCTGTTGTACGGGTGTTCGACGGATCCGGTTCTTTCTATATTGATTACCAAGGGAAAAAGATGCCGCTATCGACGCTCTACACTGCAAGGGTGCCGCTGGTTTCGGGCACGATGGATGCGAACAATCCGGAACTCATAAAAGTATTCCGATCGATCCACGACGACGACTTCTTGAAGAAGAACATCATCGGGATCAAGATGTTGCCAAACGGCGCTTTGGTGATGAAGAACAGGAATTACGCGTATGAAATCGATTTCGGAAGACCGATACACATCGACAGGAAGTTTAAGAATTACAAGGCGTTCTTTCAGAAAGCCGCGCTGGATAGTACGATTAACAACTATAAGAGGATCAACCTGATATTTACGCAACAGGTCGTTTGCTCAAAATAATTCGGATATGGAAAAAGAGAACATTGCAGTAGGTTTGGATATCGGGACGACGAAGATCGTAGCCATGATCGGAAAGAAAAACGAATATGGCAAACTCGAAATCCTAGGCATGGGAAAGTCCAAAAGCCTTGGAGTGGCGCGCGGCGTGGTGAACAACATCACCCAGACGATCCAGTCGATCCAGCAAGCCGTGATGGAAGCCGAGGCGAATTCGGGTTACAAAATCAAAGACGTCGTCGTTGGGATTGCGGGTCAACACATCCGCAGCATCCAGCACACCGATTACGTGTCGAGGAACAATCCTGACGAAGTGATCGGCGACAAAGACATACAATTGCTCATCGATCAGGTGAACAAACTGGCGATGCTTCCGGGTGAGGAAATCATCCACGTGTTGCCGCAGGAATTCAAGATCGACGGCCAAAACGAAATCAAAGAACCGATCGGCATGTACGGCGGAAGGCTCGAATCGAGTTTCCACGTCGTGGTCGGTCAGGCTTCTTCCATCAGAAACGTTGGACGATGCGTACAGAGTTCAGGAATCGAGCTTTCGGGCTTGACGCTTGAGCCGCTTGCCTCGTCTGACGCGGTGTTGAGCCAGGAAGAAAAAGAAGCCGGAGTTGCGCTTATCGATATCGGTGGCGGAACTACCGATTTGGCGATTTTCAAGGATGGTATCATCCGTCACACGGCAGTCATTCCATTTGGGGGAAATGTGATTACCGAAGACATCAAGGAAGGATGCTCGATCATCGAAAAGCAAGCCGAGCTTTTGAAAGTGAAGTTCGGATCGGCTTGGCCGGGCGAGAACAAAGACAACGAGATCGTGTCGATCCCTGGTCTTCGCGGCCGTGAACCGAAAGAGATTTCGCTCAAGAACTTGTCGAAAATCATCCACGCGAGAGTTGTGGAAATCATCGAGCAGGTTTTTGCCGAAATCAAGGCTTACGGACATGAAGATCCGCGCAAGAAATTGATAGCCGGAATCGTATTGACCGGAGGCGGATCCCAATTGAAGCACATCAAGCAGTTGGTGGAATACATTACGGGAATGGACACGCGTATCGGCTATCCGAACGAGCATTTGGCCGGAAATTCGAGCGAAGACATTTCGTCTCCGATGTACGCAACCGCCGTTGGGTTGGTCATGAACAGCGTGAACAACAGGACGCAAAGCGCCGTGAGGGTTCATGTCGAGACGATTGCCCAACCGGTTTTCAGACAACAGCCGGTGCAGCACCAGAATCCGTTCCAGTACCAACAGCCGATCGAGCAGCAACAGCCCGTGTTCACGCAGCCTGAGCCTGTAAAAGAGGAAAAAATCCTCGAGAGGGTTGAAATGGTCGAGGTGGAATCAAAAAGAGAACCGCAAACGACAGAAGGCAAGATCCGTCGTTCGTTTTTCGACAAATATGTAGAGAAAATCAAGGAATTCCTTGACAATGCCGAATAAGAAAAGGCGCCAAAAACAAAACAAAAGCAAAGCAAGAATTTAATACCAGATAGTATGACAGGCAACTCAGAATTCGGAAGCATCTCGTTCGACTTACCAAAAAATCAGTCGAACGTCATTAAGGTAATAGGTGTTGGAGGCGGCGGAAGCAATGCCATCAACCACATGTTTAAGCAAGGGATCAAAGGTGTCGACTTCGTAGTCTGTAATACCGATTCACAAGCGTTGCAAAACAGTTCCGTGCCGAACAAGATCCAATTGGGAGTCAATCTTACCGAAGGTCTTGGAGCGGGTGCGAATCCTGAAGTCGGGCAGCAGTCGGCCATCGAATCGGTAGCCGAGATCGAGAAAGTGCTCGACAGCAATACCAAAATGGTGTTCATCACGGCCGGTATGGGCGGAGGAACGGGAACCGGTGCAGCTCCTGTAATCGCTCAATTGGCCAAGGAAAAAGATATCCTTACCGTCGGCATCGTGACCATTCCGTTCCAGTTCGAAGGGAAAGTGCGTTCGGAGCAGGCGATGCAAGGCGTGGAGCGTTTGCGCAAACAAGTCGATTCACTCATCGTGATCAACAACAACAAATTGCGCGAAGTTTACGGAAACCTCGGATTCAAAGCCGGGTTCTCGAAAGCCGATGAAGTCTTGGCAACCGCATCACGCGGAATCGCCGAGGTCATCACGCACCACTACACGCAAAACATCGACTTGAAGGATGCGAAAACCGTATTGTCGAACTCCGGAACCGCCATAATGGGATCGGCTGTCGCAATGGGTGAAAACCGCGCAAAAGAAGGAATCGTTGCCGCTTTGGATTCCCCGCTTTTGAACGACAACAAAATCGCAGGCGCGAAAAACGTATTGCTTTTGATCGTATCGGGAACAAGCGAGATCACGATTGACGAAATCGGTGAAATCAACGACTATATCCAATCGGAAGCCGGATTCAACGCCAACATCATCATGGGTGTGGGCGAAGACGAAACGCTTGGCGAATCTATCGCCGTGACCATCATCGCGACCGGATTCAACATGGATCAACAGACGCAAATCGTCAATACGGAACCGAAACGCATCATACATTCTTTGGACGGCGAGCAGAAAATGGAGCACAACCTGTCTAAAGGAAATGTCCTGCCATCGGTTGATTTTTTGAAAGTTGAGGAAAGCGCTCCTCAAAATTCAGTCGAAGATATCGTAGAGAAAGTTGTTTTTGAGTTGACCGAAGAAGAGCCCGAAATCGTTGCGGCACCAGTTGCTCAAGCAGAGTCGGTTGTTCCGTCAAGACCTACGTTCGAAATGGATTTGGTCCCGACATCGGAATTCATCAAAAACCTCGACGTGACGTTCGAAGTGGTTTCGGCCGTACAGGATTTCGATTTCTTCATGACGACTCCGGAGGTAAAGGAAATTAAAGTCCAGGAACCGGTTTTCGTACAGAAAGAAGAACAGGCGGCTTTCAGTTTCGACCTTCCGATTGCGTCGACTCCGGTGGTAAACGAAGATAAAATCTTGTTCGAACTGACCCAGGAAACACGCGATATCAAAGTGAACGATCCGGTTCAGGTAGTTCCGATGACCGAACTTAACGAGACGGGAATCGTAAAATATTCGCTCGAGGAGTACATGGAAGTCGAGAAAAGCCTCATGGATTCGAAACCTGCAGCCAATGCACCAGTAGTGCCAGCTGAGCCGGAACTCGATATCCAGATGAAGCAAGTCGAGACGAATATCCCGACGTCGAATTTCTCTTCGGCTTACGAAGAAGTTTCGCCTCTCGAAATGTCTATCGAAGAGACTTTGAAGCATCGTGCCGACGAAAGAAGGAGAAAGTTGAAAGAGTTCAACTACAAGTTCCACAACGCGCGTATCGATGAATTCGAAAAAGAGCCTGCGTATAAGCGTTCAGGTATCGACATAAGCTCAAATCCGATCAACAATGCCAATTCGCGCATGTCGCTCGGAACGGACAGCAACGATGATTTGCAGTTGCGTTCGAACAATTCCTTTCTACATGACAATGTAGACTAACCTAAACCATTTTTTCTTTTTTAGCCCGAAAATTCAAACGAGTTTTCGGGTTATTTTTTTAACTTCGCACCACTAAAAAATCAACGTCATGAGCCTACAAGCCAAGATTACCGAGGAAATAAAGAATGCCATGAGAGCTAAAGATACCGTGGCTTTGGAATCGCTTCGCGCGGTGAAATCGGCTATTCTTTTGGCCCAGACCGAAAGCGGTGCAAAGGAAGAATTAAGCGAGGATGAGGAAATCAAAATCCTTCAGCGTTTGGTGAAACAGCGCAAAGACAGCGCGGCAATTTACACAGAACAAGGACGTGCCGATTTGGCCCAGCCCGAAATCGATCAGGCGGCTGTAATCGAGAAATTTCTTCCGGCCCAATTGTCCGAGTCCGAAATTGAGGTCATCGTCGAAAAGATCATTTCAGAAAACAACCTTGGCGGAATGGCCAATATGGGTAAAGTCATGGGATTGGCTTCGCAAAAGATGGCGGGCCAGGCCGACGGAAAGACCATCTCTGCTGTCGTGAAGCGGCTTTTGGCATAATAATCCGGTCCCGTAGTTCAACGGATAGAATGTCAGATTCCGGTTCTGATGATGGAGGTTCGAGTCCTCTCGGGATCACGAATGAGTAAAAAGAGTAAGGCAGAAGAAGCCAAGTTTCACTTGAGCATTTTCTGCCTTACTCTTTTTACTTTGAAGGCGGAGCCTTCGAGGACCGCGCGTAGCGCAGTCCTCTCATTTGTGATTCCGATGAATCTTTCAAGCGAATCGCCAAGTCCCACTTGAGCATTTTCTGCCTTACTTTTTTTACTTTGAAGGCGGAGCCTTCGAGGGCCGCGTGCAGCGTAGTCCTCTCATTCATGATCCGGATACTCGTTCGGAGCGAATTTCCAAGTTCAATTTAAGGTAATAATATCCGACTCCTAAAAACTCCAAATTCCGTATCTTCAACCTATGGAATCCTTCATAAACTACCTTCAATCCCATAATCTATCGGCCCATTCCATCGATTCCTTAGTTTCTTCTGCGAATCCGGAAGCCTTTAAAAAAGGTGAATTTGTGTTGCGGCAGGGCGAAGTGTGCCGTCATAAGGTTTTCGTTGAAAAAGGGCTGTTGCGCACGTTTGGATTGACAACCGACGGTAACGAACACATCCTTCAATTTTCACCCGAAAACACCTGGACACTAGATGTAGAAAGCTATGACAGGCAAATTCCGGCACTTTACAATATATCGGCAATAGAGAAAACAGATGTCTTGATTTGGGAAAGGAATGATTTTGAACGTTTGAGATCTGAACTCCCCGAGCTTCAAAGCCTGTCCCAGCAACTTATCTCGCGTAACATCTACAACAGTCGTCACCGTTTGCTCACGGCGTTGGGTGAGACTCCCGAACAGAAATATGAGAACTTCGTACATACGTCGGGCGATTTACTTTCGAGACTGCCGCTTCGCATGATTGCGTCATTTTTAGGCATTTCGCTCAAAACGCTTACCAGAATTCGAAAAGCCCAGTTGCATAGACAATCAAAATAGGGTCAAATGACCACGTTTTTGTATGGACGATTCGTGAATTTTGGTCCATTAAAAATCATTATCATGCGTGTATTTGTTACTGGAGCTTCGGGATTCGTGGGTTCCGCAATCGCAAAAGAACTTTTGGATGCCGGTCACCAGGTCATTGGTCTGGCGCGTTCGAACGAATCGGCTAAAGCATTGAAACAGGTTGGTGCCGATGTATATTTCGGTAACCTCGACGATACGGAGAGCTTGAAAAAAGGGGTTTCGGGTTGTGATGCCGTTATCCATACGGCCTTTAATCACGATTTTAGTACGTTCAAACAAAATTGCGAAGACGACAGACGTGTCATCACGGCTTTGGGAGAAGCGTTGATCGGTTCAGATCGCCCATTGGTCATCACATCTGGAATCGGATTGCTCAATTACGGGCGATTGGTCACCGAAAGCGATGTGCCTCCAAATTCCGACGTCGCCCCTCGCGCCGCATCCGAAGAAGCTGCAAATGCCGTAGCCAAAAAAGGTGTGAATACCTATATCGTACGGCTTCCTCCAACGGTTCACGGTCAAGATGACCACGGTTTTGTGCCTATGGTGATCGCGATGGCTAAAGAAAACAGCGAATCGGTATATATCGGTCAAGGCGACAATAGATGGCCGGCCGTACATCGCTTGGACGCAGCAACTTTATACCGTTTGATCATCGAGCAACAACCTGAACAAAAAGTATTTCATGCGATAGCGGAACAAGGCGTGCCTTTTCGCGAAATCGCGACCGCAATCGGAAAAGGGCTGGGTGTTCCAACAATCGGCAAAGATAAATTGGGAGCGGAAGCACATTTCGGGTGGTTTTTGCATTTCGCTTCTTTCGATTGTCCGGCATCGAGTGAGTCGACAAAAAATGTATTGGGATGGCATCCAAAACATATGGGATTACTCAAAAATCTTGATTCCGGCGCTTATTTCGAGCAACTCTGAATCATCATTTTAAAACCCCGATTTGTTTGTAGCATCGGGATTTTTGCTTGAAAAAAAGTCCAGAAATAGATATCTTTAATTAAACGATATCTTATGCGATTGAAAGTCATTATTACAGGCGCGACCGGAATGGTCGGCGAAGGCGTATTGCTCGAATGTCTCCAAAACGAAAATGTGAACGAGGTTTTGATTGTCAATCGCAAACCATACGATTTGGAGCATCCGAAACTCAAACAACTTCTCGTTCCCGATTTTTCCAAATTGCAGGATCGCAAAGCGGAACTGGAAGGATTTGACACTTGTTTCTTTTGTGCAGGTGTAAGCTCGGTTGGGATGAACGAGGAAAAATATACCCAGATTACGTACGATATGACGCTATCGTTCGCCAAAACCCTTGTCCGCATAAATCCCAATATGGTTTTTACATATGTTTCGGGCAGCCACACGGACAGTACCGAAAACGGGCGTGTCATGTGGGCGCGCGTGAAGGGCAAAACCGAAAACGACCTGATGCGATTAGGTTTTAAAGCCGTTTACAATTTTCGTCCCGGAGTTATGTATCCAACCCAAAGTCAAAAGAACTGGAAAACGCTTTATAAATGGATTGCAAAGTCCATTCGGTTGGTCGCTCCTAAAAGCGTGCTGAATATTTCGGAAGTCGGCAAGGCGATGATCAATGCTGTCGTTTTGGGCCATACCAAGCATGTTTTGGAGATTTCGGACATTCGATATCTTGCTTCGGGATATTCGCATCAACAGCCGTCGTAAAATCCTGTTCGCATCAATTTTAAAGCGCCCGATTTCTATATTTGCGGCATGGATGAATTCGATAAGATGCCGATTGCCGAAATGGTCGCGGTCACTGTGCTTGCCGCCTTTTTTATACTCGTGGCTTTTTCATTTTTCTTCGGCATCGTTTATTTGCAGGCAGAATTCGTATTCGCCAAGACATTCAAACGACCGTTTTACGTGCATTTTTATCCTTTGCGCAAGAAAATATCGCCTGAAATCCAGTTTAGACTCAGGCAATATTCGCCTTTTTACGTGAAATTGTCGGACAGGCACAAAGCTTTTTTCGAACATCGCATCCATCGTTTTCTTGAGAAATACGAATTTTCGGGCCGGGAAGATTTCGAGGTTACCGAAGAAGTAAAAGTTAGGATTGCAAGTGTGTATGTCATGATGTCGTTCGGGATGCGCAATTACCTTACCCCAATTTTCGAGCGTATCGTCATTTATCCCAAAGTGTATCTGTCGTCGATTACCGATCAGTATCACAAGGGCGAGTTCAACCCCTATATGAAAGCCGTGGTGTTTTCATGGGAAGACTTTGTCGCGGGCAACGACATCGCGAATGACAACCTGAATCTCGGCATTCATGAATTCGGGCACATCCTTCATCATCACGGCAAAATGGGCAACGATGTGAGTGCCGTAATCTTTATGGAAACCTACGACAGGATTTTGGAGGAGATCGCCCATCCACCAAATCGCCAAAAATTATTGGATTCGGGTTATTTCAGGGACTATGCGTACACGAACCAATTCGAATTCCTGGCGGTCATCCTTGAAAATTATTTTGAGACGCCTTACGAATTCAAATCGAACTTCCCGGTACTGTATTCACATGTTTCTAAAATGCTGAATCACCGACATTAGGCTACGGTCGCGACGATTTGCTTGAGGTCGATGATGGTTTGCGTAGGGTTTTCGGCTCTGAACACGAAGTTTCCGGCGACAAGTACATCGGCACCGGCCTCTACGAGAGGAGTCGCGTTTTTGCTGTTCACGCCACCGTCGATTTCGATCAAAGTGGAAGCTCCGGTCTTGACGATCATTTCTTTAAGCTGACGGATTTTCTTGTAGGTGTGTTCAATGAACGATTGGCCGCCAAACCCCGGATTTACACTCATCAGGCAAACCAAATCAATGTCTTGGATGACGTCCTCCAAAACACTTACGCTCGTATGCGGATTCAATGCGACGCCGGCTTTCATACCTTCGGCCTTTATCGCTTGGAGCGTGCGATGCAAGTGCGTGCAGGCTTCGTAATGGACGGTCAGGTTGTTCGCGCCCAGGTCTGCGAAAGTCTTGATGTAACGGTCTGGATCGACGATCATCAAATGCACGTCCAGAGGTTTCTTGGCATGTTTGGCGATGGCTTCGAGTACGGGCATGCCGAATGAGATGTTCGGTACGAAAACGCCGTCCATGATGTCGATGTGGAACCAATCCGCTTGGGAAGCGTTGATCATTTCGATTTCACGTTGAAGATTGGCGAAGTCGGCAGCTAGTACAGATGGTGCTATGAGGGTGTTTTTCATGTGGTGTAGTTATGACTGGACAAAGGTAGTTTTCTTCTTCTTTTTCCTCGCAGAAAAAGAAGCAAAAATGCGTAGCGCCAAATTGCAGCCGCGACCTGACAACGCCTCGGTTTGGAAATGAAACGAACTCGCTGCGCTCAAACAGCGCTTCATTTTTTCCAAACCTTCATCGGTCAGGTGCCCGCCTGTGCAATTAACGGCGTGACTAAACGGAAGTGTTTATTGACATTTTCCTCCGCTGCGCTTTGGAAAATGTGTCTCCGAAAGAAGGTTTTGTGGTTTTGGAAAGCGCTTTTCGTTTAAGAGATTTTGGATGAGATTCCTCCTTCGTCGGAATGACTTTCGGGTTATGAGCCCGACGAGCTATAAAAATAAAAAACTCCGGACACGAGACTGAAAGGCGAACTGAGCAAAGCTAAACCCGAGCGCAAGGCGCGAACAGACCGGAGTTTTTTATCGGGATAAAAATAAAAAACTCCGGAAACCCGAGCGCAAGGCGCGAACAGACCGGAGTTTTTTATCGGGATAAAAATAAAAAACTCCGGTAATCAGCCGGAGTTTCAATCATCAATCAAAAAACGAACAGTTAATCAGACTGTTGTTGCTATTAAAGCCCTTAGGGGATTTGTCATTGTTTCATTTCCAAACATACTAATTATTTTGGAATTTCAAGTTTCAAGATTAAAATTAACTTTTTCAGGATTTCAATTACCCCAAATATGTCTTTAAAATCTTACTTCTTGAAGTGTGCTTCAATCTGCGGATCGCTTTTTCCTTGATCTGACGCACGCGTTCACGAGTCAAATCAAAAGTCTCGCCAATTTCTTCGAGCGTCATCGGATGTTGGTCACCGAGTCCGAAATAAAGACGGACAACGTCAGCTTCACGAGGCGTCAAAGTTTCCAATGAACGTTCGATTTCGGTGCGAAGCGATTCGTGGATCAATTCGCGATCCGGGTTCGGAGATTCGCCCGAACGCAAAACGTCGTACAGGTTCGAATCTTCACCTTCAACCAAAGGCGCGTCCATAGAAAGGTGACGTCCTGAATTTTTCATCGACTCCTTTACATCGTTTACGGTCATGTCGAGCTCTTTCGCGATTTCTTCTGCACTTGGCGGACGTTCGTTCGATTGCTCGAGCAAAGCGTACATCTTGTTAATCTTGTTGATCGATCCGATTTTGTTCAACGGAAGACGAACGATACGCGACTGTTCTGCCAACGCCTGGAGAATCGACTGACGGATCCACCAAACGGCGTAAGAGATGAACTTGAAACCACGCGTCTCGTCGAAACGTTGCGCGGCTTTGATAAGGCCAAGATTTCCTTCGTTGATCAAATCTGGAAGCGTCAAACCTTGGTTCTGGTATTGTTTTGCTACGGAAACCACGAAACGCAAGTTGGCTTTCGTCAGTTTTTCTAGTGCTCTTTGGTCTCCGGCTTTGATTTTTTGTGCGAGTTCCACCTCTTCGTCGGCGGTGATAAGGTCGACTTTCCCGATTTCCTGTAGGTACTTGTCTAGTGAAGCCGTTTCCCTGTTGGTTACCTGCTTCGTAATTTTAAGTTGTCTCATGAAATGATTCCCTTTTTTTAAGAAGATACGTTACTTATACGGTTGGTTGTGACAAAAAGTTACAAACCTTCAAAAAAAAAATTCCCGATTATAAATCAGTTCGCGATTTTACTATATTTCCGCAAAATTTTTTCAATGAAAACCCTTATCCATTTTTTGTTGATTCTGACGGTGGGAATCGCGTCGGCCCAAAGAGGCATCGACCCGACAGATGAAGATGTGCAATTGGCAAAAAAGCTGCGCGAGCAATACGGCAAGGAAGATGTCGCGATTCTCGAAAGCAGCGACATGGTTTCTTTCGGAATCAGTAAAGACGGATCAAAAGTGACCGTTTCGAACAAAATCCGCGAAAAACTCATGAACATCAACCATCGCGCAGACATCCACAAATACGAATTTTACGACAGCGAATCGAAAATCGAGCAGTTCAGCCTCAAATTCCGCAACGATAAAAAGGCGAATTTCATGGTTCAGGACGAATTTTATAAAGACAGTGACCTGTTTTATAACGATGCGCGCGTCAAACACATGGCCGTCGATTTTCCGGTTCAGGGTTACACGTATAACTACGAGCTTGACAAGAGTTATAATGATGTGAAGTATTTCACTTCGCTTTATTTCAACGATGAATATCCGGTCATCAACAAGAAAATTTCGATAGCCGTTCCCAAATGGCTCAATGTCGAGTTGCGCGAATTCAATTTTTCGGGATATTCTATTTCCAAAAACCAAACGGTGAATTCGGACGGCGAAACCGTTTTTACCTATGAACTCAAGAACGCACCTGCATTTTACAAAGACGAGAACGCGCCCGGACGCACCTATGTGTATCCGCACATTTTGGTTTTGGCCAAATCGTATACGAAAGATGGGAAGGAAAACCGCCTTTTCACCGATTCTGCCGACCTGTACAAATGGTACAAATCGCTTGTCGATATGATGGAAGACGATCCGTCGGCATTCAAAGCGAAAGTGGACGAGCTTACCGCTGCGGCAAAATCCGACGAGGAAAAAATCAAGAACATCTATTATTGGGTCCAGGATAACATCCGATACATCGCGTTCGAGGACGGAATCGCAGGTTTCAAGCCCGACGAGTCCCAAAACGTGTTCACCAAACGTTATGGCGACTGTAAAGGCATGGCAAACCTGATCAAGCAAATGCTTAAAGCGGCCGGTTTCGATGCGCGTTTGACGTGGATCGGCACGAAGCACATTTCGTACGATTACACCGTTCCGTCTTTGGCCGTCGACAACCACATGATTTGCACGCTGCTTTACAAAGGCAAGAAATTCTACCTTGACGGAACCGAGAAATTCGGGGCTTTGGGCGTCAATGCCGAACGCATCCAGGGCAAGGAAGTCATGATCGAGGACGGCGACAAGTTCATCATCGACAAGATCCCGACGTCGAATACCGAGGTGAACAAAGAAACGTATGCGATCCGTCTGGCCATCGACAATGAAACCCTGAAAGGAAAGTGCACCAAAACGTTCATGGGTGAAAGTTGCGCCGAATTCCTTTACGGATACAACCGATTCGGACAGGAACGCAAACAGGACGCGTTGCAGAACTATCTGTCGTTGCGCAACAAGAACATTCAGGTGAGCAATGTCGTGACGTCCGACCTCAAAAACCGCGAGCAGCAACTTAAACTGGACTATGACGTCGCGGTAAACAACAAGGTTTCTAGCTTCGACGGCGAAATTTACGTAGACATCGACTTCATGAAAGAATTCAACGACTTCGATTTCAAGGAGCGCAAAACCGATTACGAGTTCGATTATAAAAGCGATTACCTGTCGTCGGTGACCTTGCAGATTCCCGCAGGTTACAAAGTGACCAAATTGCCCGAAAACATCAACGTGTCTGGTAAAGATTACGACGTCGCGATCACTTTTACGCAAACCCCGAAGGAAATCATCTGCAAGAAGAATTTCGTATTCAAAAACGGCGTGATCAAGACCACGGAATTCACGGCCTGGAACGATTTCATCAAAAACCTGAACACCATTTATAACCAACAAATTGTCCTTTCAAAATCGTAATATGAAGAAGATTTTTACTGCTGTTTTATTTTTGACGGTCGGATTTACGTTCGCCCAGGATATGGAGGAAGTCCGCAAAATGTTTTGGGAGACCAAAGACGAAGGCAGCGATGCGACAGCCGTTCCCGACAAATACAAGAACGAATCGGCTGTCGTGCTGTATGAGTACGATTATTTTTATTATCCGATGTTTTACCCGAAGCAGGGTTTCCGCAAGCGCATCAAACTTCAGGATGCGGCGGCCGTGACCGAGTTTTCGGAATTTTCGTATAAAGAGCTTTCGAGCCGAAGCCGTAGCGTGAACAACAACATGCTCGGCATCAAGATTATCAAACCCGACGGAAAGGAAATCATCATCGACACCCAAAAAGAGGCGCGCCAAGTAGACGACGACCGGAAACTTGCGATCGCAAACCTCGAGGTCGGCGATATCATCGATTACTATTTCTACGCGATCATCAACGACGTGAATTCGATTTTCGATACCCAGGAATCGACGCTTTCGGGCGGGTATCCAACGTTGGCGTTGCGTGTGGAATTACAGCTCGACAAAAAGTTGTTCATCAACCTCAATTCGTTCAACGGCGCACCCGAATTTTCAGATTTGCCTCCGGGACGCAAAGGCGACCGACGTTTGGAAATCCGTGCGAAAGACGTCCCTAAGAACGAAACCCAACGCTGGTTGTATCCGCTTGTGGCGTTGCCTAGCTACAAATGGCAGGTGAGCACAAAACCTTTCGGTAAGCCCGACAAGGAAGTGGCCAACGGAAAAGTCAAGAAAAAATTCACTAAAGACGATATGATGTTCTCTTTCGAGGAAAAGTACCGTCCGTTCGGCGACATGCAGCACATCGAGAAATTCCTCAAGAAAAAGACGTTCGCCGACGATGCCGACAAAGTGCGTCAGGTGTATTATTTCACGCGCCATTTCTATTATACGCAATTCATTGAGGCGTTTGCGATAAACGAGGCGAAAATCTTCAATCCGTTCGAGTTGTACAAGAATCCGATTTTCCTCGACAACGAGACCGAGTTCATCAACCACTTCATGGCGTTTTTGAAGGATAATAAGATCGATTACGATATCGTCGTGGCCACGGCTCGCTACAACGGTCCGCTCGACGATGTGCTTTTAGGGCCGAACCTCGACGTGATGTTGCGCGTGAATACGACTCCGGAGCCGGTTTACCTCAAGTATTTCTCTCCGTTCACGAATGCCGACCAAATCGCGTCGGAACTTGAAAATACCGATGCTTACGTATTAAACGTTTTCAAACGCAAACGTGTGACCGATGTGGAAAAAGTGCGTCTTCCGTCGTCTACGTTCCAGGACAATCATTCCAAAGTCGTGTCGAATGTGACGATGGATTCAGGGATGACAGGATTGAAAGTGAAACGCGAATCTGCTTTTTCAGGGCATCTGAAGGAAGATGAGCAAAGCAATCGCCTGTATTTTTACGATTATGTCGATGAAGACTACAAGAAGTTCGAGACCGAGTCGGTACTTGAACGTGTAAAGCGCGACAAGAAACGCGAGCAGTACAAAAAGGAATACGAAGCACTCATCAACAAATACAAGGACAAGCAACGCGAAAACCTCAAGAAAAGCATTTCGGACGAGTACGACCTCAAGATCGAGAAATACGAATATACGGTCAAAAATACCGGAAGGTTCGGGCGTAACGAGCCGTTCGTGATCAATGAGGATTTCGATATCGAGAACAATTTCGTCAAGAAAGCGGGCAATAATTACATCGTCGAAATCGGGAAAATCCTTACGGGCCAAATCGAGATCAACCAAAAGGAAAAAGACCGCAAGCTCGACGTTTTTATGCCGTTCCCGCGCAGTTTCGAAAATGAGATCGCGCTCGAAATCCCGGCGGGCTATACCGTTACCGGAATCGAGAAGCTCAATAAGAACGTGACCAACCCGACGGGTGGTTTTACGAGTACGGCTAAAGTGGAAGGAAACAAACTTGTAATCAGGACGAACAAGTATTATACGAATTATTACGAGCCCAACGGCAATTGGCCGAAGATGATGGATTTTTTGGAGGCGGCGTATCAGTTTACGCAGGAGAAGGTACTTTTGAAGAAAGCGTAACTTTTTCTATTTGCTTGATTATAGAGGATGAAACTTGCGTTTCATCCTTTTTTTTGCGCAAGCTTCGCTTGCTGGAAGGTTTCGCCTGCCGGCGGGGCTTTCTTTTGTCTGGCAACAAAAGAAACAAAAATGCCTTTTGCGCGACCGCACAGGCGACCTGACATTGCCTTGATTCGGAAACGAAAAGAACTCGCCTGCGGCTCAGACAGCTTTTCGTTTTTTCCGAATCTTCGGCAAGTCAGGTGCCCGCCTGCGCGCTCATGGCGCGGGGAAGCGGAAGTGTTTGTTTGATTTTTGGCTTGCGCGCTGCGCCAAAAATGGTCCGCGGGGAAGTGAGGGCCTTGACATTTTGGGTTTGGGTTCACGAGGGAGTTTATTTGGGTGGCTGGGGGGGTGACTTGCACGGTTGATACTTTATCCGTGCCTTTGGGTGCGGTTTGGCGGCGGGTTGGTGCGGGCAAGGCCGCAATACCGTATCTTTAGGAAACTCCTTGAACCGAAATCTCATGCCGAAGATCGAACTCCCCGAAGCCTTGTCGCAGCAACTCGCGCCGCTCGACGAAGCCATCGCCCGCCTCAATGCCCAAAAGATCAAACACATCCTCGACGCCCTGGGGATCTACCCTAAGCCTGAAGACCTCGAACGTTTGCTTGAGTGGGATTTGATTACCGTCACCGTGCCCGACAAACAAATGGCCGTGCAGCTCAACAAGCTTTGTACTTATGTACCGAATTTAAAGTTCTCCGTGGATGCCGATAAGGCGTTGTTTACGGTTTTGGTTGGGAAGGGGAAGCGGGTTTGGAAGGGAAGGTAGGGTTTCAGATTGTATTCGTCGCTATTTCGGCCGGTGTGAGTTCGCTAATCTATGGCTTTCCGAGAAAATTCTTTTATATGTGAAATTAGGGAATTGGATTGGCTTTTTACTGTAAACAGCATTGGAGTTAATCGCTGTAAGACAATATGCTTATTTTCTAATCATTTTTTTATAATGCTCTTCATAACCAGAAACTTTAAAGAGCTCTCTAAATGCATCCCTAAAATCTTGATAATTAAATTCTTTAATATCGAAAATATTTTGCCCTAGAGAATGAGATTCCCTATTTATATATCGGTAAAAAGCTTGAAATTTATTTGCTTTTAAAGGTTCCTGTTGAAAATAATTATTTAAGTCTTTTTTCTCTACGAAATTAAAAAAATACTCAATAATATTTCTCATGCAATTAGCTATCAGGGAAGGATGCTGCTCTTCGTCTTTTATAATAAACCAATAAGCTTGATAATCATTTTGGACTTCCTCATACTTCATGGGGATAAACCTACTGCCATTTTCATTTTTTATAAGTCGGAATAGATTCTGACTCTCTTTTCTGAAATCATGATTTGTCTCAGTCATCTCGTAGAAAAAGTATAAGCTATGTGTGAGGATAAATACTTGCTCGTAATTATATTCCAACTCTATTTTCTGCTCACCAGTTTCTTTATCCGTAGAAGTTTTTTTCTTTCCCAAAAATTCATTCTTAATTAGCCTGCCAATATTAAAAACATAGATATGTGATAAGCTAGAAATGGGGTCGTCAATAACAACAACTTTCCGTTTTCCAGCATCTGTAGCTTCCTTTTTACCCCTGCACAATTCGAGAAAATAAAGGAAACTGATAATCATTTTTTCACCTTCGCTCAACGAATGAAAGACCTTGTCTTCGTTTTCCCGTCGGACGATTTTGTATAGATTTTCAGAGTGCTTTTTAATTTCGAAGTCTGTAATTCCTAGATCATTTAAGCCATTCCTAATTTTTTCAATAGCACTCTCAATATTTACCGTTTGTTTCTGCTCTTCGGATATAATTGCGTGTTGAGTTGCAATACTCTCGGAATTGACTTTTAAAGACGTCTCTAACGAATGTATTTTGATTTGGGACGTCGATTTGTCGGCATTAATAGAACTTACGGTTTGATCATAATCCCAACGCATAATATCCCAAAAGACTTTTTTGATATTACTCTTCACAATGTCTTTTTGATCTATGTTTTTGTTATGTTCGCGAATAGATAAATTGATTCTACCAATTATCTCGTTTAGTTCCTCGAGTAATTTAGATGAATCCGCTAGAGAAATTGAAACGCTTGGCGTTTTGATTTTTTCTTCTATTAGTTTTTTATTGTTCTCTAAAACTTTTGTAAACGCAGCAAATTTGATTTCGAAATCTCTTCTATAGTCCTCAAGCCTAGGATTTGATTCTAAGACAGATTTACTTGGAAGGTTTTGAATCCCATCCGAATATACCTTTAGAAACTCTTTCAAAGCCGTAATATCGGCTTCGTAGGAAGCGTCGAAATAATCTCTAATACTATCTAGTAATGCCTTCGATATCGTGTCTTCTTGACAGAACGGACACGTCGAATTTTCTGTTTCTTGTGGAATATATTGCAGGCCTTGCTTTACCCAATCGGAATTACCAAGATGCTTAATCAATTGAGAAACACTACTGTGTTCGTTTCCGACAATTTGCTTATCAAGCAAATTTTTAGTTTGGGTATTTTGATAAGAGAAATCTATATGTAACAACTCTATATATTTTTCAGCGTTGTCACCAGAAATCGATTGTAAGTCATTTTTTAAATCGCTTATATTTTTTAACGGCTTCACAGATGGCTTTGGTAGCGCAATCACATGATTAAATAGGTTGTCTTTGGAACCTTTATAACCATCCAGACAAAATTCTAAAACGCGGTCGCCACCACTATAATCAGTTTTTATTTTCCACAGAGTCTCCTTCGCTATATCTAATTTCTTATTTAAGCTTTTTTTTTCAGTATCAAGTTCTTTAGCTTTAATATCTCTATTGCTTTGAAGTTTTTTAATTTCTTCTAGAGCATTTGCAATTTTCGTCTCCGCTTCTTTATTTTCTTTTGAAAGAGTGAAAATACCCTTTAAGCTATCATCCTCGAAAAAATTCTCTTGAATGAAACTTTGATTATACACAAGAAGATCATGGTCGTCGGTCAACCCTTCGATTGAACAACATTTATACCTATCATCCATTTTCTTATGTAAGTAATTTGAAAATGTACTTTTCCCAGTTCCATTTAAGCCATAAATGAGATTTACCTTCTTGTCAGTCTCTAATGTTGCTGATGTTGTATAACTTGCAACCTTATTTAGATGAATTTTTGTAATCATTTCACAACGTTTTTATAAGCAGCCTTATTTGGCGTTAAATTACCGGAAGCCTGCCATTTCGTTTTTTAGCAGCTGTTGTGGGGAGTTGATTTATAATTCTGTTGAATATTTTTCAACCATTTCTAAAATGAAATCTTGGAGAGTTTGAAAATATGCTTGTCCATCTGGTGTTGCAAAAAAAATCGCCCAACAAACTTCAAACGCTTCCTCTCTTGAAATACAAACTGATTCCTCTACCATTTTAGTGAAAAGACTATGAACATTAGAATTTTGGACATGGTATTCAAGTGTCGTGTTTGGATTTTGATTAAGATAAGCCTGAACTAAAAATCTTTCAGGGCTATGGTTAGAATAGATAAAATGCAGAGTATCTTCTGGTGGATATGTCAAAGCACCGCCAGATGTCGTAGCGCGCTGGTCACCATCCAAAATGCAAGCATAGCCAGTCTTAATCCGTTTGTTGGGATATGTATTTTTATGTGCGGTATAATAATTATATGTTTTTTCAGCGTCACCAACAACAATGAGGTTAATTAGGTCGGAAAAGTTTGAAATATTTTGATTTCGTTGAATATTAGAAATTGCTTTGGAGATTATTTTTTTAGCCTCTGTATCTTCACAATACAAATCAAATAATGGATAAGCTTTTGAATCCATTTTTGATAAACAAGCATTCACACTGATATTTGTAAGCGATTGATACGATCCGTTGGGAAGTTTTTGGATAAAATTCCGGGCATTATTTGGTACCGAAGACAGGATTGAAGGGGAATGCGAAGTTAATATTAACTGTTTTTTATCTGTCCTACAAACATGATACAACACATCCATCAAGCGTCTTTGAATTTTTGGGTGTAATCCGATTTCGATTTCATCTATTAATATCAATGAGTTTGATTGAGCGTCAACCAAATCAATAATGATTTTTAATAATACTTCTTCGCCAGTTGCCGCGTTGTAGCTAGAGTATTCGTTTGAATTATTATAACTAAAGATATCTTTGTCTATATAGTTCGCCAGTTTGTGGATACTGAAATTTTCTTCAAGTATGTATGACATATACTTTTCAATTCTGACCACATTTAAAGCCGAAATTCCAGAAGTTGTAGCTCGTCTTGCACGGTGAAAAAGTGTTCTGCTAAAATTTCTAGCGGGCATCACTCGATCCAAATCAATAAACACAACTTGTCGAGAAAATTGACTTTCTTTTTTACCTATACCATTCCATTTGTTTGTGGCAGCTTTTCGTTGTCCTCGTTTTGTTTCAGTTGTTGTTCCCCATCGATAAGAAATGAAATATGTCCAATCACGGCTTTGTGTATCATGGTCGGTAAAATGCATTAAAGAACTCCAAGTGTGCCGTTCTAATTTACCATTTTGAACATTTCTTTTTTCGAAATTGAGATGACTACATGCGATTGCCATTAATATTGTTGATTTACCTGATCGATTTGTACCTGAAATCACACTAATTGGATGTTGGAATTCCATGTATAGCTCATCAATATGCCGAAAAGGAAAAAGCCTAATATCAGTAAGAAAATTAGTGAAATTTTGCGGAAGCGAAATATTCATGCCATCAATATAGCCATGGTCAGAGTTTGGATTAATTTTTCTTAGTGCCATACAACTATCTGTTGGAGAGTAATTTAATAAAATTACAATTTAAGACGATTATCGCTAATTCCGACAAGATTATTTTTGCAATCTCTAGCAAGTCATGATTACATTCGTTATTGTTAATTTAAGAATTTATGCAATTTCGGGTTACGTTCGGTGGCTTCCCGATCGTGGCAGCCTTACGGAGAGGAATCTCTCCACCGAGACGAAAGGTAGCAAAATTCAATGTTTTGCGGCTTAAAAAATCGATTTTCGTATTGCCTCAGCCCGCTGCCATGGCGGGAAGCCGCTGTTAGGGGAAGGCTTAATTTTTTAGTAAATATTGGAAATAATATCGCGGATAATATTTTGAATTAAAGTAAGTGTACATTTTCTTTTTTTCGCAATTTAGATTGTACAATCCTTCACCCAGAAATTTAAGGTTTGGAATGTTCATTCCATAAATTTCAAAAGTCAATTCCCGAGCAATGATGTCGCTCATATTTGAAAATCGATGAAATAATTCATCATCTAAGAGTTCGTGTAGTGAAATAAGTTGATCCAGGCTAGTTTTAATTTTTTGTGATTTTTCCTGAATATATTCATACATATTTGGATGAACAATTTCTCCAGTTCTAATATTCCTTATAGGATGATTAATAGAAATTGATTCGCAATATCTTTTAATTTCCTCAAGGCTTAAATTGTCGGGATTGTTAATTGGATTTCCCGATTCGTCACAAATTCTTTGGATCATCAGAGCAGTCAAATTTTTCATGACATGAATTTTATTGTTTAAAAATCTTAATGCTCGAACTTTTTTGCGCTCTTTTGGTGCGTAAACGACTAGAAAGTAGAAAATAAATGCGGAGATATATGAGTAAGAGAGCTTGAGGCATACTATTCCGAAATCATAAAAGAAGGAGTTAGCAGCTGGAATTTTATTTAACCAAAATTCATATAATAAAATAGAGGTAAAGGTTATAATTGCAAGAATTTTCAGTTCTATTCTTAAACCATCAATCCTGGATTTCAATATCTTGAAAAAATTCGATTTTTTTCCCATATCGTCTTTTAAAGCTTCCCCCTAACTTACTTATAGCTGCATAATTTCGTGACGTATTGAGCTAATAACCGTCTAATTATCGTTTATAAATGCAAAAACACAAACGAAAAGACTTCTGTCGGATTTTCTACTTATCCATCATTTTCTCCAAATACCTAACCTTCTCCTTCTCACTCTCCAACAACCGCTCATACAACCTCTTATTCTCCTCATAAACCTCCACCAACTTATCCAAAGGATTGAACGTACAGTGGCTCGGGCCGAAGTTCCCAAAGCTAACACCTTGGCTGTTGCTGAAGTCGGCATCGTTAAAGCTGTTGAAGTAATTTATAACCGCTTCTTCGCTAAAATTGCGAATTCCCTCCGCACTAATGCCGAGCGCCTCCGCGACGTCCTTCAAACGCTTCTCATCGATCTCCTCGCTGTTCTCCAAAGTACTAACGGTTTGCTGGCTTACGCCCAAAGCCTGCGCCAACGCTTCCTGCTTCATGCCGCGCAGTTCCCGTATGCGCGAAATTTTACGTCCGATATGCGATTTAGAAGGAGTTTCCATGGTGAAAAGTGTTTGTTTGCGTAAATATAAAGATTTTGGCAAATGGGTTCGTCGGTAAGTTACCAACATCGGGGTGTAGCAAAAAATTCCGCATAAATAAAATGGCTACATTTTCGTAGCAATTTTTTCGCGATGAATAAAAATGCTACAGCAATAACCGCTGTTTCCACAGCAGTCCATTTCCGGGCAAATTATTTTTGTGACAAAAAAATGCGTCAGAAAAAAATGTCACAAATTTTCCTTGTAGATATCTCCGGAATACCAGCGTTTACTTATTGGCATAAGCTTCGACCGCGTCTTTCGATTTTATATGGATCATGACGTCCCGGCCTATTTTTTCCTCTACAACCAATCCTTTTTTAATAAGGTCGTTTATGTCCCTCCTGGCCGTGAGCCTGACGACATCGTGCCTTAGTGAATAATTGCCGATGTTGACTTTAGGGTTGTTCTTGTGATACAGATAACCTACAAGGTCGGCCTGCCTTTTGTTGAGTCCCTTATTCAGAAGTTTATAGGCTATCAGATTGGCTTTATCTGACTCTTCTTTTTTCTTGTCCCGATATTTTATTAGGTTCTGAAATGCTATTCTTAAATTCCTAACGGAATAATTTATGAAGTATGTTAAATCGAAACCGTCGTATTCGGCCATTAAGAACGCTTTGTCATATTGGATCCTCGAGTTCAATATAGCTCTGGATATGGATATGTTCTTAATTAAAGAGTAGTCTTTTTTCAATAGATACCAATAAAAAAGTGCTCTGGCGGTTCTTCCGTTCCCGTCCATGAACGGGTGTATGAAGCCAAACATGAAATGAATGATCGACGCCTTTACTATTGGGTGTATGAACTGTTTTTCCGAATTGGCAAAATCACACAAATCCTGCATAAAGCCTTCAAGTTTGTCAGCGGCGGGTGGTGTATGGGCTATTTCACCATCTACATGGTCCGTAACAAATATCTGGCTTGTCCTGAATCCTCCTGAACAGTATTCGGCGGAAGTCTTGGCGGTCATTATTTTATGTATTTCTACTATGAACTCAAAATCAAGTTGACGCCCAGTTTCTCCGGTGATGAATTGGATGCTTCTTAGGTTGTTGAATATCATTTGTTCTGATTCGTTCCGAGGACTTCTTTCCGACTTCAGCATTTCAAAAGCGACTTTTGTCGTGGTTGCGGCCCCTTCCACCTGTGAACTGGCGATGGCCTCCTCTAAAATGGAACCCCTCAAGTATTCGTGTTTATCCGATGCTGTTATGGGGTCTTGGTATAACCCGCCGATCAGCTTCAAATCGAATTCATGGAGGTCTTTTTGGATATTAGCGGTGATGTAATAGTGAAATTGTGTGTTGGAAAAGTCCAATGTCTTGTAATTTACCATTCTGTGAAATTTGACAAGACTCCATGATTTTACTAGATCTTCCGGAAAAGGCAGTCCCTTTTTGTATTTTAATGAGTCCCAATAGTCGTACCTTTCATCAGATTTTTCTAGGAACTTCTCATGTTTCTTATCGAAGAAATCCGAAACTATTCCTTCGTAAACCGTATATTCTGGAGGTCTTTCTAATTTCATGGAATATATAATATAGTAACTTTGACGTCTAAATTACTATATTTATGTATCATATGCAAATGCACTTCACCATAAGTATTGATTTGGAATTTTTTCGATAGTATAAACTATCTCCAATAGTTGCAAGGTCGTGGCTGCGATGTGCGACGTATTGGTTCTTTTCCGCGAGAAGGTTTCTATCTATGCCTGCTCCCTGTAATATCCGATGCTCAGCAACGCCCTCGTGGCCACCACACCAAAATGCCAAGGCCAAAACCCTCCAAGCGTACCATTTTTGGCGCAGCGCGCAAGCCAAAAATCAATCAAAACTTCCGAACTCCGGCGCCATGAACGCGCAGGCGGGCACCTGACGCCCCGAAAATCCCGAAAAAGCGAAAAACTGTTTGAGCCCAAACAAAGTTTCCCTAACCATAGAGGTATCGGCGAGTTTTTTTCGCTTCGGGATTTTCGGGCTGTCAGGTCGCCGAGCGGTCGCGCATCGGCATTTTTGCTTCTTTTGTTGCCAGACAAAAGAAGGCCCCGCCGGCAGGCGAAGCAAAGAGCGAAAGCGCAGCTTTCGTGACCGAAACGTTAGATGTTTCTAAAACATCAACTCCTCCGGATCATTAAGCCTCTTAATATAAAAATCAATCTTCCTCCCCGCTTTATTAAAGAAAATCTTGCGATCGCGTGTCCCCGACAAATTCAAAGATTTCGAACTCTTGATCTGCCTCAAAAAATAATCAAAAGCCTTTTGGCAAGTGACTTCATCTTCTGTGATAAAATACCCCAAAGCCGTATACGGAATGAACATCGTCTTGTTTTCAATAGAAGAAACGATTACGTTGTTGTTCAAAATGAGCAACTCATTAAAGTACAGATGGAACTTTCCAGCGGTTTCGTCGCATTTGGCTTCGACTTTAGACAGTAATCCGCGCATGTCTTCATACAATAATTCTGCGTTGGTTTTGGAAAGAAGGCCCGATTCGAAAAAATAAAAAATCTGCTGAAGTGTGCTGTTTATCGTCGTGTCGTTCCAGATTTCATGCACGTCGGCACGGTCGTAAGCGGTTTTGATGCGTGAAATGTGCTGTTGCAGGTTTTCGGGCATCGAGAAACTTTCGAACGGTTTCTGTACGCCTGTGAGCAATTCCATCCACACGTACAATTTGAATTTAGACAACAGCGTGCCGCCAATCATATAAAACAACGGAATGTCCTTGGCCGCGTAAAACAACGAGATGTTTTCCTGGTTTTCATAGCGGTGCAAATAATCAGCCGATTGCCTGAAATACTGCGTCATGTCTTCGGGAATCTCGATTTCTTTGGTTTTTTCGACAACAAGCGTATTCGAGCCCGTAAGTATCGCATCTATCGAAATCTTGTAATGGCGGCACAAAACCACGGCTTCCTCAATCGAGAACTTGCTTTTGGATGAAACCCGCCTGTGTGCGGCATCATAGCTGATTCCCAAGGCTACGGCGACGGCCTCTATAAGCGATCCCGATTTTATCTTTTTCCGGATGACCGAAAGCAACACATCCTGCTGGCTCATATTTGCGATTTTCACAAATCTATATTTTTTTAAACACAAATCGCACAAATCAGGTTGCTTTTATCGCAATAGCTTTGGGTCAAACAAAAAATGAAATCATGAAAAAAGGTATTGCAATTTTATCGATCCTGGCGTGCGCGTCCTGTTCGCATTATGTCGTGAACCAAGCGGGTTACACACGTCCGCCGAAGCATTACGACTTTCCGTATCGCCATCGCGTAAAACCGCTTGCTGATTTGTCGTTGATCGATACCACGGCCATCTATTATCTGCACGACGCCAATTATTACAGGAATTCGGATGCGTACAAAGTACCCGATCGCTACATGCGGTTTTATGCCGACGGGCGCGTAAAGGTGCAAGGCACGAAAGCCTTTCCGAGAATCGAGGACGTCAACGATCCCGAAAAAGGCGTTGTCGGATACTATTACCTAAAAGGCGATTTGTTGCGCATCCAACTCTATTCGGATATCAACGCGGGGTCGGACCAGCTCAAGTTCGGAAAAGTCGACCAAAACGGCGACGTCATCCTATTGCACGACAATCCGCGTACGACGTATTGCATCGGATTCGGTAAAAAAAGAACAGATTACCTGATCGAGAAAGGCTCGTATTTCAATCCGTTGGTCTTCAAAAAGATCAAGCTCGAAGGGATGACGTATCAAAAAGGCAATTGGTAAAATGACAGACATGAAAAAAGTACCGTATGTTCTTTTGTTGTTCCGACTTTTGTGCGGACCGGCCATGATCGCGTTGTGTTATTTCCCGTTCGACGGATTGCGTGCCACGCTCGGCATCTTCATCACTTTAGGAATACTGTCGGACATTTTCGACGGTATCATTGCAAGGAAAACCGGAATCTCATCCGAAAAATTAAGGCGAATGGACAGCCAGACCGACCTCGTCTTCTGGGTGTGCGCCGGATGGTGTGCGTGGCTGCTCGAACCTGCGTTGATCTCGTCCCACAAAATACCGATCATCACCATTTTTGTGATGGAAGCCTTGACTTACGTGATCAGCGTCGCAAAATTCGGAAAGGAAACCTGCACGCACGCACTGTTGTCCAAGCTTTGGGGAATTACGTTGTTCGCCGCGTTCATCGGGATTATCGGTTTCGGATATGCGGGCGCGACGTTTTATATCATGTTCACCGTCGGGATCATCGCGCACCTAGACGTTTATCTGATCATACTTTTATTGCGCGATTGGACACACGACGTCCCGAGTTCGTGGCACGCCTTACAATTGCGCAAAGGCAAAATCATAAAACGCAACGATTTGTTCAACGGCTGATCATTTCACCTCGAATTCAATTGTAGAAAAAACGGGCAAGCCGTCTTGGGAAACACCTTCCACGACGGCTTCGAACGTGCCTTTCACATCGGAAGCGTAAAAAGAGACTTCGGTTTTGGATGAATCGAGGTTCGGAATCCAAGCCAATTGATAGCGATAATCTGGGATTCGCTCATCCGATTTGGCAGAATAATCTTGTGTGAAATACTCTTTTGGGGCAAACGGACGCGGCAACTTATCTTTAAAAATGAACCCGCCTTTCGACTTTGGTTCATAGTTGCCGTCTTTGGTCGCGACGCTGATCAATCCGTTGAAACCTTCGGATCCCAAATAATAATAACCCGGAATGATCGTGAATTTCTCTATGTTTTTGGCCGGATAGTCGAAAAGTTCGGTAGGATCGGGAAGCCAGATGCCGTCTACGATCACAAGCGAAGCACCGATCGGATCGTAACCTTCGAGATGTTCGCGCACATGAAGTTCGTATTTGCCGTCTTTTTTGGTGTAATACGTTTCTTCGACGACTTCGGTAATCGTTTCGGCAACCGTAGGGAAACGGGTGTAGGCATCCAAAGCGAAAACGGTTCCCGACGGTTCGTAAAACGCTTTAGAAGTCGGGAAAGCCCGAATGCTGTCCTTTCTGTGCAAATGATAAGCGTTTTCAATCTGGCTGGCCACGGCATGTTCGCGCAACGTATTTTTCGCAAAAGCGTTGATCGGGTAATCAGGGAATTGCAGGGTCGAAAAATCGGGCTGCGGCAATCCGTCGAGTTGAACTTCGAAAGCTTCTTTTTTGTCACCGACGATCTGGACGACGGCTTCTTTTTGAAGATAGGCGTTTTCGAGCGTGAAGATAAAACTTCCGTCGGCTCGCGTCCTGGCGATTTTGGTCGCGAAGTTCTTGCCGGGAATCGAAAGGCTTATCACGATGTCATTGACGGCTTCAGCGTTTTTGGAGGTCACTTTTCCGCTGATGATTTCGCCCCGCACTTCGGGAAGGTTGTTTTTTTCGGATAGCTTGAATTCGTTCGAAGCCATTTCGGTATTGGCTTTCACGACAGACGACAGCGTGTCTTTTTTGCGCACTGAAAGCGCATAGTTCCCATTTGGCAACTTTAAGCCGAGCGTGACTTTTTCCCTTTGCGTCCACGCGTTTTTGGCTAATGTGATTTCGCCCGATTTGCTTGCGGTAGGATTCATCACGGGCACATTTTTCAAAGCGTTTTTAACCGAAGACGTGAACGGATCGACAATCGCTAAATCGGTCTGGAAATACAAAGATGCGGGCTTGTCGACCATCCATCGTGTATAACCTATAAGTTTGTACATGCCCGAAGCGAGCGATGCGGGAATAAAAAAATCGCCTTCGCCCGAACCGTTTTCCAATAGCAGTTTTTGGGTAAACACCGCTTTCTTGTCGGAAGATACCAAAGTGACATAGGCAATGCGGCTCAACGTGCTCGGTTTTCCGTCGCGGTCAACGCAGAACATTTTGTAATAAAGCGTTTCTCCGCTTACCAATGCCGATGCATTCACGTGTACCTTGATTTTTTCGGTGAACGAAACGGAAGCGTTTTTGTTTTGCTGCGCTTGGATGCATCCCGAAAAGATCAGGAAAAATGTTATTCGGATGTAGGTCAATCTTGTCAAAGCGATCTTATTGATGATATGTTGTATGATTTTGTCATGTCTGATTTTCTGTGTTCTTCACTCAATCTTGCCAAAACGCGGGTTGTACATTCGATCCCGTTACGCGGCAGTCGCCACACTGGTCACTCACCATGATATAAAACCCCTGGTTATCCTGTTCGTAATACGTGATCGTTCCGGCACTCAGATCATTGATCAGGTCGAGAGCCAAAAGCGGACCCGGGGCGAACACGTTCTGGTTGTAGGTGAAAAAAGTGCATTCGTAAGGCCAAGGCGGTGCAATGGTACTTGGGAAAATGTCGTTGAAATTGAACATAAGTACCTTTTCGGAAACCGATGAAACTTCGAAGTATCCAATCACTTTCTCGTTCGGATGTTGATCATTGCGCATGTTGCCGTAAAAGAAACCGGGTTGGTTCTGCGACAATATATTTCCGGTAGACGAGAATTCGCGGAGCGTCTTGTAAAATGTATACGAAGCCAGGTTCTGTACATATTGGCGCACCTTGATGCCGTAACGGTCATTGAGGATGTAACTCGTGTCGACTATAGCGCGTATCGGGAAATTGATTACGCGGTCTTCGCTGAGCTGTTGGGTCGAAGTTACTAGGATTTTGTTCGATTTTCCTTTTCGGTAGCAAGTACGTGCATCTTCGGTTCGCGGAAGCAGCAAAATTTCGGGATATGAATCGTCGTCATTGTTGTCCGGAAAAAGCACCACTTCACTTTCCGAATAAAAAGGCACCTTGAAACGGCCTGCCTCTTCGTATTCGTATCGATAGTATCTTGAAGTGCCTGTCGGATCGTAAGTATTCACCCTGATTTCCACTCCTTGTTCGTTCCCGATACCGATAGCGACGGGTGTCAGGTTTTCTATGGGAGTTGCCGTGGTCAGTTTTTCGGCGGTAGAAGAATACGAATTGCCGTCTGAAGTCACGATATGCAAAGTGTATTTATGCTGCGCATCGGGTATGAATGCGTTTTCCGAAATATATTCGGCATCCTGTTCCTCAAAAGGCATCACGTTTCCCGAATCGTCTTCGAGATACACGTCGGCACCGCTTTCAAACGAGGGTCCGGTTTCTTCAAGGCGATAGGTACGCGATAACTTGACCACATGCTGTTTCATTTCGTTGGTAATCGTCGCTTGTATGACCAACGCGCTTTCAAACCTCGTAGACTGTAACGCATACGGTTCGGTGCAACCGATTATGGTTCCCAATAAGAAGATGTAAATCAAAAGACGCATCGCATTCATATCGTCACTTGTATTAGTCTTGCCAGAAATCGGGTGGTACGTTCGATCCGGTAACGCGACAATCTACGCATTGACTGCTGGCCAGCGTGTACCATCCCTGAGCGTTCCAAGTGTGGAAAAACATAGATCCGGCCGAAGTCAGATTGATGATCACATGTGCGTCACCCAAAGGTCTTGGAGACGACCAATCGTCCTGATTCAAATCGCGTTCGGTACATTCGTAAGGCCACGGAATGGGAAGGTTGTTCGGGAAAATGTCGTTGTAATCGAACAGCAATGTCATTTCGGACACAGACGAAACCTCGAAATATCCGATTACTTTTTCGCTCGGATCGTTATCGTTGCGGATATTTCCGTAAAAAAAGCCCGGTTGGTTCTGCGACAGAATGCTTCCGTTCGATGAAAGCTCGCTCAGCGTCTTGTAGAACGTATAAGACGCCAGATTTTGTACATATTGACGCACCTTGATTCCGTATCGGTCGTTAAGGATGTAGCTTGTGTCTGCAAGGGTACGTATCGGAAAGTTCACGACTCGGTCCTCGCTGAGTTGATTCGTAGAAGTCACGACGATACTTTTCGAACGCCCTTTGCGATAACAAGTGTGCGCTTCTTCTGTCCTTGGCCACAAATAGATTTCGGGAAAAGCGTCGGTATCGCTGTCGTCGGGTCCGATCACGATTTCGTTATCGCTCCACATAGGTGTTTGGAAACGCCCGGCCTCTTCGTATTCGTATCGATAGTATTTCGAAGTCCCCGTAGGATCGAATGAATTGACACAAATCTTGACGCCTTGTCCACCTCCCAAATTTGCAACTATCGGATTTAGACTTTCGATTGGTGTGACCGTCGTCTGCTTTTCGGGAGTCGAAGAATACGACTTGCCATCCGAAGTCGTGATGTGCAACGTATAACTGCGCTGCGGATCGGGTGCGAACGCATTTTCGGCTACATACATCGTGTCCTGTTCGGTAAAGTTTACAGTCGCGCCTAAATCGTCCTGAAGGTATACATTGGCGCCGATTTCGAACGTCGGCCCGTCTTCCTCAAAGCGATAAGTACGCGAGAGCTTGATCGCATGCTGTTTCACTTCGTTGGTAATCGTAGCTTCTATGACCAGGGCATTTTCGAAATTGCGTGTCTGGAGTGCGTAAGGATCTGTACAACCCAAAAGCAAAAGTGCAGCCAGACAGCAAAAAAGCGATATTCTATACGTCCTTTTCATGGCTAAAATTTGAAATTATAAGTCAAAGTGGGAACAGGAATCGAAAAAATCGACGTCTTGTAAGCTTTGATCTGTCCGCTTTCGGTCACGAAAAATACCGAATACGGATTGTTTCTTCCGAGTACGTTGTAAATGGAGAAGTTCCAGAAACTGTGCGCGAGTTTCTTGATCTTGTGGTTTCCTTCGATGTTCACGCCGATGTCGACGCGGAAATAATCGGGAATGCGGAATTGGTTGCGATCGCTGTACATCGTGAATTCAATACCGTTGTACATATACGTGCCAATCGGGTAGGTGACGGGTCTTCCGGTTTGGTAGGCCATATTGGCAGAAAAACTGTAACGCTTGGTGAGTTTGTAATTCAAAACGGCACTGAAGTCGTGTGGTTTGTCGAAATTCGATGGGAAATAATCACCGTTGTTGACGCGTTCGTCGTCGAATCTGCTGTCGAGTTTGATGAAGCTGCGCGAATACGTATATCCGATCCAACCATTGAGCCTTCCCGTATTTTTCTTGAGCAACAATTCGAAACCGTAACTTTTGCCTTCGCCTTGCAGCAATTCGGTTTCTACGTGTTCGTTGAGCAACAGTTGCGCGCCCACTTTGTAATCGAGGATGTTTTCGGAGCGTTTGTAATAGCCTTCGAGGCTCAATTCGTAAACGTCGTCGGCTAAGTTTTTATAAAAACCGAGAGAGAATTGTCTTGAAAGCTGCGGATCCACGTTCAAATCAGACAATTTCCACGTAGCCGTTGGCGATTGTGTCGTATTGCTCGACAACAAATGGATGTACTGATAAGTTTGGTCGAATCCGGCTTTGACCGAAAATCCGTCCGAAATGAGGTAACGGGCCGAAAGTCGCGGCTCCAATCCGCCGAAAGTCTTGATGACCTCGTTGTTGCCGAAAGTGCGTTCGCCCGTGACCGTACCTTCGTTTTTCGGAAGTCCGGCCTGGTAAGTCCGCTGTACAGACGAGCCCAAAGCCATGTAATACGAATAGCGAAGCCCGACGCTGATGAGCCATTTGTCGTTCGGTTCGAAATCGTCGCTCACGAAAGCACCCGATTCGAGTCCTTTTTCCTTTTGGATATCGATCGGCACCATTAGCGATTCTGACCCCAAAGGATCCAGATAACCCGGACGGATTTGGTACAATTTGCTGTTCAGTCCGTAACTCAACTTGTGTTTTTCGCTCAACTGGTAGCGCAATTTGAACGCGAGTTGGGTTTCGTCTATCTTATAGCCGAAGTCGAACGAATTCGGGTTCGAAGCGTCGTATTCGATGTGGAATTTGTATTCGCTGTTTGTCACGATAAGGCTGCCGCGGTGCTTGTTGTTGAAACGGTGGTTCCATTTGAGCGAGGCGAGACGGTTGTCGTATTTGTAAAGCGAATCCGATGTGATGCTGAAATCGTCGTGGCTGTAATAACCCATAAGTTCCAAATCGTCTTTTTCGCTCAACTGATGCGTGTATTTCACGATGCCGTCGTAAAAAGAGGCGCGGCTGTTTTGAAGATCGCTGTTTTTGAGCGAGCGCAAAATCCAACCCGAATACGTCGCGCGTCCGCCAATTACGAGTCCGCTTTTGCCTTTTACAATCGGGATGTTGAGCGCGAGATTGCTCGTGACCGGCCCGATGTTGCCTTCGCCCGAGAATTTTGTCGTTTCGGCTTTTTTGGTCGTGATGTCGAATACCGATGAGAGCCTTCCTCCGAATTCTGCCGGAATACTTCCTTTGTAAATCATCGCGCTTCCCGTCGTAAACGGATTAACTGCCGAGAAAAAGCCAAGAAAGTGCGACGGATTGTACAACACGGCTTCGTCGAGCAAAATCAGGTTTTGATCTTCTTTTCCGCCTCTTACGTTGAATCCGGCCGAACCTTCGCCCGCGGTTTTTATGCCCGGAAGCGTCGTGGCAACCCTGAAAATGTCGCGTTCGCCAAGCACGAGCGGGATGGTTTTGATGTTTTCCACATCGATATTGGTCACGCCCGTCACCGCCGTTTTAAATGTGGCTTTGTCGTTCATATGTACGATGACTTCCTTGAGCATGTTCGGATTCTCGGTTACGCGGAAGTCGAGCTTACCGTTGCCGTAGGCCACGATTTTTTTGGAAGCCTGAACGTGATTGAGCGATTTGATTTCAATCGTCTGCGCACCAGACGGCACTTTGAGCGCATAGAAACCACTGTCATCTGTCACGGCATCGATGGTCGTGCCTTTCACCGAAAGCAATACGCCCGGAACGCCTTGTCCGCTTGCGGCATCGCGCACATAACCCGTAATGATCGACGTTTTGTCGTTCTCGCTTTTTTCCTTTCCGACAAGGGCTACGGTATCGTCGTCGGCATCCGATCCGCGTTCGTTGAAAAACACGGGTTTCGCGGTTTCGGCAACCGGTTTGGCTTTTGGGTTATCCGAAAAATAATCGTTCGGCAACTGATCGTAAATCACGCTGTTCTGCGTCAGGATGATGCGGTCGCCGTCTATAAAATAGTTGAGGTTGGTCTGAGAGAAAATAGATTCGAGCACCGTATTGACATCGGTGGCGGTAAAGTTGGCCGACACGTTTCCGGCTTGCTTAAACCAGGTTTTGTCGAAATAAAATTTGTAGGCAGAAGCCGATTCGATTTTTTGGATGGCCTGTTCAACAGGGACATCGGTAAACGAAACGCTTATTTTTTGTTGGGCCGAAACCGTTGCCGAAACCGCGAACAACAAAACGAAAAGTAGGTTTTTCACGGTTTTCATTAATTGGAATAATTGTCGATGTAACGCAACAGGTTGGTCATGAATTTGATTTTGTCTTTTTTCTCGAGGTCGCGTTCTTTTTGGTAGAAATCGCGGATTCGGTCTTTCTGTTCGGGGAAAATCGCGGTGATTTCGCTTTTGGAATTCACTTTGAAGAAGCTGCCGCCTTTTGAAAGTATGAAATTCGGGTCGTCGGAAAATTCCTCATACGTTACGCCTTCACCGTGCTTTTCCTTGCGGAATTTGTGATGTTTGGCCAGCAGCGTGGCGCTTTTAGCTTCGAAACACTTCTCGTAATAACCGGATACGAAATCGGGTTTCGAAGCAATGGCGTTGAGGTTGACAAAGTTTTTTGAATTGATCGTGAACGAATCCACGCGGTCTTTCTCGAGAATCGTACCGATGTTGTTGCTTATGTTTCTCGGGCGAAACATCAAAATGTCGTGATAGATATCGTATCGCAACGATACTTCTGCGTATTGCTGGCCATCATAAAATACAATGCCTTCTGTATAATCATTTGTTGCCAGAAATTGATGGTTGCCGTTCCTTACGCGATACGGATTGTCATAAGCGCGACCGTTGTTAAGGTTTAGGTTCTCAACCCCGACTGATTGGTCATAAACGTTGAGGATTTCTGTGTTCTGCGAAAACGAGTGGGCGTGCCAAAATAAGGTAACACAGGCCAGTAGCCGATGCCTCGATCTGAAAAGAATCATGTTTAGGGATATAGCAATTCGGAGCCTAATGTAGGAAAAATTTTATCATTCTGACTTTTTAAGAAATAAAAAAATCCCGATAACCATTGATTACCGGGATTTTACTATGGATGAAGATGTTTTATTCTTCTGATGTAGGTTGGTCCTGACGAGGTTCGCGTGGTTCGCGTCCCGATGCTTCGGGATTACGCGGACGATCGTTGCGGTCGCCTCTGTGTCTGTCGCCACCGTGACGTGGGCCACGGTCGTTGCGGTCGCCTCTCGGACGGTCGCCGTCGCGTCTCTCCGGACGTGGAGCGTTCTCGTCTCTTGGCGGACGTGGCGTCAAAGCTTTCTTCGACACGCGCTCTTTTTTCGTCTTAGGATCGATTCCCATGTATTTCACTTCGAACTCGTCACCCATGTTTACAAGGTCGGTGACGTTCTCTGTTCTTTCCCATGCGAGTTCCGATACGTGAAGCAAGATCTCGTTTCCTGGAGCGTCGAGGTATTCCACAACTGCACCAAAGTCCATGATCTTGATGACCTTCACTTTGTAGACTTCACCGACAACCGGCTTGAACGTAAGCGAGTCGATCTTGCGAAGTACCATATCGATTCCGTCCTGGTCTGTACCCAAAATTTCGACAACACCTTCTTCGTTGACTTCGTTGATGACGATAGTCGTTTTGGATGCCTTCTGAAGTTCCTGGATGACTTTTCCTCCAGGTCCGATAAGTGCCCCGATGAAAGCGCCCGGAATGGTCGTCATGATGATTTTCGGTGCTTTCGGCTTCACGTTTTCGCGTGGCGCAGCTTGTACTTCAAGGAGTTTTCCAAGAATGTGCAAACGTCCGTCGCGCGCTTGGTTCAAAGCTTGTTCCATGATGTCGTAACGCAATCCTTCGATCTTGATGTCCATCTGGCAAGCGGTGATACCGTCGGCCGTTCCGGTTACTTTGAAGTCCATGTCACCGAGGTGATCTTCGTCTCCAAGGATGTCCGAAAGTACAGCCCAACGGCCTGTTTTGTCGTCAGAAATCAATCCCATCGCGATTCCGGAAACCGGTTTCGTCATTTGAACACCCGCGTCCATGATCGCCAAAGTTCCGGCACAAACCGTCGCCATAGAAGACGAACCGTTCGATTCAAGTACTTCAGAAACCACACGGATCGTGTACGGGTTTTCTTCCGGGATCATGTTTTTCAACGCGCGCTGCGCCAGGTTCCCGTGACCGACCTCGCGACGTGAAGTTCCGCGCAACGGCTTGGCTTCACCTGTCGAGAACGGTGGGAAGTTATAGTGAAGGTAGAATCTTTCTTCACCTTGCTCGCTCGGTGCGTCGATGATGTTCGCTTCACGCGAAGTTCCCAAAGTCACCGTTGCCAATGCCTGGGTTTCACCACGTGTGAACAAAGCCGAACCGTGAACCGACGGAAGATAATCGACTTCACACCAGATCGGGCGGATTTCGGTCGTCTTACGTCCGTCAAGGCGCAATCCCAAATCAAGGATCACGTTGCGGACCGCTTCTTTTTGTGTCTTATAGAAGTATTTTCCGATCAATTCGCCGAACTCGAGTTGTTCTTCTTCGGTGAATTCTGCTTTCAATTCTTCTTTTACGAGAGCGAATTTCTCTGAACGCTCGTGTTTTGCAGTGCCTTCTTTGGCAATTGCATAACACTTGTCGTAAGCGAATTTCTCTACTTTCTCGCGCACTTCGTCGTTGTTGTTTTCTTCTTCGTACGTACGGATTTCTTTCTTTCCGAAAGCCGCCTGAAGACGTTTTTGTGCAGCGATCTGGACCTTGATGGCTTCGTGTGCGAATTTGATCGCGGCTACCATTTCGGCTTCAGAGATTTCTTTCATTTCGCCTTCTACCATCGCAACCGAATCTTCAGAAGCTCCGATCATCATGTCGATGTCAGACTCCGCCAATTGAGTTGGGCTTGGGTTGATGACGAATTCTCCGTTGATGCGGCCAACGCGTACTTCCGAAATCAACGTCTCGAAAGGAATGTCGGATACAGACAAAGCAGCAGATGCGGCAAGACCTGCCAAAGCATCGGGCATCACCTCGTCGTCGTGCGACATGAGTTGGATCATCACCTGCGTTTCGGCATGGTAATCATCGGGGAAAAGCGGACGCAAAACGCGGTCCACGAGACGCATAGTCAGGACCTCCTTGTCGGAAGGACGCGCCTCACGTTTGAAAAACCCGCCAGGAAAGCGACCTGCGGCTGCGAATTTTTCGCGGTAATCTACAGTCAGGGGCAAAAAGTCTACACCCGGACTTGCTTTTCTTGCGGAAACTACCGTTCCAAGCAGCATAGCGTCGCCCATTCGAACGACAACCGATCCGTCGGCTTGCTTGGCTAGTTTCCCAGTTTCGATCGAGATGCTTCTTCCATCTCCCAGATCGATAACTTCTTTTGTTACTTGTGGAATCATAAATCCAATTTCTTGATTAAACAATGGGTCTTCGTTGTAGTTGTGTTGTTGTTGCTGTAGTTGTTTAAAACCCAATGAAAAACCAAAACTTTTTCTGTCAATCTAATTTATCCGACGAGCGGATTTTATAAAACAAAAAGAGGCGCGCGAGCACCTCTTTCCGATTATTTACGAATATTCAATTCTTTGATGATTTCGCGGTAGCGGTTGATTTCGGTATTCTTGAGATAATCAAGCAAACTTCTTCTTTTACCTACCAGCTTTACAAGGGAGCGCTCGGTGTTGAAATCGTGACGATTCTTCTTCAAGTGCTCTGTCAAGTGATTGATACGGTGCGTAAACAACGCGATCTGCCCTTCTGCAGATCCTGTGTTGGTAGCCGATCCGCCGTGCTTAGCGAAAATCTGCTCCTTAACTTCTTTAGTCAAATACATGCCAATATTATTTAAATGATTTTTATGTATGTAGCCGTTT
Source organism: Flavobacterium agri (assembly GCF_013401995.1). GTDB lineage: Bacteria > Bacteroidota > Bacteroidia > Flavobacteriales > Flavobacteriaceae > Flavobacterium > Flavobacterium agri. The sequence goes on from NZ_JACBJI010000005.1 coordinate 137,926, forward strand.
TTCGGATACGGGTGCAAAAGTACATTTTTATAATTGAAAAATTGCGTACTCGACTAAAAAAAAAATCGCTTCACAGGTCGGCAGCCGCGTTTTAGCTTACTGTTTGATGACTTTAACGGTTTCGGATGTGCCGTTGGCCGTTACCTTTACGAGATAAGTCCCGCTTTGCAACCCCGATATATCGAGATCGGCCATCATGCCCGATACCTCGAAATCCCTTATTTTCTTACCCGAAATATCAAGCACTTCGACATGCGACAATTCTTTCGAAGCTAAAATGCTCACCAATCCCTGCGTCGGGTTCGGAAATACCGAAAATGTTTTTTTCTGTTCGTCGGCAACATCTAGCAAAGGAGTACCCTGAACTTGTATAGACCGCAAACGCGTGAGGTTCATATGACCTCCGTTTACATATGTGGTGTATTTCGAGCAGGATTCCAAAGTCACGTCGATGATTTGGCCCGCATACGGGGTCAGGTCGAGGGTCAGGATCGAGAACGGGTCGTTCGTACTCACGTTCGCGTGTCGGCTTGGCCCGAATTGTTGGCCGTTTACCAGAACGCGGAACCAGTTCGTAAGCGGCGATTGGTAATAATATTGTTGCTTGATGTCGGCTTTGAACGCGACCGTAGCGAGTTGGGTCGCATCGATGCGGTACTTCATCGCCGACACGTAGGCGCGGTTCGCATTCCAGGCTTGTTCCTCTGTAGGCGCGTCGCCACCTATCCAAGGAAGTCCCGTTTGCTTGGTGAACAACGAAAGTGAGGAAGGCACCGTGTTGTAAAATATATCCGAACTTTTGTTGAATTGGGGCGCGGCCTTCGCGCTGGAAATCACGTTCTGGTTCTGATAGTACGGAGCCGTAATCGGCTCGGGAAGCGTTGTTGCGTGTACCTTGATCCATCCCGAACGGTTGCCGTCGCAATTCGAGCGTACAAAAATATCGTAAGCGGTCGATTGCGGCAAGTTGTCGAATTGATGGTTTTTGGTGCTGATGACCATTCCCGAGAAAGGAGCGTTTCCGTCGTGAGGCACGATGGCAACCTCAAATTCCGCAGCTTCCGAATCCCATTCCAAAGACAGGCTGCTTTGCGTGGCCAGTATGGTGAAACCCGACGGAACATCACAGCTTTGTTCAAGTTTGATATTGTCGATGAAAGCAGCGTCGTCGGGTGTCTCAAAACCGTCCGAAGTGGACGCGGTATGACCGATATGCTGGATTTCTACATCGAAGAGCAAGCCCACATAATCGCTTAGGTCTATCGCAACGGTGTGGAACGGATTGCCCGATTCCGCTTCAGGCGCGAAAACGAAAGGCTGTGCCACGCCGTTTACGAGCACGCGCACCAACGATCCGCTATTCTGACGCAAGTCGAACTTGAAAACCGGATTTCCGATGAAAGCTGTGAGATCGACTTGGAAGAGCAACGAGCTTAGGTAATCGTCGTTGTACTGCCACCAGTCGTCGGATCCGAATTCCTGCCACGGATTCGGGTCAGTGAAGGCATAACCTGCCAAACGCACCCCCGTTTGGGAGTTGTTGCCGGCCATGTTGGAAAGCTTGATGAATCCGAGCCATTCATGGTCCATGCGATAATTATAATCCGATTGGCCTTCAAAGGTGATATGCGTAGGTACGGTCAACGGCAATGGTTTGGTCGCGAACGGATAGGACGAAAAATCGCCTCCGAAATCGCATTGCGAACGTCTGTAGAACTTGTAATGCGTCCCCGGAAGGAGCTCGGTAAGTTGTACGGTGGTCGCCATAGTTGTCACGTACGTTGTCGGAATCGGCTGGCCTTCGGGTGCGGCCGAATATTCGAAAGCGACGACGTTGTTCGGGTTTGGCCAATAGGCCGTAGCCGTAGTGGTTTCGACATTGTTTACGTTGCCGGCGTAAATGGTCGGGCATTTTTGGAGGTCGCCTCCAAATTTGATCCTTGCAAGGGAATTTTCCCAGATGCCAGGCCCTGCATTTCCACCGGAAAAGTTCATCGCCGTCACCTTTGGAGGCTCGAATAAAAATTCGCTCCCCAAGAAACCCGTAAGCGCGCTAGAGGTGGATCCAGGTTGGATTTCGCGCACGTCGATCACGAGGTTGTGCTCGCGGTTGTAGTAGAACGGTTGCGCTAGCGTGAGTTTGAGCTCGGTTCCCGAATACGTCATCGTCCCGACGTTAAAGACTTCCGTCGTCTCGGAATCGGGAATAAACGGCTCGCCATCGGTAAATTCGTCTTTGTCGGTGTAACCGATGCGAACGATCCATTGACCTGAATTCTGTAGGGACGATCCGCTGAAAATGGTGAAATAGCTGATCGTGTTGATCGTGCCGATGAAATCGAGACGGTCCTTGTGGTAAATAGTCTGCGAATGCGAATATTGGCTTTGGGGTGAAATCGGCGGGTTCACATAATCACCTCCGCCAGTGGTAAAGCTCGTCACCGGTTCGAGTTGTGCCGATGCAAGCGCCAAACAGCCTATCGACAGTAAAAAAGTAAAAATCTTTTGCATCTCCTTTTCAAATTGGAGCGCAAAAGTACTAGTTTGATCAGAATAAAAACTTCGCGATCAAAGAATTAACATCTTCAAGGAAACGCTCGTCCAAATCGGTAAACGCATCGAGTACTTCAGAATCGATGTCGATCTGGCCGATGTTCTCGTCGTTGACGAACAAAGGCACCACGATTTCAGATTTTACGGTCATCGAGCACGCGATGTAGTTGTCTTGCGCCATCACGTCGGGCACGACGAAGTTTTTGTTCGATACGGCGACCTGTCCGCAAATGCCTTTTCCGAAAGGGATTACGGTATGGTCGGTAGGTTCTCCGGCATAAGGTCCTAGAATCAGTTCTTCTTTGTCGCCGTTGCGGAAATAGAATCCGACCCAATCGTAATAATCGATGTTGTCGCGCAGCAAATGGCAAATCTGCAACAATTTGTCGTCTTTAAGTACGTTACTGTGCTTGAGTATGTCGATTACTTTCTGTCTGAGTTCTTCAAAAGTCATGGTTCGGATTTTTATGCAAAATTACGCCATCGCCAACCATAAGATTATATAAATTTGTTAAAAAAATAATTGGAAACCCTTAAGCAGTACAAGCCGTTTTTTATTTTCCTGTTGAAGTTTTTCGCGGTATATGCGGGCTTGACGCTGATTTACCAAACCTATCTCAACAGTTTCAACGCGGCTGCGTTCGAGGTTGACGATTTCACCAAACTTGTAGCCGACCAAACGAAATGGTTTACCGACGCGCTCGGATATCACACCGAAGTCAAACCGCATCTTCTCCAGCCGTCGATCATGTTCATCTTAGACGGCACTTATGTTGCGAGAGTGGTCGAAGGTTGCAACGCACTTAGCGTGATCATACTTTTCGCGGCTTTCGTGGTCGCTTTTAAAGGCGAATGGAAAAAGACGCTGTGTTTTATTTTGGGCGGCACGGTCTTGATCCATATCCTTAACATCGTGCGTATCGGGCTTTTGAGCATCGCGCTTTTGCACTATCCGAAATACGAACACATTTTACACGGCGTGATTTTCCCGGCGATCATTTACGGCGTCGTGTTTTTACTTTGGGTGGTCTGGGTCAATAAATTCTCTCAGCATGGAAGAAAGAAAGAATAATAGGATCAACCGCGGTCTTACCGTGACGGTTCTCGTGCTCATGCTGTTTGCCGTACGCGCCTTCGAGGACAAGCTGTTTTACGATCCTTTCCTGTCGTATTTCAAGAATGATTACCTGGGCGGACCTTTCCCGAAATACGACGGCTTTTCGCTTTTTTTAGGATTGGGTTCGCGCTATTGGATCAATACGTTCCTGTCGGTCGCGATCATTTACGTGCTTTTCAAAGACCGTAGCCTGCTGTATTTCACGATCGGATTGTACGTCTTTTTCTTCGTGTTGCTGATTGCGGCTTTTTTCGCGCTGTTGCATTTCGAAAGCAAAAATGCGTTCCTGCTTTTTTACACAAGGCGGTTTTTGATTCAGCCGTTGTTCCTGCTTTTGTTCGTCCCGGCGTTCTATTATCAGAGGCGCATTTCTAAAAAATAGGGTTTCGTTAAGAAGTCGAAGCGTTGCTTTTTATACATTTGTTGCGGATTCCGACGAAGGAGGAATCTCAGCCAGTACGATTTGCCGAGATTCCTCCTTCGTCGGAATCCCTAACATCCCAAAGGAAATGAAAAAATGCATAGGCTTCCTTCTCGCTTTCCTCGTATTGGCTTCCAATACCGGATTGGCGTTCAGCGTGCATTATTGCGGTGACGAGATCGCGTCGGTCAAGCCGATTTTCCTTTCTTCGGAAAAAGGTTGCTGCGGAAAAGCCGACTCGAAACCGATGGGCTGCTGCAAGACCAAAATCGTCAAATCCGACAAGGAACACGAGACGATCGTAAAAACGTTCTCTTTCTCGTTCGAAGCGCCTTTCGTGCCTTCGGAAATCGTTTCGATCCCGTTCCAGATTTCTTCAAACTTCATCGAAAAGCCTGCCGCTTCGTATTATTGCGACGCCAACGCGCCTCCGCTTTTCAAATTGTACAGCCAATATATTTTCTACGCCTGATTTTTTGTTCGATTCCGGATTCATCCAATTTCTAACACAAAATCAATTTTATGCGCTTATACTTAACGGCTTTCGTGCTGTTTGCCGCGTTTTCTATGTCTGCACAGGACACTTTGCAGAACATCAGTGTGCAATCGAGCTCGAGAAGCCTCAAAAAATCACTTTCGGTCACGGCCAATACGACCGTGATGACGAGCAAGGAACTGCTTAAGGCCGCATGCTGCAACCTCGCCGAGAGTTTCGAGACCAATCCGTCCATCGATGTCAATTTTTCGGATGCGCTTACGGGTGCGAAACAAATCAAGATGCTTGGTCTGACAAGCCCGTATTTGATGATCACCGAAGAAAACATCCCGTCGGTGCGCGGCGCGTCCCAAGCTTACGGATTGTCCTTCACGCCCGGAACTTGGGTCGAAAGTATCCAAATCACGAAGGGTGCGGGTTCGGTCGTCAACGGTTTTGAGTCGATTTCGGGACAGATCAACACCGAGTTGCTCAAGCCGATGAACGACATCCCGTTTTTCCTCAACGTGTACGGTTCTACCGATTCGCGCTTCGAGATCAACACGCACATCAATCGGAAATTGTCCGACAAATGGGCGAGTAGCCTGTTTATCCACGGGAATTCGCGTTTGTCTAAAAACGACATGAACGACGACGGTTTCCTCGATAATCCGCTTGGCAGCCAAATCAACATCATGAACCGCTGGCAGTATTCGAATGCCGAGAAAGGCTGGGTGAGTTTCATCAATTTTCGTTTTATGAACGATGAGAAGCAAACGGGTCAAGTCGATTTCAACCCCGATCTCGACAAATTCACGACGAACCATTGGGGTTCGGAAATCAATACGAGGCGATACGACGTGGCGACCAAAATCGGATATGTATTTCCCGATATGCCGTTCCAGAGCATCGGTTTCCAGAACGCGTTCAGCCGACACGAGCAGGATTCGTATTTCGGATTCAATCGATACGACATCGCCCAGGACAGTTTTTATTCGAACCTGATCCTGAATTCGATCATCGACAATACGATGCACAAGTTCGCGACGGGTCTGAATTTTTCTTATGACCGATATGACGAATTCGTGCAAGTTCCGGGAATCGATCGCGATTTCGACCGCATCGACAATTCAGTGGGTGCGTTTTTCGAGTATACGTATGACAATACCGACAATTTCAGCCTGATTGCTGGCGTCCGTGTCGACAACCATAACCGTTTGGGAACATTCGTCACGCCTCGTCTGCACTTGCGCTACAATCCTTGGGAAAAAGGAGTGATCCGCGCTTCGGCCGGAAGAGGCAAACGCGCGGCCAATATTTTTGCCGAAAACCAGCAGTTGTTCGCGAGTGCAAGGAATTTTGCGATACTGAATTCTACGGGAAACATTTATGGGCTTGATCCCGAGATCGCTTGGAATTACGGCATCAGTTTCAACCAGCGATTCGATTTGTTCGGAAAACCTGCCGATGCGGGATTCGATTTGTACCGCACCGATTTCGAAAATCAGGTCGTGGTCGATTGGTTTGCCGGCCCGACTCAGGTCAATTTTTACAACCTCGACGGAAAATCGGTGGCCAACAGCTTGCAGGTCGATTTCAATTATGAACCCGTCAAGCACTTGAATATCCGCACGGCGTACAAATTTTACGATATCGAAACCGATTATGCCGAAGGGAATTTCGAGCGTCCGCTTCAGGCCAAACACCGTTTTTTCACCAATGTCGAATTCGCGACCCACATCAAGCAAAAAGGACAGCGATGGAAGTTTGACGCGACCTGGAACTGGACCGGAAGCCAGCGCTTGCCGGACACTTCGGGAAATCCGGCCGAATATCGATTGCCCGGCCATTCGCCTGCGTTTTCTGTGGTCAACGCCCAGATTACGCGTACGTTCTCTTCGGTTTTCGAGGTGTACGTCGGAGGTGAGAACATCGCCAATTACAAACAGGACAAGCCCATTTTGGGAGCCGACGATCCGTTTGGTCCGAATTTCGATGCGTCGATCGTGTACGCGCCCATTTTCGGACAGATGTATTACGCCGGACTTCGTTTTAAAATCAAATAATTACATTACATCATGAAAAAAATCATTTTTATCCTATTGGTCGCCTTGATCGGAATCGGTGCCAATGCACAGCAAAAGAAAAGCAAGAACGCGAAATACAGCGTCGAGGTCAACGGAAACTGCGAACAATGCAAGAAGCGCATCGAGAAAGCCGCTTTTTCTGTTGCGGGCGTGAAATCGGCGGTTTGGGATGTGGATTCGCATCAGTTGGCCTTGATCATCAACGAAGAGAAAACATCGCTTGAGGAAGTTGAAAAAGCGGTCGCCAAAGCGGGTCATGATTCCGAAAAAGCAAAGGCTTCGGATGAAGATTACGACAAATTGCACAGCTGTTGCAAGTACGGGCGCAAGCCGTAATCAGTGCGATCCGAAATCCGTTAATAAAACTTTAAATTGGGATGTGAAATTGCCGTTGCCGTAATTAATGCGTAATTTCACGGACTATTTTTCAAACCCTACAAACAGACCGAATGAGCGATTTTAATTGGAAAGACCTGATTGATCCATTGTTTTACATCCACTTCGATATCAATGGCGTCAAAGTTGGACTGTTCATCGTATTGTTCATCGTTTTTGCCGAAACCGGCCTGTTTGCAGGGTTTTTTCTTCCCGGAGACAGTTTGTTGTTCCTTGCCGGGATCTATAACCGCGAACTCATAGAGAACATCGTTTTTATAGACAATTCGTTCCTCAATGTGGCGTTGCTGTCGACACTTGTCGGTTTGGCCGGAATCTTGGGGAATATGGTCGGCTATTGGTTCGGTGCCAAAAGCGGATACTACTTATATAATCGCAAAGATTCTTTCCTTTTCAAGAAGAAATACCTGATCCAATCAAAAGAATTTTTTGAAAAACACGGCGGACGCGCCATCATCTTCGCGCGTTTCCTTCCTATTTTCAGGACGTTCGCGCCTATCGTGGCCGGAATCGTGCTTATGGACAAAAAACGCTTCATGTTCTACAACGTCTTGAGTTCGTTCCTTTGGTCGTTCAGCCTTATTTTCGCGGGCCATTACCTTTACGGGTTCCTTTTGGAGCGTTTCAGCATCGACTTGAAAGAGCACATCGAGATCATCGTGATTTCTTTGGTGTTGATCACGATCGTGCCCGTCATTCTCAAATTCGGGAAAAAAGTCAAGACTCCCGAGGTTCCCGGGAATCCTGAATAATCAATTTATCTTTAGGATCTGTTCTTCTGAAATCAGTGTCCCGTCTGAGGCGATTCCTTCAATTACGATCTTTACGGTATCTTGGCGCAGGTTCGGAAATGCGAAACGGAACTTGCCTTGAGCATCTGTAGGTTGTTCGGGAATCCAATGCAACGCGCCAAGACTGTGGAACGCGTCGCTTTTGGTATCTGCGTAATCGGGGTTCTTGTACTCTTTTTGCAGTTGGAAAGCATCTTTAATCAATATGCTTTTGGACAATACTTTAACTCTGCTGTTGTAAGCACCCTTTTTTAAGTAAATCCTGATGGATCCATTTGCACCTGCCAGTCCGCTGCCGTATCCGTGTTTGTTGATGTAAATTTCATCGACCATGTCCATGCGGTACGTGGTCAATAAACTGTGATCGTCCATGATCATGTCGTCTATATAGACCTGTGGGCTGTTCGGCGCATTAAAAGAGGTGGAATAAGTGCGCGTGATAATTACCCGACCCGCGTTTTGGGTGACATTATAGCCATGATTCTGGATGAATTCAACAACTGTTGGATACATATTCACATCCTGGTCGTTGATTTTATATCCCTTTCCGACCGAATTTGAATAATAACGTGCCCGCTCCTTATTCATTTTAGGTTTATTGGCGCCTTTTACCAATACCGAATCCAGTTTAATGGCATCCCGGATTTCAGGAAACCCATATTTCCATTCAATAGGCTTAAGTATGCAAGTTTTAGCCACGGGTTCGAAAGATTTGATGAACGGGCGATTGTTTCCGCTGAGTTGCGCAGCCAGCTTGATATCGGTACGTTGGTCCTTTTTTTCGAAAAGCGATATGAATACGTTAGACGAATCCTGGATCATCAATTGGTCGAATACGAATTCATTTTTGTCGTCTATGCTAGAGAATTCGTTAAGGCCATAAGCCATTGCATTGAGGTTTACTTTCGAGGTAGCGCGATTTATGTTTTTGTTGTTGACCGTCCCTTTAAGGGTGAGTCCTTTGTCGAACGGATATTTGGAAACAGGAGCATCCAAAATGATGTTTTTCCATGCATATTTGGGCGTTTGTGCCATTAACATGTTGTCCAGTTCAAAGTGTTTTTTTCGATTGAATCCCTCAAAATAGTAGCGCCCATTAATTTTCTCATTGTTCTTTAGGCCTGCGAGTTCTAGCTTGCCAAACATGTCATTCTTGGCCATGACTGATTCAGTAGGTACTACCGATACACTAAGACTGGCAAGTTTCATGCTGGAAGTAGCTCCTACCACTATAGAATCTCCCCGCTTTTGTAAAATGCTCAGCTCCGTTTTCGCAGATGACGATCTATGGGCTTTGTACACCATACGTTCGGCTACTACGCCTGCACCAGGGTCGACGAGGTAAACCGTGTTGAGGCCGTCCGAAAAATTGATTGACGGGATCGAAAGGTTTTGCTTTGTTTGGTTGTCATCGAACGAAAAGGTGGCCGTAGTACTGGAGCCGAATTGCTGGATGACGATGTCGTATTTTCGACCCTTGATTTTTTCAAGCGTAGCCTTGTTCGTCTTTAGCGTCAGTGTGGCTTTATCGGCAAAAACATAATTGTTTATAGAGAAATTGATACCCGTAACAGACGGTGTAGGCAACGTCTGTTCGTATTCCTTGTTATTGATGGTCGCCTTGAGTCTATACGGTCCCATGTTGGTGTCGTTTATATCGAATCGGGCATATCCGCTGGCATCTGTACTAACGACTGCTATTTGGGTTGCTTTGGAGTCGAAAACCGCACCTTCTATTCCCGGCACACCGTTTCCGCTACAGTCGGCAATACGCATGGCCATAGTGTTGGCATTTCCGGCAAGGAACACACCGCTTTCAGGAAAAAAAGTAATCGAAAGCGAGTCGAAGTCTATAGCGTTCGGGTCGAAAAAATCGTTGGAATCTTTTTTAAGGACGGTAATCGGATAAACGCTTGATTCGTCCTCTGCAAAGTTGTTCATGAAGTACGTGTACGTCTGTAGATAATACACGCCGCTTTCGAGATTTTCGGGCACTTTCAGAAATCCGTTGAAAAGCGAATTTTCGCAATACAAAAGCGCACTGTTCACTTTTTGGCCTTTAGAATCGATGAGCGTCACATAAACGTTCATGGTTTCAGGATAGGGCAGTGCCGATTGTTTCTTGATTACATAACCCTTAAACCAGATCTGTTCTCCCGAAAGATATGCCGCTTTATTGACGTGAAGGTGAATGCCCTCACGATCCGATTTGAAATACTCCGAAATCGCGATAGACTCTTTGTTGAGATCGGGACTCATTGATTGTTGAGCATACGAAAAAGAGCAAATCGCTAATAGTGTAGCATATAAAAGTTTGTTCATCATTGTTTGGTTTGTGGACGAATATAAGAAAAAAGCCACCCTACAAAGGATGGCTTTTCTGTAAAAAATCTTAAAATTCAGATTACATCATACCGGGCATTCCGCCTCCCATAGGCATTCCGCCACCGGAGTTTTCCTCTTTGATGTCGACTAGCGCACATTCTGTAGTCAGGATCATTCCCGCAACCGATGCCGCATTTTCAAGCGCGATACGTGTCACTTTTTTAGGATCAATGATACCCGCTTTGAGCATGTCTACGTATTCGTCCGTTTTGGCATTGTATCCGAAGTCGTTTTTACCTTCTGATACCTTGGCTACTACGACTGAACCTTCGAGTCCTGCATTTTCGACGATGGTTCTCAAAGGCGCTTCGATGGCGCGTGAAACGATTTGGATTCCGGTCGCCTCGTCGGCATTCTCCGATTTCAAATCTTTCAAAGCCGATTTGGCGCGCAACAAGGCAACACCGCCTCCGGCAACGATTCCTTCTTCGACGGCGGCACGGGTTGCGTGGAGCGCATCGTCTACACGGTCTTTTTTCTCTTTCATTTCCACTTCGGATGCGGCGCCAACATAAAGTACGGCAACGCCTCCGGCCAATTTGGCCAAACGTTCCTGAAGTTTTTCGCGGTCGTAATCGGAAGTGGTGACTTCCATCTGCGCCTTGATCTGCGCCACGCGATTCTTGATCAATTCAGGGTCGCCGGCGCCGCTCACGATAGTCGTGTTGTCTTTGTCGATGGATACGCGTTTTGCGTTTCCTAGCATGTCCAAAGTAGCGTTTTCGAGTGTGTAACCTCTTTCTTCAGAAATTACGGTTCCGCCAGTAAGGATCGCGATGTCTTCAAGCAAAGCCTTGCGTCGGTCACCGAAACCAGGTGCTTTAACGGCTGCGATTTTCAAAGCACCTCGCAATTTGTTCACGACCAAGGTAGACAAAGCTTCTCCGTCTACGTCTTCTGCTATGATCAAAAGCGGCTTTCCCGATTGGGCGACCGGTTCGAGCACCGGAAGCAATTCTTTCAACACCGAAACTTTCTTGTCATACAAAAGTATGTACGGGTTTTCAAGCTCGGCTTCCATTTTCTCTGTGTTGGTCACGAAGTAAGCCGATAGGTAACCGCGGTCGAACTGCATACCTTCAACCACATCTACGTAAGTGTCCGTTCCTTTTGCCTCTTCGACGGTGATGACGCCTTCTTTGCCTACTTTTCCGAAAGCAGTGGCGATCAATTCACCGATTTTGTCGTCATTGTTTGCCGAAATCGAAGCGACTTGTTGGATTTTGTCGGTGTTGCTGCCTACTTCGCTCGACTGTTTTGAAAGGTCTTCTACGATCGCTTGGACGGCTTTGTCGATTCCGCGCTTCAAGTCCATAGGGTTTGCGCCCGCGGCCACGTTCTTAAGGCCTTCTTTTACGATGGCTTGTGCCAATACGGTTGCGGTTGTCGTTCCGTCACCGGCCAAATCGTTGGTTTTGGAAGCGACTTCCTTTACCATTTGCGCGCCCATGTTTTCGAGCGTGTCTTTCAATTCGATTTCTTTTGCCACCGAAACACCGTCTTTGGTCACGGTTGGCGCGCCAAAAGATTTACCGATGATTACGTTTCTTCCTTTTGGACCTAATGTCACTTTTACTGCATTTGCCAATGCGTCGACACCGCGTTTTAAACCGTCGCGTGCCTCAATGTCGAATTTTATATCTTTTGCCATTTCTGTTTGTATTTGCTGTAGGCTTTAGGCATTATGCTATAAGCTTACTCTTGTGTTAATTTTCCTTCAGTTTAAAAATTTTGCTTTTGATGTTGTTGACTTCTTTATTCATTTCAGAAAATGATTCCGATGACAAATAATTCAGTTCATGAGCCAAAATCAAAAGGTATTTTGTTTCGCTGGTCGAACCCAAGGCAATATTCAGGAAATGGTTGAATTCTCGGTCGGAATTCCTTCCACAACCTTCGCTAATATTAGTTGGAATCGAAACAGCAGCTCTTCGCAATTGACTCGTTAGGTTGAATATTTCTTCCTTTGGGAAATTCTTTGTCACCGCATAAATTTTAAGGGTGAAAGAATGGCTCATTTGCCAAATCTCATATTTCCTAAAGTCTCTCATGCCTAAAGCTTATTGCTTAAAGCCTATAGCTTTAAATAATTGCGAAAATCTCCGCCTCGCTCATGATCAGATAATCTTTGCCTTCGAATTTCAATTCGGTTCCGGCATGTTTGTGATACAAAACGGTGTCGCCAGCTTTTACTGTCATTTCGTGGTCTTTTGTGCCTTTGCCAACGGCTACGACAGTTCCTTTCTGCGGTTTTTCTTTCGCGGTGTCGGGAATGTAAATACCCGATGCGGTCTGGGTTTCGGCTGCAACGGGCTCGATAAGCACTCGGTCGTGAAGTGGTTGGATGTTCAAAGCCATGTTATATTGTTTTAGATTATTAAAATTTAGTTCGCCTTAGTCGAAAAATATGCCATCGGTTCCAGACTGTCATTTTTTCCTAAAAAAAATGCCAGCGTTGACAGGCTGGCATTTCAAATATAGTGAAATCTATTATTTGGCAGGTTGGGCCGGAGCACTTTCGGCTGGAGCCGGAGTAGTCGCTGCTGGCGTAGAAGCGGCAGGAGTCGTTGCTTTAGGAGCTGCAGCCTCTGTGTTGTTAAGGATTTTGGATTGGTTGTCGTTCAAAGATCCGGTGAAGCTCAAGCCGGACAGGATAATCAAGACGATAAGGATACCGGCCAAAGTCCAGGTACTTTTGTCCAGGAAGTCGTTCGTCTTCTGAACGCCGCCCAACATTTGCGCACCGCCGATAGACGAAGACAAACCGCCGCCTTTAGGGTTTTGCACCATCACCACGATGATGAGCAAAAAGCAAACGATGGTGATCAACACTAAAAAAATAGAAAACGTACTCATTATTGTAACTTGTTATTTTGTTGTAAATTCCTGATATCTAAAATTCGGTCTGCAAAGAAACTATTTTTTTCCGGATATTTCAAAATTAAAATTTCGTAAGCCTGAATCGCCTTGTCATACTTCTTTTGTTCGAGATAAACCCGCGCCAGCGTTTCGGTCATAAGGTACGAGTTGTCGGCTTGTGACGGCTCGAAAATGAACGACGGCGATTTCGTTTCGGGCGTGATTTTCGGGATTTTCGGATTGCTTTCGATGAATTTATCGATCAGCTCATTTTTTTTTTGACGCTCCGAATCGGTTTCGTTGGCGTCGTCTTCAACTTCGGTTTCCGCAATTTCGGGTGTTTCGGGTACGACTTCATCGCGTACGATCGGTTCGAATTTCGAAAGCTGCAGCCATTCGTGGAAGGAATGGGTTTCCTGTTTCGAGAATTCGAGCGGTTTGCCGATTTCGAGGTTTTCTTCGGTTTCGGTTATGGCGTTTTCGGTTGGTGCGACTTCTGTTTCCGACGGAATTTCGGCTACCTCTTCGGTTTCGTTTTCGACATGCGTTTCGGCAATCACTTCCTCAACATCTGCAACCACTAAACTTTTGGCATATTGCTCGGCTTCTTTTATGGAATCGAGAATGGAGCGCGTCGCAGAATCGTATTCGGGTTCGGAAAGTGTTTCGGAAGTTTCAGAAGTTTCGGCAATTTCATCAAGTTGCTCTTCTTCGTGGTTTTCGACTTCGGGCGTTTCGACAATTTCGGGAGAATGTGCGATGTGGTTGTGATCTTGCTCGAATTCCTCGGCCGGAACGAATTCGGTGTCGAGGCTTGCGCGGAAACTCTCGTCCATCGTCAATTCGACGACTTCATGATGGCTGTCGGCCACATCGATCGCATGCAATTCCTGCTGTTTTTGCGCGAACAATTCTTTGTCTACCGATGTGAAATTGTCCGACGTGATAAAGTCGAAAAGCACGCTGCGGTCGCCCGTGAACGCCGCGGTGACTTTGAGCGCGTAATTGTATCGGAAGCTGTCCTCGTTGTAAAGCCCTTTAAGTCGAAGCGCACGCGCACTTTGAAAATACGGGAATTCCGTGACGATCTTGTCGAGCTCCTCGGTGCGGCGCTCGTTGATCGACTCGGGGTGATTCAACAGATATGTATAGTCCGTAATGTTCAATGTGTGGTTTTGAGATGCGGAAATTACACAAATTTACCGATTCGGCAACCTACCATTTGGCCAGCGATTCGTTGAAAATATCTTGGGTGATGCGCGTAAAGATCTCGTCGATCGCCGTATTCAGCGTTGATCCTACAAGTTGCGAGCCTGCCGGATAATCGTAAAAGAACGAAAACGACTTCTCGAAATTATCCTCTTCCTTTTTCTTGTTGGTAAACCTCACATTCACGCGGATCGTAAGCCTGTTCTGGGCTGCTTTCTGGTCGGCGGTCGCGGTCATCGGCGTGATGCGGTAATCGGTGATCTCGCCTTCATATAACAGTTCGCCACCTGAATTGGTCAGGCTCAAATTGGTCTGGTTCTGAATCAAATCCTGTAAAGCCAGCGTAAAAGTCCGGTCGATACCAGGTTCTATCAAATCCGACGTATTCTGGAAATAATTCACCTGGAAGGTTTTGGCGTCGATAGGCGCGGTTCCGGTGAAATTGTAGACGCTGCATCCGCTCAAAAGCAAAAGGCAAGGCAAAAAGAAAAGGATTCTGAATTTTTTCATTGTAATGGAGTAGGCGTCACGGTAAAATTTCGCCTTGATAATAATATTGGGCATAGGCCGTATCGGACTCAAGATCCCCGAGGTAATACGATTGTACATTCGAGGATTGCGGTAATCCGTTGGCGTTGTAAATATAAGTGAAAGTGTGTGATTCGGGGTCTTCGGGAGCATAGTGTTGTGAAACCGCATTGTGTGACGAAGCGATCAGGCCCGACATGAATTTTCCGTAATAATCGCCGAATTGGGTAACCGCCAAAGCGCGAGTGATGTGTGCGGTGGCCGGCCCTAACGGATTCGGATGGTCGTCATACGTAAAACCCGTTCCGGATTCGCCTCCGTGTGACCACAAAGAAACGGCGTTCCCGTTCGAATCAAAATTGGAATGAGCGCCGTCTGAGTCGTAATTCCCATCCGATGAAAGGTAATAAGCGAATTCCGAAACCAATCGGCCGTTGGCATCGACATTGTATTCGTAACGGTCGAAGAAATCGTATTCCGCGCCTACAACAGGATTTTCGTAATCTTCGGTGTATTTTCCGGTAGCCGTATCGAAGGTGAGCGGTTTGCCGTTTACCGATGTGATGTGGTTGTTCGCGTCGTACACAAAAGTGAAAGAATTCGGGTTCATGCCGAAAAATTGAGCCAGAACCACATTGTCGTTTTCGTCGTATTCAAAGTGTTTGAGCAGCGTGCCGTCTGGTTTTTTGACATCGGTAAGCAAGCCGTCATTATTGAAAAACCAGTGGTTTTCGCTTGCCAATCCGGGCTGGAATATCACCATCGCCAACTTATTCGGATCGGGTGGTGTGTTGCCGCTTGGCGAATCGTCGTCGCTTGAGCACGAAGCCAAAAACAGTATCGAAAACAGAAGGAAGACAGCTTTTTTCATGGTTTGCCGGTGTTGGTTAGTCGCCTAAAGATAGCGAACTTACTCCAAATCAAACTGTTTGATCTTGCGATACAACGTCCTTTCCGAAATGCCAAGCTCGTTTGCGGCCGCTTTCCGTTTGCCTTTGTTGCGTTGCAGCGCCTTTCTGATCATCTCGATTTCCTTTTGTTCAAGCCTTAGCGGTTCTTCTTCCTCTACGGTTTCGGCAAAATCGTAATCTTCGTCGAGAGAAGGCGTTACCACGGGCGTTTTTTGGACCGGGATTACCGATACGCGGTGCGGCTGTTCGAACTCGATATCGGTTTCCTCGCCGTTTCCGTAAATTTTGCGGATCAGGTTGGAATGGTCTTCCTGTACTTTCGCGCCTCCGTTCTTCATAAGTTCGAGCGTGAGCTGCTTGAGATCGTTCAGGTCGCTTTTCATGTCGAACAACACTTTGTACAGGATTTCGCGTTCGGTAGAGAAATCGCTGTCGTTTTTCTTGTCCGATATTACCGATGGCAATGCGTTTCCGTCCGAAGGCAGGTACGATTGCAGCGTTCTTGCCGAAATGTCGCGCGTGGTTTCCAAAACCGAAATCTGTTCGGCAATGTTGCGCAACTGACGGATATTTCCGCCCCAACGGTAACGAAGTAGCAAATCGACAGCCGAATCGTCGAGTTTGATCGGCGGCATTTTATACTTGTGACCGAAATCGGCGGCGAATTTCCTGAAAAGCAAATGGATATCGTCGTTCCTTTCGCGCAAAGGCGGCAAATGGATTTCGACCGTGCTCAATCGATAATACAAATCCTCGCGGAATTTGCCTTTGGCGATCGCGTCGGCCATATGGACGTTTGTCGCGGCCACGATCCTTACGTTGGTTTTTTGCACCTGGCTCGATCCGACTTTGATGAATTCGCCGTTTTCAAGCACGCGCAATAAGCGGACTTGCGTCGTAAGCGGTAATTCGCCGACTTCGTCAAGGAAAATCGTTCCTCCGTCGGCTACTTCAAAATAACCTTCGCGAGTAGATGTCGCGCCTGTAAATGAGCCTTTCTCGTGTCCGAAAAGCTCCGAATCGATCGTGCCTTCGGGAATCGCGCCGCAGTTCACGGCAATGTATTTTCCGTGCTTTCTGTGTGAAAGCGCGTGTATGATTTTCGGGACGGCTTCTTTACCTACGCCGCTTTCGCCCGTCACCAAAACGGAAATGTCCGTGGGTGCGACCTGGATCGCTTTTTCGATGGCGCGGTTGAGCTTCGGGTCGTTGCCGATGATTTCGAAGCGTTGTTTTATGGCTTGTACTGATTCCATGCTAGACTGGTGTCTGGTGATAAATGACGAAGGACTTTTTAGCCGCGAATGACACGAATGTCACTAATTATAAGCAGTTGTTAAAGAATCATTCTTTTGTGCTGTAAGCGGTTTCCTCCGAAATTAATTATGATTCCGAGCTTGCTTTCGGCCAACTTCATATAATTCAAAGTTTGGGAGAAATGCTCTTTTATGATTTCACTAATTGCTTTGATTTCGATCACGATATTCCCATCGACAATGAAATCTGCATAATAACTGTGGGCGAGAAGAACTCCTTTGTAATATATCCTGAAAGGCTTTTCGCGTTCGTAAGGTATATTGTTCAATTTCAGTTCAAGTTCCAAAGCATCTTTGTAGATGGCTTCGGTCAAACCTCCTCCCAATTTGTTATGTATTTCCATACACAACCCGACAATGGCTTAATATTCGCCTTTTTTGTAAAGTTCCATGGCGTATAAAAATCTTATCGGAAAACGCGCTTACCGTTTCCAAATTCGTGGCATATAAAAATCGGCAGGAAAACACATCAAAAATTTGTGTCATTCGTGCCATTCGTGGCTTAAAACTATTGCATTCTTTCGGAATACCCGATCGCTTCCCCAATCAACGTCGCGCTCGTACACGAATCGATGCGGACCATCACGAAATCGCCCGTTTTGTAATGCTCTTTCGGGAAAACCGCGACCGTATTCTGGGAATTGCGTCCGCTCCAATGCGCGTCGGAACGGTGAGATTCTTTCTCGATCAAAACTTCTACGGTTTGCCCTACGAAAGCTTCGGTGCAATTCAATGAAAGCTGACGCTGCATCGCGACAACTTCGGTCAGGCGGCGCTTCTTGACTTCTTCGGGAACGTCGTCCTCGAGTTTTCTTGCGGCCAAAGTGCCCGGTCTTTCGGAATAGGCGAACATGAATCCGTAATCGTAATTCACGTACTCCATGAGCGACAACGTATCTTGGTGATCTTGTTCGGTTTCTGTCGGAAAGCCGGTGATCATGTCTTGCGAAATCGCGCAGTTCGGGATAATCGCCCTGATCTTATCAATCAAAGCCATGTATTCCTCACGCGTATGTTGACGGTTCATTTCCTTCAAAATGCGTGTGCTTCCAGATTGGACCGGCAAGTGGATGTACTTGCACACGTTGTGGTGTTTCGCGATCACGTGCAACACTTCCTCGTGCATGTCCTGCGGATTCGACGTCGAAAAACGAAAACGCATTTTCGGATACGCCGTTGCGGCCATATCGAGCAATTGTGCGAAATCGACCGCCGTGGCTTTTTGCATGTCGGACGCTTTCTCGTAATCTTTCTTAAGTCCGCCGCCGTACCACAAATAACTGTCGACGTTTTGGCCCAAAAGCGTGATTTCCTTGAAGTTCTTCGCGTGCAGGTCGGCGATTTCTTCCATGATACTTTGCGGATCACGGCTTCTTTCGCGTCCGCGTGTGAACGGAACGACGCAGAACGTGCACATGTTGTCGCATCCGCGCGTGATTGAAACGAAAGCCGTGACGCCATTACTGTTGAGACGAACCGGTGAAATATCACCGTAAGTCTCTTCTTTCGAAAGGATCACGTTGATCGCGTCGCGTCCCTCTTCGACTTCGGCCAAAAGATTCGGTAAATCCTTATATGCGTCAGGCCCGACGACGAGATCGACGATTTTTTCTTCTTCGAGGAATTTCGACTTCAGACGTTCGGCCATACAACCCAAAACGCCCACTTTCATTCCCGGATTGATGCTTTTGACGGCATTGTATTTTTCGAGACGCTTGCGAACGGTTTGTTCGGCTTTGTCGCGGATCGAGCACGTGTTTACCAATACCAGATCGGCGTCCTCGAGATTTTGGGTCGTGTTATAGCCTTGTCCGTGAAGGATTGAAGCCACGATTTCGCTGTCGGAGAAATTCATCTGACAACCATAGCTTTCGATAAAAAGCTTTTTCGTGTTCTCGGGTTTTTGTTCCAGGACGAGGCTTTCACCTTGTTTGCTTTCCTCAATTATCTTTTCCATACAGGCGTAAATAGGTTGGCAAAGATACGTGAAAATTAATACTCGTGACAAGATGTCAGTCGGTGATTTAACATCAAATTAGTGTGCTCATTTTTACCTATATATATTAAGGTATAAACTTGCGTTTTTCAGATTGTGGATTTTCGTAAAAATCATCTGAGCGTTAAATTTAAAATTTTACCCTACTTTTGCGGCAAACGAAAAATGGTATGGCAAAGAACTTAGTAATTGTGGAGTCACCTGCAAAGGCAAAGACGATCGAGAAATTCCTCGGTAAGGATTTTCAGGTCGAATCGAGCTACGGGCACATTGCCGATCTTCCGTCGAAGGAAATCGGAGTTGACGTCGAGCATGGTTTCAAACCCAAATACGAAGTTTCGCCAGACAAGAAAGCGCTCGTCAAAAAACTCAAGGACTTATCTAAGAATGCAGAAACCGTCTGGTTGGCTTCCGATGAGGACCGCGAGGGAGAGGCCATCTCATGGCACTTGGCGGAAGAACTGAAACTGGACAAGTCAAAAACAAAGCGCATCGTTTTCCACGAGATCACCAAAACCGCGATTTTGAAAGCGATCGACAATCCGCGCAGCATCAATTACGATTTGGTAGATGCGCAACAGGCAAGGCGCGTGCTCGATCGTTTGGTCGGATACGAATTGTCTCCGGTATTGTGGAGAAAGGTGAAAGGCGGGTTGTCTGCCGGTCGCGTGCAATCGGTAGCCGTGCGTTTGATCGTAGAAAGAGAGCGCGAGATCCAGAACTTCAAGCCGGTTGCGTCTTTTTCGATTACTGCGGAATTTACGAATGAGGCCGGAAAAGTCGTCAAGGCGCGTCTTCCGAAGAACTTCAGTACAAAAAAAGAAGCCGAGGATTTCCTTGCGAAAAATATCGGCTCTATATATAAGGTAGCCGACCTTGAAACGAAACCGGCAAAAAAATCGCCGGCGGCTCCGTTTACGACCTCGACCTTGCAACAGGAAGCGGCGCGTAAATTATACATGCCGGTCGGAATCACGATGCAGGTCGCGCAACGTCTGTACGAGGCCGGACTCATCACGTATATGAGAACGGACAGCGTGAATCTTTCTTCGGAAGCGATGAATGCGGCCCAACAAGAAATCACGTCGTCTTACGGAAAGGAATTTTCGAAACCGCGCAATTTCGTGACCAAAGCAAAAGGCGCTCAGGAGGCGCACGAAGCGATCCGTCCGACGGATATGTCGCGTCATTCGATTACGGGCGATCGCGACCAATCGCGTCTTTACGATTTGATTTGGAAAAGAACGCTCGCTTCCCAAATGAGCGATGCCGAATTGGAGCGCACGAACGTGACGATTTCCGCGAACAACCATTCGGAGAATTTTATCGCATCGGGCGAAGTGCTCAAATTCGAAGGCTTTTTGAAGGTCTATCTCGAAGGACACGATGACGAAGAGGAAGAAAGCGAAGGTATGCTTCCGGCTTTGAGAGTAGGCGAGAGCTTGCGCAACGAGTCTATCACGGCTACCGAAAAATATACGCGTGCGGCGGCAAGATATACCGAAGCGTCATTGGTTAAGAAACTCGAGGAACTTGGTATCGGTCGCCCTTCGACTTATGCGCCAACGATTTCTACCATCATCAACCGCACATACGTCGAGAAAGGGAACATGGAAGGCGTCGAGCGTAAATACGTGCAGATGACGTTGCATTCCGGCAAGCTTTCCGAAAAGACGTTGACCGAAAATACGGGTTCAGATAAAGGAAAGTTGGTGCCTACCGACATCGGTACGATCGTGACCGATTTCCTTGTGAAGAACTTCGAAGCCATCATGGACTATAATTTTACCGCCAAGGTCGAGGAAGATTTCGATGAGATCGCCGAAGGAAACCGTAACTGGGCCAAGATGATGCAGGAGTTTTACAGCAAGTTCCATCCGAACGTGAAGGAAGTTGAGGAAAACGCCGAGCGCGAAAGCGGTGAAAGGATTCTTGGAACCGACCCTAAAACAGGGAAGCAGGTTTCGGTGCGTTTGGGCAAATTCGGTCCGATGGCGCAAATAGGTGAAGCCGACGACGAGAACAAGCAGTTCGCAAGTTTGATGAGCGACCAGAATATCGGTAACATCTCTTTGGAAGAAGCGTTGGATTTGTTCCTGCTTCCGAAAAGCCTCGGGACTTACAATGGGGAAGAAGTCGAAGTCAACAACGGACGTTTCGGACCTTACGTGAGATTCGGGAAAACCTTCATTTCGCTTCCGAAAGGCGAGAACCCGTTGGACGTCACATCGGCCAGGGCCATCGAACTCATCGACCAGAAAAACCAAGCCGACGCGCCTATCGCGATATATGAAGGAATGCCGGTACAGAAAGGCGTGGGTCGTTTCGGGCCTTTCATCAAATGGAACGGCATGTTCATCAACGTGAACAAGAAATACAACTTCGATAAACTGACCCAATCGGATGTCGATACCTTAATAGTAGAGAAACTTCAAAAAGACGAAGACAAGCTTATCCACAATTGGGAAGCGGAAGGCATCAAGGTTGAAAAAGCGCGTTGGGGAAGATCGGTTTTGACACAAGGCAAGATCAAGATCGAGCTGGACAAGAATTTCAACGCCGAAGCCATGACGCTTGAGCAGGCTAAAGAAATGATCGCTGCCAAGGCGCCGGCCAAAAAAACGGCAGCCAAAAAGCCGACCGCGAAAAAAGCTACCGCCAAGAAAACCACGGTTAAAAAGAAATAATATATGGAATTTGACTTTCTGTCGCCCGTAGAGAATGAGATGCTCGGCTTTGTAAGCAAACTTTCGAGCCAGCATCTTGGGAGTAAGGTGACGTTTCATACTCAAGAGGATTTCCCAGACCTCGATAAGATTAAGATCGCCATTATCGGTGTTTACGAAAATCGAGGGTCCGGTTCGGTTCATGCTGAAACGGACCTTTTTCATTTCAGGAAAGAGCTTTACGGATTGTTTCCCGGTAATTGGGATGTCGCGATTGCCGATTTGGGGAACATCATCGCAGGGGAATCGTTGTCTGATACTTACTATGCTGTCCAAAATGCGTGTACCGGATTGATCAAGCGAAGGATTATACCTATAATAATAGGTGGCTCGCAAGATTTGACCTATCCGTTGTATCGCGCATACGACGAATTGGAGCAAATGGTCAACCTTACGGCGATTGACAGCCGTTTCGATTTTGGCAAAGGGGAAACCGATTCGCTTCCGAGCCAATCGTATCTGGCAAGAATCGTTGTTGATGAACCCAACAATCTTTTCAATTACAGCAATCTTGGGTATCAGACGTATTACAACTCGCAGGAGGAAATCGATTTGATGGACAAATTGTTCTTCGATGCATATCGCTTGGGCGAGGTCGCCAACAAGGTAGCGATTGCCGAACCTGTGATGCGCGATACAGATGTGGTGAGCATCGACATGACTTCGGTGAAATCGTCCGCATCGGGCAACATGTTCCAATTCATCCCGAACGGATTCGACGGCAAAGAGATCTGCGCGCTCGCCCGTTATGCGGGAATTAGTGATAAGGTGACGTCGTTCGGAATCTTCGGCCATCATGCATCGAAACACGAAGCGCCTTTAATGGCACAGATCATTTGGTATTTCGTGGAAGGCTTCCATTATCGTTCGAATGAATATCCGTACGGAAGTCGCGAAGGCTACCTTAAATATATAGTGCCGTCTGAAGGAGAAGAAATCGTGTTCTACAAAAGCGACAAAACGGATCGTTGGTGGATTGAAATACCATTTATTTCAAATGTTAATAATAAATTAAAAAGAAATACGTTATTACCCTGTTCATACGAAGAATATTTATCTGCGTGCAACGAAGAAATGCCCGAAAGATGGTGGAAGGCCCAACGCAAGAATATTGTGTAAGTGTAACATTGTCAGTTAAAGATGTAACGCAATCGTTTTCGTAAGTTATATCTTACAATAATTCATAAAAAGTGTATTTTATCGATTTAATTGTGCATTTTGTCGATGAAAAATTTTTTTATTCTAAACAATAATTCTACATTTGAACCGGAGTTGAAATTTTAGAATTATTTATTGTTTTTTTAAAAAATTATAAATAGGTTTACGCCCTTAAAAAAGAAAACACACATAACCCAAATTTATATGAAGAAATTCGTTGCATTCACAGCATTTTTCGCTCTTTTGGCAAGCTGCGGTTCGAATAATAGCAAAGGCGAACTTGTCGGGGTGAAAGGGAAGAAGTGGCATCCGGAGAAACCTTACGGAATGGTTTTGGTTCCTGGAGGTTCATTTATCATGGGTAAGTCAGACGATGATTTGGCGAATGTTCAGGATGCGCCTACAAAGACGGTCACCGTTCGCTCGTTTTATATGGATGAGACTGAAATCACAAATAGTGAGTATCGTCAATTCGTAGAATGGGTTAAGGATTCCACAATCCGTGTGCGTCTTGCTATTCTTGCCGATGAAGTCGGTGGAGGAAGTACAGCCGGTGGCGGAGGCGGAAAAGGTAACGGTAAAGGCATCAGTGATTTTGCTTTTAACGATGCCGATCCTGCAAAAATGACGCCATACGATAAGTATATGTTCGAAAACTACTATAGCCAAGGTACATCGGACGATCCTTATGCCGGAAGAAGACTTAATAAGAAGGTGAAGCTTATCAACGATACGAGCAAATATCCGGATGAGTACTATACAGAAGTTATGGATAGTATGTATCTTCCTGTTGCTGAATCTTTTAACGGATTGCGTACCGTTGACGTGAACAAGCTTCAGTTCCGTTATTCTTGGATGGACATCCAGGCTGCAGCTAAGGCGAAAGTCGGAAAACGCAGCCAGTTCATCAAAACTGAAAAAGTAAAAGTATATCCAGATACTACTGTTTGGATCAAAGACTTCGCTTACTCTTATAATGAGCCGATGCACAATGATTACTTCTGGCACCAGGCTTACAGCGAATATCCTGTAGTAGGTGTTACCTGGAAGCAAGCCAAGGCATTCTGCGCTTGGAGAACTTTGAACAAAAACGCTTATATCAAGACTAAAAAAGGAAGAGATCTTATCAACTCTTTCCGTTTACCTACAGAGGCTGAATGGGAATATTCCGCTCGTGGAGGTCTTGAGTCAGGAACTTACCCTTGGGGTGGTCCTTATACGAAAAACGACCGTGGTTGTTTCTTGGCTAACTTCAAACCTAACCGTGGTGATTACGCAGCTGACCAGGCGTTGTACACTGTCGAGGCCAAGTCTTACGATCCTAACGGATTCAATCTTTACAACATGGCTGGAAACGTAGCCGAGTGGACGGATTCTTCATACGATCCTGCAGCTTACGAATATGTTTCTACAATGAACCCGACTGTTGGTGATCAAACCAATATGCGCAAAGTCGTTCGTGGTGGTTCTTGGAAGGATGTGGCCTATTTCCTTCAAGTTTCTACACGTGACTTTGAATATGCTGATACGGCTAGAAGTTATATCGGATTCCGTACAGTTCAAGATTACATGGGCTTGCAAATAACCGGCAAAGCGCCCAAAAGATAAGAACCTTAATTATTAACCACTTTATTGTAAATTAACTTAACTAACTAAAAATTATTATTATGGCATTATTGAGTCCTAAAGTAATGAATTTCTGCTACGGTATGGGAGCAGCGGTCGTAATCGTTGGAGCTTTGTTCAAATTGATGCACTGGCCAGGAGCGAGCGCGATGCTTATCATAGGTCTTGGAACTGAGGCTTTGATTTTCGGTCTTTCCGCTTTTGATCCTGTAGCTAAAGAACTTGACTGGTCATTGGTATATCCGGAACTTGCCGGAGGTGAAGCCAAACCAAAAGATAAAAAAGAGAACCCAACAGAAGCTCAAGGTTTGCTTTCTCAAAAGCTTGACAACTTGCTTAAAGAAGCTAAGATCGACGGAGAGCTTATGGCTAGCTTGGGAAGCAGCATCCGTAACTTCGAATCTGCTGCTAAAGGAATTTCTCCTACAGTTGATGCTATCGCTTCACAAAAGAAATACAGCGAAGAGCTTACTATGGCTGCCGCTCAACTTGAGTCTTTGAACAGCTTGTACAAAGTTCAGTTGGAAAGCGCTTCTCGTAACGCTCAAATCAACCAAGAGGTAGCTGAGAACAACCTTAAATTGAAAGATCAAATGCAGTCATTGACGTCAAACTTGTCTTCATTGAACAATGTTTATGGCGGAATGCTTTCTGCAATGGGTAGAAACTAATTTAGGCGACATTTTTTAATTTAAACTAACTAATCTAAAAGAATGGCGTCAGGAAAATTAACCCCTAGGCAAAAGATGATCAACCTGATGTATCTGGTGTTCATCGCGATGTTGGCATTGAATATGTCAAAAGAGGTACTTTCGGCTTTCGGTCTTATGAACGAGAAGTTCGAGGCAGCTAACATATCCTCTACAGAAACGAATACAGGTATGCTTGCGGCTCTTGAGAAAAAGGCTTCAGAAGATGCTCACTTTACGCAAGCGGCATCTGAAGCTAAAAGAGTTTCTGAAATAAGCAACCAATTCTACACTTATCTTGAAGGTCTTAAAAAAGATGCTACAGAAGGTGTTGAAGTAAACCCTGAAACTAAAAAGCTTCCTTATGAGGCGATGGATAAGGGTGATAAAATTGATGAAAGATGGTTCGAAGGAGATGGATATTCTCCAAAAGGAAAGCAGATTGTTGACGCTTTCGCGAAATATCTTGCTGATATGAAGGCTGTAATCGGAAACAACACTAAGCTTAGTGGAGTTCAAGAAGAGATTACTGCAAAATTCAACACTGCTGATGTGAAGGATGGAGAAGGTGTTACCAAGAAATATCTTGACTACCATTTCAAAGGCTTTCCTTCTATTGCATCTTTGACTAAGATTTCTGCATTCCAGAACGACGTGAGAAAGGCAGAAGCCGATACTTACGCTATCCTTCTTGGTAAAGCTGCGGTAGAAACTGCTTCAATGAAAAACTATACTGCTTTGGTTGTATTGGACAAAAACGCTTACTTCCAAGGTGAAAAAGTAACAGGTAAAGTGGTTTTGGGTCGTTACGATCAAAACACAAAACCGACTGCTTTCAAAGGACCTGGTAAAATCCAAAACGGTCAAGCTGTTATCGATATGACTGCTGGATCGGTTGGTGAGCAAAAAATCGCAGGTGAATTTACATTCCTTGAAGACGGAAAGCCGGTTCCATTGAAATTCGAAGGTAAGTATGTGGTTGTTCCACGTCCTTCAGGAGCTAACATTTCTGCAGACAAGATGAACGTTGTTTACCGCGGTCTTCCTAACCCGATGACAATTTCGGTTGCAGGCGTGGCTGACAGCGATGTCAAAGCTTCTGCTCCAGGTTTGTCTAGCTCAGGTAAAGGAAAATACAACCTTAACCCAGGTGGCGGTACAGAAGTTGTCGTTAACGTCAACGCTAAATTGCCTGATGGAAAATCGGTTACAGATAAGAAAGTTTTCCGTATCAAAAACATCCCAGGACCACAAGGTGCTATCGGTGGAATCGTTGGTGATACTAAAGGAGCTAAATCACGTCTTGAAGTTTCTCAGGTTTCCGCGAAATTGGAAGACTTCCTTTACGACCTTAACTTCCGTGTAACCCAGTTTACTTTCAAAGTTCCTGGACAAGCTGCAGTAGTCGTAAACGGTGACCGTGTGAACGCTCAGTGTAAAGCTGCTCTTGCGCGTGCAAGCCGTGGCGATCAAGTTACCATCAGCGATATCAAAACTGTAATTGAAGGAGCTCCGAACATTACTACCAAGAAATGTTCACCAGTTATTTACGAAATACAATAAGAATTTAAGTTATCCGTTAACCTACATAACTTAACAGTACAAACATGAGACTTAGAAACCTTTTAGTAATAGTGTGTGCAGCGGCTGCGAGCCATACGTTTGGGCAATCGAATTTGCTTAACGCAAAGACGCCGGACGAAATCGGTAAAAAGACGCCTGCACAGTTGATTTCCGATAACGACAAGCCATTGCCTTACGGATACGTGCACGATCGCGATGTACTGATGGGTAAAACCGTTTGGGAATATATCGATCTTGACCAACGCGTTAACTTCCCGATGTATTACCCGGTCGATACCGCTAACATCGGTAAAGACAGACGTTCTTTGTTCAATGTTTTGCTGGCGAATGTACAGAACGGAAAAATCACCGAGGTTTATGCCGATGAGTATTTCAACACTAAGAAAACGTTGAAAGACATGGAATCTGTATTTACCTACATCGATACACTCGATTCAGGTCGTGACGAATTGAACAACAACCGCGATCTTTATTTTGCCCGCGAAACAAAAGCGGTAGTGAAGAAAGACAAGAAAGGGCGTGTCATTTCATCTACTCCTGGAGGAACTGTTCCTGCCCAAAAGCAACTTGATCCTCAGTTTATCAACAAAACGGAGCTTACTCCGGCCGACGTTAAAGGATACCGTATCAAAGGATATTGGTATTTCGACAAACGTCAAGGTGAATTGAAGTATCGTATGTTGGCGATTTGTCCGGTTGCTATCGAGGCCCGTGACATCGGAAAGGAAAAGGCTGAACCAATCGAGCTTTTCTGGGTGTACTTCCCTGCAATCCGTGACGTATTGCACGAGCACAAAGCTTTCAACGACCGCAACTCGGCCATGCCAATCTCGTTTGACCACCTTTTGAACTCACGCCGCTTCAGCGGAGAGATCTACAAAGAAGAAAACGTGTACGGTGACCGCCAGATTGCAGACTACATGAAAGACAACGCGCAAATGCAACTTCTCGAGTCGGAGCGCATCAAGGATAAAATCCGCGATTTCGAGCAAGATATGTGGAATTACTAAAATTCTCAAATCATACAAAAACCCTCGCTTTTTAGTGAGGGTTTTTTATTTTATGGCGTGCCGGCGGCTCGTAAGTCGGTAGTGACGGCAACTTTCGTCAAAGCCGCCGTCGCGCTGTTCGTTCATAGTCCTCGTTTTCAAGCCAAATTTTTTAAGGTGCGACACGGCTTCCGTTGGTCGCCGCGCCGCGCCCAAAAAAATAAAGGCTTGCAAACTGCGGGCTAACCACTTCCATCGCTCACGCGCAATCCGTAACTTTACGGCATGAAAGATTACATCATCGTCGGTGCCGGTCTTGCCGGAATCGCTTTCGCCGAAACTGTGATCAACGAAGGCAAATCCGCTTTGGTTTTTGACAACGATTCGCAGCATTCTTCCCAAACAGCAGCCGGCGTCTACAATCCCGTAATCCTAAAAAGATTCAGCCGATTGCAGGACGCGCAACAACAGCTCGATTCCATGCAGCAGTTTTATGTGCAAGTCGAATCGCGAATCGGCAGGAAATACAACTTTGATAAACAAATCCTACGTCGTTTCGCATCTGTAGAAGAGCAGAACAATTGGTTCATCGCTTCCGAAAAAGACGGATTGTCGCCTTTCTTGTCCGGAACTTTGGTTCGCGACAAATTCAACGACATCGATTCTCCTTTCGATTTCGGCCTCGTACTCCAAACCGGTTACGTCGACACAATGGCATTTTTAAGCGATTACAAACGCTTTCTTGAAGCATCAGGCTCCTATGTCAACGAGTCGTTCGATTACTCCAAATTGACGCAAAAAGAAGGTTTTGTCGAATACGGAACTATCAAAGCGCGTCACATCGTTTTCTGTGAAGGTTTCGGAATCAAATCAAATCCATACTTCAATCATTTGCCGCTCGAAGGAACGAAAGGCGAAGTCATAATCATCAAAGCCAATTTGGAAATGGATGTAATCGTCAAAGGAGGCGTTTTCATACTTCCGCTCGGAAACAAAACCTTCAAGGTTGGCGCGACTTATGAATGGACAGACAAAACCGAAATGCCGACCGAATCCGCCAAACTGGAACTCATCGAAAAACTAAAGGAAATCGTCAAGGTAGATTTTGAGATTGTCGATCAAAAAGCCGGAATCCGCCCAACGGTAAAAGACCGAAAACCACTAATCGGCACACATCCAAATTTTCCGAACTTCCATATTCTAAACGGACTCGGAACGCGAGGCGTGATGCTCGGCCCGACATCGGCAAAAACACTTTACGAATCCATCGAAAACGGCACGGAAATCCCGGCAAGCGTCAATATCACGCGTTTTCGTTATAACGGTTGATGGCTTCGGGATCGTAGTTGATAAAGAGGTTGATGTAAATGTTGCGTGAAAGTCGTGTTATGATTGGCATAAGCGCCATCTCCAATCCGAAAATCCAACCGAACGACTGCAGCATCGTCGCGCCAAACGCATACGCGATCGCGAAAATCAAGATTCCGAGCCCGACGCCAAGCGCATAACTCACATACATAGCCCCAAAAAAGAACGACGTCTCGATTTTGTAAACGAATCCGCACTTGCGGCAATTGTGGTGCATTTTAAGATTATCGGCCAACGCATAAGGGTTGGGGTTCACGAACATTTTGTCTTCGTGGCATTTCGGACAAGTTCCTGTTAAAATGCTATACAGTTTGCTGCCTTTTTTTAACATTTGCAAAAAAATTCGCGGATGTAGTTTTTCCGCCGATTTCCACTGCAAAATTACGGATTCGCTTCCGTATAAAATCGCACAAAATGCTCAATATCCACAATCTTTCGGTGTCGTTTGGAGGCACGTATTTGTTTGAAGAAGTCACCTTTCGATTGGGTGCGGGCGACCGCGTCGGATTAGTCGGGAAAAACGGGGCCGGAAAATCTACGATGCTCAAAATCCTGTCGCGCGATTTGGCTCCCGATTCGGGCAGCATCGCCACAGAAAAAGAAGTAAAGATCGGATTCCTACGCCAGGACATCGACTTCGAGCAAGGCCGGACAGTTCTCGAGGAAGCGTATCAGGCATTCGAGGAAATCAAGGAAATCGAGCGCAAACTCGAACACATCAACCATCAACTTGCGACGCGTACCGATTACGAATCGGAAACCTACTCGAAACTCATAGAAGATTTGTCCGATTACACGCATCGTTACGAATTGCTCGGCGGATACGATTACATCGGAAATACCGAAAAAATCCTGCTCGGACTCGGTTTCAAGCGCGAGGAATTCAACAACCAGACCGACACGTTCTCTGGCGGATGGCGCATGCGTATCGAGCTCGCTAAACTGCTTTTGCAGAACAACGACATCCTGCTTCTCGATGAGCCGACGAACCACCTCGATATCGAGTCGATCATCTGGCTCGAAAGCTTTTTGAAGAATTTTCCGGGCGTCGTCGTGATCGTTTCCCACGATAAGATGTTCCTCGACAACGTTACGAACCGCACGATCGAGATTTCACTAGGAAAAGCGTACGACTTCGCCAAACCGTATTCCGAATATCTCATTTTGAGGAGTGAAATCCGCGAAAAGCAATTGGCGACCCAAAAAAATCAACAAAAGAAGATAGAAGAAACCGAAAAACTCATCGAGAAATTCCGTGCCAAAGCGTCGAAAGCGTCGATGGCGCAGTCGCTTATCAAAAAACTGGATAAAGTCGAGCGCATCGAAGTGGACGAAGAAGATACGTCGGTGATGAACATCTCGTTTCCCGTTTCGAAAACGCCGGGTCGTGTCGTCATCGAAGCCGAACACGTCACCAAAAATTACGGCGATAAAAACATTTTCAAGGATATTTCGCTTCTCGTCGAACGCGGATCCAAAATGGCTTTCGTAGGCCAGAACGGACAAGGAAAATCAACGTTCATCAAAGCCATCGTCGGTGACATCGATTACACGGGAACAATCAAGCTCGGACATAACGTCGAACTCGGTTATTTCGCGCAGAACCAGGCCGAATACCTCGACGGTGAAATCACGCTGCTCGAAACGATGACCAACGCCGCAAACGATACGAACCGTTCGAAAGTACGTGACATGCTCGGTGCGTTCCTGTTCCGCGGAGACGACGTCGAGAAGAAGGTAAAAGTACTTTCGGGAGGTGAAAGGAACAGGCTTGCGCTTTGTAAATTGTTGCTTCAGCCAATCAATGTCTTGCTGATGGACGAACCTACGAACCACCTCGACATCAAATCGAAAAACGTACTCAAAGCCGCACTCCAGAAATACGAAGGTACGCTGTTGCTCGTTTCGCACGACCGTGACTTTTTGCAAGGTTTGTCGAATGTGGTTTATGAATTCCGCGACCACAAAATCAAGGAATATCTGGGCGACATCAATTTCTTCCTCGAACAGCGCAACGTAGAGAACATGCGAGAAGTCGAAAAGAAAGACGTGGCCAAAAAAGAGATCAAGGAAGCGCCGAAATCATCCGAAGACCAAAAGAAAAACAAACAACTGCAAAACAAACTTTCAAAGGTCGAAAGTCAAATTCAACAGCTAGAAGAAGACATCCGCAAAGACGACAAAGCACTCGAATCTAACTACGACAAGCACATCGAAGACGCCAATTTTTTCGTTGCTTACAATCGTAAAAAAGAAGAATTGGATAAGTTGATGGCGGAATGGGAGAGGATTCAAGAGGAAATAGAAGGGTGATTTTAGATTCCGACGAAGGAGGAATCTTAGCCAATGCGCACAAGCTGAGATTCCTCCTTCGTCGGAATCCCCAAACTAAGAAATCAACCCAATCCGCTTCGAATGGGCAATTGCATCTTCGCTATCCCTGAAATAGCAGCATGCAACATTCATTGACTCCATGTTCTTGATGGCGTCTATGGCTTTTTGTTTTTTTTCGGTTCCCGTCTGCCGAATGTAAACCGCCTTTACCGTAACCGGGAAAATCTTGCAGATAGCTTCGTACAAATACGGATCGTGCTGTGAATCGTCTCCCAAAAGCGTGTATTGCAAATGCGGATAAAACTCAAGGATGTGCTTGATTTTTTCGAATTTATGGTTGTGGTCGCCACGTCCGGTAATAAAAAAATCGGTGAGGCTCGTCTTGATGTCCTTAAGCAGTAAAACCGCGCGCGGCAGTTCGTGAAGTTGCGTAAAATCGACAATAAAACGGTACAGGTTCCATTCGCTGCTCGACACGTAAAAAAAAGCGTTCTGCTCGTTCTTCTTGTTGCGTCCGGCCGTGCTCAACGCCTGATAATGCGGAACGACACCTTCAAAAACTTTCCTGTCGTTCACATTCCTGAACAAAAGAATATAAAGCTTCTTGAACGGATTGCGCGTGTGCGACACCAAAAACGTATCGTCTATATCCGAAATGAAGCCCAAATTGCCTTCGTGAGGCCGTATAAAGCTGCTTTTGGTCACGATTTCTTCTCCGTTGTGCATGATGCTCACGAAATAATCGATCCAGCCGTAATCGGGTTCTTTCTTCAACGGGATTGAAAATTTAAAATAGCCGTCATCGAGGGTTTTGGTGTGGATTTTCTGGTTGTTCCAATGCAGGTACACGTCGGCGTTCTTTTGCGTCTTGATGCGGAACATGCGGATCACCCACTTGGCGTTGCGGAAACGTTTCTTCTGGAAGTCGTATTCTTCTTTGGTCGTCGGACGAAAAACGTGACCCATGACGATCAGTTCTTCTTCGTTGGCGTAACCTCGGTACAATTTGAGAATCGGCTTCATGAAAAATCGTTAAATTTAAAATCGGTGTTAAAGCTTATTTCAAATTACGAAAAATCGCGCAATTTTAAAGTATGGATGCCACCAAGAAATACCTTTTCGTCGTCAACCCTATATCCGGCGATCTCGACAAAGCCGAAATCCTGGCTGCGGTACAGGCTTTTGCCGAAACCGAGAAAATCTCGCTCGTGACCTATGAAACGACAGGCGAAAACGACGAAAAGGGGATAGCAGAACTTTACGAAAAACACAAGCCGCAACGCATCCTGATTGCGGGCGGAGACGGAACGATCAAAATCGTGGCGCAAGCCGTAGAACACCAGGACGTGATTTTGGGGATTTTACCCGCGGGTTCGGCCAACGGTTTGTCGGTCGATTTGAATTTTCCGACGGCGCTCGACGAAAACCTGCAAATCGCATTTCACAACGACGCCATGGAACTCGACATGGTGTGCATCAACGGCGAAAAAAGCCTGCATTTGGCCGACATCGGGCTCAATGCGAACCTCGTCAAGAATTATGAGCAAAGTACGGTTCGCGGCAAGATCGGTTATGCGCTCCAAAGTATCGCCACGCTTCAGGAACAGAACGAACCTTTCGAAGCAACGATAGAGGTGAACGGGGAAACGATAATGACCGAGGCGCGTATGATCGTCTTTGCGAATTCACAGAAATACGGCACCGGCGTTACCATCAATCCGCTCGGTAAAATGGACGACGGAAAGTTCGAAATCGTCATTTTAAAAACGTTCGACCTCGTGCTTTTCGGAAAGATCGTCACCGGAAATATGCCGCTCGATACGGGTGAAGTCGAGATTTATTCTACAGACAAAGCCAAAGTAGTGACCAAAGTTCCGGTACATTTCCAGATCGACGGGGAATATGCGGGAGAAGAAACCGCACTCGACATCTTCGTATTGCCGAAGCAAATGAAAGTAGCCGTTCCTAAAACAGATTAAAGCGCTTCTTTGAACGGATGCCGTTGTTGCCATTCGATTTTCGGTTCCAGATAATCGAAAACATGATCAAGTTTTTTGTTGACGAGCGTATTTCGGTGCTTCATGAAACCAAACATCTCGACGGGTTCGGCCCCGACCGAGCTTTTGATTTCGAGAGCCGTACGTGCAAATACTATTTTTTTGAAACCTTTGTTGATACAATACGCAATCATGTCGTACAGCATATTCAGATACAGCATCTTTTCGCGTTGCACGCTTTCGTCATAACCCAAAAAGTAAGTGTCGAGCACACAGCCGTTTTTGATCAGCGTATTGAAACCGACGAGTTTCCCATCGTCGAAATAACCGTAAAACAAAAAGTCGTCGCGCAGTTTTTCCTTGAGTGTCCTGAAATGGTTTTCAGCGAGGAAAAAAGTGTTGAAAGGCGCGTTTTTGGCGACGTGATGATATAAATCGTAAATCGTGTTTTCATATTTGACGATGTCCTCCAAGTGCATTTTGCGCTTTTCAAGACCTTCCGATTTCTTGCGCGCGCGTTTGAACTGATCGCGATATTTTTTCAAAAGATCCGAAACGTAATCGTCGAAAGTCATCCATCCGGAGCGGATGCCGAGTACCATGTTCGGTTGCGTACTGAACTTGAAATAGTCGGAATAACCGGCTTTTTTGAATTTTGAAATTTCGGCAGCCTCGAAATCCTTGAACGTGACCAAATGGACTTTTTTGCCCGATTTCTGGAACGATTCGGTCAACGAAACCGATGCTTTTCGAAGTGTTTTGATGGCCGATGTACAATCGGTACCGTCTTTGATGGCGAACGCATTCTGTCCCGTGAGCATATTGTTTCCGATAAACAACACATGCGAACTAAAGCGTTTGAAGATGAAATTGCGCACCGACGTTTTAATGCATCTGTCGCGTTCTCCAAAAGATTCGAGCAAATTCAAATCGAGAAACTGAGACAAAGCAATGCCGACAAGTTCTTCTTTTTCGAAAAGCCCGATGAAGTGACATCTCATATTCGTCGGAGCCGAAATCTCGAGAACCGATAAATATCGCGTGGAAAGGAAAATGTTCGAAATAGCCAGCGCGTCCCAGGCTTGGGGCAAATCAGAAACTTTATCGTAAAGAATAAAAGAATAGTCTTTTTCCAACGTCGGGAATTGAGGATTCAAATGTAGAATTTCGGGCAATCATGCGAATCGGCTTAAGTAAAACTTTAACGAATGCCGAAAAAAAATCCCGTCACAAGCGCAACGGGATTCTATTTTTTAGCCGATAATTATTGCCAGGCGCAAATGATTCCGCCCATGATGGCGCAGGTCACGACCCAATAACCGCCGACGATCATCGTATACTTGAAACTCCTGTTTTCATACAAGGCACCGACTCCCAAAATCGGAAGGCAAAAGAAAAGTCCGGTCATGGAACCGTGAAGCGCTCCGTGTTTGAAAGTGCGGAAGTTCGTTCCGTAATCGGCCATGAACGAGGCGTATGAAGGAAGCGCTTTTGTAGGATCGCCTCCGATCATTCCCAAAGCCCCAAATTGATGGATCACGAGCATCTGCAAAATGAAAGCGATGAAGAACGCATACACGATGGTCATCCCGAAAATCTTGACCATGTTGGGTTTTTTGGATTCGTCGTGCACGATGCCGGTTTCTTTCATCCAGGCATTGCCGAATACTTTCGGGTTATACCAGATGAATCCGGTAACAAGAGACGAGAGTGCGGCTACGATGAGCGCAAGGAAATTGACATTCATAAGGTTTGTTTTTATTGGTTGGTGATTCAAATGTAGCAAAATTTAATTCGCTTAGTGGTGAGACAGTTACAGATTCGTGCCGATTGATGTATTTTTGTAGGATAAATATTTCACAAATAAATTAAAAAGTGCATTTCATCGATTTTTTTTGTCAGTTGTCGATGATTCTGTTAGTTTTATCCCATCAAAGTTCCCTAAATCATTCAGACATGAAAAAAATATTTACCCTAGCACTTACCTTAGCCGTATCGGCCATGTTCGCCGCCATCCCGGCTGCCGAGAAAATAGCGCTTATCCGTCTGTATAAGAACACGAACGGCGCTCAATGGACCAATAAATGGGACCTCAAAAAGCCAGAGACACAGTGGTATGGTGTAACCATCAAAAACAACCAGGTTACAGGCCTCGATTTGTCGAATAACAATCTTACAGGAACGTTGCCAACTGAAATAGGCAACCTTACAGGTTTGGTGAAACTGAATTTGTTCAAAAATAACATTTCGGGTCAGATTCCTACAAGAATCGGGCAGTTGCAAAACCTGCAGTCGTTGAATCTGGCTTTCAACAAGCTCGAAGGAAATATCCCGACGACTATCGGCCAATTGGTACATTTGCAGAATCTTGAAATGTACATGAACCGCCTCAACGGAAACATTCCGGCCGAGATCGGTCAGATTAAAGGTCTTCAGACGCTTTCTCTTTACAATAATGAATTGGAAGGGGAAATCCCGACGACCATGTACGGATTGGCTTCGTTGAAAGTGCTTCTTTTGAGCAGCAACAGACTTTCGGGAAAATTGAGTCCCGATATGGCCAACCTTGCTTCGCTTGAAAACCTGAGCCTTTTCGAAAATAAATTCGACGGGCAAGTGCCTTTCGACCTTGAAAAACTCAAAAACCTTCGCGAGATGAACATTTCCTACAACATGTTCAACGGATTGGTTTCCCGCAAACTCGCCCAACTCGATACGCTTCACATGACGATGATCAACGAACAAGGCGTCGCCACTACGTTGAAAGTCGAAAAAGACAATACAGCTATCGCAAACGAAGATTAGGATTTCTCATATACTATATTTCTGCACAAAAAAGCCCGTGGTCATCAACGGGCTTTTTTATTGGGCTAATGCCGATAGGATTTCGTTCTGGAGCAATCCGCTGCCGCCTCCGTAATGCGGGACTATGGCGACTTCGGGTTTCAGCTCGCGGAAAAGTTTGGTGAGGTGGGCTTCGCTTTCGGGTTCGAGCCCGCAGCCTAGAAGGACGATGTTGAAATCGTGTTTCGAAAACAATTCAATCGCTTCGGCATCGGTCTCGGCACCTAATCCGAACCAGTCTTCGCGCGCGTTTATGAGCCTCAGGACGGTTTCGAGGATTTCGGCATGCCGTCCGATATAAAGAATCTTAGTCATGATGTTATAAGGATGAAGAAAAACTGTCAATAGAGCCGAAAACTCGGATATAAATTAGACCCGACGGATTTTTAACGTCCGTCAGGTCTGGAACAATCAATCAATCAATCAATCAAAATGAACCTCGCGGTTTATCTTGTTATTGTTTGACGAATTGCAATTCGATTGCAAAACGCACGTCTTCGCTTACCAAAAGCCCACCGGTTTCAAGAGCGGCATTCCAGTTCAATCCCCAATCTTTACGGTTAACTTTTCCGTTGATCGAGAAAGCCGCTTTGGTATTTCCCCACGGATCTTGAAGCAATCCGCCGAATTCGGCATCAAGGGTTACGGTTCTGGTCACGCCATGCAAAGTCAATTCTCCGGTCAAGGTGTAGTCATCGCCCGATTTCTTTACGAAACCACCGGCTTTGAACGTTGTTTTAGGGAATTCGGCCGCATCGAAGAAATCGGCGCTGCGCAAGTGGTTGTCGCGGTCTGCGTTTCCTGTGTTGATCGATGCCGTGTCTGCCGTAAATTCGATTTTGGAAGTCGTGAAGTCATCTCCGTCTGTTTCTACAGTCGCTTCGAACGTGTCGAATTTTCCTGAAACGTTGGTGAACATCATGTGTTTTACTTTGAATCCGATTTCTGAGTGTGTTGGGTCAAGAACCCATTTTGTTGTAGACATTTTATTTAATTTTTATTGTTATTACTTATTTTTTGTTCCTTTTCGGAACGGATGATTTCTGTTTTATGCGAGTATCATCGGAACTTCCATCAACAGGATTTCGGCATCCTGTGTTTTTGCTGTGATGTCGATGGCCGACGTGTCCCATATACCGAGTCCGTCGCGTTGGTTCAAGTCGATGTTTCCGATCTGGAAATCGCCTTTGAGTACGAACGCATAGATACCGTTCCCGTATTTTTTCAGATCGTACGCGACTTTGGTGTCCTTGTCGAAAGTGCCAAGGTGAAACCATGCGTCCTGATGTATCCAAACGCCTTCATCGTTCGCGTTCGGCGACAGGATTTGCTGCAATTTGTTGCGTCTGTCGTCTTGATTGAGCGTAATCTGGTCGTATCGAGGCGTCACGTTGCGCTTGTTCGGATACACCCAAATCTGAAGGAACTTGGTCAATTTATCTTTGTTGCGGTTGTATTCGCTGTGGAAAATCCCGGTTCCGGCGCTCATCACCTGAATGTCTCCTTTGCGGATTACGGCCGTATTGCCCATAGAATCCTGGTGTTCCAAATCGCCTTCGAGAGGAATCGAGATGATTTCCATATTGTCGTGCGGATGGCGTCCGAAGCCCATTCCGGCATCGACCCTGTCATCGTTCAAGACGCGAAGCACGCCGAAGTGCATCCTTTCGGGATTGTGGTAGTTCGCGAAACTGAACGTGTGATGCGAATCGAGCCATCCGTGGTTGGCGTGTCCGCGGGTTTCGGCTTTGTGCAACACCGTATTTTCAAGAATTTTGCTGTCGGTATTCGGAAGATGGTTGAACCCGACCGGTTCCAACTCCTTGATTTCGTCAATATCGTTTTTGAGCACATCGCCTATTGCGGCCGAAGCGACGAACATTCCTGTTCCCATGAGCCCTTTCTTTATAAAATCTTTGCGGTCCATTGCGTTGCGTTTTAATTACAAGGCAAAGTTGCGACAGATTCAAAGTGTGTGCATTGAACTAGGACAAGAAATGGGATTACTTATTTTTTATTCTTAATTATTTATTACCGTGGTGTGAACGACCACAATAAAGAATGAACAATGACAATAAATAATAAAACATCAGTGCTTTGCCAGTCGCGCGCGTACCTTAGAGAGGAATTCGGGCGAAATGCCCAAATACGAAGCGATGTAATGCTGGGCGACGCGTTGCGGAATCGTAGGATATAATCTCAAGAACTCGAGGTATTTGTCGGTGGCGTTCTTCGAAACCGAATCGAACAGGCGGTTTTGCGTAGAAGCCAAATGGCGTTGTACCAAGATGCGGAACGCGCGCTCGAATTTAGGAACGCGTGCAAAAAGTTCTTCTTTCGATTCGGGATCGAACATCAAAAACTCCGAATCTTCCATGGTTTCTATAAAAACGCGGCTCGGTTGGTCGTCGTAAGCGTTGAACGAAATATCGCCGACCCAATGATCTTCTACACCGAATTGCAGGATGAGTTCATTGCCATCGGCATCGATATAGTATTTGCGTACACAACCTTTTACGACATAAGCCTCGAAATTGCACTTTTCGCCAGAGCGCAACATCGTGGTCCTTTTCGGGATAAATTGAGGCTTTATCAACGCGTCCAAGACTTTGAGCTCGTCGTCGGTAAACGACACGTATCGCGAGAGATTATTGTGCAAGGCAGTATTCATAAGGTTTTCGAGGTTTTGCTAAAAGTACCAAAAATCTTGTTCTGGTTCAAGAATCACCGGTGTTTAAAATTCGTAATTTTGCAGTTTAAAACTAAGGGTGATGAGTTTCGAGAAGCAGTTTGACAATCCGTTCCGAATAGAGATTTCCTTCCACAAAGTAATTGAGGCACTTGAGGAAATCGCCATGTCCGATGTGGATTTCAGGGCCAACTACGCCAAAGGTCTACTGGCCGAGGTGGCAAAAGTGCCCGAACTGCGAACGGGAATCAGCGATTTGAGCAAAATTTCAGAACATGCCGAACTCATCCGTCACCTGCTCGCAGACCTTTTTCCGACGGCATTGAGCAAAAACGAGATCAAGGCCGTTACGATTCCGTTCCACCAAATCATCTTCAACCATACCGAACGCTTCCAGAATATCCTGCTCAACGCCGGACCCGATTTCGATATGGGCATCCGAGATTTCGACGAGCATCAGTTCTACGTGATGAGCAGTTGCATGATCCTCAAATTCTATTACGGATACGACGTAGATTTCGCAAGGCCTGTGTTTTACGACATTCCCGAAGCCGACGGAAGCGTGAAGCATTACCGGATTCTCTACAACGCCGATTTCCTCGAGATTTTCAAGACCGACGACGCACCCGACATCACGCCCGAAGACATCGCCTTGCTCATCGACAATTTCGACAACTTCGACCTTTGGAAAGAAAAATTCCCGGTCGACAGTTGGATTTTGAGAGGTTTCGGAATCATGAACCTGTACGACAACACGGTAGAAAGTGCGGTTTCGCTTCTCAAGGAAAGTTTGCTGACGACCGAAAAGAAACGAGACGAGAACGATACGGATGTACTTCAAGGCATTTTCCGTTCGATTTTCAAGATCCGTAACCTGCGATTGGGTTTTGCCGAATTCCATCCCGAGGAACAGAAATTCCGCGTGGCCAATTTCGGTTCGCATATTCCAAGTGTATTGCTCGGCGGAAAAATGGAACGCCCTTACGAAGAAATCTGCGGCTGTTCGATGGACGAACTGGTTACCGATGCGAAATATCTCGCCATTTCGGACGTCAAGAAATTCGCCGAGGATTTTCCCGAAGAGAAAGATTTCGCCAACCATTTGTTGAGCCAGGACGTACAAAGCTGCATTTTTGCGCCGATCATGAAAAACGGGCGTGTTCTGGGCGTTTTCGAAGTCGTATCGTCGGTTCCGAAAGAACTCAACAGCATCAACGCGAACAAACTCGATTTCGTTTTGCCGTTCATCACCGATACGATGGACCGTTATTATTCCGAAAAGCAAAACTATATAGACGCCATCATCCAAAAGGAATATACGGCGATTCACCCAAGTGTTTACTGGAAATTCCGCGAGGAAGCCGATTTGCATACGATTCCCGAGAACGCCGACAAACCGTTCCGCGAAATCATTTTCAAGGACGTGTATCCGATGTACGGCCAAATCGATATCAAAGGCTCGTCTGTTGCGAGAAATGAGGCTATGCAACGCGATTTGAAATTGCAGATCGAGATGTTGCTCAATTTGCTTCGCGACCTTTCCAAAAGACACAAACTGCCGCTTATCGAACAGCATCTCTTTGAACTCGAGAAGATGGAAGGGCAGATTTTGGAATCGCTTAAAGCGGATTCGGAGTCGATCGTGCAGAATTACATCTTCAACGAAATCCATCCGATGCTCGACCATTTCAGGTCCGATGCGCAAATCGCCAAAAAGATCGGGCAGTACGAAAGCCAGCTCGATCCCGCGATCAACATGGTGTACAAGGAGCGCAAGAATTTCGACGATACGTTGTCGCTGATCAACAAGAAAATGGCGGCCGTTCTCGATAAAAAACAGGAAGAAGCGCAGGAGTTTTTCCCGCATTATTACGAAAGGTTCAAAACCGACGGCGTCGAACACAATCTTTACATCGGGGCTTCGATCGCTCCCAAAAAAGCGTATAACCCGATTTATCTCGACAATTTGAGGTTGTGGCAGCTTCAGGCGATGTGCGACCTTGAGATCGAATATTTCAGGCTGCGTCCGGGATTGCCTTACGAACTCGACGTCACTTCGTTGATTTTGGTGTACAGCGTGCCGATCTCGATCCGTTTCCGCATGGATGAAAAACGCTTCGACGTAGACGGAACGTACAACGCGCGTTACGAAGTCGTCAAGAAACGCATCGACAAATCGCACATAAAAGGTACGGGTGAACGCATCGTGCAAGCCGGAAAAATCACGATCGTCTATTCACAGAACCAAGAAGAGGCCGAATACAGACGATACATCCGCTTGTTGCAATACAAGAATCGATTGGGCAACAATGTCGAATCATTTGAGGTAGAGGACTTGCAAGGCGTCACAGGATTGCGCGCTTTGCGTGTAGAAGTATTATACCAAGTCACGCCCGATGGCGAAAATTACACTTTCGACGACCTTGTAAAAGAACTCGACCTAAAGCCTTAAACCGACTTGAACGCGATTACGAACGCGATCACCGAAGTCACGATACCGAACATGAAAATGTTGTAGGTAACGCGAAGCAATTTGTATTTGCGTTCGAGTACCGTTCCCAATAAATACAGGTCTTTTATCAGGGATTCGTAGAGAAAATCCCGGTCTTCCATCATTTCCTTCATCGCGGCTTGATAGTGGTCGAGCGGCATTTTCGTGAAGTTTCCGAAAAACAGCAGGTTCATTTTGCGTTTTTTGACATCTTCGGGGTCGTAAATCGTGGAATTCACTTTCGGGCGCGTAGCCAAAATCGCGAAGATGATCGAAATCACGCTGAAAAGCAACATGATGAACGTCGGTATCACCAAATGCGCATTGCTCGGGCTGTCGAGTTTTGGGATGATCGTCGAAAGTGCGATCGAAATGATGATGGCGTTTACCGAAAGCAAAATGTTCGCTTTACTGTCGGCAATCTGGCTCAATTGCGTATGGTTGTTGAGCGTGACGCGGAATAAGGTCTCGACGCCTTTGTCGGGTTTGTCCTTTTTCTTTTTTTTCTTGTCGGATTTGTCTTCCAATTCCTCCATGTCCTTGAGTTTTTCCTTTATGGATGCTATGTTTTTCTCTTTTTGCGGCTGCCAGTTTGCTTTGGCAAAATCGGTGTAGAACTGATGCCATTTCGTGAGCATGTCAAGGTTGCCTTTGGCCCATTCGGCATCGGAATAGATGCGTCCCTGGCTTGCCCACTCCTCGCGCAGCAAAGCGGCTATCTTTTCGTATTTCTCGCTTCCGAAGTGCGAACAATCGGCGTCGCGGATCACTTTTTCGGCCGTCGATTTCGGTTCCATGCACATTTCCGTAACGCGGATGAGGCTTTCGGTGAGTTCGGCCAAATCGGAAGGAATATCGGTTGTTGTTGCGAATTCATTGAAAATCAATGCGCTATTGTGTTCGTGCCTGTCGGGGCCGTTTATGTAACCTGTATCGTGAAACCAAGCGGCGAGAACCAATGCTGATTTCTCTATCTCTGATAGCGTCTCGCTTTCCGACAATTTTGCAACAGAAGAAACCACGCGTTTGGTATGCTCAAAATTGTGGTACGTATATAAAGCAGAAAGTTTATCTTTGAGTAGGTCGTTTACGTAGTTCTCGGCTGTTTGAGAGAGTGTCATTGTCTCCATTTTACCTTACCAAATTATGAAATTATTTCGGGTTGCCGCCGTCGTAGCGGAAAATATGCGGTTTGTTTGGGTGCTTGCCATATTGGCGATGTTGCAGTCGTGCGCCACGTTCAAAACGCAATTAGGTGAAGATGCGGGAAAGGCGACAGACGATTTCAACAATAGCAAATCACTTTCGCATACCTTTTTCCTCATTGGCGATGCGGGCAACTGGAACGGAACAGAAACGCCCGAAGTGTTCTCTTTATTGTCCGAAAGGCTAAAAGCTGCCGATAGTTCGAGCACTTTGATTTTCCTCGGCGATAATATTTACCCGTACGGCCTGCCAAAACCCGATGCTTCGAATTATGCAGATGCGCGCATACGGCTTGAAAAACAAATCGCATTGGCCAAGAATTTCAAGGGCAAAACGATTTTTATCCCGGGAAATCACGACTATTACAATGGTCTCGACGGCGTAAAAGACCAAGCCAAACTGGTCACGGCACTTCTAGAAGCCAAAAAAGCGTTTCTTCCGAGAAAAGGATGCGGCATGGATAAGATCGATATCGATGATTCTACCGCGTTGATAGTCGTCGACAGCCAATGGTTTCTCGAAGATTGGGATAAGTTGCCCAGCATAAACGAAGATTGCGACATCAAGACGCGCGAAATGTTCTTCAAGGAACTCGAAGACAAGATCAACGACTACCAGAACAAGACCGTGATTTTGGCGTTGCACCATCCGCTTATGAGCAATGGGGCGCACGGAGGCGAATATTCTTTCCACAAACACCTGTTTCCGTTAAAGACCAAAGTGCCTATGCCGGTCGTGGGTACGGTCATAAACGTACTGCGCAAAACGTCGGGATTGAGCCCGCAGGATTTGCAGAACAAAAAGTACAATACTTTCGTGA
The DNA here is from genome assembly GCF_013401995.1 of Flavobacterium agri. GTDB lineage: Bacteria > Bacteroidota > Bacteroidia > Flavobacteriales > Flavobacteriaceae > Flavobacterium > Flavobacterium agri. Next base: position 181,491 of record NZ_JACBJI010000005.1, read on the forward strand.
AACGCGTCAAGACGTTGGTGCAAGGTAAAGACAACGTACTTGTCGTTTCGGGTCACGATCACAGCTTGCAGTATATCGATCGTGAAGGAGTACGTCAGGTCATCAGCGGATCGGGATCTAAAAAAGAAGCCGCACGTGCGATTGACAAACGCGATTTTTCATTCGGAGGAAACGGTTTTGCCGAAGTAAAAGTGCTCAAGAACGGTGCGACCAACGTGACCTATTTTTCTCCGGAATCCGAAAAGACCGACAAGACGATCTTCACGACCCAAGCGCTTCCGGCACGTCCGACTCCCAATATCAGGGAATTCCCTAAAACCTTTGCGGCGACCAAAGACACTTCGGTTTATACGACCAAAATGACGACCAAAAATGGTTGGTACCGCTTTTTGTGGGGCAAGCACTACCGCAAATATTACAGCATGGTCATCCGGGCCAACCAAGCGGCACTCGATACGTTGCACGGCGGTTTGAAGCCGGTCCAGTCGGGCGGCGGACACCAATCGATGTCGTTGCGCCTGTCCGACAAAAACGGAAAGGAATACGTGATGCGCGCGATCAAGAAAAGTGCGACGCGTTTCCTCCAAACCTCGGCATTCCGCGATCAGGCCGTAGAAAAAGACTTCAGGAATACGTACACCGAAAACTTCCTGCTCGATTTTTATACGACAGCGCATCCGTATTCGGCTTTTGCCGTGGCCAATCTTTCCGAAGATTTGGGCATTGCACATTCGAATCCGCAGCTTTTGTACATACCGAAACAGAATCCGCTAGGGCTTTACAACGACGAATTCGGAGACGAGCTGTATTTGGTAGAAGAGCGTCCGATGGATAAGTTCAAAGACCTCAAATCGTTCGGAAAACCCGATAAATTCGTAAGTACGGACGATGTTCTGGCCAATATCCACGCCGACGAGAAATATTCCGTAGACAAAAAATCGTGGATCAAAGCGCGTATGTTCGACATGCTCATAGGCGATTGGGACAGGCATCAAGACCAATGGCGTTGGGGCGAATACAAAGAAGGCGACAAAATCGTCTATCGTCCGATTCCGCGCGACCGCGACCAGGCATTCAGTAAAATCGACGGCGCGTTGTTGTCGTTACTAGTGAATATTCCGGCATTGCGCCACTTCAAGAAATTCGACGAAGATCTGGGTAACGTAAAATGGTTCAACCGCACGGGTTATCCTATGGATCTGGCGTTCGTGCCGCTTTCTACCGAAGAAGATTGGGTCGAACAGGCCAAATGGATCGAAGACAACCTTTCGGATGCCGAAATCGACGCCGCGTTCAAGGACATGCCTAAAGAAGTACAGGACGAGACTGTCGAGCGCATCAAAGCTCAGCTCAAAATACGCAAGACGCATCTCGAGAAATACGCCCACAAATATTACAAAGTGTTGCAACGCACGATTTTGGTCGTCGGTACCGAGAAAAAAGACAAAATCGTACTCACGCGTTCAGGCAAAGACACCAACGTAGAGGTTTTCCGTATCAAGAAAGACGGTAGCCGCGAGAAAACGTTCGAGAAAAACTATCACCGTTCGGCCACGCACGACATTTGGGTGTACGCGCTTGGCGACAGTGATACGATTGAAGTAAAAGGCAAGGGCAGTCGCAAGATCAGGTTGCGTTTGCTTGGCGGAGCCGATACCGATACGTACATCGTCGAACACGGCAGAAAAGTCACGATCTACGATTTCAAATCGAAAAACGACGATTTGCTCAAGGCCGGAAATGCCTGTCTTTCGATTTCGGACGATTACGATGTGAACACTTACGACTACATGAAGCCGAAGTATAACGTATTCGCGGGCTATCCGATGGCCGGTTTCAACCCCGATGACGGCATCAAGCTCGGTGCTTTCGTGAACTATACGGTGTTTGGCTTCGACCGCAATCCGTTTACGCAAAAGCACAGTTTGGGCGGCAATTATTATTTCGCGACGAGCGGTTTCGAATTGTATTACAACGGCACTTTCCCGAAAGCTGTCGGCAGTTGGAATTTGCTCATGGAAGCGCGTTACACAAGCCCGAATTTCAGCCAGAATTTCTTCGGATTCGGAAACGAGACCGAGAATCACGACGACGACGAAGACATGGACTTCAACCGCGTCAAGATGCGCATCCTAAAAGCCGCACCGACTTTGCAATGGGTTGGCGAGCAAGGAGCTTCGGCCAATATCCAGGCAAGTTTTGAGCGTATCTCTGTAGATCAGACCGCCGGCCGTTTCATTTCGATTCCGGGTGTGGTCAATGCCGACGTCTTCGATTACAAGGATTTTATCGATGTGAACGGCGAATACCGATTCGACAATTACGACAACGTCTCGAAACCTACTTTGGGCTTCACGTTTTCGGTTCTCGGCGGACTGAAGCTCAACCTAAAGGATTCCGAACGCAACTTCCCGTATGCAGAAGGCGGGATCGGAGTCACATATAAACTCACGCCTCGCGGCAAATTCGTGCTCGCGACGTATGCCAAGGCTAAATTTTTGTTCAACGACGAATACGAATTCTATCAGGCGGCGACGGTCGGAGGCGATTCCGATTTGAGAGGTTTCCGCAACCAGCGTTTCTCGGGTCAGCAGTCGTTTTACCAAAGTACCGACTTGCGTTGGAACATCGGCAAGCTCAAAACCAGCATCGTGCCTTTGAGTTACGGGATTTTGGCAGGTTTCGATTACGGTCGCGTGTGGCTGCAAAACGATTATTCCGATAAATGGCACCAAACCGTAGGCGGCGGAATTTGGGTAAACGGCGTAAACCTGATCACGTTGCGCGCCTCGTATTTCGTTTCGAGCGACGGCGCACGTGTGTTCGCAGGTTTAGGGTTTGGCTTCTGATAGTTTGTATCGGTAGAGATTCCCGCCAATCTTTTTGGTCTTTTCGTCGGTAATCAGGATTTCGTCGTTAGAAGAAAAACCCAATCCTTCTTTTTGGGAAAAATGTTCGAGTTCTATCGTTTTTGATTTTCCGCCAACGAAATTATCGGCTTTGAAATTCGTGAACAGGAAAATCTTGTCGCCTGTTAGCAACGCCACTTTCTTTCCGTCGGGGCTGATGTCGGCCGACGTGATCGCGCATCTGTTGAACTTGCCGCACGTTTTGAACTCGCTTATTTTTTGGGCCGCGAAATTTCCGGGTTTGTTCGGGACGCGATACAATAGGGTCGTGCCATCGAAATTTGCGCTGCGGTTTTTGGTGAATAGATAGAAATAATCACCCGACACGAAAAACGCTTCGCAGTCGAAAAAACGCTCCGATTTTTTTGGAGGGAATTCCTTTTGTTCCGGATAATGGAACGTGGTTTTCGAAGCGATTGCCGTCTCGTCTTTCGACAGGTTTTTGGCATCGATCTTATAAATCGACAAATCGCGTCTTGTGTTGTCGTTGTTCCCGAAATCGCCGATATACAGATTGCCTTTCGCATCCGAAGCGAGTTCTTCCCAATCGTTGTTCTCAACACCTGCAATTTTGGTTTGATGGATGAGGTTGCCCGATTTGTCCAAACGGTACAAAATGGGCTTGTTGCCGTGGTCTTCGGTGGTCCAGATTGAACCGTTCAACACTTCACAGGCCGAGTTTTCGGCAAGATTGGCCGGGAGTTTTCCCAATACCTCGATTTTCGGATTCTGTGCGCAGGCCACGCAAACGAACAGCAGTGAAAGCGATAGTTTCTTCATAGTATAAAAATAGACAAACCTTAAAAACGCAGCGACCGATTTCACAAACTATTAGTATATCGCTAACAGCCGGCTCTTGCGGGAATGGGTAACTTTAGGAAAACGATAAAAGACAACTCGATATGATACAGCAAATTGACAACGTTCCCGATAATATGGTCGCGTTCCGATCGTCGGGAGAAGTGACCAAGGACGACTTCGACACGGTCTTTCCGAGAGTAGAAGAGCTTGTGGATCGAACCGGAAAATTAAATTATCTGCTCGAGCTCGACAATTCGCCTGCAGATTTTTCGGCGGGCGCATGGCTACAGGATGCATTGCTCGGCGTAAAAAACATCACCAAATGGAATCGCGCCGCTATCGTTACCGATTCACGGCAGGTACGCGATTTTACCGAAGCGTTCAGCAAAGTGATGCCGGGCGAATTCCGGGGTTTTCCAAAAAGTGAATTCGACCATGCGGTAGACTGGGTTTCCGAAAAGACGATTTAGTGGTTTCAGGGTAAGGTGAAATGAAAATTCTGTAAGAGTTATTGGGTTTGATTTCGTAATTTAAAGGACGCTAATGTCTATCCATAAACCCTGCGCCATGAAACCCGAAAAATTACACAAGCACGACGAAAAGGCCGAAAAAGAGACCTATTCCAAAGATTTGTTCAACGATTACGGCAAGGTGAAACTGCGTCGGCGACAATATCTGACGAATCTTATGGCAACCAACAAGATGTGCCTTTTAAACAATAATATCAACACGCTATTACTATTTTGACATGATACCGAATAAAGATTATAACAACGACCTCAATAATTTGGAAAGCGACAACAATGAAGCGCGCAACCTGAAGGAACATTTAGACGAGGAAATCCGTGCCGAAGACCTCGATCACGGAAACGGTGACGATTTCGAATATTCGTCTCCCGATAAATATCTGGCGATGGAACAGAAAGGCGTCACGTTTACCGACGATTCCGATCCGATGAGCTTGAATCCGGACAACATCGAATATCGTCAGCACGGCCAGATTTCCGATGAGTTCGACGTGAACAACCGCAATTCGAGAAATGCGGAAGCGTTCAGTCAGGACGAATATATCCTTCGTGACAACATCGATCTCGACGAAGACCAATCGCAGTCGATTTCATCCGATGACGACATCGACACGAACGAGCATAATGACGGACTGTAAAGCCCGTATGCACGAAAGCCGCAATGTGAAGTTGCGGCTTTTTTATTTGTGTTGACTTGATGTAATCGGGTTTAGGCGGAATAAATCGACTTGAGTTCGATTTCCGATAAAACCATATGAGCCGTTTTTTCCTCGCGGATGGCTTTTAAGATGTAATCTGCAGCCAAGTCTTTCTCGAGGATACGCGAATAGGCGAGCAACTTTTCATAAATCGCGATCTCGTGTTGCATGATGCGTTTGCAACTGTTCACGATGGCCTCGTCCCTTTTGAAACCTGATTTGGCTTCTAGTGATTTTCGGGCCGTATCCATGAGGTTTTCCATTATCTCATAACGGGAACCCGACGCGTGCCATTCCAATTCATCGAAAACATGCAACAATCGGTCAATTTGATGTTTGGTCACGATCGCGTGCGATTTGATGGCCATTACCAGCTCGTAAGACGTAGCGCTTTTTTCCAGGTCGGGGAGAAGATCGAGTAATGCGTTCTCGGCCCAGTAGCGGCGTTTGAGTTCTTCGTCAAACCGTTCGGTCACTTCGGTCAGCGACAGTGCGATTTTGTTTTCCGGTACTTTTTGATTCGGGGTCTTCTCGAGGGTACTGGTTTTTATTTTCATAAGCGTTCATTCAGATAGTCAAATATGCTTTTTTTTGGCTTGGGATGTGTTACAGGAAATCCACCGAACATTGCAGGATTCTAACAAAAAACGCGGGCTGCTGTTCCCACGTTTTTCCATCTTTGTCTAGGTTAAGTCAAAGGAAAAGCCGCAAAACCATCATGCAGTCATATACGCGCACGTAGAATTGTCCGACATTGCGGGCGATCGTTTTGCTCGCATGATTGCCTTGGTGTTTGAGTATTTCCTGAAATCGGGCTGGTGTTTTCATGTCAATTGTTTTTGGTGTCTTGAGTCTAGCGCGAGCGCATCTTGCGGACTTTGCTGTTGTCTTTCGGAATTGCACGGTTCAGCATTGCGGGATTCCAAAGCATGCGGCCGAAAGTGTCGTCTTCCAAATCCTCGAACGAACCTTTGTTTGGGTGTTTTACCTTTGTTGGTACAGACGTTTTCATAAGTGGATGATTAATTCATTACAAATTTTGCTTTTTGTCGCGATGTATGTTTTATACGTTTTCGACCTTTAGTTGCATTTTATCAATTTGCCTATAATTGTGTAATCCAACGATGGTAAAATGTAAGTGTAATGATTTGGTTTTCATCAACTTTGGAGTATCAAAACATCGGTAGCCATGAAAACGGAAAATGCAAAAAAGGCAAGACGTGAAAAAAGGAGCGTTGCCATCGATAATGAGATTTTTTATGTAACGCTTCCTTCGACGATGAACTATCATCAGGATTCCGAAGAAGACGAAAACGAATTCGGATACCCTGATTTTTACGAAGATACCGATAACATGAACCGTTATTTGTGGTAATCCGGCGAAGGATAATCAGGTACAGGCAATTATTTTTAAAGATTTAGCTTGCCAGTACCAATAATGGTTGTATATTTGCACTCGAAACAGCGCGGGATAGAGCAGTAGGCAGCTCGTCGGGCTCATAACCCGAAGGTCACAGGTTCGAGTCCTGTTCCCGCTACTAAGAAACCTCAGTATCCACTGAGGTTTTTTTTATTGGTATTTTTTTAACAACATGCCTGTTGGATATTATAACCTCTATATCCAATTAAATCCAATCAAAATCTGGAGATTATCTTTCTGAAAATTTAAGGAAAACATTTTATTAAGTTTTTTCTTCATAAAATAACATGCTAAAATCGCCGTTAGCACATAATCTTATCAAATAGAACAAACAAATGAGGGCTTCTAATGTCTAATTGCAGTACCGAAAACGATGTTATTACATCTCGCCATGTTAATCATCAATCAATCGAATGGACTGCCACATCTTTTGAAAAACTGAGTAATGATATCAAATTCAATATGGCGATGAAAGGTGTGGAGCAAATTCTCATTATGCAGAACACGTCGAATAAAACTGTCATTGAAGAAACCAATGGCTTCACAATAGACAGTAGTATCGTTTACACTACAACGGTGAACAATAAAGTTTTTTATGATGTAGGGATTACGCGACAGAATTTGCCGGAGTATATCAACTATGTAGAAAATCTTCATATCGAAATTGATAGTGCTAATTCTATAAAAGCAGCCATATTTAAGTACGATCTCAATGATTTGGGAAAAGCGGAATCGGCAGTTTCCTTTCCAATTAATTTTGATCTTTCTACAGCCAAAACCGAACTGCCAGTAGAAGAATGTGATGTTTTTGACGTTTACGAAATCAGGCGATGTACATGTGACGGTCACCATTGGCCGGGAGACCCCGATTGTCGATGTACGGAATACGGTGGTCAAGCAGGATCTATTACTTATTTAGGAGCTATGGAAATCTGTACTGGCGGCGGAAGTGGTGGCGGTGGTCCTATCGGTGGCGGTGGCACCGGAGGCGGCAGTGGCGGAGGTGGCTATACTTCGACATCTTCAGTAAGCCCTTATAGTTATATATCGGCTAGAAAAAAATCATTAAGACAAAACGCACCCGTAGGTCTAGGCGCAACTAAGGCTTCTTGGTTGACAAGTTGGGTAAATGCAAACCAAGGTGAAGGAATTTCAAGCATTGCGTATGATTACTTGGAATCTGATTATTATAATCCGGCATATCCGGGTTTAATTTCGACTGCAACTACTTATCCTGCCACTTACGTCAAAAATCTTGCTGAGGCCATAGATCTGGCTCAGTCAAGTAATCAGCCTTTTCAGAATGTATTTCCATTTTATATTGCACTTTCTGAAGTCCAAAAAGCTTGGCTTAATGCGAATCCACCGCTGAAACCGCAAATAATGAATTATATCGGTACAACGGGTGACACAGCGATGGGAGTATTTATGGTAAGTTTTTTTATGTCTCATCCGGCTGTAACATTTCCAAGGTTTAAAAACGCATTTTTAAATCAAAATCAAGGGAAGGATATTGAATTCTCTGCTGCCGATGAAGCTTTTTGGAATGATCCGAATCTGACTTTTCCGTCGCAGGTATTGCCATCTTTAGCTAACTTTACGGCAAACTTTCCAAGTCATCAGAATCCAAATTATGCGACTTCGACACAAATGTATGCTGCGGTGGGAGGAGCGCCAAATTCAATTTTTTTAAGTTCCGGAAACGGCAACACTTGTGCACTGCGGGTTTCCTGGGCATTATTGCGATGTGGCATTCAGATACCAAACATTCCAACTCAAACTTTTTTGGGAGCAGATGGTAAATACTATTTTTTGGGTGCAAAACCAATGCTAAAATGGATGAAGAAAACTTTTGGGGAGGAATCTATTTGGTTGGATAGCTCTTATGCGGGTAATAATGGGCAAGGTTTTTTCGATACACTCAATTCTGTTTCTGGAATTTACGTTATGATTCCAAATGACCCTAGCGCTGCTGGATTTGATGCTTCGGGACATATTGATTTAATGACAAACGGTGATTGTAACGGAGGCTGTTATTTTAACCCTGAGGGTGGGGTAAAAGATATTTGGACATTAAATTAATCATGAAAAAACTACTGCTACTAAGTTTAATCCTATCTGCCTGTGCCAGTCAGAGGGAACGGAAATCAGATAAGACTATCTTTCTCCAAGAATTTAAATTAAAGTATTTCGAAAAATGCATAAAGCATGGATTCAACGATTCGCCAGAAATACAAAAAATTCTGGAGCAGGATAAAAGTGGTTATTCAGAACCTGTGTTGGGTGAATTATACGATGTGATAGACAGTCTTGCCAAAAAGCGCATAACTAATTCAAAAAATGCTAGGGCTGCTTTAAAAACTCAAAAAGCAGAAGGTTCGTCGCGACAAGATAAGATTATTGAGGTCTGTCTATGCGATTATGAAGGTAAATGGCTTGATTCAATTGCCAAGAATGAATACAGAAAGTTTTCAAAAAATAAGAGCCGTTAATTGGAAATCGTAAGACTTTTTTTAAGAAAAAACAATGTTCTCAAACATAAAGAGTTTGTTCGTATCTTCGCAGCCGGAATATAAATCTGTATAAGAAACCTCAGTATTCACTGGGGTTTTTTTATTAAAGCGATGTTATGAACATGAAGAAGATTGTCGAGTACAGAACGATGCTCGGCGTTACCAAAACGGCTACGTTAAAAGAACTCAAGACGATTTACCGCAACAGCATGAAAGATATCCATCCGGATACGATTGCCGATGCCGACGAACGCCATGCCGCCGAAGAAAAAAGCAAGAACTTCATCGAAGCCTATCACTTCCTGGTAAGCATCACACCCGAAACCCTCGACAAGACGAAAGCCGAATACGTGCAAACCACCACGGTTTCGCCAATCCTCGATTTCTACCTCGAGAACCAGACGCTGTACATCCACTTCGCCGACGGCAGCAGCTACGAATATTTCGGGGTTCCCAAAAACACCTATGTCAAAATGATCAATGCCGAGTCGCCAGCGCGTTTTGCGCGTCGCCATATTTACGGCAACTTTTTGTACAGAAGCGCGAGTAAGATCGTTTCGGCCGAATAATCAGAAATAGACTTTGCAGTTTGGCAGCGCTTGGCGGATGCGTTGTTTTTCCACATCCGAAAAGCGATTGCCTCCTAAAAGCAGCGTCCTCAGATTCTTGAGTTGCGCAACATCTTCGGGTAATTTCTCTAAATCGTTGTTCGCGAGCGACAACAATTCCAGTTGGTCCAGATTGGTCAACGTCGACGGCAAAACCGAAATCTTGTTGTCGTTGAGCAACAGCGTTTTGAGCTTGCGCAGCTTTCCGAAATCCTGAGGCAGTGTCCTGAGCTGGTTGAATTGCACATCGAGGAATTCCAACGACTTGAGTTTCGTCCAATCGTTGTCGAACTCATAAAATTGGTTGTAACCCAAATTGAAAGCCTTGAGCTTTTTGAGTTTCGAAACCGACGCCGGAAGGCAATTCAATTGGTTGTTGTCGACCTCGAGCACTTCAAGTTTTTTGCATTCTCCTATCGATGACGGCAGTTTCGTAATCGAATTTCCCGATAGTTGCAAGAATTGCAAACGTTCCAATTCGCGCATTTCTTCGGGCAGATACGAAATGTCGTTGTTGCGCAGATCGATGCGTACAAGCAGATTGAGTTTTTCAATATCGGTCGGGATGAACTTCAACGCATTTCCCTGAAGATTCAAATCCTCGAGTTTCGACAGTGAGAACAACGCCTCGTCCAAATCCTCGATGTTGTTTCCCATAAGGTTCAAGAACCGCATTTCGCGCATGTTTTGCACTTCGCGCGGCACGTAAAACTGATGACGGTCGCGCAGATTGAGTTGGGTCACTTTAGCTTTGGATGCCAACGCATCGGCAATGCTGTAATAAATGGGCTCGTTTATCGGGTTTTGAGCGTGAAGCGCTGTCGAAAGCAATCCTAAAATCAGTATTTTTTTCATCGGAATAGAAATATAAAAAGGACCGGCAACCCAATGCCGATCCTTTTCCTGCATTAAAAATCAACTAGTTCGTCTTGATAATTTTATAGCTGGCAGACTTGTTTCCTACCGTTACGCGAACGAAGAAAACCTGTCCGTCAGTAGCGTCAAGAATGTTTAATTGCCATTTTTGGATAGCACCCGACTCGGTGTTTTCGGCCGTGTGGTTCATGTCGCGACCCAAAATGTCGAACACTTTGATATCGACCTTTTCGTTGTTGTCGTTGGCAATGTCTATCGTAAGTTTTCCTTGCGTAGGGTTCGGATATACGTTGAGCTTTCCTTTGAGCTGATCGTCTACGCCCATGGCTTGTTCCACCACGATATAATCGGTCTTTTCGATGGTTTGGCTGTTTCCGGCCGCGTTAGTAGCGGTAAGCGTCACATTGTACGTTCCGGCTGTCGGATACGTGATCGTCGGATGTTCGTCTGTCGAAGTCGACGGAGTTCCGCCTTCGAACGTCCATGACCAACCGTTCGGGTTGTTTGAGCTCAGATCGGTAAACGTGACCGTTTGCCCTTCGTCTACGGCTACCTGATCGGCCACGAAATCGGCCACCGGTGCCTGAAGTCCGATTTGTGTTCCCAAAGCGAATACGACAGAAGCCGAAGCGTTCAACGTCACGTTTTGGAAATTCGCGTCCAATTGAGGCGTATTCGTTGCATCGGGATGCTGAACAGAGAAGAAACCGAATTTGTAATCCGGAGAGAACGTCAAACCTGTCGGCTCAGAACCGGCGGGCATAGAAGCGAACAATTTGATGTCCGGCATGTCTTGCCTGTGATCAGGTCGGATCACCCAAATGTAGTTCAAACCACCGTCCTGGCACACCCAAAGGTTGCCTTTGTCGTCGAAGGTAAGGTTGTCGTTTCCATCGGCCCAAGGCTCGGTCACGGTTCCGTTTGCAGTCGTGATAGGATACGACATGCCGCCTGCATAGGTTTCGAATTGAGAAACGGTCGTGCCATCGTCCTTAAAGCGGTAGATGCGGTTTTTTCCTTTAGAAGTGAAGTATACTTTTCCGTCAAGTGTCCCGATTTCGCAATCTTCTACACCGTTGAAGTTCGTTCCGCCAAGCGTTCCGGCTACAGAAGCCAAGTTGTTGCGGTCGGCCGGAGTCGTGTTCGGCACTTGGATCCATTGGCCTGTGCTGCAGTTCGGTTCGTCGTTTTGAAGTCCCAAATCCAATTTAAGCACATAAACGTTTCCTGAATACAGGTTGCCCGGAGTCGTCGGGACGAATTTGTACACGCAATGCGTTCCGCCATCCTCGCCATAATACGCGACAGAACCGGTTTGGTCGACACATACGTTCTCGTGGTTCATACGGCCCATAGCCCACAGTTTTTCCTGTTTGCCGTTTCCGTGTTCTTTTACCTGAGCCGTCACAGGGTCGATTTCGACCAACCAGCCCAAATCTTGGTAACCGTCGGAATTCGCGTCGCCTGCAGTCGTGTTTTCCTCGGCAGTGACCACAGTTCCCCATGGCATTACACCACCGGAACAGTTGCGGTTCGTGGTTACGACATCGGTATTGTACATATCGACAAGACGCGTGTTGTCTACGTCCCAAAGCTTAGAAGTCTCATCGAAATGCATGTCTACGATAGAAACGCCACCCGGACCGTTTTCGTGGTTAACCGAAAGATAGCCGTTCGTGCTGCTGCCCGAAATCGGGATGTAACCCGTAAAATCGTGGTTTCCGGCAACCGTTCCCGTTCCGGTCATATACGCGTCACCTTGTTTGAACAACAATTGGAAGCGATGCTCCGGAGCGATGATCATTTGAGGCGTCTGCCCTGTCGGTTGGATAGAGGTGAAGCACGAAATGTGGTCATCCGAGCAATCGTAACCCAACGTCTGTGCATTGTTGATTGTCATGTCGAAACGGATGTCCGAGCTCTGTCCGTCGCGGTTGTGCATTTCGACTGAAATACGGTTCACACCTTGTACAAAAGCTGTTTTTGGGACAAAATGAGTGAAATAGCGGTTCTCATCGGCAGCATCTACGATCGTGGCCGAAGTCGTAAGATAATTGATCGCACCTGCCGGCATGTTGTCGCGGAAAACCTCGACTCCGTTTACGTAAACCACCGCTCCGTCATCGCGCTTGATGCGGAATTCGACCTGATCGCTCAAATCGGCCAAATCGATGTTCATGTCGCGGAAGAAATAGTACGTGATGTACTTGTTGGCCGAATCGGGTCCGAACGAAATCACGGTCTTGACCTGATCTCCGTAGCCCAACGGCGCCTGACCCGAAAGCCAGTTCGTGTTCGTTCCCGAAACCAGTTTCCAATCGGTCGTGCCCTGATCGGAACCGTTATCGAGAAAATTCCAATTGGAATCTTTTTGCAGCGGATAAGCCGCCGGCGACAAAGTTTGTGCCTGGACCGCGCCCAAAGCCAAAAATGCCGAAAGACAAAGTAGTTGCTTTTTCATGTGAATGTGTTTTGTGTTGCAATTGTGAAGCAAAATTACCCAGGCAAAACCACGCTCGACTTAAGTGAGAATTATGCTTGGTTTACCAAAACGTTGCTTCCTGAAATATGAATTCCCGTGCATGTTTACAGTTTACGCCCTATTTTGGTTTGATTTGATTTTGACGTGACGCTCGCTTAACATTAAGCGCGTTTCGTCGATAATCGCGAGTGGTTTCCGATTTAATCCAGAATTAACTTTCGTCGAAAGCGTTAAGTGAACTTCAAATTTCCGATGTGTCGAAAAGTTGATGCCTATGCATAAAAAAGCCCCGATTTGACTCGAGGCTTTAGTGTTTTTGAAATCGGTTAGAAATTTCCCGAATCGTCGAGTGACTTGATGAACGCGATGAGGTCTTTCTTTTCCTTATCGGTCAAATTGAGTTTGTCGGGCGGCAACGTTTGGTTCGGAGTTGATATGCCACGGCCTTCACCGCCGCCCTGATCGTAGAAATCGATGACTTCTTCAAGTGTTTTATAAGCGCCGTTGTGGAAATACGGTGCCGTTTTGGCCGCATTGCGGATAGTTGTCGTTTTGAACGATTTGGCGTAAATCCATGCTTTTTCGCTGTGGATTTGGTTGCCGAGTCGGCCCTCGTCTGGATCGAGCTGCAATTGTTTGGCATCGGGAGTTGTGAAAACACCCAAAATCTCGCTTTCGTTCTCGCTGTACAAAGGCGGCACTAAACCCGAGAACGTCGGAGCGAAATGACAGGTGGCGCAATTCGCTTTTCCGGTAAACAGGTTGAACCCGTTTTTTACGTCTTCGGGGATTTTGTCCGATTCTTTTCGCACGTATTTGTCGAATTCGCTGTTGAACGAACGCAACGACAGCACATACGAAGCCAGCGCTTTCGAAAAGGCCTCGCGCGTGATGTTTTTCTTTCCGAAAACTTTCTTGAAATCCGAAGCATATTTAGGGTCGGACTTGAGCTTTTCGAGAATCGAAGAATACGCGGTATTGAATTCCTCGGGATTGAAAATCACATGCTCGGCCTGCTGCTCGAGCGAAAAGGCACGCAAATCGTAGAAGTAACGGTCGGCGTAAACCGCGTTGAGTAGCGTAGGAGCGTTTCGCAATACGGTTTTTCCGGGTAGGCTGCTTTGCGATTTCGGATAACCGTCGGCGAATGCTTTTTCGGGCGCGTGACAGCTCGCGCAGCTCATGTTCGCGTTGCTCAACCTCGTGTCGTAGAACAGTTTTTTGCCAAGATCGCGAAGTTCGGGCGTGTCGTCATCGGCTTGCAGTTCGGTAAAATAATACGGATTGAGGAAAGCATCCGAAAAAATCGTAGAGCTTTTATTGTTCCAGGCCGAAGTGCGTTGCAGGATTTCGCTTGTACTTTCTTGCGACTTCGCGAGTTCGGCATACAGAGGTTCTATGTACTCGCGCAAAAAAGTAAGACGGTCGAATTTTTCGAATGATTTTTCGGAAGATACAAAACCGATCGCGTCTTCGAACAAGTTGTATATGCGCCTGTTTTTTTCCGAATCGTAGTTTTCGACCCAATACGCTTTCATACCTTCCAAAGCCGATTTCGCTTCGTCGAGCGCGTTCAAAGAACCCGGAGTGTCGAAACCCGTGACGCCCAAAGTGAAAATGCGCACAAGTTCCAAACGAAGCGCATCGGTTCCGGGTTTTTGGGAGGTTTTGTTGTTTTGATAACCTAGAAAAAGCGCTTTGTAGTTCGTGAACAGTTTTTTGGAAAGCGCGTCGATGGTCGCTTTTTCATCGGACGGGTTTTCTGAAAACGCCAATTCGTCGAGAACCTGCAAGCCTTCGGGCTCGATCACAGACGGTTGTGTACCTTCTTTTTCGATGTGAAGCAAAGGCGCGCCGTTAAAGTGTTCGGTCGTGAATTCGGGATATTGGAACGCCAGAAAGAACTCGACTTTCTTGAATTGCAGACGGGTTTGGCGAACCGCCGATTGGAGCGAATCGACCGAAGTTTTCCCGGTATGGAAATCGGATGCGGTCTTTTCGAGTTTGACGATCTGCAAACTGAGCTGGTTCAGGTTTTTGTCGAGAAAAGACGATTTTTCTTCGGTCCTTTTCGAGGCGGGTGAAAAGATAAGCGCCAAAAAAATGGCCGTTAGCGGGATTGCGATTTTCTTGAGGTTTGGGGTCGGCATTGTGGAAAAATTAAACCGCAAACGTATCACGCACGATAAATTTGAACTTTACGCGTCGATTAAGAAAAGTTTAAATCCAAATTCGATAGTAGTCTGTTATGGGTATCGAATAACATCCGCAAATTCCGATCGGTTGCAATTTTTTGGAATCGGAATTTGGCGCTTGGAATTTTTATCCGCCTATCTTTGCAAAAAATATCTTCATGCACAAAGCCGGCTTCGTCAACATCATCGGAAACCCGAACGTAGGAAAATCGACACTCATGAACGCTTTCGTGGGCGAGCGTCTTTCGATCATCACTTCTAAGGCACAAACGACGCGCCATCGCATTTTGGGTATCGTGAATGGAGATGATTTCCAGATCGTGTTTTCGGATACGCCGGGCATCATTAAACCCGCTTACGAGATGCAGGAAGCGATGATGCATTTCGTGAAATCGGCATTCGAGGACGCCGACGTTTTGGTGTATATGGTCGAAATCGGTGAGCAGGCGCTCAAAGATGAAGCATTTTTCAAGAAAATCGAGCATTCCAAAATTCCGGTTTTGCTGCTTTTGAACAAGATCGATACGTCGAACCAAGAACAATTGGAAACCCAAATCGGTTATTGGAAGGAAAAATTGCCGAATGCCGAGATTTATCCGATTTCGGCGATCAACAATTTCCACGTACCCGAGGTTTTCGCTCGTATTTTGGAATTGTTGCCCGAGTCGCCACCATTCTATCCGAAAGACCAGCTTACCGACAAGCCCGAGCGCTTTTTCGTGAACGAGATTATACGTGAAAAAATACTCGTCAACTATAAAAAGGAAATCCCGTATTCGGTAGAAATTGAGACCGAGGAGTTCATCGAAGACGACAACATCATCCGCATCCGCGCCGTGATCATGGTGGAACGCGATACGCAAAAAGGCATCATCATCGGACACAAAGGGGAGGCTTTGAAACGCGTAGGCATCCAGGCACGAGCCGATTTGGAAAAATTCTTCGACAAACAAATCCACTTGGAAACGTACGTCAAGGTCAATAAAGACTGGAGAAGCAACGCCAAACAATTGAGGCGTTTCGGGTACGACAACCGTTAAGCGACAATGTCGTTCATAAGGTCGTGCAGTTCTTCGGCTTGTTTAGACGACAAGCGCCTGTTCCATTTTACAAGTAAGTAAATCCCGAACCACAAACTCGCCATCGCGAACATAATCATTAGTTCGGTCCCGAAAAGTTGGTGCGAATACCATTTGAACGCCAACGAAGCCGCGCTTAAAAAGAACAGCGTAAAAATGACCATGCGCGCGCTTAGCAAAGCCACCCAAAGCACCGGATTCTCCACGTATTGGCCTTTCACGTAAGTGGTGTCGCTTTTTTCATCGACTTCAAGATGAAGCAGCGGCGACCAGACTTCGTGTTTTTTCTCGCCCATTTCGATCCAGATGTGTTTGCCGTTATGCTTGACGATGTAATCCTTATTTGCGGTCGATTCGAGTTTTTCGCAAGCGCGTTTAATCTCTTCGGACGTTTTTCGCGAAGGTTGATGGAACTGGTCGGGATAAGTGGTTCGCGTTTTCATCATCGTCATTTATCGGATAACGTCAACTGCGTTTTTATTATTTGTTAAAGACGGTTAAACCTTTGCCAAAGAGAACCTAATTGGAACACGCGAAAAGAAAACGTACCTTTGCCGCAAAATTTTAGTACAATGGGCAATATCGTAGCGATCGTAGGTAGGCCAAATGTCGGGAAATCGACGTTGTTCAACCGATTGATACAAAGAAGGGAAGCCATCGTCGATTCTGTCGCCGGCGTGACGCGCGACCGAAATTACGGCAAGAGCGAATGGAACGGCAAGGAATTTTCGGTCATCGATACGGGCGGATACATCAAAGGTTCCGACGATATCTTCGAAGGCGAAATCCGCAAGCAGGTAGAATTGGCCATAGACGAAGCCGACGTGATCCTTTTCATCGTCGATGTAGAGGAAGGCATTACGCCGATGGACGAGGAAGTAGCCAAATTGTTGCGCAAGGTTACCAAACCTGTGCTTTTGGGCGTGAATAAGGTAGACAATGCGATGCGCGAGAAAGACGCGATCGAATTTTATAACCTCGGTTTGGGCGATTACGTCACGTTTGCCTCAACTTCGGGAAGCGGAACGGGCGAATTGCTCGATGCGCTCATCGAGGCGTTCCCCGAAAAACCAGAACCTACGCAAGAAGAAATCGAGTTGCCTCGTTTTGCCGTCGTCGGACGTCCGAATGCGGGAAAATCGAGTATCATCAATGCGTTGATCGGGGAAGACCGATATATCGTAACCGACATTGCCGGAACGACGCGCGATGCCATCGATACGAAGTTCAACCGCTTCGGATTCGATTTCAACCTCGTCGATACGGCCGGAATCCGCAGAAAAGCGAAAGTGAAGGAAGATCTCGAATTTTATTCGGTCATGCGTTCGGTGCGTGCCATCGAAAACGCCGACGTGTGTATTTTGGTGATCGACGCCACACGAGGATTCGAAAGCCAGGACCAAAATATCTTCTGGCTTGCCGAGAAGAACAGAAAAGGCATCGTCATTCTGGTAAACAAATGGGATTTGGTCGAAAAAGACACCATGTCGACGCGCGATTACGAGCAAAAAATCCGCAAAGAAATCGAGCCGTTCACCGACGTGCCGATCATTTTTACTTCGGCTACGACCAAACAGCGTTTGCTAAAGGCGCTTGAAACGGCAGTTGGCGTATTTGAAAGCCGTAAACAGCGTATTTCCACCTCGAAGTTCAACGAGCACATGCTCAAGATCATCGAACACATGCCACCGCCTGCTTTGAAAGGCAAATACGTCAAGATCAAATATTGTATGCAGTTGCCGACTCCGATGCCGCAGTTCGTGTTTTTCGCGAACCTGCCGCAATACGTGAAAGATCCGTACAAGCGATTTTTGGAGAACAAGATCCGCGAGAAATGGGATTTTTCGGGAGTACCGATCGATATTTATATTAGAGAGAAATAATGAAAGCCGGACTTGTTCCGGTTTTTTTTGTGGAAACCTCAAAGGTTTTCGAAACCTTTGAGGTTTGTTCCATATAATAAAAAAGCCTCCGTACTGGAGGCTTTTCAAATCCTAAATCATCGCTTAACCATCCGCAATGTCTTCACATTGTCGCCTTCACTGACGATTACGTTGTAGACGCCCGAAGGATATTCCGCGCCGAATGATTGTGTTTCCAAAGCTTCGGACGAAATGTCGCGATCTTCGAGAAGCCTTCCCATCATGTCATAGGCCTTGATTTGGATGTTGGTGTTTTCAGCGGCATCCAATTCAAGCGAGAATCTGTCGTTGAATGGGTTCGGGTAGCCGACCACTTCAAATGGCCCGACCGTTGGTTCGGTGTCTTTCACGATCACTTTTGCCGCTCCCGGAGCTGTTACAAGTTGGGTAGGTCCGTAAGGCGACCAGATACCCGTGGTCATGAGCGCGACCCGAACCGAATATTGAGTGCCTGGCATAAAGCCCGGTACCTGTGTGAAGCTGAAATAGTGAACCGGCCTGTCGATTACATTAACCGTCATATCGGTGGTATTGGTGAGTTCAAATCGGTAAGAAGTTACGTGACCTTTGCTCTGTGTGTAGAAGAAAGTGCCGGTTGAGGTTGCAATTCCCGGATTTACGATTCCCGGCACATTTGGTGTCGAGATCGTACAAGTGGAGCCGAAATTCGTGAAATCCCCGTTTGTTTTAACGGCCACTTCGACTGCATAGGTCGTTCCGTATGTGAACGTATCCAGATTCGAAATCGAGAACCAATGGTGATTATTTTCATACGTCTGTACTTGGTTCGGAGCCGAAGGATCGGTCATGTTCGTAATCTGGAAACGGTATCCGGTAACACCCAAAAGACTGTTCGTGGCTACAAGTGTACTCAACGATGTTACTGTGCTGCCGCATTGCGCAGGTACGATAGATGCTGAACCACCCGGTCCTAAAATTGCCGGAGTCGACACTTCGCAAGACGGTCCGAAATAGTTGAGCCAAATACCGTTGCGTCTTAACATGACCGAAATTGTGTAAGTGGTAGAATAGTCATAACTGGCAAGTGATGTCATGTTGAAATGCGGGACATTGCTATCGATGTCTTCGGTGGTCATCGTTGTATTGTTCGTACAACGGAATCGATAACCGTCGACGCCGCCTCCGAAACTTACCGCACCGACCAAAGCGTTGATAGATTGGAATGTCTGGCCGCATTGAGAAGGCAAAACCTGAGAAAGCAATTGGCTTCCTTCGTCGATCGTACCGTCGCAATTGTCGTCCATGCCATTAAAATCTATTTCTACAGCGCCCGGATTTGTGGTAGCCGCTGTGTCGTCGCAATCATCAGCGGTCAACGAGAATCCGACAGGTGCTGTTCCGGGATCGCCGGCACAGGCCAACGTCAATTCGCCAGTTCCGTATCCGTCACCATCGGCGTCTACATAGAATTCGAGGTTTTGCCAAACATCGGGATTCGTATCGTCGCAGTCGATATCGGCAGAAAATCCGTCGCCGTCACCGTCTTCGGCCATACCCATGCCCGAAATGGCGAACGTGAACGGATTCTCATCGTCGTCATTGTTCGGGATCGAAATGACCGCCGTTCTCAAACCGACTTCGGATGGAGAAAAAGAAACAGTGAAAAACGAGCTTGCGCCAGGGTTTATCGATGGCGTAGGCGATGAGGTCAATGTGAAATCGGAAGCGTTGTCTCCCGAAATCGTGATCGTCGAAATGGTCAACGACAAAGACGCCGTGCCCGAGCTCTCGATTTGGAAAGTACGCGAACTTTGCAGGTTGATAGACGTGGCTTCGAATTCTGTCCAATTGTCTACCGAAGTCGTAGTGTCGCCGTTGTT
Organism: Flavobacterium agri; assembly: GCF_013401995.1. Taxonomy (GTDB): domain Bacteria; phylum Bacteroidota; class Bacteroidia; order Flavobacteriales; family Flavobacteriaceae; genus Flavobacterium; species Flavobacterium agri. Next base: position 201,362 of record NZ_JACBJI010000005.1, read on the forward strand.
GATGGCCGTGTCGTTTCCGAATACGTTGATTTCGGCTCCGATCCAAGTTAGGCGTACCAAGCCGTTTCCGCCAGTTCCGCCGACGGCTATTCCGCCATCGACGCGATAAGCGCCACCGCCGCCGCCGCCTGGAAATCCGCCGTTTATGCCTGGACCGCTCGTATCGATACGTCCATCGCCTCCGATTCCGCCTTCAGAAGGTGCGAGTCCGCCTGTAGCACCCGTTGCCGCATTTCCGGTGGCTGTGCTTCCTGCCGATGAACCACCGCCACCGGCAATGGATCCGGTTCCGTCGGCACCATTACCGCCGTCGAAAGTGACATCGCCTATACTTAAGGAAGCCTGGCCTCCGACTGCAGCAGTGGCCGAGTTGTCGGATGCGCTTGCCCCGCCTTTCGCGACTATGGTCGCCGTATCGATGAACCAGGAATCACCGCCGGATTCAGAACCGCTTATACTGCCTTGACCGACAGTTACCGTATAAGTGGCCAATGGTGTTACGGCGACTACTTTGCGCGCATAAGCACCGCCGCCACCGCCACCGCCGGCTAAATTGTCTGAGATTGTACTGCCACAGCCTCCGCCGCCCCAAGCTTCTACCGTAATAGAAGTTACGCCTTCGGGAACGGTAAAGGTTCCAGAGGTTGTAAAAATCTCCGATTGGGCGTTTCCGATAGTTGGTATGCACAATGCGATAACACAAATCGCACGTGCCAAAAAGTAAAAAATTCGTTTCATAAGATTAAAATTTAGTTACCCAAAGTTAAGTAACGTAAATTTTTAAAAGTCTTAAAATCAGCAAGTTATATTGTATGATTTCTTTCAAATCTTGTACTATTTCACAGTTTTTCCGGATAGTAAAAAAGTCCGAAAATGAGTTTTGGGACGTGTTTTTGTTAAAACGTAAAATATTCCTTGAGGCTATCGGATGAACTGCAAGACGCATCAGTAATTCTCCAATAAAAGGATGGAATACACCAACATTGGATGCGACGCCACAAGTATTCTGGATGAGGTGGATATTTTCTGTTGAGGATATAGGCGGCTTAATTACAAATCGTTAAAAAATTTGTAAGAAATTTTCTCGTTGGAATACTAATTCGGTTATTTGGCAGTTAATAAAATCAAACAAACTAATCTTCAATGCCGAAACTTTATCTCTCCGTGCTGGCGCTGCTGGTCGGGCTAGGCTGCTTTGCGCAGAATTCCGTCACCATCAAGGGCAAAATCCTTGAAGACAAAACCCAAATTCCACTCGAAGCCGTGACGGTTTACATCGCATCGGCCAAAGACTCTACCGTAATCGATTATACGGTCACTGACAAAAGCGGGGCGTTTTCGTTCACGTCGCGCAAAACCGATAAACCCGTAGTATTCAAAGTGTCGTTCATCGGTTTCAAATCCATCGAAAAAACCTACGACAAAGGGCTTTCGACAAACCTCGATTTCGGCGTGATGCGCATGGAAGAAAGCGAGATGATGCTCGGCGAAGTGACCGTCAAGAACGAAGCGCCGCCGATCCGAATCAAAAACGACACACTCGAATTCAATGCATCTTCGTTCAAGATCAGGCCCGATGCCAATGTCGAGACGTTGCTCAAGCAACTGCCGGGAGTCGAGATCGACAACGAAGGAAAAATCACCGTCAACGGAAAAGAAGTCTCGCAAATCCTCGTGAACGGAAAGCCGTTTTTCGACAAGGAAGGAAAAGTCGCGTTGCAGAATCTTCCGAGCGACATCATCAACAAAGTACAGATTACCGACGCCAAGACCAAGAAAGAAGAACTTTCGGGCGAAAAGGCGAGTTCCAACAACGCGAGCATCAACCTGACGATAGACGAGGAGAAAAATAAAGGTTTCTTCGGCAAAATCAATGGCGGATACGGCACAGACGACCGATACGAATCGAGTCTCATGCTTAACTATTTCAACAACAAGCGCAAGATTTCGTTGCTCGCTTCGGCCAATAACATCAACTCGACGGGATTCACGATGAACGAGATTTTCGATTCGATGGGCGGAGGTCGCAATTATTCGGTCTGGACTAACGACAATGGTTCTTTCGGAATCAACAACATGCAATTCGGAGGCGGGAACGGGATTACGACCTCGCAACTCGTCGGACTCAATTATGGGGATGAGCTGATCAAGGATTTTTCGAGCAACGGCAGTTATTTCTACAATGCGGCGCGTACCGAAAACACGAACCGCACGCGCGAGAAGACACTCCTGAATTCGGGAAGTTTCACGACGGATTCGAATTCGAAAACCGTCGACGATCGCATCGGGCACAACGTCAATCTCGATCTGGAATACAAAATCGACTCGCTTACGACGGTGAATTTCGCGCCCCGTTTCGTGAAAGGCCATTCGTATAATGAAAACAAAGGCGGATCTGTGACGACCGAGGAAAACGGCAGGATTTCAAGAGAATCTTCGCGCGACAATTTCAGCAACAGCGACAACCAAAGCCTTGGAGGAAACTTGTATATCAACCGAGCATTCAAGCGAAAAGGCCGATTCGTGAGCTTGTGGTTAGAGAGCGAATTCACCAAATCGGATGCCGAAAACCGGAACCTTTCGCAAAACACATTCTATCGCGACACGGACGAAGACGGCGTGACCGATGCGATCGACAACGACGACCGAAACCAGAAGCGACTCGATCGCAACCTAAGCGACCGTTTCCAGGGCGGCATCGACTTCACCGAACCTTTGAAAGATTCGATCAACATCAAGATCGGCATCGATTTCTCGAAAGAGCAGAACATCGGCAACCGACACACGTACGACTTCGATGCCACGACCGACTCCTATTCGTTGCTCAACGATTCCATCACGAATTACCTGCGTTCGGCTACGCGCAAGATTGCACCGCAGGCGGGTTTCTCGATCAACAAGAAGAAACTCAACTTGCAGGCGAATTTCGGGACGGCGGTGTATTTGTTCGAAGCGAATTCCGATTATTTGGGTGACAAGGTTTCGATAAGCCAGGAAAAAATCTACCCGACGGGAAATCTTTGGGGCGGCTTCAACTTTACGAAATCGATGAATTTATGGGTGAATTATTCATTTAACGTAGATTTTCCTTCCGCGGCCCAAGTCTTGCCCGTGACCGATGTTTCGGATCCGCTCAACACGAGGACGGGAAATCCGGCTTTGAGTCCGAACAAATCGCACTACACGTATATCAGCTTCCGCGATTACGACTACGCGACGAAATCGGGCTGGAGCATTTACGGAGGCGGGAATTTCTTTGAAAGCCAGGTTGTCGGTTCCACTACATATGATTCGAGCCGCAAGAGCACGACCGAATACGTGAACGTTTCGGGCAACTCAAGCTTGTGGTTCGGCGGAAACTGGAGCAGGACGATCAAGCACGAAGCGCATTCGTATCGCTTTGGCTTCGGGCTTAACGGCGGCTACAACCGCAACCAAGGTTTCCTCGAAGGCGAATTGTACGACGCAAAATCGACGAGATTGTCGCCTCGCGTGATGTTCAATTACGATTATGGCGAATTGTTGAGCGTCGCGCCTCGTTACGAACTCACGTACAACGAAACGAACTACACGAATTTCTCTACCGACAAACAAACCAACGTCACGCACAAGTTCACGTTGCAGACGACGAGCTATTGGCCAAAACACGTAGTTTTCGGAAACGATTTCAGCTACACGTATAATTCAAATATAGCCGACGGATTTAAAAAGGATTTCTATCTTTGGAACGCTAGTCTCGGCTACAATTTCCTAAGTGACCATCTGTTGTTCAAGGTGAAGGTTTACGACGTGTTGAACCAAAATCAGAACACCACGCGCAGCATTTCGGCTACGTACATACGCGATGAGGAAAATGTCGTGCTCAAGCGCTACGCGATGTTCTCGCTGACTTACAAGCTCGACAAGTTCGCGGGCAAGAAGAAAGAAGGCGGAAGGCGTTTCTGGATGTTCGACTAAATATTTATACATGACATATACGGCAAAATTCGACGGGAAAACCGTCAGGGTTTACAACGGTGAGAAGCTGTTCGGTTCTATCGATTTCAGCAAGGAGAGAATGGCGCATGCCGATATTTTTATTTACACCGACCGATTCCACGTCGGGCCCGAAAGTGCCGCCGACAAAGACATCGTGGTGACCAAAGCGGACGTTCCTGTGTTCAAGTTCAACTTCGACAAACTTTGGGGCGGAGCCGAAATCGAGGCCAACGGAGAACCGATAGGCTATGAAGTGAAAGGCAAATGGTTCAAGCCCGGAACGCGTCTTGTAAACGAAAACGATGAGGATCTTGTCGTAATCAAAAACGATAACGCCATTACGTTAAAAGGTTTTGATTTGGAAGTCAACGACGACGACATCGAGCCTGTAATGATCATGTCGACGCTATATTATCACATCTATGCGTCCAATGCCGCGAATCCGACCTTTATGATGTCCAATCTGTTTTGGAAATAAAATCAGAAACCACGGTGAGAGCCGTGGTTTTATTTTTTAGGGACATTTCTTTTCGGTGATCAACGTCTGGGCTTCTAGGTATCCTAGCGCGCTGGCTTTTCTTAAGTCGGAACAATAATCGCCCGAAATTTTATTGTTGATGCGGTACAAAGCGCGATCGTAAACGGCTTCGGGATCTTTCGGACGCAGTTTTACGGCTACGTCGAAATCGGCAAGAGCGGTTTTATCCTTGAGTTTTTCCTTGCACAGCGCGCGACTCAAATACAGGTCGCCGTCGTTAGGATCAATCGTAAGCGCGCGGTCGAAATCGGTTACGGCCTCGCGGTACATCTCGAGTTGGAAATACAAATATCCGCGGTTGATATACGCCTGCGCATTCATCGGATCAAGACCGATACAAGCCGTATATGCCGAAATCGCACCACGTTTGTCCTCGGTCAGCGATTTGGCGTAAGCGAGGTTGAAATGCGCCTTGTATTCTTTGCTGTTGAGTTTTACGCAGGCAGCATAATCGGCTATGGCTTTCTGGAGTTCGTTGCGTCGTTCGTATAGAAGGCCGCGGCTGAAATACACCTGGAACGGGTTCGGATTGTTCTCGAGCGCTTTTTCGTAATCTTTGAGCGCTTCATCGGCCATCTCGTCGAGCTTGGCTTTCCAATAGCCGCGTTTGTAATAATAATCGATTGTAGGATTTATCTTGATTTTTTCATCAAGTTCGGCGATGTTCTTTAGGATTTGTTCTTTAGGGAAACCTTGTGCGAAAAGGGAGTGCGCGCATAAAAGCAACACAATCAGCATGCTGGGAAGAAATCGTTTACTCATTGGGGCGGTATTATCTACGAAATAAATAAAAAAATCGTTTCGTTGTGCTATTTGCAGTTTTTCCCGATGATTTCGGTGCCTTGCTTCATGTTCTATCCGAAGCGATTTTCTATAGAAAGCTAAAAATAAAAATCGCGGTTTTAAGGCCGCGATCTTATGATTATTCTATTAAAATTTGGAATTTGGAATTTGGAATTTGGAATTTGGAATTTGGAATTTTCCCCAATTACCAACTTCCTCCCGCGCCTCCGCCCGAGAATCCGCCGCCGCCGAAGCCACCGCCGAAACCGCCGCCTCCGCCTCCGAAACCGCCACCCGATGATCCGCCTCCGCCGAAACCGCCTCGTCCGAGACTGCTAAGGATCAGGATGTCTGCAAGATCGGGTCCCGAAAAACGTCCGCTGCCGCGACCGCCTCCGCCTTTTCCGCGAAAAATCGCAATAAGGACGAAAATGACGATCATGATCACGATGATGGCGATGAAGCCCGCAGGTCCGTCTTCGGTTTGGCGTGTGCCTTTGTATTTGCCTTTGAGCACGTCGAAAATCGCGTCGGCACCTTTGTCAAGGCCGCGATAATAGCTTCCGGCCTTGAATTCGGGAATGATGACGTTGCGCACGAGTTCTCCCGTGATACCCGCCGTCAATCGGTCTTCGACTCCATAACCCGGAGCGATCCAAATACGGCGTTCCTGGGCTGCGAGCAAAATGAACACACCGTTGTCTTCTTTGGCCTGTCCGACACCCCATTCATGACCCCATTTCGGAGCCAAAATCCCGATGTCCTCACCGTTAATGGTCGGAACCGTAACGACTACGATTTGCGTGGTCGTCGAATCGGAATAACGCACGAGTTTTTCTTCGAGCTGCGTCTTTTCGGAAGCACTCAGCAAATTCGCGTAATCGTAAAGGCTCGTTTGGAAATCGGGCTTTTTCGGAATGTCGAACTGGGCGAAACCGATCGTAGTGAGCAACAGTACAAAAGGTAATATCGCTTTTCTGAACCACTTTGTCATCAGCTTCTCGATATTTCGTTCGACAATTCGTCCGTATCGCCTTCTTCCCACGGGAAAAACTGGCGCAATCTTTCACCGGCGCGTGCAATTCCTTCAACAAGACCTTGCTTGAAATCGCCATTCTTGAAATGCGACTGCATCACGTCTTTGGTGCAATCCCAAAAATCGTTCTCTACTGCGGCATCGATTCCTTTGTCGCCGAGTATGACGAATTGGCGGTCGTCTACGGCAAGGTAGATGAGTACGCCATTCTGCAATTTGGTATTGTCCATTTTGAGCAGGTGGAATATTTCGGTCGCGCGTTTGAAATGGTCGCTGTTCGAATGCTTTTCGATATGCACGCGTATTTCACCCGAGGTTTCCTTTTCGGCCAATCGTATGGCTTCGATCACCTCGCGTTCGTCGTCGTGACTTAAAAGATCGCTTACTTCGGTCATTAGAATTTGACTTCTACGGGTTTGTCGGCGCCTTCGGTTGACTTGAAGAAAGGTTTTTGCGCGTAACTTCCGAGGAAAAAGCTTTGAGGTGCAGCAAGTATGTAGCTGTTATAAATTCTAACCTTTTCGTTGAAACGCGTCCTTGCTGTTAAAATTTGATTTTCCGTACTCGCAAGTTCATCTTGTAATTTCAAAAAGTTTTGATTTGCCTTTAAATCAGGATACTTCTCTACTGTCACCAAAAGTCGCCCAAGCGCCGAACTGACACCTGATTGCGCTTGTTGGAATTGCGTCAATTGTTCAGGGGTTATATTTGTCGGGTCAACTTGTACAGATGTAGCTTTCGAACGAGCTTCGATTACGGCAGTCAATGTCGATTTTTCAAAATCCGCGGCACCTTTAACTGTATTGACCAAATTTTGAATAAGATCATTACGTCTTTGGTATGCCGCTTCTACATCCGCCCACTGGCCTTGAACATCTTGGTCCTTACGAAGCGCGGAATTTTTCACGCTAAACGAATAAATTACTACGAGGAGAATAATTCCTAGAATCGCTCCGATTCCGATAATCCATGGCAAAAATCTTTTCATGATGTTTGATTTTAATTTGTTATTAATGTTATTGGCAGTCGATGTATCAAATTACAGTCCATTCTTCAAGTCTGTCAGCTGTTTTTTTATGGCTTCGAGTTTTGAGATGATCTCGAACTTGTCGAGCGTTTTTTTCTGGCCTTCCTTGAGATGTGTTTTCGCGCCTTCGAGCGTAAAACCGCGCTCTTTCACCAAATGATAGATGAGTTGCAGGTTCTTTACGTCCTCGGGTGTGAAAAGTCGGTTTCCTTTGGCATTTTTCTTGGGTTTGAGGATGTCGAATTCCTTGTCCCAAAATCGGATCAGCGACGCATTGACGTTGAACGCCTTTGCCACTTCGCCTATGCTGTAATATCGTTTGTCTGGTGAAAGTTCTATGTGCATGTATTCTTTTTATTCTCTGATGCCGAAGATTGAACGGTATTCTGTCTAAACACGGCACTGTCTATTATTTATCCGTCTATTATCTTGATTTAGTCAAGAGATTGGTTTTCCTGGTTGGCCACTTTGGCGATCTGTATGTATTCGGCGGCCGAAATATTTCCGTAATAATAATTCAAAGGGTTGACGACTTCTCCGTTTTTATGGACTTCGTAATGCAGGTGAGGCGCTTCAGAACGACCCGTGCTTCCCACAAATCCTATCAAGTCGCCGCGTTTGACGCGTTTTCCGGCGCGAACGTTGTACTTGCTCAAATGTCCGTACAAGGTTTCGTATCCGTATCCGTGACGGATCACGATGTGATTTCCGTATCCCGATGCCGTGTTGTCGGCGCGTTCCACGATTCCGTCGCCCGTGGCGTAAATCGGCGTTCCGGTGCGCGACGAAAAATCCATACCCGCGTGGAATTTGCGCACTTTGGTAAACGGATCGGTGCGATACCCGAAACCCGACGCGACCGCCCGTAAATTTTCATTCTTCACGGGTTGGATCGCCGGTATTGCGGCCAATAATTTATTTTTCTCCTTCGCGAGTTTCAAAATTTCATCAAGCGATTTGGATTGTATCGCAAGTTGCTTCGAAATCACATCGACACGTTTTGAGGTGTTGACTACGAGTTCGGAATTGTCGTAACCTTCGAGCTCCTTATATCGGTTTACGCCGCCAAATCCTGCTTTTCGCTGCTCATCGGGAATGGGCGAAGTGTTGAAATACGTGCGATAGATGTTGTTGTCGCGTTCTTCGATGTTCGCCAAAACCTCGTCGATCTGGTCCATTTTCTTGTTCAGGATCGAATACTGGATCTTGAAATTGTCGACTTCGCGAGACAGCAAACGATCTTTCGGAGTCTCGAAATAAGGTGTGTTGAGCAACACGATGAAGGCCAACGTACCGAACAAAGCCGAAGCCAGTAAGAACAAGGCCGCATACGCTACTTTCGTGCGCTTTTTGATCTTGATTTTGCGAAACGCCAGATTTTCGGAATCGTAGTAATATTTTACCTTTTTCATGTCTCAAAAAGTCCTATTTTTGCCGTTCAAAAACAGGGTTTTCGGCTGTTTTGCCTTATCAACAAATTTAATTAAATGTTTGGATTGGGGCGGAGTTGACGGAAACTTTTGACATTTTTTTGATTTCCAAATTTTCAGTCATGACATCTCAACAGATCCGCCAGCAATTCCTAGACTTTTTCCAATCAAAAGGCCACCTGATCGTGCCATCGGCGCCCATCGTACTCAAAGACGATCCGACGCTGATGTTCAACAACTCGGGAATGGCACAGTTCAAGGAATTTTTCCTCGGAAACGGCACGCCTAAATCGAAACGTGTAGCCGATACGCAAAAATGTCTTCGCGTTTCGGGAAAACACAACGATTTGGAAGAAGTCGGAATCGACACGTATCACCACACGATGTTCGAGATGCTCGGCAACTGGTCGTTTGGCGATTACTTCAAAAAAGAAGCGATCCATTGGGCTTGGGAATTATTGACCGAGGTTTACAAAATTGACAAAGACATCCTTTATGTCACGGTTTTCGAAGGTTCGAAAGAAGAAAACGTACCGTTCGACCAGGAAGCTTACGACATTTGGAAAAGCTTGATTTCCGAAGACCGAATCCTGCTCGGAAACAAAAAAGACAATTTCTGGGAAATGGGCGACCAAGGTCCGTGCGGGCCGTGTTCCGAAATCCACGTCGACATCCGTTCGGCTGAAGAAAAAGCGAAACAACCGGGACGCGAACTCGTGAATTCCGATCATCCGCACGTTGTCGAAATCTGGAACAACGTGTTTATGGAATTCAACCGCAAAGCCGACGGCTCACTCGAAAAATTGCCTGCCCAACACGTCGATACGGGAATGGGCTTCGAGCGTCTTTGCATGGTGCTGCAAGGCGTACAATCGAATTACGACACAGACGTTTTCGGCCCTTTGATCCAAAAAATCGAAGCCGTCACGCATAAAAAATATACGAAAGACAACGCTTCGGAAGACGAAGAAAAAACCAACATCGCGATTCGTGTAATCGCCGATCACGTTCGTGCGGTTGCGTTTGCGATCGCAGACGGGCAATTGCCGTCGAACACGGCTGCGGGTTACGTCATCCGACGCATTTTGAGACGCGCGATCCGTTACGGATTTACGTTTTTGAATACGAAAGAAGCGTTCATCTACAAACTCGTCGAGACGCTCGCGGAACAAATGGGAACGGCTTTTCCGGAAATCCGTAAACAACAGAAATTGGTCGAGAACGTGATCCGCGAGGAAGAAAACTCGTTCCTGCGCACACTTGACCAAGGTTTGCAATTGCTCGACAACGTGATCGACGAAACCCAAGGCGAAGTCGTTTCGGGCGTGAAAGCGTTCGAATTGTTCGACACGTTCGGTTTTCCGAAAGATTTGACGGGATTGATTCTCAAGGAAAAAGGCATGTCGTATGACGAAGAAGCGTTCGATAAGGCAATGTACGAACAGAAAATGCGTTCGCGTGCGGCTTCGGAAGTTTCTAAAGACGATTGGCAAGTGCTTGTCGATGGAAACGTCGAAACGTTCGTCGGATATGATTTGCTTGTCAATGAAGTCAAGATCACGCGTTACAGAGTCGTCGACTCCAAGAAAGACGGAAGAATCTACCAACTTGTTTTGGATCACACGCCATTCTATCCCGAAGGCGGCGGACAAGTCGGCGATAAAGGAATTCTGACCAACGGAAGCGAGGTGATTCCAATTATCGACACCAAAAAAGAGAACAACCTCATTTTGCATTTCACGCAGAAATTGCCCGAAGATTTAGGTGCGACTTTTATTGCCCAGGTCGACCGTGATCTGCGCGAACATACGGCGAGCAACCACTCGGCGACACACTTGCTGCACCAGGCTTTGCGCTCGGTTTTAGGGACGCACGTCGAACAAAAAGGCTCGCTCGTAAGCCCGAATTACCTGCGTTTCGACTTCTCTCATTTCGCTAAAGTGACCGATGAGGAACTCAAGAAAGTAGAAGATTTCGTCAACGAGAAAATCCAGGAGCATTTGCCGCTTGTCGAAAGACGCAACATCCCGTTCCAACAGGCGATCGAAGAAGGCGCGATGGCATTGTTCGGCGAAAAATACGGCGATTCGGTGCGTGCGATCAAATTCGGCGACAGCGTTGAATTGTGCGGCGGAATCCACGTGCAGAACACGGCCGAAATCTGGCATTTCAAAATCGTGTCCGAAGGTGCGGTCGCAGCCGGAATCCGACGCATCGAAGCCATCACTTCGGACGCAGTGAAAGTCTATTTCGCGGCTCAGGAAAAGACGTTGGCCGAAATCAAGACGGTGCTTAAAAATCCGCAAGATTCGATAAAAGCTGTTTTGTCGCTTCAGGATGAGAACGCGAAATTGAAGAAACAAGTAGAAGCGCTTCTGAAGGACAAAGCAAAAGCGCTCAAAGGCGAATTGGCTTCGGAATTCCAACTGATAAACGGCGTAAATTTCCTTGCCAAACAAGTCGATTTGACTGCAGAAGGCGCAAAAGACCTCGCATACGAACTCGGAAACATCGACAACAACCTGTTCGTCGTTTTGGCTACGGCAAACGAAGACAAGCCGTTGCTGACGGTTTATATCTCGAAGGAACTCGTGGCCGAAAAAAGTCTCAATGCCGGACAAGTCGTGCGCGAACTCGGCAAATACATCCAAGGCGGCGGCGGCGGTCAACCGTTTTTCGCGACGGCCGGAGGAAAAGACGTTTTGGGAATTCCTGAAGCGTTGGAGAAAGCGATCGAGTTCGTCAAATAATCAGAAGTTTTCAATACGAATCCGGGTTTTGTTCCCGGATTTTTTTTGCCTTGAAATGACCTTTTCAATTTGGCGCCGTAAGGTTATACTTCCCAATTTCCGTAAGAAGTTAGGCCAAACACCACGATTTCTCTATAGATGTCGTCAAATTCTCAACAAGCGGTAAAACGTTAGCGTAAAAAGATATATTTGCGGCCTAATCCTATACAAAAACTATTTAATGAAAAAAATGATTTTCGGACTAAGCGCGCTTATCGTGCTTTTTTCATCATGCGGAAGTGACGACGGAGGAAATTCTACAGAAACCGGCGACGGCGTTCTGTTAAAGAAGACGATTGAAAACGGACCCGACGGGCAGTTCATCAGCGAGGCTTCTTACAACGGGCACAAAATCGTCAAAATCACCACTAACGACGGCGGTAGGATCGATTTTACCTACACAGGCGACGACATCACGAAAATGGCCTGGAAACTCGACAACGAACTCATCGAGGAGCAATTGTACACGTACGATGCGAGCGGCAAACTTGCGACACATACATTGCTTGATTATGAAATCGGATGGGGTTCTAAAGAAGTCTATACGTACAACAGCGACAATACCGCTACGGTACAGAACTACTCGGGAGACTTGGTTTCTCAAACGCTTGAAGGCGATACGTATACCATCACGTTTGCAAACGGCGAGGTTTCACAGATCGTGACGCCGTTCGAAACCATCACGTATACGTACGACAACAAGAACAATCCGTTCAAGAATGTTACGGGTTACGGCAAGATTTCGTACATCGATGGCGGCGCTTCGGGCATCATGCACAACGTAACCGAGGAATCTTCTAGCGAAGGCGGCGGAAGCACGTACACATTCACGTACAACAACAACGACTTTCCGGCTACGGCAGTCGAAAATTGGGACGGAGACGTGTACAACACACAGTTTTTCTACAACTAAGAATCCAGTTTTGAAATACGACCCGGTTTAATGCCGGGTTTGTTTTTTTGTATATTGGCTAAAATTATGAATATGAGAAAAGTACTATTGTTTTTTGTCGCATCGGCTTTTGTATTGCAGTCGTGCGCATCGGATGATTCGGGCAACCAACCTACGGAAGGCGGCGTTTTGCTGCAAAGTACCGTCCAGACTACGGGTTCGGATTCGTATACTACAAATTACACCTATAACGGAAACAAAATCGCAAGCTCGGTCATCGAGAACGGCGACACGACGCTGTATTCGTACACAGGCAACCAAATCACGTCGATCGAGGTACAGAATGCCAACGGCGTGACGTCTTACGAATTCGAGTTCACGTATTCCGGCGGACATATGGTCGAAGCCAAGCGCACCCAAACCGGTTTAGGAATCGTGATGCTGCAAACGTTCGCGTATCCGAATGCGACCACGATTACGGGCCAAACCTTTATCGGAGACGAAAATTCGCAGGACCAATTGCTATATGACCAAGTGTACACGATCGGTTCGAACGGCGAAATCTCGACGTTGGCCAACACGGCTTCGGGCAGCACGACGACCTATTCTTACACATACGACGACAAGAACAATCCGTTCAAGAATGTCGTAGGCTGGTCTGATCTGTTGCTGCTTCAAGGCGTCGACCATAATATTCTGACGACGAGTTCTTCGACCAACGGAAACGTTACCGGATCGGAAAGCGCTACGTACACGTACAACACCGACGACTATCCGGCGACTTCGATACGCACGTCTTCGGGAAGCGACCCGATTTCGACCACCTATTCTTACCAATAGCAATAAAGCCCGGATCCGTCCGGGTTTCTTTTTAGTATTTTTGCCTCATGCAGTTCACCACGCCCGTCCCAGTCATAAAATCGAATTTCCCTATTTCGTACGATTCCAAAATTTTTTCATTGGGTTCGTGTTTCGCGGTGAACATGGCCGAAAAATTCGATCATTTCCAATTTCGGAACGAGGTGAACCCGCTTGGAATCCTGTTCCATCCGCAAGCGTTGGAGCGTTTTATGCAGTCCGCATCCGAAAAGAAATCGTTCACCGAAACCGACATTTTCTATCACAACGAACGTTGGCACTGCTTCGATGCGCATTCCGATGTGTCGCATTCCGATAAGGAAACCCTACTGACCAATCTCAACAATGCGATCGTTTTGACGCACGACTATCTCAAGACGGCTTCGCATTTCATCATCACGCTTGGAACGGCTTGGGTGTACCGAAAATCCGATTCGGGGAATTTGGTAGCGAACTGCCATAAAGTGCCGCAGCGCGAGTTTTCGAAAGAGGTTTTGGGTGTGGACGATATTTCGCGGTCGATATGTCACATTGTTGAACTGATTTCACAACACAATCCGAACGCGCAGACCATTTTCACGGTTTCGCCCGTACGCCATATCAAAGATGGTTTCGCAGAGAATCAACGCAGCAAATCGCATCTTTTGGCGGGATTGCATTCGGCATTGGAAAACACCGGGAATTGCCATTATTTTCCTTCTTACGAGATCGTGATGGACGAGTTGCGCGATTATCGTTTTTATGCTCCGGACATGATCCATCCGAACCAGGTCGCGATCGATTACATTTGGGAAAAGTTCGTTTCTTGTTGGATTTCGGAAAACGTTTCTGCCGACATGAACGAAGTCGACGCGATCCGAAAAGCCCTTGCGCATAAACCGTTCAATCCCGATTCGGAACAGCATCGAAAATTCGTTTCGGCTGTAGAAAATCGCATTCGAAAACTTCGCGAACGCCTGCCATTTCTGGGCTTTTCATAAATACGGCAAATGTCGTATTGATTTGGGACAGGGTTACCCGCAGATTTGTAAAAACTTTTTAACGAATCTGTAATTAACCTTAAACCAACCTTTTATCATGAAAAAGTTCAAATCAATTGGGAAAATGGCATTTTTGACATTGGCGCTTTGTTTCGCCGCGGCTTGCAGCAGTGACGACGCAGGCGGATCGGGCGGCGGATCTGGTTCCTACCTGAGCTCAAAAGTGGACGGTTCCAACTTCAAGGCCGAAATCATGGGCCAATCAACCGTTGTTGCTGTAAAGAATGGCAATTTTTATCAAGTGAGCGGATCGAACGGCGATCTGAAAAATATCGCGATCGGCCTTTTCAACGTGACCGGCGAAGGCACTTACGAGGTCGGCCCTGATACCGATAACGTGCTGTCGTATCTCGAAAACAACATCAGTTACGATACGAGCAATTGTTCGGGCGCCACCGGAACGGTCACGATTACGAACCTGACCGAAGAGAAAATCGAAGGTACGTTCTCGTTTACCGGAAAGGACGATGAAAACTGCTCGTCTTCTAAAACCGTCACCACCGGAAAATTCAGGGGCGTTTTCATGCAAAACTAATGGAGTAGTAGTTATTTGGTTGAGCCGGGCATCGTCCCGGTTTTTCTTTTGGAAATAGGGCAGATGCCGTATTTTTTTGGTTTTTGCGATTGTGCAATTTTGTAGTTCCAATGTATGGCCAGATGATTTACGTTTTGCTTTTCACCATAATCGCGCTTTTGGCGGTGATCGTTTTGCAGATGCGCCTCATCAATAGGTCGCGACACGAACACGAACAAAAGATGGAAGTGTTGAGACGCGTGATCGTGGAACTCGCCGGAAATTCAGCCCTAAAAAACCAGCAACTGCAGCTTTCGGACGAATTGATGAAACGGCTGCGGTCGGCCAACACCGTCCTTTCAAGAGACATTACGGTTCTCGTCAATGAATTCGTCGAGACACTTTCGGCCCACAATCTGCTCAAGTAAAGTATGGGCAAGACTTTTCTATATTGCAGTAAAATTCTTGTAATGAGATTCATACTGTTCCTTTTTGCGCTTTTGATGATCGGATGCGCACGCGAAAAAAAAACCGGATCGACCCAATTCACCTCGAAACAACAGCAAATCATAACCGAATTCCGACGCATGCCGCAAGTGGCCAAGCTTTCGGTAGATTCGATGAAAGTATTTGCCGACAAACTCGGGGCTTTGGCGCAAGGCCAGCCCAACGATTTCAAGGCGATGGCGTTGCTGGCTAAAGGCGGTATGTATATGAACAAAGGCCAATACGAACTCGGTCATAAGACATTCGAGAACGCGCTGCGTCTTTTGGCGCGTTCCAAAGCCGACACATTACGTGCACGCGCGCTTTTGGGCATCGGAAATTATTACAAGAATACGGGCGACAATCCCAAAGCACTCGAGAACCTGCTCGCCGCACAGAAGATTTTCGAAATCCGACAGAACAAAAGCGGGATTGCGACCTCGAACGGCAACCTGGGCCAAGTCTATATGCAAAAGAACGATATGGCTTTGGCCAAGGAGCATCTGCGCAAGGCGATGGACGTATACGCCCACCAAAAATGGCAGAACCCGTACCTAACTGCGGCCCATACGTTGGCCAACGTGCACGGCATTTCGGGCGAATTCGGGCAGGCGCTCAAAATCGACAACGAGGCCATCCGAATTGCAGACAGCATCGCATCGCCCAAACTCAAAGTGCCGTTCCTTGACAACAAGGCCATGTGCTATATGTATTCGGGCAGGCTCGACAGCGCCGAATTCTACTTCAACGAAACGCTCAAAATCGATCTTATGGTTGGCGATGAAAAACAGGTGGCCGATTCGTACAGCAACCTCTCGCAATTGGAACTCATGAAAGGCAATTACGCGGCTTCCGAAAAATATGCGCTCAAAAGCGTCGACATACTCAAAAGCGTGCACAACAACAACAATCTCGTGAAATCGTATGCCGTGCTCGCCGAATTGTACACGGCTTGGGGCAAATATCCGCAGGCGATCAAAGCCAAAGACGATTACGTGGAACTCTACAAAAAACTCATGAACGAAAAGCGCGAAGAAGCCATGGCCGAATTCAAGATCGTTCACGAGACCGAGAAAAAAGAGAAGATCATCGCCCAAAACCATATCGAACTGCTCAAAAAAGAAAAGGAAGTACAAAACCGTAACAACCTGATCATCGGGATTTCGCTCGCGGCTTTATTTATCGCTTTCGCCGGATTTCTGATTTACCGTCAACAACGCGTCGTAAACCGTCAACAAGCGCAGGAGCACGAACTCAAAACGGCCATCGCGCAAATCGAGACGCAGAACAAGCTCCAGGAACAGCGGCTCGACATTTCGCGCGATCTGCACGACAACATAGGCGCCCAGCTTACGTTCATCATTTCTTCGGTCGATAATTTGCGCTACGCGTTCGACCTTAAGGATTCCAAACTCGAGAAAAAACTCGAAGGCATCAACAATTTCACGAAGTCTACGATCATCGAATTGCGCGATACGATCTGGGCGATGAACAACGCCGAAATTTCGCCCGAGGATTTGCGTGTGCGGATATTCAATTTCGTCGAGAAGGCGAAAAACGCGAAAGAAGACATCGACTTTGTGTTTAATATAGACGAACGCCTCGATCATTTGCGGTTCTCATCGGTGGCCGGAATGAACCTGTACCGAACGATCCAGGAAGCCGTGAACAATGCCGTAAAGTATGCGCAGGCGTCCAAAATCGGGATTTTCATCGAATGCGAAAAAGACGATCTGCATCTTAGGATCGAAGACAACGGCGACGGTTTCGAACCCGAATCGGCCCAAAACGGCAATGGTTTGCACAACATGAAAAAGCGCGTCGGAGCACTTGGCGGGAAATTCAATTTGCAATCGCAAATCGGCCAAGGTACGCACATCCACATCGTGATTCCGGGAATTTGCGCCACCTGATATGAACCGTCTCGTCGTCATATGGCTTTTTTTGTCGCTTTCGCTTTCGGCCCAGACTAAAACGCAAATCGACTCGCTCAACGACCTGCCTTTCGAGACCAGGATCGCCAAGGCAGCCGTTCTCGACAAAGCGTATCTCAAAAACGCCGAAGCTGCAAGAAAGATATCGTATGCGGCCGGAGAAGCGATGAGTTACAGCAACCTCGCGCTTGTTTACAACTACAAGGGAAAACACAACCTGTCTGTAGAAAATGCGTTCAAGGCGATACGGCTGTTCGAGAAAATCGGCGACAAAAGCAAAACGGCGCGCGAATACGGCGAATTGGGTTATGCGATGAAGCGCCGCAATCTTCCGAAAGCGCAATATTACATGCTCAAAGGCAAACGTCTTGCCGAATCAATTAAAGACACGACTTCACTTTTGAGCATCTACAACAACTACGGCGTGATCAAGGAAATGCAGAAAGATCTTGACAGCGCGTTGTTTTTTTATAGGAAAGGACTCGTCATAAAGCAGGCGATACGCGACACGACTGGAATTCCGTTCAGTCTCAACAATATCGGGATCGTGTATGCGATGAAAGGCAAATTTATCGATGCGGAACGACTTTTCGAACAGGCGATGCAGTTGCGAAAACTCAAGAAAGACTCGGCGGGAATGGCCGAAAATTACTCGTATTTCGGCGATTTGTACGGCATGATGAAAGACGAAAAACGCGCATTGCAGCATTTCGCATCGTCGAACGAAATCGCAGACAGGAACAAATATTTCCAATTGTTGTCGCATAATTATCAGGCGATGTCGGATTTGAAAGAAGCATCGGGAGATAAATCGGGAGCTTTGTCCGATTACAAAAAATACGTCCAGTTCAAAGACAGCTTGCTCAATAAGGAAACCAACGCAAAAATCGCCGAGCTCGAAGTGCAGTTCGAAACCAACGAAAAGGAAAAGCAGCTTATAGAGAAGCAGTCCGAATCGCGGCGCAAGTCGAATCTGTTGCTTTTGATGGGGATTTTGGTCGCATCGGTTTCCATTACCGGATTCTTGATTTGGAGACAACAACGCCTCAAAAACCAGCAACTGGCGCAGGAACACGAACTCAAGACGGCGATTGCGCAGATCGAGACCCAAAACCAGTTGCAGGAACAGCGTCTGGGCATTTCGCGCGACCTTCACGACAACATCGGGTCGCAGCTTACGTTCATCATCTCATCGGTCGATAACCTCAAATATGCGTTCGATCTCAACGATTCGAAGCTTGCGCGCAAACTGGAAAGCATAAGCGATTTCACCAAAGACACGATTTCGGAGCTTCGCGATACGATTTGGGCGATGAATGCCAAGGAAATCACTTTTGAGGACGTGCTCGCGCGCATTTCCAATTTCATCGAAAAGGCCAAAAACGCCAAGGCGAACATGGAATTCGTGATTTTTATCGATGACGATTTGAATCCGTTCAGGCTTTCGTCGGTAAACGGCATGCATATTTATCGCACGGTTCAGGAAGCGGTGAACAACGCGATCAAGTATTCGCAGGCTTCCCAGGTCAATATCGGGGTTCGCGGCGATCGTGCGCAAATCGAAATCAGGATCAGCGACAACGGTCAGGGTTTCGACATCCGAAACGTGTCTTTGGGCAACGGCCTGCACAATATGAAAAAGCGCATCGAGGAAGTGGGCGGGGTTTTCAGTTTAGATTCCGTAAAGGGCGAAGGAACGGTTGTTGAAATCATGATTCCGAAGCGCCATCTCGCTTAAATACGCCAAATGACGTATTGCGGCGCGTCATCAAAATGAGCAGATTTGTGTAGTTGAAATCCTAAATCAGTCCCCATGGATACGCTGCCGCACACTATCAGGTTTTGGACGCTCGTGGCGATAATTTTTACGGTTATCGGGCTCAATCTGGCGTTCATCATCTTTTTTTAAGCCTCGAATTTCGTAAGTTCGTGAACATGAACATCAAGATCGCCATTGTAGACGACAACAATTTCCTGATCCGCGCGATTCAGGAAAAGCTATCGTTTTTCGACGATCTACACGTCAAATTCACCGCCGTCAATGGGAAAGACCTGCTTGAAAAACTCGAGTCGAACCGCAACGTCGACCTGATTTTGATGGATGTCGAAATGCCCAAAATGAACGGTGTGCAAGCGACTTCGGCGGTAAAAGCGAAATATCCGCACATCAAGATCATCATGCTTACTGTTTTCGACAACGACGAGAACATCTTCAATTCGATCAAAGCCGGAGCCGACGGGTATCTTTTAAAGGAAGTCAACCCGAAAGATTTGCATCAGGGCATTTTGGAAACGCTAAACGGTGGTGCGGCGATGAATCCGTCGATTGCGTTGAAAACGTTGAAATTACTGCGCAACCCGTTCGATTTCGGCAATAAAGCCCAAACCGAAGACATCAAACTTTCCTCTCGCGAGATAGAGGTTTTGGAACAACTCAGCAAGGGTTTGAACTACAACAACATCGCCGACAATCTGTTCCTTTCGCCAAGCACTGTGCGCAAACACATCGAGAACATTTACACCAAACTTCAGGTGCATAATAAGCTCGAGGCGATCCAGAAAGCGAAGAGCAATAATTTGATTTAGATTTTCAGGAATCCGTTTAACCTGCTTATCTGTAAATCTTGGAAATCGTATCTTTAAGAAAAAACAGATATGACTTCAAGGCGCATAATTTTTATTTCGTGTTGTATCATCGGGGCTTTGCTTGCGTTCCGGTATTGCGAATTCAAGAAAAATGATACTTCGAGCCTGGAATCGGATACGAACCTTATTCAACAGCAAATCGTCAACGTCGGGAAATTGGTCGTCACCGAAGGACATTTTTCCGAAGTCCTCACGTACAAAGACCAACAGAGTTATTTCATGAACATGCTGTCGTTCCAAAAGAAGGCGCTTTTGGTCGTGAATGCCGATGTGACGGTCGCTTACGATTTGCGCAAAGTGACTTACGACATCGACCAGAAAAACAAGGTCATCACGATAAAAAACATTCCGAAAGAAGAAATCAAAATCTCGCCCGACATCAAGTTTTACGACATCGACCAAAGCAGCATGAATCCGTTTACGGGAGACGATTACAATAAAATCAATAAGGCGGTGAAGGCGAACCTAGCGAAAAAAATAGAGAAATCAACGTTGACATCAAATGCGAAAAACCGATTGGTCAGTGAACTTTCGAAGATTTTGATTTTGACGGATTCGATGGGTTGGACTTTGGTTTACAACGGAGAAACGATTAAAGATGAGCGTGGGTTGAATTTGAACATTCAAGGGTAAAAATTTAAACCATTGGTTGATAAAATTTAAACCATTAAGAGAGTTAAGGAAGTTAAGATTGCAGCCTTAACTCTCTTAACTTCCTTGATGGCTCAAAAACAAAAAAAACCATCCACAACGGATGGTTTTCATTTTATATCTGATTTTTAAACTTTCTCGTTTTCGAAAACCAATTCTAAACCGTTCGAGATCAAATGCGCCACCGTCGGACGCTCGTTTTTGAGTTTTTCGAGGTGAAGCAACACCTGCTGTTCCAATCCGTCTTGGTTCGAATGATGCAACAATTCGACGATTTCGACGGAAAGCAACCAGTCTTTCGGATGTTTGGTGTGAAGCGTTTCGAACACATCGGCCAAATTCTTGTAAGAATCCTTGCCTTCGCGAATGTTTCGGACGGTTTTGTACAAGCCTTCAAGCTCCGTTTTTTCGGCAGATTGTTTGGCTTTTATGGTTTTGGACGAAGGCACGTGCGTAATCAGATCGAAACTTTTCACGTCGGCCGGACCTGAAAACGCCGAAACCACTTTTTTACCGACCGCCATGTCGTAAATGCCCCATTCAGGACGGAAAAGAACCGTATCTCCATGCGTCACCGTACAATTCTTGAAACTGATCAGGATGATTTCGCCTTGCAAATTGCGCGAACCCGTGATGATTTCACCGGTTACGGTAATGTCGCCTTCGAATTCGAGCGTCACCGTTTCGGCTTCGTAAATGTCGTAAGCGCGCAAGTCACGCGGGCTCATGTCTTCGATCGCAAGGTTGATGCCTTTGAGTTTCCCGATAGGCGACCCGAAACCGTCCCTGTGCGTTTCTGTAGAATGCCCTACGAGTTCTTTCTCGCGGTAGGAAAGCGCGGTTTTGCCCGTCGTTTGTATGTAAACCGGTTTTCCGGAATTTTCGATTACGTTGGTAAAAACGCCCGAAACCTGCAAACCTGTGCTTAATTCTATCGTTCCTATCGCTTTGGATTCGATGAGTTTTTGGATGCCGCTGAGTCCGCCGGTGCGCAACGCCATATTGTTCGCAAATTCTTCGAGAACCAGATTCAGATGCGCGAAATCCGAAGTCACGTAAAGCTGCGGCTGCGGTTTGGTGATATCGAAACTTTGGTCGGCCGCAGAAAGATCGTACGGGATTTTCTTGACCGCATCGGTCATGCACCAAGCGCTTTCGCCAATAGACGACAACAAGCCTGCACCGTAAATTTTCGGATTTTCGACCGAACCGATCAGGCCGTACTCGACCGTCCACCAATGCAAATTGCGGATGCGCGCCATTTCGGATGGTTCGCCCATGTTCTGCTGTAAGTCCTCTACCGCTTTTTCGGCGGCTTCGATTTGGTCGGCTGGCGTTCCCTCTGCTTCCTTCAAAATCGAAAGCAAACGGATGGCTTCGTACAATTCGTAATCCTTGCCCGACGAAATCGCTTTGCAGCCGATCTCTCCGAAACGTCTCAAATATTCGGCATATTCGGGATTCGCGATGATAGGAGCGTGGCCCGCACCTTCGTGGATGATGTCGGGAGCCGGCGTGTATTCGATGTGTTCGAGCTGTCGGATGTCTGAAGCGATCACCAGAACGTTGTACGCCTGGAATTCCATGAACGCGTTCGGCGGGATGAATCCGTCTACGGCCACGGCGGCCCAACCGATTTCCTTGAGGATGCGGTTCATGCCGTACATGTTCGGGATCGAATCGATTTCAAGACCTGTTTTTTTCAAGCCTTCGAGATAGGATTCGTGAGCGACTTTTGAAAGATAATCGACGTTCTTGCGCATCACATAACGCCAAACGGCTTGGTTGATGGGCGTGTAGTCCTCGTAATCCTGAGGCTTGATGAATTGCTTCAGATGTTCGGGAAGTCGGTCAATCAAAGGATTGCTTTCAAAATCGGTACTCATAAGATTCTCAATAGGGTTGGGGTAAAAATACGAAATCCGCAACAGTAAGCCCGAAATGAAATCATAAAAAAACCGCGTTCATTAGGGAGAACGCGGTTTTTAAAACAACAACAACAACAAATAAATCAAAAATCGATCAATGCTTTTTATTAGTGCCTGATGCTCAATTTCTTGGTCAGGCTTCCTATTTTGAGATAATATATTCCGGTGGCGAAACGGTCGGTCGCGATTTGCATTTCGGCCGTAATCGTGTTTTCGTAAAGTTTTTGTCCGAGAGCATTATATAATTCGATTTTTTGTCCGATGAGGTTATCCGAACCTTTGACGTTGACGATCGTATTGGCCGGATTCGGATAGATCACGAGCGAATGCAACGTTTGCGTCTCGACACCCAAACTTTCATTGTTGGCGTTAAACGTAGCCGCTTGCATCACCAAATCTCCGGTGCCATTCGGGATTCTCGCCGATGCGATGTTCGTCGACTGCGCTCCGAACGTATACGAATCCACAATATTCAACGCCGAATCGGACAATACGAGATCTTCTCCGTCGGCCGATAATTTCCAGCTTGCGTGAAGCGAGCCGTCCGCCGTTTCGTTATCGGCCCAAACGATCAGGTAACCGTGGGCGGCGATCGTCGTTCCCGAAGGAAAGGTCCATTTATCCAAATCCGAGGTATCGTCGGTCAAATGGAATCCGTTCAAATCGATACCGATTTCATTGTTGTTGTACAGCTCGATCCAATCTTCGAACTCGCCGGCTTCATCTGTATTTCCAGCCGAATTGCTCGCCATGAACTCGTTGATGACGACGCCGTTCGCGATTTGCGCAGCGGCCACCGTGTAGACGAAAATGTCGTGTTCGGCTCCTGTCGGCAGATACGAAACGGAAAGTGCCGTATTGTTCGCGATCGCTTCGATGTAATAGCGCACGAACGTATTGGCTTCGTAACCCGGAATCGAGGCCCCGAAAACCCCGTCGGAAGCCGCGCCGTCATTGTGAAGACCGTCGTCGAACATTTGTGTTGCCGTGAAATTCCCGACAACTCCCGTCGCGTAATACAAATTCACTTTGCTGATGCCGTTTGCAGAGGTGACCGACGCTTTGATTCGCGCTTGCTGGTTGGCTAAAGGCGCTTCGTATTGCACGTCCGATGTATTGTAATAAGGCGCGGAAGCGATTGTTGGGGCGACCTGGGCGACCTCGGTATTCGTCAACAGATAATTCCTGCGGTTGGTCACAAACGTCTTCAAAGCCGGAACGCCGCTCGTGTATTGGGCCGTCGTGTACAATTTTTTAGGGTCGGATGCGACCAGCGCACTGATTTGGGCGTTCATTTCGTCTACGATTGTCGTGGCATTCGCAGTCGTGAACGTTTCGTTCAGAATGGTTCGGTAATGTGCCAGGTAACGCTGTCTCCATTGCGGGATGTTGAGCAATTTGTACAGTAACGGATAATTTGCGTTCGTGGCATTCTTGAACGGACCCCAACTCGCACTTGTGGCGGCTTCGGTGAGGAAAGTCGAATTTCCGTCGTATTCCAAAGGCGTGGTACGTCCGGTTTCGGGTTCGTAATAGATCATGTAATCCATTTTGCCCTTCATGATGTAGGAATCGTCGTCCGCAAAAATGTTTTCGCACGCCAAAAACCACAACGCTTTGTCGACATCGACAGCCGTTTTTACGGTTTCCATATTCGCTGCCGAAGCCGTGCTCAACACTTGTGTCGCGTTGAGCAGTTTTTGCCACGGATACGAAATATCGCTCGATTTGAGGCTGTAATAATTCTTGTAGCTCAACGTGTCGGCGCCGAGGTAGTTCATCCCGGCCGTGCCGTCTCCCCAACCGCCGCCGGGTCCGCCGCTTCCGGTTTCTTCGGTCGTGGCTCTGAAACGCGCGCCGTCGTTGCTCAGGAACCACTCGTCCAAAAAGGTTTTGTCTACAGATTGTACGTTCGGATAAATGCCCCAATCCTGATTGTTGAGGTATAAATGCACGTAATTTCCTTTCGCGATAGGCGTGTGGCGACGCGCCATACGGTTGTACAACACTTCGCGCATGAACGTCGCGTCCTGATGGGCGTTGTTGAACTTGAGGTTCTTGTAGCCCATAATGGTTTGGTCGGCATTGACGAAATCGGAACTGATCGCGAACGATTTCTTCTGTGAAGTGCCGATGGTCGTATAGGAGGTGTTTCCGCGGAAGCGCACGCCAACGTCGGCATAGGTCGTGCCGTCTATGGTCATCGATGCCGGGATTTCGGTCTCGCTCGCGTAATTGTTCGTGAGCAACGTCCAGTAATTGGTTTGGGCGAAATTGAGATAGACGTTTCGGATTACGGTGCGATCGTAAAGTCCGGTCGGAGCTTCGCCACCGGTGTAAAGAATCCTGCCGTCTGCGGAATAATGCATTTCTGAAGGCAAAGTCTGCGCTTGGGTTTCCGGATAAAACGCAAACAAGGCAACGCAAAGTAGAAGTTTTTTCATTTTGTCGTTCATTTAGGTTAAATCTGGATTCGGGGCAGCATTCGTGGTAAGCGACAAATGTAAATTTAACGTTACGTCATTTGAAAATTTTTGAGGTAAACGGATGATTTTAAGAGGTAATGGGATTTTTGGAAGAATTCGAAATCATGGAAAATGACAAACCTCAAAGGTTTTGAAAAACCTTTGAGGTTTACCAAAATACAAAAAAACCAATCTATCCGATTACAGTTTTCCTGTAGTAAATCTTAAATTATTTTTTCGGTTGAGGCGGATATTTCTCAAGGATTTTAGAAACGAATTCCTTGACGCGTTCCTCTTTTTTCTCCATGTCTTTCGTCAACACGCCTTCACCTTCGCCTTGCCAGACGAGCTCTTTTTTCTTGGCGTCGATGAGGTCGATGAACAAAGTGCCTTCGGTATACGTATTGACCGAAGTGTTTCCGCCCCACATGTAAGGATTCCAGCCGTAACCCCAACCATAACCCCAACCAGCGTTGTAAGTATTCACATCGACTTGTTGGCGCGCTTTGGTGAAGATGTTCACAAGCAGATCGGGTTTTTCGCTTTTGGTGAAGCCTTTTGCCGTCATAGTTTCTTCGATCGCGCGCATGATACGTTTCTTGTCAAGATCGGAAATCTCTACTTTGTCGATGCCCGATTTGTAGAATGCGTAGGTTTTGTACTGGCCGAAATCGGCGTTTTTGTCGTAATCGGTATAAACGCGTACCGAACAGCACGAGCCGGCGACGAACAGCACCAGCAACACAGGTAATAGTTTTATAGTTTTCATAGCAGATTGATTTACAGTTTGTTTTCACGCTTTTCACGAAAATTCCTGACAATCGCCATGATGTTGAGCACGATCGAGATCAACAGCGCCAAACACTTCAAAAACATGTTGTCCATGATCATCGCCAGAGGCAAAAATCCGGTTCCCATGATAAGAAGCGATATGCTGTTGAGTTTTTCCATGTCAGAGATTTTCCAGAAGACCGTCATCGACGAGATTCGGAAGCGTCACCTTGAGTAAAGGTTCGTGTTCCATCGCACGTTTGATGGCGAAAATAGCCTCGTCGTTCCTTGCCCAGCTTCGTCGGGAAATTCCGTTGTTCACGTCCCAGAAAAGCATGGATTTCAGGCGCTTGGAAGCTGCTTCAGAACCATCAAGAACCATGCCGAATCCGCCATTTATGACTTCGCCCCAACCGACTCCGCCGCCGTTGTGGATGCTTACCCAAGTCGCACCACGGAAGCTGTCACCGATGACGTTATGGATGGCCATATCGGCTGTGAAACGAGAGCCGTCGTAAATGTTCGACGTCTCGCGGTATGGGGAATCCGTGCCTGAAACGTCGTGATGGTCGCGTCCCAAAACCACATATCCGATTTCGCCTTTGGCAATCGCCTGGTTGAACGCTTCGGCAATTTTGGTGCGTCCGTCGGCATCGGCATATAGAATACGCGCTTGAGACCCGACGACGAGCTTGTTTTGTTGTGCGCCTTTGATCCAACGGATGTTGTCTTCCATCTGTTGCTTGATTTCGGAAGGAGCGGTTTTCGCCATTTCTTCCAAAACGGACAAAGCGATTGCGTCCGTTTTCGCCAGATCTTCTGGATTGCAAGACGTACAAACCCATCGGAAAGGCCCGAATCCGTAGTCGAAACACATAGGACCCAAAATGTCCTGCACGTAACTCGGATATTTGAAATCGATGCCGTTCGCAGCAAAAATGTCAGCACCGGCGCGTGAACATTCGAGTAAAAATGCATTTCCGTAATCGAAAAAATATGTGCCTTTCGCTGTGTGTTTGTTTACTGCGGAAGCATGTCTGCGCAACGATTCCTGAACTTTTTGTTTGAATAATTCCGGTTGTTCGGCCATCATCGCCACGGCTTCGTCAAACGAAACGCCTACGGGATAATAACCGCCTGCCCAAGGATTGTGAAGAGAAGTCTGGTCCGATCCCAAATCGATATATAGATTTTCGGAATCGAACTTTTCCCAAACCTCGACCACGTTGCCTTGATAGGCGATCGAAACCGTTTCTTTATTCGCTTTCGCAGATTTGACGCGGGTTACGAGTGCATCCAGATCGGTGATGACTTCATCGACCCAACCTTGCGAATGGCGCGTGTGGACGGCTTTCGGGTTCACTTCGGCACAAACCGTGATCACTCCGGCGATTTTTCCGGCTTTGGGTTGGGCGCCGCTCATTCCTCCTAAGCCTGAAGTGACGAACAATTTTCCGCTCAAATCCTCTCCGTTTTTAGCGATTTTGCGACCCGCGTTCATCACGGTGATAGTCGTTCCGTGTACGATGCCTTGAGGCCCGATGTACATGTAACTTCCGGCGGTCATCTGGCCGTATTGCGTCACGCCGAGCGCGTTGAATTTTTCCCAATCGTCGGGTTTGGAGTAATTCGGGATCATCATGCCGTTCGTGACGACGACTCTTGGCGCTTCTTTATGCGACGGGAAAAGTCCCATCGGATGACCCGAATACATGACAAGCGTCTGCTCGTCGGTCATTTCGGCGAGATATTTCATCGTGAGGCGATATTGCGCCCAATTCGAGAACACCGCGCCGTTTCCGCCGTAAGTGATTAATTCGTGAGGATGTTGCGCCACGGCATAATCCAAATTGTTCTGGATCATGAGCATTATGGCTTTTGCCTGTTCGCTTTTCCCGGGATAATCGGCAAGCGGGCGCGCTTTCATTTCATAATCGGGACGAAGGCGGTACATGTAAATGCGGCCGTAGGTATTGAGTTCGTCCGAAAACTCCTTTGCAAGTACCGCGTGGTCTTTGTTGTCGAAATAACGCAAAGCGTTGCGGATTGCGAGTTTTTTCTCGTCCGCCGACAAAATTTCCTTGCGTTTCGGCGCGTGGTTGATTTGCGGTTCGTAAGGTTTCGGCAGAGGCAATATCGAAGGGATTCCTTCTAAAATCTGTTCTTGGAATGTCATTTTTTCCTGAATGTATTCGTGTTTTTGTCGTATCCGTAAGGGCAATGACGGCATCCGCTTCGGCAGCAATAACCGCGCTTGAGATGGTATTTTTCGGTGAACACCTTGAAGCCTTCGGGCGTGAGATAGTAATCTTCGCCTTCGATTAATTGATTTGCCTGATTTTCGCGTGTCATTAGCCACAAATTTAGGATATTTGAAAGCAATGATAGTTATCGTTGCGAAATATTTAATTCCGAAGGGTTTTGTGGGGTTGACGCTGTTTCCGTTCGTGTTGCTCGGGTCGGAAAAAGGTCGCGACAATGCCGTTTTGCTCAACCACGAACGCATCCATCTTTTTCAACAACGCGAATTGCTTGTGTTGCCTTTCTTTTTGTGGTACGGATTTGAATATTTGCTGCGTTTGATCCAGTATCGCGATCGGAAGTTGGCTTATAGGAACATCTGTTTCGAACGTGAAGCCTATGCCAACGAAAAAAGCCCGGACTATTTGAAATCGCGGGCTTTATGGAAGTTTATAAGCTATCTGTGATTATTTGGTCTCGTTTTTCTTAGGGCGCGAACTGATTTTTTTCGCCTGATTTTGTGTTTCTACATAAGTCGTGAATCCGGCAGGCATTTCGGCAGGCTTGTAATTGCGTTTCTGCTCTTCCTGAAATT
The DNA here is from genome assembly GCF_013401995.1 of Flavobacterium agri. Lineage (GTDB taxonomy): Bacteria > Bacteroidota > Bacteroidia > Flavobacteriales > Flavobacteriaceae > Flavobacterium > Flavobacterium agri. The sequence goes on from NZ_JACBJI010000005.1 coordinate 229,964, forward strand.
TCACGTTCTCATTGTAATCGACAGGCGGAGGCGTCGCGTATTGGCTGTATTTTCGCGTGTCTCCTTCGCCCCAAACGGGATCGTTCCCGAATCTGTGGTCTTGGAAATTCAGGCGTTTTGCCATGATGCGATATGAAAATGCGATGTTCGATGTGCCGCCGTTTTTCTCTTTCACGGTAAATCCGTCTTTTCCTATTGTCACGTAAAGACCGTTCGAATCGCCTTCTTCCTGAAGAAAGACACTCATCGGATGCGTGTCGTCTATAAAAACGGTTTCGATAAACATCGGATCGAGTTTTATTTCGACCGATCCGTTCACAAGTCGCGCGCGTCCGATATCCTCGAACCAAACTCCGGGCGTTTCGGTCACGTAAAGCAATTGGTTTCCTTTGCTCGTACCTACACTGGCCGATTTCGTACCGTTTGCGATGACGTGGTTTCCGTTGAAATAACCGCTGTAATTGGAATTGTTCGCACGCCATCCGACTACCGCGATATCGTTGTTTCCCGTAGGCACGCCGCCGCCGAACCCGATTCCCATAAGGCCGATTCCGTATCCGAAACCATTGTAATTGCCCTGCACGCCAATTTGACGATTGCCCGAGCCGTTTCCGGAATAGCCGCTTACGCCGATCCTTACGCCTGTCGTGGATGAGCCCGTGTATTGTCCGGTCACACCGGTTGGCGTATTCGTTCCGGTAGCCGCGCCGAAACTGTTGCCCAAAATTCCCGATCCTACTCCGGAATAGGTAGTTCCTTCGAGAGCGGAATAAGAAGTGCCCGTATTCGAAGCTTCGGCATAAATGGCAGAGCCTGATGTTTGGTTGTTATAGCCGTTGATGCCGTAGTTGTACGTGGCTGTAGCCGTAGCCGTAAATAAATCGACTGCATCGGGAGCGGTCGTGTTTACGCCTACTTGCCCTGTCGATAGGATGCGCATGCGTTCGGTTGCCGCTGTCGAGAAGTTGAGCGTGTTTGCCCCGGAACTCCAAATGCCTGTGTCCGGGTCTGCGTTGAACGAATAGAAAGGCGCGCCCGTGCTTCCCAATCCCATGGCGTAGACTTGCATGGCGTTCGGGATGCGGAGCTTTTCCGTCCCATTCGTCGCAAAACCGATATTGGAAGTCGCCGGCATGAACATCCCGGTATTCGTGCTTCCTGTCCAGCTGTAACTTGGGCCGTTTACCGAACCCGTGCCGTAAGATTGCAGCGTTCCCAACGTATTGCTGATGTTAAAACGGTCGTTCGAATTGGTCTTGAATCGTATGTCTTGGCCATCTGTCGTACCGATAAAATTCGTTCCCGCAGTCGTTCCTGAATTTCCCAAAAGTGCCCATTGGTTGGTCGTTGCGCTTCCTATTTCTTTCCAGGAAGTGCCTTGCCAGTAGTAAAATCCGGGCGTGACGTTATTGGGCGAAACTCCAGATGTAGCAATGTTCCAGACAAGCGTCCCGTCAATCGGAGTTCCGCCTCCGTTAGGGTTTACGACGGGTGCGGATGCGTTTTTTGCAGTGAGGTTCACACGCGGTATCAAAATACCGTTCGTTACCGATGTAATATCCAAAGCACCTTGAGGAACCGTGGTGCCTACACCGACTTGCGCCATGACGTTCATCGATACGAAAAACAAGGCGTAACACAAAAGGGGATAGTTCTTCTTCATAATCCTTTCAATTATAGTGAGTTGTATAATAAAATTATCTGTTACTAAAATCCTTACACCATAAAATCGATGAACGACGTTGAAACTCGACAAAGGCCTAAAAATCAGGTTTTCGTAAGATTTTGTTTTGGAAAATGCTGATTTTAAGGGCGTAATGTTGTACTTTAGTAAAAATTTTCTTCCCATGAAAAAGACCATTACTTTTCTTGTGATGCTGTTGTCTGCCGGATCGTTCGCCCAACTTTACGTCAGTCCCAACAGCTACGTGTATGCCAACGACCAGTTGGTGTTCGTCAAGCAAGATGTCAACCTACAAAACAGCGGGAATCTTTATTTGCGCAATGGTTCGCAATTGCTTCAAGGTGTAAGCGGTACTTCTACGAATTCGGGAGCTGGGAAGCTTTCGGTTTTCCAGGAAGGTACCGTCGATAATTTTGAGTATAATTATTGGTGTTCGCCTGTCGGAAACGCATCGGCCACATCGGGGAACGAGAATTTCGGGATCACGATGCTCAACCAGCCGACTGGATTGATTACGAGCAATGCCGCAACTATTCTTCCGATGAATAATCTTAATGGACAGTCAAATCCGCTTTCGATATCACCATATTGGATTTACAAGTTCATTACCTCGAACAATTATTCCCAATGGGTTGCCGTGAATTCGGCCTCGACTTTGGCCGCCGGACAAGGTTTTACGATGAAAGGTACGGCTGGTTCGGATGCGACCACGGTGCAAGGCGTTCAAAATAACCCAGGCGCAAACCAGCGTTATGATTTCCGTGGGAAACCGAATGACGGGGATATCAACATTAGTGTGGCTTTAGACCAATGGACGCTTACGGGAAACCCATATCCTTCGGCTATCAATCTTTCCCAATTCCTTACGAATGCGACGAATTCTACGGGAATCGCTTATTTCTGGGAACAGGATAAGACATTGAACACACACGTTTTGGTCGGATATTCTGGCGGTTACGGCGCATATTCACCGGTGACCATGATGGGCCCGGGCATTTATACGCCGGCGGTTTTCTATAATTACGACATCAGCGGGACTTTGATTCCCGGATCTACCGGAACGGGAGGCAATTACACGCGTTATTTCAGTCCGGTCGGACAAGGCTTCATGATTGTCGGAAACGGTGCTGGCCCGACGGTTACGATGAAAAACGAATACCGCGTTTTCCAGAAAGAAGACCCGACTTTGTCTACTTTCGAAAGACCGGCTTCTTTGAACTCCGTATCTACCGTGGGATATCCGAATTTGCCCGAAATCCCGAACGTCGCCGGATTCGATTATACAACGGTCAGTACGGCTCCTGTTCCACAAATCCGTTTTTCCGCTAAAGTGGGTCATGGCATCCGTTCGCTGGTAGCCGCTTTCGATCCTGCCGCCACCGACGGGCCGGATCATGCGATGGACGCCCAATCGGGAGATGCGAATGCGATCGATATGTATTTTGCGATGGACAACCGCGAGTACCTTATTTCGGTCATCGATTTCAACATCAATAAAACGCTTCCGTTAGGTCTTAGGAATAATGTGCAGACGACGTTCCAGATCACGATGAACGAAATGATCAATTTTGACGGGGCGCAGCACGTGTACGTACACGATAAACTCAACGAAACGTATTTCGAGATTACGAACGCGGTTTACGAAGTGACGATGCCGGCAGGAACAAACACCGACCGTTTCGAGCTCACATTCACCGATAGCGCTTTGAGTACGCCGCATCTGGATGCCGACAGTTTTTCTATCGTACAGAATAATCCGAAACAAGAACTCAATATCTCGAATCCGAACCATTACGAAATCAAGAACGTGATGCTGTATGACATGGCGGGCAGGCTTATATTCGAAAAGGCCAAACTAGGCGCTTTGGGCGAATACAGTTTTTCTACCGACGGTCTTAGCGAGGCGGTTTATATAGTGAAAATCATAACGGCCGACAATCGCGATATAGGACAGAAAATATCGGTTTACAGAACCAATAATTAACACAGAGCAGCTTACGGGCTGCTTTTTTTATGGGTAATTTTGCGTCGTGATCGCGAATCAGGAAATAAAATTGGCTTCTACCGATGTGCGTTTGTTCGTGAAGCGCGAAGATTTGCTGCATCCGACGATTTCCGGGAACAAATTTCGCAAGCTCAAGTACAATCTCGAGGCGGCTAAACTTCAAGGCAAGCAAACCTTGTTAACTTTCGGAGGTGCTTTTTCCAATCACATCGCCGCCGTAGCCGCTGCAGGTAAGGAATACGGCTTCAAAACAATCGGCATTATCCGAGGAGAGGAACTCGCTTCGCAAATACAAAATAATCCGACGCTGACTTTTGCCTCACAAAACGGCATGCGGCTCGAGTTTATCAACAGACAGGATTACCGACTGAAATCGGAAGAGGCATTTCTGGATACACTAGAATCAAGGTTTGGCGATGTTTTCGTTTTGCCCGAAGGCGGGACGAACACATTGGCCGTCAAGGGCTGTGAAGAAATTCTCGATACGCAAGATTTCGAGTTTGACTATATTTGCAGCGCCGTCGGAACCGGAGGCACGTTGGCCGGATTGGTCAACGCCTCGGCCCAAAACCAGAAAGTGTTGGGTTTTTCGGCTCTTAAAGGCGATTTTGATTCCGAAAACATAACCCGTTTTTCAACCAAAACCAATTGGGAAATCATAATCGATTACCATTTTGGCGGATACGCAAAGGTCGATGCAGCGCTCATCGGATTCATAAATCGGTTTTACGACGAAAATAAAATACAGCTCGACCCCGTTTATACGGGTAAGATGTTGTTCGGCCTTGAGGATATGATCGCCAAAGGACGATTCGCTCCTGGCACGAAAATCCTCGCTATCCACACGGGCGGATTACAGGGAATTGCCGGAATGAACCAACGATTGAAAAACAAGAACCTACACATACTATCACATGGCTAAGAAGCTCTTATTTCTTTTAACCATCCTTTTATTGGCGAGCTGCGGTTCGCAAAAACAAACGTCGTCGAGTTCAAGGCCGGTCGTGCGCAAACAAACGTCTACCGCCGCTACGCGCAAACCGAGAACGACAAAGCCTGTTACGAGACCGTCAGACAAAACCAAAACCGCATCGGGCGACACCCAAACGCTCGAAGCCGTTACACGTGTCAAGGTCACGAACGACATGATTTATGCGTACATCGATCGTTACAAAGGCATTGCCCAGAGCAATATGTCGCAATACGGAATTCCGGCGAGTATCATTTTGGCACAAGGGATTTTGGAATCGGGAGCCGGAACCGGACCGTTGAGTTCGTCTGCGAACAATCACTTCGGAATCAAATGCCACAAAGATTGGACAGGCGAAAGCGTGCGCCACGACGACGATTCGGAACAGGAGTGTTTCCGCAAATACCAAGATCCATCCGAATCCTATCGCGACCATGCGCTTTTCCTTACCGGAAGAAGCCGCTACGCCTCGCTTTTCGAATTGGACAAAGACGATTACAAAGGATGGGCGAGAGGCTTGAAAGCGGCAGGTTATGCGACCGATCCGAAGTATCCCGACAAACTTATAGGTCTTATCGAACGATTCGAGCTAGACAAACAGGACGCGCTCGTTTTGGGTAAAGATTACATCGCTCCGACACGTCAAACGCCGGTTGCGGAGACTTCGCAGGCAGTTGCCGACAATTCCGATTATTACGTCGTCACGAAAGGCGATACTTTATATTCCATCTCAAAACGTTTCAATCTTACGGTCGATGAGCTAAGAAGGCTTAACGATTTGGCAGACAATGCCATTTCAATCGGCCAGAATCTCAAAATAAAATAAAATGTTATACCAACGTAGCAGCCAACTATTCGTAGCGGCTGAACAGGTTATTCCCGGCGGAGTCAATTCTCCGGTCCGGGCTTTTCGCGCTGTAGGCGGAACCCCGATTTTCATGAAAAGCGCAAAAGGTGCGTACCTCACAGACGAGGACAACAAGCAATACATCGATTACATCAATTCCTGGGGTCCGATGATTTTGGGTCACGCCCATGAGCCGGTGGTCGAGGCGATTGTTGCCAAAGCCAAACTCGGTACTTCTTTCGGAACGCCGACGGAACTCGAGACCAAAATCGCCGAATTGGCCGTGAGTATGGTGCCAAACATCGACAAGATCCGGTTCGTGAATTCGGGAACGGAAGCTTGCATGAGCGCCGTGCGACTCGCAAGAGGTTATACCAAACGCGACAAGATCGTCAAATTCTCAGGCTGTTACCATGGGCATTCCGATTCGTTCTTGATCGCCGCGGGAAGCGGAGCGGTCACGTTCGGTACACCGAACAGTCCCGGAGTTACCGCAGGAACGGCCAAAGACACAATTCTGGCGCGTTATAACGACTTGGATAACGTATCCGAAATCATCGGTCAGAATCAAGGTGAAATCGCGGCAATCATTATAGAACCCGTTGCCGGGAACATGGGGTGCATCCCGCCGAAACAAGGTTTTTTGCAAGGTTTGAGAAATCTGTGCGACGCAAACGGTATCCTTTTGATTTTCGATGAGGTCATGACCGGTTTCCGACTCGCAAAAGGTGGCGCGCAAGAACTTTTCGGGATAAAAGCCGATATCGTGTGCTTCGGAAAAGTCATTGGCGGCGGATTGCCTGTAGGCGCGTTTGCCGCAAGTAGTGAAATCATGAACTATCTCGCTCCGATCGGCCCTGTTTACCAAGCCGGGACACTTTCGGGGAATCCGTTGGCGATGGCTGCGGGTTATGCGATGCTTCAGGCGATAAATGCCGATTCCGGACTATTCCAAAGATTGGAAGAAAAGACGGCTTATCTCGAAAACGGTTTGCGCAAAGTCTTGTCTGAAAAAGGAATTGCGTATACGATCAATCGCGTGGGTTCGATGATTTCGGTACACTTTGATGCCGATCCCGTATACGACTTCCAAACGGCCGCAAAAGGCGATAACGAAAGCTTCCGCAAGTTCTTCCACGGATTACTCGAAAGAGGCGTTTACATCGCGCCATCGGCCTACGAGACGTGGTTCTTATGCGACGCGCTCACATACGAAGATCTCGACGATACGATAAAGGCCGCAGCCGAAGTGGCCGAAACCTTATAAAACAAAAAATCCCGCCTTGTGAGCGGGATTTTTTTATTCATGAAATCTCTTAGTGAGTCAATTTTTCGAGAAGCGCTTTGTTTGCACGCAATTTCTCCATTTGAGCAGGCTCCAAAGTACCTTCGATCTTGCGCTCCATGATAACGGAAACTTCTTTCTTTCTCTCGGCACTTAGGTTGGGATCAGCCATCATTTCGTGCTTGTACTGGAAAAGTTTGCTGAAATTCTCCAAGTCTGAGCTGTTAAGCTTTAGGTAATCTACAAGCTCGACGGCTTCCTGACGACCTTTAGATTCTGGCGACACTTTCTTGTCCTGAGCTTGGGCAGAAAGGCTGAAAGCCAGCATAAACGTGAAAATAGCGAGTATTTTTTTCATTTTGGAATTTGTTTTTTCGTGAAAAATAGATTCCAAATCTAACGGATTAAATCCAAAGGGCAAAATTTATTTTTGTGTTTTAATCCTGTGGCTCAGGCCCTTTTTTTGGACGGTCGTGCATGCCTTTTCTAAATTGGGCTTTTCTGTGGCTGTCCATTTTTTCCCATTTGGCGAATTGCTCCTCATTTAGGATTTTCTTCATTTTAGCGCGATTTTCAATCTGGGCGTCGAGCCTTTTGCTTTTCATCGCGTAGACTTCGTCGGCCGTCGGTTTCGTTTTCTTGTCGCGGGCTTCTTTCATTTTGGACATGGCTTCGGCTCTTCTGGTTTCCTGATCGGCTATGATCTTGGCCATTTCCTTTTGTTGGGCAGCGGTCAGATCGAGCTTCAATGTCATTTGCTTCAGACGAAGGTCGTTGCGTTGCTCTGCGGTCAATTCCACACGGTTTTCGCGTTTGTGTCGCGGTTCGTGTTTTTCCTGGCTAAATCCGATGCTCCCGACGAGGATCAAAACGGTCATCATTACATTCTTTATTGTTTCTTCGGTTTTAAAGTTTAGCATAGGACGAATGCTTTCGCAAAGGGTTTAACGTCAGCGATATATTTGTGTTTCCGTTAACAAAAAAGGGCCTTGAAAAAGCCCTTGTTGTTAGAATGTCAGATATCCGTATCGTTCGTTGTAGCCTGAACTCGAACGCACGATGTACTTGTCGTCGCTGAGTTTGAGCAAAACCGAAGTATCGAGGTCGAAATCTTCGAGCCATTGCCTGTTTCCGTAATCGTATCTCGGTTCAAGGCCGGTGTTTTTGAGCACTTGCTTGTTCTTGAGCTTTCCACTCGAATCGTATGTTTCCATGATGATGGCACGGTCGAGTTTGCTGTGCTTTTCATCGAATTCGAATTTTTGCAGATCCTGGTACATGATCGACAATTCGCCTTTGCGGATGAAATACAGGCACGACAGGAATTTGCCGTTGTCGTTTTCGGTTCCCGTTTGTTCGTCGTTTATTTCGTTGAAGAAATCGAGCTTTCCGGTCGCGTCGTCCAGTCTCGCGAAAGCATAGCCGAGGTTGTTGTAATTGTAAGTGGTCTGGAGCTCGAACGCGTTTCCGGGAACGGGCTTGGTTTTTTTGTTTTCGACGCGTTTGTCGGCGAGGATCCAGGTTTTTCCGTTTTCGTGGACGATGTCCTTTACGTTAAGTCCGGTTTCGGCAATTTCATTCACCGTCGTGTACACGTTTTTATTGTCTTTGTCGAATTTGGCCGCGTATATAGCCGACGCCGGATTGCTGCCGCGATACACTTGCACGGCTTTCGATCCGACACGTGTAGCGAATCCTTGCAGATAGAAATTCCCGTCGTTGAACCAGCCTTTAGTAAAATACAATTGATGGTCGTTTTCGAGTTTGAGAGAGGTTTCGGTCATCGTATCCGATTTTCCGTCCCAATAGTATAAATTGCGGAAAGGCTTCTGTTTGGCGAGGTCGATATTGCGCACTACATAGATTCTTCCGTCGTCAGAAACCGAAATCTCGAACTCGTCCGATTTGGCTTTGTTCAGATAAGGCGTCTGATATGAAATCTCTTTTACCAATTTTCCCGACTCGTCCACCAACGCGAGGTTGATTTTCTCATTGTCTTTCTTGTCGACGAAAAATCGCTTGAGCACGGCAAAGTATTTCCTGCCTTGCGATTGTGCGACGATATATTCCGAATTTTTGACCGGAATTCCCGTTACCCTGAACTTCTCCGATTTATTGCCCGTGCTGATGTCGACAGGCTGCGCGAAAAGCGTGCGTTCTTTGGTTTTTCCGTCCCATTCTTCAAGAAAACTCAGGTAGTTTTCGCCTTTGGTCGGAAACATCGCAATGTGCGTAAGCATAGCTTTTCCCATTGCGGGTTGCTCGACGCTGATGTCGTAATGGTCTTCGGGTTTGAAATTGTCGCCGAGATAGGTGTCTATCGTCACGTCGCGATTGAACAGATTGTCGTTGTAACGCGACATGACGCGGTAAAGGTAATTTCCGTCCTTTACGTGCGAAACTTCGGTCTCGTTTTCATTTTTGGCCCTGGCTTCGGTTTCCCATTTGAATTTTTGGGCGGTCGATTGCAGATGGGCACCAAAAATCAAAGCGGCCAAAAGGATTTTCATCTTCATAGGTCTTTCTTTTTATTGGCGCCAAAAGTAAACAAAATCGGCAGACTAAAACCGAAGCCTTAATCTGCCGATTGATATAGGTGTTAAATGTCAATGTTGGAAAACGACGGTCTTGGTGTCGCCTTCTACGATAACCTTTACGAGTCCGTGTTTTGAAAGCCCTTTCATCGCGGCATCCCATTTTTTTCCGCTGAGCCCGGCTTGTGTTTTCAACGCATCGAGCGCGAGCGATTTGGTCGCTTTCAGGATTTCCGAAACCAGTTTTTCCTCGTCGGTCAATTGGATCGCTTTCTTCTCCGGACGCATCTGAGGGAAGAAAAGCACTTCCTGTATCGAAGAATTGTTCGTCAAAAACATGATCAGACGATCCATTCCGATTCCCATTCCCGAAGTTGGCGGCATTCCGTATTCGAGCGCGCGAAGGAAGTCGTTATCGATGAATTGTCCGGCTTCCTCGTCTCCGCGTTCAGCCAGTTTGAGTTGAGCTTCGAAGCGTTCGCGCTGGTCGATCGGGTCGTTGAGCTCGGAATAGGCGTTCGCGATTTCCTTTCCGCAGACCATCAATTCGAAACGCTCGGTCAGATCCGGGTTGTCGCGGTGCGATTTGCAAAGCGGCGACATTTCTTTCGGATAATCGGTGATGAAAGTCGGTTGGATGAAATTGCCTTCGCACTTGGCGCCGAAAATCTCGTCGATGAGTTTGCCTTTGCCCATGGTTTCGTCTACTTCGATTCCCATGCTTTTGGCGGCTTCGAATAATTCGGCCTCGGATTTGCCCGAAATGTCGAAACCTGTGTATTTGATGATGGCGTCGGTCATCGTGACTCTTGCGTATGGTGCTTTGAAGTCGACTTCGTGTTCGCCGAATTTCGCTTTCGACGTTCCGTTGACGGCAATCGCGCAAGATTCGAGCAATTGCTCGCAGAAATCCATCATCCAGTTATAATCTTTATACGAAACGTAGATTTCCATGGCCGTGAATTCCGGATTGTGCGTGCGGTCCATGCCTTCGTTGCGGAAGTTTTTCGAGAATTCGTAAACGCCGTCGAATCCGCCCACGATCAAACGCTTCAAATACAGCTCGTTCGCGATACGCATATATAAAGGTATGTCGAGCGAGTTATGGTGCGTGACGAACGGACGAGCCGATGCGCCACCCGGAATCGGTTGCAAAATCGGGGTTTCGACTTCGAGGTAACCTCGATCGTTGAAGAACGAACGCATCGCATTGAACAGTTTCGTTCTTTTCACGAAGGTTTCCTTCACATAATCGTTTACGGTCAAATCGACGTAACGGCGGCGGTAGCGCTGTTCGGCATCGGCGAAAGCGTCGTGCACTTTTCCGTCGGCATCGGTTTTTACTACCGGAAGCGGACGAAGCGCTTTGGCCAGGATCTTGAGTGAAGTCACATGGACCGAGATTTCGCCAACCTGCGTCTTGAATACTTTTCCGGTCACGCCGATGAAGTCTCCGATGTCGAGCAGTTTTTTGAACAGGACATTATAAGCGGTCTTTTCTTCGTCGTCCGAAATGTCGTCGCGCGAAATGTAGACCTGGATACGGCCTTCGGAATCCTTGAGTTCTGCAAAAGAGGCTTTACCCATGATGCGCTTGCCCATAAGGCGTCCGGCGAGGGTCACTTCTTTTCCTTCGAAAGATTCGAAATCGTCCTGTATCTGCTTGGAAAGTGCGGTCACGTTGAATTGTTCGGCCGGATAAGGCTCAATTCCCATGTTGCGCAATTCGGCAAGGGCTTCGCGTCGCAGTATTTCCTGTTCTGATAATGCCATTTTACTTCTGATTTTTAGGCGGCAAAGATAGGCAATGTCGCTGATTTTTGAAAGATGGTTTTTGAGACGGTTTTCGGGAAGGATTTGTGAGGGATGGTTTGTGTTGGGGAAAATTTTTTTTGGGTTCCGAGCGCAGTCGAGGAACCCAAAAAGATTGCAACGGAAAACGAAGCAAGGTCTTAACCTGAACGAATTTGCGAGCTCCTGACAAAGAGAACAAAAATGCTGTTTTGTGCGTATCTTTGCGCCATGAATAAAAAAGTCGTCATTCAGGATTTGGGCGTCAAGCCGTACAAGGAAACCTGGGATTATCAGGAAGAACTTTTTCAAGGGATCGTCGATGCGAAATTGCGCAACAAAAACGAAGGCCTGTCTTTAGATACGCCGAACTACTTTTTGTATGTAGAGCATCCGCACGTTTATACTTTGGGGAAAAGCGGCGATTTCGAAAACCTGCTGCTCAACGAAAAACAGTTGGAAGCGAAGGGCGCGACTTTTTATAAGATCAACCGCGGCGGTGACATCACATATCACGGACCGGGACAGATCGTCGGTTATCCTATACTCGATCTTGAAAACTTTTTCACCGATATCCATAAGTATTTGCGTCTGCTTGAAGAGACGATCATCCTTACTTTGGCCGAATACGGCTTGAAAGGCGACAGGAGTGAAGGCGAGACAGGTGTCTGGCTTGGCGTCGGAACGCCTTTCGCAAGAAAAATATGTGCCTTTGGCGTCCGTGCTTCGCGTTGGGTGACCATGCATGGGTTTGCACTTAATGTGAATGCCGATCTGGGTTACTTCGACAATATCATCCCATGCGGGATTCGTGGCAAGGGCGTTACGTCTTTAAATGTGGAATTGGATGTTTCTGAAATTCCGCTCGAGGAAGTGAAATCTAAAATCCTTAAACATTTCAGCGCGTTATTTTCAGCCGAACTCCTTGAAAACTCATATCTTCTTCAAAATCCAGTTCCAGTTGATCAGGTAAAAGTTTGAACGACATACGATGGTATTTCGTGACGCCGTATTTGCGGATGGCGTCGCGGTGCTCTTCGGTCGGATAGCCTTTGTTCTGTTTCCAGTTGTACATCGGGAATTCCTCGTGTATCTTCAGCATGTATGCATCTCTATAAGTCTTGGCCAAAACGGAGGCCGCGGCTATACTCAGGTATTTGCTGTCGCCCTTGACGATACAATTGTGTGGGATGTTTCCAACCTTTTTGAATCTATTCCCATCTACTATAATATGTAAAGGCGCAGGATTGAGTTTTAGGACGCATTCCTGCATGGCTTTTATTGATGCGTTAAGAATGTTGATTTCGTCTATGACGGAATGGTCGAGGTGGGTGACGGAATAACAAAGGGCGTGTTCTTCTATGAACGGACGCAATCCGTCGCGTTGTTTTTCTGAAAGTTGTTTGGAGTCGTTAAGCAAAGGATTTTCAAAGTGTTCGGGAAGTATGACCGCAGCTGCGGTTACAGGACCGGCGAGACAGCCTCTTCCGGCTTCGTCTGTACCAGCTTCGAACAAATGTTCTGAAAACCTTCTGATTAACATTAATTTAAAATTTCAGCAAAATTAGCAAAATGACGCAACCTTTTCCAAAAGTATACATCTATGCAATAGTTATTTGCAGAAATGTTACTGTTTACAGGATTTTCGCTGAAAATAAATAATATTAATCCGAAGTAATATTTGTTTATTTAAGAAATAATTGTGAAGTTTGCGGAATAACTAACTCAAATAAATTTAATATGAGATCGAAGTTTAAATGGATTTTTACGCTTGTATTAGCGTTAACTATGCAGCTTTCTTTTGCTCAGGGAAAGACTGTTACGGGTACGGTTTCTGATGCTTCAGGACCACTTCCTGGTGCCAACGTCGTCGTTAAGGAGACTAAGGCTGGAGTTCAAACTGATGTTGATGGAAAGTTTGCCATCAAAGTTGATCAGGGGCAAACTCTTGTTTTCTCTTTTGTAGGTATGGCCGACAAGGAAGTGAAAGTAGGGGCGAGCAACTCTGTTAATGTGAAGCTTGCCGAGGGTGGTATCGCGCTTGGTGAGGTTGTCGTTACGGGTGCTTTGGGTATTCAGAAAAAAGCGAACGCGCAAACGTATTCCGCTGCTGTTGTTAAATCTGAACAAATCAATCAAGCTGCTCAGCCAAACGCTGTTCTTGCATTGGTTGGTAAAGTTTCAGGTTTGCAGATCAACACGACAAATACTGGTGTAAACTCTTCGACGCGCGTTGTTTTGCGTGGTAACCGCTCTCTTACTCAATCGAGTGAGGCGTTGGTTGTTATCGATAACGCTATATCGTCATTGACTGCTTTTCAACAAATCCCGCCAGAGCAAATTGAAAACGTCAACGTAATCAAAGGTGCTCAGGGTGCGGCTCTATACGGTCAGCAAGGGGGTAACGGTGTTATCGTCGTTACGACTAAAAAAGGATCGAAAGGTTCTAAGCCAACCGTTCAGCTTACGTCTTCAATTGACTTTGAGGAAGTGGCGTATGTGCCGCAACGTCAACGTCGTTATGGTCAAGGTTGGAGTGGTCAACACATCAACTACGAAAACGGTGCTTGGGGTGCTGAATTCGACGGTGTAATGAGACCGACAGGTTTGCAACAAGCAGACGGTAGTTTTGTTATGGCTCCTTACAGATCTATTAAGGATAACATCAAAGAATTTTTCCAGACAGGAACGATCGCTCAAAATGGCGTGTCGATTTCTGCAGGTGATGAGAATGGATATGCAAGCTTGTTGGCGAACCGTCAAGCGACTGACTTCGTTGTAGAAGGAGATCAATTGAAGCGCAACGCATTTATTTTCAGAGCTGGAAAGAAATTGGGTAAATGGAGTATCGACGGAAACGCGAGCTACACGACTCAAAAAATTGAAACTACTTCTCCTGAATTGTACAGAGAATTGCTTCAGGCGGCTACTAACATTCCGGTAGAGCGTTTTGCGCGTCCGTTTAACCAATATCACTGGACTTCTTATTACAACAGCCCATATTGGACTCGCGAGAATATCCGCAATGAGTCAAGACAGGATAGATTCCGTGGACAAGTTGATTTGGGTTATAAATTCAATGACAACATCAGTGCGCGTTATACATTCAACGTAAACCAGATTCAGTCTAGCACTCTTTCTTACACTAACGAGTACATCGATTTGTTGAAAGTAGGTGGAGGTGATCAGACTACGATTTCGTCTTTTGATACGAGCAACTCAATGGCGCGTAACATCTATGCCGATTTCATCGTTAATTTCGATTACGAGCTTACAGAGAAAATCGGTTTCAAATTGAACATTGGTAACAACATGCAGGATCAGTATTTTAGCAGCTCTTCTGTAGGTGGTGATAATCTTACTGTACCAGGTGTTTACAACGTGTCGAACGTTACCGGTATCCCAAGAGCTTCTAACACTCGTACCCGTATCAGAACAGGTGCGTTGTTCGCTAACCTTGATTTGGATTACGCTAATTATTTGTTCCTTAACGCAACTGCGCGTAATGACTGGTCATCTCGTTTGGATTCTTCAACGAACAGTTTCTTCTATCCATCTGTCGGTTTGTCTTTCGTTCCTACGAATGCATTCGAATCTCTTAAGGATAACAAAGTTCTTAGTCGTGCCAAAGTTTATGTCAACTTGACGAAAAACGGTAACGACGGTGGAATTGATTTTGCTGATATTTTTGACAATTACGTACAAGCTACAGGATATGCTTTTGGTGATTTGAACTCTTTCGTTCAATCTACTACAGGTTCATACCGTTACTTGAAGCCTGAAATCTATTTCAACAAAGAGGTTGGTATCAATTTGGAGTTTTTCGAAGGAAGATTGACTCTTGATGCAGCATATTTCCGTTCAGATAACAAAGACTTGATTACTGCGATTTCGCCTTCTTACGCTTCAGGTTTGACAAGTCTTAGAACAAACATCGGTAAGGCTCATACAACAGGTGGAGAGATTGACCTTGGATTTACGCCTATCGCGGCCAAAGATTTCAATAACCTTGGTTTGACTTGGACTAACCGTTTCAGCTACTCACGTGCAATCACTGTAGTTGACGAAGTTTCTGCTCAAGCTGACGAAGTTGGTTTGCAGAATTTTGCTTCTGCCGGACTTGATGTTGGAACATTTGCTGTTAAAGGAGAAGAGTTTCCTCTAATCAAAGGTATCGGTTACGAGCGCGATGATCAAGGCCGTATCATTATCGATCCAGCTACTGGAAACCCTATCAAAACTACAGAGTACATTAATTTAGGTAAATCTACACCAGATTATATCCTTACTTACAATACGTCTGTTCAATTTAAAGG
This sequence comes from Flavobacterium agri, assembly GCF_013401995.1. GTDB lineage: Bacteria > Bacteroidota > Bacteroidia > Flavobacteriales > Flavobacteriaceae > Flavobacterium > Flavobacterium agri. The sequence goes on from NZ_JACBJI010000005.1 coordinate 245,396, forward strand.
ATTCCAACTTTCCGCTACAATGGATTACAGAACTGGTCACCAATTCTATTCGTCAACCAAGCAATGGTTGTCTTGGTCAGGTCACTTGTATGACTCTGCTTTGACTGGACGTACTGGTTTCGTGTTCCCGAATTCATCATATGAATCAGCGCCTGGTGTTTACACAGCTAACACTAATATCATCACTGGTGGTACTACTTACGGAAGCTACCTTTCTTACTTCCAGGATGAATATGCTGAGACGGAAGAAAACTTCGTTTTGGATGCAACTGCATTCAAGGTACGTGAATTGTCACTTAGCTATTCTTTCCAAAAAGATATGTTGGATCGTCTAGGATTGACAGCTTTGAGATTGGGTATCAATGCACGTAACCCGTTTGTCGTTTTGCCTAAAGAAAACCGTAACTATAACGATCCAGAGCAGTCAAGATCTACATTGATCGCTGACCAAGGGTTGTCTGTTGTTGGACAATATCCGGTAACAAGAACTTACGGTTTCACGGTTAATGTAACATTCTAATAAAAAAGCGAAATGAAAAAAATAAAATTTATTATTCCTATACTAGCGTTGTCGTTATTTTCATGCGACGACTACCTAGATGTTAACTCTCCAGTTGATAACCCGACGGGTGATCAGGTCACGCCGGATTTGTCTTTGGCGGCTGCAGAAACTGGACCATACAGAACTTTTTCTCGTACCGGTATGATTTTCGGGAATCTCTTCATGAATAACTGGGGATTCAACGTTAACGCTTTCGCGGTGACTAACCCAGAAGAGTTCTCTTTGGCTTTGACAAACAGTTCTTATTCGGGTCTTTGGGATGGATTTTACACTAGTACAGCCAACTTGACTAATATTATCAAGCATCCGGCTGCTAATTACGAGAATCACAAGGCGATCGCTAAAATCCTAAAGTCGTTCTATTTCCAATATTTGGTTGACCTTTACGGAGATATTCCTTATTCTGAGGCGCACCTTGGAAGCCAAAACTTGTCACCTGCTTATGATGATGATCAGGTAGTTTACAGAGACTTGGTGGTTCAGATTGAAGAAGCGATTGATATTATCGATAATCCTTCATCATCGACAATCGCTGTCGGGAATGAAGATGTTATCTTCCAGGGAGATATGCAAGCTTGGAAACGCTTTGCTAATACCTTGAAATTGCGTTTGCTTCTTCGTCAGTCTGAAATGACAGATGCTGAAACAACAACTTACTTGGCTCAAGAATTCAGCGAGTTGTCTAGTGCTACTTTTGTAACCAGCGATGTAATCATCAACCCAGGTTACTCTAACGCGAACACAGAACAGCAAAACCCTGTTTACGGTTTGTTCTTTGACGTTGGAGGAAACAGTAGTGCATTCTATCGTCAGTATGGAGCGTCTAAGTATTTTGGAGACAATTTGAACGACAATACTTTGCCTGATCCACGTAGAAGCAGAATCTTTACTGGTCTTGTTGGTGGAAACGTTGCAGGTGTTATCCAAGGTGATGTTTCTGTAAACAACGGCGGAACAGCCCCTCCAAACATTTCTCAATTTGGTGCTGCTATCGTTTCTAGCGCAGACCAAGACGGGTACATGATGTTGGCCTCAGAAAGCTTCTTCTTGCAAGCCGAGGCTGTTTTGCGCGGATACATTCCAGGAGATGCTCAAGCATTTTTTGATGCAGGAGTTCAGGCTTCAATGGTCCAAATGAGTGCAGTTAACCCTACAGCATACCTTAACGGTGTGAATGGTGTTCCTGGCAAAGGCTTTAGTTCTGCTTACACGTTCGAGCAAAATATGAGAGCGATCATGTATCAAAAGAATGTTGCTTTGACTGGTGCTAACGCAATGGAGGTATTCATCGAGTATACTCGTACAGGATTTATTGATGAGATTCCTTTGGCTGGAGTTCCTGCTGGATCTGCAACATCAAGACCACACAGACAAAGAAGATTGCTTTATCCTACTACAGAATTGGTGGGTAACTCTGCAAACGTTCCGACATTGTCATTGGATGATATTTTCAACCAAGGACCATTCTGGCTAGTTGAACAATAAAAATTGACATATATGAAAAAGTTATTAGCATTAGCAATTGTGATGGCTGCGGCTATCTCGTGTACGGACGACGATTTGCCAAATGGACCAAATCTTCAACCAAATGACCAATTTATCGTAGGTTTCCCGGAAGCTGCGACATCTTATAGTTATTTCGCCGATGAAGGTCAAGTTCAACGTGAATTTCCAGTGATTCTAATTGGAGGTAACGAAGGCAATCCTTCAGATGAGCCGCTTGTAATCAACTATGAGATTGTACCATTTGATCCGGTAACGGGCGAAGGTAGTACGGCTACAGAAGGTGTCGAATACAATTTGGTAAACACTTCGGGTCAGATCACTATCCCTGCAGGAGCAGATTTCGTGAACTTCCCTATATTGGTGAATACTTGTTGTTTGGATGCTGACGTTGCTACTTCGGTTGTAATCAAGTTGACTGCAGTATCTGGTGGAGATGAAAGCATCATTTCTGAAAACAACAGCACCTTTACTGTGAACTTCGTAGGATGCCAAGCAGATTTGGAAGGTACTTACACTGTTCAAGTTGTAAGAGAGTCAAACAATGCGACTTCGACTCAAACAAATCAGTCGATTACTCAGGTAGACATCAATGAATTCAAAACACAGAACACAGGTACCTTTACTCCTGGACAAGCTCCAGATCAAGGTTTCTTCTTCAACGTTCTTTGTGGAGAGATTACGGTTCCGTCTCAAGGTCTTTTCGCTGGCTTGTACTCAAATGAAGTTGTTGGTGTTCCAATGGATTCAGGTGACTACGCTGGTTTCGAAGGTCATGTAATCGACGCGAACACTTTCAAGATTCGTTATAAGGCGAATGCAGGTGGAGCTACAGGTTTCATCACATGGACTTCTACTTACACGAAAAACAATTAATTTAACAAAATTCAAAAATGAAGAAAATATTTAGATATAAATTTCTTTTTGTTGCAGCATTGGCAGCTTCGTTCGCCTCTTGTAGTGATGACGACGATGCGACGCTTTCAACTCGTTTGGAAAAGCCAGTTGTTACAGCAACCGTTTCTTCGACTACTGTAAACGAAGGTGATGTCATTACGGTGACACTTACTTCGGACAAGGCAATCAATAACTCTATGGAGTTCAAATTGGATGTTTTGAATACAAGTACTGGCGGCTTTAGAGATTTGGCCACTGAAGATGGAACCGAGACCGAAGTTGGTACCGGATTTGGACAGTTGGGCTTTTATTTCACAATGCCTGCTTACACGACAACCTATTCTTTTACATTCGTCGCTCCGGTAGATTTGGAAGCAGAAGGTGCGGAAACGTTCAATTTCCGTTTGTATCCTGACGGAAATTCAAATGGAAACATCGCTGAAACTTCAGAATTCTTTACAGTTACTGTTAACAATACAGTAATCGATGATTTCTGGGCTCGTTTGGATTGGAGCCAAACTTCGGCTGATACTTATGGAACTCTACACGGAGGAACATACGATGTTACAGCAAGTGAGCAAGATGGTGAATTTTGTGAATTTGATTTCGATATGGAAATCTATGATGCTGGCTTGAATCTTGTGGCTTCGTCTTACACAGAATGTCCAGAATTGGCAGTTCTTCCTGCAGATGCACCGGACGGAGATTACATCATTGCGCCAAGTTTTTACACGAACGAAGGTCCTGGTGCTCCTGAAGGAGGGGAAATCCTATTCAAGGCTTTTGTTGATATGGGAAGACCGGGTGCTTTCAAGGCGACAATCAACATGGATGGTGAATGGACATACACTGCCGGCGGCTTGGCTGACGGTAACGATGCAGCTATCATTCCTGTTGCGATTGTGACTAAAGCCGGAACTACGTACACTGCCACTACAATGGATGGTGAACTATTGGGTACTGGCCGTATGGCGAACCTTGTTCAACAGCTTGCCGCTAAGCGCAAAGCTCATTTGAAAAACTAATTTTTAGTAATTCAGATATAAAGGCCATCCGAAAGGGTGGCCTTTTTCTTTTGCTGCAATCTTTTTGGATTATCATAACAATCGATTGTGTATTTTTGTGCCTATTCCTAGGCTATGAGGGTTCTTTTGCTGATTTGTTTTTTGATTGTTTCTTCGCACGTTTATTGTCAGGAACGGGTAACGCCTGCTGCTGCACCAAAAGATGCCTCGGGTAAACCGGCTAAAGACGCTCCTAAGGCTACCATAGACATGTACCGCATCGTCATGCTCGAAAGAGATACGGTTTATGTAGATACCTCACTTACGATACAAGACGAGTACAAGCACAATTATTTGCGCAAGGATATTTTCGGACTTCTTCCGTTCGCCAATGAAGGACAGACGTATCAAACGCTCGATTTCGGACTAAAAAAACACGATCCGTTTCCGGGTTTCGGACACAGGGCCAAACAATTTCCTTACCTCGAAGCACGCGATATCCGATATTACTCGATGGCCACGCCATTCACGGATCTGTATTACAAATCGGTGATGCAACGCGGACAAAACGTAGACGCTTTCGTATCGGCCAACATTTCGCCACAGCTTAATTTTTCGATCGCTTATAAAGGTTTGCGATCAGACGGAAAATACATCAACTCGGTTTCGAGTACGGGAAATTTTAGGTTTACCACGAGTTATCATACGAAAGACAACCGCTATTCGGCCAATTTCCATTTCGTGTCTTACGATTTCCTCAACGATGAAAATGGCGGTGTCGCCAATATAGAAGATTTCGAAAGCGGAAGTTCCCAATACAAAAACAGGCTGCGTCTCAATGTGTTTTCGAGGGATGCGGAATCTTTCCTGAAAGGCAAGCGCCTGTTTCTCGACCACGATTTCCGGATTAACGGAAACGACGCACAAAACAACCTGCACATCACCCATCAATTCAATTACGAAAACAAGTTTTTCCAATATAAACAGGGAACACTTACTACGGTTTTGGACGACAACACGACGATTCAACGATACGGTGCTTCTTTCCGACCGGCGAACATAAACGATCAGACGCATTACAATCGTATGTACAATAAGGTTGCGGTAGTTTATGAAAACAAGACGTTGGGGAAATTCAAATTCTTCGCCGAGGATTTCCGCTATAACTATTATTTCGACCGCGTGCTTTTGCTCGATGAAGGCATCAACACGGGTTTGCTCAGCGACGAAATCCAAACCATAGGAGGAGAATACGAATTCCGAACCCAACACTGGATGGCGCATGGCCTCATTTCACAGTCCATGGGCGACCAATCGCTTTCGCACATCCAAGGAAACCTGCGCTATACGTTCAACGACAAAAATGTAGTCTCGTTCCAGTACGAGCGCATGAACAAGATTCCGGATAATATCTACAACCTCAATCAAAGTTCTTACATCGCCTACAATTGGACGAACGATTTCAATAACGAAAAGATCAACACCATAAGCATAGACGCCAATACGCAATGGCTTACCGCTTCAGTGAAGGTGTCTTCGTTCAAAGACATGTTGTACTTTGCCGATACGGCTGCCGATGACACCGTTATTCTCGCGCCTCAGCAACATTCGGGTTCCATCAACTATCTTTCGGTAAAAGTTGGACGCGATCTCAAGCTCTGGAAGTTTGGATTGGACAATACCGTGCTGTATCAACAAGTAGATCAGGAAAGCGATATCGTCAACGTGCCGAAGTTCGTGACACGAAATACCTTGTACTTCCAGGACTATTATTTCAAAAAAGCGCTGTTTATCCAGACCGGCGTCACGTTCAATTACTTCACCAAATATTACGCGAACGACTACAATCCTGTAATTGGAGAATTCTACGTGCAGAACCAAAAGGAAATCGGCGATTTTCCGATGTTCGATTTTTTCCTCGACATGAAAATCCGTACCGCGAGAATCTACTTCAAGTGCGAGCATTTCAACTCGGCCTGGACGGGGAATAACTTTTTGACCGCACCCAACTACCCGTACCGCGACTTCATGATCCGTATCGGTATGGAGTGGAATTTCTTTAAATAAGATTTGGGCGTGCCGGCGGCCTTTCCGGTTTTACAGAAGGCGGGAAATGATAAATCCCTCACGCGTACGTTCTTCGTGACGTCTCTCCAAAAAACGAATCCCTTCTAAGAAATCGTTTTAGCAATCTGCGAAACATCGCTACCTTTGCGCTTCGAAACAATTGATAATGAAATACGCAGAAAACATATTGGGCACCATCGGGAACACGCCAATGGTAAAACTCAACAAAGTCACCAAAGAGATCGACGCACTCGTTCTGGCCAAAGTCGAGACCTTCAATCCTGGCAATTCGGTCAAAGACCGCATGGCTGTCAAAATGATTGAAGACGCCGAAGCCGACGGACGCCTCAAACCAGGTGGAACCATCATCGAAGGAACATCCGGCAACACTGGAATGGGTTTGGCTCTTGGCGCCATCGTAAAAGGCTACAAATTGGTATGCGTAATCACGGATAAGCAATCCAAAGAAAAAATGGACATCCTTCGCGCCGTGGGTGCAAAAGTCGTGGTTTGTCCTACAGATGTTGAACCAAGCGATCCACGTTCGTATTATTCCGTGTCGCGTCGCCTTGCCGAAGAAACCCCGAATGCCTGGTACGTGAACCAATACGACAACATGTCGAACACCCAAGCGCATTACGAGCAGACCGGCCCCGAAATCTGGGAACAGACCGATGGGAAAATCACGCATTTCATAGTAGGCGTAGGAACGGGCGGAACCATTTCTGGTGTCGCCAAATATCTTAAAGAACGCAATCCGAACGTCAAGATTTGGGGCGTCGACACTTACGGTTCGGTGTTCAAGAAGTACCACGAAACCGGGATTTTCGACGAGAACGAAATCTACTCTTACATCACCGAAGGAATAGGCGAGGACATCCTTCCTAAAAATGTCGACTTCTCGTTGATCGACGGGTTCACGAAAGTCACCGATAAAGACGCTGCCGTATATACGAGAAAGCTCGCACTCGAAGAAGGTATCTTCGTCGGGAACTCAGCCGGCGCGGCGATAAAAGGCGTGCTTCAATTAAAAGAACATTTCAAGCCGGAAGACGTCGTGGTCGTGCTTTTCCACGATTCAGGCAGCCGTTACGTAGGTAAGATGTTCAATGACGACTGGATGCGCGAGCGCGGTTTTCTTGACGAAGACATCACCAAAGCCGAAGACCTTATCAAAGACCATATCGAAAAACCGCTTGTAGTGGTGCGTACGGAAGAACTCGTTTCCCACGCTATCGAGCGCATGCGCAAGTACAAGATTTCTCAGATTCCGGTTATCGATATTAACGGTTTTGTAGGATCTGTAGACGAAACCGATCTTTTCCAAAGTTACATTTCCGACAAGAACGCGGCCGAAAAACCAATCCGTGAAGTCATGGGCAAACCGTATCCGATCGTAAAAGCCGGAACGCCCGTTGAGGAAATCTCGAAACTCATCAACAAGGAAAATCAGGCGGTACTTGTAGATTTAGGAGACGGAAGGCATCATATCATCACCAAGTACGACATCATAGGAACGATTAAATAAATCCCAAAATTTCGTTCCGTCAATTGATAAAAAAACTCCAGTTATTTCTATAGCTGGAGTTTTTTCGCTTTTTTGGAATTTGTTCACTATGTCTTTTCGGGAGGAATTACTTTTCACCAATTAATACACCCGAGACATTCCACGAACTGAAACTCGTGCCTTCCGGAGCGTTCATCGGGATTTTGACCGTAATCGTATGCGTTCCGCCGGCAAGGTCGCCCAGGTCAATCCAGATCGGGTTTGTTGTCGTGCCCGGACACCAATTCGACCGGCTTTCATCGGATGACGACAAACCGTTCTCGAAATTTCCCGATGCCGGATTGCTCAAGCGGTACGATCCGCAATCGGTGCGCCAAGGCACGAAAGCGAACACTTGTTTCGAATCGAGCAATATGGTGTTTTTCTTTTTGAGGTATTCGTCCCCGTTTTCCCAACCGCCGTGTCCGGTAGTGATGTAGCGCAATTTGGCGTTCTTCAGAGGTTGCGGCAAAGTGAACGTCACTTCGAGTCCTTTTTCCGAACTGAACATCGTGCCGTATTCCTGTCCCGCCATTTCCATGACGTTGTTCGTGTTGAAAAGCGGTAGGATTTCGGTTTCGGGCTTTACAGCCGATGATTCCTCGGGATGTATCGTAAGGTTCACGCTCGCCTTGTGTCCGCCTTTGTCATAATTGCCGATGCTCAGGCCGATATAGACTTCCTTTCCGCTGAGTTTCGGGATAAAGTCCGAAATGTCCTGACGGTAGATCACGCTGTCCTGCCAAGTCTTGTTCTTAAGCTTTATCGTATTGTATTTGCTCACGCCGAACGGAGTGAAAAAGCGCATGAGTTCGAGCAACGGTTCATAATCGCCAGACTTTACGACGCCTTGGTATTTTTTACCGTTGCCGTTTTCGTAGATCGGAAGTTTTTCCTTGCCTTGTTCCAATCCGTCAAGAAAAGACGGGCTGCCTTCTGTCGGAATCAGGAACACAGATCCGGTACGGTCGTAAGCGTCGCCGTTCGATTGTTCGGTCACGTCTACAAAAACCTGGCTGCCTTTTTCGATTTCGGGAATTTTGACTTTGCGCACGAGAATCGTTCCGCTCGCAAAACGCAAAATGTCGCCTTCCGATTTCGAATCCGGACTGAAACTGACAGTTTCCTTCTTGAACACTTCTATCGTCGTGAACCGGCTTTTCCAAAGCAAATCCTTATACGTCAAAGCGTCTACCGATTGCGTCGTATGATCGGATTTCGGAACGGCTTTTTTGAATTTTTCGATTTTAGTCGCAGACACGACGAAATTCCCGTTGCGCACCGTCTCCAAAACCAAACCGAGCGTCGCGCCTAAAGTAGAAGGCGAACCGTGAACGCCGGCTTCGGTCGTGTACCAAATATCGATCGTGTTTGAGTTGATTACCGTTTTGGCCTTCTTGCACGTGTAACCGAGAATTTTTTTCGTGCCTTCAACGAGTTCCAATTGCTGTTTGGCGAGCGATGTGCTGTCGGTTACCGAAATGAATTTGGCAGGTGTGATTTGTGCCGTTTGCGTAATTTTGTTCGATGGGAAATCGATCTGTACCTCTTCGTTTGGAATTTTGGCGGTTCCCGAAAGTATTTTGGCGTTCGATATGCGTGTCGTTTCTTGTGAAGCATATACCAAAATCGGCTCCTGGTTTTGCACAAGATTGCCGTTTGAACTTCTTAAGTAGGTGATTTTAACGGTTTCGGAAGGCTTTTGTTTTTGGGCGAAAGTCACCGCCGATAACAGTAGCACGAGTCCGAAGAAATATTTTTTCATGGTAGGCGTTAGGTTTCCCAAATATAGCATTCGTATCTTGCGCGTCCAAACCCAGCCATGACCTTTACCGCCATAGACTTCGAAACCGCGACCGGATATTGCGAAAGCGCTTGTGCTGTCGGTATCGTTACGGTCAATGACGGCGTGATTGTAGACGAATTCCATACGTTGATCCAAACTCCGGATAACGAGTATTGGTATCGCAACATCATGGTGCACGGCATCAAACCAATCCAGATCGTAAATGCCAAGACGTTCGACGCGGTGTTTCCCGAAATCGGCAAACGTCTTTTCGGACGGACGATAGTGGTCCACAACGAGTCGTTCGACCGCAACGTACTCTTGAAGACGATGCGCTATTACGGTTTGTATTACGACGAGCTCGAAATTTCGGACAGGTGGGAATGCACGGCAAAAATCTATCGTGCCAAAGGATACAAGCCCGCCAATCTCAAGGCGTGCTCCGACCGTCACGGCATCGAACTCAATCACCACGAAGCGTTGTCGGATGCGCGAGCCTGTGCCAAACTCTATTTACTTCGCTGATTTTTTGTTCGGATAAACGCCGATCTTATGCGTCCTTAACTGATAGCTTTGGTTGGGCGAATTGAACGCCGTGTAAAACGTGATCGCTCGTGAATCCTGTTTCGGCATATGGCATTCCACACATTTCAATTCTAAATCTTCCTTTGAGGCAGAAGCCACCGTTTCTTTCGAATGGTTCGGATGAGCATGGCAACTAGAACAAATGCGAGAATAATACGACGGTTCTTTCGGAGCGTTTTCGTGGGCGTCGTGACAGGTCGTGCAATCCATGTTCGTGCTTTTGGTGAAGCACTTGCTTTGGGTGAGCATGCCGTGCTGGTTGCCGTGCACGTCAATTTCGGCATTCGGCAACGGACGATAATAATCATTGAGATTGTCGCCGGGTTTGAAGTCGAAACGCGATTTGAGTTTCATGCCGTCGCTTCCCGCATGGCAAATGGAACAGGCGTCGAGTTTTTGCTGCTTGCCCATCGACTTGAAACTCTTGATTTGCTGGGCGATTTTGACATCGGGGAATTTCTTGTGATAATCGACGTGTTTTTTGGCCGGCCCGTGACAACGTTCGCAGTCAATACCATATATGATGTTTTCTTTGTGGATGACATCCTCGACATCCATAGTAAATGCATTTTGCTGTTGCGAAGTCACTTTGGCGTCTACACTTCGAACGTTCGAACTGTGGCACGCGTAACAATCCTTGATCATTTTGCGGTCGAAGTTCGGATCTGTGGGCGAAAATCCCGGGCTTGTTCCCCAACCGTTAGCCGAACGGTAAAAGGAAACCGGAAGTTCGTATGTGTTCAGGTTATGCCAGTAGACGGCCGTTTGGGCGTTGCGTCCGCCAAATACGATGTCGAACGCGTGTTTTCTTTGGATCTCCCCGTCTTTTTTCCAAACCTGGTATAGACTGTCGCCCTGTTTTTCCATGGTAATCGTAGAATTCGGGCCGTAAACGAACGTATTTTGCCCCGATTCGAAGCTGCCGAGAACATTTTCGGCCGTAGCGGGCGCCGTCGCTTTCATGTGCGCGGTAACCATGGCCGAATGCGAAATGTCGCTATGGCATTCGACGCAGCTTTGCGCGCCCGCATAATCGGTACCTCTCGGGTCAATATACTGGGCGTCTTCGTTCTTGCACGAGACGAAGGCCAACATCAAAAGGAAAGTAAAAAATCTAAAGTTTTTCATCCTTGTAAATATATCCAAAAAACGTACTTTTAGAATGTGGAAAATCAAAAGACGCCCTTTGTGCTCAAATTGAAGTATTTCTTCGAGAAGTACGGTTTTCAGGTTTCGTCGCGCCTCGCGGATAAGCTCGGGATGCGCGCTACAAGCGTCCGATTGTTCTTCATCTATATTTCGTTCGTGACGGCCGGTCTTTGGTTCGGCGTCTATCTTACGCTCGCGTTCTGGATTCGGTTGAAAGACCTGATCCGCGCCAAACGCAGCTCTGTTTTCGATCTTTAGGAGTTTATCTATGCCATATAAATTTAATACACGCCAAAATGAAAACGTCTCTTCAAAACCTCCTCGGCTACACGAGGACACAACGCGTTGGCATCATTTCGCTAGCCTCGCTTATCGTTATTTTCCAAATTGCTTTTCGGGTAACTGATTTTCTTCTCAAACCCAAACCGATTCCTCAAGATCGCGAATGGCTCGCGTTGCAAAACGAAATCGATTCTCTGGCAAAGGAAAAAGAAGACCGAAAAACGAAAATCTATCCGTTCAATCCGAATTTCATCACCGATTACAAAGGATACAGGTTAGGAATGTCTGTTGCCGAAATCGATAGGTTGCTCGCATTCCGAAACAAGAATCTGTATGTGAATTCGGTCGAGGACTTCCAGAAAGTCACAGGTGTTTCCGATTCGTTGTTGGTTCGGATCGCGCCTTATTTCAAATTTCCGGATTGGGTAAATCGCAAGCATTCGAATGTCAAATACGATTTTCGGCAAACTCCCAAAAAAGAGATAAGCAAAACCGATATCAATAAAGCTTCAAAACAGGAATTGATGGCTGTGTTCGGAATTGGTAATGCATTGTCCGACCGCATAATCTTGCAAAGGGAGACGCTTGGCGGTTTTGTCGATATGTCGCAAATGAGACAGGTGTGGGGCTTATCGGACGAAGTGATCGAAAAGCTCAACGAGAGGTTTAAGGTCGCCGAAATTCCGACTTTGAGGAAGATCAATGTGAACGAAGCCTCTTTGCGCGAGCTGTCTGCTTTTCCGTATTTCAGGTACGCTTTGGCCAAGTCGATCGTCACGTACAGAAGCATGAACGGAAGAATCGTTAATTCTGATGATTTACTAAAAATTGACAACTTTCCTGTTGATAACGTAAAAATAATTAGCCTATATTTGGAATTCTAAAAAATACAACCAAATATGAATTACGATTTTATTGAAACCGAATCAATGATTGCCGAGTCCATCAGGGATTTTGCCGAGCAGCATATCCGCCCGCATATCATGGAGTGGGACGAGGCCCAGACGTTTCCTGTCGAGCTTTTCCACAAACTAGGGGAAATGGGCTACATGGGCGTTTTGGTTCCCGAAGAATTGGGAGGATCGGGATTGGGTTACCATGAATACATTACCGTTATTGAAGAAATATCGAAGGTCGATCCGTCTATAGGATTGTCGGTTGCGGCCCATAATTCGCTTTGCACGAACCACATTTTGACTTTCGGCAACGAGGAGCAGAAATTGAAATGGATTCCTAAACTCGCAAGCGGCCAATGGATAGGAGCATGGGGTTTGACAGAACACAACACCGGATCGGATGCAGGCGGAATGAACACCACTGCTGTACGCGATGGTGACCACTGGATTCTTAACGGAGCCAAAAACTTCATCACTCATGCCATTTCCGGTCAAATTGCGGTTGTAATCGCGCGTACCGGTGAAAAAGGCGATTCTAAAGGCATGACGGCATTCGTACTTGAAAAAGGCATGGCCGGATTCTCCTCAGGGAAAAAAGAAAATAAGCTAGGCATGCGTGCCAGCGAAACGGCCGAATTGATTTTCGACGGATGCCGCGTTCCCGATGCGAATCGTTTGGGCAATGTAGGCGAAGGATTTAAACAAGCAATGACGATTCTCGACGGAGGGCGTATTTCTATCGGTGCTTTGTCTTTGGGGATCGCGAAAGGCGCTTTCGAGGCTGCATTGAAATATTCGAAAGAAAGACAACAATTCGGAAAACCGATCAGCGAGTTCCAGGGCATTGCGTTCAAGCTTGCCGATATGGCTACGGAAATCGAAGCTTCGGAATTGTTGTTGCACAAGGCGGCTCACTTGAAAAACAACAAGAAGCCGGTGACGACCGCGGGCGCGATGGCAAAGATGTATTCGTCTGAAGTGTGTGTCAAAGTTTCGAACGACGCCGTGCAAATCCATGGCGGATATGGGTATACAAAAGATTTTCCGGTAGAGAAATTTTACCGCGATTCGAAATTGTGTACGATAGGAGAAGGGACGACCGAAATCCAGAAGTTGGTGATTTCGCGGAATCTTTTGAAGTGAGATAGTAAGTAATAGACAGATAGATAATAGACGGGGCTCGAATGAATCCCGTTTTTTTTGAAAGGCCGCTGTTTTGGAAATTTGATTTGTTTTGGAGCGGGATTGATTGGAGGTGCTTGGGTTCCGAGCGCAGTCGAGGAACCAAAAGGGTGGATCAGCCAACCCAAAACGACTATCTTCCCGCATAAGAATGTCTATTATCTATCCGTCTTTCATCTATTATCTCAAAAAAATCACCTCGCCTCTTGCTTCTTTCCTCTTTTTGAGTATCTTTGCCGCTCAAAATTTTAACGAAAGGAGGTGTCCACATGCTAATCATACCAATTAAAGACGGAGAAAACATTGATCGCGCGCTTAAGCGTTACAAGAGAAAATTTGACAAAACCGGAACTGTACGTCAGTTGCGTGCGCGTCAAGCTTTCGTAAAACCATCGGTATCACGCCGCATGCAAGTTCAAAAGGCGCAGTACATCCAGCACCTTAAGGACAGCCTCGAAAGCTAGTATATCCTTATTTAAGAACATAAGAACCGTTTGCCTATCTTTGGGCAAGCGGTTTTTTTATGCTTTCAAACCTACAGGCATTCGAGGAATATCTGCGTCGCGAAAAGAATTATTCGGCACATACGGTCACGGCTTACATGACCGACCTTGGTGCGTTTTCTTCTTTTGCCGATGCTGAATTTGACGATGCGAACATCGATTCGGTGGCTTACGGCCAAATTCGCGCATGGATCGTTTCTTTGGTAGAAGCGGGAATCGGCAATGCTTCGGTCAACCGCAAAATATCGTCGCTCAAGGCGTACTATAAATTCCTGCTCAAGACGAAGCAGATCGAAATCAATCCGTTGCTCAAGCACAAGTCGCTCAAAGCGCCCAAAAAACTTCAGGTGCCTTTTTCGGAGAATGAATTGGAAGCGGTTCTGAACCAAATCGAATATCCGCCGGGATTCGAGGGTTTGCGCGACAAACTCATCATCGATTTGTTTTATGCGACGGGTATGAGGCGCACGGAACTCATTCATTTAAAAGTGGCGAACATCGATTTGTCGGCCAATACGTTAAAGGTAATCGGGAAGCGAAATAAGGAGCGCATACTGCCTGTGTTGCCAATTATTTCACAACAATTCCGAGCCTATCTTTCGGAACGTTCGCAATTACAACACATTAAAGACAACGACCTGTTCTTCTTGTCGTTAAAAGGAGTTAAATTGACGGATTCTTTTGTTTATCGTCTTATAAATGGCTACTTTAGTACTGTGTCGGGCAAGGTAAAAAAGAGCCCTCACATCCTTCGGCATACGTTTGCGACCCATTTGCTTAACAACGGAGCCGACTTAAATTCAGTAAAGGAATTATTGGGACACTCCAGCTTGGCATCGACTCAGATTTACACCCACAGCAGCTTGGCTGAATTGAAACAGGTGTATGGGAATGCTCATCCTCGAGGCAAAGGTGATTCCTAAAGTTTAACCATAAAAATTTTGATTATGAAGGTAAATGTGCATGCAGTTAACTTTACTGTCGACAGAAAACTGGTGGATTTCATTCAGGAAAGAATGGATAAGTTGGAAAAATATTATGACAGAGTGGTTTCTTCGGATGTCTATTTGAAACTCGATAACGGAAGTGAAAAGGAGAACAAGATCGTAGAGATTAAAATTCATGTTCCCGGAGACGACTTCATAGTGAAGAAACAGTGTAAAAGTTTTGAGGAAGCGGCAGACTCATGCGCAGAATCGGCGGAGCGTTTACTGATGAAAAGGAAGGAAAAAATCAGGGCTCATATCTGATAAAAAATTTTTGAAAAATGTTTTGATTACCGATTTAAATGCTATACATTTGCAGTCCGTTAGAAATAGCGGGCTTTTTTTATGAATAATGCCGGTGTAGCTCAGCTGGCTAGAGCAGCTGATTTGTAATCAGCAGGTCGTGGGTTCGAGTCCCTCTATCGGCTCAAAAGAATGAAAAAGTTGTCAGTTTTTACTGATTTGTTCTTTAAGGTATTGAAATAAAAAAGGTTAGGGGAGATACTCAAGCGGCCAACGAGGACGGACTGTAAATCCGTTGAGCAATCTTCGCAGGTTCGAATCCTGCTCTCCCCACAAAATAAAAAGGGTTCTCCCTTGCGAATCAAGATTTTCATAAGTCAATTCGTAAAAGTCCTTAAAATCTAAACTACCGGTGTCTGCCGATAGTTTTTCGGTTTTCGCAAGAAAACCTAGATTCTAAAATTTGAACGTAAACAGCTTCCACTTGTTTGCGTTCAAAATTAGAGTTGAAAGAACCTTGCCGGTGTAGCTCAGGGGTAGAGTGCTTCCTTGGTAAGGAAGAGGTCACGGGTTCAAATCCCGTCATTGGCTCAATTTGAAATTTGAACACTAATATATAACTAAGATTAAAATCAAGTAAAATGGCAAAAGAGAATTTTAACCGTTCCAAGCCGCACCTTAACATTGGTACGATCGGTCACGTTGACCACGGAAAAACGACTTTGACTGCTGCTATCACTAAAGTTTTGGCAGAAGCTGGTTTTTCTAAAACTGCAGCTAAATCTTTCGATCAGATCGATAACGCTCCAGAAGAAAAAGAAAGAGGTATCACCATCAACACATCTCACGTAGAATACGAAACTGCTAACCGTCACTACGCTCACGTTGACTGTCCAGGTCACGCGGATTACGTTAAGAACATGGTTACAGGTGCTGCTCAGATGGACGGTGCTATCCTTGTAGTTGCTGCAACGGATGGTCCTATGCCACAAACTCGCGAGCACATCCTTTTGGGTCGTCAGGTAGGTATTCCTAGAATCGTTGTCTTCATGAACAAAGTGGACATGGTTGACGATGCTGAGCTTTTGGAGCTTGTTGAAATGGAAATCCGTGACCTATTGTCTTTCTATGAGTACGATGGAGATAACGGTCCAGTTATCCAAGGTTCTGCTCTAGGTGGATTGAACAACGATCCAAACTGGGTTCCTAAAATCCTTGAATTGATGGAGGCTGTTGACAACTGGATCGAAGAGCCGGTACGTGACAACGCTAAGCCTTTCCTTATGCCGGTAGAAGACGTGTTCACGATCACAGGTCGTGGAACTGTTGCTACAGGTCGTATCGAAACTGGTGTTGCTAACACAGGTGATGCAGTTGAAATCATCGGTATGGGTGCAGACAAATTGACTTCTACAATCACTGGAGTTGAGATGTTCCGTAAAATCCTTGACCGTGGAGAAGCTGGTGACAACGTAGGTCTATTGCTACGTGGTATCGATAAAGCTGACATCCGTCGCGGTATGGTTATCATCAAGCCAGGATCTGTTAAGCCACACGCTAAATTCAAAGCAGAGGTTTATATCTTGAAAAAAGAAGAAGGTGGTCGTCACACGCCATTCCATAACAACTACCGTCCACAGTTCTACGTACGTACAACTGACGTAACCGGAACTATCCAGTTGCCGACAGGAGTTGAGATGGTTATGCCAGGTGATAACTTGACTATCGAAGTTACTTTGTTGAGCCCAATCGCTTTGAGCGTAGGTCTTCGTTTCGCTATCCGTGAAGGTGGACGTACAGTTGGTGCAGGACAGGTTACTGAAATCCTTGACTAATTACAATTAGCAAATATAAAACCAGCAACACACCTTGATGTTGCTGGTTTTTAATCAAACGGGTGTAGTTCAAGGGTAGAATAGCGGTCTCCAAAACCGTTGATGGGGGTTCGAATCCCTCCACCCGTGCAAAAGACAAGAACATGAGTGTTTTTAAATATGTATCCGAATCGTTCGAGGAATTGAAATCGAACGTAACCTGGCCAGAGTGGGCAGAAGTTCAGAAGTACACGATTGTCGTGGCTGTGTTTTCTGTCGTATGTGCTTTGGCAACATGGGGTGTAGACGAGAGTTTCTCTAAGCTCATCGCATTTGTTTATAATTGGTTCAAAGGATAATTTCGCTCGCGATGACAGAAAGCAGTGTGAAAAAATGGTATGTGGTCCGCGCCGTGAGCGGTCAGGAAAACAAGGTTAAGAATTACATCGAAACCGAAATCAACCGTCTTGGTATGGGCGACCATATCTCTCAGGTATTGGTTCCGACCGAGAAAGTGGTGCAGGTTCGCGATGGTAAGAAAATCACCAAAGACCGCGTGTATTTTCCGGGGTATGTGATGATCGAAGCTAATCTTATCGGAGAAATCCCGCACATCATCAAATCCATTACTGGAGTTATCGGATTCTTGGGAGAAGTCAAAAACGGCGATCCTGTGCCTTTGCGTATTTCAGAAGTGAACCGCATGCTCGGGAAAGTCGATGAGCTTTCCGTCAAAACAGACGGACAGGCTATTCCGTTCAACGTCGGTGAGACTGTAAAAGTTATCGACGGTCCGTTCAACGGATTCAACGGAACGGTCGAGAAGATCAACGAAGAAAAGCGCAAGCTTGAGGTCATGGTCAAGATTTTCGGTCGTAAAACCCCGCTGGAGCTTAGCTTCATGCAGGTTGAAAAAGTATAATTTGTTACATTTTATATAATCACATCAATCGCTTCCAATTGATAGATGTGCTAAATTTTTTAAACAATGGCTAAAGAAGTTAGTAAAGTAGTTAAACTACAAGTTAAGGGAGGTGCTGCGAACCCGTCGCCACCGGTTGGACCTGCTTTGGGAGCTGCTGGGGTTAACATCATGGAGTTCTGTAAGCAGTTCAACGCTAGAACTCAGGATAAGCCCGGCAAAGTTTTACCGGTACAAATTACCGTGTACAAAGACAAATCGTTCGATTTCGTCGTAAAAACTCCTCCTGCTGCCGTTCAGTTAATGGACGCTGCGAAGCTTAAGTCTGGATCAGGTGAGCCTAATCGTAAGAAAGTGGCTAGCGTTACTTGGGAACAAATCAGAACTATCGCCGATGATAAAATGGCAGATTTGAATGCCTTTACCATCGAGAAAGCTATGAGCATGGTTGCCGGTACTGCAAGGTCAATGGGTATAACTGTAACTGGAGACGCTCCGTTCTAATTCAGGAAGAAGACATGGCAAAATTGACAAAGAAGCAAAAAGAAGCTGCTTTAAAAATCGAGAAAAACAAACTGTACTCTTTGAAAGATGCGTCTGCTTTGGTTAAAGCTATCGCTACTGCAAAATTCGATGAGTCTGTAGATATCGCTGTACGTCTTGGAGTTGATCCACGTAAAGCGAATCAGATGGTACGTGGGGTTGTAACGCTTCCGCACGGAACTGGTAAAGACGTTCGCGTTCTTGCGCTCGTTACTCCAGACAAAGAGGCTGAGGCCAAAGCTGCTGGTGCTGACCACGTAGGTTTGGACGACTACCTTCAAAAGATCAAAGACGGTTGGACAGATGTAGATGTTATCATCACTATGCCGGCTGTTATGGGTAAACTAGGACCGTTGGGACGCGTTTTGGGTCCACGTGGTTTGATGCCAAACCCTAAAACCGGAACCGTTACTATGGACGTGGCTAAAGCCGTAACCGAAGTAAAAGCCGGTAAGATCGACTTTAAAGTGGACAAGACAGGAATCGTTCACGCCGGAATCGGAAAAGTATCTTTCGAGGCCGACAAGATTACTGAAAACGCCCACGAAATCATCCAAACACTAATCAAACTGAAGCCGACTGCGGCCAAAGGAACTTACATCAAGAGCATCCACTTGTCTAGCACAATGAGCCCTGCGATTCCTTTGGATACCAAAGCTGTATAAGTAGTAAAGTTTTACAATCATGACTAGACAAGAAAAATCACAAGTTATCGAAGACTTGACTGCACAGTTGGCAGGAACCAATGTTGTCTATTTGACAGACATCTCGGGTCTTGACGCAGAAACGACTTCAAACTTAAGAAGATCTTGCTTTAAGGCAGGTATCAAGCTTGAAGTAGTGAAGAATACCTTGCTTGAGAAAGCGATGGAGGCTTCTGAATTCGATTACGGTCAACTACCGACCGTTCTCGCCGGAAACTCGGCCATCATGATCGCAGAGAACGGAAACGCTCCTGCAAAAGTGATCAAGGAATTCCGCAAGAAATCGGATAAGCCGCTTTTGAAAGGTGCTTTCATCCACCAGGCTGTCTTCATCGGAGACAACCAATTGGATGCGTTGATCGCCCTTAAATCGAAAGAGGAAGTTATCGGAGAAATCATCGGTCTTCTTCAATCTCCTGCCAAGAATGTTGTTTCTGCCCTTAAGTCGGGTGGCAGCACGATCGCAGGACTTGTTAAAACGTTGTCTGAGAGATAAGACAACCCCAGCCTTAGCGCACTATTTATAAATTATATTTTACGAACTATTTAAAAACGATAGAAAAAATGGCAGATTTGAAACAATTCGCAGAACAACTAGTTAACCTTACTGTAAAAGAAGTTAACGAACTTGCTACAATCCTTAAAGACGAGTACGGAATCGAGCCTGCAGCTGCTGCTGTAGTTGCTGCTGGTCCTGCTGCTGGTGCTGGTGACGGTGCTGCTGCTGAAGAGCAAACTGAATTCACTGTAGTATTGAAAGATGCTGGTGCATCTAAACTTGCTGTAGTTAAAGCGGTAAAAGAACTTACAGGTCTTGGATTGAAAGAAGCTAAAGATCTAGTAGACGCTGCTCCTGCAAACGTTAAAGAAGCAGTTTCTAAAGATGAGGCTGAAGGTTTGAAAAAATCTTTGGAAGAAGCTGGAGCTGTAGTTGAGCTTAAATAAGCCCAACCGCTTTATATAAGCTAGGTTTAGGCCTTGGGAAAAGCTCCCAAAGGCCTAAACCATTTTTCGTATAATGAATTTATGGACTGTTAAATAGTCTGGTAAGTTTAAAATCCGAAAAAGTTTTTGCCCGAATACGAAGAAAAAAGATGGATAAATCTGCTTTCGGTCCGTTTTTAAAGATGTATCGGGTCTAAAAAAAGAAAGTACTGAATACAGAGTGTTTTACACAAAAACTACTTTTTTTTAAATCAAAATTTTGTCTATTGATGATAACAAATCAGAATGAAAGATTGAATTTTGCCTCCACTAAGAACATCCCGGCATACCCGGATTTCCTCGATGTTCAGGTAAAATCTTTCAAGGACTTCTTCCAGCTGGAAACCAAATCCGATGAAAGAGGCAACGAAGGTCTCTACAACACTTTCATGGAAAACTTTCCGATCACTGATACCAGAAATCAGTTCGTATTGGAATTCCTCGATTATTTTGTCGACCCGCCGCGTTATAGCATTCAGGAATGTATTGAAAGAGGTCTGACGTACAGCGTGCCGTTAAAGGCTCGTCTCAAATTGTACTGTACAGATCCGGAACATGAAGATTTTGAAACGATAGTGCAGGATGTGTACCTCGGTACCATTCCATACATGACGCCAAGTGGTACTTTTGTTATCAATGGCGCCGAACGTGTAGTTGTATCGCAGCTTCACCGTTCGCCAGGCGTTTTCTTTGGGCAGTCTTTCCACGCCAACGGGACGAAATTGTACTCTGCAAGGGTCATTCCGTTCAAAGGTTCTTGGATCGAATTCGCTACAGACATCAACAACGTGATGTACGCCTATATCGACCGTAAAAAGAAATTGCCGGTTACGACGCTTTTCCGTGCCATCGGATTCGAGCGCGATAAGGACATCCTTGAGATCTTCGACCTTGCCGAAGAGATCAAAGTTTCCAAAACCGGACTTAAGAAATACATCGGCCGTAAACTTGCCGCAAGGGTTTTGAATACTTGGCACGAAGACTTCGTTGATGAAGATACGGGAGAAGTCGTATCGATCGAGCGTAACGAGATCATCTTGGATCGCGATACCATCATCGACAAAGACAACGTAGAAGAAATCATCGAAGCCAACGTGAAGTCTATCCTTTTGCACAAAGAGGATAACAACCAGGCAGATTACGCCATCATCCACAACACGCTTCAAAAAGACCCGACGAACTCGGAGAAAGAAGCCGTTGAGCACATCTACCGTCAATTGCGTAATGCAGAACCGCCTGATGAGGAAACAGCTCGCGGAATCATCGAGAAATTGTTCTTCTCAGACCAGCGTTACAACCTTGGTGAAGTAGGTCGCTACAGGATGAACAAAAAATTGAACCTTGATATTCCTATTGAAAAGCAGGTCTTGACGAAAGAGGATATCATCACCATAGTAAAATACCTGATCGAACTCATCAACTCTAAAGCAGAGATCGATGATATCGACCACTTGTCAAACCGTCGTGTCCGTACAGTTGGTGAGCAATTGTCCCAGCAATTCGGTGTTGGTTTGGCGCGTATGGCACGTACGATTCGTGAAAGAATGAACGTTCGTGACAACGAGGTATTTACACCGATCGATTTGATCAACGCGAAAACACTTTCGTCTGTTATCAACTCGTTCTTCGGAACCAACCAGTTGTCTCAGTTCATGGACCAGACGAACCCACTTGCAGAGATCACGCACAAGCGTCGTCTTTCCGCTCTTGGACCAGGCGGTCTTTCACGTGAGAGAGCAGGTTTCGAGGTTCGTGACGTTCACTATACGCACTACGGTCGTTTGTGTCCGATTGAAACTCCAGAAGGTCCAAACATTGGACTTATCTCTTCACTTTCGGTTTACGCCAAAGTAAACGGAATGGGCTTCATCGAGACGCCATACCGCGAAGTCGTAAACGGTAAAGTGGATTTGGCCGCAGAGCCGATCTATCTTTCTGCCGAAGAAGAAGAAGGAAAATTGATCGCCCAGGCGAACATCGAAATGGAAGATACAGGAAGCATCACTGCCGAGCGCGTTATTGCTCGTGAAGAAGGTGACTTCCCGGTTGTTGAACCGACTGTGATCCATTATACCGACGTTGCTCCTAACCAGATCGCATCGATTTCGGCTTCATTGATTCCATTCTTGGAGCACGATGATGCGAACCGTGCGTTGATGGGATCGAACATGATGCGCCAGGCCGTACCATTGTTGCGTCCTGAAGCTCCGATCGTAGGAACAGGTCTTGAAAGACAAGTCGCTTCTGACTCCCGCGTTTTGATCAACGCCGAAGGAGACGGAACCGTAGAATACGTTGATGCGAACATCATCACGATCAAGTACGACCGCACCGACGAGGAGCGCTCGGTTTCTTTCGATCCGGATGAGAAGACTTATCAACTCATCAAATTCCGCAAAACCAACCAAAGTACTTCGATCAACCTTAAGCCGATCGTCCGCAAAGGCGACCGCGTGAAATTGGGCCAAGTACTTTGCGAAGGCTATGCGACCCAAAACGGTGAGCTTGCTCTTGGCCGTAACCTTCAGGTGGCGTTCATGCCTTGGAAGGGTTACAACTTCGAGGATGCGATCGTAATTTCAGAGAAAGTAGTGCGTGACGACATCTTTACGTCTATCCACGTTGACGACTATTCTCTCGAAGTGCGCGACACCAAATTGGGTAACGAAGAATTGACGAACGACATCCCGAACGTTTCCGAAGAGGCTACGAAAGACCTTGACGAAAACGGTATGATCCGCATCGGAGCGGAAGTGAAGCCTGGCGATATCCTTATCGGGAAAATCACGCCTAAAGGTGAATCTGACCCGACTCCGGAAGAGAAACTTCTTCGTGCGATCTTCGGTGATAAAGCCGGTGACGTGAAAGATGCTTCATTGAAAGCTTCTCCGTCGTTGCACGGTGTCGTACTCGACAAGAAATTGTTCGCTCGTGCCATGAAAGACAAGCGCAAACGCACCAAAGACAAAGACGATTTGGGCGCGCTTGAAATGGAGTTCGAAGTGAAATTCGTAGAATTGAAAGACAAATTGGTCGACAAGTTGTTCAACATCGTGAACGGAAAAACGTCTCAAGGTGTCATGAACGATCTAGGCGAGGAAGTCCTTCCGAAAGGAAAGAAATACACGCTCAAGATGCTTCACGCCGTAGAAGATTTCGCTCACCTTTCTAAAGGTCAGTGGGTTGCAGACGACGAGACGAACAAGCTTGTGAACGATTTGATCCACAACTATAAGATCAAACTGAACGACTTGCAAGGTGCTTTGCGCCGTGAGAAATTCACGATTACCGTCGGTGACGAATTGCCTGCGGGAATTCTGAAACTCGCTAAAGTCTACATCGCCAAGAAACGTAAGTTGAAAGTGGGTGATAAGATGGCGGGACGTCACGGAAACAAAGGTATCGTGGCACGTATCGTTCGCGAAGAAGACATGCCGTTCCTTGAAGACGGAACTCCGGTAGATATCGTATTGAACCCGCTTGGTGTACCGTCGCGTATGAACATCGGTCAGATTTACGAAACCGTACTCGGATGGGCAGGTAAGAAATTGGGCAAGAAATTCGCAACGCCGATCTTCGACGGAGCGTCTCTCGACCAAATCAATGCCTTGACAGACGAAGCAGGTGTTCCAAGATTCGGACACACGTACCTGTACGACGGAGGAACCGGAGAGCGTTTCCACCAACCGGCGACAGTAGGTGTAATCTACATGCTGAAATTGGGTCACATGGTCGACGATAAGATGCACGCACGTTCTATCGGACCTTACTCATTGATTACGCAACAACCGCTTGGAGGTAAAGCGCAGTTCGGTGGTCAGCGTTTCGGAGAGATGGAGGTTTGGGCGCTCGAGGCGTACGGTGCGTCGTCTACATTGCGTGAAATCCTGACCGTGAAGTCGGATGACGTGATCGGACGTGCCAAAACTTACGAAGCTATCGTGAAAGGCGAGACCATGCCAGAGCCTGGATTGCCTGAATCGTTCAACGTATTGATGCACGAGCTTAAAGGTCTCGGACTCGATATCCGTTTGGAAGAATAACAGTCTACATATCGAACGGTAGCCAAAACTGCCGTTCGAATTTGACTTTTTGACTTTCAGCAACTTTCAATTTAAAGATCAGTTATTATGACAATGAATAACAGAAACAATAATAAAGACAAAAACCAAATCAAAAGGTTCGATAAAATCTCTATCGGTCTTGCTTCGCCGGAATCTATCCTGGCCGAGTCAAGAGGAGAGGTTTTGAAGCCTGAGACCATCAACTACCGTACGCATAAGCCGGAACGCGATGGTTTGTTCTGCGAGCGTATTTTCGGACCTGTGAAAGACTTCGAATGTGCCTGCGGTAAGTACAAACGCATCCGTTACAAAGGAATCGTGTGCGACCGTTGTGGTGTCGAAGTTACCGAGAAGAAAGTACGTCGCGACAGAGTGGGTCACATCAACCTCGTCGTGCCGATCGCTCACATCTGGTACTTCCGTTCGCTTCCGAACAAAATCGGTTATATCCTTGGTCTTCCGTCAAAGAAGTTGGATATGATCATCTATTACGAGCGTTACGTCGTGATCCAAGCCGGTATCGCGAAACATCCTGATGGAGAAACGCTTTCGAAACTTGACTTCCTTACAGAAGAAGAATACCTGAACATCCTCGATACGCTTCCAGCCGATAACCAGTATTTGGACGACAACGATCCAAACAAGTTCATCGCGAAAATGGGTGCAGAATGTATCATGGATTTGCTGGCCCGCACCGATCTTGACGCACTTTCATACGAATTACGCCACTCGGCTAACAACGAGACTTCTAAGCAACGTAAAACGGAGGCGTTGAAGCGTCTTCAGGTTGTGGAATCGTTCCGCGAGGCTAACGAAAACCGCGAAAACCGTCCGGAGTGGATGATCATGAAGGTCGTTCCGGTGATCCCGCCAGAATTGCGTCCGTTGGTGCCGCTTGATGGTGGTCGTTTCGCGACTTCCGATTTGAACGATTTGTACCGTCGCGTGATCATCCGTAACAACCGTCTGAAGCGTCTGATGGAGATCAAAGCTCCAGAAGTGATCTTGCGTAACGAGAAGCGTATGTTGCAGGAATCTGTGGATTCACTTTTCGACAACACACGTAAAGCTTCGGCTGTTAAGACAGAATCGAACCGTCCGTTGAAATCCCTTTCGGATTCCTTGAAAGGTAAACAAGGTCGTTTCCGTCAGAACTTGCTTGGTAAACGTGTGGATTATTCTGCACGTTCGGTAATCGTCGTCGGACCAGAATTGAAATTGTACGAGTGCGGTCTTCCGAAAGACATGGCTGCCGAATTGTACAAGCCATTCGTGATCCGCAAGCTTATCGAAAGAGGAATCGTGAAAACGGTTAAATCTGCGAAAAAAATCATCGACAAGAAAGAGCCGGTAGTTTGGGATATATTGGAAAACGTGATCAAAGGTCACCCAGTGCTCCTGAACCGTGCCCCAACTCTTCACCGTTTGGGAATCCAGGCGTTCCAGCCAAAACTTATCGAAGGTAAAGCGATCCAGCTTCACCCGTTGGTCTGTACGGCTTTCAACGCGGATTTCGACGGTGACCAGATGGCGGTGCACTTGCCGCTAGGACCGGAAGCGATCCTTGAAGCGCAATTGTTGATGCTTGCGTCACACAACATCTTGAACCCTGCGAACGGTGCTCCTATCACCGTACCTTCTCAAGACATGGTTCTTGGTCTTTACTACATGACCAAAGAGCGTTTGTCTACTCCGGAATTGAAAATTTTGGGTGAAGGTCTGACGTTCTATTCTGCCGAAGAAGTGAACATCGCCTTGAACGAAGGCCGTTTGGAATTGAACGCACGTGTCAAAATCCGCGCGAAAGATTTCAACGAAGCAGGCGAATTGGTTTGGAAAATCATCCAGACTACTGCGGGACGTGTCCTCTTTAACGAGGTTGTTCCCGAAGAAGCCGGATATATCAACGAGGTATTGACCAAGAAGTCATTGCGCGACATCATCGGAAAAATTCTTTCGGTGACCAATGTTCCGACAACTGCGGCTTTCCTTGACAATATGAAGGATATGGGTTACAAATTCGCATTCCGCGGCGGATTGTCGTTCTCTTTGGGCGATATCATCATCCCGGAGCGCAAACAGGAACTCATCTCCGATGCCAACGAGCAAGTTGAAGGCATCACCATGAACTACAACATGGGTCTTATCACGAACAACGAGCGTTACAACCAGGTTATCGACGTTTGGACTTCTACGAACGCATTGCTTACAGAGCTTGCGATGAAGAACATCCGCGAAGACCAGCAAGGGTTCAACTCGGTGTACATGATGCTTGACTCCGGGGCGCGTGGATCTAAAGAACAGATCCGTCAGCTTACCGGTATGCGTGGTTTGATGGCAAAACCTAAAAAATCGACTGCCGGCGGTGGTGAAATTATCGAGAACCCGATCCTTTCAAACTTTAAGGAAGGTCTTTCGATCCTCGAATACTTCATCTCGACGCACGGTGCTCGTAAAGGTCTTGCGGATACGGCTTTGAAAACGGCCGATGCGGGTTACCTTACCCGTCGTCTGCACGACGTTTCACAAGACGTTATCGTAAATCAGGTAGATTGCGGTACGTTGCGTGGAGTAGAAGTGACCGCTTTGAAGAAAAACGAGGAAGTCGTTGAAACTTTGGGTGAAAGAATCCTAGGACGCGTTGCGCTTCAGGATGTCGTGAACCCGTTGAACAATGAAATCCTTGTTCATGCAGGAGAGCAGATTACCGAGGCGATCATGCGCAACATCGAGGAGTCTCCGGTAGAAGCCGTAGAGGTTCGTTCGCCGTTGACCTGTGAGTCACACAAAGGTATCTGCGCGAAATGCTACGGACGTAACCTTGCAACAGGTCGTATGACCCAAAAAGGTGAAGCTGTTGGTGTAATCGCCGCACAGTCGATCGGTGAGCCGGGAACTCAGTTGACACTTCGTACGTTCCACGTTGGTGGTACTGCGGGTAACATCTCTGAGGAATCGAGCATCGTGACCAAGTTCGCGGGACGCATCGAAATGGAAGACCTCAAAACGGTTAAAGGAGAAGACAGCGAAGGAAACACAGTTGATATCGTCATCTCTCGTTCTACCGAATTGAAATTGGTCGACCTTTCCACAGGTATCGTATTGAACACACATAACATTCCTTACGGATCGAGCATCTTTGTAAAAGACGGTGACACTGTCGAAAAAGGTACGATTATCTGTAAATGGGATCCATATAACGGGGTTATCATCTCTGAGTTTACCGGTAAAGTAGCTTACGAAGATCTTGAGCAAGGACAATCGTTCCAGGTCGAGATCGATGAGCAGACTGGTTTCCAGGAGAAAGTAATCTCTGAAGGACGTAACAAAAAGCTCATCCCGACGCTTTTGATCTACGGAAAAGACGGAGAATTGATCCGCTCTTACAACTTGCCGGTCGGCGCTCACCTTATGGTAGACGACGGCGAGAAGATCAAGGCCGGTAAAATCCTCGTGAAGATCCCACGTCGTTCGTCTAAAGCGGGCGATATCACCGGAGGTCTTCCGCGTATTACCGAGCTTCTTGAGGCGCGTAACCCATCGAACCCGGCTGTCGTTTCAGAAATCGACGGTGTGGTATCGTTCGGTAAGATCAAACGTGGTAACCGCGAGATCGTGATTGAGTCGAAATTCGGTGAAATCCGTAAGTACTTGGTGAAACTTTCGAATCAGATCTTGGTTCAGGAGAACGACTTCGTAAAAGCGGGTATGCCACTTTCTGACGGAGCGATCACGCCGGAAGACATCTTGAGAATCCAAGGACCGTCTGCCGTTCAGCAGTACTTGGTGAACGAGATCCAAGAGGTTTACCGTTTGCAAGGGGTTAAGATCAACGACAAGCACTTTGAGGTGGTCATCCGTCAGATGATGCGCAAAGTACAGGTCCAAGATCCGGGAGATACGTTGTTCCTCGAAGATCAATTGATCCACACCAAAGACTTCATCATCGAGAACGACAAGCTCTACGGAATGAAAGTAGTTGAGGATGCAGGCGATTCAGACAACTTGAAACCAGGCCAGATCGTAAGCCCGCGCGACCTTCGCGATGAAAACTCATTGTTGAAGCGCAACGACAAGAATCTTGTTGTGGCCCGCGACGTCATCACCGCTACGGCTACGCCGATCCTTCAAGGTATCACGCGTGCGTCGTTGCAGACCAAATCGTTCATCTCGGCGGCATCGTTCCAGGAAACGACCAAAGTATTGAACGAGGCTGCGGTTGCCGGAAAAGTGGATTCACTAGAAGGCTTGAAGGAGAATGTGATCGTTGGTCACAGAATCCCTGCCGGAACCGGTATGCGCGAGTACGACAACACGATTGTAGGTTCGAAAGAAGACTACAACGAGATGATGGCTAACAAAGAAGAATACAACTATTAATCATGTCTGATAATAATAATCAACAGCAAGGACAAATCAACATCGAGCTCGATGAGGCGACGGCACAGGGAATTTATTCCAATCTGGCCATCATCAACCATTCGGCTTCAGAATTTGTCGTAGATTATGTTTGTATCATGCCGGGTACGCCAAAGGCAAAAGTCAAGTCAAGGATTATCCTCACGCCTCAACACGCCAAGAGACTGCTCAAGGCTTTGGGAGAGAATATCCATCGTTTTGAACAGGCCCACGGCGAAATAAAAGAGTTTGAACAAGCGCCGCTACCGTTGAATTTCGGTCCGACGGGACAGGCATAAGCAAACAAAAGAATGTGAAAAAGGCTGCAAGAAATTGCGGCCTTTTTTATTTGAATCTTCCTACAAATCAAATACTTACTGCTTTTGAATCGCTAAAAAATACGCCAATTCCTTCCGCTTTTTTCAACACGAAAACGATATAGTTGGGTGAGGTTGAAATTTTTTTGCCAATGAATTGTTAATTTATCTACTTTAGCTTCCGCAAACTGTCACCTGAAGTATTCTGTTAATACGGCATATGCCCTATTTTCAACCGCTGCCAACGGAGATAGCTTTGAGGTCCAGTCTGCACAATTAATTTAACCAAACTAATATGGATAAACTTTTACTTCCAATCAATCGATTGTTGTTTGCCGCGCTCCTGTTTATGGGGCTTACAGGCTTTGCACAATCGGCTGGCTTCAACACGTCCTACATCGTGTTGAGCATCAACGGCGGAGCAAATGCCTACTACGATTTGCAGGCCGCTACCACTAACCCCGATTTTAACAATGCCAACCTAGGCACTTTTTGCCAAGGCTCGACCGGTATCGTTTTTAAAGGAGGTGAGCACAACATTTATAAGTGTGGAGGCTGCGACCTTACCAGCACACGCATTTACTACCGTATTTACCAAGGGACGCCTTCAGGGAGTTTTGTCAGTAACACGCTGCCGTATTCCTTTTCCTTCGGACCAAGTAACGGTTGCGGAGGGCAGGACCAGCGATGGAGCAACACCGGTTTCAATACCAATTTGCTCAGTGGGCTCGCTCCAGGAAACTACACGCTCGAGGTGTATTCCGACGCGTCTATAACTTGTTCAGGTGGAACAGCCTACGCAAGCAACGGCGGTGCCAATTACAAAGCGACATTTACCGTAAACGCGAACGTGACCTATTACGCCGATAACGACGGTGACGGTTACGGAAATCCTGCGGTAAGCCAAGTGAGCTGTACAGGTGTGCCGGGCGGATACGTGGCCAACAATACAGACTGTAACGACAACAATGGCGCAATCTATGTGTCAAGTGCCATTTACGTTGATGCCGATGCCGACAACTACGACGACGGTTCAATCGTGACCTGTCACGGAGCGACCGAGCCTAACGGTTTCTCATTCATTACCAACGGACATGACTGTAACGACGCGAACGCAGCGGTTTACCAAAGCAATACGTTGTATGTAGATTCCGATAATGATACTTATACCAACGGATCGCAAGTCGTGTGTTACGGCGCCACTATTCCTGCCGGATTCAGGGCGAGCCAGAACGGTTCCGACTGTAATGACAACGACGCGTCCGTCCATCAAAGCGGATTGCTTTACATAGACGAAGACGGAGACGGTTTTAACAACGGATTCTCCGAAGTAGTCTGTTACGGCTCTCAGGTTCCCGACGGTTACACCGATCAGGATATCGACATCGACTGCGACGACAACTACATCATTTATGTTGATGCCGATGACGACGGATTCGGTTCCGATACGTATGCGTCTTGCGACGGTGTAGAAAACAGCGACGATTGTGACGATTCGAACGCGTCAATAGGAGCTGGAGGCATCACCTATTATGCAGATGCCGACGGAGACGGTTTCGGAAACCCGGCCGTAACCACTTTGGGTTGTACGACTCCTGCGGGCTACGTGTCCAACAATACAGATTGCAACGACAACCAATTGCGTTATACTGATGTAGACGGAGACGGATTCGGTTCCGATACTTTGGTTGCTTGCGGAGGTGTGACCAATTCAGACGACTGTAACGACAACCAATTGCGCTATACAGACGTAGACGGTGACGGATTCGGTTCCGACACGCTTACCGCTTGCGGAGGCGTGACCAATACAGACGACTGCAACGACAGCCAATTGCGTTATACAGATGTAGACGGAGACGGATTCGGTTCCGACACTTTGGTAGCTTGCGGAGGTGTGACCAACACAGACGACTGCAACGACAACCAACTGCGTTATACCGATGTTGATGCGGACGGATTCGGTTCGGATACGTATATCGCTTGCGGTGGCGTAACGAATTCAGACGACTGCAACGACAACCAATTGCAATATGCCGATGCCGACAACGACGGATTCGGTAACGACACCTTGGTAGCTTGCGGGGTTGCGAACAGCGACGATTGCAACGACAATCAGGTGCAATATGCCGATAATGACAACGACGGATTCGGTTCTACGACCCAAGTCGCTTGCGGAGTAACGAACAACTCAGATTGCAATGACAACCAGCTTCAATACCAGGATTTGGATAATGACGGTTTCGGTTCTTTGGTAACCGTAGCTTGTGGCGTGACCAACAATTCTGATTGCGATGACAATCAACTTCAATACGAAGATCTCGATAGCGACGGATTTGGTTCAGACGTTAAGGTTGCCTGTGGCGTAACGAATTCAGACGACTGCAACGATAACCAATTGCAATATGCCGATGCCGACAACGACGGATTCGGAGGCGATACATTGGCAGGTTGCGGTGTGACAAATTCAGACGACTGTAACGACAACCAATTGCAATATGCCGATAACGACGGCGACGGATTCGGTGGCGATACGCTGGTAGCTTGTGGACTCGTTAACAGCGACGACTGCAATGACAACGAATTGCAATATGCCGACAATGACGGCGACGGATTCGGTTCTACGACTCAAGTTGCGTGCGGCGTGACCAATACTTCCGACTGCGACGACAACCAACTTCAATACGAAGATCTCGATGGAGACGGATTCGGTTCTGACGTTACCGTTGCTTGTGGTGTAACCAACGATTCAGATTGCGACGACAGCCAGCTTCAATACGAAGATCTGGACGGCGACGGATTCGGTTCTACGACTCAAGTGGCTTGCGGCGTGGCCAACAACTCCGATTGCAACGACAACCAATTGCAATATGCCGACGCCGACAACGACGGATTCGGTGGCGATACTTTGGTGGCTTGTGGCGTAATCAATAGCGACGATTGCAACGACAACCAACTTCAATACGAAGATTTGGACGGCGACGGATTCGGTTCGTCAGTTACCGTTGCCTGCGGCGTAACCAACAATTCAGATTGCGACGACAACCAATTGCAATATGCCGATGCTGACGCCGACGGATTCGGTGGCGATACTTTGGTAGCTTGCGGTGTAACGAATTCAGACGATTGCGACGACAACCAATTGCAGTACGCCGATGCTGACAACGACGGATTCGGCGGCGATACATTGGTGGCTTGTGGCATCGACAACAGCGACGATTGCGACGATAACCAGTTGCAGTATGCCGATAACGACGGCGACGGATTCGGTGGTAATACACCTGTGGCCTGCGGCGTTTCAAACAACGACGACTGCGACGACAACCAGCTTCAATACGAAGACCTCGACGGCGACGGATTCGGTTCTTCTGTGACCGTTGCTTGTGGCGTAACGAATTCAGACGACTGCAACGACAACCAATTGCAGTATGCCGATAACGACGGCGACGGATTCGGTGGTGATGTAACTGTTGCGTGCGGTGTTTCCAACAGCGATGACTGCAACGACAACGAATTGCAATATGCCGACAACGACAACGACGGTCTCGGATCGGATACTTTGGCAGCTTGTGGCGTAACGAACAACGACGATTGCGACGACAACGACGCTACGAACGCGACCATGCTTACGTACTATGCGGATGCAGACGGAGACGGTTTCGGAAATGCAGCTGTGTCGGTTGTGGCTTGTTCGCAACCAGGTGGATATGTTTTGAACAACACCGATTGTAACGACAACAACGCGAACGCATTCCAAAGCGCGAGCCTTTTTGTTGACGCTGATAATGACGGATACAACAACGGTACTTCGGCGACGGTTTGCTACGGCAATACGATTCCGGCCGGATACACGGTTTCAAACATCGGTTTGGATTGTAACGATGCGAACGCCAATGTTTATCAAAGCGCATCGCTTTACGTAGACTTTGACGGAGACGGTTACAACAACGGAACGACGGAGGTCGTATGTTACGGTGCTGTGATTCCGTTCGGATATACATTGACAGACGGCGGATTGGATTGCGACGATGCATTGGCTTCGGTACATCCGGGAGCTCAAGAAGTTCTTGCAAACGGAATCGACGACAACTGTAACGGCCAAACCGATGAAGGCGGACCTCAAGTGTTCTCTCAAGTTCTCGAAGGGCAATGTGGCATGACGCTGGCTTCGATCAGTACTTTGATCGGTGCTGTGAGCAAATCGCATGTGACGGCTTATCGTTTCCGCATCACGAATTTGACGACAAATCAAGTCCAGACAACTGTTAGGACTGCACCACACTTCCAGCTGACCTCATTGGCATCTTACGATTATGCGACGACGTACGCTATTGATGTGGAGCTTCAGATCAGCGGAAACTGGGTCGGAAGTTATGGCGCGCCTTGTCAGGTGTCAACACCGGCTATCCTTGATGAGGGTGGAGCGGCTTCTGTTACGCCATCCCAATGCGGCATCACTTTGCCAAGCTTGAGTACCTTGATCGCCACGACGAGCCTTCCTGGTGTTACCGGATACAGGTTCCGCGTCACCAATACGCTTACGAACCAAGTCCAGGTCATCGACAGAAACCTTCACTGGTTCTCGTTGACGATGCTCAACTCGTTCAATTACGGGATTACATATTCGATAGAAGTAGCGGTCAAGACAAACGGTTCTTTCTCGGGTTACGGATCGCCGTGTTTCGTGAGCTCGCCAGATGTTCCTACGCTGGCTAACTGTGATTTCGTGGCGCCAAGTCCGTTTACGAATATTCCGACCTATAGTTTGAACCGCGTGACCACATATCGTTTCGAAATCACGAATCTTTCAGACTTTACGACGGTAGTGATCGACCGCCAACATTACTGGTTCACATTCTACAATGTTCCGAACTATGTGCCGGGACAGCAATATGCAGTCCGCGTGGCTTTGATGACTTCAGGTTCTTGGAGTCCGTACGGAGAAGCTTGTCTTGCGACGGCTCCTGGAGCTGCAAGAGGAATTATAAAAGAGGAAACTCAGCCGGAAATTACGTTCAGGGCTGTAGTTTACCCGAACCCGTATTCAGAAAGTTTCGCGCTTGACATGGACACGTCAGGCGAGAGCGATGTGAAAGTGAAAGTGTACGACATGATCGGAAAGCTTATCGAAGAACGCGAATTCTCTATCGATCAGATCGAGATGCAGCAGTTCGGGGAACGCTATCCGTCGGGAGTTTATAACATGATTGTAACCCAAGGAGAGTTCGTCAAAACGCTAAGGGTAATCAAAAGATAAAGTTGTGTTGTTTTTTTTTGAAAAAGGCCTTCCGGAAACGGAAGGTTTTTTTATTCAGTTAAGCATATTTTAATGATAATGATATGTTTAATGTGTCAGAATTGAGTATTTTTACCTGCTATGCCGATTTTGATCCCTGCCATGTTTTACATTGTCGGCGATAGCATCCAAACTAAAAATTAACCTAAGATGAAACAAAAACTACGATTTAATTTAGCGGAAATCAGAAGTATTGCCACATTGCTCGTTTTGATTGCGCTGCTTTGTACCACTTCGGGCAACGCACAGCTTACTTTAGGGACCTCGCCTTATACGCAGGATTTTAATACCGGGTCACTTCAGACTGGTTGGACCGTGCGAACAGGTGCTACTGCAACCGCATTAGGTTCCGTTGCAACACCAATAACGACATCAACAGGAACGGCAACCACATTGTCTTGGGGTGACAGTGCCGCAAGTTTCAGGTTTGCGGCTTCTGCAAAAGCTCCTTTGACAGCAGCTAGCAGTACAGCTAGCCAACAATCGTCTACCGATCGTTCTTTATCGGTAAGGACGACTGCAGCATTAGGGGATCCTGGGGCTTCGTTTAACTTGCAGCTTGCCAATACCACCGGAAAAGCAAATTTTTCAATGACTTTTTCTGCCCAATTGCAAAGTGTACAAGGAAGAACCACGACTTATGCGGTCCAATATGGTTTGGGTTCGGCACCTGCTTCTTATACGACGATTACCACTTTTACCGATTTGGGAATTAATGGCGGAGCTTGGGGAACACAACAAGTGACGGCCAATTTCAATAATGCTTTAGATAATCAATCGGGTACGGTATGGATCCGAATAGTTACCTTGGCGGCGGCGACCGGTAGTGGCAGCCGTTGTACTTTCGGTATAGACGACGTGAGCTTGACTTTTGGAGCTACACAACCGACGCCGACCACAACTTCGATTTCGCCTTCGTCTGCAGCAGCAGGAGATCCTGGTTTTACGATTACCGTCAACGGAACGAACTTTGTCTCTGGATTGTCGACCGTGACATGGAATGGTTCTGCACGTACTACGACATTCGGTAGCGCCACACAACTTACCGCTACAATCAACGCTTCGGATATCGCTTCCATAGGTTCTGCCAATGTAGGAGTGACCACTACAGGCGCGGCCGCAGCTTCAAATACGCAAACATTTACCATAAACGCTCCGGCTACTCCTAGTCTGGGAGTTTCAGGTACTACCGCACATGGCGCTTCATGCCCGACGGTCGCGGCAACCCCAATACAATATACCATCACCAATACAGGGTTGGCAACGGCGAACGGAATCTCGGTAGTGTCGGACAATCCGGAATTCGTCGTAAGTGGACTTTCTGCTACGACAATAGCAGGCTCAGGTGGGACGGCAACGTATTTCGTAACGTTCACACCAGCTTCTGCAGGAGCCAAAACGGCTACCGTTACCGTGTCCAGTTCGACTTCGGGAAGTAATTCGCCAACGTCGTCGTTGACGGGAACAGGTACGACTCCGGTTGCAGCAGTAGTGACGTCATCCGCTGCGACGGCTATCAACAACACGATTGCGACGCTTAACGGAAACTTGGGAACGCTTGGTGTTTGTCCGGCCACTACAGAAAAAGGTTTCGTGTATTCGCAAACATCGGTAAACGCCGATCCTTTAAACGCAGGTACGGGCGTGACCAAAACTTCGGTTAGCGGTTTGTCTACAGGAAACTTCAACCTTCCGTTGTCCAGTTTGCCGACTGCTACCTCATATTCGTACAAAGCGTATGTTTTCGACGGTACGAACTATACTTACGGAACAGTTCAAACGTTCAGTACGCTCGCAGCTGCCAACCATTTGGCACTCGTGTCGGTTCCTGCTGCTGGAAACGTGGGTGTGGCACTTTCGACTTTTACGGTCGAGGCCAGACGTCCCGACAATAGCCTCGATACGAATTATACAGGATCGGTAACGATAAGCAAGGCTTCGGGGCCAGGAGGTTTGGGCGGTACTTTGACAATATCTGCAACCTCTGGCGTAGCATCTTTCTCTACGGCGACTTTTGATTCGGCCGGAACGTATACGATTACTGCGGCGAGCGGATCGTTAACTTCCATCACCAGTGGTAATATCGTAGTCACGCTTGCGCCTATAACCGTTGCGGCTTGGAATTTCTTCGGGCAATCTTCGCCGACTACTTTTGCGGCTACTACGTTCGATACGCATCTTGACGCCACTTCGAACTTGAATTTGGTAACGCGTGGGCCTGGCGCTGCGGTAAGTTCCGGAGGAAACTCATTCAGGACTGTCGGATTCCAAAACGACGGGATCAGTACATCCAATACCGATTACTTCCAAACGACTTTGAAGACGAATGCCGGATATTCCCTTTCGCTTTCGTCACTTACAGCAGTTTATGTAGGAACGACTACGTTCTTCAATTCACCGGGCGTTACCTCGCAATATGCCTATAGTTTGGACGGTACGAACTTTACACTCATCGGATCGCCTGTACAAACTACGTCTCTTACGCCACCGGCTATTGATTTGACGGGTGTTGCGGCACTTCAACAAGTTGCTCCGGGAACTACGGTTTATATCCGTTACTATGCCAGCGGACAAACGAATACGGGCGGTTGGGGCTTCAGTTCGCCTACAAGCGCGAATGGTTTGGCTTTTAGCGGCAACGTATTGTGTATGCAACCGACCGCGTTCAATGTTACCGGTGGCGGAAGCACATGTAACCCTGCAGGGCTTCCTGTCGGATTGTCAAACTCACAAACAAACGTCAACTACCAACTTAAGCGCGACGGGAACAACGTAGGTTCTGCAGTTGCCGGAACAGGTGCCGCTCTCTCTTTCGGAAACCAAACCGTTGCGGGTACTTATACTGTCGAGGCGACCAATAATTTGGGCGGATGTAATACGACCGTTGCGATGTCCGGAAATGCCGTGCTTACTTTCACGACGGCTACCACTTGGACAGGAACTGTCGATTCAGATTGGAGCAATGCAGGAAACTGGTCTTGCGGTGTCGTACCGACGGCGTCAAGCGATGTGCTTATCTCGTCTGGTTCGCCTCAAATCACGGCCAATTCTTTCGCCAATACGCTGACGATCCAATCGGGAGCGTTGCTTACCGTGCTTTCGGGACGCGACCTGACCGTTACGGGTGCGATTACGACTACTGGCGGAAACTTTACCATAGAGAATAACGCCAACCTGATTCAGGTGAATAATGTCGCTAATGCAGGACTTGCGAAGGTAAAACGCAACAGCTCGGCTTTGATGCGTCAGGATTATACGCTTTGGGCTTCTCCGGTATCGGGCCAGAACCTATTGCCGTTCTCTCCACAAACGCTTACCAATCGTTTTTACACATACAATACGGATACAAACCAATACAACACGGTTGCCGATCCTAATACAACTGGATTCGCTGCCGGAACAGGATATTTGATTCGTATGCCGAACAATCATCCTACCACGCCAACGGTGTGGGCTGGAGAATTCAACGGGACATTGCGCAATGGCGACGTTCCGGTAACACTGACCAATTCTGGGGCAGGACTTCGTTTCAATCTGATTGGTAACCCATACGCTTCACCGATCAGCATGCAAACTTTCGTGACCGATAACGCTTCGAACATCACCGGAACGCTTTACTTCTGGAGAAAGACGAACAATGCCGCAAGCCCGAGTTATTGCACTTGGTCTTCTGCTCTCGGATTCGTGAGCAACGGGGAAGCACAGGTAGTCGATCCGCAAGGAATCATCCGCACTGGCCAAGGTTTCCTTGTCGAGGCTTCGGCTGCGGGAACACAGGTCACTTTCAACAACGCACAACGTTCTGGCGACAACGCCAATCAGTTCTTCCGTTCGGCAAACGAGGTCGAAGTACATCGCGTATGGCTTAACGCTACGAATGCATCAGGGGCATTTTCGCAAACGCTTGTGGGTTATGTGACCGATGCGACGCTTGCCGATGATGCACAGATTGACGGGAAGTTCTTCAACGACGGAGATATAGCGTTCTATTCATTGATCGGAACAGATAAATTCGCGATCCAGGGGCGTCCGCTTCCATTCGTCAATACCGATGTCGTGCCGATGGGCTTCAAGGCTGCAAATGCGGGTACCTATTCGATTGCGATCGATCATGTGGACGGATTGTTCAGCGATGGACAGAACGTGTATCTAAGAGACAATTCGACGAATATCGTGCACGATTTGAATTCGGGAGTTTATAGCTTTGCTGCCGAAGCCGGAACGTTCAACGACAGGTTCGAGGTAATCTATCAGAATGCATTGGGCGTAAACAATCCGGGATTGTCCGACAATGCCGTAATTGTGTATAAACAAGATGGACAATTCGTGATCAATAGCGGAAATGTTACCATGTCGGGCATCAAGGTTTACGATGCGTTGGGCAAATTGATCAAGGAAGTCAACAACGTCAATGCGAGCGAAACCCGCATTTCGACGGTTGATGCGCATCAGATGTTGATTTTCAAGATACAAGACACAGACGGTCATGAAGCCGTCAAAAAGGTGATGAATTGATAGTAAAATAATTCTCATAGAAGAGAGCCCTTTCGTTACTGAAAGGGCTTTTTTTTGTTAAAAATTCGTAAATAATGAAAGTTTAACGAAATCCTCGATGAACAGCAACATAAGCCGCTTAACTTTGCATTTTGCGAATATTCCCAAATCTTCGCTTATTTAAACCTACTGTTATGAAAGGAAAACTACCCTTACTGCGTTGGGTCTGTTTCGCATTGCTGTTTGCCGGAGCATCCGCATTTGCCCAGACGACCGTGTTCAACGACGATTTCACTACTTCTACAGGAACCACTTATACCGCCGCGGCAGGCCCGATAGGTACGAGTCCGGTTTGGAATTTCAGCCGTAGCGGAGCTGACTTCGGAGCGCGGATAAACGGTGGGAATCTCACATTGACGAATGATGCGAGTGGAGCTTACAACAATTATGGATGGGGTTTGGCATCAGCAAACAATTCGAGTTTCGCGTCGCCTTACATCAACGTTTTGGCTTCGAATTCGGGTACGATTTCCTGGTCGTTCAACATGCGCCAGAACCGTTCCAATCCGGGAGGTTTTAATACAACGACTTATGGTTCAGCGTTTATTCTTGCCGGAACGTCGGGGACGACCAATTTGGCAGGAACAGGTTATGCGGTGATTTTAGGGAATTCCGGGACAACGGATCCGGTTCGTTTCGTGCGCTATAATTCCGGTTTACGAAATTACACCACGTTGCTTTCTTCGAGCACGAGCGGATTGACCGATTTCGGTTCGCAATATCTGAGTATCCGCGTCACGTATACGCCAAGTACGAATACCTGGCAGCTTTTTGTGAGAAACGATGGTACTGCGGCTTTCCAAGATCCGCTTTCGGGTACGCTTACCTCACAAGGAACGGTCGTCAACAATACCTATACAGCTACCGCTTTGCCCATACTCGGGGCGTATTGGAACGGCGGCATCAGCTCTTCGCAAACAGCCCTATTCGATAACATACGCGTTTCCGTTACAGTTCCGGTTCTTGCTTCGCTTTCGCCCTCTTCAAGAGTGGCGGGAACTGGCGCTTTCACACTAACGGTGACCGGAGCCAATTTCGTAAGCGGAACCAGTGTCGTACGATGGAACGGCAGCAACCGCACCACCACTTTCGTCTCGTCTACACAATTGACGGCGGCCATAACCGCGGCCGATGTTGCCAGTTCGGGTACGGCATCGATTACGGTCGCCAACGGCAATGGTATCTCGAACGCGCTTACCTTTACGATCGATCCAGCGGGCGTTCCGGCCATTTCGGTCTCGACGACTTCACTTTCGGGATTCACGACCGTTACCGGAACGGCATCGACGGCCCAAACTTATACCGTGAGCGGCGCTAACCTTACCGCCGATGTCGGGGTAGCCGCACCTGCAAATTTTGAGGTTTCTACAAACGGAACGACTTATTTCAATTCTATAACCCTCACGCGCACCGGAAACGTTTTGGTCGGGCAGCCCGTGACGGTTTACGTGCGATTGAAAGCCAGCGCACCGGCAGGCATTTATTCAGGGAATATCGATCATACGACAACCGGAGGAGCGACCAAACAGCTTGCCGTATCTGGCGTTGTGCAAGCCGCCCAACCGACAACACAAACTACGGGAGTTACGTTTACCAATGTAACCTCTTCGTCTTTTACAGTGAATTGGACCAACGGAAACGGTGCCAACCGAATGGTACTCATACGTTCAGGCTCAGCCGTGAATTCGGCTCCTGTGGATGGGGTTTCCTATACAGCGCAAAACACTTTCGGAGGCGGATCTGAAATCGGGATGGGTAACTATGTGATGTATCTCGGAAGTGGTTCTTCGGCAACCGTGAATTCGCTTTCGCCAGCCACTACTTACCACGTGGCCGTTTATGAATACAATGGTTCAGGCGGAACAGAAAATTATCTTACGACGACTCCGGCAACGGGTAACAGGACTACCTTGAACGCTCCAGTCGGATGGCAGATTTATACGGCCAATACGGTCAATACGATCAACTTTGATTCGACCGTCGACGGTGTGAATCTCGATGATTTCGAAGGAGACGGTCTCGCACCGACGCCAAGCACGGGCGCATTGAATTCCAACGCTTGGGCAATTGCAGGTTTCAGCGACGGAAGCGTGGCCTTTGGCGGTACTTCTGCCGAGGATTCCGATTTCGACAGCGGCGTATCCACAGGCGGTGCGACAGATGGCGGATTGTATGCATTCGAAACGCCGGCAGGAACACGTGCGCTGGGAATACAATCGTCTACCGATGATTTCGTTCCGGGAACGGTGACATTGCGATTCCAGAACCAAACGGGTGCCGCGATCACATCTTTGAACCTTGCTTATAAAGTATACGTCTATAACGATCAGGCTTCTTCTTCAAGCTTTAATTTCAGCTATTCGGCAGACAACAGCACCTATACTGCGGTAGCCGGGTTGAACGTCACCTCTCCGACGACAGCCGAAGCGTCTCCGGATTGGAAGGCACATTACCGCGTCGTAACGCTTACAGGGCTTAATATCCCAAACAATACGTATTACTATCTGAGATGGACCGGCGCGACGGTTTCAGGTTCGGGCAGCTTTGATGAATTCGCTTTGGACGATATTACGGCGATCGCCAATCCTACATCGGTATTCGCGCCATTTGCGGGAACTGCCAATACTTTGGTCGTGCAAGGGAATGCAACCTTGTCATCCGACTTGACCGTTACAGGGAATACTACGATAAATGCCGGCAAGCTCGACATCAATTCAAGAACTCTTACACTAAACGGAACGGTCACCAACAACGTCATCGGCGGGCTTAAAGGAAACGGTACGGGCAACATAACGGTAAGCGGAGCAGTAAGCCCTTTCCTGAGTTTTGACCAGACTACTGTAGGAACGACCAATGCTTTCGCGAATATCACGGTGGCGACCAGCGGAACGAATATCGTAACGACGTCCAATCCGGTGGTCATAAACGGGCAATTGTCGGTATCAAGCGGGCAGACCTTCAGTCTCGGGACAACGGCTTTGACAGGTACGCTTTCTTCGATCAACAACAACGGTACGATTACCACACAAAATACGACTTCACTTCCGTTGCCAGCGGGTAAAACCTGGGGCGGTACGGGATATGTACACTATAATGCCGCCTCGTCGGGACAAACCATCGTTCCGGGAACGTATGCGAATTTGCGTTCGAGCTCTACGGGCGGTGCGGTTGCGGGCGGTGATTTGACCGTAAACGGCATATTGAATCTGCCGAGCGCCAACCCATCGACCACCACAGGTAGTTTGAGCATGGGAAGTTTCGTGTTGACGATGGGCGGAAGCGCTTCGAACACCGGAGCGGGAGACGTTACGGGTGTGGTCACGCGCAACAGCATCACATCGAACGTGTTGTATACGTTCGGACACGAGAACACCTCTATCATCTTTCCTCCAGTCGGTACGTTGCCGACTTCGATGAGTCTCAAGATTGCGATAGGCGCAGCTCCGAGTTGGAGAACCGGAGCTATCAACCGTACTTACGATTTCATTCAAACAGGCGGTTCGGGAACAAAAGCGATCATCAAGGCGCGTTATCTCGATTCTGAACTTAACGGCAATAATGAATCAAAACTTGTGGACTGGGCGTATATCGTCTCTTCGAACACGACGCTCGAGCAAGGCCGCTCGAATTACAGCACGAGCGATAATTTTGTTGAATTGACCAACGTCAACGTAGGCTTGTACTTTACGGGAACTTTCAACCAAGTGTTGCTTACATTAGACGAATCCGAAGCCAACGTCTTGACCTGGAACGGTTCGGTAAGCAATTCATGGACTACGGCCGCGAACTGGACGCCGAATGCGACGCCATCCGACAATACATCGGTCATCATCCCGAATGCAACGACTACTCCAAACGATCCGCTGTTGAATCCGGCTGTGCTTTTGGGTTCGCTCAATATCGAAACTGGCGGAATCCTGATCGCGCCCGACAATTCGCAGTTTACAATAAACAACGGGGCCGGAGCATGGATCAACAACGGAACCTATACGCCAGGAGCGGGAACAAGCCGCGTGATTTTCACGAATCTCGACGCGACGATCGCGGGAACGACAGACTTCAATAACGTGACGATCAATGCGGGTGCGGGCTTGCGTCCGATAACGAACAACATCATGCGTATTTCGGGTGAATTACTGAGAAACGGTAACTTGCTTACGGGAGCCATCAACAATACGGTAGAGTACAACGGAACTAACCAAACGATTGCTTCCCCTAATGGCAGTATTCCAGCCTACAACAACCTGATCATAAACGGTACAGGTGCAACTTTCCCGGCGACATTGGGAGTAACGGCCAACCTCACGCTGAACCAGCCGGTAAATGCGACGGGCACAACGGTCTCCATGATCGGCACGGATACGCAGAACATAGGCGGTACGTCTGCTGCGACTTTCGATAATTTGACGATCAATAAGACGGCGGGCGAAGTGAATTTGCTGACATCGGCTTCGGTTACGGGAACATTGACGCTTTCTTCCGGGAATCTTGTCATCGGAACGAACAACCTTACTTTGGGTACAAATGCCGTTGCCGGAAGCTT
The DNA here is from genome assembly GCF_013401995.1 of Flavobacterium agri. GTDB lineage: Bacteria > Bacteroidota > Bacteroidia > Flavobacteriales > Flavobacteriaceae > Flavobacterium > Flavobacterium agri. Next base: position 288,723 of record NZ_JACBJI010000005.1, read on the forward strand.
TTCCTCGACGAGCATGATCGTAGCCGATTCAACAGGCGAAGTACGTCGCACCACGACCGCCACCGGAAGTTATACTTTCCCGATCGGAGACAAGACAGGCGTTGCCGAATACACGCCAATCACCGTAAACGTTACGGCCGGATCTTTCGCCAGTGCGTATGTAGGCGTTTCGGTTACCGATGCCAAACATCCGAACAATTTCAGCCTCGGTACGTATTTGACGCGATATTGGAAGGTGAACCAGTCGGGGATTACGGGCGCATCGGCTACGATCACCGCGAATTACACCACTGCGGATATCGTCGGTACGGAAGGCGATATCGCTGCGGCCCAACTCAGAGGAACTTTTAACCAGACGAGCAATCCTTGGACGAAATTCTCTGCCGCGTCCGCCAATACGATTACGGCAACAGCAGCGACGCTTACTTCGGGGCAAACGTCTGCTTTTACAGGACTTAAAGCGTCAAACCCTATCGTCGACATTACCGGTTACGGCTCTTTCTGCCAAAATGATACGGTTACCTTGATGGCAGAGGTCACGGGAGGCGACCCTACGTATACGTATTCATGGTCTAACGGACTTGGCTCACAAGCAACCGCCACGCCGCCAACGGCTTCTGTAGGTACGGTTACCTATACGGTTACCGTGCGCGACAGGAACGGTATACTCACCACAGACACGGCCGATGTTACGGTCGTACAGAGTTCTCAAGGAGGAACGGTCACGCCGAACCAAGCAGTGTGTTTCGGAACAACTCCGGGCAATTTGACGCTTTCGGGCAACGTCGGTAATGTGGTGCATTGGCAAAAGTCGACCGATGCGGGCTTTACGTCACCAATCAACATCGCCAATACGACCACGGTTTTGACGGGTGCCGAAATCGGGCCTTTGACCGCAACGACCTATTTCAGGGCGCTGGTCCAAAACGGAACCTGTGTCGAGACGAATTCGTCTACAGGCATCATACAGGTAAAATCAAGTACTTGGAACGGTACGGCCTGGAGCGACGGTGTGCCGGACAGCACGACCACGGCCGTGATTACGGGCAACTTTACCGCTACTGCAGATTTGACGGCTTGCACACTCACGGTTTCGAACAACGCAGTTGTAAATATTCCAAGTGGTTTCGACGTAAACCTCACCGGAGCTTTGACCGTGAGCAGCGGCAGCTTCACGCTCGAGAACAACGCGAACCTGATTCAGATCGATGACGTGGACAACACCGGAAACATTATCGTGAAAAGGAACAGTTCGGCTATTATGAGACAGGATTATACGTTGTGGTCTTCGCCGGTCGCTTCGCAGAACTTGTTGAGCTTCTCGCCTCAAACGCTCACGAACCGTTTCTATACCTACAATACGTCGACCAATCAATATAATACGATAGCCGCTCCGGGAACGACTAATTTCAGCATCGGTCAAGGCTATCTGATCCGTGTGGCGAACAACCACCCGACGACGCCTACGATTTGGGCCGGTCAATTCCAGGGCGTGCCTAACAACGGTGATTTCAATGTCACGCTGAACAATTTGGGCGCGGGACAACGTTTCAATGCCATCGGAAACCCATATCCGTCACCAATCAGCATGCAGGAATTCGTGGCCGATAACGCGGCGAACATCACCGGTACGCTTTACTTCTGGAGAAAGACCAACAACGCGGCCAGCCCGAGTTATTGTTCATGGACTTCGGGAGGCGGATTCGTTGACAACGGTGAGGCCGAAGTGTACGATCCGAACGGTATCCTGAGAACCGGACAAGGCTTTATCGTCGAGGCTTCGGCCAGCGGAACTTCGGTCAACTTCAACAACGGCCAACGTTCGGGCGACAATGCGAACCAATTCTTCCGATCGGCTTCCGAAATCGAACGCCACAGGATTTGGCTCAATGCGACCAACGCGACGGGAGCTTTCTCTCAAACGCTCGTCGGATACATTACCGATGCGACGCTTGGAAACGATGCGGGAATAGACGGTAAGTTCTTCAACGACGGCGCTATCGAGTTCTATTCGGTCGTCGATGCTGAAAAGTTCGTCATCCAGGGACGCCCGCTTCCTTTCACAAGTACAGACGTCGTGCCTATGGGCTTCAAGGTTACGGCCGCCGGGAATTATTCGATCGCTTTGGATCATGTAGACGGATTGTTTGCACAAGGTCAGGATATTTTCCTAAGGGATAACCTTACGGGAACCGTCCATGACTTGAACAGCGGTGCTTATGGTTTCGCTTCCGAAATCGGAACTTTCGAGACGCGTTTCGAAGTAGTGTACCAAAATGCACTCGGTAATCACAATCCGGAAGTAACAGGAGTGAATGTCGTGGCGTATAAAGACAACCAGCAATTGGTGGTGAACAGTTCGAACGCGACCATGAAGAACATCCGTATTTATGATGTGGCCGGAAGATTCCTTCTTGAGAAGAAAGACATCGATGCTTCCGAAGTTCGCCTGAATCCTTCGTTGGCGAATCAGATGTTGTTGCTGCACGTCGAACTTGAAGACCGCGACACTGTGATTAAAAAGATTAGTTTTTGAGATAATAATGCGCTATTCTGAAAAGCCCTTCCGACGTGGAAGGGCTTTTTTTGTTGATAATCCTTACAAATATTTGATTTATCGGATATAATTGCCGTTTAACGGGAATATAGTTTGTTTCAGAATCGGGAAATATAGTTTTGCGCGCGAAAGCAAAACCTAACCCTGAACATCATGCTGAGAAAACTACGGTCTTTTCATTTTTTTATTTTTGCAATTGCCTTTATGTTAGTGTCTTATGCTGGTTTCGGCCAAGCTGCAAGTGCTACATGGGCAGGAACTTCTAACCTGAACGCTTCCATTTCGGGCAGTAATATCGCGGCAACGGCGGTAACTGCTTCAGGAGCAACGGGAATCAATTCTTCGACGAACGGCGTCACGTCGTCTAACTGGACGACGAACAACAACATGCAGTCGGGCTATTACTATCAGTATCAGGTAACTCCGACTACAGGCAACACCTTTACCTTTACCGGAATCAGTGTCGCGCACAGCGTCGCCGCCGGGACAAGTTGGGGTGGTGCGGTTTATTATTCGACCAACGGTTTTACGTCGAGCACGCAAATCGGCAGCGGTTTCGCCCCTGCTACGACCGAAGCGACTTTCGCGCAAAGCGGATTGTCGGTCGTGGTGACCGCGGGAACGACGCTTACCATCCGACTATACGCTTGGGATGCGCCGACTACGAATCGCGTGTTCCGCGCGAAGAACATGGTCATCTCGGGAACGACTTGCGGAACACTGACTTTCGGCACGCAGCCGACTGGAGAAACCCTTTGTGCAGGCGGAACGATTTCATTGACGTCTTCGGCGGCCAATGCGGTTTCCTACCAATGGAAAAAAGACAACGTGAACATCTCGGGAGCGACTTCGGCCACGTATTCAAAGTCGAATGCGACAACGGCCGATTCGGGATCGTATACGGTTGTAGCGACCAATGCCTGTACGAGCGTAACCTCGAGCGCCGCGACGGTGACGGTAAATCCAGCCCCGACATCGGTTACGGCAAATGCAAGCGCGACGACGGTTTGTGCGGGAACTTCGGTAAACCTTACTTCATCGGCCACTTCGAATTCGCCTTCGGGCGCGATAACGGTGCTCAGCGAGAACTTCAACGGTGCGACCAATACGTTTACGGCCACGAACAATACGACGGGCGGAACGAACAATGCGGGTGCTGCCTGGACATTGCGACCGGAAGGCTATTCGTATTCTACATCGACCACGGTTACGTTCAGCAGCAACGACAACAGCCAGTTCTATTTGACCAATTCCGATCCGCCGGGTGAAGGCGCTACGACTTCGACGACTTTGCAATCTCCGTCTTTCAGCACAGTCGGGCTTTCGGCGGCCAATTTGTCGTTCTATCATTATTACAGAAGATACGACGGAAACGAGTCGGGCAAGGTAGAAGTTTCCACGAACGGAACTTCATGGACGACTTTGGCAACTTATACGACCAACCAAGGCGCATCGGGAACTTTTGCGAACGTGAGCATTTCTTTGGCGTCTTACCTCAATCAGGCGACGGTTTACATCCGATTCAAATACGATGCGACTTTCGATTACTATTGGGCGATCGACAACGTGTCGGTTACAGGTACGGGCGTTCCTGCCCCGACGTACTCATGGACGTCGTCTCCTGCCGGATTCACATCGAATCTGCAGAATCCGACCGTGACGCCGACCCAAAATACGACGTACACCGTTACGGTTTCGAACAGCTACGGATGTTCGGCTTCGGCTTCTACGGCTTTGGTGACGGTGAACCCGACATCGGTCGGAGGAAACGTTGCCGGAAGCACTGCGGTTTGTGCGCCTACAAACAGCGGAACTTTGACGCTTTCGGGACATATAGGAAACGTCATCCGATGGGAATCTTCGGCAAACAACTTTGCGACTGCGGGAACGACTATCAACAATACGACCACGACGCTTAACTATTCCAACTTGACCGCGACTACTTATTATCGCGCGGTTGTGCAGAGCGGCGTTTGCGCTACGGCGAATTCGGCTGTTGCGACCGTTACGGTAAATCCTGCTTCGGTAGGAGGAAGCGTTGCCGGAAGCGCTACGGTTTGTGCGCCGACCAATAGCGGAACGTTGACTTTGTCCGGCCACGTCGGAACTGTCATCGGATGGGAATCGTCTACGAACAATTTCACGACTGCGGGAACCCCGATTTCGAATACGACGACATCACTCAATTACAGCAACCTTTCGGTAACGACTTATTATCGTGCGATCGTGCAAAGCGCAAGTTGTGCTTCTGCCAATTCGGCTGTGGCGACAATTACCGTAAATCCAGCTTCGGTTGGAGGAACGGTTTCGGGAACTACAACCTTGTGCGGAACGACGAACAGCGGAACTTTGACGCTTTCGGCAAATGTCGGAAACGTGATCGGATGGGAATCTTCTACGAACAACTTCGCGACTGCGGGAACGCCGATTGCGAATACTACGACATCACTCAATTACAATAACCTTTCGGTAACGACGTATTATCGTGCGATCGTACAAAGCGGAAGTTGCGCTTCGGCTTATTCGTCTGTAGCAACGGTTACCGTCGCACCTGTGAACGTAGCCGGAACTTTGTCCGGAGATGCGACATATTGCTCGCATACCAATTCAGGAATGCTCAATTTGAACGGTTACACGGGAACGACTTTCGCTTGGGAATATTCGCTTGACAATTTCGCGACTGCGGGAATTCCGATCGTGAACAATACATCGTCTTTGAATTATTCGAACCTCAATGCGACTACTTATTATAGAGTGTTGATCGGAAATGGTGTTTGTGCGGGAGCGTATTGCAATGTCATTGCGATCACCGTCAATTCGAATTCTACGTGGACGGGCGCGGTGAGCAGCCAATGGCACAATGCGGCCAACTGGTCGTGTGGTGAAGTGCCGCAATCGTATACCGATGTGTTGATTCCTTCGACAGCCAATCAACCGATTATCACGGCAGATGCTTTCGCCAAAACCGTGACGTTGCAATCGGGTACTTTGCTCACGCTTTTGAGCGGAAATGATTTTACGGTTACCGGCGCGATAACTTCTTCGGGCAACTTCACGATAGAGAACAATGCGAACCTGATCCAAATCGACAACGTCGCCAACACCGGGACTTCGAAAGTGAAACGCAACAGTGCCGCTTTGATGCGTCAGGATTATACGTTGTGGTCGTCGCCGGTTTCGGGACAGAATCTTTTGCCGTTCTCGCCTCAAACGCTCACGAACCGTTTCTATACGTATAACTCGATTACGAACCTTTTCAATACGATCGCGAATCCGAATACGACCGAATTCGCGACTGGTTCGGGTTACATGATCCGAATGCCGAACAATCATCCGACGACACCGACCGTTTGGAATGGAGAATTCAACGGAACGCTTCGCAATGGAAATATCGACGTGACACTTTCGAACAACGGAGCAGGGCAGAGGTTCAACCTGGTCGGAAATCCGTATCCGTCGGCTATCGATATGGAAACTTTCGTGAACGACAACGCGGCGAATATCACGGGAGCGCTTTACTTCTGGAGAAAGACCAACAATCCGATAAGCCCGAGTTATTGTTCGTGGACTTCGGGAGGTGGTTTCGTAACGAACAATGAGGCTCAGGTAGCCGATCCCGATGGGGCGATCCGTACAGGTCAAGGTTTCATCGTTGAGGCTTCGGCGGCAGGAACGCAAGTCGTTTTCAACAACGGGCAACGTTCGGGCGACAATTCGAACCATTTCTTCCGTTCGGCCAACGAAATCGAACGCAACCGTATCTGGTTGAACGCAACGAATACGACGGGAGCTTTCAGCCAAACTTTGGTCGGATATATTACAGGTTCCACTTTAGATAATGATTCAGGAATCGACGGAAGATTCATGAACGACGGAGAGGTTTCGTTCTACTCTTTGATCGCGGAAGATCGATTCGTGATCCAAGGACGTCCGTTGCCGTTCGTCGATACGGATGTCGTACCGATGGGCTTCAAGGCTACGAACGCCGGAAGTTATTCGATCGCGATCGACCATGTCGACGGGTTGTTTGCGCAAGGACAGGATATTTTCGTTCGCGATAATTTGACCGGAACCGTGCACGATTTGAATTCGGGCGCGTATGCTTTCGCATCGGAAGCCGGAACATTCAACGGGCGTTTCGAATTGTTGTATCAGAACGCGCTTTCTACGCATGATCCGATCTTCGATGAAAATTCCGTAATCGTATACAAGCAGTCCGAAAGTTTCGTCATCAATAGCGGTAACATGAATATGGCATCCGTTAAGGTATACGACGTTTTGGGTAAATTGGTCAAAGCGATCAACGACATCAACTCGTCTGAAATATCGTTCACGGTGAATGGCGCTAACCAGATGTTGGTTTTCAGGATTTATTCGGATCAGGGCGAACAGGTCGTCAAAAAGGTGATGAACTAGTTTTTACCTTAATATATAGGAACCCTTCTTTTACGGAGGGTTTTTTTATGCTTTTGCCTCAGATGTATAACAATGGCGTTCGATAAAAAACATGTTTACACTGACCAAATAGATCGTATTCGACGAAATGCAGGATTAAACGAGTTTTTGGGCAGTTGGTCGAAATTATTTCCGATGGGCAACCCCATGGCTTAATTTTGTCATGTAGTTAATAACCAACAGAAACCAAAAGAAATGAAAACTTTAAACTATACATCAACACGCCAGGATATCCTGAAAACCAATGCAGATGCTACGGCTATGCGTTTGTTCGTGTTGTTGGTTTTCCTTTTGCTTTCTTGTTCGGGAGTTTTCGGTCAACAAGCCAAAGTTCAAAACGATGAAACTTTGGTTGCAATCGAAAATGTTACAGATAAAGGAGAAGAAGTGAGGTCGGAAACCAACGACGCCAACCGCCAGATCGAATTGGTTCAGTGGTTCATGGGCGCTAAACAGGTGAATCCTTCACAACCGGCTCAAACTTCACAGAAGTCAGAGACTACCAAAAAAATCCTGATTAACGCGGGAATGACGCCGAACAGGATCTTGAGCCGTACGCTGCTTAAAAAGGCAATGCAGTACGAAAACAACATCGCATAATTAAGGTCTTATTTTATAATTTTTAGGTTAAGTTAGTTGGACAAAAACCTTCCGTGGCAGGAAGGTTTTTTTGTTTTTATACCTCACAGAATTTTGATAGATGTATTTAAAAGACAAATTACTTCTGAAAAATTGCACATGATCTAAAGCCTTATCTATAAATTTTGAATGACTCAGTCAGATAAAAACAGCCTTCCATGACCGGAAGGTTTTTTGTTTTTTGCAAGTGTTGTGTCGAGGATTTCTTAAAGTGCTGCATTTTTCTCATTAAGGCGTTAATAACCAGTATTTAATGTTGATAAATTGCAAGTCTATCGCGTTACTTTTTGATTAAATTTGATTTTGTTAACTGTTGTAAGAATAGTTTCAATAATAACAATATTTAACAGTTAAAATGTCAATTTTCGTGTATTTCGTCGGTAAAATTAGTAGGTTAATCGATAAAGTGCATGTTTTATGATTCGTGAGCTTTTCTGTTTCAAGTTTTAGTGTAAATTTATCCGCTTTAGCATTATTTTATCGTTAATTCATTGAATATAATAGCGGTGAAATGGCGATTTTAAGCGGTAAAAAACAAATTTTTCAATAAATACCACAAAACCCCCTAAAACCCCGATTATGATAAAAACATTACCCCGAATCGGTAACGCTATCCCTACAGTGTTCCGGACGTTTTTATTGTTATTATTCCTTGTATTGGGAATTTCTTCAAGTGGACAGGTTGCGTCCAATTATACTCTTGAGCAACTCCAAATAACTCCTAGTTTTTCTCCTTTGGATGTAAATACCAAAGTGCAAATTCATCAAGGCAACGCATGGAATGATGCAGTAAGTAATATTGGTATTGGTTTCACTTTCAAGTTTAATGGTGTTGATTACACTACAACCAATGTTTCCACGAATGGCTTCGTTACGTTTGGGACAACATTACCAGCTAATAACACCTATTCTCCAATTGCTAGTACAGAAGGATATGCCGGAGCCATCTCAGGGTTTGGATTTAATTGGCTCGTCAATTCGATTGCGGGCACCCCTCAAGCAAATAGTGTTTCTTATATTTTAGACAACACAGGGGGCGTAGGAAATAGAATTCTTAAAATAGAATGGAGAGGAGTAAAAAGAGCAGCTGCAGATTCCGCCACTTTAACATTCCAAATTTGGTTATATGAAACATCCAATCTTATCGAAATTCGATTTGATACTCAGACAGCGGCATTTGCCGCAAATGTGAATGGTCAAATTGGATTGAGAGGGGCATCAGGAGACTCAAATAATTTATCATGGCCTTCTACAGGGGTTTGGCCTGCATTGCCAGCCGTAATGACGTCGCCGGCTGTCTCCACTGATTTAGTCAATATTCGAAATACAGGTGTAAAAATAGCGGCTACTTCAAATCGCTTATTTAGATGGACGCCGGTAAACTGTTTGGCACCATCGGGTCTTGCGTTGACTGCAGGATCGGCCACCTCCAACGGTGGTACATTTACATGGACTGCTACTTCACCTGCTCCATCAAACGGTTATCAGTATTATTTCTCGACGAGCGCGACGCCTCCAAACGGAGCTACTACGCCAAGCGGAACGTCTGCGTCTGCATCGGCTACCATCAATACGATGACCAGCGGATCGACGAATTACGTTTGGGTCCGCTCAGATTGTGGCGGCTCGTATAGTTCGTGGACAGGGCCGGTATCGGTTACGACATTATGCGCGCCTGCTGTGGAAGAGTACTTTAACTTCTTCGATCAATCGGGTCCTGATTATATTTATACGGCTCCGGCAATCCAGCCTTGCCATTCCATCCAGAATGCTGGAGCGGCCAATAACTGGTATACGACTGCTACGCCTTCGGTCGTGGACGGTTTCTATGACGAGCACCTCGAGTACAATGCACATGCATCCCAAACGGCGAACGCCTGGTGGTACACTACAGGAGTTACATTGACGGCAGGTAAGACCTATCAGCTGTCTTATTTATATGGCGGATCTACCAATTTCTCTTTCCTTACCAATAAAATGGAAGTCAAGATCGGTAGTGCTCCGTATAATTCTTTTATGACCACTTTGATTGACGATCATCCGAATATCAAACACGGAGCACAATATAATTACGTAAACTTCACCGTTCCGAGCTCGGGTACTTATTATTTAGGCTTCCATGCGTATTCGGCAGCCAATATGGGTAAGATATTCCTTGATGAGATCCAGCTTGTTGAAGGGATTTGTATACAGCCGACGGGTGTCACGGTGACATCGCTTTCTGCAACTGCCGCCACGATCATTTGGAACGCTCCGACGCCGGCACCTGCAGGAGGTTATGCGTATTATTTGTCGACATCGCCGACTCCTCCTGGTAACAATACCACTCCGACTGGCTTTACCAGTGCAGGAACTACGGTGGTCAACCTTCCGGGGTTGACAGGCAACACAGGATATTATTTCTGGGTGAGAGGCAATTGTAACGCCGGTGACTATAGTATGTGGTCGGCGGTCACGAATTTCACTACTCCGGTGCTTCCACCTTATTGTTTCCCGACTACGGGACAAACCAATCCGGGTTATATCAGCAATGTCACGACTACGAATGCCGTGGCCAACATAAACAATTCTTCGGCTTGGACTTCTCCGGGCAACGTAGATTATACTTCCCAAACAATTATTGAAGCTCAAGGAGGTTCTTTCGATTTTTCTGTTGGTCTAGATGACGGCGTTGGGTCGGCTGGAATTGCTGGTGGAGTCGGAGTGGCTGTTTTTGTTGACTGGAATAATGATGGCGATTTTGTCGATGCAGGAGAACAGCCTTTCACAACTTTGTCTTATACAGGAGGCACGCAAGGAACAGTAACGGGAACCGTCAACGTTCCAGGCGGAGCAACATTAGGGGTTAAGCGCATGCGTGTCCTAATCGATTGGAATGATGCGACCCCGGCACCGTGTGTATTCGCTGGAAGCGGTGAACTTGAAGATTATAGCATAAAAGTAGTTGTCGCTCCGCCGCCATTGACTTTGAGCAGTACAAGCCAAACGCAATGTGCGGGAACAACTACTGCATCTACGGTAACTATTACTTCAGGATTGGGCAGCTATGATACCTTCACCTGGTCACCTGCGGGAGGCGTTTCAGGAACTGCCTCTACAGGTTACACTTTTAACAATGGTTCGACCGTGACATATACGCTTACGGCAACACAGACTAGCGGAGATTATAGTGTCAACACGGCTCAGTTTACGTATGTGGCAAACGCTTTGCCGACGCCTATTACGATCACTTCAACACCAACCGGTGCCGGTATGTGCCAAGGTGGAACGGCTGTACAATTGACTGCGAGTGGAGGTGTTGTTTCAGGATTGCCGATCCTCTCAGAAAACTTCAACTCCGGAGCTCCGGGTTGGACGACCGTTAATAACGCGACCGGAGGAACTCCAGCCAACTCGGCTTGGACAATCCGTCCTGATGGTTTCGCCCCACTTGGACCAAGCTGGTTCGGTACGATAATCCATAGCAACGATGCCTCATCATTTATGTTCTCTGATTCCGATTCTCAAGGAATTGGTTCAAATACGAATAATGAATTGATTTCACCTGTATTCAGCCTTGCTGGATTTACGGCCGCATCACTCAGTTTCTGGCATTTTTACAGACAATGGACGCCGAGTACCGCGACAGTCGAAATCTCTACAAATGGAGGTGGAACTTATACACAATTACCAGGATTGATTTATACGAATGTCAATCAGGGAGCAAATGCAAATTTCGCACAAGTAGTCGCCGATTTGGGAGCTTATCTCGGGCAAACCAACCTAAGAATCCGATTCAAATGGGTAGCCACTTGGGGCTGGGGTTGGGCTATCGATAACTTCCTGGTTTCAGGAAACGCTACCTCTGCGATTACTTGGTCACCGACCACCGGACTCTTTACAGATGCATTGCATACGAATGCCTATACAGGAGGCGGAACGACAACGGTATACGCATGGCCAAATACGACCACTACATATACTGCAAGCGCAAGTACGCCGTCACCGGTTTGTTCAACCACTACGACACAAGCCGTTACCGTGACTCCGATCGTGGCCGGAACCATCAGTTCCGATCAGAACGTCTGTTCAGGAAATGTGACGAATATAGTGTTGACCGGACAGAGCGGCACTATCGCGACATGGCAGTCGTCTACCAATCCGGCGTTTAGCACACCTACCAATATTCCGGGATCTGCAGGCGCAACTACTTTGACCGGAGCCATGTTAGGGCCAGTTAATGCGACTACGTATATAAGAGTTCAGATCACCAACGGAACTTGTACTTTCTACACCAATACCGTGACGCTAACCGTAGATTCGACAACATGGACGACGGGTTGGAGCAATGGTTTGCCAACCGCAGGAAAGAGAGTGGTGTTTAACGGAAATTATACTTCTACAGGAGACATAAATGCGTGTAGTGTGGCGGTAATTTCAGGAAACGTTTCTATTCAGCCAGGCCATTCGCTTATTGTCGAAAATCAGGTGAACGTTACCGGAGGGCAGCTTATATTCGAGAGTGATGCGAGTTTGGTGCAAATCAGCGATGCGGCCGTCAACACAGGCGCAATCACCTATAAGCGCGAAACGACTCCGATGAGAGTGTACGATTATACGTATTGGTCTGCTCCTTTGTCGGGAATGAATCTTGACGACGTATCTCCTGATACCCGATTCGATAAGTACCATCAGTTCAACGTAGCGACCGGACAATTCCAGACAATTCCAGATACCAGCATCATGACGCCGGGTCGCGGTTATATTATGAGGGCTCCAGACGGATGGCCTTCCGTTCCGACCGTGTTTACTTCAGTCATGACGATGGGACCAGCCAATAACGGAGTCATCACTTATCCGGTTTCGCTTTCGGCGCCGGCAACCAACCTCAATTTGTTGGGTAACCCTTATCCGTCCGCTTTGGATGCAGATGACTTCCTTACCAATCCGACCAACGCCGGATTGATCAACGGAACTATTTATTTCTGGACGCATAATACAGGTATCACGAATCAGCAGTATAACAACAACGATTATGCTTCGTATAACCTGTTGGGAGGAACGGCAGCAGCCAACTTGGGTAGCGGAAACAACAGCGCCCCGACCAAAAATATTGCCGCTGGTAACTCGTTCTTCGCCACCGCGACCGCTAACGGAAGCGTTGTATTCAACAACAGTATGAGGCTTGCGGGCAGCAACGATAATTTCTACAGGCCTGCCGCAGCTAAAAATGCCCAAATGCCAAATGTTCTCGAAAAACATCGCATCTGGCTCAATATGACAGGAGCTGCTTCAACGGCTTTCAAGCAGACTTTGGTCGGATATGTCACCAATGCGACTGTGGGAATGGATCGTGATTTTGATGGCGATGCAATCGAATCGATGAATTCGATCAATTTCTATTCGTTGGTAGAAACTACCAAGTTGACCATTCAAGGACGTCCGTTGCCTTTTGATACTTACGATCAGGTGCCTATGGGATATCGCGCAAATGTTGCGGGTACTTACAGCATCGCGATCAGCTCTGTTGACGGTTTGTTTGCCGACGATTCGCAGAATATCTATTTGGAGGATTTGCTTTTGGGTACGATCCACGATCTTAAGTCGGGCGCGTATAGTTTTGCGACTGCCACTGGCGAGGTCAACAACCGATTCGTGTTGAGGTTCACTACACAACAGCTTCAGGTGGGCGATCCCGTTTTCAATACCAATTCGGTGATTGTTTTTGAGAAAGATGACGTAATCCATATCAACTCGGGCAATGCCGTGATGGATAATGTAAAAATATTCGACACCCGCGGAAGGCTGGTATTCGAAAAGAAAAATGTAGGAAGTACGGAAACCGAAATCGCTCATTTGGGTGCTGCCGACCAGGTACTGATAGTTCAGGTAACTTCTGTTGACGGTATTGTCGTCAATAAGAAAATCATCCATTGATCAATAATTATCCGGCAAGCGGCTTGGGTCGTTTGCCGGATTTTTTGTCTCTAGTCGTAAATGGTTAATCCTTTGTTAAAATTCTATTAGCGCCAAACAGTACTCTACTTTAAAGGTGAAAGTCTTCCGCACGTCCCGGGAGATTTCGCGTCTCTACTACTCAGGAATTTTTCCTGTTAACCGTAATTAATTAAACCCAATTTATTTATTTATGATTGTAAACTACGATTCTCCGGATCGAGGCAGGAACTCTCGGCTCGGAAAAAAAGTGGATGAAGTCGGCGGACCTCCGCCATGGCTGAATTCCCGGGTCATGAGAAAATCATGGCTCGCGATGTTGTTGTTTATGTTGCTTTTGGCTCCTTTTGGAGGCTTCGCGCAAAACATCAGCAATTATGCATTTTCAACTTCCAACACCGGAAGTTTGGAAGACTTGACAACCGGAGCGACTTCTATCACTACCGGAAACCAGGATTCTTATGCCTCATCTGTCCTTGCCATCGGCTTCGACTTTTGGTTCATGGGCGTTAAGTATACCCATTATAGTGTGGGTTCCAATGGTATTTTGCGACTGAGTACGTCATCGAGCGACTCGGCCATCAGCGGTACTTACTATGGAGCCAGCTATTCGTCCGGAGTTGCCTATTTGGCAGCGTTCGGAGGTGATAATGAGGTGAACGGTGGTATCCGCGTGAAAACGATCGGATCGGCCCCGAACCGTAAATTCGTAATCGAATGGACACAGTTCTATGCGAACTGGAATCCCAATCTTACGAATGCAGGGAACCTTCAGGCCTGGCTCAGCGAGACCACGGGTGTGATAAACTATGTGTATGGGGAAATTTATAACTCATCGTCTTCTTCGGTCACCAAGCCTATCTTTATTTCGGCTGGTAACACAGTTGCCACGGCAGGACATGTTTTGATCGGTTCTCCGGCGACATTTGTTCCGGCTGCAACAGCTGCGAACAATACTATTGCGGCGGGAAGCGGGACTACGACCGGTTCTCCGTTGATTGCTAATCTCGGGTCAAGCGCCAATGGAAGTAGGGTAGTCTATACCTTTACACCTCCGTCAGGCAATACTTCGACACCTACAACTTTTACATCATCGAACGTTTCGGCTACCAACATGACCGTAAACTGGGTAGATGCTTCGACATCTGAAGGTTATTTTACAGTTGGAAGATCGACTTCGCCAAGCGGACCTTTTACGGTAATAGGGGCAGTCACCACGACTACTTCTGCTGGTACGGGCACTGTTTATTCGTTTCCACAGAGTGGGTTGACTGCCAATACGACCTATTATTACGAGATTACCGCGTTGAATGAAACGGGCGGTACATCACCTGCCTTGACTGGATCTGCATCGACTATCGGCCAAGGAACTTATGTTTGGAACGCTACTGCGGGTTCGGCTTCATGGGCATCATCGGCAAGCTGGACTCCGGCAAGGACGATCGCAGATCCGACCGATATCCTTCAATTCTCTAACGGAGGAAGCTCAACGGCCACCGATATCCCGACCCAAACTGTCGGAACGGTTACGGTTTCAGGTAATACGGCTGTGAATTTCCAATCGGCTGCGGCTTCAACGCTTACCATGGCAGGTCTTACGATCGATGCGGGAAGCAGCGTGACGTCTAACGGTACTGCCGCTGCTTTGTCAATGGCTTTCTCGTCTGGTGCGGTCAATACGATCAACGGAAGGCTTGAGATCGCCAATGGCGCTTCGGCTAACGGTATCAGTTTCAGCAATAGCGTTACGACTGTAGGAACTACGGGAACTTTCGCTTTGGGCGGAACAACCGCGGCATCCGTTACAAGTTCAGGAACTACTTTGACGATTAATGGAACGTATGAGCATAAGTACAGTACGGTTGCAGGAACTATTCCTACGGCAACTTGGGGTGCGGCTTCTAACGTAAACATACTAGGATATACTACCGCTACTTCTGGAGCGGGTGGTCTTGGGCAAAACTTTGCCAATTTCACTTGGAATACGCCATCGTTGTCGGTTGCGTTGAACATGGGATCTTCAAGCACTACAGGTGTTAGTGGCGCATTTACCGTGACAAGCACAGGAACAGGTTCTGTTCGTTGGGCAACGACCGGTGGATACACGCTGAACATTAACAATTACACCCAAACCGGAGGTAATTTCCAGCTTTCGGATGGTTCTTCAGGAACAAGTATGGTCATGAACGTGACCGGAACATTCAACCAATCGGCTGGATCATTCGGTTCTTCGGGAACGGGCACGAACAACCCGACATTGAATTTCTCGGGAACTTCTGCCCAAAACGTTTCGTTTTCGGCTCAACCAACCGGACCGATCACGTACAGGATTTCTAACGCGAACGGAATCAACCTCAACGGAAACTGGGGAACTACGTTCAACATCGGAAGCGGCACCATCGGGGCTCTTAGAATCTCGACTGCAGCCGCAAACCCGGTAACGTTCGGAGGTACTTTGACAGGGTTCCAATACAATGCCGCAGGAACAACGTTGACTTATGACGCAGCGGGATCGTACGCTTCAAGGGCTTCTGAATTCCCATCGGCTTCAGGACCGCTAAACGTAACTGTCGCAGTTGGTTCAGGAAATGTTTTGGATATGCCTTTCTCTAGGACTATCGGTGGAACGTTGACCATGACAAGCGGTGATATTAACCTTAGCACGAACAGCCTTACTTTGGGAACAAGCTCTTCTGCGCTTGGAACACTATCGTATACGGCTGGTAGCATTCGCGTCACTACAGGTTCGATGACACGTTGGTTCGGTACTTCGGGCCTTCCTACAAGTGCCAGTACGGCAATCGGACATTTCCCATTGGCATCTGGTATTTCGGCGCGTAATGCCTCTGTTTACTTTAGTGCGGCTGGCGCTTTGAGTACAGCTGGTACTATTACGGTAAGCCATAACGGGGCAAACGGAATTTCGGCTGTATCTCCATCATTTACAGACGGGGCTTACACCGTAGATACACGTACGAACGGATCTTGGACTTTCGCTACCGGAAACGGTATTGCAGCATCTGGAACAATTAACCTCCGCTTGACTTCAGGCGGTATGATCGCTTCTGCTACGCCTGCTAACCTAAGGGTGATTCAGGCTGCCGGTGCGGTGGGTACACATGTAGCTGGTACGACTTCGGGATCGAACTATCTTGTTGCGCGTACAGGATTGTCTGTTGCACAATTGGGTCAGACACATTATGTCGGTTCTGCAGCTGCAGATATGAATCTCGTTTACAACTCGATCGCTTCTGGAGACTGGAATTCGCCTTCTACCTGGAGCGCGGGTTCCGTGCCGACTTGTGCCGATGCGGTGACCATTGCGTCCGGACACAATGTAACGGTAAACTCTGCTGCTAATGTTGCTAAAAACGTAACCATTAACTCTGGCGGAACACTTACGGTGGCTTCCGGAGACCTTACTGTCGGATGTACGCTTAACAACAACACGTTGGCAATTGCTGGTACACTTACCGTGACGGGAGGTTCGTTAAAAGTAAACGGAAACTTCAACCTTACGGGTAAATTCAACCAAAGCGGCGGTACGATCGCAGTGGATGGAAACAATGGAGGCAGTACCACGGGAAGCGTTGCTTCGGGAACAAATATTGTGAATTTCGCCGTTGCGGCCAATGCGGATATTGTTCTTACTGCGGGTACTTTCACAATTGTCGATCCACATACGGCCGAGACCACTACGTTCTCTGCCAATATTCCGACCGTAGGGGCTACTGAAGCCACAGGAACACATACGTTCAGATTTGGTGACGGCGTTTCTGCGGATGCTGGTTCGGCCATCGGCTTCCAATTCTATTCATGGGCCGGAACGGGGATTTTCAAATTCCGTAACGTAATCGTTGAGAGTGCAAACAGCGGCGCGAACCGTTTCGTTTACCTCAGTGGTACGTTCTATAATTTTGTCGTGGCTGGTGATATGACCATCAATGCGGGCGGTGAATTCAGGAATAATGGTACAAGTGCGTCTAGTGGTGCCACTTATCTTGCAGGAAACCTCGTGAATAACGGTACGTTCACTTCGGCCGGAGGCGTTACTTTGGGCAACGCAGTGTCCTCGAGTATTACGTCGCTTTCGGTAACACCTTCAACTGTTGCACAGACCGTTTCAGGTTCAGGTACTTTCCGTAACCTTACTGCTTCACCGACAGCGAACTTCAATTCGGTAACGATAAACAATACCAATGCGACAGGTGTCACATTGAACGTTCCGCTTTCAATCAGCGGTACGCTTACGATGACTTCCGGTTTGGTCAACACGAGCTCTACCAGCGTGCTTCAATTGGGAACGGCTACCGCTTCGGGATCATTGAGCGGAACGCCTAGCGCGACTAGCATGATCGTTGGTCCGTTTGCACGTACATTCGGCTCGAGTAGGACTACGACGGGTTCTTATACAGTTGCCGGTGCATCGCATTTCCCTATCGGAAAAGGAGGCGCTTATACACCTGTATTTGCAGATCCTAACACTACATCCGGTGGTTCGGTTATCGTAAAAGCCGAAGCTTTCACGTCTAACTCGGGTACACAAGGAACAGGCGTGACGTCTCTTTCGACGAACCGTTACGAAGCTGTCGTTACTTCGGGAGCTGCGAACCTTACCAATATGTATGTTCGTCTTAACGATGCGGCTATAGCTTCTAGCCATAAGATCCTTCAGGCGTCTTCTGCTGCAGGTGAGTATTCGACCATTTTGCCGAGCACTACTTTCGCTGCAGGTAATTTGACGACTGCAACTCCTATTTTGGCTGCGAATTACACAGGATATTTCGCATTCGGAAATATTCTTCCGTGCGTTATGCCTGCCAACCAGCCAACGGCATTCGTCGCTTCTGCGATCACGAATACTTCTTTCACCGGAAGTTTTACTGCGGCAGCGAGTAACCCGACAGGTTATCTTGTCGTGCGTTATCCTTCAGCATCTGCTATTACAGATCCTGTTGACTTTACGCTTTACGCCGCCGGAAACGCTCTTGGAGCCGGTACGGTTGTGTATTTCGGATCGAACGCTACGTTCCCTGCTACAGGTTTGACTGCAAGTACGGCTTATGATTTGCGTATTTATAGCTTCAACAATACTGGCTGTTCAGGCCCTGTCTACAATGTGACCAACCCGCTTGCGGCTACTGTCACTACTTGTGCTTCTGCAATAGGAGTGCCGGGAACTCCAGTAATCAGCAATCCGTCTACTACCGGATTTACTGCAACCTGGACGGCATCCTCTACTTCTGGTGCGACGTATTTGGTGGATGTGGCTACAAACAGTACGTTCACTACGTTCGTTCCGGGTTATCAGAACTTCGATAACGGAACGGCACTTTCAGTCAACGTGACAGGCCTTGCGCATTCAAGTACATATTATGTACGCGTGCGTGCGTTAGTAGCACCGTATTGCAGTAGCGGTTACTCGTCTACTGCTACAGGAGCAACACTTTGCGAACCTATTGCAACCTTGCCTTGGACAGAGAATTTCGATTCTATGGCTACTATCGGTTCGAACATTCTACCTATTTGTTGGGTACAGCAAACCGGCTCAAGTACATGGACCAGTTCGAATGCTGCGAGCAACACTTACAACGATCCTAGATCGGGAGCTCAATACATGACCATTTATTACGGATCTACTCCGGATTATCTTTGGACACCAGGTTTTCAGTTGGCTGCCGGACAATCTTGCGATTTCAGCTTCTATTTTGTAGGTGACAACACTTCCGGATGGAACGCTGAAGTTTTGGCTAATGCCACGCAAAGCAACACTGGTGCATCTACACTTGGTGCGCCTTTCATTGCGGGTTCAACGACAACATCCGGATCAACCTATACTTTGGTTACGAGAACATTCACAGCACCTTCGGCAGGAGTATATTACTTCGGCGTGAAAGCTTACACCAGTTCTTTTTCACCATTCTACCTCGGATTTGACGATTTCCGTCTCCAATTATCTCCGACTTCGGTTTCTGGATTTACTCCTTCTGCAATATGTCAGGGTGGAGGAACGACGGTTACAGTTAGCGGTACATCGTTTACAGGTGCTACCGCCGTAAGCTTTAACGGAGTTCCTGCCACATCTTTCACGGTTGTTAACGGGACGACAATCACCGCGGTAACTCCAGCAGGTGTTACAGCAGGTGCGATTTCGGTAACGGCTCCACTTGGAAACGCAACTAGCGGATCGAACTATACTGTTACACCTATGCCTGTAGTTTCAGGTATAACTGGCGCACCTTCTGCTTTGTGTTCAGGTGATACTACCGATTTGGACAACGCCACTCCAGGTGGAGTATGGGCATCTTCCAATTCTGCTATCGCGACTGTTGACGCTTCGGGAGTCGTGACTGCTGTTGCAGGAGGTACTGTCGATATCAGTTATTCGGTAACAGATTTGGGTTGTACTACAAGCGTAACCGCTACAATCGTAGTAAATGATCCGATTGTTTCTTCGAACCCTGTAGCGCAAACAGTTGTTACGGGAAGTACAGCTACATTCTCGGTCAATGCGACTGGTGCTGTAGTTTCTTACCAATGGATGGTATCGGTAGACGGTGGCGACACTTTCGAGCCTGTTGTAGATGAAGATTTCTACTCTGGCGCGACTACAAATACATTGACCATTACCGATACGCCGGAATCATTGAACGGCAATTTGTATATGGTGGTGATCACGGCTGAAGATCCTTGTCCTCCGTTCGAGTCTGGCTTGGCCGTCTTGAACGTTGGTGATACGGGAATCGCAACCGATCCTGCAAGCATTACTATTTGTTCTTCGGGAACAGGAGAGGCCCAGTTTACTGTGGTTGCTTCTGGAACTGTAGATTCTTACGCTTGGCAAGTTGATCAAGGTCTTGGATTCGAGCCGATCACAGACGGCACATTTGGTAGCGTAACTTATTCAGGTGCGACTACAGATGTATTGACCGTTTCTGGATTGACTCTTGCCAACACAGGTTGGAATTTCCAAGCGGTGGTTACAGGACCTGCTAATGGTGCAACTTCTAACCCGGCTACCTTGACCGTTAACGAAGGTGTTGCCATCACGACCGATCCTGCATCTGCAAGTTCTTGCTATTCTGGCGGCAGTGCTGTGTTTACAGTGGCTGCATCTGGAGCCGTTTCGGGTTATCAGTGGCAGTATTCTACAGATAACGCAACGTTCAACAACGTTACTGCCGGCGTTCCGGTTGGAGCGACGTATTCTGGTGCTACTACGGCTTCGCTTACTGTTAACACTACTGCAGCTACACCTGCGGCCGGTACTTATTTCTATCGCGCAGTCGTTAATGGAGCAGCTCCTTGCGCCGCTGTACCTTCGAATGGTGCCCAAATGCAGATTTACACTCCTGTAATCGGCACACAACCGTCTCCGGCTACTGTGTTTGCAGGAAATTCTACGACGTTCACCGTGTCTACATCCGAACCATCGCCTTCTTACCAGTGGCAATATGGTACATCGGCTTCCGGACCTTGGTCGAATGTCGTGAACAACACCCCGGCAAACATCACCTACGCTAACGGTACTACCGCTACGCTTACCGTGAATGTATTGGGTGGAGCTGCTGCGGCTGCAAACCGTTACTATAGAGCTGTCGTGACTTCGGCAAGCTGTTCGGTAAATTCGAACTCGGCTTTGTTGACTACGACAAACTATTGTTTCCCTACGTATACAGCAGGACCTGGCACAGTTGACCAGATCGCGAACGTTACATTGGGTACGCTCAACAACAGTACAGGTTCGTCTGCATCTCCGTATTATACGGTATACGACAGTGCGACTGTTCCGGATATCCAACAGTTGACGACTGCAAACATTTCTGTCAAGTTTGGAAACGATACGACCAACTATTGTGCGGTTTGGATCGACTTCAACCAAAACGGAGTGTTCGAATCTTCTGAAGGTGTCGCTTCTACGGCAACTTCTGGCGGATCTACTACCGCAAACGGAACGAGCATCGTTTCTCTTCCTGTTCCATTGTCTGCAATTCCTGGAAAAACAAGGATGCGCGTACGTGGTGGAGAAGACGTTCCGGTTCTTCTTACACAAGCTTGCGGTGCGTCCAGCGATGCCGACGGTGAAGCGGAAGATTATTTCGTAAATATCGTTGTGGCTCCAAACTGCTCAGGAACTCCTGCGGCGGCTACTGCTTCGGCTTCGCAATCTTCGCTTTGTATCTCTGGTTCTGTAGTGTTGACAGCAACCAATATTCCTTCGGGAGCGATTGGGCTAAGCACCCAATGGTATAACACCGTTACAGGTGCTATTGCCGGAACTGTTAACAGCGCTACATATACTACGCCGACGCTTACTGCGAACGCATCTTATTTCCTTCGTGTGACCTGTGCCGATTCTGGTTTGTTCTCAGATTCGAACACCGTAACCATTACGGTCAATAACCCTACGGTAACTAATACTGCGCCGGCTGCACGTTGTGGAGTTGGTACGGTGACGTTGGGTGCTACTGCTTCGGCTGGTGCTCAATTGAACTGGTATGCTGCGGCTACTGGAGGGTCGGCAATCGCTACAGGACCTAGCTTCACGACTCCAAGCATTTCTACTACTACCGATTATTTCGTATCGGCTAGCAGCGGAGAATCAACCGAGGCAGGCGGAAAACTTGTCCCTACAGGCACGTCTACTTACATCGATACGCTAACTGGTATCGTATTCAACGCCACTTCGGCATTTACGTTGAACTCGGCTCAGATTTATGCCGTGGGTACAGGTAGCATTACTGTTGGCCTTTATAGTTCTACAGGTACAGAGTTGATGGCTACTTCATCTATTCCTGTAACCGGTCTTGGAACTACTACGCCTATCACGATCCCTATCGGTTTCGCGGTTCCTGTAGGAACAGGATATCGTTTGATGATTAAATCGTATACAGGACTTACCGGAATTGTACGTGATGGTTCGCCTAATGCCTATCCTTTCAACACACCTAGTTGTTCGGTGACTGGCGGATACTTCCTAGGCTCTTCGGCCAGCTACTACTTCTTCTATAACCTTTCGATAACTACTCGTTGCGAAAGTGCTAGAACTTTGGTAAAGGCTACGGTAAACACGCCGCCTGCGCTTACGTTGAGCGGTACGTCTACGACAATCTGCGCTGGTACGCCATCGGCTCCTGTTGCAGTGACGTCTAACGTTGCGAGTTTCGATTCGTATGTTTGGTCGCCAGCTGGAGGAGTTTCGGGTAATGCCACTTCAGGCTTTGTCTTTAACCCATCGGTAACTACAACTTATACGTTGACAGCTTCCCAGACAACAGGAAGTTTGTGCGCCAACACGGCTACGTATACGGTTAACGTGAATCCGGTTCCTCAAACGCCAATCATCACTCCTGCCAGCTTGACTGTGTGTTCTTTGGATGCACCTACCCAATTGACAGCTACGCTTGGGGTTGCGATGACCGCTATGTCAGAGAACTTTGATACAAATGCGCCTAACTGGACCATCACGAATGGCTCTAGCTCGCCTGCCGTATCAAACTGGGCATATGTTGCGGCACCTTACACCGACCAATCAGGTTCAGCGAAGTTTACGAACTTCAGTACGCCTAATGGAGGCAAGTTTGCTTTGGCGAACGCGGATGCTGGCGGAAGCGGATCGACAACCAATACGGTGTTGACTTCGCCTACTTTCAGTACTGTCGGTATGCCAAACGCAAGACTTACTTTCGAGCACGCTTACAGATATTGGGCTTCTGGCGACACTACTGTTAAAGTCGAGATTTCTACTAACGGAGGTTCGAACTGGACCCAGTTGGCCGATATCAAAGGCACAGATGTAGGAGCAACGACTAACGACGCCCAAACGACAGTAAATGCGTCAATCAGTTTGAATTCTTATTTGAACGAAGCCAATGTCAAAATCCGATTCAACTATGTTTCTACATGGGGTTATTATTGGATTCTTGACAACGTAAAAGTTGCTACGACAAGCGGAACCGAACCAATTGTTTGGACGCCGTCTGCAGGCTTGTTTACAGATGCGGCCGGAACTGTTCCATACACCGGAACGGCTACTGCAAGCGTTTACGCCAAGCCTACTGTTTCTACCCAGTACACGGCTACTGCTACGACTGGGCTAGGCTGTACTAGTAGCTCAAACGTTATGATCAATGTGAATACTGCTGTCACTTGGTATGTAGACAACGATTCTGATGGTTATGGTAATTCTGCATTGCCGACTATCGTTTCGTGTTCGCAGCCTGCAGGTTATGCTGCCCAAGGTGGTGACTGTAATGACACTGTAGCGGCAATTAACCCAGGCCATGCCGAGGTTGCTTTCAACGGAATCGATGATGACTGCGACGGCACGATCGATGAGGGCAGCCAATTGTTCTCGCAAGTACTCGCGTCTCAATGCGGTACTACCTTGACGTCCATCAGTTCATTGATCGGGGCCGTGAGCTTCGGAGCTCCAGTCGACGGATACCGTTTCCGCGTGGTCAACACCACTACGAACGCTGTACAGACCATCGACCGTACGGTTCCGAACTTCAGCATGACCATGCTGGCCAGCTACGATTACGCCACGACGTATTCCATCAGTGTGATGCTTCGCCGCAACGGCATCTGGCTCAACTACTACGGAAATGCATGTCTGGTGTCTACACCGGCCGTTCTCGATCCGGGTGGGGCTGCAGCCGTTACGCCTTCACAGTGCGGTATCGTGCTTCCTAGCAT
>NZ_JACBJI010000006.1 GCF_013401995.1 Flavobacterium agri
GTAGTCCTCTTCCTTGTTGGCCTCGTACTCGAAACGGATGGTATGGTCGTCGTCCGAGTTCGGGTCGCCCGCCCACGCATCGCCCGGGGCGCTTTGCTTGAGCACGCGGTTCAAAGGCGAGGCCTCGAAGAATTTCTCGCTGTACGGGTAGGCCGTCCCGCCGTTGTAGGTCGTGTAGAAGCCTTGTGTGCCCGAAAGTGCCGATGGGTCGACTTCGAGGTCCTGTACCGCGTTCGGGTACGGCAGGTATTCCTTCTTCTGCCTGCCGAAGGCGTCGTATTCGATATGGGTGACGATATTCTCGCCCTGGGCCGACTGTTTGTTGGCCAGTTGCTGTTTGGGCCTGCCCAACCCGTCGTAGTAGGTGACGTCGGTGATCAGGTCGGGCGAGGTGTCGGGCAGTGCCGTGGTGGTGGCGTCCTTGTATTGGCGCACCACCGTGTAGTTCTCGGTCTTGGTCTGGGCCGTCAGGGCAAACGGCAGTACAAAAAGTAATGGGAGGAGTCTTTTCATGGCGCTTGCTTAGTATCGGTCGAAGTTTTGGTCGAAGGTTTTGGTGATTTTTTCCTTGTGGTCGCGGACTTCGATCAGCTGGTGCAGGGAATTGTACTTGAACGTGGTGTTTTGGCACTTGGGATCGGTAATGCGCCAAAGCTCCCCGTTGCTTTTGTAATAGTAACGCGTTACCATGGCGTTCGGATAGGCTTGCTGGGCCTCGCATCCTGTGGTTTCAGTACCTTGGGTATCGGCGGCATAACTGTTTGACGGTGCCCATCCCCCGATCGGGAAATTCTCGATCTTGAGCGTGACTTGATTGCGGGCATTGTACTGGTATCGTACGATCGCTCCGCTCGGCTGCTGTACCTGCAGCGGATTTCCCTTGGTGTCATATACCGTAATCTCGACACGGTCCTCAAGGGCTTCACCGGCTTTGGCCGTTTGGATGAGTTTCGGTACATAAGCCTGTCCTTGATTGGTTATAATCTGGTCATAGAGTGTGCGCTGTCGCGAAAGAAGGTTTGAATTTTTGTAAACGCGTGTTTCGATGGGTGCGGACACGATGTTCTTTTCCTTCATCTGACCGTAGTATGCGTCATTTGGTATCACAGGGTTAATCAATACTGAATCCAAGCCGGTATCTACGTAATAATTACGGGTTTCGACGGTCACGCCGTTATCGCTGGTATTTTTCGTGATTTTGGTAGGTTGGCCCGTAAAGCTTGCGTATTCGTAATCTTCTGTCACGGTAATTTTACGGTAAGAGGATTCATCGGTAGCGGTGAGCGGGACGGGATCGATGTAGGTGCTGTTTTGCCTCGATGTCATTTGGGAAGTCAGTGCTTCCTGGAGGTAATAGCCTACCGAATAATTGGAAATGGTATTGCCTATCGTCGTATTGGGCGCTATGGTGATGACTTCAAACATTTTTTTGGAAACGACGTTCAATACACGTGCATTCGTAGAATTGGTGTAGGTGTTGGTCGTTTCGGCAACCTTTTGAAGCCCTGCAGGCATTTTACGGTAAGTTTTTTCCTTTAGCAACCTACCATTGGTCGGATTCGGGTTACTTATGTTGATCGGCATACTCGATTCCATGATGAGGCGATAATACGTATAGACATTATTGGCGGCGGTAACGTCTATAAGTACCTCGCCGTAATCGGGCGTATAACCGAACGTCCTTTCGATTCCTCCGTTTTCGAAATCATCGCCTCCGTAACTGATGCTGACTACGGGAAAGGTAGCTATGTTTGGAGTTGTCGCAGTATTGACCACATCTGAATTCAGGTAGCGGTAGACTCCAAAATACTCCATTAACGGTGTGGCGGAATAACATTCTGTCGGCGCACAGATGTAATTATAGAGTTCGAGATCGGTCTTCACATACAACCCTTCCCCAACCCATGGCAGACTTTCTACGGAAGGTGTCAAATTGTCGATCGGTGCATAGTAATAGCGTTTGATGTTCTCAGGTTGCCCGTCTGCTGCGTAATCGGTCTGCCTCATAAGGTAAACGCCACAATCGTCGACAATTTCGAAATCTGACCAATATTTGAACGAGGCCTTCGCTTCTAACGGATGCGGATTATTGGTCAAAGTATCGTCATGGACAATCAACTCGAATCGATACGTTTTGCCCGGTGATAATTGACGTATGAAAATACGGTTAACCGTCGTAGAATATGCTGTGGTGACTTGATTGGAATTCTCGTATGCGTAAAATTCAATCGGAATGTCGACAGATGTGGTGGTCGTTCCGCTTTGGGTTATTACCCTAAGGGTCGCGAAATCCCGCTGGAAAATGGGCATAAAACCATTTATCGTCATTTGTACGTGTATTTCCACATCCTGTTCCTCGTTTACGGAAATGATTTCGGGGGTTTGCCCGATTTCGGGAATCGGCGGAACAGCATCGGTCAATTGGTCGGGATTCGTATAGATTGCAATATTCCTATAGGCATGCAGATGTTGCGAGGTATAAATCTTGTCCTTACCCTTTTTAGCACAATAATCGAAATGAGTCCTACCGCCTGTGGGATAATAAATATCGGTCAGTGACCCGCTTTGCGCATAAGAAAAATCGGGTTTGCGATCGGCCAGGTTATAGGAGTCCGTAGGGTCGAAAAAATTACTTTTAGGAATCGACGTAGCATTATTCTTCCCGTTGTAATACCCAAGATAGTCCTGTGAGAACGAAAAGCGTACCGGAAGGCTACCTGCATAATCGAATTTGAATACTTGATTCCGCCTTCCATCGGAGGTGTTGGGAGCATCTGCGGCATCCTTGTCGAATGTAACTTTAGCAAGGAAAAACCTAGCATCCGATTGGCCGGAATAATCGAAATGGACCGTCTTATAGAGATCCGTCGAAAGAGAATCTTTTTCGACGGAAATCGAGTTGAGCCTGCGCTTGAAATTCGGGCTGGATACACTTTCTGAGTCAAAATGTATAACCTCGGGGGTTGAGGAGTTGTATATGCGTTTCAGGAATTTCGCCCCATTGATCTTGGTGACGACGCTTGTGGTAAAAAAACGAGTGGATACATCGGGCAGATTGGTACAGGCAGGAGAAGGGCCGTCCGCACCCGCGCAAAGTACATTTTCGCCCATACCATCCGTGTAATACAATTGCCGCATTTTTTTCAGACGTTGGGTATCTATATTGATTTCGCCGGGAATGGTCTCGTATTCGAAGAAAATCCTACCGTAGACCGGATGCATGATTTCCGTAAGATAGAAGGCCGTCACGCCTTCATTCGGCCCGACCGACAAACTTGGCCCGGAATCGTAAAGCCTGCGTGTGGATTCTATAGCATTTGACCCGCCGAAAAAATAGGTAATCCCATCGGGAGTGGTAATCGTGATTTTATGGTTGGAGGCAAAATCTCCATCTACCTCGATTTTAAGCTCGTTTTCTTTTTTCAATTGTTGTGCGTTCCAGTTCTGGTCGAAGAAAAAACTGCCAGAGTATCCTGCAAATGAAAATTGGAACAAGTCTACTTCTGAGTCGTATTGTGAGCCGTATACTATGTCTTGAAGCTGATCGGCTTTGACGGTGCCGTCGGCGGCGTGGTCGTAATATGACGGAATGGAATCGTGTGCCCAAATGGAACGAATAGTCGCTTTTTCATCGGTCTTGTCGCGAACGGAACGCGTAATGACGCCTCCGGCACTTAAAGTCCAGTTGATTCCCACCCAGGTCGGGATGTCATCTACCTTTACTCCTGCTCCGTTATATGAAACCGAAATGGGCAGTTCCAGCTTTCCGGCTTTATAGGTGTAAAGCGGTAAAGAATAGCTTACTCTTCCATTAAATTCATCCGCCTGGAGGTCGGCATATTTGGTCATGGCCGAAGCTTCGGGAGAAGGCGGTGTATAATCGGGCAATTTGCCGACTTCGTCTTGTGCCGAAACAGACAAGTACGTCGCCAACAGTATAAATAAAAATCGCAATTTCATATCGTTTGTTTGTCTGGTTATCAGTTGGTTCTTGAAGCTTTCATAACTTTTACCGAATCGTTGGATTTATCGGTTTTGATGTTGATGATGTAAATCCCTTCGGGCAGGCCTTCGAGGCTTACGGGAATGGTGCGTTCGGTTATCGCGAAGCTCTGCAGTTGCCTGCCGTTGATGTCGAATACGGTGGCCGTGCCCTTTTCGTATTCGTAGCCGACCACTACGTTGGTGTAGCCGTGTGCCGGATTCGGGAAGGCCTCGACGTTTTGTTTGGCTTTTTCCTTTTTGTCCTTGTCTTTGAGCTTCACCACCCAGAAATCGCTGCGGCCGGGGTTGTTCGATTTTTGGCGTGATGCGGGAAGTTTTTTGGCGTTGGTCGGATTCGTATCTCGGTGGCTTCCTTTTTTGCCGCCCGAGCCGTTGCCCGATTGCAGCAGGTTGCCGGGCTCGCCTACTCCCATTTTGAGCGGGCTTCCCTCCTTTTGTCCGAGTGCGTCGTTCACGGCTTTGGATGCGGAGGCGGTTTGTTCTTTGTAGAAGTCGTTGGCGGTATCGCGTCCCTGTGCAACCGTTTTGTCCATTTCGCGCTGGGCGTTTTCGGCAGCGGCCAGGCGGCCACCGCTACTTATCCCGTTGAGGCCGTTTTTGTTTTTCTTGCGCTTGCCGGGTTTGACGGCTTCGGGATTCGAGGTTCCCGCCAGCAGGTAACCTCCGTCGCGGGTTTCGATGAGCTTGCGCAACACGTCTTCTCCTTCGCTGCCGATGGTGCGGCTCCAAAGTTCTTTACCCTCGGCATCGGTTTTAAGCGCGATGTAGTCGTTCGTACCTTCTTTGTCTTTGTTTACGACGGATTCGGATTTGGCCGTACCGGCAATCAGCAAAGTGCCGTCTGTGTTTTCGACCAACGAGGTGAGCACGTCGTATTTGCCGAAGTTGTAGGTTTCCTGCCATAGCGGATTACCCGATTGGTCGAGGCGCACTACCCAAAAATCGCTGCCTCCGCGAGAGGCCGATGTCTTGTTGAAGCCTGCCCCGGAATTGGAATTGCCCGAGGCGACGTAGCCGCCGTCGTTGGTTTGGATCAAAGACTGGAGTTGGTCGTCTTTTTCGGCACCCATGGTACGTTGCCATTCGATGTTGCCGTCTTTGTCGAGCTTGAGTACCCAAAAGTCGTTGGCGCCGTTGCATTTTGATGTTTTATCGTAACCTTCGGGCGAATTGGATGTGCCGCCTACGAGGTAGCCGCCGTCGGCCGTGGCGATGACCGAACGCAGTTCGTCCGACAGCGCGCCGCCCACGGTTTTCTGCCATTTGATAGTGCCTTCGTAGTCGAGTTTGACGAGCCAGAAATCGAGGCCGCCTTTGCTTTTTTGGGTGACGTCGCCAGAAGCGTCGGAATATGTCGATCCCGCGAGCAGGCAGCCTCCGTCTTTGGAAACGGCCACACCGACCAGTTCTTCGTCCGCCAAACCTCCGAGCGTTTTTTGCCAGCGTTCGCCTCCTCCGGCGTCGAGCTTGATGACCCAGAAATCGCGTCCGCCGTGGGTATCTTCTTTTTTGTCGTCGCTTTTTGGGGAATCGGAAGTGCCGGCGAGAAAGAAGCCGCCGTCGTTGGTGAGCCTCACGGCATGCAGCATGTCTATACCCGAACCGCCGAAGCTTTTCTGCCAGACCAGCTCTCCATGCTCGTCCATCTTCCAGACCCAATAGTCGAGGTTGCCTTTGTTGGACGAAGCCTTATTGCCCGTCTTGCCCGAAAGGGAGCTTCCGGCCAGGATAAAGCCGTAGTCGGCCGTGGGCACGGCGTCGAAAAGGTAGTCGGCATGCCTGCCGCCATAGGATTTTTCCCATTGGATGTCCTGGGACTGCATGGACAACGGAAGCAGCAGCCCGCAAACGGGCAACCAGTTCCGTAGGGTTCGGAATGAGGTCATGGTTCGGAAATTTGTTTATTTATCGTATTCGTTTGGATGCGAAACAACGCCGACGGGTTGGCCTGCCGACAATAATCAAATTCCTAGGGTTCGGGTGATTAGTCCGGGTGTTTGTTTTGGTAGAGCCAAATTATTGATTTTTCAGTCACAATAAGCTTGTGTTGATAATTTTTAAGTGAAAAGATATTTTTGTTGAAAATATCTCGAATCGAGAATTATAATGTTTCAAAAATTTGATAAAATTGGTTCAAAATGCGATTATTCATGCGGTACTAGAAAATAAAAAATAGGCTCTTTGCTTGCGCAAAGAGCATTAACGTCGCCTGCAGCGGGCCTTCTTTTGTCTGGCAACAAAAGAAGCAAAAATGCCGAAGCGCGACCGCGAAGGCGACCTGACTGCCATTTGATTCGGAAACGAAAAGAACTCGCCTGCGGCTCAAACAGCTTTTCGTTTTTTTCCGAATCTTCATGGCGTCAGGTGCCCGCCTTCGCGCTCATGGCGCTGGGAAGTGGAAGAGTTTATTGACATTTTGCTTGCGCGCTGCGCAAAATGTGTGTTTGCGGGAAGTTTGCGGAGAGAGTGGGCGTTTTGTGTTTTTGTAAGTCTTGTTTTGAGACTTAGTGGAGGGTGGCTATGATGTCTTCGAGGGGGAGGCCGGTGTATTGGCTGAATTCGCGGATGGAGATGAAGTGATGGGGTTGTTTGCCGAGGTCGGTTTTGATTTTTGCGAGGTAGAGACGCGCCTGGCGGTAGGATTTGCCTAATATGCGCTGGACATCTTTCGGGTAGATGCAGACTTTGCAGAGTTGATCTACAAATAAAAACGTCGATTTTTCGGACCCGTGTCCCACTACCCTTTGACTACCCTTTGACTACCCTTTGACTACGCTTTGACTACACTCTGGCCACGCTTGTCGTCGTGAACCTGAAATCTACGCCGCGCTTTTGGAAAAGCGAAAGTTTTTACTTACAAACACTTTTGCAAAAATGGGATGTTTTGGGACATTATGGGCCATTTGCGACACGGCTGTTTGACTTTCCGGCAAGAGCTTTCGAAACTTGCCTTCCCTACCCGGGGGAACGTTGCAACGGACGGGTTTCATTTTTTGTTTCATTTTTAAATTTTTCAATCATGGCAAAACAGAAAGGCCTGATCAAACTGAAAGGCACGCTCAGTGACGTGACCTTCTACAAATCGCAGGACGGCTATATCGCCCGCGAGAAAGGGAGCCTTGACGGCGACCGTATCAAGAACGACCCCGCGTTCCAGAGGACGAGGGAAAACATGTCTGAATTCGGACGTGCCGGAAAGGCCGGCAAGCTGCTGCGCACCTCGCTGCAGGCAATGCTGATCAATGCGGCCGACAGCCGGATGGTATCGCGGCTCACCCAAAGCTTCATGAGGGTGATCCAGGCGGATGCGACCAACGAAAGGGGGCTACGCAACGTAATCGACGGGGAAGCCGAGCTTTTGGCGGGTTTCGAGTTCAACATCAAAGGTAAGTTGGGCACGTGTCTTTACGCTCCTTTTACGGGTGCGATAAACCGTGTGACGGGCGTGATAACGCTCGACATCCCTCCTTTCGTGCCGCTCAACATGGTCGCGGCGCCTGCAGGTGCGACGCATTATAAAATCACTTCGGCAGGTGCCGAGGTCGATTTCGAGGCGGAGACCTTTGTCGTGACCACATCGGAAACGGCGATACTGCCTTGGGACGCGACGCTTACCGTAGCGATAAGCCAGAGCAACGCGGTCACGGCCGCGAGCACGAAGCCGCTTTTCCTGGCCGTGGGCATGGAGTTCTTCCAGCAGGTGAACGGTCAGATGTACCCGCTCAAGAACGGAGCGTTCAACCCTTTGGCGCTTGTCGCCGTCAGCGGAATGCCGTAATGCTGCTTTTTTATGCAACCGGTATTCACGTTGAGGCTGGGAACCGTTAGCGGTTCCTTGCTTAGTCTTGTGCCGAATGTTCTTTGTGAGGATTTGGTACGGACGGTGGTGTTGGCGGTCGTGGGGACGACGGTCAGTTTTTTATTGACTCTGGCTTTGAAATGGTTTTTGAAGAAGAGGGAGTGATGAGGGCCCGGCTTGCGCCGGGCTTTTTTTGTGTCGCCTGCTGGCGGGGCCTTCTTTTGCCTCGCAGCAAAAGAAGCAAAAATGCGTTAGCGCGACCGCACAGGCGACCTGACATTTCCTCAATCCGGAAATGAAATAAACTCGCTGCGCTCAGACAGTATTTCATTTCTTCGGATTTTCAGAAAGTCTGGTGCCCGCCTGTGCGATCATGGCGCAGGATAGCGGAAGGGTTTATTGTTATTTTCCGCCGCTGCGCTTTGGAAAATAGTCGTTCACGGAAAGTTTACGGAAAGAGGGATGCCCCAGGTTCAGAGGAGTGTGGCGATGATGTCTTCGAGAGGGAGGCCGGTGTATTGGCTGAATTCGCGGATGGAGATGAGCTGTTTGGGCTGTTTACCCAGGTCCTTACGGATTTTCGACAGGTACAGGCGGGCCTGGCGATATGATTTGCCCATGATGCGCTGGACGTCTTTCGGGTAGATGCAGATCTTGCAGATTTGTTTGGCCATAACGCAAAGTTTTAGTGAACAAAAAACCCGGCACTGGCCGGGCTGGAAAAGAATCAATGCATCGATCCGTCGTTATCGAGGTACCAAAGGTCGCCGCATGGGGCATAGTCGACCTTTTTGCCACCCGAAACGGGAAGCGTGCCGCCGGTATCACCGCAATCCTTATCGATATTTTTCGGGAGTCCGGCCTGCTGGCTGCAGGCTTCGGGACAATTCCCGAAAAGACCTGCGAGGGCTACTGTTGCAATAATCACTTTTTTCATGTCCAAAAGTTTTAGATATACGCCTACTTCCAGATGGTTTCAGGTCGCTGTTTCGGCTTGTCCGACCGGGCGTGCCCATGGATCCTGAGCCAAAGTTTGCACGTCGGACGGAATGTTTTTCAGAAGGGAAACCGAAGTTGTGACGGATTTTTCCAAGGAAGTGCATGGCAACCGGCCGACAATCCTAAAAGTATCGAGCCCACGTCACCTTTCATCGGCCTGCTCCATCCTCCTGACCAACTTGTCGCGCAAGGCATCGAGGAACTTCGTCCTTTCGTTCTTCCTGTTCCTGATTTCGAGGAAGACCCGGTGGTACTGGCCCAGTTCCGTGCCGAATACCGCTTCGAGGAAGCTGGCCACGTCTTTCAGGTCGGACGCGCCGTTGTTGAACGCGCCTTCGGTATGCAGCGCATAGATAAGCTCCACGAGTGCCGCCTTGGAGGCTGTCCATTTCAACACGCGGTCTGGCTTCAGGCTTTCGGAGCGCTGCTTTTGCCCTAATTTTTCCATTGACTCCTTCAGGTATACCTCCAGGGCGTCGTTGGCCAGCAGCCGGGCCACCTTATGGTCTTGCATCGTGGAGAACGCGGGGTCGAACAAGAAATACGCGCTGTCAAGGGACAACCGCACATCCGGCGCGCGCCTCAGGAAGTAGATCGAATCGAAGCAGTCGTTACCGGTGCGGTAATACTTGCAGAACTCGCGATTTTCGCGACAGAAACGCCTGAGCTTGGCGAGCTCGCGCATCAGGAATTTCCTCATTGCACGGTCGCCTCCAACGGGCTTGTTGCTTTCGATGGTATAGACTTCGTTGTAATAGATCAGAACACTCAGGAATCTGGGTTTGGTGACTTTAAAAAAACGGATTTCCTCGTATTCGTCGCGAAAAGCGTGGTTGATGAAAAAAACCTTGAGCCGTTCAATAAAGGGAATGATGGCCTTGATGGCTTGTTCGGCAAACGGAAGGGGTTCGGTATACGCGGTGCGGATAACGGTCAACCGCCCTTCCATTTCGGCATAAAGCGAATCGGAAAAGGCATCCATAAGCTAAATGTTGTAGGTTAGGGCAAAAATAGCCGCACCTTTTGCAAGATGCGGCGAAAGCGAAAGGTCTTACGACCTGTCTTATCGGTTCGTGTAAAGGCTGGCGGCCACGGACATGGCCACGGCCTTGGCAGTGCTCTCCTGGCTGCCGTCGGTCCCGGCGGCGATGTTGCCGATACTGGCATCCCAATCCTTATCGCGCGGCGGCTTCTTTTTGCGCAGGCTCGCAAAATGATGGGCATAGCGCGCTATGGAGCTCGTCGTGAAAAGGATCTGCCTGTCGGTACTTGAAAACACAGGGTCGTGGAGCACCGAATCTTCATATTCGATAATGAACTGATAGACGGTGTCGTATTCCTTTCCCTGACTTTTGTAGAAATCGAGCGTCGAGAGGAAATTGGTGAGGCTGATCTTGGCCTTCAGCGACAGGGACGACTGGTCGATCACCTGTTGGGCATTTTGGGAGGCCCCGAGTATGAATTCGAGCCGTGCCGCGGATGGCGGGGTGTACCCGCCCGAGGTCAGCTGCAGAAAATCCGAATCTGAGGCGCACAGGACGTCGGTCACTCCTACCGCATCCGAGACCGATGCGATCGGCGCGGGAGCCGCCTCGAAGGCCAGGCACAGGCTGTTGTGGAGCTTGCCCGCTATATCGAAAGCATTGGACTTGTTCTCAGGATAGCCGTCCATAATCCTCAGGTGCATATCGGCCGGTCGTGGTCCGATGGTTTCGTTTTCCTCGGCAGTGCAGGAAAACAACAATGGAAAAATGATCCATAGGTGAAAATGTTTCATGTTTGGTTTTTGAAATGTTGCTGACTCTTTCCGATCAGTTCATTTCGCCCGGGAGATCTGAACCATGGCCGACTTATGCCGACCGCTTGTGTTTGAATTCGGGGCAAAACTATCCCCGCCCTTGCTGCCCTACAAGCTTGATTTGCTGTGTTTACGGGAATCGCACGCGTGCAATTCCGAGAATTGCACCAACCTTAAGCGGCCAAACCCTTAGTGTTTTCGCGGGTTTTTATTAATTTCGACTCCCAGACCAACCAACTATTTTTCCTGTGATCCCTAATCGCCGCACCCCTGTGGCCCCACCGCTCCTTATGCTTGTAAAACCGGTATTGCTTTACTGTTTTACAGCACTCTCCGCTGCGGCACATTCGCAAAAACCGGCCGTACCGGACAGTCTTTCGGACAAGCCCTACCTGTATTTCCGTGAAAAGCTCGATGCGGAAAACCTCGACAAATCGGGACAACGGCTCTACGCCAACGCCTATCTTGCCCTGGCCAAATCCCGAAAAGACTGGGTCGAGACGATGGAAGCCTACAAAAGCCTGCTTTACGTTTCGGAGGATAAGCAACGGCCAGTCTACGCCGACAGCATGGTCTACGCGGCGAGGAAGACCAAAAGGAACGACCTGATCGGATCGGCCTACCTGACCAAGGGGATCACCTTCTATAAACTCAAGAAACATAAGGCCGCGCTCGACAACTACATCATCGCGGATTCCTACATATCGCGCACGGACGACCAATACCTCATCCACAAACTGAAGTTCAGCCTTGCCGAAACCCATTACTACCTGCGGCATTACGAGGACGCCGTACGTCTGTTCAAGATATGCGTGTCGTATTACGAAAAGACGGGCGGCAAACCTTGGCTCAGCTCGCTCCACCACCTCGGGCTCTGTTACACAAGGCTGGATAAATACGACCTCTGCACGGCCATCAACGAACTCGGCCTGCGCGAATCGATCAAGTGGGGACAGGACGACATGGTGGTGTACTTCAACCATTCGGAAGGCATCAACCAATATTACCGGAAGAATTACGAGCTCGCCCTCGTGAAATTGAAGCAGTCTATACCGAGCCTTGTCAGGATGCAGGATATGCACAACGAGATCGTGGCCTATTTCTATATCGCCAAATCGTTCTCGGACTCGGGGCATTTCGACAAGGCGCTGCCTTTCTTGCTCAAGATCGACGACGCGCTCACCCAACACCACTATATCCGACACGACCTGCGCGACGGGATCGGCATGCTTATCGACCATTACGCTTCTATCGGAAACAAGGAACTGGAGCTACGGTACTCCTACCACCTCAGGAAGGCCGACAGCATCCTCAGCACCGACTTCGAGATCCTCTCGAACAAGGTACATGCCCATACCGATGCCGCGAACGACTCGCGCATCCGTCGGCTGGAAAAAGAAAAAGTGCAGGACAAGCATCTGCTGTTCTGGTCGGTCGGCATCGTGGCCTGTACCGGACTGGCTTTTGGCGGCCTTCTCTACCACCGCAACCGCGAACTCAAGAAACAATTCAGGAAACGGTATGCCGAATTCCTGCAAAACGGCCAAAAGCCCGTCGAAAAGACGACGAAGCGCGTGAAATACAACGAGGTGGAAATGACCCCGGAAAAAGAAGCCGAACTCTGCCAAGCCCTGCTGGAGTTCGAAAAACGTGAGCTCTACCTTAAGGAAAACCTTACCCAAACCGTCGTGGCGAAACTCCTCAAGACGAACACCAAATACCTGCTGTACATCATCAAGAAACACCGCAACAAGAACTTCGTAAGCTACATCAACGACCTCAAGTGCGAGCACGTGTACCGCCTGCTCACCGACCACCCCAAATACCGGCACTTCGACCAGCAGTCGCTTGCGGAGACCGTAGGCTTCGGTACCGCCCAGAATTTACGCAGGGTATTCACGAAACGTTACGGGTTTTCGACGCCGTTTTATATCGAGCAGTTGGAACATCCGACTGACGAGGGTGAGGCATCGGTGTGACCTGCCGGTCCGTATCTATACGAAACGATTGGAAACACTCCATACCATACAATGGACTATTTCCTAATTTTGCGACATGGACCCGGAAGAAATAAAACTATACTTCGAAAAGAACCCGCCGCCGCCTTCTCTGGACTGGAAACCGTGGGCGCGGATCGGCGATACGCAAAAATTCCTCAACAGCTGTTATAAAGAGATTTCAAACTTCAAGGGCAACATCGAGAATTGCCCGGGATATTGGCGGTTGAAGGAGTTTTATTTGGATATGATCGTGAGGTAACGGGACACCGAGGGGGATGCATTGTTCACTAAGATTTCCCTTTCGTAAGTTTGCAGTACGATAAAGAGGCGGTTAGCAGATGTTTCTAACTCATCCAGGTTTCCCATTCGTTAATTATTTTCCAATTTCCGGAAACTTTTTCCAGTTGAAATGATTTTCCATTTCCGCAAAGACCACCACAGTAGTAACCTAATTCAACATATGCTTTTTTTCCGTCTTTAGAGAAAAGTGGAATTGACATTTCGTAATAACCATATTTTGCTCCGATTTTAGATTTCTCTTTCTCTTTCTCGCGGGTAGTAGAAGCCAACCTATCTAATATTTTGTGATGTATATTTATTTTTTTTGGACTAGAGTTTTGTTTAATAAGCGTCAACGAATCTTCTTTTTTGAAGAAAGTCTCATTTCCTATTTTTTGGGTAAGCAAATCTGTAATGTAAATATTTCCCCACGCAGCTGGATAAATGCTTCCGTTTCTCTGTTTTACTGGGATTTCGATTAAAACTCTCTTCAACTCATTACAAATTTGATCTGAACTTTTGGAATTACGGTAAACATTTAAGCTGTCTTGAGAAATAATCGCCAAAACGATTTGATTTATTTCGTCATATTTTTCATTCGCTTGTTTTGTTGCAGGTTTGTCACAGCAAATAGAAATTATAGAAAGTAGAAATACTAAGATTTTATTTTTCATGGTTCTAGCGAATACGATTTTTCTGAAATGTCTGCTAACGTTAGGCCGCTAATTTTGGTCGCGGCTAATTTCGGAGAGAGTACTGTCTGCCGAACGGAAACGAAGTTAAAGAATTAGACGTTCAATTCACCTAGAAGCCGCAATCAAAATTAACGGCGGTTAGCGGTCTGGCGCAAGAACCACAAAAGACGCTTTCCTTCTAATTTTTGAGCCAAAGGCAAGATTCATCGACTGTAGCTCGAAAATTTGAAAGGAAAGCGCTTTTTCATATTATGAGTTTGCTTTTGCGCAATGATTGTGATCCTATTGGCAATTTAGATTTGAATTGGAAACCGGGCTCGACGCGCTTGCCGCTAACTAATTTATATCCGCACAATTTTACAATTATACTCCAAAAACAAAGAATATAACTAAATAAAAGTCGGCACGTTATATATCAAAACGTTGCAGCAACAACGAGGGGATATTCTGTAAATGAAAAAAGCGGATGGGTATCATTCCGCTTTTTATTATCGTACTTTCCAGCCCGTTACGGCATGGAGCGATTTATACAGGTTAGCCACCGCCCAAGTACCTGAAATCGCTATCCTGTTATTCGAGTTCCTGTCCTTTCAATAGCTTTTGGAGGTTTTCTTTCGTGTTGGTGTTGGGTTCCGTTTGGCTAAGACGGTCCACCTCCTTTTCGATTTCAGGCGACCAATTGTCTTTCTTCCACTTGCTCAAAGTTCCGATGGCCATGTTCCGGTTTCTTGTCACGGGGCTTTTGAGGGCGGTGAGTATAATTTTTTCGCCCATTCCGGGATAATCCCCCAAAAACGTGGTGGCACATTCAAGGCTCGTGTGTTTGTTGTAATCGTCGCCAAACCCATGCGAGTCTTTTGCTCCCGTTCCCAATTCTTCGAACGGCAGATGCGTGAGTGCAAAGCCTATGATTTCTTCGGCATGTTCGGGTTTGCCGTGATGGGTCACGTCGAACCACGAAGAACTGTCGAGCGGGTTTTCCTGCAATCTTGCCCATACCGTGTCCCATAGATCAATTCCTAATTTATCCGCGGCCTGTTTGGCGTTCCAATAGACGAGGTTGTCGTTGCTTTTCAGGGCTTCGCGCGCCACCGCTTTCCAGTCTTTGGCATTCAGGATTTCGACGAGGTCAATTAAACAATTTGAGATCCCGTCCTGCGTCCAGCCGTTTCCTTTTTGTTCCCCAATATCATCTTGCAGCTCCGTGAGAAAATCTTTGATCTTGTGCAGCGCGTTGAAGTCGGAAACGCTAGCTGCATGGTTTTTGGCGTGCCTTATGAAGTCCTCGATCACTTGTGACGCAAATGCATAGGCCGTGATGTCTTCGGCAGGGCTGTGCTCTACGATAAGCGCTTCAAGGATGTCTGAGGCCGCCCTGAACAGTCCGTACTCGATCTGCGCACTTTCCAATTTCGTATGCAATTCCCCGTTCATCGCACAGGTGTACGCCAGGTATTCGTGCATGATGTTGTTTTTGTACCCCTCAAGCAACAGCCAATCCTTGACCGGATTTCCCAATTCAAGACCTGCCAGCCTGTCGACCGACTGTATTTTTCCCCAACCGTCGACTTTTTGCGCCAGTTCCCAAAGGTCGTTCACCGCGTTGTCGGACACGTTCATGATCGCGATGGTGGCATACACCGTGAATTCGTCGTGCAGCCCCAGAATTTTTATGTCGCCCAGCACCGATTTATCCTGGCACAAGCCCAAAATCGCGATGCCGAACTTCACGGCATTCCGTTTATCCGTTTTCGTCGCCAAATCTTTCGCGTACCGGAACAGGTAAGGCTCTATAGGCAACGCCTCTTCGACAACCTTACGCAGAAACTCGTCGATGATCCCAATCACCCCTTCGTTTTCGGCAACCTCGTGGTAAAATTCCTGTTCGCTTATCTTGTCGCCTGCCCTTGCGACCCTTTTGATATGCTTCAAAAGCGCCGCGATCCGCTTTTTCGAATCGTCCGAATCGGACACCCCGAACATGGCGTCCATAAGCCCCGACGCGAACTTCAACTGGCCGTCGTCTTTTTTCTCGTCGGGCAAGTCATGTGCCTTTTCATCCAAACTGCCCTTCCCGTCTAAGCTGGAGGATAAAAATTGGAAAATGGAGTTGTCTGTTCTCCATTCTTTAACCTCGATTAGCTCTTTTTTGTCGAGTATGTTTTGGAACCACTTTTTTATCATGGAGTGTTTGTTTAGCGTTATCGTCAACTTTGCGCTCTATCCGGGCCATAGCGTAGCTGGTTACACATCATTTTTAAATTTCTTGTAGTTGTCATTATCTTTCCAAAAAGCATAGCACTCTTTCATTCGCTCAATTTCAAACTCTTTGTCAGCTTTCAGATTCTCCCAATCATCGCCATAAATATCACTACATAATTTATAGAAACCATTCCCTTGCTCTCTGTCGGTAGATTTATGAATAATCAATGCGCTTAATAAAGGTCTTCCTCTCTTATATTCATGCATCGAAATTTCGCCGAGCCAATCTCCAATCAATTCTCTGTCATATCCATTATCGAAATTCAAGTTCAGTAAGAGTTGCTGATTAAGTTGAGAATAGGTCCATGGTGTTTTGAGCCTGGCTAACTCGATTAGTTTTGTTCTGATTTCTCTGTTCATGTCTTTAGGGATAATGTTGAATAATCTACTGCTAATGAAAGCCAAAAGAGGTGGTGAAAATAGGAGCGAATAGCCTCAGCGGAACGGCATGAAGTTAAAAAATTGGACGTTCAAATCACTAAAAACCATTGATTTTTTTAATGGCGGTTAGCTGCTGGCTTATTTTTAAGTGTACTCGTTTTCCAGCTTTGAATGTCAAGTTTACGAATATAAGATTTAGAGTAGTTATTTCTTATTTTTCCATCAGATGTCCTGTAGTTAAAGTCGGTGTCTCGGTATTCGACTTTTTCAGTATTGGAAATGTACATATCTTCAATGCCGAAAAGATAATAAACCTTTTCAAAAAGAAATGACGTTGATAATAGCCCTTTATTTGAGGATACAGAAATCATTTGCGGCGGCCCGCCAGTTTTTTGATCAATTTGACTCTCTATTATATCATTTAATGCTTTAAAATAAACTCGTGAATAATTGTTGTTTTTGTAGTCTAAATTTTCAAGTGCCTTATAATAGTATTTCCCTCCACTTCCGTCATAAAATACATAACTCATCTTTATTGGGAGCTTTATAGAATGGTCTGATAATTCTTCAGTTATCTTATTATAAACAAACTTGTGAGAGTAGAAAGCTTTATCCAAGAAGCTATTCCAATAAATGGTAAAACTCTCTGTAATTGCTATTGCTGGGTAATGTTTGAGATTTTTATCGATAAGATCATAAAGAATGTTTCGTTTTGTGTCAAAATCTTGACTAGCGGAAAATTGGATGGAGTTATTTAGATAAAATACTATTTGAAGTAGGTTCGATAAACAAAAACCACTGTCGCCACAGTAGCCAAACACATCATTAGATTCGTGTAGATGAAATAGTTTTTGTGAAAAGTTATATTCAATTCGAGTGTTGTTTTTAAGGT
Organism: Flavobacterium agri; assembly: GCF_013401995.1. Taxonomy (GTDB): domain Bacteria; phylum Bacteroidota; class Bacteroidia; order Flavobacteriales; family Flavobacteriaceae; genus Flavobacterium; species Flavobacterium agri. The sequence goes on from NZ_JACBJI010000006.1 coordinate 17,111, forward strand.
CCCAACTAACTCGACTATCGCTAACCATAGAAAGAGTTCTTACTCCATTTTCACTTACGGACATAAAAGAAGCAATTGTTGTCATGTTGTTACGATTTTTGGAAAGCTAGCAGCTAACGTGAGGCCGCTAACCGATCGTGGCAGCCTTCCGGAGACGGATCTCTCCGCCACGACGAAAGGTAGTAAAAGCAACGATTTTTTCTAGCTTTTTTTTGCTGAAAAAATCTTGCTTTTACGGCTTCAAAAATGTATGCTTGTAGCTGCTCAGCCCGCTGCCATGGCGGTTAGCGGCGGTTATATGAAGGCTATTTGCTTTCTTCTTTTGATTTAATCATGTCAGCATATGCTTCTAGCATTCTGTTTGCGTCATCCCATTGGTTGTGTAAGGTAAGAATCCATTCAAATTGATGCCCGCCTTTCATTGTTGATTTACGTAAAACGTGTAGTAAGTATCCAATTGTTATGGGCATTCCATCAACCTCAAACGCGTAGACATTATTAATCGGTGCGTAATTTGGATTTACTTGATTTTCTTGTTCGATTCTTGACCGTAACTCTTCGCTTTTAGAAAGCAATGAATGCGTAACAACTTTATTTAATTGATCTTCGTGCTGCTTTATTTTTGCTCTCGCCCTTTCCAATTCTGCACGCATCATCTTTAATTCGTCTTCACTTTCGGTTTTAATTGGTTTGCTATCTCCTAAAGTTCTTAAAAGTAAATCTAATGACTCTTTGTACTTCGATTCTTCCGAAAAGTCGCCGTAAAGTTTGCCTTCCAAAAAACCTGGCAATTTTACATGTTCTATTATCAAAGGTAAAACGAATACTCTTTTTTCTTTTATTTCTCTATTTGAGGCGATGTCTAATTCCTTAGTTACCCATTCACTTTCAATTGAGGCTTTCGATAGTACTGCAGCAACAAAGTCAACTGAATCCAGTCCTTCTCTTATTTTTGCAATTAGCGAGTCACCGATATTTATTTCCGCTTCGTCAATCCAAACAGTGTGCCCATTTAAGCGTAAATCAGCGGCTAACTTTCGAACAAAAGGTTTGTCAGTACTCGTGTGACTTAAAAAAATTCTACTCATTTTGACGATTGGTTTTTATAGCTTTCATATAACTATTTTATATCTGCACAATTTTACTATTATAATGCTAAAAAACAAAGAGTTCTGCTCAAAGACATCACTTATAAAATAACCTGCAATTCCAAGAATTGCACCAATCTTTTCTTTTTAATTTACTGACTTGGCCTATTTTTGTTTGATGGAAATGTTTAACCCTATTTGTGTTTTGGCATTATTGATCGGTTTTGTCTACCTGTTTTTCAGGCAAGACGAAGTCGACAAGCATGCGATGTACAGAAAAGATTTAGAAGGCGACTTATATATTTTGCGAGAAATGCGAAAGTTTTATTTGGAGCACCAGATAGATACGATGACGATGGATGACGCAATTGAAGAGATCGCGGAAAAGGTCAAAAAGATAAAATAACTATTCGTCCTCTATCATTCCTCCATTTTCGGAGAATCTAAAAACCCGTCCTTCAAACAAATCCTTCATCACCAGCCACACCTTATCCACAATGGAAAACGTCATATGCTTGGTGGTTTTCCTCTCGGTATACATCCCGGAGAAGGTAATCCGGTTTATCGCTATCGAGGCTTTACCCCAAGTATCTGTCAATTGGGCTCCGGGAAACTCAAAGTCTTTTGTTATCGGAACATCTGCCTTTATACCCAATATTTCCTTTCGAAAGCTATCGGCATAACGCAACAAAGGAACTTGCGAACCATCCGGCAGCTTCACGACCAGTCGGAAAAAAATGGAGTTGTCCCAGTTCTTTTGCTCTACCCCGTCAATAAGAAACGTTAGTATTTCCGGCCCAGAAATTTGGACGAACTGTTTGATTCCAAGTTCCGCTATAGGCATCGTTCTTTCCTTATCGATGAAATCGGCTTCCCCCGCTTCGCGAAGCACAACCAGTCCGATGTTCTTTGCTTTGGCATACTCGTATCCATCTTTGGTGAATCCTATTCTGGAAACGATGATTCCCTTTTCAATTCCGGTATCTTCCAATGTCGCCGACAATTTCATCACTACCTCCCTGGTAACCTTCTTGTTCCAGAACTTGCATTCTATAGCTGTTTGATAGGCATGCTCCTGCTGCAAATGGCTGGTCAATACATCGATTTGATAGGTCGTGTTCGATTTACCTCTGACTTTACATTTACTGCCCCACCCTTCGACGGTTACTCCCGAGTTCTTACCTAAGGCCTCGTAGATGTATTTGGTAATGGCTTCGTATTTTTTCCAATCCAAGTCGCTATCTGCTGACATAACGAAAGTGCTTCTTTACGGCTTTCCGTAAAATTCAAAAATTTCCCTACCATAAATTTACAATTGTAACGAAAACGTTTTCAGTTTAGAAATATTTTTTATAATTGTAGTTCCAAAACAAACAAATACCACCTTTTTGATTTTAACGTCCGGTTCCCGTGGGGCTCGGTTGGTATTGCCTATTCTTTTTAGCCTACAAACATTTATTTATTTCAAAACTTTGATTGTCAAATCATTGCAAACTCAGACTAAATAATAATCTACATTAAATTATGGGACGTAAATGTTTTATCTCGTTTAAAACTGAAGATATCGGATACAAGGAATTTATTCAAAACGATTTGGATGTTGATATGATCGACAAGTCCCTGGATGACCCAATAAATTCCGACAACGAGGATTATATCATGAGAAAAATCCGTGAAGATTATCTTTCAGATTCAACAGTGACCATATTTCTTATAGGCCCATACAGTAACGAAAATCTCGGAGCTTATGAACAACGCTTCTTGAAGAGAGAACTACAAGCTTCATTATATCATGGTAATGGGAATACCCAAAATGGAATTCTCGGAGTGGTTCTCCCTGAAATGTATGATTCAATATACTCCGGTTCAGGTACATGTTGGTCTTGTGGAAAAACACACACGTATGTGAATCTTAACGACAGTACGGTAATTAAAGAGTTTTCATACAATTACTACATTCCCAATGGCAAATGCTCTTGGCCAGAAGAAGATCGATTTTGCGTACTAGTGAGGTGGGATGATTTTATTCGTACCCCAGAAAATTATATTGAAGAAGCATTCAAAAAAAGGTCGCAAGACATCGCTAACAAAACAAAAGTTCGCCCATGACTATGAAACTAACCGACTTTCCCGGGCTTTATCAAGCGGCGGACAAATCCTCTCTTGAGTCCCAATCAGCATATAAGAAAATAATTGGTTATGATTTAACAACGATGGTGGTTGCTGCAGGTCTATCCATATACAATTTCCAAGACACCAACCCAAAATTAATCATCTATATTATCTCTGGCCTCTTTTTGTTAACGGGGCTGATTTTAACAATTCTTATTCGCACCAAAAAATATGAAGACATATGGTACCAAGGCAGAGCTCTGGCTGAGTCGGCGAAAACGCTAACCTGGAGATATATCACATGTTCAGAAAATTTTGAGGCCAATATTCCAGAGGAAACTGCTTCAAAAATCTTCATTGAAAGACTCAAAGAACTAAATACAGAATTTAAAGAATTGGCTGAAACACTAGATGCCCGACTGTTATCTCAGGACATAATAACTTCACAAATGAATAAAATTCGAAGGCTAAACTTTCTGGAAAGAAAACAATTTTACATTGAGAATAGAATTGGCGATCAGCAAAAATGGTATGCTGACAAAGCAGAATTCAATAAAACAAGATATCAAAGATGGTTCTTACTTATAATAATCTGTCAAGCAATCTCACTAATTAGTGTTGCTTACTTAATTAAATTCCCTGCTAGTGATTGGAACTTTGTTGGATTTTTTACCACAATTGCAGCATCCGCGATTAGTTGGTTGCAATTAAAACAGCATCAAGAATTAAAACAAGCGTATACAACCGCGGCGCACGAATTAACTTTTATTCTAGCCTCAGCAGGAAGAGTCAACAATGATGATGATCTAGCTGTTTTTGTTTTGGATTCGGAAAACGCTATATCTCGAGAACATACACTTTGGCGCGCACAACGTAGAACTTAAAAAAATAGTAAATGGCATATCTAACTTTTAATCAGCTCTCCACGACGACAACTTTAAGAAAATCTTCGACACTTAATGAAAGTCTTCGAGCCCGTACCTATACGGAAACGAACGTATTTCTCTCATACAGAAGAAAAGACCGTCAATATGTTGAAGCTATAGTGAAATTTTTAAAAGGGATAGGAATCAATCTATATGTTGACTACCTCGATGAAACCCTTGAAGACAAAACCAACGAAAATGTAGCGGCGATTCTAAGGGATCGAATCAAGTCGTGCAACAAGTTCATTTCCGTTGCAACACCAGATAGCGGAAATTCAAAATGGATGCCATGGGAACTTGGTTTAGGGGATAGAATAATAAACTATAAAAATGTAGCGATCCTTCCACTCACAAATAGCGCGGTTACGTGGAATGACCAAGAGTATGGTAAGATTTATGGTCGTGTTGAAGGCTCAAATTCTTACGTCAGTAATGGTCCGGATGATTGGTATGTAATATATCCTGATGGATCAAAGATTAAATTAAAAGAGTGGTTTTTAAAAAATTAAAAAGATGGCATACAAGAAAAAAGTTTTTATTAGTTACGACTATGATAATGATCGACATTACAAAAATTTGTTATTAGCTTGGGACGCGCATACTTTATTTGACTTTTCTCTATATGATCATTCTGTAGATGTTTCAGTAAACAGCACGAATGCCAATTATATTAAAACAGTCATCACCAGGGCTATTGTCGATGCTCCCTATTTTTTAGTAATAGTCGGAAGATATACCCACAGTAGCGCATGGGTTAGTTGGGAAATACAAAAAGCGGCTGAACAAGGCAGAAGGATTATTGCAGTAAAAACAGACCGGGAAAATATCTCGCCTCCTGCATTATTTGGCATTGGTGCTAGCTGGGCTATGTCGTTTACTTACAATGCGATAAGATCGGCGATTGACAATGCATAATCGAATTTTATGGATAAGCCAACCACTTGCTTTGTAATAATTGGATTTGGTCCTAAACCTGATCCTGACACGGGAAGAATTATAGATCTTGACAAAACATTTGAGAATCTAATAAAGCCCGTTTTTGACGAGTTACGCATAAATTGCTTTCGAGCAAAAGAAATACGTCATACAGGTAATATTGATGTTCCTATGTACGAATGGATATACAAAGCAGATATAGTAGTTGCCGATATCTCTACCCTAAATGCGAATGCTCTATATGAACTTGGAGTCAGGCATGCCTTAAGGCCTAATACAACCATAGTAATTTCCGAGGATCAAACCAAATATCCTTTTGATTTGAATCACACTTTGATTTCTAAGTACGAACATTTGGGCAAAGATATTGGTGTAAGTGAGGCTACTCGTTTTAAAAAGGAACTCAAAGAAGTGGTAAAAGCAGTATTAACCGAAAGAAAACAAGATAGTCCGGTATATACTTACCTCCCGAAATTAACGCCTCCAAAAATTTTGGACGATCTTGAGATACCGGCTTCCAATAGCCAAAATCAGCCTACATTCTCCGATTTGATAAATGATGCCGAAAAATGTAAAAACAATAACGACTTCAAGGTTGCAGCTCAGTTATATGAGGTTTGCTTAAGATTTGAACCCCAGAATATCTTTCTTCGCCAAAGACTTGCTTTAGTTACATACAAGGGAGAAAAGCCTTCTAAAACAAAAGCCCTTTTAAAGGCTGAAAAAATCCTTGAACCCCTAAATCCAGAGGAAACCACTGACATCGAAACTCTCGGTCTATCAGGTGCAATCAATAAACGGCTGTTTGAAGAAACTGACGATATTAAATACCTTAATAAGGCAATTCAATTTTATTCAAAGGGATTTTATATTGCTCGTGACTATTACAATGGAATTAATTTTGCATTTCTACTTACATTAAAGTCCACAATTCAAAAAGATGATTTGGACTGTATATCTTATTTTAAGCAAGGGCAACAAATATGTCAAGATGTAATCTTAATCTGTAAGGAGTTAATAAATCATAGTGCTTTCAAGGAAAGAGGAGATCAACTTTGGATATTTCAATCACTCGCACAAGCATACCTAAGCCTCGATAAGTTGAAAGAACTTCAATCTCTGATTCCTAAAATCGGCAAACTTTCACAGGGTAAATTTGATTTAGACACTTTTAATTATCAGAATAGTGAACTTATAAAACTTAAAACGAAAATATCCGAAAGAAATTTATTTTAATTCTAATGGTAATTTCGCTGTGAATCCCTTTCGAAAATCAATCTGAAAGACTTCATAATAATCATGGTCAGCTTTGAAAAGTGCTCTCATATTATTTCATACATAGTGTTACCTATTTATGACTGCTAGTTTTTTACAATAGATAAGCAGTGCTCTAGTATTTCAGGGTTATTTACTATTACAAGCTTCAGTTTTTTTCTGGTTCTTGTTACTATCTGAAAAAGCATTTGCCGAGGATTATAATATGAATTGACGCGGTAATAAAGTCTATCATCCTGATAAAAGAAATGTTGATCAATCACCGCAATTACGTTATCAAACTCTTGACCTATGACCGTGTGCGAATTATCCAACTCAGAAGCTATTTTGTGATCTTCGTACGGTAATATCGCTCTAGTCGAAGGCGTATAATTTATAGCTTTCCATCCGTTCTCCAATTGCGAATTGACGTAAGCCTTCGAATCTTCAAAATTTTTAAAGTAGTTGATATAAACATTACTGAAATCCTGCCTTTCATGTAGCTCAGACTTGTCGAAAAGGCACTTAATAAAAGAAGCAATTTCTTTATTGGTTCGTATTTTTGTCGTCAATTCATAGGTTTTAACAGTCAAATCTTCCTCTAATAATTTAGAGATATTATTAGTCGATTCCCAGTTTCTTAGATATTGCTGAGCATCGTAAGAAAATATAATTGTTCCATTGTTCTTCCGCACTGCGTTAATTATTGAGTGAAGTTGATCTGGATAAATACGCTGACATTCGTCGATAACAATTACTCGATATGAGCTAAAGTCAAAATTTGGAATTTGTTTTGCCGCAATTATATTCCACTTATGCTCATTTTTCAATTCCCAATGGCCATCATTTAGAATTCCACAGTGCACGATAAGAGTTGAAATCTGTTCTGTATTAAAATGTTTAACTATATCATAGGTCAACAGAGTCTTTCCTGTTCCTGCTTTACCTTTTATCGAAAATAAGGAGAAAGCCTTTTGTGATGACAAGCGGATTAGTTCTTCCTTGATAGCTTCTTGATGGGTCGTTAAAAAATACTTCCCTAAAATGAATTGGTTGGTGGAATTAAATGGAGAAACTAAATAGTCAGATGGATTAAATAAATTATTCAGACTTCCTACTTCGGCCTCTTTCTGATTTTTTAAGATTCCATAGAGTTCCTTTAGATTAACCTCCGCGAGGCTATCGAAATCATCTAGCCGATACAGCTTTTTCTGATCGGTAATAAATGTGTAACTGTGTACTTTTTTCTTCAAAAAACTTAAATAGTATTTGTTTCTGGAGAGTTGTCTATAAATTTTACCTTCTGAAGCAGTGCGTTTTATTTCTATATTAATGATGTGGTCCTCACCAATTCTCAAAAGATCAAATTCTTTTCCAATCTGCGGAATAGTATAACCTAAAAAAAAACCGTCATAAAAGTTTTGTTTCGTTCGGATGTCATAAGATTTTAGTTCCTCCACCAGTATGCATAAGTCCTTAAGTTCATCATCTTTAATACTTATGGAATAGTATTTTAAGTAAAATTCCATTAATTCCGTACTCAGTGAAGTATAGGAATTTACAATAGAAATCAGATTAGCCTTTTTCATTTTTGAAGTTGGGTTTATCAAGCTCTTTTTCTAAAAGCTTCTCACTTTTTCGAAACACTAATGTAATTAAAAGGAAACTTTTAGCTCCAAGTCAATACGCTTACTCCAAAAACAACTTTTAACATTTCATACATTTTTTCTGTAATCCAAAACCAACCATGCTCCCTACCTTCGGCACATGTCAAACTTGATTTACATAATCGTCCTATTAATTTTATTCGTCTGGCTTTTCATTCGCGATTGCCAACTCGATAGAAAGCGCAGGCTCGAAAACGAACGCAAAGGCAACCTTCATGTACTAAAAGTCTCGCTTAAGTTTTTCAATGAAAGAGGCATTACACCTGAACATGACTTTGAAAAAGAAATAAGACTACTGGAGAATGCGAATTATGAAGTGACTTGGATCGATTATTTCTCAGGTAAACAATACCAAGAGGTGTCTGTAAATCTTCAAGTAAAATCTCACTTGTTCTTGAAGCGAGATAAATCAAAATCGAAATCCAACAAGTCTTTCGTACTCACGCCCAAACCACTGGCTAACTGAGCCAAAGTTGTAAGAGTTGGGTTTCCTTTTCCAAGTTCATACTTATTATAATTACTAGAATCATATTTCGTATTTGTGTCTACAGTCCTCACAGTTTCAGAGCGTTCTTTACGAATCCTTTTCAGATTTTCGCCGAACGCTTTCTTATATTCTTCTATGAGTTTTTTATCAGTCACTAATCAGAGTATTAGTGGCAATTTTCGAATTTTATAAAAATTATTCGTGGTGATATATCACCATTTATTATATTTGTCTCAATCCATTGGATTAAAGTATATTTGCGATTCTTCATAAAAAACTTGAAGCATTCGCTTTGAATCTCGTTATCGAAAACTGGCGTTTAAAATAACCACGAGATGATAAGTTTGATGCTCACGTCAATATTGGCGTGGGCTCACTTATTTGTGGTAAAGGTACCGCCAGTACCCCGATAACGATAAGCTGAGTTCCGCGCCTTTTTTTTCGCAAATTCTGCATTCAAAGCACTTCAACTTTCGGTAAGTCTCGCATACAGTCTAACTAAATCGGTATGCCTATGACAAGAAATTAAACACAAAAAAAGCCCTTCACCTCGGTCGGCAAACTATCGGTGAAGAGCCAGGATCAAACAAAACATTGTTTCATTTAACCTTACCAAAGTATGAAAAACTTTTCATTGCGTAAGGCGACGCTCCTATTGCTGTCGCTGCACGCAGCGGGGCATGTGAGCGCCACCGCCACCGAATTGCGCATACCCTACACGCCAAACAGCCCGCAACAACCCGCCCAACAGACCCTTACCGGCACGGTACACGACACGCGCGGCCCGTTACCCGGCGTAACCGTAGCCGTAAAAAGCCGAAACACCGCCACCGTCACCGACGCCTCCGGCCGCTTCTCGATCGATGCCACCACGGGCTACACGTTAGTCTTCTCGTTCGTCGGCTACAAGACGCAGGAAATAACGTTAGCCGCCCACACGCAGCTCACCGTCACCCTTGAAGAAGACGCCACGGCCTTACAAAACGTCGTGGTCAACGCCGGCTACTACACCGTAAAAGAAAAAGAACGCACCGGCAGCATCGTGCGTGTCACCGCCTCCGACATCGGCAAGCAACCTATCGCCAACCCGTTAGCCGCCCTGCAAGGCCGCATGGCCGGCGTAAACGTCACCCAGACCACCGGCGTGCCCGGAGGCGGGTTCGATATAAAGATTAGGGGCACGAACAGTCTGCGCAACGACGGCAACGCCCCGCTCTACATCGTGGACGGCATGCCCTACCTGGCCAGCAACCAAGGCAACCCCACGCTGTACGCGGGCATCCTGACCACGGGAGGATCCAGCGCCCTGAACGGCATCAACCCCTCGGACATCGAAAGCATCGAGATCCTCAAGGACGCCGACGCCACGGCCATCTACGGCTCGCGCGGGGCGAACGGCGTGGTGCTGATCACGACCAAGAAAGGAAAAGCCGGCAAGACCAAATTCTCGCTCAATTCGTGGACCGGGGCGGGCGTGGTGAACAACCGGCTCGACCTGCTCAACACCGAGCAGTACATCGCCATGCGCCTGGAAGGCTACGCCAACGACGGCATCACCGAAATACCCGAATACGACTACGACGTGAACGGCACCTGGAGCCTGACCCGCTATACCGACTGGCAAAAGAAGCTCATAGGCGGCACGGCCATGCGACGCAACATCGACGCGGCCTTTTCGGGCGGGAACGCCCAGACCCAGTTCGTCTTGCGCGGCACGACCTATAACGAAGGCACGGTATTCCCCGGCGACTGGTCGTACCGCAAATCGGCCGTGCATGCCGCCATCGGCCACCGATCATTGGACGAGCGTTTCACCCTGTCGTTCGCCTCCAACTACGTGGCCGACAAGAACGACCTGCTGGCCACCGACCTTTCGGCCCAAGCCCTGCAACTCGCCCCTAACGCCCCTGAGCTCTACAACCCCGACGGCACGCTCAACTGGGAGAATTCGACGTGGGAAAACCCGTTGCGCCTGCTCGAGCAGACCTACGCCAACAAAACCCGGACGCTTACTGCCAACACGGTGCTCGGGTACAAGCTGTTGCCGTTACTCGAAGCGCGGGTATCAACCGGCTATGCCACCACGCAAGGGGAAGAAACCCGCCTCACGCCCCACACCATCTACGACCCCGCGTTCGGGCTGACCAGCGCGGCCTCGACGAGCCTGCGCAGTGATTCCAGACAATACTCGTTCAACATAGAACCCCAACTGGAATGGAAAAAAGAAGGCGGTTTCGGCAAGGTAAGCGTGCTCGCAGGAGCGACCTTCCAGGAAAACACCGCCTCGCAACTGGGCGTATACGGGCGCGGTTTCGCCAACAACGCCCTGATGTCTAACCTGGCCGCGGCCACGCGCGTGACGGTGCTCTACGACACCGACAGCGAATACCGCTACAATGCCGTCTTCGGCCGCGTCAACTACGCGCTGCAGGACCGATACTTCCTGAACCTCACCGGACGCCGCGACGGTTCGAGCCGCTTCGGGCCCGGCAGGCAGTACGCCAATTTCGGGGCCGTCGGGGCCGCATGGCTGTGGGGCAAGGAAGCCGCGGTGGGCACGCTTATCCCCGCGCTGAGTTTCGGGAAGCTGCGCGCCAGTTACGGCAGCACGGGCAGCGACCAGATAGGCGACTACCAGTTCCTCGACACTTACGGCACGAGCCCGTTCTCGTACAACAACACCGTAGGCCTCGCGCCCGTGCGCCTCTACAACCCGAACTTCAGTTGGGAGACCAACAAGAAGCTTGAAGTAGCGGCGGACATCGGCTTTTTGGACGACCGCATTTTCGCTTCGGCGGCCTGGTACAAGAATCGCTCCTCGAGCCAGCTTGTGGGCCTTCCGCTGCCCGGCACGACCGGCTTTACCTCGGTGCAGGCCAACCTGGGCGCGACCGTGGAGAACCGCGGCTGGGAATTCGAGTTGCGCACGGTGAACCTCAAGGGCAAGGACTTCGCCTGGGAGACCTCGTGGAACCTGTCGCTTCCGAAGAACGAACTCGTGCGCTTTCCCGAACTGGAAAGCTCGACGTACGCCAACCGCTATGTGGTGGGGCAGCCCGTCAACATCGTAAAGGTGTACGACTACGTGGGGCTTGACCCCGAGACGGGGCTGTACACCTTCAGAGACTACAACGGGGACGGGGCGACCAGCTCGGCCGGCGACCGCAAGAAGATCGTGCAGACGGGAGCCAAATATTTCGGAGGCGTGCAGAACAGCCTGTCGTATAAAAAGCTGCGGCTGGACTTCCTGTTCCAGTTCGTCAAGCAAATCGGGCAAAACTACCTCGTGGGCGCCTACCAGCCCGGCAATTACGGCAACCAGCCCACCGACGTGCTGCACCACTGGCAGCAGCCCGGGGACACCTCGGGCGTGCAGGCGTACTCGGCGGGTTATGACGACGTCTCGGCCCTGGCCTATGCGCGTTACGGGGTGAGCGACGCGGCCTATACGGACGCCTCCTACATCCGCCTCAAGAACCTGTCGCTGTCGTACACGTTGCCCGAACTGCTGACCAAGTCTGTCGGGTGCCGCATCTACGCGCAGGGCCAGAACCTGCTTACGATAACCCAATACAAAGGCCGGGACCCCGAGAACCAGTCGATCTACGCGCTGCCGCCGCTGCGCGTGATCACCTTCGGCATCGACCTGAGCCTTTAACCTAAAACCGCATATCATGAAAACGAAATCATTTATATTTTGGCTCGCGGCGATCGTCGCCGCCGCCCCTTTTTATTCGTGCGAGGACTATCTTGAAGTGGGCGTGCCCGACTCGCAACTCTCGAGCGGGAACGTATTCGCCGACGCCGGGACGGCCCAGGCCGCACTGCTCGACGTATACGCGAAGCTTCGCAACACTTCGCTGTTGCCCGGCGATACGGGCGGTATCGGTCTGATGCTGGGCAATGCCGCGGACGAGCTTACCTGTTACGGCAATACGAACTCGCCCGAGGAATACTTTTTCGAGAACGGCGTACTGCCGGCCAACCCACAGGTCACGACCTGGTGGAACAACAGCTACAACGTGATCTATTCGGCCAACTCGGTCATGGAAGGGCTCGAGGAATCGGACGGCATCGCCGCCGATACGAAAGACCGCCTGTACGGGGAGGCGCTTTTCCTGCGCACGCTGGTGCACTTTTACCTGCTTAACCTGTACGGGGACGTGCCGTATGTGCCCACCACCGATTACCGACAGAACGCCGCCATCGGGAAAATGACACCCGAGATGCTCTACCCGATCCTGGTCGCGGACCTGCAGACGGCGATCGGTCTTTTACCCGACGACTACCCGAGCGAAAGCCGCACACGTGCCAACAAAAGCACCGCCATCGCGCTGCTTGCCAAGATGTACCTGTACATGGGACTCTACGAACAGGCACAGACACAGGCCACGCTCGTCATCGAGAACCCGGCCTACCCATGGAACGACGACCTTGCGACGGTGTTCCTCAAGGACAGCCCTTCTACGATCTGGCAGTTGCAGCCGAACTATGCCGGGGAGAACACGCTGGAAGCGGTCTCGTACATCTTCTTTAGCGGCCCGCCGCCGAACCGGGCAATGAGCGGTTCGCTGGCCAATGCCTTCGAAGCGGGCGACCTGCGTTTCGCACAGTGGGTGGGCTCGGTGACCGACGGCACCGACACCTGGTACTACCCTTACAAATACAAAGCGCAGGACTTTACCGACAGTTCGCAGGAATACTCCATCGTGACACGACTGGAGGAACTTTACCTGATACGGGCCGAAGCGTTCGCGATGCAGGGCAACCTTGCCGCTGCCGCGCAGGATGTGAACAAGATACGGGTGCGCGCGGGGCTGGCCGAGGTGTTTCCCGCCGACCAACAGGAAATGCTTACGGCCATCGTGCAGGAGCGCCGCATCGAGTTGTTCTGCGAACACGGACAGCGCTGGTTCGACCTGAAACGCCTCGGGCTTTCGGACGCGGTGCTCGGCCCGCAGAAACCGGGATGGGACGCCACCGACGTGCTGCTGCCTTTGCCTGAAACCGAACTGCAGCTCAACCCGAACCTGTTGCCGCAGAACCCGGGCTACTAAAAACCATGCAGAGCCGGGGCAGCAAGTAGTTAGTTAGTTTGCTCGCCCCGGCAATGCTTAAAAAATGACAAATAATGAAACTCAATCATAAAACGATTTTTGCATTCCTGCCGTTCCTCGCCGCTTTCTGCACCTACGCACAGCAAAAGAAGCACCTTAGGCCCGAGGAGTACGGGCAGTGGTACCAGATGGCCGCGGGCACGCTCTCGCACAACGGAAAGTGGATGACCTACAGCATGCAGCACACGGACGGTCGCGACACGTTGTTCCTGAAGAACACCGTGGTGGGGATCACGCGAAGTTTCCCTTCAGGGCGAGGTGAATCTTTCTCGCCCAACGACAGATGGTTTGCACACGTCGAGAGCGATACCGTGAAACTACTGGACTTACACGACGGTTTGCGAAAGGCGTTTGGCGGATTTACAGGCTACCGTTTCCTAAGAGGCTCTTCGGTGCTCTGTCTCCAGAACGAAGAAAGCGGCAAACTGAAGCTCGTTAACCTATCCGATTGGAAAGAAACCGCCTTATCGGGCGTTTCAAATGTGGTCTTTGACAAATCGGGCACAAAGATAGCTTTTGTCGAGGGCGAGAAGCCTTTGCAAGCAGTGCGGTATATCGATCTGGCAAAAGGCCACAAATCGGAATGGCTGCCATTGGCGAAAGACGGCCAGTTCGAGTCGCTTAGCTGGAACGAGACCGGCCGCGCTTTGGCGCTTTTGCGCAAGACGGGGGACCTATCCGAAGGCGTCCCCGAGTATGAACTTTGGCTTTACGACGACGTCGCAAAAAAGGAGGCTCCCGCGGTACTTAAGAAAGAGGACAGCGCGTTTCCCGAAGGCGATTACTTGCCGTTGTCACCACTTCATGTAAGCAGCAACGGCACTGCCGTATTCTTCGAGACGTCGCGGATACCTGACAACCGGCCGAATTCTGAAAAGAACAGCATCGTGCAAATCTGGCACAACAACGAGTCGCAGTTGCCACCTTCTGAAAAAGATGCCGATTGGTTCGCCAACCGCCCTAAATGGACGGCCTGGCTCCCTAAGGCAAAAAGCGTAAGGGTACTGGAGACACAAGATTACGAAAACGCAGTCCTGGTCAACAAAGAAAAATTTGCCTTGCTTTACCGCACGGGAAACTACCGACCACACTACCTCTATCACGGCGATTACACCGATGCGTACCTGATGAACCTCAGTACCGGTGAACTCAGGCTCGTAGCGAAGAAAATCCATGATGAATATGCCCGCATCATTGTTTCGAAAGGCGGGAACCATATCCTTTACTTCAAGGAAAAGCAATGGTGGTCGTATGATGTGCTTACCGCAAAAACCGTTTCGCTGACCGGCCGCCTGGACATTGCGTTCGAGAACGAGGAGTTCGACCGCTCGCGTGAGAAAGGGCCGTACGGCTGCGGCGGATGGATGAACGGAGGCGAGTATGTGCTGTTGTACGACAAATTCGACGTGTGGCTGGTTTCGCCTGACGGACAGACCAGGAAACGGCTGACCACCGGACGTGAAAACAACCTGATCTGGCGTATGGCGAAAACGGGAACCGGAAAACTCGTACGGGAAAGCTATTCGGGCCTTGTCGTCAATGATTTTTCACTATCCGAAGGATTCTGTTTGAAGTTTCGTGACCATGAAAACCACGACGAGGGCCTTGCTTACTATTCAAAAGGCCACCTGCGACACCTTGCGCGCCGCAGTGCGACGATATCGGATATCTATCAATCTGACGACGCCAAAACACTCGTTTTTGCCGAAAGCAGGTTCGATTCGTCCCCTTCGCTCCAAGTGCTCGAAAACAACGGGGATGTCAAACTCCTTGCGCAAGCGAACGGGCAGCAGGCCAAGTTCGATTGGGGAAAATCGGAGCTGATCCGTTACTCGGTCGGAAATACGAAACTTAAAGGCGTCCTGATCTGGCCGGCTGGTTATGTCGCAGGGAAAAAGTACCCGATGATCGTGAACATATACGAAAAGAAATCGCACCTGCTGCACGAATACACCAATCCGAGTACCGCACTGAGCGACGGATTCAACGCTACCGATTTTTCGCTCGAGGGCTATTTCGTGCTACTGCCCGATATCGTGTTCACGCCGAACGAACCGGGCAAGAGTGCGCTGAACTGCATAACGGCAGCGGTAAATGCTGTTCTTGAAAAAGGCGTCGTCGACAAAGACGCCCTCGGGCTTGTCGGCCACTCTTTCGGCGGCTATGAGACCGCGTTAACCATCACGCAAACCGATATGTTCAAGGCGGCCGTCGCCGGGGCAATGGTAACAGATCCGGTGGGGTACTATCTGACGCTGGACGGGTGGGGAAATTCAAATATGTGGCGGTTCGAGGAATACCAGATGCGGATCCGTGCGCCGTATTACGGTCCTGAATTTCGTGAAAACTCTCCCGTGATGAACGCCGACAAGATCAATACGCCATTGCTTATCTGGGTCGGGGACAAGGACGGCAATATCCCGTGGTGGGAAAGCATGAAGCTCAACAATGCGTTGTGGCGATTGAAAAAGAAGCACGTCTTCCTGGTCTATAAAGGCGAGGACCATGTCTTGCTGAAAAAGGAAAGCCGAGAGGATCTGTATAAACGCATGATGCACTGGTTCGCCGTGCACCTAAAAGATGCTACACCCGAAGATTGGGCAAACTGAAAGAAAACCAAAAGTGTCCGGCATAAACCGGACACTTTCTTTTTAAGGGTTTACCGGCGGCATGTACAACGTCTGCGAACAGTCGGTTGCCGAAAGTTTGCCGTAGGCCTGATGGTTCGTGGTACCGATCTTGATGGTGCAAAGTACCGATCCATCGGTGTCGCACTGTCTCGATTGGGCACAATTGGAAGGAAAGTTGATCCATCCTGTCTGGCCGACCAACTTCTTGTTCTGTGCCGACTGGGCGGCGAAAGCCCCCGCAATGGCCAACGTGATGGCGAATGCAGGAAGCACACTGTTTAAAAATTTGCGTTTCATAATGTATAAATTTAATGGCGGTCTACTCTGTTCCAGGTTTTCGACCTTACCCCTGATACCGGCCGGGTATGGCGTATTTATGGTGTGGTTTTGTCCGCAACGGTGAAATCGAAGTTCGCGGCCTTGAGCCTGTAGCGCACCAGGTAATGTTCGGTAAGGCCGTAGAGTAAATGGCCGTTTACTTCAAAGCCGGTCACCTTTTCTTTTTTGTAGTCATAGAGGTAGAAGCTGAACTCGTAGGTGCGTTTTACAAGGTCGTACACGTCGACGATCCTTGCGTCCTTGAGCATTTCTCCGGGTTCGTACCTGCCTAACCTGTCGCTCATGACGAACAGGTAACGGCCCGAAGTGCAGCTGTGCTTGTTGACCTGCAACGGCGGTCGGGCCAGCGTTCTTACCTTGTCTTGCTGCTCGTAGGCGAATTTCAATTGCGCTTTGGATACCGTATCGACGGTCTTACCCTCGTACTTCCCATTAAAATCCGGGCTTGCGGTAACGAAGCGATTGCGGTAGTAATACACGTAAGCGAGCTTCCTCAATTCACGGTTGTAGCCCAACAGTCCGTCGGTGTCGAACGCGCCGTCGGATTGTTTTTGTATCAATCCTTTTGCTTCGCCAAAGCCATCCTGACGCGATAAGGAACCCAGGACATTGGCGTGCGTCCTGTCGAGCGTCCTGACCAAAAAGGTGTTGCCGTCTATCGGCTGCCATTGCGAGAAAAAGACGGACGGTTGCAGGAACGTTTTGGCACGCCAATCGGCGATCGAGCCTTTATAGATGATCGGAACCGTCCCGTCGCCCAAGAAGAAAAACGGAGGAAGGAGCTTTACCTGCACCGAAGAAAAAGCATAGTCGGACGGCCCTTCGAGCTTAATCCTGAAATCGACGGCTTTTGCCAATGCGGTGTCCAGACGTTTGAGGTTGCGCGGAGCGGTGACGTTGCCCAAGTATACGTTGCCTTCGTCGAAACCTGCGATGTAAAAGGAATCGAACTCAAGGTCATATCCGTTAAGCTGCTCCACAGGATGTTGCGGGTAACGCCGGATAAACGCGTTGTTCCGGTGGATTTCGTGCTCTGAAATGCCGTATAGCGCAGCGACTGTGGCGAAACTCACCAACAGGCAACTTACTGCCTGTGCCCAAAAGAGTTTGGACGAAGTCGCATCTTGCCTCAGCATGACCAGGGCGGACAGCCCCAATACGGAGACCGCTATGTTGAAGACCAGATGTTCGGTCCAATCCAAATCTTCGAGTATCCCGCCGCAGGAACAGGGAACGTAGGAACTGAAATTCAGCATAATGGCGATATAGGCGGTGAAGAGCAGCATCACGAAAAAGGATGCCCACAGGCCTGCGACGCGCAGTTTCGGGAGGCAGAGCAAGGCAACGATGAGCAGTTCGCCGACGGGCACCGCCCACACCAAAACTTCGGCGAAGACGCTTAGTAACGGCGATTTCCCGAGCTGGATCCTGAAATGGTCGAACTCGAGCAGCTTGCTCACCGAAGCGTACACGAACAGGAGGATGTACAGGAAGCGGACGATGTCGACAAACACCTTTTTGAAGAATGCCTTGTTTTGCATGGCTGTTGATTTTCAAGTAAAATTCAACACGCCGTTTGACTTTCTTTTCGCAATTCCGGACTATGTATTTGGCAAATGCGGACTATTTCGCTGTCACCTCCCACTCGTCCCATCGCTTGACCTGAGACGGCGCATACCCGTATTTCTGACGGAACGCCCTGGAGAAGTTGCTGTAGGTGCCGAAACCCAAATCGGCCGCGATCTTGTGCAGCGGTATGACGCTCTGCTCGATCAACAGGTGGGCCCGCTTGAGCTTTTCGGTGATGTAGAATTGGTAGATACTGGTGCCGAAGACCCGCCTGAACCCTTCTTTCAATGCATGGTCGTTCGTACCCAACATTTTGGCCAAATCGTAAGCACTGGGCAACGGGGCCTCGAGATTCCCGAGGATATAGTGGTAGAGCTGTTCCAGACGTTTGGCTTCGTTCTCGCGGCGGATATCGACCGGCTCATCGAAAACAGGAATCGGCATGGCCGCCACGGGCAACAAGGCGTTGACGACCGTGACGCGGCTGTTGCCCATGCGCCGGACGGTACAGAATGCCTGCAACAGCGATCGGATCCCGGAGCAAAACGTAATCTGGAACATGCCGCCGAAATCAACTGTGGCGGAACTGTGGCGTTCGATTTCGTTCCATAACGGCTTTGATTCGGCCGCCAGGAAAGAACCGAATGGCTTTTTGAGCAGGCTGACCGGCCGATAGCCGAGGGCTGCCCCGGCTTCGGATGAAAAATTTTCGACCCGCCCTTCGCCGTCCAGCACGAACGTGAACGGAGACAAATGCGGATAGTCGCGATACGGGGCCAAGTAGCCCGGACGAAATAGATTTCCTTTGATGTCCTTCGCGAGAAGATCCATGAACAAAGGCAACGCATCGCCCGGGTATTTTTCTCCCGACAGGCAGGTCTCGAAATTGCGGCCCGCTACCTGCAACAATATGCGCTGGAAATTCCCGAGCCTTTCCTGGTTTACCTGAAGTTCCATAGTCATTGGGTATTTACTTCAAAATAAGCCAAAATAACGTGTAATGGATTTATGGCGGTTGCAAATCGGGAGTAATTTGTTGCGGTTTAGGGAGTTTTACTTATGCCTGCTTTTGTTAGAGATTCCGGTTATAGCTATGTCCAGCCTCATGCCGTACGTACCATCAAAGAATCGCCTTCCTGGGTTACCGGCCCCGCGGCGGACGATCCTCGCGTGCATTATAAAAAGATATCCTACGATGCCAACGGTAATCAAAAGGAAATCAGTGAAACGGTAGGAGAAAAAACGTTTAAGCTCCGCAACAATTTGTGGGATGAGGAAAACCGTCTTAAAGCAGTAGACCTCAAACCTGACGAGAAAACCATGCATCCCATCGCCATCTATTTTTACGACGCAACAGGGGAACGCTCTGTCCGCTATAACCTTGACCGATTGGATATCTCGTCGAACGGCAGCGAGATCGGACAGGCATCGGCCAACAACATCATGGTCTACCCGAACGGCCTGCTTATGGCCAAGGTCACCAAGCAGGATGCCAATCCGGATAACCGTGTCCTGACGTATACCAAACATTATTATGCCGGAAGCGAAAGGATCAGTGCCAAGACGGGATACTACAGTAACCTTGGCCACTATCCGTTGCAGACCTTCCTGGATGCCAATGGTATGGGTACCCTTTCCGCGTCGTTGATACGACCGTTGAGCAACGACCGTGTCAACCAAGCCCAAGGCGCCATAAGCAAGATCTATACGGCCTTCAACTTGCCCCAGCCTACATTTGCACCTATAGTGGAAAGCGTGGTATTGAAATACAAGGAAGACCCGAAAGGCAATTCACCTTATTACTTCTTCTCGGACCATTTGGGCAGCAGCAGCTACATCGTCAACGCCGCGGGCAACGTCTCCCAGCATATGGAATACCTTCCATTCGGGGAAACGCTGGCCGAGGAACATTTAAATTCCGTAAATTCACCGTTCAAATACAATGGCAAGGCGTTAGACGGGGAAACGGGGAATTATTATTACGGGGCGCGGTATTATGACCCGAAGCTGAGCGTGTGGTTGAGTGTGGATCCGATGGCGGAGAAGTTTGCGGGACGCTCGGGTTATGAGTATTGTTTGGGGAATCCAATTAAGTTCGTAGATCCAGACGGGAGAAAACCAACGCCATTAGAGGCGGCCATAATGTCAAAACATGTTTATGGAGACAAGGTCAAGCTAATCGGTGGTTGGAAAGTATCAAATGTCGGCCAAGGCTTAGCTTTAATTAATGAAAGGACCGGTTTCAAATCTCAGGTTTATGAACGGACGGTAAATGGAAAAACAGAATATACTTACGCTACTGCTGGGACTGAAGATATGAAAGATACTAAACAAGATGTCAAGCAGATATTTGGGCTTTCAGAACAATACCAGCAGTCGGTAGATAATGCAAAGACGCTGAATAAAAGTCTGGATGGCGCCGAACTGACTTTTACAGGTCATTCTTTGGGAGGAGGGATGGCAGAAGCCAACGCGATAGCTACCGGCGATGACGCGCTAACCTTTAATGCTGCTGGCCTTTCTGTATTCACGCCGGGTGGATTACAGCCGTCAAAAACAACCGATGCATACATCCTTACGACTGATCCTCTTAATGCTGGACAAAGCGCCACCGGTTTACCGACAGCAGGAGGCACAAAACACTACATCCAGCCCGGAAGCGTACAAGGTGCCGAGAATGGACATAGTATTGATTCGGTTATAGAAGGATTACAAACGATATCTAAGGGACAATTTGTGAAAAATACTATTGAAAATTTCTTTGAATTTTAATGACTTATGAAAAAACTTATCTTAATCTTCGGAATAGCGCTGCTTATCGCAAATTGCCAGAAAAAAGAAAATGACATTCCTGAGAAGTTGCTCGGAAACGATTACAAACTATTTGAGAATACACCAGTTAAGAATCTGGCATTGGCAGTTCAGCGCGAAGATATTTTGAAGATAACTGAAGAAGCTCAAAAAAACAGACACTTCATAAATTATCAGGAAAAAACATACGGGAACACTTTGTTGATGCTAGCGATAAATAATAACGATTATCGAAGTGTAGATGCGCTATTAAAAATTGGAGCCGATCCTAATATCCATGATCATTACAGAGGTGGAACTGCTGTTATCTTTGCGGCGGAAAACGATGACCCAAAATACCTTCGGTCAGTACTTGAATATCATGGCGACCCAAATGCCATTGAAAACATACCTTATAAAGAAGACGATAAGATTCGGCAGACAGCATTGTTGGCGGCAATTAGTACTTTAGATACAGGTAGTCTTAAAAAAGTAAAACTCCTAATTAGAGCGGGTGCCCATTTAAATTATCACAGTTACGGCCACACCAATTTACCTCTATCGGAAGCCATAATGCTAGATAGGTTAGATGTAGCCCTATATCTTTTACAAAACGATGCCGACTTTAATTTAATGCTCTATAAAACAATAAATGGAGAAAAAATTTACATTTTAAAAGCCTTAAGAAAATGCATAATCGACTTACAGTCGGAGCAATATAAAAATAAGCTTGAGGTCATAAAATTTTTGAAAGGAAAAGGATTAGATTATAATAAGGAGCCTATACCTGATTATATATTAGTAAAAATCAAAAAAAAATATCCAGATAGTTGGGAAGAGTTTGCTAGTAAATATTGAACTTACATCAGTTAAAAGGAATATCAATTCTCAAAATAAAAGCTGCGTATGCGGCTTTCTTATTTCAAACTCAATAGCGCTGCAACTAATTTTCCCCAACAACCTCTCCAAATACTCACCCTACACCAACCTTGGGCATTACCACATTAAATTCCATAAATTCACCGTTCAAATACAATGGCAAGGCGTTAGACGGGGAAACGGGGAATTATTATTACGGGGCGAGGTATTACGATCCTAAATTATCGATTTGGTTGAGCGTGGATCCGTTAGTTGAACAGACGTTTGATGCGTATGGGTATTGTTATCAAAACCCGATTAATCTAACCGATCCTACTGGGATGTCTGTGGAACCTCCTACAGATTACGTAGATAAAAACGGAAAATTGTTATTGCATACGGAGGATGGTAGTAATGCTGTTATAACTGTACCTGACGATAAGTTAGATACTTTCAATTTTAGTGTCGAAAACTCAACATCCAAAGCGCTTAATTCCAAATATTGGAATTTTACAATGAAAAATTATTTGGTTGGAAACTGGAATCAAGGAATGGAAAACACCAATTCTTGGTTCAGTACTCCAGAAGCTAGAAGATTAGGAGCCCTCTATTGGCAAACAGGAGATTTTGATTATTGGCGTGCCGCAACTTCCGAACACACCTCTGCCTATCGGAAAGATATTTTAGGTTGGGGTGTTGCAATAGCAGGAGGTTTACTTGGTCTTTATGCAAATCTTCCATCTTCTACTTCTCGTACTGCCAATACAATAGCTTTTTCTAACGATCTTGCTTTAATGGGCAAAGAAGAAATTATCGATATGATAGCAACCAATGGCGGAAGAAATATCACCTCGAAACCTCTTACTAGGACTAGTGGAATAGGTGGATATCAAATCAATTTTGATGGAGTTAAAGGCGCTAATATTGTAAAAGTTCATTACGGACAAGGCTCACATAGGGCACCATACATTGAAGTAAGTGGGAGTGCGGGGACCACTAAATTCATTAATGTTAGACATATGAATTCATATGTTCCGCGTGGAGAAAAATCATCTTACGTTTTTTATAGATAAAATAATGATCGACTACAAAGCATTTTTAAAAAGTACAATTAATCCTAATCATGGTATTTCAGAATTCACCTTAGATTCCGAAATATTTCAGTACTATGGATATCTCAATGAAAAAAAAATTGAATCTTTAGAGAAAGAGTACGTCAATCAGTCTATTCAATATTATGAACTTGAAATATGGGCTAGTCTCCTTCTTTTATTTAACCAGCGAAAACTTTTAAAACATATTATAATAAAGGATAAGAATATCGTTTTTGAAAATTATTATATAGGAATGACATTTGATGAAGCGATGAGACTTCCCGTATCAGTTTATGACATTAATGATGATGAAGATTCTATTTTTCATTCCTTGTATAAAGGCATTAAGTTTAATTTGGATTTAAATGTGAAAGATGAACTTTTTATCGGCTCGATAGAAGTTTTTGATTGTGAACATAAAGGAATGTGACTAATAATGGCATTAGGAGATTTAAGGCTTTGTTTGCAATTATCCGATAAATTACACTGACTGTCTTTCTATTTTTACACCTCTCACGAACGTTTGGTTCGCTATAACCTTGACCGGTTGGATCTCGTCGAACGGCAACGAAGTCGGACAAGCTTCGGCCAACATCATGATCTTTCCGAACGGCTTGCTTTCGAAAGGCAATTCACCTTATTACTTCTTCTCGGACCATTTGGGCAGCAGCAGCTACATCGTCAACGCCGCGGGCAACGTCTCCCAGCATATGGAATACCTATCGTTCGGGGAAACGCTGGCCGAGGAACATTTAAATTCCATAAATTCGCCTTTCAAGTATAACGGCAAGGCGTTCGACGGGGAAACGGGGAATTATTATTACGGGGCGAGGTATTACGATCCGAAGCTTTCTATTTGGTTGAGTGTGGATCCGTTGGCGGAGAAGTATGTTGGTTGGTCGCCATACAATTATACTTTAAACAACCCGATTCGATTTATAGACCCTGATGGAAGAAGCGTTGATGACCCAATTTATGGCCAAAATTTTTGGGGTGCCTTAAAGCTAATAGGGGATGATGGAAAAAATGATGGGAAAATTCACATTGTTTACAACAAAGAACAGCAAAAGACTATTGAAAAACAAACAGAAGGAGGTAACAAAGCTATCGATTTATCAAAAATTGATAAAGTCACTATCAACGGAGGAAAACATACTATAAATGGGATAGTAGCCTCCACTGACGCACAGGCTAAGGAAACGTCTCCTGGAGCAGGCGATGGCGGGTTGCATGAAGAGGGTGGCGACACAAGAATTATAAATGGTGACATAACCGTTACACCATGGGTACCTGGTCCTAAAAAAACTGCTGACAAAGGTGGGGAGATACCGCCATTCAATAATGTTGGTTACCCAGAAGTAAATGAACTTTTGGATTATTGGCATGTTCATACAAGTGGTATGTTTAATGTAGGAGAAGATTTTTTATCTGGCGAAAAATTATTGCGAGGTGCTGCGCCAGGCCCTTCTCCTCGAGATTACACTGAACAAACATATATGATTAATAAAGGATATTCTCCTACAGCTATACAAGTTGACACTAGAGGTGGAAACATTGTAAACTTCTACAATGGAGGGAATGTGGTGTTTAAGCTACCTTTATATCAATTAAAACAATTAGTAAAATGATTTATAAAATTTTTAAAAGCGTCATCATTATCGGAGCTTTTTTTTCAATGAGTGAAATCTATGCACAAAAACGTGATGTTGAAATTAATTTTTTTATCAAGGACAGTCAAGTTTCAAACGTTTTGTATTATTTAGTCGACAATAATCAACACATCAAACTATTGGATTTTAGAAATGGGCAAGTTTCATTCCCAGATACAATATCTCGGAATTCCGTTGCTATTATGCTTAAGTACAAGGATCATGAAACTATTTTCCCAATTTATGATTTGTCTTCTGTGAAGAAGATCGACATTTATTTTGATAATCGCATTTTTGGGAACACTATCAAAAAAAAATTAAGAATTAATCGTTTTGGAAATCTATTCAGTAAAGAATATTATATTTTATTTTCCGACTCAGGCGATTTTTTAGTAACATATTCACCAACGAAAAATTACACTTTAGATAAGTGAAATATTGTTAGCACTTTCCTTTAAAATCCGTCATTTACAAAACACAACCATATCAGGGAAAGGAATTGAGCAATATAATAGAATCGGTGACTGTAAAAATAAGGAGCGGTGGAAAAGCAAATTCCGCATCGACACAAGAGACTGATAAGAATCTACATTCCGAAATTCTGACAAAAAATCAGAATTTCAGGATGAATTGAACAGATACAAAATGAAAACACTAATTCTTTCCTTATCCAGTTCCATATTATTACTTGGCTGCGAATCAAATACAAATAAAACGCCAACAGTTGTACACCAACGTCTTATATATGACTCACTTCACCGCCAAAAAGCATTCATAGTGAACTTGGAATCGACAATCGAGTTCAAAACGAACTCCTTAAAACATAGTGATTATGACCAGTTTTTGCTTTTAATTGACAAAGACAGCTTTGCGCTAAAGCCAGAATATAATGCTGATAAATTTTCAGATAAAAAAAGCATAATCATAAAATATCTATCTCCATTAGGTTTGACATCGGATAGATTTGAAAATCCATCTATTTCAGATAAAATTTTAAAGCACAGCCACATCATCATTAAAAAAGGAGGTATCGTTGCGCGAGATTCACTTTACAAATTAGAATCGGTTATAACCTTGCATCGAACAAGCAACATCAAAACGGAATAGTAAACTTCACGCCTTATTTTTTTGATTTTTACAAAATGGACTATCCTCTTCATTTGGTCCAAAAAAAAATAAATACGAAGAAAAGATGCACCAGTTACTATGAGATTATCGAATAAATACGTTTTTCTCATCTCTTTCTTTATTCTAATTTCCTGCAATCAACAGAACGAAATTGAACGCACGTTGACTTGCAGTAAAAATGAATACTGGAGTTATAAAGATAATCTGGGTGTTTATGGTATCTATTTTCAATTTCACGCTGACGGAACGTATGATAAATATAACAGGTATCCGGACGGCTTTGCTTTATTCAACAATGATACGGATGTAATAAGCGTCGAGCGAAATTGGCACATTCAAGGCGATACTTTATTGAAGTGGGATTCCATGACCTATAAAATAGAAAAGACATCCCGGTCGCAGATTGTCCTTTCACAAGAGCTTAAAGAGCATCCTAAACGTATCGTTACGCTTACTAAAATAAAAGACTAATAGTTGTGTATCGGGAGTTTGAAAAAATTGCAATCTTATTTGTCATCTGTCTTACTTTGTCGTGCCAGACGAAAAATGAAAGCGTGGGCAGAAATGAATTTCAAAAAAATTCAAAATAAGATATTCGAGAGTATCGCGATAAGGACGGCCATATTGAAAAGATTCTGGAATATGTCGATGTGTGTGCAAAAATATTTCGTTTCGGTTAGCGAGCCTTGGGACTATGAAAGTGCCAACGGACAAGATATAATCAAGGGGCGCATTCTTGACAAAAAGAGCAACGATTGTATAGTTTTCGAGAGCGATGACTTTACACAATTTGATGACATTAAAAGCAATATCTTAATTTTGACGCCGTGACACGAAGGATATGATTTTTCTAACTTCCAGAATACTTTAATAGCATTTAATGGCGGTATTTACTTCGGGAATACAACAAAGGTTTAAACGAAAAAGAGTTACGCGAAAACACAAAACTCATAATTATAGGGACCTTAATACGCGAAGAAAATCACTGATTTCAGAGCTAGCAAAGATTATTCACATAAATAGATGATAAAGGAGCAAAAGTCATTTGGAGTGTCTAAAAGCTTATCAGCAGTAGAATGAAGCATTGTCGCCGAAATAAGGTTTTATTCTTGTTTTCCATCATATCATGCCTCTTCGGTTGCACGAAAGCGAATGATCAATTATTAAGTCAAAACCTCTACGATAAATTGGTTGAATACCAAACTAAATTCCCAATTCCAAAGGACAACCAAAAAAATCGCATTTATATTTATCAAGCTTATTTTTGGAGAGATCATGGCGATACTATTATTGGCCTGCGCAGGTCGTCCGGCGGAATTTTAAAAAACGATGACGGGTATGGCGTTTATCGTGACCAACGTCTTTTACCAACGGTCATTTATGATGACAAAAACTTGGGCTATAATTTGATCCTCAACAAAATAAGGAGCAGGGATACCGATAAATTCTATTGGACTAAAGGAAGTCAGCCCGAAAGCTCTCCTCCCATTTTCAATTACCAACTGAAAAACAATGAACTGCGTTTGATGAGAATCGACACCATATGGTCGCGATGGGATTGAGAGTCCTATGAAATGTTTCATAGATTGGAAGTCGAGTCTATCTTTAACGAGAAGACTTTTTTGAATTGAACTCGGAAGAGCTTACATATAAAAACGCAAATCTTCTCTTTTCTGTGTCAAAGTATAAATTATTGGTCTGCCCCATTCCGGATTACATTCTTAGAAAAATGAAAAATATAGTTATTTTAATTGGAGTATTCTATATGACCGCTTCCTGCGCTAGAGATGCACAAGGTTTTGAGTTCGAAAATTTTCAGAACACTCCAATATGGGCTTTGGCAAAAGCAGTCAAGGAAAACGATGTTGAATCTATAAGAAAGTTCGCGAAACAGGAAAAAATCAATATAGATTATAAAGAGCCCAAGTATAACCAAACATTACTGGCTTTGGCTATCGTCAACCAAAAGAAAGAAGCATTTGTCGAATTATTGAAGGCGGACGCTAATCCAAATATCTTATTGGGAAGCACGATGGACTCGAGTCCATTAACGGAAGCTATTATCCATCAATCCAACTGCGACTTATTTTACATAGAAACTTTATTGCGTTTCGGTGCGGATCCGAATTTAAAGATCGCACCAAAAAGTGTGGGGTATTTCTCTAATGGCTACCCTCTTCTAACTGCGTGCAGTCACAATATCACAGAATCAGGTTCAAATTGCCTTGATGCAATCAAATTATTAGTTCGGTATGGTGCAGATATCAACTGCTGTAATCCAGTACCAGAAAATAAGGGATTATGCGAAGGTGTCCTTTATTTTTGTCTGTCATCACAGAACATGGAAGCTTTACGCTATTTCGTCGTTGATCAGAAAATAAAGATTCCTGACGTTGTTTATATTACCGGTTCAATCGATTTTGCCTCTCGGGAGAAATATAGCTTAAGTGAAATTTTGAATACGGAAGATTTTGAATTTGAAGATTTTCAGGATGAATTGGGACAACATACATTTACAAACGACAGAAAAAATAAAAATGAAATCGTACTTTATTTGAAACGGACAGGACAGCATTAAAGCTTTTTTCTTTTTTTAGTCAAGTCACCTCTTACAAATGAATGTGCAAGGCTTATGGCGAGCGAGAAGATGAGGGATTATTTGTATCGGGACTTATCGGCGTTGAAAGACGGGGTTTTCCAGAACGAACGACCGTTGTTGCAGTGGACCGCTCCGAAGGTCGCTTTGGTGGAATTGCTTTACGCTTTGCATACGGAAGGCGTGTTCAACAACGGGAGGGCGACACTTCATGAAATAGCGGGATTTATGGAAACGGCTTTCAAGATTGAATTAGGACAGTATCATCGGGTGTTCTTTGAGATACGGGCGAGAAAGAATGACCGGACGCGGTTTTGAAAACGCTGGGGTTTGGTTTGGAAAACGGGATGGATGAGGCGGATAATTAGTTAAACAATGCGACTTGATATTACTGCGGGGTAGCTATCCGAAGGTCAAATTGATTCTGCGCACGCACGTATCTTGTTATCTTGTCCGTAGAAAGCTGACGGCCCTGCGAATACGTATCAGGGTTTGATGACCTGACCCGTAACCCGGCCGAAAATGCTTTTGCGGAAGCCGTATTCGAGTTGCTTCATAGTGGTAGGCACCTCTCCGGGGAAAAAAGGGAAGTATTGGGGAGAGTCCTCTATTACCGTAGGGCTTACCGCATTAATGCGAACACCATCCGTCAATTCTATAGAGGCTGCCCTGACGAAACCATCAATCGCCCCGTTTGCTGCCGAAGCATTGGCAAAGTTAACCTGCGGTTCATGTGTAAGGGCACCGCTTATCAATGTAAAGGAACCTTTCGGATTGATGTATTTTTGGCCGATCAGTACGAGGTTGACCTGTCCCATCATTTTTCCTTCTACACCTTGTCGGAAGGTTTGGTCATTCAATTTTTCCCAAGGCCCGACAAAGGTGGGACCGGCAGTGGAAATAAGTGCGTCAAAAGGTCCGACTGCGCGAAACATGTTCCCAATGGATTCCGTCGAGTAAATGTCGGTATCGATATCCGCTCCTGTTCTCGCTACCCTTACGATTTCGTGCTCTTTACCCAGTACGTCGGACAAATATTTTCCCATGGTACCCGTGGCACCGACAATGATGATTTTCATGTGTTTAACTGTTTAATTGTTATTATCCTTGAAAGCTTCGAGGATCATTTTCTTACTTGCCGAAATGCCAGCGACGGTACCGGAGGCTACCGCGTTAGCCACCGTCCTCATCCTTGAGGTGCTGTCGCCTGAAGCGAATATGCCTTGGATACTGGTTTCCTGGAAAGCGTCGACTTTTAGATAGCCTTCGTCTGTAAGCGCACATCCCAGTTTTTCCGGAAGCTTGCTGTGTTGTTCGAAAGGTCGGGGGGAATAGATTACCTCGACCGATGTAGAGGAACTGTCTTTGAAATGAATTGCAGACACACGGCCTTCATTATGTTCAAGCCTTGCAATTTCTTTTTCTACGACGGGAATTCCATGTTGGAGCAACTGTTGCCGTTGGATTGCGGTCAATTTCGAGAAACCGTTAGTATACAAGGTAATGTCTTTCGTCCAATTGAAAATCAAGCGGGTGAAATCGAAGGCCGTATCCCCGTCGCCGAATATGGCGGTCTTTTGGTTCTTAACCTCGAACCCATGGCAATACGGGCAGTGCAATACCGAAATGCCCCAACATTCCGAAAAGCCCTCTATGTCTGGGAACATGTCGCGTATTCCTGTGGCGAAAATCAATTGCCCGGCTTTGAAGATCTTTTTATCGGCATACACCAAAAAACCGCCATCCGTTTTCATGACATCGGTAGCAAGAGCCGGGAAGAAGACGACATTGGTGTATTCCAGTACCTGATTCCTCGCTTTTGATGCAATATCGGCCGGAGTGACGCCGTCTTGGGTAAGGAAATTGTGCGAAAAGGGTGTCTGCGCGTTGCAAGGTTTGCCTGAATCTATTACCAGCACTTTTTTCAATGCCCTAGCAAGTGCCATGGCAGCGGCAAGTCCTGAGTAGCTGCCACCGACGACGATGGCATCGTATTCTTCTGTATATTCCATTCTTTTATTTTTTGATATCTGACTTAAAGGAAACGGCATGGCCGTCATCAGCATCGCTAACGAGCCTTTTTTAACGAAACCGCGCCGGGACATGCATTTCGAACCCATTAACTTTGTTGTTTACGTTGAGCCACACCGAAACGCACCAAAACCAGGTCGATTACCGGCACTGCGATAAATACCACCCATGGCACAAGCACGATGGTCAAAACAAATGTGCGTTGGTAGAGATCTAAATTGGAAAGGGCCTGGCCAAACAAGAAAAGGAACAGGGTGATCGAAGGATAGATGGCCAGCCAAATCTTTAACGAAGCCATAATTTTCATTTTTGTTTTCATGCGAATCCTCTTTACTAATTGTCCGGACAAAATTAGGATGGGCAGAATACCTGAGTGTAGGACAAAAATGCAGTAGAACAGGACTTATCTGAAATTCTGCCGGAAAAATTCGGGAGAAGTACCGGTATGTTTCCTGAAGAAGCGGATGAAATACGAAACATCGTCATATCCGAGATGGTAGGCAATCTGGTTTACCTGCATCGATGTTGCCAACAGGTTGCGCTTCGCTTCCAGCACGATGTGCTCGTTTATGATTTCTGATGGTGTGCGTCCTAACAACGACTTGGTTATAGATGAAAGCCGATATGGGGATAAGTTCAGCTTTTTTGCATAATACCCGGCCTGCTTGCGGGTGAAGATTTCGTCGTTGAGCAGATCAAGGAATTTTTCGAGTTTTTCCTGAGGATACCCATTGGCCTTCCAAGCGGTGTTGTCCTCACCTTGTTTTTGGCGCAGCAACTCAATGAAAAAAATATTAAGGCTCGCTTTTATGACCTCGTCGAATCCCGGCAGCCTTTGACTGAATTCGCTGTACATGTGCTTAAGTACTTCCTGGACTTTGCCAAATCTGTCTGACGTGACTTTGCAAAACTTTTTATGGCTCACCCGGCGAAGCAAATCTCGAATCAGGTTTTCCTGAGCATGAAACAAGGCAGGACTAAACTGAATCAAGTAACCGGTGCTTCCCGGGTAAAGATGTATCTTATGTACCTGTCCCGGCCGCATCAAAAAAACAGATCGGTCACAAACTTCGTAGGAGACAAAGTCGATTTCATGTTCGCCCGATCCCGTTTCCAAAACCAATATGTAAAAATGGTCATGCCGATGGAGCTCTTGTACCATGCTGCGCCCATTGAGAAGTTCGGCAACGTTCCTTATGCCGAAACTTCCGGATAAGGCAGGTTCTTTTGTACTATCGAGATGCCTTACGGGTATCGGCTCCATGACTTACGCTTCTTATTATCAAAATTCGGAAAAAATACGTCTTGGTGATGCGTTATATAATTTTTGTATTGATTACGGCAGCCTTTTGGCGATCCTAAACGTCAAATTGATTCTCGGCAATACCTTTCGTGCCGTTTTCGGGACTTCATGTTGCCAATAAGTATTGGTAGTACCGGACATGAGTAGAAATGAACCATGATGTAACGGAATTTCGACCTGCGGGATGTCTTTTCGTACTTTATGGCGCAAGCGGAACATGCGCGTCTCACCAAACGTTACCGAGGCGATTGTCGGGTCTTTCCCGATGGTGTATTCGCGGTCACTGTGCCAGGAAACACCGTCCCGACCGTTCCTGTATAGGTTAAGGAGCACACTGTTGAACTTGACGCCGGTATTTTCTTCGACGCGTTTGCGTATCTCAAGCAATGCAGGCGTCCATTCGAGTGCGTCGGGAGCCGCACCGCTGTTTTCCTTGTCTTCGTACCAGGCGACCATCCGCGGGACTTTTACGGTCTTGTCGTAGATTTCCATCTCGAATTCCCGCCAGGGCGTTTGATTGAGCAGTATGTCGTAATAAAAGTCGGCCTCCTCTTTGGTAAAAAAGGCATCCCGCAGCGTGACCTCGGCATCGGGCAGGTCAAATTCTTTATAATGGTCGGTGCCGGATGCAAACAGGTCGGTGTCGTTAAAAAGCGTCATCGTTTCGTTCTTTCTTATGTTATTGTCGTTACCTGAAATTCCTTCCTTTGTAAAAGACCTCCTCGGTATTCTTTTCATCGGAACGGGAAAGGGTCGATACGGCCGATTCTGCCTTTTGATTTTCGACCATGCCCCTTAAAAGATGGGAAAGGTTGAAGCAGCCGTCGGCAACCACGTGTATGACTTCGCCTTGTACCTGCAGCCTGCCTTCTACCATCAACAGCCGTGCCCGGATGATGTCGCGGCGGTGTTTTTCGAATACTTTTTCCCAAACGACGATATTGGCGAAATTGCTTTCGTCCTCGATCGTGACAAAAAGAACACCTTTAGCGGTGCCCGGACGTTGCCGCACCGTAATCAGCCCCGCTACTTTGACGGTATCGCCATTCTTCATTTGGGCCAGTTTTGCCGTAGGCGTGATGCCCAGGCTATCCAACTGTTTTCGGACAAAGCTTACGGGGTGTGCTTTAATCGATAAGCCTGTGGCAGCGTAATCTTCGACCACGTGTGCGGCATCGGTCATCAGCGGCAATCGGAGTTGTGGCTCATCGACGCTTTGGGAGGATTGGCCTTTAAATAAACCGATCGGGCTGTCGGATAAGGCAGATACTTCCCACAAGGCCTGACGCCTGTCGAGTCCGATGGAACGGAACGCGTCGGCATCGGCCAGTTTCTCCAAAGCAGCTATCGACACTCCTGCATCGAGCAAGGAATTGATGTGCCGGAACGGTTTTTTGCGTGCCTCCAGTAAGCATTGCATGCTTTCGGCCGACAATCCTTTTACCTGCCTGAATCCGAGACGAAGCACGTGATATTTACCTGATTTTTCTTCGAGTGTGTTGTCCCAATACGAATGATTGATATCTACCGCCGTTACTTCTACTCCGTGCTTACGCGCGTCGATGACGACCTGTGCCGGTTGGTAGAATCCCATGGGCATACTGTTCAGCAACGCGGCGGCAAACACGTCGGGATAATGGCATTTGATCCAGGATGACACGTAGACCAGCAAAGCGAAACTTGCCGCATGGCTTTCGGGAAAACCGTAAGACCCGAAACCTTCGAGCTGTCGGAACACCCGCTTGGCGAAATCTTCCTGATAGCCTTTGGCCATCATGCCTTCGACGAGTTTCTTTTCCCAATCACTGACTTTTCCTTTGGCCTTGAATGTGGCCATGCTGCGGCGTAACCCATCGGCTTCGGCCGGCGTGAAACCCGCGGCCACGATCGCGATTTCCATGGCCTGCTCCTGGAATAAGGGTACACCGAGCGTACGGCCCAAAATTTCACGAAGTTCTTCGGATGGGAACTCCACAGGATCGATGCCGTCGCGCCTTCTCAGGTAAGGATGTACCATATCTCCTTGTATCGGCCCGGGACGTACTATTGCGACCTCGATCACCAAATCGTAGAAACATCTCGGTTTGAGCCGTGGCAACATCGACATCTGGGCGCGGCTTTCGATCTGGAATACGCCCAAGGTATCGGCATGGCTGATCATCTCGTACACTTCAGGCTCGTCCTGCGGAATGTTGGCCAGCGTCAGGTCCAACCCATAATGCACTTTGCACAGGTCGAATGCCTTACGGATACAGGTAAGCATCCCGAGGGCGAGCACATCCACTTTGAGAAAACCGAGCGCCTCGATGTCGTCCTTGTTCCACTCGATGTTGGTGCGGTCTTCCATGCGGGCGTTCAGGATCGGGCACAAATCGGAAAGCTTGTCCTGTGTGATGATAAATCCTCCGGTATGCTGGCCCAACTGCCGTGGGAAACCAACATACTGTCGGGTTAACTCGAGTACTTTCATCAGATGCGGGTCGGACGGGTCGAAACCTTCGGAGGAAACGCGGTCACCGTCTATCCATTCGTCTGTGAATTCCCAAACCGACCCGGCAAGACGGTCGACCGCATCGGCCGATAAGCCCATAGCCTTTGCCACATCGCGTATCGCTCCTTTTTGGTGTACCTGCGTGACCGTCGCCACGATCGCGGCACGATCGCGTCCGTACTTTTCGTAAATGTATTGGATGACTTCTTCCCGTCTTTCGTGTTCGAAATCGACATCTATGTCGGGCGGCTCGTCACGCGCATCGGACATGAAGCGCGCGAACAGTACCTTGAATTTGGACGGGTCTACCGAGGTGATGCCCAAGCAATAGCAAACCACGGAATTCGCGGCCGATCCCCTGCCCTGGCACAAAATATCCCTGCTCCTTGCGAAGCGGACAAAATCGTACACGGTAAGGAAATAGGCAGCATAGTCTTTGCGCGCCATGAACTCGAGCTCGTAACGGATGGTCTCGGCAATTTTTTCGGGGATGTTTCCGCCAAACCTTTCATTGGCACCCTGCCAGGTGAGCATTTCCAATTCCTGTTGGGGCGTGCGGTCGCCTGAAGTGATTTCTTTCGGATAAACATATTCGAGACTGTCGAGCGAAAATCGGCAGGCATCAGCAATTTCGAGGGTAGTGCGCAACGCTTCGGGAAATCGGCGAAACAAACGCTCCATCTCGCCTGCGGGTTTCAGGTAGCGTTCGGCATTCTGGTACAGCTTAAATCCAGCTGCCTGTATGGTGCATTTTTCACGTATGCAGGTCAGTACGTCCTGTAGTTGCCGGCGTTCGGGAACATGGTAATGTATATCGTTCGTGGCCGCGAGCGGGATATCGAACGATCGGGACAACTGGCCGAGGCGGTGCAAGCGCTTGTTGTCATTGGCTTGGTAGGAACGGTTTGCTCCCAAATAAAGGTTTTTGCCCAATCTCCTGCGGTATTCACGCAATCCGAATTTGAATTTATTCTCGAAATCGAATGCTTCGTCGAGCGAAAACGGTGCGATGGCGATGAATTTCATTCCTTCGGCATGGGCGTACACGTCGGATTTATACAGGTGGCATTGTCCTTTTTCCGCGCGTAGATTACCTGTTGACAGTAAGGCCGATAATCGGGCATAAGACTCCTTATCAGTAGGATATGCCAACAAAGGCGGACCGTCGAGCAATTCGAGGCGGCATCCGACGATAAGGCGCAGACCTGCTTTTTTTGCTGCGACATGTGCCCGGACGACGCCCGCAAGCGTATTCCGGTCGGTGACGGCAATTTCATTATAGCCCAACGCTACAGCCTGATCCACGAATTCTTCGGGATGCGAGCCGCCGCGCAGGAAGCTGAAATTGGTCGTGACTTGTAATTCTACGTATGTCATGCGAAAAATCCGTGAATGAACCATTCTGGCCTGCCGGCATCGTACGGGCCGGAACGGAAAAGCCAATAGCGTGCGCCGCTTTCGTCCTCGACGCAATAGTAATCACGGTAGAGACCGTCGGCCAGCCACCACTCCTGTTCGATTCGTTCCGGCCCGTCGGACTTGGCGACATGATGGGTCTTGCCCTTGTAGCGGAACAACATCGGCGGATAATCGGGAAGCACGGCCGTTACTTCTATGGTTTCGGGACGGGATAATAAATGGATGGGCCGCGGCCAGTCTGTGCGCCATGGCGTGACGGGCTTTTCCCAAAGAGGCATTGCCTTCTTAACGGCCCGCTCGGGCCAATATTGTTCGGCCGGCAGGTATCGGCTTACTGATTCTCGCCCTGCCTTTGCCATTACCTTATCTAGCAGTTCACCTATTTTCGCATCGTTCTGTGATGCGGCGTTCCAGATAGCCGCCTGCTCGTCTGTAACCGGTTCCACATCGGTTGCTTCCAATACAAACAATTCGAAACCAAGATCGGGGCGTAGTGTCGCAATCTTATGTTCGAAAAGCTTAAATAAATGATTTGGGTTACGCGAAGGAAGATTGGTCCCGATTTCCAAATGCTGCACATCGCCATCAATGCGATAGGCTCTGAATATCCCTTGCCGCAAGCCCATGCCGTCTGTAGCCAACTGTTGGCAAAGGATTTCCAGTAAATTTCTCAAGGCGATGGTTATGCCTGCTGCAGTAGCAATCGGCTCCATGCTGCAAAGCCGTTCGCGATAAGGCTCTATTGGCTCTACAGGTATCACGAACTCCATTTCTTGCCCCAATGCCTGCCCGATACGCAACGGCAATGCCGCACCGAAACGCCTTCGCAGTACCGAAGGAGGCATGTCGATGAAATCACCGATCCGCTTGAGCCCCAATTTGCGCAGGCGCTCCAGTACCGAAGCTTCCAAACGCAAGGCCTCGGGTGACAAATCGAGCAGGATTTCCTTTTGCTTTCCGGGTTTTACGATACAGCGGGGATTCGCAAACCGGGTCGCCGCCCATGCCGCACCGATCGTATCGGCCATGGCGCAACGTACGGTATATCCGTAACCACCCAGCTTGGCCTCGATGCTTTCCAAATATTCTTTTTCGCCTCCCCACAGATGTGTACATCCTGTAGTGTCCAGGATGAGCCCGTCGGGCAGGTCAACAGAAGAGAAAGGTGTGTAGCGGATGCTCCATTCCGCCAATGCCTGTATAATCTTCTCGCCTTTGCCCGACTCGGATTCGAGCACTCTCAGGTCGGGAAATATCGCTTTACAGTCGGCCACGACCATCCCAACGTGGATGCCTTTGGCTTTCGCGGGTGCATTGACCGCGTCGATCACCATACGACCGCGTTGGCGCGAAGCCAATACCACGGGCCCGTCACGAAGTTCAGGCCGCTTCCTGGTGACGGATTCCGCAAGCAGGTAAGGAAACCATATCGAAGCATATCTTGGCATTATCCGACGTTCCTTTCCTGTTGTGGAACAATGTGTTTTTCTATAATCGGGGCAAAATTATTGCCCGACCAACTTACCTGCCACGAATCCGGTTTGCCGTTCCTTACTTTAAGCAGTTGTATATCCCAACAGGAATGTCCCATTCCCGGCAAGCCATCTACTGTGTTGCCTGGCAATGCGGTTATTTTCCAACGCGCGGTACAGGCGACGATGTTTTCTGCCTGCGGTCGATAGCGGTGGATAAATCCCGGGACGCCGCTTCGTTCTACCGCCAGTTGAAGCCGACGGGATTCGGTGAAGCCAAGCTCCTTGATTTCTCCGACTACGGCGGAAAGCGCTTCGCATTTGAGGGCTTCCTCTATAATCCAAAGCGCGAGTTTCGCGGTGGGTGCGTCGATGAATACGATGCGGTCGGGTTTCAGGCCGAAATGTCCCAGCCCTGAAGGATAAATTTTCGTGCCGTTCCCTATCCACAAGCAAAGGCTGCCCTCCTGCATAAACTTACCGACGAGCGCCGTCATAAAGCCACTTGTGGAAGCGGCATCGGAGGGTTCGTAACTGATGAACTCATGGATGGCTGCCATAGGAAAAACACCGCCCGGGAAAGCAGAACCGAACGGTGACAGGGCGTTTCTTTGTTGTCTTTCGCTTCTTTTTCCGAGACCTTGCATGGCATCAATCTTCGACTGGAGCTGCCTCGCCATTTCCCTTTTCACTTCTGCCTCCATTTTCCTGTTGTCATATACCGCAAAATTATTTAGTTTTGTTGTTGTAATTTACAACATTAACAATGTCTATTTTTTCCGATAACCTACGCTACCTCCGCGAAAGCCGCAACGAGAGCCAACAGAAGACGGCCGAAGCCCTGGATATCAAACGCGGGCGATATGAACCGTATGAAAGCGGCAAGGTGGAACCTCCTTATGAAATGTTGGTCAGACTCTCGCGCTTTTACGGTATCAGTATCGACCTGCTTCTTACTGTAGACTTACGTAAATATGATATCGAGGATATGTTGCGCCTTGCCGATAACCGCATCGTATTGCCGATTGCCGTTGACCAGCATGGGGAAAACCTCATCGAGGTCGTCCCGCACAAGGCTAGGCTGGGTTATGCCAGCGGGTATGCCGACCCTGAGTTCATCGAGAGTCTCCAGACCCTTTCGCTGCCTTTTTTGCGAAACGGGAAATTCAGGGCCTTTCCGGCCAGCGGGGACTCGATGCCTCCGCATAGGGACAGTTCATATATCATCGGCAAGCATCTCGAAAATCTCGGGGACGTGAGCGACGGAAAAACCTATATCCTGGTCACGAAAAACGATGGTATCGTCTATAAGCGATTGAGTCGAAACGCCAACTCGTCGTTTACCGCCAGTTCGGACAACATCGTTTATGCTCCGTATGTCGTGGAGTACCGGGAAATTTTGGAAGTATGGGAATTTGTGTGCAGCATCGAGACGGAGGCTTTTGCTCCTGATGACGTTGACGTTGAAACGGTAAGGGGTATGTTTCAGGAGTTGAGGAAGGAGATTAGGGGTTTGCGGGGGTGACGTTAACGGTTACCGTCACAATCCGTCGTCTTCATCGCCTGCCATACTCCCGATAATCCCGCCGGGAAAAGGCATGAAAAGAGGAAAACGGATGCGGCCAGCCCGCATAAGGCAATTCGCTATTTGTGTATAGTTTAGTTACCGACTTCCTAGGCCTTCAAATACTTAAACGGCACGAACAACATCCCAAAACACTCACCGTGCTCCTTTCCCAGATGCTTGTGGTGCACCTTATGGGCGCGCCTCACGGCACGGGCATATCGACCGTTCGCATTTCGGAACAGTTTAAAACGCTGGTGGATAAAAATGTCGTGCACGATAAAATAACACACGCCATAACAGAAAATACCCGCGCCTACCGTAAGACCGTATGGCACGATGCCAAACCGCCACAGTAAGCACAATGCGATGCATATCACGGCATACGAAACGAAAAACAGGTCGTTGCGCTCGAACCAGGAATCGCCTTCTTTCTGGTGGTGGTCTTTGTGCCACGACCACAAAAATCCGTGCATGATGTATTTATGGCTGAACCACGCAACGCCTTCCATGATAACGAACGTGGCCAAGAAAATGAGGATATGTATGAGGACAATACTCATATGAGGTTCAGTTTATGGTCGAAATAACAACGCGCGAACAAGGTAAGCTTGCGGTAGCTCGGAACGCGGATGCGGCTACGCTTGAGATCGGCACTCGCTACGCGGTCGAGTTTCGAAAGCAGGGCGCGATAGTACCGATACGCGACGTAAACGCCCAGCTTGGCCTCGAGCGGCAGCTTCCTGATCCCGCCGAATCCTTCCTCGAGGTCGCTCCTGATTTCGGCAATGATGTCCTTCTTATCGCAGTCGTTGAGCTTCCCGAAATCGGTCCCGGGGAAATAAACCCTGCCGAGAATCTCGAAATCAGCTTTGAAATCGCGCAGGAAGTTCACCTTCTGGAACGCCGAACCTAATCGCATGGCCGCATGCTTAAGTTCATTGAACCGCACGGTGTCGCCTTTCACGAAGACGTGCAGGCACATTAAACCGACCACGTCTGCCGAGCCGTAGATATATTGGTCGTATTCTTCCTTAGAGGCGTAAACCTTCTTTTCAAGGTCGGTTTCCATACTTTTCAGGAAATCGTGGATCAACTGCACGGGCATATTGTACCGATTCACGGTGTGCTGGAATGCATTGAGCACCGGATTGAGGCTGATCCTGTTGGCGATTGCCTCGGTCGTCTCTATTTTTAGGCGTGTCAGCAGTTCATATTGGTCGTAGTCCAGAAAGCTGTCCACGATTT
Organism: Flavobacterium agri; assembly: GCF_013401995.1. GTDB lineage: Bacteria > Bacteroidota > Bacteroidia > Flavobacteriales > Flavobacteriaceae > Flavobacterium > Flavobacterium agri. The sequence goes on from NZ_JACBJI010000006.1 coordinate 56,879, forward strand.
CATCTGCGAGACGCACATATCCGTAGATGTTGTAGATATCCTGGCGAATCGAAGGTGCGAGCATACGTACCGCGGTCGAGAACGACGTGCTGTATGTCTTGGTCAGCTGCTGGCTGCAAGCGTCCGAAACCTGGTCGAACAACTGTTTCATGGGAAGTGTTTTTTGATGAGTTCTGATGCGAGTTTACCCGAGATCAATGCCGGCGGCACCCCAGGACCGGGAACGGTAAGCTGGCCTGTAAAAAATAAGTTCCGAACTTTGCGGTTCCTTATCTTTGGCCGAAGTACAGCCGTCTGGAGCAACGTGTTGGCCAGCCCGTATGCATTTCCCTTATAGGAGTTATAGTCGTTCCTGAAATCGTTCACGCAGAAACTTTCCTTGAACAGCACGTGCGGCTTGATCGATTGACGTGTGAGCTTTTCAAGCCGAAGCATGATTTTTTCAAAATAAATCTCGCGTATAGCGTGGCTATCCTCCAAATCGGGTGCGAGCGGGATCAGAAAAATGCCCGCTTCATAACCGTCAGGTGCGCATCCGGTGTCGGTAATCGACGGAAAACTTGCGTAAAACAATGGGTTCGAAGGCCACGAGGGCGAATCGTAGATCTCGAACGCATGCTCGTCGAAATCGGTGTCAAAAAACAGTGTGTGGTGATCTACGTTTTGCAATTTCTTATCGAAGCCCACATAGAAAAGCAACGCGCTTGGCGCAAACGTCTTTTTTTTCCAGAACCGTTCGCTGTATCCCCTGGATTTTTCGGGCAACAACCTTTCGGTATGGTGGTAATCCGCGCCGCTCAAGACGATATCGCAAGGCTCGAATTGTCCGTTGACGACGATTCCTTCGGCTTTTTTCCCGGCACACCTGATTTCAGAGACGTTCGCGTTGGTCATGTATTTCACACCCAACTCGCGCGAAAGCCGTTCCATGCCGCTTACCACGCTTGCCATTCCGCCCTTGGCGTACCACGTGCCCAAACCGAAATCGGCGTGGTTCATGAAATTGTAGAACGAAGGCGTGTTTTGTGGTTTCGCACCAAGAAACAGCACCGGAAATTCAAGTATGCTGACGAGTTTCGGCGATCTGAACCTCGAGCGTATGTCTTTGCGCACGTTGCCGACGAACCTTCCTATTCGGGTTATGGTATCAAAGGACACAAGCTCCGATATGGATTCGCCGGGCTTGTAAACCAGATCGCCGATCGCGATGCGATAGTGCTCATCGGCTTGGGACAGAAACTTTCGAAGTGCCCTGCCGCTTCCTGTCTCTACGCGCTCAAAAACATCGGCGATGTCGTCCGGATTGTCGGGAATGGAAATCTTGTCGCCCGGATTGAAATACACCGAGTACGCAGGATTCAGCTTTTGCAATTCGTAGTAATCTGCCGGTGTCTTGCCAAAATCGGCGAAGAAGCGTTCGAACACATCGGGCATCCAATACCAGGTCGGCCCCATGTCGAAAACAAAACCGTCACGCCGCATCTGCCTTGCCCGGCCGCCGACATGACTGTTTTTTTCGACGATGGTGACATCGTATCCGTACCGCGCGAGATAACACGATGCCGCTACCGATGAAAAACCTGCCCCTATTATGAAAATACGCCTTTTCATTGTTTAACGAAATTAGCTTTTTGTTAAACAATAAAATCAAGGTTGTCTAAACTTTATAATTCGTTTAAGACATCTTTGAGCGACGGAAAAAATTTCACGGCCGGATTTACGGGCGCGTCCTGGTCCTGAACACGGGAACCGAGCACCCAAAGTTCGCATCCGGGGCTTAACAGGCGCGACCTGAGCTCCTCGAGATACTTTGAAAATTCAAGTTTTGAAGGCGATACGGTTGCATAGGTCACGAAAGTAACGCGGTTAAACAAAGACTTGAAGCGTTCCAGGCTTTCGATCGGCATGCTTTCGCCGAGATAAATGGTGCGGTGCCGGCTTTCCAACAGCGCGTAGTTGAGGTAGAGCAACCCAAGCTCGTGTATTTCATCCAACGGCAGGAACAGTGCATAAACATGGTCGCCCGCCGGATTTGACCCGGAGAGCAGGCTGTCGGTGTTGGCAATTATCTTCATCCGGATCAGACAACTGATGAAATGTTCGTGGGCAGGCGTTATGGTGCGCGTCTGCCACAATATCCCGATGTCTTCGAGCAAGGGCATGAAGTAGTCGAAAAACACCTGCCGAAATGTTTTTTCACGCAACAGCTCTTGGTATGTCTGCATAAAAAGATGCTGGTCGAAGGTCATCATCGCGACTTTGAAAAGATGGGAAACGTGGTTGCGGTCGTATTTATCGGTTCGCACTTCCTTGACCATGGCGTCGAGCTCGGCATTGTTCAACAGCGCCAACCGGTGCAGTTTGAAGCCGTATTTGACCAACAGCACCACATTGAGCAGTTTTTGCAGGTTTTCGATGTCGTAGTACCGCGTGTTGGCGTCGGTACGCAACGGTGACAGCAGCGAATAGCGCTTTTCCCAAATACGGATCGTGTGCGCCTTTATGTCCGAAAGGTTTTCGAGATCCTTTATACTGAAAACCGACTTTATATTGTTCATTGTTTTGCTAATTTTATTGAACAACTAATTTAATTGTTATAGCTTTAACAACATGGTGTTCGATTATATTTTTTGCGGATACGGACTTTCCTCACAACTTCTGCTCGTCGCGATGGCCGACGCCGGATCGCTTACGGGTAAAAACGTCTTGATTCTTGATGACGGACGCAACGAACCCAGGACGTGGTGCTTTTGGGAAAGCGAAAGCAGCCGACTTGACGGACTCGTATCGCGGCGTTGGGCAAGCGCTGTCTTCAAATCCGGATCCGAGACGGAAATCCTCCGGGGAAAATACGTTTACAAAATGCTCGAGCCCCGGCATCTCGAACAAGACGTATCGCGACGCCTCGCCTGCTTCAGTGGAATTTCGACCCTCGAGGCGACAGTCGTCAAAATTCTGGACGATCAAAGCCAGGTCAAGGTTTCTACGGACAAAGGGGTTTTCATCGGAAAAAAAGTATTCAACAGCATAGGCCGACTCAACCCGCCGACGAAAAAATCCCCTTTGCTCCTGCAGCATTTCGTCGGATGGACGATAGAAACGACCGAGCCTGCCTTCGCTTCCGAAACCGTCACGTTCATGGATTTTTCGATCGAGCAAAAGAGCGGGACGCGTTTTGTGTATCTTCTTCCTTTCTCGGAAACGCGCGCATTGGTAGAATATACGTTATTTTCACCGGCTCTGCTGCCTGAATCCGAATATGAGTCCGGGATTGCAGACTATTTGCGTTCGAAACGCATCGGAGACTTCAAAATCGTCGGTAGAGAAAAAGGCGTCATCCCGATGACATCCCATCCGTTTTGGAAAAGCAACAGCAAGAACGTATTGCACATAGGCACGGCGGGCGGCTGGACAAAACCCAGTACCGGTTACACCTTGCTGCATGCCGAAAAAATGGCCGCGCGTGTCCCGCACTTCCTCTCGAAAGGAAACGGCGACTTTTCCGAATTCCATAAGGCGGGCAGGTTCGCGTTCTACGATGAGGTCTTCGTATCGGTGCTGTATCACCAAAATCATCTCGGAAGACATATCTTTTCTACGTTGTTCCGAAGGGCGCGACCCGATCTGCTACTGAAATTCCTGAGGGAGGAAACGACACCGGCAGAAGATTTGAAAATACTGGCATCTTGCCCCAAAAGGCTTTTCATAAAGCATCTTGTACGCCGGTTCATTTCGAAATCGCAGTCGGTCAAAAAAGTGTAATTCACAGTCCTTTCGTAATCCTGCGTATCATTCCGTTGAAAATAAAATAATGGAAAGGCAAGACCGCGTACCAGTAAAGCCGCCCCGCCAAACCCAGTGGACGAAAAGTAGCGGTCTGTACGAGTTCGCTCCTGTCACCCGAAACCTTGAACTCGAGCCAAGCTTCGCCGGGCAGCTTCATTTCCGCGTAAAGCAAAAGCCTGCCTTCGTCTTTGTTGACATACACGACACGCCAGAAGTCCAATACGTCCCCCGCATCGAGCACGTTCCTGTTTTTCCGTCCGCGGTTCAGCCCCACGCCTCCGAATAATTTGTCGAGAAAACCGCGGAATTCCCATAGCCAATTGGCGTAATACCATCCTGAATCGCCGCCTATGGCAAGTATGCGATCCACCGCGGAGGCGGCATCGATGATCTTGCGTGTTTTTCGGTCTTTGAAGCATCCGAACCGGGGCACTTTGACGAGCTTGTCAAAATCGAACTCCGACCCTTTGTCATGCATTGCACCGCTCCACGAAGACAACACGAGATTCTGTTCGATTTTGTCGAAAGCCATTCCGATCGCCGTTTTGTAATCGATGAGCTGTATGCCGATACTCCCGGCAAGGTCGTTTGGCGTGGCGATCACGTCGATTTTCATGCTGTCGACGAGGTTTTTGGCCAGCGTATACGACGTGGACGTCACAAAATACAGCCAATATGAGGAAAGTCGCGGGGTCATTACCGGAACGGTGACGATCGTGCGCTTCAAGCCCCGCACTTCGGCGAAGCCAAGCAACATCTCCTTGTAGGTGAGTATCGCGGGACCGTAGATATCGAAGTGTTTTCCGAAAGTGCTCTCCTTTGCAAGAACCCCGGAAAGAAACTGTACCACATTCCGTATGGCGATGGGCTGGCATTTCGTGTACAGCCATTTCGGCGCGACCATGACCGGAAGCTTCTCGACCAGGTCGCGAATGATCTCGAACGATGCGCTGCCCGAACCCACAATGATGGCGGCGCGCAACGTCGTGAGTTTTGCCGTTGCCTGCCCCAAAATCGATTCTACGTTTTTCCTCGAACTCAAATGCGCCGACAATTCTCTTTCATTGACGATACCGCTCAAGTAGATTATTTGGGTCGCGCTGCCGGTAGCGATGTACTCGACGAAATTCTTTGCCGATCGTTCTTCACTTTTGCCGAAATCACCTTGGGTGCTCATCGAATGTACGAGATAGTAAGCGGCGTCGATATCGCGGGGCAGGCTCGACAGGGTATCTTTTTTAACCAAGTCGGCCTCGACGACACTAATGTTCTTGTCTTGGTACGCTTCGGTATTGAAGCGGCGCACATCTCGGACACAACACACGACTTCATGTCCTTGGTCGAGCAAGACCGGCAGCAGGCGTTGTGCGATGTAGCCCGTGGCTCCTGTCAGCAGAATTTTCATATACTATTTGAGTATCGTTCCGAGTCCGCCGTTGACCGAAACGATCTGGCCGGTCATCCAGTTTGCTTCGGTGAGAAGGAAAACGGCCATCGATGCGAGATCTTCGGGAGTACCAATCCGCTTAAGCGGATGGCGATCGGCATTCGCAGCTTGCTTGGATTCGGTGTTCAGCAAGGGTGAAGCCAAAGGAGTATCCGTAAGTGAAGGCGCTATGCAGTTCACCCTGATGGTGGGCGCGAACTCTGCCGCGAGCGCGACGGTCAAACCTTCAACGGCACCCTTCGACATCGCGATACTGGCATGGAAAGGCATACCTGTCTTGGCCGCAACGGAACTGAAGAACACGATACCCGCGCCCGCAGCCAAATTTGACCGGTATGCTTTTGCAAATGAAAATGCGCCTACCGCATTCAGCTTGAAATCGTCGATTACCTGTTCGCTTTTCAGCGTGTTTATCGGCCTCAGGTTGATCGAGCCGGGACAGTAGACCAAACCGGCGAACTCTCCGTCTATCTGAGGCAGCGACGCTTCGCCGGAAAAATCGTGGGCTACATGGTATAAATTCGGATGGGTGAAATCCGGCACGCTGCGGTTCATCGCGATGACCTCGCATCCCCGGCCGAGAAGGTTCTTCGCCAGTTCTTTCCCAATTCCGCTGCTTGCGCCGGCGATGATGTACTTACCTATGCTCATATACAGAAAGTTTTTTTTGGCAGTCCTTGTAATATTTAGAAAAGGAAGGATAAAACCCCTTTACTTCCGGCACGATCCATTCCCGCTCGTCAAACGCGACATCCCAGTGTGCGAATAAGGGATGTTCGCGGGCTAGGAATCGCATATCCGGGTATGCCCGCTTCAGCGCATCGATTTCGCCACAGTACAGCTTGATTCCCTGAAGGTTGCCGGTGAGCGTGATGATGAACTTTAATACAAACTCGCTTATAGGGAATTTCTTGAAATGGCTCGGCTCTAATACCAGGAGCCTTTCGGCACGGTCGTCCATGTGCCAAAAGGGATCGAGATTATAATGTGTGTAAAGCAGGGTCGTGCCTTGTTCGAGCTGCGGCAAGCCGGTGTCGGGTAAAATCGTTTCGAGTATCGGTTGGCAGGTTTCCCGGAGCACGTCGGGGATTTGCATGACGGCAAGTTCCTCGTAAGCCGTATCGAGAAAGGTGTGGTATTGCTTCACATGGGTGAACTCGTTTACGTTATTTTGATTAGCATGATACGGCTTGCCGGTCAGCGTGCCCGCAACCCATTGCCAGCTGCCGAAGTTGCTTGCGACATCGCCATCGGACAAATGATAGTACATCCATGCTGCCGGCGCATTAAAATGGCATTTCCCCAACGTGCAGCATAGCGAAGCGATATACAGGCGCACATGATTGTGCATGTGACCGGTCAGGTAGAGCGTCGAGATCGCGTCGTCAAGGACCGTGATGCCCGTTTTTCCGAGCATGACGGACAAGGGCATCCCGCGTTTTCTCGATTGGCCGGGCTTTATTTCCCGGTAGGCGACATCCGGAAAATGTTGCTGCAACCGCTGGAAATATTCCCGCCACAACAATTGCTTCATAAACGTATGGCATTGGGCGTAGCTATATCTGGAAAGCAACGTCTCGAAAATAAATTTTCCCGAAACGACGCCCCTCGATATGTAGGGCGACAAGTTGGAAACGGCGCCCGATGTATAATTCCGGTTCTTCGAGTAAGCGACGGGATCGATCCGATCGATCTGTTCCAGGATATCGGCGAAACTGGTTTTATCTGCTAGCATACCCACTCTCTCTGTTTAGATTAAAGATATGTATTTTTGTTTAATTATTTTTAAAATATATTAAACAAAATTAATTGTATCAAAAAAGTCCCCACGATGTTCCGTTATGGGCATCTTGGGGACTTAGCGGTTAAATCTTCGTTAGGCCGCTATAGGCCGCAAAAAGGTCCTTATTGTTTGACGAATTTGAAGCTGCTGACTTTGTTGCCGTATCTCACGTTGACGATATACACGCCAATGGAGTAACCCGAGACATTAAGGGTAAGGTCGGTGCCCGACCTCACTGTTCTGGACTCCAGGCGCTGTCCGAGCATATCATAGACTTCATCTTCCGTTGCTTAAAAAAGGGAAAAAAGTACGGGTTTGGTTCGACGGTTGGCCCAGAATCGTATTCTCGGGTTGGCCCGGGATTTCATACGGCACTTTTGGAGGACGTATAGTGTCCATAGAAAAATTCATCAGCCCGAACGGAAAGTACCGCATATTGATTGCTCCGGACGAAAACGAAAATAAATGGCCCAAGCAACTCAGTATAGGCTCCGGTGCCCAGACACTGGCGCTTCTGGATACCGTGCCGGTGTGGTATGAGATCTGGAGGACGCTTAATGGATTTCCGCCTAATTTTTATAATACCAACGACAATTCTGATGAGAAAGGCAAAAAATAACCTATCGGTCCTCGCGGTTTTTTTGTTTCTCTGTCCGCTGTACGGCCAAACCAATACTCCTAAATCTGCTGATCAGGGTCTAATGCGGTACTCCGAATTTCTCGGTTACGTAAAAAAGTTCCACCCTTTGGTGCGCCAGGCAGATCTGGCTATCGATCGTGCGCAGGCGTATCTCATGGAGGCTAGGGGTGCGTTCGACCCCAAACTGGAAGCAGATTATGAGCAAAAGAAATTTAAGGGAACGGCTTATTACGAGGTATTGAACTCAAGCTTTAAAATTCCGACCTGGTACGGAATTGAGGTCAAGGCCGCGTTCGACCAGGCCGATGGATATTACTTGAATCCACAAGCCACGACACCCGCCAACGGGCTCGCCGGCTTAGGCGTCTCGATTCCAGTTGGCCAGGGGCTTTGGATAAACGAACGCATGACCGTACTAAGGCAAGCCAAAATCCAGCAGCGCATGGCGGTCGCCGAAAAAAAGCTTGCCGCTGCCAACGTTCTCTTTGATGCGTCTGCGGCGTACTTCGATTGGTTAAGGGCTTACCAGGAAGCTAAAATATATAACGAGTATACACGGGTGGCCACTATGCGTCATCTGGCGATAAAACGGTCCATCGAATTGGGCGACAAGGCGGCGATAGACAGCACCGAGTCGGCAATTTCACTAAAAATGAGGGGGCTTGGCCTTGAAGAAGCCCGGGTCAAATTGAATAAGGCAAGACTTTCGCTGTCCAATTACTTATGGATAGACCAGGTGCCTGTTGAACTCTCTGACGCCGTCTCTCCGGAGGAAACATTAACCGATGAACTCGTGCCCGCCGCTCAGTTGCAACTCGAAAAAGAGATTACGACAGGTTCAAATCCGAAAGTCCAGCTTTATAAAGGCAAAATAGAGATTCTGGAAGTCGAGCGCCGTTTCCGGCAGAACCAATTGCTTCCCGGTATCAGGGCAAACTACCAGTTTCTGGCGAATCCGGAAAGTCCGGCAGGTTTACGCGCCGAAGATTACAAACTCGGGCTTACCTTCAGCTACCCTTTGTTCTTAAGAAAAGAGCGCGAAAATACGCTTGTCCCGCCTGAAGCTGCAGGACGAAATGTTAGGTCTGGAATACCAGCAAACCGTGCTCCTCAATAAGATCGCAACGCTTAGGAATGAATTTTCGCTGCTCCTTGAGCAGCGAAAATTATCAAAGGACCTGAGCGAAGACTATATCAAAATGCTTGAAGCCGAGGAACGAATGTTTGCCTTGGGCGAAAGCTCCCTTTTTTTGATAAACAATCGGGAGAACGCCCTCATCAGCAATAGGCTGGCGTTGGCCGCGATCGAAAGTCGGCTGCTTGGTTCGGTCGCGGAGTTTTATCGTACGACGGCGGAATTCCCATAAACGCCTCGATCTGGCCCGACGCGCGGGCAGTGGTATTTCAAATCATTTTTTAATGAAAACGTACCCGCCTTTCTCTGCGCCCCAAACCTGTTTTCCTTCTTTATCGAAGCCTTGGTCCCAGGATAGGATCTTTCCCGGAGTAATCGTTACGATAGAGGTCGCATAACTCGCGCCGCGCAATTCGCTTGGGCAGGTGCCGATACCGGTTTTCCCGGAGTATTCCGTCTCTGACTTTTTTTCAAGAATAACTTCGCATCCCGGCTTGAGTTCAATCTCCGAAAAAGGGAGCGTATCGAATGCGGCAGGTGTTTTCCATTTGCCGATCCAATCCTTCTCATTTTTCAAGGTATGGATCTCGCTGACAAATTTCCCATCTCTCTTGCTTAGCTTATAGATGCGCACGCGATACGGCTTGTCGGGTTTCGACGCAAGGGCCTGCTCGACATAAAGAAAATGGCCCCTGTCTTTCCAGATCGGAACCATGCGCAGCGAAATATTGAAATAATTGGCGCTGTCGACTTTTGACTGGGCTTCAGACGAATAATAGCCTTCCATGAGTGCCTCCAGCTTATCCAACTCTTTCCGGTCCGACTTGGATTGGGCTGCAACAGTAAAGGTGGCCAGGAGCAAGGCCATAGAGATAAAAACTTTCATAGTTGATTCATTTAAATTGATTTGATAATAATACTTAAAAATCTGCTTCTTTTCTTATTGAAATCCCAAATAACTATGATCGAAGCTAATGACGGTCGCAGGATACTGGCCCAATACGTCCTGACCCAGATTGCCAATGGTCTCACGTCCGTAGATGCTATAATTTTGAGGATCTATTTTAACTGATTCCAAATGAATGTGCTGTGGGCCAATGTCGAACCGGAAATTCCTGAAATCGGCGAAATCGGTCACGACTTACGATCTAAAACAAAAAACTTAAGCATGAAAGCGAACGAAAACTGCCAATTTTTCATTTTGAAAATTGAAAAAATGTCAGTTTCGGCCCTTGGCACAATTTTAGAAAAATGGCAGTCCAGTTCATTAATTTATTGTCTAACAATTCTAAAGTAAACTGTTATGAATCTTATCAAAAGAAACGGAGGCCGCTTCCCCGCTTCCACAGGTGTGTTTTTTGACGACATTTTAGGCCGCGAGCTTTTCAATTGGGGAAACAATAACTTTTCATCGACCAGCACCACGCTGCCTTCGGTGAACATCAAGGAGACGGCCGACAACTACGAAGTGGAGGTCGCCGCCCCGGGAATGAGCAAGGAGGACTTCCGTATCTCGCTGGACGGCAACCTGCTCACCATTTCCTCTGCCAAGGAGGAATCACACGAAGACCGTCAGGCGCAGTACACGCGCCGCGAGTTCAGCTACCAATCTTTCCAGCGAAGCTTCGAGCTTCCTAAAAACGTCGTGGACGAAGAAAGGATTTCGGCACGATATGAAAACGGCGTGCTGCTGTTGAGCATCCCGAAACGCGAGGAAGCGAAACAGAAACCGCCAAGGACAATTGCGATCGAGGGATGATCCCGATCTGCCGTAAAACATCAAGCTGCCCCTGACCGGGCAGCTTGTTTTCTTATCCCCAGCAAAATCCTGAACTATGTCATCTGAACTCTTTCACGGTTTGGCCGTGCTCTCTTTCGTCATTTTATTGCTTATCATGCTGCTTCGAAAAATCCGACAGCCTTACTTCATCGCTTATATTTTGTCGGGCGTGCTCCTGGGCCCGCAGGTATGCAACATCGTCAATGAAGCCGAAGTGATTTCCCAGCTCGGAGAGATGGGGATCGTGTTGCTTATGTTCTTCATCGGCAGCGAGATCAGGCTGCCAGACCTGACGCGTGCTTTCGCCAGGCCGCTCTTCATCGCATCGGTACAGGTAGCGGTCAGCCTGGCCTGTATGTGGGGAATCGGGACTTATCTGGAATGGAGCACCACGATGACGGTGCTTATGGGCTTCATCATCAGCCTGAGCAGCTCGGCCATCGTTTTCCAATACCTGTCGCGCACGGGAGAAATGAACAGTCAGCTTGGCCTCATTACAAGCGGGGTATTGCTGATCCAGGATATTTTGGTCGTCCCGATGGTCGTGTGCCTTAATTTCATGGCGGCAGGGAACGTGTCGGCGGTTGATTTGGCCAAGGTGTGCGCCGGCGGAATGCTCATCCTGCTTTTGCTTCGCGCCGTTTCGGTAAGACGGCCTTCGCTACCGTTCAAACGGGACATCATCGCCGATCATGACCTGCAGGTATTCCTGGGATTCGCGATCTGCTTCGGGATGGCCTGGGTCACCGCATGGCTGGGTTTGTCGGCCGCATTGGGCGCATTTGTGGCCGGTATCGTGATCGGCAAGGACAAGGCGACGCGCTGGCTCGGCAAGGCACTGATTCCGTTCCGGGTGTTCTTTTTGGCGTTTTTCTTCATTGCGGTCGGCCTTCAACTGGACCTGCCGTTTTTCAGGGACAATGTCGGTACCATCGTCTTTGTAGCGCTGTCGGTATTGCTGATCAACAGCCTACTCAACGCGATGCTGTTCCGGTTGGCAGGCAATAGCTGGAGGGATAGCCTCTACGGAGGCGCGCTGCTGTCTCAGATCGGGGAATTCAGCTTTGTACTCATGACGCTTGCCGTGTCGTTGGGATTGGTGGGAAACTATCTGTATCAGGTGACGCTCGCGGTCATCACTTTGACCATGTTGTTGTCCTCTTTCTGGATTACGGTGATGCAACGGCTGATCTACCGGCTTCCGTTACCCGAGAAAACAACTTTCTCTTAGTCATTCCAGCAGCGCGTTCGTTCTTCTTATGGCTTCGGCATCTTTGTAATCGAGCCATGCCTGGCCTTTCCGCCTGCGCATCCAGTTGTCGTAATGGCGGATGACGGCGACGTTCAGCAAGCCCTTGAGCAAATGGCGCGGACGCCCCGCAAGTGACCTGAGGCTCAATGAAAAACCGGGCGTTTCGTATTTCATGTAGTGCCACCAGCCTTCGGGCATGTAAAGCATTTCGCCGTGGCTGAGATGGGTGATGAACGGTTTTACCCGTCTCAAGGCCGGAAACTTTTCGAAATCGGGATTGTCGAAGTCGATGTCTTCATGGCACAGCCACGAATACGGAAGGCGGTACATGTATTTCGTGTCGTCGGGCGAAACGAGTACGCATTGCTTGCGTCCTTCGAAGTGAATGTGGAAGATGTTCGGGAAGTCGATGTCGTAATGCATGAAAACCTTGGCGCCCTCTCCGCCGAAAAATACCAGCGGTAAATTTTTGAGGAGCCGGATGCCCAATTCGGGCCATTTCATGTCGGCCTTCATCGACGGGACATCTTTCAGCAAATTGTATAGGAAGATCCTGAGATCGGTAGGCCCTTTCTCCAGTATGTCGATGTACCGGGACATGGTCATCGTGTAATCGGGCTCATTGACCTTTTTGGTGTAATCGGTCTTGCGGCTGTCGTAAAGTGGTACGGTCTTATCCCCGGCAACCTCTTTCAGGAATCCAAAGTTCCATTTTTCAAAGGCGGGCCAGTCTTCTATCTGATTGGTGATGACCACAGGTTTCTGCGGGCGGTAATACTTTTCAAGGAATTCTTGCCGGGTAAGCTTTTCCACCCGCTCGATTTCGGTGTACTGGAAATAGGGTTCCATAGCTGTTGCAGTTATTGTGCTTTATGTAAAGATACGGTATCGGGACATGCAAAACCGTACACCTGACTGCCATGAAAAAAGCCGTCCAAACGGACGGCTTTCAATACAGGTGTTCGAATATCTTAGATAACGGTGACATTTACTGCATTCAGGCCTCTTTTTCCCTGCTCGACAGAGTAAGTAACCTCGTCGTTTTCACGGACGCGGCCGTTCAGCCCGGTCACGTGAACAAACAGGTCATCGCCGCCGTCCTGGGGGCTGATGAAACCGAAGCCCTTGGCTTCGTTGAAAAATTTGATGGTACCTTGATTCATGGTATAAAAATATTATTAAGTGACAAAGGTAGGCGTAAATTATTGACATTCAACCTATTTTACCCCGATATCTGTAGAATAACCCGGCAGGTCCCACTATCAGTGGTTTCCGTACGGTTCGCGGGCTTTCGGTCCGGTACTTTGTTGCTTCTTACCATTAGAAAGGTAATACCGTTCGGATTGGAATGGTTTCGGGAACGTTGCCCCCTATCGTGCCGCCGGTGCCTGCTCAGGACGGCGACGCTTTTGAAGTGGATTGCCGGCGTGGTGAGGAAGCCTCGACTTATCCTGTTCAGTACGTGCATTTGCAGGCGCTGTTTTTTTTAGTACGTTTACAATGAGGCCGATAACATCCCGGTCGAGCCATTGCCATGCGAAGTAAATTGCTTTTTATTGTGTTCTTCTACTCGCTTTCGGGATTTGCCCAGCAGCCTGCGGGTCGTACCGCGACGGATTTCCTGAAAAAGTTCGGATCGGATTTCATTGAACAAATACAAAAGGGAAAACCGGAATCGTTGCAGCCTTATTTTGCGGACAGCCTGCGCCTGATGCCGGAATTCCAGAAGACGGTCATCGGAAAAAACCATGCGCTCAGTTATTACAAAGCGTTCCTGGAACGTTTCCGGATCAGCGATTATCGCAGGGAAACGGTTGAAGTGCTCGACCTTGGGGAGCGCGTCGTGGAGTTAGGGACCTTTGACCTCGTCCTGACGTTTAAAAGCAGCGGAAAGACGTATCCTGTAAAAGGCAAATACCAGGAGTTCTGGGAAAAGTCGCAAAACGGGAAACTCGCAATGGTCACCGCCGCCTGGACTACAGCCATAAAATTGCGATCGCCGACGAGCTGCGTTTCAGCACCGTGCCTGTTACGGACGTGGCGATGACCGCGCATCTTCCCATCAATAACAACATCCGATTCGAGCTCGCGGCACTCAATCGCCTGCAGGAACGCACCATCAGCGAACACGACGCAACGCTTTGGACGCGGTTTTTTACCGACGATGCGAAATACATCTACAGCGGAAGCCCCATTGCCAGCGGAAGGAAAGAGATAGACGATTTCTTTGCGGAACACGTCAGGCATATCCCGGTTTTCGAGAAACTCGACATCCGTAACGACCGCGTCGATCATCTGGGAGACTACATCGTGGAGTATGCGAGCCACATCGCCATCGTACGCAGCGGGGATTTCTCGGGCGTTTTTACGGGAAAGAACGTCAATATCTGGCGCAGGGAGAAAGACGGATCACTGAAGATATTCCGCGAGATGGCGATGTATGATTGATGTCCGGGTCCTGCACCTGTCGATAGTGTTCGGTGCGTATAAGGAAAAATCGGCAATGCGGAAATTTTTACGGCATTCCGTCATCGAGAGGTCGGTATAGTTGAGGAACACCCTTTGTCCCTGCGGTTGACGGTACAGATGGGGTCAAGCGTCCTGGTATTTCAAAAGAAAAAGAAGGAAAATAATTACCTAATATTTTTTACGTACGAAATAATTCGTATGTTTGGACTGTCTAATATTTGAAATGTCCGCGATGCAAGCAGAACCAACAAAATCCGAATTTGAAATTCTTCAGATCCTGTGGCAAAATGGACCGTCTACGGTACGTTTGGTAAACGACAAACTCAATGAGTCGCGCCCGGTGCAGTATACCACTACGCTGAAACTGATGCAGATCATGTTTGAAAAGGGATTGCTGATGGCAGACAAATCGAGCATGAAGCACATCTACAAACCTAGCCTCGAGGAAGTGAAAACCAAAGGCGTACTGCTCGATAAATTCGTCGATTCGCTTTATGGGGGATCGAAGGCCAGTTTGATGATGCAGTTGTTGGGAGACAAGAAAGCCTCACCCGAAGAATTATCTGAAATCCGGAAATTATTGGACCAACTTGAAAACAAGTAACGTTAAAGAAAACTCACATGACATTCCCCATTGAAAATTTGATGCACGCCGTTTCGTGGACGCTTGTACACTCGCTTTGGCAAGGGCTTCTACTTGCTGTCGGGGGTTGGGTGTTATTGGTTTTTACCAAAAAATCATCAGCTAAAGTACGCTATGACTTGTTCTGTTCACTCCTTTGCCTTTTCGTTTTGGGAACCATTTTGACATTTGTCTGGCAAATGGGACTTTTGTCGGACGGGCAGGTCATCCCGATTTTATCCGAACCGACTTCGCAAACGCCAAACCCGTTTTCGGGACAAGTGTTTACGGCCGACATGCTCCAAACCACCATCGGCTTCATAAACCGTAACGTCTTTTGGATCGCGGTCGTTTGGTTTGGTATTTTCTGCATCAAGTGCTTTGGGGTTTTCCGAGAATTCGGTGCCTTGCAAAGGCTTCGCCATTACCGCACGAATACTGTTCCGGAATACTGGAGCGACCGTTTGGAAGTTTTCAAAACCCAAATCGGAATCAAACAAACTATTCTTTTTTTGGAATCGGGACTGACGCTCGTTCCTTGCGTAATCGGGTTCTTGCGCCCCGTTATCCTTGTACCCATAGGGTTGCTTGCAAGCCTGCCGGAGGATCAGGTGAACGCGATATTGCTGCACGAACTGGCACATATAAAACGAAGGGATTTTTTTATGAATCTGGTACAGACTTTTGTGGATACCCTATTCTTTTTTAATCCTGCCGTATTTTGGCTCAGTTCGCTCATTCGGGAAGAACGGGAAAATTGCTGCGATGACCTGGCGTTGTCGGTCTCAGGAGACAGCCCTTCACTGGTCAGGGCTTTGCTGTCGGTGAGCGAGCGCCAGCAAGCCGGCGCACTGTATGCCGCTTTTATAGGACGCAAGACTTCGATACTCAAACGCGCCCAACGGATTTTAGGTGTCAGGACTTCGATGATCAGCACTTGGGAGAAAAGCATACTGACCGTTTCCATCCTTTGTTTTGCCATTGGCGTCGTCGCCTGCACGACTGATTCCGAACGCCCGGCTGAGCAGGCAGAAAAGGTGAAAAATCTGCCGGATGACTTCAAGGTGTACGATGCGACCTTCCGCCAAAACCTTATTTCCGAGGGAATCATCAGGGATACGGTGGGACTGTCCTACCATTTGTCGGAAGAAGATTTCGTCGTGAACGGAAAAGCCCAATCTGCCGCCATGCATCATAAATTCAAATCCAAATTCCTTATCTACAAGAATATGACGGCGACCTGGTACAATTGGAAATTCGACTGATCCCAATCATGCGAACACAATAATTATTACTACTCATATTCAATTTTGGTCATAGCCATGTGGCCGTTTCAATCATCAATCAATTATCATGAAAACACTTGCAAAGCTGGCCGTGACCATGTTGTCACGCGGGGCAAACCATGCCCAAAATCGCGATTTTCAAACGAACAGTTCGGTACAGCCGTCGCTGTCCAATCCTAGAATTCCCATGAAAAAAATCATCTTCCTTTCGCTACTTGCTTTCCTTATGAAGGCGAATGCGCAAGATACCCGCGTACAAAAAATCGACAGCCTTTTTTCAGTATTGGCCGCTAAACAGGAATTCAACGGCAACGTACTCATTGCCGAAAAAGGTAACGTGATCTATAGAAAGAGTTTCGGGTTGCGCGACGAAGGCCAAAAATTGCCACTTACCGACAATTCGATATTTGAACTGGCATCGGTATCGAAGCAGTTCACGGCCATGGGAATCGTGCTGTTGGAGCAAAAAGGCAAATTGGAATATGACGACGCTTTGTCGAAATACATACCTGAACTGTTTTTTTACAAAGACGTTACGATACGGCAACTCCTGAACCATACAGGAGGCTTACCGGACTATATGCAACTGGTAGGGACTAAAGGCGACACTACGAAAATCAATACCAATAAGGACATCATCGCACTGTTTGCCAAAGAAAAGCCGCAAGCCCTCTTTACGCCGGGCAGTAAATTCGAGTACAGCAATACCGGGTATGCGTTGTTGGCTTCTGTCATCGAGAAAGCTTCAGGGAAAACGTATGCCGCCTTTTTGGCCGACAACATCTTCAAGCCCCTGAAAATGGAAAACACTTTCGTATACAACCGCAGGCTCGCTCCGAGGAAAATTGCGGATTATGCCTATGGCTATGTTTACGATGCCAGCCAAAAAAAGGTGCTGCCGGACAACGATCCAAACAACAATTATGTGGTATGTCTCGACGGAATCGTGGGTGACGGTGCGATAAATTCCACCACTACCGATCTGTTGAAATGGGACAGGGCGCTATACACTGAAAAGTTGGTTTCCAAAAAGTCGCTTCATTTGGTCTTTACTCCGCCCGTATTGCCAAACGACGAAAAGACGAGCTACGGCTTTGGCTGGATGATTGCCAAATTTGACGACTATGGCAGGATTGCAAACCACAGTGGAGGATGGCCGGGCTATGTGACTTTCATTGAAAGACATACAGACAACGACAAAACCATCATTGTTTTGCAAAACAACGAAAACGGGCTGTCTTTCCTGAATAACCTGCGCAGGCTGCTTTATGGAAAAGCACCGGTGGTCGTCAAGGATTCCCACACGGAAATCACGTTGACCGAAGCGCAACTGCAGCCTTTTGTAGGCGAATACGAACTCGAGGCCGGTTACAATATGGCCATTACTTTGGACAATGCCCAATTGTATTCCCAATTGCCGGGCCAGCAAAAATTCCCGATTTTCCCGGAGACTGAAAACGCTTTTTTCTTAAAAGTGGTAAAAGCCCAACTGGTTTTTGAAAAGGACGAGCAAGGCTCGGTAACAGCCGCCACACTGAAACAAAACGGTAACGAACTCAAGATCAAAAAAATGAAATAACATGTTATTGCGCTGCTTTCTTCTTTTTTAAGATAACGATACTGGTTTTTCTGGGTTAAATGGTGCTCCGGAAAAGTTCCAGGGTTGGCCCATTAACGCTTAAAAAAGTTTTGTACGAAGGCCTTGGGGATAAGGGCAAAGAACGAATGTAAAACAGGGAGCGTAATGGTTCTTTGAGAAAGGCAATACCGCATCGTTCGTGCAGAGACGGGACTTGTTTTAGATCAACATCATCCAAAGGTAGTAACCGGATAAGAAACCGAAGTGATACCGATTAAAAGGTCAATCGGGAACAGGATGTTCAAATGAATGACTGGCGGAATTCCAACGGTGTGGTGCCCGTCTTTGTCCTGAACAGCTTGCTGAAGGATTGCAGGTGCTCGAAACCCAGTCCGTACGCGATCTCGCTGATCGAAAGATTGGTCGTAGACAGTTTTTCCTTTGCCTTTTCAATCAGTTTTTCGTGTATGTGATATTGGGTACTTTGCCCGGTAAGGGTCTTGAGCAAACTCCTTAAATATCCGGGCGACACATTAAGCTCATCGGAAACGTACTGTACGGTAGGAAGGCCTCTCGTTATGAGATCGTCGTCTTTGAAATAGTCTGAAAGCAGCTTTTCCAACCGGTCGAGCACCTGGTGATTGGTTACTTTCCGGGTCAGGAACTGTCGTCCGTAAAACCGTTCGGCATAGTTCAACAGGGTTTCGATATGGGATATGATGATGTCCTGGCTGAATTTGTCGAGGTTCGACCGGTATTCGTTGCGGATGTTCTTTGCGATTCCGTTGATCAGCGTTTGCTCGTGATCGGAAAGAAACAACGCTTCGTTGGCGGCATAATCGAAGTATTCGTACTGCTTGATCTTTTTGGCCAGCGGCGTATTCCAGAGGAAATCGGGATGGATGAACAACATCCAGCCTTCGAGGTTGGACGGCACGCCGTTTTCTTCGCCGCGCAGGACCTGGCCTGGTGCCATAAACGCCATGAAGCCTTCGTCGAAGTCATATTTCTGCTGGCCGTAGAGCAGGTTGTCGCATCCCCGCTTCAGGGAAATGACATAGAGGTCGAACACCACGGCCTTGATTTCGGGATCGTCCTGCAAGCCTTTCAGGTCAATTATGCTGACCAGCGGATGGGACGGCTTGGGTAGCCCCATCAGACGGTGTATTTCGGTAATGGATCTGATACGGTACGGCATTGGGTTTCCCATAGTATAAAATTATGGATTTTTGAAGGGATATCTGAGCCAGATCATAACCAAAGGCAATATCAAGAAAGGAATTTCGATCAGGGCCATTTTATGATTGCCTGCCTTGAGCGCCAGTGCCATGATGAGCAGGATCGATACCGCGTTCAGGACATTTCCCAAAAAGTACGTTTTGGGGACCGGCAGCAACACGCCGATCGCGATGGCCAGGATGCCGAAAAAGGGAACGACGGATTCGCTTATGCCCAATTCCGACATCATCTTGACCGAAGCGGGGTTGCTCTTGTAGTGGAAGGTGTCCCAACCGTGCTTGAAGCTCAGCACTGCCGAAACGATCAGCAGCACCAACGAGACTATGTTCTTTATCATTTGAGGATATAAGTATTGAAAACATAACTTCCGAGCAAGGCGATGGGCACGCCTATCGCGGCGCTCGTCAGGGCTGTGCGGGCTTTGTTCGGGTAACGCTTCCTGTGCTTCACATACAGGAAGAAGCCGACCGGAGGGAGCATATTCGAAAATAGGAACCAAAACCTTGAGAGTTTGTCTTCGTTGTTATCGCTTGCCATTTCTTCTGTGTTTTTGTTATGGAATCCTTTTGAACTTCATCGTTTTTCCGATCAGCGCAATGCCGAGGTATCCGCGGAATTCCAGTTCATCCGCGCTTTTGAGCTTGGCGTTCAGGCTGTAGGTGCTTCCGTTGTCGGGATTGTAGAGCTCGCCGTCGATATATTCGCCATCCTCGTACCTGAGGTTGGTGACGTTTATGATGTTCTTCCTTGAGCGGGAGCGCAGTTTGCGGTTGGGGTTCCTGCCGTCTTTCTTCGGGGTTTTACCATCGGCCTCGAACATTGTGGACGCCCACAGCAGTTTCCCGAAATATTCCCCGCCCGATTTGAATATCTCGAACCGGAGTCCCACCTCTCCCTTTGTTGTACTTTCCCATATCCCGATGATCTTATCTGCCGGAAGCTGTTGTGCGAATGAGGCGACGGACGCCAGCAGCGTTGTTGCCAAAAGTGTTTGGAATCTCATTTTTTATGTGAATTAAGTTGCCTGAATTTCTCGAACTCCCGATGTCCTAAATTCCGTTCGATGAAATTCGGGGCGATGCGGCTCATGAATTTAACGATGCCCGAAAGCCCCGGCGTTATCTCCGGTTTGTCTTTCCGGATCCCTTTAATGATTTCACCGACCGCCTTGGCTACGTCCATCATCTGGCCGGGGTTGGGTCGGAGTACCCAATCTTTCTGGAGGTTGGTATTGACGCCGGGCGGTATGACCTCGATCACCTTTACGTGGGTCTTGTCGAGCTGCAGCCGCAACGCTTTTGTATAGGCGTGCACCGCGGCTTTGGACGCGCTGTATATTGGGGCGGACGAATACGCCATGAACGCGATGGCCGACGATACGTTGATGATCGCAGCAGACTCTTTTCGCATGAGGTGCGGCAGGAACTGGTGTACCATCCGGATGGTGCCGGACAGGTTGGTGTCGATTTCGCGGACGACGTTTTGTAGGTCGAGGGACGTGTCCTGCAAGTCGATCAGCCGCATGAGGCCCGCGTTGTTGATGATGATGTTGAGCCCGGGAAACTGTTTCGTCACCTCGTCGTACAACTTTTGGATGTCGTCGGGCTGGCTGACGTCGCTCCGGAACGGGTGGACATTTGGAAATTGCCGCTGTGTATCGTAAAGGGCTTCGAGGCTGCGCCCCGTGACGATGATGTTGGTGCCCTGATCGGTAAGCTGTCTCACCAACTCGAGGCCTATACCGCTTGTTCCGCCGGTGATGAGCACCGTGCTGTTTTTCAAATCCATTTTCTGTCGTTTATATCGATACAAAGTTGCACCGACAATAAAAAACAGATTTAGCCGAAACGCACTTCGATGTAGCCGAAAGTGTATGTGTGTACTCACGGCCTGGTTTGAAAGATGTGTTTAGTTAAACGATTGCCTGAATTCCAAAGGGGAAAGACTTGTTTTTGATTTAAAGAGACGGCTGAAGGATTGGGAATGATCAAAGCCCAGTTCGTAGGCGATTTCACTGACGGACAAATCAGTACTACTAAGCTTTTCTTTCGCTTTTTCGATAACGCGGCTTTGGATGTGCTGTTGGGCATTCTGGCCGGTAAGGCTGCGCAGCATGTCGCTCAGGTAGCCCGGTGACAGGTGCAGATTGTCTGCAAGAAACCGGACGGTGGGAATTCCTTTGAGCAATGTCTTTTCGTCGTTGAAATAGTCGTCGAGTATGCTTTCGAACTGCTGCAGCAACGTGGTGTTCAACGCCTTTCTTGTCAGGAACTGGCGCTTGTAGAAGCGGTTGCTGTAATTGAGCAGGGATTCGACTTGGGAAATGATTACGTCCTGACTGAAGTCGTCGAGCTTGCCGTGCAATTCTTCCGCTATATTCCTGAAAAGAGGCAGGACCGTTTCTTTCTCTTTGTCGGACAGGTGCAGCGCCTCGTTCGCGTCATAGGAAAAGAAACCATACTGCCGAATCCTTCGTGCCAGCGGATAACCTAACAGAAAATCGGGATGGATGATGAGCGTGTAGCCGGAATGTTGTTCGTTGGCGATGCCACGCGAAGTGACTTGGTTGGGTGCGACGAAAAACAGCCCACCCTGGTCGAATCGGTACTGGTGCTGCCCGTATCTCAGTTCGCCGGTGAGTTCTTTCTTATATGAAATCTTATAGAAGTCGGACGTATGCGATTCGGGTAGGTGAATATCGTCGAAGGCCTTAGCCGACGTATCGATCAGGGTGACCAAAGGATGCAGCGGACCCGGCAGCCCAAGCATCCTGTGCAGTTCGGGCAATGAAGAGTATCGAAACAATCTACCGTCTTTTTTTTCCATGCCTCAATTTATGAAAATCAGACCTGCTCACCATGGGATTTCCCCGGTTTCGGGGTTGTTGTCTTCGCAGAAGAACTTTCCCGTGGGACCGTCGTTGCCGATAAGCGTGTATTTGAGGATTTGCTGCGCCGCAGTCTCTACGGTGCTCGTGCCCAAATGATGATTGAAGTCTGTGGCAGTGGATGGCGGGCTGACGGCATTTACCTTGAAATTCGTATCGCGCAACTCGAAAGCCAACGCGATCGTGTACATGTTCAGCGCTGCTTTGGACGATTGGTAGACCGCGCCCTTATGCTGGTAATATTTGTACGTCGGGTCGCTGTGCAGCGTCAACGAACCCTGGCTCGAACTGACGTTCACGATGCGTGGTTCGGACGAGGGCCGCATCAGGTCGACGAACGTCTGGGTGACGCGGATGACGCCGAAGACGTTCACCTCATACACTTCCTTGAACTTGTCGACCCCGGTACCCAAGGCCGTGTGCATGACGGGCCTGTCTCCGAAGAACTCGATGCCATTTATGCCGGCGTTGTTGATCAGGATGTCGAGCACTTGTGTTTTACTGCCGATTTCGAGGCGGGCGGCATCGACCGATCGCTGGTCGGTTACGTCCAACTGCACAACTTGTACATTCCCGAGCCCTTCGTCTTTCAAGCGCCGCACCGCCTCTCTGCCCTTCTGTACATCCCGGCTGCCGATGAAGACATACCATCCTTTTCTCGCCAACTGCCTGGACAGTTCTAAGCCGATGCCTTTGTTGGCACCGGTAATCAATACGGTTTTCATTTCTGGCTTTTTAAAGTTGAAATGCAAAGGTTGGGAAGAATGGGGAGTCGGGTGTAACCGGATTGGCGGATTTCGTAACGGAATCGAGGATCGTCGGGCGATTTACCTGAAGTGGCGATTACGCTACCCAAAAAATTCACAGCGTCACGCCATCTCATGCCTCGAAGCCTCGCCGTCGGAAAAATTCGAAAACAGCATGGAAGCGAACACCGCCGGGTCGTGGGGCTTGGTGAGGTAGCGCACCCTGTACTTGTCAAGCAATTCCCTAAAAAACAACGGCACTTCGGTTCCGGAAAGTACCATTATCGGTACCTCGGTCAGATCGAGGTGTTGGGATACCTGCTGCAAAAAGTGTGTGGCGGCCATACCGGGCACCCAAAAATCCATCACGATGACATCGGGACGCCCGCCATGCGCGATGGCCGTGACAGCTTCGTGGAAAGACCGGAACTGGCTTACCTGCAAATGGGGCATCGCGTTCAAGGCTTCGGAGAAAAACATCAAATCGTCGTCGTCGTCGTCGATGTGGAAAACGATCTTGTGCATAGTAATTGGAAATTGAGTGAGATAAATGTAACGGATGTACACAAAAAAAGGTGTTGAACAAATTTTAAAAATTTTATAATTCAGACAACGGCTTGATTGGGGCATCCGATTCGCGCATTCGTCTCACATCATAGCGTATCGCTTTGCTTACCTGGTTTTTGTATAAAACTTCTCGATCACGGATTTCCTGAACCTCCGCTGGCACCATAAATCTGGCCCGTGGCATAGCTGGCATCGTGTGCGGCGAGCTGGACATAAATCGAGGCCAATTCGACGGGTTGCCCGGGACGCCCCATAGGCGTCTGACCGCCGAACTGCTTGAGCTTTTCCATAGTCGCGCCGCCACTTACCTGCAAAGGCGTCCAGATCGGACCCGGTGCTACACCGTTCACACGTATGCCTTTAGGTCCGAGCTGTTTGGCCAATGACTTCACCGAATTCATATTGGCCGCCTTGGTTTGCGCATAATCGTGGAGCTCGGCCGAAGGATCGTATGCCTGTTCCGACGTGGTGACGATGATAGCCGCACCGGGTCGCAAGTTGGGTAAGGCTGCCTTCGTTATCCAGAACGGCGCGTATACGTTCGTCTTCATGGTGGCATCGAAGTCTTCCGATGAAATGTCGAGTATCGAAGCACGTGTTTGCTGGCGCGCGGCGTTATTCACCAAAATATCGAGTCCGTCGAGCCCTTTCACGGCTTCCTCTACCAAATGCTTGCAAAATGTTTCGTCACGAAGATCTCCGGGAATGGCGATCGCTTTACGACCTTCGGCTTTTATAAGCCGGACCACTTCGCGCGCATCTTCTTCCTCCGAAGGATAATAATTGATCGCGACATCCGCTCCTTCTCTTGCAAAGGCGATGGCGGCGGCCCGACCCATTCCCGAATCGCCTCCAGTAATCAGTGCTTTCCGGCCTTTGAGCCTTCCGGAGCCTTTGTAGCTTTTCTCTCCGTGATCGGGGCGGGGTTCCATTTTGGTGGCCAATCCCGGCCAGGGCTGTGACTGTTCCTTGAAGGGCGGTTTGGGGTATTTGGCCGTGGGATCGTCCGGCAAGATTGGCCCATAATCATCGTTCTCATGCAAATTGGCGGCGGCTGCCGGATTGGTAAGTGTGGTCGCCAAGATGGCGCCCATGCCGGCGATCGCATCCCTTCGGGTCATCGTATCGGTGTTCTTCATAATTCGGATTTTTGGATTCGAACCTAAATTAGTATCCGGAACTTTGGAAA
Source organism: Flavobacterium agri (assembly GCF_013401995.1). GTDB lineage: Bacteria > Bacteroidota > Bacteroidia > Flavobacteriales > Flavobacteriaceae > Flavobacterium > Flavobacterium agri. The sequence continues at coordinate 81,286 of NZ_JACBJI010000006.1, forward strand.
CCTTTACATCAGGATATGGATATGTGGCATGGTTGTACTGTGTAACGGTGTGTCCATAGGCTTATTCTCTTTGTTTTTTATCCTTGAAATATTCGCGTGCTTTCTTAAGGCCGGTGGCGATGGCGATGCCTTCTTCGGTTCCATCTTCCAACAATGCGTTCGCGATTTCTACCGCTTTCTCGCGTAGTGCTTCAGGCTGGTTTTTGTATGAAGGGGGATAATCCCCGTTGTACCATGGCATATCTTATCGGATTAAATATTCAACTTATCCTAAGGTAAAGCGATCGGGACTTTCCCGATTTATGGCGTACGGGAATAATGGGGCTTGTGCGAGTAGTTGCGCTGTACGACCCTGTTATTTTCGGGCGCAGCATAGACCGCCTGCCTTCTTCTTCTCTGCCCAACCTCCATCCCTACCCATTTTTCACTAACTTCGCCTATACAGAAAAATCCCACAACGAATCGAATGTCCATAAAAAAAGCAACGCGAATCTTAATAGCACTTTTACTGCTGACCTGTGTCGTGCTCGTACTTTACGTAAAGTCTTTTAAAGACGTCGAACGCGTCTGTGCCGATAAAAAACAAACCGAAATATACCTATTGAATTACGTCACGAAATCAAATTTGAAACACATCGTATACGAACACAACAAAAATTTCAAATTGGAATCCGACGAAATAAGCCGGGTGTATCTGCTTTCCCCGATCCTCAAAATCCCCGATCCGATTTTTGGCGACGAGTACACGTATAAACCCGACGGGTGCGACCAAATCGACAACATGGACATCTATTGCGAAGTCCGTTACAGCAAAATGAAAAACGGCAAAACGGATGTTTGGTATAATTTCATGGAATGACTTCAAAAGCCTAACTTTCGAACACAACACAAAAGATATTTCACACATGGAACAAAAAGAACTGGCGGCATTCACGAACGAAGAATTGCTGCAGGAAGCGAAAAAGGTCAAATCGACCAATATTTACGACGCGGTGATCATCGGTTCCCTGATCGGGATCGCACTTTATAGTACGATCAGAAACGGTTTCGGGCTTCTTACTTTTCTTCCGTTGGTCTATTTGCCGATAGCAGCCAGAAACAGAGCCAAGAAACAAGAGGTGGAAAGCCTGCTCAAAGAAAGGGATTTGAAATAGTATCCGACACAAACATAAAAACTACAGATGCAGCCAAAATTCAAATTGATTATCGCGTTTGTAATCATCCTGTGCGTCTGTTCGGTGCTTTTGCTGTTCTATCCGCTGCAATTCGACCTGTACGAGCAAGCGAAGGCCAAAAAAATGGTCGACCTAGTGGTCGTGCCGATTTTTGCGTTTTTTTTGATACGATACGTCGTGCGTAAAATCAAACAAGGCGGTGTCGATCGGAGAATATTCCCAAAAGAAATTTTGCTCGCGATTTTCATTTTCGCGGCACTTCACTTTTTGATCATCCGATCCGTGGCCTCTTGCGGGTTACTGTTCGTCAATTGTTCTTTCCCGCCGGATACGCAAGAGATGAACGGCGTCGTTACCGAAGTCGTCAATGCCGACAAAGTGGGTAAAATGCTTCCCATATACACACTATCCGTTAATGAAAACGCAGAGGAATTCGTTTTCGAATCGAACAAAAAAACCGTCGGGACTTTTTCGGTGAACGATTCGGTGAAAATCGAAATGAAAAAAGGAATCCTCGGTCTTTTGTACAAATAATCGCCGTTTCGGTAGCATCCCAAAAATGAAAAAGTACTCGGTCGCATCGATCATCCTAAGCTTGATTTGCATCGGCGCGACCCTATTCCAAAATTTCAGGCTTTTGCGCATGTACGGGCAAGCACGCGGAAAAGATAAAGCCTTGTTCGGAATCACCGAAATAAAAGAACTCGACATAAAGCTTTACATCGGATTCGGGATCGTCTTGGGATTGACCCTGGCCTTGGTCGCCGTCCGCAAAAAAGAAAACAGGACGCTTTCGTATATAGCCGTCTTGTTTGCCTTGCTTTCTTCACTATTGCTGTTCGTGCGATTGTGGACCTATTGGGTTTAACTCCTTAACAACCCTACATCGGATACCGTGAACCGGCCAAAACAGTCGCTTTCTAAAAATTCTTCGCACTATATCCTAAAACATTAAAAACGAAGCAAATAAACCTTATATTAGGCTTCGTAATTAACATTTCCTTCACTTAGTATTAACACAAACGTGATTTAGCATGAAGAACTTTTACCTTAAAAGCTGCCTCCTACTTCTATCGTTTTGGGGTTTCTCGCAAAACGGCAACACCCAAAAAACCTACAGCCAAATCCCACCTGAATATCGGTCGCATCCGGAATTGGGCAAAACCACCCATTCTGCCGTCTTGCACGAAGTAGACTATGAGCTTGTACACGAAAGGACAAAGTTCTCGCGCACGTTCCTGAACACGAACAAAACCAAAACGACCGTGCAATCGTCTGCGCCTTTGCATTATCAGGACGGTTCGGGAATGTGGCACAGCATCATTTACAAACTGGGTAAATCGGACAGCAAAATCATCTATCCTATCCAGAATTCGTTCTTTATGTTGACCGGCAACGGTATCAATTTGAAAGCCGACGGACATTTTGCCAATATTGAAAAGACCGATTTCCGTTTCGTGTCGGGCGATAATTCCGTGGTCAAATCAATCCGCAGCGGCAAACAACAGGCCGCCGTGAAAAGCGACAACGAAATTGCGTTCACCGATATTTCGGCGAATCTCGACAAGAACATCACGTTGTACAACCAAGCGGTCAAGTACGACTACCGCATAAAATCCGTCGATTTTTTACCCGCTCAATTCGATCGCCTCATCGTCGAGGAAACGCTTACGCTTCCGAAAGGATTTTCAATGGCCGAAGACAAAAGCGCGAATCGCCTGATGATCGTCGATAGCGAAGGACGTGAAGCATTGGTCTTTCAACAGCCTGTGATTTCGGACAGCAAAGTTGCCGTGCGCAACCAACACCATCCGGTTTACGAAGCGAAGTATAATCTGGTGAAGCTCGACGGGCCGAAATATAAAATCCAGATCGAAATCGACGGTTCTTGGCTCAAATCGACCGACAGGGTTTATCCGATCAACATCGATCCTATCGTCACCGTAACGAACAACGACGCGATCAATTCGTGCTTCCTTCCGACGTATCAGCAAGCGGCATTGCAGGTTAGCGTTCCCGCAGGTGAAACCGTGCTGTCTTCGAACATCAGTTACGATTTCGTGGCCGTGGCCGGATCTGGCGCATGGATGAGCGACCAACGCAGCTACATTTCAGGTCCTAACGGACAAACGCCGATCCAAAACGGAGTCGGCGGAACAGCCGGACTGCAAACCTATACCATCAACGACAGCCCGATCGGGAACGTCGTCTCTACGGGACAAATCAATTATACGTTCAATTTCGGGCGGAATTGGGGCGGAAACGGTTGCAACGCGACCTATGATTTCGTGAGCAGACGCGAAATCGCCGTCACCTACGGAACGATCGAATTCGGCAACGGGCCTTTACTGATCAACGAATATTCGGCTTCGAACCGCAATTTCAACGACGGCTTCGGCCGAAACGAGGATTGGGTCGAACTGTACAACTCGAGTCCCGATACGTATTTCAACTTGGCGGGTTATTACCTGAGCAACAACATCAACAACCCGACCAAGTGGCAGATCCAGGACGGCATCATCCCGCCGAACAGCCGCGTTTTGGTTTTTTGTTCGAACCGCAATATTTCTTCGGGAACGGTTTTGCATGCGAGTTTTGATCTGACGCAGACCGATCCCGACGAAATCGTGATTGCCGATCCTGGCGGAAACATCATCGAATCGGTCGAAATGTTCACGACCCAAACCAATCATTCGTACGGAAGGACGAGCGACGGAGCGTCCACTTGGAGCGTTTTCGCCACGCCGACTCCGGGCCAGCACAATACCAACGGTTCCTCGAATTATGCGACCAAACCGACTTTGAGCGTCGCTCCGGGAAAATATGCGGGGCCGATTTCAGTATCGCTCGCGTCTTCGGGCACGAACGAACAAATTCGATATACGACGAACGGTGCTACGCCGACCGCGACTTCGACACTTTACTCAGGTCCGGTTTCGATTTCCCAAAATACCGTACTCAGGGCAAGGTCGTTCAGTACCGTTGCCGGAATTTTACCGGGATTCATCGAGACCAACACGTATTTCATCAACGACAATTCGACGATGCCCGTGGTTTCGTTGTCGGGCGATGCCGACTTGCTGCAATTGCTCAACGGCAACCAGATCGAGCCGACCGGATATTTCGAATATTTCGAGCCCGACGGCACGTTCATAGACGAGACCATGGGCGATTTCGACAAGCACGGAAACGATTCGTGGGCATATGACCAACGCGGCATCGACTTTATTGCGCGCGACGACCACGGCTATAAAAGACGTCTGGAGCATCAATTCTTCAACACGACGGACCGCACGAATTACAGGAGATTGATTTTGAAAGCCGCCGGTAGCGACAATTATCCGCACCAAAGCGGAGGCGCGCACATGAGGGATGTATTCGTACAGAAAGTCTCAGAAATGGCGGGATTGGAACTCGACGAAAGACGCAGCAATTTCGTGTCGCTCTTCGTCAACGGCCAATATTGGGGCGTGTACGACATGCGCGAAAAGGTCGACGACAACCAATACACCGATTATTATTACGGACAGGATTATATTTTCCGCGACAGCGACCAATACATCCAGTACATCAAAACCTGGGGTGCGACGAATCCTGAATTCGGAAACCAGCCCGCGATCGATGCCTGGGACGACCTGATGGCGTTCGTGCAAAACAACGACATGGCGCTCGAAGCGAATTACGATTACGTCGACGGCCAGCTCAACATCGACAGCCTGATCGATTATTTCGTACTCAATTCGTATATGGTCAACAAAGATTGGCTCAACTGGAATACGTCTTGGTGGCGCGGCCTTGATCCGTTGGGCGGCGCTTTGAAATGGCGTTATGCGCTTTGGGATTGCGACGGCGTACTTGGCCACTACATCAATTACACCGGAATTCCCGACATCACCGCGAATGCCGATCCTTGCAACGTAGAAGAACTCGAAGTCGGCGTCGGCCATGCCCAAACCATCGAAAAACTGATCACCGAAAGCCCGATCGTACGCCAGCGCTATATTTCAAGATATGCCGATTTGCTCAACACCGGACTTTCGTGCGAGCAAGTGACGCAGGTGTTCGACAGCATCGTGGCAGTGATGACTCCCGAAATGCCGCGCCAAATCCAACGTTGGGGCGGAAGCATGGCGCAATGGCAAGCCAATGTGGAAGATGCGCGCGAGTTCCTGCTCACGCGTTGTTCCCAAACGATCGCGACGGGAATGCAGGATTGTTACGAGGTGACCGGCCCGTATGAGACGATTTTCCAGGTCGAACCTGTGAATTCGGGCAAAATACGCATGAATTCTGAATGGTTGGCGACGTATCCGTTTACGGCCCAGGTTTTCGGAAATCTCGACACGATGCTCAAAGCCGAGGCGCTCACGGGTTACCAATTCGACCATTGGGTCGTCGATGGAGCCACCATCGATCCCGATGACACAAGCATAGACATCATCCTGCAGATTTCGCAGGCCACATCGGTCACGGCACATTTCACCGAAATCACGAGTGCCGAACAGGCGCTTTATTACTGGCATTTCAACACGCTCGAAACCCCTACCGACGTAACGGTAATTCCTGCCGATTACAACCAGGTTGCGGGTGCCGTTCCTTTGATGACGTATACCGGAAGCGGTCCGCGCGACATCGATGCCAACAACAACGGCTCGATACTCAACATGCATTTCGACGAGACTTCGGGAAAATGCGCGCGTGTGAGAAACCCGTCGGACGGGCGATCGCTTGTGTTCGACTTACCGACCACGGGCTACCAAGCCATCAAATTCGCCTATGCCGTGCAACGTACGAATGAAGGTCAACTCATCAATAATTTGGCATATAGTATAGACGGTACGAATTTCGTTCAGGCCGGATTGAGCCAGACATCGTTCAATGTGTCTACCGATTTCAGTCTCGTCAACATCGATTTCAGTTCGATCGCGGCCGTGAACAACAATCCGAATTTCAAGATCAGGATTACGTTCGAAGGCAACATCACGGGCGATAACGGCAACAACCGATACGACAACGTCACGCTCAAAGGCGTGCAGCAATTGGCCGTACCGACGCATCACGCGACGACGTATCAGGTTTTCCCGAATCCGTTTACGAATAATGTGCAGATCGTCGGAAATGAGCAGATGACCGAATTGTCGGTTTACGATATGGTCGGAAAGAAAATCTGGCATAAAAAGCACATAAACGCCAATACCGAAACGATAGACCTCGCGGCGTTGAACGCAGGCGTGTATCTGCTCAAAATCAAAACGGCCAAAGGTTTGACGACCCATAAACTGGTCAAACACTAAACTGGAATACTCGGGAAGGCGGCCAACAACCGCTTTCCCTTAAGTAAGCAATTCCGACATCCGGCGTAAAATCACAACCTTTGCAAAAACGACTCGATGGAAATAGGAATAGACAGCTTCGCATCGGCCTTATACGGCAATAAAGAAGGTTTGAGCAGCATGGACGCGATGGCGCAACTGCTCGAAAGGATCGAACTCGCCGATCAGGTCGGGCTCGATGTTTTTGGAATCGGCGAACATCACAAAAAGGAATTCCTCGATTCGGCGACCGCGGTCATATTGAGTGCCGCAGCGGCAAAAACCAAGCGCATCAAACTCGCGAGCGCCGTGACCGTTCTCAGTGCGGCCGATCCGGTGCGCGTGTACCAAAGTTTCGCGACGCTAGACCTTATTTCGAAAGGGCGCGCTGAAATCGTCGTGGGACGCGGTTCTTCGATCGAAGCCTATCCGCTTTTCGGTTTCGACCTCAACGATTACGACAAGTTATTTGCCGAAAAACTCGACTTGCTTTTAAAAATCCGCGATAACGAATTCGTGACGTGGTCGGGCAAATTTCGTGCGCCTTTGCAGCATCTTCCGGTTTATCCACGCGCGGCTCAACAAAAATTACCGATTTGGCTCGGCGTCGGCGGTACGCCCGAATCGTTTGCTCGTGCGGGAACACTGGGCTTGCCCTTGATGGTAGCCATCATCGGAGGGCAAACCCAACGCTTCCGACCGTTGATCGACTTATATCGCGAAGCCGGCCGGGAAGCGGGCTTTAAACCCGAAGAATTAAAAGTCGGACTTCATTCGCCGGGTTATGTAAGCAATGACAACGAGCAAGCGGAATCCGAATATTATCCGGGATATGCCGAATTATGGACCAAACTCGGACGGGAACGCGGTTGGCCGCCCGTAACACGCGAGCAATTCGACCATCTGATCGCACCCAAAGGCGTCTTGGTCGTTGGTGGCCCTGAACGGGTGGCCGAAAAAATCCTGCGTCATGGCGAAGCGCTTGGCGGTGTCGACCGGTTTACGTTCCAGATGGATAACGCCGGGCTTTCGCATGCCCAACTCATGAAATCGATCGAATTGATCGGAACGAAAGTGATTCCGATCGTACAAAAGGAAATGGGCGCATAAATCTTCACATTCACTGAATCGTACTACTGAACCGGATGTCATCGTCCGGTTTTTTTATACTCATGATCCAGATCTTGAGAATCGCGCATCAATCTTCCAAATACCACTAAACGCGCAAGCATTAGCGAAATATCGCAGGTTTTCAAACGATTACAAAAATCAACTATTTGAAAATCAATATTTTAAATGAGAGGCACAAAACTTGGCTTCATTAAAAGAAGTCGATGATGAAAACCATCGTGGATTCAGGAAATACCGATCATATCACTTAAAATCCATAACATGAAAACAATCCTCTCTAAAACCATCGTTTTCCTCACGGGCGCTTTCGTGAGCCATACGGGATGGAAAAACTGGAAGAATTTCTTCGAAAGCCAAGGCTATACGTGCATTGTGGAACCTTGGCCCGAAAAATCGGGTACGCCTCAATATTTGCGCGCCAAGCAACCGCACGATACGGCTTTGGCCGGCTTGCATTATGCCGACGTGCTCGACCATTACACCAACATCATCAAGGGCTTACCCGAAAAACCGATCCTGATCGGACATTCGCTCGGCGGACTCACCGCACAGATTTTATTGCAGCGCGGACTCGGACAAGCGGCGATCGCAGTCCATTCCGTGCCGCCACAAGGCGTGACTTCGTTCGAGTTTTCGTTTATCCGTTCGCTTTGGAAACCGCTCGGGCTGTTCAGTTCGCTGCGCAAAACCCACCTGATGAGTTTCTCGGAATGGCAATACGCATTCACCAACGGCATGAGTTTGCAGGAACAGAAAGAATCGTACGAAGAAAACACGATTCCAGAGTCAAGACGCGTGCTTCGCGATCCGTTAGGAAAAATTGGCCATATCGATTTCTCGACCGCACATGCGCCATTGCTGTTCATTTCGGGAAGCGCCGACCACATCATGCCGGCGTCGTTGAACTACAAGAATTATATGCGCTATAAAAAAGGCAACCCGCATTCGGTTACCGAATACAAGGAATTCGAAGGTCGCAACCACTACGTGCTCGGATTGCCTACCTGGAGAGAAGAAGCATCTTATGCGCTCGAATTCATCAATAAATATTGATTGGTTGGGTTGACCGGATAGGGTTTTGATGCCTATCCGGTCTTTCTTGTTTATATCGTAAACGTTTCACCGATTGCCGGAAGGAACAGTTTTATTCCGGCCTTTTCGAAGTCCTTGACGGCTTTTTCCTTGTCGATGACGATAAAGCCGAACGTGTCGTAATGCACGCCCATGACTTTCGTCACGCCTACCATTTTAGCGGCTTCTATCGCTTCTTCTACACCCATCGTCAATCCGTCGCCGATCGGGAATACCGCAAAATCGACTTTGGTAAATCTCGGAATCAATTGCATGTCGAGCGTGAGCGCCGTATCGCCGCTGTAATAGAAATTGCCGTCGTTCGTGGCGAATACGAAACCGCTCGCGACACCGCCGTAACTGCCGTCGGGTAAACTGGCCGAATGTTGGGCGATGACCGCTTTTACCGTTCCGAAATCAAAATTGAATTTTCCGCCGGGATTTATCGGGAACGTATTTTTCAATCCCTTCGAATTGAACCATTGATACAATTCCCAACAACCGAAAACGCGTGCGCCTGTCCTGTTGGCGATGCGTTCGACATCGGTCACGTGATCGAAATGCGCATGGGAACAGAAGATATTGTCGGCCGGAATCGCATCGACGTCTATATGTGATGCAAGTTCGTTAGGTGTGACGTAAGGGTCGAAAAGCAGGTCTTTGCCGCCGCCTTTGACCAAAAAGCAAGAATGTCCGTAGTACGTGATTTCCATGATATGAGATTTAATAGTGAATAATCGAGGTTTGCCGTTGTATTTTCGGCTTGTTTTTTTACAAAAATCTATTACTGAACAATTTACGAAATAAAAAAGCCGACAGGTAAGTGAGGATACGATGCCGGCCAAAGAAAAAAATTACCCAATAAATTACAATGCGGGATGTGAAAAAGCTGTAACCTCATCCATCGTCAAACCAAGCGCGCCGGCAACTCCTTGACCATAAGCGGGATCGGCCTTGTAGCAATTTTGGATGTGACGGATCTTTATAAATGTTTCGGCAGATGAAATGCTGTTGGCCGTATTGGCGAACAGCAGCTGTTTCTTTTCATCGGACATCAATCGGAACAATGCGCCGGGTTGCGAAAAATAATCCGTATCGACACGATGGTTCCAGGCCGCCGCATCGCCCGAAAGCGCCAAAGGAGGTTCTTTGTACTCAGGCTGTTCCTTCCATTGCCCGAAACTGTTGGGTTCATAGCCATGAGCGTCTCCGTAATTGCCGTCGACGCGCATCGCACCGTCGCGATGGAACGCATGATACGGGCATTTTGGCTGATTCACCGGAATCTGCGAGTGGTTCACGCCAAGCCTGTAACGCTGTGCATCTCCATACGAAAACAAACGTCCCTGAAGCATTTTGTCTGGCGAAAAACCGACTCCGGGAACGATATTGGCCGGATTGAACGCCACCTGCTCGACTTCGGCAAAATAGTTTTCGGGGTTGCGGTTGAGTTCGAACTCGCCTACTTCAATCAACGGATAATCGGCATGAGGCCAGACTTTGGTAAGGTCGAAAGGATTCAGATGATAGGTTTGCGCGTCTTTTTCGGGCATGATCTGAACGTAGAATTTCCATTTCGGAAAATTTCCGATCGAGATGTTGTCGAACAGGTCGCGTTGGTGGGTTTCGCGGTCGCGGCCGATCAACGCGGTCGATTCCTCATCGGACAAATTATCGATGCCCTGAACCGTGCGCCAATGGTATTTTACCCAAAAACGCTCGTCCGCATTGTTGATGAAACTAAAAGTATGGCTGCCGAAACCGTGCATGTGCCGATATGATTTCGGAATGCCGCGGTCGCTCATCACAATGGTTACCTGATGCAACGCTTCGGGCAAAAGCGTCCAGAAATCCCAATTGTTGTTGGCACTTCTGAGGTTGGTTTTCGGATCGCGCTTTACCGCGTGGTTCAAATCGGGGAACTTGAGCGGATCGCGCATAAAAAACACGGGCGTGTTGTTGCCGACCAGATCCCAATTGCCTTGTTGCGTATAGAATTTGATCGCGAAGCCACGGATGTCGCGTTCGGCATCGGCGGCGCCTCGTTCTCCGGCAACGGTAGAAAATCGCACGAACAAAGGTGTCTTTTTGCCTATTTGCGAAAAAATGTCGGCCTTGGTATATCGCGTAATGTCGTTTGTGACGGTGAATTCGCCGTAAGCGCCCGAGCCTTTGGCGTGCATGCGTCTTTCGGGAATCACTTCGCGGTCAAAATGTGCCATCTTTTCGAGAAACCAAAAGTCTTGCAGCAAAGCCGGCCCACGTGCGCCAGCGGTCATGATGTTCTGGTTGTCGGGCACGGGCGTTCCTGTAGCGGTGGTGAGTTTATTGTTTTCCATGATCGTTGGTTTTAAAAGAAGGCCATCCGGGAAAATGCCACTTACCGGACGGCCAAAAAAGAAAGATTTACTGTACGGAATAAGGCAGCGAAAGATTGCCGCTGGCCACCGAATACACCTGGTAAACACCTAACATCGGTTTCGGACCTTTGCCGCCATCGACGTGTTTCGCTTTGCCGCCCGTGTTCACTTGCATGAAGCAGGCCACGGCGTCGAACTTGAAATCGGTTTTGTTGCTGATGCGATAATCGGGCACCATGACACGTATCGTATTTCCTTTCGTGACGACCTGGAAACCCGGACTGTCCATATACATTGCCATTCCCGGGTTGTTGGCCGGAAGTTTTACCGTCTTGTCGCCTTTTTTGAATTCCTTGACCGAAAGTCCGCCCTCGACGCGTTTGTCTTCTACGAGTATTACCCAATGCGGATGCCAGATCACGCCGTCGTTTCCGAAATTCTTGTCGACGTTTTCGTCCCACATGGGCGTGTCGTCGAAATCGGGATGTGCGGTCAATGCCAGTGCCGTGATGCCTTCGGTTTGGTTGAAGCCGACATCGGTGGGTTTTAAAGTCGTAGGGAAAACATATCCGAGAACGGGTGCGCCGTTAAGCTCGCCCACGGGTTTGGGAGTCGTCGCCCCGGCGTTTCCTTTCACGTTGATTTCCCAAACCGTCATGGCATAATCGTCGTGATGCCTTACCGATGCCGATTGGATGGCGAAATCGTCGTTGTTGTAACATTTACCGCAAATCGGCGCGAACAGGAATCCGATAGGCACACTTGCCAAAAAGAAAAATTGCAACATGATCATAAGTTTAAAGGTTCTGGAATAGGTTTTCCAAAAGTGATACCTTATAATCAAATCACTGACTATCAATTATTTAAAATAGAACCCGGGAAATTGGTTCGCCACATGTCAAGAATTTGGCGAAATATCAGAAGTCGATCAGACGTATTGATGAAGGAAGCGGTCCAGTATCGTATCCAAAATCGAATTGGAAACCTCGCCCAACGTAAGATGGGATCGCATTTCGCTTTCGGTTTGTATGAAACGGCCGGGAACGAGTTCGTCTCTTCCGTTTTCGATCATGGCGTCTAAAGCCTGACGCGTCACTTCGGGATGGAATTGAAAAGCAAGCACATTCGATCCGTAACTAAAAGCCTGATTAGCGCAACCCGCACTCGTAAACAAGTTTTGCGCACCTTTGGGCAACTCGAAAGTATCGCCGTGCCAATGGAAAACGGGTTGGTCGAATCGGATGCCTGAAAACAACGGATGCGTTTTCGCTTCGTCCGTACTTTCGATCGGAAACCATCCTATCTCCTTGTCGTGATTGGCAAAAACCTTTGCTCCCAAAACCGAAGCGATCAGTTGCGAACCCAGACAAATCCCGATTACAGGCTTACCGCTTTTGATAAAAGCCGAAATGAACTCCTTTTCGGATTTTAGCCACGCATGTTCATCTTCCTCGTAAATGTTCATCGGACCGCCCAAAACGATCAGGCAATCGACGGTTTTGGGATCGGGAAGCGACATATTTTCGAAAACGGCCGTTCCGATTAGCGTATGGCCGTTCGATATTGCCCATTGCGACAAATACGCCGGGCCTTCGAACGAAACGTGTTGGAAATAATGGATGTTCATGTCAAAACGGGTTCAAATTCGGGACAATCGACCCTGAGTGTTTTTTCGGTAAGGAAAATATCGAGCAGTTTGCAGAAACCCAGTCCTGAATCCTGCATATAATAGGCGCAATTGAAACACATCCTTTGCTCGGTGATGACCTGGCGACGGTTCAGGTCGGCGATCAGCGCGAGCAATCCGGTGTACATTTCGGATTTTTGGGTTTCCGGCAAACGGGTTACGGATTGTTCGAGCGCACCGGCAAAACCCGAAGCCTGGCGCGCGATGCGGTGGCCTTCGTCGGTCAAGGCAATCGTAAAACTGCGTGTATCCGTCGCGTCGGTCATCGTCACGACCAGGTTCTTCCGCAACAGCGCTTTCACCGAATCGCTTATCGTGGCTTTGGTCATGTTGAATTCGGATGCCAAAAAACTGACCTTGCACATCTCGGGTTTGTGGCTTTCGATAAAAACCAGCAATTGCACCTGGATCGGACTCAATCCGTGTGTCTTTGCGGCATCCCACAACAAGACGCGGAACGCCTCCGAAATCCTTTCGAGCGCGACGGCTATCTTGGCTTCGATGGTTGGCGGTACGTCTTGCGGCACATTTTTCATTAACGGCAGTTTTCCATTTCGATGATGAAGTATCCTTTTTCGTCAATGCCCGAAACCACATGCTCGGGAGCGGTTTCCATATGGCAGTAACGGCATTCCTCAGAATCCAGTTTGAGCCCTTGGTAGCCCAATGAAGACAGGTATTCCTGCCCAAATGTATGAATAATATCCGCTTGCTTTAAGCTGTGCGGAACGACGATGTCGAAATGCATTTTTGTCCCGTCGGTTTTGGTTACGTAAGTATCCCAGATCGCTACTTTCATGTTTTTGTATTGAAGTTGAAAATGAGCCTTCGCCAAAAATTCAACGAAGGCTGTTCTGTTTAGGCCTTTACTTCTTCGATAGAAGCGCCGAAGTTGATGTGCAGCACATTTCCGTTTTCGAGCACCAACGCCGGAACCGATTTGATGCCTGCTTTTTCGGCTTCCGAAATACGGTCTTTCGCTTCTCCGAGATGTACTACTTCTACTTTGGATTCTCCAATTAAACCTACGATGTCGTGTTCGGCGCTTACACAAACCGGACAACCTGCATGATAAAAAATCGCTTTTGCCATAAAATCAAAATTTAGTTTTGGCTTCATTGCCGTTACAAATATAGTTAGGATTCCTAACTAATTGATTTTTTTAAGAATCTTTAACAGAAATAACTTCTTACACGTTCGTTTTCAGGGTTTGGATACAAAATCTGCCGATTGTTGGGAATGCCGCAAAAACATCAAAAAACCCACTGAAATTCACGCTTTTAGAGATATTTTAATTATTTTTAAACCTCTTTTGGCTCCCCACCATTTATTTCCAAAAAACAAAGTCTTATGAAAGCGGCATTACTTGTTATCGCATTCGTTTTGTACATGAATTGCGATGCCCAGGTCAAGGAGAAAAGGACATCTTCATCTCAGGCAAACACAGTGCTCAAGGAGTATGTGCAAAAAGCCGAAAACCATCTTTCGCATGCAGAGGAAGTCGACTTTCCGAATGCCACGGACAGTGCGTTATATTACGCTCGGAAAGCCGAAAAGCTAAGTGTTACCAAACCAGAAGTCGCTCAAAACCTATTGTTGCGTTCTAAAATCCTCGCGGCCAAATACGACATGCCCAATGCTCATTCATTGGCGCAAAAAGCCCTCGACTCCTTCTCTTCGCTTCGAGATAATGAAGGAATCGGCGATTCTTATGTCGCCATGGCCGAGTCGAAAGAAACCGATCCTGTCGAATATGCTTCACTTTACGAAAAGGCAAGTACGGCGTACAAGAAAGCGCGAAAAACCAAAAAAGAAGCCTTTGCGGTTCGTGAAATGGCTTTTTGGACGATGAATTCGGGAGATATGGCACAAGGCAAAAAAAAACTCGATGAAGCTTTGGCGCTTTACCGGAAAGCGGGCGACCCAAAAGTGCAGAAAGTATTTTCGTTGATGGCCATAACCGAACTCGAGACGGGCAATCTGGACAAGGCGATCGAATACAGCCTTAAGGCCGCTAAACTTATAGACGCGTCGGCCAAAAAGGAAAAAGAAGATGGAGAAATCTACAACTACACGGGAATCGCTTACACCCAATCGGGCGATTATGGAACGGCGGGACGTTATTTCAAATCGGGGTACGAAATCGCGAGCCGATACAATGATCAAGAGTTGAAAATTATGGTGCTCGCCAATCTCATCGCCAATACGATGTCGCAAAAAAAATACAAGGAAGCGTTGGGTTATCTCAAACCGCTCGAGAACGATTTACCCAACATGCCTCCGCCCGTGCAAGACCTTGTGATCAGCCGTTCGCTACTCGCCTATTCGTTCATCAACGATTTCAAAAGCGCACAGAAATATGCGGCGCTGGCCGACAAAAAACTCGCGTCGCTTGCGCCCGACGATCAAAATATACGCATGTTCCTGCCAGGACTCGTCACCTATTATTTCGGGACGAAACAATACGACAAATCGAAAAAAATAGCGCTTCGGTATAGGGATTTCAGCATCCGAAATAAAGACAAAGGAGCGCTTCAGGATATTTACCGCAGACTGTCCCAAATCGATTCGGCCCAAAATTCACATGCATCGGCTTTGGAAAATTACCGACTTTATAAGAAGTACAGTGATTCCCTGACGAACGAAAAAGTAGACAACCGCATCGCCGAACTCCAGGTGCAATATGAAACCGAGAAAAAAGACAACGCGATCAAAGTAAAAGATAGGATCAATTCGCTGCTGACAAAGGAAAGCGAGCTGCAAAGAAGCGAACTTTCGAAGACCACGTTGGTGCGCAACCTTAGTTTTGCGGCAGTGACTTTACTGCTGTTCATTGTGACATTGCTGATTTTGCGATACCGAGGCAAACAAAAAACCAACCGCCTGCTCGAATCTCAAAAAAACGAGATCAACCTCAAGAACACTTCACTCGAGAAACTCGTGGACGAAAAAGAATGGCTGCTCAAAGAAATACACCATCGCGTCAAGAACAACCTGCAAATGGTCATGAGCCTACTCAACGCCCAAACGCATTATTTGGATAACGAAGCTGCGGCAACGGCAATCCGCGACAGCCAGCACCGCATCC
Source organism: Flavobacterium agri (assembly GCF_013401995.1). Classification (GTDB taxonomy): domain Bacteria; phylum Bacteroidota; class Bacteroidia; order Flavobacteriales; family Flavobacteriaceae; genus Flavobacterium; species Flavobacterium agri. Next base: position 97,110 of record NZ_JACBJI010000006.1, read on the forward strand.
ATTCGATGTCGTTGATCCACAAAAAACTGTACATGTCCGACAATGTGACTACAATCAATATGTCGGTTTACATAGGCGAGCTTATCGATTATTTCAAACAGATATTCGACACGGGCACGCGTATCAAGTTCATTACGGAAATCGAGCCGATCGACCTTGATACTTCACACGCCGTACCGATCGGCCTGATCATCAACGAATGCATCACCAATTCGGTCAAATATGCATTTCCCGACAATGCCGAAGGACAAATCTCGATTTTCCTGATGCTGCTCAAAGACGATGTACTCAAGCTGCAAACCAGTGATGACGGCATCGGAATGAACCCTGTACTGGGCAACAACAAAATTTCGCTGGGCTTAAAACTGATCCGTGGACTGGCCGATGACCTCGATGCCAAACTCGATATCGCCACCCAAAACGGCGTACGGGTCTCACTCGAATTCCAGTTCGAGCCCGTTCCGGACAGGTCAACCGCAACACAAAAACGATGAAACGCAATAAAATACTGCTGGTGGAAGACCAGTTCATTGAGGCACATGATCTCGAACTCATTCTTGAGAAAAACGGATATGAAGTTTGCGGAATCGCGCGTTCCGTGAGCCAGGCCGAAGAAATGATAGCACGCCAGAAACCCGATTTGGTCGTGCTCGACATTTTTCTCAAAGGCAGCCAGACCGGAATCGACCTCGCAATGAAGCTCAAACAGCAACATATCGCGTTCATCTTCATTTCGGCGAATTCGGACAGGAAAATCCTCGATCAGGCCAAAGTGTCCGAACCTTACGGATTCATCGTCAAACCGTTTCGCGAACAAGATGTCGTCACGACACTGGAAATTGCGTTCTATCGCAAGAACCACAGTCTCGAATCGCGAATAGCCCAACAACTCACGCTGATTCGTGAAGTGGACGAAATCGGCAATTCGACGTTGTCCTGTGCGCAAAAATTCACCGAGACCGCAAAAGCGTTCCAGCCTTACGTCTGTTTCGATTATATCGATTTTTATCCGATAGGCGATTCGTCGAATGCCTGCGATGCGATGGGATTGCTGCGGCTTCAGTTCGAGAAATACCGACTTATCGAAACAAAGGCGACCGATGAGATAGCAAACATCCGTTCCGGATTGTACACCGGGCAATCATTATCTTCTTTCGCGCATCAGCATCCGCGGTGGATGGCGTTGATCGCAGAATACGGATTGAAAAGCATGTTGCAAATCGTTATCGACCACGACCAGGTGAAAGGCGTCCTTTCGTTTTGCAGCAGGCAGCATTCGGCCTATGCCGACAATCAGTTGCAGCTTATGTCCGAAATCGGGAAGTCGCTTTATTCTGTATTTAAGGCGACTGATGTCAAAAATCCTGGCAAACCCGCGATTCCCGAAAAGAAAAAAGCGCCTTCCGCATTCGCCGATATGATCGGGAAAAGCACCAAAATGCTCGAGGTTTTCGACAATATCCAACGCGTGGCGCCATCGGAAGCTTCGGTACTCATTTTAGGGGAAAGCGGTACGGGAAAGGAAAAAGTGGCGCGTGCGATCCATCGGCTTTCTTCGCGAAACGGGCAGCCGATTGTCGTGATCAATTGCGCCTCGATCCCGGAAAATCTGGCCGAGTCGTTGCTTTTCGGACATGAAAAAGGCGCTTTTACGAACGCCATGGATACACGCATCGGAAAGTTCGAACAAGCCAACGGCGGCACGATTTTCCTTGATGAAATCGGAGACATGCCACGCGAGTTACAAGTGAAATTGTTACGCGTTTTACAAGAACGTGAGATAGAACGCATCGGCGGACGCAATCCTATTCCCGTCAATGTGCGCATCATAGCGGCTACGAACAAAAACCTCGAAGAAGAAGTGAGCGCCGGACGTTTCCGCCTTGATTTATACTATCGCCTGCATATCTTTCCGATAACCGTTCCTGCATTGCGCGACAGGAAAGGCGACATTCCCGAACTGGTCTCGTACTTTCTCGAAAAATACAGCGAAAGGCAACTCGAGTTTACGCCCGAAGCATTGCAACTCCTCAAACAACATCACTGGCCGGGCAACATCCGCGAATTGGAGCATTGCGTCCAACGACATATCCTTACCTCGCGAACCCAGTCGATTTCGGATATAGACTTGCCTATAATTCCCTCGTCCGGCCAAAAAATCGAAACAACGAATGGGACTAAAACCATCCATGAGAACGAACGCGACCATATCGTGGCCGTACTCGAGAAGTGCAAGGGAAAAGTTTCGGGAACCGGCGGAGCTGCGGAAGTGCTCGACATTCCGCCGTCTACGCTCAATTCCCGAATGAAGAAACTCGGTATCCGATAGATCAGATGCCGTATTTTGTAATCCAGTCCAGAATGTAATCGGCTTGGCGTTTCCATCCCGGCGCGCTCACCACATAATGATTGGCGGCCTCGAATTCTTTGTAGTCGGTAATGGACTCGCGATTTTTGTAGCGTTTGAAATTCGATAGGTTGAGCGATGCCGGAATAATGTTATCGATACTTCCCGAAAGGATCAACAGCGGTGCGTGTGGCCGCTCGAAGTCGATATGCGCGGTACGGCCTAGCGCATTCCTAAGAACGGTTTTCGATTCCGGGATTACATTTTCCTCGTAAGACATGAGCTGTTCGTCGAAATCCATACCATTGGTAAACGCGTATTGCCATTGCGGAAAGCTCATCAAATGTGTTTTTCGGGCCGATGTAAAAAACGCCAGCGGATGCCAAACCGCTCTTAAGAACGACCATTTGAAAGACAATACGCCTTGTGGCGGCGCCGGATGGATCGCGATTCCCGCCACGGCTATTCCGCGTTGCAGCAGCAATTGCGTGGTAAGCCCGCCTACGGAATGTCCGATCAGGATTGGTTTTTCGGGCATCTGTTTGATGATGCGTTCGTAATGGTCGAGCACTTCGCTATATGGCATGAGCGCCAAATCGAGATCTTTCCCTTGTCGCGCGCGCAATTCTTCTACCGCTTTGTCTTTGTGCGGCCAGGGTTCGAGACTGCAAGTGTATCCTTTGCCTTCAAAATACGTCTTCCAATGCAACCAGCTTTTGTGGGTGACGAACGCTCCGGTGATGAATACGATATGTTTGGTTTTGGTTTCCATACAGGATAATAAAACCGACACGGGACGGTGTCGGTTTGTTAATATTATTTCAGGTGTTTTTTGAGTTCGGCTGCCGCTTGTGTGATGTGCGATCTCGTTGCGGGCAATTGGGAAATAGCGTTCAAAAGCCCGAAATCGTGTATCACGCCTTGATAACGCACGATTGTCACGGGAACGCCCGCTTCATCGAGTTTACGTCCGTACGCTTCACCTTCATCGCGCAAGATATCATTTTCGGCGGTTTGTATCAGCGTGGGCGGCAAACCTTTAAGGTCTTCTGCCGTCGAATTCACGAGCGATATGTATTTTTCCTTGCGTTGATCCGGATCGGTCGTGTATTGGTCGAACATCCACTTCATCAGGCTTTCGGTAAGGAAGCGGTCTTTGGCGAATTTGCGGTACGATTCGGTATCGAATTTCGTATCGGCCACGGGCCATAACAAAACCTGCGCCTTGATTTTCGGCCCGTTCTCATCTTTGGCTCTTTGGGTCGTGGCGGCGGTCATATTGCCTCCGACGCTGTTGCCGACAATGGCGAGCTTCGTCCCGTCTACATTGATTTCATCGCCGTTTGCGGCCACCCATTTGAGCGCGGCGTAAATCTCGTTGAGCGCGACCGGATATTTGGCCTCGGGAGAACGCGAATAATCGACGTAAACCGCGGCAAGCCCCGATTCGACGACCAAATCGCGTATCAAACGCTTGTGCGTCGGATAGTCGCCAAGTACCCAACCGCCTCCGTGTATGAACAGAAAAACCGGAAGTTTGCGCTTTTCACCTTCGGGACGGACGATCGTGAGTTTGACGGTGAGCCCGTCTTGGGTGATGGTTTTTTGGGATTCCTCGATTCCGGACACGTCTACTTTCACGCCCGATTGCGCGCCTTCAAGCACACCGCGCGCATCGGCCAACGGAAGCGACTCTAGCGGTTTGCCTCCCGAATTCAGTACTTTGAGGAATTCTTTTGTCTGCCGATCGATGTTGGGATCGGTAGAGAAATCGGCCACTTGCGTCGTTGTGGTTTCAGACGGCGTGGCTTCAGCTTGCGGTTCTTTGTCGCCACAGGAAGCGATGATCGCAAGGCATAAAAATCCTGTGGTGTTTTGAAAAAGTCGTTTAGTTTTCATGATTTCAGTATTTGTGATTAAGATTATCGGGTGCGTTTCAAAAAGCTCGTGATGTATTCGGCCGTGAGTTCCGGATATTGGTGTTGGGGCGCATGCCCCGTATGCGGGAATACGATGTGTTCGGTGGTTGACAATTGGCGTAACAACTTGAACCAATTTTCTACAGGAAAACTGATATCGTGATCGCCCGAAATGGTCAATACCGGTTTTTTTGTGGCGATGAATTTGGCACGCGTCGGATCCGATTCGGCACGCGAGGCTTCACCACCGGCGAAATACAGCTTGAAAACTTCCATCGTCGACGGGATCTTGCTCACATCGATACGCTTAAAAATGCGGTCATGCGAAGCTTTTGCGGCCTTGACGCTTTCTTCCGATTTAGGTTCGAAGAAAAGCACCGTCTCGTCGTTGAAATCATTGACGGGTTTTAGCGCGTGTTCAAGAAACAAAGGATCGAGCGGTAATTCGTTTTTGCCGATCGGATTCGTTCCGATGAGAATGGCGTGCGTGACCAATTCCGGAAAATCGACTAGCGCGGTCTGTGCGACCAATCCTCCGTAAGACCAGCCTGCGATTGCCGTTTTCTTGAGGTTGAGTCCTTCGGCTACATCTTTCACGTCGCGGGCGACATCGTGCAAATTGGTCGGCAAACTTCCTGTTGAATATCCGATGCCCGAATAATCGAACGTCACCACGCGATGATTCTTGGCAAGCTCGTCGAGAAAAAGCGGATCCCAGGTGTCGAGCGTTCCGCGAAAACGGTTGATCAGGATAATCGGACTTCCTTTTCCGATCGAACGATAGGCGATCTTTCTTCCATCCTTTTCAAGAAATTCGGTTTTAGAAGTAAGCGCCGTCTGGGCTTGGGCGGCCGCACCCGAAAAAATGACGGTGCAGATGATGTTGAATACTTTCATAGTTTGTTTTTTATGATTAAAATGATTGTTGTTCTAAGAAATGTGAGTCTAATCCCAAACGCCTTGCCGTGCTTTCCTTTCGATGTCTTTTGCGAATAAAGGCGTCTCTTCGCGATTATGCGCAACGAGGTTTTCGAGCATACCGGCCTTGACCTCTTTCAAATCGGATAGGCCTGCAGCTTTTAGCGACGCGGCGAAATCATCGGTCATCAAAACCACTACGGTATTCATAAATTCGGTCAGGCTCTCGGAAACGCGTGTCAAAGCGACTTCCCATCGAATACCGAGTTTGGTATGTCCAAATCCCGAAAAAGAATCCGACAGCGAATACACACGGCACAGCGAAGGAGTTGAAATTTCTTCTACGTAATGCTGCACGAGAAAATTGTCGGCAATCTTTTCGACGTTTATCGACATGCGTTTTCCGTCTGTGGAAACATTTGATCCCGCAGCTATATGGGCCGGAGAGCACGATTGGTATTCGGCGTCGGTCAACGTAAACAGCCATTGTCCGAGGTCTATTTTTTCTATAGGCGCTTTGATCAATGCCACGGCCTTGCTTTGTGCGAGTTCGTCGTTCATGACAAATCTTCTTGGTTCGCGAATTCTTGTGCCGATAACATGCTGTGTCCGTAATTCGGGAAATTGGTTTCTACGGTCGCTCGGATTTCCTCAAAATTGAACGCACCTATACCGTCTCGTATAAGCGTTACATGATACCCTAACTCCACTCCGTATCTCGCCGTCGAATCTATACACGTATTGGCGCGCATTCCGGCAAGAATGATGCGCTCGATGTTGTTCATACGCAAAATGAAATCGAGGTCGGTATTGGCGAAAGCGCTTCCCGTCCAATGGTTCTGGACGACGATATCGCCTTGCTGCGGAACAAGCTCAGGATGGAATTCGGCACCCCAACTCCCAAGTTCGAACAACGTCGTGCTTTTGCTGCCTTGATGCGATGGCGACAGGAATTTCCAGTTCAGGTAATCGCCTTCTTGCGTATGCCGATGCGGGGCGTAAACGACCAACATGTTCCTTTTTCTCGCGCTGTCGAGCAACATCTTCATGTGTTTGACGAGTTGCAGGCCTTCTACCGTTTCTTTGGTGTACGGATAAAGTTTTCCGCCTTGCGACAAGAAGTCGTTGAATGGATCGACGAGGATCAGCGCGGTTTTCGAGGTAGTGGATGTCTCCATATATTTTGCTTTGCGTTCTGTATGGATATTCCAAAAAACCCGCCAAAGCCATAAATCGGTTGAAACCGTAAAAGATTGAGGTTGCTTTGGTGAAATATCGCTAACGCATGCGAAATGTCGTGTGGTTTATGTTGGAATACTTCGGATTTGCATGAGTGGAAAAGTTGCAGAAAAATGTAACTTAGCCAAAAACCTTATCCCATGATTTTCGGCCAAGTTCCCAACCCAGGTGAAGTCGATTTTACGCTTCCGAAAGACGATCCAAAAACGAAACAAGTCTTAAACAAAAACAAGGACGACAAGCCTTTCGAGATTTCGATCGGCTGCGCCAAATGGAACAAGACCGACCTCAAGGGCTTTTATCCGAGAGGCACGAAAGACGAGCTTACGTATTATGCGACCCAGTTCAATTCGATCGAACTCAACGCGACGTTTTACGGAATGCCGACCTGGCAGCAAGTCGAGACCTGGAAAGAGAAAACCCCCGAAGATTTCAAGTTTTTCCCGAAACTCACCAATACGATCTCGCATTTCAAGCGATTGATCGATGTGAAAGAGCCTGTGGATACGTTCTGCAATGCCGTGAGCAATTTCGGGGATAAATTGGGCATGTGCTTTTTGCAGTTGCACGACAATTTCAAACCCAAGGATTTCGCGCGATTGGAAAAAACCCTGCGTGAATTCCCGAAAGGTGTGCCGCTTGGCGTCGAAGTGCGCAACAACGAATGGTTTACCGATGAAAAGGCCAAAGCCGATTTCGAAAATTTACTTGAAGAATTGGGCATGGCCAACATCATCGTAGATACGGCCGGAAGACGCGACATGCTGCACATGCGGCTCACGAGTCCGGTGGCTTTCGTGCGTTATGTGGGTGCGAACCATTTATCCGATTACGATAGGCTCAACGATTGGGTCGCGCGCATCAAAACTTGGAAACAGGAAGGTTTGCAAAAACTATATTTTTTCGTTCACCAGAATATCGAACTGGAATCGCCTTTGCTCGCCGAACATTTCATCAAGGAGATAAACAAGGAATTCGACGTCTCGATCCACATTCCCGTGCGTCAAGCCGCCCAAAAATCGATGTTCGACGAAAATTAAACCGCAATTTTAGATACTTCGTCCTCTTGCGGACCGGCAAAAAACACCTCGCCGATTTTTTGGTACAGCAGTTTTTTGTCTATCGGCTTGGTCAGGTAATCGTCTGCCCCGATGGCAAAAACGCGTTCTTTGGTTTCGGGCGTGATGTCGGCCGTCACGACGATGATCGGGATGTTGGTGTTTAAATCTCCTGTTCGGCCCGAACGGATGGCGCGCATGGCTTCGTAACCGTCCATCACGGGCATCTGCAAATCCATGAGTACGAGATCGAATTTTTCTTGTTTCATCTTTTCGAGACATTCCGAACCGTCGTTGGCAACAGAAAAAGCCAGTCCGGGCAAACCTTTGAGCATCATCTTGATGACCATTTGGTTCATGGCGTTGTCTTCTACGATAAGGATATTTTTACCTGAATATCCTGAATCCCGTATCGGTATATCGATTGTTTTTACGACTTGCATCGCGATTTCATAATCGAGCAACACCGTACACACGGTTCCTACCCCTAAATCGCTGTCGAGCGCGATTTTGCCGCCGTGAAGGTCGCAAAGCGATTTTACGATGCTGAGTCCGATGCCGAAACCGCCGAATTTGCGCTTGTTGTCGAGGTCGCTTTGTGAAAACAATCCGAAAACCGATTCCAGTTTTTCTTTCGGAATTCCGGTTCCGGTGTCGGCGATCGTGATTTTGAGCATCATTTTGCCTTTGACCGATTTTGCATCGACAAGGAATTTGACCGAACCCGCCGAAGTGAACTTGCATGCATTGCCCAAAAGGTTGTACAGCATCTGTTCAAGTCGTATCGGATCGCCGAAAACCGAGATTGCCGTGTCGACATTGCTCGAGAATTCGAACGTCAAGCCTTTGTCGAGGATTTGTTTGCGCACCGTGCCGCGTAGCTTCTCGAAAACATCATGAAGATTGAATTCGACTTTGTCCAACCGTAATTCGCCTTTTTCGATGCGCGAGAAATCGAGGATATCGTTGACCGACGAAATCAATCCGTGGGAAGCGTAACGGATTATCTCGCAATTGGCCTTTATTTTTTCGCTGTCGGTTTCCTGTTCCATCGCGCTGGCCAAACCCAGGATCGCGTTCAAAGGTGTTCGCAGTTCGTGGCTCATATTCGAAAGGAAATACGATTTGATGTCGTTCATTTCCTCTGATTTCTGCAAAGCGACGGTCTGCAGTTCTTCTTTTCGGGTCTTGAGCAATCGGATGCGGTTGGCCATCGAAAGCGACAAGGCGATGATTTCGAGCGCTATTCCGGGCTTGGTGATGTTGTCTGTCGCGAAATCGTCGGGGAAAATGCCGAAATTCATCGATACGGCCAATGCTATGCAAAGGAAAAGGATGACGATGCCGCCCGTGTAATAGCGGTCGATTTGCTGTCTTCGAACGAATTTGGTCACGACGGTCGCGAAGATCAACAGGATTCCCACGAGCGTGAGCAGGTTGATCGTCGGATAGGCGAAATGCAAGAACGACGGAAAAACCACGACGCCGATGAACGCTGCCGCCAACACTCCGAAAAGCAGTTGGTAGCACTTGTAAAGCCACGGGTTTTCCGATTCGATGTCGAGTACGGTTGCACTATATCTGCCGAAAAAATAACAACTCAAAATCGCCGAGATAATGACTACATGCTTGTCGAACCACGAATAACCAGTGCCGAGATATTGGTGATAGAACCCGTCGAGCGCGAATTGGCACAAGGCCATAAAACTCACGTAAAGCGAATAATGCAGGAACGAGTTTTCCTTTAAGGCAAAGTAGAAAAACAGGTACGTAATCGCGATCACGAGTAAAATCCCGTAGAAAAAACCCATCACGAGTTGGTCGTGGTACGTGCTTTCGAGAAGTTTGGAAGGTTTTATCAGTTTGAGCGGCAGGTTGTTCTTCTCGCCGTCGTTGACGATTTGCATATACGCCGAGACGCTTTCTCGTTTGTCGAGCGAAATGTTGAACACCGATTTGCGGCTTGCTACCGCGCGTTCGTCGAAATGCAGGTTGTCGCCGCTGCGTTGCAGTTTGGTATGTCCGAGGCCGTCGACTAGATAGAGGTCGATGTTGTCAGTTACGGGTTCGGCCGTTTCGAGATAATACTGGATCGGGATGTCGAGTTTGTTGACGAGTTCGAATTTGACCCAATAGGTATCTTTGGTAAAACCGAGGTTGCCCAGAAGGCCTTTCAAAGGTTCGAATCTCGGATCGATCTTTTTGCTGCGGATATCTTCGAATGACAATTGTTTGTTGCCGACATTGGCAATAGCTGCATTTTCGAGAATGGAAATTTCCTCTGGAAGATTTTTATCGGAAAACACGTATTGTGATTTCACGACGGGGCAGCATAAAAAAAGTACTGCCGCAAGGAGTAGATTTTTCACGTTAGTAGGTGTTTTTGGGTAGCGAAACTTAGAAAACTTAATTAACAACACCAACGAAAGCGTGAGAAAAATACTTTATTTATTACAGTTATGACAACACGCGACAAACTGAAATGTTTAATGTTTCATTTTGTCATTTTTTCACCTGTTGATAACTCGAAGAAGTCGCAAAAATCGAAGTATAAAATCGGTTAAAAAGTTAATAACCTCGAGCTTTTGCATTGCGGTTTACATTTTAAAGACGGAGCTTACATCATTTTCACGAGCGTATGGCTTTTCCGATTAAAAATCTTAAATTGTTTAAGGATTCGAATTCAAGAATGAACAACATCAAAACGAAATTCAGCATAAAAGATCTTGAGAACCTGTCGGGAATCAAGGCGCATACGATCCGTATCTGGGAAAAGCGATATGATATTTTACGCCCTATGCGAACCGATACGAACATCCGCTATTACGACTCGGACAATCTCAAAAAATTGCTCAACGTCGTGTTGCTGCACAAACACGGCTATAAGATTTCGAAAATCGGTTTGATGAGCGAGGAACGCATCCCGCAAATGGTAAAGCAGATCATTTCCGAAAAAAGCGCGAAACATCATGCGCTGAACGCGTTCAAACTCGCGATGATGAATTTTGACCAGACGCTTTTTTTCCGCACGTATCAGAATTTACTCAGCGAGAAATCGTTCAGCGAAGTGTTCTACGACGTTTTCCTGCCACTACTCGACGAAATCGGATTGTTGTGGCAAAGCGGCACGATCACGCCTGCCCACGAACATTTCATGTGCAACCTCGTGCGCCAGAAAATATTTTGCCGCACAGAGGAAGTCCAGATTACAGAACCGTTGCGCACCGACCGCACGTTCATACTATTCCTTCCGCAGCTCGAAATGCACGAAATGGGTTTGATGTACCTGCATTACGAAATCACTTCGAGAGGTTACCGCAGCCTGTATCTCGGCGAAGGCATCCCGATTTCGAGTCTTCGCGAAATGAAGAACCTTTTCCCGAATATTACGTTCGTTTCGTATTTTACGGTGGAACCCAAATCGGAAGAAGTCGAGAGTTACCTGCACGATCTCTATTCTGAAGTCATGGACGACAGTTCGGAACTTTGGATTTTTGGGCGACGCAGCCAATCGATCGAGAAATCGCGTCCGAAACTCACCGTTTTCAGTTCGTTCAAACTCGCCACCGATTTGCTGTAAACGAAAAAAGCGCCCGTTAAAGGCGCTTCTTTGATCGAAATGAATGGTTTATTTCTGGTTCTGCATAAGCTGTTGCAAAGGCTTGAGCTGTTCCATGTCCATGTTTGAATTCTTGAGCACCGGCAGCATCTCGAGAATCGCGTTCGGGTTCATGCCGTCTCCGAGCACGCGTACTACGGCAAATCCGTTTTCTTTCTTGTTGGCGAAGATGACGAACTCTTTGATATCGTCGTCGGCTCCCACATAACTGATCGAGCCACCGTCTTTACCCGACCCGAAATGCATCAATTCCTGATACTTTTCGTTCTTGAGCAAGGCTTTTACTTTGTCTTTTTCGGCGTCGTATTGCGTTTTGTTGCTGTCGTTGACCGTAAACGCAAGGATGTTGACTTTCTCGAAAGTGGCGAGTGCCTTTTTCTGTTCGGGCGTCAATAATTCGGGCTTGACGTTGAGTATCGAAGGCGAAACGTCTACCGATACGAAATCTTTTTTCTGCTCGCTTTCCACGAAATACTTCTGCAACGAAGGTTCAGACGAACAGGCTGCGAAAGTCAACGCGATAAGGGCTAGGCTCAACAATCGTTTCATGGCTGTCTTATTTTGGGCCTTTCGGTCCTTTTGGTCCTTTAGATCCTTTGGCCGCTTTGTCTATATTGGCGCCTCCGGGAAGATTCAATTTGTCGGTAAGCATAGAGATGTCGTTAAGGTCGAAATCTCCGGTAAGCGACATCAATACGGTTTCGTTCTTGCCGCTGCCTTCGATGAACATGAGCAATTCTTTCACGTTCGTCTCACTGGTTCCGGATTTTACGAGAATCTTGATGTTCTGTCCTTTTTCGGTCACGCGCATCAACTCTTCCAATCCGGCGGTTTTGATGTATTTCTCTGAAGTGGCTTTCATGTCGCTCGTCACTCTTGTGCTTTGTGTGGTGAACACGCGCAGGTTGTCGAGTTTCTTGATCAGGTTCAAATATTGTTGGTTCTCTTTGCTTTTGACGTCGCCCATCATCTTGAACATCTTTTTGTTCACGACGACTGCGGTAACGTCGTCCTGCCCGTCGAATTTATCGAAGGCGGTTTGGGCGAAAAACAGGCTCGGCATCAATGCCAAAACAACTGTAAGGATTAACTTCTTCATGGTTTTTGGAAATTTACTTTTTGGAAATTACTTTTTGAAAACTAAGTCTTTGGATTCTTCGTACTCATTGATGTATTCGACGCTTTCTACGCCTGTGTTGACATGAGCGGCCAACATATCAAGCGCTTTCTGTGTTTCGGCGAAAGCTTTTTCAGGATCGTCGTACGTGCCCAATTCTCCTGGTGTGGTTTGGTTTTGGAGATTGTTATAGGCAAACGTACCGACTCCTAACAGGACAGCGACCGACGCGGCAACCGATAGCCAAGCTACGGTTTTGCGTTTTCTGGGTTGTAATGGCAAGGTGCCGTCGAAGCGTTGTTCCCTTTCTTTGGCGAAGTAACCGAACATTGGCCTGTATTGCTCCAGATGCTGCGCAACATCGGACGAGGAAAAATATTCCTGCAATTGCGTTTCTTCGGCTAACGAGGTTTCTCCGTCAAAGTATTTCTCGATTAGGGTTTCTATGTTATGCGATTCCATAATTCTGTGTTTTAGTCATTATTTCCCTCAATGCTTTTCTCGCTCTCGACAAAGCCACGCGTACGGCGGTTTCGTTCATTTCGAGCATAGAGGCTATTTCTTCGTATTCGTATTGTTCGATGTCTCTTAGCTGCACGATCAGTTTTTGTTGTTCCGGAAGGCTTTCCATCGCCTTTTCCATCCAGCTCCACGCGTCCCGGTCTTCTACTTGTTTTTGTACCGATGGCGAATTGTCGCTGTAATTGCTGTGGACGATCTGCAAATTCCCGGCTCTTTTGCTTTTGAGCTGGTCGAGGCAGTAGTTCTTGGTCATCGTCATCGCAAGGGCTTCCACGCTGTTGTATTGCGGAAGGCTGTCGTTCTTGCTCCACAGCTTGACCATCACTTCCTGGGTGGCGTCTTCGGCTTCCTCGGTGCTTACGAGCAACCGTTTGGCGAGCCGGAAGACTTTATCCTTGAAAGGATTTACGATTTGCATGAACTCACTTTGGTTCATTTTTACTGTTTATTAGATCGGTTATATAGTCAAGACGAGGCTCGATTATTTTTGTAACACGGAATGTAAAAAAATTTCGTTATTAGTATTTTTACGGGAGTTGTGGGATTCCGACGAAGGAGGAATCTAAGCTAATACAAGCACTGGATGAGATTCCTCCTTCGTCGGAATCCCAAAAAACAAAAGCTATGAAAAAGTTTCTCCTTATTATGCTATCCATTGTCGCGATCGGATTCGGATTGTCGTCTTGCGAGCCCGACGATTCCAATTCCGTTCCCAAAGACCTGCGCATTTCCGATTTCGTCTGGAAAGGCATGAACCTGTATTATTTGTGGCAGGAAGACGTTCCCGATCTCGCCGACGACCGTTTCGCGAACCAAACCGAACTCAATACCTACCTGTCGCAAAACAACGAACCGATAACATTGTTCAACCATTTGCGCGTGGCCACTTCTATCGACCGCTTTAGTGTAATCTATTCCGATTATCGCGTTTTGGAAGGCATTCTTTCGGGAACGACGGGAAACAACGGGGTCGATTTCGCTTTGCGCTACAAACAAGGCAGCTCAACCGATATTTTCGGATGGGTGCGTTATATCTTGCCCAATTCAGACGCATCGAACAAAGACATCCATCGCGGCGACATCTTTTATGCGGTGAACGGCACGCCTTTAACCGTAACCAATTACCAGCAATTGCTTTCGGGCCAAACGTATACGCTTGATCTGGCCGATTACGACAACGGGAACATCACGCCGAACGGCCAATCGGTCACGCTTACCAAGGCGACCTATTCCGAGAATCCGGTGTATATCAACGAGGCGTTCAACGTCGGAAACCATAAGATCGGATATCTGATGTACAACGGTTTCTATCCGAATTACGATTTGGCGATGAACCAGGCATTCGCCCAGCTTGATTCCCAAAATATTACCGACTTGGTTCTCGATTTGCGCTACAATTCGGGCGGATCGATCCAGACCGCGACTTATCTGGCGAGTATGATCACGGGCCAATTCACGAACCAGGTTTTCGCCAAAGAACAATGGAACGACAAACTCATGGACTATTGGAACGACAACAATCCCGAAACGTTGTCGAACCGCTTTACCGATGAGATCAACGGAAATTCCATACACAGCCTGAACTTGGGCACGGTTTACATATTGACCTCGAGAAGTACGGCTTCGGCAAGCGAACTCGTGATCAACTGTCTCAAGCCTTATGTGAACGTAGTACAGATCGGCGATGTGACGACGGGCAAAAACGTAGGTTCGGTCACGCTTTATGACTCACCTTCGTTTGAAAAAGACGGTTCCGATCCTACACATTATTATGCGATGCAGCCCATCGTGCTCAAAACCATAAACAAAAACGGTTTCGGCGATTATGCCGACGGTTTGCAGCCTACTCAGGAATATGTCGAGGATTTAAGCAATCTTGGCGTACTCGGCGATGTAAACGAACCGTTGCTTTCGACCGCCATCGGCATCATTACCGCCAACGGACGATTGATAAGACCGATGCCCGAAAAAATATTCACGCCGTTCAAGGACTCGAAATCGCTCGACGGATTGCGCGACCAGATGTATTCGTCGGCAAAAAACCTCAAACCATGACAGACGCGCGAGACATTTACGTGCACGACAGGCAGACTTTCATCAAATTCCTGCACGCCTTCCACTCCGATTTCAAAAAGAATCCCGATGTGTGGGAGAACAACACGCTCGAGCGTTTCCTCGAAGCATTGGCCGCTTATGCCGAAGACCTGCAAGGTTATTACGACAACCTCGAGCTTCCGTTAGATGTAGACAAACCTTCTTTCCGGGTTTTTGCGGATATGCTCAAAGGCGCTTCGGTTTACGAATGATTTTTAGATTGACAGATCTTCAGATATTGGATTATCAGATCGACCTATCCAATATCTTATAATCTGACATCTGAAAATCCGTAAATAAGTTTGTTGAAAACTGCAGTTTTTTAACTTAAAATCCAATATTAATTATGCGCACCTTGCAATTAATGTCGGATTTTCCACGTTAAGGAACTAACTAATCTACCTGACCATGAAAAAATCACTCAACATTTTGCTGGCTGCGGCTGTCGTTTCGGCTCTCGCTTTTATCGGAAAACCTTCGCCAAAAACGGCCAAACACGAAGAACCGAAGAAGATTCATGTCGTGATCGACGCCGGACACGGTGGCAACGATTTCGGAGCATCTTTCGAGAACGTGACCGAAAAAGATGTCGTCGCCCAGATCACGAACAAGATCAAGCAACTCAACAAGAACGAGAATGTAGAGATTATTTTGACGCGTGCTTCGGACGAGCCTGTCACTTTACAACAACGCACCGAAGTAATCAACGCTTCCAAACCTGACGTAGTAATTTCGCTTCACGTCACGGCAAGCAAAGATTCCGAAAGATCGGGCGTCGGCTTGTACATCGCCAAGGAAAACGCGTCGAAACAGCGCGCTATGGAATTGGCTACCAAAATGTCGGCGCGCATCAAGAAAAACCATGCGTTCCATGTTTCCGAAATCAACGAAGCGCCTTTTTACGTGCTGAAAAACTCACAGGCTCCGGCGATTATCGTCGAATTGGGTTATCTCACCAACGAAGGCGATCGTCATTACCTTACCGATGAAAAGCAGCAGTTGCGCATCGCACGTACCATTTTGGAATGTGTGAACGATTTGCGTTGATTGCAGTTAAAAATTTAGCCACGAATCACACGAATATCACTAATCAATCAGTGCGTTTCGTGTAATTCGTGGCTTTTTAATGAACTAAAGTCTAACCTTAGTTGAAATAGAATCCGTTAGGACCTAATCCAACCGGGATTTCGTCAAGCAAAGCGCCATTGTTTTCGGCATAGATGAAAATTTTCCCGTCCGACGTGAAGTCTTCGGCCGCTTCAGAAATGTAAATACGCCCGTCTTCGACAGCGAATCCGTAACCGATGTAATCTGAATCGGAACCGGTTTCGATGAAAGCCGTATCGGTAACGCTCGTAGCGCCCACATTGATTTTGTAGATTTTCGGTCCTACCGTGAAATACGCAAGTCCGCCGTCGATGTCAAGGTTTTGCGCGTTGCCCATAGTGTCCGGGAACGTCACTTCGCCTGCGATCTGGTTGTTCGACAACTGGATTTTGACGAGCTTGCTCGCGCCCGACCAGCTTCCGCAAAGCACATACAGCATACCGTCTCTTTCCTCCAATGAATTCGGCGCTTCACCTACTTCGATTGTCGTCACGATCTGGTTGTTGCTCGTGTTGATTACGGTAACGACGTGTCCGGCTCCGTAAAATCCGCCCGAAACATAGAGTTTGCCGTTCTCTTCGATCAAACGTTCGGCTTGGTTGTTCACGGGAATCGTCGTTTCGACCGCCAAGGTATTGAGGTTGATTACCGTGATGAAGTCGTCCGTAGAGCTTTCAAATGTATTCGAATTGGTCACATACGCCTTTCCGTCGTACACCACGCCATAACGCGGAACGGTCAAACTTGTCGTGATCTCGCCAACTTTCTCGAACGTGTAACGGTTCACGACCGTGATTTTGTTCGAACCGTTAGAGATGATGAACGCGCGGTTGTCGGCAAAGAAAATCGATTGGGTGTACGCACCGATATCCGAATCCGCTCCGTTCACGGCCGAAAAAATGTCCTGCTGCACGGTTTGCATATCGTCGCTGATGTAGGTCACCGTTCCCAATCCGCCTTCGTTGAGTACGAGAACGCCGTTGTCGTAGCTGCCAAGAGGCGCGTTCGAATCGTCATCGCTGTTACACGAGGCCAAAAAAAGCGAGCCCGCGATCGCTGTCAAAAACAGTTTGTTGAATTTCATGTTATATATGTAGTGTTAGTGTTACGAAATAATGTCGCCCCGGATACGGACGTCTTTCCATGGTTTGATATTCGGAATCCAAGGCGTTGTTGACCTGGAATCCGATGCGGTACACATCCGACTTTCCGAAATCATACCCGATGCCCGCATTGACGACGGCATAAGCATCAAGGTTATAGCGCGTATTGTTGTCACTCCTCGTGAAAACTTCTCCGTTAAAAAGACTTTGCACGTTGGCCGAAAACTTGCGATAGCCGTACGCGACGGATGCCGTGGCTTTGTGATAAGGCACGTAAATCAATTGGTTTTCCGTTTTTTCGTTTTCCGAAACCGTGTACGCATACGTGCCGTTGACGACGAATTCATGTCTTCCGAAATTGCGTTTTGCTTCGAGCAAAGCTTCGATTCCGTACGATTCGACGCGGTTCACGTTCACCGGATGCCAGCTTGCGATCGTTCCGGGCAACCATTGGATCATGTCGCGGATCTTCATGTAATAACCCGTGACCGAAAATTTTACGCCCGAAAATTTGAATTCGTTGCCGATTTCTGCCTGATACGACGATTCGGGTTTCAAATCGGGGTTGCCGCCGTCCGACCAATACAGGTCGTTGAACGTCGGGATGCGGAAGTTGCGCGAGCCGTTGATCCTGACGGAATAAAATGAAAAAGGCTTATATCGGATTCCCGCCGAATACAAAAGCGGACTGTCGTAATTGTTCGTGATTTCCTGACGGATTCCGGCTTCGTAATTGACTTTGTCCGAAAGTTTGTGCCTCAACAAAAGCGTTCCCGAACCGATATTCCGGTGTCGACTGTCGATGTCGCTTCCTCGTCCGTTTGCCGATGAATAATCGACGATCGCATTCACATATACATCCGGATTGATGGTATAAGCGAAGTCATATTTGCCGATAACCGTTTCCACGGTCGCATATCCGAACGCATCCGAATCGAGATTTTCAAAATACTGATAGTTTTCGTGCAGGTAAGCGGCTTTTAACCTTGAAGTGAATTTGCTTCCGACATTCGTCCATTCGACAAGGTTTCGCGCATTGAAATCGCGGTATTTCGTCTTGGTATCGGTTGGCGTCAACAACGGAAAGTGGCGTTCGCCATCGTAAACCTCACCGAAGTATTTTATGAAATCGCGATTCGAAACTTTATACGCAGAAGCGATGTTGATACCCGAATTGTAATATTGGCCGTTGCTATTGTGGCGCGAAGAATTCGGGAAATCGTAATCGTTGGCAGAACGGTTGTAATACGCGATCACGTTCACGCCGAATTTATCCGATCCGATATCGGCTTTGTAGCGGTAACGCTGCGTGTCGAAGCTTCCGTAGTTCGCGTCGAACGCATTTTTGAAATGGTTCCCAAACGACGGTTCGCTCGACAAATGCACACTGCCGCCGATCGCGCTCGATCCGTAAATCACGCTGCCGCCGCCCGAGCGCACCGAAATCGCATCGTAGCCTGAAACCGCGACCGTATTGAAATCGGTTTGGCCGTTGACTTGGGAATTGATGTTGATGCCGTTCCAGACAACCGCCGTCTGTTGGGCCGTCGTGCCGCGGAAAGAAGCCGAAGCCACGCCCGAACCGAGTCCGTTTTCCTTGAAATAAATTGGCGAATTGAATTGCAGCAATGTCGCCAACGACGAATTGTTGCGGCGCAAAACCGAATCGTTGAGCGAAATCACGTTTTGGGTTTCCGAGAACTTGCGAAGCTGCACGTCACCCACCACGACTTCTGTAAGGGCAATCGAATCCTGTTGCGCCAAAAGCGGTTGGCACAAAAACAAAAAGCCGATAAAAAGCAGTTTTCTCGCTGTCATACGTCCGAAATCTTTTTTCCCGAAGATTCGATTGTTGGCGAATTAAGGCAGGTCTCCTGGCTTGCGTCCTGGTCGTCGGCCTTCCCGTTTTTACAGTGGCAGCGGATGACGACAGGCTTTTTAGCTTACAGTTGCGGGTACAGCCCGGGATTTTAACCCGGTTCCCTTTTCATGCATCGTGAAAATGCAACCTGAATTCGGGTGCAAATGTAGACATAAAGTTGATTGGAAAAGGCATCCGAAAAAAATTTCAGACTTCCGTTTTGTTTCCGTTTATCTTTGCGCAATCCAACCAATACACATGAAAACATTCCGTTTTTCCGTTTTTTCACTGATTTTAGCTTTGGTTTTCGTCGGATGTAAAAAGTCTGAAACCACAGAAAAACCAAGTGCTGCCGTCCAAAATTCGATCAAGTACGCCAAAGGGCTTTCCATTTTCGATTACGGCGATTATTCGGTCGTGAAAGTGAGCAATCCGTGGCCGAATGCGACCCAGGATTACACGTACGTTTTGAAGGAAAAGGATGCCAAAATTCCCGATAGCCTGCAAAAATTCACGTCGGTGAACGTGCCTGTGAAATCGATTATCGTGACCTCGACGACGCACATTCCGTCGCTCGAAATGCTTGGTGTCGAGAATTCTTTGGTCGCATTTCCGCAGCTCGACTACATTTCATCCGAGAAAGTCCGCGCACGAATCGACGCTAAAAAAATCAAGGAACTCGGGTCGAACCAAAGCCTCAATACCGAAGTCGTCATCGATTTATCGCCCGATGTGATCATCGGTTACGGTATCGACAACAACAACAAGGCGATCGACAATTTGCAGAAAAGCGGACTCAAAGTCGTCCTGAACGGCGACTGGAACGAAACCTCATCGCTCGGGAAAGCCGAATGGATCAAGCTTTTCGGCGCGCTTTACGGACTTGAGGACAAAGCCGACAAAATCTTTTCGGATATTGAAAAAGAATATAATTCGACGTTGGAACTCGCCAAAAAAGCCACCAAAAAACCGACCGTGATCGCCGGCGCCATGTTCGAAAACAAATGGTATTTGCCTCAGGGAAACAGTTGGGGAGCCGAATTGATCGCACAAGGCGCGGGCCAGTATTTATGGGCAGATTCGAAAGGTACGGGCAGTTTGTCGCTTCCGTTCGAATCGGTACTCGAGAAAGGCGTCGATGCCGATTTTTGGATCGGACCGGGCCAATTTACATCGCTTGCCGAAATGACGGCCGCCAATGCGCATTACGACCAGTTCAAGGCGTTCAAAACCAAGAATGTGTACTCGTTCAGTTCCAAAAAAGGAAAAACGGGCGGCATCATTTACTTTGAACTTGCGCCTAACCGACCTGATTTGGTACTTAAGGACATTGTCAAAATCCTGCATCCGGAATTGTTGCCGGATCACGAACTGTACTTTTTCGAGAAATTAAAATAAGTTCTTCACCATCCGAAAACAGAATGTCAAACAAAAAAAACAGCTCTCTCTTTATTTTGCTCGCGCTAGTAGCGGGTTTGCTGTTCGTTTGGGATTTGGCCTACGGACCGGTTTCGATTCCGCTAAAAGACGTTTTTTCGAGTATTTCGGGCGCAGAAGCCTCTAAATCGACTTGGGAATACATCATCCAGAATTACCGTTTGCCCAAAGCGACCACGGCCGTTTTGGCGGGTATCGGATTGTCTGTAAGCGGACTTTTGATGCAGACGTTGTTCCGCAATCCGCTTGCCGGACCGGACGTACTCGGTTTGAGTTCGGGATCGAGCCTTAGCGTGGCATTCGTCGTGATGGGCGCGGGTTTGATTCCGGGCGTTTTGAGCACGTGGATGTTGTCGTCCTACGGTATCATTTTGGCATCCTGTGTCGGAAGTTTTGTGGTTTTGCTCGCCGTCCTTGCGGTTTCCCAACGCATGCGCGATACGATGGGCATTTTGATCGTCGGGCTTATGTTCGGCAGTTTCGCAAGCGCGATCGTAAGCATCCTGACCTATTTCAGCACGGCCGAACAATTGCAGAAATACACGTTTTGGGCGATGGGCAACCTTGGCAACCTATCGTGGCTGTCGGTATTGATTTTGACCGTTTGCGTGGTTTTCGGGTTATTGGTCTCGGTGTTTTGCATCAAGCCTCTGGACGCGTTGCTGCTAGGCGAAAACTATGCGAAAAGCCTCGGATTGAACTACAGGCGCACCCAATTCACGATCATCGCGGCGACAAGTATCCTGACCGGAAGCATCACGGCCTTCGCCGGACCGATCGCCTTCATCGGACTCACGGTTCCGCACATGGTGAAATTGCTTTTCCGCACGAGCGATCATAAAACACTTTTTTCGGCTACGATGCTTTTGGGTGCGGTCGTCTTGCTCGTATGCGACATTTTGTGCCAATTTCCGGGAAGCGACGTGACCTTGCCGATAAACGCGATCACTTCACTCATAGGCGCGCCCGTGGTCATCTGGCTGCTGTTGCGCAAACGAAATACCTTTGACCGATGACGGATCCGATTTTGCATACTCGCGATTTGAGCATCGGCTACCAGTCGAAAAAGCACACGACTGTCGTCGCTTCGGGCATCGATTTGTCTTTGGGCAGCGCGAAATTGGTGTCGCTTGTAGGCGCGAACGGTGTCGGGAAATCGACCTTGTTGCGCACATTGACGGGAATCCAGAAACCCATCTCGGGACAGGTTTTGCTAGAGAATAAAATCGTAACCGACTATTCGCCTTCACAACTGTCGAAAAAACTGAGTCTGGTGCTTACCGAAAAGCTTCCTCCAAGCAATCTGACCGTGTTCGAATTGGTCGCTTTGGGCCGTCAGCCGTATACGAATTGGGTCGGAAAACTCACGCCCGAAGACATTTCGAAAGTAAACGAAGCATTACATTTGACCGATACGTTCCACCTTTCGGCAAAAAAGCATTTCCAGATCTCGGACGGACAATTGCAGAATGTGCTCGTGGCGCGCGCGTTGGCCCAGGACACGCCGTTGATCGTACTCGACGAACCGACGACTCACCTCGATTTCCAGCACAAAGTAGCCTTGTTCCGATTGCTCAAAAAACTGAGTTCGGAAACCGAAAAATGCATCCTTTTCTCTACGCACGATATTGAAATGGCCATCGAATTGAGCGACGAAATCATTGCGATGAACGACGGAAAAGCAATACAGGACACGCCGTCGAAGCTTATCGAAAGTGGCGGTTTCGATCGTCTTTTCGCCGATGACAACATCGTTTTCGACAAACAAAAAGGCCGGTTTGTTTTCCGTGGAATTTGAGCTATATTTGAGATAGACACGACTTCTCATGAAAAATTGCTTTCTGCTACTGCTTTTATTGGCCTTTTCCCCGATTTTCTCACAGATCAGAATGGAACTCACGCCACAAGGTTTTCCGTCTCAAGTAATCGCAAAACCAAGCGTGCCGTCGGACAAACTCATCGAATCGGTGCGCAATTGGGTCGCGACATATAACGAGAAAAACGAGTACGGGTACGACATTACCGAAGTCTCGGAATCGGGCATGACGATCGACGCTTACAAAAGAAACGCGTTTTTTTACCGCAATAAGGGCGAAGCGTACCAACACCGTATCCGATATACGATGGTGCTCGAATTCACACCCGACAACATCAAGATCAAATTCGCCGTAAAAGAAATCTACGACCAGAAAAAACTGCTGGAACTCGCGGTAGCCGATTTCTTCCGCCCCGACGGCAAACTAAAGGCCGATTATCTCGACGCCAAGCCTTCGCTCGAAAAAACGGTAAACGGAATCGTGAACAATTTTGCCGAATATATGTCGCGCGTGACCGATTAAACCAACGCGTCGACTTCACGCACTTCACCGGGTTGCAAATCGGCCAACCAGGTTTCCCCAATCCTGACGCGAACCAACCTCAGCGTCGGAAAACCAACGGCTGCGGTCATTTTTCGCACCTGTCGGAATTTGCCTTCGGTGAGCGTAATCGAAACCCAACTCGTCGGGCCGTGGCGTTCGTCTCGTATTTTTCGGTAGGGCAAATCGGGTGTGTCGAGCAATCGCGCCATGCAGTTTTTGGTGAGATAGCGCGTGCCTTTGACGCCGATTTCGACTCCTTCCTGCAACCTATCGACCGCTTGTTGGTTGATGATGCCGTCCACTTGGGCGTAATATTCCTTTTCCATGTGCTTGCCGCGCACGATTTCGCTCATCATGCCATCGGTCGTGAGGAAAAGCAAGCCTTCGGAATCTTCATCGAGACGTCCGATGGCCATCGTCTTATCTGGGAAAGCGTACAATTCGCCAAGCAATTTCTTGTTGCGCTTCTTTTCGTAAATGAACTGGCTCAGGTAGCCGAACGGTTTGTAGATGTGGAAATGGCGATGCATCGGCCAAAGATAAAGCAATGTTAAACCATTGGCAATCCTATTTCAAAAGGCGTAATTTTCTGTAAAACACAACGATCATGGACACGACCCACAACAAAGACATAGGCGACAAAACCTGGAACAACCAGCAACAAAAAGGCGACCTCAACGAAGGTTTCAGCGGCGAAAATCTTCCCGACGACTACAATCCGGCGAAACATTTAAAGGAAAAAGAAACCGATTCCGACGGAAATACCAAAACCGTCGACCGTGCGCGCAACGCCGACCGCACTTCGGACAACGAAGGCCAATGGACGGAATCGGGCAAACACATAAAAAGCGACCTTGACGACGAGAAAATAAAAGGTAAGGAAGATTTTAATTACGATTCGCCGAACCGCGATCAACAATGATTTTAGACATTCAGAAAAAGTTTTTGATTTTTTGGACAATTGAGAGAGTTAAGAATAGTTAAGCGATCTAACCTTAACTATTCTTAACTTCTTAATAGTAAAAATCAGACCTTACTCCTTTTTCACGAATTGGATGTTCGCCGCAATCTTCACGTCTTCACTCAACACCAATCCGCCGCCTTCTGTAATGCCGTCGTACACGATGCCGAAGTCGTGTCTTTTGATCGTTCCGTTTACTTCAAAACCAGCGCGATAACGTCCGAAACCGTCTTTTAATTCGCCTCCGAAAAGCACTTGGAGCGTCACTTTTTTGGTTACGCCTTTGAGCGTCAAATCGGCGATCAGCTCGTATTCGTCCCCTTTTTTGTGCGTAAATGAAGTCGATGCGAGCCGGATTTCGGGATATGTATCGGCATCGAAAAACTCGGCCGATTTCAAATGTTCGTCGCGATCGGTCTCGTTCGTGTCTATGCTATACGTGTCAATCGACACACCAATCCTGGCATTGTTGAAGTTTTCCTGGTCGTTTGTTTCCAATGTGCCGCGAAAAATGCGGAATGCTCCGGTAACGGTCGAAATGACGAGGTGTTTGATTTTGAAGTGGATTTCGGAATGCGCGGGATCGATTTCCCAATACGTGGTTTTCATGCGAATAAGTTTACGCCTAAAGTTAGTGGCAATTCGCGTTCGCTGCAAATGATTTCACACAATTTGAACAATTCGGGATTTGTCGTTTTTGACCTTCACATCTGTCTCAAACACCACAGACGTTTGGGATTTGCCTTCCCTATTTTTGTATAAAGCCATGATGATGTGTTTTTTAGAATCGATAAAAATTTGCCCGCCGATGGAACTCCGTAAAATAATTCCGTTATTTTTGCCGCTCAATGCTTCGGACTATGATTGTTTCAGCCGTCCTCACTTTCTAAAAAAGAGGGCACCGCGTACAGGCTATTTTACCGCATCGCTTTCGGCGAGAGTCGGTTATTTTCAATATAAACAATCTTACAAATGTCACAGAAGACTTTTCAGGGCAAACTATCTGCCTTTATTTCCATAATAAAACGTTCGCTCAATGGCGAGCACCACGATTTCACTGCGGGAAGCATCCGCGTCTCGGTTGTCCTTTTGGCCATCCCGATGATGCTCGAAATGATGATGGAATCGGTATTTGCGCTTGTCGACCTTTATTTCGTAGGCCATCTTGAGCACAGCAGTTTCGCGATACAGACCGTCGGGCTTACCGAATCGGTGCTTACGATCATTTATTCACTTGCGATCGGGATCAGTATGGCGGCCACGGCTGTCGTAGCGAGACGCATCGGTGAAAAAAATCCCGAAGCCGCCGGAAAGGCCGGAATCCAAGCCATTATCATCGCATTTTTCATCAATGTGTTCATCAGCATTTTCGGGGTCGTTTTCGCGACCGACATCTTGCGGATTATGGGCGCATCCGACGAAGCCGCGATTTACGGCACGACGTTCGTCCGCATCATGATGGGCGGAAGTCTCGTCATCATGCTGCTTTTCCTGATCAACGGGATTTTCCGCGGAGCCGGCAATGCCGCGATCGCGATGAAAAGTTTGTGGGTCGCGAACCTTTCGAACATCGTGCTCTGCCCTGTTTTCATCAACGGATTCGGTCCGATTCCCGCATTCGGACTGACCGGAGCGGCCATTGCCACGACCATCGGACGCAGTATCGGCGTACTTTACCAAGCGTATCATTTGTTCAACGGGAAACATCTTTTGAAGATCACGTTGGCGCATTTCACTCCCGATTGGGAACAGATCAAATCGCTTGTAGGCATCGCAGCTCCGGCAGTCGGCCAATTCGTGATCGCTTCGTGCAGTTGGATCTTCCTCGCCAGATTGGTGGCCGAAACCGGTGGCGATACAGGTTCTGCGGGTTATCAGACGGCCATCAGGCTTATGATGTTCTTTATGCTACCGGCTTGGGGATTGAGCAACGCCGCGGCTACTTTGGTCGGACAGAACCTGGGAGCGAATCAGGTCGAAAGAGCCGAACGCTCGGTTTTGGTCACGGCGCGCTTCAATGCCATTTACATGGGATGCGTGATGGTCTTGTCGCTTTTGGCCGCCGAATTGCTGACCACGTTTTTCTCGAACGATCCCGCGGTTCGCGCCATAGGAGTAAAGGCCATCAGGATTTTGGCTTGCGGTTATATTTTTTACGGCATCGGAATGGTGATGATCAACGCGTTCAACGGAGCCGGCGACACCAAAACGCCGACTTGGGTCAACGTTTTCGGATTTTGGTGCCTGCAAATCCCACTTGGCTATTTCCTTGCAAAAACCCTTGGGTTAGGTCCGGTCGGGGTTTTCATCGCGATACCGGTTTCGGAAACTGCTATTACCGTTGCGGGCGTGATTTTGTTCAGACGCGGACGATGGAAAACAGTAAAAGTGTAAATTCGCGATTCACCTAAAACGAAAATTTTGAGAAACGTTCCCATTACCGTGCTTTTAAAACGCGTCCAATCAAGACCTTTGGCCGCTATGGGCTTGATTTTTACTGTGGTATCGTTGGCATTGTGTCCGGTTTTGTTCATTGTGGTCTCGACATTCAAAAGCGATATCGAAAAATACGACTCAGACGCGATACGCCTTAAAGGCACGCAAACGACAGCAATAATACGCGATATCAAACCGATGACCAACGTATCTGTAAACGGGGAACATCCGACAATTTTCACATATGAGTTCACTGCCGACGGAAAAACCGTAACCGACCGATTCCAGACGTTTGACGATAATAGAACACGCATCAGGATGGGCGATGTGGTTCCCGTAAAACATTACAACGGCCAATCGATTATGACGGAACTCGAAAGTTTTGCATTCCCGATGTATCTTTTCCTGTTGTTCCCCTTACCGTTCCTCGTGATCGGTTCGATATTCCTCTTCATAGATTTCTTGCCGGTTTGGCGTGAATATCAATTGTATAAGACCGGAAAAGTAGTCGAAGGCACTGTCGTTTCACTTATGGCCAACAGCGGTATGCCGGTTTCGGGCCGCGGACAATCGGTAAGTGTGCATTACATGTATACGGACGCTGGCGGCCACAAAAATTTCAGTGAGTCCAAAACCACCGATTTTGCGATACTTCACGAAAAGAAAAACGGTGATCCGATCAAATTATTTGTCTCTCAGGATTTTACAAAAAGCACGATCGTGCCGCGAATAGAAAACCAAAAACACCGTTGGGGAATCCAATGGTAAAAAAACGGATGGCGAAAAACCATCCGTTTTTTATGGTAATCGAAATTCCGGATTATAGATCAATCCGATAATATTTCCCCACAGATCTTTTACAGAAGCCACAACGATTTCACCTCCTACATTGGTAGGTTTTTCATGTTCGGAAGCGCCCAAATCCAGAAATCTCGCATATTCAGATTCGATGTCGTTCACGCCCCAATATGTCAACACGGTTTCCGCTTTATTAAGAATGACCGATTCTTCGGATTGCAGCCCGAGTTCGTAACCCGCGATGTTGAAACCTACATAGAAAGGCTCATTGAAATACGGTTCGGTTTGGAAAGCCTTCGCGTACCAATCGGTAGCGGCTTTGATGTCGGTGACTTTGTAGATGGCGGTTCTCAGGCCGAGGATGTTTTTCATAAGATAAAAGATGATAGACGAATAGATAATAGACAAGTTGTGAAGACGGATTCAGATATCTAAACTCTTGATTTTAAATGTTAAAGCCAATGATGTAACTCAATCTTAAAATTATGTAAAAATTCACAACGACCGAAAAGGTAATTTAGCCTCAACGGAAATGAACTTCCCGATTCACTCATCGATAACCTAAAAAATAAATAGTCATGAAATCGGTATCACTTATCATCTCGGCACTGGCACTGGTTGCTTCAACGTATTTCTTCGCGGTGGATTTCAGATTATCCCTTGAAACAAACTATTTGATCTATATGGGCATGCTGCTCACGCTGATTTTCATTTCGGTAGTCGGTATCGCAATCAATTTGCCGTTCGCACGATTCAGACGTCCGAAAGCGCGTACTTTTTCGTATAACAGCTATTCGCGCGACAGGATTCGCAATAAGTCGTTCGATTCCCAGTTCGGCATGTCGTAACAAATAGAAATCTCCATAGATTTTACCTTGAAGTGGTTCGTTTAGGCGGGCCACTTTTTTTATACAACCATGAAGGACTTTTCGGCTTATGGTTTTCCGTAAGACAAACTCCCGAAGTTATGCTTACATTTACGCTTTAATCCACACAGACATGAATCCCTACCTGATTACCGCAATCGTATTTTGCGTGGCTCTGGCCATCGGTTTTTTTATCGGAAAACTGATCGCGTCGGCCAATGCGAACACCGAAACCTCATCGCTTAACGAAAAACTGCTTTCGGCGAATTCCCAATTGGAATTGATGCGCCAACAGCAGCAATCGGAACGGTCGAATGTCGAAAAATCGATCGAACGCCATTTGTCGGATATCGCGAACCTAAGAACCGAAAAAGACGCGCTCGCGATACAGCTGACCAAAAAAGAAGCCGATTATGCGAATCTTTACGAAAAGCACCGCGAGCAGAAATCCGAAATCGAACAATTACAGGAAAAATTCACCAAGGAATTCGAGAATCTCGCCAACAAGATTTTGGATGAGAAATCGCTCAAGTTCACCGAACAGAACAAAACCAACCTCACGAACATCTTGTCGCCTTTGCAGGAAAAAATCCAGCTTTTCGAAAAGAAAGTCGAGGACACGCACAAGGAATCCATTGATTACCACGCGGCTTTGCGTCAACAGATCCTGGGGCTTCGCGAGATGAACGAACAAATGAGCCGCGAGACCGTAAACCTCACCAAAGCGTTGAAAGGCGATTCCAAAATGCAGGGAAATTGGGGCGAATTGGTTTTGGAGCGCGTACTCGAGAAATCCGGATTGGAAAAAGGGCGCGAATACGAAGTGCAGCAAAGTTTTACGAACGAATTCGGCCAGCGCATGTTTCCCGATGTGGTCGTGAATTTGCCCGACGGCAAGAAAATGGTGATCGACTCGAAAGTGTCACTCGTTTCGTATGAAAAATATTGCAATGAGGAAGACGATGCAATCCGCGCGGTGAACCTAAAAGAACACGTTGCTTCCATCAAACGCCACGTCGAGCAGTTGGGCGAAAAGAACTACCACGATCTGTATCAAATGGAAAGTCCCGATTTCGTGTTGCTTTTCATCCCGATCGAACCCGCATTCGCATTGGCTTTGAACGAAGATGCGACGTTGTACAACCGCGCTTTCGAAAAAAATATCGTGATCGTCACGCCATCGACTTTATTGGCGACTTTGCGTACGATCGATTCGATGTGGACCAATCAAAAACAACAGGAAAACGCATACGAAATTGCGCGCCAGGCCGGAGCTTTATACGATAAATTCGAAGGTTTCGTAGCCGATCTGGTCAAGATCGGAAAGAAGATCGACGAAAGCAAAATCGAATATTCGGGCGCGATGAACAAGCTCGTCGAAGGCAAAGGAAACCTGATCACAAGCGTCGAACGGCTCAAGAAAATGGGCGCGAAAGCCAAGAAAGCGCTGCCCGAAAACATCCTGCGCCGCGCCGATGCCGAAATGGACAAACTACTCGAGGAATAATCATGGAATACAAAACCGTAGAATCGTCTTATATCACCATTTCGGAACTCATGCTTCCGTCGCACTCGAACTTTTCGGGAAAAATCCACGGTGGTTACATCTTGTCGCTTATGGACCAGATCGCGTTTGCGTGCGCGAGCCGATTTTCGGGCCATTATTGCGTGACGGCTTCGGTCGATACGGTCGATTTTTTGAATCCGATCGAAATCGGCGAACTCGTCACGATGAAAGCCTCGGTGAATTATGTGGGAAGAAGTTCAATGGTCATCGGCATCCGCGTCGATTCCGAAAACATCACCACCGGTATTTCAAAGCACTGCAACTCCTCGTATTTCACTATGGTCGCCAAGGATGAAAACGGAAAAAACACCGTCGTTCCGGGATTGGTTTTGTCGTGCGATGACGATTTGAGGCGTTTTTTCAAATCGGTCAAGCGGATTTCGAGAAGAAAAGACGGCATGGACCACGACGAAACGTTCGATTATAAATCGTCTGAAGCCTTGTCGGAACTCAAAAACTTCAATGTGCGCCTCGAAAATTATTAAGAGGTTTACTGATAATTCCGAACCGATTCCAAAACTTTTTTAGGGTATTCCGAAGGATTGCTGTTTGATTCAAAATATTTGCTATTTTTGAAGCTTTCACAAAAAATCCATGAAGAAAAATTACCTACTGCTGTGTTTTGTTGCAATTATTTTGGGAGCCGGGATTTTTATCTCGTGTAACCACGATGACAATGAAGATGAATATTTGCCCGTTTCGCCTGTAGTGCTCGATGTCACGCAGGTTCCTTATGCCAAACTTTCGGATTACCACTTTTTTGACGGAGGCGAACTCAAGGAACTTTCACCTTCTTACAAGGTACTTCCCTATCGACCTGCAAGCGAGCTTTTTACCGATTACGCCCATAAAAAACGTTTCGTCTGGATGCCGCAAGGCACGAAAGCGACGTTCAACGGCAACGACAACACGCTCGAATTTCCGGTCGGTGCGGTGTTGATCAAAAACTTCTACTACGACGACGTGCTTCCCGACCATACGACCAAAATCATCGAGACGCGCATCCTGATCAAGAAACGCGAACCGCAGTACAACGACGACGGAGACGAAATCAACTCGGGTTGGGAACCGTACGTGTACATCTGGAACGACGAGCAGACCGAGGCCTTCCTCGACACCGAACAGCAAGGTGTTTTCGTTCCCGTGAGCTTTATGCACAACGGCCAGCAAAAAGACGCTTTCTACAAGATTCCGGCCGATACCGAATGCCGCACCTGTCACAAGATCAACCTTAACGAGACGCTCAACGGCGAAATCGTGATTCCGGTCGGGGTCAAACCTCAGAATCTCAATTACGTTTACGATTACGGCACTTCGCAGCGCAACCAACTCGAGAAGTGGGTGGCAGAAGGTTATCTCGAAAACAACATTCCCGCAACAATATTATCTACCGTAGATTACAACGACACGAGCAAGCCACTTGAATTGCGTGCCCGTTCGTATATGGATATCAACTGCGCGCATTGCCACCGTCAGGGCGGACATTGCGACTATGTAAACGTGCGTTTCAATTTCAGCAATTCCGATCCGGAAACGGTCGGGATTTGTGCGACACCGCTTTTCAATGTCGACAACCTGCCTTACGTGATCAATGCGGGCGATGCGGCCAATTCCGAAATCATTCACAGAATCAGCTCAACCGACGGCTCGGTGATGATGCCGTTCATCGGAAGATCGATAGTTCATGAAGAAGGAGTCCAACTCATGACCGACTGGATCAATTCGATGCAAAATCATTGCAATTAAACTAACAACTAAAACTAAAAGAAATGAAAAAACTTTACGTATTGCTGGCCGTGTGCTCGTTTCCCGTGTTGGGACAAGCGCAGACCGTCAGTTTTACCCAACAGGCATTGGGTGGAAACGTACCTTACAATCCGTGTACGGTAGACATGGACGGCGATCATCTCGATGATGTCGTCGCCATTGGATCCAACCAACTCAAAGTCTGGAAGCAATTGGCCTCGGGCGGTTTTACGCTCGCGACGTATGCCGTAACCGGACTTGGCCTAGGAAATGCGACGCCTGATTGGAGTATCGCGGCAGGAGACTTTGACGGAAACGGCTTTACCGACCTGGTTCTTGGAAACGGAAGTCGTGTATCCTTAGTAAAGGCCAATACGACTGGAACGGGTTATGCTTTGAGCACTTATCCGCAGAATATTTTTACGCAGCGTACCAATTTCATCGATATCGACAACGACGGAAATCTTGACCTTTGGGCCTGCCACGACGTCGCGCAAAGCCATGCGTATCGCAACGACGGCGCCGGAAACCTGAACTTTGACATTTCGCTTATGCCGACTTTGGCCGTTGGAGGAAACTACGCTTCCATCTGGACCGATTACAACAGCGACGGACATATCGACATGTATTTGGCCAAATGCCGAAGCGGTGCGCCAGTAGGAGATCCGCAACGCATCAATCTTTTGTACAAGAACAACGGAGACGGCACGTATACCGAAGTCGGTGCTGCTGCAGGAGTCAACGACGGCGCACAATCTTGGTCTACGGCCGTAGAAGATTTCGACAACGACGGCGATATGGATATGGTGCTTTCTAACATCTCGGACCAAAACCGTTTCTACGTGAACAACGGCGACGGTACGTTTACCGATATGTACGCTTCTTCAGGAATCGCGGCACAGGTTGGATCATGGGAGTTGCAATCGGCCGATTTCAACAACGACGGCTTTGTGGATTTCTTGTGGGAAAACGGAAAAGAACTTTACCTCAATAACGGAAACGGCACGTTCACCGGATACGATCTTCCGTTCGGCCAAGGCGGTATCGCCGATTTGAACAACGACGGTTTCCTTGACGTTCAAGTCGGAAGCAACATCTACATGAACAACGGCAACCCGAACAAGTGGATTAAAGTCACGCTTCAAGGCGTGGAAAGCAACCGCAACGGCATTGGCGCTCGTGTAGAAATCGAAGGTACTTGGGGTAAACAGACGCGTGAAATCCGCAGCGGACAAGGCTTCTCGAACATGAGTACGCTCAATGCGCATTTCGGTATCGGCAGCGCTACGGCGATTCCTGTCGTTCGCGTGGTTTGGCCTTCGGGAACTGTCGATGAATACCTGAACGTTTCTACAAACTCTACGCTTTTCGTTTTGGAAGGCTCGAGCCCGGCTTTGGGTGTGAACAATCCGTCGGCGACGAAATTCACGATTTCTCCGAATCCGGCCAAAGACGTGATCAACGTGACTTTTGCCAACGATACGCAATTGGCATCCGCCCAGATTTTCGACCTTACCGGAAGGAAAGTAATGGATTCTGCGATCAACGTAAACCAAATCGGTGTAAAATCGTTGAGCAACGGCGCTTACGTTTTGCTTTTGACCGATGTGGACGGCAAGACGTACTCACAAAAATTCATCAAGGAATAACAAAGATTCCGACGCATAAAAAAGCCCCGTTTCCATTCGAATCGGGGCTTTTCTTTTATGTATTCGCGATCAGAACACGCGCAGCAGGTTGAATCCGAAGAAGATGTCGCCTTTTCCCCAATCGCCCGTAGCGTTGCCCAAAAATCCGGCTTCGTGTATGCCTTGTGAATTCGTGAAGTGCATCTGGAATACGTGCCCGCCGGTTTCCAGATCGACGCCGACCGAAAGCGGATTGTGGTAAGGCGAAGAACCCGCACGGTTCAAATGCGTCGCATAATCGACGTTGACAGACCAACGTTTTGCCAATTTGTAACGTCCACCGAAACCTACCGCGAATTGCGAATTGTCCTGGTTGTCGTCGGTTACGAAATTCTCGTGGAAATACGTCGGCGCGATCTCGAGCGAGAACTTTTCCGAAAACTTGCGCGAGACCAAAATCTGGTTCACGTAAATCAGGCGATTCTCGAATTTCATTTTCGGATACAGGCTTTCCTTGAGCTGATTGTTGAATCCCAAACTATTGAACAACACAAGGCTTACAGGCGAGCCGTCCTGACGCTGCGGAATCAATCGGTATTTCGCCGAGAAATCGTAAGCCTGCTCGCTTCTTCCGGCGGCAATCGTAAGCCAGTCGGTCAATCCGTAAATGAATTTGATTTGGGTTACGGCATTGTCGAGTCCCCAAAAATCCTCGAATCCGCCTTTGATCGACCCAAAACGGTGCGCAACGACGAAATACAGGTCTTTTTTGGCCGCGAGTTTCGTCGATTCGAGGTTCACGATCTTGAGTCCTTTAAAAGCCGATTCGACGTTTTGCTTGGTGGCAGCCGTATCGATTTCCTTGAGCAGGTCGTCTTGGGCTACGGCGGCGAACGGGAGCAGCAATCCCAACAGTAAAAGTTTTCTCATATTATTCGGTTAAGGTTGATTGGTCCATCTTGAGTTCCTCGAGCAAGTCGTCATAACCCACGAATCGGCCTTTGAGCTTGACCTGTTGCCCGGTTTTCAATTGCTTGGCAGAAGCGGCGTCCTGGAAACCGACCGACAATTTCTCGTCGATCATGATCGTTCCTGCTTCGGCCTCTACATCGGTGACTTTACCCGAAACCGTAATGGTCTTGTCGGCATACTTGGCATTGGCCAGGCTGTCGTTCGCCGAAAATTCGGAAAGCAATTGGGAAGTCGTAAGCGCAAAATCGGCATCTTCTTTGGCAATGTCGCGATGCCCGCGATACAGGTAGCGGTAGCCCGCAAAAAGCACGGCCAAAACGATGATGGCCGCCACAAGCAATTTCTTTTTCATAGCATTGGTTGGTTTAATATGCTCAAATTTAAATATTTATTTCCATCTATAACCGACTTGATTAATTCGCTATTTTTGGTAAAAAAGAAAATGCTTTTGAAAAGATTCATGCTTCTCGCGCCGTTCGCATTCCTCGTCGGATGCACGAGCGACAGTACCGAGGAACTCATCGACAACACGCCCGTGGTGAACGTGACCTATACGGGTAACGTCAAATCGATCATCGACAACAACTGCATCATGTGCCACACGAATCCGCCCGAAAATGGCGCTCCAATGCCGTTGCTGACTTACGAAAACGTGAAACAGGCCGTTCAGGAACGCGGGCTTCTCGACCGTATTTCGCGCGCGCAAGGAGCCGATGGGATGATGCCTTTCGGCGGACAAAGGCTTCCGCAGAACGTGATCGACATACTCGTACAATGGAACGAAGAAGGACTCAACGAATAAAACCTACGCCATGAAAAAACTAGTTTTACTATTGCTGATTTGTGCATCCACCGCATCGCTCGCACAAGACAAAATCCTGACCAAAACGGGGAAAATCACATTCGAGGCGTCGACCGCCTTAGAGGAAATCAAGGCCACGACCACTTCGGCCACGTGCATCGTCAATACGACCAACGGAGACATCGCGTGTCTGGCGTTGCAGAAGTCGTTCCGATTCAAGGTCGCGCTCATGGAAGAGCATTACAACGAAAACTACATGGAAAGCGACAAATTTCCTAAAGCCACTTTCAAAGGAAATATCGAAAAGTTCAACTACCGCGCGCTTAGCGGAAGTGCGCAGGATTTCACGATGAAAGGCATTCTTGAAATGCACGGAAAAACCAAAGAAGTCACGACGGTCGCTAAAATCCGAAAGGTGGAAGGCGGCACCGAAATCAAGGCTGTTTTCAAAGTTTCACCTCAGGATTTCGGCATAGAGATTCCAAGTGTCGTGAAAGACAAAATCGCCAAAACGGTAGAAATCACTTCAGAATTTGTGCTGAAGTAACCGCTTCCATATCCACTTTTTTATACGAATTGAGTTTGTCGAGGTGCAAAATCGTACGCGTATTCGATTCATTTTCGGAATACATGATGTCGAATTTCGCTCCGTACACGATTTCGTCGAACGTATACGACGTACGCGTGGCGACGGTTGCGCTGAACATGTCATCGAACGCTTTGATGTATACGATCACCTCGCCTTCCAACCTGTCGAAATCTTCTTTCGTAAAGCCGTAGAACGGGCTGTCCTCGGTAATCGGATGCACGAGCGTCCAACTCAAGGTGAGCGCGTTGATGTTGTGCAGTTGCAGATCGAGCGTATAGAACCTGTTCACGATTTCCCCGTCTTCCTCTACGCCCATCCCAAGCGTCATGCGTGCT
This sequence comes from Flavobacterium agri, assembly GCF_013401995.1. Classification (GTDB taxonomy): domain Bacteria; phylum Bacteroidota; class Bacteroidia; order Flavobacteriales; family Flavobacteriaceae; genus Flavobacterium; species Flavobacterium agri. Next base: position 132,511 of record NZ_JACBJI010000006.1, read on the forward strand.
TCGGCGTCGAGCAGGTTTGTGTTTTTGTAAGGCGTGAGACGCACCATAAAGCCCGTTGCGTCGCGATAAGGCGAGATCAGCGCTTTGTCGGCGAATTTGATGAAAGCGCGCGGTTTGCTGAAACGCCCGTAAAACAATCCGGTAGCGATCGCGAAACTCAAAAGTCCGGTCAACGCTTCGGTGGCGGCCAATGCGCTCGTCAAAAAACCGTTCGGGCTGATGTGGCCGTAACCGACCGTCGTAAACGTTTGGGCCGAAAAGAAATACGCCTTCCCGAACTGCAGCCATTCGGGGCCTGTGTGGTCGATGCCGTCGAGATATTCGATTCCGATCGCGTAATACAGACAAGCGAATACGAAATTAATTCCGGTATAGAAAACGAAAAGCACGAACAGGAATTTCCACGTCGGCATGTCGAGCATCGTATGGAACCAACTGATGCGGTTCATATACGACGCGCCTCGTTTGGACACGTTCGACGATCCGTCTTTATTGATGAAACGCCCGCCGTAATTTTCGGGATTCGTGCCGTAACCCGAACTTTCGGTTGCCCTAGCCTTCGAATTTATTTTAGAAAAAAAAGCCATTTATTGCTTGACTATTGAAACGGTTTTGGATGCGTGGCCCGACGTGATTTTCACGAGATAGACGCCTTGCACCAGATCGTTGGCATCCACTTCGACGGTTTCGGAATTGGCTGTCGTGCTTTTGACGATACGTCCGAGGCTGTCAAAAACCTGAACGCCATCTATCCTTGCCGACGAATTCACCGTAAAGATATTCCTAACCGGGTTCGGATACAACACCAAAGAAGCGATTGCGAAATCTTGTGTCCCCAAACTGGCCGAAGACGCCATCCAACTCGATGCCAGGCTGTTGTCGAGAGAAGTACTGATAAGTTGCAGATACGAACCGTTTCCGTCGGCATTTGGCCAAGGCGATTCGTCGTCGTATTCGACAAGATCGATCACATTTCCCCAGGCGTCGGACAGCATCAATTTCTGGCTGTTGTTCGATAAATTTCGTGTGAATTGTCCGAAAGCCGCGAATCCGTAACGACTTTGGAACGTGGTCATATTGCTTGCGATATACGCGCTTTGACCGGCAGCAAGCGTGGAATTGTTCGGGAATTGGTACGAAATCCCAAGTTGGCTGAAGTAAATTCCGGTCAACGTCACGGTCGTGCTTCCCGCGTTTTTGATTTCGATGAATTCCTGGTCATTGCTCACCGGAAACTGGCTCGAAGTACTCGGGTTGTAGTTGATGCGGTTGATCACCAATTGCGGAACGGCCACGTTGCTGCAAGCCGTATACGCTCCTAAATGGTTCGTCATCCAAGTGATTCTCGAATTCAGCCAGGTCTTGAGGTCGTCGATTTCGGCCGTCCAGTTCCAAATGGAATTCCAGCGTTGGTCCTCGCGCGCTTCGGCTTCCGAAATCAACGCGACCGTTTCATCGATCAACGCCACGAGACTTTGGTGGCGCAACGGTTGGCCCGGTTGGGTCAAATCGTGGAAACGCTTTGAAAGGTAGCATTTGAAAGTCGGGTTGTCGAATAGGTCTTTCCAGAATTTCGAACCCGTGTTGTCGTCGTTGTCGAATTGCCACACATCGTATCCGCTGCGACTCGGTTCTCCCAAATCGTTGCCGTACGTAAGGTTGTAATCCCAGATTGGGCCGGCGCGTAATTTTCCGCCTCTATCCTTGTGGAAATACGTACTGAACTGATAGGAATCCACATTCGACGCCAATTCGCTGCTGATCATATAATCGACAAAAGTCGGAATGTCGATTTTCGATGGAAAACCATTCGTTATCGTTGAATTTCCCGCTCCGGCGACGAGCTGCAACGACGAGAATTGCCCATGGATATACGTGTCCTGTGCCGCCGTAACGTCTTCGGGTTTGGGCAAATCGTGAATGTAGGCCACGTCTCCGTTATACGACGCCATGTTCCAGGCCACGGGATCGTCTCCGGTAGTCTTGTCGGCTTTGGTGATGTAACCGCCCGTAAGATTCGGCATTGCGTTGTCGGCATCGGTAATCTTGACGATGTTCACGCGGTTCGAATCCGATTTTACTTTTTCCTGAAGCAGATAAAGCCCGCGGTAGTCACCGTTGACGACCACTTCGCAATATTGGATGCGAGGCGCGTAATTGCCCATGGCGCGTGCGAGATTGTACGAAATATAGTCGCGTATCAGCGATTCGTCGAAAGCGAAACTGTTCAAAACCCAATCGTTCTCACTGGGCATTCCCAAAAGACTCACGTTGTTGTTCGAGACATTGTCGGCGAGCAACGTCGTCAATCCGTAGGGCTTTTTTTCGAGCAATTGAGACGTGGAACCGCGGATTTCAATGTTGATACGGCCGTTGTAATTCAAATAAGCCGCATTGTTCTGGTCGGTCATATAATTGCGCGAACCGTCGGGATGTTTAATGATTTTCATGGTAGCCAATACACGCGGATCGTCGGGAATCTCTGTAGGTTGTCCCGTATTCGGATTGATGTCGGTGTTGATGATGACGATCGGAAGGTTGCTGTCGGTAAAGTTTTGGGCCGAAACGTTGCCCATCGGCCATACGGCCAAAAACAAAACCAGCGCCAATCGCCTTAAGTTGGTGTAAGGGTCGTTCATTTCTAGATTTTTAGGTGGTACGCAAATGTAAACAGAAAGTAAACAAATCGTGATTTGGGCGTCTTAAAAAATGTGATTACATCAAAGTCAAATTTGCTATTTTTATACCAAAGCATTCAAGCATGAAAAAAATTACACTTTTCTTATTACTATTCGTTCAATCATTAACGGCCCAAATCTGGACAGCATCAGAAATGTTGTGCCCTAAGTTGCGGGAGTCATTTTTCTTCGATGAAAACCACGGTTTTTCTTATGGTGAAGGAACTATCATATCAACTTCGGACGGAGGAGCAAATTGGATAAAATGCCTATCCCTTGTAGATGCTCACGAATCCCAATGGGAAGCCGAAAAAATAAGTGACAACAGAGCCATTATCTTCACCCATCATGGCAATTTTTACCGCACACTTGACAAGGGCTTAACTTGGACCTTGTCTACTCTCGGTTTTACTGGTAACGAAAAGGTCCTTTTTATTAGTTTTGTCAGCGAAAATATCGGTTTTATTTCAGGGGAATTAACCCCGTCGGGAGCTACATTTCTAGCAAAAACGGTGGATGGGGGCCAAAGTTGGAATCTTATAAATAACAACGTCAATTCAGGCACTTTCGGGGTAAAATTCATTTCCCCTACAGTTGGTTTTACTCTTCAGCATTATCCTTTACAAAAAACCACAGATGGCGGATCAACATGGACGAACGTCACTTTCCCTGCCAACATAGTATGGCAAATACAAGTAGCAGAAAATGGTATTTTGTGCGCTTTTACCACAACTAATAAGATGTATGCATCTTACGACCAAGGCTCAACCTGGACAATTTTAAATGGGCTTACTCCTGCAAATAATGTGTACCTCGACTTATATGACTTTTCGATAAAGAACAACATATTGTTGGTTCCGGGGTTTGTAAATGATGTGAGTAGTCTGATAAAATACGACCTTATTTCCAACACAATCCAAAGCGTGCCTTTCCCTTTGATGACGCCCAGCTGCATAACGCATTTCCTAGACGAGGATTTTGCCGTTACCACAAGAAGGGGAGGTAATGACTGGCAAGGTTCCGAAATTTTATCTACTAATAATGGAGGTTTAAATTGGAGTTCTCTTGAATCTTCATTTTTTCCGGCAGGAGGATTTGGATTAAGAGGTTTTAAAACCGAAAGCGGTCGTTTGTTTTATGGTGGTATGGACGACATGAATCAGACGGGAAGTTTTCGCATTTTTGAAAGTGAATCAAATGGTGCTGCCTGGCATCCTATGATTAGCGTCCCCACGTCCTCCGGTACATTCTTAAGAGTCAAAGATAATTACATGTCTTACATGACTCAAGGCTCGAATTCCTGGGTCGGAAATTTCGTCGAATCGACCGATGCGGGACAAAGCTGGACGTCACATGAAATAGATGAACTTTTCATTGACCTTCCTACCAATCCTGAACGCATGACACAAATTGACAACAACACATTGTTTTACAACGGATTCGGAAATAAAGTATACTATTCTACCAATCACGGTGTAGACTGGACGCAAATTCTCGCGCCCGTTTACATATCCGTAGGAGCGAAGTTTCATTTTGACGCAGCTGGTACAATGTATCTTTTCGAATATAACCAAAATGTATTGGGCCACGTACTCTACCGCTCACAAGATTGGGGGCAATCGTGGCAAACCATAGCAACTATCCCAGGAAATAACACCCAGTATTTAATAGCTTATTCGGATGATTTCGCAATCGTTAAAGAATCGGTGGGTGCCAGCGCTTTCAAGATTGACCTCGTTGAAAATACGACCTCTCCTTACCCGATGGGAACGTTGCCTAACGGAAACAATTTCTACCAATTGTACTTGATAACCCCTCAAAAATGGTGTGCAGGTGGAGCTACATGGAGTTATGATGCTGGTCAAACATGGATGCATTATAATAATTTCATCTCTTACATTGATTCCAATTCTACATTGGATTATGATCCGGAAACAGACGAACTTGTATTTGCGAACGACTCTGGAATGGTCCGTCTATCCCAATTTGTTCCCGAATCATCAGTTATAATTGGTGAGAACTCTTCTCAAACAGACCAAACTTTACAATATATCGTTCCATTCAATCCCTTTGCCGATGTAGAATGGCAGTTATCGTCTGGTGGTTATATTTCTTCAACAGATGAAAATCGCATTTCGATTCATTGGATCTCCCCCGGAACCCACATCCTTTCGGCAAAATACGTTAATGAAAACGGACAAAGTTCTTATTTCAGTCTGGAAATAATAGTGACCGGAAGTATGGGAGTTGACCAACCACAAACACAAAATGTGATGATAAACCCGAACCCTGTCCGGGACAACTTCGAGGTTAAGCTACCTGATGTCCCGGGGCAAGATGTTCAGGCCAGCATTTATGATTCCGCAGCTCACAAAATATGTGATTTAAGGTTGCAATCTGACATCAATAAAATATCTGAAATGCAGCATGTCGCGTCTGGAGTTTATTATTTAATGATTAAATATTCAGGAAAGACCCACATCAAAAAAATTATCAAACAATAAACAATTATAATTTATACTTCACTCCGCCGCTGAACACGAAGCCTTCCGTATGGTTCCAGATGTCGTCGAAAGTCGGGTTCGTACGCGGCCCGTTGACGACGCTTTTGTAATTGCTTTGGCGCTCGTCGGTAAAGTTTTCAAGATTCACGTACACGCTGAATTTGCCGAACGCTTTCTCGGCCGAAAACCCGAATTCCCAATACGAAGGCGTTGCCGTCCCGTCGTATACGTATTGCCTGTCGGTAAAATAGCCTTCGAGCCCGAACTTGAAATTCTCGTGTTTCTCGTACAACAACACGAGGTTCACACGGTTCTTCGCCGTAAGCGGAAGTGTGTTGTTGCCCGACAAATAATCGGCTTTGGCATCGGTGAACGTGTATCCGGCGAACAACTTGAAATCGTCGCGGAAAATGAATTTGAGATTCGTTTCGAAGCCTTTGGAATTCATGGCCTCATCAGAACTCATAAAAAACAACTCATCACCGCTTTGCTGCAAAACCAGCGGATTGTCGAGCCTTGTGTAGAAAAACATCTGGTTCGCACTGATGGCCAGATCGCCGAAACGCTTTCGGTAATTCAAATCGAAAGTCCCGCCGATCGAGCGCTCGGTTTTCACGTCGGCGAGCGCAAGTACGTTGCGGTATTGCACGCTCTCGGTCTGTTCGGTGAACACGGTCGGGATTTTGTAGCCGAGACCGCCTCCGAGACGCATCGACAGATCGGGCGTCGCTTTGTACAGCAACGAAATCCGCGGAAGCGCAAACGTTCTGTTTTCGTTAAAATTGACGTTCTTGAACTGGATGTTATCGAGACGCAATCCGGCTTCCGCAATGATTTTTTCGGAAACGTCCCAAGTATCCTGGGCATAAATCCCCGAAGTGAACGAACGGTTGCCCAGATCGACGGCCGAATAATTCTCTTTCTGCCAGAACTTGTCATAAATCAGGTTCACGCCGCCGATAAGCGAATGTTTACCTTTCTTGGACGCGTAGGAAACGTCGGTGAAGCTGTTCGTGTTCAATCCGGCGAACACGAAATTCGGGATTTGGATCTCGCGATCGAAAAAACTCAGGCTTTGCTTGACCTTGAAACTGTTTCCGTTTTCGTTTTTGCGCTCGAATTCGAAAGTCGTCGTGTTGCGGATCGTGTTATTTTTCTCGTAATAGACGTGATCCGCATCCGAAAAACCGTCGATCACGCGCATGTCGCCTCCGAAATTGCGTCCGGCGGTAAAACTGTTGCCGAGCATCACATAAGTGTTTTCGTCCGGATAGTAGAACAACCGCGGATTTACGGTGAAATTGCGCGAATCGGGCAGTTCAGAAAAACCGTCGTCATCAACATCGTATTCGTTCTGCAAATTTCCCAAGGCGAGCAACGTATAGCCGAATTTCGATCCTTTTTTGGATGAATAGAATCCGAAATTCGTTTGACCTACATGTGATTGGTTGATCAAGAAGTTGTTTTCACCTTTCGCCGACGGATTCTTTGAAACGAAGTTCACGACGCCCGCAATCGCGCCTCCTCCGTACAAAGTCGAAGCCGGACCTTTGATCACTTCGACTTGTTTCAAATCGAGAGGCGGGATTTCGAGAATGCTGAGCCCGCTCGCGAAATTGCCGAAATTCGGATACCCGTCTTTCAAAAGCTGCGAATACCGTCCGTCGAGGCCTTGTATGCGGATACTCGAATTGGCCGAAGTCGCCGAGGTTTGCTGAACCTGAATGCCCGTGCTTTCATGCAAGACCATCGACACGTTCGCGGGACGCATGTTGGCTTTTTCCTCGAGTTCTTCGGCGTCTATGGTTTCGACACGCGTGGGTGTATTTTTAATGGTGCGGCTGGTGCGCGTCGATTGGATCACGATTTCGTCGAGTTCCTCGTTTTGTGTGGAATCCTGTACCGGTTCCTGCGCCCATGCCACGAAAATCGACAGCGAGAAAATCGCCGCCAGAATGTATTTTTTCATGGTGGATATTATAAGTTAAGAATCTGTTTCCTTTAAAAAGGTCGAGTACTTAACTTATTTTGGGCGGTTGCCAGATGGAACGGCAGATTTCGTTCGGAAGTGCGAACGCGTAAAATGAAGGTTTTTGCTTCGGCATTTCGATTTCCCGATTTTGGAGAATCGCATGCACCGGCTCGAATTGTGCGATCTGGACGCCGCAGCACGCGCAGGTGCAAAACGGCGGGCATTGCTCTTCGTCCGAAGCGTGGTTGCGATGATCGGTCACGCGTTCGGCACGGGTTTCATTGCACTCCACACTGTCGTGGCAAGGCATGACAGACAGCAGCGAGATATAAACACCGAAAAGCACAATCAGGAATCGCATGCCGTAAAAGTAAGTCGTTTTCGATTAGGGACGAAAAAATTCTGACACAAGTCATTCAATCGCTACCTTTAAGGAAGAAAACAATTCGACATGGATATTTCCGAAAAAGAACCGCTTATATACGATTTGGCACTCGACGCACCCATCCAAAAAGTGTGGCAGGCGATTTCCGATAAAGACAAAATGGTGCAATGGTATTTTCCGATGATGGAAGATTTCAAACCGCAGGTCGGATTCGTCACGCAATTCGATGTCGTACATCCCGAAAGCGGAAACCATTATCAGCACAAATGGACGGTGACCGAAGCGCTCGACCAACGCAAATTATCGTACGAATGGAACTATCCCGATTATCCCGGAAACGGATTGCTCACGTTCGAACTTGAACCGAATGGCGACAAGACCCACCTCAAACTTACGTTCAAAGCGCTCGAATCGTTCGAACCTCAAAAATATCCCGAATTGTCGATGGCGAATTTCAACGAAGGCTGGACGTATTTCACCAACGCTCTCGCCGACTTCGTAAATAAGCAATAAATAATAAAATATGGATAATACGACATACGCCGGAGCGCAAATGAAAATCCGCAAACCCATTGCGGAAGTATTCAACGCTTTTATCGATCCCGAAGTCACCGTCAATTTCTGGTTCACAAAATCGAGCGGAAAACTAGAAACCGGCAAAACCGTGGTTTGGGAATGGGAAATGTATGGCGTCTCGACCAAAGTGGAAGCCGTCGAAATCGTTCCGAACCAGAAAATCGCGATCCGTTGGGGCGAACCTCAAACGAACGTCGATTTCAATTTCAGCGAATTATCGGACGGTTCGACCTATATCGACATCAAACATTACGGATTCACCGAGCAAGCAGACGACTTGATTGCGGTAATCCGTGATTCTACGGGTGGTTACACGACGGTCGTCGACGGACTGAAAGCATGGCTCGAACACGATATAAACCTGAACCTGATTTTGGATAAGTTTCCGAAGAAGTCACGGCACATCGCGAAAACGAGATTTAACAATTTCTACAGAAAAACTGTAAGGTGAAGTAACCCGAATTTACGACCTTAGACCTAACAGGTTTTGGAAACCTGTTAGGTCTAAACCCTCATTTCACTCAACGCAGTATTTCCGAAACCACCACAAAAGCAAAACAAACACATTTCGCAATCGCACCCGCGAATTGTCGTTTTTGCAATTCGTCGCACATAAAACCGGCCGCTATCTTTGCCTTATCAACATAAAACGAAAAATCATGGAAACGCTTAAACCAGCCATCACGATCAAAACAACCGTAAACGCACCTATCGAAAAAGTCTGGAAATTCTGGTCGGAACCCGAACATGTCATGAATTGGAATACGCCTTCTCCCGACTGGCATACGCCGAAAGCCGAAAACGATTTGCGCACCGGCGGCCAATTCTCTTTCACTATGGCAGCCAAGGACGGTTCGTTCAGCTTCGATTTCGGCGGAACGTATACCGAAGTCATCCCAAACAAAACCATCGCTTATGAAATGAGCGACGGCCGAAAAGTAGACGTGCAATTCGAAAACGAAGGCGATGCGGTAGCCATTGTCGAGACATTCGATCCTGAAAACGTACACGATCCCGAATTCCAACGCCAGGGTTGGCAGGCGATCCTTGACAATTTCAAAAATTATACGGAAGCCAACTGACGCTAAAAAAACCAATCGAGGCCTCGCATTCGCGGGCTTTTTTATGGCCGAAAAATCCATTCCCGTGGAATAATAAGTCATACCTCGGGAATAATCATCGCCCGACAACCGTACAAAAGCTTACTCTATATTTGCTTCAGTTAATTCTGAACAAGCTTTGAAAACCAAAATCCATAACCTGATCATCACCCTTGCGTACGCTGTGCCGGTCGTCGGATTGGCCCAAACTTCGGCCGCCGACAGCCTCAAGCGCATCGTGCGTTCGGCGAAAGTGGATACGGCACGTGTCAACGCTTACAACCATCTTGCGAACCTGTACCGCGAAAGCAATCCGGATTCGGCCACATTTTATGCGGTCAAAGCCGAATCGCTCTCGAGAAAAGCCCATTACGATTTCGGAACGGCCTCGGCCCTTTTGAACCGCGGCAACGCCCACATCATTTCGGGCGATTACAAAAAGGCGCTCGACTTGTTCCGCGATGCGCAATCGGTGTTTTCGCAATTGCTCGAAGACGATTCGGACGATATCCAGGTCAAGAATTCGCTCGGACGTGCGTTTGCGAGTTCGGCCGTCGTGCTGTCGGAACAAAGCGATTACGCGCGCTCGCTCGCCGATTACCAAAAGGCGCTGCAACTATTTACCGAAACGGCCAACAAACCGATGATGTCGCGCGCGTACAACAATATCGCCATCGTCTACAAATCGCAAAGCAACAAGGAAAAAGCACTCGAATACCTGCAGAAAGCTTTCGGGTTGCAACAGGAAACCGGCGAGCAGGCCGCGGCCGTAACGCTCATGAACATAGGCGTTATCCATTTCGAGAAGAACGATCCTAAAAAAGCAGCCGATTTTTACCGAAAAGCGGAAAAACTGTTTGCCGAAACCGACAACCAGCGCGGCTTTGCATTGCTCTACAATTATTGGGGCGATTATTACGCCAAGACGGGAGATGTCGGGAAAGCCGCCGAGTATTACAACAAATCGGTGCTCACCTACGAAAACATGCAGAATAAATTCGGGGCTTCGCTCGCGTTGTACAATTTGGGCAGATTGTATCGCACACAACCTGAAAAAGCGTTGATATTCGCACAAAAATCACTCGATTACGCTTCCGAAATCGGAATTCTGAACCAACAATACCATTCCGAAAAATTGTTGAGCGACCTATATGAAGATCTTGGCAAACCGCCTGAAGCCTTGTCGCATTACAAAAAGTACGTAACGTTGCGAGACAGCATCTTCAATCAGGAAAGCACACGGAAATTTGCGCTTGCCGAGATGAATTTCGAATACCAGAAAAAAGAAGCGCTGCTCAAGGAACAGAACAAACGGCAAACGCAACTTTTATTACTGTCGGCTTTGGTCGCGTTGCTGCTCATCGGACTTATCGTGGTCATTTACAACCGACGTCAGGTAAAACGCCGTCTGACCTTGCAAAAAGAAGTGGCCGAATACGAACAGAAAGCGCTGCATTTGCAGATGAATCCGCATTTTGTGTTCAACTGTTTGGGTTCGATCTCGAGTTTCATCGTACAGAACGGGACCGATTCGGCCTTGCGCTATCTATCGAAATTCTCGAAACTGATGCGGCTCACGCTCGAATACTCGAAAGGTTCGCTGATTCCGATCGACAAGGAAATCGAGAGCCTGCAAAATTATCTCGAACTCGAGCAATTGCGCTTCCACAACAAATTCGATTTCGAGATCCGCTCGAGCGAAAAAGTGGAATTCAACATGGGATTGCCGCCTTTGCTCGTGCAGCCGTTCGTCGAGAATGCCATTTTGCACGGCATGGTGCCAAAAGAAGGAAACGGACGCATCCTGGTTGACTTCGATGTCGAGAACGGCCAGCTTTTGTGTACGATCACAGACGACGGCATCGGCATCTCGCATTCGCGCCAATTGAAGGAGAATTCGGTTACGGCCCACAAATCGATGGCGCTCGACATCACCAAAAAGCGATTGGAGATCATGGAATCGACAACGGCGAAATCGGCACAGATCGACATTGCCGAAATAGACGAAAACGGAAAAACCGGAACGAAAGTCACATTGCGATTGCCGATACAGTATATGCCGTGATTTGGACCGGCGCGCCCAATAAAAAATGAAAATAAAGAATAAACAATACAAATGATAAAAGCCATACTCATAGACGACGACCACCATTTGCGCACCGGCCTCAAAGCTTTGCTCGAACGCTACACCGACGATATCGCGATAATCGGTGAGGCCGAAAGCGTCAAGACGGGAATCGAAGCCGTAAAAAAATTGCAGCCGCAGGTGATTTTCCTCGACATCCATTTGAGTGACGGTACGGGTTTCGACATGCTCGAGAAACTGTCCGAAAGCTCGGGAAAAATCAAGGCGCACATCGTGTTCATCACGGCTCACGAGCAATATGCGGTGAAAGCGTTCAAATTCTCGGCTCTTGATTTTATCCTGAAGCCCGTCGATTTTGAGGAATTGCAGAACACCATCGCCAAGATCAAGGAAGCCGTGAACAAGAACAATTCGTTCGAGCATATCGATTTGTTGTTGGAAAACATCCGGAAGAAGGTCGACAATTTCAAGCGGATCGCGCTTTCTACGAGCGACGGCATCCATTTGTTCGACGTGGCCGACATCATACGGTGCGAAGCGAAAGTGAACTACACCCAGTTTTACATCAAGAACCACAAGCCCGTACTGATTTCGAAAACGCTCAAGGAATACGAGGAATTGCTCACCGAACACGGTTTCGAACGCATCCACCAATCACACCTTATCAACCTTTCGTACCTCAAATCGTACATAAAAACCGATGGCGGTTATGTGGTGATGGCCGACAATTCGAACATCCCGATCGCGCAGAGCAAAAAGGAAAAATTACAAGAACTTATTAAAGCTCTTTAACCCAATCAATCAAAAAACGAACATTAAAAAAGAAATCATGAAGAAAATTTTACAAATAGCGCTTTTATTGCTGGCCGTTGCGGGCAATGCGCAAATCGTCAACATTCCCGATCCCGTTTTCAGGGCGATGTTGTTGGTCGCCGACACGAACAATACGATCGCGATCGGCTCAAACGGAACGACGCCCATCAAAGTCGACAGCAACAGCGACGGACAAATCCAGGAAAGCGAGGCGCTGGCCGTTTACAATCTGAACCTCGGCGGCAGCATCATTTCGAATTTGAGCGGGATTTCGAGTTTTACGAACCTGCGTCACCTCGACGTGCACAGCAACCAACTTTCGAGCCTTGACGTGAGTGCGCTCGTGAACCTCAAACGCTTGTATTGCGGCGACAACTCGCTCACAAGCCTCGACATCAGTGCGTTGCCGAACCTTGAATTCCTCTTTTGCGAAACGAACCAGATTTCGAACCTCAACTTGGGCACGTCTCCGAATTTCAAGTTTCTGAGCTGCAACAACAACGAATTGTCATCGCTTAACCTGAACGGATTGACCGGTTTATTGTCGGCGAGTTGCAGCTATAACCAACTGACAAACCTTTCGGTGAACAACCTTCCTGTATTGAGCTCGTTGATTTGCGACCACAACCAACTTACGAATCTCAACCTTAACGGATTGACGGCGCTTACGCAATTGTATTGCTTTTACAACCTGCTTACGACGCTCGATTTGAGCAGCCAAACGAACCTTACGCATTTGAGCTGCGGAGAAAACAACATTGCCGTGTTGAATTTGAACGGACTTACGCAACTCTCGGCTGTCGAATGCTCGTATTTGCCGAACAATGCCGTGATCAACGGAAACAACCTCAACGCATTGGTCAATTTCCAATATGCGGGATCGAATTCGAATTTGACGCTCAACGGATTCCAAAACGTAAACGATGTGACGCTGTCACTTCCGCAGGCAAGCGTGACGTTGAACGTTTCGGGTTTCAGCAACAATTCCACCATCCATATGTACGGTTCTTTGATGACGAGCCTTACCGTGAACGGCACGGGTTCGGTGAGCCTTGAAGCGCTCGACATCCCAAGCAACCAACTTACGAGCCTTACGTTGAACGGATTGGACAATTTGCTCGCTTTGAATTGCAACAACAACCAACTCGTCAACCTGAGTTTGAACAATCTTGCGAATCTGGAACAATTGAACTGCAGCCGCAACAAGATCCAAACGCTTAATTTGGCAGGCGTTCCGAACCTGAAACACCTCGACTGCAACAACAACAAGCTTACGGGACTTAACGTGAGCGGATTGACGTCGTTGGAATATCTGGATTGCTCGAACAATATTTCGACGGCTATCGTCGGAAACCAGATCACGTCGCTCAACGTCAGCGGATTGACGAACCTCAAATACCTCGACTTTTCGAATTACGGTTTCGACGGACAAATCGGCGCGGCAGGCAACCTGATCACTTCTATCAACGTCAACAACCTCACGCATCTGCAACAGCTGAAATGTTCGAAAAACAATTTGCCGACGCTTATCGTGAACGGACTTACCGAACTTACGACGTTGGATTGTTCGCACAACCAGCTTACGAGCCTCGATTTGATCGGATTGACGAACCTTACGTCTCTGAATTATGGATGGAACCAGCTTTCAAACCTCAATATGACAGGTTTGGTCAACATCACCGAATTGGATTGTTCGCACAATTCGATCGCGACTTTGAACGTGGTCAACATGACGAACCTTACGAAACTCAACTGCAATACGAACTTGCTTACGACCTTGAATTTGAGCGGGCTTACGCTTCTCACAAGTTTGAATTGCGATTCGAACCAGATTTCGTCTCTCGACGTGAGTGCCATGCCCGGACTTCTCACGTTGAGCTGTAACGGCAACCAAATTTCTACTTTGGATGTTTCCAACTTACCGGAACTTACCTCGTTGAACTGCGGCGGGAACAACATTTCAAGCCTTGACGTAAGCGGATTGCCGCATCTGGCGGTATTTTACTGTTCTGCAAACAACCTCACGAATCTTGACGTAAGCGCACAGGCCGATATGTACGATTTCAATTGCAGCGGCAACCAGCTTACGAGTCTCGACGTGAGCAACTCGCCCGACATCATCTATCTGAATTGCGCCGACAACCAGATTTCGAACCTTAACGTAAGCAATCTCACCAATCTGGTCACGTTGAGTTGCAACGCCAATCAACTTACGAGCCTTGACGTGAGCCAGTCTGCCGTACTTCAGGGATTGTACTGCAACAACAACCAAATCACCTCGCTCGACGTAAGCAATACGAACCGCCTTACCGATATGTGGTGCCAGGACAATTTGCTTACCGAACTGTTCCTTAAAAACGGAAGTTTCGAAACCAACCTCAACCTGGCGAACAATCCTACGTTGGCTTACATTTGTGCCGATGACGCGCAATTGGCGAGCGTACAATCGCAGCTCAACAGTTTGGGTATGACCACGACCGTTTCGAACTCGTATTGTACGTTCACGCCGGGCGGACCGCATAATACCGTAATCGGAACGACGATTTTCGACGGAAACAACAACGGTTGTAACATCAACGACCCGTTGCACCCGAACATCAGGGTCGATTTTACCGACGGGTTCACGACAGGTTCGGCGTTCACCAATACTGACGGAATCTGTACGTTTTATGCAGATGCCGGAAACTACACTTTATTCCCGAATATCGAGAATGCATCGGCGTTCAACATTTCGCCTGCGAGCGCGTCGATCAACTTCCCCGACAACAACAATAACATCAGCAACCAGAGTTTCTGTCTGTCGGCCAACGGAGTCCATCCTGATATAGAAATCGTGATCAGTCCGATCACACCGGCGCGCCCAGGTTTTGACGCCGTTTACGAAGTGGTTTACAAAAACAAAGGAAACACCGCGCTTTCGGGCACCGTGACGCTTGGTTTTGACGATTCGAAATTGGATTTGTTGACGTCGGTTCCTGCATTCGACACGCAAACTTCGAACAACCTCGAATGGTCGTACAGCGGATTGCTGCCTTTCGAAAGTCGTACGATAAGACTCGAATTCAACGTGAATTCACCGACAGAAACGCCTGCGGTAAACAACGGCGACATCTTGAACTTCACGACTTCGATAACTCCTGTCGCGGGTGATGAGACGCCATCGGACAACGCATTTGCGTTCAACCAGATCGTCGTGAATTCATTCGACCCGAACGATATCACATGTCTTGAAGGAAATACCGTTTCCCCGACAGAAATCGGGAACTATCTGCACTACATCGTGAATTTCGAAAACACGGGAAGCGCGAACGCCGTAAACGTAATCGTGCGCACGACGGTAGACGAAGGCCAGTACGACCTGCATTCGCTTCAGGTGTTGAACACTTCACATAATGCGCGCACCGTGATCCGCGGGAATATCGTCGAGTTCATTTTCGAGAATATAGAATTGGACGCGTCTGCTGGCGATCCACCGGTTGGCGGGCACGGAAACGTACTGTTCAAGATCCGCTCGAACGACGGATTGACCGACGGCGATTTCGTAGCCAAGAAAGCCGAGATTTTCTTTGACTACAACTTCCCGATCGAGACCAACGAGGCCGAAACCGTGTACCAAAGCTTGCAGAATCCCGATTTTGAAACGGATGACAGCGTTTCGGTTTACCCGAATCCGTCAAACGGCATCGTAAACGTGAAAAGCGAATACGACGTACAATCATTGGAATTGTTCGACGTACAGGGCAGATTGCTACAAAAGAACCTGAACCTGGATTCGATCGACTTGTCTTCGCGAACAAACGGCCTGTACTTTTTAAGGATTACGACCGAAAAAGGAAGCAAGGTCGAAAAAGTAATACGCAACTGATCCAAACAAATTTTAAAGCCTCGATTATTCGAGGCTTTTTTATGGCTCTCCGTTGGCCAAGTATAAACGGATTGCCGGAGTTCAAAAACAAAAGCCCCGAATAATCGAGGCTTTTCATTTCAAAGACGGAATCTTCCAATCTTTAAATCTTTTAATTATTTCGACAAATACATCTTACGTCTCGAATACAACTCATAAAACTGGTCGTCTTTCAAGTCGTCTATGAACAAAATGCTTTCGCCTGTCGATTTCATTTCAGGCCCAAGCGCCTTGTTCACGCCGTGGAATTTCGAGAATGAGAATACCGGTTGCTTGATCGCGAATCCGTTGAGTTTCGGATTGAACGTGAAATCTTTGACCTTTTTCTCGCCGAGCATCACTTTCGTCGCATAGTTCACATACGGTTCTCCATACGCTTTCGCGATAAACGGAACGGTCCTCGACGCGCGCGGGTTGGCTTCGATGATGTACACGATATCGTCCTTGATCGCGAATTGGATGTTGATGAGCCCGACGGTTTTGAGCGCCAATGCGATCTTCTTCGTATGGTCCTTGATTTGTTGCATCACGAATTCTCCAAGGTTAAACGGAGGCAACGTCGCGTTCGAATCGCCCGAGTGGATACCGCAAGGTTCGATATGTTCCATGATTCCGATGATGTACACATCTTCTCCGTCGCAGATCGCATCGGCTTCGGCTTCGATCGCACCGTCGAGATAATGATCGAGAAGCAATTTATTTCCTGGGATGTTCTTGAGCAAATCGATTACGTGCTCTTCGAGTTCCTGTTTGTTGATCACGATTTTCATGCCTTGTCCGCCAAGAACGTACGATGGACGCACCAAAAGCGGGAAGTCGAGCACATCGGCCAACTGCGATGCCTGTTCTGCCGATTCCGCAACCCCGAATTTCGGGAATGGGATGTGAAGCGATTCGAGCAATTCAGAGAAACGTCCGCGGTCTTCTGCCAAATCGAGCGCGTCGAAACTTGTACCGAGGATTTTTATGCCGTAGCGGTCGAGTTTTTCGGCGAGTTTCAATGCCGTCTGTCCGCCAAGCTGCACGATGACGCCTTCGGGTTTCTCATGTCGGATGATATCGTAAATGTGTTCCCAGAAAACCGGCTCGAAGTAGAGCTTATCTGCCGTGTCGAAATCGGTAGAAACCGTTTCGGGGTTACAGTTGATCATGATGGTTTCGTAACCGCATTCTTTCGCAGCCAAAACGCCGTGCACGCAAGAGTAATCGAACTCGATTCCTTGTCCGATGCGGTTCGGGCCTGAACCCAAAACCACGACTTTTTTCTTGTCGGTGACGATACTTTCGTTCGAAACGTAGGTCGTTCCGTCGGCTTTTTGGATTTCGGCCTCGAAAGTCGAATAGTAATATGGGGTTAGCGCCTTGAATTCGGCAGCGCACGTATCGACGAGTTTGTAGACGCGCTTTACGTTCATCTGCTCGCGCAAATTATATACTTGCGATTCGAGACAGCCCATCATATGTGCGATCTGACGGTCGGCGAAACCTTTTTGCTTGGCCTCCAAAAGCAGTTCTTTCGGAAGGTTGTCTATTTTATAATTCGAGATTTCTTTCTCGAGAATGTACAATTCCTCGTATTGCTTGAGGAACCACATATCGATTTTTGTGATTTCGTGGATTCTCGACAACGGGATTCCCATCGCGATCGCATCGTAGATCACGAATACACGATCCCAGCTTGCGAACGTCAATTTTTCTATGATCTGTTCGTAATTTTTGTAGCCTTTTCCGTCGGCGCCAAGACCGTTTCTTTTGATCTCGAGCGATTGGGTCGCTTTGTGAAGCGCTTCCTGGAACGAACGTCCGATGCCCATCACCTCGCCTACCGATTTCATCTGCAAGCCCAAAGTCCTGTCTGCACCTTCGAATTTGTCGAAGTTCCAACGCGGGATTTTTACGATCACGTAATCGAGCGTCGGTTCGAAAAGTGCCGATGTCGATTTGGTGATTTGGTTCTGGAGTTCGTCCAATGTATAACCAAGCGCGAGTTTCGATGCGATTTTTGCAATTGGATAACCCGTAGCTTTCGATGCCAATGCCGATGAACGCGATACGCGCGGGTTGATCTCGATGGCGACTATGTCTTCTTTTTCGTCTGGAGAAACCGCGAACTGTACGTTACATCCGCCGGCAAAGTTTCCGATCGAACGCATCATTTTGATGGCCATGTCACGCATTTTCTGGAAAGTCGCGTCACTTAACGTCATGGCCGGAGCGACCGTGATCGAATCTCCGGTGTGGATGCCCATCGGATCCATATTTTCGATGGAACAGATGATCACGACGTTATCGTTTTTGTCGCGCAACAATTCCAATTCGTATTCTTTCCATCCGAAAAGTGCTTTGTCGATCAATACTTCGTGGATTGGCGACGCTTCCAAACCTCTTGTCAAGAGTTCGTCGAAATCTTCTTTTTTGTGCACGAAAGCCGCGCCCGTTCCACCAAGCGTAAACGAAGGACGGATTACGAGCGGAAACCCGAATTCCTGTGCGATCTCTTTTCCTTTAAGGAACGAAGTTGCCGTTTTGGCCGGAGCCGCCGGGATTTCTATCTTTTCGAGCAACTGCTTGAACTGCTCGCGGTCTTCTGTGATATTGATCGCGTTGATATCGACACCTATGAGTCTCACGCCGAAATCGTCCCAAATGCCTTTTTCTTCGGCTTCGAGGCAAAGGTTCAGAGCCGTTTGCCCTCCCATCGTGGGTAAAACCGCGTCGATTTGCGGATGTTCCTTAAGGATTTCGATGATTGATTTTGTGGTAAGCGGCTTGAGGTAGACGTGGTCAGCCATGCTCGGATCGGTCATGATCGTCGCCGGATTCGAGTTGATCAGGATGACCTCGATTCCTTCTTCGCGGATCGAACGAGCCGATTGCGAACCAGCGTAATCGAATTCGCAAGCCTGTCCGATTACGATTGGGCCTGATCCTATAATGAGGACGGATTTGATGGAAGTGTCTTTTGGCATGTAGTTGTGTGTTGCGGGTTTGTGGATATGTCAGGACTTTCTTCTGGAACTTTGCCTAGCCCGGATGCAAGCGAAAAGCCTTTTGAAGTAAGCCATTTGATTTTTCGTGTCTGCGAAAGCGACCAACGGAAGCTCTTTGCAGACACAGAAAAATTTATGGATTTCAAGAAAGCTTGCAGCGGCAGCCGGATCAGCTCCTGAAAATGGTCATATTCTTTAGAACGTCCCTTGTTTTTGAAGACTTTTCAATACTTCGCGACAAGGTATAAAAAAAGGCGCAACCTCTAAAAGTAACGCCTTCTTTAATGTTTTTTGCACATTATTTCTTGTGTCTTGGCTCAGAAGAAACGGTCAATTTGTGACGTCCTTTGGCACGACGACGGGCAAGTACCTTTCTACCATTGGCAGAGGCCATTCTTTCCATGAAACCGTGCTTGTTTCTTCTTTTTCTCTTTGATGGTTGAAATGTTCTTTTGCTCATCGCTTAACTATCTTTAAATGTCGTGAATAACTATCGGATTGTGCGGTAGTGATTACGTGTTTCAAAACCGAGTGCAAATATAGGCAGTTTTTCTTTTTTCGCAAGTGGAATTTGAAAAAATATTTTCTAAGCTGGAATGTGTCGTTTCGATTATGCTTTTTCTGATGCGACTTCGTGCCCACCCAAGCAAATTTATCGATTCCAAAACTTGCATCATTACAGATTTTCCGCATCAAATGTTAAACCGCAAACAATACGAACTGCCATCAAACGCCACAAGTGTAAATTTGGACACGGCATAAAGCTTAAAGCCTATTGCTTAACGCCAAAAAAACCTATCTTTGCCGCGCTAAAAAACACATCATGTTCAATAAAAATATAAAGATCGGTATCGCCGTCGTGATTTTCGCGGTTGCGATCTGGCAGTTTACCGAAGGCAACATCGGGAACGGGATTTTCCTGATCATCCTTACCGCATTGCCGATTTTCCTTTACTTCAAGAACGAATTCATCTTATTGGCTTTCCTTAAATTGAGGAAACAGGATTTCGCGGGCGCACAGAAATGGCTTGCACACATCAAGAATCCCGAAACGGCTTTGGTGACCAAACAAAAAGGATATTACAATTACCTGCAAGGCATCATGCTGTCTCAAACCAACCTCAATCAAGCCGAGAAATATTTCAAGAAAGCGGTAGAATACGGACTTTCGATGGATATGGACATGGCCGTAGTGAAATTGCAACTGGCCGGGATCGCAGCAGGAAGACGTCGCAAGATCGAAGCCCAGAACCTGTTGGCAGAAGCCAAGAAACTCGACAAGCACAATATGCTAAAAGACCAGATCGCGATGCTAAAAGAGCAATTGAAGCGCATCTGATTTACCGACATAATTATATTGAGGGCCCGTTCAATTTGGACGGGTTTTTTATTTCGCACCATTTCTTCATAATAAAAAAACACATCCGAAATGAAAAATTAATAGACAAAACCAAACATTGTTAACAACTTTTTCTAACTTTGATTAGTATTAATCTTAAAAATGAATGTTTATGAGATTAATTTTACTTTTCTTCCTTATCGTTTTCGCGCCCCAATCGGCAATAAGCCAGGAAAAAACCATTCTCTTTTCGGACGCGATAAAATCGAACATCAAGAAATACAACAAAGAATCCGACAAGGTCTACCAAAACGGTGACATCGAAAAAGGCCAGGCACTTTTCGATTCTTTGGTGAAAAATCATCTTGTAGGTTCTAAATTCGATGATTACACGTTTAAAAGCGTCAACAGCAAAAAGGTCAAGCTCAGCAAAATCGGGAAACCGACGTTTATCATCACCTATTCTTCGTGGTGCGTGATCAACAAAGGCGAAATCGCGGCTTTGAACAAACTTGCGCGTAATTACAACGATTCGATCCAGTTCATCGTCGTATTTTGGGATACGAAACAGAACATGAAAAAAATCGGGCGCCAATTCAACGGAAAGATCAAAGTGTGTTACGCGAACGAATCGTACAAGAACGATGCGACGGCCGTTTCTACGTTAAAGCACACGCTCGGTTTTCCGACCTCTTACTTTTTGAACAGCGATATGGAAGTAGTCGACATCAAAAGAGGCGGTATCGCGATTCCGCCGCGCACGCCATCGCGAAAAGCCATGGAAATGAATTATGCGTTGTTCGACGAACGCCTTACGGATTTCATGCAGAAAAAAGATCAGATGCACCAACTTGCGGTGCTTAGTCAGGATTAAGCACTTTCATTACATCCGGCAAAATCACTTCACAAGCTTCCGACGAGAATTCGGACACCAACGAGCACAAGGCAAATCGCAAGCGCGCGAATGATCGACTTCCCGTGAATTTTATGCGAAAGGATGGCTCCGACCTGCGCTCCGGGAATGATACCTATGACCAAGCCCAATACGAGATGCTGCACTTGCGCATCGCCATATGTTCCTTCGAAAAAATGTGTCGCAACGGTAGCCGACGCCATAATTGCAAGGATAAAATGTGAAGTCGCCGTTGCGATATGCACCGGAAAGCGCAACCATTCGACCATAGCGGGAACATGTATGATGCCGCCACCGATTCCCATGATCGGCGACAGATAACCGACGACGACACTTAAGAACGTGCCTTTACGCAAATCGTAGCTGTATTCGTGGGTTTCTCCCGAACGGTCCGTGAGTTTTTGATGAACCCAACCTTTGTGTTCGAGCACGACCTTGCTTTGCGGCTTGCCTTTTCCGCCTTTGATGAACAGGAAAATAGCAAGTGATACGAGAATGATGCTGAATGCGATGTCGAAAGTGCCACGCGGAATGATTTTCGTCGTCCAAACGCCAAGTATCGAGCCCGGAATCGTACAAACGGCAAAAATCAATCCTGCCTTGTAGTCGACGCGTTTGTTGTACATGTAAGCCGACGTGCCCGAAATGGAATTGGCCGCCACGACCGCCATCGAAATCGCGGTTATCGTTTCCGGATCGAGTTCGGGATGGAAAATAAGCAGCAAAGGCACGAGAATAAAGCCTCCGCCCGCACCTATCAAAGTCCCGACGGTACCGATCGTGAATCCGATCGCGATAAGCAGCCAGAAATTATCCATCAATAGCCGCTTGTCGGAATGTCGATCACGTATTTCTTGCGCGCTACGTTGGTGAGTTTGCGGTCGCGCAACCACGGGTTGTGGATTTTGAGGATTTTATAATTGATACCTTGACCGTTTGCGAACGCGGCCAAATCATCTATCGTAGAATCGACCTCGACCTTGCGTACCGGCAACAACGGATACGTTTCTTCGGGCGCTACCGTAAAACCATACATCGCGGGATTCTTCATGATTTCCTTGAGCGCGATGATCCTGAAAACGTAACGCGCGGTCTCGTCGGTCAAAAGAAGGTCGTAATAATTCGATACTTTTTGGAAGTCGATCTGTTTGTTCACACCCGAAATCCCACCGTTGTAAGAAGCGGCGGCAAGCGTCCAGCTTCCTAGGCGCGCTTTGGCGTCGATCAGGTATTTGCAGGCCGCTTCGGTCGATTTCTCGAGGTTGTAGCGTTCGTCTACGATATCGTTCACTTCCATTCCGCGCTCTTTTGCCGTGGCCGGCATGAATTGCCAAACGCCTCGTGCACCGGCTGGAGAAACGGCATTCACCAATCCGCTTTCGATTACCGCCAAATATTTAAAATCGTCGGGAACACCATATTTAGCCAAGATCGGTTCGATTACGGGAAAGGCACGGTTGGCACGTTTGATGATGATCAGCGTAGTCGCATCGAGGTTGGCGTTGACCAAAAGCTCGCGGTCAAAGCGTTCGCGCACATCCGAAATCTGCAAAGGAACGGCTTCACCGCAAAAATCGGCCTGACTCGGAAAATACATTTTGGTATTCTCGTGAAGCAGTTCTTTTTTGGTGTCTGTCGAGACGCCGTATATCAGGAAACTGCTCACCAAAATGGCGGCGGCTATAAACGTAAGCTTGTTGATCGAATTCATGGGAGTATTTTTTGGAAGTACGGTAAAACTACGAAAATCGGACCGAATCATTTTGTCTCGAGGATAATTTTGGGAAGGTTTTCGTTAAGCCATTTGTATTTGTTCAAAATCATGATGTGCGTGCCGCCTTTCACGGGAATGAATTCGCTCGTGATATATTTCGCGGGAAAAACCTCGTCGGAATCGCCATGGATGTGGATGACTTTTTGATCGGGAACCGAACGCTTCCAAAGAATAATTTGCTCGAGCGCCCAATCGAGATACAGCTTGTCGCGCATCGCAAGGAATTTTTCGTACAGTTTGAAGCGTTGGCGGAATTTGCTTCCGAAAGGCAACTTTTCGAATTTCTCGAAATTTTCGGCCAGATGCGTCGGAAAAATCTTATAGAGTTTGGTGTATTTGGCCATTTTCATGCGACGCGGAAATTCGGCATTGCATTTCACACTCGAAATGATGATGACCTTTTCGGGATTTGTGAATTGCGCCATTTCCTGCACCAAAACGCCTCCGAACGAAACCCCAAGCAATACGGCTTTCTCGTGTTTCACGTTCATTGCCATGCGCTTGGCGTAATCGGTGAGCGATTCTGCGGGCAACGGCAGCGTCCATTCGAGCATGTGTGTCTCGAATTGCTCATCCGGTAAATGGATGCGTTCGAAAATCTCGGGACTCGCGGCGAGCCCAGGCATAAAATATACGGGAATTTTCCTCATAAATGTTTAACGGATTTCTAACAGGCAAAACCCGATAAAATCGCGAAATTTGTATAAAAATAACGCGTTTTTAGTCTGAACGCAATGAGGTGTTACTTATTTTATCACCAAATTATGATTGCTGAATCGGACATGGCGAAAGGTGACATGGAAAGGTGATGAGTTAATGTGAGTCGTCCAATGTCGGCACCATATGCCTCAAATTTTGATCGTGCAAGCACCAATGACAATTCGACTATGGAAATAAAGGACAATACTTTTCAAAGACAGTTCGAGGCATCGACCGATGGAAAACTCGTAACCGTAGAATATTCGCATCAGGAACGCAAGATTTTCCTCACGCGTATCGTCACGCCCGAAGGTTTCGACAACGAGGATTTCATCAACGCCATGCTTACCCAAATACTCGAAGAAGCATGCGATAAAAAATTTAAAGTAGTTCCGACGTTCCCGAAAATCGCGGCCTTCTTCCGTAAGAACCCCAAGTACAAGGAGTTGTTGCCACCTGGAATAAAAATTTGATGTCCGATCAAGGGCGTTTTTATTGCCCAAAATAGAGTAATAATTTTCTCATATCTTGCGTTTGTACAAATCTACTCAATCTGTCAAACCTTGTAAGCTAGGCTTATGATATCAAACGAACTCCGCGAACAAGTCGTCGAATTCTTCGAAAGTATCCAGAAATACTATGGTGACCTTACGGAAATTACAGAAGGCCTGTATTCTCACGGCGACACGTTCGACGCCAATCTTACGACGTGGAACTTATCGGAATTCACGCTGATCCGTTCGGCTTATCGCAACAGCGGCGCGCGATTGATGATGGAAGGCGAAAAAATGTATTATGAGATTTCGGCCGAAAGACTTGTGGATTTTAAGCATCCGGGTCGACATGTGTACGAATTCGTCGAATTGTATGGATTGAATGTGTATCGGATAACGAAGGTGAGATTTCACTCGAAGTATTGATCGTTTTTTTGACATTGGCTTTCACATGTCCGGAAATTAGCGATGGTTAGCTGCAGGCTTTGTTATCGAATGATTTTCTTCTAGATTTTCTAACGTGATTTTAAAAATGTCTAAAAGAGAATTCAATTTTTCCATAGATTTTATTTCTCCTTGCACAAAAAAGGAAAGCTCAAGGTTTTCTGTTTTCTCTTCCCAAATTCCTTTGTAATTGGATATCTGAAAATTAAACTCACTTTCCTTTTCGATTAAACTTCTTAAGTTTGGATTCTGTAAGAGCTTTTTCAATTTAAATTCATTATTGGCCTTCAAGATGAATTTTTTATCAAATCCTTTTATTCCGATTTCAACATCTTGAGCTCCAAAGAGTTTTTCGACAGATCGGATTATTCCATTATTGTAGATTTCAAATCTGAAATTATCTTTTGAGGTTATAGGAACAAAAACCCGAGTAAACCTTTGATTGAATTTTCCTGAATATAAGTCATAGTAATCAAAGGAGATTTCCCAATTTTTATAGTTTACGATTGTTCCGTCGGACATTCCATATCGGCCGCCGAAAAAAGTTCCTCCGGTTAATTCTGAGAGATTTATCATGTTTTTTTGTGGTTTAAGTTTGCAAGCAATTTATAGGATGTTGAACCTGTAAGGCTGTCTAATTGCGTAATTTAAGATTTTATACAGTTTTTCTGTAGTAATATGTTTTGAAACCGCATTAACTTTCGGGTGGGTGGTGGTGGCAATTTTACAAACCACAAAAAAAGCCGACACAAAGCCGGCTTTTCTATTTCTTAATGAATCCAATGATTCAAATCTTTCCAGTAAAATCAAGCCAGTACGTTTACAAACTCCATTCGCACCAAACCATCGTCATCGATCTTGGTGAGCGTCACTTCTTGTAAAGTGTTCGCCAATTCCGGATTCCAAGGCGTTTTCACCTTCACGTAATTCTCTGTAAACCCATGGATGTAACCTTCTTTGTTTTCGTCCTCGAACAAAACCGTTCTCGTACTTCCGAGTTGGCTTTCGTAAAACGCACGACGCTTCTTGACCGACAATCCTCTTAGCATCTTGCTGCGTTTCGCACGCACATTGGCAGGAACGACGCCTTCAAATTCGGCGGCTTCAGTGTTATCCCTTTCCGAATACGTAAACACATGCAGATAGGAAATATCGAGTTCGTTCAAAAAGTTATAGGTATCGAGAAAATGCTCGTCCGTTTCCCCAGGAAACCCGACGATCACGTCTACACCAATACAAGCGTGTGGCATGACTTCACGGATTTTCGAAACTCTTTCCGAATACAATTCGCGCATATAACGACGCTTCATCTTCTTCAAGATGTCGTTGCTTCCCGATTGCAACGGAATATGGAAATGCGGAACGAAAGTGCGCGACTGTGAAACGAAATCAATCGTCTCGTTCTTGAGCAAGTTTGGCTCTATCGAAGAAATGCGCAAACGTTCAATCCCTTCAACCTTATCCAAATTCTGGACGAGTTCGAAAAATGTGTGCTCGTGCTTTTTGTTGCCGAATTCGCCTTTTCCGTAATCGCCGATGTTTACGCCCGTAAGCACGATTTCCTTGATGCCTTTTTCAGAAATTTCCTTTGCGTTCTTCATAACGTTTTCCATCGTGTCCGATCTGGAAATACCGCGCGCCAACGGAATCGTACAATAGGTACATTTATAATCGCATCCGTCCTGGACTTTCAAAAATGCGCGCGTGCGGTCGCCGATCGAGTACGAACCAACGTAAAAATCGGCTTCCTGTATCTCGCACGAATGCACTTCGCCCATATCGTTTTTGGACAAATCGTTGATGTAATCGGTAATCTTGAATTTTTCGGTCGCGCCCAAAACCAAATCGACACCGTCTACAGCGGCCAATTCTTCGGGCTTCAATTGGGCATAACAACCTACTGCCGCGACGAACGCCTTGTCGTTGAGCTTCATCGCCTTTCGCACGACTTGCTTGAATTGCTTGTCGGCGTTTTCGGTAACCGAACAGGTATTGATCACATAAATGTCGGCCACGTCTTCAAATTCGACGCGATCGAAACCTTCATCATGGAAACTGCGCGCAATTGTCGAGGTTTCCGAGAAGTTAAGCTTGCAGCCAAGCGTATAGAATGCAACTTTCTTTCTTTCCATTTTCTTTTGGGCGTTGCCTTCGGCCCGGGCTTTCCGCTATTATCTTTTGGTTTCTCTCCCGAAGCATCGGGAGCACTCGAAACCCAAAAGGATAACCGCTTCAATCCCTAACGCGGGCGCGGTTTCCAGAAATCCGTCTGTCTAAACCACAAAACCCTTGCTCCGAATGAGGCCGCAAATTTACGCCAAAAATCCCAATCGCAAAACTTTGCCGCTGAACGTTTTAAACGAAAAAGGGAACCCGACGTGCGGAATTCCCTTCTTCTCTCTACTAATTTAAAATGAAAACTACTCCTTGAGCAGCCTGGCCGTAGCCGATCTGCCCTCAGAGTAAACCTTTAGGATGTAGCTTCCGCTAGGAACATGCGCAAGCGACACATCGGCGTTCAATCCGTTACAATTAGCACTCGAAATCAATTGACCCAATAAACTTCTGATTTCTATTTTTTCGATATTCGTCGTGTTGACCACAGATACCACATCCTTTACCGGATTCGGGAATACTTTCAACTTCGAGAACGAAGGCGTGTCAAAGCCAAGCGATGGTTGCGTCGTAAAACTCACGGGCGCGTTCCATTCGCTCAAAACTCCAGAGCAAAGGCCACGTACGTGGATGTAGTACGTCGTTTCAGGCTCAAGGTTATCAAGCGCGTGCGTCAGCGATGGCGTAAACTCCGGATTGGCTGGCTCTTCTTCGCTCGTCGTGACCGCAAATTGATACACTTGAGCGGTGTTTCCGACAGAAGCGTCCCAACTTACCGTAGCCGAACTTTGGGTAACATCCGCGGCAGCGATATTGGTCGGCGTATTGCAAATCCACTCCTCGACCAAAATATCATCAAGGTAAAGATTGCCCTGGCTCGCATCCGAGAACGCATTGAATCCGAAATAGTAAATCCCGGCTCCATTCACCGCAGGAAACGGCCCTACCGAATTCGACTGGGCTTCACCTCCAGAAATGTTCTCGAAATTCCCGAACGGTCCGCCCGGAGACATGGCATCGGCCTGTTGTGCAGCCCCTACACTGACATTCAGCTTCTCGATACCAGCTCCGTTGTTGCCATATTTATACGAAAGTTTGTACATCTTTCCCGCTTCCAATTCAAGGCCGGGCGTAAAAAACCAAGCAGAGGCCGCCTGTCCGTTGCCGGAATACTGCAATGCCTTAGTAGAAAAGCCGTTTCCTGGGTTTTCGGAAGTGATCCAGTCGTTTCCGTCGGCGGCATTCTCGATTGCGGTACAATTCGGAATCTCCGGTAACGCAACCAATTCGAAATCCTGTGAATAAGGCAACGCAAAAGTTCCGCAAGGCGTAGTGAAAGTTACCGCATCAGACCAGTTGCCCCAAGCGCCCGAACAGAACGAACGCACGAAAAACTGGTACGTGCCGCCTGGAACCAACGGGAAATACGAAGCACCTGTGAGTGTTGTCGACACCGGCCCGTCAATAGGAGTATTATTGTTCACGACACAATACTGATACATCATCACAGGTTCTCCCGAAGTTGGCGCTTCCCACGAAAAAGAAGCGGTCGTAGACGTCACATCGGATGCAGCCGCGTTTTGTGGAACGCCGCATTCGAACGGTTCTATCGCGATGTCGTCGATCAGCAAACTCCATTGGTTGGCATCCGAAAACATGTGGAAACCGAAATAATAAACGCCCGAAGCGGACGGCGTAAACGGCATTCCGTCTACTGTTTGAGGCGTGCCGCCAGTCACCGAATTGTGCGTGGAAATCGTAGTGGACATACCGTCGACCGTAGCCGACGTACCGTAAGCCACATGCAGTTTTTCGGTCGTGTCCTCGCTTTTGTTTCCGTACTTGTACGAAATCTTGTAAGTCGTTCCGCCAGTCAGTTGGATACCTTTCGTAAAGAACCATTTGTTGCTGGCTTCGGTCACGGAACCCGTTCCTACAAGCGTGACGCTTTCGAATCCGTTACCCGGAAAATTGATCGTTTCCCAAGCGTTTCCGTTATCGGGGTAAGCGGTTGCGCTGCATTCGGGCAAACCGTTTTGCGTCGATTCGAAGTCTTCATAAAAAGGAACAGCTACCGGCTCACAATCGAGTGTGGTCTTTTTGGTTGCGGACGGTCGTTTAACGGGATCGCCGTTCGAAGCGATGGCCGAGCAGCAAAGCAGCAAAGCCAACAAAGAAGTAAAGTTTTTCATGCGTTTTTTAGTTTTAAGAGGTTGTGGTTTGCCGAAATCGGCGTCTTGGTTTTTTTGAAGCCGCAATATTGGAAACGAAACAAAAAAATAGCGGTTTCTTAACCCTAAAAAACGTGACAACCTTGCCTAAAAAACGTGATTGTATTTGATTATGAAATACTTACCAGATAGTCATATAAAGAAGTATAGTCGTTGAGCCCTACTTTTTTCGAAACCCTTTCCTTGCGTTTGCGGATGGCTTCGGGCGTAATATTGAGAATCGCCCCGATTTCTTTCGAGCTTAGATTCATATACAGGTATGAAATGAAGCGGATGTCGTTCGCGTTGAGATCCGGATGACGCTTTTTAAGTTCGTGCAGGAAATCCTGGTTGACTTCCTCGAAATGCCCGACAAAATTGTCCCATTCCGAATCGGTGCGCAAATGTTCCTTGAGCGCCTTGACTTTCGACCGAATGATCGCGTTGTCCGAAATACCTTTTACGGACATAAGTGTTTCCATCAAATCCTCGATCATTTCGTTTCGCCCCGACAAATACAACGCGCGCGCCGATAATTGACGGTTCTTCTGCCCGATCTCGTCGGCGAGTTTGCGCTGTTGCAATCCGGTTTCGGTTTCGAGTTCGTGATACTGGCGCTCCAGCTTTTGATGTACCGATTTTTCCTTTTCGAGTTCAAGACGCGCGATTTCCGCTTCGCGAATGGCGATGATGCGTTTTTGCTCGTTCTTGATCGCGCGATTTCGGAACAGTCGGTACACCAGAAACAACAACAGCAAGGCAACCGCAAGCGCCACAAAAAACAACTTGCGTTCCAAAGACAACCTTTGTTGGTTATGGCTCAAATCGTTCTTATACTGCTGGAATTCGAATTTGACCTTGTTGTTCGCGAAAAGCACCGAATTGCGCGTACTGTCGAGACTCGCTTTGGAAAACAATACCGAATCCTTGAACTGCAAAGCCAGCCACGGTTTTTTGTCGGCGGCATAACTTTCGGAAAGCCGTTGGAAAAGCTGCACTTTCCATTCGAGTTCGTCGTTTTCCCTCAAACCGCGCTTGAGGTAAAAAATAGCGGAATCCTGCATGTTCGAACGGTGATAAGCATCAGCAAGATGAACCAGTAGTTCGATACGGTCGTCGTTGAGCGACATCTTCGAAGTTTTCGGGAAAAGCGAAAAAGCCAGCTTTCGCGACTCGACAAATTGGCCTTCCATCACAAGATTTTCGACCTTGGTGATTTGCGCTTGGAGCCTCAACGCCTTGTTATCGCCTATCAAAGGCTCGGCTTCTTCGAGATATTGTCCGGCCAATGCCGCTTTGCCTGTTTTGTTGGCCACGCGCGCAAGGTTCACGCAATAAAGCGCGAGTTTCTGCTTGTCGTTTTCGCGTTTGGCGATTTCGTACGCGCGGCGGAAATACTCGCCTCCTTTCGCAAAATCGCTTTCGGCCGAATACAACGTACCGATGTTGTTGAGTATCGTCATCTCGCGCTTGGCATCGAGGTATTTGATCGCGATCGTGTAGGCTTCGAGGTAATAATTGAGCGCTTCGCCGTAATCATTGAGATTGAAATAGATGATTCCGATGTTGTTCTTGGCGACGAATTGTTGGTCGTACAACCGATTCTTCTCGGCCACGACATGGGCTTGGGTAAAAGATTCGAGCGCTTCCCCGAACTGGCCTTTCTCTACTCGGGCAAAACCTTGGTCGATCAATTTCTGAGCATCGCCTTTCGGGCTTGCAAAAGCCGGAACTGCCGCGAAAAGCAAAAGCAGCACGATCGGGAAAAATCCCCTAAACAGATTCTTAGTAGCCATCGGTGTTGTTTGGAACATCAAATGTAACGGTTAAAAAATTGTGATGTGTAACGTAAATTGGCAAATCGCTATTCAGGATTAACAGTTTTCAACACAATTCAAATTAAAATAATACGTTTGCTCTATACAATTTTTACCCACCAGAATATTAGCATGAGAGTATTGTTCGCCTGTTTTGCCTTTTTTTGCGCTCTGACCGTTTCGGCCCAGAAGAAAAACATCCAACCTTCGCAATTACCCGAAAACGCGCTCACGTTCATAGAGACGAATTTTACGAGCGTCGCGTTGCATCATTGCATGAAATTTACCGAAGGCGACAACGTGCGTTTCAAGGCGGTTTTGGCCGATGATACAGAAATCGACTTCACCGAAGACGGCAAGTGGAAAGAAGTGGACGGAAAAGTGCATTCGGTACAGCCTACGTTTTTGGGCCAGACGATCATCGAATACATCAAGAAAAATGCGCCCGGACAACGCTTGCTCAAAGCCACGAACCAAGGCAAGACGATCGATGTCACGTTGGTCAACGGACAGAAATTCACTTTCGATACATCGGGGAAATTCATTCGGTAAACATTCCACAAAACTTTATTAAAACTGCTTTACAAATTCGACATTGTCGTATCTTGTCTCAAAACCTGCTGCTATGAAATACGTTTTTTCCGTTTCGTTCTTATTGTTTTCCATTGTTTCGATCCAAGCACAATCTGCCAAAATCTCGGTAGCCGAATTGCCGACGGCCGCGCGTACTTTTTTAAACGAATATTATAAATACCGTCCGATCGAATTCGTGAAAAAGAAAGACAAGACGGCAATTCCCTACCAGGTCAAGCTCGCACAAGGCACGCAGATCTGCTTTGCCGAAAATGGCGAATGGTGTACCGTCGACGGTGACGGATCTTCGCTTCCGAAAGAATTGATCCCGCAAAACATAACCGATTTCGTGAAGGCGAAATATCCGCGAAAGCGCATCACTTACATAGAAAAAGACGCCAACCGCATAGGCGTGAACCTCAACAATAAGGTCGGATTGGAATTCGACGCCAAAGGAAATCCGTTATAATCGCTTCTTAAAACGATATTAAAGACGGTGATGCATAACCTGTTGTGTCGTAAATTAGGGTAAACCTAAAGCGACACATCATGAAAAATGCAATCTTCTTTTTGCTGTTCCTGTTCACGGCAACCGCTTCGCAAGCGCAGGGCAGCAAATTAAAAGTGACGGACTTGCCCAAAGAAGCCCAGAATTTCCTTGAAACCCACTTCAAGGGCGAAAAAATCGTAAAAGTCAAGAAAGAAAGCCAGATTGGCGAAAAGGGTTATGAAGTCGAATTGGCCAACGGAATCGAGATCGAATTCACGAATTCAGGCCACTGGC
Organism: Flavobacterium agri; assembly: GCF_013401995.1. GTDB lineage: Bacteria > Bacteroidota > Bacteroidia > Flavobacteriales > Flavobacteriaceae > Flavobacterium > Flavobacterium agri. The sequence continues at coordinate 164,681 of NZ_JACBJI010000006.1, forward strand.
GCGAAGTGGACGGTAACGACGGCGCGATCCCTACCGGTTACATTTTACCGGCAATCACTGATTATATCAAGGCAAATTATCCGGCCCAAAAAATCACGCATATCGATATCGGGCATAAGGATATCGACGTCGATATTTCGAACAACACCGATTTGAACTTTACGCAGGACGGGAAGTTCTTGAAGGCGAAACAGAAGTAAAATTCAGCATAAATCTTTCAATTGCAATTGGCTAGTTGAAGACAAGTTTTGCTACAAGGAATTCCCATTTTGTATCCTTATATCCGAATGCGGAGGCTATTTCACATTCATAATGTTGCACCATTGTAGAGTGCGGCTCTATGACAAAAATGTCGATCTGTCCTTCCAAAGCATTGATATTTTTCAAGAGCTCTCCGTCGATATCGAAGCTGTACAGGTATCGGACACCTAAATCGTGCATCGCGTCAAAAAAGTTTTCGTAGGCTTCAGGGCCATCGATGGCTGAAAACCGGCCTGTGACCGGATCATTATAGCAATACAACCAACATGCGCCAGCCTTTCGTCTGATCTCTATCTTCTCGAAAATATCCATGTTTAAAGGTAGCCCTTATTTCATCAAACAAATGCAAGCCCGAGGGTTAAGCCTTCAAAAAGACTCACTTTATAGTTATATTCTTACGTCTTCTTTTTAATTGTCAATTAAACTTAATTCTTAGGGCATTGTTCGCCTTCTTGCACTACCTTACCAAAAAAGTGATGAAAAAAGAAATTGGAAAATGGCTCAGGCAAATGATGGAAGAATCTGATGTCGTTGAAAGGAACATACTGAAACGAAAAATATTGAACAATTTTTCCAGGCTACGTTTCGTAATGAACGATCCGGACGGTGAAACCCGATGCAAAAGCAAATTAAAGGATTCCATGGTTTCGTATTGTCAGGATGCGAATTCAAACAGCAAACAAATATTGTTGGATTGCGTGGTGAGTTTCGAAAAACTTTTCGTTTAACCATAACTGGCTGCGAAGGTCATAAATCAATTTATTGGTGAAATTCGTGTCATTCGCGGCTAAAAACTACTCTTTCCTATATTGTTTCGTCTCCTCGAAAACGTGTTCCAAAATACGCGCTTCCTGCTCATCGAAAGCCACATTTCGTCTCGACATCACGATCCTTGCGGTCTCGAAGGCCTTATTGGTAAGATATGTCGTGAATCCCGAAGCGCCGCCCCAACTGAAGCTCGGCACGAAATTACGCGGGAATCCGGATCCGAAAATATTCGCGCTTACGCCAACGACCGTTCCCGTGTTGAACATCGTATTGATACCGCATTTGGAATGGTCGCCCATCATCAATCCGCAGAACTGAAGACCGGTTTTGGCGAATCCTCCTTTTTCGTAGCTCCAGAGTTTTACTTCTTCGTAATTGTTTTTTAGGTTCGAGTTGTTCGTGTCGGCGCCAAGGTTGCACCATTCGCCAAGTACCGAATTCCCGAGGAAACCGTCGTGCCCTTTGTTCGAATATCCGAAAAGCACCGAATTCGAAACCTCGCCTCCGATCCTTGAATGTGGCCCGACGGTAGTTGCACCGTAAACTTTCGTCGCCAGTTTCACCTGTCCGCCTTCGCAAAGCGCAAACGGCCCGCGGATAACGGAATTTTCCATGATTTCGGAGTTCTTGCCTATATAGATCGGGCCTGTCGACGCATTCAGCGTGACGAATTCGAGTTTCGCGCCTTCTTCTATAAAGATGTTTTCGGCAGCGATCACATTGACGCTTGACGGAATCGGCTGTGATTTTCGGTCGTCGGTCAACAATTCGAAATCTTCGCGCAAAGCCGCATCGTTCTTGGCGAAAATATCCCACGGATTGGCCACGGTGATGCAATCGTCGTTGAATTCTATGATTTCATACGTATCAAAATCGACTTCTTCCTGAGTGTCTTGCGTATAGAACGCGATGATTTCGCCGTTTTTTGCGATCGCTTGCTTCGGCTCGAGGCTTTTGACCATTTCGGCCAACACTTCGTTCGGACAATAAGACGCGTAAATCATCACGTTCTCTTCCATTTCGACCATCGGGAATTTTTCGGAAAGGTATTCCTCGGTCAACGTCGTAGTCGTATTACCGAGGTATTTCTCCCATTTTTCACGGATCGTCAAAATCCCGATGCGGATATCGGCTACGGGACGCGTAAAAGTGAAAGGAAGCAATGCGTTACGGACGGCGCCGTCGAAAAGTATGTAGTTCATTTTTAGATGGCAGATTTTCAGATTAACAGATTGACAGAACCTTCCAAGAGCGAATGTCGCAATGCAAGGTTTGAAATGCATCCCGAAAATACGAAGTTCTGTGTTAACCGGAAACAGAAACTTGTTATTAAACCTTTTCCTGTCCACATCCAATCTGAAATTCTGTGAATCTGAAAATCCGTCAATCTGTGACTAAAACAAAAAAGCCCTCCGTTTCGGAAAGGCTCTTCGTAATTTGAACACTAATTTGCGAATTACTTGCTGAATTTCGCGTATTTGTTTTTGAACTTGTCGATACGTCCTGCGGTATCGATAAGTTTTGATTTTCCAGTGTAGAAAGGGTGAGAAGAACGAGAGATCTCCATTTTCACCACAGGATATTCAACTCCTTCGTGCGTGATTGTTTCTTTTGTTTCAGCTGTAGACTTGGTGATGAAAACCTCGTCGTTAGACATGTCTTTGAAAGCGACTAGTCTGTAAGATTCCGGGTGAATTCCTTTTTTCATGGTGTATCCTTTTTGATGCTGCTTTTCGTCCTGAAGCTTCTTAAAGAAGGTATGGTCTAGGAACAGCTTTTGGTTTACTGTTTTATTTTGAGTGCGCAAATGTACGATTAATTTTTAAAAATCAAATTCTTTACACTTGTTTTTTGACATCTATTTTTTGGAAGCCGTAAAATCGGAATTGCTATATTTGTTAACCAAAAATAAACAACTTCACCATGAATGCAATCATCAAGAAAAACGGAGTTTCATTCGGAGTCGGATTAGGCGTCCTGGCCATACTTCTGGCCGTAATCACGTATTCGTTCAACATGTATGGCGCATGGTGGCTTGGCATATTGGCCTTGCTGCTTTACCTCGTCGGTTTTATCATGTTGTTGAGCAGGACCAAAAAAGAACTCAACGGCCAAATGACGTTCAAGGAAGCGTTTACGACGTATTTCATCGCCGCCGTGCTGATGATCCTGATTTCGACGTTGTTCAATATCGTCCTTTACAATTTCGTAGATCCGGGAGCCAAAGAGACGGTTAAAGAAGAAACCATAAAGACAACGGTGTCGTTCATGCAGAAAATGAGCGCTCCGGCAGACCAGATCAACAAAGCCGTAGAAGACATACAAAACAAAGATCAATTCTCCATATCAAGCCAAATCATGGGACTCGCGATCGGTATCGCCGTAAGCTGCGTTTTCGGTTTGTTGCTGGCCTTGATCTTCAAAAGCCGCCCTACCTACAAGGAGTAAATGAATTTATCGATAGTTATCCCGCTGCTCAACGAAGAAGAATCGTTGCACGAACTCCACAATTGGATCGTCTCGGTCATGGAAAAGAACTCGTATTCGTACGAAATCCTTTTCATAGACGACGGCAGCACCGACAATTCCTGGCCCATCATCGAAACCCTTTCACACGAGAACGCGAATGTGAAAGGGATTCGCTTTATGAAGAACTTCGGTAAATCGCAGGCTTTGCACGCCGGATTCGCCGCAGCCAAGGGCGACGTGGTCATCACGATGGACGCCGATCTTCAGGACGATCCCGAAGAAATTCCCGAATTGTATGCGATGATCGCCAACGACAAATACGATCTGGTTTCGGGTTGGAAAAAAAAGCGCTACGACAACGTCGTGATGAAAAACCTGCCGTCGAAACTGTTCAATTGGGCCGCGAGAATGACCTCGGGCGTGAAGTTGCACGATTTCAACTGCGGGCTTAAATCGTATCAGAACCGAGTGGTCAAAAACGTAGAAGTTTCGGGCGAAATGCACCGCTACATCCCGGTTTTGGCCAAGAATGCGGGTTTCAAGAAAATCGGAGAGAAAGTCGTAAAACACAGGGCTCGCAAATACGGCGAGACCAAATTCGGCATGAACCGTTTCATAAACGGTTTTCTCGATCTGATCACGATTTGGTTTTTGTCTCGCTTCGGCAAACAGCCGATGCATTTGTTCGGTGCTTTGGGCTCGATCATGTTCGTGATCGGATTTTTGGCCGCCGGATACATAGGCGCAAGCAAACTCATCCGATTGTACGACCACGAACCTACGATTCTCGTGACCGAAAACCCGTGGTTCTATATTTCGTTGGCCACGATGATCATCGGTACGCAATTGTTCCTCGCCGGATTTTTGGGAGAAATCATTTTGCGCGCACGCCAAGGAAACGACCGTTACAAAGTTTCGGATACCGTTAATTTATAAACGCCTTAACAACTCCTATCGCGATTTTTAAGGAAATTCGTGATTGGAACACGAAAGCCCTAGCCCCGATGGAAGTGGAAAGCTTTTCGCTTGAAAAACGAGATTTTGCCGAAGCGGACGGGCGACCAACGGAAGCCACGACCGCAAGTCGCAAAAACCGTTTTTAAAGTGGAAACTTGCAGCGGACAGCGGGATCAGCTTCTAAAAAAACATCAGAAATGCATATCGAACAAAACATACTCGACCGTGTAAACGAATGGCTTACGCCCGATTTTGACCGCGAGACGCGCGAAAAGATCGAAGACATGATGACCTCGAACCCAAAGGAACTCGAAGAAAGTTTTTATAAAAACCTCGAATTCGGTACCGGTGGCATGCGAGGCGTTATGGGTGTGGGCACGAACCGCATCAATCGCTACACGCTCGGGAAAAACACCCAAGGCTTGAGCGATTATCTGCACAAGTCGTTTCCGGACAAGGAAATCAAAGTTGCGATCGCGTACGATTGCCGACACAATTCGAATACGCTCGCGAAAGTCGTGGCCGATGTGTTTTCGGCAAACGGCATACACGTGTATCTTTTCTCGGATTTGCGTCCGACGCCCGAATTGTCGTTCGCGCTCAAATACCTGCATTGCCAATGCGGCATCGTGCTTACGGCTTCGCACAACCCGCCAGAATACAATGGGTATAAAGTGTATTGGGAAGACGGCGGCCAGCTCGTTCCGCCACAGGACAAGGAAATCGTGGACGTGATCGAGAGTTTGACCTACGACAAGATCAAGTTCAAGCCCAACGAGAAATTGATCACGATGATCGACAAGGACGTGGATGCGGCTTTCGTGAAATCGACGGTAGAGAATGCGAGTTTCGACACGCCTCAATCGGCCAAAGACGGTTTGAGCATCGTGTACACCTCTTTGCACGGCACATCCATCAAGGCGATTCCGGCCGTTTTGGAAAAAGCGGGCTATAAAAATCTTCATATCGTTCCTGAACAAGCGACTCCTGACGGAGATTTCCCGACCGTGAAATCGCCAAATCCCGAAGAACCCGAAGCCTTGTCTATGGCTGTTTCATTGGCAAACAAACTCGGTGCGGACATCGTGATCGGAACCGACCCGGACGCCGATCGTCTCGGAATCGCCGTGCGCGACAACGCCGACAAACTGGTTTTGCTCAACGGCAACCAGACGATGGTGCTCATGACGCATTTCCTTTTGGAGCAATGGCGCAAAAAAGGCAGGCTCAACGGCAAGCAATTCATAGGATCGACGATCGTTTCCACGCCGATGATGATGGAATTGGCCTCGGCTTACGCAGTCGAATGTAAAGTCGGACTTACGGGTTTCAAATGGATCGCGAAATTCATCAAGGACTTCCCGAACCTCGAATTCATTGGCGGTGGCGAAGAAAGTTTCGGCTTTATGGTAGGCGACAAAGTACGCGACAAAGATGCGGTCGGTGCGACGTTATTGATTTGTGAGGTCGCGGCTCAGGCCAAAGCCAAAGGCAGTTCGGTTTACAAAGAATTGCAGCAAATGTATGTCGATTACGGATTCTACAAGGAACATCTGGTTTCGTTGACCAAAAAAGGAATCGAAGGCGCACACGAAATCAAACAGATGATGATCGACCAGCGCGTGAATCCGATTAAGGAAATCGCAGGCGAACGTGTCGTTGTGGTCGAGGATTACCAATCGTCTGTTGCCAAAAACCTGCTTACGGGCGAAGAAGATCCGCTTACCGTGCCAAAATCGGACGTGTTGATCTATTATACCGAAGACGGCGCCAAAATCGCGGCGCGCCCAAGCGGAACCGAACCCAAAATAAAATTCTACGTGAGCGTTAACGCGGCCATCGACAGTCTGGATGACATTCCGGCGGCCGAAAAACAGCTCGACGAAAAAATACAGAACATCATCCGCGATTTGAAAATCAGTTAATGAGCAGTTTAAAAAAGATTATCCCTTTCGCGAAGCCGTACAAGAAGTACGCTTATCTCAATATTTTCTTCAACGTGTTGTATGCGTTGTTCAGCACTTTGTCCTTCGTAGCCTTGATGCCGATGCTCGACGTGCTTTTCGAGAAGAACAAAAGGGTTTACGTAAAACCGGTTTATACCGACATCGAACACATCAAGGATTACGGTTCGGGCCTATTGAATTACCACCTTACCGCTTTCACAAAAGCGCACGACATGGGAACCACGCTCATGTTGCTGGTCGGTGGAATCATTACGTTATTTTTGCTCAAGAATCTTTGCGATTATCTCGCGATGTTTTTTGTGACATTCCTCAAGAATGGCGTTTTGAAGGATTTACGCACGGCCATGTACGACAAAATCCTGCATTTGCCGATCGCTTTTTTTTCTGAAAAACGCAAAGGAGACACTATTGCAAGGATTTCCAACGATGTGAACGAGGTTCAGAATTCGATGCTCGCCGTCCTTGAACTCATCGTAAAAGAGCCATTGACGATCGTTTTTACCATTATCGCGATGTTCCTGATTAGTGTCAAATTGACGATGTTCGTTTTCATTTTCATCCCTATTTCGGGCTACATCATTTCGCTTGTCGGAAAACAACTCAAGAAGAAATCGTCTCTAGCACAAAAAGAGCAAGGCGTTTTTCTTTCGACTTTAGAAGAAACACTTGGCGGACTTAAAGTCGTGAAATCATACAATGCGGAAAAGCATTTTGGGGAGGCATTCCGAAAATCGACCTATCGCTTTTTCAAACTTTCGAACAGCATCAACAACAGGCAGAACCTTGCCTCGCCTATGAGCGAATTCCTCGGGATTTTTGTCATAGCCTTCCTTTTGATTTATGGCGGACAGATGGTTCTCGAAGAAGGAACGCTCGCTGCGAGTTCGTTCATTACCTACATGGGATTGGCGTACAACATCCTCACGCCGGCCAAAGCGATTTCAAAAGCTTCATACGGCGTAAAACGCGGAGCTGCAGCGGCCGATCGCGTACTCGAAATCTTGCACGAACACAATCCGATCGTGACCAAACCGGGCGCAATCCATAAGGAAACGCTGGAATCGGGAATCGAATTGCAGAACATCACGTTCGGCTATCTCGAAGACAAAGTACTCAAGGATTTTTCACTTACCGTCAAAAAAGGCGAAACCGTCGCGCTCGTCGGACAATCGGGAAGCGGGAAAAGTACGATCGCGAACTTGCTCACGCGTTTTTACGACGTCGATTCGGGTGAAATCCTTTTGGACGGAACCGATTTGCGCGATCTCGATATGCAATCGCTGCGGGGCCTGATCGGACTTGTGACACAGGATTCGATTTTGTTCAACGACACGATCAAAGCCAACGTTTCGCTCGGAAAACCCAACGCTACAGACGAAGAAGTCATCGAAGCCTTGAAAGTCGCCAACGCTTATGAATTCGTCAAAGATTTGCCCGAAGGCATCATGACCAATATCGGCGACAGCGGCAACAAACTTTCGGGCGGACAGAAACAACGACTCAGCATTGCACGCGCCGTCCTTAAAAATCCGCCTATCATGATCCTTGACGAAGCGACATCGGCGCTCGATACCGAAAGCGAACGTCTGGTGCAACAGGCTTTGGAAAACATGATGCAGAACCGCACATCGGTCGTGATCGCGCACAGGCTTTCGACGATCCAAAAAGCCGATCGCATCGTCGTGATGCAAAAAGGCCGCATCATGGAACAAGGCACACACGAGGAACTGATCGCACACGATGGCGTATATCGCAAACTCGTCAACATGCAATCTTTTGAATAATACAAAAATTTGGAAACGGCTCGATAATATTCGGGTCGTTTTTGTTTTGTAGCTTTAGTGAAATTAGTAATCGGTGAATAGTGATTGGTAATTGGTAATCGAACTCCAATCTCCGAACGTCATAACTATTCACCAATCACTATTCACCAATAACCCATGTACACCCACGACAACCACATACAACTTCCCTCCGACCCCGATACCATCGTATGGAAGTACATGGACTTGTCGAAACTCATCGATCTGTTGCTTTCGGGCAAAATGTTCATGTCGCGATCGGACAAGTTCGAAGACCAATACGAAGGCACTTTTTCCGAACCGACGTACGAGGAAATCAAGAAACTTTCGGCCGACAATCCGGGTTTTTTGGAATATTACAAACAGCATCGCGAGCAGGTCGTGATTTCTTCTTGGCATCTCAACGAATACGAATCGTTTGCGATGTGGCAGATTTTCACGCAAAAACAGGAAGGCTTGGCGATCCAATCGACGATCGGCCGTCTCCAGAAAGCGCTGGCACCCGAAAACCAGTTCGCCCAATATATAGGCGAGGTGAATTACATCGACTACAAAAAAGAATACATCCCGTTCGACAACACGTTTTTCCCGTTCCTGTTCAAACGCAAGAGCTTCCAGTACGAACGCGAAGTGCGCATCATTACCGATGTTTCGGGGTTTGACATGAAAATCGACAACGGCCTCAAAATCGACGTCGACATTTGCCAGATGATCGAGAAGATCTACATCCATCCGAAATCGGAAAACTGGTACAAAAACCTCGTGATCGAATTGGTGAAACGGCTTGGGTTTGATTTCGGGATTGAGAAATCGGATTTGGAAAGCGACATCCTTATTTAAATTCCATCCTGAAGCTTCGGAATCAAATCAATCGATTGGCTCGCAACTTTTTAGTATACTTGCGTAAACCGACACGACATGATCACCTGTAAAAACTGCAACCACGATTTCGACGGGAATTTCTGCAACCTCTGCGGCCAAAAAGCCAAAACTGCGCGCCTTGATTGGCATTACCTTTCGGACGAAGCCAAATATACGTTCCTTCATTTCAACGGCGGATTGACTTACAGCGTCAAACAACTCGTCACGCGACCTGGGCACACCGTTCGCGAATTCATCGAAGGCAAACGCGTCCATCATTACAAGCCTGTTTTGTTGTTGTTTGTACTGGCCGGTATATACGGATTATTGATGCATTATATCGACATGACTTCGTATTTCGGTTCTTTCACCCATACCGGAACCGAAGAACAACAAAAAAAGGTAATCGAACTGCAGAACAAGATATTTGAATGGCAGGTAAGCCATTATTCCTTGATTGAAATCGTGAGTATACCGGTGGTTTCTTTCGCTTCATGGCTCGCTTTTAGAAAGTGGCGCTATAACTTCATCGAACACATCATCCTGAATTCTTTTTCGGCCTCGTTGCGCTTGCTGTTCAACATCGCTGTCTTTCCGTTATTCTATTATTCGATTGGAAGTTCTGCGATGTTTTCGATACACGCTCTTATCGCGCTGACCGGATTAGCTCTTACTTTTTGGACGTACATCGGTTTTTTCGGAAGCGGCAAAATCAAACCCATCCTGGGCAGACTGATGTTGTTTTTGATACTGATCCTCGTCGAATTCGTGATTATGATGATTCTTTTTTCTTTAGCGATTATATTTCTTTTCGGCGATAAATTCGGTATCACACATTAAAACACCACTTCTAGCGTAACATAAAACGTGCGCGTTTCGCTTGGGATGATTCCCGGTCCTGGATAACCCGTCGCGCGTCTTGTGAAGTAGTTGTTGTTGGTGAAGTTGTTGATTCCGCTTTCGAGTTTCCAGTTTCTCCATTTGTATGAAAGTCCTAAGTCGGCTACGTAATACGATGGGATTTGCCCGAAAACGCCATATGTATTGTCGTTCGGATCGCTTTTCGAATTCGAAGCGTCGGTAAACTGGTCGGAATAATACGTAAGCTGGATCGTCGCAAGCACGTTTCTATATCCGACGCCCGTTCCCGTTTTCACATTGACAAGCGGTACGAATTCTACTTTATTCCCTTCTATGTTGCCCGCATCCGAGTCGAGGTATTCCGAACCTGTAAGCGCACCGTTCGCGAAAACATTCCAGGAAAAATCGGGGCTGTCGAAAAACGTACGGTCGAGTTTCCAGTCGACCATCGCTTCAAAACCATACGTAAGCGCATTGCCCACATTGGTCCTGTAGCGCACCAATCCGGCCGCGCCGTTCGGGTTTTCGGCTAAATATTCTCCGATTTTTTCTCCGTAATATAAAGCGAAAACACTGGCGTCGAGCGAGATTTTATCGTTGAATTTCCCACGGATTCCAACATCGGACGTATACCCTTTTTCATCGTCGATTCCCGGATCGATCGCAAGTCCGGGCGTGCTCGTGCGGATGTCATTGTACGTGACCGAACGGTAATTGCGCGACACGTTGCCGTAAAGCTCGAACCCGTTGTCCATTTTATGCGCCATTCCGATTCCGAACAGGAAAATCTCGCGTTTCTTGTCGATTTTTTCGTTTATGGTTTCGTCGAGGATCACGTTTCCGGCCAAATCGTACAGCACGTTGCGGTAAAAACCGTTGGCTTTGGTACGGATGCTTTCATATCGGAATCCGGGCGTGATCGAGAATTTATCCGAAATGCGGAACACGTTTTCCCCGAAAATAGCCAAGTTCAAATTCGGATAAGTGTATTGGGTCATCGCATCGTCGGCCAATTCGAAATCGGGTCCCGAACCGGTCGAGCCCGCACCCTGGAATTCGCGGTTATGCGCCTGATAATATTTCGCGCCCAACAACAAAGCGTTGTTTTGGCTGCCGATTTTGTACTTTCGCAAGTAACGCGCCTCAGCTCCCCAATTCGCGAATTTCCCCGAAATCAAATCGCGGTTCGAACCCGGAACATCGTCGGCCGACACGCGGTTCTGGCGATATCCGACGGCCTGACGTTGCGCATCGAGTCCGAAAAGTTGCAATGAGAAATTGTCGTTCGAACTGAATTTGTGTTTCAATTGAAACGCGAACAGATTCCAATGTACATCGAACCAGTTACGTGCGCGGTTGCTTTGTTCCGGATCCTGATTGAACATCAAATCGGTGAGCCCGCCCGGTTGTTGCGCGAGGTAGTTGAGGTTGGTATAATCGAAATGGATCGACGTCTTTTCGGAAAACGCATAATTCAAATTCGCGAAAAAATTGCGGCTGCTGAATTCGGAATTCGGGCGAAAACCGTCGCCTTGCTTATAATTGAAGTAGGTGTAATAGCTGAATTTACCGACGGTTCCGCTCAAACTCGAAAAGTTCGTATACAAACCGTAAGAACCGAGGGTATTGCGCAAGACGATTTCCATTTTCTTCGTCGACGGATCGTGCAGCTTGAAATTGATGAGCCCGCCGAACTGCGTGCCGTATTGCAACGAAGCCGCACCACGCACGACCTGGATTTCCTGAAGCGCTTCGACCGGAGGCGTGTAATAACTTTCGGGATAACCCAAAACATCGGCACTGATATCGTAACCGTTCTGGCGCGTATTGAAATTCGAGGTCCGGTTCGGATTGAGCCCGCGGCCGCCGACCGAAAGCTGTAAACCGCCGTCCGATCCTTCGTTTATCGTAAGCCCGACGACCTGGCTGTACACCTGTCGCGTATTGTTCACGGCTTTGTTCACGGTGAGTTGGTCGACCGAAACGACCTCTGTTTTCTTTCCGGCATAAATCGCGGTTTCCTCTACATCTCTGAGCTTGTTGAGCGCAAACAGCTTTTCGCGTTGTTTTTGGATGACGACTTCCGAAAGCAGCTCGACTTTGAGGAATTTGACTTCGACGACTTTTTCGGATGGCGACAACGTCATATCGACCGTACCGAAATCCTCGGCATAAAAAGTGAAATCGTACGCCTTGTTTTCGGGAACCGAAATCACCGACGGACTTTGCTTGAGCACGAACTTTTCTCCGGTCGTCTTATTGTAGACCTCGACGGGCCAAACCGCCTCGGCACTTATATCCGAAAACGAGACGTTGATCGAAAACTGGGCGTTGGCGGTAAGTCCGAAACACAAAAATAACAGGCTAAAAACCGTAAATCTCATCGTTGAAAAGTAAAATCCAGGTCTTGTGCCTGAACGATTCGTATTGTTTTGAAAGGTCGACTTTAGGGTCGATATAAGGTTGCGACAAACGTCCGTTGAGCGCGACATAACTTGTGCAAAAAACTTTTGGGTCTTGGATCCCGCGTTTTTCGAATTCATCATGAAGGAAATGTGCGTATTCTAAAATGAAATCGGGTTGGAATGCCATCTGTTTTTCCTGGAAAGCCGTGAGAAATTCATGATTGTCAACATGAACTACGGCATTTCGAGCTTCATCGACGACGCGGAATTCGGTGTAACCCGCTTTTTCCATAAGCATCACGCGCCATGAGAAGCGAAAACCTTCTTCGGTCCAAAAAAGTTCGTCGGGGTAAAGCAAGTATCGAAACGGAAAAAACAGCTGGAAAACGACGAAAGCGATCACGATATTGAGCTTCATCACATTGGGCAGGTCGAACGTCTGGACTTTCTCTTTGGTCATGATCAGCAACGAATGCGGCAATCTGAAAATGCTTCGGATGTAGCCCAAAACACCGCGATGGAACGACGGCCCGAAGAAAATTAACGTCGCCACGATCATGATGTACGGGAAAATCCCGATCGGGAACAAAATCTTGGTCAATATGTGAAACACGATCACGAGCAGGAATGCCCAGAATCGCGTTTTCCGGTTGAGCAGTAAAAACGGGATCGTCAAATCGTAAGCCGCGCCTATCCAACAAAACGCATACTGCATCCAATTTTGGTTGAGCCAGGTTCCGATGAGCGGCAAATCCATATTTCCGGGAAGCCAGATCTTGAGTGGCATCGCGTGCAACAGCCAATCGGAATTGAGCTTGGCCAGGCCTGCGTAGAAATAGACGATGCCGAGAAGCAGTTTGAGAATATCGGTCGTCCAACGCGGAATCCTTGAGAAAGCAAGCTTCTGGTTGCGATGCGCATCGACCGAAAAAAAAGCGTTTGCGGGCAAAAAAATCATGATGAAACTCACGACCGACACAAAATAGTAATGGTTCAGGTACGTGGTCTTGTCCATGAGTTCGATATACGTGAACGTGAGGAAAAACGTAACGATAGCCAGCCTGTATTTGAATCCTATGGCGACCATGAAAGCCGAAACCGCGCATACGGCGAATAGCAAATACGTCCAATCGCCCAAAGGCTTGACCCATTCGAAACCGTAATACGTAAAGTGGAAAACGGGTTTGATGTAGAATTTTTCGATCCAGCCGTAAGCCGCAAAACGAATCAATCCGCCGAGCATCATAAAACCGAACGCCAGCCTGAAAAAGGCCAGCGTCGCCGCATCGCATCCCGATGCCAGATATTTGCGGATCGAAATCGCCATGGCTTAATCGCCGTCTCCGTCTACGTAATCGATCGTGATATTAAGCGCCTGGAGCATGTCGAGTTTCACATAAACGACTTGCTGTTGGAGCACGTTGTACGCGTTGATCATTTTGGTATTGTCGCTGAAAATCTGCTCAGAAAAACTTTCGTCCAAAGTAGTATTGGCTTCGAAAACCGCTGTGAATTGGTTGTTGATGATCGTGGAAAGGTTCTGGCCGTTTCGCACCGCGTTCACATGGTCGAGATAGGTTTTGAGACCTGGTCCGGTCGTCGCATTTCCGAAAGATTTTCCGTTGAAGAAATCCTGTTCGGCATGAAGCGATTCGTTGAGCAGATTGCGTGAAATGTCGTTTTTGTAATAGGCTTCGACTTTTTCGGGAAATGTCGTCCCGTTCGAGAAAAGTCCCGACGGAATGCCCAATTTGCCGTAGCGGATGTCTTTTTCGAGCGTCTTCACGAAAAGGTTCGTGATCTTGTTGGTCGAACTGCTCACGGAATTGCCATTGCTCGCCACGAACGAATCGCGGAAACCACCGTTCCAATCGGCTACGACCGCATCGATGACGGTTTTGAGACGGGTCGTGACATCGGTAAGGTATTGCTTGTATTTGACGGCGTTCGCATTTGTCGTATAAAAAGCGAGAATTTCGGGATCGTTGTTACCAAGCCCGTTAATCAGATAGTCGACAGCCGGAAAACCTTGTTTATCGAACTGTGAAAATGTAGTCAGGTTGTAATTGCCCGAAGCGATGTTGGCTTCGATTCCGGTCGCGCTTGCCGGATACGTATTTCCTGACAACTTCAGGTTCAGATCCTGTGCTTTTCCGATATCATAGAGCATCACGTATTGGAACGCTTTGTAGCCGTCAAGCCACGACGCGCGAAGTGTTTCGAGGTTCAGCTGTGAAGGGTTTGCGTTGAAAGCCGCTGCAGCGGTCGCAAGCGTATTCACTTTCGCTTGATAGTTTTCATACGAAGGGATGATGATGTTATCGGCCCAATGGGTAAGCATTGCCGAACGGTCGAAAGTATCCGACGGGTTATCGCCACCATCGGACGAAGAACAACCGAAAGCGACCAAAGCGAAAAAGGCAAAAAGGAGAATTTTCCTCATCTCAAGAAATTTTCGGCAAAAATAATGAAGCTGATTTACTTATGTTTATTTATTCTAAATAATTTCGTCAAATTGTTGATAAGAAATCGCGACGCAAATATTTTTTCGCAAATGTTCGCATCGGCTTTTGTCTTTCGGAACAAAGGATTTACATTTGCCGTAATTTTAAATCAATCTAAATAAACAATGAAAAACATATCTATATCTGCCGCGTTTTTGGCTGTCGTAGGTTGCTCTTTCGTGACTTCTTGTAGCGATGACGATTCAAATGATGGCGTTACCAAAGCGAAAGTGATCAAGAATTACGCGGACATCGCTTACGAAAACTACAAAGATGCATACGACGATGCCGTAGAACTTGAGCAAGCGATCAACGCATTTGTAGCCAATCCTACCCAAGCTACTTTCAACACGGCTAAAGAAGAGTGGAAAGAATCACGCGAAAGTTATGGTACGACAGAAGCGTTCCGTTTCGCGAACGGGCCTATCGACGACGCCGACGGACCGGAAGGTTTGATCAATTCTTGGCCGTTGGACGAAGCATATATCGATTATGTCGACGGAGATGCAAATGCAGGAATCATCAACAATCCGGCAGAATTCCCTACAATTACGAAAGTTTCGCTCGAAGCGTTGAACCAAACCGAAAACGAAGAAAGCGTTAGCGTTGGTTACCATGCGATCGAATTTTTGCTTTGGGGACAGGATTTGACGGCTCCATCGGCTAACATGGCGGGACAACGTCCATACACCGATTTCGTTGACGGAGGAACCGCTTCAAACCAGGATCGTCGTCGCCAATATTTGTTAGCTTGTGCCGATTTGTTGACCGACCACCTGTCTTCGCTTGTAACCGAATGGCAACCGGGAGGTGCCTACCGCACGACTTTCCTCGCTTTGCCCGAAAACGAAGCGTTGCAGAACATGTACCTCGGAATCGTGACGTTGGCTTCGGCCGAACTTGCCGTAGAGCGCATGGACGTCGCGCTTTTGAACATGAGCCAGGAAGACGAGCACTCTTGCTTCAGCGACAACACGCACCGCGACGTACGCTTGAACCTTCAGGGAATCGTAAACATTTATCAAGGCAAGTACGATGATATCGACGGGCCGTCGTTGGAAGATTTGGTCAAGAAAGCCAGCACTACGGCTTTCAGCGCGACACAAACGTCCTTGCAAGCGGCACAGACCAAGATGAACGCGACTCAAATCCCGTTCGACGCGGCGATTTCTGAAGGCCCGGATTCTACCGAAGGCGCAAAAGTAAAAGCTACCGTTGAAGAACTTCAAAACCTTGGCGCGACATTCATTGCCGGAGCCGCAGCGATCGGAGTTACCGTCAACGGATAAAAAATATTGAATCTATTTTGGATGAGAGTGCTCTGTTTCAGGGCACTTTTTTTCCGTTTATAATACACAATGAAAAAAGTTTACCGTTGCCTTTTGGGCGCTGTGCTATTTCTATCGGTTTCGGCTTGTTCCGACAGCGATTCCGACTACCAACCTTTGACTCCCGAAGAAGGCGAACAATTTTCGGGCGGCTCGTCAACGGTTTTCAATTCTACCGAGGAAGCGTTCGGATTTGCATCGTCGGCGATCACGCCAGACCAGGCTTCCGATTTTGGTGTCGGGAATTCGTTTTTCCGCCAGAATTGGGTCATGGCACCTTCTTCGACCACGGCTCGCGACGGCCTCGGCCCATTTTACAACGCGATTTCGTGCGCTTCGTGCCATTTCAAGGACGGACGCGGTAGACCTCCAAGCTTCGACGGGGAATTCGGAAAAGGCTTGCTGTTGCGGCTTTCAGTTGCGGGCACAGACGCGTTCGGAGGCCAACTTCCCGACCCGATTTACGGCGGACAATTGCAGGACAAGGCAATTTTCGGACAAACGGCAAAAGGAGACTACACGATTTCGTACGAAACCATCATCGAAACGTTGGCCGACGGCACGACGGTAGAACTGCGCAAACCGATTTACCACATCCAGAATTTGGCTTATGGCGATATGGCCACAAACGTAATGGTTTCCCCTCGTATCGCGAACCAGATCATCGGCATGGGCTTGCTCGAAGCCATTCCGCAGCAAACGATTTTGGATTTCATAGACAGCGGCGACAGCAATGGAGACGGTATTGTCGGGAAAGCGAACTACGTGCGCGACTACACTTCAAATACGACCAAACTCGGACGTTTCGGATGGAAAGCCAACCAACCTTCGATACGCCAACAAGTCGCGATGGCCTTGCATCAGGACATGGGATTGACAACTTCGCTTTTTTCAGTCGAAAATTGCCCGCCGGGAATCGATTGTAACGCGATTCCGAATGGTGGCACTCCCGAAGTACCCGATTTATCGCTCGACCGCATGGTGTTGTATTCCCAGGCGTTGTCGGTACCGGCTCGCAGAAATCTCGACGACCAAAGCGTGTTGAGAGGAAAACAGATTTTCGCCGAGCTCAATTGCATCGGATGCCACAAACCGAAAATCCAGACGGGAAGCGATTATACGATCGCGGGCATGCGTAACCAGACGATACGTCCTTACACCGATTTGTTGCTGCACGACATGGGTGACGGACTGGCCGACAACGCCAACGACTACCTGGCCAACGGTCGCGAATGGAGAACCCAGCCGCTTTGGGGAATCGGACTTATCAATACGGTCAACGGACATACGAACCTGTTGCACGACGGACGCGCACGAAACGTAACCGAAGCGATTTTGTGGCACGCCGGCGAAGCGACGAATTCGAAAAACGCGTTCAAACAACTCAATACTTCCGAACGTACGGATTTGCTGAATTTCATCAACTCGTTGTAATTTATATTTAAGCCACGAATGGCACCGATTTTCACAAAACATTCGCGAAAATCAGTGCCATTCGTGGCTTTTTTTGACTTCGACGAAGGAGAAGTCTCTGCCTAAAGCTTACGGCTTAAAGCCTAAAGCCATTATACAGGTTTATATTCTACCACTTTCCAATCTGCGGAAAGCAAGTCGATGTAGTTGTAATGCAGCACGTCGTTCTTATCGAATTCACCGCTTTTGTTCGTGTCTTCTATCGTGCGGAAATACAGTCGGTTTTTGGATTCAATGAAATTCCAGTCGATCAATTCCTGAAAATCCGGAGAGACTTTAACCAATTTGTTTCCGTTGATTTCCCCGATATACAACGTACGGATATCGCTCGCATCAAGCTTTCCGTCCTGATTCGTATCCATATCCGAAAGCGAATACACCAAAATCTGCTGTTTGGTCTTATCGGCGAATGCCTTTAGGAAAGTGGCGGTCTGGATAAGCACGGGTTTATCGAAAACGGCTTTTATGGAATCCGAAGAAACTTCCTGGATTTTAAGATTTTTCAAATAGCCCGTAATTTCGAATTCCCCGTAATTGGAAACCGTAAAGCTTCCTTTTTCGTACGAATAACCCGATTTTCTCGCACCGTCCATTACACGATATTGCCCGACGGGATGAATCAGGTACGACGTTCCCGAAATCTGTATCGGCAAATCGGCGATTTCGATCTCGGAAGAATCGGCCGCGGCGGCCACGGCTTTGGATTCGCGGGCCTTATACGTCACTTTGGGCTTTTCGGTATCCTCATTTTTACAGCCAACGGCAAACAACGCAACGGACAACGATAGCAACAGCGCTTTTTTCATACGATCGGGATTCGGATTACACTTCAAATATACTTAAAAATTGAAAGGTCGATTTTCGAGGCTTACAACCTTGCGGAAAGTTTAACGTTGAACACGCGCGTGGTCATGTAGTTCGGGATGCCGTACTGGTTTTTGGTATACACGTCGCGCACCCACGTATTCGTGATCGCATTCTGGTTGTTGAACATGTTGAAGATCTCGAATCCGACAGACAAATCCTTGAACTTTTTGAGCCAATGGCCATCGGGACGCGTCCCATTGGTTTCGGTGAACACATATGAGAACCCGACATCGGCACGGCGATAATCGCGCAAACGGCTTTGGTACACATAAGGATCGGCATACGAAGGCGAACCGCCCGGCAATCCGGTGTTGTACACAAGATTGATATAGACTTTGACGTTCGGGATCGCTGGCATGTAATCCTGGAACAACACGCCGAATTTGAGCCGTTGGTCGGTCGGACGCGGAATGAACCCACGATCGTTGAGATTCTCTTCGGTTTTCATATAACTGAAACTGAACCACGATTCGGTGCCTTTCACGAATTCGCCGTTCAATCGCATGTCGAGTCCCGTCGCATAAGCTTTCGCATCATTGTTCGCACGATAGCGGATGCGCACGTTCTCGAGCGTATACGTATTGATGTCCGACATGGATTTATAGTAGACTTCTGCCGAAAACTTGAACGGACGATCCCACATCTTGAAGCTGTAATCGCCTCCGGCCACGTAATGGATCGAACGCTGGGCTTTCACGTCGGGATTCACGACACCTGCAGAATCACGCAATTCGCGGTACATCGGAGGCTGGTAATACAAACCGCCCGACAATCTAAACAAGATGTCGCGTTCCCATTTGGGCTTGATCGTAAATTGGGCGCGCGGGCTGAACACGATCTGGCTTTTGCCGTTTTCGCCAAAGTCGTTCGAAACTTCCCAATTGTGGGCGCGCACGCCGGCGTTAAGCCAAACGTCGCTTGTTCCGATATGGGTTTTGCGACTCCATTGCGCATATCCCGAAAACCTTTCGATTTGCGTGTAATTGAGCGCACGCACGTTTTGGTAAGGCACGAGCGGGCCTGTATAAGGATTGTACGGCTGATCGTTCGTCGGCAGACCGACAATCGGCGGATTCAATGAAAAACCTGCCGAATCGATGACTTCCCACTCTACCAATCGGTCGCGAATGTCTTCGCGCGAATATTTGAAACCCCATTCGATAGTGGTTTCTTTCGGCAATTTGTGTGAACCTTTCACTTCGCCGTTCACTATAAAGGCGTCAAGGTCGTTTCTCGCATGGTTGAGCTGTTCGCCGATTCCACGGTTGAAGACGACGTCGCCGAACGTATCCGAACCGATATTAGCATCGACCTCACCCAAAAAATAAGCCGCGTAAATGTCGAAATACTCCTTTTCTATCGCGTGGTAAGCCGAACCGATGAACTTCAGCGTGAAATTATCGGATACTTTATATGTCGACTTGAGCGCGCCGAAATACGTCTCGTACTTGTCTTTTTCCTGACCTTCGTAAAATACCTGGAGCGCGATCGGCTCATCTATCGTTCCGAAATTCGTCTGGCGTGTAAGCGGTTGGTAATTGTAGCGGTTTTGCGAAATGTTGCCCAAAAAGCTGAACGTCCATTTCGGCGTCGGATTGAAGTTGATGTTGGTCTGGATGTCGAAAAACCGCGGGCGGAAATTCGTCTCGGTCTCCTGACTGTTCACGAGCATGCTATTGTCGCGGTAGCGCGCACCGATAAGTCCTGACCATTTGTTGTTTTTGGAAACGAGGTCGGCCGAAACGCTTCCGCCGAGAAGGCTGGCTTGTGCCGATGCGCCGAATTTGGTCGGGACGCGATACGTGATGTCAAGTACAGACGACAGTTTATCGCCGTATTTCGCCTGGAATCCGCCCGATGAAAAGTTGACGTCCTGAACCAGATCGGTATTCGTGAAACTCAAACCTTCCTGTTGGCCAGAACGGATCAAAAACGGTCGATACACCTCGATTTCATTCACGTAAACCAAATTCTCGTCATAGTTTCCGCCACGCACCGAATACGCCGTACTCAATTCGTTGTTGCTCGTAACGCCTTGCAAGAGCTTGACGATGTTCTCGATCCCGGCATTCGCACCCGGAATGTTGAGCGCGAGTTCGGGTTTGATATTGATCACGCCTTCGATCTGGTCGCGGTTCTGCATCGTAACGATAACAGTCTCGAGTTGTTCGAATTCCGAGTTCACGACCGGATTGAACTGAAGCGTTTCACCGGGTTTCAATTCAAAAGCCTGGGATGTTTTTTTATACGACGGATGCGTCACGACAAGGTCGAACTTTTGGTTGGCAGGCACGTCGATCACGAAAAAACCGGTCTCATCGGTCGTGACTGAACGGTTTGCCGCAGTTACGGTAGCGCCGTCGACAGCTTGGTTGTCTTCATCTAAAATGACTCCGGTGATTCTCGCATTCTGGGCAAAAGCCACGATTCCGAACAAAAGGAAAAAGAGCGAAAAGAGGTGTTTGTTGGTCTTCAAATGGTTTGGTTTTACGGAGTTTGGCTCCTGAAAAAATACGTTTCAAATATAGCGGAATTTCCCACATTGTCGGTCACGACGAGCTTTAATTCATTGCGACCGTCGACGGCGAAATCGTCTGTGGAAAACCAGTGCGTGATGCGGCGCGACTTGTAATCGTACTCGAAAAGCACCCAATGCCCGTTCAAGTAGCCTTTGTATTCCTTGATTCCGGAAAGCGCGTCCGAAATCACGAACGAGAGGTTGCCGTCTTTTATGGTCTTGCCTTCTATTTTCTTCGGACTCGTGATTTTTGGAGCGTCGTTGTCTTTGGCAAGCTTGAATCCGCCGAGGTTTTTGGTATAACACGTGAACTTTCCGTTCTTGTATTTGGTCGAGTTGTAAACAAGACGCGAACCGCTTACGGAAGCGATGAATGTCTTTTCGCGTTCGCTTTCGGGAATCGTTTTATCTTCTATCGATACCGAAAAATTGGTATGGACCGGAATATCGTCGTTGCCGAAAGTCATCACGTTGCCGTCCACATCGAAATTCATGTACACGTCTTCGTAAAACGTCTTGGCCGGAATGAACACCGAAAAATTGCCTTTTTCAAGATTCGCGTCCTTGATGGCCGAAACCAAATATCCGGCCGGCTTGATTTCGGGCTCGGCCGTAGCTGTCGGCATCGCGTATTCTATCGGGATATTGATGACGATGTTGTTGCCGTAAAAATCGGAAATCTCCAATCTCGAGATCTTGTTCATGTTGGGTTCGACCAGGATCGCGCCTTGGGTTTCGTCGGTTTTGATCAAACTGAAATCGGTAGGTTGCTTACGAAAAAGCCGTTGGACGCGTTGGCCCGTTTTCCTGAATCTCGGATAATCGATCAAAGCATTGATGTAACGCGACTCGTCGAACGCGAACGTATTGAACTCGTAACCGTACGAAAGTTGTCCGTTCACGAAATTTTCCACTTTGTACACGCCATTTTTCCCGGGCGAATAATCGCATTGGTCGTAAGCCGAAATCCCGAACCCGACACGTCCGAAAGCGGTGATCTTCTCGGCGAGATATGTGCCGTCTTCCATAAGGCGAACATCGACCATTAGTGGTGTTTTGACCGTATTGACTTCGGAATTCGCATCTATCGGATAAACCAGAAGCGTCTGTAAAACCGGTTTTTTATTGTCGAGGATGATCTTGTCAAAACCGAAAAACAACGGATTGATGATTTTTTCGGATTTGGTGTCGCGGATTTCGAAATGCAAATGCGGGCCTTCCGAACCGCCCGTGTTTCCCGAAATCGCGATCACGTCTCCTTTTAAAACCGAGATCTCGCCGGGTTTCGGAAACAATTCGACTTCGAACGATTCCTGTTTGTACTGGTTTTCCTGAATATATTTTTCAATCGCGGCCGAACCCATTTTCAAGTGGCCGTAAACCGTCGTGAACCCGTTCGGATGGTCGATGTAGATGGCTTTTCCGTATCCGTAAGGCGAAATCTTGATGCGCGACACGTAACCGTCGCCAGAAGCATACACATTGAAGCCTTCTTTTTGTTGGGTGCGGAAATCGAAACCCGCGTGGAAGTGGTTCGATCGCAGTTCGCCGAAGTTGCCCGACAGCTGTAAAGGAATGTCGAGAGGCGAACGGAAAAAGTCTTTTGGGTAAACGTCCTGAGCATAGATAGGCGCATACAAAAACGAAAGGAGTAGAAAAAATCTCATGGCGTAAAGGTTTCCGCTAAGATAAAAAAGCCGCTGCAAACTCGGGTGTGTTTTTTCTGTATATAACAGGCTTTCGCGCAAATTATTATGGGTTACATCGATGTAAATCTCGTTTTTTCCGACAAAAAAATTTCGGTAATTCAAGTGAAATGCTACCTTTGCGTTTCAGCTAATGAACAGGGTTCCACATGAGTGAAATAGCAGGAATTATTGACACTCTCGAAGGCAGGATTCAAAAACTGCTCCAAAAAATCGACGCTCTCGAGGCGCAAAACAAGGAATTTCGGGAAGAGAAAATAAGGACGGCCCTAACGCTGGAAAGCCATTCGAAGGAAATCGACGGGCTCAAATCGGCCAACGAAACGCTCAGGATCGCCAATTCATTGCTTGGCAGTGACGAAAACAAAAGAGATACGAAGCTCAAGATAAATTCATTGATACGGGAAATTGATTACTGTATCGCCCAGCTCGCGGATTGATTATGGACGAAAAGCTGAAAATCAAACTCTCGATAGCCGACCGCGTTTATCCGTTGACGGTAAACATGTCGCAAGAGGAAGGCCTGAGAAGCGCCTGCCGGAAAATCGAGCAGATGATCAAGCAATTCGAAGAAAATTACGCCGTTCGCGATAAACAGGACGTTTTGGCCATGTGCGCATTGCAATTCGCATCGCAACTAGAGCAAAAACAGCTTGACAACGCCATAGACGGAACCGAAACCATCCAGCGACTGAGCGCCATGAATGAAATGCTTGCGGAATATCTCAACAGATAATACACACGTTCTTTTACACAGACAACGATACTGCCTACATTAGTTTCCATTTGATAAACTCAACACTAAACAATTCAAATGGGTGAATCACCGCTCCTAAAGCACGCCGGCTTGTCCCGGATCCTTGAACCGCGGGTTAACCCAAATCTTGTCATAACGAGTTTATGCAAGCGCCTAATGTAGGCTTTTTTTATGCCTTTTATCGAGGCTCCAAAACAGCAATACGGAGCGAAATTCCGCCTCCGCTAACACTTAATTTAACACCAAATGGATAGCATTTTATTTATAATCATCGCGGCAGTCGCAGGAATCGGAGGAGGCTTTGCGGTCGCCAAGATGCTCGAGAAGAAAAGCGCCGCCAATCTGTTGGGAACGGCCAAAAAAGATGCCGCGCTCATATTGAAGGACGCGCAGCAGGAAGCCGAAAACATCAAGAAAGACAAAATCCTTCAGGCCAAAGAGAAATTCATCGAGCTTAAAGCCGAGCACGAACAAGTGATCTTGGCTCGCGACAAGAAAACCGCAGAAGCCGAAAAACGCATCCGCGACAAGGAATCGCAAGTGTCGAACGAGCTTTCGAAAACCAAGAAACTAAACGACGATTACGAAGCCAAAGCAGCCGAATACAACTCCAAACTCGAAATGCTCGACCGCAAGACGCAGGAAGTCGAGAAAATGCACAAAAGCCAACTCAACCAGCTTGAGGTGATTTCGGGTCTTTCCGCAGAGGAAGCGCGCGAACAACTCGTTGAAGGATTGCGTGCCGAAGCCAAAACAAAGGCGATGGCGCACATCCAGGATACGATTGAGGAGGCGAAATTGACAGCTCAACAAGAAGCCAAAAAAATCATCATCAATACGATCCAACGCGTCGGAACTGAAGAAGCGGTAGAAAACTGCGTTTCGGTGTTCAACATCGAGTCGGACGACGTGAAAGGCCGCATCATCGGTCGTGAAGGACGTAACATCCGTGCGATTGAAGCCGCCACCGGAGTTGAAATCATCGTAGACGACACGCCGGAAGCAATCATCCTTTCGTGCTTCGACCCGGTTCGCCGTGAAATCGCGCGTTTGTCATTGCACAAACTCGTAACCGACGGTCGTATCCACCCGGCACGTATCGAAGAAGTCGTCGCCAAAACAACCAAACAGATCGAAGAAGAAATCGCAGAAGTCGGTAAACGTACCGTAATCGACCTGGGAATCCACGGTTTGCATCCTGAATTGATCAAGATCGTCGGACGTATGAAATACCGTTCGTCTTACGGACAAAACCTTTTGCAGCACTCTCGTGAAGTATCGAAACTTTGCGGAATCATGGCAGCCGAACTCGGTTTGAACGTGAAACTCGCCAAACGTGCCGGACTTTTGCACGATATCGGAAAAGTGCCTGATACCGAAAGCGACCTTCCGCACGCTTTGCTCGGTATGCAATGGGCCGAGAAATACGGAGAGAAAGAAGAAGTGTGCAATGCGATCGGTGCTCACCACGACGAAATCGAGATGAAGTCACTTTTGTCGCCTATCGTCCAGGTTTGCGATGCGATTTCGGGAGCACGTCCCGGAGCGCGACGTCAGGTTTTGGATTCGTACATCCAACGTCTGAAAGACCTCGAGGAAATCGCGTTCGGATTCCACGGTGTGAAGAACGCGTATGCGATCCAGGCGGGTCGTGAATTGCGTGTGATCGTGGAGAGCGAGAAAGTTTCAGATGAAATGGCCGCTACCCTATCGTTCGAGATTTCACAGAAAATCCAGACCGAGATGACGTATCCGGGTCAAGTAAAGATTACGGTGATACGCGAAACGAGAGCGGTGAACATCGCAAAATAATCCGGGAGAAATTCCAAAAATAAAATTCCTAATCCCAATCTTTCAAGGTTGGGATTTTTTTCGGCCACGAATAACGTGAATCACACAAATGATTTTATTAGTGAAATTCGTGTCATTCGTGGCTAACTATTTACTTGCGCGGATGGAATTTGTTCATCACCTGCGTCAGATGCTTGCGATCGAGATGCACGTAAATTTCCGTCGTCGTAATCGATTCATGCCCTAACATCAATTGTATCGAACGCAAATCGGCGCCGTTTTCAAGCAAATGCGTCGCAAATGAATGCCGGAACGTGTGCGGACTGATTTTTTTTCCGAGTTTGATTTTTTCGGCCAAATCCTTGATGATCGTAAAAACCATAGCACGCGTCATACCTTTGCCGCGGCGGTTGAGGAAAATCGTATCCTCATGGCCTTTTTGCACCGATAATTGGTTGCGGACGGAACCGATATAAATCTCAAGATACTTTTGGGTGACGTGGCCAATCGGTACGAAACGTTGCTTGTTTCCTTTACCCGTGACGCGGACGAAACCTTCGTCGAAGAAAAGATCCGACATCTTGAGCGTCACGAGTTCCGAAACGCGCAATCCGCAGCCGTAAAGCGTTTCAAGCATCGTTCGGTCGCGCTCGCCTATTTTGAGGCCGCTTGCTACATCCATCCTACTCAAATCTATAGCCGCAATCAACCTATCGATATCGGAAAGCGACAACGTATCGGGAAGTTTGCGTCCTATTTTGGGCGTTTCGAGCAACTCCATCGGGCTCGTATTTCGGTAATCCTCGAAAATCAGGTACGAAAAAAAGCTCTTGAGCCCAGAAATGATGCGCGCCTGCGATCTCGGATTGACTTGTTTGGAAACGTCATAAATGAACTGCTGTACGGTTTCGTCGGAAATTTTTATCGGACTTACCTCAATTGCGTTTACAGACAAATAGCCGCACAACCGTTCTATGTCGAACGTGTAATTCGCGATTGTATTCGCCGAAAGTCCGCGCTCTATCTTGAGGTACGATTGATAATTCTTTATGTACGATTTCCAACTGTCCATACCCAAATAAACAAAATCTAAAGCAATGCCAAAACAATGCTGACAGCAAATTCACACGATTATCATTAATTCAATATTTACTTACAGAATTTCCATATTGGTAAAATATAATTACACATTATAATTTTTTGTTGCATAATTATCATTATTTAGCAGATTTTACGCCGTTAAAAAAACGTGAATTAAGAATTCCTTAAGCCTCGTGCAAAACTCAAGAATCTAATTTTGGAATCAAATAACCCATTAAACACAACAGTCATGAAATCATTGAAAATCTTAGTAACAGGACTTCTATTTTTTGGAGCTTCGGCGATTTACGCGCAGAATGAAGCTGATAATAAGACCGACCGATCGCCAAGTTTCGGTGTAAAAGGTGGTGTCAACTTCTCGAACGTCATCGGGGATGATATAGGAGACACAAGCTCCAGAACAAATTTCCACGTAGGTGTGGTCGGGGAATTGCCTTTGGCCGATATCTTTTCGCTACAAGCAGAGGTCCTTTACTCAGGACAAGGATTCAAAGCTAAGAATCCTGTGCTTTTCGGGGCTGACGAAGCCGTTTACAAACTGGACTACATCAACGTTCCGGTACTTGCAAAAGTCTATATCACGAAAGGTTTGAGTATCGAAGCAGGTCCGCAGTTCGGATTTAAGGTGAACGAAAAGGTAGAAGTCGACGGTGAAGAATCGGACGAGCTTGAAAATGCGGAAAGCTTTGACTTTGCAGTCGCCGGAGGCCTGACTTTCCAGACCGAAATGGGGCTTTTCGCCACAGGCCGTTACACCTACGGATTCACCGACGTAGTGGAAGATGCCGATACGAGAAACCAAGTCTTCCAGATCGGTATCGGGTACAAATTCTAACAGAACACAAAACACCAAAGACGCAAAAAGCCTCCTGAAAATAGAGGCTTTTTTGCAATTTAACCAATTGTATCAGAAGCGATATCCGGCTCCGACCTGGAATACGGCCGTACCGAAGTCTTCTCCGTCGTTCTCGTTGATGTTGACAAGACCTGCGTTGAAACGAGCATCTACGAATAGTCCGAAAGAAAATTCATATGCTGCGCCGCCAGCAAGTTGCACGTCGATAGATTTCGTATTGTCGTCGGCAAAACTATCGCCGCCTAATTTGGCGCCGAATACAGGCCCGGCTTCCAAAGCTAGGTTTTGGATGATATAGTATTTCGCCATCACGGGAATACGGGCATAGATAAGCTCTAAATCTTCGGCTCCTTCACTTTGGAAAAGAAGTTCGGGCTGCAAGTGGAAGTTTCCTGCAATCGGCAAATCGACCAAACCGCCGATGTATCCGCCAATTTTGCTGTCGGTATCTGCATCGCCGGTCCAGTTGCTTACGTTCAAACCAGCTTTAACTCCAAATTTTAACTGTTCAGACTGTGCGCTGGCGAATCCGAAAGCCAGGAACGCGCAGGCGCAAAAGAGCATTTTTTTCATTTCTGTTCTGTTTTAAGTTAATACTGCAAAGTTAGAACGGGCATAAACGCTGACCTTTCGCGCAAAAATGCACTTGTCAACAACTTTATGAACACGCTATGAACAGCTGTTAATAAAAAAGCCTCCGCGATGGGAGGCTTTCCAAATTTCAAACTCAACTACTTAAAATTTATACGTCAAACCGAAGTTGATTTGTGTAAGATCAAGACCTAGCTTGAAAGTGTTTTTAGCTTCTGCGTCGTCAACATCCGGCTTTTCGTTTGTGTAGCTCAATGCTCCGAATCCAGCCTCAAGAGCGAAGTGCTCAGACACGAAATAGCTGATGTTTGGAGTCAATGCGATACCAAAAGTGTTAGTTTTGAACTCAGGCGCCGGATCTTGCTCAACCTTGTTGGTCATGTAATAAGCACCCAATTCAGCGAAGAACGAAAAGTCATTCTTTGGAGTCGTGTAGTAACGTCCAAACGCACCTACCATGAACGAAGTGATTTTCTCATCTTCTGTAGCCGGAGCTTCATTTTTCGTGCTCTGGAAACCAAGACGCAAACCAACTGCGATGTTGTCTGATACGAACATTCCGGCAGAAGGAGCGATTTCGAAAGATGTAGATTTAACCTCATCTTGCTTCTCGCTAGAAATACCGATAGCGCCTGTCATGAAGACATCTCCGTTAGAAAAACCTTTTCCTCCGGTAGTCTCTTTGTCTTGTGCAGAAGCGATTCCGAAAGCGAAAAGCGCCGCAACTGAAAGCAATACTTTTTTCATTTTTTGTTTTGTTTTAAGTTAGTGAAACAAAATTATCACAGGTTTTTCTGAGAATGGTGGCTTCGTCCCGCACTTATCAACAAGGTTATTAACAATATTAACATTTGCTGTTTACAACTTAAATTCTTCGTTAAACTGTATAAGTTTTAACAAAACTCATATAAAATACGTGCCGACCGGCGTTTCTACTTTTACATAAACCTAAATGACCCATTATGAAGACTCGAATTTTTCTGGCTTTGATGCTTTTCGGAAGCGTAATGGCCACCCAAGCCCAATTCCTTCGTTTCGGTATAAAGGCCGGACCTAACTTTGCCAATTTCAGCGGCGGTGTCGACGGAATCGACTATAAATCGCGTACAAGTTTCCACGCGGGAGCCGTCGTCCAGATCAAACCTTTCGACAATTTCGCATTGCAGCCCGAAGTATTGTACTCTTCTCAAGGTGCCGATGTGGAAGGCGTAGGCGATTTTAACCTCGACTATATTTCGGTGCCGGTCATGGCGCGTTTTTTCGTGTTGACCGATAAATTGAGTATCGATGTCGGCCCACAATTTTCTTTCCTTGTAGACGATGCCGAAGTCGTATTCGACGAAGTCGCGGGCGATGCCGATACCGAATCGTTCGATTTTGCGGCGGCCGGCGGCGTGACACTCAACATCACCCAAGGACTTTTCGTGTCCGGACGCTATACCATCGGCTTGACCGAAGCCTCGAAAGATGCCGAAGTGAAAAACGCCGTATTCCAACTATCGCTCGGCTATATGTTCTGAGAGATCCTAAATAACCCTGTTTGAAGCCATCTTCTTGACGAGGATGGCTTTATTTTTGGCAACTTTGCTACTTTTACTAAAAACCTCACATGAAAATCATCATCATCAACGGTCCGAACCTCAATCTTTTGGGAAAACGCGAACCCGAAATTTACGGCCAGCATACGTTCGAGGACTATTTCGACATCCTCAAATCGAAATTCGACGCGATCGAACTCGACTATTTCCAAAGCAATATAGAAGGCGAAATCATTTCGAAATTGCAGGAAACCGGATTTTCATACGACGGCATCGTCCTCAATGCGGCGGCTTACACGCATACTTCTATCGGAATTGGCGACGCCGTCAAAGCGATTTCGACTGCGGTCGTCGAAGTGCACATATCGAATACGTTCGCGCGTGAGGAATTCCGACATCAATCGTTTATTTCGGCCCATGCGAAAGGCGTCGTGCTCGGTTTCGGGCTGCAGAGTTACGAACTCGCTATCCAATCGTTCTTGTCTTAACCGAAGATGTTCATGAAGAATTACTTTACGCTTTTGCTGATGCTTTTTTCCGTATCGGCATTCTCCCAAATTCGCGGCACCGTTACCGATGACAAAGGCGCGACCTTGCCCTTGGTCAATATTTATGTCGAAAATACCTATATGAGTACGACGTCGAACGACCAGGGAAAATACGACCTAAACATCAAAAAACCGGGCAGGTACAGCGTGCTTTTCCAATTCCTCGGATTCAAGACGCAAAGACGTGAAATCAATGTGGAAACGCTTCCGTACCAATTGGACGTGTCGATGCCAGAGGAAAGTTTCGCGCTCCAGGAAGTGATCATCAACCCGAAAGACAATCCGGCCGATCGTATAATGCGCAGCGCGATTGCCAATAAAAAAGCGAATTCAGAAAAGACATCGCGTTATAAAGCCGATTTCTACTCGCGTGGGATTTTCCGCATAAAGGACGCACCCAAATCCGTGCTCGGACAAAAACTCGACATGTTCGACGAAGTGCTCGATTCGACCAGAAGCGGGATTTTATACCTGTCGGAAACGGTTTCCAAAGTCGTATACCAAAAACCCGATAAGCTCAAAGAAACCATCATCGCCTCGAAAGTGAGCGGCAACGACAACGGTTTCAGCTTCAACAATGCGGCATCGGCCAACTTCGATGTGTACGACAACAACATGCCGTTTTATGTGAACATCGTCTCTCCTATTTCGACCGAAGCGTTCAATTACTACAAATTCCATCTCGAAGCGACGTTTACCGACGAGAACAACCACCTCATCAACAAAATCAAGGTCACGCCCAAACGCGCTCTCGAACCGGTGACGTCGGGCTATATTTATATCGTGGACGACAGTTTCGCCGTGTATGCGTGCGACCTCGACATTACCGGGCAAAGCATGCAGAATCCGGCGATCAACCTGCTTACGCTGAAACAGACCTTCACGTTCAACGTGCAGAACAATCTTTGGGTCAAAACCGCCCAGACGATCGATTTGAAAGCCGGTTTGCTTGGCATAAACGTAGACGGGAGATTCACGTATGTGTTCAACAATTTCGAATTCCAGGAAAAGTTCGAGAAAAACACGTTTTCCAGGGAAGTGCTCACAGTAGTCGAAGGCGCGAACAAAAAAGACGATAAATTTTGGGAGACGATCCGCCCGATTCCGCTTACGGTAGAAGAAACCAACGACTACATCAAAAAGGATATCCTTCAGACGAAGAAAAAATCGCGCGCTTATCTTGATTCCATCGACGCCAAATCGAACAAATTCGGCTTTATGAGCCCGATTACAGGTTATACGTTCAAAAATTCGTATCGCGAATGGCAATTGTCGTACGACGGCATCGCCAAAGGTTTCAGCTTCAACACGGTCCAAGGTTACACCTTCAAGACGGGTTTGAATTGGCTCAAAAACCGTGAAGAAAAACGTACGTTCACCTCGGCCGGCGTGAATTTCACGTATGGATTGGCCGAACAAAAACTGCGTTCGACTTTCAGCTTCTCACACCTTTTCAACCGCACGAACGATGCGGCGATCCGTGTTTCGGGCGGAAGCATGGCGGCTCAATTCAACGCTTCGAACCCGATCGGGCCGGTCGTGAATTCGATCAGTACAATGTTTTTCAACGACAATTACATGAAATTGTACGAGCGGAATTTTGCGAACGCCACGTATTCGATGGAAGTCGTAAACGGTATCGTACTCACGGGAATGCTCGATTATTCTGAACGGAAACCGCTTTGGAACAACACCGATTATACCGTGTTTCCGGACAATCCCGGCTATACGTCGAACAATCCGCTTGCGCCTGACGATTTCGTGACTCCGGCAATCGTCAAACACAATGTTTTTAAAACCGGATTGTACGCCAAGATCGTGTTCGCCCAGGAATACTGGACGCGTCCCGACGGAAAAGTCAAGATCGGCAACGATTTGTATCCGACCATAAATCTGGGTTGGGAAAAAGGATTCGGCAATGAAAACCGATACAGTTTCGACCACATTTCTGGAAATTTGAGATATGAACGAACGCTTGGCAACAAAGGAAGTTTCGAAACGATCGTCAAAGCGGGAAAATTCTTCAATGCCGATGATATTTCTGTTGTCGATTACAAGCATTTCAACGGCAATCAGACGCATATCGGCAAAAACGACCGCTATCTGTACGGATTCAACCTGTTGCCGTATTACGAGCAAAGTACGAACGATTCGTATCTCGAAATCCACGCCGAACACAACGACAAGGGCTACATCATGAACAAAATCCCGTTGCTCAACAAACTGCGCTCTACTTTGGTTTTGGGTTATCACAACCTTTGTGTACCTGAAAGAAACCCCTATCACGAGTTTTCGGTCGGGTTGGACAATTTGGGCGTCGGTAAATTCCGACTCATCAGAATTGACTACTTTAGGGCATATCAACACGGATTCGTGACCGACGGCTTCGTCTTCGGGCTCAAATTCCTAAATCTTTTCGAGTAAGACAATAGATGATAGACGGATAGATAATAGACAGATTAGTTTATAAAAACTCGTCTTGAATAAATTTGACGATTGACAATCCTGTCTCATTTTTTTTGTCTTTCATCTATTAGTCTATCATCTATTATCTAAAAAATCAAAATATGGCATTCAAACCAACCAACTACAATTCGCTTTCGCCTTACATCATGGTCGACGGCGCGCAACAATTCTCGGATTTGCTCAAAGCGGTGTTCGATGCGACCGAATTGCGAAAATTCGAACGCGAGGACGGTTCTATCATGCACCTCGAAATCAGGATCGACGATACCGTGATCATGGTTTCGGACGCTACCGACGATTATCCGGCAGAAACCGTGATGCTGCACGTGTACGTTCCCGACGTGATGGCGACGTACCAAAAAGCGCTCGACAACGACTGCCAAGCGCTCGAAGCGCCGACAAATAAAAATGGCGATCCCGACAAACGCGGTGCTTTTTTGGATTTTGCGGGCAATTATTGGTCGGTGAGTACGCAGATGTAAAACGGAAATTGACACTGCACTTATTTTGACGGCCGAAAAATCAAAAACAAACTCGAAAAGAAAGCGTTTGTGGCTTTATGTCGTTTTGTTTTCGGCGATGACCATAGTTTGTCGTTACTCAACGATGAGAATTCACGGACTCGCGGGCGTATGGGTTTTAGGCCTTGGAATTGTTTGCGGATCGGTTTTGGCCGTTTTTATAGTTGTCGGATTGCTTCGCGCCCTGAACGACAGAAGCTTTAATACCGTATTTCCTTCACTGATTGGGATTTTGGCGATCTGTATCGTAATTTTTTCTCCGATTGAACGCATTTTGGAAGCCATGAAAGCAGAACGCATACTCGAAGGGAAATGTGAACATACGGTCTCGACGGCTTGGATTGTCTTAAGAAAAGACGGCACTTTTGAATATTCGCCCGCGATGTTCCTCGAACCGAAAGAATATGAAGGTACGTTCGTCCATAAAGGCGATTCCATACTCCTTTCTTTTAGGAATTCCGTTCCTCAAACAAGCGCTAAAATGGTGTTCAGGTCGGAGCTTGGGAAAACATATTTGCACGGCTACGATTCGGTGGAAAACGTGTATCACGATTTTTATTTGGAACTGAACAAATTGGAAAAGTGAAGTTGAAGGATATTGTAGAGAAGGGCTTGGATGGATTTGGGTAATAGGATTGATTGAAGATTTAAGATTTGATACAGAATTTCTGTACGGAGGCAATTTGGGTTTCCGATAAATTTACGGGTGGGTGGTGGTGGCTTTTTTGTCAATGCCAATTACACGAAATAAAAAATCCGGAAGCGAAACCTCCGGATTTTTTTATTTGATGTGTATCGGATTTTGACTAAACACGGACAATATTCGCCCCCAAAGCTCTCAAACGTTCATCGATACGCTCATAGCCGCGGTCGATCTGTTCGATATTCTGTATGGTCGAAGTTCCTTTTGCAGACAAAGCCGCAATGAGCAACGAGATTCCGGCGCGGATATCAGGAGATGACATCGTGGTCGCTTTCAAAATCGATTTGAAATCGTGTCCGATCACGACGGCGCGGTGCGGATCGCAAAGGATGATTTTCGCGCCCATATCGATCAGTTTATCGACGAAGAACAAACGGCTTTCGAACATTTTCTGGTGGATTAAAACATCGCCTTTCGCCTGAGTTGCGACAACCAGTACGATGCTGAGCAAGTCTGGCGTGAAACCAGGCCATGGCGCGTCGGCAATCGTAA
The DNA here is from genome assembly GCF_013401995.1 of Flavobacterium agri. Taxonomy (GTDB): domain Bacteria; phylum Bacteroidota; class Bacteroidia; order Flavobacteriales; family Flavobacteriaceae; genus Flavobacterium; species Flavobacterium agri. The sequence continues at coordinate 198,792 of NZ_JACBJI010000006.1, forward strand.
GGATCGAACCGTCGATATCGGTCTTTACTTCGTATGACTCGTGGGTCGGGATGAAAATATCATCGCCTCTTCTCTCTATGGTGATGCCAAGTTTGCGGAATACGTTCGGGATGACGCCAAGGTTTTCCCAGCTTACGTCCTTGATCGTGATTTCGGAACGCGTCATTGCGGCCAATCCGATCCACGAACCGATCTCGATCATGTCGGGAAGGATTCTGTGCTCGCATCCGCCAAGGCTTTCGACACCTTCGATCGTCAATAAGTTCGAACCTACGCCCGAAATTTTCGCGCCCATCGAATTGAGCATTTTGCAAAGCTGTTGCAGATACGGTTCGCAAGCGGCGTTGTAAATCGTCGTCGTACCTTTTGCCAAAACGGCGGCCATGACGATGTTCGCGGTTCCGGTTACAGATGCTTCGTCCAAAAGCATATCGGTCCCGACGAGACCTTCCTCTGTCTTTTCGACGCCGTAGAAATGGTCTTCGCGGTTGTAACGGAATTTCGCGCCCAGGTTGATGAAACCTTCAAAGTGCGTATCCAAACGACGGCGTCCGATCTTGTCGCCTCCGGGTTTTGGGATATAACCGCGTCCGTAACGCGCCAAAAGCGGGCCGACGATCATGATCGATCCTCGCAGAGAACCGCCTTCTTTGCGGAACGCGTCGGTTTCAAGATAGCCGACATTTACCTCATCGGACTGGAACGTGATCGATCCTTTGCCGTTTCTCTGGATTTTTACGCCCAAATTGCCGAGCAACGTAATCAATTTGTTCACGTCGATAATGTCCGGGATGTTGTTAATCGTGACTTTCTCGGGCGTGAGCAAAACCGCGCACAAAATCTGCAACGCCTCGTTTTTCGCCCCTTGCGGAGTCACGTCTCCTTTTAAGCGGATGCCGCCTTCTATCTTAAAAATGCTCATTTCTTAGTTTTTGGTTTCGAGGTTTATTTTTTTGAGATAAAAGATGATGGACGGATAGATGATAGACACGTTCGAGACTAGGGAAAATCTCTGGTCACAACGAAAGCCTTTTCACCAATCTATCAAATCATTTTATTTCAATATTAATTTCATTAAATATAATGGTCGATATGAATACGACAACCCAATTTCGATTATGGAATAGACTTTCAATTTTCAGAATAGGTTCTATTATCTATCCGTCTATCATCTTCAGTCTAAAAACTAGTTCTTCTTCTTGAACTGCTTCTTGTTATTCTGATTTTTATTCTTGTTCTGATGCTGGTTCTGTTGGTTTTGCGGCTGCATCGACTTGTTCGACGTCTTTTTGTTGGTACGCATGATTTCGGTCGTGCCCAGCAACTCTTCCGAACTTTCCATCAAATTGAGCGCACCGCCCGACATTTCGTATAAGTGTTCGAAAATCACCGCATCGGTCACCGTATCCTTGTTCCAGCTCAAATACGATTTTTTCATGTGGTTCGCAACCACTTTGATAAGCGCGTCCTTGAGTTCGCTGTCTTCCCAACCCATCGCGACATTGATCATGTATTGGATGTTGTTTCCGTAGAAACGATATTTCGGGAAATTCTGCGGATAGGCGAGCGGATCGGGACGCAACTGCAACACTTCCCGCGTAGGAATCGGATAAGGCGAATCGACCTCTATCCTGAAGTCGCTCATGATGAACAATTGATCCCAAAGCTTGTGCTGGAAATCGGGTACGTCGCGCAAATGCGGGTTCAGGCTTCCCATGACCTGGATGATATATTTCGCGGCCTTATTGCGCTCATTGCGGTCTTCGATAGCCGTTGCCTGGTCGATCAGCTTTTGCAGGTGACGCCCGTATTCGGGTATGATCAGCGGCGTGCGCTCGGCATTGTACTCCAAATGGTGTACGACATCGCTGGCTTTTTCTCTTTCGTATTTCATATTACAGGGAGACGATTCCGTCTATCGTGGAAACTTTGAGGTATTGGTCGATGATGCTCTGCGCATCGGGCATGACGACGTTTACTGATAAACTCGTGTATTTGCCGGTTTTCGATTTGGTCGTTTCTATCACCGCACCCATTCCGTTGAACGCGGTCTCGACGGCTTCGATTTTGTCGCGGCTTGTAGGAACGATGAATTTATACAGGTATTCGGTAGGCCATTTCTCGGTCGTGTTGTTGAGTTCGTCACGCAGCCTATCGTAAAACTCTTCGCTTTTTTGGTCCATTGCAATCAAATAAAAGGCAAATATAATGGACAATTGACAATGGACAATTGACAATTAGTTTAATAGTTGACAATTAAACGTTAATAATTGAAGTGATGTAGATGTTCGCTTCAAAATTCGATATTCACCATTAAAATGTCATTCCGACGAAGCAGGAATCTTTTCGTTGGATTAGATTCCTCCTTCGTCGGAATGACAAACGATTTATCCCATCAGCACTGAACCGTCACCTTGAGAAAAGTAGCCGGAATCACGGTCTTGTTCGCATCTCCGCTTTGGTTTTGCGAAGTGAGCAAGGCCTCGAGTTCCGATTGCAGTTGCATTTCCTTACCGATGTTGCGCGCCGCTTCGAAAGCGTTCATCGTCGGGCCGTAATAATCCCTGAATTTCTCGACGTATCGCACTGGCGAAACATCTGTCCTGAACATAAAGGTGCTGCGTTCGCACGAAATGTTCTCTTTAGGAATTCCGGCCTGTGCGAACCTTTCAATCACCTGTTCTTCGACGCCCCAAAGCATCGGGCTAACGAAACCTTCTGGCGGTGGCGGTGTATAAGCCGAGCTGATTTTGAGGATTTGCGCCACCAAAGTCGGATCGCCCGGAATCCAGTTGCCCATCACGATCCGTCCGCCGGGGCGCGTTACCCGTACCATTTCTTTGGCGACTTCGAACGGTTTTGGGGCAAACATGGCCCCGAAAATACTCACGGTCAAATCGAAACTGTCGTCGTTTACGTTCTCTAAATCGCACGCGTCGCCTTCTTCGAACGTCACGTTGCTGAGTCCTTCGTTTTGCGCGCGCAGATTTCCGGCTTCCACCAAATTTGAAGCGATATCGATTCCACGTACGTTCGCTCCCAGCCTGGCTTCGGGAAGCGCGGTCGTACCGTCTCCGCATCCCAGATCGAGTACGTCCATTCCTTTTTTCACGCCGATTTCATTTACGAGGGCTTCGCCGCTTTCGCGCATTGTGGCCGCAAGCTGGGTAAAATCGCCTTTTTCCCATAATGCTTTGTTCGCATTCATGATTGATTGATTTTAAATTATTGAATTGATTTTTTTCGAGACAACCAAACCTAAACAATTGGTTTCCCGAAATTTACGACGCAATTTTAAGAAAAACAGCTTTTGCACATCCGAAATTTATACGAGCTCCCGATTTATTTCTACGAAACCTGTTCTGGAACCAACTCCCAATCCGACCCAATAACCTCCCACATCTCACATTTTACATTTTACATTTTACATTTTACATTTCACTATTCACCATTCACTTTTCACCATTCACTTTTCACAATCGTCAACTTATACCTATATTCGCGCCCTATGAAACAAATTGTCGTCATCATCGGCGGGCCGGGTTCTGGGAAGACCACCATCATCGATCGCCTTTTGCAAATGGGTCATTGCTGCTATCCCGAGATTTCGCGCCAGGTTACGCTCGAAGCCAAACAAAACGGCATCGAACAGTTGTTTCTTGAAAAACCGTTGCTTTTCAGCGAACTTCTGCTCGAAGGACGCAAAAAACAGTTTCGCGATGCGCACGATGAACCCCATCCGATAGTGTTCATAGACCGCGGCATTCCCGATGTTTTGGCGTACATGCATTACATAGGCGACGCATATCCGGCTTCGTTCGACGAGGCATGCCACGAGCACAAATACCACAAGATTTTCCTGCTTCCGCCCTGGGAAGAGATTTACGAAAGCGACAACGAGCGATACGAGAATTACGACCAGGCCAAGCTGATACACCAACATTTGGTGGAAACGTATTCAAAATACGGGTACGACCTTATCGAAGTACCCAAAGAAACTGTCGAAAACCGTATTTCGTTCATGCTCGAACGCCTTTGATTTTAAGGTTTTGTACAGATTTTCTGTACCGTCGGCTCGTCGAAAATCCGTAATTTCATAGCACTAATCCATATTCGTTTTTGGCATGACCGCGCTTGAGACGCTGCGAAAATATTGGCAACACGATGCGTTCCGGGAAATCCAGGACGAAATCATCACGTCGGTTCTCGACGGGAAAGATACGTTTGCGTTGCTGCCGACCGGAGGCGGAAAATCGATCTGCTTCCAGGTTCCGGGCATGATGAAAGACGGCATCTGCGTAGTCGTTTCGCCTTTGATCGCGCTGATGAAAGATCAGGTGAACAATTTGCAGAAACGCGACATTAAAGCCATTGCGTTAACAGGCGGATTGAGTCAGGACGATATTTCGGACCTGCTCGACAACTGCCGATTCGGGAACTACAAATTCCTGTACGTGTCGCCCGAAAGACTGCAATCGGAATGGATCGTGGACCGCATCAAAGCGCTTCCGGTAAATTTAATTGCGATAGACGAGGCGCATTGCGTTTCTCAATGGGGACACGATTTCCGTCCGGCCTATCTCAAGATTTCGGAGCTCAAGCCGCATTTTCCTAAAATACCTTTTCTCGCGTTGACGGCTTCGGCTACCGATCGCGTGCAAACCGACGTCATAACCCAATTGAAACTCGATTCGCCTAATGTTTTCCGTAAGTCGTTCGTTCGTGAAAATTTGGGCTACATGACGTATTCCACCGAGGACAAATTGTATCGCGCTTCGCAAATCCTCAAGAAATATCCGCAGCCATCGATCGTATATGTGCGCAACCGGAAATCGTGCGTCGAAGTTTCGGAACAGCTCAAAACCCTGGGTTTTACAGCGACGTTCTATCACGGCGGCTTGCATCCGAAAGACAAGGAAAAGAACATGAATACGTGGATGAACGATTCGGCCCAGGTCATGGTCGCGACGAATGCGTTCGGAATGGGCATCGACAAGCCCGACGTGAAGACGGTCATCCATATACAATTGCCCGAAAACCTCGAGAATTATTATCAGGAAGCCGGACGCGCCGGAAGAAACGGTGAAAAAGCGTTTGCCGTTTTGCTCACCGCGCCAAGCGATACAGCGATGGCCGAAAGCCAATTCCTATCGGTTTTGCCCGACAAGGAATTCCTGACCAAAGTATATGTGAAGCTTTGCAATTATTTCCAGATCGCTTACGGTGAAGGCATCGAGTCGGAATTCGCGTTCAACCTCAACCATTTTTGCGCCCAATACCAATTCCCGGTAATCAAGGTTTTCAATGCGTTACTGTTTCTCGACAGACAGGGCGTCTTGACGTTGTCCCAGGAGTTTTCCGAAAAAATCACGGCCCAATTCATCATCGAATCCAAAGAAGTGATCCGATATATGAGCCTGAATCCGCAGGACGAGGATATTTTGTTGGCAATTTTACGCGGCTATCCCGGAATTTACGACGTGCCCGCATCGTTGAACATATCGGTAATCGCCAAAAAATCGGGGCGACATGAATCCGAAGTATATGCATTGCTTCTCAAACTCAAAGAACGACAGGTAATCGATTATCAGGCGCGCAATAACGACGCGACTTTGGTTTTCAACGAAGTGCGCGAGGACGAACGCACGATAAACCGCGTGTCTAAATACCTCGAAGCGCAAAACCGGTCGAAGCACGAACAGCTCGAGGCCGTGATCGCGTACGTTTCAGACAATTCCCGTTGCAAAAGCGTGCAATTGATGGCGTACTTCGGCGAAAAGACCGACGATTGCGGAATTTGCTCGTACTGCATTTCGAAACAGAAAAAAGCGTCGGAAGACATTTCGGTCTCCGAGAAAATCAAAATGCTGCTTTCTTCGGAAGACCTGAACTCGCGAGAACTCGAAAACCTCACGCGCGAACCGTCGAATGACGTTATCTTTGCGCTTCAGGAAATGCTCGAGTCAGGTTATATCACGATCCGTCCGAACAACAAATACACTTTATCCAAAAAATGAACAAACTACGAATCGTTTTTATGGGAACGCCCGAATTTGCCGTGGGCATTCTCGACAGCATAATCAAATCGGGCCACGAGGTCGTCGGCGTCATAACGGCAGCCGACAAACCTGCGGGCCGCGGACAGAAAATCAAATATTCCGCAGTTAAGGAATACGCGCTTGAAAAAGGGTTGACATTGCTTCAGCCACCAAATCTGAAGGACGAAGATTTCTTGTCGGAACTTAAAGCTTTAAATGCGAACCTTCAGGTCGTCGTCGCCTTCCGCATGTTGCCCAAAGCGGTTTGGGCGATGCCCGAATTCGGGACGTTCAATCTGCACGCGTCGTTGCTTCCGCAATATCGCGGTGCGGCGCCGATCAATTGGGCGATCATAAACGGCGAAACCAAAACGGGCGTGACGACTTTTTTCATCGACGAGAAAATCGATACGGGCGCGATGATTTTGAGCAAGGAAATAGGAATCGGCGAAAATGAAACGGCTGGTGAATTGCACGACCGGTTGATGGCTATCGGAAGCGAAGCCGTAGTCGAGACGTTGGAAAAAATCGCTTCAGGAAATGCAACGACCACGATCCAGTCGGATTCCGCAGCGCTTAAAACGGCCTATAAACTCGACCGCGACAACTGCAAGATCGACTGGACGAAATCGGCAAAGGAAATCCACGACCTGATTCGCGGGCTTTCGCCTTATCCTGCCGCTTGGTGCTGGTTCAAGGACAACGGCCAGGAATGGAACGTGAAAATCTACGATGCATCGGTCGAAAAACAAGATCACGACCACGCTGCAGGAACAATCGTTTCAGGTAAAAAGGAACTGAAAATAGCGGTTAAGGACGGCTTCATAAAAATCAACTCATTGCAATTTCCGGGTAAGAAAAAAATGACAACCCAGGAGCTTTTGAATGGGGTTTCGTTTTCTGAATCGGCAATCGCGTCTTAACCCTCGTCGTTATTGGGATGGCGGAAATTTTGACTTTTGCAAGCGGCTTTTTCCACAAAACATTTAAGTTATCAACAAATCGGTCAAAAACACGCGCCAAGTCTTGCGTGGTAAGGAATTCCTTTTAAATTTGTTTCAAAGAACTAAATGTTTAACCAATCAATTAATAACTATTATCATGAACAAATCAGAATTAATCGATGCTATTGCTGCTGATGCAGGAATTTCAAAAGCAGCTGCAAAATCAGCACTAGAATCATTTTTGAACAACGTTGGAGGCACTCTTAAAAAAGGAGGACGCGTATCTCTTGTTGGTTTCGGATCTTGGTCAGTATCTAAAAGAGCTGCACGTGAAGGACGTAACCCACAAACTGGTAAGACAATCAAAATCGCTGCTAAAAACGTTGTGAAGTTCAAAGCTGGTGCTGAATTGGAAGGTGGCGTAAACTAAGAAGCTAAAACATACTGATTTAAGAAAAGGTCTTTCTACGGAAAGACTTTTTTTTTTGCAACTTCATTAGGTTTTTTAGGCGTTCAAAAGTTTTTTTGTTAAATTTAAAGCAAAAACGCGGTAATATGATTTCAGAAAAACTCAACAAAGGGCTTTTGCTGATAGCTGAACCCTCAATCTTAGGTGACATTTCATTCAACCGCTCGGTCATCCTGTTAGCAGACCACAATGTAGACGGTTCGGTGGGCTTTATTTTGAATAAACCGCTCAAATATACCGTCAGCGATCTCGTACCCGATATAGAAGCCAATTTCAAGATTTACAACGGCGGACCGGTCGAACAGGACAACTTGTATTTCATCCACAACATCCCGGAACTGATTCCCGAAAGCATAGAGATTTCGAACGGCATTTATTGGGGTGGTGATTTCGACCTGACCAAGAAACTCATAAACGAAGGCAAGGTCAAAAAGGAGAATATCCGTTTCTTTTTGGGATATACGGGTTGGGCCGCACAGCAACTCGAAGACGAGATGCAGTCCAATTCATGGATTTTGGCCGAAAACGTCTACAAAAACAAAATCATCGGCAAATCGACAAACGATTTCTGGAAGGAAAAAATCCTGGAGTTAGGCGGCGACTACATGCTTTGGTCCAACGCACCCGAAAATCCGATGCTCAATTAAGAAAGCCTGACCTGGGCGTTCAATTTCACGAGTAAATCTTCGGCAACCGTCGTCACGTAAGACTTCTTGCGGTATTTCGTAACGGGTTGGATTCCCGTAATGACGTTCGTGATGAACAATTCGTCGGCTTTTTGAAGATCGAAAGGCGAAATAGCTTCTTCCACCACTTCCAATTCGGAATTCTTTTTTGCGATGGCGAGGATTTGCTTGCGCATCACGCCGTTCAAACAACCTTCTGAAACCGGAGGCGTGACGAGTTTTTTACCAGTCAACATGAATAAATTGCCATTGATGGCCTCGATCACGTTTTTTTCTTCGTTCATCAGCAGACAGTTCGCATATCCGTTCTCATCGGCATAAATCGCCGACGTAATATTGACGAGTTTGTTCGTGCTTTTGATCGACGACAGCAATTGTTTGGTTACATAGAAATCCTTGAACAGCTCGACTTCATATTCAATATCGGAAATCGAATACAGTTTTTGCGCTAGTGGCTGAACCGAAACGATCCATTCCACTTTGTTGGTTTCCGGCAGATAAAATCCTCCGCCCGATCTGAAAACCGTAATCCGGACACGAGCGGAATCTTCGCATTTGGCTTCGCGAGCCGTCTCGAGCAATTGGTTTTCGACGAATTCCATCGTGAACTCCATCGGAATCTGCATCCTGATGACGCGCATCGACGACATCAGCCTGAAATAATGATCTTCCAAAAACAACACTTTTCCGTCGAGCACGCGTACGGTTTCAAAAACGCCGTCCCCGAAAAGAAGGCCACGGTTATCGGTTTGCGGATGTGTATCGGAAATGAATTTCCCGTTGTGGTTGAGCATAAAAAAACCCTGATTAAAGTCAGGGCAAATATACGTTTTATGTAGCGTTTGGCTAAACCGAACCGATTACATGCTTCAGATCGGCTATTTGGTTTTCCCACAACTGTTTGGCTTCTTCCACTTCGTCTTCGTCTGCATAATCGATAACCAAAAGCGAGACGTCTTTGGTGATTTCATCTTCAAGGATACGCAGTTCAAAAAACAGGTCGGTATCGTTATTTTGCTCGTCAACCCAACGGTATTTTACCTTTTCACCGGTTTTTTTCGAGGTAAGGCGCGCACGTTCCTCGGTATCGTTCCAGATGAAAGTGAAGATTTCGCCACGAGAATTCACGTTGTCTGCAAACCACTCCGAAAGGCCCGATGGCGTAGAAATATATTGGTAAAGAAGTTGTGGTGAAGAGTTTAGCGGAAATTCGAGTTCGTATCGGACTTTTACGTTCATATGGAAACTTTTATTTTTTGGAAATATATAGAATTAAAACTGAAATGGCTCTTTTTTGAAAAATATTTTTTTTGGAATCAGAATTTGCGCAAACGCGATTTAGTTATATATTTGCACCCGCATTCAAGGATGCAATAACCGAAAAATTGGCGAGGTAGCTCAGTCGGTTAGAGCGCAGGATTCATAACCCTGAGGTCACGGGTTCAACTCCCGTCCTCGCTACAAGAAAAGTCATCAGAAATGGTGACTTTTTTATTTTACCCGAATCTGGAAACGGAACATGATTTACTGGCGCATATCCGTTCACTCATATAAGTTAGTCCGACACATATTCTTTTTCCTTATAGTTCTTGTTTTCTCACTGAACAGTTCAGCTTGAGCAATCCAGGAAATTCTTCTTACAAATAAAGCTGACCAAATCTAACATCAACTAGCAAAAAACCTTTGCCACGGTCCGATAACTGGCACTAATAGTGTTCTTTGCGCTATTTTTCGTACAAAATAAATAGTTTCATTCTTCCTGTTGTTCAATTGATTACTAATTAGTTAGGTTTTGATTACGGAATTGGTCTTCAATGTCGTTTATCGATAATTTCTGTAAGTTTTTTCATATATAAAATATTATTTTATGCATTTTATCGATATTTTATGCATTTTATCGATGAAAAAATTTTTTTTTCTGATTCGAACTTCTACATTTGACTTGTTAAAATTTCTTTAATACCACGAAAGGAATTTAACGATGCGCTTACCGGTAAACGGAAAGCCAACGTACGAACACCAATTCGAAACAAATTTTAACCACTGCCAACCTAAACCATGCAGTACAACTAACTAGAGTTATGGAAAAAATTACGCAACTCGACAAAAAACTCATCATGATGATTTTCCTTGCATTGACATCGTTGCAAGGATTTTCCCAATCACAACAATTTGACACCAACGGAACCTTTACTGTTCCTGCCGGAGTGACTTCGGTCACCGTACAGGCTTGGGGAGCTGGAGGCCACGGAGGTAACCGAACGTCATCTGGCCGCGCCGGAGGTGGTGGAGGTGGCGCCTATGCCAGTTCCGTCATTGCGGTAACACCTGGCCAATCCATTCCTATTACGGTAGGTCAAGGCTCGGGCGATGACAATCCCGGAGGCGATTCGTGGTTCCTGAACGCGAGCACAGTTATGGCCAAAGGCGGTAACAGCGGACCAAACAACGGTTCTACGGGAGGTTCGGGTGGCTCGGCTATATCATCCGTCGGGGCAACGAAATACGCCGGAGGAAACGGAGCGGGCACGACCGCGAGCAACTCTGGCGGGGGTGGATCTTCTGCCGCATCTACCGCTGTGGGAACAAATGCCAGCGGCCAAACCGGAGGAAACGCACCTGGAGATGGAGGAGACGGAGGGGACGGACGCGGAAGCGGCGGCAACGGAACCGATGGAGATGCTCCAGGCGGTGGCGGTGGCGGTGCCTACAAATCGGGCAGCTCTAATCGTACCGGTGGAGACGGTGGAAACGGTCGCGTGATCGTAACCTACGTGATCCAGGATATGAATATCACCGGGAATAGCATAAACATCGTTTCAGGCGATACCACCCCATCTACGGCAGATTTCACCGATTTCGGATCGGTATTCGCTTCTTCCGGGACAATTGTGCGCAATTTCTCTATCCAAAACACGGGAACGGCTGCTCTTACAGGTGTAACCGTTAGCATTTCGGGAGCCAACGCATCCGATTTTGCGCTTACGACATCGCCTACTGTCAGTATTGCTGCAGCAGGAAACAGTACGTTCACCATAACCTTCGACCCATCGGCTTTGGGCAGTCGTACCGCTACGGTAAGCGTTGCCAGCAATGACCCAGACGAGAATCCTTACACGTTCGCGATACAAGGAATGGGGACACTTCCGGTAAGCATGTCGGTTTCCGGAAATGCAACACTCATTACAGACGGAGATACCACACCTTCAACCACAGACGACACCGATTTCGGCACATGTGACCTTACAACCGGATCGATCGTAAAAGTATTTACGGTATCCAATGCTTCATTCGCCAATACATTGAGCATTACGGGTGTCACCTTTTCCGGTACAGGATCAGGGGATTTTTCGGTTACGCCTACCACGGCAAGTATCGCCGGAGGAGCTTCCGCGAATTTCACGGTTACGTTCAACCCTACTACGGCAGGTGTCCGCAACGTCACGATGAATTTCGCGAATAACGATCCCGACAACAACCCATACGATTTTTCAATCCGTGCGACCGGTGCCGATCCGGACATCAGCGTCCAAGGTAACTCAGTTACGATTGCCGATAACGACACGACGCCTTCGACTACCGACGGTACGAACATGGGATCTGTAGTCGTTATAGGCAACACATCGATTTCCCAAACGTTTTACATCCACAACCTCAGCGGTGCGGGAATGCCGCTTACCATTACGAGCGTTACGAGTTCAAGCAGCCAATTCACGATTTCCACGGCTCCGGCAAGTACGGTTGCAGTGGGCGCTTCAACGCCTTTCGTGGTGACGTTCGACCCGACTTCTACGGGCACGAAAACGACGACCATCACGATCACCAGCAATGATGCCAATACGTCGTATGTGTTCTCGGTTTCAGGTGTCGGAACAGACCCTGAAATAGACGTTCAGGGCAACAGCACGAGTATTTCCGATGGAGATACCACGCCAAGCACAGGTGACTGGACCAACTTCGGAACGACTCCGCTACAGGCCGGTTTTATTAACAGGACTTTTACGATTTCGAACAGCGCATCGGCTACAGGCCCGCTTAATTTGGGAACTATAACCGTAACCGGTACGAATCCTAGCGATTTTACCGCGACACAACCAGCTGCCACAACTTTGGCCGCAGGTGCAAGCACCACATTCACGGTTTCATTCGACCCGACGGCTTCGGGAACACGCACGGCTACCATCAATATTCCGAACAACGACAGTAACGAATCGACCTATGATTTTGCGGTTTCGGGCTTCGGAAACGATCCTGAAATGGAAGTTTTGGGCAACGGTGTGCCGATCTTGGATGCAACGACGGCCACTTCCGTACTTGACAATACCGACTTCGGATCGGTGTCAATGCAAGGCGGATCGGCTATCGCGAACTATACCATTACGAATAATGGCGTAGGAACAATGAGTATCGGAGCGATCTCGTTCACGGGGTCTGGAGCGGCTTTCTTTGCCGTTGCGACAGCTCCGCCGGCTACGTTGGCTCAAGGCGCTTCGACGACTTTCCAGATCAGCTTCACGCCGACTTCTATAGGAACGAAGACTGCCACGATTTACATCACAAACGACGATTACGACGAGAATCCGTACAATTTCAACCTTACAGGTCTCGGCGTTAGGACCTATCCTGACACCGATAACGACGGGGTTGCCGACAATGTCGATATCGACGACGACAACGACGGCATCATCGATACGCAGGAACAAAGCAATTGCGTGCAGTCGGTGTATTCGAATACTACAGAACACACGTTCCTCAACGAAACTTTCGGTGCCGGCACGACAAAAGGTCAGATCAACATCAACATTCCGGGTGCGACGTGTACGTACTGTTATGAAGACGGAATCGTTCAGGCCAATACGACCGCTTGTCCGAGCCAGTCGAGCGCCATTCTTGACGATGGTGAATATGTGGTGACGCACCGTATCGCGAATACGACTGTCGGACATCCGGACAACATCCACTACGATCTTGCCTGGAACGGTTTGGAAGACCACACCACCGGCGACACCTACGGGAGGATGGCGGTTTTCAACGCGAGTTACGCACCGGGCGTTTTCTATGAGACGACCATCAGCGGGATCATGCCGAACGTGCCGATCACGTACAGCTTCTGGGCATTGAACATCATGTCGCAAAGCTATTACAGCGGAACGATCAAACCGAACATCACGGTAGAATTCCTCGACACATCGAACAATGTCCTATCTACTTATAATACCGGTGACCTCGGACGTTGTACGGGCGGTGTAAGCGATAACACTTGTGCCATGAGCCAGTGGCTGCAGTTTACCACTTCGGTGAACTTGGGTACGGTAACGTCTTTCATCATCCGATTCCGCAACAACGCACCAGGCGGAGGCGGTAACGACCTTGCCATTGACGACATCACGATCAAACAGCAATATTGCGACCGCGACGGTGACGGAATCGCGAACATTTTCGACCTCGATGCCGATAACGACGGGCTTCCGGATATCGAAGAAGCTGGTTTCGCCTCTTTGAGCGGCGGACGTGCCAAAATGGATCTGACTACGGCCGGAGTTTGGGTAGATGCCAATGCCAACGGTTTACACGACACAATCGATGCCATGATCAGTGGCGGAACCTACGTTTTGCCTGATACAGACGGAGACGGCGTTCGTAACTTCCAGGATTTGGATAGCGACAACGACAGTTTGTTCGACGTTGACGAAGCCGGATTGGCTAATGGAGACGGCGACGTAGACGGTGATGCATTGGGCGATAATGCCGATGCCGACCTCGACGGAGTGCTCGATATTTTCGATACGTTCGTCGGATACGGGACACAGGTTCGTCCGTTTGCCACGAATACCGACAACATCGGAAATCCGGATTACATGCAACTCGATTCGAACAACGACGGCATCCGAGATATCGACACCGGACTATTCGCGAGTCTCGACACCAATACCGACGGTAAAATTGACGGCACGACAGACGCCGACAAAGACGGTATCATGGATACTTTCGATACGGCTCCGAACGCTTTGGGATCGCCTCGCAATCTCGAGCGCAAACTGTACATCGATTTTGACGGAAGAAACGATTACGGAGAAGGTTCACAAGTTTTGAGCGGACTCGCCCAATCGACGATCATGGGTTGGATCAAGCTCGCGCCAGGTTACAATACGGAAGGTATCGTCTTCGGACAGGACAACTTCTATATCCGAATCTCGGCTACCGGTATTGCACGTGCGATCGCCAAAACCGCTACGCTAAGTTATACGGCCGCGCCTTTGGCAGCAAATCGCTGGTACCACGTTGCTGCGGTTTACAACGGAGCCGCATCTACCGAAAAACTCAAATTGTTCATCAACGGTGAACAGGTCACTCAAGCGAACACCGGAAGTTTGGCGGGTACTTTGAACGCGAGCACGAACAAATTCACGATTGCGAAATATGGCGTTCCGGGAAGCGCGACTCCAATGTATTTCAACGGGTCGATCGAAGAAGTAAGAGCGTTCAACACCGCGCTTACCAACGATCAGCTACAGAAAATGGTGTATCAGGAAATCAAACAGAACGGTTCGGCCATCCGCGGGGAATTCGTTCCTAAAGATGTGGAATTGACTTCTTGGTCTTCACTACTGGCCTATTATCGCATGGATAACTTTAAGGACGACGTCATCGACGACCATATCACGACGGCGATCGACGCGGGTGCAGCCACTACCTTGGCGCGTATCTACAACGTGAAGAACATCCGCGTGCAATTGGCTCCGATGCCTTTCGTGACGAGCCAATCGTCTAGCATCGATACGGCCGTGAGCCAGAACAATTATGTGAACGGTGCAGACGTGACGACTTATCCGTGGTCTATCGTACATGTGAAGCACAACTTGAACCTGAGCGCGAACCAGACGTCTCTCGGTATGAGAATCGATCCGGGACTCACGGTAAACATCAACAACAACAATAAACTCGAAAACAGCTGGTGGTTGAAACTCGACGGAAAACTCGACCTTCAAGGCAAATCGCAATTGGTACAGACCGCAAACAGCGACTTGGACCCTACGAGTTCAGGTTACATCGAAAAAGACCAACAAGGAACAACCAACAAGTTCAATTACAACTATTGGAGTTCTCCTGTAGGTGCAATCAATGCCACCACGAACAATAACAATTATACGGTAAACAGCGTATTGAAAGACGGTACGAACGCCGCGAGCCCGGTCAACCTCAACTGGACGACGGGTTACAATTCTGCAGCGACCTCGCCTATCACGTTGAGCAGCGCATGGATCTATAAATTCCAGAACATGTCGAATGCCTACGCGAACTGGGCATATGTGGGTCAAAACGGCTCACTTATGGCCGCTCAAGGTTTCACGTTAAAAGGAAGCAGCGCGCTTACCGAAAGCCAGAACTATACTTTCGTAGGAAAACCGAACAACGGAGTCATTACGTTGCCGATCGCGCCTAACATGCTCAATTTGACCGGTAACCCTTATCCGTCGGCTATGGATGCCGATGCGTTCATCACCGACAACCTGACCGTAATCAACGGCGCAATCCATTTCTGGGAGCATTTCGGAACTAACAATTCTCACGTCACGGCCAATTACCAAGGCGGTTATGCGACCTATACGCTTGTTGGCGGAACACCACCGGTAGCGCACCCTGACGGAAGCGGACTCGGTTCGAGCAGCAAAACCCCGAAACGCTACATCCCGGTGGGACAAGGCTTCTTCGTGACGGCAACGACTACAGGCGGAAACATCACATTCCGCAACAGCCAGCGCGCGTTCATCAAAGAAGACAACACGTTGTCGTATTCAATGTTCAAAACGGCTGTCGCTACAAGTGTAGTTCCGACGGTTCAGGCTCCGATCAATGCCGACGACATCGTTCCGGCGTCGCAGGCATACGGAAAAATCAGGATCGGTTACGATTATGCGAACGGCATGCACAGACAGTTGCTTATCGGATTCATGAACGAATTGGCCACTCCAGGTTTCGACCTCGGATACGATGCCGACAATTACGATTCGAACCCCGATGAATTGGTATTCCTGATCGGAACGCACAAAGCGGTGATCCAGGGCGACGGATATTTCAACGTGAACAGCAGCTATCCGCTCGAAGTAAAAGCCGCCGCGACCGGAAACGTGAAATTCAAGCTCGACGCTACCGAGAATTTCGACAACGACCAACCGATCTACATCTATGACAAGACGACTGGAATCTATCACAACTTACGCGACGAAAACTTCTCATTGAGCTTGCCTGCGGGAACCTACTCGAACCGTTTCTTCTTGAGATTCGTACCGGAAGTAAGCACTACCATCCAAAAAGATGTGGTCATCGAAGGAATAGATGCCGCTTACGACATCCAGAGTTCTGAACTTGGAATCCGCAACCAGCTTGAAGACGTGACCGTTTACAAAGCGACTTTGGTGAACATGCTCGGACAGGTTTTGGAAGGCTACACCGTAGAAGGCCAGGATCAAACGAACATCCGAATCCCGGTAAAATCGCTTAGCGCGGGAACATACATCGTAAAAATAGAAACGACCGGAGGCACTATGAGCCAGAAAGTCATCATCAAATAACACCCTGATTTTCCCCTTTTTACCCCAAAGGAAAAGCCTCTCTTAACGGAGAGGCTTTTCTATTTTAGAGTGATTGTTTTGTTAAATCAAATATTAAAAATTGTCTGAAAGAAGTTCCTTCAAATCGTTGAACGAAACCGTCCATTTCTGTGCGCTCACAAGGTTCTTGACCGAGTAATTGCCATCTATCAATTCCTGTTCGCCTACGGTTACCACAAACGGTATGTTGCGTTTTTCGGCATATTTGAACTGCTTGTCCGTTTTGGACTTATCGGGATACATATCGACGCGGATTCCCGAATTGCGCAATTCCGAGACGGCTTTCATCGAAAACAACGCCTCGCCTTCCCCAAGGTTCAGGAACAATGCGATCGGAGCCGAAGTGACGGTTTCCGGAAACAATCCGAGTTCTTCCAATACGAGATAAATCCGGTCGAGGCCGAACGAAATACCCACGCCGCTGATGTTCTTGAGTCCGAAAATGCCGGTAAGGTCGTCGTAACGTCCACCGCCGCCGATAGAGCCCATGGCCACTTTCGGTGCGACGACTTCGAAAATCGCGCCTGTATAGTAGTTGAGTCCGCGCGCTAAAGTGACGTCGAGATCGAGCGTCGCGCCTTTCAATCCGAGCGCTTTCACGTTATCGCAAATGAATTTGAGTTCCTCTATGCCTTTTTTTCCTTCTTCGGATGCAGAAAGCAAAGCCGAAAGTTTTTCGAGTTTTTCATCGACGTTTCCGGTGAACGAAAACAACGGTTGGACTTTTTCTATGGCTTCGGCCGAAATGCCTTTTTCGATCATTTCGTTGCGTACGCCTTCCTCGCCTATCTTGTCGAGTTTGTCCAACGCGACCGTAAAATCGATCAGTTTGTCTTTCGCTCCTATCGTTTCCGCTATTCCCGAAAGGATTTTTCGGTTGTTGATTTTAATCGTCGCGCCGTCCAATCCCAAATCGGCAAAAACCGAATCGTAAAGCTGCACGAGCTCGACTTCCTGCCAAAGCGAGTTCGAGCCTACTACATCGGCATCGCATTGGTAAAATTCGCGGAAACGTCCTTTTTGCGGACGATCGGCTCTCCAAACCGGCTGGATCTGATAGCGCTTGAACGGAAACTGTATATCGTTCTGGTGTTGCACGACGTAACGCGCGAACGGCACGGTAAGGTCGTAACGCAGGGCTTTTTCCGAAATGGAAGACGTCAATCTCAGGCTGTCGCGATTCGCAAGATGGTTCTCATCGGCTTTCGACAGATAATCGCCCGAATTCAAGATCTTGAAAATCAACCTATCGCCTTCTTCCCCGTATTTGCCCATCAAGGTCTCGGAATTCTCGAAAGACGGGGTTTCTATCGGTTGGTATCCGAACTTTTCGAAATTCGCCTTCATGATCGACATGATGTACTGGCGTTTCGCTACCTCTTCGGGCGAAAAATCGCGTGTGCCTTTCGGTATGCCTGGTTTTTGTGCCATAACTTTTAGATAAGCCGCAAATATCGGGTTTAGCCGCGAATTTCCCGAATTTGCGCGAATCGATTTGTGAAATTCATGCGATCCGCAGCCAAAAAATACTGTAATTTAGTAACCGAAAGAAAGCCGATGGTGATTGATGAATGGTAATCCGTCCACATCTAATCACTATTCACCAATTACTATTCACCACATTTCACATCGCTATCACGCCCATAAAATGTTCAAACTGCTCCGCGAAAATATCCGAATCGCCCTAGGTTCCATCAAAGCGCAATTGCTGCGTACCATTCTTACGGTTTTCATCATCGGGATCGGCATCATGGCGCTTGTCGGGATTTTGACCGTAGTTTCGGCACTCGAGCATACGCTTTCGCGCGATTTTGCTTCGATGGGTGCCAATACGTTCAATCTGGAACAATATGATTTCAGTCAACGATACGAAGGCGATAGCGAAGACAGGCGCATAAACCCTGTAATTTCTTATGCACAGGCGAAAGCGTTCAAGGAGACGTTCGACTTTCCGGGCACGACGATCTCGCTTTCATTTACGGCAACTTCACAGGCCGAAGTAAGGTACGGGTCAGAAAAGACGGACCCTGATATTACCGTGATTGGCGCAGACGAATTTTTTCTGCCGAATTCAGGACTTGAAATTTCACAAGGGCGCAACTTCACACCTTTCGACGTTTCGAACAACACCTACACGTGTATCGTAGGTTCCGATTTCGAAAAAGGATTGCTAAAGGACACCAACCCGATTGATAAGGTTATATCTATACGCGGGGCGCGATTCAAAGTAATTGGCGTACTCAAGGAAAAAGGTTCTACTTTCGGCAACAGCCAGGATCTGCGCGTAATTATCCCGATCCAAGTGGCGCGTTCGATTTTCACCCAACCGAACATCAATTACGGTGTGAGCGCGATGGTTCAAAAGAAAGAACTGCTCGACGATGCGGTTGACCAGGCAACACTCGCCTTCCGCAACATTCGCGGCCTCAACCCGATCCAGGACAGCAATTTCGGGATTTCGAGAAGCGACGACCTCATCCATAAAATTCAGGAAATTACAGGTTATCTTACAACGGCCGCGTGGGTTATCGGCATCATCACTATTTTCGGATCTTCGATCGCGCTGATGAATATCATGTTGGTTTCAGTCACAGAAAGAACGCGGGAAATTGGCGTACGCAAGGCATTAGGCGCAAAACGCACTACGATCGCGACACAATTTTTTATCGAGACGATGGTGATTGGTCAAATCGGAGGTGTTTTAGGAATGGTAATCGGCATGTTGCTCGGTTCGCTTGTGGCGATGCTGCTCAAATTCAGCTTTACCGTGCCTTGGATGGCGATGTTGGCCGCTTTTGTCGTGGCTTTTTTCGTGGCATTGTTTTCAGGTCTTTATCCGGCGGTAAAAGCGTCGAGGCTTGACCCCATCGAAGCGTTGCGATACGAATAATCAACGATTCGCTTTGACCATACGGCCGTTACCGAACAGGTCGTTTCGCAATTCGACATCCGAAAACCCTTTATTTTTAAGTAGTTCGACGGTTTCTTTACCGAGGTATTGATTGATTTCGAAATACAGTTTCCCATCGGGCTTGAGATTTTTTAACGCGAGATCGGCAATTTTGCGATAGAATAGCAACGCATCGTCATCTTCGACGAATAAAGCCAAATGCGGCTCGTGATCGAGTACGTTTTTGCGCATTTCTTCTTTTTCGGTATGTCTTACATAAGGCGGATTGGATACGATTACGTCGAATAGCTCGTCCAAATCTTCGGTCGTCAATATATCGGCTTCGATAAAATGGATACGCACCTGGTTTTTATTGGCGTTTCGCCTCGCCGTTTCGATAGCTCCCGGTGAAACATCGATTGCAAAAACTTCGGAGTCGTGTAAGTTTTTCGCAACCGAAATCGGGATACAGCCGCTTCCCGTACCGATGTCGAGGATTTTAGGACTTCCTTTGAACTCGAAATCCTTGATGATCCAATCGACGAGTTCCTCGGTTTCGGGCCGCGGAATCAGCACATTCGGGTTCACTTCGAATTCCAACCCGAAAAAATGTGCCTTACCTATAATATATTGTATCGGAATTTGGGACTTGAGTTTTTCGAGCGCCTTCTCGAATACCGCCAATTCGGATGCGGAAAAGGATTTGTCCGGGAACATCGCCAGATCGACGCGTTTCATGTTTTGGTATTCCTCGAGCAACATGTAGAAAAAGTTCTCAGCCTCTGTCGCATCGTAAATCGGTGTGAGTACAGAAATGAAATCCTGTCTGAAATCTCTAATCTGCATGATTCAGGTCGTTTTGCATCCAAACCGTACAAGCCGTGTGGCCCGTTCCTCCTTTTGAGGCGTCGAGATAGTAAAATCCGGAGCGTTTATATAGTTTTTGGGCGTCGAGCATCGTCGGGAACGTTTCGAGATAGCAGTATTCGAATCCGAAACTACGGGCTATTTCAAGACATTTTTGCATCAATCCGTTGCCGACTCCTTTGCCTCTCGCCTGTTTCGACAGATACATTTTACGCAATTCGCACGTATCTGAATTTGCGTTCTCGAGTTGGGCGATTCCGGCTCCGCCAAGGATTACCCCATTTTCCTCGGCAACGAAATAAGCCGAGCGCTCACCGGAATAAGCCCTAGACATAAAATCGATTTCGGGATCGCCAAGCGCGCTTCCGCATGTCGGCGCCTCGAATTCGTTAAGGCAGGAGCGGATTATGGACGCGATTCGCGCATCGTCTTCGGATCGTATCGGTCGTATCGAAATGGTACTCATAGATACAAAAGTACGCATTACGCACGCTCCAACCGAATTGTCTACTTTTGTAAAATGCAACAGCACGAAAAGTTCATGAAACGTTGTTTGGAACTGGCTTCGGCCGGATTGGGTAGCACCTATCCGAACCCGATAGTCGGAAGTGTGATCGTTCACGAAGGCAAAATCATAGGCGAAGGTTGGCATCGGAAAGCCGGTGAAGCCCATGCCGAAGTGAACGCCGTGAATTCCGTAAAGGACAAATCGCTGCTCAAAAAATCGACGATCTACGTGACGCTCGAGCCTTGCAGCCATTTCGGGAAAACGCCTCCTTGCTGCGATTTGATCATTGCGAACGATATCCCGAACGTAGTCATCGGTTGCGTCGACCCGAACGAAAAAGTGGCCGGGCGAGGCATCGCGAAATTGATGGCTTCGGGCAAAAAAGTCACGCTCGGAGTTCTCGAAAAAGAATGCATCGCACTAAATCGCAGATTTTTCACTTTCCAGAACAAAAAACGCCCTTACATCATCTTGAAATGGGCGCAAAGTGCCGACGGTTTCATAAGTCCCGAACGAAAAACAGAAGCGAAACCCGTGTGGCTTACGAATCAGTATTCGCGTCAGCTCGTACACAAATGGCGCACCCAGGAACACGCGATCCTGATCGGGACGCAAACGGCGATTGACGACAATCCGTCGTTGACCGCACGGGATTGGCACGGACAAAATCCGATCCGCATAGTTATCGACCGATCGCATCGAATCCCAAAAGAAAATCATATATTTGATAGTCAGGCGAAAACGATAGCACTTTCTGAACAGCCATCGGATTGGGCACAAACGGAAATCATCGATTTTGAAGGAAATCTCGTCGAAGAAATCTGTAAGTCACTTTTCAGAAATGACATACAATCGGTGATCGTCGAAGGCGGAAGACGACTTCTGCAAACCTTCATCGACGCCGGAATTTGGGATGAAGCGAGGGTTTTCAGGTCTGAAACTGTTCTGGGAAATGGAACGAAAGCTCCTTTTTTCGATTTTATGCCCCATTTGAAAGAGAATATCCGCAAGGACGAACTTTTAATGTACCGCAACCATGATCAACACGATTATTTTTGACTTTGGCGACATTTTCGTGAACCTGGACAAGGAAGCCTCGATCGAAGCCTTCAGGAAATTGGGGCTCGACGGTCCGAATGAAGAGCTTGTGGCACTCAACGACCAATTCGAGAAAGGCCAGATATCCGAAGAAAAATTCCTCAACGGCTTTTTGAAATACATTCCGAATGCTTCCCTCGAGGAGATAAAAGCCGCATGGAATCTCGTCATTGGCGATTTTCCGCTCGAAAGGCTCGAATTCCTTCAAATGCTTTGCGGACGCTATAAAATGTTCTTGTTGACCAATACAGACCAAATCCATATCGCGCATTTCGAGGAACTTGTCGGCTCTACTTTTGCGGGCGATTTTTACCGTTGCTTCGAGAAAGTATATTATTCGTACGAAATGGGCATGCGTAAACCCGATGTGGAAATCTTCAACTACATCATCCGCAAACACGACCTGTCGCCTAAACGCACCTTGTTCATAGACGACAAGAAAGAGAATACCGATGCTGCGCGCCAGGCCGGATTACAGGTCTGGAACCTTCAGGTAGGCGAAGAAGATGTCGTACATTTGTTCGACAAAAAATTCGAGACCGCTTAATTGGACGACACTTACAAAACCATTTCGCAACCTTCCGAAGAAACGCTGTACAAAGAAAAAGGCAGTAAATTCTTCGGATACGCTTTTCCCGTAACTTCAGAAGACGAAGTCAAACAATACCTTGAAGTACTGCGCAAACAACACACGGGCGCGGTACATTTTTGCTACGCGTTCCAAATCGGCACCGAGAAGATTTACTATCGCGCCAATGACGACGGCGAACCGTCGAACTCGGCGGGAATGCCGATTTACGGACAAATCCAGTCGTTCGGAGTGACGAATGTACTCGTGGTTTCTGTGCGGTTTTTCGGAGGCGTGAAATTGGGTGTCGGCGGGTTGATCTCGGCCTATCGCACATCGGCACAAATGGCGCTCGAAGCGTCGGAAATCCTCGAAAAGACAATCGACCTACAGTATAAGGTAACTTTTGAGTACAAAGACATCAACAAGGTAATGCGCATCCTTCGCGAGAAAAACCTGCAATTGGTTTCCCAACGCATGGAACTCGACTGTGAGGTCGTATTTGCCGTGAGAAAGAAAAACGCCCCGGAAGCGATGGGTGCTTTCGAGGCGGTTTATGGGATTTCTATTGTTGAGATCGGATAAATTTCATATCCATTTTTTTGCCAAATCATTCTTCGCTTTCAAACTTTTCAAGTATCGTTTTGATGTAATCCGGAGGCGAAATCGGACGCCCGTTTTTGATGTCGACGAACACTAAAATGAAATGGGCCGTTGTCAATAACTCACCGTTTTCGTTTTCGATTTTACAGTCGAATTCTATCTTGACAGAGGCGTGTTTTTTTAGCTTTGTCTTAACAGTTAAAAGTTCGTCGTATCTCGCCGGCTTTTTGTAATTTATGTGCATCGAAACTATGGGCAAGGCGATGCCGTCCTCTTCCATCGATTTGTAGGAAACACCAAGCTTCCTGAGCCATTCCACGCGGCCTATCTCGAAATACGGGATGTAAGAACCGTGATAAACGACACCCATTTGGTCGGTTTCTGAGTACCTTACGCGAACTTGAATCTGGTCTTCTCTCATGAAATTTTAATAATCAAATTTTAACATTTTTCTAACGATTTGCTTACAATAATATTTTTGAAAAATCAACTTCAAAATAATTTTTTTTTAACGATTTTTGTTCACATATTTGTTCTCCCGAACGAGGTACAAGAGACGCCACTTTCCTTTTGTAAGATAACCTTTAATAATTAAAAATTTTACAGTCATTTATGAGCAAAACTGCGCAATCGGTATGGGAAAACTGTCTTTCATTTATAAAGGACAACATCCAGGAGCAGGCTTACAAAACCTGGTTCGAACCAATCAAGTCAGTTGAGCTCACCGACAACGCACTTTACATTCAGGTTCCCAGCAAATTTTTCTACGAATGGCTCGAGGAGCACTATGTGAAATTGCTAAAGGTCGCCCTTACCAAAGAACTCGGAAAGAACGCGAAGTTACTCTATAAAATCAAGATGGAGAACACGTACGGCAATAAACAACCGTTCACCGAACAGTTGCCAAGCGCCCACCGTTCACCTATGCGTGCTCAGGAAGTTGACGCTCCGGTGCGCAATCTTAGCCCGGAACTCAAGAATCCTTTTGTGATTCCAGGTATCCGCAACCTAAAAATCGAATCCCAACTCAACCCGAATTACAGTTTCGACAATTTCCTCGAAGGAGATTCGAACCGTTTGGCGCGTTCTGCCGGTATGGCCGTCGCAAACAAACCTGGAGGAACATCTTTCAACCCGCTTTTGATTTTCGGAGGCGTCGGATTGGGAAAAACGCACTTGGCGCACGCCATCGGTGTTGAGATCAAAGACAAATATCCCGAGAAGACCGTACTGTACATTTCAGCCGAGGTTTTCACCCAACAATACATCGATTCCGTAAAGAAGAACAACCGAAACGATTTCATCCACTTCTATCAATTGATCGATGTACTGATTATCGATGACGTACAGTTCCTTTCCGGAAAATCGGGAACGCAGGATGTATTCTTCCACATTTTCAACTATCTGCACCAAAACGGCAAGCAAGTCATTTTGACTTCCGACAAGGCGCCGGTTGACATGCAGGACATCGAACAACGTTTGCTTTCGCGTTTCAAATGGGGATTGTCCGCAGAATTGCACCAACCCGATTACGAAACCCGCGTTTCCATCCTCAAGAACATCTTGTATCGCGACGGCGTGGAAATGCCCGAGGATATCATCGAATACGTTGCACGTAACATCAAGACGAACGTGCGCGAGCTCGAAGGCGCGATCATTTCGTTGATTGCCCAATCGTCTTTCAACAAAAAGGAAGTCACGCTCGATCTGGCAAAAAACGTCGTCGAGAAGTTCGTGAAGAACGTAAAGCGCGAAATCTCGATCGAATACATCCAGAAAATCGTGTCGGATTATTTCCAGCTCGACATCGAGACGCTTCAGTCGAAAACAAGGAAACGTCACGTAGTGCAGGCACGTCAGTTGGCCATGTTCTTTGCGAAGAAATTCACGAAGGCGTCGTTGGCGAACATTGGCTCCCAAATCGGCGATCGCGACCATGCTACCGTTTTGCACGCTTGCAAGACCGTCGACAATTTGGTTTCTACCGACAAGCAGTTCAAGAAATTCGTCGAAGACATCAACAAGAAACTTTCACTGTAACCATGCCCGTTAAAATCCTGATGGTCTGCCTTGGAAACATTTGCCGTTCTCCGTTGGCGGAAGGACTTTTGGCATCCAAATTACCCAAAGATCAATTTTTAGTAGATTCGGCCGGAACCGGCAATTGGCATGTCGGCTCTTGCCCAGACGAACGTTCGATAGAAGTCGCTCGCCGCAACGGATTAGACATTTCACATCAACGCGGGCGCCAATTCAAAACATCCGATTTCGACAATTTCGATTACATCTACGTCATGGACGCGAGCAATTTGCGCAACGTCCAAAATATGGCGCGAAACGAACAGGAACGCGATAAGGTAAAACTCATTCTAGACGAGCTTTTCCCGGGCGAGAACATGGACGTTCCCGATCCTTATTTCGGATTGCACGACGGATTCAATTCGGTGTACCGCATGCTCGACGAAGCAACCGGGAACATAGCCGACAAACTAAAGGCAAACCACCCATGAAACCGTTTACTGTTTTGGGGAAATTGTACCTCATCCCGACCACGCTTGGCGAAAACGACGATCCGGACGACGTTTTGCCGCAAACCATAAAACGCACAATCGACTTCATAAACGATTATATTGTCGAAAATGAAAAGACGGCAAGGCGTTTCATCAAATCGATACATCCAGAAAAAAAGCAACCCGATCTTCACATTTCGTTGCTCAACAAACGCACCGAGGAAAGTGATCTTAAAACCATGATCGAGCCTTTGCTTCACGGCAAGAACGTAGGATTGATGAGCGAGGCCGGTTGTCCAGGCGTTGCCGATCCGGGCGCGGTGATCGTGAAGTTGGCGCACGAAAAAGGGATACAGGTCGTTCCATTAGTCGGGCCTTCCTCTATTTTATTGGCGATGATGGGTTCGGGAATGAACGGGCAGAGTTTCGCTTTCAACGGTTACTTACCGATTGACAAGGCCGAACGAAAAACGGCGATCAAGAATTTCGAGAAATTGTCTTCGGATAAGAACCAATCGCAGTTGTTTATCGAAACGCCGTACCGCAACAACAAATTCGTAGAGGATTTACTTCAGGCATTACAACCGAACACACTTTTGTGCATCGCGGCCGACATCACTTTACCGACCGAATTCATCCGCACGCTCAAAATTTCGGATTGGAAAAAGAACCTACCAGATTTACAAAACCGACCTGCGATTTTCATCATCCATAAAAATTAAAAAAACCTGCCGAGAGACAGGTTTTTCCAGTTTTCTTGATCTTGTATTTTTACAGCTGAACCGTCGCATTGCTGTCGGCCACGATTCCCGAAGTCTCATAACCGCCGAACTTGCGCATATAACTGCGGATTGACGTTCCGTAGCCGTCGCGCAAATAACGTCTGCCGTTGCTTTTGAAAAACCGCTTCACCGAACCCGCTCCGCCCAAATGCGCGGCCGCCAAAATTCCCGATTCGGTAATCTTAATACCCGAAACGGTCTTGCCTTCGTATTTGGCAATCTCGTCTCGCAATTCGTATTTGTTGCGCGCGCACAACGCTTCGAACGCTTTTTCCTGAAGCCTCGGATTGTGAAGGAAGTTGTTGAAATCCCTAATCCCAATGGCGCGCAAAGCGGATTTACCAAACTGGTATTTACCCATATAGCCGAATGTATTGACCAATTTATATTGGCCTTGGGATTCGCGCGTGGCGATGGCTTCTTTGTAAGCCACGAAAAATTTGGCGGTAAAAGGGATTTTTTGGTTGTCGTAATCGGCGGAAACCAACGACGGATAGTTGTAGGAGAGTTTGTCTTCGCCACTGGTGTTGAACCAATCGTGAGCTTCGAGACTGAACGGTTTGAAACCGGAGCTCAAAAATGCAATAATAATGGTGATGCTAACGTAATATGCCCATTTTTTAAACATAATTTGGATTTCTTTCGGCGGACGTCACCAAAAAAGACATCAAAATCGTTCAAGAACGGCTTGTCATCTTTTTGGCTTAACCTAGCTGAGGCAGAAGCGCTTGTAAGCGAATTCTGCTCAAAATTCTAGGTATCTCACTGAAAATTTCTGCGGGGGCAAATATACGACAATAATCTAATTACTGAAAATCAACCAGTTAATGTTTTCTAAAAATAAAGCGGGCGGAATTTCACATCTCCGTGACCATTAACCTCAATAGTAGGTGCGGGAATTTTGATGGTGTTCACGACCGAAAATAAAGTTTTCAACAAATGGGAATTTGTACGGATTTTCGTCAAATCGGCATCGAGGCTGAAGTAATATTGACGCAACTGGCCTTTCTCTGGAAGAAACACCAAATTGACGGGATCGTTCTCACCCGTGACCATTCCCGTCGCGCCATATCCGAAGGCGACATTGAGCCATTTCGGGATGATTTTCGACTGTTTAAAGAACGAATGCACGTTTGCCGAAAGCCAATACGTCTGTCCGTTATAGTCCTTGAAAATCTGTTCGGTCATCGTGCTGCCCAAAACGTCGGGACGAACCGAGGCGTAAGGTGATTTATGGAACGAGAATTTGGGCGTGATGCGCTGTTCTTTCCACAATAATTCCTGTCCGATGAACAACAATGTTCCGGTTGCGTTTGCAGCCAAATCCCCGGTTGACGCACCCCATTCTTGCGAAAATCCGTCGAATATTTCGATCGCGGATACGAAAGCGAAACCCGTGGCCGCTCCGTAAATCGAGCTTTTGCGCTGACTCATTCCGCTCCATTTGAAAAGATTGGCGCTTTGGTTGCTCAAATGATACGTCGAAAACACATGCCCGACTTTGTCCATCTGCATCCATTCGGCATTGTCGTTTATGAAATGAAAATCGGAGCGGTCGTAATCGGCATACCAAAGCTGATTGAGCGCGGCATACGTTCCGACTGCAAAAACCGATTCCGCGATGATGACGCCGTTTCTTCTGCCGACGTTCAAAGAATCGGCCGGCTTCAGGAATCCATCAAGCCCATTCTGCGCCAAAGCCGACGTCGTGACCAGGAACAAGAATAGCCCGAAAAAGAGACGCGCCGGTTTCATTTTATCGTTTGATGCCTTGACTGTTGATCCAAGCCACATATTTCTGGCGGTTCACTTCGTGCTGCGCCGCAGTTACGGCAAATTCATGATATCCGAAGTTGGTCACGCTTGCGCAGAAGTAAATATAGTTGTGCTTTTCAGGATTCAAAACCGCGTCGATAGCCGTAATGTCGGGCATCGCGATCGGCCCCGGAGGCAAACCGTTGTTCGCGTACATATTGTAAGGAGAAACCGTCGCCAAATCTTTGTTGAGCACGCGTTTGATCACCTGCGTCCAATCGCCCGAATTTTTCTTCACGGCGTAAATCACGGTCGGATCGGCCTCGAGCTTCATGCCTTTTTCCAATCGGTTCAAATATACGCCGGCCACGCGCGGACGCTCGTCGGTCTTTACCGTTTCCTTGTGCACGATAGACGCCAAAGCCGAAACCTGAAGAGGTGTCAAACCAAGCGCTTCAGCCTTTTGAGTGCGCTCGCCATTCCAGAAATTGCGATATTCCTTAGCCATGCGGTCACGGAATTTTTCGGCATTCGTATTCCAGAAAAATTCATACGAATTCGGGATGAACATACTCAAAACGTTGTCTTCGGTAAAACCGTTTTCCTTTAGGAATTCAGGATCGAGAAACGCCTTCATCAAGCTTGTGCTGTCGGCTTCGATCTGTTGACCGATGCGCCCGGCAAGATCCTCGAGACGCTCTTGGTTGTTGAACGCGATATGCACGGGAACCGGTTGGCGCAACGAATTGATGATCTCATTGCTGTTCATACCTTTTTTGAAGATGAACTTTCCGGCTTTGATATTGGTGATGTACGATTTCTTTTCGGCAACCGATTCGAATTTCGACATGTCTTCGATGTACGGGCGGACAATATCTTTTACCTGATCGAAATCGGAATTGGTAGGAATGAAAACCGCGATTTCCTTGTCTTCGAATTTGGTGTTCGACGAAAAAATATTGCGATAAAGGATATATCCGTAAACGATGGCAGCCGTCACGACCAAAACCGAAACGATGCCTATGATCTTCTTGAAATTCACTGTTTTTTGTTGTTGATTAATTGATAGAACGCTTCGTCCTTGAATTTTCCGCCGATGCGGTTCCAGTCTTTTTTGACACCGCCAAGAACGAAGCCAAATTTAGTAAAAAGCTCCACACTGCGCGTATTGTCGGTATCGATGTTCGCAAACAATTGATGCAGCCCCAAATGCGCGAACGAATATTTGATGAGCAAATCCAAAGCCTCGCTTCCGTAACCTTTGTCGCGGTTGGCCTTGTCTTTTATGACGATTCCGATCCCGGCGCGATGATGCCTCGGATCGTAATCGAAAAGATCGATCAAACCGATGGTTTTCGCACTGCCTTGCTTGGCGATCGCAAGCCGTAATTGTTTCGCCTCATAAATGTCCTGTTGGGCGTTTTCAAGATATTGCTTGATCAAAAAACGGCTGTAAGGTGTTTGCGTGTTGCTGACTTCCCAAACCGATTCGTCGTTCTCGATCGCAAAAACGAAGTCGAGGTCTTCGGGTTCGAGCGCACGAAGGAATACTTTATTTCCGGTAAGGGTCAGCATGGAAAAACACCGTCAAAGACATATGCGGCGGGTCCGATCAGGAAAACATCGGTAAAATTGCCTTTGTCGTGAGAAAAAGAAACCTCGAGTTGACCGCCTTGCACATTGAGTCTGATCCTGTCGGAAGTCGTCTTTCCGAGCGTATACATCGCGATAGCGACCGCAGTCACGCCAGTTCCGCACGAAAGTGTCTCGTCTTCGACGCCTCTTTCGTAAGTGCGTACCGAAAAACTGCCGTCGGCTTCGGGCTTGACGAAATTCACGTTGCTGCCTTTTTCGCCGTAAAGCTCGCCGTAACGTATCGCCTTGCCTTTTCCGAACACGTCGAAATTCTTGAGATCGTCGACCAATTCTATATGATGGGGCGAACCCGTATCGAGAAATACGTAATTCGGATAGACGTTGACCGTATCGACATCTTTCATCTGAAGCGAGATGATGCCGCCTGAAACATTGGCGTAATGCGGTCCGTCCGAAGCGATGAAGTCTGCCGTATCGTCGATCAGGCCGAGATTTTTGGCGAATGCGACGAGACAACGCCCACCGTTTCCGCACATCGACCCTAGATTGCCGTCGGAATTGTAATACACCATTTTGAAATCGGAATCGGTGTCGTCTTCCAAAAGCAACAATCCGTCACCTCCGATGCCAAAACGTCGGTCGCAAAGGCGCGCTACGAGTTCGGTATCATTTTTGGGAAACGTGAGTGAACGGTTGTCGATCATCACAAAGTCGTTGCCCGTTCCTTGATATTTCGAGAATGCGATTTCCATAGTCCAAAAGTACGAACATTTAAAGTAAAGTTAAACGCTGTTAAGGCGTGGTTAAAGTGATTTTTCGAAAACAATAATCTAATATTTTTGATGTTAAATTCATAGGTTATCAAACAAACAATCGATGCCTGATTGATGATTCAAAATTAATTTGTGATTATCTCAAGCAATTCCAAAAACATTTAAATAAAGATGAAAAGATTCTCTAGTTTATTCCTGGTTTCGTTGTTAAGCGGAGGCATTACGCTTGGCGCTTACAAATTGTTGTCTGAGGAGAATGCATTCTCTGACAAAAAACAGATCGTTTCCGTCGCTCCCGAAAATTACACGCGAACCGTGGGTTTCGGTGGCGCTGAAAATGTCGATTTCACCCAAGCGGCAGACAAAGCCGTGCATTATGTTGTGCACGTAAAGAACGTTTCGTATCGTTCGGTTTCGCCTATGGAACAATTTTTCTACGGATACCGCGGCGGCCAGCAACAAGAGCAAGTCGGTACGGGTTCTGGCGTGATCATTTCAGAAGACGGTTACATCGTGACCAACAACCACGTGATCAAAGACGCTTCGGAACTCGAAGTGACGCTCAACAACCGCAAATCGTATAAAGCAAAATTGATCGGTACCGATGCAAAAATGGACATTGCGTTGCTCAAGATCGACGCCGACGACAAACTTCCGTATACGACTTTCGCGAATTCCGACAACATCAAAGTAGGCGAATGGGTACTTGCCGTTGGAAATCCGTACAATTTGACGTCGACCGTAACCGCGGGTATCGTTTCGGCAAAAGCGCGCAATTTGAGCGGCGACGGATTGCAATCGTTCATCCAGACCGACGCAGCCGTAAATCCCGGAAACTCAGGTGGCGCACTTGTAAACACGAGTGGCGAATTGGTCGGAATCAACACGATGATTTCTTCGATGACGGGTTCTTATGTGGGTTATTCGTTCGCGGTTCCGTCTAACATCGCGCGCAAAATCGTAGAAGACATACTCGAATTCGGCAATACGCAACGCGCCATCATGGGCGTCCAGGGCACCGAACTCAACAGTCAGGTTTCGAAAGAACTCAATTTGAACCGCACCCAAGGATTCTATATAGGAAGCGTCAACAAAAATTCGGGAGCCGAAAAGGCCGGACTCAAAAAAGGCGACGTGATCACCAAACTCGACGACCATGACATCTATTCGTTTGCCGATTTCAACGGCGTGATTTCTACCAAACGCCCGAACGACGTGGTGAACGTGACTTTTATCCGCGATGCGAAAACCTATTCGGCTTCGGTGAAACTCATCAAGAACGAATTCGCTTCGGTAGATTTCAAAGGAATGGAATTGTCGAATTTGACCGATTCCGATAAAAAACGCTTCCGTGTGAACTACGGGCTTAAAATCGGCGAGGTCAACAACGAAAGGCTCGCAGAATATAAAGACGAACTCGAAGGCGGCGTGATACTTTCGATCGGGAACGTAAAAGCGACCGATGTGGAAACGATTTCGGGTCTTCTCAAAAGAATCGACGACAA
This sequence comes from Flavobacterium agri, assembly GCF_013401995.1. GTDB lineage: Bacteria > Bacteroidota > Bacteroidia > Flavobacteriales > Flavobacteriaceae > Flavobacterium > Flavobacterium agri. The sequence goes on from NZ_JACBJI010000006.1 coordinate 230,996, forward strand.
CCAATCGGTACAAGTACAACTGATGACGAGCAACGGCGAAATGGTGCGCGTGATCATGTAAAGACATAGATTATAGATTTGGGAAAGCCATTCGGAAACGGGTGGCTTTTTTGTTTGCACGTATCCGACTCAAAATCCAGCAGTTGTCGTCTCAATTCGGTTTTCGCCGATTATACGTCTTTTATTGCGAAAAAAGCAAAAATTTGTTTTACGAAAACGTTTGAAATGCGTTACATTTGCGCCAAAATCAGCAAATTCACTAAATCTTACACCACAACTAATGACTACAGCTAGCTTATACGAGAAAGAAGTAGCTTATCAAGCTGACAGAAGACGCGCCGCCGTTGAGTTCATCCGCATCGTTTCCGACCTTTGGTATGACAAATCGATCGAAATGGTATTGTTCCGCAACCAGCTTATCAATTGCAACGTGAGCGACATCATCAACCTGCACGAATATGCGGGCGAATTCGTAGGAAAACCGATTTCGGTATTCGATTCGGTAGAGATCGCACAGGCCATCCTTTCTATGGATTTGCCGCCAGCCAAACTCGACATCGGTAAACTCACGCACGAATACCGTTCGGAAGACAACCACTATCCGAACGCCACGTCTTTCATAATAGACAAGCTTGCGAACGCACGCGATTTCAAGAACAACAAGCCGAAAGACGTCGTGCTTTACGGATTCGGTCGCATCGGACGTTTGCTGGCTCGCGAACTCATGTCGAAAACCGGAAAAGGCACGCAATTACGCCTTCGCGCTATCGTGACACGCGATAAGAACGACGCGGTTTCGCTTGAAAAACGCGCTTCTTTGTTGCGTTACGATTCAATCCACGGCGACTTCCAAGGTTCGGTTATTGCCGATGCCGACCAAAAAGCGCTGATCATCAACGGAACGACCGTACATATCATTACCGCAAATTCCCCAGAGGAAATCGACTATACCGAATACGGCTTCAGCGATGCTTTGGTCATCGACAACACCGGCGCTTTCACCACACAGGAAGCACTTGCGCGCCACTTGACCTCTAAAGGTGTCAACAAAGTATTGCTCACCGCTCCCGGAAAAGGCGTACCGAACATCGTACACGGCGTAAACCAATTGGAATACAGCCCGGACGAAGTCGATATTTTCTCGGCCGCTTCTTGCACTACGAACGCGATCACTCCGATATTGAAAGCGGTTGAAGATACTTTGGGCGTCGTAAAAGGGCATTTGGAAACCATCCACGCCTATACGAACGACCAGAACCTCGTGGACAATATGCACAAGAAATACCGTCGCGGACGTGCTGCAGCTTTGAACATGGTCATCACCGAAACCGGAGCCGGAAGCGCAGTGGCAAAAGCATTGCCTTCACTTGCCGGAAAATTGACTTCGAACGCGATCCGTGTACCTGTCCCGAACGGTTCGCTTGTCGTTCTTAATTTGGAAGTGGAACGCGAAACTTCGATTGAAGAGGTGAATTCGATCATGAAACAATATGCGCTCGAAGGCGAATTGGTCGAGCAGATCAAATATTCGCTCAACAACGAATTGGTTTCTTCGGATATCGTTGGAACATCTGCCCCATCCATTTACGACAGCAACGCCACGATCGTTTCACCGGACGGCAAGAACATCGTGCTTTACGTTTGGTACGACAACGAATACGGATACAGCCATCAGGTGATCCGCTTGGCGAAATATATTGCCAAAGTGCGTCGTTATACGTATTATTAAGATATCTCACTTCACTAACTGTTTGAAATCCGTCATGAAATGGCGGATTTTTTTGTACTTTCAAGGTGCACATCAACCAAAACATCCATCATGAAAATCTTGAAACTTCTACTCGTCTGCCTTTTTTGCACATCGGGATTTGCCCAGGCCGATACCAATTACGACAAGGCTTTGGCCGAAAAACTCGGAGCCGACGAATACGGCATGAAAAAATACGTGTTGGCGATATTGAAATCGGGCACGAATACCACGACCGACAAAAAAATTACGGGCGAGCTTTTCAGGGGCCATATGGACAACATCAATCGCCTGGCTGCCGAAGGAAAACTGATCGTGGCCGGACCGCTAGGCAAAAACGACAAGAACTACCGCGGCATTTTCATCCTAGATGCCAAAACAATAGAAGAAGCCCAGGCGTTGGTCGCAACCGATCCGGCCGTCAAGGAAAAACTGCTTGACGTGGAACTGTACGAATGGTACGGAGGCGCGGCGCTTCCCGAATATCTCAAAACACAGGACAAAATCACTTTAAAGAAACACTGATGGCCGAAAATCAGCGCATGGTTAAACTGTTTAAGGATCTGTTCGATGGCGATCCTTGGCTTGACGTTACGACTTTGGGTACGTTGCAAAACGTTTCGGCTCAAAAGGCGGCACGGAAACCGTCTGCGATTTCCAATTCGATTTGGGAAACCGTGAACCATGTGATCAGTTGGCGCGAAGTGGTTTTGGACAGGATTCATGGAGCTCCGGCCAACACACCTTCACACAATTATTTCCTGCCCGTTGAAGATACTTCGGAAAAAGCATGGCAGGAAACCTTGCAAAAACTCGAAAAGACACAACAGGTTTGGCTGGATTTTCTGGAATCGGTTACCGAAGAAAAACTATCGCAACGCTATCTTGATTCGGAATATACCGCATATGATTTGATTTACGGCATAATGCAGCACGACGCCTATCACTTGGGCCAATTGACGTTGTTGGCTAAATACGATCTCTGAATCAAGAGCGTTCCGTTACCGCTTTGTTGCTTTTGAGATTTCCGATCTTGTTTTTGAGGATCGGAGTCAATTTTCGGATGACGAATGCAATGGCGATTCCCGTAATGAAACCACTGACCAATCCGATGCCGAAACCTAAGCATATCGCTTTGAATTCGGTCCACCACTTGAGGACGTTGTTGAGGAACCAAAACGTGAGCGTTCCCAAAGCCGCCGAGCCGAAAGTAGAGAATACGACAACAAACGTCCTGAATCCTTTCGCGACCGATTTTTGCGCAATCCCGACTATAATCGAGGCCGAAAGCGCGCCCATAGCGATCAATCCGAAAATGGTCAACAATGCGAGAATCGTAAGTATAATACCGACGGCGAGACACAGAAGTACCGCAATCACGCCGATAATCAGTATCGCGAACAGGAACAGGTTGAATTCCTCATCGTCGGCATTAGGAGTCTGTAAAAGCAAACTTACGAGCGGAAGCCGATTCAGTCCAAAAATGATTTCAGGCAACATCAGTTCTGATGGTCAGACTTTGATTTCGTAAGGTAATACACCGGAATCCCGACGAGCATGATCGCGACACCCCAACCGCACGTATCGGTCTTGAACCAAAGCAGTGAAATCGAGATCGCGGTGGCTATGATGATGTAAAACCCAGGCAAAATCGGATATCCGAACGCTTTGTACGGACGTTCGGCATCTGGCATCGACTTGCGCAGTTTGAAAATCCCGTAAATCGTAAGGATGTAGAATATGAGCACGATGATGACGACGAAATCGAGCAAATCGCCGTATTTTCCCGTCAAACACAAAGCCGACGCCCAAACACATTGCACCCAAAGTGCCCAAGCCGGGACGCTGTGCTGGTTGAGATGCGCCGCTTTTTTGAGGAAAAGACCGTCGTTGGCCATCGTGTAATAAACCCTAGCGCCTGCCATAATCAATCCGTTGTTGCAGGCGAAGGTAGAAATCATGATCATGACCGCGATGATGTACGTTCCGACGCCTCCGAAAATATATTCCGAAGCCACTACCGCTACCCTATCGGACGGAGCCGTCGCGATTTCCTGCATCGGCACGACCGCGAGATACATTACGTTGGCCAACACATAAATCACGCTTACGGTCAACGTTCCCAAAAACAAACTGAGCCCGACGTTGCGCTGCGGATTCTTGATTTCGCCCGCTATGAACGTCACACCGTTCCATGCGTCGCTCGAGAACAACGATCCGACCATTGCCGCCGAAATCGCTCCCATCAAAGCCACACCGCTTACAGGCGACCAGATTCGGGTTTCGGCATCCATCGATTGCGTCATTAGACCGCTCGCGAAATTCGCGTCCCAGATTTCGGATTTGGCCGCAAGCAGCAATCCGAAAACGATCAGTCCGGCAAGCGAAAGTATTTTGATGATCGTAAGCACCGTTTGCAGGATCTTTCCATTTTTCACTCCACGGCTGTTTACATAGGACAGCAATACAATGGTCACGATAGAAACGATCTGTGCCGCACTGATTTTGAACGAGCCTGCCTCGAACAGGAAATTGTTTTCGCTGAACGGCTCGTACAAATAAGCCGCGAACTTCGAGAAAGCTACGCCCACGGCCGCAATCGTACCGGTTTGGATAACGGCGAAGAAACTCCATCCGTACAGGAAAGCCGTCAGTTTGCCGTAAGCCTCCTTGAGATAGACGTATTGCCCGCCGGCTTTTGGAAACATGGCACTGAGTTCGCCATAACTCACGGCGGCGATCACGGTAATGAGTCCCGTCAAAGCCCAAATGAGCAACAGCCATCCGGCCGACCCGACCTGGCGTACCATATCGGAACTCACGATAAAAATCCCGGAGCCTATCATAGACCCGACGACGAGCATCGTGCCGTCGAGCAATCCTAATTCGCGTTTGAAATGTTCTTGTTCTTGCATTGGTTTGGTTGGTTTAGGTGCGAAACGTCGCTTCAATCCGGACGTCTCGGGTCGGATAAAGATAAAGAAAAGCCTTTATCCTACAACCTTGCGATCAGCAACGGGTTTTAATTTTGAGCGGTTGCAAAACGGTGTCCTTGTCGGTTTCGGCATTGAACCATTTTTCATAATCGATGTAGTACCACCTGCTTTTCCTATATTCAAGATAGCCTTTGATTTGACTGAAATTCGGGACGTTATCGTCTTCATAATCAAAAGCATCCTGATGGATTCTGAACGATTTGACTTTTTGCCAATGACGACCACACAACGTATAAATCTCGCAAGTGCTGATGTTCGTAAAGCTGTAATTGTTGAGTACGAGTGCAATCTCGTCTTTATGATCATGGTTGACATCGCCCAAATTGATCAGGCAATACAAGCCGCCGCCCGAGGCCAGATGCAAGGTATCTGATTTCTTGTCACTTGTCGTAAGGATGACTTCGGCATCGATGCGGCCGAAATAATTTTGGATGGAATCCCATTCGGCACTCGGGAAAGAATCGATCGGTTTGTGCGTTTTTCGGTTTACGACGTCTTGATGGATCGTGTCGGTTTTTCCGTCACCGTCGAAATCTCCGGTAATCGATAACTTTTTCAAATACACTATAGAATCGTTGGCTGTGACCGATGGTACATACTTCGAACGGGTTTTACCCGAAATTTTACCGTTGCCTTTGTTCATGCAAGAACACAAAATGACAACGGTCATCGCAAAAATCATCCGATTCATCATTGGTTTTTGGTGCTTTATTTTCTAAGTGAAGGTTCCCAAGTCGTGTGAAGATAGCTATTTTCAGCTACACTTTTGAGATGACCAATCGGTATGGTCGCGCCCGTCGTAACATTTCCAGCTTTTAAGGATTTTCTGCACTTGCCAAGTATTGCCGATGCGTTTGGCCGTCATGTCAATCTTGATGGCTTTTACGGAATCGTCATCCAGATTATCGTGGATCAAAGTGATCTCGAAATGTTGCGGACCGATTTCTTTTTTGGAAAGCTGCAAATTTGGCGTGCCTTCGCGAGTCGGGTAATCGTAATAAAGCACGATCAATGCTTCGGGCGTCGCGATAGCTGTATTGTGCGCGATTTTAGCATTGAATCTTCGAGAGTCGATTTCTTTTGACGATTCACATGAGATTACAAACACACATACAAGTGAAAAAGTAAGACTCTTGATACAATTCAATCTCTTACTTAACATCCAATTCCAAAATCTCCTTTTTATACGCTGCAGGAAGTAAAATATTTTTCACCATCCAGTCCATTTTCATGAGCTTGCTGATTTTGTATAGGGGAACGATTGGTGTGAGCAGCGAAAAATCGTCAAAATCCAAAAGCCTTTTCACATGATCGGGAACCAGCAATTTTTGAGCTTCCAAAAGCACTTTGAACCGCATCGCACCCAGATGTTTTTTGTACTGTTTGAAAAGGTCGGCAGTGTAGACACTTTTTTGAAGGTTTTCGTTGAGATGCGATTCGCGAACCGGCAGCCATTCGATATAATTCGACGGTAGATTCACAAGTCCCATCCCGATTCCGACGCGATAAAAAACGTCGTAAACCTCCTGTTTTTCGTCATCGTTTAATTTTCGTTCGAGCAATTCGTAGGACGCGATCGAATAATGGATCAACATAAACAACACATCGCGATACGCCCAATCGGGAATTGAAGCGCCACGGTTATTCTCGACGGCCGAATGTATCTGACGCATGGAACCGATAGCTTTATTCGCCTGATCGGTCGTCGCGAACACGATTTTGCGCGCATAGGAAACGGTAGAGAAAAGGCGTCCTAACGGATCGGAAGGCAATTTCCCGGTGAAGTAAAGCCAATCGACAGCCTTGTTAAGCGCGAATTCGGCCGAAGCGCCCGCAAAAATGAACAATACGGTATCGCTTTTACCCCAAATTTCCCTGACGATAGATGTTTCTTTCGCAAAAAATGACATAGTTCTGTTTTATCAATTCCACAAAGTGCCGTCGAGCCCCAAAATCGTCCCGACCCACAAGCCAAAAACGTATATAAAGAAGCTCAGTACTGCTGCCCAAAAGCGCATCCAACCACCTTGGACACGCAAATGGTCTAATTTGTAATAGAAGAATCCACCGACGGCACCGGCGAACGGCACAACAATCAGCGGACGGATCATCCAATATTTCGGCCACGCCGGATTGGTATCTACAGGCAGCAGAAACAGCCCGATCAGTAAAAAAGCGATTCCCGCTCCTTGCAACATACGGATTCCGAGAGATTGCGAATGGATATCCTTGTTTGTCAAATGGTTTGTGGTTGTCATATCTAATAATTTATATTCATAAAGTACTTTGAAATACAAAGTTATTTATTTTATCGAAGTCGGCTACATTTTTTTTTTAAAACTTTTCTTTTACCCCAATTTTCAGATATCAACCTTGCAATAACTACTTGATAAACTGCAAGAAACACAAAGCTTTGCGTGATTATCTTAGCGACATGCAACGGTTACTCATCGGCACATCGGCTTATAACAACGGTTATTGGAAAGGTCTCTTTTATCCGTCGGACATGCCTTCGAAACAATGGTTCTCGTTTTATTGCGAGCATTTCGGTACGTTCGAGATCAACGCTACGTTTTACCGCTTCCCGACGTTGAAAACAATGAAGACGTGGCATCAAAAAAGTCCTGACGGTTTCGTGTATTCCGTAAAAGCCCCGAAATTGATCACGCATCTGAAGCGCTTTACGGACTGTGACGAAGAAATCGCACAGTTTTATAAAGTTTGCCATGAAGGTTTAGGACGAAAATTGGGTTGGATTCTGTTCCAATTACCACCTTCGTTCGCTTATGACGAATCAAAATTGGACATGATCGTCGACAGCCTCGACAAAACCTTTTTCAATGTCGTCGAATTCCGTCATCGGAGCTGGTGGCGCGATGATGTTTTGGAAAAACTCGAACAAAACAACATCGGTTTTTGCAGCCCGAGTTACCCGAATCTTCCCGAAGATATCGTCATTTCGAACGGAACGGCTTATATCCGTTTGCACGGAAAACCGAAATTGTTTTATTCCGCTTATAGCCGTGAACATCTTGAATTCCTGCTTAAAAAATGTGAGGATGCGAAAACAGTGGTGATTTATTTCAACAACACCGCGAGTACCGCGGGAATAGAAAATGCGCTCGAATTGAAAAAGATGATTTCGCGAAAAACACATAATGACTATCTTTAAGAAAACGAACCGACATGAAAAAAACGATTGCCTTCATCACCGATATGCACCTCTTTGAAAAGCTTCCGGTGCAGACCGACCAACTGCAACATTGGCAACAGGTTTTGGACGATGTTCGTGAACGAAAGGTTGATGAAATCGTCATCGGAGGCGATATTTCGGAATCGGAACACTATGCCTATTTTTTCGAATCCTTAAAAGGTTTTGACGGTCGGTTTCGGATCATCGCAGGCAATCACGATGTCGTGCCCGCTTTGCTGCATCATTTCTCTAATCCCGAAAATGCAGATTCGGCCGAACTCTACTATAGTTTTTCGGATGAAAATTTTTTGTATTTGTTCCTCGATTCGTCTTCAAATCACATAAGCGAAGCTCAACTGCATTGGCTAGAACAAAAACTTGAGGCCAATCATTTTAAGGTTTTGCTGTTTGTCCATCATCCGATTTATGAAGTCGATACGTACGTAGACCGTAAATATCCGCTGCAGAACCGCGAAACACTTCAGGAAATGCTATCGGACCAAAACCAGGAAGTTTTTATTTTTTGTGGACATTACCATTGCGAGGATGAAACCGGAACGGGTGCCATTTCACAATATGAAACGCCCGCTGTTTCCTACCAGATTAAAAAAGGAACGGATGACCTCGATGCACATGCCGAATATTTCGGCTACCGGTTGATTACGATCGATCATGGCAATATCAGCAATCAAATCGTACGACTTACCTAAAAACAAAAAAGCTTCCCGAATCAGGAAGCTTTTTTTATTGCGATAATCGATGTGGATTATACTTCGGCAGCAGCGATCAAGTTCAACGCAGAACCTGCAACGAACCAACCGATCTGGCCTTCGTTGTAAGTGTGGTTGGCCATGATGATATTTTTAGAACCGTCTTTGTGGACGAATTCCAAAGTCAATTGCTTGCCAGGCGCGAATTCGGTCAAATCAAGGAAGTTGATCGTGTCGTCTTCCTGAATTTTGTCGTAATCGGCCTCATTGGCGAACGTAAGCGCCAACATACCTTGTTTCTTCAAGTTCGTTTCATGGATACGGGCGAACGATTTAACCAAAACCGCCTTCACACCCAGGAAACGTGGCTCCATCGCAGCGTGCTCACGTGACGAACCTTCACCGTAATTGTGGTCACCCACTACGATCGACGGGATTCCCGCAGCTTTGTAAGCGCGTTGAACCGCAGGAACGGCATCGTATTCACCTGTCAACTCGTTTTTCACGGAGTTCGCTTTCATGTTATAGGCATTGATCGCGCCGATAAGCATGTTGTTCGAAATATTGTCCAAGTGTCCGCGGAAGCGCAACCATGGTCCGGCCATCGAAATGTGGTCGGTCGTACATTTCCCGAATGCCTTGATAAGGAGTTTCGCTCCCGTGATGTTCTTTTTGTCCCAAGCCGCGAATGGCGCGAGCAATTGCAAACGCTCCGAAGTTGGGCTTACGGCAACCTGAACGTTCGATCCGTCTTCGGCCGGTGCTTGGTAACCCGCATCGTCCACCGCGAAACCTCTTGGCGGCAATTCGCTTCCTGTCGGCTCGTCGAGTTTCACTTCCTGTCCGTCTTCGTTGATCAACGTATCGGTCAACGGGTTGAAGCTCAAGTCTCCGGCGATCGCCAAAGCGGTCACCAATTCCGGCGAACCTACGAACGCCAAAGTGTTCGGGTTGCCGTCGGCGCGCTTCGAGAAGTTACGGTTGAACGAGTGAACGATGGTGTTGCGTTCTTCTTTTTCAGCGCCTTCACGATCCCACATACCGATACACGGTCCGCAAGCGTTCGCGAAAACAGTAGCGTTGATTTTGTCGAAGATGTCGATGAATCCGTCGCGCTCAATAGTGTAACGTACTTGCTCAGAACCCGGAGTAATCGTGAACTGCGCTTTGGTCTTTAGTTTTTTGTCCGCGACTTGTTTGGCCAATGAAGCCGAACGCGCGATATCTTCGTAAGACGAGTTTGTACAAGATCCGATAAGTCCAACCTGGATTTGAAGCGGCCAGTCGTTCTTGATCGCTTCTTCTTTCATTTTCGAGATGGGCGTAGCCAAATCCGGGGTGAAAGGTCCGTTCAAGTGCGGTTCGAGCTCCGAAAGGTTGATTTCGATGATCTGGTCGAAATATTGCTCAGGATTTGCATAAACCTCTGGGTCGGCAGTCAAATAGTCGGCGATTTCGTTTGCGGCATCGGCCACATCGGCACGACCTGTCGAACGCAGGTAACGGTCCATCGAGTCGTCGTATCCGAAAGTCGAAGTCGTGGCCCCGATTTCGGCACCCATGTTACAGATTGTTCCTTTTCCGGTACACGACATGTTCTTTGCTCCTTCTCCGAAATATTCTACGATAGCTCCGGTTCCGCCTTTAACGGTAAGGATTCCGGCTACTTTTAGAATAACGTCTTTTGGAGCTGTCCAACCTGACAATTTTCCTGTCAAGTGAACTCCGATGAGTTTCGGAAATTTCAATTCCCAAGCCATACCCGACATTACGTCTACGGCATCTGCCCCACCTACTCCGATGGCAACCATTCCGAGACCTCCGGCGTTTACCGTGTGTGAATCGGTTCCGATCATCATTCCGCCAGGGAAAGCGTAGTTCTCAAGCACCACTTGGTGGATGATTCCCGCTCCCGGTTTCCAGAATCCGATGCCGTATTTGTTCGAGATCGACGAAAGGAAGTCGAATACTTCGTTTGATTGTTGTTTGGCACGTGCCAAATCGGTTTTGGCGTCAACTTTTGCCTGGATCAGGTGGTCGCAGTGAACCGTCGTCGGAACGGCTACCTTGTTTTTACCTGCGTGCATGAACTGCAAAAGTGCCATCTGCGCGGTAGCATCCTGGCAAGCCACACGGTCTGGAGCAAAATCTACATAATCCTTTCCGCGGGTAAAAGCTTTGGAAGGCATTCCTTCCCAAAGATGGTTGTATAAAATCTTTTCTGAAAGAGTTAGCGGACGGCCCACGATCTCACGCGCTTTATCGACGCGTGCAGGCATGTTCGCATACACTTTTCTAATCATTTCAATATCAAAAGCCATAATATTGGTTTGTTAAATTTGTGTGCTGCAAATTTACGCAATTAGCCTCATAGCTGAAATATTTTTAATAAAATGAAGGAATCGGGATATTATTATTTCCAATCACGAAGTTTTACTGAAATTAATTACACAAATCATAGATAACCCTAAAAATTTTACCGATTTGTTAATTTAAAATCAAAATATTGCCGATTTGAAAATTCGACCTGTTTTCACCTGTAAGCAATCGACTTAAGAATCATTCTAAATTGCGTGATGAAATCGTTTTCGTTACCGCTTTCGGTGCGTTTCGCTCAAATCTGTAATCGGTTTTTCGAAATAGCGATAAAGAAGTGCACTCATCAAGACGGTCAATCCCAAATAGAGCACGGCCGTAAGATGCCAACCGAAATGCGGCAGGAAAAAAGCATGCAGCAATTGCATCACGACACCGTAATGCAGCAGATACATAGAATACGATATGACGCTGATGAACGTAAAGGGCTTGCCGATTCCGTAAGGCCGCGACTTCCAGGCCGAAAACAACGGCAGCATGGCCGCAATCGAAACAGAAAGCATCGGCAGGAAAAATACGTTCCAGAAAAAATGGTGCTTATCAACGGTTACGCCAAAAAACGAAGCTCCGAAAATAAGGAACGTTCCGAAACAAATTCCCGAAAATGCCGCAAGCCATCGGGTTTTATACCAAAACTCTGTTTTGTTGAGCGCCAACCAACTGCAAACTACGCCCGTAACGATCGCATCGACGCGATATACGACGACGCCTTTGAGGTAAAGATTCCATTCCGCAAGCGAATTGTATCCGGTCGTAAGCGTATAATAGATTTTGGTCGAGATGAAAATCGCGAAGACGAAAACGATAACACCGAAAAACAACTTGCTCTTTTCGGCCTTCCTAAACACAAAAACGGCCAACAACAATACTATCGGCAAAAGCACATAAGCGAATTCCTCTACAGACAAACTCCAGCTTTCAGGAAAGAAAACCGGCATCTGCGAATTGAAATTCTGGACGAAAAAGAAATACCGCCACAGACTTTGAATGTCATATCCGATTACGCCCAAAGCAATACCGATATTCACGCATAGAATCAGGAAGTAATTGGGCAGCGTGCGAAACCAACGCCTCTTAAGAAAAGAACGCACCGATTTAGATGTGAAAGCACCATCGGTAAACTGCCGAAACAGAATCTTTCCGATAAGGAATCCGCTTAATACGAAGAAGATTTCAACGCCTAAAAAACCGAGCAAACCCAAAAGGATATTTACGGTCGTGTACTGCTGCGGAAGAATCCAGGTGAGATGACCGAGCAAAACCATGACGATAGCCGAGGCGCGCAATGCATCCAGCCCGAAAATCCTGTCGGTAGGAAAAAAGTAGTTTTGCTCCATAAATCGGCCGGATTGCCCTTTCTTTCAAAGGTATACAAAAAATCCGATGCCGATAAGGCGTGCGATCAATACAACGAAGCGATGATTTTCTCTATAGAAATGTTCTCTGCGTCGGCCTTGTAGTTCTTCACGACGCGATGGCGCAAAATTCCGATGGCTACGGCTTTGACGTCTTCAATATCGGGAGAGAATTTTCCGTTGAAGGCCGCATGCGCCTTGGCCGCGAGAATCAGGTTTTGGGAAGCGCGCGGACCTGCGCCCCAATCGATATAATTCTTGATGAAATCTGTGGCGAGCTGATTGTCGGGACGTGTCTTGCTGACAAGCGTCACGGCATATTCGATCACGTTATCGGCTACGGGAACGCGTCTTACCAAATGCTGGAATTCGATGATTTCATGAGCCGTGAACAAGGCCGAAACGGTCGGTTTGTCGTCTGAAGTCGTCGCTTTTACAACCTGAACTTCTTCGGCAAACGACGGATAATCGAGCTTAATCGAGAACATAAAACGGTCGAGCTGTGCTTCGGGAAGCGGATAAGTTCCTTCCTGCTCGATCGGGTTTTGCGTCGCCAAAACGAAATACGGCAGCGCGAGTTTGTGGTTTTCACCGGCAATCGTCACCGCGCGTTCCTGCATCGCTTCGAGCAAAGCCGCTTGCGTTTTTGGTGGTGTACGGTTGATCTCGTCGGCGAGGATGATGTTCGAAAAAATCGGCCCTCGGATGAATTTGAACTGACGGTTCTCATCGAGGATTTCACTTCCGAGGATGTCGGACGGCATCAAATCGGGTGTAAACTGGATACGCTTGAAATCGAGTCCCAACGCTTGGGCGATCGTATTCACCATAAGCGTTTTGGCCAATCCCGGAACACCCACAAGCAATGCGTGTCCGCCAGAGAAAATCGCGAGCAGGATTTGGTCTACGACTTCTTCCTGGCCTACTATGATTTTCGAAATTTCTTTCTTGAGCTGGTTGCGTTTCTCTACAAGATTCTGGATGGCCGTTACGTCTGACATTAGGTAGTGGTGTTTTTTGTTTTATCGATGTCCAAAATACGAATTTTCACACATCAAAAATCGGCAATTATTTCTTGAGCCAGTTGTTCGTGAATTCGCAGTCGCGGTATTCGCCGTTGATCTTGATATACGTATCCTTGATTTTGGTATCGAACCATTTCCCGATCGCCAAAAGCTGCTTTTCTTTTAGGGCAAGCGCCTTGATCTTCGTGTAATCTTTGGCGTAATCAGCTGTATGCTCGTCGTAACGGTTGGTTACCGTAAGCAACTTGTATTTCTTTTTGCCGCTCGGTTCGGTTTCAAGGATAGGCACCGAAACTTCCTTGTCTTTCAAGTTGACGAGGTCGCGATAAAGCGCGGGATCCATTTTTGTAAGCTCGAAACGCGTGTCTTGGGTTTTAGGATTGATCAGGATTCCTCCGTTTGCGCGTGTTTCTTTGTCGTCGCTCATCGTACGCGCCGCATCGGTAAACGAAACTTCACCGTCGTCGATGCGTTTTTTGATCAGTATCGCTTTGTCTTTGGCTTCTTTCATGTCGGCATCCGAAACTTTGGGTACCATAAGGATGTGGCGCAATTCGACTTCCTGCCCGCGGATTTTCTCTACCATGATGATGTGATACCCGAATTCGGTCTCGAAAGGTTCCGAAATTTCGCCTTCGCCCAAACTGAACGCCACTTCTTTGAATTCCTTGACAAATTGGGTCTTTCGGTTGATTTTGTAATAACCTCCGGTAGAACTCGAAGCTTTGTCATCTGTATACAAAACCGCTTTTCCGAAGAAACTCGCGCCGTCCTGGACTTCTTTCTTGATGTCCTTGAGTTTGTTGATGACCTTTTGCTTTTCGGCCTCGTTCACTTTGGGTTCGACGACGATTTGGGAAACCTCCATTTCGGCACCGAAAGTCGGAAGTTCGCTCGTTGGGATTTTGTTGAAGAAGGTACGCACTTCTTCCGGAGTAATCTGCACCTCATCGATGATCTTGTCGCGCTCCTGCTCAACAAGCATGTTGGTTTTTAGTATTTCGGACATTTCGGAACGGAAATCTTCCTCGTTGTCCTTGTGGAAGTATTCCACGACTTTATCCATAGAACCCAATTGCTCTACCATGTAATCGAGCTGCTTGTTCATCTTTTCACGAACCTGGCTGTCGGCCACCACGATACTGTCCTGTGTAGCTTGGTGGGCGTACAATTTGTCTTCCATGAGCTTGCCTAAAAGCTGGCAACGCGTAATGCCCGAAACGTCTGCACCTTGGCTCTTGATTTCAAGATACGCTTTGTCGATATCCGAATCCAAAATCAGGTAATCCCCGACCGTAGCGATGATACCGTCCACCTTTTGGCGTTTGGTAAAAACGGGTTCGGTGTTCTGGGCGACATCTGTAGTGTCCTGGGCGCTTGCGAACATCGGCAAAATCAATCCCATGGCCAGGATCAGCTTACTTATAAATTTCATACTTCTTGTCTTTAATGGCATCGTCTGTAATGTCTTTTTCAAATTTTTTGATGAGTTCCAGTTTTCTTTTGTTCAGGATCACTTCGCGCAGCGTCGGTTTGATGTACTCGTAAGGACTGATCTGGTTCTTGTCGAGCACGCTTCGGATTTTCACGAGATACACATCGAGCGAATCCTGTTTCTGGATCGATTTTCCTCCCGAAATATATTCATCCCGGTTGTCCGGAGTAATGAACGGCAATTTCGCGTACACTTGCTCCATATCGGTCCAGACGCTGTCGTTAAGCGCAAAATCCTTGAGTTGTAAGGAATATGTATCCCAAAACTTCTTGTCGGATTTCCTGAAATCAAAGAACTTCTGTTTTATCGTCTCGTACCTCGGATTGTCTTTCGGCAGATGTATGTACCGTAAACGCACCAAAGTCCCGTTTGTTTTAAAATTCTCCTTGTTCGCGTTGTAATACTCGGCGAGTTCGGATTCGGTGACGGCCGTGTCTACCGATTGCCTGACCACTTCTTCTATATACGCTTTGGTATACAAATCGACTTTGTACTGGCGCACCAGTTTGTCGAGATCGGCTTTGCCCGCATCGCCCAAATTGACTTCGGCGGCGCTCATGAGCAGTTTTTGCGCGGCCCATCTGTTGATGAAACCGTGCACGATGGCGATGCTGTCTTCCTTCGAAGTACCTTTCGCCACAAGGTCTTTCAAATCTTCGCGGTACAGATAGGACTCGCCTACCCTGGCCACCGCTTTTGGTTTCCGATCGGGGCCCGAACAACTAATGATGGCGAGCAACAATCCGATGCCGAAAACCTTTTTCATCATTACGACTTGACTTCCTTCTTCACTTTTTCGAATACGTCGCGGTTCACTTTTACGGTAAATTCGCTTTTGAGCTCCTTTACCCAGTTTTCCTCGAGGTATTGCTGGTAATCGTTGATGACGCGTCCTTTGGCTTCGTCGAGCGTTTTGGCTCCGGCCGGCAATACCTTGTTGACTTTTGCGACAAAGTAATAATCGCCATCCTTGAACACTTCCGAAACGCCTTCCTTGAATTGGATGTTTTTCGGCAAAGCGTCGTTTCCTTCTTCAAACACGCCGGAAGATGTCATCACGTTGACTTTGTCTTTGGTGTTGAGCTTTTCTTTAATCACGTCGGCTGTCTGGTTTTCCTTTAGGAATTTCTGTGCCTTTTTGATGATGTCCTGGTTGGTTGACGACGCCAAAACGATGTCTACGCGCGACTTCCATTGGTATTTGGCCTTGTTGGCTTCGTAAAACGACTTCAAGCCCAACGTATCGGTTTTTGAACGCTCCCAAATTTCCTTTTCCATGAGATCGAACAACAGCAACCCGTCTCGGTATTCGTCCATTACGGCGGCGAACTCAGGGAATTCGGCCTCGAGATGGTCGTTGTAATAGGCCGTCAATTGGTCGTTGACGAATTTCACGTACAATCTGTCGACGAGTTTGTCAATTGGTTTGTCGGTATGACCCGCTTTTTGTTGCGCGAGGATGAACGTAAGGAAATCGGCTCCCGTCACGTTTTTGTCTTTGATCGAGAACAATTTACCAGAGAAGTTCTTCAAATCCGGGGTTTCCCATTCGCCTTTATAGTAATCTTCGGTTACGGCAGCGACTACTTGTTTGTATACTTTATCGTTTCTTTTTACTGAATATTTCTTGTGCAGTTTTTCGTTCAAGGCCGAAGTGATCAAACGCGAACGGTCGTCTTTGCTCACTTTGTTTTCCAATTCGGGCTTCATCTCGTCGTACGTCTTGATCGGGTAACGGTCGATGAACTTGATGATGTGCCATCCGAACTGGCTTTGTACCGGCTCTGAAAGCGGTTTGTCTTTTGTGAGTGCGAAAGCCGCGTTCTCAAATTCTTCCGAACTCAACTGGCCCGATCCGAAACGGTTGAGCACGCCACCTTTTGAAGATGATGATTTATCGTCTGAAAATTGTTTGGCGAGGCTTTCGAAGTTCTCGCCTTGCTTGAGTTTGTTGTAGATGTCGAAAATCTTGTCCTTGGCTTTTTGGGCTTCGGCCGGATCGTCGGTTTTAGGCTTCAGGATCATGATGTGCGCCACCGAAATATCGCCTCGGTTGTCGCGCATATCGGTCGTTTTGATCACGTGATAACCGAAACGGGAACGCGTCGGCTTTGAAATCTCACCCACTTTGGTCTTGAAGGCACCGCTCTCGAACGGATATACCATGCGGAAAGCCGAGAAAAAGCCCAAATCGCCTTTGTTGTCTTTGGCAGAAGGATCTTGTGAATATTGTTCTGCGAGCTTGCCGAAATCTTCGCCCGCTACCGCTTTTTTGTAAACGTCGAGCGCTTGGTTGTACGCTTTTAATGTGTCGGCCGGGGAAGCGTTTTCGTCGACAAGGAAAAGAATGTGCGACGCGCGTACTTCTTTTAACGAACGCTGATACGCCTCATCGACAAGTTCTTTAGTGACTTTTGAATCAGACAAATAACCTTTTGCAAGCTGGCCGCGATATTGTTTGAGCTCGTTCTGGTAACCTTGGCCGTTTTCAAGCCCAAGTTTGTTGGCTTTGTTGATTTTGAGTTTGTATCCTATGAAAAGTTCGAGATACTGGTCGAGGTCTTTTTGGGATTCGTCTTTTACCAGGTCGAGGTTTTTGTTGTAGACGCGAAGGAATTCGTCTGTATAGTACGGTTTATCGTTGATCGTAAACAGCACTTCCTTTTTGGATTTTTGGGCAACCGCAGCGGTTCCTGCAAGCAACAACCCAAACAACAAATGTTTGATTTTCATTGAATTATAGAATCAATTATGGTTTTCGTTTTCGCGTCGCTTCCCAGACGGAAAATACGACTGACAAAAGTAGCAATTCAAATCTCGCATGCAAGCGATGCCAATACTATTAACAAATTATTATTAACAGATTTTTTTGGTGGATTTGAGGCTTTTAAACACCTGTATTTGGCATTTCCTGTACGTCGACGCGCGATTTCCGATACATCCGAATTTTGAATCCGATTTACCGAAGCAACTTTAGCGCCTCGGCACTTTAGCACTTCACCACAAAAACTTACCTTTGCCGTCCATTTTACACACCATGAGTTTTTTAAAGGAAATCGACAGACGCCGTACGTTCGGCATCATCTCTCACCCCGATGCGGGTAAAACGACATTGACCGAGAAATTGCTGCTTTTCGGAGGCGCGATCCAGGAAGCCGGAGCCGTAAAAAGCAACAAGATCAAGAAAGGCGCGACCTCCGACTTTATGGAAATCGAGCGCCAGAGAGGAATCTCGGTATCGACATCGGTTCTTGCGTTCAATTATCAGGACAAAAAAATCAACATTCTCGATACGCCGGGTCACAAGGATTTTGCCGAAGACACGTATCGTACTTTGACTGCGGTCGATTCGGTGATCGTCGTGATCGACGTCGCAAAAGGCGTCGAGGAACAGACCGAAAAACTCGTGGGCGTTTGCCGTATGAGAAACATTCCGATGATCGTATTCATCAACAAGCTCGACCGCGAAGGTAAAGACGCTTTCGATCTGATGGATGAAGTGGAGCAAAAACTCGGATTGCGCGTCACGCCGTTGAGTTTCCCGATCGGTATGGGTTACGATTTCCAGGGAATCTACAACTTGTGGGAAAAGAACATCAACCTGTTCAGCGGCGACAGTCGTAAAAACATAGAGGAAACCATCGCGTTCGACGACGTACAGAATCCCGAACTCGAGAAAATCATCGGCGACAAGCCCGCAAACAAATTGCGAGAAGAACTCGAATTGATTTCGGAAGTATATCCGGCATTCGATCGCCAGGATTACCTCGATGGAAACCTTCAACCCGTATTTTTCGGTTCGGCCTTGAACAATTTCGGGGTACGCGAACTTTTGGATTGCTTTATCGAGATTGCGCCTGCGCCACGCCCGAAAGAATCGGATACGCGTTTGGTCAAGCCCGAAGAACAGAAATTGTCCGGTTTCGTGTTCAAAATCCACGCGAACATGGATCCGAAACACCGCGACCGCTTGGCATTCGTGAAAATCGTCTCGGGAACTTTCGAAAGAAATAAACCGTATTTGCACGTACGCCAGAACAAATCGCTCAAGTTTTCGAGTCCGAACGCATTTTTTGCCGAGAAGAAAGAAATCGTCGACATTTCGTATCCAGGCGACATCGTCGGATTGCACGACACGGGAAATTTCAAGATCGGCGACACGTTGACCGAAGGCGAAAACATGAATTTCAAGGGAATCCCGAGTTTTTCGCCCGAACATTTCCGATACATCAACAACGCCGACCCGATGAAAGCCAAACAGCTCGAGAAAGGCATCGACCAATTGATGGACGAAGGCGTAGCCCAGCTGTTTACATTGGAATTGAACAACAGGAAAGTCATCGGAACCGTGGGCGCGCTTCAATACGAAGTCATACAATATCGTTTGGAACACGAATACGGAGCGAAGTGTTCGTATGAACCGTTCCCTGTACACAAGGCATGTTGGGTAAAGCCAGAAGACCCTAAAAACGAAGAATTTAAAGAGTTCCGACGTATCAAACAGAAATTTTTGGCGACCGACAAATACGGACAATTGGTGTTTTTGGCCGATTCGGATTTTACGATCCAGATGACGCAATCGAAATATCCGACGGTTAAATTATTCTTCACATCGGAATTCGAATAACCAAAATTTCCTATATTTAAGAATAAATCATTTTAAGGTTAGGAGTTTTTGAAATATTGCCGAAATGTCAATAAACGCTTAAAAAACAGGCAGTCGTGCTTTTTCATTTCAAAATCATTTCTATCTTTACAGCCGCAAAACAAAGTATATGAGACAAAATTTGTACAAGCTTTATTTTCTTTCTTTCTTCCTCCTGATTGATTTTATGGCGTTCGCACAACCTGGCGACGACGATGAAAACGGGGATCTTGAAGGAGACGATCCGGCACCTGCACCAATCAACGGAAAGCTTATATGGTTGGCCATCGTAGGTATTTTGTTTGCTTACTATTCTTATAAAAAATCGAGAAAAATCGCTTAATTTTTTTTTGCGTTTTTCCTAAAATAAAAAAGCCCTTCTTTTTAGAAGGGCTTTTCTTTTGGATATATTCGATTATCTCTTGATGACTCGAAGCGTTTTCACATTCGCGCCTTGGGTTACGACAACATTGTAAACCCCGGCAGCCAGTTTGCTGCCAAATGTTTGGATTTCTGTATCGATAGCTTCGAAAGTACGTGTCTCGACAAGTTTGCCCAACATATCGTAGACTTTTACGTCGACGCTTTCTTCAGTCGGCAAATCAACGTCAAGAGAGAATGTCTCTATATATGGGTTCGGATAAGAAACCGCACGGAAAGCAATTCCTGCCACCTCATCCGTTTTGATGCTTCTTGCCGCTCCAGGAGCAGTAATCAAACATGCCTCCCCAAAGTCGGACCATACGCCCGAAGTCATCACGGCAACACGTACCGCCATTTGACCTGCAGGTGTATAACTGCTGACCATGTTGAACGTGAACCAGTTTTGGGTTCTGTCGATAGTGTTTACCTGGAAGGTATTCATATCGGTAACCTCAAAACGGTAAGATGTCGCACGGTTCAAGCTTGTGGTCGAGATATGGAATCCGACAGAAGAAATTACAGTGTCGCATTGCGCAAGCTGCGGAATTGCTGGAGAAGACACTTGGCAAGGGCTTCCGAAACCAGAGAATACGCCATTTGTCTTGACGGCAACCTCAACCATATAAGTTGTACCGTAAGTGTATTCATTGAGCATCGTCAAAGAGAACCAGTGATAGTTGCGATCAATTACCTGTTGTGTATTTGTGAACATATTCGTCACGCGGAAACGGTAAGCCGTAACCCCTGGTAAACTTGTAGTCGCAATCAAAGTACTGATAGACGGCAAAGTTATTCCACACTGTGATGGAGAAACCTGGGCCGAACCTCCTGGATCAAGTACTGCAGGCGAAGAAACCATACAGCTTGTACCGTAATAACCCAACCATACACCGTTGCGTTGCAATTGTACCGAAATCGAATACGTTGTAGCGTAATCGTAAGCGGCCAACGAAGTAAGCTGGAAGTGAGGCGCAGTTCTATCTATAGTTTGCTCGGCCAAAGTCGTCATGTTGACTACTTTGAACCTGTAGCCTGTAATGACTTGACCGAAACTAACGCATCCAATAACAGAACTGATGGTTGTAAGCGTAGTTCCGCACTGGCTAGGCAATACCTGGCTCAACAATTGGAATCCTTCGTCGAGGTTTCCGTCGCAGTTGTCATCCAAGCCGTTGTAAAGTACTTCGGCATGGCCTGGGTTGATAGCCGCTACCGAATCGTTACAATCGGTGTTGTTCAAAGAATACCCAGATGGAGGCGTGTTGGCATCCACGGCACAAACGCTCATCAATGATCCCGTTCCGTAAGTGTCGGTATCGGCATCTACATAGAAAGAGAACTCGGCGTGGATTGCGGAATCCGCATCATTACAATCGGTACCGTCTAAAGAGTATCCAGTCGGAGGCGTATTGGCGTCTACAGCACAAACACTTTCGATAGTGCCGCTTCCGAAGCCGTCACCATCTGCGTCTACAAAGAATTGGAATTCTTCATGGATCGTTCCGTCGGCATCGTTACAATCTGTATTATTCAAAGAGTATCCCGATGGAGGCGTGTTCGCATCCACAGCACAAACCACAGTCAGTGACCCTGTTCCGAATCCATCCAAATCAACATCAGGATAGAAAGAGAACGAAGCGTGCATCGTACCGTCGGCATCGTTGCAGTCTGTGTTGTTGGTCACATATCCTGCAGGAGCACCGTAACAAGTCGTCAATGGTGAAGCGGCGTCTCCGTAAGTATCGGAATCCGCATCGGCATAATACGTCGCATTAGGCAGAATTGTAGTCGAAAGCATCACGCTGTTCGGACAGTTGTTGCCGTCTGTATACGAATAGGTGATGTTATGAGCACCCAAAGCTACTGCAGCAGGATTGAAACTTGCCGTTCCGTTTCCGTTATCGGTGATTCCGTTTCCGGTGAACGTTCCGCCGGAGTGGTTAGCTGTCAAAGTCACGGCAGATGAACCAGCGCAATAATCGGCAGCCAAACCTGTGAAGCTGACTTCCGGACGTGCGTTGATGACGAAATCGACCGGAGTTCTACAACCTGTAACCGTAGAACATTCGACATAGTAAGTCGTTGTTCCCGGAGTATTGGTGTCTGCAAGACCTGATCCTGCAACTCCTACCGGGTTGAAAGACGAACCTGTACCAATTGCCGATCCGCCCGAAGATTGAGTATACCAATTAAGGTCGCCTGGCAATGCATATGTTACAGAAACCTGCATATAATCGACATTCGCCGTTCTTGTTCCCGCAATCGCGAAATTGTTGGTATTCGTAACAATCAGCGCTACACCAAAATTGGCTGCATTTATTTCGGATGGAGTCCAAGTGCTTCCCCACATATCGGAGGTTGCGCCATAAGAGGCCACGCCTTCCGAAGTTGGCCAGTTTGTCCCGGTAGCCGCTTTATTCGTACCCACACTGTTACCGGCTTTCACGAGTTGGAGCGAATTATCACGGATTTCACCTGTGATCCCGCCGCTTCTGAAACGACCTATAGTAACCTGGATTCCTTTAATGACAGCATTCGCAGGAAGTGAGAACCCGTAATTGGTCGCCCTTAGTGCTTGTGAGAACCCGGCTCCGTTTCCGGCTACCGAAGCATTGCTATTATTGTTAGATACCACATTCTCTGGAGTGGTCCATGCCGTGCCCGAACCTGAGTTAGACCCTGTACTTGCGAAAGTTGCAGCACTGGTTACAGGACTTTGCTCTGTACATGAGTAAGAAGATGTAAAAGAACCACTATCACCCGTACAAATGACGACTCCAGTCGCAACCGGTATTGGTCTGATAGTAAGTGTTTTGTTAGCCGTAACGTTTCCGCAAGGTGAGTTCCCGAAAGATGTCAACGTCAAAGTAACGCTTCCTGCCAAAATATCGGCAGCGCTTGGCGTGTACATGGCCAATGTCAACGAGTTGTCATCGGTAAAAGTACCTGTTCCGCTGGATGTCCATTGAACACCCGTGTTCTGTGTAGCGCTGGCTCCATCCGTAATATTCACGGCACCCGAATTGGCACAAGTAGAAATTGCAGTACCGGCATTGGCCGTTGCCGCCGCGGTTACATTAACCGTATAGGTCGCCGTAGCCGGAGTACACGGATTGTTCGTAACAGTCATCGTCAAAGTGACCGTATTTCCTGCATCGCCGGCAGCGGCAGTATAAGTCGGAGTCAAGGTATTCGCTCCCGAAGTGATCGTTCCGGCGCCATTCTCTGTCCAGGAAATCGTTCCGTTAGAAGAAGAAGCTCCAGAAACCGTAGCCGTTTGGTTTTGGCAAATCGTAGCGCTTCCACCGGCCGAAGCTGTCGGTTGGTGCGAAATATTGAGTGTTTTGTTCGACACTGTATTTCCGCAAGGTGAATTTCCGAATGCGGTCAAGGTAATGGTTACCGATGCAGGATCGGACAAACTTGGCGTATAGGTCGCATCGGTCAACGAATCGGCATTATCGATTGTTCCCAAACCGTTAGTAGTCCATTGTATAGACGTATAATTGCTCGCGCTTGAACCCGTGGTGATATTTACCGCACCCGAAGCGGAACAAGCCGAGAATGTCGATCCAGCAACTGCCGTAGCCGCTCCGACGACATGTACGGTATAAGTAGCGGTTGCTGCCGTACATGGGCTGTTTGACACCGTCATGGTTAGCGTAACGGTATTTCCGGCATCGCCTGGAGCCGGAGTGTAAGTTGGTGTCAATGTACTGCCTCCAGCCGTAATCGATCCTGCCCCGTTTTCAGACCATGAAATAGTCGCGCCGGCAGGAGACGAAGTGGCTCCCGAAACCGTAGCTGTTTGATTCGAACAAATCGTCGCGCTGCCACCTGCCGAAGCCGTTGGTACTTGTGCTACTGTTAACGTTTTATTGGATACAGCGTTGCTACAAGGCGAATTTCCGAATGCGGTCAAAGTCAACGTTACAGAAGTTGGATCGGAAACGCTTGGCGTATATGTCGCCAAAGTCATGGAGTTAGCATTAGCGATTGTTCCCAAGCCATTCGTAGTCCATTGTACCGATGAATAATTACTCGCGCTTGAACCGGTAGTGATATTAACGGCACCAGCCGAAACGCATGTACTGAAGTTAGAACCAGCGACTGCAGTCGACGCTGGCACAATAGTAAGGTCAGAACCATTATTGCTGCCATTTTTTGGCGATTGGTTCGCAACAACACGTATGCGGTAACCTGTTCCGGCGGCCGTACCTACCGGAATAGTCGCAGATATGCTACCTGCTGTATTGGTATTCGCTAATGTACCGATTGTAGTCGGCGAAGCGAAAGAGCCCGAAGCGTCCGACAATTGAGCCGTGAACGTATTGTTTGACGCAAATGTCCCGGTAATAGTATAAGGAACCGAAATCGTACTTCCGGAACAAATTGGACCAGAAACCGCGCCGGTAGTTATAGAAGTGAACTGACGCAAAGCGATAAGAATTACACCTCCTCTGGCATTTGCAGATAAATTTACCGAGCCGTTGCCCGTTGCTCCTGCAGCTGATTTGGTTGCCCAAGCCCCTCCAAGCCCATTATCAAGGCCTGTATTCAAAGGAAGATCAAAAATCTCTGAAAGTGTCAATGGGCCGGTCGCTACTTGCCAGCTGGACAAATTCACGTTGTCCCCAACATATGCAAACATCACAAGGCCTGTATTGACAGTGTTCGTATTAAAACCTGTATAAGAAAACGAACCAACGCTCCCGTTTTGGGTGATTGATCCGGGATCAACATCGAAAGGCCCGCTGTTGGCTGTACCAGCTTCGTTAAATCCTCCGGTAATGTCCGCTCCACGAAACGCTATGACCGCGCCTTGGCTACCTTCGGTCGCAAAGTTGCTTACCGTAAAGCCAAAATTGGCGGCGCTAACGTCTGTAGCATCGGCTATCTTATACAGCAAAGTGCCTCTCCAACTGTTGCTGCCCGTCGATCCGACTTCGGTTCCGTGGACTCTTGTCCATCCTGTTCGTGTCGCATCGGGTAAAGTAGAGTTGTCGTCATCGCTTTGTACAATACTGGCGAACATGACATCACCAACGGCTAATCCTGATGGCTTAGTAATCGTTAGTGTAACACCTGTAGTGTTTGCCGATTGGGGCGAACCCGTCACCAAGGTGATCTGTGCGAAAGCATGATCTGAAAAGAACAAACTTCCAACCATCAAAATAAAGAGCAAGGCCGTGTTCCTAAAAGAATAGAAACATCGACTACCCAAACTGAATAGTTTTGTTTTCATAAGCATTGATTTTAATAATTGATATCCTGCCCGAAACCTTACGTCACGGAAATCTTACTGAATAATAAAAGGTGTGGCAGTTGTTGGAAGAATTCTAAGTCAAATTAAAAGAGGAAACGTCAGGCCGCGAAAAATAATCGATATCAAGCCTGTTTAGACGTTGTAATGCAGAATCCCCTGATTATTTGTAATAATCCTAACGTAATATTTACAATTCACAAAAATGAAACGGTGCTTTTGAAAACTATTTAAAATAAGAAAGCCCTCTCATTTCTGAAAGGGCCTTCCAAATTGGAACTATGAATGTAAACTATCGTTTGATCACTCTAAGCGTTTTCACGAATCCGGCCTGGGTCACAACTAGGTTGTAGACACCCGACGGATAACGTTCTCCAAATTGCTGAACCTCGACGGCATCGATAGCGAATTCACGCTCCTCGATCAGCTTGCCGATCATGTCGTACACCTTGACCTGGACTTTGTCCTCGCTTGAGGTATCCATATCGAGTGCAAAACTTTCGGTGTAAGGGTTCGGATAGACGACAGCACGGAAATCAACCGTAGGCTGTACATCGTCCTTGATCTGTCCTCTGGCAGCACCCGGAGACGTGATCTCGCAGGCTTCCCCGAAAGGAGACCAGTAACCCGAAGTCTGCAACGCAACTCGAACGGCGTAAAGCGTTCCAGGAGTATAATTTGGAATGTTCATGAACGAGAACCAATGAACCGAACGGTCAACGACGGTCTGTTCGAAAGTCGTCATGTTGGTCACCTCGAAACGGTAAGCCGTCACGCGGTTAAGACTCGTCGTGGCGATGTTCGTACCTGCAGTGGCGATTGTCGCACCACAGTTAACAAGCATCGGAACGGCTGGTGAGGTCACGTTACAAGGAGAACCATATCCCGACCACGTACCGTTGGTCTTCACGGCAACCTCAACCTGGTATTCCGTACCGTAGTTGAAACGCGTCAACATGGTAAGGGAGAACC
>NZ_JACBJI010000007.1:0-344 GCF_013401995.1 Flavobacterium agri
ACCGCGGCGGCCTATGCCTTCGCGGCCCAGTGCGACGACTTCGGTGACCTTACCGACGGCATCGCCGAGTTCGACCTGACCCAGGCCGACGCTACGGTGCTCGACGGGCAGCCTGCGGGGCAGTTCGTGGTGACCTACTACGCCGATGCGGACGATGCGGCGGCGGGCATCAACCCTATAGACGCGGCCTCGGCCGTGGCCTACCAGAGCGCGACCGGCCAGGTGTACGCCGTGGTGAGCAACCTGGGCACGGGCCCGACGCCTGATCCTGCGCCATGCCGTTCGGAGGTGGTCACGGTGAGCTTCACCGTGGAGCCCCTGGTGACCCCGGTCATCGACGGCGG
>NZ_JACBJI010000007.1:376-778 GCF_013401995.1 Flavobacterium agri
CCAGTGGTTCCTTGACGGCGTGGACACGGGCCTTACGGGCCAGACCATCGACGTGGACCTTCCGGGCGACTACACGGTGAGCATCACCAGCGCGGCCGGATGCGTCTCGGGCCCGTCGGCGGTGCATACCGTGGTGGAGTCGAGCGTCCCGGTGAACCCTACCTATACGGTGAGCGGCGCCTTCCAGGACCACCAGTCGATACAGGTTCACGTGGACGGCATCAACCCCGAGGCCTTCGAGTACAGCCTTGACGGCGGGCCGTGGCTTGCCAACGGCGGGCTGTTCGAGAACGTGGGCCCGGGCGAGCACGTGATCGTGGTGCGCGGTGCCTGCGGCAACACGGGCGACGTGGTGGTGCACCTGGTGAACTACCCGCACTTCTTCACCCCGAACGGCGACGG
>NZ_JACBJI010000007.1:863-237804 GCF_013401995.1 Flavobacterium agri
TCACACTTCTCCTTGAAGCGATAAACGCGAATCGGAGACGACATAAAAAAACCGCGATCCTAAAAAGGTCGCGGTTTTTTATTGTTCGGAGGTTCGTGCTTTTGAATAGGAATGAAAAGGTTGAATCTGTTCGCTAGCCCTAGCCCGGATGCAAGCGGAAAGCCTTTTGATAAAAAAGGATGGTTTTTGCGCTGTGGTTCGGGCGACCAAAGGAAGCCCAGAAGCACCGCTGCAAAACCTCATTTTGTGAGAAAGCTTGCAGCGGGCAGCCGGATTGGCTTCTTATTTTGAATTGTAGACTTTAAGCGCTTCCTTGAGGATTTCTACCGAGCGCACCAAGTCTTTTTTCTTGAGTACGTAAGCGATGCGCACTTCGTCCTGGCCTGCGCCCGGAGTAGAGTAGAAGCCTGCCGCAGGAGCGACCATGACCGTTTCTCCGTTGTGGTCGAAAGATTCGAGTAACCATTGGGCGAAATCGTCGGCGTTGGCGACCGGAAGCTTCGCGATACAATAGAACGCACCTTTTGGTTTGGCCACGGTGACGCCTTCGATCTTGCTGAGTTCCTCGACAAGGATGTTGCGTCTCTTAAGGTACTCGGCGCTGACTTCATCGAAATAGCTTTTTGGCGTATCGAGTGCGGCCTCGCTCGCGATTTGTGCGAAAGTCGGCGGACTGAGGCGTGCCTGGGCAAATTTCATCGCAGCAGCCATGACTTGCTTGTTTTTGGATACGATGCATCCGATGCGCGCACCGCACATGCTGTAACGCTTGGACACCGAATCGATCATGATGGCGTATTCCTCAAGCCCCGGAATGTTCATTACGGAATAATGCGTGCCGCCGTCGTATACGAATTCGCGGTATACCTCGTCGGCAATCAGGAACAGGTCGTGTTTTTTGACGAGTTCGGCCAATTGCTGCATTTCTTCTTTTGAGTATAAATAACCTGTTGGATTTCCAGGATTGCAGATAAGGATCGCCTTGGTTTTAGGCGTGATCAGTTTTTCGAAATCGGCGATAGGAGGCAACGCGAAACCGGTCTCGATTCCTGAAATCACGGGAACGACCTTAACGCCCGAAGCCGTCGAAAATCCGTTATAGTTGGCGTAAAAAGGCTCCGGAATGATGATTTCGTCTCCTTGATCCATTGTGGTTCCCATGGCAAACAACAACGCTTCGGATCCGCCGGTAGTGATGATGATGTCTTCTGTATTGATCGGCAAACCGTGGGTGGTGTAGTACGCCGCGAGTTTTTTGCGATAGCTTTCGAAACCCGCCGAATGGCTGTATTCGAGTACTTCCATATCGACTTTTCGGATGGCCTCGAGAGCGACATCAGGCGTCTTGATATCGGGTTGTCCGATGTTGAGATGATATACTTTATGGCCTTTCTTTTTGGCGGCTTCGGAGTACGGCACCAATTTGCGGATCGGCGACTCGGGCATCTGTTGTCCTTTGTTTGAAATTTTTGGCATGGGAACTGGATTTTGAAGTGCAAATTTGCAATTTTTTTTGCAAGTTTCGGGCATGAAATTTTGTGGGAATATGGTGATTCTGAATTTTTGCCTTGATAAATTAGTAACTTTATAAAAAAAGTTGAATGAAGCGACTGCTGCTCCTTTTACTGGTACTTTTATCGTTCGATAGTTCGTATCCGCAAGGGAACTTCCAATTCGTCAAAAAAAAGGGCAAGACGGTCATTCCTTTCCGGTTCATCAACAATCTCATCATCATTCCGGTAAAGCTAAACGGGGTTCCGCTAAATTTCCTTTTGGATACGGGCGTCGAGGAAACCATACTTTTCAGTCTTGATGAGACCGAGGAAATCCTGTTCGAGAATGTGGAAAAGATCAAACTCAAAGGATTGGGCAGCCAAGAGTTCATTGAAGGTTTGAAATCGACCAAAAACAAACTTGAATTCGAGGACATGTACGACAACAATCACATGATTTACATCGTGCTCGACCAGGAGTTCAATTTTTCTTCGCACATCGGGATTCCGGTAAACGGGATTATCGGATACCAATTCTTCAAGAACAATATCGTCGAGATCAATTACGATCGCAAAAGGATCACGATTTATCACGACATAGACAAGGCCAGGACGAAATTTTCGAAAAAGTTGACAGCGTGTCCCATATCGATAGAACTTCGCAAACCGTATGTAGTAGCTTCGGTGGAACAACAGCAAGGACCTTTCGACGCCAAGTTGCTCATCGATACTGGGAGTAGTGACGCGGTTTGGCTTTTTGATGAGAAATCTGATAAAGTCACGTTGCCGCCCAAGTATTTCCAAGACTTTTTAGGAAGAGGTTTCAGTGGGGAGATTTACGGAAAACGCGGACGATTGAGTCGTTTTACGCTTTCAGGATTCAAATTCGAGGAACCCATTGCGGCATTTCCAGATTCTACTTCAATACGAAACGTCAATCTGGTCAAAGACAGGCTCGGGTCTGTGGGAGGTGAAATACTCAAGCGGTTTACAATGGTGTTCGACTATCAGAAAAGTCAGATTTTCCTTAAAAAAGGACAGGCTTATTACAACGATTTTCATTACAACATGAGCGGACTCGAAATACAGCACGGTGGTTTGCAATGGATAAAAGAAACGGTCGAGATGAACACTACGCTAAAAGGCGATGAATACGATGGAAACTTCAACAAAAGGATGAGCGATTTCCACTATCGCTTCGATTTGAAACCGATGTATACCGTTACGAGTGTCAGGCCCGGATCACCAGCCGAAGAAGCAGGTCTGCTCAAAGATGATATGCTTATTTCGATTAACGGAAGATTAGCTTATCGATATACGCTTCAGGAAATAATAGACTTGTTGCGTTCAGAACCCGACAAAGAAATCCTGATGCAGATCGAAAGAGCAGGCGTCAAGCGAAACGTGAATTTCAGGCTTCGCAAAATGCTATAAAAAAAGCCTCTCGATTGAAAGGCTTGATTTTTTTATTGGAACATCGGGCTCGTCTTTTTCTTTTCAAGAAGATTTTCCTCTTTCTTGACGATGACTTCCCCTTTTATCTTGAGCGCGATGCGGCCTTGGTCGTAGTTGGTCGCGTTCGATTCTACGGTAATCGTTTTTCGTATCGGACCCGGATTCATGTTGTACTTCACATCGATTTTCCCTGTTTTACCGGGCATGATCGGTTCTGTCGGTTTTGAAGGAACCGTACAGCCGCAAGTCGATTTTACATCGGTGATGATAAGTGGCGCGTCTCCGGTGTTCTTGAACTCGAAAGTACGCAGGCCGCTGTCGGTTTCTTTGGATACGGTACCGAAATCGACCGTGTTGTCTTTGTTCATGAATTCAATTTTCGCTCCGTGTTGCGCCAAAGCCGTTGCATTAATGGCGGCAAGAGCCAGCAAAAAGAAGAATTTTTTCATGGGTAAGTGAATTTGGTTCGTAAAAATAAAGCGTTTTAACTTCTGCACAAATTATTACTTCTTAATTTTTTAAAAGGCCGTGGAATGGTTACTTTTGTGCCTCGCCGGTAAAATCAACAACCGCGCCAGTTTTAATTTGTTTACGCACTGATATTTATGGCAATCCCGTCGCAATTTGAGCCCGCAGGTATAGAGAAGAAATGGTACGACTTCTGGATGGAAAACAATTATTTCCATTCTGAGCCCGACCACAGGACACCTTACACCATCGTCATCCCGCCACCGAACGTGACCGGTGTGCTGCACATGGGCCACATGCTCAACAATACGATTCAGGACGTACTGATCAGACGCGCCCGTTTGAAAGGCCTTAACGCGTGTTGGGTTCCCGGAACCGATCACGCTTCTATCGCCACCGAAGCTAAAGTGGTTGCGAAACTCAAAGCCGAAGGGATCAATAAAGCCGATTTGACGCGGGAGGAATTCCTCAAACACGCCTGGGAGTGGACCGACAAATACGGAGGCGTTATCCTGGACCAGCTAAAAAAACTTGGTGCTTCCTGCGATTGGGAGCGCACCAAATTTACGATGGATCCCGATATGTCGGCGTCGGTCATCAAGTCGTTCGTCGATTTGTACAACAAAGGCATGATCTATCGCGGTTTCCGAATGGTGAACTGGGATCCCGAAGCCAAGACCACGCTTTCAGATGAAGAAGTCATTTACGAAGAACAACAGGGAAAATTGTATTTCCTTAAATATAAGATTGAAGGTTCTGAGGAATTCATAACCATCGCGACCACGCGTCCCGAAACGATTTTGGGCGATACCGCGGTGTGTATCAATCCTAACGACGAACGTTACACGCACTTAAAAGGCAAAAAAGTCGTAGTTCCGATCGCTAATCGTGTGATTCCGATCATCGAAGACGATTATGTCGATATGGAATTCGGAACGGGCTGTCTGAAAGTGACGCCTGCCCACGATGTGAACGACAAGGCTTTGGGCGAAAAACACAACCTCGAGATCATCGACATCTTCAACGAGGATGCGACTTTGAATTCGTACGGATTGCATTACGCCGGAAAAGACCGTTTCGTAGTGCGTGACGAAATCGCCAAAGAACTCGAAAGCCTCGGAAATTTAGCCAAAGTAGAAACGCATTTGAACAAAGTCGGCACTTCCGAAAGGACGAAAGCCGTCATCGAGCCGCGTCTTTCCGACCAATGGTTTTTGCGTATGGACGAACTCGTGAAACCAGCGCTAAAGGCTGTTTTGGAAACCGAGGAAATCAAATTGTATCCGAAGCGTTTCGACAATACCTATCGTCATTGGCTCGAAAACATACGCGACTGGAACATTTCGCGCCAGCTTTGGTGGGGACAACAAATCCCGGCTTATTTCTACGGAGACGGAAAAGAGGATTTCGTGGTTGCGGAAACCAAAGAACAAGCGCTCGAATTGGCAAAAGCGAAAAATCCGTCAATAACTGCCGAGACCTTGCGTCAGGACGCCGATGCGCTCGATACCTGGTTCTCTTCGTGGTTGTGGCCGATTGCGGTTTTCGGGGGCATTCTGGATCCTGAAAACAAAGATTTCAAATACTATTATCCGACGAATGATCTTGTGACCGGACCGGACATTTTGTTCTTCTGGGTTGCGCGTATGATTTTCGCCGGATACGAATACACGGGCAAAAAACCATTCAACAACGTATACCTGACCGGACTTGTGCGCGACAAGCAAAGACGCAAGATGTCCAAATCACTAGGGAATTCACCCGATCCGCTCGATCTGATCGAAAAGTTCGGTGCCGACGGAGTTCGCGTGGGATTGCTTTTGAGTGCTTCTGCCGGTAACGACATCTTGTTCGACGAAGAATTGTGCGCCAACGGACGTTCGTTCGCACACAAAATATGGAACGCTTTCCGTTTGATCAAAGGTTGGGAAGTTGACGACAGCTTACCGGTTCCCGAAGCTTCGGCAAAAGCCGCGGATTGGTTCAACGCCAAATTGCAGCAAACGCTGGTCGAAATCGAAGACCATTTCGAGAAATACCGTATTTCTGATGCGTTGATGTCGATCTATAAGCTCGTTTGGGACGATTTCTGTTCGTGGTTTCTCGAGATGATCAAACCGGGCTACCAACAGCCGATAGACGGGAAAACTTTCGCGGCCGCGATCGAAGCGCTCGAAAACGTATTGCGTCTGTTGCATCCGTTTATGCCGTTTCTGACCGAGGAAATCTGGCAATATATCGCGGAAAGAAGTACAAAAGAGGCGTTGATCGTGAACCATTGGCCGACACAAAAAAACTTCGATGCGACTTTGATTTCGGATTTTGAATTCGCTTCGGATGTGATTTCGGGTATACGGACGATCCGCAAGGATAAGAACATTTCGTTCCGCGATGCGATAAACCTGAAAGTGGTCAACAAAGAAAACGCTTCCAAAGGCTTTGATTCGATTATCGCCAAACTTGGCAACGTCGAGGCTTTGGAATATGTAAACGATAAAGTGGATGGAGCGTTGTCGTTCCGCGTCAAGTCGAACGAATATTTCATCCCGGTTACGGGTAATGTCGATATCGCTGCCGAAATCGCAAAACTCAACGAAGAGCTCAATTACACGAAAGGTTTCCTGAAATCGGTTCAGGCCAAACTTTCGAACGAGAAATTCGTGGCTGGCGCGCCAGAGGCCGTAATCGCTAACGAGCGCAAAAAAGAAGCCGACGCTTTGGCGAAGATCATGACAATTGAACAAAGTCTTGCTTCATTGAAATAAAACAGGTTATTGAACAAAGTAAGGGAATTAGGAGCGCGCGTTCTTAATTCCCTTGTTATTTACAAATGACAACGATTCAATTTTAACCGAATCGGAATCGTCCAATAAAAAAAGCCCTGGTTTCCCAAGGCTTTATTTTTTGATGGCGTTTTCGTATCGTTCCGAGACTTTATCCCAATTCACGATGTTGAAAAAGTTCGCGATGTATTTTTTGCGTCTGAATTGGTAACCCAGATAATATGCGTGTTCCCAAACATCCAATGCCAAAATCGGCGTGCCTTTTACGGGCATTCCCGGCATTAACGGATTGTCTTGGTTCGGGGTAGAGATCACTTGAAGTTTTCCCGCTTTATCGGTCACGAGCCAAGCCCATCCCGATCCGAACTGTCTTTCGGCCACGTCTTCGAATTTCGTCTTGAATAAGTCGAACGATCCGAAATCGCGCTTTATGGCGGCTGCCAACGTATCTTTCGGCTCACTTTCGCCTTTTGCCTTCAGCGTTTCGAAATACAGCGTATGGTTGTAATATCCACCAAGGTTATTGCGCAGATCTGCATCGCTCATGTTGAGTTTCCTGAAGATTTCCTCAATGGGTAATTTGGCGAATTCGGTACTGTCGATGAGTCGGTTCAGATTGTTGGTATATGTGAGATAATGGCGGCCGTAATGCATTTCCATCGTCATCGCATCGAGGTTCGGCGCCAATGCATCGTATTGGAACGGCAGTTTGTACATTTCGAACGCTCCGGCATCGGCCGAAACATCTTCGGGTTTTCCGATGGTCATTTTTTCCTCGGCAGCAGGCAAAGGCACTTCTACGACTTCGGTCAGTTTCTTTTGTTGGCAGGAGAACAAGACCGCGGAAAAGCATAGGAGCAGGGCTGTCTTCTTCATTTTATTTTTTTTGCAGTGATTCCACCAATTCGATATAGAGTCGTTTGGCTTCGTCCGAATCCATGTTGCGGATTTGCATCCACGCATTGGTCTTGAACGCATTCCTCAAGTCAAAACCGCTGTTGAGATTCGTCGGCTGCCCGATCGAGCCTTGCTTGTAATAGGCATACAAACGCAATTGTGTGTCCTGCGGCAAATCGGCCTGAGACATTTGGGAAGCAGTTTCGAAAGCTTCCTGAAAGCGTTTATCCAAATCTGTTTCAGACATTCTTCGAAGCGATGATGGTTTTGTTTCCGATGGCTTTCTGGCCGAGTTTGACATCGATTTTGGTTCCTATCGGAAGATAGATGTCGACACGCGACCCGAATTTGATGAAACCGGCGTCGTTGCCTTGAACGACCTGCATGCCTTCCTGTGCGTAATTTACGATGCGTTTGGCAAGCGCTCCGGCAATCTGGCGATACAACACTTCGCCGAAAATGCGGTTCTCGATCACGACCGTGGTGCGTTCGTTTTCGGTACTCGCCTTCGGATGCCATGCCACAAGGTATTTCCCGGGATGGTATTTGCTGAATTTCACTTTTCCGTTAACCGGATAACGCGTCACGTGAACGTTTACTGGCGACATGAAAATCGACACCTGCAAGCGTTGGTCCTTGAAATATTCGCCTTCGTACACTTCTTCAATAACTACGACTTTACCGTCGACCGGAGCCGTCACGATAGTGTCGTCGGGATTGTGAAAACGCTTCGGATTGCGGAAAAACTGCAAAATCATGATCAGGAAAAACAACCCGATGAGCATGACGGTCATGCGCAACCATTCGACGTCGATGAATTTATCGGCTGCCAAAAGCAGAAATACGAATAGTGTGGTCGAGATAAGGATTATTTTTCCGCCTTCCTTATGAAACATAGTGTACGATTTGGTAAAACAAAAATACGAATGGTGTTACAAATATAATACTATCGAGCCGATCGAGGATGCCTCCGTGGCCCGGCATTATGCGTCCGGAGTCTTTTACGCCCGCCATCCTTTTGAATTTGGATTCGACAAGATCGCCCAAAGTGCCTAGATAACTGGCGATTGTGGCGATGACAAGCCAAAATGCCAACGGTTCTTTGGTAAGCCAAATCGATATCGGAATCGCGAATAAAAGTGCGAAAATCCATCCGCCGATAAAGCCTTCGATAGTTTTTTTAGGGGAAACGCGCTCCAATAGCTTGTGTTTTCCGAAGCCTTTACCGATCAGGAAGGCGAATGTATCGTTGGCCCAAATCAGCACAAAAACCGAAATGATGATTTCCGGTCGGAAAACGCCGTTTACAGAAGGCAGTTTGGTGATGAACACGATTGGAAGTACCACGTATCCGATCAGGAAAACATATTTGGACAACCTGTCAAGTCTTGGCGGACGTTGCGAAAACAGGAAAAACAATAAACTGACCGACACGAAAAGCGTCAGTCCCAGCAATGAGGATTGCGTTATATCGGAAAGCGGCCACGTAGCGAACAGCACATATAAAACGGCCGAAATTACGATTGGAAATGTTTTGGGCAAATTGACGAGTTCGCAAAATTCCGAAACGGCGATCAGCAAAAAGATGCCGAATAAAATCGTAAAGCTTACCGGAAATAAGGCGCAACCGACCAAAACCAGGATATAAACCGCTCCCGAAAGCGTTCTGGTGAGGGTTTCGTTCATACTAGAGGTCTTCTAAAAGCAACAGGTAGAGGTTTTTGGGCGCGCTACCGTATTGAAGGAAATCTTCCTCCTTGGCTTTTTCGAAATATTTGATGGTCGTGATATTGGTAGGGTAGTCTTTCTCGTACTTTTTCTTGATAGCGCGCAAACCGTCGCTTTTCGATTCAAGAATTTGGCTAGTAGTGGCCAGGATCACGATATTTATAGGTAAATCGTTTGGTTTGTTCTGTTTGATTTGCTTCGACGAAAAAAGTACCGAGCCTTCGTCGGCGACCAAATTTTCGCAAGAAGCCAAAAGGAATTTAGGGCCTTCGCCGCCTTCGTGCTTTACGTTGTTGTCGTCGAGCATGCTGAACAGTTTCTGCTCGTAGCACATGGCTTCCGATTCGAACCAATCGTTTTCTTCAAGGATGTTCTCGAATTGTTCGTGAACCTCGTCGAGATTTTCGCAATAGATGAATTTGCCCCCGTTTTTTTTGAAATTGTAAGTGAAAAGCTCATCTACAGGCATATTCGGTTGTGCCTGCGGACGGTATTCGCTTTCTTTTTCTTCACCAGATCCGGGTTCATTTCCCGCACCAAAAAATTTTCTGAAGAGACTCATATAAGATCTGAGGTTGCCTTTTGGTTCGAATTCATCCAAAGATAAAAAAATCTTAATTCAAAAAGTTTTCGAATTAAGATTTTTGTAAAAATGCGGTATATCGTTACAGAGTTGTTTCCTCTTGTAAATTTTTGTCAAACGGACGTTTTCCGAAGATATTCTCGAGGTCGTCCTTGAAA
The DNA here is from genome assembly GCF_013401995.1 of Flavobacterium agri. GTDB lineage: Bacteria > Bacteroidota > Bacteroidia > Flavobacteriales > Flavobacteriaceae > Flavobacterium > Flavobacterium agri. The sequence goes on from NZ_JACBJI010000007.1 coordinate 10,429, forward strand.
ATCACCTCTTTCTCGATCAGGATGTCGGCCAATTGGAACAACTTCTGCTTGTTTTCCTGCAGAATCTCTATAGCTCTCTGGTACTGACTTTCGATAAGCAACGATATTTCTTTGTCGATTACAAGCGCTGTTTCCTCTGAATACGGTTTAGAAAAATTGTACTCTGATTGCCCCGATGAATCATAATAGGTGACATTTCCAAGCTTGTCGTTCAAGCCGTAAATCGTTACCATCGCACGCGCCTGCTTGGTCACTTTTTCAAGGTCGGACAAAGCGCCTGTCGAGATTTTGTCGAACGTTACTTTTTCGGCAGCGCGTCCGCCCATTGTGGCGCACATTTCGTCGAGCATTTGGTCAGGACGGACAATAAGCCTTTCTTCAGGAAGATACCAGGCCGCGCCGAGACTTTGCCCTCGTGGTACGATCGTTACTTTTACCAAAGGAGCCGCGTGCTCAAGCATCCAACTTACGGTAGCGTGACCGGCTTCGTGGATCGCGATGGCGCGTTTTTCTTCGGGCGTGATGATTTTGTTCTTTTTCTCCAACCCGCCTACGATTCGGTCTACGGCATCAAGGAAATCCTGCTTGTCTACAGCCGATTTGTTTTTACGGGCAGCAATCAAAGCCGCCTCGTTACAAACATTTGCGATGTCGGCACCCGAGAAACCTGGTGTTTGTTTTGCAAGGAAATCGGTATCGAGGTGCTCCACTTTTTTAAGCGGCGCAAGGTGAACTTCGAAAATTTCTTTTCTTTCGCGGATATCCGGAAGGTCTACGAAAATCTGACGATCGAAACGTCCGGCGCGCATCAAAGCTTTGTCAAGCACGTCGGCGCGGTTCGTGGCCGCAAGAACGATTACGTGTGAATTTGTTCCGAAACCGTCCATTTCGGTAAGCAATTGGTTCAAGGTGTTCTCGCGTTCGTCGTTAGATCCCGAGAAGTTGTTCTTGCCACGCGCACGTCCGACGGCATCGATCTCGTCGATAAAAATAATCGAAGGCGATTTTTCTTTGGCTTGCTTGAACAAATCACGAACACGCGAAGCTCCGACACCTACGAACATTTCTACGAAATCGGAACCGGAAAGTGAGAAAAACGGCACTCTCGCTTCGCCTGCAACGGCTTTGGCCAGAAGCGTCTTACCCGTTCCCGGAGGTCCGACAAGCAATGCGCCTTTCGGTATCTTACCGCCGAGACTCGTATATTTTTCGGGATTCTTGAGGAATTCCACGATTTCCTGTATCTCTTCTTTTGCGCCTTCAAGTCCGGCAACGTCTTTAAACGTGGTCTTGATGTCATTCTTTTCGTCGAAAAGACGCGCTTTCGATTTCCCGATGTTGAAAATCTGTCCGCCGCCTCCAGGCCCGCCGGCCGACATGCGTCTCATGATGAAAATCCAGATGGCCACGATGACCAGAACCGGAAGAAGCGTCAGGAAAATATCGGTCCAATTGCTTTTGTCCTGAAACGAAAAGTCGCGCAATTTGTGCTTGGCTACGGCATCTTCAAGTTTTTTCTGGAAAATCTCGTCGTTACCGATGTCGAACGTATAATGCGGCCCTTTGTTCGGACGTTTAAGCAAATCCTGCGACACGTCTTTGTGTACAGGGTCTTTCAAAGCGTCGTTGCGAAGGAAAACTTCTCCTTGCGTCTTGTTGAAGATCACGACTTTATCGACCTGTCCTTTTTCAAGATAAGTATCGAATTTCGGAAGGCTGATTTTCACCGGTTCTTGGAAAGCCGAGTCTCCGGTCATGATGCTGATGAAAAGGAATATGAGCGCAACCGCACCATAAACGACCCACGGGTTGATCCGCATCTTTGGGTTCGGGGTATTATTGTCTTTAGCCATTTAGCGTAATGGAATTAATATTTGTTTTCGATGCTTGTGATCTTCGCGTCTCCCCACAAGCTTTCGATGTCGTAGTACTCGCGTATGTGCTTCTGGAAAACATGCACGACGATATGGACGAAATCCATAAGCACCCATTCGCCGTTTTCAGTTCCTTCGACATGCCACGGTTTTTCGTGAATTTCCTTGGAGACCGTTTTTTGTACCGAATTGACAATGGCATTGACCTGGGTGTTCGAATTTCCGTTGCAGATAACGAAATAATCGCATGCTGAGTTGTCTATTTCCCTAAGGTCCAGAATGTCGATATCGTTGCCTTTTACATCTTCTATACCTTTGATGATCAATGATAGCAAGATATCGTTATTATTAGTCTTTTTCGCCATTTAACAATTTTATATAAGTTCGCAAAGTTACCATTTTTTGTCTTTAATTTTGACACTTAACAAAAGATTAAACCAAGATTTCAAACGGTTCGCATGCATTTAATCAAACTCGATGCCATCGGCTCCACGAACGATTATTTAAAAGATTTGAGCAAGACTCAAAACCTATCCGATTTCACTGTCGTCACTGCCGAAATCCAAACTTCGGGTCGCGGGCAAAGAGGTACGGTCTGGAATTCTGAACCAGGTAAAAACTTGACAATGAGTGTGTTTGTTCGTGTATCGATGAACGATGCATCGGAATTGTTCGCCTTGAATGCGTTGGTCGCCCTTTCTGTTCTCGAAACGTTGAACGCATCGAAAATTCCCGGATTGTCGCTCAAATGGCCAAACGACATTATGTCAGGTCGCAAAAAAATTGGCGGGATACTGATTGAAAACAATGTCAAAACGGCCACGGAATTCGATTCTGTCATCGGCATCGGTCTCAATGTCAACCAAACCGCTTTTGACGGATTGCCGAACGCCTCGTCGCTTTTTGTCGTTTCGGGCCAAACTTTCGACAAGGAAACGCTTTGTCTGCAAATTGTGGATCGAATCCGTGAGCGACTGGATCTGTTCAAATCGACTCCCGACGAAATCTGGGAAACCTACAACCGATCGCTTTTCCGCAAAGGAATCCCGACGGCTTTTAAAGACACTTCCGACAAGCAGTTCATGGGAATTATCACCGAAGCCGCACGCGACGGCCAATTGAAAATCATGCTCGAGGACGATTCCGTGCGCTCGTTCGGACTCAAGGAAGTCACGATGCTTTTTTAGAGCGAAAAGGCTTCTCCCAAATAGAACTTGATCAATGCATTGTTGAACAGCAATTCGTAGCGCGATTGGATCAAGGTGGCCTGTGCCTTGTTGTAATTCATTTTGGTCAAACTCCACTCGTTGATGTTGATTTTTCCGAGCTCGAATTTCAAATCGTCGGCTCCGAGGCTTTTCTGCGTGAATTCGAACGCCAAAGCCGATGCATCGCGTTTTTTGATCGAAGTCCGCGTATCGGTAATGGCTTTCATGACTTCTTTCGACAGTCTGTTTTCTTCAAGTTTTGAAAAAATCTGTGCCTGCTTCCATTCGAGTTTTGCGGTTTTTACTTCGGCCCACGTCTGGAATCGGCTAAAAATCGGGATGGTGATGAAAAATCGGATGGCCGTGTTCGCATTTCCGCTGATCTGTTCGTGCGTCGGGATCATGTCTTCGGTACTGCTGAAATTCGTGCGCCAGAACATACGCCCCGTGATGACCGGAAAACGCAGGCTTCTTGCCAATGAAAGTTCGGTACGCGCGCGATCGGTCTCGAGCTGGCTTTTGCGGAAGGCCGGATGTCGATTTACGGCCGTCTTGGTCAAATCATACTGCTGTTGATCCAGATTCGTGAGCGGATTGATTTCCAGATCGGGTTTTGACAACGCGATTTCGGTATCGATCGCAAGGTTCATCAACTGTTTGATGCTGATGAGATTGTCGGTAAGATTGTTCTGGTTGGTAATCAAAGTAAGTTCTTCCGAAGCTTTCTGTGCTTTGATCTTGAAGACTTCGCTTTCCGAAACCGAACCGTTGTCGAATTTGAGTTGAGCCAATTCGATTTGTTTTTCACTCGATTTGATCTGCAGTTTGTTCGCCTCGATGATTTCCTGCAGATACAGGATCGTAATGTAACGTTGGGCCAGATCGATCGTGATGTCGTTTTTGATCCTTTCAACATTAATCTTGCTGATTTGCCGGTCCTGTTTTTCGGCCTTGATGTTTTTCCAGACCGCGAATCCGGCGAAAAGATTGAAGTTGGCGTTGAGCGTGCCTTCGTTCGTGTGCAAAGCCTCATCTACGAACAAGTTGGTGTCGGAATCAATCTCTTTTCCCCAAGAATTCCGATTGTCGCCCGTGGCCGTGATTTCGGGAAGTAACTTGCCATAACTGGCTTTATATTGGGTAAGCGCGACCTGTTCGCCCAAAAGTCCGTGCTGTAGCGCGAGGTTGTTGGCCATGGTGCGTTCGAGGCAATCGGCAAACGTAAGGAATTCCACTTTCGGGGTTTCCTGGGCAGTCGAGATGCAAAAGAAAAGCAGCACAAAGATTTGGGGTAATCGCTTGCTCATGTCAGTTTACGGCGTTGTCGATTTTGTTGAACAGTTTTTTGGTGATGTAGCGGAAAAGCCTCATGCGTTCGATGATCACTTCGCCTTTCAATCTATAACCCGCTTTGAGGTTGATGTTCGGGTTGTACTTCTGGATATGCGCCAAACAATAAAACGTACGGTCCACATCCGACGGGGAAACATAGGTGATGTTGCCCTTGATCGCGCCGTATCGGTAGTAATTGTACGCATCGAGCTTGAGGTTGATTTCCTGTCCTTCCTTTACATACGCCAGATCCTGCTCGTCGAGCGTGACCTTCGCGTAGAATTTTTCATGGCTTGGCGCGACGATGGTAAGCAATTCGCCTTTGTTGACGATCTGTAAATCCTGACGCGAATTGTACAGGTTCGAAATCGTACCGTCGACCGGAGCCGTGATGATCATTTTGTTGAGCTCGTCCGAAATGTAAGTAAGGTTCGATTGTCCGTTCTTGATCAGGTTCTGCAATTCGATGATGTCGCGTCTGTAATTCTGTATTTGGTTGTCGACGTCGATGATACTGCGTTTGAGATCGTTTTTCGTACGGCTGTAATTGTTCGACAGATTCTCGAAATCGTAATTCTTGACCGTATGGGTCGATTTGATGTCGAGCTGGCCTTTCTTGTCGTCGAGGTTGCGGTTTTTGGTCTCGGTCATCTCATATCGCGAGATCGCACCTTTTGCGTACAGAAGCGAATCGGTCTTGAACTTGTCCGACAAAATCGAATGCTGTTGTGTAGATACGTTGATCTTGTTGTTCAAAAGCGCGATTTCCTGAGCCGTTTTCTTGCGGTCGGTCTTGTAGATGCGCGATTGAATGCCGAGCAGTTGTACGAGTGATTGTTTGCGCGCCTCGGTGTTCGCGATCAATTGTTCGATGATCTTGATTTTATTGGTCATTGCGGCCACGTCGGCGTTGAGCACGTCGAAATCCGATTTCGTCTTTTTGTTCTCGAGCACGAAAAGCGTGTCGCCTTTCTTGACTTTCTGGCCTTCCTTGACCAAAACCTGCACGACGCGCACCTCGTTCGGTGCATTGATCTTCATTTGGGGCGTATCCGAAAAGATCTGGCCTTCCTTGAAACTCACCGTGTCGTTTATGCTGAGCACCAAAACCAACACGATCGCGATAAGCACGAATCCAACGAGCAGGCGGTTCAATATCTTGATGAAATTGATCGCGCGGGTGTTATAGTACATTGAGTTCTCCATCTTTCAATACGTTGAGTTCTCCGTCTTTGATTTTGTATCGTTTGGTAAAATTGATGTTGTGGATCGGTTCGTGCGAAATGATGATGTACGTCTTTTCGTCGGCATCTTCCTCGATTAGCCTTTCCACATTGTTGCGCGATTCCTGATCCATGCCAGAAAGCACTTCGTCGAGGATGATGAATTCGGCGGTCGAGAAAATCGCACGCAGCAACAAAATCTTCTTGCGCTGGCCCGTCGACAAATTCTTTCCGTTTTCGCTGATCATGAACTCGAGGCCGTCTTCTTTTCCGGCGATAAAATCGTAGAAGTTGATCAGGCGCGCCTTGTCTATGATTTCGGCGATCGGGATGTGTTTTCCGAGCGCGATGTTATTGTAGATTGTGTCGTTGAACAAAATGTCTTCGTTGGTCACAAGCAAAATCTTGTCGCGCATCTTTTCCTCGTCATAGAATTTCTTGTCGCGCGAGTTGATCAGGATGTGGCCCGAATTCGGATGGTAAAGCGTCGTCAGAATCTTGCTGAAAGTCGATTTTCCCGATCCGTTCTGGCCTTCAATCTTGATCTTTTCGCCAATACGGATTTTAAGGTTGATGTCCTTCAAGACCAATTCATTGGGCACATAGCCGTAATTGAGGTTCTTGAATTCGATTTTATGGATGCTGAAATCCTCAATGCCTTTGTTGTTCGAAACCTTTGTCTTTTCGTCGAAATCCAGATAACGTTTGAGGATTACCTCGTTTTCCTGAAGGTTCATGTTGTCGTCGAGAATCCCTTTCAAGGACGAGAAGATTTTAGAGGACAACGCGATAAACGTAACGATTTGTCCAAGTGTGATCAATTGGGTAGTGATCGCCGATTTGGTAAGCATCACGATGATCAGCACCGAGGCCAGCACGATGATCACGGCCACGACGATCTTGTTGACCAGGTCGACGAATCCGTTCCTGAGCTGGATTTTGAGGTAATCGTTGACGCTCGTAAAGATCTTGTCAGAATGGAAACGCTCGATCTTAAAGCTCTTGATGACTTGAAGCCCGTCTACTTTTTCCATCATCTTAGAAAGGAAATCGGCCTTTCTCATATAACGCATGCGCTCGTTCTGCTTGAGATATGGCGTGATGAATTTGAACCAAAGCACAAAAACCACCATTACGGCCACGACGACCATAGTCAGTTTCGCATCGATAAAAAACAAGATGCCAAGCGAATAGATCGACACGCAAATGTCTACGAGCATTCCCGTAAAGAACTTCATGAAGAAACTCTTGAGTTTGAGCGAGTCGCTCACGCGTTCCATGAGGTCGCCTTTCTTGAACGTCTGGATATAGCTCAAAGACGAATTGTTGATTTTTTCGTCGAACGAAGCCAAAAAGTGACGATCGAGGATGTTGCCCAAATGCATGGAAACGAAATTCTTGTAGATCGTCGTCCCCAAATCGAACAGCTTATAGATTCCCAATCCGATAGCAAAAAGCACGAGCGTATTGATGTTGTACGTCGGCAAAACCTCGTCGATCAGGATTTGGTTCGTAAACACGGCAATCTGGGCAGTCGTGGCCGAAAACAAAGCCGCGAAAATGTAGATATACCACAATTTCCGGTGTTCGCCCAATTGTTTGAAAAGCTGCCAGTACAGGCTCTTTTTCTCTTCTTCGGGATAATCGGCGACGATCGGCGGCTGTTCGGACGCTTTTGCCGTAAGGATCATAGGAGAGTTGTTGCGCAACTTTCCCTTGTCGTACTGAAGCGTCTTGAAATTGTGAGGAACACTCGAAATATCCTGGTTTTTGAGCAGGTCGTAAAGAAAGTGCTTTTCGGCTATGGAATCCTTGAACCCGAAGTTTTCCTTAAGGTATTTGAAATACGTAAGCTTGTTGAAAAGCGTAGCGTGGCCGTTTTCCTCGATAGCCGAGGCGACATTTACTTTATACTCGGCCAAATCCTGCGAACAGATCGAAAGGATCTTGTCTTCGGTCTCGGCCAAATCCCAATGGTTTTTGTTGAAGTGCGCCAGTTTCTTGATTTCCTGGAGGCTCAAATAGTACTCGCGTCCTTTCGTAGGGTCGAAAATCCGGACTTTTTTGCCTTTTAATCCGCCGGCGACCACATAATGGAGTCCTTTTTTGTTTTGGATCGGAAGGATGAACGGCAGCATCGCCTCGAGTTTTTCCAAATCCTGCTGGACTGAATTCACGTCGAGCAACCTGAATTTGGTCTCGAAGCCGTGCTTGTCGAGGAAATCCTTAAGGTCGGCAATGCGCGAGCCTTTCTCCTCGAGAGGAAGCGACTGCTCGATGTATTTGCGCGAGATGCTTTTTCCGCTAAGATTGAACAACGTCTTTACGGCACTGATGCCGCAATCGTTGCTTTTCAGTTGAGGATCTGTCGTAGGCATGGAATTTGGGTTTTCTGATGCGTTCCGTGTTCAAATTGAGCGATTTGCCCATTTGTTAAGACAATATTAAATTATTGTTATCGGCCTACAGAAAAAACTCTGTGAGTTGCAATAAAACTCGTTGAAAAGACAATTGCGGAAAATTCAAAAAAAAATCTCCCATTCAGGAGATCGCTGTTAAATTCTTAAGGTTTGCTTAATTAACAGGAAAATATAACGTGAAAACGGCACCTGAGTCTGGTGTTCCTTCAGCCTTGATAAAGCCCGAATGCGTCTGCATGATTTTCTTGCACAGCGCGAGTCCGACGCCCGAACCTTTGTATTCCGCTTGCGGATGTAGACGCGTAAAGATATTGAAGATGTTTTCAGAGAATTGCTGTTCGAATCCGATGCCGTTATCCGAAATGCGGATCACCTCGAACAAAGCGTCGCGATCGGTTGGAGAAACATTCGGTTCGCGACCCTGGTAATCTACTAGTATTTCGGACGCTGTATCGTCTTTGCTGTATTTGAGCGAGTTCGAAATAAGATTCGAGAACAATTGCTTGAGCAGGAAAGCCACGCCATTGATTTCGGGCAAACCGTTTACTTTGACGATCGCCATCTTTTCGGTGACGGCTTCTTTGAGTTCTTCCACGGTTTGCTGCACGAGGTTTTCAAGTTTCACCTTTTCGAAAATTGCTTTCGTATGTTGGATGCGCGTGTATTTGAGAATGTCGACAAGCAACGCCTGCATACGGCTCGCCGATTGGTTCATACGTAGGATGGCATCGATCACATCGGGCGAAATATCGTTTTCCTTAGACAAAAGCCTCGAAGCGATAAGCTGGATTTTGCGCAACGGTTCCTGAAGATCGTGCGTACTGATCCAGTTGATGTTCTCGAGTTCCGAATTCGTTTCTTTAAGGATTTGGTTGAGCTCGAGATTGCGTCGGCTTTCTTCTGTAAGCAGGATAAGCGCCATCTGACGTTGGAGCGAATGGGCGTAGTTGGCCGCCGAATTGAGCTCGGGTGTCGACCACGGTTTGCTTTGGTATTTGACGAATTCCCGCCACAATTCGAACGATTTTCGCGGGAACAACCCTTTTTCGTCCTTGACGATCGCTTTTGCAGGATCGCCTGCCCAATTGACTTCGGCTATAGTTTCGGGTCTGTACCAGATCACACAGTTGTCCGCATCCAAACCCAGCGAATGATAGACGATGCCAGGCACTTTCTGGCACAATTCCTTGTGGTCGTGCAAATGGCCCAATAATTTATCGGTGTGCAATTGTCCGGCGTTGGTGTAGTTGAAAAGCCAGTCAGAGAGCATGAGGATTTCGTCATGTTCCGGAACCGATCCGCTTGTGAATATCTCATTGCCGAATTTTATCGAAACGCCGCCCGCATTACAAATCTCGAGCAATTCATTACAAGCGATGACTTGTTCGAAAGACTCCGATTTTGGCGACAAATGCAATGCGTTGAGTTTTTCGAGTGCGGCATTGGTCTTACGCGAAACCTCATATTCTTCATTCGATTGGCGCACATCGATCTGCGATGTCAGGAAATTTCCCTGCAATTGGGCCGCCAAACGGATTTCGGGTGTGAGGTTTTTGGGCGAATAATGGTGGCAAGCGATCAATCCCCACAATTTCTTCTGATGGATCAACGAAATCGTAAGCGTCGCCCCGACTCCCATATTCTGAAGGTATTGGATGTGGATAGGCGAGGTGCTCCTCAAGATCGAATGGCTCAAATCGAGGTTCTTTCCGTGCGTGTCGTCTATCGTATAAATCGGGACGGGTTTGTAGCCGATGTCGGCTATCAATCGAAGCAAATTCTTCAGATAAAGTTCGCGCGCCTGCACCGGAATATCGGTATGCGGATAATGCAACCCCAAAAACGGCTCGAATTTCTCATCGCGGCTTTCGGCAAAGACCTCTCCGTTATAATCCTTATCGAAACGATACACCATGACACGGTCGTATCCGGTGATTTCACGCGTACCGTCGGCGACAAGCTGGCACAATTCCTTTAGCGTATGGGTTTCGTTCATATACGCGAGGAATTGCGAAGTCTGGTCGTAAATGCTAGAAAGCGGAGCGGAAACGTGGGTCAGCGGTTCGGCCTCGAGAATATAATGCGCCCCGCTGATGTGGATCGTGCAATTGAAATTCCGTCCGAAAAGCTCGAGTTTCAAAGGAGCCGTGACCAAAGCATGCGAGATGTATTCCTTAAACAGATGTTCGCGTTCATCTCCGAAAGCAGTGGCAAACGTGCGCCCCAACAATTCTGTATGGGAGATTCCGATATAATCCGAAGTGTTCGCGCTGCAGAAATCGATCAGCCAGGTTCCGGTTTTCAAGCCCAGCAAAAAACCATGCGGTTGGATGCTGCCCGGAATATGAATGGGTTCGTGCTCACAATTGGTGAGGTTCACGATTTCCCGATTCAATATGTCACGTATTTTCATCTAATCGCTCAAATGTTCATGGATGGCCGCAAACGCGAAATTCGCACCCGCTATAACGTCTTTTTCACACGAGTTTTGGGTTGCGTACTGCGTCAATTGTTCCAAAAAAGTTTTCCACATGCTTCCGGTTTTGTTTCCGTAACCCGCAAAATATGTGGCTCCGGAATTTTCGTCGAAACCCAGTGTTTGCTGTATGTTTTTAAGGATGAAACGTCCGCCGAGCGTAGAACCTTCCACGACATAAGCGATTCCGAGGCTCAATGGAACGGTCAGATCGGCTTGGATGAACGGATCGTTTGTATTTTCCGATGGTTCGAATCCGATAGTGTGTAAATCGCGTTTCAAATGATCGGCTTTTTTCCTGTGGTCGATATCCGAAATGACATCAGAAATCAAAGGATGCACATTTCGTTCAAGGCTTGAAACGACATCGTGCATAAGGCGCAGGTAACGGCCATAATCAGAAGTCGTCACGTCACGGCTCAGAATCGCGGCCGATACGGGAAGTTGTTCCAGTTTTTTGTGTGCGATCGACGTTTCGTTTCTAAGCGCTTCAACGAAAGAAGCGGGATGGATCGTTTCTGTCATAAATCAGGCGGCGTATACGAAATTGTCCGATGTGGTCTTGAATTTCGACCAGTCGATTTTTATCGCGTGCTCGATAGATTTCTTGAGATTCGGGAAACTCGATGATTTCTGCACGAAGAAATTCGCGCCCAATCGCAAGCTCGTCTCGATGATCACCTGGTCGTTCGAAGTGGTGAACATGACAATGGGCAACTGTTCGCGACTTTCGGTTTTGCGCACGTGTTGCAACACATCGAATCCCGTGAGGCCGGGCATGTTGACGTCGAGGAATACCAAATGCGGCGTAGGCGGCGGATTGTCGAGAATGTCGATCAGTTCTTTTCCGTTGCTAAGTGTAACCAATTCAACGGATTGGTCTATACTCTGGGTCGCTTCCCTGAAAAATTCCAAATCTTCGGGATCGTCGTCTGTATAGAAAATGGTAAAATTTGAATCGGTTTTCATAATGCTGTTGTTGTAAGCGATAACTACAAATATAACCAAATACCCATGTTGGGTTTGTTACAGAATTCCCATTTATGCACGAATTTTCGGAATGTTCAAGCATCTGGACATATTGTTGAACAAAAATAAATTCAGGTCGCAATACAAAAAAAGCCCCCGATTTTGGAGGCCTTTATATTGATTTTAGAACGCTTACAGCTTGTGCATATTCGTAGCCAGCGTTTCGATAAATTTGCTGATCGGACCTTTTACCATCATGGCCATCATCGCGTTGAACTCGCCTTCGAAAAACAATTGGATGTCCGATTTGTCGTCTGAAACCGAATCGATTTTCGCTTCAAGGCTGAACGGAAGTTTATCGCTGGCCGCACCTAACTTGACGTTGTTCGGAGCCGTTTTTTCCTTCATCTTCAATTTGATCTCGGGCATGCCTTTCAACGCGAAAATGAACGAATCGTCTCCCGTGAGCTCGAACTTGGCGATGGAGTCGGGCATGAGCTTCTCGAAGTTCTTTACATCGGTAAGCTGGTCAAAAATGTACTGTGCCGGTTTGTCTACCGAAACCTTTGGGCTTTCTAGATTCATAAGATTGTGGTTAGGCCTCGACGCCCCATTCGGCAGGATTGGAATTCCATTCCTTAAGCGTACCGAGTTCGTTTTCGGTGATGTATTTTTTTGAAACCGCGAGGTTAAGCAGGTTCTGGTAATTGCTCAACGTGTACAGTTCTACGTGCGAATTCTTGAAGTTTTCTTCGGCGACCGAAAAACCATATGTGAAGATCGCGACCATTCCTTTGATGTTCGCTCCGGCTTCGCGCAACGCGTCAACGGCCATAAGGCTGCTTTTTCCGGTAGAAATCAGATCTTCTACAATCACGACATTCTGTCCTTTCTGCAAAAAGCCTTCAACTTGGTTCTGACGGCCGTGTTTTTTAGGCTCGGGGCGCACGTAAACGAACGGCAATCCCATGTACTCGGCAACAAGCATCCCGATTCCGATCGCACCCGTTGCGACACCGGCGATCACGTCTGGTTTGCCGAACTGTTTTTCGATCTGTTTCGAGAATTCCTCTCGGATGTAATTTCGTATCGGAGGAAAAGACAAGACCATGCGGTTGTCGCAATAAATCGGCGATTTCCAGCCTGAAGCCCATGTGAAAGGATTTTTGGGATTCAATTTTATTGCATTTATTTGCAAAAGCAATTCTGCGGTTTTTTCGGCTGTATCTTTATTGAAAATCATACTGCAAATGTATAAAGTTTTTGTAAACGACAAACCACTTTTCCTGACCGACGAGATACACAAAGAGACCGATTTCCAGCTCTTTTTGCTCGAAGGCATTGACTTTGCGCAACTTATCTCGAAGATGTTTTCGAACAAGGTCAAGAAGGCCTACCTGTATCATCCCGACGAGAAGGAAATGTTGCGCACGATAAAAGATACGATTCCCGTCCAAAAGGCGGGCGGCGGGCTTGTCTACAACAAAAAAGGGCAGGTGCTTTTCATCTTCCGCAACGGGAAATGGGATTTGCCCAAAGGCGGCATCGAGAAAGGCGAGAAAATCGAATACACGGCTTTGCGCGAGGTCGAGGAAGAAACCGGCGTCGGCAAACTTTCCATCATACGCAAATTGCAAAAGACCTATCACGTGTTCCGTCGCAACGGCAGATACAAGCTCAAAGTGACGCATTGGTTCGAGATGAAATCGGATTTCGACGGACCGCTGCATCCGCAACTCGAAGAAGGCATCGAAAAAGTCGCCTGGCTCAATCCCGAAGACATCGAACAGGCGCTTTTGAATTCGTATGAAAACATCAAGTTGTTGTTCGAGGAACAACTCACGTAAATAATTATGAATTATAAATTATGAATTATTTGGTCTGTCAATAATTACGGATTTCTCGTTTGTACAGATCAATTCATAATTCATAATTCCAAAATTTATAATTTATCGAACATGGCCTACGAAACCAAAACCAAACCCACAGAAGTTTCCGTTTCGGACTTTATATCGAACATCGAAAACGAAACCAAACGCGACGATGCACGCCGCCTCGTCGAAATCTTCGAAGCCCAAACCGGATTTCAGCCCTATATGTGGGGACCTACGATCATCGGTTTCGGCAATTATCACTACAAGTACGCTTCCGGGCATGAAGGTGACGCGCCGTTGGCCGGATTTTCACCTCGAAAAGATTCACTTGTGCTTTATTTCGCCACGGAATTCGAAGGTCGTGAAAACTATCTAGCCAAACTCGGCAAACACAAAATCGGGAAATCCTGCGTATATGTGAAAAAGCTTGCGGATATAGACGAATCGGTGCTTCCGCCAATGATAGAAGCGTCGGTAAGCCACATGAAGAGACTTTACCCTTAAGGGTTCAGCAGTTGCCAAATTCCTTCCTCCTTAAGCCTTTTCGTATAATCCGAAGCGGAAATGTCGTTTTTTGAGCCGAATTCCTTCTGTTTGCCATCGGTTTCCAGAATCAGTTCGCTTTTGCACATTTTTCCCGTCAGCATGGTTTTTTGCGGTTTGATTTTGCGGGTACTCAAGGTGAATCGCGGTTCGTAATCTGGTAAAGTGTCGGGATCGTCAATGTTTTCTTCTTGGGCAACTGCCAATGCGTCGTAGGTAATCTCGATCTTTCCGTTTGCGACGCGATAGCTTCCCTTGAAAATATCGTTGGCCTCGAGGCAATAATATTCGACGACACAGGTGCCGTTTTCAAGAAAAATAAAGTCGGAAGTACAGCAATCGCAATCCGCAACGATATAGCAGTTTTCTTTTTCGAAACCGTCGGCGAAAGTAAACGCTTTTCCTTTTACATCTTCGATGGCAAGCGTCAGATTCCCGTTTACAACTTCCTTTTGAGGCATAGGAGAAGTTTCTTCAGCCGATTTTTGCCGCACACATCCGATCGATGCCAAAGCCAGGACGATCGCGATTTTTTTCACGGGCTGACGATTCTGTAAACCGGATACTGCAAATGCGCCTTTTCATAATGGTCCGAATGTTTGTAAACCCAATCCAATTGAGCGCCCGGATTTTTCGCGAACTCGGCATCCGATTTGCGTTTTTCGTCCAATTCGGCTTTTAATTTCGGATTGTCCTTTAGGATTTCGGCCGCCAGATCCTCGAACACATAATCGGAATATCCTTCTTTTTGCTGCAGGATCGTGTCGAAGAAATTCCAGTTGAAAAACGAGTCGCCGGCTTCGGGCTCGAGCGTTTCCATCAAATATTTCACGCCTTTTTGGCGCGTCGGGATCAAGTAATCGCCCGCGCGGAAATTCATTTTCACTTTCGATGTGGTGACTTTCGTCTGACGATGGTTGTAATGGCCTTCGTACGCATTGGTCGCCGTCTTGAAATCAGCAATTTTATAGCTTTCGACTTCGATTACCGTGTCGTTGTCGATGCGTGTGCTTTCGATTCCGTTATTGGCCAACAAGCGCGTCACGTTCCACCAACCTTGTGGGATCAAGTAATATTCGGGAATCGCGACTTCCTTGACTGGCTTGTATTCTTTGTAGAACGGGATGGTTTTTTTGTACGGTTTTTTGCGGTCGTAAAACAAACGGTCGCCCGTCGTGACGTCGCTTTTTTTGTACGAACCTTCGTATCCGAGGAATCCGAGTTTTTCGACTTTGGCCGAATCGATGGTCCAAGTCAGCGGATATTTCGTTCCGGGCACGAATTCCATTGCGTTTTCACGACGCCTTGCCTTGATTTCACCACCGTTTTTTTCGGCATAATCCAAAGCGGAAACCATGAATGCGTAAGTCGCCTTGACGCGTTTGTCGTATTTTTTGAGCATGTGCGTCTCGACCACGAATCCGACGGAATTGAAAAGCGAAGTATAACCCGTCGCATATCTCGGACTGTCGTCGAACTGAGCAAAGCCACGCGCGTCGGGCGTTTCACCCCAAGCGTTCACGTAAGGCGTGCTTTCGACTTTCTTCTTTTTCAAATCTGAAACCAGAGTCGGAGTCATTTCTTTGTTCAGGAAATCGCCCAAACTTTTGCCGAGACGGTTGTGGTTGGTCATGATGTAGGTGAGTACGTACTGGTAATCGGCTCCGTTGCTCACGTGGTTGTCGATGAAGATTTCGGGATCGAGCAGTTGGAAAAACCTCGCGAATCCCCAGGTGTTGCCCGTATCGGCTTTTATGAAATCGCGGTTGAGGTCGTAATTGCGTGAATTGCCGCGAAAACCGTATTGTTCGGGCCCGTCCTGATTGATGCGCGTCGTCGAATTCCTATTGAGCATGCCTCCGATATTGTAAACGGGGATCGTCGCGATGATCGTATTCTTGGGCGTTTTGATTTTTCCCGTCGCCAAATCGCGGAACAGCATCATCGTGGCGTCGATGCCGTCGGGTTCACCTGCGTGGATACCGTTGTTGATGAGGATTACGGTCTTTTTGTGTTCGGGATCGAAGAAAATCTTGTCGGGGTCGAAAACGATGAGTTGAAGAATTTCGCCGCTGTCTTCGGGACGTCCGTCGTTGATGGAAATAGTTTCGAAATTCGCGGCCAGATCATTGTAAAACGCAACCGTTTCATCATAGGTCGCAGATTGGTTGCCGTTTCCTTTTTCGAAAGGCGTCTTGAAATCTTTCTTTTGGGCGAAAACCGATGTGGCGAGAACGAATAGGAGTAAAGGCAGATTTTTCATGGGTTTGAACGGAAAAAGGAATGATTACTTGCCCGAAACACGCACCGCATCGGGAACCAAAACCGTATAATCGCCACCGTTCCTGAGCACATCGCGTACGATCGACGAACTGATATAAGACGTTTTGGCCGCCGTCAAAAGAAAAACCGTCTCGATTTTCGAAAGCTGTCGGTTGGTATGCGCAATGGCTTTCTCGAACTCGAAATCGGCGGGATTGCGCAATCCGCGCAGGATGAATTTCGCACCTAATTTTTTGCACAAATCGATCGTCAAGCCTTCATAAGTCACGACCGAAACCGTCGGTTCGTCCTTGAAGGTTTCTTCGATGAAGCGCTTGCGTTCTTCGAGGCTGAACATGTATTTTTTATCGGCATTGACGCCGATCGCGATCACGATTTCGTCGAACAACGGAATGCCGCGTTTGATGATGTCGTAATGGCCGTTCGTGATCGGGTCGAACGAACCTGGGAATATTGCTTTTCTCATTTTGTTTCGTTTTTTTTTAAGCCACGAATTGCACGAATTTCACAAATCCGCATTGATAAATAGCGAGTCATTTTACTAGACAAATTAGTGTGATTCGTGTAATTCGTGGCTGAATTATTGGCTCGTAGCAAAATCATTTTCCGGCCAAAGCCAATTCGATCGCGTTCGTAAACAATTCCTCTAAAGTTATCCCGGCGGCTCTCGCTTGCTGCGGAATCAGGCTTTCTGTCGTCAATCCGGGGATCGTGTTCATTTCGAGCATGTGCGGTTCACCGTTTACGAGGATGAATTCCGAACGCGAAAAACCTTTCATTTTCAATACTTCATAAGCGCGTTTTGCCGTAGAGCGTACTTTCTCGGCCAATTCTTCTGAAATTCTTGCTGGTGTGATTTCCTGAGATTTTCCGAGGTATTTGGCTTCGTAGTCGAAAAAGTCGTTTTCGGATACGATTTCGGTAATCGGCAACACGATGATTTCGCCTTGGTAATTGATCACGCCGACCGAAACTTCGGTGCCGTCAAGGAAACTTTCTATAATGATTTCGTTGTCTTCTTTATAGGCGACTTCGATCGCGATTGGTAGTTCGGCTTCGGTCTTGACTTTCGAAATCCCGAAACTCGAACCCGATTTGTTCGGTTTCACGAAGCATGGCAATCCTACTTTTTTGACGATTTCGGAAGTGTCGATGTGGTCGCCTTTGTTGAGATAGAACGAAGTCGCGGTCTTGATTCCGTAAGGCTTTAGCACAGAAAGAAGGTCGCGTTTGTTGAACGTGAGCGCGGCCTGGTAATAATCGCATGAATTCTGTGGGATGCCCAAAAGCTCGAAGTACGCCTGGAGCAATCCGTCTTCGCCCGGCGTTCCGTGGATGGCGTTGAAAACCGCATCGAACTCGATTTTTTCGCCGTTTACCGTTACCGAAAAATCGCCTTTGTCAATCGGGAATTCCTGATTGCTATCGTCGACATAAACCCATTTGTCCTTGAAAATATGGATGCGATACCCGCGATAGCGCGATTTGTCGAGATAATCGTAAACCACGTTGCCGCTTTTTAAAGAGATTTCATATTCGCTGGAATAGCCGCCCATTACGATGGCAATTTTTTTCATCTGAGTTTCGTTAAGTTAATTTCAAATCGCCGGCAGTAACTCGGGCACTCAGGCACTCAGTTTCTCAGGCACTCAAAATTAACCTTTTTTTCCAAACGCCTCTTTCATATCTTTGCCCAAACCCGATTTTTCATGAGTCTTAAGCAATACCTGACCAGCCGTGTGTTCGCGCTCCAAGTGCTGGCTGCCATAGCCATTCTTTTCGTCCTCGGATATTTGTTCATGCACTGGCTGACGTTCACCACAGACCACGGTCACGAGATTACCGTTCCCGATTTGCGCAAACTCTCTGAAACGCAGGTAGAGGAGAAGCTCGATCAACTCGATTTGGATTACGTGATCCTTGACAGCGTCGATTACGTCAAGGATTATCCGAAACACAGCGTCGTGACGCAAGATCCGCTTCCGGGCACGAAAGTCAAGGAAGACCGCAAGATTTACGTCAAGATCAATTCTTCGGGTTTCACTTCGGTGCGCATGCCCGACCTGATCGAAAAAACATACCGCCAGGCCGTTCCTACTTTGGAAGCGCTCGGTTTGGTCGTCGGAAAAATTACGTATAAACCGTATCTGGGCAAAGACATGGTGCTCGAGATGCGCCTCGACGGAAAGAAAATCAAGCCTGGAGACAAAATTTGGAAATCATCGAAAATCGATTTGGTCTTAGGCGACGGAAAAGTCGGTTTCGAAGAATCTGAAGAAAACCTCGACAGCATTAACGCAGCGCCTTCAAGCGACGAACCCAAAGATGAATAACGAAGATTTCGACCTCGAAAGCCAGGAAGAGAGCCAGGAACTGTTCGAGCATTATCGCTTTGAAGTCCCGAAAGGACAAGCGCTTTTGCGTATCGACAAATACGTGACCTACCTGATTCCGAACGCCACGCGCAACAAAATCCAGAATGCGGCCGACAACGGCGACATTTACGTGAACGACGTGCCGGTAAAATCGAATTATAGGATAAAGCCTTTCGACGTCATCCGTATCCTTTTGTCGCATCCGCCTTTCGAGAACAGGATCGATCCCGAAGACATTCCGATAGACATCGTTTACGAAGACGATGCGTTGATCGTACTCAATAAACCGCCGGGACTCGTCGTACATCCGGGACATGGCAATTATACAGGTACTTTGGTGAACGCTTTGGTGTATCATTTCCAGCATTTGCCGATGAATTCGAGCAAGCGTCCGGGATTGGTGCATCGCATCGATAAAGATACTTCAGGCTTGCTTGTGGTGGCCAAAACCGAACATGCGTTGGCTAATCTTGCTGCACAATTCGAGTTCAAGACGTCCGAACGCGAGTATGTCGCTTTGGTTTGGGGCAATGTGAAAGAGGATTCGGGCACTATCGAAGGCAATATTTCACGCCATCTCAAAGACCGCATGCAAATGGCGGTTTTCGAAGATCCCGAAATCGGAAAACCGGCCATCACGCATTACAAAGTACTGGAGCGTTTCGGATATGTGACGTTGGTTTCGTGCCGATTAGAAACGGGGCGCACGCATCAGATACGCGCGCACATGAAGTACATCGGGCATACGCTTTTCAACGATGAACGCTACGGTGGCGACCAAATCCTCAAAGGCACGACATTCGCCAAATACAAACAATTCGTAGAAAACTGCTTCAAGGCATGTCCGAGACAGGCGCTTCATGCCAAAACATTGGGTTTCAAACATCCTGAAACGGGTGAGATGATGCGTTTTGATACGGAAATCCCAGCTGATATGAAGGCCGTGATTGACAAATGGCGCACGTATTCTTCGGCTAAGGAAATGGAGGAAGAAGAGGATTGATTTGGTTTTTCGCCACGAATTTCACAAATGGGCGCGAATTGCGAACAGAATTGTCAATATTCGGAAAGCTTAACTTCCTTAACTATCTTAATGGTTTAAATATTTGAATCATTCCATTAGTCAAATTCGTGTCATTCGCGGCTGTATTTTAGTTAAGCTCGGACTTATTTATTAGTAAAATTTGTGCAATTCGCGGCTAATTTCCAAGTCCGGAAACGAACGCTCTTCGTATCTTAGCCAAAACGAAAAACAGTAATGAAAATCGTCATTTCACCAGCCAAAACGCTCGATTTCGAAAGCCCGATCCCAAACCAAAAACACACACAACCCGCATTTTTGACCGCATCGCGCAAAGTGCATAAAGTCCTCAAATCCAAAAAGCCGAAAGATCTTATGGAGTTGATGGATATTTCCGACAAGCTCGCCGAACTCAACTGGCAACGCAATAAAACGTGGAAAACACCTTTCACGCCAGAAAACGCACGTCCGGCCATGTATGCTTTTCACGGCGACGTGTATATCGGACTTGACGCTTATACGTTGTCAGAGGACAAACTCGATGCTATCCAAAACAAATTGCGTATTCTCTCAGGGCTTTACGGATTGCTCAAACCGCTAGATCTGATCCAGCCATACCGTCTCGAAATGGGTACGCAACTTCCCATCGGTGACGACAAAAACCTATATGCGTTCTGGAAGGAAACGCTGACCAAAGCGCTCAATAAAGAATTGAAGAAAGGTGAGCTTTTCGTAAACTTGGCGAGCAACGAGTACTTTTCGGCCATCGATACGAAAACGCTCAAAGTGCCTGTAATCACACCAGAATTCAAAGATTACAAGAACGGCAAACTGTCGATGATCAGTTTTTTCGCGAAGAAGGCGAGAGGCATGATGGTGCGTTATATCATCGATACGGGAGCCGAAACCATAGATGACCTTAAAGGTTTCAATTACGAAGGCTATGCGTTCGATGCGAATTTGTCAAAAGGGAATACGTTGGTATTTACGAGGTAATATTCGATTACCTTGAAAATAAAAAAACCGCCCAATCAGGCGGTTTCTTTTTTTATTTCAACTCGAGCTCGAGCTCTTCGATTTCCCTGAGGTTTTCGGTAGTCATCTTTCGTTGGTTGCGCGAGAGCTCGTAAAGCGCGTCGACTCCTTTTTGAGCGTTGCGGTCTACTTTTGAGATGCGTCGCGTGAAAGCTTCGAGTTTGTTCGCATCGGCGCTGTCGAGTTTCGGTTTGAGCTGGTTCACGAATTCCATGAACTCTGGCACCACGTTACTGTTCTCGTCGTACTGCGATTTAAGGTCTTCGAACGATTCATTGATTTCCTTGCTAAGGTCGTTCGAGTAATATTCGCTCATCTTCCGGATTTCACGGATGATTTTTTTGATATTGCTTCCGAATAGTCCCATTTGTTGGTTGTTTTTGTCTTAGAGATAGCTTCAAATATAGGCAAAAATTAAAAAAGCAATAACTTTTTGATGATTATTTTTTAACAATATATCTGTAAATCAATGCATTGCCTCCGACATGTCGACCTTCGTTTTTCCCTTTTTCACCAATAGGATGACGGGAATGCAGCACACGAACAAAATCCCGAGGTACATGAAGATGTCCATATACGACATCACCGTGGCCTGTTTTATGACAGAAAAATCGAGCGCCTGATACGCTTTCTGCAACGACTCGTTTATAGAAAATCCTTTAGACTGGAAACCTTGCTGCAACTGGCTCACGCGGTTTGCGACGTTGGGTTTGGTGACATCGAGATTCGAAACCAGATCCACGCGGTGCGATTGTGTAAAACGCGTAATGAACGTCGTGATGATCGCGATCCCGAAAGATCCGCCAAGTTGACGCATCATACCCGTAAATGCAGCGCCTTCACCAATCTGTTTCCCTTTAAGCGTCGAAAGCGCCATAGTCGTGATCGGGACGAAAAGCAAACTGAGTCCGATGCCGCGCATGATCAACGGCCAAAAGAAATGTTCGGTTCCCGTGTCTGGCGTCATCACGAGATACATCCAGGTCGTGAAAATAAAGAAGATGGCGAATCCGATGGCGACCAAACGCGTCTGCGGCACGCCTTTCTGTATCATGTTCCCCACGATCGGCATCATGAAAGCCGTCGTAAGCGATCCCGGAATCAACAGCATACCCGCATCGGTAGCCGTCCATCCGAGAATTTGTTGCGTATAGATCGGAATGACAAGCGTCGAACCGTACAATCCGAATCCGAGAATAAAACACATGATCGTTCCGACGCGCAAATTCCCGTCCTTGAGTACGCTGAGATTAACGACCGGATGTTTGTACGTGAGTTGCCTCCAAATGAAAGCGACCAATCCGAACACCGAAACCACACTCAAAGTAACGATCAGGCCATCGTCGAACCAATCGTCCTGTTGGCCGTGCTCGAGAACGAACTGCAGCGAACCGATGAACGAGATCAGGAAAATGATTCCCCACCAATCGACTTGGTTGGCCTTGAGCTTCTCGGCATATTTCGGGCTTTTCACGAACGAAAGCGTAAGCATCGTCGCGATGATTCCCAACGGGATGTTGATATAGAAAATGTACGGCCACGAGAAATTATCCACGAGATAACCTCCGAGCGGCGGACCAAGCGTCGGACCTACGATGACACCCATTCCGTAAATCGCCTGCGCCATTCCGCGCTTTGCGATAGGATACGATTCGGTGATGATCGTCTGTGCCGTCACGAGAAGCGCACCGCCTCCCATTCCCTGGATGAATCGGAAGGCGACGAGTTCCCAAATGTTTGTTGCGTTTCCGCAGAGAAATGAGGCTACCGTAAAGATGATGATCGATACGGCGAAATAGTTGCGACGCCCGAACTGTTGCGAAAGCCAGCTCGTAAGCGGAATCACGATCACGTTCGCAATCGCGTAGGCCGTGATGACCCAAGCCACGTCGGTCAAGGTTGCGCCGAGTGAACCGCGCATATCGGTAAGCGCTACGTTCACGATGGTCGTATCGACGATCTCGAGCAAGGCGCACATGACGGCCGTAATCGTGATGATCACGCGTCTGAAGCCGTATTCTACGAGCTCGTCGGGGTTTTGGGTTGCTGTAGCAGACATTTTTTTTGCTTTAGGCAATAAGCTTTAAGCGATAAGCCCAAAACCGATTACCGTTAGTTTACTTTTTATTGGAAGTTTTCCGGCTGACGTCTTCCAACGAACTGATCCTTATGCGATAAGAAACTTTAGCACGTCAGCATCTTGGCACTTCAGCACTTATTTCACATGCACATCCACTTCCACATTCATTCCCGAACGCAGATTTTTGAGCTTGTCGGCATCGTTCTTTCCGTTCAACGCAATCTTCACAGGCAAACGCTGGATCGTTTTTACGAAGTTTCCTGTAGCGTTGTCGGGCGGAAGCAACGAGAATTTCGCTCCTGTCGCCGGTGAAAACGACACGACTTCGCCTTCGAATTCGGTATCCGGGTAAGCATCGACTTTAATCGTCGCTTTTTGCCCTACGACCATTTTGTTGAGCTGGGTTTCCTTAAAGTTGGCCACGACCCAAACGTCCTGGTTGTTGATGATATAGAACAACGATTGTCCCGGCTGTACCAATTGCCCCGGTTGCACGTTGATTTTAGAAACCTGTCCGTCTACGGCTGCTGTCACGATCGTGTAGCTTTCGTTGAGTTCGGCGGCGGCCAAAGCGGCTTTCGCACGCTCTATGTTAGCGGCGGCGACTTCGGTCTGTTTGCCTGAAACCACATTTCTCGCCTGGCTTACCGATTTCTGGAAAGCGCTCGCACGTTGTTGGTCCTGCAAGATCTTGACTTGGTTCTTGGCTTCGAGATAGGTCGCTTCGGCCTGTTCGAACTGTTGTTTGGTGATCGAACGGTTCGCATACAGGTTTTTGTAACGGTCGTAATCGTTTTGGGCGCGGCTCAATCGGATTTTGGCCGATTCGATGTTTCCGCCCGCAGATTGCACGTTCGCTTCCGAAACCGAAACACCCGCAGAAGCACTTCCGACATCGGCTTTAGAAACCGCGTAACTTCCTTCGGCGGCGGCCAAAGCGGCTTTCGCGTCCTCGACTTTCACTACGTAATCTTTGTCGTCTATGATGAAAAGCGTGTCGCCTTTCTTCACGTAATCGTTGTCTTTTACCAAAACTTTGGTCACATAGCCCGAAACGCGAGGGATGATCGGGTTCATGTTTTTTTCGACCTGGGCGTCATCGGTTTCTTCGTGCGCCAAGGAATGCATGTATTTGTAGATGCCGTAACTGCCTCCGACAAGGATCAAAACGGCGAAAATTACCAAAAACTTCTTGTTGGTTTTTTTCTTTTCCTGTTGCTTTTCTTCTTTCATGATGCGGTATTAGTTGAATTTGAATGATTGGGTAAGTTGTCCGTTGGCTTCCAGAAGCTCATAATATTTGAGCACGATGTTGGCCTTTGAATATGCGACGTTGATTTTAGCGTTCAAATCGTCCACGTCGGCTTCTAGAAGGTCGTTCGTATCGGCGAGCCCGTTTTCGTATTTGTCTTTTACGATGCGGTAGTTCTCGTCGGCCTGCCCAACGGCTTCGTTATATACTTTGTCTTGCTTGAGCGACAATTGGTAGTTTTCGTTCGATTTCATCACTTCCTCCTTGATCTCGTCGGTAAGTATCGCTTGTTGCTGCTCAAGTTCGGCAGTTCGGCTCTTGGCAGCTTTCACAGCTTTTCCGTTTTTGAAAATCGAACTCAGATTGTACGAAAGCCCGACACCTATGTTCATCGCGTTCTCTACTCGTACCACGTTTTCAAGATCGGCAGCGATATAACCGCCGGTCAATGAAAGCGAAGGATAGTAGTCCGCTTTAGCCACCTTGATCTGGTCTTCGGACGCTTTTTTCGAATAATTGAGCGCTTCGAGATCTTTGCGGTTTTGAAGCGCCTGATCTTCTGTGTTGAGCGTCATCGCGAAAATGTCGCGGTCGATGTTGTCCGGTGAAATCTGCATTTGCGTTCCCGCCGGAAGTTTGAGCAGCGTCACGAGATAATAATTGATTACACGTTCGTTCTTTTCGGCTTCGTCAAGCGACAATTGCACGCGGGATTCAGCCAATTGCGCTTTCAAAAGATCGTTTCTCGCAATCAAACCGTTTTCTTCCATGCCCGTGAAGTCCTTTACGCGCTGTTGCTGGCTTTTGAGGCTTTCGCGCAATAGTTCGATCGACTTCTGCACTTTGTACAGATCGACGTAATACTGCACGACTTCCATCGCGACTTCTTCTTTCGAATGCGCGGCCGTGGCCAGTTCGGCTTTCGAACGGTTTTCTGAAGCCTTGATGCTGTTGCGCAATTTTCCGCCCGAATAAATCGGCATCGACAAACTTGCCTGACCCAAAATCAATTGGTTCACTTTTGGCGTCGAGTTGCCTTCGCCTTCTTCGTTATTCGAATTTCCGGAGCTTTTGAGCGTGATGTCGGCATTGGTAAGGCGCAGGTATTGACCCGAAATCTTGAGGTCGGGATACTGGTTCATCTTTACCGATTGTGTTTCGAAGTTCGCGGTATTGACTTTCGTATCGGCCAGAACCGACTGGTTGCTTTGCGTCACGGCCATTTTCACGGCTTCGTTGAGCGACAGGCTTTTCTTTTGGGCCTGAAGTTGGGAAGCGCCTAAAAACAACAGCGCCAAAGCGAGAATCTTACTGATTTTCATTTTTGAGCAGGGCTTTTATTACTTGTTTGATATATGGGATGAGGTTGTTCTTGACGTAGTTGTCGAAGTCGCGGTCCGATTTCAGGTTGAGCATATCTTCGTAGAACGGACGCGTGTTATGAAAGTGGAAATACGTTCCCAAAACCGTCGTCGGCAAAAGCTCTACGGGAATGTCGTTGCGGAATTGCCCTGTTTTCTGGCCTTCTTCCACGATCTGTCGGATCATGCCAAGGTTGCGCAATTTGACTTCGTTGAACTGCTGGATGTTGATGCTGCGATGCGTGTTCAAAACTTCCGAGTGGATAATCTTGTATATGCAGCGGTTCTTGTTCACTCGTGTGATGTAAAGGTCGATGAGACGCTCCATCTTTTCCCAGGGATCGACCTGCATCTTGAGCAGGTTTTCGAGTTGCAGCGCCATGTCCGAAGTACGCCATACGATAAGCGCCTCGAGCATTTTGTCTTTCGACCCGAAGTAGTACGACACCATCGCGATGTTGATCTTTGCTTCTCTGGAGATATCCCTGATAGAAGTTCCATCGAAGCCTTTCTCTGCGAACAGCTTTTCGGCTACGAGCAGGATTTGGACTTGTTTTTCGTTTAATTCGGTCATTTCTTCTTCAGAATTACAGGACAAAATTAAACGATTGTTTAAGTTAAACGTTTGTTTAGTTTTTGATTTAACTTTTCTTTAACGAATTCAAACGTTTTAGTGGAATTGTTGTACGAATCGGTCTATCGAATCGATACTCGATTTTTCGAGATACCTGATAAAAGCCGATCCGACGATCGCGCCAGAAGTAAATTTTGTCGCGGCTGTAAACGTGTTCTTGTCGTGGATGCCAAAGCCCGTTACGCATGGGCTTTTAAGTTTCAAGTTCGAAATACGACGGAAATAATCGTCCTGTGCTTTTCCGAAATCGGAACTGTTTCCGGTAATCGTTGCCGATGAAACCAGATAAATAAACGAAGTCGAAAGCGAATCGATTTGCCTGATACGCGCGTCCGAAGTTTGCGGTGTGACAAGAAAGACCATCGACAAACCGTATTTTTCAAAAATGTCCCGATAGTCCGAAGCATAGATCTCGAACGGCAAGTCGGGAATAATCAGGCCATTGATTCCGACTTCGGCACATTTTCGCACGAAATTCTCTACTCCGAATTGCAGTATCGAATTGAAATAACCCATGATCAGCAGCGGAATCTTTACGCTTGTACGGATTCCGGACAATTGTTCGAAAAGGAGTCTGGCCGTCATGCCGTTTTCGATAGCGGCGGTAGAACTGTGCTGAATGACCGGCCCGTCGGCCAACGGATCGCTGAACGGAAGCCCGATTTCGATAAAGTCGACACCGTTTTTCTCCAATTCGGTTATGATTTTTACCGTGTCGCCAACCGCGGGAAATCCTGCGGTGAAGTAAACCGATAGCAGTTTCTTGTCGGAGTTGAATAGTTTGGAAAGTCTGGTCATTTTGCCACGAATTACACTAATGTCACTAAGCCGACAAATGATGTCCAAATCGAATTAGTGCGATTCGTGTCATTCGTGGCTAAGCTAAGATTTGCTAAATTTTAAAATACTCAATATATGTGGCCAAATCCTTGTCACCGCGACCCGACAAACAAACCACGACCACATCGTCGGCCGAAAAACGCATTTTCTCCAATGCCGCCAACGCATGCGCACTTTCGATCGCCGGAATGATGCCTTCCAATCGGCACAATTCCAAACCGGCTTTCATGGCCTCGTCGTCTGTAGCCGATAGGAATTCCGCGCGTCCAGAAGCGAAAAGATGCGCGTGCAAAGGCCCGATTCCCGGATAATCCAAACCCGCAGAAATCGAATACGGCTCGACGATCTGTCCGTCTTCGGTCTGCATCAGAAGCGTTTTGCTGCCGTGGATGATTCCGGGTTTGCCAAGGATGGAAGTCGCTGCGCTTTCGCCAGAATCTACGCCTTTTCCGGCCGCTTCCACTGCGATAAGTTTTACTTGAGGTTCGTCCAGATAATGGTAAAAAGCACCGGCCGCATTGCTTCCGCCGCCCACACAGGCAATCACATAATCGGGGTTTTCACGGTTTTCTTTTTCTGAAAGCTGTTTACGTGTTTCTTCCGAAATCACCGATTGGAATTTGGCTACCAAATCGGGATACGGGTGCGGACCGACAACCGAACCGATCATATAATACGTGTCCTCGGGGTTCGAAATCCAATCGCGGATGGCTTCGTTTGTCGCGTCTTTCAAGGTTTTCGAACCCGAAACGGCCGCGCGCACTTCGGCACCGAGCATTTTCATTCGCGCCACGTTCGGAGCTTGACGCTTCATGTCGATCTCGCCCATGTAGACGATACATTTCAAGCCCATCAACGCGCAGACGGTTGCCGTGGCCACGCCGTGTTGTCCGGCTCCGGTTTCGGCTATGATCCGGGTTTTGCCAAGGTGTCTGGCGAGCAAGATCTGGCCGATCGCATTGTTGATCTTATGCGATCCGGTATGGCACAAATCCTCGCGTTTGAGGTAGATCTTCGCTCCGTTTTTTTTCGAAAGGCGGGAGGCAAAATACAAAGGCGTCGGTCGGCCTGCGTAATCGTGCAACAAATTCCCGAATTGGCTTTGGAATTGGTCCGAAGCGTAGATTTCGAGATATTTTTCACGTAATTCGGCTACGTTGCGGTGCAGCATTTCGGGAATGAACGCACCTCCGAAATCTCCGTAAAACCCATTTTCATCGACAGTATATTTCATTTGAGGTCGTCTTTAAATCGTTTGATCGCATCGGCATCCTTTAATCCGGGTTTTATTTCAAAACGGCTGTTGATGTCGATCGCATAAATCGGTAAATCGAGGTTTGATAAGGCTTTCGCCGATTCCGGGCCGATTCCTCCACTTATGAAAAAAGGCGTTTTCAAACCGTATTTCCGTAGCAATTCCCAATCGAACGCAATGCCGTTGCCGCCGGGCGATTTGCCTTTGGTATCGAATAGGAAAAAGGCGCAATACGGTTCGTAAGAGTCCAAAATGCCAAATCCGAAGGTTTCGTCTACCGAAAATGCTTTTATGACCGAAAGGCCTTGCTTTTTTATTTGCGAACAGAATTCGGGCGATTCATTTCCGTGAAGCTGGACGGCATGCAACCCATATCGTCTTGTTTTTTCAAGGATTTCCGCTTCGGATGCATCCACAAAAACCCCGACTTTTTTTACCAATTGCGGCAATTGCGGTATTTCTCCCGAAAAAAAACGGGGCGATTTTTCCCAAAAGATAAAACCCATATAGTCGGGCAGGAGCGAGGCAACTTCTAAAATGTTTGCCGCAGATTTCATGCCGCATACCTTGAGTTTCATCACGCGAAAGCCATGAGTTCGTTGATGAAAGCGCGTGCGGCCAACCCCGGATTTTCGTTTTTCATAAAATGCTCACCAATCAGGAAACCTTGGTATCCGGCCTGTCGCAATTCATGCACAATGTTGGCGTCGTTGATCCCGCTTTCGGAAACTTTCACGAATTCGCTTGGGATATGTTCGGCCATTTCAAGGCTGGTCCGCACGTCGGTCTTGAAATCCTTGAGGTTGCGGTTGTTTACGCCCACGAGCGAAATTTCGGGACAGATCGAACGCTCGAATTCTTCGAGATCGCGCACTTCGAGCAGGATTTCCATGCCGAACGACATGGCCAAAACCGAGAGATTCTTGATTTCGTAAGGCTTGAGCATGCAAGCGAGCAGCAAAATCGCATCGGCGCCCGTAGACTTGGCTTCGACGACCTGATATTCGTCGAGGATGAATTCCTTTCGCAGCAAAGGTGTCGCAACGGCCGAACGCGCAATCAGTATGTCGTCTATGCAACCGCCGAAATAAGTCGTGTCGGTAAGCACCGAAATCCCGCAGACGCCGGCGTTGGCATAACCCTGAACCACATCGGCTACGGGAAGCGATTGATTGATGATCGGTCTTGAAGGCGAACGTCTTTTGTGTTCGGCTATGATGCCGAATTCGCTCGAAACCAACGAATCGGCGAGCGAAAACGTGGGCCGTTTGAATAATTGTGTGTTTTCCAATAAAGCCCGTGAAATGATTTTCTTGCGAAATGCGATCTCACGCGCCTTGTTGGCTGCAATTGTCTCTAGGATGTTCATTGATTCTGTCGTTGTAAGGTTTGTAATGTTTGTAGGGCTTTTCCTGATAAGAGGCTTTCGCTTGCCATTTCAAACGCATCTTGATCCGAAATATTTCGCATCATGGCGATGGCCACGGCCGCGTTCGCACAAACTACACTATTTTGGGCAGATGTACCTTGCCCATTTAGAATTCGCGAAAAAATCGAAACGGCTTCGTTTACGGTCTTTCCACCCGAAATGGATTCAGGGTCAAGTTTTTGCAAGCCGAAATCGCTAGGTGTCAAAACCGTTTCTCCGTCGTTGGCAATTAGTTTTGTGTTGCCCGTGAGCGAAATTTCGTCGTATTCGTCTAGCGCGTGGAGTACCCGGAAATTGATGGACGTATCCTGTAAAAGATAGGCATACATCCGGGCGAGTTCCAAACTGAAAACACCCGAAAGCTGATTTTTCGGAAAACTCGGATTCACGAGCGGTCCGAGCAAATTAAAAAATGTCTTCACGCCAAGTTCCTTTCGGATCGGCGCGGCATTTTTCATAGCCGGATGGAACAAAGGCGCGTGCAATATGCAAATATTGGCTTTGTCGATGCAACGCTTCAAATGACTTTCGTCGTTGCTGAATTTTACACCCAAGGCTTCCATCACGTTGCTCGATCCCGAAACCGACGAGACGCCGTAATTGCCGTGTTTGGCCACTTTGATGCCACATCCGGCGACGACAAGTGAGGCAAGTGTAGAAATGTTGAACGTGTCTTTGCCGTCTCCGCCCGTACCGCAAAGGTCGATCGTGTCGAATTCGGACAGGTCGATTTTGAAGCAAAGGTCGAGCAGCGCTTCCCTAAAGCCCGAAAGTTCTGCGATTGCGACGGGACGCATCATATAAACCGTCAGAAAAGCGGCAATCTGCGACGGGTTGTACGCGCCATTGGATATGGAGGTCACGAGGTCGTACGCTTCTGCTTTGGAAAGCGTTTCGTGGTTGGTCAATCTGTGTAGAAGGGTTTTCATGGTTGTGGATTCGGAAGTGGGATGTGGAATGTGAGATGTGAGATGTGAGATGTGAAATGTAAAATGTAAAATGTAAAATGTAAAATGTAAAATGTGATTGGTATTTGGCGATTGGTAGTTCTCGGTGGAATCTGTTATTGTTTATCTAAAGGCGAATATGTAAATGCCTATGGTATTCAGTTAAACATCTCACATTTCACCAATCACCAATCACTATTCACCAAATACCATTCATTACTGACCAACACCACTCAACTCCCAAGCCAATTCCCTAAAATCTGCTTCCCATGAGGCGTCAACACGCTTTCCGGATGGAACTGCACGCCGCGCACATCGTACGAGACATGCCGAAGCGACATAACCTGGCCGTTTTCGTCTATGGAAGTCGCGACCAACGAATCGGGTAATTTAGGATCGACAACCCACGAATGATAACGTCCGACCTCGATTTGCGGACCCAGACCTTTAAAAAGGATTTCGTCCCGATCGAGAATTTCGACTTTGGTAGAAACGCCGTGGTAGACCGAATCCAGATTCAATAATCCGCCTCCGAAAACCTCGCCGATCGCTTGCTGGCCAAGACAAACACCCAAAATGCTTTTCGATTTGGCATATTCGCGGATTACGTCTTTAAGCAAACCGGCTTCGTCTGGGATTCCCGGACCCGGCGACAAAAGAATTTTAGAGAAACTTTCTACCTCGTCGAGTTCGAATTGGTCGTTGCGCATCACGGTGACTTCGGCTCCGAGCTCTTCGAGGTAATGCACGAGATTGTACGTGAAACTGTCGTAATTGTCTATGATGAGTACTTTTTTCATGTTCGCTTTTTTTAAATGGTTTCGGCAAGTGCGATGGCTTTTTCGAGTGCGCCGAGTTTGTTGTATGTTTCCTGTAGTTCCTTTTTCTCGTCTGAAGCCGCGGTCAATCCGGCGCCGGCCTGAAAATGCAGCGTGTTGTTTTTGCTCAGGAACGTGCGTATCATGATGGCGTGGTTAAAGTTACCGTCAAAATCAATAAACCCGATCGCACCGCCGTAAAAACTTCGGTTGCGGTTCTCGAGTTCTTCTATGAGTTGCATGGCGCGGTGTTTGGGTGCGCCCGAAAGCGTTCCGGCGGGAAAGGTATCGGCAACGGCCTGAAGCGTTTGGTTTTTATCGCGCAATTTCCCGGTGACTTTGGAAACCAGGTGGATCACATGCGAGAAAAATTGCAGTTCGGCATATTTCTCTACGGTGACTTGCGTGGCGTTTCGGCTTAAATCGTTGCGCGCCAAATCGACGAGCATTACGTGTTCGGCATTTTCTTTCGGATCTTCGGAAAGCGTGCGCGCCAAAATCGCGTCCTGTTCGTCGTTTCCGCTGCGTTTGAACGTACCCGCAATCGGATGGATTTCGGCTTTTGCATTGTCGACGACCAATTGCGCTTCGGGAGAAGAACCGAAAATCTTGAAATTCCCGTAATCGAAATAGAAAAGATAAGGCGACGGGTTGATGCTTCTCAAAGTGCGATACACATTGAAATCGTCTCCTTTGAAGCGTTGCGAAAACCTGCGCGAAAGCACCAATTGGAAAACGTCTCCGCGCTGGCAATGCGATTTGGCTTTGCCGACCAGATTCAGGTAATCGTCTTCGGAAATGTTGGCGGTTTTTTCTCCAGAACGCTCGAATTTGTACTTCGGAAGGCTGCTGTTCTGCAGCAAACCCAAAATTTCATCGAGATTGCTTTTTCCGTCGAGCGAATGGCAGAACAGATACGCTTCGTTCTTGAAATGGTTGATCGCGATGACGTTCTTGAAAAACGCGTAATGCAAATCGGGAATGTCGAGATTGTCGGTTTTTTTAAGGATGTCTACCGATTCGAAATAACGCACCGCGTCGTAAGCGATATATCCGAAAAGCCCGCCTTGTATGCATTTGTGATCGGTTTTGGACATCTTGAAACGGGAAGCGAACGTTTGCAGGTTTTGCATGACGTCGGTCTTGTCATCGATGGCTTCAGAAAACGCCTCGTCATTTGGAAACTGCTGCGAGATTTTCCCGTCGGCGACTTTAAAAGACGCGATCGGATTGCAGCAGATGTACGAGAAACTGTTCTTTCCGGCCTGGAAATCGGAGCTTTCAAGCAGTACGGAATCGGCGAACTTGTCGCGCAGCCTCAAGTAAACGCCCACGGGAGTCAACGTGTCGGCCAAAATATCTTGGTGGAAAGTATGGAAATCGTAAGTGTTCATGTTTCGCGTTTTTACGGAATAAAAAAAGGCCCGTCGTGATGACGGGCCTTCGTATATAAAATACTAATAGCGGACGCGCTTCACGACATTCGACGTAAAGAGTTCCACCACCAGTTGTTTTGTTGCGTATACATGCGGCAAAGATAGGGAAGTGGTTTTTGTGGACAAGGGTTTTGGGAAAAAATTGTTTTTTAGCCACGAATGTCGCGAATAGTTTTTATTAGTGACATTCGTGTGATTCGTGGCGTAATTTCTCGCACAAAAAGAAAAACCCCGAAGCGAACTTCAGGGTTTTTCAAAATATATAGAGGAGTAATTAGAATACTAGCGCAACTTCTACCTCGAACTCGTCGTTGATCACGTTGTCTCCAAGACCTTCGAAGAAGCTTTTTGACCCGTATTTCACGTCGAATTTAGTACGGTCGATGTTGAATTTCGTAGTCGCCGTGTTTTTAGCAACGGTCAAATCGAAAGAAACCGGAGCCGTTTTTCCTTTGATGGTCAAGTCGGCAGTAACTCCGTAAACACCGTTTGCTTTAGCTTGTACCGTTTTGATGTCAAGTTTCGCAGTACCGAATTTGTCTGTTGCGAAGAAATCGTCATTTTTCAAGTGGCCTTCAAGTTTCTCTTTTCCTTTTCCGGCTTCAAGATCGGTCACGGCGATAGAAGTCATGTCTACTGTGAAAGTTCCTCCGTTAAGTTTCCCGCCTTTGAAAGCAAGAGTTCCGCTTTTGAAAGAAACAGTTCCGCTGTGTGAACCCGTCAATTTTTTACCAACCCATTTGATTGAGCTTTTCTTGGTATCGATGGCCTTGTTCTGAGCAGTTGCAGAAAGTGTTCCTACTGCCAAAAATAGAGCGATTGCGAATGTTTTGAAATTTTTCATTGGATGTAAATAAAGATTTAGTTATTGAATTTATAATGTGATGAATAATTCGTTTTCTGGTTTTCGGACTTTTTTCAAATCCTTGAATTTGTCTTCTTCGTGGCGATAACCGACGACGCCGATCACCGAAGCGCTCAATCCTTTTTGCGTCAGGCCCAGGATCTCGTCGTATTTTTCGGGTTGGAAACCTTCCATTGGTGTCGCATCGATTTTCAACGAAGCGGCTGCATTCAATAAATTTGCCAAAGCGATATACGTTTGCTTGGAAGTCCAAGTATTTCTCGCTTCAGTTTCCTTAGCATGTACGGATGAGGTGACTTTCGCCCTCATTTCTTCGAGGTTTTCCATCGGAATTCCCCTTGTTTTGCTGATGTTCTCGAGAAACTCGGAAATGTCTTCCTGTTTCCCGAAATCCACGATGTTCGCAAAAACGAAAACATGGGACGCATTCTTGATCGAGTCTTTGTTGGCGAACGAAACTTCGGCCAATTGTTCGCGTACGGCCTGGTCTTCGATGATCACGACTTTGTACGGCTGCAATCCTAAAGACGACGGGCTGAATCGTATCGCCTGTTTCAAGATCTCGAGATCTTGGCCCGAAACCTTGCGCGAAGCATCGTATTTTTTGGTGGCGTAACGCCAGTTCAAATCAGATATAAAGGTATTCATAAGAGTGTTAACAGGATGTTATAAATTGCGGAATTTGTCGAGCAGCGCGCTCAACAATTCGAGATCTTCGTTGCTCATATGCTTGCTGAATTGCTCTTCGTATTCCTTGATGACAGGGTCGAGATCCGCCAGCAAGTCGAGACCTTTTTGCGTAATCTCGATTTCCATTTTACGGCGGTTCGACGGACAAATTTTGCGCGTTACCAACTCCTTGGCCAAAAGCTTGTCTACCAATCGCGTCGTGTTGCTGGTTTTGGCAAGCATGCGTTCCTGCAACAGCCACATGTTGGCCGGTTTACCTTTTTGACCTCGTAAAATGCGCAAAACGTTGAACTGCTCGCCCGAAAGATCGAACGGCTTAAGTACCGCCACCATCTTTTCGACAAGCCGGTTTTGCGTGTAAGCAATATTGAGTATCACCTTTTTGGAAGGTGACATCGGGATGCTGCTTTTTACGATTTCGTCGATTGTCATTTGTAATTACAAAATTTGTATGTACAAATGTATGGTGATTTTTTATTTGTAAGTACAAATGTCGCTGTTATTTTTTTGTTAAACGAAACGGCGAAACTCGTAATTGCCTAATTTTATTGGGATGAAACCGATTGCATTTTCCTTTCGAACTTCCTTTTCCATACTAGCTTTGTGCGTTTTTTCGGTCGGATTTTCGCAAGCCGACCCGAAACCGTTGCAAGTATTTACCCAAGCCGGCATCTCAATCAAAAGCTACGATTACGAAACCTTCAAGTCGATGCTTTCAAAACCTACCGATACGACGTATGTAGTCAATTTTTGGGCGACCTGGTGTGCGCCTTGCATTGCCGAACTCCCGAACTTCGAAAAACTCGGGCAAACCTACAAAGGCAGCAAACTCAAAGTGGTTTTGGTAAGTCTGGATTCGAAAAAGCAAGTCGGGAAATCTCTGATCCCATTCGTCAAAAAGAAAAAACTGCAATCGAAAGTGCTGCTGCTTTCCGATCCCGACATGAACGCCTGGATCCCGAAAGTGGACGAAGCCTGGTCTGGCGCGCTTCCGGCAACTGTGATTTACAATACGTCCAAAAAGTATCGCAAATTCTACGAGCAGAGTTTTTCGTACGAACAATTAGAATCCGAAGTCAAACCTCTTATTCCATAATCCCATGAAAACAATGAAAATTCTTGCCGCAGTCGCCATAGTCGCGTTCATGTCGGCATTTACGACTCCCGGAACCGGGTACAAAGTAGGCGATATCGCCACCGATTTCAAATTGAAGAACGTAGACGGGAAGAACGTTTCGCTTTCCGATTACAAATCCGCAAAAGGGTTTATCGTGATCTTTACGTGCAACCATTGCCCATTTGCCAAAGCGTATGAAGATCGCATCATCGCGCTCGACAAAAAATATTCGAAACAAGGTTATCCGGTGATCGCGATCAATCCGAACAATCCTGAAAAACAAAAAGAAGACAGTTTCGACCTGATGAAAAAACGCGCTACGGAGAAAGGTTTCACATTCCCGTACCTGTTCGACGAAGGCCAGAAAATCTATCCGCAATACGGAGCGACCAAAACGCCTCATGTGTATATTTTGCAGAAAACCGCCAAAGGGAACGAGGTGAAATACATCGGTGCGATCGACGACAATTACGAAGAACCGACGGCCGTCAAGGAAAAATACGTCGAGAACGCGGTCGATGCGCTTTTGAAAGGGCAATCGGTAAAAGTGACCGAAACGAAAGCGATCGGATGTTCGATTAAAGCGTAATTTTGCAACAACTCATAATTTATAATTCATAATTAATTAAATGGATTTATCCCAACACGACTGGCTCGACCAACTTTCCAACGACCCGAATGCCGTAATCCTCGATGTGCGCACCGATGACGAATGGAACGAAGGCATCATTCCCGGAGCCGTCAACATCGACATTTACAAAGGCCAAGGCTTCATTTACGAAGTCGACCAGCTCGACAAGAACAAGAATTATTATGTGTATTGCAAAGCCGGCGGACGTTCTGCCCAGGCTTGTGCGATCATGAACCAATTGGGTTTCGCCAACACGTACAACCTCGTCGGAGGCTTTATGCAATGGCAAGGTGAGACCGCGATGCCATAACTCATCGAAGTTCAAAGTTTACTATCGGAAGATTCATATATGGGTCTTCCGATTTTTTTTGGCGTGAGGCGATGTTGCAACCATCACTCAAAATTTACCCGCAAAATACTTTAGGAATTGCGTTTCCAATTACCCCGACTTTCCCTAAATTTATAGAACCTCTAAAGTGCGACGCACATAAACCAAAAAACAAGAACATGGCAACAATTCCACCCGAATTCGCGATTACCCCAATCAAACAGGAAACCTGGCTCGTCGATGGTGAACTCAAGACCTGGACCGGCAAATACACCGACGTATTTTCACCCATTTCCTCTACAGACGACTATCAACCCACACGACTCGGAAGCATTCCCGCAATGGGCGAAGCCGAAGGTCTCGAAGCCGTCAACTCGGCGGCGAAGGCATATAACAAAGGCCAGGGCTTGTGGCCAACAATGAAAGTTGCTGACCGCATCAAATGCATGGAGAAATTCACGGCCAAAATGAAGGCGACGCGCGAAGAAGTCGTCAAATTGCTTATGTGGGAAATCGGCAAGTCTTTGGGCGATTCGCAAAAGGAATTCGACCGTACGATCGACTACATCTACAACACGATCGAAGAGTATAAAAAAATGGATCGCGAAGGTGCGAGATTCCAGAAGTCCGAAGGCGTCCACGCGATGGTACGTCGAGGCCCGCTTGGCGTCGTGCTTTGTCTCGGGCCGTATAATTATCCGATAAACGAGACATTTTCGTTATTGATTCCGGCCTTGATTATGGGAAATACAGTGATCTTGAAGCCACCCAAATTCGGGGTTTTGGCTTTGTCGCCGATCCTTCCCGCGTTCGCCGAAAGTTTTCCGCCGGGCGCGATCAACATCATTTACGGACGCGGCAGGGAAGTCGCGGGACCAATCGTACAGACGGGAAAAGTCGATGTTTTGGCACTTATCGGAAACAGCACGTCGGCAAGAGCGTTACAGGATCAACATCCGCACAAGAACAGATTGCGTATGATTTTCAGCCTCGAGGCCAAGAATCCGGCGATCGTTTTGCCCGATGCCGACCTCGATCTGGCAATAGAAGAATGTATCACGGGTACGTTGTCGTTCAACGGCCAACGCTGTACTGCGCTCAAAATCGTATATGTGCACGAGGCTGTAGCCGATGAATTCAACCGCCGTTTTTCCGAAAAGGTAGACGCGATGAAATTCGGCAATCCGTGGGAACCGGGGGTGAAACTCACACCGCTTCCGGAACCGGACAAACCCGACTACATACAAGGCTTGATCGACGATGCCAAACGTCACGGCGCGAAAATCCTCAACGCAAAAGGAGGCGAGCATTACGACAATTACATTTTCCCGGCCGTAATGTATCCGGTCAACAAGGAGATGAGGATGTATCACGAGGAACAATTCGGGCCTGTGATTCCCGTGATTCCGTTCAAGGACATCAACGAACCGCTCGACGATATGGCCGAATCGAATTATGGCCAGCAAGTCAGTCTTTTCGGCAAGGACGTCAACACCCTTGCGCCATTGATCGATGCGCTGACCAACCTCGTATGTCGTGTAAACCTGAACAGCTCGTGCCAACGCGGCCCGGACGTTTTTCCGTTCACGGGACGCAAGGATTCGGCGGCGGGCACGTTGAGTATTTACGACGGATTGCGCTCGTTTTCGATCCGTACGTTCGTCGCGGCAAAAGAAAATGCGTACAACAATGCCATCCTGACCGATTTGCTCGACAGCAAGAAATCGAATTTCATCAATACCGATTACATTTTATAGATGAGCAGTTTTTCTGAACTGATAAACCAAGACAAGCCCGTACTGATCGACTTTTTTGCCGATTGGTGCGGACCTTGTAGGGTTTTGGCGCCGATTCTCAAAGAAGTCAAGGACGAACTCGGTGATTCGGTATCGATTATCAAGATCGATGTCGACAAGAATCAGAGATTGGCTTCCCAATATCAGGTACAAGGTGTTCCGACGATGATTCTGTTTAAAGATGGAGAGCAAGTCTGGAGACAATCGGGAGCGCTTCCGAAGCACGAAATCCTTAAGGTGCTAAAAGGATAATCTTATTCGGTAATGGTATAACGTCAAAAATGGACATTTTCGGAACTTTAGCGTTTAACTTCAAACTTTGAAATCATGGAAACCAAGAAACCAGATACGACCGTTCCCGGAATCGATTATCAGGAATCGGAAGTGAACGAATATATCGTCAACGATGCGGAACGCGTGCATGCGGCACAAATGCACGAAGCGGTAGGGAAGGACCGCGCGTTCTACGAAAGTCCCGAAAATCCGGGGCGCAAGTTCAACGTGAACGATCAGGCGTATTCGCAGACGTCTCCAGAGGATTTCGTAAAGACGCATTCCAAATTCCATCACAACGACGACACCATCGAAAATTATGACCCGGAATAGACTCCGGGTTTTTTATTGCGTTAATTCTGATAGAAATTGGGTTTTTGGACGAGGTTTTTAAAACGTCGCAAGCGTATCTTTGTGCGCACAACCCAATGCCCATGTCTGGAGAAACTACGTCGAAGACTTCGCGTTTCCTTATCAAAAACCCGTCGCTTGCCATAAGCGAGTTCCGCTATTTCCTTTCGCTGCGTTTCGGTGTGATTTTCGCGCTGAACATGCAGTCTACGATCATTTATTATTGGGTGTACCACATCACGAACGACAAGCTTTCGCTAGGACTCGTCGGACTTGCGGAAGTGATTCCGGCCATTTGTTTTTCGCTGTTCGCGGGTCATATCGTCGATTTGAAAGAGAAGCGCAAAATGCTCATGTTGTGTATTTTGGGCTATATCATTTTAGGAATCGGACTTGCCGTGTTGAGTTTGCCGCACATGGAATTCCTCGCCGTAGATACAAGGTTGCACTTCATTTATTTCGTGGTGTTCTTAGGAGGTATCATCCGCGCGTTTTACGGACCGTCTGGGTTTGCGATGTCTGGCTTGGTCGTGCCTCGCGATCTGTATCCGAATGCGACGAGCTGGAGCAGCATGGCCTGGCAAATGGGAGCCGTGGTCGGGCCGTTGGTCGCCGGTTTTCTCATCGCTTGGGGCGGAATCACTACGGGAATGTTCGTCGTACTCGCCGTGTTGATACTCTTGTTGTTTCCGCTGTTCAAAGTGTCGCCGAAACCTGTCGTCAAAAAAGAAAAAGAACCCGTTTTGAAAAGTCTTACCGAAGGCGTGCGATTCGTGATGAACACGCCCGCCTTATTGGGCGCACAATGCCTCGACATGTTCTCTGTCTTGTTCGGAGGCGCGGTGGCTTTGCTTCCCGTTTTCCAAAAAGAAATCCTCATGGTAGACGAGACCGGTTTCGGGATTTTGCGCGCAGCTCCGGGAATGGGCGCTTTGTGTACGATGGCGCTGCTTGCGTTCATTCCGTTAAAAACCAATCCTGGGAAAAAGTTGTTCGTTTGCGTGACGGGTTTCGCGCTTTCGATCATCGTTTTCGGGCTCAGTAAAAACTTCATGCTCTCGTTTTTCATGCTATTGTTGTCGGGTATGTTCGATGCCGTGAGCGTCGTGATCCGCGGTACGATCCTTCAATTGGTGACGCCCGATCATATGCGCGGCCGCGTGTCGTCGGTCAATACGATTTTCATCAGTTCCTCGAACGAACTCGGCGATTTCGAAAGCGGTGTGATGGCACATTGGCTGGGAGCGGTAAGGGCTGTAGTGACGGGCGGTTGCATTACGTTGGGCGTCATCGGGATCACCTTCTTCAGTGCTCCACAATTGCGCAATTTCCGCTTTGCGGATAATAGGAAAGACGACGATATTTCTTCGTAAATATTGTAATAGTGCAAAGGAATATGGGAATTTTGTAAACACGTCATAGGCATATTTCCCAATTTTGCTTCACTCAATTGACGATTATTTCCAAACAAACAATTTAATCGTGACAGTTTGAATAAAGGATTCTCGAGGCATGGTATCAGCCGTGCCATATGCTCTAAAAGTGGGATAATCGGATTCGGGTGTTCCATTTTTTTTTGAATCCATTTTGAGGCAAAGTTGTTAAACCATGTAGATTATAGGAGCTTTTACGAATGAGGTTCAACATTATTCGCCATGACAATTTAGCGGTTATGGCCATTTTGAAGGAGCAATTCCTAAAACTCGACATACCGTACAAAGTGATAGCATCCGGGGAAATCGAATTGCCCGATACAGTATCAGAACAAAAATTATTGCAATTGGCCGACGTTCTGAGTGCTTACAGCATAGAGGTGTTGGTTGATGAGAAAAGCCAGCTCGTCCAAAAAATACGCAACATCCTGATTGAGCTTGTGCACGACAACAAGCCGCAACTGATGACGATTTCGTATTACCTGTCCGAAAGGATGAATCTGAGTTATGGGTATTTATCCTATCTTTTTGCATCACAGACGCATTATTCGATAGAGAAGTACGTCATTTTGCTCAGGATAGAACGCGCCAAGGAAATGATCATGGAAGGAAGGCTCACGCTCAAGCAGATCAGCGCCGTGCTCAATTACAGCAGCGTACAACACTTTTCGCGACAGTTCAAGAAAACGACCGGGCTTACGATTTCGTCCTTCAAACGCATAATAGAATTGAAAAGGTCAGCCAACATTTAGAACAACACAACAGATATGATGGTAGAAAAATACGAAAGGGATACGATGAAGGTGATGCTTGCCGACGACGATGCCGACGACCGCATGTTCTTCGAGGAAGCCTTGAACGCCACGTCCATTAAACACGAACTCGCGCTTTTTGAGGACGGGTTCGCGCTTATGGATTATTTTTCCGATCCCGAATGTGCTTTGCCCCATATTTTGTTCCTCGATTTGAACATGCCCGGCAAATCGGGAATCCAATGTCTTGAGGAGTTGCGCGCGATTCCGAGGTTGCGCGACATGTCGA
This sequence comes from Flavobacterium agri, assembly GCF_013401995.1. Lineage (GTDB taxonomy): Bacteria > Bacteroidota > Bacteroidia > Flavobacteriales > Flavobacteriaceae > Flavobacterium > Flavobacterium agri. Next base: position 51,639 of record NZ_JACBJI010000007.1, read on the forward strand.
TCGCGATTTATTCTACTTCGAGTGCAGACCGCGACATCGAAGATACGCTTGGCAAAGGCGCGAATATCTACATCCAGAAACCCAGCAATTTCGACAAGCTGCGCAAAGTCATCAGCCATGTACTCAAAACCAACTGGCAATTCCACATGTCAGGCTTGAACAAGGAAACTTTCTTCTTGAATATTTAATTCGCATTTTGTCTTCTTTCGGAGAAATGGTGTAACTCAAAATGGAAAAAATGCAAGTTTTTCGCACAATAGTTGTATAACTTTACTATGCTGCTTTAAGAAATGTTTATCCTTAAAGCGGGCAACTTTTTGATTTCTCTATTTATATAGATCGATCTTAAAGAGGAATATAAATAGAGAGTGGGAACGCCTTGAGCGTAATCCACTTTTTTTATGACAACAACCAACTAAACTTGCACGACCATGAAGTTCAACATTTCATGCAATTCCATTTTGGCTCCGATGCGCATCTTGCAGGACCAATTGGACAAACTCGACATCAATTACCTGAAACACGAGGAAGGATACGTCGAAATCGCCGGAAACCTTCCTTCCGACATGCGTCCGCAACTCGACGATAAACTCAGTCGTTACAGCGTCGCGATCATAGAAGACGAAAAGGAATGTCTCGTGCAACGCGTCAAGAACATCCTTTTTGAAGTCGTCAATACCAATAAGCATCAGGTGCAGACGTTGTCCTGTTATCTGACCGATAGGCTCGGTTTCAGTTACGGTTACATTTCGGGACTGTTCGCCTCACATACGTTCTGCTCAATCGAACAATATACCATCATGCTGCGGGTGGAACGCGCCAAACGTATGATCATAGAAGACGAATTGTCGCTCAAACAGATCAGCGATGCGCTTTCGTACAGCAGCCTCGGGCATTTTTCGAAACAATTCAAGAAAAGTACGGGTATCACGTTGTCTGACTTCAGGAAAATAATCCTTCGCAGAAAAAATGGCAACTATTAAGTACACCGACTCCAAAGCCGACGTGCAGCGTATGCAGATTTTCTTAGTCGATGACGATGCCGACGACCGCGCACTTTTTGAGGAGGCGTTCGAAAATGTGCGCGCCCTTTCGACCGATCTTACGATTTTCGAGGACGGCGTTTCGCTGCTCGAGTATCTTCGTCAACCGGAAAACGATTTGCCGCATATCATCTTTTTGGATTTGAACATGCCGATGAAATCGGGAGTCGATTGCCTTAGGGAAATCAGGCAGGACAAGCGCCTCAGAGATGTGTCGGTAGCCATTTACTCGACTTCGAACAGCGCTCGCGATATCGAGGACACTTTTAGCGGAGGCGCCAACGTGTACATCCACAAACCCAGCAGTTTCGATCAGCTCAAAAAGACGTTATCCCATGTACTCAAGCTCAATTGGCAGTTCCATCTTTCAGGGATGAACAAGGAGACTTTTTTCCTCAACGTATAAAAAAAGCGAGGACAAATTCCCCGCCTTTTACTAACCAAACAAATTTCTATTTGCTATTCTTCTTCGGTTCCATCGGCTTCTGCCGCATCGAAATTGATGGTGTTATACGCTTTTTCAGTCAAGGTCATATCGGCTTCTTTTTCTTCTTCTAGCGTCATGTGCAATTGTTCCGCGGCCTCTTGTTCGCCAATGGTTTTCGCCCAGGCGACGAGCGTGCCGTAAGTGGCGATCTCATAATGTTCCACTTTTTGTGCGGCTGCAATGATGCCGGCATCGCGAACCGCGCCGGGTTCAGATTCTTCCATGATCGATTCGCCTTCTTTGATCAGTCCGTCCATCGCATCACATTTTTTTGCGACGGCTTTTTCGCCTACGAGCGCAAATACTTTTTCAAGACGGGCCACTTGTTCTTCGGTCACGGCCAGATGCTCGTCTATAGCCGACGCCAATTCCTGAGAAGTCGCGTTTTTGGCCATTTTAGGCAGCGCTTTCGTGAGCGCTTTTTCGGCCCAATAAATATCTTTCAGACCGTCGACGAACAATTCGCGAAGTTCTTCGGCGGCGTTTCGTTTGGCTTTGACTTTTCCACGCTCGGTAGTGGTTCTTGAAGTTGTTTTCTTTGTTGCTGATTTTGCTGTTGTTGCCATAAAAATCGTTTTTAGCGGTTATAAAATGTTGTGTGTTCTTACAAAGGTCAAACACAGTGCACGCAAATGGCTTACAGTATTTTCAAAATCCATTGTACAATCTGGAAAGGAAGCGGCAAGTCTCAAGATTTGTTGCTATTTTCAACAGAAAAAAGAAATCATGGATTACGTAAAATGGCTCGGATTGTTCGCCGCATTGTTCATTACCGTCGCGAATTTTCCTCAAACGTATAAGATGATACGCACCAGATCTGTAGGCGATATTTCTACGGCGACCTATATCTTGCTCGTGATCGGAAACGCCGCGTGGTTGGTTTACGGTATCCTGAAAAGCGACATCCCGTTGATTGTCGGCAACAGCATTTCTACGTTAAGTTGTGTCGTCATCCTGATCCTCAAGTTTATTTGGCCCAAAAGCAAAACCCATAAAAAAACGGGAACTTAATCCCGTCTCGTTTACACTCTGGTGTCGAAGCCGCCGTATTTGCGTTCGGTTTCAAGACGTCTTCTTTCTTCTTCATAGGTTTCCTGGCGTTCATCGCGTTGGGCGGCATCCCAGGCATCGTCTAATTCCTGGCCTTCGTGGTCGTTCTCGAATACCATTTCGTTGCCGCGCATCAAAAGGCTTCGGCTGCTGTCGCTTCCCATACCGTAACTGTTGTCGAACCTTTCGTTGTCGTTATGAGGTTCAGGGTCAGCTGGACGTGTTTCGCTTCGGTATTGGTTTTCGGCATCCGAAAGACTGTAATTTCTCGGGTTGCTTTCGTTGCTTTCGTCGTATCTGGAAAGGCGTTCGTTTTCGCGTCCTTCCCAATTGTTAGGCGTTTCCATGATTTTACTTTTTTAGTTGTCCGTTAAATTTAAAACCGATTGGACGAAATTGCGTTACACCTTTATCACATCGGTTTGCACATTTTACGCCGAATTCGCACAAATTGGATAACAACTGATGTCGAAACCTGTAATGGCTCCAGAAATCCAGCATCTATCTTTACGCTTCATTTAAACGACACAACTATGAGACGATTCATTTTCACGTTTTGCGCGTTGCTGTTCGTAACGATAGCATCGGCCCAGACGGATTCCATCCGCAAAGGGAAAAAAGACCCGAACAAAACCGAGAAGTCGGTGAAAGCAACCAAAAAGACCGATGCGCCGCGCGACACGATTTCGACAAAACGCCAAAACAACAGACGCAGTACGCAATCGCCGAGCACGCAGCCAAACAACAGTACCGACCCTGCAAAAATGCCACCAGCCACACCAACGACTCCGCCTCCGGGATATCCGAGTAATCCGAACAGCCCAACTCCGACATCACCTACAGGTCAACCTTAAAAACGAAAACCCGGACAATACGCCCGGGTTTTTCTTTTGGTGTCATTTTTTTACGGCACTTGTTCCATTTCTCCTTCGGTCGTTCCCGATACGTTCGTGTCGTTTACGGGTGCGGCTTGGGTCATGGTGGTGTCGGGTTCGGTAGTCATGACGGTGTCTGTGATTTCTGTAGACTCGACGTTGGTCGTTTCTTTTTTGCACGATGTCATCATGAAAATTGAGGAAAAAATGGCGGCGATGAAGATGCGACTTGTTCTTTTCATGTCTAAAAGTTTTGAAAATCAAAAGTACAGTTACATCCGCTTGGACATTTTACAAGATTTCGCCCGATAGTGGCATCATGTGCGGTTAGTATTCACTTTCGAGGATGTAGTTTTCTGTTGCGGACTTTTTTGACGTTTGCTCTTTTCGATCTTTTCATCCCTTTCTTCGCGCATTTCTTCCTTGAACAATTGCAAATCCTGGGCTTCATCAATGGAATGCGAGCGCAAAAGGCTTTCTTCTTTTTGTGAAAGGCGGCTAAGGCGAGCGTAGTATTTTTGGATGATCTTCATTTCTTCTTCGGTCAATTCTTCTATATCCACAAGACGGTTGCTCGCATATTCGTGCGAAGCCACCAATTCGTTAAGTTTGAGTTGGATCGCGAGCGAGTCCTTATTCTGCGCTTTTTGGATCAGGAAAACCATGAGAAACGTAACGATTGTTGTGGTCGTGTTGATGAACAATTGCCATCCGGCCGAGAAATTGAAGAATGGCCCGAGGATCGCCCATCCGATAATGACGATAAAAGCAACGCTGAAAGCTGCCGTAGATCCAGCCGCTTTAGACACTTTCATCGCAAAACTTTCGAAACTATTGGTTGAATTGAGTTTTTTTTCCATCGTTCTGCGTTTTTCAATAGAACAAAGGAAAAAGTTCGACCTAAGAAATGCCTTATAAAGTTGACATCAAGAGTTGCATCTTTCAACAACAGTTAAAACCGATTTCGTACAACGAAACGCATAAAATGCTGTAACAAAGCCATCTCGGGATTCGGGAACTTTGTAAAACAACTTTAATGACATTGGTTATGAAAAATTCAGAAAACATGTCTCGCGATTCTAAATCGGCGAACAAGACCGGAGCCAAAACCAGCACTTCACGCAGCCGTTCGACAGACTCGAAACCGGCTACAAGAAGCAGGACTCCCGAAAAGAAATAATTGGTTATCAGTTAAATTGAAAGCTTGAGACAACGGCAGTTTTCCGAAAAATGTCGGACAGACCAAGCTTCAGGAAGTGGAATGAGCGATCGTTCCACTTTTTTGTTTCAATCTAAAAACGGAGGCGTCAATTTGTGCTTGAACGAGAACAGGACCAACCCGACTTTCGATTTGATGCCGTAACGGTCGAATAAAGCCGTCCTGTAAGCTTCTATCGATTTTACCGAACGCCCCATGATATCGGCCATTTGCTCGTATGTATATTCTTTTTCGTCGCAAACCAGCCTCAAAAAGTCGGCTTCGCGAACCGAAAGCTGGATCGTCTGCCGTTGCGCGTTGGCGCCGTTGCCTTCGTAATTGCGAACGCGTTTTAGTATTTCGGACACGTTGTTGTAACCGATCTTGACGATGTTGTCGATCGCGAATTTGAGGTCGTGTGCCGTACAGTTCTTGTGTAGGAAACCTCTTGCACCATGATGGTAAGCCGTGTCGATGATGTTTTCGTCGAAATGTTGGGTAAGCAGCAGCACTTTGTGTTCTTGTTGCTTTTCCTCGAGCGCCTGCAGCACTTCTATACCGTTCATGCGCGGCATAGAATAATCGAGGATGAAAAGGTCGGGAGCGTTTTCCATAGGAAGGCTCGACAGGAAATCCTCTCCGTTGTCGAATTCATGCGTTACCTTGTAATTGCTGATTTTGTGCAACAGCTCCTTCAATCCGTGGCGGACGATGTGATGGTCGTCAATGATGCCGATCGTCGTTTTTTCCATAAGTGTCGTTTTGCTGTAATCGTATGATCGTGCCGGTTCCGGGTACAGACGAAATGTCTATTTCGTATCCGATTGAAGTGGCACGTTGTTTCATGTTGGCCACGCCAAGTCCTGATGTGTCGGAGGCGTCGAATCCTTTTCCGTCGTCCGATATGACCATTTCGAAAGGATGATCCGTCATGGTGATGTTCACGTAAGTCGCCTTCGAATGTTTGAGAATATTGTTCATCGATTCCTGAAAGATACGGTAAAGCACGGTTTTTTCGTTCGTGTCGAAAACCTTGTCGAAATGCTGCGGTATATTGAATGACACCGCGATGCGCCCGGTTTTGTTGAGCCGTTCGCTTTCAGAAGCTATGGCCTTCATCAAATCGTTGCTCATCAAAAGTTGGTTGCTAAGGGAGTGGCTGAGGTTGCGGATGGATTCCGAAAGTTTTTTGACGGCTTCAGACAGCGGTTCCAGAGTCGTATTGTTTTGGGCCGAATCCAAACGCAATGCCTCAATCTGGAAGTTGATGTACGTAAGCTGTTGGCCCGCGTCATCGTGCAGATCTTGCGAAATGTTCTGCAATACTTGCTCCTGGGTCTCAATCACGGTTTGGGTAAGGGCTTTTTGCAGGTCGAGATCTTTTTGGTAGAGTTGAGCGGTGTACGAGCGGATTTTATTGATGTAAAGTTTTATAAGAAAGGCACAGAAAACGATTATCGTGCAAACGAAAATCAACGAAATCAAAATGCCGAATACGATTTTATCGTTCATGGGGTTCGATTTTTGGGCTGGAAACGCAATAATTGATCAAAGAATAATAAACAAGATTTACAAAAAGACTAATGATACTGAACAATGTGGTAGAACCAAAGACAACTGTCTGGAAAATGGCTTTGTCCCGAAAACCAAACAATAAGCTGAACCCAAGAAAGAAAAGCAAAGGCGCACACAACATCAGATAGGTAGAGCCATGCATGTTCAGGATGCTTTCATTGTGTAGCATCCTTAGGCTTTCGACAAGAAAAAGCAATACATAAAGAAATGCACCCGCAAGAAACGGATAGTAATTGAAATTCGTTGTGCCTTCGATAAAAAACAAGTTTATCAAACTGAAAACCGCATACAGGATGATGGCTTTGAGAATGTAAGGACGGTGAAAACTCTTATAAAATATCCAAAGCCAAATGACGTTGTGCAAAACCACATAGATGCTGGTATTCAAACCAGAATCCACTTTCGTGTAAGCCAGATAGCTTAGACAAAACTCGTTTATCAAGCCGACAACCAATACGAGAAGCAACGGAAAATACTTTTGGAACCTTCCTTTGGAATTATACAAAATCCAAAGGAAGGTAATGATCATGTAAATCCTGACCGTATTGATGGATGCCAGCAGGAATTCCTTCATCTATTTGAGCGACATTTCCTGTTTGTGGATTTTGAGCAGCATATTATAAAAATAAGGGACAGTCGAAATATCGAAATGGTAATAGGACTTTCCGCCCTGAATCCTGAACATGACCATTTCGCGTCCCGAGTCGTCTATTCCTCTTGAGAACTCGAATTTGGAGCCAGGTAGTAAATTTTGGCGTCTTGCGATAGCGTTGAACAATACGATCGAATAGCAATTCGCATCCTTGTCGTAACAATCTACAAGACTAGGCCGTATCGTGGAATTGTTTGCCGAAGTCGCGTCGAAATCAAACTGTACGAACTTGTCATAACACGTATTCGTTCCGATCACATTCTGGATTTCCTGCCAGGTAAGTTCTTTCATCGCAGGTGGATTAGTCGGGTACTTACGCTCAAAAAAACGCTTGAAATCATTGCTGTCGATGTTATGCGTAATGTGGGAAAGTGTCATACCGTCATTGCCACAAATACTTTGACCTAACCTTCTGAGGGTTAATGTAGTTTCGTCCTGGCAGGTTTCGTCTAATGGAGTTGCCGGCGTTGTAGTCGTAACAGCGTTTGTGGCTGTGGTTTCCGAAGCAGTTGCGGTATCTTTCTTTTGTTGGTTGCAACCAACTGCCAAGGTCAATAATGCGAGTAAAAGTGCGGATGTTTTCATGATATGTTTGAATTTATTGGTTTCAAAGTTGGTGATCATAAAATCAATGGCTAGATGTTTTTCTCCTAAAACGACTAGGTTTTTCCCTAGCGTCCGTCTTGGTCGAAATACTGGTTTGCAATAGTAAATCTACCAAGGTCAGGCCAATCACGGTAAAATAACTTTGGTAAATAAATCCGGGATACCGAAAACGGCAAGAGTAGGTGTTATAAAAATATAGAAATTATGCATACGACAAACATTTACAAGTGGTTCGACCTTAAGAAAAATTTGATGGTCATTTCGAGTCCGTCAAAAAGTCACGTGCGTTTTGCACTAGTATTGGTTTTGGCTGTATTGTTCCAAAGTTGCGGCCTTTTCCTCAAAGGGAGCATCAACAGGAAGTTTCCTCCCGTCATTACCCAAGATATGAAAATTGCGGGCGCATGCAAGAATCTCAATGCGCTTGATACGACTTTAAATTACGATGTCTCGATGCAACTTCGTAAACAGATGCTCGATTCACTTGTGTCGGAACTACTCAAGCAAAACACCAGAAGCATCGTATTTGACCAAAAAGAGCTCGACAGTCTCGTCATCAAAGATGCAAGTCTCGCTTTTGGCGAACAGGAATTGCTGGCCAACACCGAACAAAAACTCTATTTGAGCCACAAAAGGCTTAAAAATGTCGAGTATGAAGTAAATGCGGCGCTCATTCCTTACTACAGCGGAGACACTTTGTATCTGAATCCGTATTTCAATTCTATAAAAATCAAGCATATAGGTTTTAAAGGTTTGGGGTTTTTGACGCGCCAGAAACCCCTTTACAAACTTTTGAACAACATCCTTTCGCAACATTTGGCCAATCTCAATGGAACACTTAAAACGTATCACGTAAAACTAAAGCCATTGCCGCAAGACAACATACAGGTTTCTACGCTTATAAGTGCGGGAAGCGGTGTGTCTATAGAAACCGATGCAACGATAACCTTTAAAGGATTGAAACCACAGTTCTCCATAAACATAAACCCCGATGGGATGCGCATGCTGGGGCTTTTCAACGCCGATCCTGTCAATGCGTTCGAATGCCCGTCTTACCAAGCAATGGACTTAAGCGAGAAAAAGCGCGTGTTTATGGTGTTGGATAAAGAGCTCAAGAATCGGTTCGAAAGTATCGACAAACGCAATTTCGACACTCCCGAATGGGAAGCCAATTCCCAAATGACCGTTAAAATAAGAAACGGATTCCTTTCATCGAATCTCAACGAGGCGTTGTCGAATTTGAATTTCCGGTTTTCTGCAAACAAAAGTTTTGCACAGGATATACCACGTGCCGGTGTGTATGTGCCAAGACCGGGACTTTCTTGTCCGTCCGGTTGGAGATGCGTAATAAATCCGGGCTTTTGTGCGGCGTGTAATGTAGCTAAACATGCACTCAATGTATTGCCTTCGAGAATAAAAGCCGGTACGATAGGCGGAAGTGCCAATGGCAGCGGCTCGATTTCATGTAACCTCAACAATATTGTTTTCGACGATACTTTTTCGTCGGTAGCCATAGCACAGGACATGTCTTTTTCGGGAAAATTGAATTACGATTTGACCTATCACGGTTACGAAGGGATAGGTTTCCTGTTGAGTTGTCCGTATTTGCAATTCAAAGGGAATCCAAATTTTTCGGGTTCGATCAAGAATCCCGAATTGGTTGCCGACATCACCAAAACCAATTTGGCCGACGGTTGTACGCTTTCGATTCGTCCACGTCCGATACAATATCAGATCCAACTTTCGTCATCTCCGGTCGAGGACATGTTCACCAATATTAGAAATCACCTGACTTGCGGAGCCGGTATCCGTGCTTTGGGGATCACTTTCGGTTTGGGAAGCATAGTAGGCAATGCATTCAAATTAGACGACCTGGCCCAGATTGCCGATGCCGCGTTATTTGGGAAATACGATTCTGAACTCGAACTGCATTCGATGGATCTTCCTATACAGTATACGGTTCAGACACCTTACGGCAATTTTCCACTCATCCCACATTGGGGGCAAAAATCAATCAATGCGGGATATGTTGCCCCAACTGCCACTTCTTTGGTAAGCAATAAATGAACTAATGGCCGGTGTTGGGAACAATCCTTCCGATGCCGGCTATAAAACATCGGGAACAATAAGGAAATTATACACGGCAGTCTTGGTTTTTGCGAAAATTTCTTTGCAAAGCCCAAGCGCCGCTTTCCACGTGTTTTGTGAACCCACATGGATTCAAAAAGGTATCTTCGTCTTTGGATAAGTTGGATTATGAGGCTTTGCCGGTGACCATTATGTCGTCGTTCAAATTGACTTGATACAGTAGGCGACGAGGTATTTTCGGGTGTTATTTGCGATGCAGAGAATGAGAATTACGATTTAGAGACGGTCAAAATCGGTTTTTGGCGTTTTTTTCAAAGAACCAGCCCGGGAACTCAAAACAGTCTCCATTAGTGTTGGACATATGACCTCATTTTCGTAAATTGGTTAGTTGTAATAGTTGAATTTTGTAAGAATTCACAGAAATGTTGTAGACAGAAACAACAATGGATTCAGCATATTGCAAAAAACTATCTTATGAAATATATCTTTTGGTTTCTTAGCGTAGGTGTCCTGATGTCGGTATTGGATCTCGCCCAAGTCCGCCAAGCCTACATCGCGTCACCGAAATCCGAATCGGACGCCAACAAATTTGCCGAATTGGTCAAAGACGTACAAAAAGACGATGCCAACAAAACGCTTGTGGCGTATAAAGGCTGTGCGTTGACGCTCAAATCAAAACATTCCAATTATCTGCCCGACAAAATCTCATTCATGAAAGAAGGTGCGGGTTTTATCGACGCCGCCGCATTGGCCGATCCGCAAAACATCGAAATCCGTATGATCAGGATGAGCGTACAGGAAAACGTGCCTTTCATCGTGAACTATCGCGATAACCTTAAAGACGACAAGACCGTTATCGAGACCGGATACGCCAAAGCGCCCAAAGACATCAAGCTGTTGGTCAGGAACTTCATCAAACAATCGGAAAGTTTCTCTCAAGATGAGAAAGCCCGCTATAAGTAATCCGGGTTTTTTTACGGAAATTGCAGCATGAGACAACTTTTGATGTGCGTTCTTTTTCCGGTGCTGGTGTTTGCCCAGCCTATGCAGAAACGTTGCGTCAAACCGCTTGTTTCGATCAAATTGCCGTCGGAAGTTTCCGAAACGTCTGGACTTACCGTTTTCAATGGCCAACTGCTCACGCATAACGACTCCGGAAAAAAGCCCATACTTTACAGCCTCGACACGCTTACCGGTAAAATAGGAGAAAGGTTTGGGTTGCCTGTTAAAAACTTCGATTGGGAAGAGATTTCGAGCGACAGCCTTTTCATTTACATAGCCGATATCGGAAACAACCACCATGCACGCGACCGTCTGTATATTTACAGGTTAAGGAAAAAAGCACTTTCAGAACGCCGGATCGAGCTCGACAGTATCGGTTTTTCGTGGCCCGAAGAGCATTTGCACGATAGCATAAAGAAAAGAAATTATAATTGCGAGGCGTTCGTCGTTTCGCGCGACAGTATTTATCTGTTCACAAAAGAGAAGCACCGCACCGGCTGTTATTCCATTGGGAAATCACCGGGCTTTTACACGGCGAAATTCCAGTCCGAATTCAAATCTAAAGTGCGCATCACGGGCGCTTTTTTTGACGAAAACAAACAACGTCTCGTGCTTTGCGGCTACAACGGATTGCTTCGGACGTTCCTTCTCGATTTCACCGATTTCAGCAACAACGCTTTCTTCTCCGGAAAGGTCACGCGTTACCGACTGCGCAAAGCGTTCCGTCAAACCGAAGGCATCACGACTTTCAACGGACGCGATTTTTATCTTTCCAACGAACATTTCCTTTTGCCGTGGATCATCAGCCGAAAACAGGAACTCCATCTGGTCCGGCTTGAATAATCTTAGCCGCGAATTGCACGAATGCCACAAATAAATAACAGTAAAAGAGTAGTGAAATTAGTGCCATTCGTGGCAAACCAAACCGCCCTAAAAGTAAAAAGCCCTTCCGAAGAAGAGCTTTCCACACAAAATGAAAACAAATAATCATTTCCACCCACCGCCCAAAGAGCGGTAAAGTTCCACTGCGGCGTCAAGACGGGCTTTTTTCTGCACCAACACCTGAAGCTCGCTTTGCAACAAATTATCCTGGGCCGTAATCACCTCGAGGTAATTCGCCATACCCGATTTGAACAGCAGGTCGGCATTTTTCACGGCGGTTTGCAACGTATTCTTGCGACTGTCTGCCGCTTCGTACTGCAATTTGAGTTTGTCGATAGAAACCAAAGCGTTCGATACTTCGCCCACGGCCACCAAAACCGATTGCCTGAACCCGATCACGGCTTTCTCGCGTTCGGCTTTCGAGACTTCGTATTGCGTACGAAGGCGTTTGCCGTTGAGCAAAGGCTGCGTCAATCCGCCGGCGACCGTTCCGAACAAGGAAGCGGGCATCGTGAACCAATTGCTGGCTTCGAACGAATTCACACCAGCGGTCGCACTGATCGTAAGCGACGGATACAGTTGGGCTTTCGTGACTCCGACTTCGGCGTTCATCTGTTGCAGATACAATTCGGAAGCTTTTACATCGGGACGAAGCGCGACCATTTGAGAAGGTACACCCGCATCCAATTTATCGGCTACGGCCAATTGCGCCAACGAGGTTTTGCGGTCGATGGTTTTCGGGAAACTTCCGGTCAAAACGCTCAATGCATTTTCCTGGATTGCAATTTGTTGCTCCAAAAACGGAATCAATTGAGCCGCGACAAGACGTTGTGCTTCAGCTTGTTGTTTGGCCAAAGACGTCACCTGCCCCGAATCGTATCTGAGATTGATGATCTGCAGCGTCCTTTCGTTGAGTTCGAGGTTTTTGCGTGCCACTTCAAGTTGGGCATCAAGCATCAACAGGTTGTAGAAGCCGCGTGCGACATTCGAGACGATAATGGTTTGCAACGCATTTTTGGCTTCGGACGACTGTAAATATTGAGCCAAAGCCGATTTTTTGCGGTTCTTGATTTTTCCCCAAATGTCGGCTTCCCAACTCAAGGTTCCGGCGGCCGTGAAATCATCGATATGATGTTGACCGACGAACTGGCTCAGACTCAATCCGTTCAAACTGTTCTCGGACGGATTCGTAGAACTCGCGGTTACCTGAAGGTTCAACGTGGGCACATTTCCCCATTTTGCCTGAGACAAACGAAGACGTGCGATTTCGATGTTCTGTTGGGCAACCAGCAAATCGTTGTTGCGGACCAACGCACTGTCGACAAGGGTTTGCAGCGTATTGTCGGTAAAGAACGAACGCCAGTCCGTGTCTGCGATAGTGGCAGAAGATGTAGACGCAGCAACGTCCGAACGATAAGCCGCAGGAATCGCTTCCTTAGGCGTTTCAATGTCTTTCGAGACCTTACAAGCACTTGCGATAAGCAGCAAAACGCTTGCGGTCAGTATTTTTATGTGATTTTTCATGATGTCAGGATTTTAGGCGTGTACGATTTCGGTTTCAGGTTGAGATTGTACCGGTTTTTTAGACGAAACTTTTTCGTGCAGGTATTGGAATACGATGAACAGCACCGGAATGATCAAAATTCCGAGTACGACTCCCGTAATCATACCGCCCGCAGCACCGATACTGATCGAGTGGTTACCCTGTGCAGACGGGCCTTTGGCGCGCATCATCGGCAACAAACCGACCACGAAAGCCAAAGACGTCATGATGATCGGACGCAGACGCAACTTGGCAGCTTCAAGCGAAGATGCCACGAGCGATTTGCCCGACCGTCGCCTTTGAGCCGCAAATTCCACAATCAGGATCGCGTTTTTGGCGAGTAATCCGATAAGCATGATCAAAGCAACCTGAACGTAGATGTTGTTCGAAATGTCGGTCAGGCCGATCGCTGCGAACACTCCGAAAACGCCCGTAGGTATTGAAAGTATGACTGCAAGTGGCAATACATAGCTTTCGTATTGTGCGGCCAATAGGAAATAGATAAACAACAACGATAAGATGAAAATCACGGTCGATTGTCCAGCCGATGAAATCTCTTCGCGCGTCATACCCGAAAACTCGAATCCGTAACCGAAAGGCAAGGTTTGGGCGGCGACTTCCTCGACTGCGCGGATCGCATCGCCCGAGCTGTAACCTGGTTTGGCGATCGCATTGACTCCGATAGAGTTGAACAAGTTGTATCGCGATGCGTTTTCAGGTCCGTAAACGCGTTCCAATTTGACGAGCGTTTTGATCGGTACCATTTCGCCTGTGCGGTTCTTCACGAAAATTCCGTCCAATGAAGAAATTTCGTTTCTGGAATCTTTGTCGGCCTGTACCATGACGCGGTAATATTTACCGAATCGGTTGAAATCCGACGCTTGGGCCGAACCGAAGTAGGCCTGCATCGTCTGCGTGATGTCTTTTACGCTTACGCCCAATTGCTCGGCCTTTACGTCGTCGATCTGCATGTCGTATTGAGGGAAATCGGCTTTGAACGATGAGAACGCGAACCCGATTTCAGGTCGTTTCATCAATTCACCTAGGAATTTATCCTTGATGCCGCTGAACTTTTGCAGACTTCCGCCGGTTTTGTCCTGCAGCACGAAATCGAGTCCGTCGATGTTGCTGAATCCGGGAACGGTCGGGAAGGTGAACACGAAGAAATTCGCGCCTTTGATCGCACTGAGTTTGTCTTGTACGTCACCCATGATTTCGTTAATGTCGTCGATTGCTCCACGTTCGCCCGCTTTTTTGAGCAAGATGAACGCGACTGCAGACGACGGACTCGAAGATTGGGTCAACATATTGAAACCAGACAATCCCATGATGGTGCGTTGTGACGGCAGTTTCTGCAAGATCGCTTCGGCTTCCTGAACGACTTTCGTGGTTCTTTCCAAAGACGCTCCGGCCGGCATCGACATCGAGATCGCGATGAATCCTTGGTCTTCAGACGGGATGAATCCTGTCGGTGTGCGTTTCACCATGATGACCGTTGCGACGATCACGACGGCCAACCCGCCAAGGCTTAACCATTTGTGACGTGTTAGGAAACGAAGGCTTCCGATATAATTGTTGGTCAATTTGTCGAATCCTTTGTTGAATCCGATAAAGAATTTTTCCTTGAACGATTTCTTTTCCGATGGCGCTTCCCCGAAATGGTTCGGTTCTTTAAGGAATAAAGCTGCCAACGCCGGACTCAACGTCAACGCGTTCAAAGCCGAAATCACGATCGCGATCGCCAAAGTGAACGCGAACTGACGGTAGAAAACCCCTGTCGAGCCTTCCATAAATCCTACGGGAAGGAACACGGCCGCCATGACCAGCGTGATCGAAATGATCGCCCCCGTGATCTCGCTCATCGCCGATATGGTGGCTGTTTTTGGCGGTAAATGCCGGTGTTCCATCTTCGCGTGTACGGCCTCGACGACCACGATCGCGTCATCGACGACGATACCGATGGCCAAGACGAGCGCGAACAGCGTAAGCAGGTTGATCGAGAATCCGAATACGGACATGAAGAAGAATGTTCCCAAAATCGCGACCGGAACCGCGATGGCCGGAATGATCGTCGATCGGAAATCCTGCAAGAACAGGAATACCACGATAAATACGAGGACAAACGCCTCTACCAAAGTGGAAACGACTTGTTTGATCGACGCGTCGAGTGAATCTTTGGTGTTGTAGAGAATCAGATATTTGACGCCTTTCGGGAAGTCTTTTTCTGCTTTTTTCATCAGATCGGCGATCGCGATCTGGATTTCGTTCGAGTTCGATCCGGCGAGCTGCATCGTGGCGATGTTGATGCCGGGTTTTCCGTTCGTACGAGTATAATTTCCGTAAGTGTAAGCGCCGAATTCGATTTTGGCGACGTCTTTCAAGCGCAATACCGAACCGTCGGGATTCGAACGGATGACGATGTTTTCGTATTCGGCAGGCTTGTTGAGTTTCCCTTTGTATTTGATCACGTATTCGAACGCTTCTTTGCTGCTTTCGCCGAATTTACCGGGAGCGGCTTCGAGGTTTTTGTCCTGGATCGCGCCGATGACTTCTTTCGGAGTCAGATTGTACGAGGCCATTTGCGACGGCTTGAGCCACACGCGCATCGAATAATCTTTGTTTCCGCCGAAAATGAGTGATTGTCCTACGCCCGGAATCCTCCTGATTTCAGGGATGATGTTGATTTGTGCGTAGTTGGCAAGGAAGGTTTGGTCGTATTGTTTTTCGTCTTCCGAATACATATCGACGACCATGATCAAGCTGTTTTGCTGCTTGGTCGTGGTGATTCCGGCAAGCACGACTTCCGAAGGCAACTGGCTTACCGCCTGGGACACGCGATTCTGTACGTTTACCGCTGCCTGATCGGGATTTGTGCCGAGCTTGAAGTAAACGGTGATGACCAATGACCCGTCGTTACTGGCGGTAGAGCTCATATAGCTCATGTTTTCGACACCGTTTATGGCTTCTTCCAGAGACGGTGCGACCGAGCGTAAAATGGTTTCCGCGTTGGCGCCCGGATAGAAGGCGGTCACCTGTACGGCCGGAGGCGCGATGTCAGGAAACTGTTGAAGCGGAAGTCTGGTAAGCCCCAAGATCCCGACAATCACGAGCAAAATCGAGATTACCGTTGCCAATACGGGGCGTTCTATGAATTTTTTGAACATGTTTTCTTGTGTGTGAGTTTTTAAAAATTGTTCCGAATAGGATAGGGAAGTCCTGTCCGGCTGCTTGTGACAACCGGAAACAGTCTGATTCCCTTGGGTTAAGGCTTAGTTCTTGGCCAGAATTTTCTCTTCTTCGGGTTTGATGATGGCGCCTTCCTGAAGGTTCTCGAATCCTTTGAAAACGATTCGGTCGCCAGGTTTTACGCCACTTTCGACGAGATAGGAATTGTCGGTTTTACCGGAAACCGCAATCGGTTGCTTCGAAACTTTGTTCGATTTGTCTACGGTAAATACAAAAATCTTATCTTGTATTTCGATGGTCGCTTCCTGAGGTACCAAAATGGCGTCGCTATGTGGCAGGCTCAACAATACTTTCCCTGTATTTCCGGAGCGCAAAAGTCCTTTGGCGTTCGGAAATTTGGCGCGAAGTGTGATCGCTCCGGTAGTTTTGTCGAATTGGCCGTCGATCATGTCGATGCGCCCTGTTTGTTCGTAGGCCGAATTGTCTGAAAGTACCAATTTTACGGCAGGCAATTTTTTCAACTTCTCGTTCAAGGTCGCGCCTTCGTGATCGGTTTTGAAACGGATGAAGTCGGATTCGCCCAGTGAGAAGTAAGCATAAACTTCGTGCACGTCAGACAAAGTTGTCATTGCTTCGAAATCTGCCGGTGAAACGAGGCTGCCTTGTTTTTTTGGCAAACGTCCGATATAACCGCTAACCGGGGCCGAAATACTCGTATAACCGAGGTTAATCTTTGCCGAACCTACGGCAGCACGTGCTTGCTCAACATTAGCCGTAGCAATTTTAAAAGCTGCTTTCGCTGTTTTGAGCTGATAGTCCGAAACAACGTTATTGGCAACTAACGGGGTTAGTTTTTCTACCTCGAGTTGAGCGTTGGTTTGGGCGGCTTCGGCGGCGCGCAATTGTGCGGTCGCATTGTTCAATTGTTCGCGGAACGGTTGTTCGTTGATTTTGAATAGCGGTTGGCCTTTGGTTACATAAGCTCCTTCGTCTACGAGGATTCTTTCAAGATTACCGCTTACTTGAGGACGGATTTCTATATCGACCGTACCTTGTAAAGCAGCAGGAAATTCTGCGTCGGTTACGGCGTCGGTATTGGCGATGCTGATTACCGGTAGGGCAGGCGCAGCGGCTTGAGGAGCGCTAGCCTGATTGTGGGCACAAGCTGTTATAATGAGTGCGCCTATCGCATAAAAAAACAAACTATTTTTCATTTTGTGGAGTATTAAATATGGATGGATTGAATTGATTGATGTTTTTGATGATTAGTTTGAAAGGAAATGCGCCTTGTCCAGATTGGCGCGTGCAAAAAGTCGCACACAGGCTTTACAACGTTTGACAATAATTCTCATAGCTATTGTTTTATTTAGGTTATTTTTTCTAACAGCGTTAACTTAAAAGACCCGCGATTCTATAATTTTACAAAAAGTTCATCCTTCAAAAAAAATTTAAAGCGATGCCTTCTTATTTCAATTTATTATCTCGGTTATCTTACTTAACAGTGTTAACCAACTCGCTTTAAAAAAATCAAAACCTACTTCCCGCATGATGCGTATATAAATTTTGATCTTTGATTCTTGGTGACTTTTTAAAATTACCAAGAAGCTTTTTAATCTTTCAGCGATCGGATTATTCCACTTATCGCATCCTTGAGGATTTGCGTATTCATTTCTCCATCGAGGCCGTTTCCGACAATATTGATCGAGATCAAACCGTGTACGACAGAAAACAATGTAAAATATTTTTGCTTGACTACATCGGGTATCGGATAACCGTTCATCACGTTTCCGATAGCATCCAGAAACAAATTGTATTGTAATTCCGCTTCTGGCACTTTCATCATACAACAGGTCATTTCGACTCCGAACATCACCTGATACATTTCGCGGTTCTTGAACGCAAACGCCCAAAAATTCATCCACATTGCCTCGAGTAGCTCCTCAGGATCTGAAATCTGATCTTTGAGATCTTTCAACTCGTTATATAATTGAAGAAAACCTT
The DNA here is from genome assembly GCF_013401995.1 of Flavobacterium agri. Classification (GTDB taxonomy): domain Bacteria; phylum Bacteroidota; class Bacteroidia; order Flavobacteriales; family Flavobacteriaceae; genus Flavobacterium; species Flavobacterium agri. The sequence goes on from NZ_JACBJI010000007.1 coordinate 69,827, forward strand.
TCTTAGTGATTTCCATCAAAATGGCATCCTTATTCGAAAAATGCTCATAAATTACCGGTGGTGTATATTCTATATCATCGGCAATTTTTCGCATATTCAATCCTTGCCAGCCTTCTGCCTTTACGATTCTGTAAGCAGCCTCGAGAATTTTACATCTCGTTTCTTCCTTCTGCCTAAGAATCCTGTCCTTACTTCCCATAACAAGAATAAATAAATCTAACAATGTTAGGCAAAGTTAAATCAAATGATTTTACGGTTACAATTTTTTTGTATCGTTTTTAACTATCAAACCGACAGTTTTTGATTATTATCCCCTAAAAGTGCTGATTTTGTTGGGGTTAATAAAATTTCGTTTACGGGAATATTTTCAATTTTTGTCTAAACCGCACTGTTTTTCTTTCAATTAGTCAATTGACATTGACCAATAAGGCATATGGAGAAATCCTAAATTATTGGGTATCCAAATCAACTTTCACGTATTTTTACAAGATAAACCTCTAATCATGATGCGAATTCTTGTCGTCGGCCTTTTTGTGCTGGCATCGTTTGGTACATCCCAAAAAACAGAATCACCTTACACTACAACCGGGCGAATCGAAACCACAAAAGACAACAAAGTACTGCTTATAGGATCGGCCTCGTCGGTCAGTTTCAATTTCAGGGGAAGGAATTGCAGCATTTCACTTCAAAACGCCACGGCGAACCACAATTATGTTTCCCTGGAACTCGATGGCGACTATATCGGACGATATCGCATAGAAGCAGGTTCGGCAAAAGACTACAACGTTCCTGTTTCCAAAAATTACAAACAGCACACCTTGCGCATTTTCAAAGCGACCGAAGCAGCAAATGGAGTTGTCGTTTTTAATGGCGCGAAAGCGGAAAACATCACCAAATTCAAAATCGGTACACCAAAAAAAGTTGAATTCATCGGCAATTCCATAACATCGGGAATGGGCAATGACGTACTTCAGGTGCCATGCGATAAAGGCGAGTGGTTCGACCAACACAACGCATATTGGGCGTATGGACCGATTTTGTCACGTTCGCTCAAATTCGATTTTTTATTGAGTTCGGTTTCCGGAATCGGCATTTACAGGAACTGGAACGATGAGAACCAAATCGAACCGATCATGCCCGACGTGTATGAAAACCTTTACCTGAACAAAGACACGTCCAAGAAATTCGATGCGAAATACCAACCCGATTTGGTCAGCATTGGTCTCGGGACTAACGATTTATCCGATGGAGACGGCAGAAAACCGCGCCTTGCGTTCAATGAGAAAAAGTACGTTTCCAATTACGTGAACTTCATCAAAAAAATCTACAAACGCTATCCTAAAACCCGTATCGTATTGCTTACCAGCCCAATGATTTCGGGCAAAAAGAACACCGTTTTGGTCAAATGCCTCAAAGAAGTGATCTCGAATTTCGCTTCAGACAAAACCCACAAGCCCATCGAACTTTTCGAATTCAAACCGATGACACCCCAAGGTTGCGGCAACCACCCCGACATAAACGACCACAGGCAGATGGCCGAACAACTCGAACCCGTATTCAAGCGGCTGCTCGAGCTCAAATGACAATTGCAAACCTCTATAACTTCTAAAAATCATGAAAAAAATGACAATGGCCGCCGCCTTGCTCATCTCTATGGGTATTTGTGCGCAGCAACGGCCGTGGACCGACAAGTCCAAAACGATCGACCAGCGTGTCGATTTGTTGCTCAAGGAAATGACGCTCGAGGAAAAAGTGGGTCAGATGAACCAGTACAACGGTTTCTGGAACGTCACCGGACCGGCACCAAAAGGCGGTAATGCCGAAAAGAAATACGACGACCTCAAAAAAGGCCGCGTCGGATCGATGCTAAACGTAAGAGGCGTCAAAGAAGTGCGCGCCGTGCAGAAAATCGCTGTCGAGCAAAGCCGATTGGGCATTCCGCTTATCATCGGGTTCGACGTGATCCACGGATACAAGACGCTGAGTCCGATACCATTGGCAGAATCGGCGAGTTGGGATCTGGAAGCCATCCGAAAATCGGCTTCGGTCGCTGCCGATGAAGCGTCTGCCGCCGGAATCAACTGGACGTTCGCGCCAATGGTCGACATTTCACGAGACGCCCGATGGGGACGCGTGATGGAAGGTGCAGGCGAAGACACCTATCTCGGTTCGAAAATCGCCGAAGCGCGCGTAAAAGGTTTTCAGGGCGATTTGTCCAAAAACAGCAACATCATCGCATGCGCCAAGCACTTCGCGGCCTATGGTTTTGCAGAAGCCGGACGCGATTACAATACGGTCGACATCGGCAACAACACCTTGTATAATGTCGTATTGCCTCCTTTCAAAGCCGCGAGCGATGCCGGCGCGCGTACGTTTATGAACTCGTTCAACATCCTTAACGGCATGCCCGCAACAGGTAGTAAGTTCCTTCAGCGCGACATCCTTAAAGGAAAATGGGGATTCAAAGGTTTCGTGGTTTCCGATTGGGGTTCGATTGGCGAAATGATCGACCACGGTTACGCCAATAACGGCTACGACGCTGCAATGAAAGCCGTCAATGCGGGTTCGGATATGGACATGGAATCGAACGCTTACGTAGAAAATCTCGTCAAATTGGTTCAAGACAAAAAGGTAGAAGCTTCGGTTATAGACGATGCGGCAAAACGCATCCTTCGCGTGAAGTTCGAGCTCGGTCTTTTCGACGATCCGTATCGCTATTGCGACGAGAAACGCGAAACCACGATCGGACAGAAAGCCAACCGCGACGCCGTTCTCGACATGGCGAAAAAATCGATCGTGCTGCTCAAGAACGACGGCAATCTGCTTCCGCTCAAGAAATCGGGACAAAAAATCGCGCTTATCGGTGCTTTGGCCAACGACAAGAACAGTCCGCTAGGAAGCTGGAGAATCGCTGCCGACGATAATTCGGCCGTTTCGGTTTACGAAGGTCTCAAACAGTACAAAGGCAATTCGCTCGTGTATGAAAAAGGGGCCGATGTTTCTGTGGGCGCAACTTCGTTCACGACAGAAGTCAACATAAACACTACAGACAAAAGCGGTTTCGAAGCCGCCAAAAATGTAGCAAAGTCGGCCGATGTGGTAATCATGGTACTTGGCGAAATCGGATTCCAGAGCGGAGAGGCGAGAAGCCGTACGAATCTTGACCTGCCTGGCGTGCAACAAGAATTGCTCGAGGAAATATTCAAAGTCAACAGAAATATAGTACTCGTGCTTAACAATGGCCGTCCGTTGGTACTAGATTGGGCTAAGGCGAACATTCCGGCGATCGTGGAAGCGTGGCATTTGGGAACCGAAACCGGAAATGCCGTCGCTCAAGTGCTTTACGGCGATTACAATCCGTCAGGAAAATTGACGATGTCGTTCCCGAGAAACGTCGGGCAAGTTCCCATCTATTACAACCAATACAGCACCGGACGTGGCGGAAAGACCGAAACCGTGTTCTGGTCGCATTATTCCGATGTCGATAAAATGCCGCTTTTCCCGTTCGGCTTCGGCCTTAGCTATACCAAATTTGCGTATTCGAACCTCAAGATTGACAAGACTTCGTATAAAAAAGGAGAACCGATAAAAGTTTCGGTAGATGTCAAGAATACAGGCGATTTTGACGGAAAAGAAGTTGTGCAGCTTTACATACATGACGAAGTGGCGAGCTTGGCGCGTCCGGTGAAGGAGTTGAAGGGTTTTGAACTCGTTCCGCTCAAGAAAGGCGAGAGCAAAACGGTTTCATTCACGTTGACCGAAAAAGAGCTCGGATTCTTTGACAACGATGGTAATTTCCTTGTCGAAGCAGGCAGTTTCAAAATTTACGTCGGAACGAACTCCCAAGATGTACTCGAATCCAAATTCGAACTCCAATAAAGAATAAAAAATAAAAGTAAAGAATAAAAAAAGCCCCGATTCAAGTCGGGGCTTTTTGTTATTCGTGAACCGTTTCCTGGTCTTTTTCTTTTTTCTTCTTCTTTTTCTTGCCCGAGCGCAATTCTTCTTTCAACGCGTTGTATTTTTCGAGTTGACCCGGATCCAGAAGCGATTGGATTTCTTTGTCACTTTTTTCGGAAATCAGACGCGCCTCATCCATTTTCTCGGATTCCGGACGCGAATCCTGACGCAAGGCCGTAAGTTGCACCATCTGCTCTTTCAAAATGTTGCGGATGGCCGCTTCCTGTAAACCGTTCAATCCGACGTCGGCCGTGATTTTTTGCATGGTCGTATTGAGCTGTTCCTCTGGTGTAGGGCCTTTGTTCGAGCCTTGCATATCGTGTTGCTGATCAATGGCGTTGATTCCGGTACTGTTTCTTCGAATTTGAGCCGATGCCGAAACTACGCAAAAGAGACAGATCAACAGGGCGAAACGCATTTTCATAAAACTGGATTTGTGGCGAAGGTAAATAAAAATTGATTTGTGCCGATAGACGTTAACATCTTAGTTGGCGAGTCGGGCGTTATAGTTTTTGATGATGTCCAGCAATTCCTTATCGGACGAGAAAACCGTGTTCAAGCCTTGTGGTTCCTGAGGTGGATCGGCCGTAAAAGGATCGCCCGAATTCCATTTGCCTTTTTCGTTTTTTGCAACTCCTTCGCCTCCGAATCCCCAAAAGTTGACACCTTTTAATAGCTCACCATTCTTTTTGCTTTTGGCGAGCCTTTCGAAAAACATCGTATAAAAGGCGTTGCGGCTGTCGGTGTTCGATTTCGGGTCGAGGCTTTCGTCTCGTCGCGGTAGCCCGAATTCCTCAACGACGATCGGTTTTTTGAGGCGCGTCGCCACGGCAATATGTTCTTCCATATACTTGCTGGCCTTTTCGATTGCAACAGGCAACGTGCCTTTTTCATCCTTATGATCGTACCATTGCCAGTTTTTTGGCCAGATGTGCATGGTCAGGTAATCGATTTTGGAATTGTTGTGCGTGCGTTCGAAAGTGTTGATGTCGGCATTCGATCCGGCGCTTCCTTCAGAACCCGTGCAAATCAGGTGGTTTTTGTCTAAACTTTCGATAAGGTCGACCGTTTTGTTGAGCCAATCGGTAAACGCGGCCTCGTTTTCGACCTTAAAAATACGAGGTTCATTGGCGACCTGCCAGGCCATAATCGCCGGATCTGAGGTGTATTTCTTTTTGGTGTAGGTGTTCGTTCGCGTCAAAACTTTGCGGATGTGTTGCTCCAACGCGGATTTGCAAGGCTCGCACGTATGGAATTGGGCCACGTAATCCATAAAGACCTGCCACGTATTTTCGGGCCTGATGTTCGGATTCGGGATTTCGTCTTTTCCATTCCACTCCAGATATTGTGCCATACCGCCGCTCCATTCCCAATTGTTGGTCAGGTAGAGCACGGCTACCATATTGCGTTTTTCCATTTCAGATAGCAAATAGTCGAGCCCGTCGAAAGTTTCGGCATCGTATTGGCCTTGTTTGGGCTGCATGGCGTACGGAACGGTGTAATCGTATGTGCCGCCGTCGGCTCCGACCATGATTCTCAAATTGGTGATGCCGTTCGATTTCATCACGTCGAGTTCACGTTTGAGGCGTTCGCGGTCACCATATTTTTTAGAAGCCAGCAACGCGCCATACCAATAATTGGCTCCGATGTACATATAGGGTTTTCCGTTTTTGACGAATTGGGCGTTTTCGACAGTAACGAATTGTTTTTGGGCGCACAGTTGTGTGCAGATAAAGAACAGTAGAAGGTATTTTTTCATTAGTTGGATTGGTTTCCGTAAAAATAGGAAATCCGATTTGACAAGGCCGAATTTGGTAGTGTCGGTTCTTTGATTTAGTGATAGCATACAAGCCAGTAATTATTAGTTGATGAATCGTATTAGCCAAAATTAAGTTAAAACAAAATATGTAAACTATTGAAAATCAGTATATATAAACAAAAACTGTTTCAACTACGGCCATTATCTATAATAATACAATTAGATTATCTAACGTTGTTAGGTAAATTTGTAACCATCAACTAACAACCATTACCCATGAAATCAATCATAAAAATGCTAGGGCTTTCCATCGGATGTAGCTGTACGCAAATCCACGCACAACAAAACGTCCAAAAAGAATTGCAGAGCGATGACGCGCTGATCCTAACGACCGTCATATCGGACGAAAGCGTCACCGAAACGCCAAGTACGTTGTCCAGTCTTCAGGACATCGGCAAAATCTACGCTTTGTAAGGCTTTTTGGGACCGGGGTTTTTGCTCCGGTTTTTTTATGTCACACTTTGTCGCGCCTGATTATTAGGCTTTTCGTTAGGTCAACGTTAACTTTATGAAAAATTAATCGACCTATGAAAACAACATTACTTTCGGCCTTACTGGCACTTTTTTCATTAACGCTGTTCGGTCAGGAGCCGATAATAGCAGGCGATACGATGTTATGTCCGAATGGCTTCGGAACCGCATACATCGTGACCGATCAAGCGTACGATTCTTACCAATGGCAATATCGCTTTGCGTTCACATCGGATCCTTTCCAGAACATTCCGAATGCGGACGATGCGACGTTCACCTATGATTATTACAATTACAGCGTTACCGAAATCCGCGTGCAGGTCACTTTGGACGGCTCGACATACCAATCGAACGCTTTGTTGATAGACGGTTATGCGTTCCTGCCGATTTTCACGATTCAGTCTTTCGACGAAAACGAAGTCACGATCGACCCGAACAACGGGACGCTTTTGCTTTGCCAAGGCGCATCCATCGAATTTTCGGTAGGCATGCCTTACACGACCAACATTCAATGGTACAACAACGGCAATCCGATTGACGGCGCGACCAACACGACGCTTATCGTGACCCAACCGGGTAATTATTACGTGACGGCCTCGCCCGAAGTATGCCCCGACAGCGAAGATACGTCGCTGCCTACGGCCGTCGGAATGAACCCCGATTGCAACCTTTCTGTAGGAAATCCGGGTGCTGGAATGGCTTTCGGGTTTTATCCTAATCCCGTAAAATCAGAATTGCAGTTCCATTCCGATACGACTATTTCTCAAGTGGATGTATACGATATTACGGGCAAGAAGCTGTTGCAGGCCAAACCGAATTCAAATACAGGCAAAATAGACATGGGCTCTCTGTCTTCGGGCGTTTACATCATGCAGATTACGTCCGATACGCAGCACAAGAACTTGAAATTCATCAAAGACTAAACTTCATCTCAACACGACTATTGTTAAAGGACTGGCCAGACATCTGGCCTTTTCTTTTAGCATTTTGTCCCAATCTTCTACCGATTTTATCTGATCGCTTTTCGCCCACGCGAATCCTGCGAAATATTCGATTTTTTTGTTCGGGTCAAGTAGAATAAGGATGTGATCGGCATCAGGAATTCCTGATCGGATGACTTTCGATTCCGAAATAAGTTTTGGTTTCACGACGATTCCTTCACACAAAAGCGTCCCGTCTATGGTTTCGGCATATCGGAACCAACCGTGTTCGGGATGCGTTTCGACTTGTCCTTTGCCGTCGTGTAATGTGATTCCGACAGTATAATTGGGAATCGCCCGTCCTGACCTATATGATACTTCGAATTTTGAGAAATTGCTGCCCAAATCGAGCGAAATCCGTTTGGTTTCCGAAATACCGAAGCGACCCCAAGGCGCGTATTCGAGTTCGAAAACCGTGCGCAAAGGTCCGGTTGCGATGGTTTTATAATCAATGAAATTTTTTGAAACCTCGAGCGAATCGTTTATCCATATACCCGATCCGCCTGTGCCGCGACTGCCGCCGACGTGATAAGGATCGTAACCTTCACCGCGGTCTTTGTGGTAAAAATTCCCGTCCGAAGCATAACCTGCATACCATTTGTCGATTACCGGTTTTTCGGTGCGTTTGAGCCACACGTCGATGCCGCTCGAAAGCGTGCCGTTGGGCAATTTTTGCTCGACGCGTCTTTGGGCATCGGGTCCGTACGTGCGAAACGCGACTTTGTCGTTTTCCCAGGCGTAATCGTCTGTGCGTTCGGGGACGAATCTCGAGAACGTTTTGATTGCAGACGTCGGAACTGGCTGAGAAACGTCTGCAAAAAGGGTATATGTAGTCTTCGATTTGGCTTTGACATCGGCTTGAAAAAGCAATTCATCAGAAGCGCCGTCCGAATCGTTGTCGATCCATTGCAGCACAAGATTTTGTTTGCCGTCTGAAATGCGGATGTCTTGTTGATTTTTATCCGAAAGGAATTTTGTCAACTCACTCGTCTTGATTCCGACGATTTCCTTTCGCTCGAAGTCCAGTTCGTTCCTGACCTCGACTTTAAGTCGTTGCTGACCAAAAGCGGTTATGAAACTTAACGACGTTAAAATCGATAACACGCTTTTCATTTGCCCGATGCTTTAAGTTTGCGATAGAATTCCTGCAATACGAAAAACGCCTTCTTTTTCTGTCCGTTGTCGGCGATAAGCCCTTTTCTGTTCCAAAGCTGCTGATATAAAGGATTGTTGCGTTTCGGACTTCGGAAATCGCACAAGATCCAAGGCGACAATCCGCTGAAATTATCGGGGAAACGCGAAAACATATCGATTTGCTCCTGATAGTACCATTCCTGGTATTCTTCACTGAAGCGCGTGAGCTTGTCCGCATGGAATCCGGCTTTGGCGTCGGCTCCGGTCTCGCTGATGAAAAACGGTTTGTCGTACTTCACTTCCCACACGGCCGTTTCGCAATCGTTGGGCAAACCGACATACCAACCTAAATATTCATTGACCGAAATAATGTCGGTAAACGCGCCTAACGGATCGTCGATCACGTTCTTGTTGTCTTTGTGGTTCACTTCCAAAGCGGCCGAAACCAAGCGCGAATTGTCGAGAAGTTTGGTTTTTTTGGCCAATGTGCTCATAAAAACGGTGCGTTTTTCGCTCACAGGCGTCTCGTTCCCGACCGACCAAATCACGATAGATGCACGGTTGCGGTCGCGGTCTATCATTTCCTCAAGCTGTTTTTCGGCTTTTTTGAGCACTTCGGGATTCCCGAAATCGATTGTCCAGTACACGGGTATTTCAGACCAAACCAATAATCCCATCTCGTCGGCGAGGCGCGTCATGTTCTCGTTGTGCGGATAATGCGCCAAACGCACCATATTACAACCTAAATCCTTAGCCCAACCGAGCAGTTGTTTGGCGTCGTCAAGGCTGTGCGCGCGTCTTATTTGCTGCGCGATTTCTTCGTGTATCGAAATGCCGCGCATAAAGATCTGCTTGCCGTTGAGTACGATTTTCTTTCCGATGACCTCGATTTTCCTGAAACCGATTTTTTCGCTGATGCGCTGCTTTCCGTTGGTAAAAATCACCTCATACAGCTTCGGATTTTCGGGCGACCAAAGCGAAATATTAGGCGTTTTGAAAGAAAACGCGATGCTGTCGCCTTTGACTGGGAATTCTTTTTTGAGCTTCAATTCCGGGATTTCCACGACGATTTTGGAATCGGCAGACGTATCGAATTTTACGAATCCGCTCAGATCGAAGCTTTTCTTTTTGATCGAAGCCAAAATGTCCTGTTTCTGGTCGACGTGGATATCGTATTGCACGATCGGATTTTTAGGTACGATCACGAGTTTCACATCGCGTGTGATGCCGCCGTAATTCCACCAATCGGTGTTCAACGTCGGGATTTCGTCCGAATGCCGCTTGTTGTCGACCTTCACGACGAGAAAATTGCCTTTTTCCTGTAACAGATTCGTCGGAATTTTGAAGTTGAACGCCGTAAATCCGCCCTTGTGCGTTCCCAGTTTCTTTCCGTTGAGATACACATGAGCCTCGTAATTTACGCCCGCGAAATACAGATAAACTTGTTCATTGTCAGACAATTGAGGCTTTTCGAACTCGCGTTGGTACCAAACCGTACCTTCGTAATGCAGGAATTGCCTGTCCTGGGAATTCCAGTCGCCGGGCACGTTGAGGCTGTTTTCGTCTGTGTACGTATGTTCGATCAGGTCGGTCTTTGCCTTTTGTTCGTTGCGGTTCCAATAGGCCGAGCGATCGTCTTCCTTGCGTTCCTTGTAGCGGTAATCGTAAAATCCGGTTTCGTAAGTGTCGATGATGTAATGCCATTTTCCGTTAAGCGAAACGTTTTTGCGGCCGTCGGTATTCGTAAGCAATGCGTCTTGAGAAAGAACGGTCATCGATACGAAAAGACTCAAAATAAGTGCGATCTGTTTCATCTCAATACGATTTATAGCGTTTCATGGCTTCGATCAAATAATAATCGCCATACGTCAAAGGCGTGTCGATTTCGGTTTTGTTGGGCATGTTGCCGACGCCGTGTTTGAGCAGATAACCGCCATTTTCACCGACTTTGGCGAAATATTCGGGTGTCAGCAAAGTAGCAAGCATCGTTTCTGCGGAATTGAAATACGTTTTCGATTTTTCGTTGTCGGAATATTTCGAAAGCTCAAGTAGGGCAGAGGCGATGATCGCACCCGCCGACGAATCGCGTAAAGCATTCGGAACTCCTGGCGCGTTGAAATCCCAAAACGGAACTTTGTCTTTCGGAAGGTTCGGCTGGTTCAGGATGAAATCGGCTATGTGTTGCGCCTGCTGCAGGTATTTCTTGTCTTTGGTTTCTCGGTACATGAGCGTGTAGCCATACAATCCCCATGCTTGTCCGCGCGCCCATGCCGATTCGTCGAACGCGCCTTGATTGGTGATCTGCCGGTGTACTTTGCCGTCATTCAAACCATAAACGACCACATGATACGAACTGTAATCGGGACGGAAATGATTCTTCATCGTCGTATCGGCATGGCGCGTTGCGATTTTATAGTAAGTACTGTCGCCGCTGTGTCGCGTGGCCCAAAAGAGCAATTCGAGGTTCATCATGTTGTCGATGATCACGGGCATTTCGTCTTTGGCGGCTTTGTTCCATGGCGCGCTGTCCCAAGATCTGATGCAGCCGGCTTTTTCGTTGAAACGCGTGCTCAACGATTTGGCGCTGTTCATCAAAATCTGTTCGTATTCGGGTTTTGGAGTCAGGCGTTCGGCGTTTGCGAAACTGCAGAACATCATAAAACCGAGGTCGTGCGTCGTTTTGTTGAATTGTTCTTTTTTGAGGTCAGAAAGGAAATCGAGTGCTTCTTTTTTAAGTTGCGGATTCGGTTTGGCCTCGTCCAGATATAGCAAAGTGCCCGGATAGAAGCCGCTGCACCACCAACCCGAGTCGCTGGTTTCGAGTTTTCCGTTCACGAATGTCTTCGGATAAGCGCCGGGTTCGACCTGAGTCGCAAGGAAAGCGTACTGTTTTTGTGCAGTCCCGATCGCATCGCCAATAGACTTGTCGAGCTTTTTCTGGCCGAACGCTGTATGGATGCACAGCGCGCTCATGGCCAATAGGAGTTTTGTCGTCATTGTAGTTGTTTTTTAGAGGTTGCCGAGGTTGGCCTTGTAAATATCCGTCATTTTTATTGAAAATAGAAGTGTCTTCTTACATCGTGCGCGTAGAAAAAGTGAAAAAACCTTCCAAATAAAATCGGTGAAATGCACTAGAAATCAGTCGAAATACACCTTTACAATTCGTTAATGATAGCATAATTTTTTATGACGATTAGCTCGAAATCAGCCTTCTACTTTTGCCCGTAATAAATAGGCAAAGAATGAAACCATCTCTATCTCAGGTTTTTATAAAATTCTGTTTTTCAGCACTGTTACTTTTGGCTTTCCATATGTCGCAGGCGCAAATCGCCTCCTGGACATACGAACCTTATCAAGGCACGCTCAACAATCCGACGCCTAATACGGGAAGCGGTTCTTCGGCCGTCGTCAACAACGGTGGCGGAACGATTGGCATCCAAATCCGCACGGGAATGGCCGGAACGGGTTGCGGAGCGCAAAACGGTTCGAACGCCTGGGCCATGGAACCTTTCGATCCCGGAAGTTCGAACGAAGCCAATGGCGTGCAGTTTTCGGCATCGACCGTCGGCTATCAAAATATCAATTTCACTTGGGACCAACGCTGGTCGAATACGGCTCCGAATACGGTACGACTTCAATACACGCTCAACGGCTCGACGTGGACTAATTTTACGATGACGGCCGCGAACACCACATTCTGTAACGGTTCGATCAACAACGGGCGCTTTCAGACGAACACTTCGGGCGACCAATACCGACGCATCAGCGTAAACCTTTCTGCCATTACGGGAGCGAACAACAACGCCGATTTCGGAGTGCGTCTCATGGCGGCTTATTACCAGGCGACCACCGAATTCAGACGCACCGACGATCCTACGCTAACCGCAGGAACGGCCGGGACATGGCGTTTCGACAACGTCGCGATCACGGGAACGGTTTTGCCAGGCCCGACGGCCTCGGTAATGAGCGGTACGACTTCGATCTGTATCGGCGGTTCGGCCAACATCAAAGTACAGATTACGGGCGGAACAGGTCCGTACACGTTGGTGTATACGAACGGGACGACCAATTTTACCGTGAACAATTATGCGAGCAATGCCAATATTTCGGTTTCGCCTACATCGACGACCACGTATTCGATCGTTTCGGTAACGGCTGCGAACGGTGCGGTGGGAACTGGCAATTCGGGTGCTGCGGTGATTACCGTGAATCCGTTGCCGACCGTGAGCGCTACCAACATTACGACCTGCTCGACGGGAGCCGTCACGCTTACCGGCGGAAGTCCCGCAGGCGGAACGTATAGCATCGCCAATCCGTATTCAGGTCCGTCGACGACTTTTACCTATACGTACACCAATGCAAACGGTTGTACAAAGACCAGTGCGACCTATACTTTTACGCGCAACACCGCACCGGCGATAAGCGCGCAGCCTTCGGCAATTCCGCAATCGACATGTCAGAATACTGCATTTTCGGCGATTTCGGTTGGTGCAACGGGAACGGGATTGTCGTACCAATGGTATTCGAATACGACGGCCGCGACTTCTGGCGGAACACCTCTTACTTCGGCCGCACAAATCGCGAACGGATCGCAAACTGCTTCATACACGCCATTGTCGACTACAGTCGGAACATTGTATTTCTATTGCATCATAAGCGGAACCTGTACGCCAGCCGCAAAAACGTCGATATCTGGAGCGTTTTCTGTGATTCCGGGAACGGTCGCAGGAACAGTTTCTTCAGACCAAACGATTTGTGCCGGAACGCTTGCCGCCGATCTTAACCTGACGGGACACAACGGAACTATCGTCAAATGGCAAAAAGCCGATGACGTTTCGTTTATCACGAACGTTTCCGATATCGCCAATAACACCGCCACACTTCCCGCTTTGACCATTGGCGCACTTACCCAAACTGCCTATTTCCGTGCCGTGGTTCAAAATGCAACGTGTACTACGGAGTTCTCGAATGCGGTCGAAATCGCGATCAGATCGACTACCTGGAACGGCACATCCTGGAGCAACGGCGCGCCCGACGGTACGCAAACCATCATTTTCAACGGCAATTACATTTCAAGCGGCGATTTGAAGGGTTGTTCGGCCATCGTGAATTCGGGCAACGTCAATTTCCAGCCCGACGACACCTTGACTTTGCTCAACGGACTGACCGTCAATTCCGGGACGCTGACCTTCGAGAACAATGCGAGCCTCGTGCAAACCAACGACGTCGCGAATTCGGGCGCGATTTTTTACAAACGCGACACGACGCCGATCCGAAAGTTCGACTTCACGTATTGGTCGTCTCCGGTCCAAAACCAATTGTTGATCGGGGTTTCGCCTTTGACGCGCCAGGACAAGTTCTTTTGGTTCGACGCCAATGTTTATAACTGGATCATGGCCAATCCGAATACGACCTTGATGCAACCTGGGATAGGCTATATTTTCCGCGGCCCGGATGATTACGACCAGAATTTCCCGGTGGTTTATCATGCCGCATTCAACGGAGTTCCGAACAACGGCGAGTACACGGTTCCGGTTTTTGTAAACGGTACGAACGATTTCAATCTTTTGGGAAATCCTTATCCGAGCGCTTTGGATGCCGATCTTTTCATGTCCGATCCAGACAACGCGGCTTCGCTAGGAACGGGAACTACGATTTACCTGTGGACGCACAATACCGCCGTGACCGATTTTGAGTACGTTTTCAGCGATTATGCGACTTACAATTATACGGGCGGCACCGGAACGGCACCGTCATCGGGTGCGAACAACAACATCCCGAACGGGTTCATCGCCTCTGGCCAATCGTTCTTTATCCAAGGCATTGCCACGGGTACGGCCAAATTCAAGAATTCGATGCGTGTTTCGGGCAACAACGACCAGTTTTACAAGAATGCCGCCGTTCAAAAAGACCGTTTCTGGCTCGAATTCAAAAATGGACAAGGCGTTTACAAACAGGCGCTTTTGGGCTATATGCCAAATGCCACCAACGGATTTGACAACGGATTCGATGGCTTGCTGTTCGAAAGCGGCATTACGAGCAATTTCTACTTTGTAAGCGGCGAGAACAGATTTTCGATCGAAGGTCGTGCCTGGCCGTTGCAAACTTCCGATATAGTGCCTTTGGGCTATAGAGCGAGTGTATCGGGCACTTTCGAAATTGATTTGATGAAAACCGAAGGCATATTCGACAATCAGGAGGTTTTCCTTGAAGATCTATCGCTTGGCGTCATCCACAATCTTAAGGACGCTGTGTATTCGTTTTCGACGGAAGCGGGCACTTTCGACAATCGTTTTCGCATCCGTTATTCCGATTCGGCTCTCGGAAATCCAGATGGCATTTCAAAACAGGATATCGTAGTGTTCAAGCAAGATGGAAACGCCGTCGTGAAAGCTTCGGGAATCGATTTGCGTGACGTTGCGGTGTTCGATCTAAACGGAAAAAAACTCATCGAATTCATCAACCTGTCCTCGAATGAACTGTCTTTCCCGTTCGAATTGCGCAACCAGGTGGTCTTTTTCCAGATTACGACTTCTAGAGGAGAAATCGTGTCGAGAAAAGTGCTTTTCTGATACTTGTGATTAACTGAAATATCGACGAAATACACAATAAGACGGCCAAATGCAAGGGCGCTTTTTGTTAACGAACGCATAACCATTTCTTGCAGCCTAAGGGTTTCAAACCCAATACTTTTAAAAATTCAAAACAATAAACAATAACTCTGATGGAATTAAAATTACCCGATTCGGAACCGAATCCAAATTTCTCTCGGAACGGTTTTCACAACGCCTTTTGGTTCGTGAAAATCGACCGACTCAAAAGCTGGCATAGTTTTTTTATGTGTTGTATGATGTTGTCGATATCGGCTTTTGGGCCAAAGGCTTCGGCACAAACGCCTCTCGTACCCGGAGATGTAGCTGTCATTGCGTTGAATCCGGCGACGACCGATGCTTTTGCGTTGGTGCTTCTAAAAGACATCCAGCAAAATACCGTGATCAACGTGACCGATAACGGGATGACATCGACCACTGCCGGAAGAACCGGAGAAGGTTTCATTACCTACACCGCGCCCGGAGCGAGAACCGCGGGAACGGTTTTGGTATGGACAGCCGGGATGAGCGTTACAGGAACGGGCTGGAACAGCAGCTCGCCCGCGAATTTCGCGTTAAACAATTCAGGCGAGCAATTGTTCGTTTTTCAAGGAAGTACCGCGAACTGGGCCAGCCAATCTGGAATTACGTTGATTTATGGAGTCAATTTCGGTGCGGCGTTGGCCACTTCGGGTTCAGGAAGTTCTTCCACGACTTATGCGCCAGACGATTTGACTACGGGAACTACCTTTTTGAATTTCCCTTCCGCAACTTACGGAAATGCGTATTTCGCCAACCAAAATACCTCTACATCAAGCGTCACGGTTTCCGGTACGCCTGCACAACTTTTGGCATTGTTCGCCAACTCGGCCAAATGGTTCGGGAATTCGGGAACGACGACTACATTCCCGACTTGGAATATCACCGTTTCGAGCGCCGCGGCGGTTTCGGCCACAGGAACTTTGGCGGGTGTGAACACGATTTACGGAACGGCTTCATCGGCTACTTCTTTCACCGCTTCGGGAACAGGACTTTCGGCCAATATTACCGTAACGCCTCCGACCGGATTCGAGGTTTCGAGAACATCGGGAACTTCAGGTTTCGCAGCTACTCAAACGCTTACGCAATCGGGTGGGAACGTAGCCAACACCACGATTTGGGTGCGTTTGAAATCGACGACTACTGCAGGAATATATAACGGGAACGTAACGCTCGTTTCGGGCGTCGCATCGACTACAAAAGCAGTCCCGAACAGTACGGTTTCGGCCAAAACGATTACAGTATCCGGAGCTTCGGCCCAAAATAAAGTATACGACCGCACGACGACGGCAACCATTACGGGCGCAACCGCAAACGGATTGGTCAACGGAGACGTGATTACCGTCAGCGGAAACGGAACTTTTTCTGATTTCCTTGTCGAAAACGGCAAATCGGTAACGGCTTCATTAACGTTGAGCGGAACGAACGCGACAAGTTATACGCTCACGCAGCCTTCTGGCTTGACCGCGGACATTACGGCTAAAGATATTACGCTTACTTCTGTTACCGTAAACGATAAAACGTACGATGGCAGCACAGAAGCGACTTTGAACGCTATCTTGAACGGTGTGATTTCTCCCGATGAAGTGTTGTTGAATCCATCGGCTACTTTCGCAAGTGCGTTTGTAGGAACGGATATCGCCGTCACTTCTGCATCTTCTGTTTTCGGTGCCGATGCCGCCAACTACAACCTCGTCCAGCCGACCGGATTGTCTGCAGACATCACGGCCAAAGCCTTGACGATCGAGAACGCGACTGCCCAAAACAAAGTTTTCGACGGCAATACGAACGCTGTGATAACCGGAACGCTTCTAGGTGTGATCGCACCCGATGAAGTGACGCTTGTCGCACAAGGAACATTCGCTTCGCCAAACGTCGGGCTCAATATCGCGGTGACTTCTACGAGTTTCATCACGGGTGATATCGCCAACTATACGCTGACGCAACCGACAGGTTTGACCGCAAATATTTCGGCAGACGAATTGCAGGCCCAGACCATCACATTCGATGCATTGGCCAACATGACTTACGGAGACGCCAACTTCAACCTTACGGCTACGGCAAGTTCTAATTTGACGGTTTCTTACGAAAGCTCGGATGAGAACGTGGCCACGGTTTCCGGGAATGTAGTGACGATCCACAATGCGGGAACGACTACGATCACGGCTACGCAATCGGGCGATTTGACCTATGATTCGGCCGAACCGGTAGCCCAGATTCTAACCGTTTTGCCTAAAGAATTGACCGTGGCTTCGGCTTCGGCACAAGATAAAATGTACGACGGGAATACGAATTCCGTGGTTTCGGGAACACTTTCGGGAATCGTCGGATCGGATGACGTGACGCTCGCAGGAAGCGGGACTTTCGCGCAAACTACAGTAGGAACGGATATCGCGGTTACATCGACATCGTCTTTGCAAGGTTCGGCGATCGCGAATTACACGCTTTCTCAACCGACCGGATTGACAGCCGATATCACGACAAAAAACCTTACGGTACAAAATGCCGTCGCCAACGATAAAGTTTACGATGCTACCGATGCCGCAACGATCAGCGGCGGCGATTTGATCGGAGTCGTGAACTCGGACGACGTTTCGCTTTCTGGTTTCGAAGGTACGTTCGCTACTGTTGACGTGGCCGATAACATCGCCGTCACTTCGAACTTGACACTCCAAGGAAGCGCGGCTTTCAATTATACGTTGGAACAGCCTTCTGACCTTACTGCCGACATCACGCCGTTGGCCGTGACGGTTTCAGGCTTGTCTGCGAACAATAAAGTATACGACAGGACTACGGTTGCGACGCTTTCGGGAACTCCGGAAATCCTCGGGTTGCTCAATGAAGACGTTGTAACCGTTTCAGGAACGCCTACGGCGACTTTCAACAACAAGAACGTCGGGACTGCAAAACCGATTACTGTTGTGGGCTATACGCTTAGCGGTGCACAATCGGGTAATTATTCGATTACGCAACCGACCGACATCACTGCCGATATTACCGTAGCTTCGGTTACGATCACAAACGCCCAAGCCGTTGATAAACCATACGACGGAACTACCGTTGCCACGATTACGGGAACGCTTTCGGGCGTGATTTCTCCTGATGTCGTGACGTTGAATGGAACTGGAGTTTTCGCACAAGCGGCTATCGGTGCAGACATCGCCGTGACGTCTACTGCGACTTTATCAGGCGCTGACGGACCGAACTACATCATCGATCCGCAACCTGCAGGATTGTCGGCTGATATTTTGGAAGGCCCGTCGGTTTTGGCCGTAGGCGACATTTCACTGCTCGGTTTCCAATTGAACGCGCCCGATACGTTCGCGTTCGTGACTTGGGTCGATTTGTCGAACAACACCATCATCAAATTCACCGACAATGCTTTCCTTTCGTCGAATTCGTCTAACGCGGCCAATAACGCAAGAGGCGGAGAGAATTTCGTGATCTGGAGAAACAACGGAGGTATCATTCCTGCGGGAACTGTCGTGCGCATTTTCGACAACAACGGAACGGCTTCGGCTTCTGCGGGAACGATCGTTTCGGGCAACCTCGACGGATTGTCGGCCAGCGGTGATAACATTTTCGCGTATCAAGGTGCGGCGACTTCGGGTTCGAACCCGGATTTCAGCACGAACTCGAATCCGACGACATTCAACGGAACGCTGCTTTACGGAATGTACATGCAAGGTTCTAGCGGACAATCGACTTGGATGACATCGGGTACGGCTTCTTCGAACTCATCGTATTTGCCTTCTCAATTGAACGTTTCGGGTGGCAATATTGCCATCGGGAGTTCGGCTTCACGTGCACAATACAACGGCTCAAGAACCAACCAGCCTACGTTCGCGGCTTATAAGGCATTGGTGAACAATTCTGCAAACTGGACGATCGCTTCAGGTTCGGGAACGACTACGATCAGTACGACGCCGTTTACGTTGGTAACCGGTCCTACGGCTTCCGTGCTTTCAGGAAACGCGACGATCTGTTCAGGCCAGAACGCTTCGATAAGTGTTGCGGTTACAGGCGGGACAGCTCCATTTACGGTAGTTTATACAGACGGGACGAATCCGTTCACGGTCAATGCCTACGTCAGCGGAAGCGCTATTACCGTAGCTCCGACCGCTTCGACTACGTATACCATAGTTTCTGTTACCGATGCGAATGCCATTGCCGGAACAAACAATAGCGGAAGCGCCGACATTACCGTCAACCAGCTTTATGCGTTCTATGCCGACGCCGATGGTGACGGTTACGGAACCGGAAATGCCGTACAGGTTTGCGCAGCCGATGCCAACACGCCTCCGAGCGGATATTCCGTAAACAACACCGACTGTAACGACGCTGTGGCGGCCGTACATCCGAATGCGACTGAAATTGCCTATAACGGAGTTGACGACGACTGCGACGGAACGATCGATGAAGGCAGCCAAGTTTTCTCACAAGTATTGCCTGCACAATGCGGAACGACTTTGGCTACGATTTCTTCTGTGATCGGTGCGGTGAATTATGCGACGGCTGTAGACGGTTACCGTTTCAAGGTCGTGAATTCGACTACTTTGGCCGAACAGGTCGTCGACCGCAACGTACCGAACTTCCAGCTTACGGACTTGCCGACATACGATTACGCTACAACCTATATCATTTCGGTACAGCTTAGAAGAAACGGCCAATGGCTCAACTATTATGGTCCGACTTGCCAAGTTTCTACGCCTGCCATCCTTGACCAAGGCGGATCGGCAGCGATTACACCATCGCAATGTGGCATCGTGTTGCCGAGCATCAGTACGCTGATCGCAACGACAAGCCTTCCGGGTGTGACGGCTTACCGTTTCCGCGTGACCGATACGCAAACCAACGCCCAACAGGTAATCGACCGTAATTATCACTGGTTCTCTCTGACGATGCTTTCGTCTTATCTGTACGGAAGAACGTATGCTGTAGAAGTTGCCGTGAAGACCAACGGACAGTTCTCGGGTTACGGACAGCCATGTCAGGTGACGGCTCCGGCCATTCCTCAATTGGCAAATTGCGGTGCGGTGATCGCGACTACGGGTACTTTGATACATACGACAAGTTTGAACCGCGTGACTTCGTATCGTTTCCAGTTGACGAACATGACGACGTTCGAAACCACGTTGATCGATCGCTCACAGCATTATTTCTCATTCAGCAACGTACCGAACTTTGTACCTGGCGCACAATACAGCGTAAGCGTGGCCATCATGACGGCCGGCGGATGGTCTGATTTCAGCGAAGCTTGTACGATAACGGCTCCAGGAGCTGCAAGGGCTATCGCAAAAGAAGAAACGGCTGCAGTTGCGACGAATTTCCGCGCGGTGGTTTATCCGAACCCATATACCGAAAGCTTTGCTATCGATATGGATACGGATTCGAACGATAAGATTTCGGTCAAAGTTTACGACATGATCGGAAAGCTCGTCGAAGAAAGAGAATTCGCATCGGATGTAATCGAAGTACAACAATTCGGCGAAAGATATCCGTCGGGCGTGTACAACGTGATCGCATCTCAAGGCGCGTCGTTGAAGACACTTCGCGTGATCAAACGATAATTATTTTCATTCGTTTTTTGGAAAAGGCCTCCCGATCGCGGAGGTCTTTTTTTATTAGCCGAAACGCGCAATAATTACTTGTCCTAGTTCAATGCACGGCACGCGATACAGACGTAATTTTGGATTGTAATTAAAGCTATAACATCATGGAAAATAAAATCTTAGGACTTCACCACATCACAGCCATCGCCGGTGACGCCAAACGCAATTTCGACTTCTATTCAAAAGTGCTCGGGCTTCGGTTCATCAAGAAAACCGTGAACTTCGACGATCCCGGAACCTATCATTTCTACTTCGGTGACGAAGTGGGAAGCGCAGGTACGATCCTTACGTTTTTCCCATGGGGAAGCGGTATCGCACAAGGCCGTCGCGGCTCCGGGATGGCGACCGAAATCGGGTATTCCGTACCAAAAGGCAGCCTCGATTTCTGGATCGACCGCTTCGAGAAATATAACGTCATCTATAACAAGCCGGCCGAGAAATTCGGAGAACGCTACCTCACGTTCCTCGATCCCGACGGGCTCAAATTCGAATTGACCGAAAACGCCAACGACACACGCAAACCTTGGGAAACCGATGAGGTAAAGGCCAATGTCGCCACGCGCGGTTTCCACAACATCACGTTGTCGCTTAAAAGCATTACCGCTACGGCCGCCGTGCTTACCGAAGTGTTCGGGTATAAACTCGTCGCCCAGGAAGTGAACCGTTACCGTTACGCTACCGATGCGGTCGAAAATGCCGCGATCGTAGACTTGGTCGAATTGCCTGCAGAAGAACGCGGTCTTGTGGCCGGAGGAAGCGTCCATCACGTGGCTTTCCGCGTTAAGGACGATGCGGCGCTTATGGCTTTCCGCGAAAAGGTGGAAGCCCACGGATTGAGCATCACGCCTCAAATCGACAGGCAGTATTTCCATTCGCTTTATTTCCGTGAACCGGGAGGCGTCTTGTTCGAAATCGCGACCGACAATCCCGGATTCATGGTAGACGAGAAGCTCGAAGACCTCGGAAAAGGCTTGAAACTTCCGGCCCAATACGAAGCGCATCGCGAGAAAATCGCCGCACATCTTACTCCAATAAACTGAGATATGGAATTTGCCTCTTTGAAATATGTGTATAAAGCTTCTGCCAAGCCAGATGCTTACACCTTGCTGCTTTTGCACGGCACAGGCGGCAACGAGAACGATCTTTTACCTTTGGCCGATTTCTTCGGACCCGACGTCAACGTGTTGTCGGTTCGCGGAAATGTGATGGAAAACGGCATGCCGCGTTTCTTCAAGCGCCTCGGGATGGGCATTTTTGACGAGAAGGATCTCGAGTTCAGGACGTCCGAACTCGTGCATTTCCTGAAGCAGCTTTCGGTTGAAAAAGGTTTCGATGTGACCAGACTGATCGCTCTAGGCTATTCGAACGGAGCCAATATTGCCGGTGCATCTTTGGTGATGTATCCCGATTTTTTGGCAGGTGCGATTTTATTGCGTCCGATGCAGCCTTTCGCGGACAAATATCCTGAGACGCTTGAAGTAAGCCATCCGGTTTTGATCACTTCGGGGAAACTCGATCCGACCGTAGATCCGACCGCCACAGAACGCTATATAAGTATGCTCAAGAACGCCAAATTCGACGTTTCGGCTTACGAGTTGCCTATGGGACATAACCTTTCCAAATCGGACATGCAGCTCGCTTCGGATTGGTTCATAGAAAATTTTAAATCCTGATTACCAACAGACAATTGCTGAAAAACCTGCTTTTGGGGCAGGTTTTTTTATGCGTTCGATTTTGGGTACAAAAAAACGGGAAGACTTTGAATCTCCCCGTTTTCGTGGAATCGCCGGGAATCGAACCCGGGTCCAAACAAGCAATCAATGGGCTTTCTACACGTTTATTTTCCGCTTGGGTTTTCGTTAGCGAACTAGGCCGGAAACTGCCATCCGCTACTTAGCTTCTTAAATTTCGAAGGTTCCGCGAAGCAAGAAACCTTCTAGGTCTATTTTTACGGTTCTCCGTAAACTGTCGCCACAAACCAAGGCTACAGGGGAGAATTCAGCCTCCGTACCTTGTACGGACGTGGATTAATCTTACTTTAATTCAGATTAAGCAGCCAAAGCGTAATTAGATTCGCCGTGTAAAAGTGTTGCAGCTCGGGATTAACGTGAATTGCTGCCTTCACGACGTGCTTACCGATCAATTGGTCTTGCTGTCAAAACCAGTCGACCCCATAAGTGGATGCAAATGTACGTTGGAAAGTTGAGAGGTGAAAGGGGTTGGGGAAGATTTGTGAAATGCGATGAAAAGTGAATGGTGAAAAGTGAATGGTGAAATGTGAAATGTAGAATGTGAGATGTGAGATGTGAGATGTGAAAAGCGAAAATTAATATGTGATCGTTACAATATCGGTTTTAGGCTTACTCTTTTTGAAACCTGTTTTTGGTTTTTAGCTTGATAATACAGCATTAAAATCTGCTTTTTGACGATTATTGAATCGGGCTGTCCGTAAACCCAAAGGTTCATGTCGGGCACATCGACAGTCATTGTTTTACTGTTCGATAAGTTGCGGATGATCAAATGTTCAAAATCCTCGTCTTCGATATGCGAAATGAAATTGATGCTGTTTTTAGCCTGCACTGCGTATTCGTATTGTTCTTGCGGACGATTTTTATCGGTAAATACGAAAACCCGTGAATAACAAGGGCCGCCGCAAGCAAAACCGACTACCGTGCACAGATCGTTGCAATAGGTTATCCGCGACATCTTTGGCCGTACATCTAAAAACGTATTGAGTTGAAGTTTGTGGTTTTTGGAAGTAATCGTCAATTCGTAAGCATTTGTCGATCGATCCGGTATTTCACGAAGTATCGACCGGTAGTTTTCGTTCGTACAAGAATCGATTTCTACCTCTTCTTCTTTTACTCCCGATCGGATTGTGTCCAATACTTTTTCGGTCGAATCAAGA
This sequence comes from Flavobacterium agri, assembly GCF_013401995.1. Taxonomy (GTDB): domain Bacteria; phylum Bacteroidota; class Bacteroidia; order Flavobacteriales; family Flavobacteriaceae; genus Flavobacterium; species Flavobacterium agri. The sequence continues at coordinate 93,340 of NZ_JACBJI010000007.1, forward strand.
ATTTGCGTCGCTGTCTCACCATCATTATTCTCAAACCTTGGATTATGGCAACTTACAACCGACAATACGAATATTAACATGAGTCTCTTCAAAACGACACATTTTACATGCAACATTTCACATCTCACCATTCACCATTCACCAATCACTTTCACCTCACTAAAACCCACTTTCATCCTTTACCAATTTCAGCAAAACTTTGAGATTTTCATTGTCTTCCTTGAATGTAACAGGCGTTTTGAGATTGCCCAACGTGAATTCGACGATTTCCTGACCGTCGAGTTTGGCTTCGAGTTCGGGCGTCAGCAGGATAGAAGCCTTGACGTTGGCGCGGTTTGGCGCATAAGGCCCGCAATCGACGGCTACATTGTCATAAATCAAATTGTCTCCGTTGGTAAGGCGGATGCGCACACCCTTTAGACCTTTGCAGTTGGATTTGTCTTGTTCCGAAGGCGATTTGAACGTAGAAATCCCAATGAAACTTCCAGGTTTTTTGAGTTCCATTTCATAATCGATCTGGTATTGCGGATCGCGTCCCGACGTTTGTGAAAAGACAGGAAGTCCAATCATTAACAAGAAAAATAAGATTCTATTCATCGTGTAATCAGTTTTTTATCGGAATTCGGAAAATATGCACCCACACGGAATCGTTTTCCTCGCGATACATCACGTGCAGGTTCAACGTGTCTTTCTTGAGGTATTTTTTTTCGGGTACGATTTCAAACAACGATTCTTTTTCGGTCGGATTGTTGATGAATCGTAAACCGGGCGCCGCGCTTGACAAACGTTTCGGATCGATGTTCTCAAACCGGAAATGAAGTTTTGTCTTTTGTCCCCAATGCAACTGTTTTGCCTTGTTTTCCAGCTCAAGCGTGATTTTTTGTTTGCCACGACTGTAAGTGAAAGTATCGTCCTGCAAACCGATCCAGCCGACGAGCAAAACACTAATGATCGGAAGAAAGGAACGAAATAGTTTGTTTTTCATTTTCGTGCAATTAAATCAATATTTCACAATAGCTGCGTTACTCGAGCGCTTCTTCGTCCTTGTCTTTCTTAAACGGATAATCGCCGAACAAAGGCGCGAGTTTGCGTACCATATACGGCTTTCTCGAAAACTTGTTCGAAAGCGCGACGATCATGACTTTCTCTTTCTTGAGGTTCACGTACGAAGACGTATTGCCGTGCCACCAACCGTTGTGGAAGTAAAAATGCTGGCCCGTGACCCACTCGATCATGCGGATTCCCAAACCGTAGTTTTTCTCACCCTTGTGTTCGTAACTGTAACCGACGTAAGCCTGTTTGATGAGGTCGGGATTGAGGAAATCGGGCGAATAACGCGCCATGTCGAACTTCATCAGATCGCGTGGCGTAGAGTAGATGTTCTTGTCGCCGTAAACCGCGTCGAGGAAATCCATGCCGATCTCGACACCGTTTCCTTTATACGAAGGCACGACGTTTTTGCGATCCTTGTCGTAATCCATCACGAACGTGTCCTTCATGCCAAGCGGATCGAAAATCATGCGCTTCATGGCCGCCGGATATTTCAAACCCGTGATTTTCTCGATAATCAGCGCAAGCATGGCGTAATTGGTGTTGCAATACGCGAAACTCCGGTCGGCGGGGCGATCCAAAGGCGTGTTGAACTTTACGAAAAGATCGAGAATGTCTTGGTTGGTCAACACCTGTTTCTTGTCCCAAATCTCCTTACGGTCGGCATAATAAGCGTAATTGGTAAGCCCGCTGCGATGGTTGAGCAACATACGCACCGTAATGTCGGGATACGGAAAATCGGTAAGGATCGTACTAACTTTTTGGTCGAGTTCGATTTTTCCGGCATCGATCAATATCAAAGTTGCCGTCGCGGTGAGTACTTTTGAAACCGAAGCGATGTGCAAAGGCGTGTGCTCGTCCATTTCGATCTTGCGGTTCTTGTCGGCCGTGCCCATGTATTTCTCGTAAACGATCTGGCCGTTCTTGACTACGATCATGCTCAGGTTGTCGCGCTCCTCGTTCCAGTTTTTGTCTACGAAATGTTCGATCGTCTCGCGTTTTTTCCCTTTAAAGGCAAGCGAAAGTTTCGGTCCTGTTATTTTGTAAGGTTCGATGTGCGGCAAGGTATCGGTAATTTCCGAAGCTTGGGATTCGCCTTCAACGGGCGTCTCTTTCTTGCATCCGACGAGCAAAAAAACGGTTAAAATGCAGTATGTGAAGTGGAGTTTGATCCGCGAAATCATTTCAAAAAAAGTATAAAAGCAAATATAACCAAACCTAAACTTCCCAGACAAACCGCTTTGTTAATGATTTTCTAAACTTATTCGATAAAATGCATTAATACCTTGTAATTCAATAATTAATCGCGTGGTTTATTGTGGATAAAAAAAGTTTTGACATCGTTTTCGTAAACCTTACTTTTGGCGTCGAAATATCCCCATCATGAAATTTGCCATTATCAGGGAACGCAAGAACCCGCCAGACAGACGCGTGGTATTCAGCCCGGACGCTCTTCTGGAATTCAAGAACCGCTTTCCCCAAGCCGAAATAAAAGTAGAGAGTTCGCCGATCCGCGTGTTTACCGACCAGGAATACCGCGATAAAGGATTCGAAGTCACCGAAGACGTTTCCGATTGCGACGTGTTCATCGGTGTCAAGGAAGTTCCCGTTGAGGCGCTTGTCCCGAACAAGAAGTACTTTTTCTTTTCGCATACGATCAAAAAACAGCCGCACAACCAAAAATTGCTGCAGGCCATCCTCGATAAGAAAATCGATTTGTACGACCACGAAACCATCGTCGATAAAAACCATGTACGCCTGATCGGTTTCGGGCGTTATGCAGGAATCGTCGGCGCTTACAACGGTTTGCGTGCGTTCGGACTCAAGTTCGAGCTGTTCAACTTGCCCAAAGCGGAATCGTTGCACGGCCAGGAAGAAATGACGGCCCGCGTTAAGCGCGTCACATTGCCTCCGATCAAAATCGTTTTGACCGGTTTCGGCAAAGTAGGCAAGGGTGCGAAACATTTTCTCGATTCGGTAAAGATCAAGGAAGTGTCGCCCGATGATTTCCTCAACAAGAAATATTCAGATCCGGTTTACACCCATATCGACGTGTTGGATTACAACAAGAGAATCGACCGAAAAACTTTAGATAAACACGATTTTTACGCTCATCCTGAACAATATGAATCCGATTTCGAGCGATTTTCGAAAGTAGCCGATATTTTCATGGCCGGACATTTTTACGGCAACGGCGCGCCCGTGATCCTGACGCGCGAAATGCTGCAGAAACCCGATAACAACATCCGCGTCGTGGCCGATATTTCGTGCGATGTGGACGGTCCGGTGGCTTGTACGTTGCGCGCTTCTACGATAGCCGATCCGATTTACGGGTATTCGGCTTCTGAACACAAGGAAGTCGATGTGTTCCATCCGTCGGCGGTGGTCGTGATGGCTGTCGATAACTTGCCTTGCGAACTTCCGAAAGATGCGAGCGAAGGTTTTGGGGAAATGTTTCTCGAACACGTCGTTCCCGCATTTTTCAACGCAGACGAGCAGGGCGTACTCGAAAGAGCTTTGATTACCAGCGACGGACATCTTACGCCGGCTTTCGCTTATCTCGAAGATTACGTCCATCCGCTCGAAACCCATAAAGAATAACAAGAAGTGCTTCCCGAAACGGAAGCATTTTTTTTTAGCTATTGTTTATATTTGGCTAAAACTCGACCTTATAGTGAATAGTTCCCGCCTGCTTTTATTGCCTTTGTTTTTTTGTTGCCTGCTTGGCCGCTCCCAGGATATTCCGGGTGCGAGCTTGTTGCCGTTTGTCGAGAACTTCGTAAAATCCGAATACAACGGCGACAACCAGGTTTGGAGCATCACCCAAGGAGGCGACAACGCCATGTATGTGGCCAACAATCATTATTTCCTGCGGTATAACGGTGTGAAATGGGAGCGGTATACGTTACCCAACCGCAGCATCATACGTTCGGTCATGGCCGATGGCGACAAGGTTTATACGGGTTCTTACAACGATTTCGGTTACTGGAAAAGGATAAAAGGCCAAATGGTTTATTCTTCTCTCGCCGAAAACGCCAAATGTTTCGGTGCCAACGACAATGAAGAGATCTGGAAAATCTTCAAATTGGGCAATACGATTTATTTCCAGTCGTTCAATGAGATTTTTATTCTTTCCGCCGACGGAAAAATAGAAAAGAAGCGCTTTCCGCACCAAATCTCGTATTGTTACGTAGTAGGCGATAAAGTTTACGCGGCCACCGTGCGTCACGGCGTTTTTGTACTTGAAGGAAACGGATTCCGCAAAAAAGAAAAGTGGACGGCAATCCAGAACGACGTCATCCACCACATAGAAATGCACGACGGACGCATTTACGTGTTCACAAAAAACAACGGGATTTTTATTGAACAAAACGGTGGATTGGTCGCATGGAGCCATATGCTCAACCAATCTCTGAAAAACCACAGCATCCTTTCGGCTAAATTCGTCGGAAACAACACTTTGGCAATAGGAACGGGACTTCAGGGCTTGTACCTCGTCAATTTCACCGACGGTTCCTACAGGCATTTGAGCCGCGAAAACTCACTCAAGAACAATGCGATCCTTTCTCTCGCGCTCGACAAGGAGAATGATCTGTGGATTGGGTTGGACAACGGTATCGCCCATGTCGAAATCAATTCGCCTGTAGACGTTTTCTCGGACAGTTCGGGCGTCATGGGTTCGGTTTATGCGCTTTCGCCTATGAACGGTGGTTATTTGCTTGTGACCAACAACGGTATTTTTACCTATCGGGATTCCCAGTTGAAACCGGTTCCGAATTCCCAAGGCCAGGTTTGGGACATTTACGGCATCGACAATAAATTTATTGTAGGCCATAATGACGGCACGTTCGTTTTCGACGGACATAATCTGGTCAAGGAAAACATCGTCAACGGCGGATGGAAGTTTTTCAAGAGCGACTTCGATGGCGTGTATTTCCAAGCCAATTATGCGGGAATCGCTTGGTATAGAGATATCAATGATTTGTCTTCGTATAAAATCCTGCCGCGGTTTACCAAGCCCGTGCGCAATTTGGAACAGAACAAACCCGGAGAAATCTGGGCGGCAGACAACTATAAAAGCCTGTATCGCATCACGTACGACAAGGATTTCAATACGCGAAAAGTAGAAAACGTCTCGCAGGCAAATGGGTTGAAGAACGATTTCGGTGTCAAGATATTCCGATACCGGAACGAGTTGTTGTTCCTGATCGATAAATCGTGGTACACCTACGATGCGATTTCGGGAAAGCTCGTCAAAGACCAGACGTTCAACAGGACTTTTAAAGATATTTCGGACATCATCCCGGTTGATGAGGAAAGTTTTATCGTCGAAAAATCGGGGTTGCTGTATGTGATTACGCAAAAAGGTAATCTTTTCGATTGGAAGCTGATCCCGGAAAAGTATTATCAAGGAAAAGTTATTTTCGAAAACACGAAAGCGTATAAGATAGGAGGTAAGATTTACATCAATCTCGACGACGGATTCATTTCGTACAAACCCAGCGCAAAGACATTGCCGCCAGACGACATGAAGGTCGAAGGTTTTTACGAAGGCGAGTTGATTACCGATAATACCGTGATAAAAAACAGCCAGCCCGTCGAGCTTCACGTGATTTCGTCATATTTCGGTTACAGCAGGCCCAATCTGTATTTCAGGCGCAACGGTTCCGACGAGTACCAACGCATCCACAACGGACAGCTCGTACTCAACAACCTTACGGGCGGGAACCAGGACATCGGTATTTATGTTTTTGACGGCACGCGGTATTCCAAGCTTGCCGAGTACAGTTTCTACGTCAAATTCCCTTGGTATATCTCGTTTTGGATGATTCTCATCTACATTATCGTGATTGCCGTGATCTTCCTTTTGTACTATCGCTGGAACCATTTGCGTACCAATCAAAAGCTTCAGTTACAGGAAGAAGAGTTGCGCCACCAAAGGGAAATCGTCGAGATGGAACTCAAGCGCGAAAATGAGCTCAATGTCCAGGAATATGAAAAGCACATCCTCGAGCTTGAGTTGCAGTCGAAATCGTCCCAAGTGGCAGGTAAATCGCTATCGATCGCCAAGCAAAGCGAAATGATAGAAAATATCGAAAAGATTCTCGATTCCGAAAGCAATATTTCGCGTTTGAAATCGGATATCAAGAAAGTCATCAAGTTCAACGCCGTCAATAAGCACGAATGGGAATCGTTCGAATCGAACCTGAGCCAGGTGCACAATGAATTCATCAAAAACCTGTCAAAGCGCTATCCTCAACTTACTTCCAAAGACATACGATTGAGCATCTACCTGCGCATGAATATGTCGTCTAAAGAGATCGCGCCTCTTATGAATATCTCGTTCCGCGGGGTAGAACTTCACCGCTATCGCCTTCGCAAAAAACTCGGATTGGCGGCTGAGGAGAGCATTTCTAAATTCATGCTCGAAATTTAAGCGCACGGCAATTGTTTATTTCACATTTTTAGGCTTTGTTTTTTGGGATTTCCCCATACATCAACGCTACATCATTGTTAGCAAGTAATGGTAAAGATTTAACAATATTAATTTACTGTAAATCAATATTTTATCAATTTATTTTAACAAATTGATGTAGTAGTGTAGTGAGCTTGTGTTGACAACTATAACGTTTGAAATACCTAAATTAGTCCTGCTAACTTTTAACAAATAAATATGAGAAATTTTATTTTCTGCTGTTTGGCATTGCTCATGCTTCCTGCATTTGCCAATGCCCAAGCGATCAGGGGTAAGGTCGTCGATGAAAACGGTCTTCCTCTACCCGGCGTCAGTATCAATAATACGACATCGGGTGGCTCTACCGTTACCGATATAGACGGTAATTTTGCAGTAAATGCCAAAACTGGCGATGCGTTGAAATTCTCGTTTATCGGCTACCTCGAGCAAACGGTGGCTGCTGCCGAGGGCATGAGCATCAAAATGGCGGTTTCGGCTACGGCTCTCGATGAAGTTGTCGTTGTCGGGTACGGCACACAGCGCAAAGCCGACATTACCGGTGCGATTGCGGTAGTAAACGAAAAGGAATTACGGGATCGGCCAAATGCGAATCCGATTAGTTCTATTCAGGGTAAGGTTGCGGGAGTAGTTGTCACCAATGGAGGAAAACCAGGAGAAGCGCCTGGAATAGCCATTAGGGGAATTGGCAGTATTGCAGGCAGTACTCCTTTGTATGTAGTGGATGGTGTGTTGACTAAAGACATTTCATATCTCAATCCTAATGATGTCGAATCGATGAGTCTTTTAAAGGACGCTTCGAGTTCGGCTATTTATGGTATCCGTGCGTCGAACGGCGTTATCGTGATCAAAACCAAATTGGGTAAGAAAGGCGAGGAACGTATCAAGCTGCAGTATGACACAAATGTGGGCTTCTCAACTCCTACGGATGTTCCGGACATGGCCAATTCGGCCGATTATGTGCGTTTGTTTAACGAAAAACTCGCTTACGAAGGAAATACAAATCCGGATAATCAGCTAAACTTGGCCGACTTTAACGGTGTTAATACAGATTGGCTGGATGAAGTACTTAAAAAACAATCATTTACCCAAACGCACAATCTAAGCATTTCAGGAGGTTCGGCTAAAGCCCAGTATAATCTAGGTTTGGGATATTTCACTCAGGAAGGTATTCTCGATGCGGGTAAAGGAATCAGTTCCGGAGACGATTACAAGAGAATTTCGACGCGATTTAACGGTCTTTTCCATGTTACCGACAAATTTCGTATCGGAACGAACATCGCTTACTCGAAGTCGAACAGTAACGACGCGGCCAACCCTATTTACCGAGCAATTGCTGCGCCTCCGGTTATCCCGGTTTACAATGCGGACGGTAGCTACGGTCACCTTGACGATCCTGCAATTGAAGCAGCCCTGGGCGATGCGGGGAATCAAAATCCGCGTCAAACCCTTGATCTCTTCCGCGGAAAAAGCAAAGGTACTCGTACCTTAATGTCGGGTTACGGTGAATATGACATAATTAAGGGCCTTACATTTAAAATGAGTTATTCCCGCGACGTTTCTGATGTTTTCAGCTACACCTATACTCCCGAATTCACTTCGTTTACTGGTACTTTGCAGCCAAGCAAGCTTACCAATACTGCCGTCGAGACCGAAAGTGTGCTTTGGGAAAATACGCTTACCTACGATCGCGAGATCGGCAAGCATCGCTTCACATTGTTAGGAGGTTACAGCCGTCAGCAGGATAGATCGTTCACGTTCACGGGAAGCAAGCTCAATGTGCCTTTTTTTGGTGACGATTCTTCGCTTTACCTCAGCAACAGTACGACGGGCGCCGATGTTACTTCAACGGGAGATAAAGTGAGGTATCAGTCATACTTCGGCAGGTTGAACTATGCCTTTGACGACAAGTATCTTTTGAGTGCGACGGTAAGACGTGACGGAGCCTCTGCCTATAATTTTGACGGCGACCAAAAAACGGCTACATTCCCTTCGGTAGGGCTCGGATGGATTATTTCCAAAGAAGGTTTCATGGCAAATTCAGGGCTTGATTTCTTAAAACTCAAAGGAAGTTGGGGACGATTGGGCAATGCTTCGATTACACGCCAATTTGACGAAACCGCGACAACCATTCCTGGCGGCGTAGCTTTTGGTACGCCAGCCATCATCTCGAACGCTACCTCAATTACACAATTGGTGGATCCGACAATTGATTGGGAAGTGGTTACCGAGGCTGATTTCGGACTTGAACTGAGATCGCTTAAAAATCGCCTTTCCGTAGAAGCAGGCTACTATAACAGGGAAACCAAAGATGCCGTTTTCAGTGTTTCTATTCCTTCTCAGGCCGGATTAGGCTCGTCTTTCTATACAAATGCCGGAACGTTCGTGAACAAAGGATTTGAGTTCGACGTTCGCTGGAACGATAAGATCGGTGATAAATTTACCTATGGCATTTATGGTAACCTGACCACTATCGACAATGAGATTACCGAAGTACTCGGCGGTTCGTTCCTGAATACGGGACCTGGCTTGTTCGGTAACACCATCAAAAGATGGGAAGTAGGTCAGGAAATTGGTTCATATTATGGTTTCCAGGTTGCAGGTGTAGCTCAAAATGCCGAAGAAGCAGCCGAATTCGGAGTTCCCGTAGGCGGATTCTATTTCAAGGACCAAAATGCCGATGGCGTGATTGACGACAACGACAAGAAGTTCCTTGGAAGCCCGATTCCAGACATCACATACGGTTTCGGTTTTAATCTTGGGTATGCTAACGTAGATTTTGCAATGGAATTCCAAGGACAGGCCGGAAGCGAAATTTATAACTTCAACAGGAATACGCGTTTCGGAAACGAAAACTGGGATCAGGATTTCGTGGACAACCACTGGAGTCCTACAAATCCATCCAATTCATATCAAGCGCCTAATACAGACCAGCAGACATCGCGTCCAAGTTCATTCTATGTAGAAAGTGCCGATTATTTCCGTATTCGTAATATAACTTTAGGATATACTTTGCCACAGTCGTTTTTGGACCGCATCAAAATAGACAGGCTTCGGTTTTACCTAAGTGCCCAAAATCCTGTTACTTCTTTCAAGTATAACGGATTCTCTCCTGAGCTGGGGAACCAGTCCATTGAGAACGCAGGTATAGACAACAACGTATATCCATTGTCGGCTGTGTACAGTTTTGGATTGAATCTAAATTTCTAAAAATTATGAAAAAGACATTAATATTATTTTCCGCACTTGCGATTTCCCTGACGTCGTGTAATGACGATTATCTGGATTTCGACAAGGAAGATTCCATTCCCGCCGAAAACTTCTTTCAAACAGAAGCAGACGCGATAGAAGGAACAAATGCCATTTATGCGAACTTGCGCTCATGGGAAGTTTCCGCTTTCCCGTCGTTCATTTTCTCTATCGCTTCAGACGATGCAGAAAAAGGGAGTTCTGTTGGTGACGCTTCGTTCTTTAACGATTACAACAACTTTACGTTCACCAAAACCCAAGTCCAGATCGATTCTTGGTGGAGAGGCCAATGGAACGGCGTGAACCGTTGCAACCAGGTCATCACCAAAGTTCCTGCGATTTCTATGGATGAAACCCTTAAGAACCGTCTCATCGCCGAGGCGCGTTTCCTGAGAGCATTCCACTATTGGTATTTGGTAAGGGCGTTCGGAGGCGTGCCGATTTACGACGGTCTTCCTGCCGATGGCAACTATAACATCCCGCGAAACACGAAAGAAGAGGTTTACGCTTTCATTATCGCAGACCTGCAGTTCGCGGCCCAAAACCTGCCGCCAACTTATTCGGGAGCAGATAAGGGAAGAGCTACTTCCGGAGCCGCTAAGAGTTATTTGGCCAAATTGTATCTCTACCAACAAAACTGGAGTCAAGCGTTGACGTTGTCTAACGAAGTCATGGGTATGGGGTATGACCTCTTGCCAGATTACAACAGCGTTTTCCGCATTGCCAACGAGAACAGTATCGAATCTGTTTTCGAATCTCAGGCTTCTTACGTTGCGGGTAACTGCGATATTTCAAATTCCCAGTATTCACAAACCCAAGGTGTACGCGGATTGTTGGGTTGGGGCTTCAACGTTCCTTCGCAGAATCTTGCCGATTCTTTCGAGGCAGGCGACGTTCGTCGTGACGCTACGATTGTTTTCCGTGGAGAAACGACCCCTGAAGGGGATTTCATTCCGCTCGAAGGTGATAATCCTATGTACAACCAAAAATCGTACGTGCCTTCAGGCCAGATCGGACCTGGTTGTTCAGAAGGTTCAGAGCAGAATGTACGTTTGATGCGTTTTGCCGAAGTGTTGCTTATCAACGCCGAAGCCGCGAACGAGTCCGGAAATACGTCTCAGGCACTTGAGTCGTTGAACCGCGTGAGAAACCGCGCTGGTCTCGACGATTTCGATTCTGCCGACCAAGCCGCTATCCGTCAGGCCATCTGGAGAGAAAGACGCTCCGAATTGGCAATGGAGAGCATCGACCGTTATTTCGACGTGGTACGTCAAGGGCGTGGTACAGAAGTGTTCGGACCACTTGGATTCCAGGCAGGCAAGAACGAGGTTTTCCCGATTCCTAACGACGCCATCCAATTGAGTAACGGTGTTCTCGAGCAGAATACCGGTTATTAATAGCATTCATTAATTTGTTTTGGGCCCTGTTCTAATATCCCAATTTTAGAATGGGGCCTTTTTTTCTATCAACAACACGACATGAATAAATTTTTCTGCATCCTTGTAGCGACTTTCTTGAGTTGCTCTTCATCCGATGCGCCTTCCGGCCAATCTCCAACCGAGCCTACAAATCCCGGGACACCGCTCACGGACGCTCAGCTTTTGGATTTGGTCGAGAAACAAACTTTCAAGTATTTTTGGGATTATGCCGAAGCGAATTCAGGAATGGCGCGCGAACGTTACATTCCGTCCGACCCATCGTACGATCAGAACATCGTCACTACCGGAGGATCGGGCTTTGGGCTTATGGCTATCCTGGCCGGCATCAACCAAAACTACATTACAAGAACTCAGGGCTTGGCAAGGCTCAACCAGATTGCCGATTTTTTGAATACCGCCGACCGCTTTCACGGTGCATGGCCGCACTGGATGAACGGAACCAACGGAGATGTGATCCCTTTCGGGACGATGGACAACGGAGGCGACTTGGTAGAAACCGCTTTCCTGGCTTCAGGAATGATAACGGTTCGCGAATTTTTCAAGAACGGGACAGCCGAAGAACAAGCTTTGGCGACTAAATACGACAACCTTTGGAAAGGCATCGATTGGGATTGGTACAGAAACGGACAAAACGTATTGTACTGGCATTGGTCGCCTAATTACGGCTGGCAAATGAACTTTCCGCTACAAGGTTACAACGAATGCCTGATCACTTATGTGCTAGCGGCATCGTCTCCAACGCATGGCATCACGGCCGAACCTTATCACCAAGGTTGGGGAAGGAGCGGGCAAATTACCTCTTCGGCGAGTTATTTCGGATTTCCGTTGATTTTGAAACACAACGGGGCCGAAGCCAGCAGCGGTCCGCTTTTTTGGGCGCATTATTCCTATTTGGGATTGGATCCAAACCAACTCAATGACCAATACGCGAATTATTGGGACGTGAACTACAACCACAGCATGATCCATTACAATTATTGCGTGGCCAATCCGAACCAATACAACGGATATGGCGCCAATTATTGGGGATTGACCGCATCATATAGCAGAAACAACGACGGTACTATCGGCTACGACGCCCACATGCCAAGTAACGATAAAGGTGTGATTTCACCTACGGCTGCCATTAGTTCGATTGTTTATACGCCGACCCAATCTATGGCGGCAATGCGCAATTTCTACGAAAACTACGGCACACAACTTTGGGGGCCGGCTGGTTTTTATGACGCGCACAGCAAGCATTTCAATTGGACCGCCCCAAGATATTTGGCCATCGATCAAGGACCCGAAATCGTCATGATCGAAAACTACCGCACCGGACTGCTTTGGTCGCTGTTCATGAACGCTCCCGAAGTGCGTCAAGGGCTACAGACATTGGGTTTTCACTCATCTAAATACGGAATCTGAGCCATGAAGCACACGATAGGATTTCTTTTGATATTTCTGGCCTGCTGCTCTGGTAAAACGCAAACTGTTTCGGATGAGAAGTCAAACGAACACGTTGAAAAGCTTACAGACGACGAGCTTGTCGATTTGGTCGAAAAACAAACGTTCAAATATTTTTGGGATTATGCCGAACCCAACTCCGGATTGGCGCGCGAGCGATTTTTCCCCGACGGATATTATCCCGAAAACGATTCCCACATCATAGCCACCGGAGGCTCTGGCTTTGGGCTTATGTCTATCCTGGCCGGAATAAACCAGAAATACGTCACGCGCGAAGAAGGGCTTACGCGTTTGGAAAAAATCGCTTCCTTTCTTGAGAAGGCCGACCGTTTCCACGGCGCATGGCCGCATTGGATCAACGGAAACAACGGTAAAGTCGTGCCTTTCGGATTGAAAGACAACGGAGGCGATTTGGTAGAGACCGCTTTCCTGTGCGAAGGCATCATCTGCGTACGCGAATTCTTTAAGGACGGAAATGCACGTGAAAAAGCACTTGCCTTAAAATACGACGCGCTTTGGAAAGGTGTCGACTTCAACTGGTATACCAACAAAGAGCAAAAACTCTATTGGCATTGGTCGCCCAAGTACAATTGGGAAATGAATTTTCCGCTCGAAGGTTATAATGAAACGATGATTACTTACGTGCTGGCGGCTTCTTCGCCAAATCATTCGATCGACGCGTCGGTGTACCACGATTGTTGGGCGCGCAAAGGCAAAATCGTGACCGACAAAAAAATGTACGGACTGCCGTTACTGCTCAAACACAACGGCGCCCAAGATTTCGGAGGTCCGCTTTTCTGGGCACATTATTCCTATGTAGGATTGGATCCGAACCAATTGTCCGACAAATACGCGAATTATTGGGATGTGAATTACAATCAGGTCAAGATCGATTACGAATACTGCGTAAAGAATCCGAAGAAATTCAAATGCTATGGCCCGGATTATTGGGGATTGACCGCATCGTATTCGATAAACGCCGAAGGAACGATCGGTTACGATTCCAAAAAACGCGTCGGCTACAACGCCCATATGCCAAGCAACGACCACGGCGTCATTTCGCCTACAGCGGCCGTAAGTTCAATCGTGTACTTGCCGAAAGAATCGATTGCCGCCATGCACAACTTTTACGAAAACCACAACGAGGAATCGTGGGGAGTTGCCGGGTTTTACGACGCCATAAGCTGCCAAAACAAGGCATCCGCCAAACAATATCTGGCCATCGATCAAGGTCCGATGGTCGCCATGATTGAAAACTATCGCACCGGATTGCTGTGGAAACTGTTCATGAACGCTCCCGAAGTGCGCTCCGGATTGCTGAAGCTCGGGTTCCACTCGGGTAAGTATAAGTTTTAAGTCGAAAGGCTTGGGTTAGTTTTATTGATTTCTGTTTTCAACGGTTTCCTCGGTCGGAACCACTGAGGGAACCTTGGAAGCAGTTTTGATCCGGCCTTTATCTACTTTTGCATTCACGCCTTATAAAAATCAAAAAAGACACACATAATGAAAAGACAACTGATCGCACTTTCGCTTCTGGTGGCCGTCACGGCTTATCCTCAGAAAAAGAAAGCGACGAAAACGACGATTAAACCAAGAGCCGAATTCGTATCGGAGCTCATGTCCAAAATGACGCTCGACGAAAAAATCGGACAACTCAATTTACCGACTTCGGGCGACATCACCACAGGACAATCCAACAGCTGGGACATTGCCAAAAAAATCGAGGAAGGCAAAGTCGGCGGCTTGTTCAATATCAAGACGGTCGCCAAGATCCGCGATGTACAGAAACTGGCCGTAGAAAAAAGCCGACTGCACATCCCGATGATTTTCGGTATGGATGTAATCCACGGATACGAAACCGTTTTCCCGATTCCGCTCGGATTGTCGTGCAGTTGGGACATGGCCGCCATCGAAAAAAGCGCACAGATCGCCGCTCGCGAAGCCACGGCCGACGGTATTAACTGGACGTTTTCGCCAATGGTCGACATTTGCAGAGACGCGCGTTGGGGACGAATCGCCGAGGGTTCCGGAGAAGATGCTTACCTCGGAAGCCGCATAGCCGAAGCCATGGTGCGAGGTTATCAAGGAAAAGATTATTCGACCGGAACGACCATGATGTCGTGCGTGAAGCACTTTGCATTATACGGAGCCGCCGAAGCTGGACGTGATTACAACACGACCGACATGAGCCACATCCGTATGTACAACGAATATTTCCCGCCGTACAAAGCCGCTTTCGATGCGGGAGCCGGCTCTGCAATGGCTTCTTTCAACGAAATCGACGGAATTCCCGCAACCGGAAACAAATGGCTCTTGACCGACGTTTTGCGCAAGCAATGGGGTTTTAAAGGCTTTGTCGTCACCGATTTTACGGGAATTCCTGAAATGATTGAACACGGAATGGGCGATTTGCAAACCGTTTCGGCTTTGGCCTTGACCGCCGGAGTAGAGATGGATATGGTAGGTGAAGGCTTTCTTACTACGTTGAAAAAATCGCTCGATGAAGGTAAGGTCACGATGGCGCAAATAGACAATGCCTGTAGGTTGATTCTCGAAGCGAAATACGACCTCGGATTGTTCGAAGACCCGTATAAATATTGCAACCTCGATCGCGCCAAAACTGAAATCTTTACCAAATCGAACCGTGATATCGCACGCAAGATAGCCGCAGAATCGATGGTATTGCTCAAAAACGACAAGCAAACGCTTCCGTTGAAAAAATCAGGAACGATCGCTTTGATCGGACCGTTAGCCGACGCGAAAGAAAACATGGGCGGAACCTGGAGCGTCGCCGGACGCATGAACGATAACATTTCGCTTTTGGCGGGAATGAAAGCCGTTGCCGGGAATTCGGCCAAAATCCTGTATGCCAAAGGAAGCAACCTCGATTACGACGCCAAGTTCGAAGAAAATGCCACGATGTTCGGCAAAACGCTTCATCGCGACAGCCGTTCACCTGAAGTCCTGCTCAAGGAAGCCTTGGATATTGCAGGCCAAGCCGACGTGATCGTAGCCGCCATCGGTGAATCTGCCGAAATGAGCGGAGAAAGCTCAAGCCGCACCAATATCGAAATACCACAAGCCCAAAAAGACTTGCTTCAGGCGTTGGTCAAGACGGGTAAGCCTGTGGTTGTAGTGCTTTTCAATGGTCGTCCGTTGGCTTTGGTCGATGAGGAAAAATCGGCTACCGCTATCCTCGACGTTTGGTTTTCGGGTTCAGAATCAGGATATGCGATTTCGGATGTGTTGTTCGGAGCAGTCAATCCGTCGGGTAAGTTGACAACCTCTTTCCCGAGAAGCGTCGGTCAGGTGCCCATTTTTTACAGTGCCAAAAATACAGGCCGTCCGTTGTCGAACAAAGAAGGTAAATTCGAGAAATTCCGTTCCAATTATATAGACGAACGCAACGAGCCGTTATTCCCGTTCGGATTTGGTTTGAGCTACACGAAGTTCGAGTATTCGAATCTGAAAATATCGTCGAACAAAGTCGGCATGAACGATACATTCACGGTTTCGGTCGATGTGACCAATTCGGGGAATTACGACGGTGCCGAAGTCGTGCAGTTGTACATCCGCGACCTTGTAGGTTCGGTGACGCGTCCGGTCCGCGAGCTTAAAGGTTTCAACAAAACGTTCCTTAAAAAAGGCGAGAAGAAGACGGTGACGTTCAATCTGTCTGCAGAAGATTTGAAATTCTACAATTCCGATCTGCAATTCGTGGCCGAACCGGGTGCTTTCCAGGCTTTCGTTGGGACGAATTCGAACGCCGACATGAAAGTCGATTTCGAGTTGACGAAATAACAGTCAAATAATTTGAACCATTAAGGGAGTTGAGGAAGTTAAGATTTTGTGCACAGCAACTTAATTTTCTTAACTCCCTTATCGTTTTAAAAATAAAAAATCATGAAATTGAAATCTATTCTTCAAAACAGGTTTTGCATCTCCGTAAGTGTCCTTCTAATCGGTTTCATCGGTTTCGGACAAAAGAAAATCAAGCCCAAAGCTGAATTCGTCTCCGAACTCATGGCCAAAATGACCGTAGACGAAAAAATCTACCAACTCGTGCAATTTTCCTCAGACGGCACAATAACCGGTCCGAAGCAAGGCGAAAACTACATCACGCGCATCGAGCAAGGTAAAGTCGGTTCTGTGCTCAATGCGTACGGAGCCGAAAACACGCGCAAGATCCAGGAAATCAACATGAAAAATTCGCGTCTCAAGATTCCGTTGTTGTTCGGATTCGATGTGATTCACGGTTATAAGACGATTTTCCCGATCAATTTGGCAATGGCGTCGAGTTTCGATCCGTCGGCTGTGGAATTGGCGGCAAAAGTTGCTGCCGCTGAAGCTTCGTCGGCCGGCGTGCATTGGACGTTCGCGCCCATGGTCGACATTGCGCGCGACGCCCGTTGGGGACGCATTTCCGAAGGTTCGGGCGAAGACACCTATTTGGGAATCCAGATGGCAAAAGCCAACGTACGCGGTTTTCAAGGCTCCGATTTTTCGAAAGCCAACACCGTACTTGCGTGCGCCAAACATTTCGCGGCTTACGGTGCGGCCGAATCGGGTCGCGATTACAACACGGTCGACATGAGCGAACGGGTCTTGCGCGAAACGTATCTGCCGCCATTCAAAGCTGCGACCGAAGCGGGCGTGAAAACGTTCATGGCGTCGTTCAATGAGATTTCGGGCGTTCCGTCTACGGCGAACAAACATCTTTTGAGAAATATCCTTAAAGGCGAATGGAATTTCGACGGAATGGTCGTTTCCGATTACACGGGCGTCAACGAAATGATCGCGCACGGATTCGCCAAAAACGACCAGGACGCGGCCCAACTCGCGATCAATGCCGGTCTCGATATGGACATGGTCGGTGCTACGTTCATGACGACTTTGAAGAAATCGTACGATGAAGGAAAAGTATCGATAGAAACGATAAACGACGCATGTAAACGCGTGCTCGACGTGAAATACGATTTGGGATTGTTCGAAGATCCGTACCGCTATTCAGACGCCAAACGCGAAAAAGAAACGATCTACAAACCGGAATTTTTGGAAGCAAGTTTGGAAGTCGCCAAAAAATCGATCGTACTGTTGAAGAACGACAGAAATGTGCTCCCGCTTAAAAAAGAACAGAAAATCGCGTTCGTCGGGCCTCTGTGCGAAGACGATTACCATATCATAGGATCGTGGGCCGCACTTGGCGATCGTCAGGGTTATGCTGTGAGCGTGAAGGAAGGCGTACAGAAATTGCTCGGCAATTCAGCTAAAGTAACATTCGATAAAGGTGTCGAAATCGAAGGAAACAAGCGCGACGGCTTGCAACAAGCGCTCGACAATGCCAAAAACGCCGACGTTATCGTAGCCGTGATGGGCGAACTCGAAAACATGTCCGGAGAAGCGGCTTCACGTACAAACCTCGATTTGCCCGGAATCCAGAAGGAATTCCTCATGGAACTCAAAAAACTTGGAAAGCCCATAGTTCTGGTTTTGATGAATGGACGTCCGCTCACACTTTCATGGGAAGACCAAAATATCGACGCCATCCTCGAAACCTGGTGGACGGGAACGCGAGGAGGCGACGCGATTGCGCAAACACTTTTCGGACAGAACAACCCGAGCGCGAAACTGCCGGTTTCTTTCCCGAGGAATGTCGGGCAATTGCCGTTGTATTACAATGCGAAAAACACGGGACGCCCGTATTTGGGGCCGAAAGATCCCGAACAGCGCTTCAAGTCGCGTTATCTCGATGTCGACAATTCGGCTTTGTACCCGTTCGGATATGGCTTGAGTTATACGACGTTCGCCTATTCAGATTTGAAATTGTCGTCTAACAAGATCGGATTCGGTCAAAAACTTGCGATTTCGGTGACGGTTTCGAATACCGGAAATTACGATGGTGTGGAAACGGTGCAATTGTATGTGAAAGACGAGGTCGGATCGGTGACGCGTCCGGTGCGTGAACTCAAAGGTTTCCAGAAAGTCGCGCTCAAGAAAGGCGAGAAGAAGACCGTTTCTTTCGAATTGACTTCGGACGATTTACGATTTTACGGACTCGATATGAAATTCTCGGCCGAAGCAGGTGATTTCAGTGTTTTTGTAGGCGGAAGTTCTACAGCCGACCTGAACGCGAAATTCGAATTGGCCGAGTAGAGGCGAAGTCGATTCGAAATCCGACTAAAAACCTGCGAAAACGTTTTAATTGGGCTTTTGAAATCGATTTCGTTGATAACTTGCCTACTTGTATCTTGTGGATTCGCCATTTAAAAATGATATTTATGAAATTTTATGCCTCGAAACTGCGAACCTATTAAAAATGAGGTAATAATATTAACAATAACAAACCTTTAAACCCTTAATCCTTAACTATGAGTTCCGGAACACAAACCAAATGGGGCCAGTTCATACCGCTGGTGACCGTATTCTTTTTCTGGGGATTCGTCGCGGCGAGCAACGACATCCTGATTCCCGTTTTCAAAAAGGCTTTTGACCTCACTCAAGTGCAGAGCCAGCTCGTTTCGTTGGCATTTTACATTTCGTATACGGTCGGCTCGCTGATTTATCTGGGCATTTCGTATGCGATGAAAAGCGACATCGTGAACCGTTTGGGTTACAAGAATTCGCTTGCGCTTGGGCTCGTGATTTCGGCACTTGGTACGCTTTTGTTCTATCCTGCGGCCAATACGGGCTCGTTTCCGTTGATGCTTAGCGGATTGTTCATCGTCGGACTCGGATTTTCGCTTCAGCAGACCGTGGCCAACCCGCTTGCGATCGCGCTCGGACCATCGAATACAGGTTCTCAGCGTTTGACTCTTGCCGGTGGAGTGAACAACTTCGGTACGACTATCGGGCCTTTGCTTGTAAGTTTTGCGCTTTTCGGTTCTCCGGATTCAGGAAATACGACCGTGAACATCGAAGACGTGAAAACACCATACTTGATTCTTGGAGCGGCTTTCTTGCTTGTTGCGGCAATGCTTAAGATGTCTTCGCTGCCAAATCAACCGGAAGTGGAAGAAGAAGTGGTGTCGGATTCCGGAAACAAATTGCGTTCGGCGTTGACTTATCCGCAATTGGTTATGGGAATGATCGCGATTTTCGTTTACGTCGGCGTCGAGGTTTCTACTGCTTCGAATATGCCGGCTTACCTTGAAAAAGATTTGGGATTCCTCACGAAAGACGTCGCGCCTTACGTTTCGCTTTATTGGGCGAGTTTGATGATCGGTCGTTGGACGGGCGCGGTCGAAGCGTTCACAAGTAATCCAAGTACACAAAAAGTACTTAAAATTGTCGCTCCATATTTGGCATTCGGTGTATTCTTGGGCGTTAACGCAATCATGAAACACGATTTGTCTCCATTCTATGTATATGCCGTGATTATCATTGTGATGATCGTTGCGGATATTTTGTCTAAAGGAAATCCTGCGCGAATGTTACTGATTTTCTCGGTTCTTGGTATTGTCGCACTTTTCACGGGAATGGCAACCAGCGGAATGGTTTCGGTCTACGCGATTACAAGTGTCGGGTTGTTCTGTTCGACGCTGTGGCCGTGTATTTTCGCGCTTGCGATCAGCGGATTAGGCAAAAGCACGAACCAAGGCAGTAACTTCCTGATCATGATGATTATGGGCGGTGGCTGGATCAGTATGGCACAAGGTCTTGTAGCGGATGCCGTAGACATCAAGACAAGCTACATAGTAGGTGTCGTGTGTTTCGCATATCTCGCGTTCTATGCTTGGAGAGTGCCGAGCATCTTGAAAGCTCAAGGAATTACTTTAGGAAGAATCGAAGGCGGCGGTCACTAATTCGTCCGATTTCATAAAAAGCCAAAGGGTTTGTACAAATTGTGCAAACCCTTTATTTTTAAACCCTACTAAAAGTTTATTGAATGGCTTTACTAAAATAGCAAAGCGCGATGGAACTCAGGAAAGTACGCTTCAGTTTTCGATGAAGTGCAAGCTTGGACATCAAAATGTAGGAAAAAGCGCCATATGATTAGGAAATGAAAAACGCTGCAATCGCAGCGCTTATTTTTTGTTCTCCTTGTATCGTTTGTCTGGAGTGCCGTCTTTTTTGACGTGGACTTTCTGTTTGTAGCGCTTGTCTGGCGTGCCATCTTTTTTAAGGACGACGCCTTGAGAAGTCACAGTTTTGCCGTCTTTAGTGGTGACAGTAGTCTTTTTCTCAACTTTGGTCGTAGCACCTTTTTTCTCGACTTTGGTCTTTTGGGTCGTGGTCTGTGCCTGGGACGCGAAAGTGAACGCCATCGCCACCAACAGACTGAACAGGAGTTTTTTCATGATACGGGTTTTTAGTTCATCCTAATTTACGATAATTTAATCCCGGCCACGATTTTATTAACGTTATGTTTTGGAAAATCATGGTGGTCTGCGTAAATTGTCACAACTAAAATCCCCAAAAAATGAATGCTTTGAAAACGAATATACAGAACCTCGCGATGCTGTCGGCGGTAATCGCTTTCTCCTCTTGCGAAACACATAAGAAAGTAGAAATCAAGGAAGACGGCACCGAAGTCGTAAAAATCCGTGAGCCGCATCAGGATACGATCGACAAAGTGGCCGAGCCCGCGATGAAAACCGAATCGGTAGAAGGAACCGTATCCGAAATCAACTTCGGAAAAGACGGCTATACGGCCAAGATCGAAACCGCTTCAAAAGAAAACTATTTCGTAACGGTAAGTCATTCGAACCTAAAAGACCATTCCCAATACAAGGAAGTCAAGAAAGGCGACAAAATTCACGTCGTAGGTGATTATTGGAAAAACAATGAAGGCGAGAACCAGATAACGGTTCGCGAACTGCACTAAATCACAAACGGCATAAAATAAAGAAGCGCCCCGAAAGGCGCTTTTTTATATGTGGAATATTCCTCCGACGACAAACGTCCTTTCGAGGAAATTGAAATGCTGCGAAGCGCGGTCCGAGCCGTTGTACGTGGTGCGGATGTCCGGCATATCGATATAACCGGCCTTCACTTCAGACTGGATGAAGAAATACTTGAGGAAAGTCAGGTTCAATCCGGCCTTCACGTCGGCACCCCAACCCGAAATATGGAAATTGTCGTGGCGTTGCATGCCCATAAGCGTCGTGTTGGTCTTCGGATACAAAAATCCGCCGCCAAAGCCGACCAGCGTGTTCAACTGGATCCAATCGGTGTTTACGTGGAAATATTTGGTGATGTCGTCCACACGCGTCAATTCGGCACTGATGAAGTTCAAACCGTCGGTGTGCTCGAATTTGAGGAAGTCCTCGGTCATGTACATAGGATCGTTGTGATACGTACCGTTGAAAGGTTCGTGCCCGTCGATATGGCCGGTCATGTTCACGAGCTGGTTTTGCGTCATCACATATTTCATGTGGTCGACACCGATCGAAGCGTTCCATTTGTCATGGAAGTAATATCCGATCCTGAAATTCGTCTGCGGGATCGTCATACGCGTCGGGTTGATGTAATCGACATGTACGCCTTTCGGCTTATCGTGTGCTTTCACGTCGTAAATCGTGAAGTCGTAGTCTTTTCCGTGAAAACGGATGTCCGATTCCGAGAAACTGTCGCGGTTTCCGCCCCAAAAAATAAAGAACTTGCCTTTGTTGTGGGCCGTGTAGTATTCGGTGGCAGGTGCAGTTGCAGTAGCGGATGTGTTTGAAATCGAGCTATCTGTCGTTTGTGCAAAGTCATATTCTGGGCACAGCAATATCGCCAGCATCAGAAAAAAAAGTTTTCTCAAGGTTACTGTTTGTTTGGTAAATAAATCAGAAAGCGTTTATCGTTTTGCGGATGGCGACCAGTTTCCTCATCAGGTCTTCGAAATAATCCAAATGCAGCATGTTCGCGCCATCGCTTTTGGCATTAGCGGGATCGAAATGCGTTTCGATGAAAATCCCGTCGACTCCAACCGCAATTCCGGCTTTTGCGACCGTTTCGATCATGTCTGGACGTCCGCCTGTCACACCCGCCGTTTGGTTCGGTTGCTGCAACGAGTGCGTCACATCGAGAACCGTCGTCGCGAATTGTTTCATCGTAGGAATGCCGCGGTAATCGACGATCATGTCTTGATAGCCGAACATGGTTCCTCTGTCGGTGACCATCACGTTTTCGTTGTGGCAGTCAAGCACTTTTTGGACCGCGTGCTTCATGCTTTCCGGGCTCATGAACTGGCCTTTTTTGAGATTGACGGTCTTTCCGGTATTGGCGGCCGCAACGACAAGGTCGGTTTGGCGTACCAAAAACGCAGGGATTTGCAACACGTCTACATATTGGGCAGCCATGGCCGCATCTTCGTTC
Source organism: Flavobacterium agri (assembly GCF_013401995.1). GTDB lineage: Bacteria > Bacteroidota > Bacteroidia > Flavobacteriales > Flavobacteriaceae > Flavobacterium > Flavobacterium agri. Next base: position 116,299 of record NZ_JACBJI010000007.1, read on the forward strand.
GTGTGGATGTCGGTTATCGTCGGGACGTTGAACGTTTCAGAGACTTTTCTAAGGATTTTTAAGGCTTTCTCGTCGCCGATTCCAGAGAAACTGTCGATTCTAGAGCGATTGGCTTTTTTGAACGAGCCTTTGAAAACGTAAGGGATTTGAAGCCTGTCGGTAATTCCTACAAGGGTTTCGGCAATTCGCATCGCCATTTCTTCTCCCTCGATCGCACATGGGCCAGCCAAAACGAAGAAGTTATCACTGTCCAAATGCTTGATATTGGGTATGTTCTGTAGATTCATCAGGATTTTTAAAAGTTGCACAAAGATACGTACAAAAAAGGCGCTGTGATTTTAGCGCCTTGTTATTTTTAACATTACTGTAACGAATGATAGTTATTTCTTCAATCCGAGGCCCATCGGCACTTTGATCTCGCCTTTAGCGTAGCTATTGATGTAAAGCCGCACGCGTTTTCCCTGTCCGACCCAAGTCAATTCGTAAATGTCGATGAAACCCGCGCCCATATCGGAATGCGTCGAAGTAAAAGGACAACAGCTGTCCACTTTCTTGAAGAACAGTTTTTCCCCGTTCGGACCCGATAAAGCGCGCAAATAACGCTCGGCGTTTATGGTCTCGTTTTTCGAGGTTTTGTAAAAGACGTTGATCGGATAATCGGGATCGTAACCGTATTTCGGATCGGTGCTGAATTCGGTCACTTCGAACGCATCGCCTTTCAATTTAGGAGCCGGCGCGCTGTCGTTGATGTTCATGATGGTGTCTTTGGTACTCACGCAATTGGTGAAAAGCAACAGCAACATCGGGATAAAGATCAGTTTTCTCATGTTATTTGGTTTTGGTCCTGAAAAGCATCGACAAAGCGGCCGATGCCACGACACCCGACGACAACACAAGTTGTATGCCGTTATAGATGCTCGACGACAAATTCATCAATTCTTCGGCTTCGGCTTTGGTGCGTTTGCCGTTTGCCGTCATTTGCGCGATCGTATTTTCGAAAAGTTCGGGAGCGATCACGCGATGGATTGCGTTCTTTTGGATCGGTACCAGAACCGCGATGATGGCCGTTAGCATCATGCCTGCGAAAAATCCCTGACGCCACGTCATTTGGCCGTTGAAATACGTTTTTTTCTTTTCGCGATAAAACAAAACGTAGCACAAAAGGCCAATAGGAGCGAAGCACAAAGTCGATAAGACGTAATAGCTGAAATCGGGTTTTTCGTACAGTCCCATCTCTTTTTCGACAATGGCCGAAGCGATGATCGCAAGCGTGATGAGTACTGCCCATTTGATTTCTATGGCGAATTTCTTCATTCCGAAAATTTTCGCCAAAGGTAGGATTTATTTTAAATGACCGATACCGCCCGAATGTTTACCTTTGCGCCAAATCGTTTTTATGGAAGCAATTTTTGAGACCTGGCCGTGGTATGTAAGCGGCTTTTTGATCGGAATGGTAATGTTGTGCCTGATTTGGTTCGGCAAGACGTTCGGAATGTCGTCCAACCTTCGATCGATCTGTTCGATTGTCGGAGCAGGGAAGTACGTTCCGTTTTTCGCATTCGACTGGAAATCGCAAAAGTGGAACCTGGTCGTGATTTTGGGTGCGATGATAGGCGGATTCGTAGCCGTGCATTATATGTCGTCACCGAATAATGTCGACATCAACCCGACGACGATCGAACAGCTTTCCACAATGGGAATCGACGCGCCTCAAGGCAAATTGATGCCCGACGCTATTTTCAGTGCCGAGGCCATGCAATCGCCTAAAATGGTTTTCACACTCGTGATCGGCGGCGTTCTTATCGGTTTCGGAAGCCGATATGCCGGCGGCTGTACATCGGGTCACGCGATCACCGGATTGAGCAACCTGCAATTGCCGTCGCTCAAAGCCGTCATCGGATTTTTCGTCGGCGGATTGATCATGGCGCATTTCATCCTTCCGCTGATTTTTTAGGGCTTTAACCAAAATCTTGAAAGCGACTAATCCAGATAATATGGGTTTTAAGCCTGTCGTTCCAAAAAAAACAAATATTTGATTTAACCACAGCAGCCAAGCCTATAGCTTACAGCCTAAAGCCAAAAAATGAAAGCACTAAAATATCTCCTTGTCGGATTCGTTTTCGGAATCGTCTTAACCAAATCCGAAGCGGTTTCCTGGTACCGCATTTACGAAATGTTCCAATTCCAGTCGTTCCACATGTACGGCATCATCGGGGTTGCGGTTGCCACGGGATTGGTCGGCATCCAAATCATCAAACGCAAAAAACTCAAAGACATAAAAGGCGAAATCATCAACGTTCCCGACAAAGAACCCGGTTCGGCGCGCTATTGGATCGGTGGATTGATTTTCGGTCTCGGATGGGCGCTCGCAGGTTCTTGCCCGGGTCCGATTTTCATTTTGATCGGAGCGGGTTTCTGGCCGTTGATTTTCGTATTGGCAGGCGCTTTGATCGGCACTTTCATTTATGGAGTGATCAAGGATAAATTACCCCACTGAAACATGCTTCGCTAAAGATTGCTAGGCAGTCATTTGATATAATAGAAAAACCGCTTCCCGTAAAAGAAGCGGTTTTTTTAGTCTTGCTATCTAGAGCCCGCAGGCGTATCTTTGGCGTAGCGTCTATTGATAAACCTTGACATAGTCGACCACATACTGCTGAGGGAAAATCTTGTCATCTACCTCAGGTCCGCCAAAATCTCCACCGACAGCGCAATTGATGATAAAGAAAAACGGTTGGTCGAACGGCCAATTGCCTTCGGTTTTGTTCTCTGGCGAATAGGTATAAACGGGTTTGTCGTCTACAAAAAAGATGATGCGGTCCTTGTTCCAGTCGCACGCGAACAAGTGATAGCCGTTCTCGATGTCGGGAAATTCGGTTTTTTTAGAGCTTGCATGCGCACCATGCGTATCTTGGGTATGGACGGTTGTGTACGCCATGTGCGGTTCGCGCCCGATGTATTCCATAATGTCGATTTCGCCACCTTTAGGCCAGCCCTTTTCGGAAATGTTCGACCCGAGCATCCAGAATGCCGGCCAAATCCCGTGTCCGACCGGAAGTTTGACGCGCGCTTCCATATATCCGTACTGGAATTCCTTTTTTCCTTTGGTCGTGATGCGCGTAGACGAATAATGGTCACCGTCCTTTTTCACGGTAATCGTAAGTTTTCCGTCGGCAATTGTATGGCTGGTCTTGTCGTACGTTTGGCGTTCGTGGTTGCCCCAACCGCCGGCTCCGGTTTCATAATTCCAGGCTTTTTCGTTTAGCGTTTTTCCGTCGAAATTCTCTTCCCAAACCAGTTTCTTGTTGGTTTTTTGGGCCATCAAGGCCGATGAAGCGAGCAATAATGCGATAATTTTTTTCATGTCCTGATGCCTTTATTGGTAAACTCTGATATAATCGATTTCTAAAGTGGATTGGGTGAAGTTAGGGTCGATCGCACCTCCAAAATTCCCGCCAATGGCTTGGTTCAGGATCAGGAAAAAATCGTGGTTGAAAGGTATGTCGGACGTATTGAACACCGAATGGAACTGTACGCCGTCTACAAAAAACTTGATGCTTTGCGACGTCCATTCGCAAGAGTAAATGTGAAATTCGGTAGAAGCCGTCGGTACCGTCGTGTGGTTCGTGTTTGCATTTCCTCCGGAATGCCCGGGATAATGCAAACTACCGTGAACCGTATTCTGTTGGTTGCCCACATGTTCCATGATGTCGATTTCGCCGCAACCCGGCCATCCCGCCGATGCATAATTCTCGCCCAACATCCAAATGGCAGGCCATGTTCCGGCTCCCGATGGCAATTTGGCACGCGCCTCGATTTTGCCGTATGTGAACTCGAACTTGTTTTCCGATTTCATTCTCGCCGAAGAATATTGGAATCCGTTCGTGTCTTCTTTTTTCGCGGTGATTTTGAGCACGCCGTTTTCTACCACGGCATTCTCAAGATCGGTCGTGTAATATTGGGCTTCGTTGTTTCCCCAGCCGTTGTTGTTGCCGGTTTCGAGCGTCCATTTTGAATTGTCGGGCGCGCCCGGAGTATCAAATTCTTCAAACCATACCAAAGTCGGCTGGTAATTTACGGTAACGCCAGTGCTCGTAGTAATCGAAGTGTTGCCCTGGCCGAAAGCTTTTACGGTAATTGCGTACGTATTCGTACCGAACAGCTTGAATTGGCGGCTTGTCGTCCCGTCTGTGGCCGTTTGGTTCTCGCCTCCCGGAAACGTAAAACTGTAACTGGTCGCGTTTTGGGCCGTCGCGGTTAAATTGACCATGCCCGAACCGTCTCCGTTCGGATGCGCGCTGTCCTGCCCCACGATTTCATACGTGACGGTCAGGTTTGTAGGAGCGACTGCGGCAGGTCCGTCGTCGCCGTTACCCGATCCGCTATCGCTGGAACAGGCCGACATTCCCAAAATCGCAGCTATCAGGAATGCCGAAGTGTTTAAAAATTGTCTCATTTTAAGGTTTGATTTTTAGATGTTGTCCAAAAATAAGAAAAGGTTTCCGACAATAACTGGCAAAATCCGCGTTAATAAATAGTGGCTAACTTTTCGTACGTTTAAGCAAAAGCCCGATATTTTTCTAATATTTTTGGATCAAACCTAAAATTGACACATATGAACAAGACGAAATTGACAGTTGTTTCATTGGCCATCGCGCTTGGATTTCTTGCCAATTCGTGTGGAAGCGATGACGGCCCGGGAGCTTCAATCGTAGGCAAATGGGATTATTTCAAGACGATAACCCAAGTGGAAGGGCAAAATCCGATTTCACAGAATTACCAAGGGAACGAGCCTGGATGTGACAAGGACTACCAAGAATTCCTTGCGGACGGCAGCTATCGCGACGTTGTGCTTTTCCAGAATCAGGACGACGTTTGTACCGAATCTGTCGATGACGGGAATTATGCGAAAGAAGGCGACGTATTGACCGTTCAGGAAAACGGCGAAAACCCACAAACCTACACGATCACCAAGTTGACTGACGGAGAATTGCGTTATTCCTCAACCACGCAAAACGGCGGACTTGACTTTACCGTGACGTTGGTGTTCCGCAAAAAATAAATACAAGCTCAAAAAAACAAAACCCTTAGTATTCGCTAAGGGTTTTTTCGTTTAGAATATTTCGGCGCTTAAGCCCGCTTCCAAAAGTTGGGTGCATTGCGGCTTGAGTTCATCGTATGGACCGGTTTTTACGGTACATTTCCCGTTGTAATGGACGATCAGCGAGCATTGTTCCGCTTGTTCGGCCGTATGGTTGCATACGCGTATCAAAGTGTCGATGACGTGGTCGAAGGTGTTCACGTCGTCGTTGTACATCACGATCTCATTCTGGTTGTAAATCGCCTCCTCAAGGACGACTTCTTCCAATATCTTTTCTTTCGTACTCATTTCAGTAGGTTTAGGACTTGGTCTAACGCGAAAACTAATTTACATATTTTAGTGAGACCCAATTATTTCGCGAGAATTTTTTAACGTAGGTAAGGCCTTTGGACGTACAGCTTTCATCGATTGCCGCAATGTCTTCTTCGTAAAATCCACTCAATAAAAGAATGCCGTCCTTGTTCAGGCATTCCACATATTGCTGCATGTCGTTGAGCAAAATATTACGGTTGATGTTGGCGATGATCAGATCGTATGATTTCCCTTCGATCAGCGCCGCGTCTCCTTCGTAAACAGAAATGTGTTTGCAGCCGTTCCTTTCGGCGTTTTCGATGGAATTCAGGTAACACCAATTGTCGATGTCGATCGCATCGATCGGTTGTGCGCCTTTCATTTCGGCAAGAATAGCCAAAATCGCCGTTCCGCAACCCATATCGAGCGTTTTGAGGTTTTTGACCTCGGTTTCGAGCAAATGTTGGATCATCATGTGCGTAGTTTCGTGGTGGCCCGTCCCGAAACTCATTTTGGGTTCGATGACGATGTCGAATTCGGCCGATGTCTTCGCGTGGAAAGGTGCGCGAACGTGGCATCTACCATCAACATCGATCGGCTCGAAATGCTTTTCCCATTCTTCGTTCCAGTTCACCTGGTCGATTTCCTCGATCGTATAATCGACTTTGAATTCTTCCGATTTGAGAATGAACAGATCGTCGAGAATATCTTCGGTCCAATGTTCTTTCTTGATGTAAGCGGTTACGCCGTTTTCGGTTTCTATGAACGATTCGAAGGGTTTTTCGCCAAGTTCGGCCACGAGGATTTCGGATCCCGGTTCTTTCGGCTCTACCGAAAAATGGTATCCGAGATAAATATTTGACATGCGGAAATTTTTTGCAAAGATAGCCATTAATACAACAAAATAAGGAAGAAGGCCTTCGGGTATTTGGAACCGCTACAGGTCTTAAATGTCTATTCGGCTAACATTAAATTTCGGCAATGGTAACATTAGCATAATATTAAGATTTGCAATTAACATTAGTTTTGCCTCGAATTTACCTTCAAATAACAATTGCGTAACATGAAGAAAATTACCTGCTTGTTCCTGATTTTCGTCGGATTGTCGGTTTCGGCCCAAATCAAGGTCGGACGTACCGACAACGACAACGACCTCAAACTTTCGACGCTTCCGTATTACAACTTCGGAAAAGGCGTCGGGCTTACGTCTCCCGACAGTATTTTCCAACTCAATATCCGTTTCAGGATCCAGAATCGCGTCACGTATTACGACAACGAAGACCAGGATCCGGCATACGATGGTCAAATCAGACGTTTGCGTTTGCGTTTTGACGGATACGTGGGGAATCCGAAATTCCTGTATGCGATCCAATTGTCGTTCGCGCCAGGTGATACGGGCGAAATCCGCGAAGGCGAAAACCTCAATATCATTCGCGATGCGGTAGTGTATTATCGTCCGAATGCGAGCTGGAACATCAGTTTCGGGCAAACCAAACTTCCGGGTAACCGCCAGCGCGTGAATTCTTCGGGAGGCTTGCAGCTCACCGACCGTTCGATCAACAACGCGAGGTTCACGATCGACCGCGATTTCGGGTTCCAGGTACATCACCTTAACGAATACAAAGAAAAATTCTCGTACAATTTCAAAGGCGCGATTTCTACAGGCGAAGGCCGAAACGTGACCGGAAATGCCGACGACGGCGTTGCGCTTACCGGAAAAGCCGAAATTTTCCCGCTTGGCGCTTTCACCAAAGACGGTAGTTACTTCGAAGGCGATCTGATGCGCGAGAAAAAACCGAAGCTTATGTTTTCGGGAGCTTACCAACAAAACAACCAGGCCAGACGTACAGGCGGACAATTGGGAGAAGATCTTTTCGAACAACGCACGATGAAAACGCTTTTGCTCGACGCCATGTTCAAATATAACGGATGGGCGGCTATGGCAGCGTATATGCAGCGCGTCACGCCAAAAGATCCGATCACGGTGAATCCCGAAGACGCGACCGATATCCAATATGTGTACACCGGACACGGTTTCGATTACCAGTTGAGTTATCTTTTCCCGTCGAATTACGAGCTTATCGGACGTTTCTCGACACTCAAGCCGAACGACGAGATTTTTTCGTTAACGCCTAAACAAAAGGAGTTTTCATTCGGTCTGACCAAGTACATTTGGGAGCATACGTTCAAGTTGCAAGGCGAACTTACGTACGATATTCTGGATTATATCGACGGGACGCAGCGCAACAACTGGTACGTTCGCTTTCAGGTCGAAATGGGAATCTGATTATTATTTATTGTCATTATTCATTTTTTATTCCCAACGGGACGAATAAATAATTAAGAATAAATTACTCGGGGAATTCGAGTTTAAACACAAAAATCTTCATATAACGCTCATCGTTCGCTTCATACGAATAGGTGAGCGTTTTCTTTTCCACGTTAAGCACGATGCGGCTTTTGAGGATTTTGGAGCGCAACGACCACGTACTTTCGCCGTTTTCAGACTTGGTGTATCCGGTGATGTTGCCGTGGAAAAGCCGCGTCTTTCCGTCATCGGTCATACAAATCACGGCATAGCCGCTGTTCTTGTTGACCTGTTCGCGGATGTCGATCAACGAATGTTCTTCTTCGTTGTCCTTGAGTTCATACGATTGGGTTTTCTCATTCCACATAAAGAATTGTCGGGAACTCGAGGTGTAGCGCAATTGGGTGTCGGTTTGCGCGAAGGCAAAATTGCACAAGAATGCCAAAGCAAGCGCAAGTAAATGTTTCATTTTCAGATTTTAGGGACGGCAACCTAAACGCCAATACCTTACCAAAAGTATAAAAGAAAAAGTTAAATTACTGATCCTTACAAGATGACAGTTCGTGTTCCAGCGCATGGATACGCGTCTTAAAGCTCGAAAACTGGTGGATTACGGGCTTGGCTTTCTTGAAACTTTTTTCGGCCGCATCGCAATTCCCTTGTTTGATTTGCGCTTTTGTCATGTTGTAGTAGGCCATGTAATATGTCTTTTCGTCTGTGGTTTGCGCCAAAGTATACTTGGAAATGATGATGCACTTGTCGTATTCCCCATTGAGGTAGTAACTGCGGCCCAAGTGTACGCCCGCGTTGAGATGGATGGAATCCGAAACGATATGCGAACGGTTGTAATATCCGACGGCATCGTTGAAATTCCCCGAAGCATACGCTAAATTCCCCAAACAAGTGAGGACCATCGCATTTTCGGGCTCAATTTTCAACGATTCGTGGAAAAGTTTTTTGGCACGGATGAAATCGCCTTTTTCACTAAGGCTTTTTGCTTTCTCGAACAGCTTTTTCGCCTTTTCACTGTTGAATTTGGTGCGTTGGTGGTAATGGTAAAGGCCGTGGCGTTTTTCCTCGCTCGAGAGCAAGTGTTGCGTGTCATCGGTTTCGGCCTTGTTGCCTATACAACAATAACTTGAAACACTTAAAACGATCAAACTAAAAAACGCGACGGCCTTTCTCATGTCATATTGCGGATGCTATGGCTGCGAAATCGTCGGCTTTCAGGGAAGCACCCCCGATAAGACCTCCGTCAACGTCTGGTTTTGAAAAGATTTCTTTTGCGTTTTCAGGCTTGACGCTGCCTCCGTAAAGGATAGAAACATCATCGGCCACGTTATTTCCGAATTGGTTTCGAACGACATCGCGTATGAACTGGTGCATTTCCTGCGCTTGTTCGGGAGTTGCCGTTTCGCCCGTTCCTATAGCCCAAACCGGTTCGTACGCCAATACGATACGCTCCCAGTCTTTGGCTTGCACATGGAACAATCCGTCGCGCAATTGGTTTTCGACGATGTTGAAGTGTTTGCCGTCTTTGCGGTCTTTCAATTCTTCTCCGAAACAAAAAATCACGGTCATGTCGTGTTTCAGTGCCGTCGTGGTCTTATCTGCAATGAGACTGTCGGTTTCCCCGAAATAGCTGCGTCGTTCCGAATGCCCGAGTATTACCGTTTCCACGCCTACGCTTTTGAGCATGTCTGCCGAGATTTCGCCTGTAAACGCACCGGCTTCGGCCTGATGCATGTTTTGCGCTGCGACAGAGATGTTCGTGAATTCCAGATGTTGTACGGCCGAGGCCAGGTTCACGAAAGTAGGGGCGACGATGAATTGGGCTTCTACGTCTGTCGGCAATTTATCGATCAATGCGTTGAGCAGGTCTTCGGTCTCTTCGGCATTCTTGTGCATTTTCCAGTTGCCGGCAACAATTTTTTGTCTCATTATGATTTCAGTTGATTAAGGGTTTCCTCCATTTTGTCGAAGTCGGTCTCGATGGCGCGATACGTGACGATTTTTCCTTTTTCATCTATGATGATGTATCTCGGGATCCAATCCAGGTCTATCGCTTGCCCGAACTTGCCTTTCATGCCGTCGGTAGCCCAGTAATGATCGCCTTGAAGTTGGTGTTTTTGGATACCCGCTTCCCATTTATCTTTAGCCTTGTCCATAGAGATGAACACGTAATCGGCTTCGGGATGGTTGGCTTGCAACGCCTTGAGTTTCGGCATAGCTTTGACACAATCACCACACCACGATGCCCAAACCTCGATGATCAGGGTTTTGCCTTTGTGTTTGGCCAATATATCGTTAAGCGTGCTTGTCTGGTCGTTCAAAGTGGCGAGCGGTTCAGACAGGCTTTGTTTGGAGAATTCAGATTTTTGGGCATTAGAGTAGATCACGATCCCTGCCAATGCCAAAACTAGAAACAGCTTTTTCATTTTTCTTGATTTTCGTGTAAAACACGCAAAGGTAACGTCGCTAAAATACAAAGTTTCCCAAAGAAACGGTAATATTTTTGGGTACGGAAACCGTTATTTTTCGTGAAAGTTACGCTTGGATTATTTTTTCGTTTCCGAATAGGAAGCGCGCCTCGATTTTTTTTCATCATCGAGGAAAACCACGCGTGATCCCGCTTTTTTGCGGCGTTCCTTCTTTTTGAGGCGGTACAGATAGCGCACGATCAGCCCGATTCCGATAATCGAACAGGCCATAAGCAGATTGCCTGCAATGATATAGAAGGTGTTGCCTAGAATCGGGTCTTCCATAGGGGAAATCCAATTGAGTAATATCTGGCCAAGGACAAAAATCCCGATGCAGATGGCGATTCCGCGATAAGATTTGGCTCGTTCTTCCTTAAACATATGAGGGCTGTATTTGTTTGGTATTTACGAAGTTAGTCAAGAATCAGCTTTCCGGCGTCTTTCCAGTGCAATTTTTGGGCAATCGTGCCCTTATGCAGTACGATAAGGCTCGGATTGGCGCGTTCTATCGTCTTCAAAGTCGTCGCATCGCAAAAATAATAATCGAATGTATGACCGTATTTTTTCTTCGCGTTGGCGATTTCATCCTCTAAACCAGCCGTCATCATGATCACTTTATAGCCTTTGGATTTGGCTTGCTGGGCGATTTTTTCGAGTTCGGCCATACCTTCATCGCTTGATTTTTTGAGGTCGTATGCCACGAACATCAATAGTTTCGGCTCCAAAAGCAATTCGTCCTTGTAGTCGGAACCGTCTTTTTCCATAGTGAAATCGTGGATCGGCGGCACATAACCTTGCGAAATCACATTGTCGATACGCTCCACGAATTTGGCGTTCGCCGGAAGGTTCATCAAATCTTTTTCGCCGAATTGCTTTTTCACGCCATTTACTTCGTACACGAAAATCATCTCGATTTTGGCCCTTTCGGCGCCTTCCGGAAATTCCATGCCTTTCTGGATGTTATTGCCCACTTTATAAGCGCGGAAGTCCTTGAGCGGCAAATGGTTCAAAACCCAATACGCCATGAATCCGCAAAGGACGACGCTCAGATAAACCAGCCCGTTGGTCAAGCCTTTCGGCAAAAAAGGACGGATGAGTTTTTGGTTGATGAAAAGGATCAGCACGAAAAACAACAGCACCACGTCTTTTGTGAACGATTGCCAAGGCGTGAGTTTCAAAGCATCGCCGAAACAGCCGCAGTCGGTCACTTTGTTGAAATAAGCCGAATAGAAGGTAAGAAACGTGAAGAACACGATCATCAGCAAAAGGCTCCAGACGGTAAATTTTGGTTTGTATCCAAGCAACAGCATGATACCCAGAACCACTTCGAAAATCACGAGGAAAACGGCAAGGGCCAACGCAAGCGGAGTGAGAAAAGGCAAATTGAGAACGGGTTCGCTGAAGTATTCTTCGAGTTTGTATCCGAAACCTACGGGATCGTTGAGTTTGATAAGTCCTGAAATGATGAACAGAAGTCCAACGAAAATTCTTGAAAATTGAGTGATGAAGTTTTTCATTTGTATGGTTTGCCGTGCATTACGGACTTAAAATTCGATAAATCCGCGAATCCGCGGCAAAAAAAAAATTAACTGTTCATGTGGATCAACGCGAAAACCGCATAATTGATCATATCTTGGTAATTCGCATCGATCCCTTCCGAAACCAGCGTCTTTCCTTTGTTGTCTTCGATCTGCTTCACACGAAGGATTTTCTGCAAAATCAAATCGGTGAGCGAACTGATGCGCATATCGCGCCAGGCTTCGCCGTAATCGTGGTTTTTCGCCTCCATAAGCGCTTTCGTCCCGGCGATTTTGGCATCGTAAAGCTCGGTCGCCTTTGCCGTATCGAGGTCGGGTTGGTCGGCCACGCCAAGGTCGAGCTGGATAAGCGCCATAACAGAATAGTTGATGATCCCGATGAATTCCGACGCTTCGCCTTCATCGACCTTACGGACCGAATTTTCCTGTAAGCTCCTTATTCTTTGGGCTTTGATGAAAATCTGGTCGGTCAGCGAAGGCAGTCTGAGAATGCGCCAGGCACTGCCGTAATCGGTCATCTTGTTGATGAAAAGCGAGCGGCAAGAAGCGATCACTTGGTCGTATTCCTGAGACGTATTGGGCATTAGCTGTATATTTGTGTGCATTGTTCCAAAAATAGAAAAATATTTGTATCGAGGACGGAAATAGGGCCAATCCCGTTCGTAAATTCCGCACAAAAACATAACTCAATGACAATCAACTGCAAAGGAGATCTTATCGATTTGTCGCATCCCAAAGTGATGGGAATCCTCAACGTCACACCCGATTCGTTTTTCGACGGCGGAAAGTACAAAAGCGATGCAGAGATTCTCGAAAAGGCAAACCGAATGCTTTCGGAAGGCGCGACCTTCATCGATTTAGGCGGATATTCCTCACGCCCCGGTGCCGAATTCGTTTCGGAAGAAGACGAAATAAAACGACTTGTGCCGACGATCGAAACCTTGCTCAAGGAATTTCCAGATGTGCTGCTGTCGATCGATACGTTCCGGAGCAATGTCGCCAAAGCCTGTGTCGAAAATGGTGCGGCGATCATTAACGACATTTCGGCAGGCCTTCTCGATCCGGAAATGCTCAAAACCGTGGCCGAATTGCAAGTGCCGTACATCATGATGCACATGCGCGGCGAGCCCAAAACCATGCAGCAGTTCACCGAATACGACGACCTTGTAAAAGACATTCTTTTTTATTTTTCGGTGCGTATTTCCGAGGCGCGCCGGTTGGGTATAAACGATATCGTGATCGATCCCGGTTTCGGGTTTTCCAAAACGCTTGCACAGAATTACGAACTGCTGCACGGACTCGAACATTTCCGTATCGCCGAATTGCCTATATTGGTCGGAATTTCAAGAAAGTCGATGATTTACAAACTGCTGGAATCCAAAGCCGAAGAAGCGCTCAACGGAACTACCGTCTTAAATACGATCGCGTTGTCTAAAGGAGCGAATATCTTGCGTGTGCACGACGTGAAAGAAGCTATGGAGTGCATACGTCTTGTGGGCCAACTATCATGAGGAAACTGTTTCTGCTCGCATTTGCGTTTTTTTCGACACTGGCTTTCGCTCAAGACAGGACGAAGCTTTTGGAACGACTTTCCAAACAAAAAGACGATACCGCCAAAGTAAATATGTACGGCAAATTGGCTAATGCATATGAAAGCATCGATTACGGGCGTGCCATGCAGAACGCCGACCGAATGTTGCGCCTGGGCCAAAAACTCAATTACGTTAAAGGCATCCAATCGGCTTACGGATCGAAAGCGCGCATTTTCCTGCTTATGGAAAAACCCGATTCCGCTTTGTATTTCTTCCGAAAACAATTAAATAATCCATTTTTCAAAGATAAGGACAAGGTTACGAAAGCCTACAGCAACATCGCGTTGGCGTGGCAGCAAAAGCAGCAATTCGATTCGGCTTTCGCGTATTTCGACAAAGCGATCGAGATGTCGAAATTATCAAGATCGAAAAATTACCTGTGCGTGATCCTCAACAATATGGGGCTTACGGTGCACGCGATGGGAAATCCCGAAAAAAGCCTCGATTATTTCCAACAGGCATACGATTGTATGATCGAAAACCGCGATACCGAACATTTGCCCAACGTGGTCAACAATCTCGCGAGCCTTTACGCGGCTTCCAAAAAAACGAATTCCGATGCGATGTTCCTCAGGCTGCTCAAGGATTCGCATTCGATTGCCGATGAAAATGTCAAGGCTACGGTTTTCCTGAATCTCGCACATTTCTATTCAAGCGAAGGAAACTTGGATAAATCCGAAGTTTTCTTTCATCGTGCCGATTCCGTCTTCAAACGCATGAAAGCACCCGAAAATCCCGAAATCCTTCACGGATTGGGTAAAGTGGCGTTGGCTCGTGGCAAATTTATCCAGGCCATTTCCGATTTCGAGCGCATCAAAAAGCGCTTTCCGGATTATATCCAAACCGAAATGCTGCTTCACGATCTTGCACAAGCTTATCACGAATCGCATCAGCCTGAGAAAGCTCGTGCGATTTACGAGGAATTGCTCGCCATGAAAGAGCAGAAGCGCAGTTTGGAAGTGCAGCAAGCGATCACCAAAGCGCAGGAAAACATCAATTTTATTTCGAAAGAATCCGAAATCCAGCAATTGAAACTAGAAAAAGACGTGTTGTCGGCCAATCAGTTGCGCAACCTTGCAATCGGTATCGCTTTGTTTGTCTTGATCAGTTTCGGTTCGTGGTTCTACATCCGGAAAGAACGTGCCAAACGCCAGATAAACGAATTGCTGCTCGACCAGAAAAACCGCAAGATTGCCGAATTTGCCGAGAAATTGGAGTATCGGAACAAGCTCATAGCCGATATCGAAGCCAAATTCGAGACGTTCAAAGAAGAGCAGAACGTACAGGATCTCAAATCGGACATCATCGACAACCTCGATCTGACCGGAGACGGTGAAACCTTCAGCCATTATTTCGAAGACCAGCACAAAGGGTTTTACGCCGCTCTCAAGAAAATAGCGCCCGATTTGACCAATAACGACCTTCGGCTTTGCTCGCTAACCAAATTGCGGCTTTCGCTCAAAGAGACGGCGAACGTGCTCAATTTGTCGGTCGATGCGGTGAAATCGGGCCGTTACCGCATCCGTAAAAAGCTCAGTCTTTCGCTCGAAGACAACTTATCGGATTTCCTGAATACGTTGTAATGCGCTGTTATTTAGTTCTTTTTTGTGTCGTGACACCTTTTCAACACCTGTAAAATTGGGTTTGGAAAAATCGGAGTCGCTTACTTTGTGTAAAACGGAACTATGAAAAACACTTTACTTTTTTTGGTCGGGCTTTTTGCCTTTCAAGGATTTTCCCAAAACCAATGGAACCGTCTCACGGGTTTCGACACCACGAATGCGGTCGTATGGATGGACGCTTCTAACGATGCGGCTTACGCCATAACGGCCGACCGCTGGATTTACAAACTCGACAACGGCTCAAACGAGTGGCTGCCGTTTACAGATGTGCCTGTGTTTTACGGCGTCGGCAGTATAAAAGCATCCAAGGTGAGCAACCGCGTTTTTTGCCTCACCCAATCGAGCGGTATCGCGTTTACCGACAATATGGGAGCGAGCTGGCAAAGCAACAACCTTACGAGCGGCGGCGGAAATTCGGGTTTCGGCGCGCTGATCCTGGCTTACGGATTGAACGGCACGACAGTCCTTGTTTCTACGATCGGACCGGTTTCGGGCGAAATACAGAACAATTTGTGGCTTTCTACGAACAACGGGAATACGTTCTCTACTTTGCCGACGCTTAATTTTTATCCGACGGGATTCCATTTTTTCGGAGCCAACCACGTGTTGTCCAACACGGCCAACGGTATTTTCAGGACCAGCAACCTGAATTCATGGACGCAGATCGCATTCGCGGGGCTTGAAGTCACCGATCTTGAGGTCGATGGCAGTGTCGTTTTCGCTTCGGTAAAAGAACTCAACGGTCAAGGCCAAGTGTACAAAAGCCTCGACGGCGGTCAAAACTGGACGCTGCTTTCGGGATTGCCCGCAAACAACGGCGTTTCAAAACTCGCTTACGACGCGCAAAACGGACGTCTTTTCGCGACGACGACTGCAGGCGTTTTCACGTATTCGAATTCGTGGACTCAGGTAAGCGCGAATACCAAATCGCACGAGATTATCGTGACGGGCGACCAATCGGCTTTGTTTTCTGGCATTCGCGTCAATGGCGTGCATAAGATTTCGGCCAGTACGCTTTCGGTGAACCAGGTAAACAACGGGCTTTCTTTGCTTCCCGATTTGATGTGCGTTTCTTCGGACGGTCAATTGTACAGCGCTTCGGTCACGACTTCTTTCCTGTCGAAACTGAAACTCGACGATTTGAGTTGGAGCTCGCAGACGCTTTTTGAGGAACTCGAAAGTACGCGCGTGATTTCGATGGCGCGCACCAACGACGGCCAATGTCTCGTCGGCGGCATGCATTTTATCGCAAAGACCGCTAATCAAGGCGATTTGGATGTGATCGCTTCGGATGCGACGGCGCCTCTTGCTCCGGTTTACGACATTTTGTTCCCGCAAAAGATGTTTGCCGGAAACGACGGCTCTATTTCGATGATCCAACACAGCATCCAGACCGATGTCGATCATTCGCCCGATTTCGGCCAAACCTGGAACGATTTGTACCAACCGACCGGAAATCCGGGATTGATGAGCATAGAAACCGTGCGTTCGGGCATGAACGTCGATTACATCCTCGGGAAATCGAACATGACGGCTCAAAATGTGGTGCTCGCCTCGAACAATTCGGGAGCTTCATGGACGACGTTGTCCAATCCGTCGGGTCTCGTAAGCGCCATTTTTATCGATAAGACCGATGTGCTGTATGCCGTTTCGGGCAATTCCATTTATAGGTTGAACGGCCAGAACTGGGTTTCGGTCGGCATCAATTTGGGCACGGAACCGAATCGGGTAGTGGAAGTGGCTTTCGATTCGGCCAACCGCATGTACGTTTTGGTGCGCGCCACGATGACGGGGTTTGCGCAGGAAGGTTTGTATGTGGCTAACGTCAGCCAATCGGGATTTCAGCATTTTCCGTTTAGTGTGGATGGAGGACAAACGGTCCGCCTCAAAAATATCGGATTCGACCACAACGACATCCCGATGGCCACTTCGGTTCTTGCAAATCGCGATTTCGATGTGGAAGGCATTTATTACTTTTCGGATGCGCCGTATTTGGGCACGCCATCGGTCGTTTCTTCGGAATTTGTGTTGTATCCGAACCCGGCTTCGGGCAACGTGAATCTTTCCGTCGGGGAAAAAACGATTGACGATGTCGAGCTTTTCACGTCAAACGGAAGCCGACTTTCGCCAAAATTAAACGGTACGACATTGGACGTTTCGGCGCTTTCGAACGGACTTTACCTGATAAGGATTGAATCCGAAGGGAAATTCCAAACCTCGAAACTACTTGTAAAACATTGATTATTGATGATGGTACGGTTCGCCTTTTAAGATCGTGAACCCGCGATACAACTGTTCGATAAAGAACAAACGCACCATTTGATGCGAGAACGTCATGGCCGACAGCGAGATCTTGCCGTTGGCCTTGGCGTAAACCGCATCCGAAAAGCCGTACGGGCCGCCGATTACGAACACCAAGGTCTTGACGCCCGAATTCATTTTCTTTTGCAGCTCCTGGGAAAAACCGACGCTTGAAAAGCTTTTGCCGTTTTCGTCGAGCAGTATCAATTGGTCTGAAGTGGTGATTTTAGACAGGATCAATTCGCCTTCCTTTTCCTTTTGCTGGCTTTCGGATAGATTCTTGGCATTCTTGATGTCCTGGATGATCTCGAGGTCGAACTTGATATAGAACGACAAGCGTTTAGTGTATTCGTCTATGAGTTTCTGGAGTTCCTTGTTGTCGGTCTTGCCGATGGCGAGCAGCTTGATGTTCATGCCGCGAAATTACGAAATCAGATTTTTGCACATACACACGCTCATTTCGCTGTTTTCGTATGGCGGATAGTTAGGCGTGATTTCGTAACCCTTTTTCGGATAAAGCCCTAAAGCTTCGGTTTGTTTCGTTCCGGTTTCAAGGATGGCTTCGTGAAATCCGAGTTCGCGCGCCCAGTTTTCCAATTCGTCGAGTACGCAAGAAGCGATACCGTTTCCCCTGAAATCCGGATGCACGAACATGCGTTTGATTTCGATTTTGACTTCGGAATACGGTTTGATCGCACCTGTCGCGACGGGAATCTCATCTAAATAAGCCACAATCGCATTCCTGACATTGTCGGTTTTGTTGTGGGAAGCGAAAAAATCGTTCTGGTTTCCGTTGTTGATCGCCAATGCGGAATCGAGTAGTGAAATCAGCTTCTGGAAATCTGGATTTTCGGGTGTGGTGCGTACGATTTTAAGGTTCATTTAGCTTTGTTTTTCTGCGAAGTTAGCCAAAACTTGTGTGTCTTTTCGTTACTTTAGCACCACAAAATGCAACCATGATTTCCGACTCCCAATTCCAACAAGAATTACAGATCATCATCAAGAACGCGCTTCGTGAAGACATTGGCGATGGCGACCATTCCTCGCTTGCGTGCATTCCGAAAGACGCCATGGGCAAAGCGAAACTGCTCGTAAAAGACAACGGCATCATCGCGGGAGTCGCGTTCGCCAAGATGATTTTTAACGAAGTCGATCCCGAAATGCAGATCGAAACGTTGATAGAAGACGGATCGCCGGTCAAACATGGCGATATCGTATTCCGCGTTTCGGGTCGGTCGCAATCGATCTTAAAAGCAGAAAGGTTCGTGCTCAATTCCATGCAGCGCATGTCGGCCATCGCCACAAAGACGAAGCAATACGTCGATCTGCTTGAAGGCACGAATACCAAAATCCTCGACACGAGAAAAACGACTCCGGGAATCCGCGCGATCGAAAAATGGGCAGTCAAGATAGGAGGAGGCGAAAACCATCGTTTCGCGTTGTACGACATGGTAATGCTAAAAGACAATCATATCGATTTTGCAGGCGGAATCGGGCTTGCCATCGAAAAAACGAAAAAATATCTTACAGAGAACAATCTCGACCTCAAGATCATCGTTGAAGCACGTGATTTGGATGAAGTCGCCCAAATTCTCGAAGCCGGTGGCGTGTACCGAATCCTGCTCGACAATTTCGATTACGACACCACGCGTGAGGCGGTGAAGATGATAGGCGACAAATCGCTTACCGAATCATCGGGCAACATCAATGAAAAAACGATACGCCATTATGCCGAATGTGGCGTCGATTATATTTCGTCGGGCGCTTTGACGCATTCGGTTTACAATATGGATTTGAGTTTGAAGGCGGAATAATTGAGATAATGGATGATAGATGGATAGATAATAGACGCTCAAGTCATCAAATGAAATAACTGCAAAAAATAAAGTTTAGAAAAAAAGATTTAGGATGGAATGATAGGATCAGAACGTATTGTAGGCATTCATTTTTTAGGAGCCGACTTTTACGCTACGGTCTATTATCTATCCGTCTATTATCTACCGTCTTAAAATATGTCCCAGGAAATAGAAGCCAAAATCGAGAAAATCCCCGTCCTGCGCAACATAGCAAGACTCACCAAACGCGTGGAACTGCGTTGGCTGCAAGGGCTTACGCTTTACGATCTGATCGAGATTTACTTTGTCGGGATTGCCGAAGGAGCGCTTACGTATCGCGCTGCGGCCATTTCGTTCAGCTTTTTCATGGCGCTGTTTCCGTTTTCGCTGTTTATCCTGAATTGCATCCCATATATCCCGATCGATAATTTCCAGCAGGATTTCATGCAGTTCGTGGCCCAAAACGTGCCGCCGAATACGTTCGATGCCGTTTCCAAAATCCTCAACGATATCCTGAACAATTCGCATTCGGGACTGCTTTCCACCGGGGTCATCCTTTCTATTTTTCTTGCCGCGAACGGTTTGAACTCCATTCTCGGCGGATTCGAGACGTCCAACCACGTAATCGTAAAACGCGGTTTCATCAGGCAATACGCCGTCGCTTTGGGCATGTCGATCATTATGGTCATTACGTTGCTTTTTACCGTGGCGACGATCGTGACGCTCGAGGTCTTCCTGCAAAAGATAAAGCTGTCCGATATTTTCAGCGATACGATTCCGATTCTCGTCGTGACGCGTTACATCTTCCTTTTGATGATGATCCTGTTCACGGTTTCGATCCTTTTCAAATTCGGGACCAAGCGCACGGGTAAACGCGCGTTCATTTCTATAGGCTCTATTTTCACGACGATTCTCGTGATCATCGCCTCGTATTTCTTTGGAATCTGGGTAGTTAAATTCTCGCGTTACAACGAATTGTACGGATCTATCGGAACATTATTGGTGCTAATGTTTTATATTTGGATTAACTGCATCGTGCTTCTTTTAGGTTTCGAGCTCAATGCGGCCGTGAATCGCGCCAAGCGGAAACACTTGTTCGATTCCTGAATTTTTGAAGCTATTCCGGCCAAAAACGTCCAATCATGAAGAAACTCGCCTCAATCCTCGTGTTATTTGCCGTCATGTCTTTTTCGGTGCCCAATCAGGGTGTCGTCGGGAAATGGAAGACCATAGACGATGAGACCGGAAAAGCCATCTCGGTTGTCGAAATCTACGAAAGCGGAGGCAAGATTTACGGAAAGGTCGTCGACATCCTCAATCCGAAAGACAAGAACAAGACTTGTGTCAATTGTTCGGGTTCCGATAAGAACAAGCCAATTATAGGGATGACGGTGATAAAAGGCCTTACCAAAGAAGGTGACGAATACACCAACGGCAAGATTCTCGACCCCAAGCACGGCAAACTCTACAAATGCTATATCACGCTCGAAAGCGCCGACAAACTTAAAGTGCGCGGTTATATCGGGGTTTCGTTGATTGGGCGCACGCAATACTGGTATCGCGTGAAATAGTAATGGCATCATTGTTGTTCGGTTTTTCGACCAATCTTTACAACATGAAACAACGTATTACACTCGCTTTTTTATTCGTTTGCGCTTCGGTATTTTCACAAGTCGAAATCAAAGTTGTCAACAGAACCGGATCTTTCTTGATGAAAGTAGAGGTCGAAGGACAAAAAATCGGATCGCTTGCCGAAAACGCGACCGCTTCGGTAACGGTAGACGTGATGAACATCGGGCCGCATTTCAAGGCCAATTACCGCAACAAAACCTTTGTTTTTCCGCAAGGGCCATATGAGATTTGTGGGAACGATATGCAGAACCATCGCAAAACCCAGGGTTCGTACACATACGCGATCATTCTGTTGAAAGACCAGTTCGGAGAAGATTACCTGTCGTTCACTTCCAATTTGTAAATCGGCAATCCTTATCTTTACGGTTCAAAATTACAAGCCGTAAATGCCGTTTTTCGTCGAAGTCATCCTTCCGCTAAATCTCGCCAAAACCTTTACGTATCGCATTTCTGAACAGGAATTCGCAACGATACGCGCGGGAATGCGCATTGCCGTACCTTTTGGGAAGAACAAGATTTACACGGCTTTGAGTGTTGAGACGCATGAAAATCCGCCGCAACTTTACGAAGCGCGCGAAATCCATCAAGTTCTCGACGAAAATCCGATTGTCACCGAAAACCAACTCAAACATTGGAATTGGATCGCCTCGTATTATATGTGTGCGATAGGCGATGTGTACCGAAGTGCGATGCCGTCTGCGTTGATTCTTGAAAGCGAGACGCTTATCAGGCAAAACACCGATTTTTCGATCGATCCGAATGATCTTACCGACGATGAATTCCTGATTTATCAAGCCTTGCAGCAACAGAGTTCGCTTGAGGTGCACGAAATCATGGCGATACTTGGCAAGAAGAACATTTTTCCGGTTTTGAGAAAAATGATGGTCAAAAATGTGATTTCGCTCCAGGAAGAGATTTCGGAAACATATAAACCGAAATTGGTGCGTTACATCCGTCTGCATCAGGAATTTGAGCGCGAAGAGAACCTTCAGGAGCTATTGGACATCTTGAAGAACGCCAGTAAACAGAAAGAATTGGTGTTACAGTATTTTCAAATCAAGGCGGTCGACAAAAAACCGATTTCGGTAAAAAGACTCGTCGAAAGTATCGATGTATTGCCTGCCGCGGTAAAGGCTTTGGTCGATAAAGGCATCTTTGAGGAATACCATTTGCAGCACGACCGCGTCGATTTTGAAGATAGATTGGAAGAGCGCGATTTACAACTCAGCTCCGCTCAACAAAAAGCTTTTGACGAAATCCTCAAGTCGTTCGAAAACAAAGAAGTGACGTTGTTGCATGGCATCACCGCGAGCGGAAAGACCGAAGTGTACATCAAACTCATAGAAGAATTCATCGCTTCGGGTAAACAAGTGCTTTATTTGTTGCCCGAAATCGCATTGACCACACAACTCGTGGCTCGTCTTGCGGCGCATTTCGGGAATACGGTCGCGGTATATCACTCTAAATATTCGAATAACGAACGCGTAGAGACTTGGAACCAGATACTTGGAAATTCCGAGAAAGCCCAAGTGGTCATCGGAGCGCGTTCGGCCATGTTCCTGCCGTTCCACGATTTGGGATTGGTGATCGTAGACGAAGAGCACGAACAAACGTTCAAACAGGTTGATCCCGCGCCTCGTTACCATGCACGGGATGCCGCGATAGTTTTGGCCAACCAGTTCGGTGCCAAAACGTTGTTGGGTTCGGCCACGCCTTCGATCGAAACGTATTTCAATGCGCAAAACCAAAAATACGGGCATGTTGAATTGAGCGAGCGCTACGGAAACGTATTGCTTCCCGAGATCGAGATCGTCGATTTGAAGGATAAATATTTCCGCAAGAAGATGTCGGGGCATTTCAGCGATACGCTTTGCGATCATATTGCCAAGGCGTTGTCCAATGGCGAACAGGTGATTCTTTTTCAAAATCGACGTGGTTATTCTCCTGTCGTGGAATGTCTTACGTGCGGTCATGTGCCTCAATGTTCCCAATGCGACGTGAGCATGACGTACCATAAAGCGAAAGATCAGTTGCGCTGCCATTATTGCGGTTCGTCCATGGCGTTTCCGAAGCAATGTCACGCTTGTCATTCTACCGATTTGACGACCAAGGGTTTCGGTACGGAACAAATCCAGCATGAACTCACGGATATTTTCCCGAACGCGAAAGTAGGCCGCATGGATCAGGACACTACACGAGGTAAATTCGGGTTCGAAAAGATAATCGACAGTTTCAAGGAAAGGGAAATTGATATTCTCGTAGGGACTCAGATGTTGGCCAAAGGGCTTGATTTCGACAATGTAAGCCTCGTCGGGATCATGAATGCCGACAATATGCTGTATCATCCCGATTTTCGTGCGTTCGAAAGAAGTTATCAGATGATGACGCAGGTTTCGGGTAGGGCAGGACGTTCGTCAAAAAGAGGTAAAGTCGTGATCCAGACTTATAATCCGTATCACAATATCATCCGCCAGGTCACGGATTCCGATTATCTGGGCATGTTTACCGAGCAACTTTATGAACGCAAGATTTACAAATATCCGCCGTATTTCAAATTGATCAGGCTCACGTTGAAACACCGGGATTTCGACAAACTCAAGCAAGGTGCGCAATGGCTGTATTCGGTGTTGTCGCAAAATTTGGAGATGCCGGTTTTGGGGCCGGAAGAACCGCCGGTTTCGCGCATCCGCAACGAATATATCCGAACAATCATGGTCAAGATCCCGCAGGATAAGCCGCTTCAGGGCACGAAAAAGACGGTGCGCAAGATTTTGGACAGTTTTGAATCCGTGGCGCAATTCCGTGCGATCAAGGTTGTGGTGAATGTTGATTTTTATTGAAAGACCGAATCTTTCAATCTTTCAATTCAAAAAAAAACCGCGAATAAAAATTCACGGCTTTCATACTATCTGAAATCTTTTACGCAATCGCCAAAGCACGGATCAAATCGTCTTTCTTGTTGCGGCTCAAAGGTATTTTGGTAACGCCGATCTCTGCAAATTTGCTGTTGAAGCGTTCTACCTTGTCAATATTGATGATGTACGACTTGTGTACCCGGATGAATTTGTCTTTCGAAAGATCTTTCTCGAACGATTTCATCGTGGAAAGTACCAAGTTGCTGTCTTCTTCGGTAACTACTTTTACATAATCGCCGAATGCTTCAATCCACTTGATTTTGTTCGTGTAAACCTTGAGTTTCTTCAAGTTGGACTTGATGAAGATGTGCTCTCCTTCTTCCTCTTGGTTTTCACGTTTAAGCATATGGAAATCCATAGCGCGTTTCACAGAGGCGTTGAAACGGTCGAGCGCGATAGGTTTTTGAAGGTAATCCGTTGCGTCATAATCGAATGCCTTCATCGCGTATTCGGCTTTGGAGGTGATGAAAATGATCTGCGGTTTTACTTTAAGCCCATCGAGAAAATCGAATCCGGAAATTACGGGCATCTCTATATCAAGAAAGATAAGATCGACCGTGTGGACCGACATACAGTTTTTAGCCTCAATTGCATTAGAAAAATCGCCCACTAAGTGTAGGTTTGGGTGATTATTCACTAACTTTGCGATGATCATCCGTTGGATCGAACTGTCATCTACAACGACACAATTTAACTTCATAACTTTATTTATTATAGATTTGGTAAGGCGAAAATATATAGTTTTTTCGTACTAACCTAGCATTTATCGGATTTTTTTGCATTTTACCGAATAAAGTTGTCTTTCGCTTGCATATTAAAAATTAATCATTACTTTTGCGCACATTTTTAATAAATCAAACTTTTTATTTATGAATCATTACGAAACTGTTTTCATTTTGAATCCCGTTTTATCTGACGTTCAGGTAAAGGAAACAGTGAGCAAGTTCAAAGATTTCCTTACTTCAAGAGGAGCTGAATTTGTTGCTGAAGAGGATTGGGGCCTTAAAAAATTGGCTTACGAAATCCAACACAAGAAAAGTGGTTTTTACCATTTGTTCGAATTCAAAGCACCGGGAGAGATCCTTTTGCCTTTCGAAACTGAGTTCCGTCGCGACGAGCGCGTTATGCGTTTCCTTACTATCACTCTAGACAAGCACGCGATCTCTTGGGCAGAAAGAAGAAGAGCAAAACAAAAAAATTCAGCAGCAACTACTAACGCTTAATCATTATGTCTAGCATAGAGCAATCAGCAAAAGGAAAAAAAGACGGGGATATCAGATATCTTACGCCTTTGAACATCGAGACGAACAAGCAGAAGAAATACTGCCGTTTCAAAAAATCAGGTATTAAATATGTAGACTACAAAGACCCGGATTTCTTGTTGAAATTCGTGAACGAGCAAGGAAAAATCCTTCCGCGTCGTCTTACAGGTACTTCATTGAAATACCAAAGAAAAGTGTCTGTCGCTATCAAGCGTTCACGTCACCTTGCCCTTATGCCATACGTGGCGGATTTGTTGAAATAAGCTATAAGCAGTAGGCTTTAAGCTTTAGGCTTGGAGTCCTAATTTATACAGATCAAACGGCTTAAAGCTTATTGCATAAAGCCTAAAGCATTAAATATTAATCATAGTTGTTGGTTTTCCGACTGGTATCGGAACCTAACTTCTCTAACAAGGACATCAACATGGAATTGATCTTAAAACAAGACGTTCAAAATTTGGGTTTCAAAGACGATATCGTAACAGTTAAGCCTGGATACGGACGTAACTTTTTGATCCCGCAAGGTTTCGCTTCATTGGCGACTCCGTCAGCTAAAAAAGTTTTGGCTGAGAACTTGAAGCAAAAAGCTCACAAAGAAGCGAAATTGGTTTCTGACGCGAAATCGTTGGCAGAAACTTTGAAAGCGCTCGACATCAAAATCTCTGCAAAAGCAGGAGGCGAGAAATTGTTCGGATCTGTTACGAACGCCGACATCGCCGAAGCTCTTGAGAAGGCTGGTCAGAACATCGACCGCAAATACATCACTTCAGGTATCGTAAAACGTACTGGTAAATATTCTGCCAGCATCCGTTTGCACCGCGATGTGATCGTAGACCTTCCTTACGAGATCGTTGCTGAAGCACAAGCTTAATCGATATTCGATTTATAATGAAACCTTCCTGGAAACGGGGAGGTTTTTTTTTTGAGACGAAAGATAATAGACAAATAGATGATAGACTTTTCCGTTAAAAATGAAAGCCTGTTTTATTAATTAATTTTTGCCTGTCAATCGATTTGTCTTGCTTTACCTTTCAATTGGATTTCAATAGATTGGTCCAAGAGTGAAGACTCGTATTTTACTCAACAGCGTCTATTATCTATCCGTCTATCATCTATTATCCAAGAAATGAAATACATCCGCCTTACCAAAGAACAACTCGAAGAACTTCACCCGGAATTCATCAATTTCCTCGCGACCCAATCGATCGACAAAAAGGAATGGGATAAGATAAAATCGGAACAGCCGCATGTAGCCGAGCAGGAACTCGACGTGTTTTCCGACCTGATCTGGGAAGGCGTGCTCAACCGAGCCGAATATCTCGAGCATTTTTCGAAATCACACGGATTCCTTTTCCATTGTGGCGAAACCCATATCCATTCGATTGTTTTGCAGGTTTTGGACGAATCTGTAGACTTGCTGTCCAACGATGGGATGCAATTCCTGTCCGAGAACATGTTTACCGACAAAATCGAAATCCGCACAGGGAAACGGGAGTATGCCGAAGAGCGCAATCCGTCCATTTTCGCATTGATCCAACAAGGCGCGTTCCTAAGCGACGGAAGATTCTACAACGAGCTCAAAAAGATTATCGAATCCTAGTCGAAATTGGTTATTTTAGTCGTTCAGATTGAAATTTCCTTTTTTATGACTACCGAAGAACAGATCAAGGCGTTGCGCGACGAGCTTGAGCAGCATAACTATAATTATTACGTACTCGACAATCCGACCATTTCCGATTACGAGTTCGACCAAAAGCTCAAGGAACTCCAGCAGCTCGAGGAAAAGCACCCCGAATTTTTCGACGAGAATTCCCCGACGCATCGCGTAGGCGGCGGACTCACGAAGAATTTCGAGACCGTGGTCCATGAGCGCCGCATGTATTCGCTAGACAATTCGTATTCGAAAGAGGATGTCATCGATTGGGAAGGACGAATCCGTCGAGCTTTGGGCGATGTTCCGGTAGAGTATACGTGCGAGCTCAAATTCGACGGCGCTTCGATCAGCATCACCTACGAAAACGGCAAACTAAAACAAGCCGTTACGCGAGGTGACGGATTCCAAGGCGACAACGTCACGACGAACATCAAAACGATCCGTTCGGTGCCTTTGCGTCTGAAAGGCGATTATCCCGAAAAGTTCGAGATCCGTGGAGAAATCATCTTACCGCTCGCCGGATTCGAGAAAATGAACCAGGAACTTATCGAAATCGGATTGCCGCCTTATGCGAATCCGAGGAATACGGCTTCGGGAAGTTTGAAATTGCAGGATAGTTCCGAAGTTTCAAAACGACCGCTCGATTGCCTTCTGTATTTCGTGCTTGCCGACCGATTGCCGTTCAAAACCCATTTCGAAGGACTGGAAGCCGCGCGCCGCTGGGGTTTCAAAGTGCCGAAGGAAGCGGCGATCGCCAAAAATATAGACGAGGTTTTCGAATTCCTCGA
The DNA here is from genome assembly GCF_013401995.1 of Flavobacterium agri. GTDB lineage: Bacteria > Bacteroidota > Bacteroidia > Flavobacteriales > Flavobacteriaceae > Flavobacterium > Flavobacterium agri. The sequence goes on from NZ_JACBJI010000007.1 coordinate 143,618, forward strand.
TTATTGGGACACGCATCGCCATCATTTGCCGTATGAAACCGATGGTGTCGTGATCAAAGTCAACAACCTGCATTATCAGGAAGAGCTTGGTTATACGGCGAAAGCTCCGCGTTGGGCGATCGCATATAAATTCAAGGCCGAACAGGTTTCCACGCGGTTGAATTCGATCTCGTATCAAGTCGGCAGGACGGGAGCGATCACGCCTGTTGCCAACCTTGAACCGGTGCAGCTTGCGGGAACGGTCGTGAAACGCGCGTCTTTGCACAATGCCGACCAGATCGAAAAACTCGACATCAGGATCGGTGATGAAGTGTTTGTGGAAAAAGGAGGTGAAATCATCCCTAAAATCATAGCGGTCGATTTGAGTAAAAGGCCCCAAAATGCCCAACCCGTAAAATATCTGTCGAATTGTCCCGAATGCGACACCGAATTGATCCGGGTCGCCGGTGAAGCCCAGCATTATTGCCCGAATTTCTACGGATGTCCGCCTCAGATCATCGGACGCATCCAACACTATATTTCGCGTAAGGCCATGGATATTGAAGGTTTGGGTGGCGAGACCGTTGCTTTGCTTTACAACAATGGTCTTGTGCAGAATTACGCCGATCTATATGATTTGACCGTGGATCAAGTGATTCCGTTGGAACGCATGGCGCAAAAATCGGCCGAGAATCTCGTAAACGGTATCGAAAAATCGAAGGAAATCCCGTTTGAGCGCGTATTGTATGCATTGGGAATCCGATACGTCGGGGAAACCGTCGCCAAAAAGCTCGCCAAGCATTACAAATCGATAGAGGCATTGCGACAAGCGTCCTTGATGGATTTGATCCTTGTGGATGAAATCGGGGAGCGCATTGCCCAAAGTGTCGTGGCTTTCTTCGAAAATGGTGAAAACAGCCTTATCGTCGAGCGTTTGAAGAACTACGGCGTACAACTTGAAACCGTGGAGCGCGTGAATCCGAACGCAACGAATAAACTCGAAGGCAAGACATTCGTGGTTTCGGGAGTTTTCGAGCATTTCTCGCGCGATGGCATCAAAATCGCCATAGAAGACAACGGCGGAAAAATAGGAAGTTCCATTTCTGCCAAAACCGATTTCGTCGTCGCAGGCGAAAATATGGGACCGGCCAAATTAGAAAAAGCGACCAAGCTCGGCGTCAAGATACTTTCTGAAACCGAATTCCAAAAAATGCTTGAATGAAAACCGAGAAGCCGGCGATAATACTCTATTTTACCGCTTGCGTTCTCGCGGTCATCGCTACGGTCATTCATAGCGAAAACCTGCTGATTTTCTCGAAGCCCATCGTCATTCCGGCCATATTGTTCTATTATCTGTCGGTGAAAACGACGAAGTTCAATATGTGGTACGGGGTTTTCCTGTTGTTGACATTCATTGGCGACACCATTGTTTTGCTCGAACTCGAGAACGAGACGATTTATATCATGGTGCCCTATATTTTGTCGTACGGGATTTTGCTTCGGTTCATTATTTCGGATATCAAGGCGCTTCGTTTCAGCCGATCAGGGCTTGCCGTAGGTCTTTTCGTTTTCGGATTGATTGTGGGTGCGGCCTTTACGTTGATCAGTTTTTTCGACGAAAAGCACAGGATTTTGGAAATCCCCGTGATCATATACGGCTTCATTCTCGCGCTACAGGCTGGCTTGTCGGCTTATCACATCCATGTAAGCAATTCGAATATGTCGTTTTATATGGCCATGACAGCTCTTTTTAATTGCGTTTCCGATATTTTCTACGTCGTTTTCTTCCTTATCGCGCCTTCTCCGGAATTCCTTCCGATTGATATCGCGTTACAAATTTTTTCTTATTATTTTGTCATAAAATATTTTATTTATCGTAAGAATTAACATAATATTTAGATTATATTTGAGTAGGTATTTGTGCTGTTTGGCAATATGATAATGCTTGGATAATCGACGGTATTATGGAGAGAATTACGCGATCGGCTGTTGTGAAGTTTTTTATCGTGGCGTATTGTTGCCTTTCCGCAGTAGAAATAGCCGCCGAATATTTCTACGACCTGCCTTTAATCTGGGCCACCAAACCTTTTATGAATCCTTTGTTGGTGCTCATGTATTGGTTCTCGTCGCGAAAAGTGAATTTCGTATTCCTGCTCGCGCTGGCTTTCAGTTGGGTCGCGAATCTTTTTTTCATTACGCGCTCGCTCGATAGTGTCGCGATGGGCGCTTACCTGTTTCTGGGTTATCGCGTGCTGATCATTTACGTGGTTTTGCGCATCATAAGGTTTCCGGGATGGATTCCGGTTTTTCTGGGCAGTCTTCCGTTCGTGTTCATTTACCTGTATGTGATCAACGTGTCGCACGATGCGATCGGTGACGGGCTGTATATGTTCATCATGCAAGGATTGTTCATTTCGTTCCTGGGCGGATTGTCTGTAGGTAATTACATCCTGCAGTCGGAGGCCAAAAGTACGTTGCTGCTCATCAGCACCATGATGTTCGCCTTTACGCAATTCCTTTTCGTGATAAGGCTTTACTATCTGAATCTCAATATCTTTCAGCCGTTGTCGATGACGCTGTATGCATTGGGTCAGTTTATTCTTTGTAAATTCGTATTGATGGCCGAAAGAGGCGAGGAGAAGCCTGTTCGCGCTCCCGAGCTAACCGATTAATAAGCCGCTCATGGTTTTCAGGCATGAAAATATCCGCATTACGATCATCGCCGCGCTTTATTTTGCGGTGGCGATAGCCGAAGTCATGTGCGAATTGTATGCGTATAAACCGTTGATATACGTTTTCAAGCCGTTGATGCCGGCCATGCTCATGGTTTTGTATTTCAATACGTCCAGAAAGAGAAGCGCTTTGTTTTTTATTGTGATGACGTTGTCGCTGATCACGAATGTGCTTTTCATTCCCGATTCCCAAGATTTGCTGTTCTACGGATTGGTCGTCTTTCTCGCGCATCGCATCCTGTTGCTTTACTACATTATCCGATTGCTCAAAATAAACGATTACATCCCGGCCATCATCGCGACGATTCCGTTCCTGCTTGTGTATTTTTACCTGTTCATGATTACGAACGGCATTCCCGAGAACAGTTTTGTCGTGCTGATTTTCCAGAATATCCTGATTTCGTTCATTTGCGGCATCGCTTTTTCGCATTATGTGATGCAGGACAGTAGACGGAATTCCTGGCTTTTGCAGTGCGGGATCCTTTTCGGCGCGCTGCATTTCATCGTATTTGTAGAGAAATTTTACCTTACCGGATTCTCGCCGACCATTTTCCGTCCGATGGCGATGGGATTGAACGCGTTTGCGTTCTACACGTTCTACGAATTCGTGATGGCTACCGAAAAATCACACCGAGATGACGCGCGAAGTATTGCTTGATTTTCCGCTTTCGAAGTAAAAATCGATACGGCCCAGATTGATGCCGTAACAACCCGTCTGGTTTACCAAAACATCTTTTCCGTCGAGGTTTTTGACGATTGTCGGACGATCGAGAAACGTGTGCGTATGTCCGCCGATGATCAAGTCGATGTCTTTCGTCTTCGCGGCGAGCTTTATGTCCGAAATCTTGTTTGGCTCGTTTTTGTAGTCGTATCCGATATGCGACAGGCAAATCACCAGATCGCAATTCTCGTCGTTTTTCAACCTGCGTGAGATGTCCTGTGAAATTTCGACCGGATCTAGGTATTTCGTTTCCTTGTAATTCCGAGGGTCGACAAGTCCCGCCAATTCGACGCCAAGCCCGAAAACACCCACTTTTATGCCGTCCTTGATCAAGATTTTGTACGGCTTCACCAATCCGTCGAGAATGGTTTTAGAGAAATCGTAATTAGCCGATACGAATCCGAATTTCGCGTTGGGCAATTGCTTGTAGAACCCTTCGATGCCGTTGTCGAAATCGTGATTGCCGAGCGTCGCCAGATCGTAACCCATCATGCTCATGAGCTTGAATTCGAGTTCGCCTCCGTAATAATTGAAATAAGGCGTTCCCTGAAAAATATCGCCTGCGTCGAGCAAAAGTACGTTCGGATTTTCCTTTCGGATGCTTTCGATGATCGCCGCACGTCTTGCCACACCGCCTTTGTTCGGGTTTTTCGGATGGTCGGCCGGAAACGGGTCGATATAGCTGTGCACGTCGTTCGTGTGCAGAATCGTCAAATGCTTGGTTGCCGGCGCCGATGCAAAACTCTCGAGCGACAAGCCTCCGAAAGCCGCCAAAGCCGTTCCTGCGACACTTTTCTGTAAAAAATCCCTTCTGTCCATAGCTTATTTTTCGACGGTTATCCTTGGGTTGGTCGGTGCGGTAATGGTCGTGGCCTGTTTGAAATAATCGATAAGCACGTTGCGCAGTTTATAATCGAGCGGATACGATTTCGCCCCTTTAGCGAAAAACACCATGTTGTCGCCTCCCAAATACAGGTAATCGTTGGTCACGCAATAATACGTGCGGTTCTCGTCGAACGGCTGTCCGGCGATCACGATGTTTTTAGCCGTTCCGTCTTTGCCGATCGTGAACGAAATTCCCGAAAGCGGATGCGGTTTCTTCTCGGCGATGATGTAATTCAACATTTCGGCAATCTGTCCCGATTTCATTTCGGCCACAATGCACGCATTTTCGAACGGCATGATCTCGTAAGCGGTTTTCATCGTGACGTTTCCGGCAGCAATGATCGAACGCACGCCGCCAGCATTGAGCATACAGAAATCGATGTGCTTGTTTTCGCGTTTGAGGAATACCGAATCGCATTTCTGCAACGTCACATCGGCGAAAAGGTTGCCGATCGGCGTTTGCCATTGTCCCGATTTGTCAAGAGTTACGGGCGCCGTTGCCAAAACTACCGCCATGTCAGCCTCGATGTGGTCGTGGAAAGGTTTGATGAACGAGGCGATTTCGGCATCCTCGCCTTTATCGGCAGTCACACCGATTTCCTTGCCTTCGATAAGGGTCACGACCTGCTTTTTGGGAGCGCACGAAATGACACAACAAAATGTTAATAATACAACAAAGGCTTTCAAGGCATCGTTATAGTTTGTTAGCTTTACCGCTGGTAATCGCAACATTATTGACTAAATTTACAAGCAGGTAAAAGTAACATGTTTTTGAACTCACTGAAGAATCTTTTCACGAAAAAAATCGTTAAAAAAAGCCTCGCCAATGTTAAGCCTGGCGCTTCGGGAGAGAAGATAAACACGGTCGGGATCGTGTTCGACGAGAGTTATTTCCATGAAAAGGAAGCCATTGTCGAAGCGTTGTCGGAGCAAGGCATTTTACCGCAAAACACAGACGTTCTCGTGTTCAAGAACCGCATCAGGAAAAATGAGGTTTTCGATTATCCGGTTTTCAGCCATAAGGATTTGAGCTGGCAGGCGACTTTCCGGAATTCCGACGTGAAGGCGTTTATGGAAAAGCCGTTCGATTTGCTCATCAATTATTACGATGTCGAGAAATCGGCGTTGATGGTCGTTACGAATCTGTCCAAAGCAAAGTTCAAGGTCGGATTCGCGTCGGTAAGCAAAAAGCTCAACCATTTCATGATCGATACGACGGCAGAACGCCACGAAGTTTTTACATCCGAATTATTCAAATACCTGAAAATACTTAACAAACTATAACCATGCAATCACTGATCGGGACGGGCGTCGCGCTTGTCACACCATTCAAGAAAGACTTTTCGGTAGATGTCGAGGCGCTAGAGCGTATCGTGAACTTCCAGGTCGAAAACGGAATCGATTACCTCGTCGTGCTCGGAACTACGGGCGAAAGCGCTACGTTGACCAAAGACGAGAAAGAGCTCGTCATCAAAACGGTCATAAAGGCGAACGCGGGCAGATTGCCATTGGTTTTGGGCGTCGGCGGAAACAATACGGCCGAAGTCGTCGAAGAATTGAAAACACGCGACCTGTCCGATTTCGTGGCCGTGCTGTCGGTTTCCCCATATTACAACAAACCTACGCAAGAAGGGATTTACCAGCATTTCAAGGCTGTCGCCGAAGCGTCTCCGGTTCCCGTGATCCTATATAACGTTCCCGGACGGACTTCGAGCAATATGATACCTGCGACCGTAATCCGTTTGGCGAACGATTTCAAGAATGTCGTGGCGATTAAAGAAGCGGCTGGCGATATCGTACAAGCGATGCGTCTTATCCAAAACAAACCAGAAGGGTTTCTCGTGATTTCGGGAGACGATATCATCACTTTGCCGATGGTTTTGGCGGGTGGAAGCGGCGTCATCTCGGTAATTGCCGAAGGATTTCCACGACAGTTTTCCGATATGGTTCGCCTTGGATTGGATAGAAAAGTTGACGAAGCTTACGAAATCCATTATCAATTGTCCGATGCCATCGATATGATTTTCGAGCAAGGAAATCCTGCCGGAATCAAGGAGGTTTTCAAAACACTCGGATTGAGTGGAAATACGGTTCGTCTTCCGTTGGTCAGCGCTACCGAAGATCTGGCTTCGCGCCTCGATGCGTTTACGAAAAAAGTCGCGGGTCAGGCCAAAGTAAACGCCTGAAATCCATCTGAAAATTAAATTTTGAAGTACTGATATAATGACTACCTTTGCGGTTGGTTTTTTCGAGCAGCTAAACCGCATGTTTTAAGAGCAAAACCATTTTTTTAAATGAAGAAGATTTTCGTATTGTTGTTGTCCGCCGGTCTTTTGGTATCGTGCAGCGAGTATCAGAAAGCCCTGAAAAGCGAAGACAGCGGATTGAAATATGCCCAGGCCGAGAAAAAGTACGACCAAGGCAAATACAGCAAAGCCATCCGTCTTTTCGAACAGATGGCCCCGAATTACAAAGGGAAGCCGCAGGCAGAGAAGATGTTCTACATGTTCGCCATGTCGTATTACAAGACAGAACAATACTACCTTTCGGGTTATCAGTTCGAAACGTTCGCCGCGGGTTATCCGAAAAGCGAGAAAGCTGAAGAAGCCGCGTTCCTATCGGCCAAAAGCTACGCGAAACTGTCGCCGAGTTACAGCCTCGACCAAGTAGACACGAACAAGGCGATCGATAAATTGCAGGCGTTCATAGACAAGTATCCGGATTCGGAATTCCTTAAAGAAGCTAACGAAACCATGAAAGGGCTCCGTGAGAAACTCGAGAAAAAGGCGTACCTGATTGCTTACGGCTACAACAAGATTTCCGATTACAAGTCGGCAATCGTGGCCTTCGACAATTTCGTGGCCGACTATCCGGGAACGCCGTTCAAGGAAAAAGCATTGTATTACAGGCTCGATTCTTCGTATAAACTGGCTATCAACAGTATTCCAGCGAAAATGGAAGAGCGTTTGAACCAGGCCAAAGGCGCATACTCCAATTTATTGAAGTTTTATCCGAACACCGAATACAAAAAAGACGCCGACGAAATGTTGGCCAAAATCGAAAACGACTTAAAACAATTTTCTAAATAAGAACCATGGATTTAAAGAAGACGAATGCTCCGGTAAATACCGTAACGTATAACAAGACTCAAATCGAGGAGGCTACCGGAAACATCTATGAAGCGATCACCATCATGGCCAAGAGAGCGAACCAGATCAATTCTGAAATCAAGAAGGAATTGACCGATAAACTGGAAGAATTCGCCACGTACAACGACAGCCTTGAGGAAATCTTTGAAAACAAAGAACAGATCGAGGTTTCGAAATTCTATGAAAAACTTCCGAAGCCACACGCTTTGGCGGTTCAGGAATGGATGGACGAGAAAATCTACTATCGCGACACTACAAAATAAGACCGTATCATGTCGGTATTAAGCGGTAAAAAAATCGTTCTGGGCATATCCGGCGGGATTGCCGCTTACAAAACAGCCTTTTTGGTGCGATCGCTCGTAAAGGCTGGAGCAGAAGTAAGAGTCGTGATGACGGATTCCGCGAAGGATTTTGTGACACCGCTCACGCTTTCGACCTTGTCCAAAAATCCTGTTTTGTCTTCGTTCTATAATGACGATGAAAAGGAAGCGGAGTGGAACAACCACGTCGAGCTCGGGCTTTGGGCCGATTTGATGCTTGTCGCGCCGGCAACGGCAAATACCTTATCAAAAATGGCAACCGGGAATTCCGATAATTTCCTGGTTGCCGTTTATCTTTCTGCAAAATGCCCCGTGTATTTCGCGCCTGCGATGGATTTGGATATGTACAGGCATCCGTCTACGCTCGACAGTTTCGAAAAACTCAAACAATTCGGGAACATCATGATTCCGGCAGAATCGGGCGAGCTCGCCAGCGGATTGGTCGGACAGGGCAGGATGGCCGAACCCGAACACATCGTTTCTTTTATCGAAGCCGATATCGAAAGGAAACTTCCGCTTCGTGGAAAAAAAATACTTGTTACGGCAGGCCCGACATACGAAGCTATCGATCCCGTGCGTTTCATAGGAAACCATTCTTCGGGAAAAATGGGTTACGACATAGCGAAAGCCGCCGCGTCTTTGGGCGCCCAAGTGATTTTGGTTTCCGGGCCGACGCATCTTACATTGGAAAAAGCAGGGATTGAATTGATTCGCGTGACGTCAGCAAAAGATATGTACGACGTTTGCCATGAACATTTTTCGAATGTCGACGTTGCAATCGCTGCGGCCGCCGTAGCCGATTATCGTCCTAAATTTCCGGCCGACCAGAAAATCAAGAAAGACGCTTCGGAATTCGTGATCGAACTCGAAAAGACAAAAGATATCCTCGCTTCTCTAGGCGAAATCAAGCAACATCAATTCCTGATCGGGTTTGCGCTCGAGACCGAAAACGAAATCGAGAACGCCGAGAAGAAAATCCGCAAAAAAAACTTAGATTTGATTGTGCTCAATTCGCTGCGCGACCAAGGCGCCGGATTTGGCCACCAAACAAACAAAGTGACTTTCATCGACAAAAATTTCAACCGTGAAGACCACGATTTGAAGACTAAGGAAGCCGTCGCTTTAGACATCATCCAAAAAGTAATTGTTCATTATGCGTAAGATATTTTCATTCATCGCGTTGGTTTCGTTCGCGTTTGTACAAGCCCAGGAACTCAATTGTACGGTGACCGTCAATGCCGAAAAGGTAGGGGCGACGAACAATCAGGTGTTCAAGACCTTGCAGACGGCGCTCAACGACTTCGTGAACCGCACCGATTGGACGGGCCAGGGTTTTCAGTCGAACGAACGCATCAATTGCTCGATGTTCATCAACGTGACGGCTTACAATTCGGGAGCTTTCCAAGCGTCAATACAGGTGCAGTCGGGACGTCCGGTGTTCAATTCGAGCTATTCGTCACCGGTTTTCAACTTCAACGACAAGGATTTCAATTTCGATTACGTAGAATTCCAGAATCTTACGTTCAATCCGAACAGTTACGATTCGAACCTGATTTCGACGATCGCGTTTTACTGCTATATGATCATCGCCATTGATGGGGATACTTTTGCGCCTAACGGAGGTACGTCGAATTTCGAAATCGCCCAAAGCATCGCCAATATCGCCCAACAAGGTGGAGCGAAGGGTTGGAGTCAGGCCGATGGCACGCAAAACCGCTATTTCCTCATAAACGATATGTTGTCGACCACTTTCGAGCCGTTCCGCCAAGCTATGTACGAGTATCACTATTCGGGACTCGACCTGATGGCACAAGACCAAAAAGCGGGTAAAGAAGGAGTGAAGAAAGCGCTTGCGACATTGAATGAAGTGGCGAAAGTGCGTCCGAACGCGTTCCTTACAAGGATTTTCTTCGATGCCAAAGCCGATGAGCTCGTCGGGATTTTCTCGGGCGGACCGAACATTCCTATTGCCGACGTAGTCGAAAACCTCAATAAATTATCACCTCTCAACGCCAGCAAATGGGCGAACATCAAATTTTGAACCGCCTTTGATGAAACTTTATACACGCCAAAATGATCAGTCACCTCACCATCGAAAACTTCGCCCTTATTGAAAAACTCTCGATTGATTTTTCTCAAGGGTTTACCATCATAACCGGTGAAACGGGCGCCGGAAAATCAATTCTTTTAGGTGCTTTGGGCCTGGTTCTGGGCAAACGCGCCGATTTGACATCCCTCAAGAACAAAGAGGAGAAATGCATCGTCGAGGCGCATTTCAATCTCAAACCTTACGGACTCCAATCCTTTTTCGAACGCAACGATTTCGATTACGACGACGATACGATCATCAGACGTGAAATATTGCCGTCGGGAAAATCGCGCGCTTTCGTGAACGACAGTCCGGTCAACGTTCAGGATTTGCAGGAATTGGGCGCTTTTTTGATCGACATCCATTCGCAGCACCAAACCTTGTCGCTTTCCGAAGAGGAATTCCAGTTCAACATCATCGATGCCATCGGCGCGAACGACGAGCTGCTTTCGGATTACCGCCAAAAACTCAAGACGTACAAACATTCCAAATCGGAACTGTCGTCGTTGCAGGAAAATCTGCTGCAAACCCTTAAGGAGCACGATTACAACGTATTCCTTCTCGACGAATTGGTTTCGGCCAACTTAAAAGCCGGCGAGCAACAGGAACTCGAGGAGATTTACGAGCAACTCAATAATGTCGAATTCATACGCGAGCATTTGGATCGTTCGATCGCTTTGGCCAACGAAGAACAAATCGGAATTCTCGGGAATCTTCGCGAGATGCGCCATTCGCTTCAAAAACTTTCGGGTTTTTCTGAACATTTCGGCCAGCTTTCCGAACGATTGGACAGCGCCGCGATAGAATTGGACGACATCGCTTCCGAAATGGAACGCGCCGTTCGCAATTTGAACCAAGATCCGGAGCAACTCGAATCGGTGAACCAAAAACTTCAGGCGATTTACAACTTACAGAAAAAGCACGGAGTGCAGACGGTAGAGGAGTTGCTCGAGATCCAAAGCGAACTTCAAAGTAAAACGTTGTCGGCCGAGGAAATCGAGTCGCGAATCGAACAACTGCGTTCCGAAATTTCGGATCTCGAAACGCAATTGGATGCCGTAGCCGAACAAATCCACATCAAGAGAGAGAAAGCGATTCCGGTGCTCGACAAAAAACTCGCCGATATTTTGGCACAGCTCGGCATGCCCGATGCGCGTTTCCAGATACAAGTCGTGCTTTCTTCCGATTATCATACCAACGGAAAGGACGATCTCCAATTCCTGTTCGCGGCCAACAAAGGCTCTCAGTTCGGAAGTCTCAAAAAAGTCGCTTCGGGCGGAGAGATGTCGCGTATCATGCTTGCGGTGAAATCGGTCTTGGCCGAATACTCGAATCTTCCGACAATCATTTTTGACGAGATCGATACAGGCGTTTCGGGAGAAATCGCGCATAAAATGGCCGAAATCATGGCCGGAATGAGCAAAAAGATGCAGGTTTTCGCGATTACGCATCTTCCGCAGATCGCGGCAAAAGGCGATCGCCACTTCAAAGTCTACAAAAGTTCGAAAGGCGACAATACGACTTCCGAAATCAAACTGCTTGATAAAGAGCGGCGAATCGTCGAAATCGCGCAGATGTTGTCGGGTTCTGTCGTTTCAGACTCGGCTATTAATCACGCCAAGGCCTTGTTGAACTAAAAAACAAGTCTATATTTGTTAAGGTAAAATCTACTTTTTATGATCATACAACCCAGAATGCGGGGCTTTATTTGCCTTACCGCGCATCCGGAAGGAGCTGAAAAGAACGTCAAAGAACAAATAGAATACGTAAAGAGCAAAGGAACGGTCGAAGGCGGTCCTAAAAAAGCGCTTATCATCGGAGCTTCGACCGGTTTCGGTTTGGCTTCAAGGATTACGGCCGCTTACGGATCGGGCGCTTCCACAATCGGGGTTTTCTTCGAAAAAGAACCTTCGGAAGGCAAGACGGCATCGCCGGGCTGGTACAATTCGGCCGCTTTCGAGAAATTCGCAACAGCCGACGGTTTGTACGCGAAAAGCATCAACGGAGACGCGTTTTCGGACGAAATCAAACAACAGACGATAGACCTCATCAAAAAGGACTTAGGCCAAGTGGACGTAATCATTTACAGTCTCGCATCTCCTGTTCGCACCAATCCGAGGACTGGCGTGACGCATCGTTCGGTATTGAAGCCGATAGGGCAGACGTATACCAACAAAACGGTCGATTTTCACACAGGTAATGTGTCTGAAGTGTCGATCGCTCCGGCAAACGAAGAAGATATCGCCAACACCATCGCGGTTATGGGTGGTGAAGACTGGAAATGGTGGATCGAAGATTTGAAAAAAGCGGGCGTTTTGGCCGATAACGTGCTTACGATCGCGTATTCGTATATCGGACCAGGTCTTACCGAAGCGGTTTATCGCAAAGGAACGATCGGGCGCGCCAAAGACGATCTCGAGGCGACGGCTTTCCAAATCTCGGATACCTTGAAAGATATTGGCGGAAAAGCGTATGTTTCAGTGAATAAGGCATTGGTGACACAGGCGAGTTCAGCGATTCCGGTCATTCCGTTGTACATTTCGCTTCTGTTCAAGACGATGAAGGATGCGGGAACACATGAAGGAACGATCGAACAGATCGACCGTCTTTTCCGCGAAAGATTGTACACGAACGGCGAAGTGCCTACAGATGAAAAAGGCCGTATCCGCATTGATGATTGGGAAATGGATGATAAAATCCAGGATAAAATCGAAGAGCTTTGGAAATCAGCCAGTACCGAGACACTTCCCGAATTGGGCGATTTGAAAGGGTACAGTCACGAGTTCCACAAGCTATTCGGATTCGAAATGCCAGGGGTAAATTATGACGACGATGCCAACGAAATGGTTTGGGTAGATAGTTTGAAATAATTTTCGCACAAGACTTATTAACTATAACGTTATAAAAAAAGCGTCGGTTTGCTGCCGACGCTTTTTTTTATTTCATAAATTTAGGCCTAAATAATTATTAAAAACAGGTTTATTTATGAAAAAAATTACTCTACTATGTGCAATGCTATTGGTTTTTGCATGGCAAGGGCGAGCGCAGTTCCCAGCCCCGTACTGCGGTCCGATTACCTTTACCAACAATGAGGAACCGATAACTTTGGTCCAGTTCGCTGGAATCAACAACAGTTCGCCCGCTCCGGTCGGAGGTGTGGCCCACCAAGACTTTACCGCCATTTCGGGAACGGTTATGCAAGGTATCTCGTATCCGATTACCCTAAAAGGAAACACAGACGGTAACTACACAACCAATTTGAACGTCTGGATTGATTGGAACCAGAACAATGTGTTCACCGATGCAGGGGAAATGTACGAAATCGGTACCATCACCAATTCGACAGGTCTCGACGCCACTTCGCTTACCGGAAATATTGCGGTACCGGCTACCGCTACGTTAGGAAGCACGAGAATGCGCGTCATCAAGAAATTCAATGGATATTCGGATTCCTGCAACACCGTCGGATCGGGTTGGGGAGAAGCCGAGGATTATTCGTTGACTGTAGTGGCCGCCACTTGTACACCTCCGACGGTTGCGTTCGCGACGGCATCACTTTGTCCTTCGGCTACATTTAACGTGACGGTAAACGTATCGGCAATGGGCTCAGCCACTTCGTACACTGTAACTGATAACCAAGGAAGTGCGAGCCAAAACATTGCGGCTGCCGGAACTTTGACTTTCGGACCTTACGTGAGCAGTACAGATGTGGTCATAACCGTGACCGATCCTAACAGCGCGCTTTGTAATACGACGAGCGATTCCCTTACCGACGTTTGTTTGCCGGGTTGCGCTTCGAACCCTTCGCCTGCAAACGGCTCGACAAGTGCACCGGGTGGCCCGATTACCTTGACTTGGGATGCTCCGACAACTGGCGGTGCCGTCGAATCATACGATTTGTATGCCGGTAATACATCGGGCGCTTTGGAATTCGTCGGAAACTACACTACCAATACGACAGGTGATGATTTGGTCATCAATGCGTATGGCGTAACAGTTTACTGGCAGGTTATCGCCATCAACGCTGCAGGAGAAGCTACCGGATGTGCCGAGTGGAACTTTACCGTACAATCGCCTCCGGGATGGTGTCTTACCGCTCCGAACGGATTGTGGCCGGCCGCTACGTTTACGCCTGCAACTTGCGATGGAACGACCGAGAACGTGATCGCTAACAACGCTTATGCCGGAGAATATTCGAATGTAAATGTGACTTCGGGCCAAACTTATGTATTCAAGAGCGGAACTACAGATTTCATCACGATCAGTAACGCAGAAGGCAATACTGCGCTGGCTTATGGCGCGACGCCTCTAACTTGGGTGTCTACATTGACCGGAACCGTGCGTTTCTTGAGCCACGTTGATGACCAATGCGGCGCTGAGGCGACAAACCGTGTACGTTCGGTTATCTGTGGTGTGGTTTCTTCTGAGCAACCAGATTGGGCAAGCCTTCAATGGCCGCCAAACGCGACTATTTCACAAGGAGGTTCTTTCGATGTTTACGGACAAGTATACGAGCCGGGAGTTACCGATCCTGCGGGAGCTGCTGCCGGAATGGAGGCTTGGGTAGGTATCAACACGGCCGACACTGATCCAAGTACTTGGAGCGTAACCTGGATTCCGATGACATTCAATGCATTGGCAAATTCAGGGAACAACGACGAGTTCATGGCTTCTGTAGGCAGTACTTTGGCACCGGGCGCTTATTTTTACGCTACTCGTTTCAGATTGAACAACGGACCTTACGTTTACGGTGGTATCGATGCAACCAATGCAGGCGGTATTTGGAACGGAACACAATACGGAAGTGGAGAATTGACCGTCAATCCTCCGACAGTTCCGGATAACGACCTTTGCGGTGGAGCACTTGCATTGACTCCGGGCGGCGTATTTGCCGACAATGCACAAACAGGAACGCTTTTGGGGTCTACAACGACCGCTGGTTTGACTTTCAACTGCCAGACCAACCGTGCCGACGATGTTTGGTATTCGGTTGTAGTGCCGGCTTCGGGATCAATCACTATCGAAACATTGTCTGCTTCGGGATCTTTGTTGACCGACACTGTCCTTAGCGTATTCAGCGGATCTTGCGGCACGCTTACCGAAATCGGATGTAGCGATGACGAAGGAACGGATAACTTCTCTGTCGTTTCATTGACAGGTCAGACACCTGGAGCAACGCTTTACGTAGGTGTTTGGCGTTGGAACAATGCGGGCAACCCGGCTGGTGCTTTCCAGGTTTCGGCTTACGATGCCAGCCTTAGCACAGGCGAAATCCGCAACGACGGCTTCTCTTATTACCCGAACCCTGTATCGAGCGTATTCAACGTATCGGCACAAGATGGAATCAAATCTGTGAGCGTATTCAATATGCTAGGTCAGCAGGTGATGCAGAAAAATATCAATGCGCAGCAAGGAAGCATCGACATGTCGTCATTGGCAAAAGGTGCGTACCTCGTGAAACTTTATTCAGACAATGCTTCCAAAACAATCAAAGTACTGAAAGACTAAAGTGTTATCAATCAAATAATTGGAAAAAGCCATCTGTTAAAGATGGCTTTTTTGTGTTAAATAAATCGCCGAATCCTTAACGAAATGATAATTTTGGTAGCTATTAAATCTACTAATTTCCTTAAAATGAAGAAAAATTATCTTTTGGCTGCAGGATTGTTACTTTTCGGATTATCCGTTAAGTCGCAGATTCTCAACCAGTCGGCTGCTTGGCCGAATCCATCCTGGTCTTTGACGGGATCTTACAGTACCGATCCGTTGGCATTGGAATCAAGCCCATTGACAACGGCTAATTTTGCATTTGATGATGATGATGCCGCGAGCGGGCACGAAGACAACATCGCTGCAGAATCCCCAATCGTCGATTTGACGGCCGCTTTCAACGGTGGCGAGAAAAGCATTATGGTTACGGTCGATTACGGATATCGCTACCTTGATAGCGACCAATTGAGGTTGGAATATTGGGATGCGCTTGCTTCGGCATGGGTAGCTTGGGGCGCGAACATTCCGGGCAACAATACCACGGCTTCCGACAATTATTGTACGACCATTACCAAAACCACTTACAACAGTGCGCTTTTGGATCTTTCGAATTTTACGCCAGTCCAGCTTTCAGGCTTCCGTTACCGCATTTCTTACGACGACAATCCCGCGGGAACCGACTGGAACTACGGTTTCTGCTTTAACGCGCCGGTCATCAAGTCTGTTGCTTGTCCGACTCCTCAAAGTTTGACGGCTACCGCGATCACGTCTTCATCGGCTACGATCAACTGGGTAGCGCCAAGTGGAGCGACGGGTTTTGTGTATGTTTTGGATACGAATTCGGCTAACCCTGTATCGGGAACCAACATTTCCGGCACATCGTATCCGGCTTCAAGCCTTGCGGCACAAACACAGTACTATTTCCACATCCGTTCGGCTTGCTCGAGCACGAACAGCGATTGGACGACTTTGGCATTCACGACTGCGCCTGCAAACGACAATTGTTCGGGAAGCATCGCGTTGACGGTTAACCCGACTCTTACTTGTACGGCGACTACTGCCGGTACACTTGTGAGCGCTTCAGATTCTGGCGTAGCCGATACTGGTGCGGGAACTCCTGATGACGACGTTTGGTTCCGTTTTGTAGCTACGTCTACGTCTCAGGCGATTTCTTTGTCTGGTGTTGCCGGAACTCCGACCGATTTGGTTCACGAAGTATTCAGCGGCGATTGCGCGGTTCTCACAAGCTTGCTCATCAGCGATGCCGATAATAGCGTCGTATCTGGTTTGACGATCGGAAATACGTATTACGTTCGCGTATTCACTTACGCTACTGGCGGAACGCCGACGACTACATTCAATATTTGCGTTGCGACGCCACCTGCACCGCCTGCAAACGACAACTGTTCAGGAAGTATCGCGCTTACCGTAAACCCGAACTACTCTTGTGCTGTTACAACAGCCGGTACTCTTGTGAGCGCTACGAATTCCGGTGTTGCCGATACAGGAGCAGGAACTCCTGATGATGACGTTTGGTTCAGCTTTGTGGCTACTGCTACGACTCACGTCATTTCATTGACAGGTGTTGCAGGAAGCCCTTCAGATTTGGTCCACGAAGTATTCAGTGGAAACTGCGGATCCCTTACGAGCTTGCTCATCAGTGATCCTAACAACAGTACGGTTAACGGTTTAACTATCGGGAATACCTACTATGTTCGCGTATTTTCATACACAGCAGGAAGCACGAATACGACTACATTCAATATTTGTATTGGATCTGCTCCGGCGGCTCCGGCGAACGACAATTGCTCAGGAAGTGTCGCGTTGACGGTAAATAACGATTTGAGCTGTGCCGTGACTACAGCGGGTACTTTGGCGGGAGCTACAGATTCAGGTGTTGCCGATACTGGTGCCGGAACTCCTGACGACGACGTTTGGTTCAGGTTTGTCGCGACTTCGACCGCGCACATCATCACGCTATCGGGCATTACCGGTACACCTTCAGATTTGGTACATGAAGTTTTCAGCGGAGACTGTGCCGTATTGACGAGCCTTTCTATCAGTGATCCTAACTCAAGTACTGTTACAGGCCTGACAGTTGGAAATACGTATTACGTACGTGTATTTTCGTATGCCAGCGCTACGGCGTCCACGACCAATTTCAATATCTGCGTAGGTACGACGCCTGCGCCGCCTGCAAACGATCTTTGCTCATCTGCCATCGCACTTACGCCGGGCGGTGTTTTCGCCGACAATGCCCAAACGGGGACGGTAGCCGGCGCGACTTCAACTACCGGCTTGACGTTCAATTGCCAGACAAACCGTGCGGATGATGTATGGTATTCTGTTGTGGTCCCTGCTTCTGGATCTATCACGATTGCCACCGAGGCTGCTCCGGGATCGGCTTTGACCGACACTGTAATCAGCGTATTCGGCGGTTCTTGTGGAACTTTGACCGAAATCGGATGTAGCGATGACGAAGGGACTGATAATTTCTCAATGGTTTCACTAACAGGGCAAACACCAGGAGCGACGCTTTATGTAGGAGTTTGGCGTTGGAGCAGTGCAAGCGCCGGAACATTCCAGGTTTCGGCTTACGATGCGAGCTTGAGCACCGGAGAAATCCGCAACGACGGTTTCTCATATTATCCGAACCCGGTTTCTTCGGTATTCAACGTATCGGCACAAAACGGTATCAAATCGGTTAGCGTTTATAACATGCTAGGACAAGAAGTTCTTCGTAAATCTATCGAATCGGAACAAGGAAGCATCGACATGTCTTCTTTGGCGAAAGGTACATACGTAGTGAAAGTTATCGGGAACGATGCGCTTCGAACCATAAAAATCGTAAAGGAATAAACCTTTAGGAAATTTCTTCAAAAGCCACTCTTAACGGGTGGCTTTTTTTGTTGTTTTTCATTACTTTAGGACGCATTTAAAAACCAACTACCTATTAGCTTATGAAGAAAACTACACTATGGATGCTGTCTGGCCTCCTTTTTTCATGTATTGCCACCGCCCAAAACGTTTCGGGTTACGCGTTTGCCCAAGCGACGGAAACCTATACGGCGGTTTCGGGAACACCATCGGCCGCGACAGGCGACGACGGCACCGACAATGCCATCCCGTTCGGGTTTTCGTTTCCGTTCGGAGGCAGTTATTACACCACGTTCAGCATCAGTGTCAACGGCTTTATCCGATTGGGTAACGACATCGGCGGACAGAACTGGACAAACGCTTTGGGTGCCAATGCCCCACAACGACCTTTGATCGCTGCTTTTTGGGACGATCACAACGCGGGCACAGGTTCAATCAACTACAGTGTTACGGGAAGTTTTCCGAACCGAATTGTCGAAGTCGGATGGGACAACATCAACCCAAGCGGCGGCGGCGGAACGAGCGCCACTGCTTTCGGATCGTTCAAAATGCGCCTTTTCGAAACTTCGGGTATAATCGAATTCGTTTACGGTTCGAACATTACTGCGGTAAATGCTTTTTCAGCCTCTATCGGACTTAACGACGACACCACGTTTTTGAGCGTGACGCCGGGTAATCCGAATGCCACTACTTCTCCGGTAACGGCGAACAATGCAGTCGATGCCAGTGCGAATTTGATTGGCAAGAAGTATATTTTCACGCCGCCTTCCATGTGTTCGTCTATGCCGAGTCCGGGAATCACGATAGCACCCGCATCCGTTTGTTCCGATGTGATTTTCGAGTTATCGGTCCAGAACATTCCGGCAGAATCGGGTATTTCCTATCAGTGGCAATCGTCTGCGGACGGTGTTGCTTTTTCCGATATACAAAATGCGAACGGTCCCACATTACAAACGACCCAAACCTCGGCGACCTATTATCATTGCCTTGTAAGCTGCGGTGCTCAAACGGCTACCACGACCGCGACCACGGTAAACATGAACGCAGCTTCCCAATGTTACTGCTCGCCAGTTTATGGAACGGGAATGACCGATGGCGATTTGATTTCGCACGTGGAAATTCCCGGGACGACTTTGTCTAACGAAACAGGTACGGAACCCGTAAATCCATATTACACGTATTTCTCAGGACAACCGAATTACACAGCCGAACTGATGGCCGGAGGCAATTACGAGCTTCACGTTACCGTCGGTACTTACGGGCAGCAACATTCTACGGCCTGGATCGATTACAACGACGATGGGTTTTTTACCGAAGACGAGCGCATTGGTTTCAGCGATGGTGAAATAGGTTCTTTGGAAACGGCTATTTACACGATCCAACTCGCTTGCGACGCTCCTGCTGGCGTACACCGTTTGCGTATTCGCGATGTTTGGAACAACGATTCTTCCACAATCGATCCTTGTGCCGAATACGGATATGGGGAAGTCGAAGACTACGATATCACGATAGTTGCGGGCGAATCTTGTCCGATGCCGTTTGGTCTCAATGTGGCGAGCGTCAATTCTTCGAGCGGTATTTTCTCATGGAATTCAGGCTGCGGACAAACTTCATGGAACGTGTATGTGGTCGCTTCGGGAGGAACTACGCCAACTAACAATCCGACGTATACCAACGTTACGAGTCCGTTTGTGTTTTCAAACCTCGATGCCGAAACGGTTTACGATATTTACGTACAAGGCAATTGCGATGCGAACGGTTTGAGCGATTGGGCCGGTCCATTTACGTTTACGACTGCTCCGATGGCTGTTGCAAATGACGATTGCGGCAATGCGTTCTCGCTTCAGGTTGGAGGCGTTTTCGAAGATTATTCGATTACGGCAACGAATTCAGGCGCGACCAAAACCCTTGGCGAGCCTAATGTGACCTGTGCAGCTTTCGCTTTTGGTGGCGATGTGTGGTTCAGTGCGGTCGTTCCGGCAAGCGGGACGCTTACTTTCGAGACGCAGGCAGAAGCAGGTTCGTCGCTTTCTGATACCGGAATGTCAGCTTATTCCGGCACTTGCGGTGGCGGACTGACGTCTTTGGGATGCAGCGACGACAACGGATCGAACGGTTTCTCCATCGTACATCTGACCAACCTCACGCCGGGAACAACGGTTTACGCGCGCGTTTGGGAATACGCCAACGACGTGGTGGGAACTTTCAAAGTTTCGGCCTACGATGCCTCTTTGGGCGTACATTCTTTGGATTCGGCTGCTTTCCGTTATTATCCGAACCCGGTAAAGAATACGCTCAACGTCAGTTATGACGAAAACATTTCAGATGTGACGGTAATGAATCTGTTGGGACAGAACGTGTTGCATAAATCGGTGAACGAAACCAATTTGCAACTCGACCTTTCGAGCCTGCCTTCGGGCAATTATTTGGTAAAGATTACTTCTGGCAACGCTTCCAAAACCATAAAAGTCATCAAGGAATAAATTGTTAAAAAACGAGTAAAAGCCATCTGGAAACGGGTGGTTTTTTTCGTTTTGAAAGGCTATCTTTGTTAAGATGAAGCCATTTTATTTTTCGGTTATCGTTCCGGTGTACAATCGCCCCGACGAGATGCAGGAATTTTTGGAAAGCCTTGCCCAATCGACGTTCGCGAAGCCTTTTGAGGTTGTCATCGTCGAGGACGGATCTTCAATCCCTTGCAAGCATGTAGCCGAAAGCTATTCATCCAAATTACAGATTTCGTATTACTTCAAACCGAATTCGGGTCCGGGCGATTCGCGTAATTTCGGTATGGAAAAAGCAGTGGGCGATTACTTTTTGATTTTCGATTCCGATTGCCTGATTCCCAAAGAATACCTTTCGATTGTCGACACCGAACTCGAAAAGAACTACGTCGATTGTTTCGGCGGTCCCGATGCGGCGCATCCATCATTTTCAGATATTCAGAAAGCGATCAACTTCGCGATGACTTCGATTATGACGACCGGTGGCATACGCGGCGGATCGGAAACTGTCGACAAATTCCAGCCAAGAAGCTTTAATATGGGATTGTCGCGAAAGGCATTCGAATCTTCGGGAGGATTCGGGGACATTCATCCCGGTGAAGATCCCGATTTGTCGATACGTTTATGGGAAATGGGCTTCAAGACACGACTTTTTTCGAGAGCGTATGTTTTTCACAAGAGACGCATCGACTGGAACAAATTTTACAAGCAGGTCAACAAATTCGGGAAAGCGAGACCGATTCTGGACAGTTGGTATCCCAAATACGCCAAACTCACTTTTTTTGCACCGACGGTGTTTGTCCTTGGTGCAATCCTCGCGGTTTTGCTCGCTTTTTTCGGGATTTGGCATTTCGTGTTCGCTTATGTTTTTTACTTCGCTTTCGCGTTTATTTTATCGGCTTCCCAAAACAATCTCAAGATAGGGGCGTACTCGATAGTGGCCATTGCGATACAATTTTACGGATATGGCGTCGGTTTTCTTAAGTCTTTCGTTAACGTGAGGCTGCTCAAACGCAAACCCCAAACCGTATTCCCGGAATTATTCTTCAAGAAATGACAAAAGTGATCGGGTTGACGGGAGGAATCGGCAGCGGCAAATCGACCGTGGCACGTTATTTCGAGGAATTGGGTGTTCCGGTTTATTATGCAGACGATGCAGCCAAAGAAGTTATGAAAACGCCCGCAATGCTTGTCTCTCTTCAAAATATTTTCGGCAACGACGTAGTGATTGATGGAGTTTTGGACAGAAAGAAGCTTTCAACCTTGGTTTTTTCAGATAAAAACAAACTTGAAACGTTAAATTCATTGGTGCATCCGGCTGTGCGAAAGCATTTTAGGGCTTGGTTGGACAATTACAAAGATGTGCCTTTCGTTATTCGAGAAGCGGCCATACTTTTCGAAAGCGGAAGTTATAAGGATTGTGAGAAAGTTATTACGGTTACGGCTCCGTTCGAAACGAAAATCGAACGCGTAATGCAAAGGGATTCGGTTACGAGACAGGACGTGATCTATCGCATGGAAAATCAATGGAGCGACGAAAAAAAAGCGTCGTTAAGTGACTTTATCATAGTAAACATCGACCTTGAGGCCACACGTGAAGAAGTCGTTAAAATCTTTAAAACTCTGAAAAAACTGTAATTTTTAGGGTGGATGTTAATGTTTGGTTAATCTATCGAACGTCTAAATGTTAAAATGTTAATTTTGTGAATGATGAATAAATTGTTCTTCCGATTGCTCGTCGTTCTTATGAGTTTGTCCCTGATCGGTATCATACTTGTTCAGGTTTACTGGTTCAATACATCGTTCAAAAACAACGATGAACAGTTTCGTTTCCACGTCAAGCAAATCATGAGCAACGTGTCTGAACAGCTGTTGAAACAGGAAATGTACCGCTACATCAGCCGTTACAGACATCTCGAGGACAGCACCGGAAAGACACCTGTCAAAAGCGATTTTCTCGAATTCGGATATTACCAGCGCGACAAGCGTACCAATGAGACGATCGTGTATTCGAACAGCATTTTTGCCGAAGATTACAACCTGTCACCGTTCTTTGATAAAATTTCAGATAGCACCAGGATCAAGAGTTTCACGTCCAAACGCACGACCGAGATCTACAACAATAACAACATGGATGTTTCGGGCATGCCGTCTAAGACGACTCCCGATATCAAAATCGAGAAATCGGGTAGCGACGCCATTCTTGACGAAGCCCAATTCGAGATTTATTTTAAAGATGTTGCCGCCGTGCAGCCCATCCAGCAAAGGGTTACCAAAGAAAAACTGCAAGAATTGCTTTCTAAGGAACTCGATCAATTCGGGGTGAAAACACCTTACGAATATGCGGTTTACAGCAACGGGTTAGCTACGAAAGTGAAATCGGACCGATTCGCCTACGACAAATACGCGACGTATTCGATCCCGATTTTCACGAACGACGAAGGAAGCAACAATTACCAGCTTCTCGTAAGTTTTCCGCAAAAGAAGAAGTTCCTGTTTTCAGAATTGGTGGGTATTACCGTACTTTCCATAGTCTTTACGCTCATCATCATCATCGCGTATTCGAGTGCCTTGAACCAGCTGATCAAGCAGCGTCAGATTTCTGAAATCAAGACCGATTTCATCAACAACATGACGCACGAGTTCAAAACGCCCATCGCGACGATCAACCTGGCGCTCGACGCGATCAAGAATCCGAAGATCATCGAGGATCAGGACAAAGTGAAGCGCTATCTGCAAATGATCCGGGACGAAAACAAACGCATGCACGCCCAAGTCGAGAATGTACTCAGGATTTCAAAACTCGAGAAGAAGGAACTTGAAATCACGAAGGAATCAAACGATTTGCACGACATTCTTGAAGAAGCTATCGAGCATGTGAGTTTGATCGTAGAAGACCGCCAAGGCACGATCACCACGCATTTCAATGCCAAACGCTCGACGGTTTTGCTCAACGATGTGCATTTCACGAACGTGATCGTGAACATACTCGACAATGCGATCAAATACACGCCCGGTATTCCTGAAATTGACATTACGACGGAAAACGTGAAGGATTTCGTCATCATACGGGTCAAAGACAACGGACTCGGTATGAGTAAAGCGGCACAGAAACGCATTTTCGAAAAGTTCTACCGCGAACATACAGGCGATATACACAACGTGAAAGGCCACGGATTAGGGCTGGCTTACGTGAAGCGCATCGTCGACGACCACAACGGTCAAATTTTTGTAGAAAGTGAAAAAGGGAAGGGTAGCACCTTCATAATCAAAATACCACTAATTAACTAAGCGCACAGCTATGGAAACGGAAAATAAAAAAATCCTGCTAGTAGAAGACGACCAAAACTTCGGGGCTATCCTAAAGGACTACCTTACCTTGAACGATTTTGACGTTACCCTCGCCAAGAACGGAATGGAAGGCTTCGAAAAATTCAAAAAAGATACATACGACCTCTGTATACTCGATGTCATGATGCCGTACAAAGACGGTTATACGTTGGCCAAGGAAATCAGGGAAAAAAATAAAGACGTGCCAATCATTTTCCTCACAGCAAAGTCGATGAAGGAAGATGTGCTCAAAGGCTATAAAGTAGGAGCGGACGACTATTTGAACAAACCGTTCGATTCTGAAGTGCTTTTGATGAAAATCAAGGCAATCATGCAACGCAAAGCGGCCGATACGAAAAACGACAACGTGAAATTCGAGTTTCAGATCGGCAACTTCCACCTGAATTCAAAATTGCGTTTCCTTACGTACAAAGATGAAGAGCCGATTAAACTTTCGCCAAAAGAGAACGAACTTTTGAAAATGCTCGTGTTGCACGAAAATGACTTGATGCCGCGTGAATTGGCGCTTACCAAAATTTGGAGAGACGACAATTACTTCACTTCAAGAAGTATGGACGTGTACATCGCCAAACTAAGAAAATACCTCAAACGCGACGAAGACGTCGAGATCCTGAACATCCACGGCGAAGGTTTCAGGCTCGTGGTCAAAAACGGAGCAGAGAAATAAGAGAAGAAGTCCTCGGTTAGCGCCGGGGATTTTTTTTTAAAGACGAAAAGATAGACGGATAGATAATAGACTCTTCTGGCTAAAAAGAAATTCATGTCCGATTCAAATCTCGACCAATCTCTTGCTGGTCAAAAAAGAGAGATGTCTTTTCACATGACGTCTATTATCTATCAGTCTATCATCTATAATCTTTACAACGAAATCCTGAGTCCGAAACAGGCTTTCCCGTCTTTCAAAATCCCGAAAGTCTCCGAGTTCGCATCTGACGATATTTCAACTTCATCGCCCAAAACCAATTCCTTCATAAAGTTCATGTCGATGGCTTTGACCTGGTTTTTCAACAGCGTTTTCGCGTCGAAATAATCCAGGCACCATTCAAGATACTTGACATTGTTCGCGTGGTTTACGATATCCAGATCCGAAAGCAACACTTTGTGATCGGCGAGTTTGTTCGAAAGTTGCGTCAAATCGACTTTTGAAGTACGCTCTTGCGTTGAATGATTTTGTTCGAATTTCTCGAAATGATCCGTCGGTAACGCAAGTGCCTCGGGTCTTCTCGTCTTCGTGTTGAAAACCGCCCAAAACGTTTCACAGCTTACGATTTTCAAGTCGCCCAAATACATTTCCAAAGCACGCACAGAACGCGAATTCTCAAGATTCACGATCCAGGTCTTTATCGTCACGACGTCTTTCCATTTGGGCAACTGCAGAATTTCGACACGCATGCGGCTCAATACCCAAGCCTGGCCGTGTGCCTGCATGTCGCTGAATGCGATTCCGCCAAGTTCGGCATGTTCGCCAGCGGCAAGTTGCAACATATTGCACAAATCGGTGAGACGCAAAAAACCGTTCGGAAGGCATTGCGTAAAATCGATTCTCCTTTCGTGAGAGAAGACAGAGGTGAAGTTTTCGGCTATCGGCATTATCGTATCATTAACCCGAACCCGACCTGCACGGAATTCGCCTTCGAGTAAAAGTCGTGCAATTCTTGGGCTGTGTCCACATCGATATTCGAATGGACGTAGTTCGCAGTCAAAAATACGGATAAATGTTTGTAAACCGCCCAATCTGCGGTCAATCCGGCGCGAAGGTCGCTCGCGGGTTGGTTGCCGAAACGCTCGTTGCCTATTTTGAGGTAAAGCATCGAAACGCCTGCGCCCAAAGTCGGTTTGATGCAAAAAGAAGTTTCCGATCCGATGGAATACGATACGGCCGCAAACAACGATTGATAAGACGATTGGTCTACGGGTTGTGCGATCAGCGTATGGTTGTCCACTTTATAAGTCGAGCGTTCGAATCCGAGCAATAAGCGCAAATCCTTATAGCGGATCGGGCTGATATTGAACCCGAAACCCGGATTCGCATTATAAGCGTCGGCAAATTGTTGGTCGCCGAAATGGATAGGATAAAAACCGTAGAACCGGATTTGTGGCACGGCCGAAACGGTTTTCTCAACCGGTTTTTCCGCCGCGACGGCAGTCGTATCCTGAGATGAAGCGATGAATGAAAAAAGGCAAGCCGTACAACAGTATAGAAATTTCTTCATGCTTCAGTAGTTTTGGATGATTTGAAGGTTATCGTTTCCTACGACCACATCCGAAATATGTTCGGTCGTTTGCCCCGTATTGCCATCGAAAACGAAATAATGCAGTTGGACGGTTTGGTTTTTATACACCTTTTGGGAATAGACCGGATCTACCAAATCGTCCGAATAATCGACGCCTTCACCGCCGAGCATGCCCGTAAAATAGGAACCCTGAAGTTCATGGTTCGCATCGGATTGCTCATAAAGGACCTGGACGATGACCGTTTCATCAATACGGTCGAGTGTAGCATTTATGGAAAATGTGTAGTCGTTCTCAAAATGCTCATCCATGATGTTGAAATACGTCCGTGTTTGGAAAACATCGCTAACCCGCGCGTAAGTGATCGAATAACGGGCATAGCCTTCTTCAACTTGCGGAAACACCATTTTCAAGTTACCGTTCGCATCGGTATAACCAACCGAAAGCAAATCGCTGTCGTCTTCATCTTCTGCCGTAAGTTCGCACCTTACGTTCGCGGCGGGATTTCCATCAATATCGGTCACATGCGATTTGAGCACGTAACGCGTTTCGGGTTCGTAACTGACATCGCACGACAGCAAAGTCGTCAGCAATGCGAAAAGCAAAAGTTTTTTCATCGGTCGGTTTTATAGGTTCAAAATCACGGAAATATACGCCATGATTTTTCTTACAGATGGAATAATCCAGAAAGGTTGCTTCAAATCGCCTTTTTTTTAATGAAGTTTACGATTTCTTCATGCTTTCCGGCGTCGAACCACGTGGCCAATTCGTTTCTTCTGAACCACGTCAGTTGGCGTTTGGCGAAGCGTCGCGTATTTTTTTTGATTTCCTCGATGGCAAAATCCAGCGAAATCTTGCCTTCGAAATAATCGAAAAGTTCGCGATAGCCAACAGTTTGCAAAGCGTTCAGGTTTTTATGCGGATGCAAGTTGCGGGCTTCCTCGACCAAACCTTCGCTCACCATAACGTCGACACGTTTGTTGATGCGGTCGTAAATGATATCGCGAGGCGCGTCCAAACCGATCACGACAGGAGTGAAGCCGCGTTTGTTGGTTTTTTGCTTTCGAAACGACGAATAAGGTTTTCCCGTTCCGAGGCAAACTTCCAAAGCGCGCATCAGCCTTTGCGGGTTTTGGGTATCGACCTGCGAAAAATAGACCGGATCGAGCTTTTCGACTTGAGATTGAAGATAACCGATGCCTTTCGCTTCATATTCCGACGTGATTTTTTCGCGTACTGAAGCATCGATTTCGGGAAATTCGTCAAAACCCTTGAGTACGGCATCGACATATAATCCGGAACCGCCGACCATGATGACGAAATCGCGCCTTTGAAACAATTCGTCGAGCTTCGCCAAAGCTTCTTTTTCAAAATCTCCGACGGTATATTCCTCGAAAATAGATTTGTTGTGGATGAAGTGATGTTGTGCAGCGGCCAATTCCTCTGCGTCGGGTACGGCCGTTCCTATCGTCATTTCCTTAAAGAACTGTCGCGAATCGCACGAAATGATCTCGCAATCGAACGCGTGCGCCAATTGGATGCTCAACGCGGTTTTTCCGATAGCCGTCGGGCCGATGATGATGATCAGGTATTTCATTTGTTAAGGCTGTGGCCGCAATTATAACAGAATTTGGCGTCGTCTCTGTGGTGGTCGGCGTTGCAGTTCGGGCATTTTTGCGTGTTGAGCTGAACGTCTTGCTTCATCAGTTGTGCGCCGACCAATCCGGTAGGCACGGCGATGATGCCGTATCCCAAAATCATGATGATCACCGAAATGAACTGGCCTAAAGGCGTAGCAGGCGTGATGTCGCCAAAACCGACCGTGGTAAGGGTTACGATCGTCCAATACACACTCATCGGGATACTCGTAAAGCCGCTGTCTGGTCCTTCTACGATATACATGACCGTTCCCAGAATCACGCAGATCACGATTACCGAAAACAGGAAAACCGCAATTTTCGTACGGCTTCTCCTCAACGCATCCATTAGCTGGTTTCCGGCTCCGACAAAATGCACGAGTTTCAATATCCTGAAAATCCGAAGTAATCTCAAAGCCCGAAGTGCAACCAAGAAATGGAATCCCGGGAACAAAAGATCGACGTACGAAGGCAGCAAAGCCAGTAAATCGATGATGCCGTAAAGACTCAGGACGAACGTGAGCGGCTTCTTTACAGAGACCAGACGCCCGATGTATTCCATCGTAAAGAAAATGGTGATGACCCATTCGATTACCGCGAGTTCTTTACCGTAAATCACTTTGACCGAAGCGACGCTCTCGAGCATCACGGCCGCAATACTCAAAAGGATCAACCCCAAAAGGATCAGGTCAAAAAGTTTGCCGGCTGGCGTGTCGGCCTCGTAAATGACCGTGTGCAGTTTGTGCCTGAATTTGCTGTTGGCGCTTTCGTTCATACTTACAAGGTAAGCAATCGCCTAAAAATTGACGATCTTGAGTTTGGGATTTCTCCTCAGATGCATGCGGATAATCGCCGTGGTGTCGCGATTGTGCGGCATCGGAACCAGTATTTTATGGAGCACTTTGCTGTTGAGCACCTGGTAATTG
Source organism: Flavobacterium agri (assembly GCF_013401995.1). GTDB lineage: Bacteria > Bacteroidota > Bacteroidia > Flavobacteriales > Flavobacteriaceae > Flavobacterium > Flavobacterium agri. Next base: position 172,510 of record NZ_JACBJI010000007.1, read on the forward strand.
AGGTCGAAAAACGCATACCCTTTGTAAATGCCGTTCTCGATAAGCACCGCGCTGCGTTCCCCGACGTTGCGGCCGCGATCGAGAATGATCATGTTTTCGGACGTAAACGTATAATCGTTCAGGAAAGCCTGTACGCGAAGGTTGTATACGTCTGCGGATATTTCGCCTATGCAAGCGCCGTCGCAGGTTTTGACCGTGTACGATTGGCAGTTGGTTTTGGCGTCGTCCAAACCGGTGAGTTTCGGACACAACTCATATCGTTGCGTAAGACGATGCATCGTCGTTTTGGCTTCGATGATAGAATTGAACGCGGTAATTTCCTGCCTGTTCCTGTCGTATTTGTCAAGGACAAGGTTTATGTAGCCGTTTTTGTCGGTTTGTTGGTACAAAGCCCATTGAAGATTCGTCTTCGATTGGGCCCGGTTGTATTTGGGTTTGTTGACTTTGACTTCCTGGCTTTCCTTGAGCAACGCTATGAGTTCGCTACCGGTTTCCTCATACGTCACGTCGAAAACCTCGAGCTGGATTTTCTTCGATTTGGTCTGATTTCCCGTAAAATGTTGGTTGACGCGCTTCTTGATATTGCGGCTTTTGCCGATGTAGATGATTTTGCCGTCTTCGCGATGTACGTAATAAATCCCGCATCTCGAAGGCAGTTTGTCTACGATGTCGAGCAGTTTGGGCGCAATCCCTTTTTCGACTTCGGTCTTGATGAATGTAGAAATTATCGTTTTCTCTACATCTTTGTCCAACAGCATCTTGAACAGCTTTACCGTAGCCATCGCATCACCTGAAGCGCGGTGCCTGTCGGCCACGGGAATTCCCAAAGCGCGCGACAATTTTCCGAGGCTGTACGAGGGCATGTCCGGGATCAGTTTTTGAGCCAATTCGACGGTGTCGAGCGTTTGTGCCTGAAAATCATATCCGAGCCTTTTGAACTCCAGGCGCAGCACGCGGTAATCGAAAACAGTGTTATGGGCCACGATGATACAGCCTTCGGTAATCTCGATGATACGCTTGGCTACCTCGAAAAATTTCGGAGCCGATTGCAACATCGCATTGCTGATTCCGGTGAGTTTCACCACAAACGGTTGGATCGGGATTTCGGGATTCACCAAGCTGATGAATTGGTCGACTATCTCGTGCCCGTCGTAGCGATAGATGGCGATTTCGGTAATGCCTTCTTCGTTGAACTGGCCTCCGGTGGTTTCTATGTCGAGGATTGCGTACATATTTGTTTTCAGTGCAGGCGCGGATTGCTGCTACTGCCGTCTGGATTATCGAGTGCCAAATATACTGCTTCCAATCCGAACCATGGTGCTTCCGCACGAAATCGCGAGCTGGTAATCGCCGCTCATGCCCATAGAGAGGATTTTTGGGTCGAGATTGGGTCGGGATTCGGCAGATTTCAATTTGTCGAATACTGTTTTTAGAAAAATGAATTCTTTTTCGATTTGACTCTGGTTTTCAGTAAACGTAGCCATTCCCATCAAACCTTTTACTTTAATATTTTGAAGATTCATGAAATAGTCGGATTCGAGTATTTCGAACAGTTCGTTTTCATCAAGCCCGAATTTGGTTTCTTCGTCGGCGATGTGCATCTGCAACAGGCAATCGATCGTCCTGTTGTTCTTTTTCGCCTGTTTGTCGATTTCGGCAAGAAGCTTGAAACTGTCCACGCCGTGCACCAAAGTCACGAAAGGCGCCATGTATTTGACCTTGTTGGTCTGCACGTGACCGATCATGTGCCATTGTATGTCTTTTGGCATCTGTTCCCATTTTTCGGTCATTTCCTGGATTTTGTTCTCTCCGAAAATACGCTGTCCGGCTTCGTACGCCTGCATGAGGTCGCTCACGGGTTTTGTTTTGGAGACCGCGACGAGCGTAACGTTTTCAGGAATTGATTTTTGTATTTCGAGAAGTTGTGATGCGATCGACATAATCGTTTTTGGCAAAGGTACGTTTACTTTGATGAGGGAAGAAGCGGAAAAAGGCGTGCTCCGCAACTTGAAATCACTTGTTCGAGGAAGCGGAAATTTTTGCGATTTCGGATAATACGTTGTTTATGAAAACTTCAATTTCAGGTATAGAACCGACTGTAGGAGAGGATTGTACGCCATCGGTAAAAACGAATTCTTTTTTTTTGCTCGTTACGGATGGCGTCGGGCTTTGCACGATCAAAGTCTCATTGTAGAGCGCATCCGAAATTTTCCCGCTCGCAAAATTGAATTCCGATTTTATCGATTTGATCCCTTCGTTGGGTTGGCGGATGTCATTTTTTGCCGAGGCACGTACGATTTGTTGTGTCGATTTGCCGCTTGCATCTTTTACCGGAAGTGTCCAGACCGATAATTGTGTGCCGTCGGCAAGTTTGGTTTCAAAAGTAGGTTTGGCATCGCGCAGGCGGCCTTCCATAAGTGAGGCCTTGTCCGAAGCGGCGTCCTTTTCATCCTGCGCAAAAACATTGCACGAAACCAATAATGCCAACCAAAGCAACTTTTTCATAATTCATAGATTACCAATCCGCTGCGGATTTTCGGTTCAATATACGTACTTTTCGGCGGAAGGATTTCATCGCGGTCGGCTAATTCCCTGATTTCCTGGAACGCGATCGGGAACAGCGTGAACCCGACTTCGAATTCATCGGAATCTACCCATTCCACAAGCTTTGTCAACGGTTGGTTTCCCGGAATGTACTCGATGCGGCCATCGTTCCTTAAATCGCCGATTCCCAAAATAGGAGCGAGCAATTCGTCGTAAAGCAATTGGGCGTCGACTGTCGAGGTTTGGTTCAGGGGTTTCAACGCATAAAAATTCCCGTTCAGGTACATCCCGAATTCGCCTTTGTGTGTCGGCTTCCATAATTCCTGTCCCAAATTCCTGATGTCGAACGAAGCGCTTACTTTTTTGAGGAATTCCGACTCGTTCAATCCGTTCAAATCCCGGATCACGCGGTTGTATTCGTTGATTTTTACCTGTTCTTCCGAAACCAGCAAAGCCATGAAATTCGAAAGATTGGCATTTCCGGTATCCTTGTCGCGTTCGTAAAGTAAAGCCGCCGAAGCCGAACGATGGTGTCCATCGGCAATGTAAAGCGACGGGATTTTCGCGAATTCAGACTGAAGCCATTCGATCTGCGCCGGTTCCTTGATGCGCCAAAGCGTATGGCGGTCGCGGTTCGGACTTGAGAACAGGTATAACGGACGACGCGATTTGGTTTGCGAAATCCAGTCCGAAAGCGTTTTGTTTTCAGGATAGGCGATAAGTACCGGTTCTGTGTTGAATCCTGTGATATGCAGGTATTCCTCGAACTGCTCGACGCGGTATTCGAGCGTGTCTTCGTGTTTCTTGATTTTGCCGTCGAGATAATCCTGGATGGAAACTCCAGCGATGATTCCGGTGTAACTGCGCGATTTCGACTGCATTTCGTACAGGTACAAAATCGGCTGGGTTTCTTTTTTGAGGATGCCTTCGGATTTGAAATCGGTGTATTTCGAACGGACTTGCCCAAAGCGCTTCGTGGGATCGTTTTTCTGCACATTCACATAACCCGGATGCAGCACGTGCAAAAACGAAAACGGGTTAAAATCGAGCTGGGCCGCAAGTTCGGCAGCCGAATAATCGTCGTAGGAACGCGATGTTACGAGTGCGGCTTTGTCTCTTGTAGGACGAACGGCGGCAAATGGGGTTATCTTGGGCATATTTTGTTTGCCACGAATTACACGAATATCACTAATGGATTGGTGACATCGTGTAATTCGTGGCTAAAAATTATTTGCTGAACTGTGCAGAGACTTTCTCGGCTTTTTTGCTTTCGCTGTAATCGTAAAAACCTTCACCCGATTTGACGCCCAATTTGCCGGCGCGAACCATATTTACAAGCAAAGGGCAAGGTGCATACTTCGGATTCTTGAAACCGTCGTACATCACGTTTAGGATCGCGAGGCAAACATCGAGTCCGATGAAGTCGGCCAATTGCAGTGGTCCCATCGGATGCGCCATTCCGAGTTTCATCACGGTGTCGATCTCGTAAACGCCAGCAACGCCGTTGTAAAGCGTCTCGATCGATTCGTTGATCATCGGCATCAGGATGCGGTTGGCGACGAATCCCGGATAATCGTTGACTTCCACAGGGACTTTGCCGAGCTTTTCAGACAAATCCATGATGATTTTGGTCACGTTGTCGGTCGTGTTGTAACCACGGATGATCTCGACGAGTTTCATGATCGGTACCGGGTTCATGAAGTGCATGCCGATCACGCGCTCCGGATGCGTCACCACCGATGCGATTTGCGTAATCGAAATAGAAGACGTATTGGTCGCAAGAATAGTTCCGTGCGAGCAGTATTCGTTCAATTGACGGAAGATATTCAATTTAAGTTCAACGTTTTCTGTCGCCGCTTCAACGACAAGATCCGCTCCGGTCACTCCGTCTTTGAGGTCGGTATACGTGATGATGTTTCCGATGGTTTTGGCGCGGTCTTCTTCGGTAATCGTTCCTTTGGCAACCATACGGTCAAGATTCGAAGCGATGGTCATCATGCCTTTTTCGATGCTCTTTTCCGAGAGATCGATAAGTTTTACGGTAAATCCGCTTTGGGCGAACGTATGGGCGATTCCGTTACCCATGGTTCCGGCTCCGATTACGGCAATGTTTTTCATTTGGTAGTTGTTTAGTTATAGGAAAGTTTGAAACTGAAGGTTTGACCATTTCCGACTCAAACCTTCCGCTTCAAACTATTTAAAACATGCGATGATGCGGTAAGCGACTTTCAAGGCTTCTGTACCGTCTTCTAAAGTCACGATCGGTCGTGTGTTGTTGTTGATCGCGTCCGCGAACGTTTCAAGTTCGTCGAGGATCGCGTTGTTGGCCGAAATTTCGGGATTCTTGAAGTAAATCTGCTTTTTGACGCCTTCCGCATTCTGCAAAATCATATCGAAATCGCCTGGATTTTCGGGTGCATCCTTCATTTTTACGACTTCGCATTTCTTTTCGAGGAAGTCGACCGAAATATAGGCGTCCTTTTGGAAAAAGCGCGATTTCCTCATGTTCTTGAGCGAAATACGGCTCGCGGTCAAATTCGCGACACATCCATTTTCGAACTCGAGGCGCGCGTTGACGATGTCTTCGGTATCGGAAATCACCGAAACGCCACTCGCATGCACGTTTTTGACGGGCGATTTGACCACCGAAAGTATCACGTCGATGTCGTGGATCATCAAATCCAAAACCACGGGAACGTCGGTGCCGCGCGGGTTGAATTCCGCCAAACGGTGTGTTTCTATGAACATTGGGTTCTCGATCATCTCTCGCGTCGCGATGAATGCCGGATTGAACCTTTCCACGTGTCCGACCTGGCCTTTCACGTTGAATTCGTTGGCCAATGCGATGATTTCCTCGGCTTCTTCGATCGTGTTCGAGATTGGTTTTTCGATAAAGACGTGCTTGCCCGATTTGATGGCAACGCGCGCACATTTGTAATGCGACAGCGTAGGCGTCACGATATCGATCACGTCGACGGCATGGATCAAAGTAGCGATGGTGGTGAAGCGTTTGTATCCGAATTCGGCGGCTATCTTCTCGGCATAATCGGCATTTTCGTCATAAAATCCGACCAGTTCGTATTTTTCTGATTGCTGTAAAAGGCGCAGGTGGATTTTTCCGAGATGCCCGGCACCTAAAACTCCAACTTTAAGCATTTGGTTCGTGTTTTGGGCAAATGTAGTGATTGGGTGGTGAAATTTGAAATGTGAGGTGTGAAATGTGAGATAGGTGGTGAGTGGTGAGTGGTGAATGGTGAAAAGTGAAAAGTGAAAAGTGAAATGTGAATGATGGGTAAGTGCTGGTTTCGATTTTTTCTGTGATTGGATTCCGACGAAGGAGGAATCTCATTCGATGGGCAAAGGTTGAGATTCCTCCTTCGTCGGAATCAACAAATCAAAAATCAACGAATGAACAATTGTACAAACCCTGTACAAATCCTAACTTTACACCTTCCAAACCGACCTTAAAATTGAAAGATACCAACAAACATCAAGGCTTGCGCAACCAACTCGTAAAACTGCTTCGGGAGAAAGGCATCACCGACGAGAACGTGCTTGCGGCCATTGCGAAAATCCCGCGTCATCTTTTCCTCGATTCCTCGTTCGAAGATTTCGCTTATCAGGACAAAGCGTTCCCGATCGCGGCCGGGCAAACCATTTCCCAGCCGTATACGGTAGCTTTCCAGTCGCAATTGCTTCAGGTGAATAAAGAAGATAAAGTGCTTGAAATCGGTACGGGATCGGGTTATCAGACGGCCGTTTTGTATCATCTGGGTGCAAAAGTGTACAGCGTCGAAAGACAGAACGAGCTGTTCAAGCAAACGTCCGTATTGCTTCCAAAACTCGGCATTCGCCCAAAACATCTTTCATTCGGTGACGGTTACAAAGGTTTGCCCAACCATGCGCCTTTCGACAGTATCATCGTAACGGCCGGCGCTCCGATCATTCCGCCCGCGTTGATGGCGCAACTCAAGATAGGAGGCAGACTCGTGATTCCGTTCGGCGACAAAAATCAGATCATGACGATGCTTATCCGCAAAGACGAGACGAAATTCGAAAAGCACGAGTTCGGCGAATTCCGTTTCGTGCCGTTGCTCGAAAACAAAAATTAGTCTTTATTGCCAAGCATTCCTTTCAAGGCTTCCATTTCGCGCAGCAATTTCTGGAACTGGTCGTCTACTTGACGATTCGGGATTTGCCCGAGTTGGGTTTCTGCAGCCTTAAGCGCGTCCAATCCTAAAGGTTCGCCCTCGATTTCCGACAGGATTTTTTCGGTAAGCCAACACAATACGGCTTCATTTTCATCCAATCCGAAAAGCGCGCACAAATCGACGACCTGTTTTCTCGTAGGTCGCCTGAATCCGTTTTCAAATTTGCTGATGAGCGCCTGGTCGATTTTGAGCCGTTCCGAAACCTGGCGTGTGGTCATGGCTTTTGCGATGCGTCCGTTTTTGAGTAAATCCTTGAGTGCGTGCATCGTCTTGAAGTTTATCGGTACGCTTTCTTGATGCGGTCGATGTCGCGTTTGGTGTCTTGCTCTTTCAAAGATTCGCGTTTGTCGTACGTCTTTTTACCGCGGCAAAGTGCGATGTCGAGTTTCGCAAACCCTTTCTCGTTGGTGAACAGACGCAACGGGACGATTGTCAATCCTTTTTGCTGTACGCTTTTTTCCAAACTTTTGAGCTCGCGCCTGTTGAGCAACAGCTTGCGTTCCGATTTGGCTTTGTGGTTGAACGTGTTCCCGAAAGCGTATTCCTCGATCGACGCATTGATCACGAAAAGTTCATGACGCTCGTTGAATTCGCAGAAACTGTCGGCGATTTGGGCCTTTCCCAATCGGATGGATTTGATTTCGGTGCCCGTCAAAACGATTCCGGCCGAGTAATTCTCGAGGATCTCGTAATCGAAACGCGCGCGTTTGTTGAGTATGTTGACGGTTTTTTGCATCAGGCGGCAAATTTAAGGCAAAACACGCGTCTGGCAAAATGTGTGGCTGTTCATAAGTTTGTCTATTTTGCTAAAATTTTGTTAATGAATTGATTATCTTAGATGTAGCCAATAAAATCATGTGATTATGTATAGAAATTACCTTAAAATTCTAGCGATTTTTTCTTTGTTGGTTCTGGCTTCCTGTTCTAACGATGAAACAGATAATCGGTCAACCGACTCACGCGAAAGCCGACAGGCGCTCACGACTTCACAGATAAACGCCCAAATTGAGAAATCCTTGAAATCGAATGGGGATTTTCTTTGGAAATCGGCTAACGACCATTTCGTTTGGAGCGCGCTTTATCACAGCGATTTCATTGTTTCCGTGGGATTCGGGGATTCCCACAACGATTTGGAGCGTTCGAAATCGCCAAAAAATGCCACGATCCAAAGCGATTTACTCGATTTAATTTCCCATTTGGAACAAGCCGACCGCAAAGATTTCCTGATCGTTTCCGATCCGATCCTGAATACGATGGACGTAATCATCAAAAAGGAAACAACCATTGCCGCTTTGAGAAAGGCCAAGTACATCCGATACGTCGAGCCTGCCAATTATCGGTTTTCCCAATATCAATCGGTTGCGAACAGGCCGAAAGATTTGAGTACGACAAGTTCGGGCGTAGATTCGGGTTCGGGTTGCGGTTATGATGCCGTCGCTTTGGCCACCGCCGATTATACGTCGATAACGCCCAATGCGAAAGTCGCCTGGACGCTAACGCAACACAACGTTCCCCAAGCCTGGACGTTAAGCACGGGAAGCGGCATTACCATCGGAATCGTCGATACCGGAACTTCGCCGTCGCAAACCCTTTTGGGAAGCAATTTCAACGACGGGCTTTCATCGGGAAGAAGTATCCAGAAAAATGGCGTCTATGTCGATTCGGTGTGGCCTTGGGTGACGACTACAGATGGCGTGAACGACCTGTGCGGACACGGAACGAGCATGGCTTCTGCGGCAGCGGCTCCAAGAAACGACAACGGATTGCCGGTCGGAGTCGCCTATAATTCCAATCTGGTGACTTACCGGGCGGCTGCCAATGTCGTTTTGGAAGGTTATCAGGAACAGGAAGGCGTCAAAAAAGCGTTTACGGCTTTGGGAAATAATGCCAACGTGAAAATCATTTCGATGTCGATGGGGCATTTGTTCTCGGTCGGCAAGATTTCGGACGCGATCAAATTCGCCTACGGCAAAGGCAAACTGATTTTTTGTGCTGCGGGAACTTCGACGAGCGCCACGACTTTCGTAGGTGTGATCTTTCCGGCGACAATGGCCGAAACGGTGGCCGTCACGGGAGTAAAAGAAGGTAGTTATGTCAAATGCGATGACTGTCACAGCGGAAGCAAAGTGGAGTTTACCATCGCCATGCAACGCAGCGTTTCGGGCAACAAAGTTCCCGTGGTGAGTTATTACGACAACCAGACCGATTATGTTGGCGGATCTTCGGTCGCCACGGCCACGACTGCGGGAATGGCGGCTCTGGTTTGGTCGCGCTATCCGTCGTGGACGCGCGATCAGGTGCTTTCCCGCATGCGTCAGTCGTCTTATTTTTTTCCGAACAAAAACAGCCAATTCGGCTATGGAAACATAAACGCGCTGCTCGCAGTGCAATGATAGTGGCAGTTGAATTTTGGAAGAGCCGTCTCCTCATGGGCGGCTTTTTTTTCGCATCTGCGTTAATAATTTAGTAACAACGCGTTTACGGATGCGACCAATTCTTTAAATTCGGCAACTTTAAAACCAGACAAATGAAATTACGCTTGATTTTGGGCGCTTTCGCCATAGCGGCAGGACTTCATGCCCAACAGACACCGCCTCAGTCTTCATACGATTCGCGTGCTGCTTTCGGACCGGGATTCTACAACGTGAACGGAAACGAATTCCGCAGCGCAAGCGGTCAACCGGGACCAAAGTATTGGCAGAACCGGGCCGATTACAAACTTTCGGCTACATTGAACGATCAATCCGGCGAAATCACGGGCTCCGAAACCTTGACCTATACGAACAACAGTCCCGATGCGTTGGCTTTCTTGTGGATGCACGTCGACCAGAACCTGTTTGCGAAAGATTCGCGCGGAAACGCCGTAATTCCGCCAACGGGAAGCCGCAACGGTGCGAGAGGACAGGTTTTTGAAGGCGGACACAAGATCAAGTCGGTGAAATTGGTAACCGAAGACAAATCGGGCAAATCTGAAAAAGACGTGAAATTCACTATTACCGATACGCGTATGCAGGTCGTGCTTCCGTCGAATCTCAAACCCGGAAGTAAAATTACGCTCAAGATCGACTTTTCGTTCGTGTCTCCGGTTTACGGATCGGACCGCATGGGAATCCAGGAAACCAAAAACGGCAAGATTTTCGAAGTCGCCCAATGGTTCCCGAGAATGTGCGTTTACGATGACGTACGCGGCTGGAACACCACGCCTTATCTCGGAGCTGGAGAATTTTATCTGGAATACGGCGATTTCGACGTGAACATTACCGCTCCGGCGAAACACATCGTCGTTTGTTCGGGCGAATTGCTCAATGCGAACGAAGTCTACACGGCCGATCAGGTCAAGCGCTGGAACCAAGCCAAAACAAGCGACAAGACGGTTTCGATCCGTTCGGCTGCCGAGGTGACTTCGGCTAATTCGCGTCCTTCGGGCAAAACCAACCTGACCTGGCATTATGCTATCAAGAACGCTCGCGATGTGGCTTGGGCTTCATCGGCTTCTTTTATAATCGATGCGGCACGGATCAATTTGCCTAGCGGAAAGAAATCACTGGCCATTTCGGCTTATCCCGAAGAGAGCGACGGACAGAAAGCGTGGGCGCGTTCTACCGAATACGTGAAAGCTTGTATCGAACATTATTCGCAAAAGTGGTTTGAGTTCCCATATCCGGCGGCAACAAACGTAGCTGGAGTAGTAGGCGGGATGGAGTATCCGGGTATCGTTTTTTGCGAATATACGGCAAAGGAAGACGGGCTTTGGGGCGTGACCGATCATGAATTCGGGCATACGTGGTTCCCGATGATCGTCGGTTCGAACGAACGCTGGTTCGGTTGGATGGACGAAGGCTTCAACACGTTCATCAACGGATTGAGTACGGCCGCGTTCAACAACGGCGAATACAAGCGTCCCGACACTCCGGTTTCCCAATTGGCGCTTACGACCCAAACCATGGAGCCGATCATGACCGCTCCCGACAACATGAAGGAATCGAGCATAGGTTTTATCCTGTACTTCAAACCTGCCGCCGGACTCAAGATGTTGCGCGACGAGATTTTGGGGCCGGAACGTTTCGATTACGCATTCCGCACTTATGTGGAAAGATGGGCGTTCAAACATCCGCAGCCCGAAGATTTCTTCCACACGATGGAAAACGTCGCTGGCGAGGATTTGAGCTGGTTCTGGAGAGGTTGGTACCTCAACAAATGGCAGATGGATCAATCGGTTTCTAAAGTGATGTACGTGAAAAACGACCCGGCCAAGGGTGCTTTCATCACGATCGATAATTTGGGTCAGATGCCGGCTCCGGTCGTTATGGACATCAAATATAAATCGGGAAGCACCGAGCGATTGAAATTGCCCGTTGAGGTTTGGGAGCGCAATACCTCTTGGACCTTCAAACAAAAATCGACTTCCGAAATCGAGACCATCACGTTGAATCCTGCGGGAACTTTGCCCGACATCAATGCCGAAAACAACGTTTGGACGGCCGGAAAAAGCCTGCTCGAGAAAGATTTGGACGTGTCGGGTTATGTAGGTGCGTTCGCCAACAAGCAAGTACCGATCAAACTGGTTTTCATCGAAAAAGAAGACGGATTGTACTTAAGCGTACAAGGTCAGGAATACCGACTGCAATACAAAGGCAACAATACATTCGCCGGCGCGGACGGGCCAGGTCCCGATCTTACGTTCGATGAAGCCAAAAAAACCGTCATCCTTACCGAGGGCGGACAAAAAATACCGTTTACAAGAGAATAATTGAATAGTGCAAAAAAGCCGTTCGATTCGGGCGGCTTTTTTTATTTCAATCGGATTTATTTGACAGAATCCGAAGTGTTCAATATCGAATAATAAACCGCATCGAGAAACTTGCCTTCGTAAAACTCGCTTTCGCGGAAATGCGCTTCCTTGACGAAACCGTTCTTTTGTAATACGCGCTCCGAACCGATGTTGTCCGGGTCGATCACGGCCTCAATGGAATGCAATCCCATATCTGAAAAGCCATAAGCGACGAGTCGTCTTAGCGCTTCACTGACAAAGCCTTTTCCATTATGTGTCGGATGGATCATATAGCCGATTTCTGAACGATAATGCTCGAATTTTGTACGATAGAAGCCCATGATGCCAATCAACGTGTCGTCTCCTTTCATCGTCACGGCCCAATTGATGCCTTCGTTTTTATCAATCGCTTTGTTGATTATGGCGATGTGATTGAGCGCGTCCTCGTGGTTTTTGGCCAACGGTCGCGGGATGTATTTCATCGTTTCGGGATCCGAACGCAATTCGAATACTTCTTTTACGTCTGAATCGCGCAAGCGGCGCAGGATAAGCCTTTCGGTCTCTAAAATCGGGAAATCGGAAAAATCGTATGTCAGCATGCCGCTAATTTAGGAATTTCATGACTTCCTTGTTCACGAGTTCGCTTTGGTCGGTATTCATGAAATGACCCGAGTCGGGAATTTTTACGATAGTGATGTTCGGTACGTGTTCCTTGGCTTTTTCGCACGCACTGTCTCCGTTCATACAGTCGTTGTCGCCCGAAAGGAATAGAGTAGGAACCGTTATTTTTTCGAGTTCATCCTTCGAAAAAGGCATCATCTTGGTCACTTGCGGACGGCTGTCCCCGAATTTGCTTGCGATATAGAATTGGTTTTGGAAATACGGATGCACTTTTTCAGGATGGGTCGCGAATGCCTTCATCGTTTTTGCCAAACTTTTGCGAGACGGGAACATCTTGAACCACATGGCCGGGAAAATCTTATAGTCGACCATGCCGAAAACCTGGGCCGGACTCATCAACACGAGCTTTCTGATGCGGTTTTCGGGTTGTATGGCAAGCCAGGCCGCAATCCATCCGCCTCGCGAAGTGCCAAGCAAGTCGACCGATTTGAGTTTGAGCTGATCAAAAACATCGCTATAGAACAACACCACTTCCTGATTGTTGAGTGGATCGGTCTTAAGTACCGATTTTCCCGCATCCATAATATAATCTACGGCATACACGCGATGGGTTTTGCTGAATGCTTTGATGTTCGGATACCACATCGTAGAACTCGCATCCATACCGTGAAGCAATACGAGCGGTTGCCCGTTTTTGGGTCCGCTTACGATGATGTGTGCGGGTCCGAAACGCGTCTGCACGTCGATTTCCTCATATTTTACAGGGAAAAGCGACAACGTTTTGTTGTATGCCTTGAAATACCGGGCTTTTTGTTTCTTGGATTTGAAAAGATATTCGGGAAGGAAATCGGGTCGTTTTTTCTGATGCGGAAGCACGATCGACGAGCATCCCGAAAGCACGATCGTCAGCGAAAGCAAAAAAACAAATTTTCGAAAAATAGGGAAGGGCTTGCCCATTGAGTGTGGTGTTTACTCAAATATACGCAATGCCAAAAGGCGTTAAAATACCTCGATGGTGAAATTCGTGTTAAAAACGGCCTCTGAATCCAGTATCATGATGCTTTCCTTTTCGAAGATATTGCCCGATGCATCGGTTTTGTCCGAATAACCGAACCATGGCTCGATGCACAGGAAAGGCGCGTCGGGTTTGGTCCACAACCCCAAATGCGGGAAATCGTCATAGCCAACGGTCACGATTTTTTTGTTGTCCTTTACGATCGAAAGGCTTTTGGAAGATACATTTTTGATGATAAGCGCATCGTTTTCGAACAAATCATAATCGAGCCGAAGTTTGCCGTTTTCGAGCGGTATGGTTTCGATTTTGTCCGAAAGCAAGTCGTTTTCAAGCAGGAATGCGCGCAACGGATTGGATTTCTCGAATTCAAGCGCGTAATCCCCGAATTTCCCCGGAAGCGCGAATGCCGGATGTGCACCCAACGAGAACGGCATTTTCTCGTGTCCTTCATTGATGACGCTGTAACCGATAAGCAAGGTGTTGTTCAACAAACGGTAATTGATCTGCAGCCAGAACCGGAACGGGTATTTGGCCAGTGTCTCTTCTGAAAACTGAAGCGAGAAAACAGCTTGGTTGTCTGAATGATGCGTCAACGAGAATTCCATATCGCGTGCAAAACCGTGTCTTGGCAAATGGTATTCGGTGCCTTTATAGGTAAAACTGTTCTTTTTGAGCGTGCCCACGACCGGAAAAAGCACGGGCGAATGCTTGCCCCAATATTCGGGATCGCCGTTCCAAATATATTCTTTTCCGCTAGGTGAACGGAAGGAAACCAGCTCGGCTCCGTGATAATTTATCGTGGCTGAGAATCCGTTATGTGATAATGTCTTTTTCAAAACAAAAATAACTTTTTTAACAATTTCTTTGGATACTAAATATATTTTTCTATTTTTACCCTTACCCTTGAAAATCTACTAACCAAACTTAACAGATATGATTCCATTATTTGAGACCATCGAGAAGGAGTCGATTTCAGAGCTACGGTTCCCATTGACAGACGTGTTGACCGATAAGGACGCCAAAAAACTTCGCGATTCAGAATTGCAAAGGGCGCTGCTTTTGGGCAATATCGAACACTCTAAAATCAGAATCTATTTTGAGGACATCGATTCCAAAAAAATGGTCGAGACCACGGTTTGGGGCCTGACCGACAATCGCGTCATCCTCAAGAAAGGCATCGGTATCCCGATTAACCGCATTTATAAATCATTTTAAAAAATCCGCCTCTAGAGGCGGATTTTTATTTACTATTCCATTGTGAAATTGATCGGATAATTGAACAGGCATCTTACAGGTTTGCCGTCTTTGATGGCCGGTTTCCAGGTTTCCTTGAATTGGGAAAGCACCTTTACCGATTCGGTCTTCATCGCTTCAAGTTGCGCCATTTCGTATTTCTTTTCCTCTTCGGTCAATTTCTTGCTTTTGGCCTCGTCTATGTCTTTGGCACTCATGTAAATGAACTTGACGTCGGAAACCGTTCCGTCCGTCTCTATGGTCAATCCTACGAAAATCTTTACTTTTTTATTGTGGACATCGGGCATTTTGAGGTTTTGGCTCGTAAACAAGGCCAGCGTGTACATGCCGTTCTTGATTTCGGGTTTGACATCGACTTCCGGAGTCCGATAAATTCGCGAAACATCTCGCGCGAACGCCATTCCCGTACTGGCATTGGTCTGGGATCGAACCGTGCCACACAAGAGCATTAGGATTAAAACAATTCTCATTTAGGTTAAGGTTTTTGGTATTTGTAACTGCAATATAAGTGAAATCACCCACATGTAGGAAAACCTTACATTAAATAGTTTTTAAGATTTCGGAATCCCGAAAAAACCGATTCCATAAATCGAAAATTGTTAAAATCGCATACATTTTTTGCCGAATCCGAATCAAAAAATCCATGAACTGCCACAATATTTATTCATTTTTGAATCAAGCGCCAACGTGAGCGCCTTCTTTGATTTCTTCAATCATTTTTCGATTGAAAGCAGGTAAATCCTCGGGCGTACGGCTTGTCACCAACCCGTTGTCGACCACGACTTCCTGATCGCTCCAGATCGCTCCGGCATTGATGAGGTCTTTCGAAATGGCTTTTACCGATGTCATTTCGCGTCCTTTCACCAAATCGGCATTGATTAACGTTTGCGGACCGTGGCATATCGCGGCTACCGGTTTTTTCTCGTTGAAAAAGCCCTGTACGAAATTGAGTACGCCTTCTTTTGTGCGCAATTTGTCCGGATTCAATACGCCTCCGGGCAATACCAACGCATCGTAATCGCCAGAGTTGATTTCCTCGAGCGTGTAATCGACTTTGTATTCGCTTCCCCAATCGCCATCGGCCCAAGCCTTGATCGTGCCTTTTTCGAGACTGACGATATCGGCTTGCCATCCTTCGTTTTCCAATGCTTGCTTGGGCGATTTCAATTCGCTTTCCTCGAATCCGTGTGTGGCCAAAATGGCGATGCGCTTTTTCATGGTCGTGTCGTTTTATGTTGTCGCTTAAAGGTAGTCACGGGAATTCGGAAGAGTTGCTAACGGATTGGTAAAGTTGTGTTAAGTATGAAGCCGTCGGATGCAACCATTTCTACCGTCGGGTCGTCTATCACAAAAAGAGATTTTCTACTTTTACGCCAACAAACGAACACCATGAAAAAAATTACGCTTTTGCTCGCTTTCCTTGCGCTGTATTCCTGTGCCGTGAAGCAAACCAAGGAAATGCTTTCCTCTGGCGATTACGACAGTGCGATCGACAATGCCGTCTACGGATTACGCAACAACAAAGACAAAAAAGGCAATCAGGATTACATTTACATCCTAGAGGAAGCGTTCGCCAAAGCCAAAGAGCGTGATCTTCGCGATATCGACCTGATGATGAAGGACGCGAGCCCGCGCAATCTCGAAGCGATTTTTAATACGTATGTGCAGCTTAACAACAGGCAGGAGAAAATCCGTCCGCTGTTGCCGCTCAAAAAACTGGCGCAGAATGAAGAAGCCAAATTCGAATTCGGCGACTACAAAGACCAGATCGTGAGCAGCAAGAACGCGTTGTCGAAATACCTGTACGACAATACCAAAGCGTTGCTCGCGACCAAAGACAAGATGAGTTACCGCCGCGCATACGACGATCTCAACTACCTGAACCAGATTTCCCCGAATTTCAAAGACGTTCCCGATTTGATTAAAGTAGCCAAGGAAAAAGGGTCGGATTACGTAAACGTTTATACGAAAAACGAAACCAACGTCGTCATTCCGAAAAGGCTTGAAAGCGATTTGCTCGATTTCAGCACCTACGGACTCAATGATCAATGGACCGTTTATCACAGCAATAAGCAACCGAATTTCAAATACGACTTCGGCGTCATCGTGAATTTCCGTCAGATAAATGTTTCTCCGGAACAAATCCGTGAGCGTGAATTCGTCAAGGAAAAGGAAATCAAAGTAGGACGCCGCAAGAAAATGCGAGGACGTTATCCTGTTCTCGACAGCCTCGGAAAGCCCGTTTATGAAGATGTATATAAGATAGTGCGCTGCAAGGTTAGGGAATTCACCCAGTTCAAGTCGGCACAGGTGGCGGCAAAAGTAGATTACATCGATTTTGGCAACAACCAGCTTTTACAGACATTCCCGCTTGCGAGCGAATTCGTTTTCCAGAATGTCTACGCTACATATAAAGGCGACAAACGCGCCGTAGGAAACGATTATTTGCCGTTGTTCAACCAGCGTCCGTTGCCGTTTCCGAGCAATGAGCAGATGGTTTTCGATACGGGCGAAGATTTGAAGGCGAAGTTGAAGAATGTGATCACACGCAACAAAATACGGTCTTAATCGTCAGAATCCTTTCCAATAATCGACGAATCCTTTTTTGTAAATGGCGTATTCAGCCTGGAATTCCTTGTTGATTTTCATGACCGTTTCGACCAGATTTACATTTTCTTTTTTAAAGAGCACCCAACATTTCGCTTTCGGTACATAGACGGAAGAGACGTATCCCCATTGCTGTATAAGCATCTCCATGCTGGCATTGGTATGGAACGCACAATGTACCGGAGGTTCAAGATAGAACCAATCGGGATTGGCCGGGATGTTTTCGCAAATCACGGTGTGGATGATCATGCAACCGTCATCGGCTACCAAATCGTTGATGGAATCGAACATATCGCGCGTAGTCAAATGCTCAAACAAAGCGCTGTTCAACACGGTTTTGTAAGTCTTCAGATTTTCTCGCGGCACATAAAAATCCTGCTGTCCATCATGTACATAAGCGTCGTAAACGGGTAATCTGATGCCGAAATATTTTTTGAGCACTTTGCTTAAAGAGCCGTAACCGCCCGCAAAATCCAATATTGAATCCGTATCAATAATGCCGTTTTCGGCAAAGACCTTGAGCATCACAGCCTGTTCCAGATAAGGAGGCTGGTTGATTTCCGTTTCGGAAT
This sequence comes from Flavobacterium agri, assembly GCF_013401995.1. Lineage (GTDB taxonomy): Bacteria > Bacteroidota > Bacteroidia > Flavobacteriales > Flavobacteriaceae > Flavobacterium > Flavobacterium agri. Next base: position 190,105 of record NZ_JACBJI010000007.1, read on the forward strand.
TTTCTAGATAATGATGGAAGTCGTTGTTGAGCTTTTCCCAAACCGAAGTGTCCATATCGGCATGGGTTTGCGAAATCGTGAACCCGCATTTAGGGCATTTGCGATAGTCTATTTTGCCGATGTCACGCATCATGCGATCGAAAGGCGGTTTGTCATACACTTTAGAGAAATGATGTTCGGTGTCGGAAGAGCAGATCAGGCATTTCATATACGAAGCGGTTCAGTGGGTTGGCACCCGTTTGCGTTCCAAGTATACGAAATACTTTGATACTTTATGTTTTAGGAGGCTTAAAGTCTTTGCGCTACCTCGTCGGCTGAAATCCCACCATGCGATTCATAATAAACCGCCTTTCCGTTCTTTATAAGTAACAATTGAGGCGATTCGTGGTACACCCCGAACTTTTCGGCTATCGCATTCGAGATTTCACGGTAGTTGAGAAGATCCAAAAAGTAAGGTTTGGCCCTGTCCTGATCGATTGCGTATTCGCTTTCGAATCCTTTGAGCGACATTCTCGAGATACCGCAACGCGTACTGTGCTTGAAAATGATTACAGGAATTTGGGAGGATTCCGAAGCGATGGCATCCAACTGTTTCAAATCTGTTAATTCATTCCAGTTCAAGGAATTTTGGTTCGTATCTTTATTGGAGGAATCTCCGAAAATGTTGTTGAAAAAGCCCATTTTGTCTTGTTTTAGGTCAGAATGTCATCAAAATATCGACCGCATCTGAATTTTTGTCAGAAAAATTGTATCGGAACATAATTTGAGAATCGATGTCCGAAAATCAAAAATAACCAAATAAGAACAACACAACTCCTAAGGAAAACAAAATATGAACATCAATAAATTTACCATCAAATCGCAGGAAGCCTTGCAGCAATCGCAACAGATCGCGCAATCGCTTGGCCAGCAGCAAATAGAGAACGAGCACATCCTCAAAGGGATTTTTGAGGTTGATGAAAATGTGGCTCCATTTCTTTTGAGCAAACTCGGCGTCAACGTGAATTTGTTCCGACAGATTCTCGATTCCACAATAAGCAATTTCCCGAAAGTTTCAGGCGGAGATCTTCAATTCTCACGTGAAGCCGCTAAAACGCTCAACGAAGCCGAGATTATCGCCAAGAACATGAACGACGAATTCGTGTCGATCGAGCATTTGGTACTGGCAATCTTCAAATCTTCGAGTAAAGTTTCGCAGATTTTGAAAGACCAAGGTGTCACCGAAAAAGGCCTCAAGGCTGCAATCGACGAATTGCGCAAAGGCGAGCGCGTGACTTCCGCTTCGGCCGAAGAAACCTATAATTCGCTTTCCAAATACGCCAAAAACTTAAACGAATTGGCGCGTACGGGCAAGCTCGATCCTGTAATCGGGCGCGATGAGGAAATCCGTCGTGTGTTGCAGATATTGACACGTCGTACAAAGAACAACCCGATGCTCGTCGGTGAACCCGGCGTCGGTAAAACCGCGATTGCAGAAGGTTTGGCGCATCGCATCGTAGACGGTGACGTGCCCGAAAACCTCAAAGACAAAATCATCTACTCGCTCGATATGGGCGCGCTGATTGCAGGAGCGAAATACAAAGGCGAATTCGAGGAACGGTTGAAATCGGTTGTAAAAGAGGTTACGACTTCTGAAGGCGACATCGTTCTGTTTATCGACGAGATCCACACACTTGTAGGAGCGGGCGGAGGAGAAGGCGCGATGGATGCGGCCAACATCCTCAAACCGGCTTTGGCACGAGGTGAATTGCGCGCCATCGGAGCGACGACTTTGGACGAATACCAGAAATATTTCGAAAAAGACAAAGCACTTGAGAGACGTTTCCAGAAAGTCATGGTTGATGAACCGGATACCGAAAGCGCGATTTCGATCCTTCGCGGTATCAAGGAGAAATACGAAACCCATCATAAAGTACGCATCAAGGACGAGGCGATCATCGCGGCCGTAGAATTGTCGCAACGCTATATTACGAACCGTTTCCTTCCGGACAAAGCCATCGATCTGATGGACGAAGCCGCGTCGAAACTTCGCATGGAAATCAATTCCAAACCCGAAGAACTTGATGTGCTCGATCGTAAAATCATGCAATTGGAGATTGAAATCGAGGCCATCAAACGCGAAAACGACGAGAACAAACTCAAGATTCTCGGAATGGATCTCGCGAATCTCAAAGAAGAGCGCAACGAGATTTTCGCCAAGTGGAAATCGGAAAAAGACGTCGTCGACAGTATCCAGAACGTCAAGACCGACATCGAGAACTTCAAAACCGAAGCCGAACGTGCCGAACGCGACGGAGATTACGGTAAAGTGGCCGAATTGCGCTACGGAAAAATCAAGGACGCACAAGTTCAGTTGGAACAGTTGCAATCGCAGTTAGCCGAAAACCAACGCGGAACTTCACTCATAAAAGAAGAAGTGACGCGCGAAGATATTGCCGAAGTCGTCGCCAAATGGACGGGCGTTCCCGTGATGAAAATGATGCAAGGTGAACGCGAGAAACTGTTGCATCTCGAAGAGGAATTGCACCGACGTGTGGTCGGTCAGGAGGAAGCGATAGAAGCGATTTCCGACGCCGTGCGCAGAAGCCGCGCAGGATTGCAAGACGTCAAAAAACCGATAGGCTCGTTCCTGTTTTTAGGTACGACAGGTGTCGGAAAGACCGAATTGGCAAAGGCTTTAGCCGAATATCTGTTCGACGACGAGAACGCAATGACCAGAATCGACATGAGCGAGTATCAGGAACGCCACAGCGTAAGTCGTTTGGTAGGCGCGCCTCCGGGTTACGTCGGATACGATGAAGGCGGACAACTGACCGAAGCCGTCCGTCGCAAACCCTATTCCGTAGTATTGCTGGATGAAATCGAAAAAGCGCATCCCGACACGTTCAACATTTTATTGCAAGTCTTGGATGAAGGACGTTTGACCGACAACAAAGGCCGCCTCGCCGATTTCAAGAATACGATCATCATCATGACTTCGAATATGGGAAGCGCGATCATACAGGAGAAATTCGAATCCCGAAACTTCGGGATTAAAGGTTCTGTAGAAGCGGCGACCGAAGCGGCCAAAGAAGAAGTACTTGGTTTGTTGAAGCAAACCGTGCGTCCCGAATTCATCAACCGCATCGACGAAATCGTGATGTTCACGCCTTTGACTTCAGACAACATCAAGCATATCGTAGGGCTTCAACTGAAAAGTATCACCAAAATGCTCGCGCAGCAACAGATTACGCTCGATGCGACGCCCGAAGCCATCGATTACCTTTCGCAAAAAGGCTACGATCCGACTTTCGGCGCTCGTCCGGTGAAACGGGTGATCCAGCGCGAGGTGTTGAACAAATTGTCGAAGGAAATCCTTTCGGGGCAAATCAAGACCGACAGCATCATTTTGCTCGACAGCTTCGATGGCGAATTGGTTTTTAGGAATCAGACGGAACTCGCCAATAAGAAGTAATAGTGATTGGTGAATAGTAGTAAATAATGAATAGTAAAAACGCCGTCGGAAATGTCGGCGTTTTTTTTGTGATGAGACGATTTTGCGAAATCGTTTTCAACACGCGCAATTTTTATACAAATGCTTGCGTTTCAACAAAAAACGTCCCTATGCAATCAAACAACATTTTCAGGATCGGAACCGCATACGACCTTACCAAAGTCGTGGGTTCTTCTTATTTCATCGCGCTTGCTTTGGCCAATGGCATCGGAATGCTCATTAACTCCAAATTCGGCATTTTCGATTTTCTATTGCTGATCGCCGTGGCCATGCCGCTCGTGATCAACCGCAATTGGTTCTACCAGTTTTTCGGGTTCACGAACGTATTGCTCTGGCTTGTGCTCGCCGTTGCCGTAGTTTCTAAAATACGCGTGATGGAAACGACAGATTTCCTGATCGGATTGGGATTGTCGCTTTCATCGATCGCTTTCGGCCTTGTGCTGATTTATTCGGGCATGTACGGCCAGTCGCGAAATTGATCGCTTTCGAATAATTTTTTCATATATAAAAAAACGTCCCGATTTTGTGTCGGGACGTTTTGCTTTTTATCGGGTTCGGAAATCAATTTTTCATGTTCTTCATTTCCTTCTCGATCATATCGTAGAACTGGTCGATCTTAGGCATGATCACGATTCTCGTACGACGGTTGATCGCGCGGTTGTCGGCCGTGTTGTTGTCTACAAGCGGAATGTATTCGCTGCGTCCGGCGGCGATAAGCTGTTTGGCAGGAACGCCAAGGTCTTTCGTCAATACGCGGATGATGGAAGTGGAGCGCTTCACGCTCAAATCCCAGTTGTCGAGCAATACGCCGTTTGAGATGTAAGGCACGTTGTCTGTATGTCCTTCTACCATACATTCGAAGTCTGGCTTGCTGTTGATGACTTTAGCTACTTTTGAAAGCACTTCTTTGGCGCGGTCGCTTACATTGTAACTTCCTGATTTGAACAGAAGTTTATCGGAAATCGAAATGAAAACGACTCCTTTTTCAACATTCACCTGGATGTCCGGATCGTTGATACCGACCTCGCGTTTCAAACTTGTCACCAACGCCAACGTCACGCTGTCTTTTCTCGTCAACGCATCTTGGAGACGTGTGATCTTCAAGTCTTTTTCCTTCATGCTCTCGAGTGATTTCTCAAGGTTTTCGGCACCTTTAGACGATAAGGTCGTGATGTTGCCCATGTTGTTGATCAAATCGGCGTTGTTCTTTTTGAGGTAGTCGATCTGACTGCCCAAAGATTCTTTTTCGGCAAGACAAGTGTTGAGTTTTACGGTCGCCGTATTGAGCAAATCCTGGATTTCCTTATTTTTAGCTTCGCATTCGGCTAACTTTTTCTTCGTTCCGCACGACGTCATCAAAACGCCGACAACAGATAATGCGAGGAGGACTTTTTTCATAAGATTTCTATTTTTTGTCGTTTTTACAAATTTAGCCCATTACCCATTTTAGGCTCGAACACTTAAGCATAAACTATTGTTAAAATAACTGTTTAAATGTCTTCTTGCGCTCAAGGAAATACGCAAATACGATGTTATTTAACTTAAAATAATTGGATTTTTGTAAATATTGGCGCTTTAAATAATTTATCCTCAACATTTTATAAAAAGCGAAATGAGCCGATGCGACGGCCCAACATTGTGCAGGTTTGCCTTGCGTCAAAAATCGGATTCCCGCTATGCCATCAAGGCACAATCGGATGAAAATTGTCGAGAATAATGTATTTGATGGAAGGTTCTTGACCAACATCAATAGCGAATTGCGGAAATTAAGGTGGATTTTCCTTGGGCTCCCTTCGCTCAACGTCGCACCACCTACATGAAAAACAGTGGAAGAAGCGACATATTTGGTTGTATGTCCGGCGTTGAAAGCACGCCAGCACAGATCGATCTCTTCCTGGTGCGCGAAAAAATCGGCATCGAAACCGCCAAGTTCGTCGAATAGTTTTTTACGGATGAAGAAACACGCACCCGACGCCCATAAAATCTCACAATCATCGTCGTATTGACCTTCGTCTTTCTCTAAAGTGTCGAACAGTCTGCCACGACAGAACGGATAGCCGTAACTGTCGATAAAACCTCCGGCGGCCCCGGCATATTCAAAATATTCCTTTCTCTTAAAATCTCGGATTTTGGGCTGGATGATCGCCGTTTCGGGTTCTTTTTCAAAAACCGAAAGAATAGGGGAAAGCCAGTTTTCTGTCACTTCTATATCCGAATTCACGAGCACGTAAATATCGGCGTCGATGCTTTTGAGCGCTTGGTTGTATCCGCCTGCGAAACCCATGTTGGTCGGATTCTGGACGATTTTTATATCGGGATAAGCCGATTGCACGAAAGCCACCGAATCATCGGTAGAAGCGTTGTCGGCCACCCAAATCTCGGCTCCTTGCGAATATTCGGCCACCGAAGGCAGGAATTGCTCGAGCAGCTTCTTTCCGTTCCAGTTGAGTATGACGATGGCTGTTTTCATGGTTGTTGAACCGGGATTTCCTTGAGAAAGATATAGCGTTTTTTTTCGTAATCCATAGAGCAGAAATAATGCGAGAGTCCGTTGGTCACCATAAGATAACGCGCATTCATCTCGATATTGTAACGCGCGATCTGGTCGAAGGTCTGCTGGTTGATGGTCACTTCGGGCGCTTTACATTCCACGAGCAGGAAAATCGACCCGTCCGGATTGAAAACCACGGCGTCGTAACGCTTGGAAAGCCCGTTAACCTTGAGCAGTTTTTCAACATTAATCAGCGATTTTGGGTATTTCTTGTCCTGAAGCAGGAATTGCACCACGTGTTGGCGTACCCATTCCTCGGGAGTCAATACCACGAATTTGCGTCGCGTCTCGCAAAAAATGGAAACGCGTCCGTCTGTATTGCGAAAACGGAACGAATACGGATTGAAATTCAACGCAAGCATGGACGCAAAGTAACGAAATTGCACACGAAAAGCCTAAGCGTGGGATTGCAGGAAAAATACCTATTTCTAGGGATTGTGAAATACCGGGTATGGGATTACTTTGCCGCCGCGACCGCGATTGTGTGGTATCTTTTGCCGTCGCATTTGGCTCCCTGGCTTCGGTTGGGGAGTTTTTTGTGTAAACCTTCAAAATTGATCATGTGAATATTGGGGTTCGATGAGATTCCTCCTTCGTCGGAATCCGCAAATATCAAACCATCACGCTTTCCAATACCGTCGGGAATCGCTACTTTTGGAAACCTCAAACCAAACTGTGCGTTCTATGGATGAAGCGGTAAAAATCGTCAACGACATCAAAGCCGGAAAGATTGCCCCTGTCTATTTCCTGATGGGAGAGGAGCCGTATTACATCGACAGGATTTCGAACTATATAGAGGAAAATCTGCTTACCGAAGAAGAGAAAGGCTTCAACCAAACCGTCGTTTACGGACGCGACGTTTCTATGGAAGACGTGATTTCGTCTGCCAAACGTTATCCGATGATGGCCGAAAGACAAGTCGTCATCGTAAAGGAAGCGCAGGAATTGGCCAAAAACATAGAAAAACTCGAGCATTACGCCGAGAATCCGACGCCGTCTACGGTTTTGGTTTTCTGCTACAAATACAAAACCCTCGACAAGCGCAAAAAAGTCACCAAAAACCTCGAGAAGCACGGACTGGTTTTCGAAAGCGCCAAACTCAAGGATTACCAGATCGCATCGTGGATCGAACGCGTGCTGAAAGGTAAGAATTACGGTATAGAGCCCAAAGCCGCGGCCATGCTTGCCGAATTCCTGGGCACCGATTTGAGCAAGATATCGAATGAGCTCGACAAGCTGCAGATCATCCTTCCGAAAGGCACGACAATCAATACCAAACACATCGAGGACAACATCGGTTTCAGCAAAGATTTCAACGTATTCGAATTGCGCAAGGCCATAGGCGAAGGCAACAAATTCAAGGCGTTCCAGATCGCGAAATATTTTGCCGACAATCCGAAAGACAACCCGATGGTCGTCACAACGAGCCTCGTGTTCCAGTTCTTTTCCCAATTGTTGCAATATCACGGGCTTAAAGACAAGAAGCAGGCGGCATCGGCACTAAAAATCAATCCGTATTTCGTAAAGGATTATGAGGCGGCGGCCAAGAATTTCCCGATGAAGAAAGTCAGCGGTATCGTCAATACTTTGCGCGGTATAGATGTGAAAAGCAAAGGCGTGGGCGCAAACCTCGATCAGGAAGATTTGCTCAAGGAAATGCTCGTAAAGATTTTCGACTGATTATTTACGCAACGTCATCGCGCCTCCTGCAATCGCAACGATCGCTCCCAAAATGGCCGAAAACATTCCCGTCGTATCTTTCTTTCCGAAGAAATCCTTGATCTCGGATTCGGTCGTATTCATGTGGTTGATGCCGTATGCGATCAGGCCGATGCCGACGATCAGCAACACAATCCCTATAACTTTAGCGGTTTTCATGATTTCGTTTTTTCCAAAGATGATCAAATCGGGAGCGTATTATCTTATAAACAATTAAAAGATGTTTGTAAGATTAACCGATGCCACGAGTGTAACTTGTACCTATGAAACGCTATGGCAACAAAAACGGTAATGCCGGTGTGGTGGCTTACGAAACCGGAAAGGATTTCATAAAGCTGCTGTTTCGCGACCGTGCCGAAGTGTATACGTATAGCGAGCTTTCGGCCGGTAAGTCGAATATCGAGCGAATGAAACGACTGGCTCAAAGCGGCGAAGGACTTACCACTTTCGTGACGCGCAATGTGCACGACAAATACGAAAAATAGAACCGAAAACCATCATTTATATTCAAATACGCCTTCCGCTTTTGTATCGTACACCAACAGACTACAGGACCATTTTCAGTGCCATGCCCGGCGCGAGCGGTCTTATTCTGCCAAACGCTCCGGAATTTACGATTGTGGCTTCTACGCAGGAATTCGCCGATTTTGCGGGTGCCGAAATGGACGATTTCATCGGAAGCAGTCTTTTCAAATATTTTCCCGACAATCCCGATGCGCCTTTGGTTTCGGGCGACATACGCGCTTCGTTGGCCAAATGCCTCGCGACAAAGCAAAAGAACGAATTGCCGGTACAGCGTTACGATTTGGTGCTTGCAGACGGGAATTTCCACGAAATGTACTGGACCGTGATCCATACGCCGATCCTCGACGAAAAAGGCGAAATCGCGTTTATCATCCATACGGCGATAAACAAGACCGACACGATTACGGCCGAACTTCGCGCCAAAACCATAAAATCCATAGAACCCGCGTACAATCTGTTCAAACAATCGAATACGGCCATCCATATTTTTATGGGAGATGATATGACGGTGAGTTTCGCCAACGACCAGACGCTCAAATTCTGGCGCAAGGACAAAACCGTTATCGGAAAACCGTTGCTTGAGATTTTTCCGGAACTCAAGAATCAGGATTATCCGCGCATTATCCGCGAAGTAAGGGAAACCGAGACTGCTTATGTGGTCAATGATAAAAAAGCGGTGCTCGAATTCGACGGCGAGCTCGAAACCATCTATATCAACCTGATCCTGCAGCCTTTTTACGACCATCTGCAAACTAAAGCGGTAGGCGTCGTGGCCATGGTAACCGACGTGACCGACACGCACAACAGTCGCCTGGCGCTCGCCGAAAAGGAAAAATCGCTGGAACTTGCCGTAGAGATTGGTGATTTGGGCGTTTTCAGCATCGATCCACAAACCAATATAGTAAACTGTTCGCCCCAAATCATGGAATGGTTCGGGATGCAGCGGCCGACATCGGCTTTGGCCGAACTCCTCAAGAAAATCCACCATGACGATGTACATGAGGTCAATGAGACGTTGCGCAATGTAGGAAAAGATAACCTTAGACACGACATCACTTTTCGGGTAGCAAACCCGGTGAACGGAGAAATGCGGTTTTTGCGTTCCATCGGTCAATTGCAGATGGAAGACGGTAAGCCGATAACGCTTTCTGGAATTATCCAGGACATCACGAACATCGTGCGTTCCAAATTCGATGTAGAGCAGAGTGAGCAACGTTTAAGAAGTTTTATACAAGCCGCTCCGTTTCCGATCGGGATTTACGTAGGACGCGAAATGCGTGTCGAAATGGCCAACAAAGCACTTACCGATGTGTGGGGAAAAGGTCCGGACGTTATCGGAAAAACCTATTACGAGTGCCTTCCTGAACTTGCAGGAACCGGAGTTTATGAAAATCTTGATTCCGTTTACGTTACGGGTAAACCGTATAATGCGCACAATCAATTGGTGAAGCTTGTCGTCGATGGGAAACTGCACTCGTTTTACTTCAATTATAGTTTTACGCCTTTATTCGATGCAAGCGGAAACGTTTACGGCGTCATGAATACAGCCGCCGATGTGACCGATTTGAACCTCGCCAAGAAAAAACTCGAGGAAAGCGAATACCGTTACCGTCTTCTTATTGAAGAATCATCTGTAGCCACGGCACTTTATTTGGGCCGGAACCTTGAAATCAAGTATGCCAACGACATCATGCTGGCCTATTGGGGCAAGGACAAATCGGTCATCGGGAAAAATCTCGACGAAGCCGTTCCCGAACTTCAGGGCCAGCCTTTCATCGGATTCCTGCAACAGGTTTTCGATTCGGGTAAAACCTATGTCGGCGTCCGTGAAAAAGCCGTACTCGATCTGGGTGATGGGCTTGAGGAATTTTATTTCAATTTCACGTATAAGCCTTTACGCGATGCGGCCGGAGACGTTTACGGCATCCATCACATGGCGATAAACGTGACTTCGGAAGTATTGGCGCAAAAACAAGTCGAAGAAAGCGAGCGAAATTTCCGCAACATGATACTGCAGGCGCCGGTCGCGATGTGCCTGCTTCATGGCGAAAAACATGTGTTCGGGACGGTCAACCACATGATGGAAGAACTCATCGGACGCCCCGCATCTGAACTCGAAGGCAAGCCTCAATTCGAGGTAATGCCTGAACTTCAAGGCAGCGGTGTGGAGACGATTTTGCGCGAGGTATTCGAAAAAGCCGTTTCGTATGTGAGTGAGGAACAGGAATTCCATTTTCTTCGCGGATCAGATTTCGAGCAGGTTTTCGTGCGCTACATCTACGAGCCGATGTTCGACGCTTCGGGAAAGGTAGAAGGCGTGATGGCAGTAGCTTCAGATGTAACGCAACAGGTTCTCGCGCGCAAAAAGATCGAAGAAGTCGTCGCAAACCGCACCCGTGAACTTGCCGAAGCGAATCTGTTGCTCCAAAAATCGAACGCCGAACTCGAGCAATTCGCGTACATCGCTTCCCATGATTTGCAGGAACCGTTGCGCAAGATCAGCTTGTTCGTGCAAATGCTCGAAACCAGTCTGGGCGAAATCAACGATAGGGCAAAACATCAAATGGAACGCATCAACAATTCGGTCGGGCGCATGACGAGCCTTATCCGAGATATTTTGGGATTCTCGCAACTTTCGCGCAGTCATGATCCGCTCGCGAAAATAGATCTCGATGCGATCTTTAACGAGGCGATGGCCGATTTCGACCTGATCCTACAGGAAAAAAACGGCACGGTCACGGCTCAAGATCTTCCTGAAATAGAAGCCATACCGTTGCAGATGTTGCAGCTTTTCCATAACCTGATCTCGAATTCACTCAAATATTCACGATCAGATGCGCCGCCTGAAATCAGGATTGTGGCGTCTAAAGCCAATCGGGAAGAAATCGAAAGAAACAGGTTGCCCGAAATCCCGTCGGGTTATTGCAAATTGTCGTTCCGCGATAACGGGATCGGTTTTCGTCAGGAATATGCCGATAAGATTTTCCAGATTTTCCAGCGCCTTCACGGAAAGACCCAATTCGAAGGAACCGGAATAGGCCTTGCCATGTGCCGAAAGATCGCCGAAAACCACAAAGGCGTGATTTATGCCGAAGGGCATGAAGGTTCGGGTGCTGAATTTATAGTGATTTTGCCTTTTGCGCAATAAGGTAATCGTTACAAATCGTTTTGGGTAATGCGCACGTCCGCAACTAGTTTGCCTTTTTTGTTCACATATTCGTAATGTACGACTTCGATCCCCATGCGTAAGATGCTCGGAAACATGCGTCTCAGGTTCGGATCCTGGATGATTTCTTCGCGCACGAGATCGAGTGTGCCTTCGGTTGTTAACGCATCGGCCAACTCATCGGTCACTTCTACGGTATACACCAATTCGTTTTTCTCGTTTACGTCTATGCGGGTCACGCTGGTTCCGGCTTCTTTATCGACGATGGGAAGGTTTTGGTTCATCATGCGAAGCGATTCTTTCATGTCGGGCGCGAGTCTCGACTTGCTTCCGGGTATGGGTTTGCCCGAGTTGGCGTTGAAAAACCGCGATTTATCTTCGGTAAGCGCCACGATCTGGCTTTTTCCGAGCACTTTATTGAGGATTTCCGTACCGTCATTTGCCATATAAATGACTTGGAATTTGACGCCTTCGTCGAGCAAGGATTCCGAATCGGGAAGCTGTTTGACCATTCCGGCGAGCATCGCAGGACCGACTTTGTTGTAGGTAGGTTTGTCTACCTCGTCGGGATAGGCATTGAGTACGAACGATATTTTGATGGTGTCGTTACTCGCTTCGGCTTCGGCATTGCGAAACACCTCGTTGCGTATCTGGGGCGATAATTTGTTAAATTCGATTACGGTAGCGCGTATGCGGTCATCCTTGCTTTTCATGCAACCTACCATCGTCAGGCACGTCGCTCCCCATGACCAAACGGCAAATATCTTTTTTCTCATCTAGATTCGACTTGTTGCGCAATATATCCAAAAAACCGTAACTTCAATCGTGATTCAAAAAGGTTTCGGCACTTGCTTTCCAGATTATTTGCCGATATTTGCGCTTCCAAAAAAGATGTATGAAAACGAATAAAAATACCATACTCGGCTGGGCGTCGTTCATTATGGTGCTTATGGGCTTGCTGCTCATCGGGCTCGGGATTTTCCGTTACGACGACGTGGCCGGATGGGGCTTCGGAGCCGTCGGTCTCGGCTTCCTTGCCAACGCCTGGGTATTCAGCTCGCTTAAAGGCCGCGTGTAACATTCCTAATTCGATAATTATTTAACCATGTCAGACGATAAGAAAGTAATATTTTCAATGTCGAAAGTCTCCAAGACGTATTCGGCAAGTAACAAAACCGTCCTCAAGGACATTTACCTGAGCTTCTTTTACGGGGCGAAAATCGGGATTCTCGGTCTTAACGGATCGGGTAAGTCCTCACTTTTGAAAATCATCGCGGGTGTCGACAAGAATTATCAGGGAGACGTAGTTTTTTCTCCGGGTTATACCGTCGGATATCTCGAACAAGAGCCACAACTCGACGAGAACAAGACCGTAATCGAGATCGTGCGCGAAGGCGTGGCAGAAACTATGGCGGTTCTTGAGGAATTCAACAAGATCAACGACCAATTCGGTTTGCCAGAAGTATATGAGGATGCAGACAAGATGCAGAAACTCATGGACCGTCAAGCGGAATTACAGGACAAGATCGACGCTTTGGGTGCATGGGAAATCGACAACAAGCTCGAAGTCGCGATGGATGCGTTGCGTACGCCGGATCCGGACACGCCGATCAAAGTACTTTCTGGCGGTGAAAAACGTCGTGTGGCTTTGTGCCGACTTTTGCTTCAGCAGCCCGATGTTTTGCTTTTGGATGAACCGACGAACCACTTGGACGCCGAATCTGTTTTGTGGCTCGAACAACACTTGCAGCAATATCCGGGAACGATCATCGCCGTGACCCACGACCGTTATTTCCTTGACAACGTGGCCGGATGGATTCTCGAACTCGACAGAGGTGAAGGCATTCCATGGAAAGGCAACTATTCGTCATGGCTCGACCAAAAAGCCAAGCGTTTGGAACAGGAAGAGAAAACCGCATCCAAACGCCGCAAGACTTTGGAACGCGAGCTCGAATGGGTAAGACAAGGTGCGAAAGGCCGTCAGAGCAAACAAAAGGCGCGTTTACAGAACTACGACAAACTCTTGAACGAAGACCAAAAAGAACTCGACGAGAAACTCGAGATCTACATCCCGAACGGACCGCGACTCGGAACGAATGTCATCGAAGCCGATAAAGTCGCAAAAGCGTTCGGCGAAAAACTATTGTACGACAACCTGAATTTCACGTTGCCTCAAGCCGGAATCGTAGGCGTCATCGGGCCGAACGGAGCCGGTAAGACCACGATTTTCAAAATGATCATGGACGAACTCCAACCCGACGCAGGTGAATTCAAAGTAGGCGAGACGGTAAAAATCGCATACGTCGACCAGTCGCATTCGAACATCGATCCCGAGAAATCGATTTGGGAAAACTTCGCCGACGGGCAGGAACTCATCATGATGGGCGGAAAACAAGTCAATTCACGCGCTTACCTGAGCCGTTTCAATTTTGGAGGATCGGATCAGAACAAAAAAGTGTCGATGCTTTCGGGCGGTGAAAGAAACCGTCTGCATTTGGCGATGACCTTGAAAGAGGAAGGGAACGTATTGCTTCTCGATGAGCCGACGAACGACCTCGACATCAACACGCTTCGTGCGCTCGAGGAAGGTCTTGAGAATTTTGCGGGTTGTGCGGTGGTCATTTCCCACGACCGTTGGTTCCTGGATCGTATCTGCACGCACATTCTTGCATTTGAAGGAAATTCCGAAGTTTACTTTTTTGAAGGAAGTTTCTCAGATTATGAAGAGAACAAGAAGAAGCGCCTCGGGGTGGACGTCACGCCTAAGCGTATTAAGTACAGGAAGTTGATTCGAAATTAAATCTATAGCAAAACCCCGATTTTCACGATCGGGGTTTTTATTTATGGACAATCCGTGTATATTTACCAGACCAAATCTAGTGCATTGCCCATAAACCGTAATATCTTCTTGCTGCCGCTATTGATGTGTGTAGCTACATTTGCTTTTTCGCAACAATCAGGGTATTCGGCCAAGGGCATAGACGAACTCACCGTCAAGGCCGATAAATATCTCACTGATCTTAATTTTCGGGAATCTCTGCGCTATTCACGCGAAGCACTCAAACAATCTATCGCGCTCAAGGACAATTACCGCATCGCGTACGCTTACAATACGATTGCAGGAAATTACGACGAATTGTCCGAAAACGACAAAGCGATCTACTACTACAACAAAGGCTTGTTCTATGCCAACAAGACCGATAACGATACGCTCAAGAACTGGCTCAACAACAACTTGGGTAATATGTATTTCTTCGAGAAGAAACATTACGAGAAAGGCATCGCGTATTATCAGTCTTCAATCCGCTACAGCGAAAAAATTGCCGATACTTCGCAAATCCTGTTTACCAAACTAAACATTGCCTGGGCGTATTTCGATATCGGGCTTTACAAGGAAGGCCAACCGTATCTTGAATACGTGAACCGATATTTCGGCAAGTTCGGGCGCAAGAACCTCAAGGCTGCGCGACTGATGCTCAACGGCATGCTCGAAAGTCATCTGGATCACGACAAATCGGCCGATATATTTTTCCGTCAGGCGATGGATACGGCCGTGGCGACGCATGAAAAGCTTGATCTTTCCTATACATATCAGGAATATTCGAAGTTTCTCAACAAAATCGGCGACTACAAAAACGCGTATCGTTATCTGGCCAAATTCGATAAGATAAAGGATGAGGTTTACGATGAGGAAAAACTAAAACGCGCGGCGACCGAAGGCCTCAATCTCGAGCTCGACGAGTACAAAAGAGCCGTTGACCGCATCGCTGCCGAAAACGAAGTACAGGCGTTGAGTTTGCGCAAATCGCAAATCATCGTGATTCTTTTCGTAATCAGCTTGTTGGCGCTTACTTTATTGGTTTACATACTATATAAAAACGTCAACTTCAAGAAAAAGGTGAATGCTGAATTGCTCGAGGCCAACCAAAAATTGATTTTGGCCAAAGAGAAAGCAGAAGAAGCCTCGCGTCTCAAAACCCAGTTCGTTTCCACGATCAGCCATGAATTGCGTACGCCTTTGTACGGCGTCGTCGGGATTACCGATATGATTGCAGACGAGCACAAGGAACTCGTTCGGAGTCCGCACTTGAACTCGCTGCGTTTTTCGGCCAAATACCTGTTGTCGCTCGTGAACGACATTTTGCAGATCAACAAGATAGAGGAAAAGCGCGTCGTTTTGGAAAGTCATGTATTCAACGTATCGGACGAAATCCATACGATAAAAGATTCGTTGAAATTCATCGCCAACCGCAACCGCAACGAGATCGAAATCGACATCGATCCCGAAATACCCGAATCGCTTATAGGCGACAAACTGAGGCTTTCGCAGATTTTCATGAACTTGGTCAGCAATGCGCTCAAGTTCACGAGCGACGGCCGCATCATCATCCACGCGAAACTGCTCAAATCGATAGGCGAAAGACGTTATATCAAGTTTTGTGTGATCGATAATGGCATCGGCATCGCCCAAGAAGACCAGGAAAAGATTTTCGAGAAATTCGTGCAGATCGAGCGCAAGGAGAACGATTATCAGGGAACCGGGCTCGGTTTGTCTATCGTGAAAAGGCTGATCGAGCTTTTCGACAGCGAAATCCACCTGCACAGCATACCCGGAAAAGGAACCGAATTCGATTTTACGATCGCTTTCGAATACAACCTAGAGAAGACGCGCGAGATCATCAATAATATGGAAGTCGACCTTTCTACGGCGGCTTCCCACGAGGTATTGGTGGTCGAGGACAACAAAATCAATCAAATGGTCACGCGAAAAATCCTTGAAAGCAACAGCTATAAATGCAGGGTTGTCGACGACGGGCTCACGGCCATAGAAATCCTACGCAAACAGAAGTTCGATTTGGTGCTCATGGACATCAACATGCCCATCATAAACGGTTTCGAGACTACGAGACGCATCCGTCAATTCGATATGGAAACCCCGATCGTCGCGCTCACGGCTTTCGACAAGGAAGAAATTACCGAAGAAGCGCTTTCCGCAGGCATGAACGACATCATCATAAAACCGTTCGAGCCTATAAAGTTGTTTCAGGTGATTTCGGGGCAAATCAACAAGCGTTTATCGAAATGACATGCTGATGTTTTTATAAATTCATTGGATTCAAATAAAAATCCCGTCCAATCAAGAACGGGATTTTTATTTTTTTGGTTCAGTGAACAATCAATACCAACGTCTCTTATTTTTTTTCGAGCCTTCTGATTTTCTTCCCGGGTTATTGTTCCTTGTCTTGCCGCTGCGGTTGTTGTTTTTAGGCTGTTGCTGCGGTTGATTCGGTGGCGGGATTGTACCTGGCGCTTCACCTTCTTTCCACGGATACGGATGCTCGTCTACGATTTTCACGTCGACTTTTATGAGTTTTTGGATGTCTTTCCAATACGGCGCTTCGTCTTTGGAACAGAACGAAATGGCGACGCCTCCGTTTCCGGCACGTCCGGTTCGACCGATGCGGTGCACGTAAGTTTCGGGAATGTTCGGCAGATCGAAGTTGATCACGAAAGGCAGTTGCTCGATGTCGATTCCCCTTGCGGCGATATCCGTAGCGACCAAAACCCCGACTTCATTGTTCTTGAACGCTTCGAGTACGCGTTGGCGCGCCGATTGCGATTTGTCGCCATGGATGGCTTCGGCGGCGACACCTTTTTTGCGAAGCGAACGCACCACGTTGTCGGCACCGTGCTTGGTCCTCGCGAAAACCAATACGTGATTGAGTTTTTCGTTGCGGATCAAATGATACAGCATATTGCGTTTGTCGGTCTTGTCGACGAAGTAGATGCGCTGTTCGACTCTTTCGGCTGTAGAGGAAACCGGTGCGACCTGGACGTTCGCCGGATCGTTGAGGAACATTTCGGCAAGCTCGCGTATCTGCATCGGCATCGTGGCTGAGAAAAGCAATGTCTGGCGATTGTCTGGCGTGAGCTTCACGATTTTCTTGACATCGTTGATAAAGCCCATATCGAGCATCTGGTCGGCTTCGTCGAGAACCAACGTATGCAAATGGTCAAGGTCGATGAAACCTTGCTTGTGCAAATCGAGCAAACGTCCCGGCGTGGCGATAAGTACGTCGACACCTTTCTTGAGCTGATCGACTTGCGGTATTTGGGAAACACCTCCGAAAACCGTCAATTGGCGCAGATTCGTATATTTTCCGTACGTCTCGAAACTCTCACCGATTTGGAGTGCAAGTTCACGAGTAGGCGTCACGACCAACGCGCGGATCACTTTATGACGTTTCGATGTGCCGATATTGCGGTGCAGGTTATGGATGATCGGAATCGCGAATGCGGCCGTTTTCCCGGTTCCGGTCTGCGCACAACCGACGAGGTCGCGCCCTTCAAGAATAACGGGAATGGATTGTTGCTGGATCGGCGTCGGGTTGGTGTAGCCTTCCTCGGAAACCGCCGTCAATATGGATTTGGATAATTGTAAATCTTCGAATTTCATGTATGTAGCCGTTTTTGGCAAGCGGCAAAGATAGGGTATTATTTATTCTTCTATTTTTTATTCCTAATTGTTTATTGTATAAGGACGAATCGTTCGGGGCAAACGAATAAAAAATAAGTAATGAAAAATGATAATGATTACTCCGAAAGCTGCGCCTTCACGAAATCCGTAAGTAAATATCCGATGAGTTTTCCGATAAGGTGCTTGTTCTTCTCATCGCCCAAATCGGGTGCGCCTTCGCATATATGCAGATAGGAAGCGTTGCGGTGTTTGGCGAAAAAGTGCACGAACTTACGCGCTTTGGCCACCGAAAAACCACTGTAGGTCATCGTGCTGCTGGCCACGTCGGGAATAGCGTCAAGATCGATCTCGATGCCGAACGTATCGGTACTCACGAAATCGAGAGCGAGTTTCATTTGTTGGTCGAAGTCTTTTTCGCCACGGATGGAAATCTCGTCATACGTCGTAAACTGTACGCGATTCTCGAGTTTCTTGATATTCTGGAGCACGTTTTTCGAAACGTAATTCTCGTGAAGTCCGAATATGAAATACTTTTTGAGGAAACCTTCCTCGAAAGCATAATGGAAAGCGTTGCCGTTGTGCCTGCCTTCCAAAATGCGAAAATCGGATTGGGAATCGAAATTCACCGCGTTGATCGGTCTTCCTTTTGCCAAAGCCGTCCCTTTGATGTTTCCGTAAGCGTTGTTCTGTCCGCCGCCGATGATGATAGGCGTTTTTCCTGCTTTGACGATAGAGAATATCAAGTGCGAAACTTCTTTGTCGATGCTTTGTACCAATTTGCTGATCGCGAGTCGGTCGTGGGTTTCGTTGAAATTAAAGCTTTCGGCCTGCTGCATTTCTTTTGCGACGTCGAGATGGCCGAGCGCGAGGATGTCACTTCCTTTACAAAATCGGTTGTGTTGAAGATTCGCGATGCTTTCGAGTGCGTTTTGCCAGGCCGATGCCGCTCCGGGACGTCCCGAATTGGCGCGGATGCCGATGTCTTCGGGAATTCCGAACAATACGAAACGCGCCTCGCAATTGGCCATGAATGACAATGGATCGGCGGTTTTGGGAACGGTAAGCATCTTCTCGCCGAAACGTATTTCACCGCTTCTGTGGCGCGTCAATCGGGCCAGTTCGGTTTGTCGCAACGGAATCAATTTTTCCATGAAATCGCAATTTGCGCCAAAAATACGGATTTACAATTCATGCGAACTTTTCCGATCGAGATAAAAATCCCAATTTTTTTGCCGATTGGAAAAAGTTGGATAAGTTCTTCCCTAAACTTTCGTTAATATGGTTGTGAGACCCTTTTAATAATTTAAATTTGTTAAAATTTAACATTTCAACCAACTTAAAACCAACGTTATGGAAAATCAGAATAGCAATTCCAAATTAAAGGCGATAGTGGTAATCCTCGCGCTTCTTCTTGCCGGAAGTTTGGCTTACATGTATAAGATGAGCAGCGACGCGAAATCGACCCAAACAGTTCTTGTGAAGGAAAAAGACGACGTCATGAAAGACCTGCAAGCCTTAAAAGCTACATACGACACGGCTATCGCTGAAAATACGTCTATGTCTGACGAACTTATCGCAGAGCGCGAAAAAGTCGTGAAACTCATGCAGGAACTCGATAAATCGAAAAACGACGTGGCGGCGCTTTCTAAATTCCGCGACCAGTATCGTTCGCTCGAAGGCCGCATGAAAACGATGATGGTCGAAGTGGAAACGCTCAAAAAAGAAAATGCAGGGCTTGTCGTGCAGCGTGACAGTGTGCAGAAAGCGTACGGCGAACAAAAACGTTTCAACGATACGTTGGTCGTTCAAAATGAAAACCTTGCCAAAACGGTCGAAAAAGGATCTCAGCTCGTCGTGATGAACTTGCGTACCCAAGCCATCAAGCAAAGAAGTTCGGGCAAACAGATCGAAACCGACAAAGCAAGTCGTGCAGACAAATTGAAAGTATGCTTCAGCATAGCCGAAAACAAAATCGCGAAATCTGGAGATAAGACATATTACGTTCAGATCATCGATTCCAAAAACAACGTTCTCGGCGATAAATTGACCGAAACGTTCGGACCGAATACGCTTACATACAGTTTTACGACGACCGTGGCTTACCAAAACGCTTCGGTAGACGTTTGTGAATTCCTTGACGGAAAAGGCAAAGACTTCGAAAAAGGAACGTATTTCGTGAATATCTTCGACAAAGGCGAACTCGTTTCCAAAACAAGTTTCAACTTGAGATAATCGAAATCAATATAAATAAGAAAGCCCGTTTTAGCGGGCTTTTTTTATGCTATCGATTTTCCGTTGAGGATGACCGATTCGATCAGGTCGCTGCCGAAACGGTACGGTATTTCGTAAAAAGAGGTAATCGGTTTGGTGATGATCAGATTCGCTTTTTTCCCGACGGTGATGCTGCCGTGCGAAGCCGACAACCCCATGGCATAAGCGCCGTTGATAGTGGCTGCGTTGATCGCTTCTTCTGGCGTCATCTTCATTTTGATGCAGGCCGTAGCAACCACAAAATTCATGTTGCCCGAAGGTGTCGTGCCAGGATTGAAGTCCGAAGCCAGCGCCAACGGCAAACCCGCATTGAGCATTTGACGCGCGGGCGTATACGGAATGCTGATGAAGTAGGAGCACGAAGGCAACGCAACGGGCATTGTCTGCGAGTTCTTCAAGGCTTCGATATCAGCTTCGGTCACGATTTCGAGATGGTCGACCGATAAGGCTTTGTGTTTGACGCAGGCCGCGATCCCGTCGATGGCCGTGAATTGGTTTACGTGGATTTTCGCTTGCAATCCGTATTGGAGTCCGGCTTCCATGATGCGCTCGGTTTCTTCTACCGAAAAATAACCGGTTTCGCAAAACGCGTCTATGTAATCGGCCAATTCTTCTTGTGCGATTTTCGGAAGCATTTCATTGACGGTCAAATCGATATAAGCCGAATGGTCGGTTTTGTATTCGGTCGGAAACGCATGCGCGCCCAAAAACGTCGACTTGATCGCCGTCGGGTAATTTTGCTTGAGTCGTTTGATCACGCGCAACATTTTGAGTTCACCTTCAACGGTCAATCCGTAACCCGATTTGATTTCGACGGCTCCCGAACCTTGGCTCATGACTTCTTCGAGTCGTTTTTTCGATTGTTCGTATAAATCGTCTTCCGAGGTCTCGTTGAGTTTTTTGGCCGAATTCAGGATGCCGCCTCCGCGATTCGCGATTTCTTCATACGTCAGGCCATTGATACGGTCGACGAATTCCTGTGTGCGGTCGCCAGCATAAACGATATGCGTATGGCTATCGCACCAAGCGGGCAACACGACTTTTCCGGAACAATCGATGATTTGGGCGTTTTCATGATCCGGAAGTTCGGACATATTCCCGAAAGCGGCGATTTCCTCACCGTCGATCAAAAGCCAGGCGTCGGGAATCATCGGCAATTCGGCCATTTCGCTTCCCGAAACTTTTGTAATCGACATGTCGCGTATTTGAAGCAGTTGCTTGATATTGGTAAGAAGGATCATTTCAGTAGTTGTCGGTGGATTCAAATTCACGTCAAAAATAACAATCCTAAAATTTCCTTACGGCCAATCTGCCGAAAAATCGAAATCGTCTATCTTTAATCAAAATTTTCCGCAGTGAGACGCATCAAATACAAGAAGGTTAGAAAAGTCCAGCCCAATTACTACGAATATACCGGCAGCTACAAATCCGATCCCGTAGAAATGCAGCTATTCGTCTATAATGAAGAAGGTTATGAAGAATACAAGCCGTGTACGGTAGAACGCGTCGAGAAGGAATTGCGCGATCCGTTGCAGACACACGACGTGAAATGGCTCAACATCCACGGGCTTCACAACATCGAACTGATTCGGAAAATAGGGGAGTTTCTCGATATCGAACCCGCGATAATAGGCGATATTTTGAACGTGACCCGTCGTGCGCGCATGGAAGAAGCCGACAACGTATTGTTTTTCAGCATCAAATCGATATTGGCCGAAGAAAGTACGCACGAACTTCGCGTCGAACAGATCAGTTTCCTGATGACCGACAATTTATTGGTTTCTTTTCAGGAAAAACGCAGCGATTTCTTCAGCCATTTGCGCGAAAGGATCCGCACCGGAAGCGGAATCGTGAGGAAAAGAGGCAACGATTACCTGTTGTATTTGCTGCTCGATGCGATCATGGAGAACTTTTTCATTACGCTCGAACGGTTCGAGGAAGAAATCGAGAAAGTACTCAACGATTCGAAAACCGCAGAAAGTTCGTCGGTGTTGGTACGCATCGAAAAAAGCCGCGAAAGCCTGAATTTTCTCAAACGCGCGGTCGTTCCGCTGCGCGATGCGTTGTACAACCTCAAAAGCATCAAGGACGACGAAGATTACGACGGCATCGACAAATCGAATTACACGTTTTTCGCGCGCCTGCACCAAAAATGTCTTGAAATCCTCGATCAGATCGAATACGACAACAACACGCTCGAAAGTGCGTCGAACATGTTCTTTTCGTCTCAAAGCCAACGCATGAACCAAATCATGAAGACACTTACCGTATTCTCGGTGATTTTCATGCCGTTGACGTTCATCGTAGGTGTTTACGGAATGAACTTCGACAACATGCCCGAACTCAAAACCCAAGACGGATATTACGCGGTTTGGGGCGTGATGATTGCCATCGCGATCGGCATGGCGATTTATTTCAAGCGTAAAAAGTGGTTCTGATTATTTGATGGGCGTGTATTTGTCGGTCCAATCGGTCGTCTTGATCGCGACGAGTTTGTTTTCTTCGTTCATGATCACGCGCAGTTCCTTGTTCGCGATTTTCTTGGAATAATCGGCTTTGTAACGATACACGTTCGTTTCGTCTTTCTTGTTTCGTACGACTTCGACCAATGTCAAATCTTTGAAATCCCCATATTTAAGACGGAATTTGAGGCAGGTTTTCGTGATTTTCGATTCGGTTACGTTCGCTATAACCGATGGCGTGGCCTCGCTCGAATTGAATGGTTTGAATCTCGAGGTGTTGCAGGCGTTCAGGATGCGTTTCCCGAATTCGTAAGCGCGTTTTTTCTGCTCCGGATCGAGTTCTTCTATCGGAATCCTTGCATCGGTGGCGACTTCTACGGGTTTCGGTTTTGTGGCCGACGACGCTTTCTGCTTTGATTTGCAGGACGCCATCAACGCTATAAGGCTGAATAAGATGATTACTTTCTTCATGTCGTGTGTTTTATTTTTAGCAATAAGTCCGGATCGGGACAGTTCTTCAGGTAGAAATCAAGATCGTTCTCGTTGCAAACGCCCGGATAATCCCCGAAATTGTCTTCTAAATCTTCAATGATCTGGAAATGCAGGTGTGGCGGATAATCGCCATTTACCGAAGCGTCTCCCAAAAACGCTATCTCTTGTCCTTTCTTGAAAACATCCCCGATTTCGATGTCTTCGATGCTTTCTACCGATAAATGTCCGTACAACGTGTAAAAGACCTTGCCGTCGATGTCGTGTTCCAGAATGATTGTCGGCCCGTAATTCCCTTGGCCTACATTGTACTCGAAGCTGTGGACTTTGCCGTCGAGAGCCGCCAATACTGGTGTTTCGGTTTCTGTCCAAATATCGATTCCTATGTGGATGTCGCGTTCTTCTTCGTCATCATCCTTGAAAAGTTCGCTGCGTTTGTACAGTTGACGTTTTTCGTTATAGCCTCCGAAAGCGGCAAGCGCGTTGTTTTTCGCCAGGTGATTTCCGATGTAAGCGTCGAAATCGGAAGAATCCGAAACCAGTTCCGCATTGATTTCGGTGTTCGAAGGCGACAGGTCAAGCGCCGTATATTTCGAGTACGGAATGCTTTTGTCGATGACGTATACGCCGTTTTGTTTTTTAAGAATTTCGGTCAATTCCATCAAAAATCTTCTTTTATAA
The DNA here is from genome assembly GCF_013401995.1 of Flavobacterium agri. Classification (GTDB taxonomy): domain Bacteria; phylum Bacteroidota; class Bacteroidia; order Flavobacteriales; family Flavobacteriaceae; genus Flavobacterium; species Flavobacterium agri. The sequence continues at coordinate 213,940 of NZ_JACBJI010000007.1, forward strand.
GTTCATGGTTGATACAGATGCCGGCCGTATTTCCCGATGCGATAGAACGCGCGAGCGAACGCATGGCCATCGTATTGTCGCCGGCCGCGAAAAGACCGGGGATGTTGGTGCGTTGAGAATCGTCCACGACGATGAAACCGTGGTCGTCGAGTTCGCATCCGATGTCGATTGGGATCATTGTGCTTTGACGAACTCCGGCGCGTGCATAAATCGCGTCGAAATCCTCCGAAGAACCGTCCCTGAAAACGACTTGTGTGACCTGTCCGTCTTCGCCATTGATGCGGTCGATCGCTTTTGGGAAAACCGGAATATCCTTTTCGCGCAACGTTTTGAGTTCTTCGAAAGAAAAAGGCTCGTTGTCGTTGACCAAAAGCGAAATGTCCTTGCTCCACTGGCGCATAAGCTTCGACATTTCGAATCCGGCCTCACCGTGCGCCAGAATCCCTATTTTCTTGCCGGCGATCTCATACGCGTGACAATACGGGCAATGGATCACGGTTTTTCCCCAGCATTCTGCAAATCCGGGAATATCTGGGATGATATCCGTGACTCCCGTGGCGAGCAGCACTTTTTGGGCGAGGAACGAAGCGCCGTTATCGGTCGTCACTTCAAATTCGTTGTCACGGCCCGAAATGGCTTTGGCCTTCGCGCTCAAAAACGTCACGCTGTGGTATTTGAGCACTTGTTCCTTGGCTTTTGCCGAAATGATTTCGGGAGCTTCGTTGTCAAATCCGATAAGGTTATGAGCGTGAGGAGAATTGCGGTTGCAAGGCGTTCCCGTGTCGATGACCAAAACCGTGCGAAGCGAGCGTCCGAGCGTCATTGCAGCCGACAATCCGGCGTAACTGCCTCCGATGATGATCACTTCATAATTTGGGATTTCTTCCATTGCGATTGCTTTCCCCTAAGTTATTTGTTAAAAAAAATGCATCCGTTAGTTTTAATATGCTTTTAACAGAACAAAATCCGACACTTGGCCGGATTCGTTTACTTGACTTTTATCCGCGGTGGAGGCGGTGGAGGTGGAGGCAAATGTCCGGGTTTCGGAGGCGGTGGAGGAGCGGGAACTTTCACCTCGACCTTTCCGTCCGGAGTCTTGACCTCGACTTCTTTTTCGGGAACTGGAGGTGCGGGCGGCGGATCGACAGATATAGTGTCAACCAAAGGTTCGCCTGGAGCCACCGGTTCATTGTTGTTTTTGCATGAAGCCAGACTTATCAAAGCGACTCCAAACATCAGGAGTTTGCGGTTCATGGCTTATTTTTTTACTTCTACAGCCGCTTTACCGTCTTTTACCTCGACATCGGTGTTTTTGGTATCGACGTTTACGCCTTCTTTACCGACTTCTACAGATGTCTTGGTCGTGTCTTCGGCAGGTGCTTCAACTTCTTCGGTTGGTGGCGTCACGACCACTGTCGTGTCTTTGTTCTCGATTGTGGTTTCGGTCTTTTTTTCGCACGAAGCCAAAACCAATATGGCTGCTCCGAATACTAGGATTGATTTTTTCATGATTTCTCGAATTAGGTTATTTATTGACCTGAATTTCGGGAGATAAATTGACGCCGCAATGAAAGTCTTAAAACCTTGTAACATTTAATTATAAAATAAAAAATCCGACGGTTTAAAGTCGGATTTCGTTTGTATGAATCGTATTCGGATCAATACAATGCCGGATATTTTGCCGGATTTATTTCATGGAACATCGCATAGACTTTTTCGTAAATGTCTTCGGCCGATGGTTTCGAGAAATAATCGCCGTCCGTTCCGTAAGCCGGACGATGCGCTTTGGCCGCAAGCGTTTGGGGTTTGCTGTCGAGGAAGTCATACCCGTTTTGCTCGTCTACGATTTGCTGTAAAATGTAAGCCGATGCGCCCCCGGGAACGTCTTCATCCACTACCAAAAGTCGGCTCGTATTGGCGATGCTTTTTGCGATGTCATGGTTTAAATCGAATGGTAAAAGTGACTGGCAATCAATTATTTCGCATTCGATGCCTACTTCTTGTAATTCTTTGGCAGCCTGTTCCACCAAACGCAAAGTCGAGCCATAAGAGACGATGGTAATGTCGCTGCCTTTTCTAATGGTTTCGACAACGCCAATCGGTGTTTTGAATGCCCCAAGATTGTTAGGCATTTTTTCTTTGAGGCGATATCCGTTGAGACATTCGACCAACAAAGCAGGTTCGTCGCATTCCATCAACGTATTGTAGAAACCGGCGGCTTTGGTCATGTTTCTTGGGACGAGTACGTGTATGCCACGAATCGCGTTGATGATCATGCCCATCGGGGAACCCGAATGCCAGATACCTTCGAGCCTGTGGCCGCGCGTACGGATAATCAGTGGCGCTTTTTGACGCCCTTTCGTGCGGTATTGCAACGTCGCGAGATCGTCGCTCATGATTTGGATCGCATACAACAAGTAATCGAGGTACTGGATTTCGGCAATCGGGCGCAAACCGCGCATCGCCATCCCGATTCCTTGGCCTAAAATGGTAGCCTCGCGTATTCCGGCATCCGAAACACGGAATTCACCGTATTTTTCCTGCATACCTTCAAGACCTTGGTTCACGTCACCGATATTGCCCGAATCTTCCCCAAAAACAAGTGCGTTCGGATATTTGGCAAACAAAGCGTCGAAGTTGTCGCGCAAAATGAGACGTGCGTCGGTTTCTTCGGCAGATTCGTCGTATGTCGGGGCGACTTCGGCAATCGAAACCACATTTTGGGCCGATTCAGAGAAAAGGTGAGAGCTGAAATTCGGTTGGGTTTTAATTATGTACGACTTGATCCAGTCGGCCAGTTGCAGGCGCAACGCGTTTTCCGGCAAAAGCATTCGGAGCACTTTACGCGCCGTAACGAGCAAATCTTTACGGATCGGTTCTTTTATCGAAGCCAGATCCGACGCGTATTTTTGTATGAAAACCTTGTTCGAGCTTTGGTCGGCCAACGCATTGAGCAAATCAACCAATTCCGACTGTTCGCTTTTTATAGGGTTCAGATACGCGTTCCAAGCGGCTTTTTTGCCTTCAAGGACTTCTTTTTTGGCTGCGTTTTCGATCTCGTCAAGGTTTTCGGCCGTGGAAAGATTGTTGCGCAACATCCATTCGCGCATCTTTTTGATACAATCGAAGTCGGCTTCCCATTGCAGGCGATCCGGATTTTTATAGCGTTCGTGCGATCCGGAAGTGGAATGCCCTTGAGGTTGGGTGACCTCGGTAACGTGGATCAGGATAGGCACGTGTTCTTCTCTGGCGATTTTGGAGGCTTTGTCGTAGGTCGCGACCAATTCTGCATAATCCCAAGCTTTGGCGTGCATGATTTCGTAACCTTTGGCGTTTTCGTCGCGTTGAAGGCCTTTAAGTATTTCCGAGATGTTCTCTTTGGTGGTTTGATGTCTTGCATGTACCGAAATTCCGTACTCGTCATCCCAAACCGAAATGACCATCGGAACCTGCAAAACACCAGCCGCATTAATGGTTTCGAAGAACAGACCTTCAGATGTACTCGCATTTCCGATTGTTCCCCAAGCAACTTCATTTCCGAGGATCGAAAAATTGGTAGCACCCGAAATATCGCGAACGTTTCTGTAAATTTTCGAAGCTTGCGCCAAACCTAACAAGCGTGGCATTTGACCTGCGGTAGGAGAGATGTCCGATGAGGAATTCTTTTGTACGGTAAGGTTTTTCCATGACCCGTCGGCATTGAGGCTGTGCGTGGCGAAATGTCCGCCCATTTGGCGACCTGCACTCATCGGTTCTTGTTCCAGGTCGGCGTGTCCGTAGAGACCTGCAAAAAATTGCTGGACCGTCAATTGACCGATTGCCATCATGAACGTCTGGTCGCGATAATAACCGGATCTGAAATCACCATTTTTGAAGGCTTTGGCCATGGCGAGTTGAGGTACTTCTTTACCGTCGCCGAAAATTCCGAATTTGGCTTTGCCGGTAAGGACTTCGCGTCTTCCGAGCAAACTGCATTCACGGCTTAAGACAGCGATTTGGTAATCGTTGAGCACTTCTTTCTTAAAATCCTCGAAAGTGAGGGTTTGGGCGGTTTCAGATTGAGTCATGACTGAAAAATCGGTTAGGAAACAAATGTAAGCAAATTGGCGTTACATTTTTTTGGAGCTTTTCATTTTTCGCAGCAAAAACTTCGAAAAGCCGAACTATTTTATTGATAATGTATTTTTTGGGGAAATGTGGTGAGAAAGGTTTTTGTTTTTGTGGGAAAATCGGTTGGGTTTGGATTTAGGTGTTTGATGGATGTTAGACCTAACAGGTTTCCAAAACCTGTTAGGTCTAAAGGTAATCTTCAAAAGCGAAAGATCGGTATTGATTTTCTGCCGTTTTTGTTAAAGTTGTTTTTAAAAAATCAAGCTGGAAATACGATTTTTCTGAAGAACTGGTCTTTTCGGTTAGACCTAACAGGTTTCCAAAACCTGTTAGGTCTAAAGGTAAGCGCTTTAATAATAAACCAGATACAGTTTTTACGTACTTTTTCCTAAAATCAACCTCCAATCAAAACCACTTCCTCGTAAACAGATTGACCAATGTTTTTGGATCCAAAGTCACGATAAACCGAATCTTCTCGTTGTAATTCTGTTGTGCGATTTCCCATCCGTTATTCGAATAAACCGGAAAATACAACTCAAAATAGTCGGTGACCAAGTTCAGCCTTACGCCGCTGTCGTATACGAAATGAGGGTTCAGGTCGTGATTTTTCACAAATCCGGCGTCTCCGTAAAGTTCTACCCAATTCCACACGTTAAAACTGGCATTCACGGTCGATATCCATTGGTTGGCGAAAGGTTGGTCGAGCTTCGACTTGAATCCGCCTTCAGACAAAACAAGCTGCTGGCTAAAAATACCGCTGCTTTCCGAACGGCCGTAGTAGTTGTAATCGAAAAGGTAGTCTGTCGGTCGGTCGAGCGCAAAACTGAAAAAGTCGTTCGAGGTTTTGTTGTACATGAAAACACCGGCATAAAAGCGCAAATTCACTTGTCTGTTGTTTTCGAAAAGACGTCTGTATTCAAGCTCAACGGCCGTTTTTCCGAATTTGTTGGCCACTTGTACATCGGTAGAAAAGCTCAACGTATTGGTGACTTCCGAACGCGAATTCACATAACGCATGTTGAAAACCGAATAGTTCTCGTTCTCGTCGGGATTGTCGACCACGAAATCGGTCTTTTCGCGATACACGACCACATTGCGCACCATGAGCAATTCTTTTCGGTTATCTCGAAAATTATCCTTGTTCCTGAAATTAAGTCGCACCATCGGATTCAACTTCAGATACGAAGCGTCGGGTGCATAATGGAAATGGTTGCCACTGATCGAATATTTGACGTTGTACAATTCGCTGTCGCGGAAATTCTGGTTCACCATGAGCGCGTAACTTCCGGTCAGCGCCTTGGTTTTCGGGGAATAAATAGGGTTGATGTCGAACGTGAACGGCTTGTCGAGAATGGTTTTGTTGTGGAAACGCAAACCGGGAGAAAGCCCGTCATACAAATTATACGTTATCGAAGGCACGTACAAAATCTGGTTGTAGAAAGGGTCTTCCAGATCTTTCATGAAATTGAATTTGATCGGACGGTTGCCGACCGAAAATCCCTTAAGCGACTTCCAGTTGTTGCGCAAATTGTATTCGGGCACCTCGTTTTTGTAGTTGAGCACGATTTTGTCGGCATCCTTGCGTTCGAAAACGAAAGTGCTGTCCGATTTGACGTTCTCGAGCCATTCCTTCCAAACGACCTGGCCTTTTTTCATGCCGTAAACCGGAATCGGAACCGTCGTGCCCGTTTTGTTGTGTACGTTGACCTTTATCGAATCCTTGGCTTTTTCGAGATCGGTAAACTTGTAATCGATGATGTCGCGCGAATTGATGACCGTTTCCAAAAACCAATCGATATTCTTGTACGCCTTGGTTTTGAGAAGGAACTCGAAATCCTTGCCGTCTGTTTGGTATTTGGCCGCGAACGAGTAGAATTCCTTGATGGTTTCGGGCACGACGTCGCGTTCAAGGAAGTTGTCGAGATAGCGGAAACTCAATCCCGATCTATATTTACCCGCAATCTGTTCGTTGAATTTGATGAGCTTGTTTTTCGAGAATCCGATGGGTTGATCGAGGTTCTTACGCGCCATCAGCATATAGAAATAACTGTACTGTTCGTTGAAATCGAGGTTGATCAGATGATAGCCTTTCAATATTTTCAAAGACGAAATCCCGCCCATCATTTTCGCGTTCGGATATTGTTCGTCTATGTATTTCATCATCACGTAAATCTGGATGCCGTCGTAAATCCAGTTGTCGCGTCTTGGGTCAAGCCGAAGGCTCGCCTGCAGATAATTGTGCAGATAGGTCTTGAGGAATTTGATCTCGTACAGGTACGAATCGGGGAAAGGACTGATGAAACTCGGCAATTGGTTGAGTCCGTAAAAAGGATTACGCGCATAATCGGCTTCGGAAACCGTGATTTTTTGAAAAGGCAGATTGCCTACATTGTCATGGACGAAATGTACGATGCGATCAACGATTACGGCCTTTTGATAGTCGTTGACTTTATTGCCTTCGACGCCATTCAAAACTTCGACCATTTCATTTTTGTAGCTTCTCAATTCCGACCTCGGCGCGAGAAAAAGATTGAAGCTGTTTCGGTCTTTGCCCGAAAAGGTAAGTTTGGTCGAATTTTGATCGACAAAAGAATTCTTGACATCAAGATCGCTGTCGATATCCATTTTTTTAGGCACTGAAATCTCGACATCATAATCGGAAATCCCATTGGCGATATCGTCTATCCCGACGTTGCTGTAGCGCACGAATTGATGATCGTCGTAACGCGCGGGCGTCAAAAACCAATCCTTGAGATAATAACTGCCATCGCTCGAATAGCCGAATCTCGTGAATTTAGCAGAAGGAATTTTGCTCACATAAGCAAGGCGGATGACCATTTTCTCGCCGGGCGCCAACTTGTCGCGCAAATACACTTCGACCAAATCGGGATGCTTTTCGGGGCGGAAGAACTCAAGCGTTTGACCTCTTTCGTTGGTCATCGCCAAATCTTTGGTGCTGCCACGTTCAAAATTGCGGGCCAAGTGGAATGAGCGCACGAACTCGTCCGAAAACCGCTTGGCCAAAGGCGTCGATTTGGCCGAGTACGCGTGATTCCAGTCGTTGAGCAAAACGGTCGTCAACGTATCGGTCGTCTGGTTGAAAAGCGTAAGTTCTTGATTTACGGTAATTTCTTTCTTTTCGTCGTCGAGCGTCGCCCGGATATGCGAATGGTGTTGGGCCAAAACCGAAACCGGCAGCCAAATCGAAATGAGTACGATATATCGAAGGGAAACCAAACGCGGCAATTCTTTTCTTAGCAATGTTAGTATAACGTTTCCCGAAAGATACATATTGCCGAATTAAGTTGCGCGCTTCGGCCGTAAATTAAGCAGAAATTAAAAAACCGACCCTTCACAGGCCGGTCTATCATCTATTCGTCTATTTTCTTTTATCTGAACAAATCAGAAATTCGGGCTCAACGTATACTTCTTATAGAAATTGTCAAGAGCTTCCACAACCTCGTCTTCGGTATCGACTATTTTCACGAGGTCAAGATCGCCAGGGCTTACGTTGGCGTATTTCTCGACGAGTACTTCCTTGACCCAAACCCACAATCCGTTCCAGAATTCGCGCCCTACCAAAATGATCGGGAATTTGGCGATTTTCTTGGTTTGGATGAGCGTGATGGCTTCGAACATTTCGTCCAAAGTCCCGAATCCGCCAGGCATGACCACAAACCCTTGTGAATATTTGACGAACATGACCTTGCGCACGAAAAAGTAATCGAAATTCAAGTTCTTGTCGCGGTCGATGTACGGGTTGAAATGTTGTTCAAAAGGCAACTCGATGTTCAATCCGACCGAAGTCCCGCCGCCAAGATGCGCGCCTTTGTTACCGGCTTCCATGATTCCGGGGCCACCGCCAGTGATGACACCATAACCGGCCTTGCTGATCTTGAACGCGATTTTTTCGGCCAACGTGTAAAAATGGTTATCGGGTTTGGTACGCGCCGATCCGAAAATCGAGACGCACGGCCCGATCCTTCCCATGGTTTCATATCCGTTGACGAATTCGCTCATGATCTTGAATATCGCCCACGAATCGTTGGTGCGGATTTCGCTCCAGGTTTTTTGTTTCAATCGGTCGCTGATGATGCGGTCTTCTTCGTTGTCAAAATCTTCCAAACGCATTTGAGTGTATTTTTAATTTTTTGATTATTTATTTGTCTGGCCTCCAAAAAGAAAAGCCGGCTAAAGTAATAGGAAAATCCCGAATTGCAAATCGATTTCGCAAAATCCTGTAACCGAAACGACGAACAGATGCGTATTTTTGAACAAAAGCGTCAAAATGAAAACCAAATTGAACAAACCGCAGCGATGGGCAAAGAACCTTCTTGGTTTTATGATGGTCATGGCCGGAACGGGTCACCTTACGTTTGCACGCCTCGAATTTCAGGCGCAAGTACCGAATTGGGTGCCCATGGATAAAGATTTGGTCGTCATTCTTTCGGGAATCGTCGAAGTAGCGTTCGGGTTGTCGCTGATATTTTGGAACCGATACCGCACGCAAATAGGGTGGACTCTCGCTCTTTTTTTCGTTTTGGTCTTCCCCGGAAATGTCGCGCAATACCTTAACCGACACGACGCTTTCGGATTGAATTCCGATGGATTGCGACTCGCGAGGTTGTTCTTCCAACCGGTACTCATCGGTTTGGCACTTTGGAGTACAGGCGCTTGGCAATCGTGGCGCAATAGGAATTGAGTTACTTTCCGATGCAGAAATTCGCGAAAATATTCCCCAACAATTCATCGTTTGTCACCTGTCCGGTAATCATCCCGAAATGATACAAGGCTTCGCGAATGTCGATCGACATAAGGTCTGAAGACAGGTTGTGCTGCAAACCGAAACGCACTTTCTGGATTTCCTCAAGCGCTTTGAGCAACGAATCGTAATGCCTCGTATTGGTCACGATCGTCTCATTATTCCGCAACGCACCTGTATTGACGAAAGAAATCAATCGATCTTTTAGCTCTTCTACATTTTTGCCGCTTTTGGCCGAAATAAGAAGGATTTCGGGAATTTCGCTCGTTATTTCGACAACTTGGACTTCAGGTAATTTGTCCGATTTATTGCCGATGATCACCAAAGGTTTCATCGGATATTGGTTGCGGATTTTCTCTATTTCGTTTTTAATGGCTTCGAGAGTCGTTTTATCGGAAAGTTGCAAGCCGTCGAACAAATACACGACAACCTGTGCTGCGGCCATTTTTTCGAATGTTTTCTGGATGCCGATGCTTTCCACGACGTCTTTCGTCTCGCGGATTCCGGCTGTGTCGATGAACCGGAAACCGATACCTTTAATCACGAGTTCGTCTTCGATCGTATCGCGAGTGGTTCCTGCAATGTCTGAAACGATAGCGCGTTCCTCATTAAGTAAAGCATTCAACAATGTCGATTTGCCAACGTTCGGTTCGCCCACGATCGCAACCGGAATCCCGTTTTTGATCACGTTTCCTACGGCAAACGAATCGATCAGGCGTTTGAGTACCAATTCTATGCGTTCGAGCAATTCGCGAAATTGGGTACGGTCGGCGAATTCGACGTCTTCTTCAGAAAAATCGAGTTCCAATTCGATCAACGATGCGAAATTGAGCAGTTCCTGACGCAGGTTGGCGATTTCATTCGAGAATCCGCCGCGCATTTGCTGCATCGCGACCTGGTGAGCCGCCTCGTTATCGGAATTGATGAGGTCGGCGACGGCTTCGGCTTGAGACAGATCGAGTTTTCCGTTCAAGAAAGCGCGCAACGTAAATTCGCCGGGATCGGCCATACGACAGCCTTTCCGAAGCAATAACTGGATAATTTGCTGTTGGATATAAGTCGATCCGTGACACGAAATCTCGACGGTATTTTCACCTGTATACGAATTCGGGCCTTTGAACAAAGAGACGAGCGCCTCGTCTAGCACTTTTTCATCATCGACGATATGCCCTAAATGCAAAGTGTGCGATTTCTGTTTCGTCAGATCCTTGTTGCGGACCGATTTGAAAACCGAAGCGCCTATCGAAATCGCATCGGCGCCCGAAACGCGGATTACCGCAATCGCACCGGCTCCCGAAGGCGTTGCGAGCGCGACTATGTTGTCTTGGTTGATCATGGCGCAAAAATACGCAATTCGCAAATGGATTGAGTTAATAATTCCTCAACGCCCGGCGTCTGCCGCCATTCTTTCACTAACTTTAGTCAAACAACCAAACGATGAAAAAGATACTGTTTCCGACCGATTTTTCTGAAGCGGCCAACAACGCTTTCGTATACGCTTTGCATCTGGCCAAACATCTCGATGCCAGGATCGTCACGCTGCATGTGTACGAAATGCCTGTCGTCGATTATATAGACGTTCCGGCTTACCTTATGGAAGTGTACGATACGGTCGAACTTGCCAATTTCGAGAACTACAAAAGCCAGATCCCGATTTTGCGCAACATCGCATCTCAAAACCAATGCGACGAAGTGCAGATCGACAGCGTGTTACTCGACGGCGATCTCGTAAATAGTATCCTTCAGCTGGTAAAGACCGACAACATCGACTTCGTGGTCATGGGCACAAAAGGCGCTACGGGTGCGACCGAAACCTTTCTCGGTACTTCGACTGCCGACGTGATGACGCGTACGGACGCTTTGGTTTTGGCCGTACCCGAAAAATCCCGATTTATGCAGATAAAGAAAATCGCGTTCACGACCAGATTCCGCGAAAAAGATTTGCCGGCGCTCAAAAAACTCCTACCGTTGGCAAAGGCTTTCGGCGCGCAGATCGACTGTCTTTATATCAAAACGCCGTCGACCGATGTGAAAGACGTGGTCGTAGCCGATTGGGAATTATTGATGAAAAACGAAAACGTGCGTTTCCATATCGTCGAAAACCAAGACGTCGAACACAGTATTCTGGATTTTATCGACAATCAAGACATCGACTTGCTCGCGCTTTTGAACCACAAACGCGGCTTTTTCGAAGGTTTGTTCCATAAAAGCATGACCAAAAAACTCGCGTTTCATTGCTCGGTTCCGATTTTGGCGATCCACGATTGATTCAAATTGCACAGATTACAAATAAGCACACGATAACAATGCCCATACAAACCGTAAATCCTTACAACAGCAAACTTCTCAAAACTTTCGACGAACTTACCGATGAACAATTGGAACAAAAAATAGCCAATGCGCATCAGGCTTACCAAAGTTGGAAAAATTCCGCTTTAAGCGAACGAAAAGCCTTGCTGCTAAAAGTCGCGTCGATTTTCCGAAGCAAGAAATCGGAACTCGCCAAGCTCATCACACTCGAAATGGGCAAACTCATCGCCCAAAGTGAAAGTGAGGTCGAAATGGTCGCTTCGGTTTATGAATATTATGCCGAAAACGCCGAAGAATTCCTCAAAGACCGTCCGATGAAAGTCAAGGACGGAAAAGCGTTCGTGCGACTGTCGCCAATGGGAGTCATTTTGGGAGTCGAACCTTGGAATTACCCGTTCAACCAAGTCGCGAGATTGGTCGCGCCTAATATCATGGCTGGAAACGTGATGATGATAAAACATGCTTCGAACGTTCCGCAATGCGCCGAAATGATCGAAAAAATCTTTAAGGAAGCAGGTGCGCCCGAAGGCGTTTACACCAATCTTTTTCTTGCCGGAAAACGCATCGCCAAACTCGCAGAAGACGAAAGGATAGTCGGAATGTCGCTCACCGGAAGCGAAACGGCGGGTTCAAGCTTGGGTGAAGCAGCGGGAAAGAACCTCAAGAAATCGGTGCTCGAACTTGGCGGAAGCGACGCGTTCATCGTGCTCGAAGATGCTGATCTTGATTTGGCTGTCGAAAAAGCCTACCTCGGACGCTTCTCGAACATGGGGCAAGCCTGTACGTCGGCCAAACGGTTTATCGTCATGGATAAGGTGGCCGATGACTTCATCTCTAAACTTCAACTCAAAATTACCGGATTGAACGTTGGCGACCCGATGGATCCGAAGACGCAAGTCGGGCCTTTATCTACCGAAGATGCCGTGAAAAAACTCGACGAACAGGTACAGGCGACGTTGAAAGCTGGCGCGAAAGCCTTGGTCGGCGGAAAGCGCATGGATAGGGAAGGCGCGTTTTACGAATTCACCATTTTGACCGATATCAAACCCGGAATGGTCGCCTACGAAGAAGAACTCTTCGGTCCCGTAGCTTCGTTCTATCGCGTGAAAGACGAAAGGGAAGCCATCGAACTGGCGAACGCAACCAATTTCGGACTAGGCGGCGCAGTTTTCAGCAAAGACACCGATCGTGCCGTAAACGTGGCAGCTCAGATGGAAACGGGAATGATTTTTATCAACGAGAATCTGGCTTCTCGCCCTGATTTGCCTTTCGGAGGTGTGAAGCGTTCGGGTTACGGCCGTGAATTGTCGCCTTTAGGAATCGAGGAATTCGTGAACAAGAAGTTGATTCGAATCGCTGAATAGTTAGCCACGAATGGCACGAATTACACAAATTGGATTAGTGATATTCGTGCCATTCGTGGCTAAAATAAAAAACCGCGGGAACGGAAAACCAAACCCGCGGCAAGGTGCATAAAGCAGATTGTTATTTTTTAGCCGACTTGGCTACGTCTTCTGGTTTTGAAGCGACGGCAACTCCCGGTAATTTGACCGGAGCCCCGATCTGTGCAAGGAAACTGCCCTGGACTTCGCCTCTTTTGTACGTCGTGAACCCGATACGGTACAAGCCCATTACCAACGATTTGGTTGGGTTCGACGTTTCGCTCGTGATGCGCATCAACGAGTTGTATTTGCTTCCCGACGGCTGTGCAGGCAATTCAGAAGAGTCGTCGTTGGAATCGATCGTGATCCATTTCGCTCCTTTGGCTTTTGCGGCCACATCTTCTATTTTAAGGATGCCTTCGGCTCTTTCCAAAGTCACCCAGGTGTCGAAATAATTCTTCGTGTCCGACGCGTTCGCCGTAAAATCAGCCATTACATAATCTTTGTCCGACGGTTTGCTGCCATCGGGAGCTGGTGACACCATTCTCACTCCAATTTCGGGAGCGGCAACCGGAATCCATACGTACACATAGTACATTTTCTTTCCGTTTTTGGTTTCATCGGGTGCGGCTCCGGGTTTGATGTAGCCGTAATAGTTGATTACATCGGTATACGGCACACGGATTTCTTTGCCCATGACGCTTTTCTTTCCAAGATCAGCACCGAATTTGTCCAGTTTTTGTGCGTTTGCGAACAATCCGGCGAGGCACAAGACACCGGCGAGTACTTTTTTATTCATTTTTTGGTTGGTTTTTGTTTCCTACTCTTAAGGCTTTTCGGTATTCGCCACGAATGTTAGGCATCCGTTCCATAGAATCGTAATATTACTGATTTTTAGATTAAAATATTTCGGATAAATTAAAATTTTAATTAACAAATTGTATTATCTCCTGTTAAGTCCGCAAATCATCTACTCGTAGAGAACAAAAAAAACCGCCATCCCAAATGACAGCGGTTCAATAGAAAAAATTGGTTGGTAGCTTAGTTGTTGAGCATGACCGGCATCACGAGCATGGTCACACTCTCGCCTTCGTCAAGCCCGTCGATCGGGGTAAGGATACCCGCGCGGTTCGGCAAGGACATTTCCAAAAGGATCAAATCCGATTGGAGGTTCGTGAGCATTTCGGTAAGGAAACGCGAGTTGAACCCGATTTGGATATCGTCTCCCTGATAATCGCAAGTCAATCTTTCCTCGGCTTTGTTCGAGTAATCGATATCTTCGGCCGAAATGTTCAATTCGGTACCGGCGATCTTGAGACGGATCTGATGCGTCGTCTTGTTCGAGAAAATCGCCACACGACGCACGGAACTCAAGAATTGTCCGCGGTCGATCTGCAATTTGTTCGGATTCTCTTTCGGGATAACCGCTTCGTAGTTCGGATATTTCCCGTCGATCAAACGACACGTCAACACATAATTATCGAACGAGAACGTCGCGTTCGAATCGTTGTATTCTATTTTCACTTCGGCATCCGACGAGCTCAAAATGCTCTTGAGGATGTTCAAAGGCTTTTTAGGCATGATGAAATTTGCTTCCTGTGACGCTTTCACGTCGGCACGCGCATATTTTACGAGCTTGTGCGCATCGGTAGCGACGAACGTAAGGCCTTCGGTAGAAAACTGGAAGAAAACCCCAGACATCACCGGACGCAAATCGTCGTTTCCGGCAGCAAATATCGTCTTGCTTATCGCCGTGGCCAAAACTTCGGCAGGAACGATCGTTGAAGACGGATCGTCAAGACTTACCGAACGCGGGAATTCCTCGCCCGGAGCATAAGCCAGCGCATATTTACCCGAATTCGAGCTGATTTCGATCGTGCTGTTTTCCTCTACGGTGAACGTCAAAGGCTGTTCAGGGAACGTCTTCAGTATCTCGAGCAACAATTTTGCGGGAACGGCTACGCTGCCTTTGGAAGTCGAATCGATTTCAAGCGTCGCGCTCATCGTCGTTTCAAGGTCGCTGGCCGAAACCGTAAGCGCGTTGTTGTCAAGTTCAAAAAGGAAATTGTCGAGGATAGGCAAGGTGTTGCTGCTATTGATAACACTTCCCAACACTTGCAGTTGTTTGAGTAGATACGAACTCGATACGATGAATTTCATCTGCAGATTTTATTTTTTTAACACGGATTTTATCCGATTCACAAATATATTTTAATCCACCAAAAAGCCGGCAAAACCGAAAATAAAATTATTAACACTATTTGGCGTAGCGGCGCTTGCGAAGATAGGTGAAAAGCGCACCGAAAACCAATAGCAGCACGATTGGAAATCCGACGGTTACGGCCTGGATGGTCGTGTAACTGGCGTGTACTTTCTCCTGATCGAGTATCGGCAGGTTCACTTCCTTGTTGCGGATGTTGATAAGTCCGGTGTCGTCGAGCAGGTAATTCACACAATTCGAGAGGAATTCCTTGTTGCCGTAGAGTTTGTTGGTCCATTTGTCGTAACCGAGCTCGAGCGGACGGTATTCCTTGTCGAGTTGGTTGCGGATCACGTCGCCGTCCGAAACCACGATCATTTTCGTATCCTTGCCTTCGTTCTTGAACGTGTCGTCCTTGAACGGAAGCACGCGGTTCTCGTATACCGAATGGAATTTCCCTTCGAGTAAAACAGCCATCGGGATGTTTACTGTCTTGTTGAATTCTGCAGGTTCGGGACGCTCCTGGACCATGTCCAGACGTACTTCGACAGGCGCTCCTACAACTTTCGAATATTGTGAAGAATGAAGCAAAACGGTCTTCTTGATGCCGTTTTTCAAGGTGTCGATGCTATTCGCGAAATCGAATTTCACAGCATCGATGTTGCTTACGATCGGATTTTTCGATTGCGGATACACCAATGGCGAATAAAACCACGGATATTGCGAATATTGGGCCGCGCTGCCTTGTTCGCCCGTAGCAAGCGCTATAGGTGCGGCCATGATGTCTTTCACGAGGTTCGGATTGATGCGGACGCCGTATTTGAAAAACATGTCGTTGAGGTTCAGATCCATCGGGAATGCGAGCGTAGAACCTTGGCTGTTGTAAAGGCTGTCCATTTCGATCTTTACCTGATCGACGAGCCACAGCGTTTTGCCGCCGTTCAGGATGAATTGGTCGAGCACTTGTTTTTCTGCATCCGTAAAGGTTTCCGAAGGTTTGGCGATTACGGCCAAATCGTATTTCTTGAGGAATTTGAGCGTCTCGTTCGGCTGTTTGGCCACCGAATCGAGTGTAAACGTCCCGATGAAATAATTCTGGCGCGTGTTCTTGATGAAATCGGCCATCAAAAGATCGTGCAGCTCGCCGTTTCCTTTGATCACAGCGACTTTTTTGTCCTTGTTTTTGGAAATCGTATTGAACGCGTTCGCAAAAGCGTATTCGAGATGTTGTACCGAACCGACCACTTTCTCGGCCGTCGAAGCGCCCATCATGTTCTTGAGCAACGGCACTTTAACGCTTCGTCCCTGATACGTCGCGATCGCCCACGGGAAAACGACGGCTTCGGTTTGTTTGCCTTTGTCGTTCATCGTCACGCGGGCAGGCGTCATGCCTGTTCCTAGGAAAGAGTCGAGAACGGCTTTATCAAGATCTAGAATCTGGTTGATGCTGGCTTCGATTTCCTTAGTCTCTTTTGCCGAAACCATAGGGTTGTCCATCTTGAAGATGGAATAGATGATCTCGCGTTTATCGGGTGCGCTGCTTTCGGAATCGTCTAGCGGATCGATGAAACGGAAACGGATGTTCGGGTTGTACGCCTTGTATTCTTCGAGCAACTGACGGGTTTCGGTCTGGAGTTTCTTGAATTCGCCCGGAAAATCGCCTTCGAGATATACATCGACGAGCATCGGCTCACGGATTTCCTCCATGATATCGAAAGACGTTTTCGAAAGCGTGTACCGCTTGTCCTGCGTCAAATCGAAACGCTGGAAAAGCTTGATTCCGATAAGGTTCAAAGCAAGCAAGACCACGATCGTGATGATAAGGCTTTTGAGGTTTTTTTTCTTTGCTTCTGTCATGATTTCAACGATTTAAGCCTAAAAACGGTAAACGACAGGAACAAAACGGTAACCGTCAAAAAATAGACGACGTCGCGCGTGTCGATGACGCCTCGCCCCATGCTTTCGAAATGGCTGTCCATGCCCAAAGCCGAAACGAAATCGCGCGCATTGCCGACGAAACCAGCCAAGCCTTCGAATCCGTAATACAAAAGGAAGCACAGGAAAACCGATACGATGAATGCCACGATTTGGTTATCCGACAAAGACGACGTGAAAATCCCGATGGCCGAATACGCCGCAATCAAAAACAACAATCCGAAATACGAGCCCATCGTGCTTCCCATGTCGATATTGCCTTCGGGCAAGCCGAATTTAGAGACTACGAAAACGTAAATCAGCGTCGGGATGATCGCGATGACGATAAGCAGCATCGAACCCAAAAATTTTCCGTTGACGATTTGCCATACGCTCAACGGTTTGGTAAGCAAAAGTTCAAGTGTTCCTTGTTTACGCTCTTCAGAAAAACTTTTCATCGTTACTGCCGGAATCAGGAAAATCAAGATCCATGGCGCAATCGTGAAGAATGGTGTAAGGTCGGCGAAACCGCTTTGGGCGATGTTGTATTCCCCGTCGAAAACCCAAAGGAAAAGCCCGTTGAGCAACAGGAAAATGGCAATGACGAGATATCCGACGGGCGACCCGAAGAAGGATTTCATTTCTCGTAGAAGGATGGCTTTCATATTTTATTCTTATTCTTAAATTTTCTATTTTTTATTACCTGTATTCAACTGATTTCTGTCCGGGTTAATTGGACGCCCAATGATAAATGGCAATAAAAAATAAAAATTGATTCATTCCAAACTCACTAATCGATCAACGCTCCACGCTTCGGGTTTGTCGTTGAACAATTTTTTGGTGAACGTCCACACGTCGTAAAACAGTTCCGATTCGCGGTAATTCTCCAAATCCTGCTCGGTTTCCCAATAGCTGTACGTGAAGAATATATTGTCGTTGTTCTTGTCGCGATACAGTTCCAATAAACGGTTTCCGGGCGCGTTTCGTATTTTCTCCTTCATGAGGTCGAAATTATCGAGGAACGTGAGCACGTGCTCCGGATGGAAACTCAATTTTACGATGCGGATGAACATTATTGCGAAAAATTAATGGTTACGGCATCGCGATAGCCAAGCCCGAGTAGGGAAGAAGCGCCTCCGGTCGTGGCCGGATTGCTCCTGTACAACGCGATTTCAAGATTTCCGGCAGAATTGAACAACGCCAAACGCTGGCCTTCGTAGAATTTTGGCGGATAGGTGTCCGAAATCACCACGTCGGAATATTTCGCGAAAATCGAACGGATCGTATGCTGTGCCGAACGGAACACGATTTCGTAATTGCGGCCCTTGACGACATCTGAAAACATCTTTTTGGTGATATTGGTCACGACGTTGCCGAAATGGTCCACATACACAACATAGCCTTTTATGGACGAATTGTCGTTAGCCACCAAGGGCTTGAGTTCGTTGAGTTCGCGCACCGAGTCGATTTCGCGTCCGATGACGTTCAAGTTTCCGCCTTTGGCCAAATGGCAGGCGACTTTTACGAAAACGTCGAGATCGGTGGCGTCTTCGGGCAAGCGGTCGTGAATGTTGATCGAGACAATTTTTTCGGCCTTGATTTTTTGTGTGAGGAAACCCAGCGTACCGTTGTCGGCGCAAATGAAAAAATGCCCGTTCCATTGCATGGCGACATGACGCGTGTTGCGGTCGAGTTCGATATCGACACCTATAAGATGGACGCTTCCTTTCGGAAAACTCGAATAGGCGGCCTCGATCACGTAACTCGCCTCGGCCGTATTGAAATGGTCGATGTTGTGGGAAATGTCAACGATTTTCGCCTCGGGGAATTCCGAAAGCAGCTTACCTTTGAGTGCGCCGACGAAATGGTCGCGCAGGCCATAATCGGTAGTAAGCGTAATTATTGACATAAAATTGTTTATAAAATCTGGGCGCAACACCCGTAAAATCGTTATATTTGAGTGAACCTAAACACCAAAAACCGGTGTCCGGAATTCACGCAAAGCTACTAATAAAAGCTATTATTCCTAAACTAAAATTGAAGGCGTTTGAACGAGAGAATCATTGAGCTTGGAGAGATTGCTCCTAAAGATTTCTGGGGCGCACAGGATGCCCATCTGGAAACCATCAAAAAATACTATCCCAAACTGAAAATCGTAGCCAGAGGAACGACAATCAAAGCGTTCGGCGAAAAGGAAGTGCTCGACGAGTTCGAGAATCGTTTTCATCGCCTCATGGCACATTTCACGAGATACAATAATATAGACGACAACGTCATCGACCGCGTCATCCAAAGCAATACGCAGGATGAGCAGCGCATGCCGGATCACGACAAGATTTTGGTGCACGGTCTCGGCGGGAAACTGATCAAGGCGATGACGCCCAACCAGCAATTGCTCGTCGATACGGTTTTCAAGAACGATATGGTGTTTGCCGTCGGTCCTGCGGGAACGGGTAAGACCTATACTGGTGTAGCTTTGGCCGTGAAGGCGCTCAAGGAAAAACAGGTCAAGCGCATCATTTTGACGCGTCCGGCGGTAGAAGCCGGTGAAAACCTCGGGTTTCTTCCTGGAGACATGAAGGAAAAACTCGATCCTTACATGCAACCGTTGTACGATGCGTTACGCGACATGCTTCCGCCGACGACTCTCGAAGATTACATATTGAAAGGCATCATCCAGATCGCGCCGTTGGCTTTTATGCGAGGGCGCACGTTGGATAACGCGTTCGTAATCCTCGACGAAGCCCAGAACACGACGCACAACCAAATGAAAATGTTCCTCACGCGTATGGGGCGCAACGCCAAATTCATCATCACGGGAGATCCAGGCCAGGTCGATTTGCCGCGAGCCACGATGTCAGGATTGAAGGAAGCGCTGTTGATTTTGAAAGATACCGAAGGCATCGGCATCATTTATCTAGACGACAAAGATATCGTGCGTCACAAACTCGTAAGAAAAGTGATCGAGGCGTACAAGAAAATAGAAAATCAGGGGTAAAGCCTGAAATCATAAATGGAAAAGCGTGGGTGAGAAGCCTGCGCTTTTTTCTTTCCAATCTCGGAAGAATAAATTGGGCAAACCTTTTTTTAGCCTTATTTTTGCGCGACAAAACTACTAGCATGAGCAACACCATCACAACTACAGATTTTAATTTTCCCGGACAGAAATCCGTTTATCGCGGAAAAGTTCGCGAAGTCTATAATATAAACGATGATCTCTTGGTCATGGTCGCTACCGACAGGCTTTCGGCTTTCGACGTCGTCATGCCCAAAGGGATTCCTTATAAAGGACAAATCCTGAACCAGATCGCCACGCGTTTTATGGAACTTACGAACGATATAGTCCCGAACTGGCTCATCGCAACTCCCGATCCCAATGTCGCCGTCGGTCACCAATGCGTGCCTTTTAAGGTCGAAATGGTAATCCGCGGATACCTTTCAGGACACGCCGCACGCGAATACGCTTTGGGAAAAAGAACGGTTTGCGGTGTTGAAATGCCGGAAGGATTGAAGGAAAACGACAAATTCCCGCAACCGATCATCACTCCTACGACCAAAGCCGACAACGGCGAACACGATATGGACATCTCTCGTGAGGAAATCCTGTCGCGCGGTATCGTTTCCGAAGAGGATTATCTCGTGCTCGAGAATTACACACATGCGCTTTTCCAACGCGGCACGAACATCGCGGCCGATCGCGGATTGATCCTCGTCGATACGAAATATGAATTCGGGAAGACCAAAGACGGAAAGATCGTATTGATAGATGAAATCCATACGCCCGACTCATCGCGTTATTTCTACGCCGACGGATATGCCGAAAGGCAAGAGAAAGGAGAAAATCAAAAGCAGCTTTCGAAAGAATTCGTGCGCCAGTGGCTGATCGCGAATGATTTCCAAGGAAAAGAAGGACAAACGATTCCCGAAATGAGCGACGAATACATCAATTCCGTTTCGGAGCGTTACATCGAACTCTATGAAAACATCATAGGCGAGCCTTTCGTAAAAGCCGATATTTCACAAATACACGAACGGATCGAACAAAACGTGCTCGACTTCTTAAAAAAGTAATCTACACATAACTATTTGAAAACGCCCGTAAACAGGGCGTTTTTTAATTTTACAAAGTCGATAAGCCGTTAAAAAAACGTTAATAATAAAATATTGAGTAACGAAAGTTTGTCGGTCGGCGTCTATTAGGTAAATCAATCAATTAAAATCAATCATCATGAAAAAATCAATCATCTACCTTGGTCTTGCTTTAGTGTCTTTCGTAAACGTCGCTATCGCTAATGAAACTTCAACTGTATCTGTTTCTGATCCAAAACCAACAGTAAAATTCGTAGGCGGAACACCACTTTGTAACGCCATCAGCAAAGGAGAAATCGAATTCGTCAAAAAAATGGTCGAATACGGTGCAGACGTAAACGAAAAATCAAACGGCATGACGCCTCTTATGGTAGCTGCGCGTTACAATCAAATCGAAATAGCGAAATTCCTGCTTTCAAAAGGTGCAAGCACTAAAGAAAAAAGCGAAAACGGGTTCACCGCTTTGAAATGGGCCGAAGCGACCGGAAGTAAGGAAATCGCCGATCTTCTCGCAAAAGCCTAAACAGCAAAAAATCATCATCAATCATCACAATCACAATCATCATGAAATCAATCATCACCCTCGGAATCGCGCTTTTGGCTACAGTTGCCACCCAAGCGTCCACTAATTCAGGTCTAAGCGAATTAGACTTCGGAACCGGTTCAGGAAACGCAAAGGCCGTTTCATCTCACCCTAAATATGTAAATGAAGAAACCGTATTGAATCCTACGGCGTATATCTCATCGGGCTATCTCAAATCTGTAGAAGAAGCGATGGTCGACAACAAAAAGATCGTAGACGCCCAGGATGAACAAGTACAACCATTGTTTCTCGAGACATCGGTAAACGAAATCAAGGAGAACAACCGTATCATTGAGGCTCAAATGCCAGATTACGCTCCGCTCGATTTCAACTACATCAACAAAGCTCAGGAAAAACTTTCAATTCCGAACGCTTTGCCCAAGTTGTAATATTTGGATTTATAAAAGGTTAGTTATGAAGGAAAAAAGCATCCCGGGAAGGATGCTTTTTTTATTTATCATTTGAAGTAACTGAAGGTTTCGCCGTTCTCGATTCCGAGCAGCGCTTCGTATATCAATTTGATCACGTTTTCGACATCGTCTTTGTGTACCATTTCTACCGTAGTGTGCATATAGCGCAACGGAAGCGATATCAATGCCGAGGCAACGCCGCCGTTTGAATAGGCGAATGCGTCGGTATCTGTTCCTGTAACGCGCGATGAAGCGAGTCTTTGGAACGGGATCTTGTTCTTTTCGGCCGTATCGATGATGTGCTCACGCAGGTTGTTTTGCACGGCTGGCGCGTAGGTGATTGCCGGGCCTTTTCCGATCTGAATCTCGCCCTCGATGCGCTTGTTGATCATTGGCGTGGTCGTGTCGTGGCAAACATCGGTCACGATCGCGATGTTCGGGCGGATGGTTTTGGTGATCATTTCGGCACCTCTCAATCCGACTTCTTCTTGTACCGAATTCGTGATGTACAATCCGAAAGGCAGTTTCTTTTTGTTTTCAGACAACAGGCGCGCCACTTCGGCAATCATGAATCCGCCCATGCGGTTGTCGATCGCACGGCACACGAGTTTGTTTTCGTTGAGGATCATGAACTCATCCGGATAGGTGATCACACATCCGACATGTACGCCCATTTCCTCGACTTGGGCTTTCGTATCGCATCCGATATCGATATGAAGGTTGTCAATTTTAGGCTGCTCTTCTTTGTCGCGGTTTCTCGTGTGGATCGCGGGCCATCCGAAAACGCCTTTCACGATACCCTTTTTGGTGTGGATGTTCACGCGTTTCGAAGGTGCTATCTGATGGTCCGATCCGCCGTTTCGTATTACATATATAAGACCGTTGTCTGTAATGTAATTGACATACCATGAAATCTCGTCGGAATGCCCTTCGATGACGACTTTGAATTCCGCATCGGGATTGATGACGCCGACCGCCGTTCCGTATGTATCGGTGATGAATGTATCTACGTAAGGTTTGAGGTAATCCATCCAGATTTTCTGTCCTTCTGCTTCGTAACCCGTAGGCGACGCATTATTAAGGTAGCGCTCCATGAACGCCATCGACGATTTTTTTAATATTGATTTGCTCATTCTGTAAAAATTTCCGCTAAAATAGAGATTTGGCACTACAGTTGAGTAAGGAATGTATATTTTTGACACCTAAACAAACCCTATGAGATTAGTAAGTTCTCTTTTGTTTATCACGCTTTTCGGATGGTGCGCCTCTGCACAGGTCACTCCCAAAGACAGTATTCCGTCCGATCTTAATCCTTCCGAACAGGATTCCATCATGGAAGTCATGCTCGACGAAGTATATATAGGTAAGCAACCGCTCAATTATGCCGACAAGAAAGAATTCCTGATTCTTCAGAACCGCGTTTATAAAGTGTATCCGTATGCGAGGATCGCTTCCGAGCGTTTGACGATGCTCGACCGAAACATGTCGAAACTCAAAACCGCCAAGGAAAAAAAGAAGTACTATAAAATAGTAGAGGATTATATCGAGAACGAATTTTCCGAAAAGCTCAAGAAACTGTCGCGTAAACAAGGTCAGATTCTGATAAAACTCATATATCGCCAAACCGGACGCACTACCTATTCTATTATTAAGGATTATAAAAGCGGATGGAAGGCATTCTGGTCGAACAGTACGGCCAAGGTTTTCGATCTTGACCTCAAGCGTGGTTACGATCCGTACCAGGTCAACGAGGATTATCTCATAGAAACTATTCTCGTCCGTGCTTTTGAAAGCGGACGTCTCCAAAAACAAGAGGCAGCAAAACCTGTCGACATGGACGAGCTCGACAAATACTGGTTGAGTAAAGCCATAGAACAGGCAAAACAAAAAAATTAGGGCAACTTCGGTTGTCTTTTTTTTATGGCGTGAAGGTGGCTTTGCGGCTTCTGTCTTAGAAATGGGTTGTGGCCATGAGCCATAAATCCGAAAGCCCGCACGACGGCCCAAAAAACTTTCATGCGCAAAGGCCGAGCTTCCAGCGACTTAGAAAAAACCTCAAAAAAACTTGCCTCAAAAACTTGCGGGAGCGGAAAAAGTGGCTACTT
>NZ_JACBJI010000008.1:0-5875 GCF_013401995.1 Flavobacterium agri
TTCATTAACTTCGTTTCCAATAACGGAGAGTACTCTCTCCGAAAGGTCGCGGCGACAAAGAAGCCGCCAAACGTTACTCGCCAGCCACCTCTTGCCGCATATTTATATTCGCAATTTTGTTCTGTTCTTAACCACGGAAAACATCAATCATCCCCGATTTCCAGTTCGCCTAACGTTCATGCAAAATTGCGTAGAGCCGCAACTGCGCCGCTTATTTACCGGCCGGCCAGTAACCGCCGCCAATCGCAATGGCGGGTTTACGGCTTGTTGTAAGTTTATTTCAAGAACTTCGTATCTTTCGGCGGAGCTTACGCTCTCCGAAAGCCCGCCACTGCGGTTGGCGGCCTAACGTTAACTGCAAGTTCAGAACCGCGTCCGTCAAAAGAAGCCTGAATTTTGATAGAAATACAATTAACCTTAATGACCAACATTATGACAAATGAACTTGCAAAAATGCAGGAACTCGCACATTACTCTGTAGAAGTTATGCAGAAAATTTCTGAATTCGCTGAAAGTATGAGGCAGGCAAACTTAGACGGGAATGATATGCTTGAAAATGCATTACTTGATCTAAAAGGTATCATGACTAGAAATGAAACTTCTGTTGAAGATGCAGCGTCTATTGCTTTTATGATGGAAACAATTCAGCAATTCGCAACGCAAAGTCTTTTAAACTTTCAGATGGCAAATGACTTGTTAAGTTGGTCTGACGAAAAAACCAACAAATTTGTAGAAGATTATCAAGATTTAGCAAATCGACTTGGCTACTAATTTATTTTCAAAGCTTCCCAATTCAAAAGCCGAAAAATAATTATCAGAACTTATAGAACCTGCAGTTAACCGCCTATTCACGCCATTGCTGGTTTCCGGTAACGGGAAGCCTCTTTTCCAAAGCCGCAAAACAATGAATTTTTCAAACTTTTCAAGTTAGAAAAATTCAAAAGTTTTGCTAACTTTCGTCTTAGCGGAGTGTACTTTCTCCGATCGCCGCAACGGCGCGAATAGGCCTAACGTTAGCTGCTAGTTTATCAAATATGACGAACATCTACCCTAATGATGAAATTTGAAATTCCCTTTGTATATGAACTAACTCACAAACAAAACGAGTTACGTTTTTATTTGACATGGAAACGAATAAATGCTAAAAATAGAGGCAATTTAATTGGTGCAATGGTTTTTATTCCATTAGGAGTTTTAATCAAATTGGGGAAAAGTAATATTGGCATTCTATTTATACTAATTGGATTTTTTTGTTGTTCCAATTTTATAAAATCAATTCGCTTTATTATAAAAACAAAAAGAGATTTTTCCAAGAATCTGAACTTGAAGCAAGAAAACATATTCATGCAAACCAAGATAGTATTTGGGAATTTAATAATGAATACTTTCGCTATTCAGATTTTAAAGTGGATTATAAAACCGACTGGTCAGTTTTCAAAAGCTACAGAATTATTGATAATAACCTTTTTCTAGATCTAAACGAAACTTCATCTTATATTCTCGGAAAAGAGGAAATAGGTGAAACTGAATTTCAAAAATTAATACAGTTTGTCGATCAAAAATTACCTAACAAAACCAGCAGCTAACCGCCGCCAATCGCAATGGCGGGTTTACAACTTATTGTAAATTTCTTTCAAGAACTTCGTATCTTTCGGCTGAGCTTACGCTCTCCGAAAGCCCGCCACTGCGTTTGGCGGCCTAACGTTGGCAGCAATGTTAAATCAGATATCATGGAGGAAAATTTAGTAGAAAAGCAATCGCGAAGCGAAGAGTTATGGAATTCTGATTTAATTGAGTGTATCCAAACTCGATTAGATTTAGAATTTGATGATGTAAAAGTCTTCAAGGGTAAAGTGCTTAAAGATATTTTTATGCACACATCAAAAAGCGGTGGACACCTACTTCAATTTGGGTTTGTAGATCAAGATATTGTCATTTATCGCGAAACTATTGATATAAGTGATTTACAAAAATCAAAAACTGTTTTACTTCATAAAAACAACCTTAAGAATTCGTCTGATTTAATCATTCCGAAAGTGATTTGTGAGTTGAAATATAATGATATTACTTCTCATGGTCTGATAATTTATTCCGCTTACGCTTCAGATATCAAATCAATCTTTCCTGATTGCAAATACTTTTTAGCGATGCGCTATAAAAATAGTAGTACTGCAAATAAACTTGGTAGGCATGGAAAAAACTTTGATAAAATCATCGCATTTGAAGACAAAAAGGGACAAGGCAAATATAAAAAAGGTAGTTTTCAGGAGGAATTAAAAAGCGACTTGAAATTAAAAAAGCGATTTGAAGAGTTTATCTCAGAAATAAAAAAAGAACTCGAACCGAAAGAAACTGAGTTTTTAAAATAAACACTGCTGCCAACCGCCTATTCACTCCATTGCTGGTTTTCGGCAAAAAGTTCGCCCAATTTCCATAACTTCGTTTCCGTTCGGCAGAGAGAACGCGCTCCGGTTTCCGCAACGGCGCGAATAGGCCTAACGTTACCAGCGATTTATGAAAAACTACGTCATAATATTAACCATTCTCTTTTGGGCAACATTGTCAAATGCTCAAAATATTGAAGATAAGTTGTTTTTAGGAACGGTCATTTCCGATACGCTCACTAATAAGACTAATTCATTCAAGGAATATCTTAATCCAATAGTGGATTCAAAGAACAAAATTGAAATCAGATTTCAAATTTATCCATCCACGCGGTCTGTCGAATCCGTCGTAATTTATTATGATGGTTTATGGCGGGCATACAAATATCAATATGATAAATACGATGGAAAAATAGACAAACGTGCGATCGAAAGAGAAAACTTAGACGAGGTTGTAAATCGGCTTATCTCTGAGAATATTTTCAGCCTTAAAAATCAATCTGAATTAAAATTAAGTAATGACTTTATCGATCTTAGAACTGGCGAAGAACAAACACAATTAATGGGTGCGGTTGACGGGACTATTTACTTTATCGAATTTAAAGTCGGCACAAAGTTTAGGGCTTACTCCTACACGAATGCAGAAGGATTTTCAACGGGATTTCCGCATGTTCAAGATTTGCGTCAATTCGCTAACATTGTAAAAATTTACAAGGAGTTAATGAATTAAACCGCTGGTAACAGCGGCTTCCCGCCATGGCAGCCGGATGACTAAAGGGAAGATCTGTTTCCAAAACTTCGTATCTTCACGTCGGAGAGAACTATCTCCGATAGGCTGCCATGATCGGGAAGCCGCCGAACGTTACCAGTAATTGCAAAATGCCCATGAGAATAACAAATTCGCAAAAATTAGAATTGTCCAAAGTATTCAAAAAAAACAATTTGAATCTTCTAGACTTCGAGGCAACCGGAGAGTATCAGGAGTTTAAAATTAAGTTCAAGCATGACTATTTTTCATTTGCTATTGAAAAAACTCGAGATGATGCTTACAGTCTAACCATTTTTGGAATAACTCGAAAAAATGCCCAGACGACAAGTTCAACTTGGGGAACAACTGTAAGTAAGTTTGACAATTGGTGCAAACAAGTTTTTAGCGAATTAAATTCAACGACTGGCTGGGAATCTTTTGAAAACACAAATTTTTTGAATACAGAATTTGAAGATCTAAACGCTCAGTTTTCAGATATCGAAAAATTGCAAACAAAGGAAAACATTAAGGATTTAAAAGCTAGAATCCAACTTTTAAATTTGGCTCCGGAAAAACTAAGTATTATCGAAAATAAATTGGATTTGCTATCCCAAAAAGTTGACGAACTGAACAAGTTCGACTGGAAATCTCTATTTATTGGAACTATTGCCAGCTTAATTATGACTTTTGTTATTCCGCAAGAAGCAAGCGGAATATTTTGGGAATACATAAAAAGCTCATTTAATAATTTGAAGATAAACGGTTAAGCAACTACTGGTAACAACGGCTTCCCGCCATGGCAGCGGAGATGACTAACGGGACGATCTCTTTCCAGAACTTCGTATCTTCACGTCGGAGAATACAATCTCCGCAAGGCTGCCACGGTCGGCAAGCCGCCGAACGTTACTCGCCAGCCACCTCTTGCTGCATATTTATATTCGCAATTTTGTTCTGTTCATAACCTCGGAAAAATATCAATCATCCCCGATTTCCAGTTCGCTTAACGTTCATGCAAAATTGCGTAGAGCCGCAACTGTGCCGCATATTTACCGGCCGGCCAGTAACCGCCGCCAATCGCAATGGCGGGTTTACAACTTATTGTAAATTTCTTTCAAGAACTTCGTATCTTTCGGCTGAGCTTACGCTCTCCGAAAGCCCGCCACTGCGTTTGGCGGCCTAACGTTACCTGCAATCTTAAATACAAATCGTGTAAGTCAAAGATGTCCGAAATTTTCAAAAAACATATAACTAAATTCGCAAAAGTTTCTGACGATGAATTTGAAGAAATTAAAAAATTCTTTGACATGAAAGAGGTCGCAAAAAAAGAAAACCTATTAGAGGAGGGACAAATTTGCAGGCATCATTATTTTGTTTTGAGCGGTTTGTTACGAAAGTTTTACATCAACGAAAAAGGTACTGAACAAACCACTGAATTTGCCATCGAGACTTGGTGGCTTACAGATAACTTTGCCTACGAAAACAGAGTTCATACTGAATTTTATATTCAGGCTGTAGAGAAATCGACAATATTGTATATTACACCAGATAAACAGGAAAAATTATTAAAAGAATTTCCTGTGATGGAACGGTATTTCCGTTTTGTTTACCAGCGGGCTTATGCAGCGGCTCAAAAGCGCATTAAATTTCTTTTTTCGTTTTCAAAAGAAGAATTTTATTTCCAAGCCGTTAGAAATCATCCCGAATTTGTTCAACGTGTCCCCCAATACTTAATCGCTTCCTATCTGGGCTTTACTCCTGAATATTTAAGCGAAATCCGTAAGAGACTTCTTTCTTAAACCAGTTTAAGTTTTTTTATTTTCTTATTCTCCAATTTTGTATTGAACAATTTTAAAAGAATAATACAATGCAAAAACGATTTAATTTTAAGGAAGTTGCTCCAAATGCATTAAAAGCTATGGTTGGCTTAGAAATGTATATTTCAAATGCTCCTATATCTAAGACATCCAAAGAACTTATAAAGATCCGTGCTTCACAAATTAATGGTTGTGCCTACTGCATCAATATTCATACTCAAGACGCAATTAATAGTGGAGAAACAAATCAGCGTATTTTTCTACTGAATGCTTGGAGAGAAGCTGAGGGTATTTTTACGGAAGAGGAAAAAATAGTATTGGCAATAACGGAAGAGATAACATTAATCCATCAAAATGGATTGTCAGATGATACCTATTCAACCGCATTACAGTTTTTTAGCGAAACTCAAATTGCAGATATTATAACTGCCATAATTACTATCAACCTCTGGAACAGAGTCGTATTAAGTACCCATCTACCGATAGGACAAAGTCTTGCATAATTACACAAGACTATAAAAAAAATCGCAGGTTTCGTAACCTGCGATTTTTTTACAGATAAGATATTCTATGAATTTATTTAACCGTAGTATGCCTTCAAATATGGTCAGCAGCTGACCCTCATAAAAGAATATCCAGAAAAAAGTAAGTGGTGTGAGGTTCAAATATAGAAGACTGCAGGTAACCGCCGCTAACCGCCATTGCTGGGCTTAAGGCAAAATGAAGTGCTTTTATCTAAGCCGTAAAACTAAGAATTTTTCTGCTCTTTCAAGCTAGAAAAATTCATTAGTTTTACTTCGTCCGCGTTCGGCAGAGAGTACATTCTCCGAAAGCCAGCAACGCTCGGTTAGCGGCCTAACGTTACCTGCAACTATGAAAAAATCCACAATGAAGACCTTTTTGTTTATCCTACTCTATGTTGCAGCAAA
>NZ_JACBJI010000008.1:5885-179694 GCF_013401995.1 Flavobacterium agri
AGTAATTGTCAGAAGAAAACACGTGAGAATATTATCTATTATTTTAGTACTATTTTTTTTCGGCTGTAAAAAAACACAGCCAAAAACTGGTGAGCAAATTTCTAATTCAAAGTCAATCGAAAATAAAATCAAAAAAGCCAAACCAAAAGAAATGGAAATCCCAGAAGGCTTTTCAATTGATACAATCTCATTTTCCGACGAAAGCAAACGGCTAGAAACTGAAATTATATTACCAATTTCTGGAATCAGAGAATTTGACAACTCTGTCAAAAATGAAATCCTTTGTCGAAGAAGTAGTTTCATAAATGAACTAACAAAAAGAATCAAAGACGACAATGGTGGAGTGTCTGTAATTGGTAGCAGCTTTACTGCGGAATTAGTATCAATCTTTAGATCAAAAAATTTAATTAGCTATTGCTTCAGAATATCAGATTATGTCGGCGGCAATGTTCATCCTATGGATATTTACTATTCAATGAACTATAATTTTAAAACAAATAAACACATATCATTTAATGACTATTTCAACATCAGAACTAAAAAAGACACGCTTTTCTTAACTCAAACTATAACCAAGACAATAAACGAGGAAACTATTTTGGTTGAAAACTTAAAAAATTTAGATTTCAATATCGAGAGAGATTCAATATCGTTTAATTATGATGATTATGAAATTGCATCGTACGCTTTTGGATTGATACGAGCGAAAATTAGTAAACAAGAATTGAAGTCAAAAATAAACGACAACTACTGGTAACAGCGGCTTCCCGCCATGGCAGCAAGAGGACTAACGGAACGAACTGGTTTTCCAAGCCGCAAAACCAAGATTTTTTCAAACTAAAAAGTTAGAAAAAATCATTGATTTTGCTACCTTTCGAATCGGTGGAGAGTACTTTCTTCGGAAGCCGTGACAGCCAAGATGCGAGTAACGTTATAAGCCATTTCAAAACCACGAAACTGTTGACAACAAAAAATACAAACAATTTTCACTGCAATTTTCTAGTGATCCGGCGTATAATCCAAATTCAGTCGATAATATTGAAAATTACCATAGAATCTATTTTGATGCATCTGAATACTTTTTTCCTTCCATTTTTGGAATCAAAATTTTCGAAAATGACATTCTAATCAATAGCGCGGTTAATAGGTGTCGGTGGTGGAGCTACGGGGATTCACAAAACCTCGCTAGTTATTTCGCAAAATCGAATACATATCTGTTGTGGAAATTTTGTTTTTTGTCTTTCAATCCTGAGTTAGAAATAATTTGGAGAACTCAAGCTGACGACATAACGTGTTTTCAAATTTTGAAAGTTGACAATGAATTTATTATTCATGGCGAAATGGAAATTTCAAAACTTGATGGGAATGGAAATATTATTTGGCAACGGGGAGGCCGAGATATATTTGTAACTCGAGATGGCGTTGATGACTTCAAAATAAAAGATAACATTATCTTCGTTAAGGATTTTGAAAATAACTTATATAAATTTGACTTACTTGGAAATCAAATTAACTAGAAACGGCTTATAACCGCCGCTAATTTCGATTGTGGCAAGTCAACTAAGTTCACGACTTATCCTTTAATATCGTACTTTTCGGTGGAGAGTACTCTCTCCGAAACGCAACGACCAAAATTAGTGGTCTCACGTTAGTTTCCAGTACTCAAAATCATGACAAAATCAACGATAATTATAATGTTTACATCCATCATCTTTTATGGGTGTAATTCAAAAAGTAGCGACTTCAGCTTAACATTTTATAGATGGAGTATTCATGAAGATTACTATTTAAAGCTAAATAATTATGATACAATACTCTATATCATAGATAATCCAATTGAAAAAATGACGAGATATGCGTTAATATCAGAAGACGATAGAGAATTATTACAGAGTAAAATTCAAGATTTCAACTTCCCAAAGACTGAAAGGTTTTCAAGTCAAATAGACGATGGTCTAAGCTACAACTTCGTTTATGAAAGTGACAAACAAATAAAAAGACTTTCCAATCATGTTAATTCGGGTCCAAAAGAATTTTGGGAATTAGGGAAACTGCTTGAATCGCTAAAGGCAAAATATCATTTTCAAGAGATTAAGAAGGACGCAAATCTAAAAGAAATGAATAACTTTATTTTTACTAATACTAGTGATTAATAAAAGTTTTCAAACTTTCCAACTTATAAAAATTTAAAAGCTTTGCTGCCTTTCGCCCGGGCTGAAGATGCCGCCGAAACGTTAACCGAAATAGCGGAAAAAGCGAAAAGAAATGAAGTACTTAATTACAATATTCATCATTTTTCAAACATCTTTTTGTGAAGCTCAACAGACTTTGCCAAACGAGGAAATTGTCTTTTCATTTAAAACTGCGAACGCCAAAATTTTGACATTAGCCAAAGACAAGCGGAACAAATATTTGGTCTATAGATTCGGAACAATAAATAAAACTGAACTTGAGTTTCCTAATAAAAATCTTGATAGCTGGAAAGTTTTCACCTACTCGTATTATTTTCGAGGTGGAGGTAAGCAGAATGCCAGAATGGATCTCGACAATTTATGGTTCGTCAATGAAGGTTTTGAATACTTGATATTTTCAAGTTACAATGCTGGCGATGATGAAATTTCTGAATCGTTTGAAGTTGGGTTAAAGATTACGAACCTGAAAACCGGTAAGGAAACAATTATAAATGGAATTGAAAACTCAGTTGTTGGATCACTACAACAGTTTCGGACCAACAATTTAATAAAAATAGATTACTACAGAATAGATTGAACGCTACTTCGGCTAATTTCCAAAGCCGTAAACCAAGATTTTTCAAACCAAAAAAGTTAGAAAAAGAAAATCATTGGTTTTACTACTTTTAGAGTCGGAGGAGAATACCGTCTCCGGAAGGCTGTCACGATCGGAAAAGCTGGCGAACGTTATATGCTATATTACTGCGGATTCAGAAAACAACGTAAAAATAAGATGAAAGTATCCACGAGAAATTTAGTCATAAATATTCCGTTTTTTTCAGGACTTATTTTAAACGTGATTGTGATAAAGATTTTTTCCAAAACGGTGATTAGCCCTTTTTCGATTCTTCTCTTATACTTAATTCCTGGATTGGTTCTATACTTCTTCATTGACAAATTTATCAATCTAAGACTCAGTAAATTTTTAAAATTAGTTTATACGACAATTTCATTTGGAAGTTTATTCACGATTTCACTTTTACTTATCAACTTGAATTTCCAAGAATCAACAAACTCAAAGACTATAAAAACCAAAATCTTGAAGAAAGGCTATACTACGAAAGGAAATCGACCAACTGCAGATGTAGAAGTGGATGGCATAATAAAAGGTTTTGTGTTTCAACGACAAGAAAATATAGATAATTATTCATCGCTTGAATTGAAACTATATGATGGTGTAATCGGCTGGAAAATTATAAAAGCCATTGAACTAAAAAAATAGGGACATCAGCTAAACGCTTATTCACCCCATTGCTAGCTAATGACTGAATAGATTAACCCTGTTCCAAAACTTCGTATCTTCAAGCCTAAGAGAAATCTCTCCGATTCACCATAAAAGGCGTGAATCGGCCTAATGTTAACAGTAGTGTAAAAGACACGATATTACTGAACGAATTGATTTTATGGAGACAACACAAATATCAAGAGCCGATTTATATAAATTCCAAACTCAGCGTAACGACTTAAAACAACACGCAGACAAAATAATTCAGGGTATAAAGAAAATTGGGCCTAACCATGCAAAAAGAGCCATTTGGGAACTATTTCAGAATGCAGTGGATTTAAGCCCTTCGTGTGAGATTGAGTTAAAACTCTCAGATACCGAACTCGTCTTTTCGCACAATGGAGTGCCTTTTACCATGCACACCTTAGATTGTTTGTTTACGCAGGTTAGTTCAAAAACGCTGACTGAAAACAAAGTAGAAAGAGAAGAAGCCGACCCAATTGGTCAATACGGCACAGGCTTTATGACTTCTCATTCTTTTGGTGATATAGTTAAAGTAAGCGGCGCCATTCAGGACGAATCAAAAGAGGAAGACCCTGTTCATTCGGCATCAGCCCATATAAAATTCATTGACCTTATAATAGACCGAAGCACTCAAGATTGGGAAAAGCTGTGTGACGAAATAAGCCATCTGAGAAATACCGTCACACAATTATTGAGTGAGCAACCTACATTTAACGAGTTGCCGAAAACCGTTTTCAAATTCGCATTTAACAACGAACTCAATAAGAAAAGAGCGATTGATGCCATTGAGTCGCTCAAAGTAATTTTACCCTATGTAATGATTTTTAATGACAGGTTAAAGAAAGTAACCGTTACAGACAATCAAGGCTACACCACAACCTACGTAAAAAACGAAGCAGAAGAAAGTCGAGGATATTTCTGCACAAGAGAAATACAGATAAATAGCGAAATAAAAAAAATCAATTATCTTAAAACGGATAGGTTGATCATTGTACTTCCTATTGACAATAATCCTTCAGTTGAAGGATTTATAGGGAAAGCTGAAACATTGCCCGAATGTTTACCTCGCCTTTTTCTTTTTTATCCGTTAATCGGCACGGAGCATTTTGGATTCAATTTTATAATCCACTCAAAAAATTTCCAACCTACCGAACCCAGAGACGGTTTACATCTCAATTCAGAGAACGAAAAAAACAAGGCCGAGGAAATAGCAAATCAGAAATTGATGCAAGAGGCTTCTGATTTAATTTTTTCATTCTTGGAGAACCATCTCCCAAAAATTGAAAATCCGCATTTGCTGGGAGAAATAAACTTTACTGTCGGTGGGGATGATGTCAAGGTAAATGAGTATTTTATAGATTTCAAAAAAAGGTGGACAAATAAATTTAAAACACTTCCATTTGTTGAAACACAAACCACCCGAATATCGGTAGAGGAAGCATTTTTTCTTAGCAATCCTGTAATTCACGAAGCAAATGAAAACAGTCTTAAGGCCATCTACAGCATTGTCGGTAATTTTTATGAGAATGTGCCAAAACCAGAACTTATTCCAATCTGGACGAAACTGACGGATGATTGGAAGATTTCGGATACCCAACGAATTGGTTTTCCAGATATTGCAGATAAAATCCAAGAAAAGGGAACAATTGAATCGTTCGATAAATCTGAACTTATTCTTTTATATAAAGAATTGATACGAAAAGAACAAGTAGAATTATTCGACAAAGCGTTAATACCTAATATAAAAGGGCAATTCAAAAAACGATTAGAACTGAGTCGATCTGTTGATTTGATAGATGAGCTAATCCCGTTGGCAGATGTACTCAATCCGAAGATAACCAATAGGCAAATCGATACCGATTTCTTATTAGCTGGATTGGATTTTGAACCTTTTGGAAGAAAAGACTATATGGTTTTAATCAATGCATCATTGGATGAGCATATGAGAGAAAATATACGTTCTGCGAACCTGCCGGAAAATTATCTCGCATCCTTAATTCAATACGCCAGCATCGTCCCAAAAGAAGATTCAATAAGTGGTCCTGTTAAAGTGATAAAACTGATTGAAGAACATTATGGTTTAGATTTAAGTACCATTGTTCTCCCTTCTGTTCCCGGTGAAGACAACATAGACATTCGAAAAGGGCAAAATGATTTATTTAAAGTGTTTTTGAATGACATCAGCGATAAGGATGTCCAATGGACAAAAGAGAATTTAGAAGAACTAGCCAAGATTTTAAACGAAGCCTTTAATTATGCAGATGTTAAAAAAATATTCCTGCGATATGACGTTTATCCAAATCAACTTCACGAACTAAAGGGCATTCCGCATCTTTACAGAGACAACAAAATACCAGAATTTGTAAAAGATCTGCACGACAGCATAGTAGATCCAAATAATCCTATTAGAACCAAACTTGCACATTCGGTAATTGAAAATATTCATGATGAGATGAAATCCATAAAAGCATTGGATTTGACATCGGAAATAGAACTGCGGTTTTTTGGGGAATCTGGCAATGAGATTCACATGGAAAATCATCCTTATAGACGTGTCATTATTGACATCATTAGAAATTTCAAGCCCGGCCAGGAAAATTGTGAAATTTATGAAAAGTTATTTCCGGCAACATCAAGAAATAAGTCAGCAATATTGGTGCAGCTGGCAGATGGTGATGCATCCTTCACTATTTTAAGTCAGAATGAAGCTATTATTAGAAAACTCGCTGGCATTGCCAGACATCCGAATCTTGATGAGTTGATAAAACTTGGAGAAGATGCATTGTTGAGAAAACAACAAGAGCAAGCAGAAATGCAATACAAAAAGAAGATCGGAAATCACTTAGAAGTTGTGCTTTTGAAGAAATTATCACAAAATACGAGTCTCAAGGTAATCAGTGAACAAGATGGCCAAGATATCGTAGTTTATATAAACGAAAAGCCCGTTTATTACATAGAGGTCAAATCAAAATGGCTCGAAACAACTCCAATAAGAATTTCAAGAAATCAAACATTAAGGGCACATCAAAATCCGGACTGCTTTGCTTTGTGTTCAATAGACATGACCAAATACGCCGGTGCAGATAAATATGCGGTCGAAACCATAGAAAACGTCGCTGAGTTTATGAAATTCAATACCGACTTGGGCAACAAGGTAAGTCACTTAGTAGACATTTATGAAAATGCACATCAAATGGACCAATTCAGTCTAGACGGAGATTACAGAACCTTAATACCGGCGGCTTACATAAAAGAAGGTATTGATTTAAGCGAGTTTGAATCGGAACTTTTGAACAATGTAGAACGTAATTATGGTAAGTAAAACCAGCGCAAAGAGACCTTGACGATCTACAGCGCAAACGAAGACACCGAAACCTCCGATCAAAATTGCGGGTTTTCATGCAGAAACCTTATCTTAAAACCCACAACCGAACTAGTGGCTAGCATTAGCGACTCCCTTATTGACGTCCTTGCAATTGAACTAACTCCAAAATGGCCGACAAAATGACCATGCTTCAGAGTTGCATCAATGCACAAAGTCAATGCAAACACATCTGTTTTTGCATCAACGCATCACACGGCTTCAGGAACGGTCGGATACAAAAACAGGCATAAAAAAACTAAATTTGACAACTAAAATCTGAACCAATAATAAATGAGTGATATAAGAGAAATTGAAAAGACTCTTTGGGCTGCGGCTGACAAGTTGCGAAGCAATATGGATGCGGCTGAATACAAACACGTTGTTTTAGGACTTATTTTCCTGAAATACATTTCAGACGCTTTTGCAGAACTGCACCAAAAATTACAAGAAGGACAAGGAGAGTATGAAGGTGCTAATCCCGAAGATCCGGATGAGTATTTGGCTGAAAATGTATTCTATGTTCCCGAGAAAGCCCGCTGGACTTTCTTAAGAGACAATGCCAAGCAACCCGAAATCGGTATCCTGATTGACCAGGCAATGGACGGTATTGAAAAAATAAACGACAACTTGAAAGGCGTGTTGCCAAAAAACTATGCCGATCCCGACCTTGACAAACAACGTTTGGGAGAGCTCATCGACCTGATCAGTAAAATTGGTTTTGGCGGCGGCCATGAGGGCAAAGACATTCTCGGACAAGTGTATGAGTACTTTTTGGGAATGTTTGCAGATGCCGAAGGCAAAAACGGCGGACAATTCTACACTCCCAAAAGTATTGTTACGCTTCTGGTTGAAATGCTTGAACCGTACAAGGGTAGAATTTATGACGGCTGTTGCGGAAGCGGTGGGATGTTTGTGCAGAGCGAAAAATTCATTGAAAGCCATCAAGGAAGAATTGGCGACTTGAGCATTTACGGTCAAGAGAGCAACCCGACCACCGTAAAATTGGCGAAGATGAATCTCGCCATTCGCGGTATTGATGCCAACATACAATTTGGAGATACTTTTACCAACGACTTGCACAAAGATCTGAAAGCCGATTACATTATTGCCAACCCACCGTTCAACATCAGCGATTGGAAAGGCGAGCAATTGCGTGATGATCTGCGTTGGAAATACGGACTTCCTCCGGTGGGCAATGCCAACTATGCATGGTTGCAACACTTCATCCACAAACTCAGTCCCACAGGCACGGCAGGCATTGTATTGGCAAACGGCAGCATGAACAGCAACACAGGCAGCGAAGGCGAAATCAGGAAAAACATGATTGAAGCCCGATTGGTAGACTGTATGGTCACGCTTCCGGCCAACTTGTTTTACAACACCACCATTGCCGCTTCTTTGTGGTTTTTGGCAAAGAACAAAACCAACGGAAAATTCCGCAACCGCGAAAACGAAATACTGTTTATTGATGCCCGCAAAATGGGCAAAATGATAAACAGACGAAATCGTATATTAGACCAAGCAGACATAGATCAGATAAGCACTACCTACCACAACTGGAGAAATCCTAATGGCGATTATGCCGATACAGCGGGCTTTTGCAAATCTGCCACTTTGGAAGAAGTACGCCAAAACAACTACGTATTGATGCCGGGCAGGTATGTAGGCTCCGAAGACGAGCAAACAGACGATATGCCCTTCGATGAAAAAATGCAAAGCCTTACCGCAAAGCTTGCCGAGCAATTTGCCAAAGACAATGCATTAGAAAATACCATTCGTGAAAACTTAAAGGGAATTGGATATGAGTTTTAATGAGTGGGCTGTTGTCAGATTAGAAGATTTATGTTCT
Organism: Flavobacterium agri; assembly: GCF_013401995.1. Lineage (GTDB taxonomy): Bacteria > Bacteroidota > Bacteroidia > Flavobacteriales > Flavobacteriaceae > Flavobacterium > Flavobacterium agri. The sequence goes on from NZ_JACBJI010000008.1 coordinate 14,579, forward strand.
AAAGTAACATCGGGCGGAACACCTAATACTCAAAAACAGGAGTATTACAGTGGCAATGTGCCTTGGTTAAAAACTCAAGAAATTACATTTAATCGCATTTACAAGACTGAAACTTTCATTACTGAAGAAGGACTAAATAATTCTTCAGCCAAATGGATTCCTGAAAACTCGGTAATTGTTGCTATGTATGGAGCAACAGCAGGAAGAATCGCAATTAATAAAATCCCATTAACAACCAATCAGGCTTGTTGTAATATAATTCTAAATCCAAGCCAAGCAAATTACAATTTCATTTATTACCATCTTCTTTCAAGGTATGAAGAAATTGCAGGAATGGCTATAGGTGGAGCACAGCCAAATTTGAATGCAGGAGTGATAAAGGATTTGAGAATTCAAATTCCGCCAATTGAAACGCAAAATAAAATTGCTGAAATCCTTACGACTATTGACGACAAAATCGAAAACAACCTTGCCACTAACCAAACGCTTGAAGAAATAGCTCGAACGCTTTTTAAGGAGTGGTTTGTCAATTTTAACTATCCCAATGCAGACGGCAGCTTAAAGCAAACTGAGTTTGGGGAAATCCCTGAGAATTGGAATGTAGGAACATTGGGCGATATTTACAAAACAACTTCGGGAGGAACGCCAAGCAGAAACAGGTCTGAGTATTATGAAAACGGCGATATCGGTTGGGTTAAATCCAAGGAACTCAACAACTCATTTATCATTGATACAGAAGAAAAAATAACAACCGAAGCTTTAAAAAACTCTTCAGCAAAGTTATTGCCAAAGCATTCGGTTTTGATAGCTATTGCAGGAGCGACAATAGGAGAAATTGGAATAACAACACAAGAGTTTGCTTGCAACCAAAATGCGTGTGCATTTCTACCTAATGACAATTACCCTTTCACATTTATATACCATTATTTAAGACAGTCAAAGTATGATATTAAAAGCAGGGCTGTTGGTTCTGCCCAACCTTATATCAGTCAGCAAGCTTTACTCCGGTTTAGGCTAATAATACCGCCAACTGAATTAGTGCGGGAATATCATCGGATTATTTTTCCTTTGTTTCAAAAAATTCAGGACAACATTCAAGAAAACGAAAGCTTAAAAGAATTAAGAGATAGCTTATTGCCCAAACTCATGTCAGGCGAAATCATCGTAAACCCTTCAACCACTCAATGACCTTATGGAAACAGAAGACTTGAGATATGAAGAACACGAAGATTTCAACATTGATTTTGATGACACTCAGAATGCTATAACTATTTTGGGTAGTTCATTCAGACCAAGCGAAGTACTTTTCTATTTACAAAGGGAAACATATCGGATTGCACTAACGGATTTCCGAAATCAGCAAATTGAGACATTAAAGGAAACAATCTATTATGAGTATCCACTACCAATAGCTTTTTATTTCCATCAGTCCGAAAATGCCTATGATTATAATAATCATAGGCTTCAATTACTTCGATCAACCTGGGAAGCAATAATATTTACTCTTTACGCTGTGGTAGTGGGTGAGGCAAGAAGCAAAGCATTCCCACTTAGAAATATCGCTCAAGTTAATGCCTTAGGCAATCCCGACTTATCATTCAACGATTATTTCAGCGATAGGCTAGCTCAAAAACTTTTGATAGTAGAACGCATACTTACATACAATCAAACAAACAATTGCGGATTGCTTTGTGCAAACGTTGTTACAATACCAACAATTCAAAAAATTCGAAGTTTAAATCAAGAGCGGAATGAATTTATGCATATCGCAGCAATTTCGGAGGAGCAAGCAGCGACATCGTATGGAGCGTTATTCCCTGAGGTATTAGATGTATTAAAAGATTTACGAGAATTAGAATTTGTTGATATTATGCGTTTTATTCAAGTTACAGATGCAGTCACAAATCTTCGTTGTGAAATTTTCAATGGTCACGGATTAGCACGGAATATTAAAAATATTACACTGTCTTCTGCACAACTTGGTCTACTTGGGGATCAACTTAACGCCCAAAATATATTGATAAAATATCAAGGTGAATTGTTTAGTATTACTCCTTTTCTTCATTTTCGGCCTGAAGCAAATGGCAATGTAACCAACTTATGTTATTTCAAAAGAAAAGCAACGAACGCTCGATATGAATATGAAATAGTCAGTCGTTCAGAGTCAGTGGAATTTGATAGGCAAGTTTTCCAAGACCGTACAAATGAATTAAGGGCACTAATTGTTTAAGTTTAACCACAATGGCAAATATACTCACAGAAGAAGAAATTGAACAAATGGTATTGCAAACCTTACAGGAGCAAGGCTATGAAATACTCAATGGATCAAGCATTGGTCGGCAATACAATGAAGTGATTTTAACCAACCGTCTGCAAATCGCCATTGATAAAATTAATCCTGAAATTCCTGCCGAAGTGCGGGAAGAAGCCCTGCGCAACATCTCGAGAATACCATTTACCAATTTATTAGCCAACAACGAAGCGTTTCATAAACTCCTTACCGAAGGCGTCGACGTAAAAGGCAGAGATGGCGAGCAGATCAAAACCTTCAAAGTATGGTTAGTTGATTTTCAGAACCCGGAAAACAATGATTTTATAGCCGTCAATCAATTTACTATCGTAGAAAACCACAACAATAAACGCCCAGATGTAATCATTTTTGTTAACGGTCTACCTTTGGTGGTCATTGAAATCAAAAACGCAACCGATGAAAAAGCCGACCTGAAAGCCGCTTACAATCAGTTGATGACTTACAAACAAGCCATCCCTACCCTATTCAATTACAACAGCTTTCTGATCATTACGGATGGTTGGTTTGCCAAAGCAGGAACCATCACCAGCGATTGGAACCGTTTCAACGGTTGGAAAATTCCAGTAAACCCAACCCAAGGCATCGTTGCTGAACCAAGCAATATATACGGCTCAACACTATTTCCTACACCTAACGCCAATATTGAAATGGATGTGGTATTGAGCGGAATGTTACACAAAAAAACCATTATCGATTTGATACGCTATTTTATTGTCTTTGAAAAAAACAAAGACAAAACACTAAAGAAAATAGCAGCTTATCATCAATACTATGCCGTAGACAAAGCCATTCATTCCACCATCAAGGCAGCAGCTGCTTCAGGTGACAAACGCGCAGGTGTGGTCTGGCACACACAAGGCAGCGGTAAAAGTTTGAGTATGGTTTTTTATGTAGGTAAAATGGTGGTCACACCACAACTCAACAACCCGACCATTGTGGTACTCACCGACCGCAACGACCTTGACCAACAACTTTTTGAAACATTCAGCAACTGTCAACAACTCATTAGGCAAACACCTGTTCAAGCAGAAAGCAGAAGCCATTTGCAAAGTTTGCTTTCGGTAGCTTCAGGCGGTGTGGTTTTCACCACTATCCAAAAGTTTATGCCCGAAGAAAAAGGGGCAACTTATCCCAAATTATCCGACCGTAGAAACATCGTCGTTATTGCAGATGAAGCCCACAGAAGCCAATACGATTTTATAGACGGCTATGCGAGGCATATGCGTGATGCTTTGCCCTATGCTTCCTTCATTGGTTTTACAGGCACGCCTATTGAAAAGGAAGATAAAAACACACAAGCCATTTTTGGCGAGTACGTAGACATTTACGATATACAACAAGCCGTTGAAGATGGGGCTACCGTCCGCATTTTCTATGAAAGCCGTTTAGCTAAAATAGAACTTGACCCAGCAGAACAGGCAATCATTGATCAACGCATCGAAGAAGTAACCGAAGAAGACGAACTTACGGAGCGTCAACAGCGCTTTGCCAAATGGACACAACAAGAAGCCATTGTGGGCAGTGACAAGCGATTAAGACAAGTTGCTTCAGACCTTGTAAAACATTTTGAGCAACGAAGCGAACCTTTTGACGGAAAAGGAATGATCGTGTGCATGAGTCGCAGGATATGTGTGGCTTTGCACAATGAAATTATCAAGATTCGTCCTGAATGGTACAGTGGTGATGACGACAAAGGGGCAATCAAAGTAATTATGACCGGTTCATCATCCGACCCTTTAGATTGGCAAGAACACATCCGCAACAAGCCGAGAAGAAAATCAATAGGCGACCGATTGAAAGACCCGAAAAACGAGTTGAAATTGGTAATCGTACGGGATATGTGGCTTACGGGTTTTGATGCGCCTTGTTTGCATACCTTGTATGTGGACAAACCCATGACTGGTCATAACCTGATGCAAGCCATTGCAAGGGTAAACCGAGTTTTCAAAGATAAAGAAGGTGGCTTGATAGTGGACTATTTGGGTATAGCCCAAGACTTGAAAAAGGCATTGAGCGTTTACACATCAAGCGGCGGTAAAGGCAAAATTGAGTTCGACCAGGAAGAAGCAGTTGCCAAAATGCAAGAACTTTATGAAATCGTGGTGGACTTATTCCATGGATTCGACTACAACCGTTTTTTTAATTTACAGTCGAGAGAAAAACTAACTTTTCTATTAGATGCAACAGACTTCATTTTAGGATTAGATAAAGGACAAGAACGTTTTAGCACCAATGTTTCCAATCTTTCCAAAGCATTTGCAATTTCAGTTCCGCATCCTAAAGCCATCGCGATAAGAGATGACTTGAGTTTCTTCCAAGCCGTAAAAGCAAGAATTGCCAAACTCAGAGAAAGCAAAAAAAAGCGAACAGACGAAGAAGTAGAAACCGCTATCCGGCAAATCATTTCAGATGCGTTGATTTCAACGGAAGTCATCGACATTTTCCAAGCCGCTGGTTTGCAAAATCCTGAAATATCGGGATTGAATATTCTTTCAGATGAGTTTATGGCAGAATTGAAAAATATGCCCCGAAAGAATTTAGCTTTAGAACTTTTGAGGAGATTACTCAATGACGAAATCAGACAACGTTCATCAAGAAATATCGTACAGAGCAAGAAATTCTCTGAAATGTTGGCCGAAGCTATCAAACGTTACCAAAATAACGCATTGACAGCCGCCGAAATCATTGAAGAACTTATCAGTCTTGCCAAAAAAATTAAAGAAGCCGACAAACGTGGAGAAAATCTAAACCTTGACTTTAGAGAGCTGGCATTTTATGACGCATTGGAAATAGACGACAGCGCAGTACAAATTTTAGGAAACGAGATTTTAAAAACAATCGCAAGAGAATTGGTAACAAGCGTAAAAAATTCTGTAACCATAGATTGGGACAAGAAAGAAAGCGTACAAGCCAAAATGCGTGTGATGATAAAAAGGATTCTAAAGAAATACGGCTATCCGCCAGAAAAACAAGATCAAGCTGTAAAAACAATTTTAGAACAAGCGAAACTAATAGGAAACGAATTTTCAATCCATACATGATCCCGCATACGGTGAAGTATTTGCAAAAAAATAACTTGCGGAAAAGAAGGACAACTGGGAACCGAAAAAAACTTTGTAGCAAAGACCTACGAAACAAAAAAGTGGAATTCGAATCTATTCGATATGGGTCACGATGATATGAATTCTTCCAAATGCATAGGAAAAGTAAAACTTAATGTCTATTGAACCAACCAAATAGGAATTTTAGCGACAGTCGACCGCCAATTCATACTATTGCGAAACAGATAGTCCATTCTAAAACTTCGTATCTTCACAACCAAAGCACTTATCCGATTTACCAACGACGACGAGGGTCGGTCTAACCTGTGCGAATTCTAAAACCTTTATCATGACAGCACATTCTATTAGAGAAGAAATAATCGAAATAGTCAACAAACTTTTTATCTACACAGATTATCAGGAATGGCAAAAACTTCAAGATGAGATTTTCACACGCGAAGTAGATTTTGATATGAGTTCAGTTGGTGGAGAAAATAAAAAAACAACTTCAAAAGCGATCTGTGATCTTTGGCAACAAGGTTTTAAGGGAATTGACTCTATAAATCATTTGGCCGGAAATTACATAGTCAATATCCATGAATCTATAGCAACCGTTTTCGCGTATGCCACAGCCACCCATTATAAAGATACGGCAACAAATGGAAAAACCAGAGAATTTGTAGGATCATATGACATAGCCCTTGTAAAACAACCTGAAGGATGGAGAATCTTTAAGTTCAAGTATACTTTGAAATATGCCAACGGGAATTTAAATCTATCCTAGGAATTTCGCTCAACCACACAAATTGCCATTGCGGCAAAATCGACTAAGGGAACGATCGTTTGTAAAACTTCGTACATTCGTTGTGTGGAGAATATTTTTTCCGGCCAGCCGCTACGACAGTTAATGGCTATATCCCAACGACCAGCAAAGCAGACCGTCATAAATCGTAATCAAACCTTGATGAAATATGATATTGACTCTGATCATCCTTTGTGTTATACTGATTAGTATTCTATTTTTTTACCGGCAATCAGTCGAAAAGAAAAAATATCAGGATACTACTTACCTATCTAACTTACAACAAATCTCTTATTTTTTCGATACCATACAAAAATTCGATGACTATGTCACTTGGATACAGCGCGACCAGATAAAGACACGGTTTTCTACAGTTGGCCAATTTTTTAAAAATAAATCTAATCTTTATAAAAAGAAAAAACCGTAAAAGAGTTTAACGACATCTTTCTAGACTTTGACAACTTCGTCATAGCCTACAACAAAAACTATGTCCAATCCCAAAAAGAAAAATTAGACCTGTATTTTGACGACATTGAACACAAAAAACTAGACGACCAACAACGGACTGCCGTAATAACAGATGAGTATTCAAATCTGATTATTGCTGGTGCAGGATCGGGAAAAACCTTAACCATTCTTGGCAAAGTAAAGTATCTGATAGAACAGAAAAATGTAAAACCTGAAAACATTTTACTTTTATCATTTACTAAAAAAACGGTCGACGAATTAAATGAACGGCTAAAAAATATCGGGCTTGACGCACGAGCAACCACTTTCCATAAACTTGGATACGATACCATAAAGAAATACCACACAACCGTTCCTGCCGTTACCAACGCTAACACATTAAGCAATGTTGTCAAAGCGTATTTAGATACAGGAATCTTTAATGATGCGGAAGCGTTAGAAGCATACGTCGTGTACGTTGCGTGTTATATGAATGTTCCCGAAGAACACGAAAGTTACGATTCGCTTGGCGAGAAATTAGATACTGAAAAAGGTGTTGATTTTCAGACTTTAAAATCTAAATGTGAACCTGAACCGTTGAACAAAATAGCAAAAGCTCTGCTTGACACCATGCAAGGTGAAAAAGTAAAGAGTGTTGAAGAACTTACGATCGCCAATTTTTTGTATTTGAACGGCATTGAGTACGAATATGAAAAACCATACCCTTTCGGAGATACAATGTATCGCCCCGATTTTTACCTAAAAGACTACGACATGTATTTAGAACATTTTGGCGTTGACGAAAACAACCGTGCAAAATGGCTTACGCCGTTCAATGAACAGAAATATGTCGAGGAAATGGTGTTAAAAAGAAAAACGCACGAAACACACAATACCAAACTTCTAGAAACATATTCCTATTACAATCGCAACAACGTTTTGTTTGACAAACTAAAAGAAATGTTGGAAAACGAAAATGTAGTTTTCAAGCCAAGAGATGCAAAAAGCATCTACACAAAAGTTACCGATAACGACAAGAATTTCGGGAAAGAAATCACTAAACTTATCGAAACCTTCATCAGCCTTTGCAAATCAAGACAATTAGACTACGATACGATAACTTGTTTATTTACAGACAGGAAAAAAGCCTATAACGAGTTTATGCTCGAACGGCAAGGAATCTTTTTGAAGTTCGCACTTCAAATTCTGAAAAAATACGACGATACGCTCAAAGCCATAAGCGAAATTGATTTTAATGACATGATTAATTGCGCAACCGACCTCATAAAAGAAAACAAACCGCAATACGCTTATCAGCATATCATTATCGACGAATATCAAGACATTTCATATTCACGATTTAATTTAATCAAGGAAATCCGCGAGTTATCTGGCGCTAGGCTAATCTGTGTTGGAGACGATTGGCAATCCATTTATCGTTTCGCGGGAAGCGACATTTCGTTGTTTAACAATTTCGAAAAATATGTCGGTAAATACGAGCGGTTATTCATTGAGCAAACGTATCGCAATTCACAATCGCTTATTGATGTAACTTCTAAATACATCCAAAAGAACAAAAAACAAATCCAGAAGAATCCAAAATCCAAAAAAGAACATTTAGAAAACCCGATCAAGTTTGTTTATTACTCACAAGACAATGCCGAAAATGCTTTCATAAGTGAAATACAGTCACTTATAGACAAAAATGACAGCAAACATATTTTGGTTTTAGGTCGTCATAGTTTTGACATAAATGAATTTATCAAGCTCACGCCAAACAGCAAAATCAAGTATTACGAACGCAACGATAAATTAGAAATAAAAGGATTTGAAGACATCGACATTAAATACATAACCGTACACAAATCAAAAGGTTTGGAAGCGGACAATGTCATCGTGCTAAACCTAAAAAATCACTTACTTGGCTTTCCCAACAAAATGACAGACGATCCGATGTTGTCGCTTCTACTCAGCGATGATGAAGGATACCGTTTCGCAGAAGAGCGAAGGTTGTTTTATGTAGCTCTGACAAGAACGAAAAACGAAGTTGTGTTACTTATTCCGACGGATGTTTCCTTATTTGCAGAAGAATTAATAAAAGACAACGACTTCCTGTTTACTGCATACGATGAAAATCTAAACAAAACGATCTGTCCGTATTGTCAAACAGGAAATCTTGTAATTAGGCATCGCTCATCTAGAGGCAATCCATTTTTAGGTTGTTCGCACTATCCAAGTTGTAACCAGACATTCAACAATATAGAAATTCTGGAGAACACCATACTTTGTTCGGGTTGCAAAAGCGGTTTTATGACCAAAAGAAGCGGGAAGTTCGGCCATTTTTTAGGTTGCACGAATTACCCTAAATGTACAAACACGATAAACTTGCAATGACAAATGTCCGAATCGCTATTATCATTCTAGCCCATCACAACGCATCGACACAGTAAAAAACTAATTGTCAACATATTAATTTACAAAGTTTACGTTTTTATTTACAGTCCGAATCACGCGATCCGAAGAATGTCAAACTAGATTTGCAGAATCAATCTTAAAGGATACGGACATATGAAAAAAACAATCCTTGTGCTGTTCTTGTCACTGGTTGTGGTGAGCGCACTGGTATTCGCTAATCGTGAAATCAAAAAAGAAACGATGCCATCCCTAATACCGATGTCCATAGCCGACAGGAAAGCCGGCCTGGATCAGCGGAAAAAATGGGAAGCTTCCCCAGACGGTATAAAATACAAAGAATGGGAGGCTTCTCCCGAAGGTAAAAAAGTGCGCGCCAGTCATGATAAAATAAGAAAGTACATAAAGGCTTTTGCCGATATGGAAGCCGTTGTAACCTCTGTTACTTTTCAGCGCGAAAACGGGAAATCGTCAGGACCGAAATGGCTCATCGTCCGGATTGATGACGAAGAATATATGATGCAATTTACTCCTAAGGAATTCCAGCAGCTGAATAACCTGAAAGTCAACGACAAAATAATTGTACGAAGCCGCAGCGCAGGGTATTCGCCCAATCACCCGTATTTGATTATATCGGGCGACTATATTGCGCGCAACAATCAGATAGTTTTTAAACGTGACTTTAACCAAAATAACCGTTGCTAAAGATTTCTTTACTTATCAGCATCAAATAAAAAAGCCAGGATTTTGTGTCCTGGCTTCTTTTATCTTGGTCTGGATTTCTCCTGAATCAACGCTTGACTACGCGCAAGACCTTAACGTTATTTGCTTGGTTAAGGATTACGCTATAAACGCCTGTCGGATACTTCTCTCCAAACGTGAATGTCTGGATCGCGTCGGCCGAAATTTTACGGTCTTCGATCAATCGTCCTGTCATGTCGTAAACTTTGATATCAAAGCCAGAACCCGCTTGTGTCGACACGTTAATGCCGAAACTGTCCGAGAACGGGTTCGGGTAAGCCGTGGCTTCGAAACCTGCAGCTTCTGCAAAATCATTCTCCAAAGCATTTTTCTCGAAAGCTTGTCTGGCCGCGCCCGGAGCCGTGATTTGGCAAGCAATGCCCGGAAGCGAATAATACCCCGAAACCATAACCGATACTTCAACTTCATACAATGCGCCCGGTACATAATTCGGAAGGTTGTTGAATCTGAACCAGTTCAGCTCGTTGTCAATGACCGATGTTTCGTCTGTCTCTACATTTCTGATCGTGAATCGGTACATGTCTACACGGTCTTTCGAAGCAACCGATACGAACGAAGAGCCGTTCTCCACCGAACCACCACAATCTACAAGCGAAGGAACCGCAGGCGCCGTAACCTCGCATGCGTTGCTGTAAGGAGAATAATCATCGGTGGTACGGATAGCAACCTCAACGGAATACGTAGTGCCGTAATTGAACCTTGGCAACATCGTAAGCGAGAACCAATGCAAGTGTCCGCGGTCGATGATCTGAACCTGGTTCGGAGCAGATGGGTCGCTCAAGTTCGTCACACGAAATCGGTATCCTGTTACTGCTGGCAAACTCGTTGTCGAGATAAGCGTCGCGATCGTAGGCAACACACCACCGCATTGTGACGGATTGATCGTAGCCGCTTTACCCGGGCCAAGCACCTCAGGTGTCGAAACCGTACACGTCGGGCCGTAATAACCTACCCAAACGCCACTGTATTGCACCATGACACGCACCGAATACGTTTTTGAATACTGGTAAGAATCAAGCATACGCATCGAAAAATAGTTTTGCGTGCGGTCAATGGTTTGCACGGCAGACGTCTCGGTGTCGGTCACTTCAAAGCGATATCCGGTTATGTTCGGCAATTGCGTAGCCGCGATATAGGAATTGATCGAAGCCAACTCACCTCCGCATTGTGCGGCCATTACTTGTGTAACGTAGTTTATTGTCGGCAAAGTCTTCACGTGGATGACGTTCGAGTTGATCGAGGTACCGTTAGCATCGAATGCTCTTACTCTGTAGTAATAGTCGGTTTCGGCGGTAAGCCCGGATACGACTTGCGAAGTCCCGTTTACCGTCAAATCTTCATAGCCTGGTACGAATGAAGGTGCAAAGTTATTCATGGTATGCGACCCGAGACCGGATATGTCGTTCGTCGCGTAAACATCGGCGTCGCCTGTCACGTAATTGAGTGTCGGTTGTATCACCGAAGCCTTGCGTCTTAATGTGACGTCCACGCCCCAAGGAATCGCTTCGCCAGAGACACCGAACGAATCTACAAGCTCGATTACGCCTCCTGAATTCGGAATCGTTTTCCTTAGATAAATAGCCGTGTTACCGTCAAGATTCATCATCCCGAAACTGGTGGTCTGGTTCGCAACAGCCTGAAGATCCGGAGCTATTCCAGGCGCGTAGGCGATAACCCAAGTTGAATTGTTTGGCAATATCGTTCCGGTAGGAGCTACGGTCGATAACGGCCCGTTTATACCTCTTCTCAACGAATACGCCGCTATATTTACTCCCGCACCCGTGCCGTTATATATTTCGATTGCTTTATAACCGGAGCTTCCTTCTACATACTCCGATATGATCAAATCGGTTGGAGTGGACGGAACACTGAATGTGGGTGACGTGCTTACGTCCAGCTTGTAGCTTGTCGCACCGGGAACAGCCGACCAGTTTGCCGTAAAAGTTGTTGCACCAACGGGCGATGCGTCGAGGGCAGTTGGCGCATTCGGAGCTTGTGCTCTCAGGTTCGCCGACACCATTGCTAGGAAAGCCGTCATGGTTCCGAGCATTGATTTGCGTAGAATTGGGTTCATAGTAAGAGTGTTTGTAAGTAATTTCGCAAAATTACCTCAAACAATTGACCGTTTATCGAGCATATTGGTTTTTCGACGAACCACATGATGATTCAACGCATTATCGATGAAATACATATTTAAAGAAAAGCCTTACATCCAGCCACTAAACATTTTGAGACGTAAAATACCAAGTTGATTACCGAACTTTAAACCTTGCAGAATCCAACTCTGATAACAGCGATTATTTCCCTAACTTCGTTTTTAAACCAAATTCGATTCCAATTTAATCGACCAAAAGATGAAAACCCGAATTTTGATAGTACTGTTTGTAATAATCAGCTCGTGCAAAAAAGAAAACGCCGATCCTTTATTGGGAAGCTGGAAATTAAAAGATGTCGCAAATTTTACAGGACAGAATACATCCGATAAAATGACGTTCTACGAAAACGGGACAAGCTTGATTGAAATATTTTCAAACGGAAAACGGGTCACGAAAATCACGAGCAAGTACACTTTCGACAAGCACAACAACATGCTTACGATCACCACGGGAAAAAAATTATCGGTGACCTACAAAGTCGTAAAATTGAACGATGAGGAATTGGACTTGGAAGATCCGAAAACCCATACGGTAATACGCAATATCCGATACTGAACAAGTACCGAATCCAATGAACTTAGATCTACAAATAGCCGATTACATCGCGAGCCAACCTGAACCAAAACGCAGTGAAATGCAGGCGTTGCACGACATGATCCAAAAAATCGTACCTTCTAAATTAAGGTTTTTGGATGGCAAGAACGCCGAAAACAAAACCGTTTCCAATCCCAATATCGGATACGGATCGCAAACCATGAAATACGCCGGCGGAAAGACCAGGGAATTCTACCAAATCGGTTTAAGCGCCAACACGACCGGAATTTCGGTTTACATCATGGGCATCGAAGACAAGAAATACCTCGCCGAAACTTATGGCGCAAAACTCGGAAAGGCCAGCGTCAGTGGATATTGCATCAAATTCAAAACACTCAAAGACATCGATATCGATACGCTCGAAGCTGCAATACGATATGGGATTGGACAAGGACAATAATTTTCATTCGAATCAAATTGCCGATTTTGACCGAAAACAACCGAAGTTTACAAAATCTACGTTCAAAACTTCAACGAAAACGTTTGAATTAACGCAACATTACTACATCAAAGTCCAAAAACCACCAATACACAATCTGATCGCTTCACAACTCAAGCAATCCGCAACTGCACGTTTGTAGATTGGAAACGCAACGTGTATGGTTTTTATATCCATCGGGTTAAATCGCTGTAAAAAAGCAAGTAGTATTTTTATGACATTAACCCGATGACTTATGAAAATAGAATTACGTCGCTTTTTAGGAACAATACATTTGTCATTTTTAGTATTGCTGCTCGCCCATGCGAATTCGAACGCCCAGATTTTGACCAACGGCGATTTTGAAAGTGGCGGAAGCGGCGTCGGGTTCATGGTGCACGACTACACGCAGATAAATCCGGTAACGGGAACAAGCAATCCCGGATTTTACGCAAGGACAACTAATCCGGCGTTGATGAATTCCACGTACAACGCAGGCGGAGATCACACTACGGGAACAGGAAACATGTTGGTTTTTGACGGCTCTACGCTCGCCAACCGTTTCTTCTGGACCACGGGAAATACAGGAGGCGCCATCGGCGGATTCACGGCCGGGACCACTTATGTGTTCAGTTTCTGGATCAAATCGGTTTCGAACGAGGTCACTTCAGACGATGCGACGAGAGCCAACATCGGGATTTTCTTCGTCAACGCGAACAATATAAACCCGGCCAACCAAAACTTTTTGGCGCCGTTGCCCTCCGAAGGTTGGGTCAACATCCAATATTCGTTCGTCGCCACGGCCAACAATGCGATGGTACGCCTTAAAACAAACAATAGCCAAGCGATCGGAAATGATTTTGCGATAGATGACTTTTCGATTACCGAAGGCGGACTTCCTTTCGAAGGCGATTACGCGTCGGTAAATCCAACCTGCCCAAGCGGAAACGACGGTTCGATCACGGTTTCCTTGACTGGCGGCACGCTTCCGTATTCTTCTTATGTGTTGAGCGGATCTGCCAACCAGACCAACAACAACGGAATCTTTACGGGCTTAGGCGAAGGAACGTATTCCGTTACGGTTTCGGATGCGGCCGGCAGCGTCTATACGCAATCGGGAATCGTGCTCGAAGCGCCAAACGATTTGCAACTCAGTGCCGATACGACGATCTGCAGCGGCCAATCGGCCACATTGACAGCGACAGGCGGCACGAATTCGTACACTTGGACCGCAAATCCGCCGGATGCATCGCTTACCAACCCGAATGCGGCAAGCCAAACCCTTAGTCCGACGGTAACAACGACTTACACCGTGACTTCGGGCTCAATTTCAGATCCTACGAACCTCATCGAGAATGGCGATTTTACTCAAGGCGATGCCTTATTTACGACCGAATACACTTATGTTGCCGATCCGAATCCGTTCGGCGTACAGTCCGCGTACGGTATCGTCACCAATCCGAATGCATGGTTCACGGCTTTTTCGTCATGCGGCGACCATACGACCGGTACTGGAAATCTGATGGTTTTCGATGGCGCGACCGACCCGACCGGAAATGTGATCGTGTGGAGCAATCAAAATCCGGTAGCCGTTTTGCCGAACACCAATTACACGTTTTCGTATTATGTCGCTTCGGTATCTCCCGAAAATCCGGCGAGGCTCGAAGTAACGATCAACGGCGTTTCCCAAGGACTTCCCGTAAATGCGCCCGGCGCTACTTGTTTGTGGACGCAGGTTTCCTACAATTGGAATTCGGGCGCGAACACCACGGCCAATTTTGTGATTTACGACCGAAATTTCGCGAGCGGCGGAAACGATTTTGCATTGGATGACATTACCTTCAACGAATCGGTTACCTGTCTATACCAAAAAACGGTTACGGTAAACGTTACGCCGGGAACGATCCCTACGTTCAATGCCGTTGCCGCAATTTGTTCGGGTGAGGCTTTGAACGCGTTGCCGACCACTTCGAACAACGGGATTTCGGGGACTTGGTCGCCCGCTTTAAACAATACGACGACAACTACGTATACGTTCACTCCGACGACAGGACAATGCGCCTCTCCTACAACCCTCATCATTACCGTAAACCAACCGTCGGTCCCGACATTTACAGCAGTTGCGGACATTTGTTCGGGCGCGCCTTTGAATCCGTTGCCGACGACTTCGAACAACGGGATTTCGGGAATATGGTCGCCTGCTTTAGACAATACAGCGACTACGACTTATACGTTTACTCCGACTTCAGGACAATGCGCATCCGTCGCCACACTGACGATAACCGTAAACCAAACGACCGCTTCGACTTTTACCGCGATCGCCCCAATTTGTTCTGGTGCGCCTTTGAACGCTTTGCCGACGACATCGAATGAAGGATTTACGGGAACGTGGTCGCCGGCGCTCGACAATACCGAAACCACAACCTACACGTTTACACCAACTGCGGGACAATGCGCCTCGACCGCCACATTAACCATAACGGTAAACGATTCTCCCGATTTTACGATCACCCAAGGTTGCAACGGAATCAATTACACGTTGACTGCGGTTCAAAACAATTCCGCGAATTCATCTTACGCCTGGTTTGATCCGACGGGTACTCAAATAGGAACGGAATCTTCCGTCGTGATTTCTACTGCCGGAACGTATGAATTGGTCGTCACGCAAAATGGTTGCAGCAGACAGGAACCGATTGACGTCGTTTCTACAATTTGTGCCATCCAAAAAGGAATTTCGGCCAACCACGACGGATTGAACGATTACTTCGATTTGGAAGCGTTCAATGTTTCTGAACTGAAAATTTTTAACCGATACGGCACGAATGTCTACTCCAAATCCAATTACCAAAACGAATGGTACGGACAAAGCGACAAAGGCGATGAATTGCCCGACGGCACTTACTATTATGTGATCGATTTTGCGGATTTGAAAACCAAAACGGGCTGGATATACGTGAATCGGACGCAATAAATTCCTCTTTCTTTGGCTTGGTTGTTCGATTGTTCTTTGAAATTTTCTTGTAACAAATCGTCGACCTAAACGTCAGTGTGGAAAGACTTTAAAAATGCGTTCGATATTTTTCTTCGTGCTGACACTGGCCTGTTTCGCTACTTCGGCCCAAAACCAAACCAAGGATTTTCTTGAAAAGGACAGTTTGATCATTGTCGCGAAAAATCCGAAAAAAGGGTTTTACTACGAGTATATTTTGTTCGTTCCGAAAAAAACGCCGCTGCACAAAAAATCAGTGCTGTTGGTCGAACCCAACAACACGGGCAAGGTTTCGGACGACATCGAATTACATAAAAAATACGCGATAGATTTGGCTTCGGTAAGTTCGGTCGGGAATAATGTTTCTACCGAACTCAGGATACCGTTGCTCGTACCGATTTTTCCGAGACCCGAATCCGATTCGCTGATGTACACACATGCTTTGGATCGCGATGTAATGCTGCAGAAATCGCCCGAATTGAAACGGCTCGACCTGCAATTGTTGCACATGATCGACGATGCCAAACGCATACTCATCGCAATGGACATTGCGGTCGAATCTAAAATTTTCATGAACGGTTTCTCGGCTTCGGCCACGTTTACGAACCGTTTTTCGTTCGTGCATCCGGACAAGATAAAAGCGCTCGCAATTGGCGGATTCAACGGTGAGCTCATGCTTCCGAACAAAGAAATCAACGGAGTCAAGCTCGATTATCCGATAGGCACGAACGATTTCCGGAAATTATTCGGTAAAAATTTCGACCTGGCTGCGTACAAAACCATCCCGCAATTGATTTACATGGGAAAACTCGACGACAACGACGCCGTACAATACGATGACGCCTATAGCGAAAAAGAACGCGCCATAATCAATGACAACATCGGAAAACAGGTCCAACCAAGATATTTGGCCTGCCAGAAAATCTATCTCGAAAACGGCATCACTCCTATTTTCAAGACTTTTGAAAATGTCGGGCATTGGACCACGGCCGACGTGAATCTTGAAGTCATCACGTTTTTCTACAAACAGATGCAGGAAAAATAAACAGCTATCGAATTAAGCGGTTTGGTGCATCCGATAACCGTTTTTCTTATTTTCGTCGGGATTGAAACTTACATCCGATCTGCGATGGCCAAATATCTTTTACTGCTTTTATTGGTTTGCTCCTGTGCGGATAAAGTCGCTCATAATCCGCATCCGCTATCGAAAACCGCCAAGGATACGATTATCGATTTAGAGAAAACCGCAACGGGATTCGGTCACGCGATCGATACTGCTGTAGCCAAAAATGTCCTTTACAAGCATTTCCGAAATAAAGGAGAATTGATCGAAGCGGAACTCGACATAGCGACTTTCGACGCGGAATCTCCCGAAAACCTAGGTAAAAAAGCAATTGCCTTTTTGAAACTTTATGGAAATAAGCTCAACGGCAAAAACCAATATCTGATCGATTACTATCACTGCGAGCCTTTTGCCAACGGAAATTGCGTGAGAGCACATTTCGCGGTCATTTCCGAAACTAAGGATGGTTTTGAAATAGTGAACGAGGATTGTATCCCGTCGACTTTCAATATTGATTCGATCGTTAACTACCACGACAAGACTTCATTTTTTGCGCACGATTACGAATGCGCGAACCAGAAAAGGAAAGCTTCTTATAGGATCCATTTCCGATAAAAAGGCAGGCTTTCTGTTCAAAAACTGGATAGTACAATTTCCAAACGCCCCCAATTCCTTAACTTAGAACATTGGTTTCCAAATAAAAATCATCCGAATCATGAGAAAACTGATCGCTGGAATCAACATGACGCTCGACGGATTTTGCGACCACACGGCCATAAATCCCGACGATGAAATACACGAACATTACAACGGACTGTTGCGCAATTCGGGCACGCTTTTGTACGGGCGCATAACCTATCAGCTCATGGAAAGTTATTGGCCGTCCGTCGTAAAAAATCCGAGCGGAAATGCGCCGATGGACGAATTCGCGCTCATCATCGACAACATCGAAAAAATCGTTTTCTCGCGCACTTTGCAACACGTCGACTGGAACAATTCGATATTGAAAAACCAAGTGATCAAAGACGAAATCCTCGAACTCAAACGCCAAACGGGCAAAGACATGCTCGTCGGCAGTCCGAGCCTGATAATAACCATGATACGGCTCGGTCTTGTAGACGAATTCCAACTCATGGTGCATCCTGTCGTTGCGGGAAGCGGTCTTGCTTTATTTGCGCATATAGACGATAGGATCGAACTGAAATTATTGCGCACCAAAACATTCAGTTCGGGAGCGATATTGCTGTGTTACGAACCTAAGTTGCGCGAATGACCGAACTTTGTATCTTCACGCGCTTCAACGCACTTTTTAAAATCCGACAACCAAACCAATGTTCGCCTTTTATGAAATCTATTTTTGAAACAGAATCCACAAAGAGATAATCGACAGAATCCATTCGCTCACAGCCGAAAATAATGCCCGATGGGGAAAAATGGACGTGTTCCAAATGGTAAAACATTGCACGTTGTGCGAAGACATGATGCTCGGACACGTGAAGATCAAAAGGGTTTTTATCGGAAAAATCATCGGACGTATGATCCTGAACAAGGTGCTGAAGGATGAAAAACCGTTCGGTAAAAATTCACCGACGAGCCCGTTGCTCGAAACCGTCGGAGACACAGGCGACATCGAACAACAGAAACTGGAATGGCTCAAGCGCATAGACGAGTATGCCCGTTTCGACAATTACGATTTCGTGCATCCGTTTTTCGGATCGATGACCAAAGAACAAATCGGTCATTTCGCTTACAAACACGCCGATCATCACCTAAGGCAATTCGGCGCATAAGCTAATTGGGGTTTGCCATTGCCGAAAGCTGTCCAATGCCTACCTTTGCATCTCAATTTAAAAAATGTAAACATGGAAAACGGAATATACGCCAAATTCAACACGCCTAAAGGTGCGATTTTGGTTAAACTTACGCATGATCTTACTCCTGGAACCGTAGGGAACTTCGTGGCTCTTGCCGAAGGTAATCTCGAAAACAAGGCGCGCCAACAAGGCAAACCGTATTACGACGGACTCACGTTCCACCGCGTCATCAACGATTTCATGATCCAGGGTGGCGATCCAAACGGAACGGGAAGCGGCGGTCCGGGTTACCAATTCGACGACGAATTCCACCAGGATCTTCGCCACGATACGCCGGGCGTACTTTCTATGGCCAATGCCGGACCGGGAAGCAACGGTTCCCAATTCTTCATCACCCATGTCGCCACGCCTTGGCTCGACGACAAGCATACCGTTTTCGGAAAGGTCGTCGAAGGACAAGACGTAGTTGACGCCATCAAACAAGGCGATACGATGGATACGGTAGAAATCATCCGCGTAGGCGAAGAAGCCCAAAAATGGAATGCCGTAGAAGCTTTCCGCGTTTTTGAAGGTTCACGTGCGCAAAGGGAAGCCAACGAAAAAGCGGGAGCCGAAGCCCAACTCGAGAAACTGGCCGCCGGATTCGACAAGACAGAAAGCGGACTTCGCTACAAAATCATCCAGAAAGGAAGCGGCAAACAAGCCCAGAAAGGCAAGACCGTTTCGGTTCACTATACTGGCCAATTGGATAACGGACGAACGTTCGATTCGTCTTATCCTCGCAAAAAACCAATCGAATTCCCGCTCGGAATGGGCCATGTGATCGAAGGTTGGGACGAAGGCATCGCATTGCTGCAAGTGGGTGACAAGGCGCGTTTCGTGATTCCTCCTTATCTCGGATACGGCGAAAGAGGCGCCGGTGGTGTCATTCCGCCGAACGCCGTGCTTATTTTCGACGTCGAGCTTATGGACGTGAAATAATCTCTCGATTGTAAAAAATTGTAAAAAGGGTGTCTTTACGGACACTCTTTTTTTATTTCTGTGTATTTTCGTCCAAAACCAAAATAACATGAGATCCAGAATTTTGCTGGCCGCTTCTGCTGCCTTGCTTTTTAGCTGTTCGCCTAAAACCGTCGTACAGCCGACCACTCCCAAAACAACTGAACCGCCCGTAACTACCGTGGCCGAAGCGCCTGCCCCTATGTCTGAAAACGTCATGAAAGGAAAAGATCTTTACGACGGACGTTGCGGCAAATGCCACCCGCTTTTCAAACCTTCGGACCACACCGCAGAGCAATGGGAACCTATACTCAAGCGCATGCAAAAGAAAGCACACATAAGCGATGAAGATATGGTGTTGGTACACGATTACGTTTTTGCCAACCTTTCCCAATAAAAAAGGCATCCGATCGAGGATGCCTTTTGTTTTATCGCCTTATTCGACAACGAACCCGTCGGGCAGCGTCGCGTTCTTTTTCACGACGATGATACCGTCTTTTACCGTATACAATTCATGGTCCGAATCCGGAAGGTGTTTGCCGCCGTTGAGTTTTACATCGTTCCCGATGCGGCAATTCTTGTCGATGATCGTATTGTTCAGGTAACACCTTTCCCCTATCCCGATATTGATCACGCGATGTTCGAGGTTAGTGTAGATTTCCTTGAGGTTCTGATAGAAATCGCTTCCCATGAGGTAGGAATTGTGCACTTCGGAATCGCGTCCGATACGCGTCCTGATCCCTATCACGGAATGGTTGACCGTGCAATGGTTCAATATACAACCTTCGGCAATCAACGATTTGCTGATCGTGGACGTGCCGATGATTTTCGATGGCGGAAGCACGCGCGCCCTGGTAAATATCCGGTTGTCGTTGTCGAAAAGGTTGAATTGCGGAATCTCGTCGGTGAGCTCGAGGTTCGCTTCAAAAAACGAATCGATGTTCCCGATATCGGTCCAATAACCTTCGTATTGGTAACTGCGTATTTTGTGTTTCCCGACCGATTGCGGCATGATTTCTTTTCCGAAATCGGTTGTCGTCGGGTCGGACATCAGTTTTACCAGAAGCTCGCGGTTGAACACATAAATCCCCATAGACGCCAGATAATGCTTGCCTTGCGACTGCATTTCTTCGCTTACGGGCGACGTCCAATCGGGCAAGACATCGGGTTTTGGTTTTTCGGTAAACGCCGTGATCCAATCGTCCGTGTCGGTTTTTAAAATCCCGAAACCGGGCGCGTCCTTCGCATTTACCGGAAGCGTCGCAATCGAGATTTCGGCTCCGCTTTCCTCATGTCTCGTGATCATATCATTGAAATCCATCTGGTACAACTGGTCGCCCGACAAAATCAGCGCATATTTGAAATCGTGATTGAGGAAATACTGCATGCATTGGCGCACCGCGTCGGCCGTGCCTTGAAACCAGGTCGCGTTTTCGGGCGTCTGTTCGGCGGCGAGTATGTCAACGAAAGACGTCGAGAACGTACTGAAATGATACGTGTTCTTGATGTGTTTGTTGAGTGATGCCGAATTGAACTGCGTCAAGACAAAAATGCGCTTGATGTCGCTGTTGATGCAATTCGAGATCGGAATATCGACCAAACGGTATTTTCCCGCAATCGGGACCGCAGGTTTTGAACGGCTTTGGGTCAACGGGGAAAGTCTTGAACCCTGTCCTCCGCCCAATATGATGGCCAATGTCTTGCTGTTTTGCATGTCTTATCTTTTTAAGTTCAGATATTGTTCGATGTAGTGTTGTGCGACCGAATCCCAAGAATGGTCGATCTGCATGCCCGTTTTACGGATCGCGTCGAATTTCTTCTGGTCGGCGAAAAGTTCGAGCGCGCGACCGACCGACCACAACACGTCGTCCGCGCTCGTTTGGTCGTGGCAAATGCCGAAACCGCCGTCGCCCATATCGATCACGGTATCGCGCAATCCACCGGTTCGCCGCACGATCGGAACCGTTCCGTATCGCAACGAATACATTTGGTTGAGTCCGCATGGTTCGACGCGTGACGGCATCAGCAGAAAGTCGGAACCGCCGTACACCAAATGCGCGAGCTGCTCGTTGTAGCCGATATAACAATTGTAATGCTCGCGATGGAAATGCGAAATGGCGCGCAAATGATCTTCTACCGACGGATCGCCCGAACCGAGTATCAAAACGTTCGCCCTGCCTTTATATTCAGTGAGTATTCTTCTTGCTATTTCGGGAAGCAACTCCGCTCCTTTTTCGTAGACCAATCGTCCGATGAACGCGAAAATCGGCAAGTCCTCATCTAAAGCGAACTGCTCGCAAAGCACCTTTTTGTTTTTGGATTTACCTGATTTCATAGTTTTGACGTCGTAATTGGCCACCAGCATCGCATCGGTTTTCGAGTTCCACACTTCGGTATCGATGCCGTTCAGAATCCCGACCGATTTGATGCGCTCGTATCGCAACAGGTTTTCGAGTCCGTTTGCATGGTGCATCATTTCTTCGAGATAAGTCGGGGAAACCGTAGTCAATTTCCACACGCATTTTATCGCGCACGCCAACGGATTGATCGCGCCGTTCCATTCGAGATAACCGGCGTTCACGGGCGCGAATTCAGGCAAATAATGCATCTTGTCGAACGAAAACCAGCCTTGGTATTGCGCATTGTGGATCGTGAGCACGGTTGGTATGCGGTTCAATTGCCCGTATTTGAAGCAATGCTGCATCATGAACGGGATCAATCCGGTGTGGTGGTCATGGCAATGCACGATATCGGGTCGTTGGCCGGTTTCGGTAATCCAATCGAGAAACGCGATCTGGAAAGCGGTAAAGCGTTCGGTATCGTCTTCGAAGCCATAGATCTCAGGTCGGTCGAACAGCTGCGGGATTTTGATCTGGTACAATTCGAATCCCAACAAATCGGTTTTCTCTTTTACCACGGTATAATGAAGATGGAAAACGCCGAGCTTGACTTCTCCCGAAAAAACATCCTCAAACTGCTGCTCACGCGAAAATTTTGTGTCATATCCCGGAATGACGACCTTGGCCGAATGCCTCAAACGGTTGATATATTTGGGCAAAGCACCCACTACATCGGCGAGTCCGCCCACTTTTGCAGCCGGAAAACACTCGGCGCTCACGTGATAAATTTCCATGTGACAAAAATCAAGGATAACCTTACTAATTTACGCAAAACGACACAAGAAAACGTACCGATTCGGATAAGCATTTGTTAAGAATCCGATTAATTTCGAATCCTGAGAAAATTGTACGTGTCCTTCATAAATCGTAGTTTAGGACGCGAAAAAACACCTCTTAAAACGAATATCCGCAAAAAAATAAGCCTATGGATTTGACCTGGAACGAATTCGAACGCGTCGAAATGCGCGTCGGGACGATTTTGGAAGCCAACGATTTCCCCGAAGCGCGAAAACCCGCCTATCAACTCACGATAGATTTCGGCAGCACAATCGGCATCCGGAAATCATCGGCCCAGATTACGCAACGCTACGCCAAAGAAGATTTGGTCGGAAAACAGATCGTGGCTGTCGTGAATTTTCCAAAGAAGCAGATCGGGAAATTCATGAGCGAATGCCTGGTTTTGGGTTCGGTGGGCGAAGCGAATGACATCGTGTTGCTTTCGCCCGATTTCAAAGTCGAAAACGGATTGCGGATCGGATAATTTAAAGCAAAAAAATCCGGAACGAATCCGGATTTTTAGTTTTTTGGTTTGGTCGGTTGATCAGATATCATCGAAATCTACATCGGTAAAGCTCGCGGCTTTTGCGGATTCCTCAATCCTTTCGATGTTGTACTCACGTTTGAAATCCCTTTGGTGACGCTCCGAAATCACTTCCTCACCTTTTTGGTTGAGAACGTAAGAGGTCATGTCGTTGAGGATTTCGTTGAAGGCGGTAAAATCTTCTTTATACAAATAGATCTTGTGTTTTTTGAAGTGGAAAGAGCCGTCTTCTTCGGTGAATTTCTTGCTTTCGGTAATCGTGATATAGTAATCGTCGGCGCGGGTTGCCCTCACGTCGAAGAAGTAAGTCCTTCTACCGGCGCGCAGCACCTTCGAAAAAATTTCTTCCTTCTCCATCATATCATTTTCTCTCATAACGTAAGAATTCTAGTTGTTATAGTTTTTTTCCTTTCAAAAATGCAGAAAAAAGGCAAAACCACCAAAATTTACGTCAATTCTTTTTCCGAAAGCTGCTTCAGATACAACTCACGATAATAACCTTCTTCGTTTAGCAATTGATTGTGAGTACCTTGCTGAATGATCGTTCCGCCGTCCAAAATCAGGATGCGGTCGGCATTTTTGGCCGAAGAAACGCGATGGCTCACGATGATGGTCGTCTTATCCTTACAGAAATCGAGCAAGTTACCCAAGATGGTTTCCTCGGTTTCTGTATCGACGGCCGAAAGACAATCGTCGAGCAGCAATACCTTCGGATCGCGTATGGCCGCGCGCGCGATCGAAACCCTTTGCTTCTGTCCGCCCGACAAAGTGATGCCGCGTTCGCCCAGAATCGTTTCGTATTGCAAGTTGAAAGCAGCGATATTGTCGTGAACGGCAGCGAGTTTGGCCGATGCGATGACTTCTTCTTCTGTCGCGTCTTCTTTTCCGAATCTTATGTTGTTCTTGATGGAATCCGAAAACAGGAAAGCGTCTTGCGGAACAGTGCCGACATTGTCGCGAAGATCGTTCAGGTTGAGTTTTTCTATTGGTGTACCGTCTACGAGCACTTCGCCCGACGAGACGTCGTACAATCGCGAAACCAGCGACAAAACCGTCGATTTCCCCGAACCGGTTTTACCCAGGATCGCGAGCGTTTCTCCTTTATCGACTTTGAAAGACATTTTCTTCAAGGCCGTGATTCCGGTATCGTCATAGGTGAATGTGACGTTTTTGAATTCGATGCTGCCCGAAATTTCGGAATACTCCGGATTGTGGTTCTTGATATCGGGTTCGATTTTGAGGAATTCGTTGATGCGTTTCTGAGATGCTTCGGCTTCCTGAACCATGGACGAAACCCAGCCCAATGAAGCGACGGGCCATGTAAGCATGTTCACATACAGGATAAATTCTGCGATGACACCGATATTAGGGATGTCCGGATCGTTGTTGATGTACATCATCCCACCAAAATAAATCACGACGAGGTTACTCGCGCCGATCAATGCGATCATCAAAGGCCCGAACAACGATTGGACCTTTGCCAAACTCATGCTTTTTGCTTTGCTTTCAAGCGAGAGTTCGACCATGCGATCCTGTTGTTGCTTCTCTAGCGAATAGGCTTTGATTACACGAACTCCCGAGAAAACCTCTTGCGTAAAACTCGACACTTTCGACAAATATTGCTGGAACGTCGTGCTGCGCTTGTTGATTTGCGTGCTCAATTTGAAAATCGCATATGACAACAACGGCAGCGGCAACAGCGTATAAATCGTCAATTCTACCGATTTGCCTGCCATAAACGCGATTACGACGATGAATCGGATAAGCGTCTGGATCGAATACATCACCGCCGGCCCGACATACATGCGCGTCTTTCCGACGTCTTCGCTGATGCGGTTCATCAGATCGCCTGTGCGGTTGCGCTTGTAAAAGCTTTGGGAAAGCCGTTCGTACTGCCTGAAAACCTCGTTCTTGAGGTCGAATTCGATATGACGCGACATCACGATCAACGTTTGACGCGTGATGAAAAGCAGGAAACCCGAAATGAGCGTCGTGACCAAAATCAGCATGATGTTGCGCCACAGTCGCGATTCTACCCAGATTTTGTCGACGTTTCCAGCCTCGAAATGTTTCTGTACCACCGCAAACGAGTCGCTGACCAGTCGCGGAGCAAAAGAAGAGAAGATTTGTGAGACGATCGTAATGACAATACCCGACAAAAAGTGGTATTTATATTTTACGAAATATTTATTTAAATACTGTAATTCTTTCATGATTCCAAATCGGAAACGAGCCGATTAACATTCAAAGGTGTTAAAATGCGAAGAATAATTAAATTTCAGAAAAAGCCCGACAAATCAACATTTATTAACAATTCCCTAATTTAAATCAAATTCAGTGCGTTTTCTTAATTTAATCCTTAGTTTTGCGATAGCTTTTTACAAAAGCCTCAAAATTAAATCTTGAAATATGATAACTGAATTCACTACCGCAAAAGACCTGCACAAGATTGATCCGGTATTCGGTCAAGCTTCATTCGACAACCATGAGCAGATTGTTTTTTGCCACGACAAAGATACCGGTTTGAAAGCAATTATCGGTGTTCATAACACAGTTTTAGGACCTGCGTTGGGCGGAACCCGTATGTGGAAATACGCCAACGAATGGGAAGCTCTGAACGACGTTTTGCGCCTTTCACGCGGTATGACCTATAAGTCTGCTATTTCCGGATTGAATTTGGGAGGCGGTAAAGCCGTAATCATCGGCGATGCCAAAACCGACAAGACGCCGGAAATGATGCTTGCTTTCGGGCGTTTCATCGATTCGTTGAGCGGAAAATACATCACGGCCGAAGACGTAGGAACGACAACTCCAGACATGGATTTGATCCGTACGGTAACCAAAAACGTAACCGGAATTTCCGAAGCTAACGGTGGTTCAGGAAATCCTTCTCCCGTAACGGCTTACGGCGTTTACATGGGAATGAAAGCCGCAGCGAAATACAAATTCGGAAGCGACAACCTATCGGGCAAAAAAGTATTGGTTCAAGGTACGGGACATGTCGGTGAGACTTTGGTGAAACACCTTTCGGAAGAAGGCGCGACCATCACCGTTTCAGACATCAGCCAAAGCCGTATGGAAGAAGTCGCCAAAAAATATGGCGCAACGATCTTCGAAGGCGACGATTTGTATACTGCCGACGTAGACATCTACGCTCCATGTGCGCTTGGCGCGACGATCAACGACGATACGGTTTACAGAATCCAGGCACAAGTGATTGCCGGAGCCGCGAACAACCAGTTGGCAAACGAGCAGGTTCACGGAAAAATCCTTCGTGAAAGAGGAATCGCTTACGCTCCCGATTTCTTGATCAACGCCGGCGGAATCATCAACGTTTACGGAGAAATCGTGAACTACGGCAAAGAAGAAGCCATGAAAAGAACCGAGAACATCTACAATACGACGCTCGAGATCTTCGACCTTGCCGATTCCAAAAACCTTACTACACTTCAGGCGGCCATGGCAATTGCCGAAAAGCGCATCGAAGACCGTAAAAAAGAAAACGGGAAATAAGAATCCCACAAGAAATAATATTATTTTTGCGGAGCGGAAACCAATTGTTTCCGCTCCTTTAATTTTATAAAAGTTCTTACAGGTGTTAAACAGAAGACATATCCGGATCAAAGTGATGCAATCGATTTACTCCATGCATCAAAACGGCTCCGACAGTTTGGAGAAACAGGAGAAATTCCTGTTGTACAGCATCGAAAGCATGTTCGATCTTTATTTGATCATGTTCTCGGCCCTTATCGAAATCCGACGCAGCGAAGCCGATTTCATCGAAAAATCCAGCAAAAAACACCTTAGTACGAAAGAAGAACGCGATCCGAACCTAAAATTCGTAAACAATGCCGTGCTGACGTACCTCGACGAGAGCAATTCGTTAAGCATCGCTTTGGAAAACCGCAAAATCAACAACTGGAAACTCAACGACGACTACATCCTGTTGCTTTTGAAAGACATCAAGGATAGTGAGTTGTATCAGAAATACATGTCCAATCGCGTGAACAATTTCGCCGAAGACAAACAATTCATCCTCGATCTTTTCACCGAAGTCATCGTGCCGAACGAAAAACTGTACGATTACCTCGAGGATTATAAATTGACTTGGGTAGATGATATTCCGCTCGTGAATACGCAAATCCAAAAAGAACTGAAAGCACTCGAAGAAGGTCAGGATTTCCGCTTGTCCAAACTTTACAAAGACGAGGAAGATAAGGAATTCGTGAGCCAGCTTTTCCGTAAAACCGTGCTTAACGAGCCCGAACTCGCCAAGGAATACATCGACAAAACCCCGAATTGGGATACCGAACGTATTGCCGAAATCGATACGATCATCCTTAAGATGGCTATTTGCGAGTTCCTTAAGTTCCCATCGATCCCTATCAAAGTTACGATCAACGAATACCTCGAGATCGCCAAGGAATATTCGACCCCGAAAAGCAGCATTTTTATAAACGGGATCCTCGACAACCTCGTCAAGGAATTCCAGACCGCAAACAAACTCAACAAGGCAGGCCGCGGCTTGCTCTAATTTAACCGTTCCATCATCATGAAGAAATTTGTGCTTGCCATGACGCTTTCGGCCGCTATTGCAGCCACGTCGTGCAAAAAGGAAGACGCCGCTTCCAAAATCGACCCGAACGCACAAGACGTTCCGGTTTCTACGGCAACTCCGAATCCCGAACCGAATATCGGAGGCCCGGACGTAGCCTCACAAAAACCGGCTCCGCCCGCCGACGGCAAATATCCGGTCATCGAATTCGAGAAAACCGAGCACGATTTCGGCATGATCAGCCAAGGCGACAAAGTGACCTATGTGTTCAAGTTCAAGAATACGGGCGAAGGCGACCTCATCATTTCGAAAGCGAAAGGTTCTTGCGGCTGTACGATTCCGGAATACCCGAAAGAGCCCGTAAAACCGGGAACTGAAGGCGAAATCAAGGTATCGTTCAACTCTGCCGGGAAACACGGCAAGCAAACCAAATCGGTTACGCTTATGACCAACACCGAAAAAGGCGTCGAACGTCTTGAAATCCACGCAAATATCACCGATAAAAACAGCTAATCATGAATTACCAACAAATATTGCCCTTAGTGCTCATGTTCGCGGTCGTGTATCTTTTTATGATCCTGCCGCAACAAAGACGCATGAAAAAAGAAAAAGCATTCGAAAGCACGCTTAAAGTAGGCGACAAAGTCATCACCAAAAGCGGCATCCACGGACGTGTGAGCGAACTTTCCGAAAAAACCGTGATCATCGAGACGATGGCCGGCAAAATCAAATTCGAGCGTTCGGCCATTTCAATGGAAATGAGCGCGGCCTTGAATACGACGGTTGCAGAAGAAAAAAAATAAGTTTTTCTTTATTGAAAATAAAACGCGGATTGTTCGAGCTTTCCGCGTTTTTTTATTGTCGGTATTTGTCGTTGAGACCGATTCCAGATTTCACCATCGGTGTGATTTTTTCAAGCCGAGTCGCTTTCGTCTTTTCCTGTTTGGCCGTATCGATGTATTCCAGATATTCGCGTTGTTTGAAAGGCGTAAGTTTCTCGAAGCCGTTTTTGAATTCGGCATCCGAATCGAGAGCCGATTGGAAAAACGCTGAAATCACGGTCTCTTTTTTCTTTGGTTTGATGGCCAATCCGGCGCGTTCGTTGGCAATCGCCTCGTTTATATAGTGCAATATGAGCGCTTCATCGTTGTCAATTTCAGATTTTGAAGCAAACCGCCACTGACGCAAGCCTTTGGTCACGCCTTCGTTCGCATTGACGAGTTTTTTGGCCGAATCCTTGAGGAACACGCCGTTCCAGAACCAAATGGCCACATACGATTTGAAACCGCCGATCCCGATTACGTTTTTCTTGTCGATCGTGTACACCGGCCCGCCCCATTTGGTCATTTCGACGAGTTCCGTTTTGTCGATGATGGCCTTGAGCGCATTCATTTCCTCTGGCCATTGGCCCGATTTGTCCCACGGATTTTTCTTTTCGCTCATTGCCATATCTCAAAATTTAGGGCAATTTAGAAAAATGTTCGCATTCCTATTCGGCGTAAAATAAAAAAGCACCGAAACGAATCCGATGCTTTTATAGGAGAAAAGAAAAACTTATTTCTTCTTCTTGTCTTTTTTAGACGATTTGGATTTTTTGGAAGCTTTCTCTTTTACCGGTTTGGCAGTAAAATCGGTAGTTGCCGTCAATTCTGCGATACGCACGATCACGTCTACGGCTTTCTTCATGCTTTCCACTGGTACATATTCGTATTTTCCGTGGAAGTTATGTCCGCCCGCGAAAATATTCGGACACGGCAATCCCATATACGACAAACGGCTTCCGTCGGTTCCGCCGCGTATAGGTTTGATGAGCGGTTTGATGCCCAAATCCTTCATCGCGCGTTCGGCCAAATCGACGATATGCATCACGGGCTCGACCTTTTCGCGCATGTTGTAATATTGGTCGGTGATTTCGGCCACGGCGATGTCGGTACCGAATTGCTTGGCGAACTTCTTGTTGATGTCCTTAACGATTTTCGAAACGTACTTCTTGCGTTTTTCGAATTTCTTCATGTCGTGGTCACGGATGATCATTTCCACAACGCTTTGCTCGATGCTTCCGGACAAACCGACCACGTGGTAAAAACCCTCGTATCCTTTTGTCTCCTGAGGCACTTCGTTTTTAGGCAATTTGCTGATGAATTCGTTCGCAATCAACATAGAGTTGATCATTTTGCCTTTGGCATAACCCGGATGCACGCTTTTCCCTTTAAAAGTCACCTTCGCACCTGCCGCATTGAAGTTTTCGTATTCGAGCTCACCGATTTGGCTTCCGTCCATGGTATACGCCCATTCGGCACCGAATTTCTTCACGTCGAAATGATCGGCACCACGTCCGATTTCTTCGTCAGGTGTAAAGCACACGCGGATTTTCCCGTGTTTGATGTCTGGATTGTTGACCAGATATTCCATGGCCGTGACGATTTCGGTAAGCCCGGCTTTGTCGTCGGCTCCGAGCAATGTCGTTCCGTCCGTAGTAATCAACGTTTGTCCTTTATACAGCAGCAAATCCTTGAAATAATTCGGAGAAAGCACGATGTTCTGTTCGGCGTTGAGCAAAATATCCTTGCCGTCGTAATTCTCGACGATCTGCGGCTTTACGTTCGCTCCCGTAAAATCGGGCGATGTATCGTAATGCGAAACAAAACCGATTGTCGGCACCTCGTGATCTACGTTCGAAGGCAACGTACCCATGACGTAACCCTTGCGGTCTTTTGTCACGTCGGTAAGCCCGATCGCCTTGAGTTCTTTAGCCAAAAGCGTGGCCAAAACGAGCTGTTTTGAGGTACTTGGAGTGGTCGTCGACTTGGCGTCGCTTTCCGTATCGATGGTTACATAACTTATAAATCGGTCAATGATGTTCTGCATAGGTTGAAAATTTTGACAAAGGTAGAAATTCAGGGCTGTTTACAATGTTAAGTTTTTCGTTACAGATAGAGACTTTGAGGTAACATCTCAGTCGTCGATTCTACGGTTCAGCAGTGTCTTCTGGCAAACAGATCGGGATAATCTAGTACGAAACCGTCGGCGTCGACTTCAATGTTCGTTTCGAAATCTTTCGGTACAGTCTCGAAACGATATAACGAATCGGACAATTTCGTATACACCTGTTTTTTTCGGGACACGGTTTTTTCGATCAAATCGATGTAAAGCACCAAAATTTCATGGCTGTTATACGCACCGAAATCCAGGCGGCGGATCGGCAGCGTATTGGTGAAAGGCGTCGGCAAAATGTCAATGTCGATGCAACCGTCGAATTCAGGCATCGGTTTTCCGTTGACGATCCAACCTTTCCATTTATCACGAATGCCGTGAACTTCGAAAACAGTTCCTGTAAGCGTAGAAACGACATCGAATCGCAAAACTTCCCATTGTTCGGAAATTGCGATATGAAACGTCGCTTTTCCAGATTCGGTTTCAATGACTGAGTTTACTTCATATCCGTCTTCAACCACATCTAAAGACAACGTTTCCCATGTTCGATAATATTGACTGTCCCAACCGATTTCCATGCGCGATTTCATTTCTTTTTTCCGAGATTCAAATAGTATTCTCGTTTTAGCTTGTCGAGTTTTTCAATCGCATAGCGCAACATCGTCCGGGGCATCGTGGCCGCGAACTTATCGAGGAACGCGATCAGTTTTTGTCCGCCGGCATGAAGTATCCATCCGCCTGCGGCCTTGTGTATCAAATCTTCTTTATCATTCAATAGCAGTTCGGCGATGATAAAGGTTTCTTCTGATTGTTTCTTCCTGAGGAAATAGGCCGTCGCGGTAATGGCTGTGCGTCTTTCCCAAATATTAGCGGATGTGGCCAGTTCGTATAGTTTGTCTTTGGGTTTGTCGAACAGATATTGCCCGACGACAAACTGGGCCGACCTATCTACCAAATCCCAGTTGTTGATGCGGTCGTGACGCCTCAGATACAACTCATACAGTTCTTTTCTTCGTTCAAGGCCGGTCTTTTTGTCACGCGCCTGAAAATCCATGATCGACACCGCGCCCGCCCGCGCTTCGTGCCATTGGCTTTCGAGTAATTTTTCGATTTCGTCCAACGACATCGGTATGAATTCCTTTGCTAAATCGAACACCAAACCCATTCGGACGCCCATGAAGCTATCACCTTGTACGTAATCGCCTTCACCCGATTTGAAATAGCGTTGGATTTTGCGCAGTTCCTCATCAGAGCGCAAATTATTCAAACGCGAAATAAAAGTGTCGGCGGTAAACATTTGTATACGGATATAATCGTTTGTAACCGTTTACAAACGGATAATCGAATTACTTTCTAGAAGAACGCATGGCTCTCGTATGCTTTAATTCGGCATCTGATGCGAATTTGGCATACGCTTCCGATTCCATCGGCACCAAAGCGATTTTCCCTTGTTCGTTCGCATGCACGCCCCAACCGTAACGTTTCCCAAGTGCCGATGCTCGCATGCACGCCTGCCCTTTCGAAAAAAATTGCTCGCGGGCCTGTTGCTTTTGACTTTGCGGAATTTGGTTGCGATAGGCATACGCTTCAAAAATCACGTCATCCGAAGTAAACGCATAAGGATGGTCGTACACCATATCGAACTGCAGTTGAGCGATCGTCTTTTCTTCTTTTTTGGGCGGCACTTCGGCTTGTGTAGCTTTGGTATCTTCGGCCGTTTCTATGAACGTGTTGAAACAATTCGTCGTATGCATATTTCGGGATTAATGTAAAACGGTCTGGCCTTTGAGTCGCAAATCCTGTGAAGAAGCACCAACGTTGATTTCAAATGTTCCCGCGTCATAACCGAAAGCTTTGTTATCGGTTTTATAATACGAAAACGCAGACGTATCCAGTTTCAAGGTCACGGTTTTCGATTCTCCTTTTTTGAGGAAGGTCTTGCAAAACCCCTTGAGTTCCTTAACCGGACGGTCTACCGTAGATTTGAGCTGGGAAACATACAATTGCGAAACTTCTGCTCCGTCGTACTTCCCTGTATTTTTTATTGTGTAGGAAACCAACACCATGCCTTTCGTGCTCTCGTCAATTTTGAGATTGGAATATTCGAAAGTCGTGTACGACAATCCGAAACCGAACGGAAACTGCGGTTTTACACCGGTTTTGTCGTAATAACGATAGCCGACGTTAAGCCCTTCTTTGTACGAAACGCGTTTATCACCATCGGGGTCGTAATAATTGTTATAAGTCGGATTGTCCTTCCATTCTTTTTCAAAACTCGCCGGAAGTTTCCCGCTCGGATTCACTTTCCCGAAAAGGATATCGGCCGCTGCCGTTCCGCCTTCCTGACCGGGAAACCATGCGTGCAGCAAACCTTTCGCATTCGCGAGCCAATCCTGCATATAGACATTTCCGCCGGCGTTGAGCACGACGATCGTTTTGGGATTCGCCTCCGAAACCGCTTTTATCAAGTCGGCCTGGTACGGCGGAAGCTCGAACGTGCGGTCGAAACCTTCTCCTTCGCTGTTCGAATCGAATCCGATGGAAACGATCGCGACATCACTCGATTTGGCCGCTTTGACCGCATCGTCGAACTTGATGTTTTCCTGATAGACCGCAAAAGCAATGTTGGCTTCACCTCCGTTTTCGTAAAATTCGAGTTTCACCTCGTACTCTTTGCCTGCTTCGAGCGAGAGTTCCTTGATGCGCAACAAAGCCGCATGATCGCTCCATTCGTTGAGGATTTCGTTTCCGTCTACATACAATCTGAAGCCGTCGTCTCCGCGAACCCCGAACTTATAAGCTCCCGTTTTCTCCGGGCGCACGACACCCGTGTACCGCATCGAGAAATTATCGGCCGGAACACCGTCAACGTCCGGTTTTTCGTTCCAGTTGTGGTTCGGATTCTTATCGACCGTAGAAGCGATCGGTTTTCCTTCGAGCGTTTTGTTGGCGAAAAAATCGGCTTTCAATCCTTTTTCAGCACTTCCTTTCGAGGTGTAGAAAGGCGTTCCTTCTACATAAGTTTCCAAAGTCGGCACGGCGTTTTTGACCAACGTCACTTTCGATGAAGGTGCTGCTTTTTTAATTCCTTCGACAAGCGAGACCGAATGAAACGGATGCGTATACGAACTGCCGCCGCCAGCAATGTACGAATCGGCGTTAGGCCCGATAACCGCAATGCTTTTAATCGATTTCGACAACGGAAGGATGTTGTCGTTCTTGAGCAAAACCATACCGCCGCGCGCGAGTTCCAAAGCCACTTTCGCGTTGTCGGGATTGTCTTTGATGTTGGCCGCCATTTGGTATTTCTGGTCGTAGAATCCGAAGCGGAAAATGATGCGAAGTATGCGCAACACGTGGTCGTCTATCACTTTTTCGGACAGCGTACCTTTTTTGATCGCCGGAAGCAACGTTTCCTTATTCATGAATTTCCCGGACGGCATTTCGAGGTCGAGCCCGTTTTTCGCAGCCGCAACGCCATCGTAAGTCGCGACCCAATCGGACATGAGAATCCCGTCGAATTTCCAGTCGCCTTTAAGGATGTCGTTGTTGAGATGCGCGTTTTGGGTCGCGTGGTCGCCGTTGATCAGGTTGTAGCTGTTCATCACCGCTCCGACCTGGCCTTCCTTGACCGCCATTTTGAAAGCCGGCAGATAGATTTCCTGCAACGTGCGTTCGTCCATATCGGAACTCACGTTATTTCTATCCCATTCCTGGTTGTTGGCCGCGAAGTGTTTTACGGTAGCCACCACGCCTTGAGATTGCACACCTTTGATGTAAGGAACGGCCATTTTCCCGGAGAGGTAAGGATCTTCGCCCAAATACTCGAAGTTGCGTCCGTTCATGGGCGCGCGATAAATATTGACGCCCGGAGCGAGCAAAATGTGAACACCTCTTTCTTTGGCATCCTTTCCTAAAGCCTCACCCAATTTATACGCAAGGTCGGTATCCCATGAAGCTGCCGTAAGCACAGAAGCCGGATAAGCCGTAGTGTTTCCGTAGTTGCGCGTACCGACAGGACCGTCGGTCATCTTGATTTCGGGCAACCCCAGACGCTCGATTCCTCTGATGTAGAAATCTTTGTATCCGCCCATGTAGTCGATTTTCTCCTCGAGCGTCATTTTCGAGAGCAGATCTTGGGCGCGTTCTTCGGCCGTAGCCTTGATGTCTTTGTAGGTTTGGGCCTGCAAAGCCGCCGAAGCGAGCAATGCGGCAATGTAAATTCGCATGTCTTTAGAAATTGGTTACCCGATAAAGGTAGGAAATTTAGCAAAGCGCAAACTTCGTCGGCAAATTGGCAATTCTTAAAATTTTGATGTTTTCGAGGTGTTGCAAAAAAGTGATTCTCTATTTTTCCTCAGATGATATTTATTCTTTCCAGCTCTGCTTTTGTTCGTCGATTTCCGATTTCAGAATCGCGTTCACGTCTACTTTTGCATGTTTGAGTACGTAAACCGACGTGCCTTTTTCGCGTGCGTACGGATTCTTGATTTCACCGATTTTATACACGGATTCGAAAAAATCACGTTCGCGTTTGCGCTGCGGGTCGTCATCGGTACTTTCCTGGACCAGGATTATATTGACGATGGGTTTCTCCAAATCGAACCAATTCACATAATCGGCGTTCATCGTAACGGCCTTGATTGATTTGTCGTGTTTGTAAAAATTGATTGCACCGGCTTGTCCGTAATTGTCGCAAAGTACGATCGTATGTTCGTTTTTAGGAAGCGTGCCCAATCCGGCTTCCACATGTTGTGCAAGTTCCTTCCATCCGAGCATATCGGCGAAATCCTGGGGCAAGTCGTGATCCTTTCCGTCTTCCCACCGCGAAAGATGCAGATCGGGATGACGTTTCACGCGTTGCTTGATGATTTCGGGACTGTCGACAGGAAACACGACCGGATAAATCAACACGAAAAAACCTACCGGAAGCGCGAGCGAAATGCCCCTGAGTATCAATCCGGCTTTGCCGACGAGCCTTTTTTCAAGTGCTACCGATCCGAACGCGATATAAATCGGGTACAAAGCGACCGCATAATATCCTTTGGCGTGAAGCAGCACGAAAAGCACCAATGTAATGGCGATGCTCCAAAGGAATACGCGGTATCGACACAACGGCTTGTAAAATCCGAGTCCGGCAAAGGCGGCGATCAAAACGTGGATCGAACCGAAAAAATACTGGAATTGCTCTTTTATGAAGTCGGATGCCGACACGTTCACAAGCTGCGTCTGCTTAAGCAGCTTCATGTGATGGATGACCGGAAAATCGTTGGCGGCCTGCCAGATCAAATTCGGCAAAATGATTACGAAAACAATCAGGGCCGAGATCCAGATTTCCTTGCGCAGCATTATTCTTCGATGCCCCGACAGCAACAACGCGATCAGGAATCCGACGCCCATAAAAGCGATATTGTATTTATTGAGGAATCCTAAACCCAATGCGACGCCTGCAAAATAAAGCCATCTCGGTATTTCGGTTTGGAGATATCGGATAAAGCAAAAGCACGTGAACGTCCAGGCCAGCACCTCGAACGAATTCGGCTGGAAAAGCATGTTGAGCCTCAATAATGCCGACAACAAAATGGAAATCGCACCCAAAACCAACGCGAAAAAACTACCGCCCAAAGCTTGTATGGCTTTCCAGACTATGGCCAAAGTCAACGCTCCGAAAAGGCACGGAAAGAATTTCACCCAGAATCCGGAATTGCCCAAGAATTGGATCAAAACCGAAAACCACGACGTCAAAGGCGGCACCGACAAAAAACCCCAAGCCAGGTGATCGGCCTGGTCGAGATGCAGGAATTCGTCACGGTGCAGTTCGTACACCGGATGTATCAGGACATAACCGAGGAAAAACTTGAGCAGTATAAAAAAAAGCAGCGCGAGGTTTCGCTTCATGGCCAATTTGGAGTTTATGGGTTAAAGTTAGCAAAACATAATATTGGCGTTCGATGCGATTGCCTTAATTTTATTCGAAAACTGACCCATGAACGAAATGAAACTTCCTGCCGACGGCGGCATGCTGTATACCGAAACCGATCTTGACCGTTTTTTCCCCGAACCACTCAACGCGATCACCTCGCTTTTTTTCCTTGGTCTCGCGATGTATTGGTTCTGGAAGCTCAAAGGCGAATACAAGGAACACGTATACCTGACTTTTTCGGTTTTCCTGTTGACCATCGGGGCGATTGGCGGAAGCATTTACCACGGATTGCGCCAATGGTCGTTTTTCATCATGATGGATTGGTTGCCGATCATGCTTATATGTGTGTTTACGGGCGTTTATTTCGTAGCCAAATTGACGCGTTGGTACATCGCTGCGATTTTGATTGTCGCTTATGGCTTTTTTCAGTATTTCATCCGACAGCAGATCAGGAATAACGACGACATACAGGTGTACATCAATGTGAATTATGCGGTCTTGGGGTTACTCGTATTGTTTCCGGTATTGGCCTTTTTGGTAAAGAACCGGTTCAAAAGCGGAAAATGGGTCGGTTTTGCGTGGCTCGCTTTCGTGTTCGCACTGACTTTCCGCATCGTCGACAAATACCAATTGATCGCTACGGGAACACATTTTCTATGGCATACGTTCGGAGCCGTCGCAGCTTATTGCATGCTCGAGTTCGTGTATCAGGTGAACAAGACCCAACCCGACGCTTAACCGTTTACAAACGGATACAACCGTTTACAATCACCTCCATCCGTTTCGGTTTTGTACGTTTGTGACATGTGCCAGATGATGCTCACAATGCCAGGCGTAATTCGCGGTTGCGACGGCCAAAGAAAACTCCGCCCCATGCTCTGGATGCACGAAGGTTCTCTCGAATTGCGGCGCTTCAAGGTTTTCGAGCAAGATGCTCCATTTTCTATGTACGCCTTCGAGAATTTTTAGCGAAGGTTCTATGGGTAAAAATTTACCGTCCACGAGTTCTGCCCATCTGTCTTCGAAATACGGTCTGATGACGGGCTTTTCTTCGGTGAGTGCAAGTTTGAAACGTATGATCGCGTTCATTTGGCTGTCCGCGCAATGATGTACGACCTGTCGGATTGTCCAACCTTGAGGACGATAAGGCGTATCGAGTTGCTCTTTGGATAACGAGATCGTGGCCGCCGTGATTCTTTGCGGAAACCGTTCGATCGTAATGATGTGTTTGCGCAATTCGACATCCGAAATCGAATCCGGGATCGTGAATGGTCCGATAGGATATTTGAGGCTTTCGAGATCTTGGTCCATAATGTTAGGCAACTAATTTCAGTTGCGGCAAATTTAAGGAGAGTATTTTGTCAGGAAAGATATAAACTTCAGGAAACAATTTTCCACTCTCAAAATTAACTGTGGTTATTGCCTCAGCCGATTTTTATTTAATAATTGATTTGCGCTAATTTTAATCGTTCATATTTACAGTTAAATTTTTTAATATTGAATATGGAACTACATAAAAGGACAGAATATGACATTGCATTCATCGAGTTGTTAATAGCTAACGAAATTGAAGAGAGCGTAAGCATTGAATTTAAAGCAGCGGGCGCACTTGGAAAGTCAGATGGAAAAAAAGACGAAATGACTAAAGATGTCGCTGCCTTTGCTAATGCAAATGGCGGAATAATCATTTATGGAATCTCCGAGATTAATCATAAGGCAGATTCTAAGTCTTATATTAATGGTAACATTTTTACAAAAGAATGGATCGAACAAATACTTAACTCAGGTATTCAGCGGCCAATTCCTGATATGAAGATTTTTCCAATCCGAGAAGGTGGTGACTTAGAGAAAACGATATACGTAGTGCAAATTCCAGAAAGTTTAGACGCTCCGCATATTTCTAGAGATAAACGATTTTACAGGCGACACAATTTTGAATCGCTCAAAATGGAAGAATATGAAATCAGACAACTTTATGGAAGAACGTCAAAATCGATATTAGAAATTGCTGGATATAGGATTAAATATAATGGAATTAAGAACAAAAAAGTTGAATTCGAAATTGTCATTAGCATAATCAACTCTGGTGAAAGAGCCGAAAAGGAATATAAAACAAATTTATATTTCTGCGATTACAAGTGTAATTTTCAAACTAGGTGGAAAGATTACAGCCTAAACTATCAATCTACAAAACTTGAAGATCGAAGAGCAAAAATTACCGCGCCAAGTCATTCAGCAATATACCCTAGCGAAAGAATAGATTCTCTCATTGTTGAATTGTTGGTGGATGTTGATGATGTAGAGGTGTTGTTGGAAAGTTTAAAGTTAGAGTGTATTTTATATTATCCTAATGGTGAAGATTTTCTAGATATAAATGATTTAGACCAATACTATAAACAAATTGCAGACGAAGTTGAAAAAGATTGGTCGCGTAATTTTTGATATGACCAAGAGTACAAAGCCGTTCACAACTGGACAATAACGGTCAGATTACATCCAAATTTAATGATTGCTGCTTTTCCGAAGTAAAAGACGCAGTTGAAATCATCAAACAACGATGTTTATTGGCAGGTAAGCGAACGTATTTTTTGAACTTCAGAACTTCCACCGTAATTTTGCGCCGACTTTACGACTAAATCGACATCATGAGAATTGACATCATCACCGTATTACCCGATCTGCTGCGCTCGCCGTTTGAAGGTTCCATAATGAAACGCGCAATCGAAAAAGGTTTGGTAGAGGTGCATTTCCACAATCTTCGCGACTATACCAAACAGAAACAGAAAAGCGTCGATGACTACCAATTCGGAGGCGGTGCCGGCATGGTCATGATGATACAGCCGATAGACGACTGTATCGCGCATCTGAAGTCCGAGCGCCAATACGATGAGATCATCTACATGACGCCAGACGGGGAAACCCTGAACCAGCAAATGGCCAACCGCATGTCGTCTTATGAGAACATCATCATTTTATGCGGTCATTATAAAGGTGTCGATCAACGCGTGCGCGACCAGTTCATAACCAAGGAGATTTCGATCGGCGATTATGTGTTGAGCGGGGGTGAACTTGGTGCTTTGGTATTGTCCGATGCGTTGATACGCCTGATTCCAGGAGTACTTTCGGACGAAACGTCTGCATTGACCGACAGTTTCCAGGACAACTTACTCGCGCCTCCGGTCTATACGCGCCCCGCCGACTACAACGGATGGAAAGTTCCCGACGTGCTTTTAAGCGGTCACGCCGCCAAAATCGAAAAATGGCGCGAGGACATGGCGTATGAGCATACGAAGAACAGACGTCCGGATTTACTGGACAAATAGTCCTGAGTCATAGAACACTAAAGTTTTTACACTTAAAACTTTGCACTTCACACTTTTTTTCTACCTTTGCGCCCACATTGACCCAACCTCTGACGAAGTCCGTGAACGTTGCGTTGATTTTCAACATTTTAAAATTTAAATCATGGCAGATTTAATGAAATTCGTTAACGAGGAGTTCGTAGCGAAAAAAGACTTCCCGGAGTTTGGAGCCGGAGACACCATCACGGTTTATTACGAAATCAAAGAAGGTGAAAAAACCCGTACGCAGTTTTTCAAGGGCGTTGTGATCCAACGTAGAGGTTCTGGTGTTACAGAAACTTTTACTATCCGCAAAATGTCTGGTTCTGTAGGCGTTGAGCGTATCTTCCCGGTAAATCTTCCGGCATTGCAAAAAATCGAAATCAACAAGAAAGGTCACGTTCGTCGTGCCCGTATCTTCTACTTCCGCGAACTTACCGGTAAGAAAGCGAAAATCAAAGAAGAGAAAAGACAAAGAGCTTAATTCTTGTTTTGAATATAGAAGCCTCGGAATTTCCGGGGCTTTTTTTATGCTTTTTTGGGCGTTGCGCCGGATCGGATTTCCGTTTCACATCAAGACCTTGCCGGCGCCGGGCTATCCGCTATATCTTTTGCGCTGCGCAGCAAAAGGATGCCGCTTCAAATGCATCGCATTCACCGAACACCTATAAAAATAAAATCTCGTGAGGTAATCCCTAACGCGCGCATAGTTTCAAAGAAAACGTATGTTTCTCGAACAAGCTAGGTAGTCGCAAAAAATCCAAACTTCTCAGTTAAACTTCACCAAACTAAGAAATCCAAAAAATTTTAACCGTCAATCGGCAAAATCCAAAATACATCGTTTTCGCAATGCCGATGTGCCGTTCAAAACCACCTGTTTCCTTATATTTGTAGCCGTGCCTCCGCACAACGTTCAAACCAACAAAACCAACATGTCACATACCGCAAAAATCCTCTACACCATTACAGATGAGGCGCCGATGCTCGCTACGCATTCCTTCCTTCCGATCGTAAAAGCCTTTACGGCTCCCGCAGGAATCCAGGTCGAGACGCGCGACATCTCTCTCGCCGGACGAATTATCTCCAACCTTTCGGAATACTTGAAAGAAGACCAACGCATCAGCGACGATCTTGCTGAATTGGGCCAATTGGCGACGACTCCGGAAGCCAACATCATCAAATTGCCGAATATTTCAGCTTCCGTTCCCCAACTGAAGGAAGCGATCAAGGAACTTCAATCAAAAGGCTACGCGCTTCCCGATTATCCCGAAGATCCTAAAACAGACGAAGAAAAAGCCATCAAAGCCAAATATGCAAAAGTTCTCGGGTCAGCCGTAAACCCAGTGCTTCGCGAAGGAAACTCCGACCGCCGTGCTCCGAAAGCCGTGAAGAATTACGCGAAAAGCCACCCGCATTCCATGGGCGCTTGGTCATCCGATTCCAAAACCCACGTCGCAAGCATGGAAGCCGGCGATTTCTACGGAAGCGAAAAATCGGTAACAGTAGCCGAAGCCGATACGTTCACGATCAAATTCTTCGGCAACGACGGATCCGAAAAAGAACTCAAGGCTGCTTCGAAATTATTGGCAGGAGAAATCATCGACTCGTCGGTTTTGAGCCTGTCTGCACTTAAGGCATTCGTCTCTAAGGAAATCGAGGACGCAAAAGCAAAAGGCGTACTGTTCTCGGTTCACCTTAAAGCGACGATGATGAAGGTTTCCGACCCGATCATTTTCGGTGCGATCGTAGACGTTTTCTTCAAAGATGTGTTCGCCAAATATGCCGACCTTTTCTCTAGACTCGGAGTCGACACCAAAAACGGTCTCGGCGACGTATACGCAAAAATTGCCGGACAACCCGAGCAAGCCGAAGTAGAAGCCGCGCTTAATGCAGCGATCGAAAACGGCCCGGCGATCGCTATGGTGAATTCCGAAAAAGGCATCACGAACCTTCACGTGCCATCCGATGTGATCGTCGACGCCTCGATGCCGGCGATGATCAGGACTTCCGGCCAAATGTGGAACAAGGAAGGCAAACAACAAGGCACGAAAGCCATCATCCCCGATCGTTGCTACGCCGGCGTATATGTGGCGACAATAGACGACTGCAAGAAAAACGGCGCTTTCGACCCTAAAACGATGGGTTCCGTACCAAACGTCGGGCTCATGGCGCAAAAAGCCGAAGAATACGGTTCTCACGACAAGACGTTCCAGGCCGATGCCGACGGAACGTTCAAAGTCCTGAATTCAAAAGGCGATGTGTTCTTCGAACAAAAAGTAGAAAAAGGCGACATCTTCCGCATGTGCCAAACCAAAGATGCCCCGATCAAGGATTGGGTGAAATTGGCCGTAAACCGCGCCAGATTGTCGGCTACTCCGGCCGTTTTCTGGCTTGATGAAAACCGCGCGCATGACCGTGAACTCATCAAAAAAGTAAACACTTACCTTAAAGATTTCGATACGACAGGGCTTGACATCAGGATTCTCGATCCGGTCGCCGCAACGAAATTCTCTCTGGAAAGAATCCGAAAAGGCGAAGACACGATTTCGGTAACAGGAAACGTTTTGCGCGATTACCTTACCGACCTGTTCCCGATTTTGGAACTAGGAACATCGGCAAAAATGCTTTCGATCGTGCCATTGATGAACGGAGGCGGTTTGTTCGAAACCGGAGCCGGCGGTTCTGCACCGAAACACGTAGAACAGTTCATCGAAGAAGGCTATTTGCGTTGGGATTCGCTTGGAGAATTCCTCGCGCTTGGCGTTTCTTTGGAGCATTTGGGTCAGACGCAGGACAATGCGAAGGCTTTGGTTTTATCGGAAGCTTTGGACAACGCCAACGAGAAATTCCTTGAAAACGATAAGTCTCCGGCGCGCAAAGTCGGCCAGATCGACAACAGAGGTTCGCATTTCTATCTGGCTTTGTACTGGGCACAAGCTTTGGCCGCACAAGACAAAGATGCCGACCTCAAAAAAGTATTCGAACCGATCGCGAAGCAATTGACCGAGAACGAATCGAAAATTGACGCGGAACTTATCGCGGCCCAAGGTAAACCGCAACAAATCGGAGGTTATTACAAACCCGATACGACGCTTACAAACAATGCGATGCGTCCGAGCGAGACACTCAACGACGTGCTTGCTTCGATCAAGTAAATCTTAAAATTTTTATAAAAGGCTGTCTACGGACGGCCTTTTTTGTTTTCACCGATACTAAACATCAACGCTGTACGTTTCCCCTTACATCCGAAGCATATCCTAATGATGGGAATGCGAGGAAAAACCAATCAATCATCAATCATGAAACGAAACTTTACGCTGTGGGTTCTCGGGTTCTTCATCATGCTCTGTCATGACGCTTTCGCCCAGCAATTCACGATTTCGGGAACCATTTCCGACCAGAACACCAACGAGACGCTTATCGGCGCGAGCATTTTTATCGTCGAGACCAAAACGGCGGTGCTTGCCAATGAGTACGGATTTTATTCGGTGACACTTCCCAAAGGTACCTACACTTTAAAAATCAGCTATTTAGGATTCGTCGATTTTTCCGAAACCGTAATCCTCGACCAAAACATCCGAAAAAATGTCGCGATGTCGGGTTCCAGCCAGCAACTCAACGAAGTCATCGTAGATTCGAACACACCTCGCGCCAACATCCGCAAGCCCGAAATGAGCGTTAACAAGCTCACCGTGGCCGAAATCAAGAAAATGCCTGTCGTGATGGGCGAAGTCGATGTACTCAAATCGATTTTACAGCTTCCCGGCGTGACCAATGCAGGCGAAGGCTCATCTGGTTTTAATGTGCGAGGCGGTGCCGCCGACCAAAACCTCATCTTGCTCGACGAGGCCACGATGTACAACTCTTCCCACCTTTTCGGATTTTTCTCGGTGTTCAATGCCGATGCGATCAAGGACCTCAAATTATACAAAGGCGGAATCCCGGCCCGTTTCGGCGGACGCGTCTCGTCTGTGCTCGACATTTACCAAAAAGAAGGCAACAACAAGGAATTCCATGCGAGTGGCGGAATTGGCGTAATTTCAAGCCGACTGCTCGCCGAAGGACCGATCGTCAAGGAAAAAGGATCGTTTTTGGTCGCCGGACGCGCGTCGTATGCGCATTTGTTCCTCAAACTCGCCGACAACGAAAACTCGGCTTACTTTTACGACCTCAACACGAAATTGAGTTATGCGC
Organism: Flavobacterium agri; assembly: GCF_013401995.1. Classification (GTDB taxonomy): domain Bacteria; phylum Bacteroidota; class Bacteroidia; order Flavobacteriales; family Flavobacteriaceae; genus Flavobacterium; species Flavobacterium agri. The sequence continues at coordinate 59,054 of NZ_JACBJI010000008.1, forward strand.
TCAACGACAACAACAAATTGTTTCTTTCGGGATATTTCGGACGCGACAATTTCAAGATCAACGAAAGTTTCCGCAACACGTATGGAAATTCCGTACTCAATTTGAGATGGAATCACCTGTTTTCCGAAAAACTGTTTTCGAATCTTTCGATGATCTATAGCGATTATTACTACGGATTGGAACTCGAATACATCGGTTTCAACTGGGATTCGGGCATCAAGAACTTCAACTTCAAATACGATTTCAAGCATTACCTGACCAACGACCTTAAGCTTTTCTACGGCTTGAACGCGATTTATTACGATTTCAATCCCGGCGAGATTACGCCTTTGGGTGAAGATTCGGCCATCAATCCGAAGCAACTCGAAAAGAAATACGCCGTCGAACCCGCGTTGTACATCGAGGCCGAGCAATCTTTGGGCAAACGCGTCACGGTCAATTACGGGCTTCGTTACAGCCTTTTCTACCGCATGGGTTCGCAAATCATGAACGTGTATGCCGACAATCGCCCGGTAGTTTTCAACCAGGATTTAAAGATTTATGAAAAGGCCGACCCGATCGGTACGCGCTCTTACGGACGAGGCGAAACTATTGCCGATTTCAACAACCTCGAGCCGCGTGCTTCGGTCGCGTTCCAAATTGACGAAGACCAATCGGTGAAGGCGAGTTATAACCGCATGGCGCAATACCTGCACCTGATTTCGAACACCTCGTCTCCTACTCCGCTCGATGTCTGGACGCCAAGCGATCAATACCTCAAACCGCAATTGCTCGACCAATATGCGGTCGGATATTTCCGAAATTTCAGCAACGATGCGTATTCGCTTGAAGCGGAAGTATTCTACAAGACGATGAAAAACCGTGTCGATTATATAGACGGCGCCGATCTGATCGCCAACGAAGCCATAGAGCAAGTCGTGCTTCCCGGAAAAGCGCGCGCCTACGGACTTGAGGTTTTGTTGCGCAAAAATACCGGACGCCTCAACGGATGGATTTCGTATACCTTATCGCGCTCCGAACAGCAAACTCCGGGACGCGACGCTTCCGAACCCGGCATCAACAACGGCCAATGGTACAAAACGGGTTACGACAAACTGCATAATCTTGCGGTCACGGCTTCGTACGACTTGAACAAAAAGTGGACATTAGGAGCGAATTTCGCACTCCAATCGGGGCAACCCGTCACCTATCCGAACGGTTATTACGAATACCAAGGCATACACATACCGAGTTACGGTTTGCGCAACGAGAACAGGCTTCCGGCCTATCATCATTTGGACGTTTCGGCCACCTATGTTCCGAAGCCCGACAAAAAGAAAGGTTGGCAAAGCGAGTGGGTTTTCAGCGTGTACAACTTGTATAACCGCATGAATTCCGCGTCTATTTCTTTCAGACAAAATGAGGATACAGGTCAGAATGAGGCCGTGCGACTCTCGATTTTCGGGATTATCCCAAGCGTTACTTACAACTTTAAATTCTAGGTCATGAAAAAAATAAGCGCACTTTTTATGCTATTATCGGTCTTGTTTTACGGATGCGAGGAAGTCGTCGAAGTAGACCTGAGTACCCAAAAACCAAGACTTGTCGTAGACGCCGCGATCGATTGGACAAAAGGCACCGACGGCAGCCAACAAACCATCCGACTCACCACAACCGCTGCCTATTACGCCGACAATGTACCTGCCGTGACCGGAGCGACGGTTTTCGTGACCGACAGCAACGCACAGGTTTTCGACTTTATCGAAGACACGGGCACGGGCAACTACAATTGCACCAACTTCGCTCCCGTAATCGGGGCGACCTATATCTTGACCGTCATCTACGAAGGCCAGACGTATACGGCTACCGAAACCATGATCGCCGTTCCTGAAATCACCGACATCCAGCAAGACAACGAAGGCGGATTTTTGGGCGAGGATATCGAAGTCCGTTTTTATTATCCCGATGATGCGGCATCCGAGAATTATTACCTCGAAGGATTCGATTCTTCGGTGCTTCCGTATCCTTCATACAGCGTGACTTCGGACGAATTCGTAAACGGCAACCTGTCGTTCGGGATTTTCAGCCATGAAGACCTCGAAGCCGGAGACGAGATCGGCATACGTTTGTACGGCATTTCGCAGCGTTATTTCGAATACATGGAAAAACTGCTCATGATCAGCGGCGGAAGCGGCGGTCCTTTCGGAACGGCTCCGGCAACCGTGCGCGGCAATCTCGTGAACCAGACCGACGAATCGAAGTATGCTTTGGGATATTTCCGTCTTTGCGAGGTAGACCGGACGCAGTTCACCATACAGTAAGCCGATAAAATCCGTTAAAACGATTCCAAAAAAAAAGCCGATGGCCGAAACGGTTCAAAATTCCGCAAAAGTGGAGCGTATTCGGCGGTCGGCCATTGAAAACAGGCACAAAAAAAGTACCTTTCGGTTCTCTAAAAATCACATGTCTTTGAAACCGAACGTTTTCATTGCGCTTCTCTTATTGGTTTCCGTCAAGTCTTTTTCCCAGCTCGGATTTTGTACCGGAAGCAAAGGCGATCCCGTATTTACCGAAGATTTCGGAACCGGAACCGGATTTGGGCCCGCACTTCCCGCAGGTACGACCAATTACAATTTCGTATCGGGCGTTCCCAACGACGGCGAATATACGCTGAGCAGCACCACGATGATGAACGGCAACTGGGTCAATCGCCAGGATCACACGCCATCGGACACGAACGGCAAAGCGTTTATCGTGAACGCGAGTTTTACGGCCGGTGAATTCTATCGCCGTCAGGTTACCGGACTTTGCGTGAATACCACGTTCGAATTCTCGGCCTGGCTTATCAATGCTTACAATCCTTCGAGCAACGCTTGTGGCGGCTCTGGAATTCCGATCAACGTGAAGTTCCAGATTTGGGACCAGACCGAAACCCAGCTTTTGAAAGAAGGCGACACAGGCAACATCAATGGTTCGGCCAACGCCGATTGGATGCAATACGGCATGACGTTCACGGTGCTTCCAGGCCAGACTTCGGTCGTACTCAAAATGCTCAACAATGGTGTCGGCGGCTGCGGAAACGATTTGGCCATAGACGATATCACGTTCCGTTCGTGCGGCGATCTGGCTTCGGTCACATCGGGAACAGCAGCGGTTGTCGAGGCTTGCAGCAACGAACTTCCGACGACGTTGAACCTTCAACTCAACATTTCAGGAAGCGGCACGCACGTTTTCCAATGGCAGTCGAGTCCCGACGGCAATACCTGGACGGACATTGCAGGCGAAACGTCCCAAAATTATGCGACACCACCGTTGATGGCTTCGGGATATTATCGCGTGAAGATAGCAGAAGACATCGCCAACATGAACAATGCGTATTGCTACACGCTTTCGGACAGTTTCCACTTTTTCGTACTTCCGCAACCGGCGGCTCCCGTTTTCATCGACGATGTCGAGTCTTGTAGCAACGATTCGGCAATTCCGCCTTTGACCGTGTCGGTTCCGGCCGGAATCACGGTCGATTGGTACGACGCTCCGAGCAGTGGTAATCTTTTGCAGTCGGCTTCGGCCAGTTATCAAACCAATATTGCGGGAACGTATTATGCCGAAGCCGTAAGCGGATCGTGTACAAGTCCTACGCGCACAGCGGTGACGCTTTCACTTTATCCCTCGCCCGAATTTCCGGATATTCCGCCAGCGTTGGCCGAAATCTGCCAGGGAAACAGCACTATTCTCGACGCGGGCATGACGGGTGTAACGTACGACTGGCAACCCGGAGGCGAAACCACACAAACTATTTCGGTTACTCAATCGGGTATTTACACGCTGACGGTCACATCGCCAAACGGCTGTACAGATTCGCAGCAATATGGCGTCATCGTACACGAAGCGCCCCAGATCGCATCGGTAAACAACCAAGGTTCGACGGTTACGGTAACGACGGTGAACACGGGTAATTTCGAGTATTCGCTCGATCAGTTCTCTTGGCAGTTCTCGAACGTATTCCATGATGTGGAAGGCGGCCTGATCACCGTTTACGTACGCGACATCTACAATTGCGGAAGCGACGACATGCAGTATCTGCTGATTGTCCCGCCGACTTTTTTCACTCCGAACGGCGATAACGTACACGACGTATTTACGATAAAAGGCATCGAATTCACGACCCGATCCAAAGTCGCGATTTTTGACCGATACGGCAAATTCATCAAAATGCTCACCCCGTCGGACACGTATTGGGATGGCACGTTAAACGGGAAGCAGCTTCCGTCTACCGATTACTGGTACAGAGGTGCGTTCGACGACGGAAAAGAAATCCGCGGGCATTTTTCTCTTAAAAGATGAGTTATTCCTTATCGGTATTATTTATTTTTATGCGAAACTGCCCAAATCACAATAAAAAATAAAGAATAAAAATAAGAATGTCCTCCCACCACATAGTCCGAGACGACCAGGAACCAGCGCTTATCATCGCCAATGGCGAAGCCTGCTCGATGGAACTTTTGAACCAATTGCTCGAATGGTCGCCTTTGGTGATCGTACTCGATTCGGCAATGGACCGCGTCTCGCCTTTGGGTATTAAAGTCGATGTGTTGTTAGGTGATTTTGATAGAGGTTTCGATCCCGTGATCCACAAGGATTACCAATATCCGCTCGAAATCGTGCATACGCCCGACCAGGAAAAAACCGACCTTGAAAAAGCGTTCGATTACCTGGTAGAAAGGAAAATCCCGGCCGTGAATGTGGTTTGGGCCACCGGAAAACGCGCCGACCATACGCTTGCGAACGTCACGAGCATCGTACGGTTCAATCACAAGATTAAAATCGTCATCCTCGACGATTATTCGAAGATTTTCAGGTTGCCCGAAAAATTCGAGAAATGGTATACGAAAGATTCCATCATTTCGCTTATGCCTGTCGGAAAAGTAGGCGGAATCTCATCGCAAAACCTGCTTTACGAACTCAACGACGACGAATTGACGCTTGGTTACCGAATCGGAAGCAGCAATGCCGTACGCGAAGACGGACTCGTAACAATAACCTATAAAACCGGCGACCTACTCATGATGGAATGCCACGACTGATATGGAAAACCCGAAAATAAACATACGCGAGACCACATTGTTGTCCGACAACCATTACCTGTTGCAAAAGGTCACGTTCGATTATACGACCGAAAAAGGCACCGACACCCAAACACGCGAAGTCTACGATCGCGGCAACGGCGCAACGGTATTGCTGTACAACAGAGAATACGGGAACGTCGTGTTGATCCGCCAATTCCGGCTTCCGACCTATCTCAACAAAAACGAAACGGGCATGATGATCGAAGCCTGCGCCGGATTGATCGAAGAAGCCGACCCGGCCGAAACGGTGCGCCGTGAAGCCATCGAAGAAACCGGCTACCACATTTCCAAAGTCGAAAAAGCGTTCGCGGCCTATATGTCGCCCGGAGCCGTAACCGAAATCCTGCATTGTTTCGTAGCCGAATACACCAAAGACATGAAACTCAGCGAAGGCGGCGGTTTGGCAACCGAGCACGAGAACATCCAAATTCTTGAAATGCCGTTCAAACAGGCATTGGAAATGGTAAAAAGCGGTGAAATCTCGGATGCGAAAACCATTATGTTGCTGCAATACGCCCAAATCAACAAACTGCTGGAAATCTAATTCCCAACGAAAACAAAATGACATAGTGCCCGAACGAAGGAATAATTATCTTTGTTTTCCTTGATCATACCGCTATGAAATTCAACGTTGTTTCCGACTACAAACCGACCGGCGACCAGCCACAAGCCATAGAAAAACTCGCCCAGGGAATCCTTAACGGCGAAAAATTCCAGACGCTTTTGGGCGTGACGGGCTCGGGGAAGACATTCACGATGGCCAACGTCATCGAAAAAGTCGAAAAACCCACTTTGGTGCTCGCGCACAACAAGACGCTTGCAGCCCAATTGTACTCGGAATTCAAGCAGTTTTTCCCCGAAAACGCCGTACAATATTTCGTTTCTTATTACGATTATTACCAGCCCGAGGCGTTCATTCCCGTGACCGGAACCTACATCGAGAAGGATTTGGCGATCAACGACGAACTCGAAAAAATGCGTTTGAGCACGACTTCCGCCTTGCTTTCCGGAAGGCGCGACATTATCGTGGTCTCGTCGGTTTCGTGTCTATACGGTATCGGAAACCCCGTCGAATTCCAGAAAAATGTGATTTCGATAAAACGAGGTGAGGTCATTTCGCGTACGAAATTGCTGCATCGTCTCGTGCAAAGCCTTTATGCGCGCACCGAAGCCGATTTCACTCCGGGAACATTCCGCATAAAAGGCGACACGGTAGAAGTTTTTCCAAGTTATGGGGACGAGCCGTTCCGCATTCACTTTTTCGGGGATGAAATAGAAGAAATCGAAGCTTTTGACGCCAAGACATCGCAAGTGATCGAAAAATATACGCGACTCAACATTTATCCGGCCAATATGTTCGTGACTTCGCCCGAAGTGTTGCAAAGCGCGATTTGGGACATCCAACAGGATTTGGTCAAGCAGGTCGATTATTTCAAGTCGATCGGAAAACATCTCGAAGCCAAGCGATTGGAAGAGCGCACGAATTTCGACTTGGAAATGATTCGCGAACTCGGGTATTGCTCGGGAATCGAAAACTATTCGCGCTACCTTGACCGACGTTTGCCCGGAACGCGTCCTTTCTGTCTTCTCGATTATTTCCCGAACGACTTTTTGATGGTCGTAGACGAAAGCCACGTGACGATTTCGCAGGTTTCGGCCATGTACGGAGGCGACCGTTCGCGAAAGGAAAACCTCGTCGAATACGGTTTCCGATTGCCCGCCGCTATGGACAACCGACCGTTGAAGTTCGAGGAATTCGAGGCTTTGCAGAACCAGGTCGTATATGTTTCGGCCACACCGGCAGATTACGAATTGCAGAAATCGGAAGGAATTTACGTGGAGCAGATCATTCGCCCGACGGGACTTTTGGATCCGATCATCGAAGTGCGCCCGAGCAAGGACCAGATAGACGACCTGATCGAAGAAATCCAACAACGCGTGGAGCTCGACGAACGCGTTTTGGTGACTACACTGACCAAGCGAATGGCCGAGGAATTGACCAAATATTTGACGAAAGTCTCGATCCGATGCCGTTACATACATTCGGAAGTCGATACGCTGGAACGCGTCGAGATCATGCAGGATTTGAGAAAAGGTTTGTTCGACGTATTGATCGGTGTGAACCTGTTGCGCGAAGGTTTGGATTTACCCGAAGTTTCGCTTGTCGCGATTTTGGATGCAGACAAGGAAGGTTTCCTCAGAAGTAACCGTTCGTTGACGCAAACCGTCGGACGCGCCGCACGTAACGTGAACGGAAAGGCGATCATGTATGCCGATATCATCACGAATTCGATGCAAAAGACGATCGACGAGACGAACTACCGTCGCGAGAAGCAAATGGCGTACAACAAATTGCACAATCTCGAACCGAAAGCGCTCAACAAGAGTTTGGACAATGCGCTTGCCCGAAATTCGGTGGCGACCAAATACCTCGAAAATCTTGCTCATAAAGCGTCCGAACCTGAACCGAAATACCTGTCCAAAACCGACGCCGACAAAAAAATCAAGGAATTGCGCAAAGCCATGGAAAAAGCGGCCAAAGAACTCGATTTCATGCAAGCCGCAAAATTGCGCGATGAAATCAAGGCGCTACAGGATGCATACTAGAGATGGCACGTTTGTTGTTTTGATCCGTTAAAATACCGAATCATGAAAGCGATTTTGACTTTATTTATGGTTTTTCAAGCTTCGTTTGCGATGTTTTCACAAACAGAAGAACCTTTGAAACCCAAAGGACCTTCGCGAATTCAGTTTGTAGAAAGCCCGAAAGACGCACAAGCGCTCGCGAGTCAGGACATTGCCGACAAGACTGCCGTACTCTATCTGCAAGGCGGATTCGCTGCAATCGCGTTCACGCAAGCCGACAAGAATTTCGAAAAGAAATATCGCGTAAAATATATCGATTTAGGCTGTGTCTCACCTGACCACAAAATCGTGGACGCATACAATTCCGTAATATTTGAAGAATTGTCGAGAGTTTATGGAAAAAGCTGGCAAAACGAAATCCGCAAAGGCGTAATCGGATTTACAAAATCAAAATCGGTCAAGGTCGTTGAAGCGAAACGATAATCTTTTTAAAAAAGCTTGTCCGTCAGTTTTGTTGTTCCTTAAAAATGCTGAATACGAGATTCGGATCGAGAATCTTATATTCGGATTCTTTCATCAATCCCAAAATCCTTTTGGTCGCGGTCGGGTTCAATCCCATTTCTATAGCGATTTGGTTGATCGCCGATTGCTCGCGTTCGTGTACTTCTCCGTCGATGTGCATCAACAGCGCCAAACGATAAAACTGGTGGATGCGCTGCATTTCAGACTTGATCACGTGCGGCTTGGGTTCTTGGTGGAACAGGTCGTCGAACGCCTGCTTGTCTATTTTCAATTCGCTCGCGATAAGCGCCAGCAGTTGGTATTCGCGTGGATCGAGCTTACCGTCGACGACCGAGAACTGTATCATGTCGAGCAGCAGGCTTAGTTTTTCTTCGTAATTATGCATGTAAATCGTACTTTGCGCTAAATTACTTTTTTTGGACGGAATTCTTTTTGGCATGCGGTTACAACTTTTCTGTTTTCTGTTTTTTTCGACGTTGGCCTTTGCGCAAAGCACAGCCTCAAAGCAAGTCTCGACTTTCGAGTTGGACGCGCCAACCTTGGGAACCACCAAAAAAATCTGGGTCTGGCTTCCGAAGGATTACGATGCCGTAAAAGACAACTATCCGGTGCTGTACATGCATGACGCCCAAAATCTTTTTGATGCGAAAACCTCGTTCGTCGGCGAATGGAACGTAGATGAAACGCTCGAAAGCCTCAACGCCAAAGTGATCGTCGTCGGGATCGAACACGGCAACGAAAAGCGCATAGACGAGCTCACGCCTTTCAAGCACGAGAAATACGGTGGCGGAAAAGCCGATTCTTACCTCGACTTCATCGTTAAGACATTAAAACCCGAGATCGATAAGCGTTACCGTACCAAAACCGATGTGAAGAACACGGCCATCATGGGCAGTTCGCTTGGCGGATTGGTCTCATTTTATGCCGTATTGAAATATCCCGACGTATTCGGGAAAGCCGGTGTCTTCTCGCCTTCTTTCTGGTTTTCGAAAGACATTTACGCTTTTGCGGAACAAGCACCCAAACTCAAAGCCAAGAAATTCTACTTTTTGTGCGGCGACAAAGAGGACGAAAACATGGTTCCGGATATGGAAAAAATGATTGCGATCGTCAAGTCGAAAAAAGCTTCGACCGAACAGAAAGTCGTTCAGGGCGGCCAACACAACGAGAAATTATGGCGCGAGCATTTCGCCGAAGCTTTCCTGTGGCTTTTTGGAAAGTCGTGAACTTTGATCCGAATTGAAGCACTTTTTCCAAACCTCAAAGGTTTTGAAAACCTTTGAGGTTTCTAAAAAGCAATTACAGACACAGCCCGAAAAATCCCTTACCTTTACCAATGCGTTCCCGGCGGTACGTCCAAAAAACAAAAACATGAACAACAACGATATTTTCAAGAAGCTGCGTGTGGCACTTCAGTTGCGCGACGACCAGATCGTGGATATTTTACAACTTGTGGATTTTCGCATCTCGAAAGGCGAAATCGGGAATTTTTTCAGGAATGAAGACCATCCGAAATTCATGGAATGCGGCGATCAGGTGTTGCGCAATTTCCTCAACGGATTGGTGATCCATTTGAGAGGAACGAGGGAAAACCCTAAAAACGCCGCCGAGGTAATCGCCAAAAACCAAGCCGAAGTAAAGACAGCCGCGAAAGGTATCAAGCCCAAAGAAACCGTTGCCAAAGTAGCTATCGCGAAAAATCCCGCTAAAAATTTCGTTCCCAAAAAAGCTCCCAAAAGTCCGGTAGAGAAAGTAAAATTCACGATCAAAAAGAAAAAGTGATGCGATTCGTGTACAGTATAACGCTGTTCCTGATTTTGGGTACGGCCAAACTTTCGGCCCAGGTCACCTACGCGACCGAAACCAATATTTCGTACTATGCAAAACCGACTGATGCTTACATAAAACAACGTTGCGTGCTCGATTTGTATTATCCGAAAAACACCAAAGATTTTGCAACGATAATCTGGTTTCACGGAGGCGGATTGACCGGAGGTGAAAAGGAAATCCCGAAAGCGCTCACAGAAAAAGGTTATGCCGTTGTCGGTGTGAATTACCGGTTGAGTCCGAAAGTGAAAGTCAAGGATTGCATTGAAGATGCGGCCACCGCGATCGCATGGGTTTTCTCGAACATTTCGAAATACGGCGGAAGCGACAACAACATTTTCGTTTCAGGTCATTCGGCCGGTGCTTATTTGGGCGCGATGACGGTACTCGACAAAAAATGGCTTGCGAAATACGACATCGATCCGAATAAAGTAGCCGGATTGATTCCGTTCAGCGGACAGATGATCACGCATTTCACGGCGCGCAAAGAAAAAGGGATTGGCGAGAAACAACCGCTTATAGATGAGTTCGCGCCTTTGTCATTCGTTCGTGCCGACGCGCCTCCGATGTTGCTCATCACAGGCGATCGCGAACTTGAAATGTTAGGCCGATACGAGGAAAACGCTTACATGGCGCGTATGATGAAACTCGTCGGGCACAAGGAAACCCGTTTGATCGAAATCGGCGGATACGGGCACAATATGGCCGAACCCGCGTATCCGATCTTACTGAACGAGATGAAACGCATCCTCGACCAACAAACAAAGCAAACCAATTAAAAACAATAAGTATGTCATCAATTATTCCTTACCTGTATTTTGACGGTACTTGCGAAGCAGCCATGAACTTTTACCATTCGGTTCTTGGCGGAAACATCCCGTATGTCGGGCGTTACAGCGACATGCCGCCGTCTGCAGAAAATGACGATTGCAAGAACGATCCTGCCGACGCGAACCGCATCATGCACATGTCGTTACAGATGGAAGACGGAAGCGTGATCCTGGCTTCGGATGTTCCGAGCAAGGAAATGCCAGGTTTCAAATTTACGGCCGGCAACAACATCGCGATGTCTATCAACGCATCAAGCCGCGAGCATGCCGATAAAGTATTCAATGGTCTTTCTGCCGGCGGAATGGTCACTATGCCGATGAACGACACGTTCTGGGGCGCCTACTTCGGAATGTGGATCGACAAGTTCGGCATCAGTTGGATGGTCAATTACGACGACCCGGCCAAAATGCAGAAATAAAATTCAATCCCGATTCGTCGGGATTTTTTTTTGACAAATGCGCATTCTGTAATGTTTTTGAAAATCCACAAAGTCGTTTTTCTTACAAGCGAAATCGATTTCGTTGAAGAATTCTGACAAGAATGTGCATTTCAACGAAAATTAGTTTCCATTTGCGATTTTTTGGAAAAATCATTGCTAACTTTAAGTAACGCTCAATCCCTAAATCTATGAATAAAACGCATTTGGAGGTCGTTGAAGAAGCCGATGGCCGGCTTAGCGACGCGATTGTCAACGTAGATGTCGGAACCCTAAGTTACTTCCTTCATCCCGACGCCATTTACACAACACCGCACGGCGAAGTGTTTATGGGCGCAAAGAACCTACCTGTCAACAACCCTAAACTCTACAGGATCACCAAATTGGAGACTTTGGAACGGAACATTTCGTTTTTTAACAGCGTAGCCGTAGTCATTGCCATAGAAAAACGCGAAGGTTCGTTTATGGACATACCGTTCAAAGGTCTTTACAGCACAACCCGAATGTGGAGATTTAACCGTCATTGGCAATTGATTGCCGCCACCTCGGTTATCATTTAACCTATCCAGACAAGGTCAGTGGATGTGTTTTCCCCCACCCGAGGCTTTAGCCGAACAGGCGAAGCAAACAAACCTTACCATGAGCCTTACCCATATCGAAATTATTGAAGCCGCAGAAAAGCGCTTACTCAATGCGTTGGTGTCGAAAGATGCCAAGGGTGTGAGCCGTTTGTTGCATCCGGATGTTATCTATACCAACGAAGAAGGCGATACGTTTATAGGCGTATCCGAATTGCCCAAAATCGTCTCGGGTATTTTCAAGATCGACCAATTCAAGATCAGAAGCAGAAGCATCAACGTTTTCACGAACGTGGCTATCGTCAATACGAACGAATGGCGCTCGGGAATTTACCGCGACGTGAACTTCGAAGGCGAATACCGAATTACGCGCACGTGGAAATTCAGCGGACGCCAATGGCAACTCATCGCTTCGAATCACGTATTGCTGTCGAACACACCAAAATAAAAAACAAAAATCCCGGACGAATCCGGGATTTCCTATTTAAAAAGAGTGATGTTCTGATTAAGCAAGAGCCGCTTGCACTTGGTCGGCCGCTTCCTGGAACAAAGTCGCAGACAAAATCGGCATACCCGAGTTGTCGATCATTTCTTTGGCCAATTCGGCATTCGTCCCTTGCAGGCGCACGATGATCGGCACCTTGATCGAATCGCCCATGTTCTTGTACGCGTCGATGACACCTTGTGCAACACGATCGCAACGCACGATTCCACCAAAAATATTGATAAGGATCGCTTTTACGTTCGGGTCTTTCAAGATGATACGGAAAGCCGTTTCAACACGCTTCGCATCAGCCGTTCCACCTACGTCAAGGAAGTTCGCAGGTTCGAATCCGGCGTATTTGATCAAATCCATCGTCGCCATCGCAAGTCCGGCACCGTTAACCATACAACCTACGGTTCCGTCAAGGTCGACGTAGTTCAAACCGGCCGCTTTCGCTTCCACTTCGATCGGGTTTTCTTCACGCACGTCGCGCATTTCGGCAAAAACCGGATGACGGTACAAAGCGTTGTCATCGAGGTTCACTTTCGCGTCTACGGCGATGATTTTATTGTCTGATGTTTTGAGTACAGGGTTGATTTCGAACATAGTCGCATCCGAACCTACATAAGCCGCGTACAACGATGTAACGAAGCTCACCATTTCTTTGAACGCGTTTCCGGAAAGCCCAAGGTTGAACGCGATACGACGCGCCTGGAAAGCCTGGATACCAACGCTAGGGTCGATTTCTTCGGTGAAGATCAAATGAGGCGTCTTTTCGGCAACTTCCTCGATATCCATACCGCCTTCGGTAGAATACATAATCATGTTGCGTCCTTTTCCGCGGTTCAAAAGCACCGACATATAGAACTCGGACGTTTCGCTTTCACCAGGATAATACACGTCTTCGGCGATAAGCACTTTGTTCACCTTCTTTCCTTCGGGCGGAGTTTGAGGCGTGATCAATTGCATCCCGATGATCTGTTCAGCGATTTCCTCTACCTGCTGCAGGTTTTTGGCAAGCTTCACACCGCCGCCTTTTCCGCGTCCTCCGGCGTGAACCTGAGCTTTGATGACGTGCCATCCTGTTCCGGTTTCGGCCGTCAATTGCTTGGCCATAGCCACCGCTTCCTGAGCGTTATTGGCCACATGACCGCGTTGCACTTTCACACCGTAGCTGGCCAGGATTTCTTTTCCCTGATATTCGTGTATGTCCATAATAGGTTTTGTTTGTTGTAAAGTGACGCAAAAATAGCGATAAATGTTGATTTGTGAATCGGTTGGACCGACATATTTCGGATGAATTTCGCATGTCGATCTGAAGCTGAATTTCTTTCAAAATTCCAAAAGCGTCCGAGGTAATTCCCGACAAAGCAAAATATGATTTCACATCGATCCGAACATGTTGACAGTGCTTTACAACCGCTGATACGCAACCTTTTCCCAAAAAGACATCTTCTAGATAACAATCAAATAACACGCTATGAAAACACTCAAATTACTTTCGTTCGCTTTACTCGTCGGCCTTTTTGCAGGCTGTAATGACGATGACGACAACGGCACTGCAGAATTGTCGGGCGCTTGGAAACTCACACGCATACAAGGCGGGTTCGCCGGCGTTGACGAAACTTTCACTCCCGGTGTGATCACCTGGAATTTCAACGACAACCAAACCGTCACGATCGTCAACAACAACACAGACGATACGGCCGAAGATCTTTTCGAATCAGGCACATACGATTATGCCGCCAATACCACGGGCGAGCCCGGAGAATGCAGCACCCAACTCAGTATCGACGGGACTGGCCTCGGATGCATGACCGTTGGAACCGTTACGTTGAAGCTTTCTCAACAAGGCAACGACGGCTTCGACGTGACACTGAAGCGATAATATTGATTCCTTAAAAAACTTCCGCGATTTTACCAAATCCGCATAAATGCCCAATCGTTTGGCATTGCGCGTATTCTGTGGTAAATTCGCGGAAATTTTTTAAACATTATGAAACCCACAGAACTTCTTCAGCTGGCCGACCAGTTCGGCTGCCCGCTTTACGTTTACGATGCCGCGAAAATCGAGGCACAGTATAAACGCTTGACGGACGCGTTCAGTAAGGTTGAAGACCTACGCATCAACTACGCGGTCAAAGCCTTGTCGAACGTGACGATCCTGAAGTTGTTCAAGAAGCTCGGTTCCGGGCTTGACACGGTTTCGATCCAGGAAGTCCAACTCGGGCTTCACGCAGGTTTTTCTCCCGATAAAATCATTTACACGCCAAACGGGGTTTCTTTCGAAGAAATCGAAATGGCGGCAGAATTGGGCGTCCAGATCAACATCGACAATTTATCTGTTCTTGAGCATTTCGGCGCGAAACATCCGAAAGTCCCGGTTTGCATCCGTATCAATCCACATGTGATGGCAGGCGGGAATTCGAACATTTCGGTGGGACACATCGACAGCAAGTTCGGGATTTCGATACATCAGATGCCGCACATTTTGAGGATCGTCGAAAATACGGGCATGCACATCAACGGAATCCACATGCATACGGGTTCGGATATTCTGGATATCGAAGTGTTCCTTTACGCAGCCGAAATCCTATTCGAAGCCGCGTCGCATTTCAAGGAACTCGACTTCCTCGATTTCGGATCAGGCTTCAAAGTGCCGTACAAAAAAGACGATATCGAAACCAATGTCGAGGAATTCGGAAAGAAACTCTCGAAGCGTTTCAACGAGTTCAAAAAAGAATACGGACGTCCGTTGGCGTTGGCTTTCGAACCCGGAAAATTCCTCGTGAGCGAGGCCGGACATTTCTTAGCAAAAGTAAACGTGGTCAAACAGACGACTTCGACCGTTTTTGCGGGAATCGACAGCGGATTCAACCACCTGATCCGCCCGATGTTCTACGGAAGCCAGCACCAGATCGAGAACATCTCGAACCCGAAAGGCAAAGAGCGCTTCTATACGGTAGTCGGCTACATTTGCGAAACCGATACGTTCGCGTCGAACCGTCGCATTGCCGAAATCCACGAAGGCGATGTGCTTTGTTTCAAGAATGCGGGCGCGTACTGCTTTTCGATGTCGTCGAACTACAATTCGCGATTCAAGCCGGCCGAAGTATTATGGCATGAAGGAAAAGGCATCCTGATCCGCGAAAGGGAAACGCTGGCCGACATCCTTAAAAACCAGATTGCAATCGACCTTTAATACAAACGCCTTTCGGGGCGTTTTTTATTGCTTTACGAATTTGGCGACCTGCACCGAATTTCCGTTTCGGATTTCGATGAAATACGTGCCGTTGTCTAAGTTTGAGACCGAAATTCCGCGGGTATCGATTTCATCATCCACAAGGATTTTACCTGACACATCGCGAATCACGACATGGGCAGTTTCCGAATCCAAAATCCAATGGAGTTCGTCTTTTACAGGGTTTGGAAAAACAGCGAAAGATTTTTTGCTCTCATCTGTGATCCCAAGTTGGCAGTCGTCACCATCGGCCGTAAACGGATCGAACCATCTCAAGACATCCTGCCGTATCGAGCTCGCTTCTCCAGACGACACATCGCGGCACAGGAACGCGCTTCCGGTCAGATTCCCGCATTTGGGCATAAGCGCGAAACCTTCGATATTGACGTTGCTGCTCGCCGGATTCGCAATAAAATATTCGCTTACGACCGAAAACGTCGGTTCGGCACCAGACGCGGGCGCAAGCGTCATATCGGTAACTTCAAGGTAATTGTCGTCGAGGTTGTGCAAGATGTACAGCAATCCCGTAGAGCGGTCAAACGCCAGATCACAACTTTCGTTTCTCGACGTATGGAATTTCCCGACGTAAGCGAAATCGTTGTTCACGTTCGGATTCAAATCGAAAACCCAAACATAACCGCCGTCCTGATGCGCGATGAACATCAATCCGCCCATGCCTTTCGCGGAAACGTAAGCCTGGCCGGTTTCGGGACTTGTGAATCCGATCTGAGACAGAAACGAAT
Organism: Flavobacterium agri; assembly: GCF_013401995.1. Lineage (GTDB taxonomy): Bacteria > Bacteroidota > Bacteroidia > Flavobacteriales > Flavobacteriaceae > Flavobacterium > Flavobacterium agri. Next base: position 75,407 of record NZ_JACBJI010000008.1, read on the forward strand.
CGGGCACGAAAACAATGCCTTCAGGCCCGGTATTTCCGGTATCGTCCATTGGCGAAGGCGAAACCAGCAAATCCCAATGGCGCGTTTCGGTCACGGTAGAAAACGAAGTGTTATACGTGTATTTGCGGATTTCGTAAGCGTTCTCGTCTATCGTATAGAATTCATTGGCCGCGAAATCGACCTGTGTGATGCCTTCAGGACCGCCGTCAAGGGTTTTATTGGCGATTTGGGAAAAAGTCGACGTGCTTTCGCTGTATTGCAAAACCCGCAGACGGCCGTCGTTCTGCACGGCGTACAAGCGTTTGTTGTCGGGATTCCAGTGCAGGCCGCTGAGTTCGACGATGCCCGAACTGCTCATGACCGAAGTGAGGTTCGTCGCCGTTGCCCAATTTTCGGACGGCCAGTCGGATTGCGCGAACCCAACAGTTCCCGACATCGCATACAACAAAAACAACAGTCGCTTCATTTATAAGGATTTGTGTCCAAAGATAGACATTCGACGCAATCGTCCATCATTCGTTCCAGGTCGTATCTTGTGCCAACCGATTGATGCTCGCTTCCATACTCGCGTGGATGAACGAGCGGATTTTAGGTGACTTTTCCGAAAGCAATTCCGTGGCGGCATCGATCGCGAGCTCAAGATCGGATTCGCCTTCGTCTTCTTCCTCGTCCTCATCTTCGTAGACCAACGAGGCATTGTTGTAATTTTGGGCGTCCTCGTAAATTTTCTTGCGCGCCTCCATGTCGTAAACGCGTATGGTGACGATGGCCTCGCGGTAATCGGGCGCGTCGGGATCGGGTTTGAGCACTTCGATTTTGGTCTCAACGATATAATCGAAACCCGATTTGTCTTTGTAAAACACCAAAGCCGGCAATTTTCGGTCGATGTCGTGCTTAAGTGTCGGAAGGATGTAATTCGCTACCGGTTTACATTTTCCTTCGAGGTATTTGCCCAACAATTCGGCATATTTCTCGCGGATTTTCTTTTCGAACGAATGCGGCACTTTCACGTAATCGGTCTCGTCTATGAGCCATTTCTTGCCGTGGCCTTTGCCTTGAGCGAAACCGGAAAATGAAAACGAAATCAAAAAAATGAGGAGAATTCTTTTCATGCGCTTGCCAAAACAAAATAGAAAAGCCGCTTCCCAGGGCGGCTTTTCACTTTAAACTACTGATAAAATTAACAACAACTTACTTTATTTCAAGATAATGAATTCGCAACGTCTGTTAATCGAGTGTTCCTGTTCGGTACACGGGCGTTCGACCCCGCATTTGATCAGTGGTACTTCTTCTCCATAACCTTTGGCCTTCATGCGCTTGCGTTCGATGCCTTTCTGCGCGAGATAATCTACCGCGGCATTGGCCCGTTTGTTCGACAAGACCAAATTGTAGGTATTCGTCGCACGCGAATCGGTGTGGGCGCCAAGCTCGACTTCCATTGCCGGATATTTCACCATGAGATCGTAAAGCGTATTGAGCACGCCGGCCGCTTCGGGCTTGATTTGCCATTCGTTGAGATCGAAATAGATGTTCTCCATCTGGATCTGGATTTTTCCGTCGTCGCGCTTGGTGATCATTTCCTCGGCGTCGTCGTAGCATTCCACGAAAAGCTCGATCGTGTAACGCATCTTGCCTTCCTCGTTCGTCGTGAATTCCTCGCTGTGCGGAATATAGAAATCGCGTACGGCTTCGATGCGGTATTTTTTGTTCGGTTGGGTGTTGAATACGTAATCGGCTTTTTGACCGACTACCATTTGCCCGACCAATTTGTTTTCTTCGTCATACAGGGAAACCAACGTACCCGGAAGCAGGTCTTTGGTATTCTTGTCCTTCACTTCTCCTTCGACCATATAACTCGCCTCGTTTTCGAAACGCGTGAAGCTGTACAGGTTGTCGGAACCTTTATTCCTGTTGGACGAAAGATAGCCTTTATCCTCTTTTTCCTTCACGACATACGCGAAATCATCGGCACTCGTATTGATGGTCTCTCCCAAATTTAAGGGTTTTGTCCATTCGCCGTCATAATTTCTTGTCATAAAAATGTCGAGGCCGCCCATTCCTTGGTGTCCGTCGGATGCAAAATATAAGACTTTTCCGTCTTCCGATAAAAATGGGAACTGCTCGCGGTGCATCGAATTGACCGTATTGCCTAGGTTTTGCGGCTGACCGAAGCTACCGTCTTCATTTACATCGACATAATAAATATCGAACGAACCATGCCCTCCGGGACGATCGCTTGCGAAATACAATTTTTTGCCGTCTTTGGTCAAAACCGGATGCTCGTTCGAGAACGCCTCGTCGTTGAAAGGCAAATCGGTCACGTTCGCCCATTTGCCGTTGACGAATTCGGCGCGCATCAAACGCACGGTCGCGAACTTGTCGTCTCCGACCTTGACTTGTTTCTTTCCGGTGCGGTTAAAGTACATGAAACGACCGTCGGCGCTGAATGTGGCCGAACTTTCGTGCGTTTTCGAATTGATTTCTTTCGGGAAAGGCACCACTTTGGTGAGCTGGTCTTTTCCGTCTACGACCGCTTCGAACAGATCGAGGTACGGCCTTTCATTCCAACCGTAACTGCCTTGGGCCGAACGATACGACGCGAACGCCACTTTGTCACCGAAGAACGAAATCCCGAAATCGCCGTTGCTCGTGTTTTTCGCCATCGGCTGGATCACGTAATCGTATGGAACGTTGAATTGCAGGTTGGCCTTGAACTTAGGCGTGTCTACCGGATAACCCAAATACACGCCCATGATGGAATCGGCCCTGTCGTAAGCCTCGATTCCCATAAGCGCCTGTCCGTATTTGAAAAGGTATTCATGATCGATGCTGTCGCCTTCTTTTTTGGTCAGGAAAAGCTGGGCGTATGCACGCACCGCATCCTTCATCAGGTAATTGTTGTAATAACTGTCGCCAAGATTTTGAAGGATTTCCTTTTCAGGTTTGAGCTGTTCGTACATGACCGCGGCTTTGAGATACGAACGTTTGGCGAACAACGCGTCGGCTTTGCGCTTGCTGGCTTTCTGGGCCGAAGCGAATGTGGATAAAAGAGCTAATATGGCTATAAATACGTTCTTCATAAGCCTTAGAAAAATCGCGGTGATTTGTCGAAACCTTTTCCGCCGATCCCGTTTCCGAGATTCAAATCCCACAACAAAAATATCTCGTGTGTCCCGGAGTTGTAACTGCCGAGGTTGGTCAATGTATAATCGTACGAATAACCGATGCGCAGATCGGGCGTGATGTAAAATCCGGCCAAACCGCTCACGGCATCGTCTATGCGATAACCCGCGCCCAATTCGAAACGGTTGTTGATAAGTGTGTTCAACGTAAGGTCGAAAGCCATCGGAGCGCCTTTAACCGCGCGTATCATCGTAGCGGGTTTGAGCTTCCAGTTTTCGGACAACGTAAACACGTAACCGCCCGTGATGAAATAATGGATTTCCTCTACGCCTATCGTCGAAATCGCGTCCTGGTGCTCGAGGTGCTTGGTGCGCAAAAGGTTCGGGACCGAAATCCCCATGTAGTAATTGTCGCCGAAGAAATACGTTCCGACGCCCACATTCGGGAATACGCGATGGATGTTGTTCGCAAACGCCGGATCAGGATCGGTATCCGAATATTGGAAACCGTTGAAATTCGCATCGAAAAACGTCGCACCGGCCTTGACCCCGAACGACAATTTGTTGTTTTCGGAAACCGGAAAAACGTAAGCGATGTCAGCGTATACATTGTTCTCTTTAACTACATCTCCAATTTCGTCACTTACGATGGAAACACCGGCTTCCAATCGGCTCGCAACGGGTGAATGCACGAATGCCGTAACCGTTTTGGGCGCGCCCACCGCTCCAACCCATTGCGTGCGGTACAAGCCTCCGATATTGATCGTACCGGGACTGTCCGTCGCATAAGCCGGGTTGATCACGCTCATGTTATACATGTAATGCGTGAACTGCGGGTCTTGTTGGGCAAAACCGACCATTCCGCTAAGCGTGGTAAGCAATAGGATTATATGTTTGAATCTGTGACTCATCAATTCATTATCGGTTTAGATATACGCGACCCTGGATGGCTTTTCTGACGCCGTCGTTAAAGTCGAGTATATAGAAATAAACGCCCGTTGGCACGACGCCGTTGCCTACGGTGATGCCGCCTTCAGAAGAGCGTCCGTCCCAATTCGGTTTGGCCGAGTTTCCTTTGTACAGGATATTTCCGTTGCGGTTGTAAATCTCAAGCTTGAAATTCGGATACAGTTCGCGAATGTTCACGATGTCGAAATCGTCGTTGATGCCGTCTCCGTTCGGTGAGAAGCCGTCCGGAATAATCAAATCGGTACAAACGGTAAGGTCGACGGTCACTTCAAGACGTCTTCCGCCCGAACAGGTCTCGCCCGCAAATTCTGCGTAATAGGTCGTGCCGTGAACAAGCAGGTCTGTCGGATTGTACGCATTTCCTCCAACCGGCGCATCGTACCAAACGACGGCTTGGCCACCGACGATGTTCGCGCTCAAATCGGCGATCGTAGGGTTATTGCGTCCGCAGAATTCATTTCCGAGTTCTTCAAGTTCAGGCGTCTGGAACGAAACGACCTCGAATGTGGTTTGCGAAGCATTTCCTGATCCCGTACAAGGCGTATTCGGATCGGCAACGGATTGCATAATGATGCTGGTCTGACCGAGGTTCGACAATTGGCTCGTCGGAATCTGGAACGTAGCCGTGCCCGAAGCGAAAGTTACCGTTACAGAACCCGTAGCGACATTCGCGCCTGTCAATTCGTATGTAATCGTATACGTTCCGTCGGCGACATCGGCATTCGAGATGGAAACCGAACCGCCAGTTCCGAGACACACATCGGCAACAGAAATAGTAGCTCCGGCCAAAGACGGAACGTCGATAACCGTAAAGTTGGCCGAAATCGTCGCACCCGGATTGCCGCATGTGTTGCCTTGACCCGCAATTCCAGTGATCGTAATCGTGAAATCGCCGGCGATATTGATTGCAGAAGCCGGAATTACGAAAAGTCCCTGGCCGCCGGAAATAGCGACAATACCCGAATTTCCGTTTGGTGGCGTAAGTCCCGCAATCGTATAGTTGAAAATATAGTTCCCGTCCGGAATTGAAGTCGCGTTGGTGATCGAAATCGATACGTCATTTCCGAAACAAACCGTCGTGGCCGCAAGTGAAGCGCCGTCGAAAGTAGGCAACGGATTTACGATAAATGTAGACGAAACACCACTCAAAGTAGCGTCGCAGCCCGTCACATTATTGAAAATACTGTTGAATGTGATCGTCGTCGTTCCTGTATTCGGGATGGAAGCCCCGGGAATCGAAATACTTCCGTTCCCACCTGCAATCGTAAGCGCAACCGTCTGATTGGCCAAAACATTGCTTCCCGAAAGGCTATAGTTTAACGCGTAAGCGCCGTCGGCCATTCCCGTGAAATTCACCGTGACGTTCTGTCCGGCGCAAACCGGAGACACAACCTGGATGTTGCCGTTAGCAAGCGCAGGATTAGGATTCACGGTCAATTGCACCGTTTCCGAATCCGTACCGCACGAATTGGTCACCGTATAGGTAAAACTGTATGTACCTGCGGCCACAAGCGATAAATCGATTGGGTTGATGACACCGATTCCGTTTTGGTCGGTCCAGCTTCCGCCAGCCTGTTCGTTGTCGAGCAACGTGAAAAGGTCGAACATACCGAAAGACGCACAAACGGTTTGGATGCCCGAAAACGTTCCTGCATTCGGCGTCGGATCGACCACTACGGTCACCAAAGCCGTATCGGTTTCGCAAGGCGCGACGCCACCGCTTACCGTATAAGTAAAGTGATATGTTCCCGGTCCGACCGCAGACGGATTGAATATCGTTCCGCTCAAAGCACCGGTCGCATCGTCATCGCTGAACGTTCCCGCTTGTTGAGTGCCATCGAGTGCCGTCGCCAAATCTACAGATGTAGTTGTGTGGCAGACCGTGAGGTTTCCGTCGGCTCCGGCAATTGGCGCAGGAAATACAGAGACGTTGACAGTTGCCGTATCGGTCGCACAGAATCCGCCACCGACGGTATAGGTATAAACGCCCGGAGCATCGACCAAAGGATCAAAAACTCCCGTGCCACTAGCCAAAGCAGGAGTCCATGTTCCTCCGGTTTGAGGCGTACCTCCTAGGAAAGTGATCAAATCTACGGCGGCATAATTCGTACACAAGACCGCAGTACCGTTTTCGCCCGCATCCGGAATAGGATTTACGGTCACGGTCACGGTTGCCGTATCGTTGTCGCAAGGTTGTGTTCCGAAGAAAGTATACGTATAGACGCCCGGAGCATCAACGGCAGGATTGAAAACACCCGTTCCGCTAGCCATCGCAGGCGACCAAGTTCCTCCTGCCTGAGGTGTTCCGTTAAGCGAATCGAACAAATCCTGTGGCGCGCTGTTCGTACACAAAGTTAAGGTTCCGTCTTCACCCGCATTCGGACCAGGCGTAACCGTAACAACGACAGAGGCGCTGTCGTTTCCGCAGCTCGCATTTCCTGTAATCGTATAAACATAAGTTCCCGAAGGATCAACCGAAGGATTGAAAAGCCCCGTTCCGCTAGCCATTGCAGGCGACCAGGTTCCTCCGGTTTGGGCATTCGACCCCAAAAGCGTGAACAGATCGACCGCATCGGCATTCGAACAAATATCGAGAACCGCATCGTTACCGGCATTGACCGGCGGAATGATGCTTACCGTTACCGAAGCCGTATCAGCCGGACACGTAGAATTGCCCGCAACCGTATACACATACGTTCCCGGTGCATCGACTGTCGGATTGAATACTCCCGTTCCGCTCGCTAAAGCAGGTGACCAGGTTCCGCCAGGTTGCGCGCCCGGCCCTAATAATGTGAACAGGTTGAAAGACGTGGCATTCGAACAAATTTGTGCGTTGGCGACATCGTTACCTGCGTTAGGCCCTGGCGTTACGGTTACTTGTACGCTTCCGGTGAGGTTTTGCGAACAGCTTCCGATGGCCGCACTGACCAACGTAAAAGTAGAAGTACCTGTTAAAGTTGGTGTGATGGTAGCCGTTCCCGAACCGTCAAGTGTCACGGTCAACGCAGGACCGTTATTGATCGTATACGTCACGGTCGCACCCGGTGTTCCCGTAAATATGATGATGGCACTTTGTCCGGAGCAGATATTTGAACTTCCGCTCACGGCAATCGTCGCAGTCGGCAACTGAACAACGTTTATCGTGACCGAACCGCTTACGTTTTGCGGACAGGCCGGTGTTCCCGAAGCACTTATCCCAACCAAATTGTAAACCGTCGTGGCCGTATAAACCTGTGTAATTGAAGCCGTTCCCGAAGCGTTCAAAACGATCGTCTGGCTCGCACCTCCGTTCACGTTATAAGTAACGATGGCATTAGGCGTTCCCGTAAAAGTCACGGTAGCCGATTGTCCGGCGCAAATCGTTTGGTCTGAAGCGATGGAAACCGTAGGCGTCGGCAAAACCGTTATCGTCACCGTTCCCGTAACCGGCTGGCTGCAACCCGGAGTTCCCGAAGTAGCGGCACTCACCAAAGTATAGACCGTCGTGGTGGAATACGGTTGTGTGATCGTGGCCGTTCCGCTAGCATCCAATGTAATGGTTTCCATACCTCCCGGATTGACCGTATAGGTCACGACTGCATTCGGAGTTCCCGTAAACGTGATCGTAGCCGAATCTCCCGGACAAACCGTAGCATTGGCCGAAATCGCAGCTGTAGGCGCGGCCAAAACGGTAATCGTAATACTTCCGGAAACGGGCTGCGAACAGCTCGGCGTTCCCGATGTAGTCGCGCTGACCAAAGTATAGGTCGTCGTCGTATTGTAGACTTGAGTGATACTGGCTGTTCCGGTCGCGTCCAAAACAATAGTTTGGTTTGGCCCACCATTTACGGTATAAACCACCGTAGCATTAGGTGTTCCCGTAAAAGTCACCGTAGCCGTATCGCCCGGGCAAATACTTACATTACTCGATATGGTTACCGTCGGAGGCGGAATGACCGTAATTGTCACCGTTCCTGAAATCGGTTGCGAACAGCCAGGCGTTCCTCCCGAGGTGACGCTTACCAATTCGAAAACCGTCGTAACCGTATAGGTTCCGGTAATCGAAGCGGTTCCTGCGGCATTCAGCGTAATGGATTGAGGCGATCCGTTAACGGTAAAGTTGACGATCGAATTCGGCGTTCCCGTAAAAGTTACCGTGGCGCTTCCGTCGGGACAGATTGTCGCATCTGCAGAAATGGATGCCGTCGGAGGCGTGATGACCGTTATCGTAATCGTACCGGTTTGCGGCTGTGAACAAGACGGCGATCCCGATGTAGCGACACTGACCAAAGTATAAACCGTAGTCGCCGTATACGTTTGGGTGATGGTCGCAGTTCCCGATCCGTCCAAAGTGATCGTTTGGTTCGGACCTCCATTGACCGTATACGTCACGATCGCGTTCGGCGTTCCCGTAAAAGTTACCGTAGCCGATTGCCCCGAACAGATCGTTTGGTTCGATGTTATGCTCGCCGTCGGCAAATCCAAAACGGTAATCACGACCGAGCCCGAAACCGGTTGCACACATGAACTTGGTCCACTGGCCGAAATGCTTATCAGTGTAAAAGTCGTAGTAGTGGTATACGTTCCGGTGATTGTGGCAGAACCCGATCCGTTCAACGTAATGGTTTGGTTCGGGCCTCCATTCACGGAATAGGTTACGACAGCATTTGGAGTACCGGTAAAAGTCACCGTAGCCGATTGTCCGGAGCAAATCGTTTGATTGGCTGTGATCGTAACCGTCGGAGGCTGGATCACCGTAATGGTAATCGTTCCCGATTGAGGTTGGCTGCAGCTAGGCGAACCCGATGTGGCCGCACTTACCAAAGTATAGACCGTAGTCGCGCTGTAGATTTGCGTGATAGTCGCAGTTCCCGATCCGTCCAAAGTGATCGTTTGGTTCGGACCGCCATTGACCGTATACGTCACGATCGCGTTCGGCGTTCCCGTAAAAGTTACCGTAGCCGGCTGTCCCGAACAGATGGTTTGGTTCGAAGCCATGGTTACCGTCGGCGGCGGGATGACCGTAATCACTACAGATCCTGTAGCTGGTCCGCTACAGCTAGGTGTTCCTGCAGAAGTGATGCCCACCAATGTAATCGTGGTCGTAGCCGAATAGGTATTGGTCAAAGTCGCGATTCCGGCTCCGTTAAGCGTTATCGTCTGAGCAGGACCTCCGTTGATCGTGTACGTCACCGTCGCATTAGGCGTTCCGGTAAACGTGACCGTGGCGCTTCCTCCGGGACATATCGTTTGATTGGAAGTGATCGAGACCGTCGGAGGCGTCAAAACGGTAATCGTGATCGTTCCCGAAACCGGTTGGGAACAAGCCGTTGTGCCGCCCGTAGTGACGCTTACCAAAGTATAAACGGTCGTTACCGTATAGACTTGGGTGATACTCGCCGTACCCGATGCGTTAAGCGTAATGGTTTGGCTAGGTCCGCCATTCACCGTGTAAGTCACGACAGCATTGGGAGTTCCCGTGAACGTCACCGTTGCCGAGCCGTTCGGACAAATACTCGTCGAACTGCTGATGCTGGCCGTCGGTGGCTGCACGATGGTGATCGTCACCGAGCCCGTAAGCGGCTGTGAACAACTCGGGCTTCCTCCCGAAACTATACTTACAAGCGTAATCGTCGTGGTTCCGGAATACGTTCCGGTTATAGTGGCAGTTCCCGACGCGTTAAGGGTTACGGTCTGATTAGGCCCGCCGTTTATCGTATACGTGACCGTTGCGTTTGGCGTTCCCGTAATGGTTACCGTTGCGCTTTGACCCGAACAGACGCTCATATCCGAAGCGATCGTCGCCGTCGGAAGCGTCAAGACGTTTATGGTAATCGATCCGCTAATGTTTTGCGAACAGCTTGTAGGACCTGTCGATGCCACGCTTACGAGATTGTAAACCGTAGTGGTTGTGTAGGTTTGCGTAATCGTCGCTGTTCCCGAAGCATTGAGCTGGATGGTTTGGCTCGGACCTCCGTTCACAGTATACGTCACGACCGCATTGGGCGTTCCCGTAAAAGTTACCGTAGCCGACTGTCCCGAACAAATCGTCGTGTTGGCGGCAATACTTACCGTCGGAAGCGGCAAAACGGTGATCGTCACCGTCGCATCGTCCTGCGGACAGAACGTAGAACCCACATTGTATGTAAACACATAAGGGCTTCCCGCAATGGTCAAGCCCGAAAGGTTTAACGTTCCTAAATGTCCGTTTGTCGTAGCGAATGGCCCGCTCCAGCTTCCCGTCGTGTCGGGCGAACCGCCAAGCAACGTAAAAAGATCAAGAGGCGGCGATGTCGCGGTTTGGTTCTGACAGATTTGGAACGTTCCGTCGGTACCTGCATTATTCGGCGTTATCAACTGGACCGTAACTTCGAGCCTGTTGATACTTTCGCAAGGCGGATCTACCGAAGTCGCATAATATGTTCCACCGTTGACCAATGGCGTTCCGGGCGACAAAACGACGACCGAGGTCGGGGTCGCATACCAATTATATCCTGAGCCATTTGGTGTAAGATTGGCAACGGTTGGGGTATTTCCGGGAAGATTACAGAACGTCTGCACCGCCGGACCAACCGGAACGGGCACCATACCGATGTTCACCAAAACCGAAAAACGCGACGTCTCGCAACCCGTATCGGGATTGGTCTGGCTCGCGTAATAAAACGTATTGTCGGTGAGTACTGTCGACGGGTCCAAAGGCGAACCAAATGACGCGCTCGCATACCATTGGATGTTGTTTCCAGTAGCCTGAAGATCGGAAATGGTAGCATTCGCGGGATCGTCGACACAAACACCTTGAAAGTTCAGTCCCGTCGGTTTGGTGTAAATCGTCACGACCACACTTGCTCTCGGCGAACACGTTCCCGCCGAACTATCGACGAAGTAATCCTCACCGTTGACCAATTCCGTTGTCGACGGCAAAGGCGTAGTCGATGTCGCGGTCGCATACCAAACGATACCGCCTCCGTTGTTTGTGGCAACGAGGTTGGCTACCGTGGGTGATTCGACATCGCAAAAGGATTGGGTAGTGTCGGCAATGGTCGGACATTGCGCAAACGCCGATTGGATGCCTGCAAAAGCCAGCAACCACATCAGGAAAAAACATGTTTGTTTCGAAAGAGTAATTACCCTCATAAGCAAGCCTGACTGCTTTGAAATCCCTTTATTCTTACAGCAGATTCGCACAAAAATACAAATTCCTGTAAGGCAATTATCGTGTTGTGCCAATTCGACCGAAAAAATGGTAAATACACAGCAAACACAGGATAATATTAATTAAAATAAACATCGGCGAAAATGGCCGACCTCAATGTTATGAACAAATTCATTAACAGAATATTATTAGGGATTTTACTCTATCAACAGCGCTAAGCTACAAAAAAAGCCGGCAATAAAACCGGCTTGCGTCAAAGTGCAACGAAATTTATTTCACTTCGATATTTTTATCGGGATAGTTGATGATGTTATACATGAGTACCGTGTTTTTCTCGGTAATGTAAAGTTGTTTGCGGTTTCCCTGTTTTTTTCTCGTGATGATCGAAATCGTGAACGGTCGTCCGTCGTCGTCGGTACACGTGAACGGATAGATGACGTCGTTGTCGTTTTCCTCGATTTTCTCGTAATTGATGATGTCGTACAACTGCACTTCCTGCGAATAGATCAAGATTCTTCCTTTTTTCGTGTCTAACGTGATGACGATCGATGCCGGTTTGAGCTCCGACCATTTTCCCCAATCGCCTTTTTCGTCTTTTTCCATGACACTGAATCCGGTCGTCAGGAATTTGAATACTTTACCGGGATCGTTGGCCGCGCCTTTTTCTTGGGCGAAAGACGAAGCGCCAAGCGCCAACAGGAAAAATACGATTGCTGTTTTCAATTTTATCATCTCAGTTCAGGTTTATCATTTGTTTTTTCGCCGATTCGAATTCGGCCATCATTCCCTTCACGATTTCGGCTGCAGGCTTGATGTCGTGTATCAATCCCGCAATCTGCCCGATTTCGAGTTCGCCTTCGTGCATATCGCCTTCGAACATGCCTTTTTTGGCGCGAGCGCGACCGAGCAATCTCTTTAAATCGTCAATAGTGGGTGATTTAGTATACAAATCGACAACATCTGCGAAAAATTTATTCTTGATCAGACGGACGGGTGCCAATTCTTTCAAGGTCAGATGGGTTTCACCTTCCTCAAGGTCGACGATGGCCTTCTTGAAATTCTCGTGGGCGGACGATTCTTCCGAAGCCGCAAAACGACTCCCGACCTGAACGCCGTCGGCACCCAAGACCATCGCCGCAAGCATACCGCGTCCGGTCGCGATTCCTCCTGCTGCGATCAACGGGATCGAGATGTTTTCGCGCACCATCGGAATCAACGTGAACGTCGTGGTTTCTTCGCGTCCGTTGTGACCGCCGGCTTCGAATCCTTCGGCGACTACGGCGTCAACACCCGCTTCCTGTGCTTTGAGCGCGAATTTGGAACTGCTCACGACATGCACGACCGTAATTCCTTTTTCTTTAAGGAATGCGGTATATGTTTTGGGATTTCCGGCCGAAGTGAACACGATTTTCACGCCTTCTTCCACAATGATATTGATGATTTCTTCGAGATTCGGATACAGCATCGGCACGTTGACCCCGAATGGTTTGTCTGTGGCCTTCTTGCATTTTTGGATGTGTTCTCGCAATACGTCGGGATACATCGACCCCGCTCCTATGATGCCCAATCCGCCGGCGTTACTCACGGCGCTCGCAAGCCTCCATCCGCTGTTCCAGATCATGCCGGCCTGGATGATCGGGTACTGTATTTTAAAAAGTTCGGTAATCTTATTCATTAACTTTTGATGAATTTTCCGGTTTGTTTCCCGTTTGCGGTCGAAACGCTGTACACGTAAATCCCGGACGAAAGCGAGCTGCAGTCTACGTTGGGCTGTTCAAGGTCGAGGGTTTTCGACATCACGATCTGCCCCAAATTATTGTATACTTCGAGCGTAGCGGAACTGGCCTGATCAGGAAACTTGATATTTATGGTATTCGTCACCGGATTCGGCCAAACGATAAAGCCGTCTTTTTGGGGTTGGGACACCGAAAGCGCATTTTGCAAGGCGAGATTGAAATCGGGAACGCCATATCCTTTTTGAGGTGTCGGATTGTTGTACAGATCGGCCGATTGCCTGATGAAATCGACGACTTGCTGATTCGTAAGATTCGGAACCGCAGACCAGAAAGTGGCAACCATTCCGGCAATGATCGGACCGGAAAAAGAAGTGCCGTTTGCTGTGGTGATATCGCCGGCAGTGTTGGAAATCACGGCGTTTTGTCCTTTTGCGACGACATCGGGCTTGACACGTCCGTCGACCGTCGGGCCGATCGAACTGAAAGCCGCGTAATTTTCGGTCGAAGTCACCGCTCCTATCGAAAGTACATTAAAACCATCGGCGGGAACGCTTATGTGATTGTCGGGCGACTGACCTTCGTTTCCGGCAGAAACCACGACGACCATGCCTCTTGTGAACGCGATATCGGCACCACGCGTGATGAACGCTTTCGTACCGTTCCTTTCCTCGTATGCATAATCATAATTAGGATTGTCGTACGCCGGATAACCCAAAGACGTATTGATCACGTCGACGCCAAGGCTGTCGGCGCGTTCGGCCGCCTCGACCCAAAGCGATTCTTCTAACGGATTTTCGTATTCGATCGCTTCGGTGATGAACAGGTAATATTGGGCATCGGGCGCCGTTCCTACGAGCTGGCCTTCGGTATAGCCGCCCATCGTCGAAAGCACCATCGTACCGTGGTTGTTCCTTGTAAAGATGTCGTCGTTGTCGTCTACGAAATTGTATCCTCCCAAAATAAGGTTGTTGTCCCACAAACGCTGGAACGGTTGGGCCGAATCCACATTCGGGAAACCTGCATCGAGCACCGCGATGATCTTACCCGCGCCCGTGAAATCCTGTTGGTGCAGAAGATGACCGTTGAGCATCTGGATCTGGTTGGCCGAATTTCCGTAGTCGAAATTGGCCTGAACATCCCAAACCTTGTGATTCATATTAGAGGAAAACGCTTCTTCATCCGAATTTGTTCTGCTCTTCTTTTTATCGGAATTGGAATCGAGCGCATCGTCGGCAAAATCGATCGCGGAGACAAAAGGAAGACTCGACAAACCGTTGATGCTGATTTGCGAACCTCTTACATGAACCGCATTGAGCCACTTCGACTGCGCCATTACGTTTACACCGGCAGCGGCTTCCACCTGAACCACATACGATTGGGTAATCGGCACATCGAGGAAATCGAGCGGGATATTTTGAGCCGTCCTGCGGTCGAGCGCGCGCTGGGAAAGCATCTCAAGTGGATTGTCGAGGTAGAATTGCACGTTTTGCTTATCGGAAAAATACACCCACGCATCTTGTTGCGAAAAGACATTTCCTCCAACAAGCAACATTGTGATAAAAAGTAGTTTTTTCATGTCGCGCCAAGTCGTTTTTTGACCGAATCAAATATACGAATTGGATTCGCTTTGACACCAAAAGGTTGGAAAACACTAATCAAACCCTAAAATAAAATGTTAAATTTTTATTTTTAAAATACTGATTATCATTTGGTTAAAAAATAAAAATAAAAAACACCGATAATTTAATTTGGATTTTAAAATCCTACGTTTCTATCTTTGCGACGCGTTCTAAGAAATCATTCTTATCCAGAAAGGACGAGGGACTTGACCCTGTGACTCCTTGGCAACCTGTCGAAAGATAAGGTGCCAACTTCAACCCGGAAACGGGATAGATAAGTAGGAAATTGCATATACTTCTAATCGATATATAATGCTCTTCTGACTTATCGGGAGAGCATTTTTTTTTTGCTCTGTCGGTAATCCTGCGTTAAGAAAGTTTTTTTAAGCCAAAAACCATTTTTAAACTTAAAAACATTTTTACCATGCAAGAGCAGACTTCCATTTTGAACTACATTCCGGTTGACGAACTGACCGGATCGATCGCAGTGCCGATCTATCAGACATCGACTTTCGTACAAGACGCACCTGGTGTTCACAAAGGCTTCGACTACGCCAGAAGCAACAACCCAACGCGAAAAGTGCTTGAGGACTTGATCGCCAAATTAGAGAACGGCACGAACGGATATGCATTCGCTTCAGGCCTTGCCGCAATCGACGCGGTCGTGAAACTTTTGAAAGCCGGAGACGAGATCGTAGCCGTAGACGACATTTACGGTGGCGCGTTCCGGCTGTTTACCCATATTTACGAAAAATTCGGAATCACCGTAAAATACACCGATTCGACCGACGCCCAAAACGTGGCCGACGCGATCAGCGACAAAACCGCGTTGATCTGGATCGAATCGCCAACCAACCCAACTTTGAAAATTTCTGACATTCGGGCGATCGCGAAAACCGCTAAACAACATGGCATCCTTCTTTGCGTCGACAACACATTCGCTTCGCCCGTTTCTCAGAAGCCGATCGATTTCGGAGCCGACATCGTCGTGCATTCGGCCACGAAGTACATCTCGGGACATTCCGACCTGATTGCAGGTCTGGTCGTAACGGCTACGCAAGAACTCGGCGACAAAATCAAGTTCATCCAAAATGCTTCGGGCGCCATTTTAGGGCCTTTCGATTCTTGGCTCGCGATCCGCGGCATTGAGACTTTGTCGCTCAGAATCCGCCAGCATGCGGAAAACGCCCAGAAAATCGCCGAATATTTGGTCGAGGAAAAACTCGTCAAGAGCGTATACTATCCTGGACTCAAAACCCACAAAAACCACGAGATCGCAAAATCGCAGCAGAAATACTTCGGTGGCGTCGTGACGTTCGATTTGGTTGTGGACGACAAAGACCTCGCGATCAAAATCGTGACCGCTACAAAACTGTTCAAACTCGCGGAATCTTTGGGCGGCGTCAAATCCCTTTTGTGTCTGCCGTGCGAAATGACACATAAATCGATTCCGGCCGAAAAACGTTACCAAAGCGGTGTTACAGATAGCCTCATCAGATTGTCCGTCGGATTGGAAGATGCCGACGATTTGATCGCTGACCTTAAGCAAGCATTCGAGTCTGCAACTGCAACTGCAACTGAATTCGTGCCGGCTTGGAAAACGAACGTGGAAGTGACTTCGGAAGTAATTTAAAAAGACGTAAGATAATAGACGGATAGATAATAGACAGTACCGACTAAGAAACTTGTTTGTGTTCAAATTCCAGTCTAATCTATGCTGAACTTACTTTTTCGCCAATTTTAGAAAAAGAGTCGTCGTTTTCGTGAGATTGTCTATCATCTATCCGTCCATCATCTATCATCTAATTTCCATTTTCAAAAGAGACTTGTCGCTTTCACGAGAAAGTCTATTATCTATCCGTCTATCATCTATTATCTATCCGTCTATCATCTATTATCTATCCGTCTATCATCTATTATCTATCCGTCTATCATCTATTATCTATCCGTCTATCATCTATTATCTAAAATGAGAAAAACCCTAAATATCGGTCTCTTCGGTTTCGGCTGCGTCGGCTTCGGATTATACGAAGTGCTGCAAAAAACGCCCGGCCTTAAAGCCAACATCAAAAATATCTGTGTCAAAAACCCGAACAAAACGCGCGAGATCGCTGCCGAAAACTTTACGTTCAACCCGGATGATCTGCTCAACGATCCCGAAATCAACGTAATCGTCGAACTTATTGACGATGCCGACGCCGCTTTCGAAATCACCAAAAGAGCATTGAAATCGGGCAAAGCCGTCGTTTCGGCGAACAAGAAAATGGTCGCGGAACACTTCGAGGAATTGCTGCAGCTGCAACGCGAGAACAACGTGCCTTTGTTGTATGAAGCCGCGTGTTGCGCGAGTATGCCGATCATTCGCAACCTTGAGGAATATTACGACAACGACCTTTTGGAATCGATACAAGGCATCGTGAACGGTTCGACGAATTACATTTTGACGAAAACGTCCCGCGATAAACTGTCGTACGAAGACGCGCTCAAAGAAGCCCAGGAAAAAGGGTTCGCCGAAAGCAATCCGATTCTCGACACGGGCGGATTCGACGCCAAATACAAATTGCTCATCCTTCTTGCCCACTCTTTCGGCCACATCGCCAAACCGGATGACCTGCTTAACATCGGAATCGACGGTTTGGGCGGGCTCGAACTCAAATACGCTTCGGAAAAAGGCTGGAAAATCAAGCTCGTGGCCCAGGCGTTCAAACATTCTGACGGAAATGTCGGCGCTTTCGTATTGCCCAAATTCGTCTCACCCGAAGACCGATTGTACAACGTAGACGATGTGTTCAACGGTGTCGTGACCAAAACCAGTTTCGCCGACGAGCAGTTCTTCGTCGGTCGCGGAGCCGGCGCACATCCAACGGCGAGTGCTGTTTTGAGCGACATTTCGGCTTTGACCTACGATTATAAATATGAGTACAAGAAAATTTCGAGAGGTGAAGAAATCGCTTTGGCCGAAGAACTCGACCTGAACGTTTTCCTGCGCCATGAAAAGCTTGATGCGGAAACCTTGAAGCCGTATTTCAAGAAAGTATCCGAATCGTATCTCAACGGAGAAGCCGGTTACATCACGGGTACGATTTCGTTTGAAAACCTCAAGAAAGTCCAGAAAGACGAGACGTTGAAAAAATCGTTCGTGTTGTTGGATGTGATTAGATAATGGACAGTAGACGGATAGATCATAGATGATAGACAGTACCGAGTAAGAACATGTTTTGTGCAAATTTTAGTCTATCTATGCTGAACTTATTTTTTCGCCTG
Source organism: Flavobacterium agri (assembly GCF_013401995.1). Lineage (GTDB taxonomy): Bacteria > Bacteroidota > Bacteroidia > Flavobacteriales > Flavobacteriaceae > Flavobacterium > Flavobacterium agri. The sequence goes on from NZ_JACBJI010000008.1 coordinate 93,249, forward strand.
TTTTAGAAAGAGACTTGTCGCTTTCATGAGAAAGTCTATCATCTATCCGTCTATTATCTTAAAGTCTAAAAAATAAATTTTTGTTTTTGTTTGGTTTGACATCATCCGATAGCGTCACGGCATCGGATGAAAAAACCCCGCTCGGTGTTCCTACGGCGGGGTTTTTACTTTTTAGACGGTATTTTCAGTTTCCTGATGTGTTCTTCTTGATGTTGAACGTACACTCGATGTATTGTTCGGTTTCCCCATCGGTCACATTGCCTGAAAAATTTCCTTTTAAGCGTGTTTCGGTGTTGGCGGTGACTTCAGAGAAAAAGACATCGGTCGGATAAAAAACGGTTCCCGTAGCGATATCGGGCACGAATTCCACATGATCGACGACATTGTCTCCCGATACGCCCGATACCACGTCGAACGTCAATTGTTGCTCGTCATTTCGGTCGGCATAAACGAGAACGGCTTCGTCCCCATCGGCATTAGGCCCATCTGAAGCTTCGACGAAATAGGGTTTCTGCACGCCGTCGGACGTGAGGTACAATTCTACGTTCGATTCGTCGTCCGATCCGGAACAAGCCGCAAAACCGACGACGACAAGCGATAAAAGTATTTTTTTCATCATAGGGATATGAATAAGTTTATGAAATGACTCCGGACCCGACAAGCTCCTCGCCTATGTACCAAGCGGCGAACTGTCCTTCTGTGATAGCCGATTGCGCGTCCTCGAACGAAATGTACATACCGTTTTCGAATTGGTGTAGTTTCGCTTTTTGCAACGGTTGACGGTAACGGATGCGCACCATGACGTCTAACGTTTCATTTTCGGCAATACGCAAATCTTCGCGCACCCAATGCACTTCGCTTGCCTGGATGTACAACGCCTTGCGGAACAACCCCGGATGCGTATGGCCCATGCCGGTATAGATCGCGTTCGATTCTACGTCGGTGGCAATGATGAACAACGGTTCTTTCGTACCGCCCACGTTGAGTCCTTTGCGTTGGCCGATCGTATAAAAATGCGCGCCTTGGTGTTTTCCGACGACTTTTCCCATTTCTGGCTTGTAGCCGATGTTGTTGGCTTCGAAGGCAAGTTCGGCTTCTTCCGAATCGAATTCGGGTTTCGAGCCATTATAGATTTGGGCCGATTCGTCGATCTGGTAAATCAAACCGTCCTTGGGTTGCAGTTTTTGCTGAAGGAATTCGGGCAAACGCACTTTTCCGATAAAACACAAACCTTGTGAATCTTTCTTTTCGGCCGTGACCAAATCCATTTCAGCGGCGATTTTCCTGACTTCGGATTTTTGCAGATCGCCTATCGGAAACAACGCTTTCGACAGTTGTTCTTGTGTCAATTGGCACAAAAAGTACGATTGGTCTTTGTTGTTGTCGACTCCCGAAAGCAGGCTGTAAACGGTTTTTCCGTCTATCACTTGTTCCGATTTACGGCAGTAATGGCCGGTCGCGACAAAATCGGCACCGAGCCCGAGCGCGATCTTCATGAACACGTCGAACTTGATTTCGCGGTTGCACAACACGTCTGGGTTAGGTGTGCGTCCTTTTTCGTATTCGGCGAACATATAGTCGACGATACGCTCTTTATATTGTTCGGACAAATCGATGGTCTGAAACGGAATACCCAGTTTTTCGGCAACCAACAGCGCGTCGTTGCTGTCTTCGAGCCACGGGCATTCGTTAGAGATCGTGACCGTGTCGTCGTGCCAGTTCTTCATGAAAAGGCCGATCACTTCATAACCTTGCTGTTGCAGCAAATACGCCGCAACGCTTGAATCCACTCCACCCGATAATCCTACGACAACTCTTTTTTTCATGATTTCTGCTGCAACTGTCATTTAGGTACTGTCAATTGTTTTCGATAAGGCTGCAAAATTACTAAAAATCTTTACGCGGTGGTAGTTTCTGGAATTTGCGCTGAATCGGGTATTTTTCTTTTTTCTTAAGCTTGCCGTTTTCATAGAATTCCCAAGTGCCTTTTTTCTCGCCGTTTTCGTAACGACCTTTCGAAGCAAGCGTGCCATCGGGGTTGCGATAGATCGCCTCGCCCTGCTCTTTTCCGTTTACGAAAGTGACTTCTTCGAGTACGACGCTTTTATCGTTCTCGGCGTATTTTTTATAAGAGCCGTCTTTGATTCCGTCTTTGTAATTGGCTTCTTCGGCTAATTTTCCGTTCTTATAATATACGGTGCGTTTACCCACGAGCTTGCCGTTCTTGTAATTCTCGAGCGTCATGATCGCAGGTGAATTTTCATGATAGTACTTCCACTCGCCTTCGTATTGTTTGTTCACGAGCTTGCCTTCGCTCACTTTGCTGCCTTTCTGGTTGTAGAACGTGTTGTAGGCCGATCCGTCTGCCTTGAATTCGCGTGTCGCTATAAGCGAACCGGCTTTCGTGTCGTCGAAAAACTTGAAGGTTCCCGTTTCTTTTCCGTGGTCGAAAGTGCCTTCGTACCTTGGGCGCTGGGATTCTTCATACACTCCTTTCCACAAGCCGTGTTTCTTTCCATTCGAATCCAACTTATTGGTTTCTTGGGCAATCGATACGCCATTGAACAAAACGACAAAGAAAAAGATACTGCTACACAGGAATTTCATGCTCGATATTTTTGGTTTTATGATATAACTGAATTCGTCCGATTTTATTTTAACAACCGTGCCACAAAGGTAAACAACCCTTGTTTTAATAAAATTTTAAAGTTTTTACCACCCGAAATATTTAGTTTTACCCTATTAATAACCTTAAATTTTAGTGCTATGAGAAAATCAATGCTTTTCAAGAGTCTGTTCTTGACTCTATTCGCGAGCGTCGCCTTGACCTCGTGCGGTAGTGATGATGGCGGAGGGAGTTCTTACGAAAATCTCGCGACAACAGCCAACGGAAACGGTCTCACTACATTTGTTACGGCAGCCCAAATAGCAGGCGTCGACAACCTGTTAACCGGATCAGGTGATTACACCGTGCTTGCACCGACCAATGGAGCTTTCGATCAGTTCCTTATCGAAAACGGATACGCGAATATCAACGCCGTACCTGTTGCCTTACTTAAAGAAATCGTGTTGAACCACATATTGAATTCAGACGTCCAACTGGACGAATTGGTTACTGGTTACCGAAGAACTCTGGCACACGGACCGGCGTCGGAATCGTCGGCGATCAGCCTTTACGTCAAGACCGATCCGGGAATAAAACTAAACGGCGTTTCTGCGATAACAACCGCCAACGTACGTGCTTCGAACGGGCGAATCCATATCGTAGACAAGGTGATCCCATTGCCTACCATCGTAACACACCTGCAAGCCAATGCCGATTTGTCATCGCTATTGGCAGCCCTGTCTTTTGATGCCGATTCACAATTCATCGCAACGCTTTCGGGAACTGGCAATCAATATCCGTTCACGTTATTTGCACCAAACAATAACGGAATGAATACGTTGCTCAATGACTTGGATGTAAACAACTATGGAGACATTCCTGCGGACGACCTTGAGGAATTGCTTTCGTATCACCTTCTTGGAGGACAGAACAAATTCTATACACAATTGACCGACGGTACTTATCTGACGCTTTCGGGTCAAAACTTTACCATCCAAAATACGGGTGGAGGAAAGAAAATCACCGACGTTCAGGATCGCACCGCTAACTTTACCGGCACCGCGACACGTGACATCCAGGCTTGGAACGGCATTATACATGTCATCGACAAGGGATTGCTTCCGGGCTTGTAATTTCTATATCTCGAATAAAACAAAAAAGCTTCCTCAAACGGGAAGCTTTTTTATTTGTAAGTTGTCTTATTTCTTTTTCTGTGCCGCCTTTTGGGCTTCGGCCTGTTCCATCAATTCCTGCATGCGCTTTTGGAACTTACCTTGTGCTTTCGGCTTTTTCTTGTTCTCCTGGATTTGCAGGTGGATTTTCTGCTCGTCGACTACATATCGCTTGATGACAAACATGATCGCGATCGTTACCAAGTTCGAGATGAAGTTGTACAACGAAAGGCCCGATCCGTAATTGTTGAAGAACAACAACATCATCAGTGGCGATAGGTAAATCATGATCTTCATGACTTTGCTCATATCGGGCATACCTTCCTGTGTCGGTTGCGTCATGGCTTGGTCGCCCGAAGTCATCTTCATGTAGAAGAAAATCGCAATCGCCGCAAAAATCGGGAACAAACTCACGTGATCGCCGTAAACCGGGATTCTGAACGGCAATTTGGCTACTTCATCGAAAGACGAAAGGTCGTTTGCCCAAAGGAAACTTTTCTGACGCAATTCAATGGCCGACGGGAAAAACTGGAACGACGCATACACGAAAGGCAACTGGATCAACGCGGGAATACAGCCTGCAAGCGGATTCACGCCGGCCTTGTTGTACAACGCCATCGTTTCCTGCTGACGCTTCATCGGATCTTTGCTGAATTTTTCGTTAAGCTCGGCAATTTCAGGTCGCAACACGCGCATTTTGGCCTGCGATAAGAACGAACGGTACGTAATCGGCGACATGGCCAATTTGATCAGAAGCGTAAAGATGATGATTGCGATGCCGTATGTGATGAACGATCCGAGGAATCCGAACAAAGGCACGAAAATCAATTTGTTGATCCAGCCGAAAATTCCCCATCCGAGCGGAATGATTTCGTCCAAATTACGATCGTAAGAATCCAATAATTTATAATCGGCCGGACCGTAATACCAGTTCATTTTATAGTCGAGCTCGCCTGCGCTGTTGAACGCCAAAGGCGCTTTCATGCGGAATTGCTTGGTGAACGTGGTATCGGTTTTTTCATCCTCTACAAGGTTATCCGACACGAAATCTACCGATTTGAACGGTGTTTTGGTCAAAAGTATCGAGGTAAAGAAATGTTGTTTGAAGGCTGCGTAGGTCACATCTTCAACCGTTTCTTTCTTGTCTTTTCCCTGACCAAGGTAATCGTCTTTTCCGCCATCGTACTCATAGATGATCTCGGCATAACGGTTTTCGTACGAAACACTCTTCTCGTTGCGGTACGTCTTCAAATCCCAATTCAAATCGACGGGTTTCGACGTATTAAGCACTTTGGCCAGACCTTGCGAACGGATGTCGAAATCGAGCATATAATCGTTCGGTTTCAACACGTAACGGTATTCGAGGTATTGTTCGGCACCGGCTTTAAGACGCAATGTGAGCACCTGGCTGTCGCCGATTTTGGTCACGGTCGGCTCGAAATACATGTTTTTCGTGTCGAGCACGCGGTTGTCTGTCGTGTGCAATTGCAAATTCAGGCTCGCGTTGTTCTTGTTGACGAGTTCCACAAGTTGTCCCGAACCTTTCTGGAAACGCTCGTATTTCTTGAGGATGGCTTCTTTGAGGTAACCGCCTTTGTTCGAAATCACGAGTTTCACCAAATCATTCTCAAGTGTCGTGGTCGCATTCGTGGCCGAAGGCAATGTAGCCGAATACGCGAAACTCCCCAGAGTACCTTTCAAGGCGGCGAGTTTCGAAGAATCGGTTGCGGTCGTGTCGGCGGCGATTTCATCCGCTTTTGCGACTTTGGATTCGTTGGCTTTCTTGGCTTTTTCGATCTGTCCCTTCTTCGCTTTCTCGGCCTTTATTTCGGCTTCCGAAGGCTGGTTCTGGTACATGATCCACAACAAAATGCCGAAAATCAGCGCGAAGCCGATCATCGAACTCAGGTCAAACTTTTTTTGTTCCATTTGCAATGCACGAAAAGCGTGCGCTTATTTACTTCTTTTTTGCTTTCACCGTAGCCTCGACAAAGCTCACGAAAAGCGGATGCGGGTTGGCTACTGTACTTTTATATTCCGGATGGTATTGTACGCCGATGAAAAACGGGTGGTTCGGCAACTCGACGATTTCGACCAATCCCGTATCCGGATTGATCCCCGACGATTTCAAACCTGATTTTTCAAGCGATTCGGCATATTCCCCATTGTATTCGTAACGGTGGCGATGGCGTTCCTCGATTTGCGCTTTCCCGTAAATCATACGCGCCAACGTATTGTCTTTGATGTCGCACTTCCATGAACCGAGACGCATCGTTCCGCCTTTGTCGGTCACGGTCTTCTGCTCTTCCATCAAATCGATGACCGGGTTGGCCGTGCCTTCGTTCATTTCGGTAGAATTCGAATCCTTCAAACCAAGCACGTTTCTCGAATATTCGATGACGGCCATCTGCATTCCGAGACAAATACCAAAGAACGGGATGTTTTTCTCACGCGCATAACGCACGGCTTCGATCTTTCCTTCGATTCCTCTTTCGCCGAATCCCGGAGCGACGAGAACGCCGTCGAGATCCTTGAATTTTTCGCCTACATTGTGGGCGTCTATATATTCGGAGTGCACCGAAACCACGTTCACTTTCGTCTCGTTGGCCGCACCTGCGTGGATGAACGCTTCGAGAATCGATTTGTACGAATCCTGCAACTCCACATATTTTCCGATAAGGCCGATGTTCACGACATGTTTCGGATTTTTCAGATGCTGAAGGAATACGTTCCAGTTTTTCAAATCCGGTGTATTCTTCTTCGGAAGGTTCAATTTCTTGAGTGTGACCACATCCAAACCTTCTTCAAGCATCAGGTTCGGCACTTCGTAAATCGTCGAAACGTCAATCGATTGGATCACGGAATCGCGCGAAACGTTACAGAACGACGCCATTTTCTGACGCAATTCGTCCGAAAGTTCGTGTTCGGTACGGCAAACGAGGATGTCGGCTTTGATTCCGCTTTCCATCAAGGTCTTTACCGAGTGTTGGGTCGGTTTCGTTTTCAATTCTCCGGCTGCGGCCAAATAAGGCACGAGCGTCAAATGGATCACGATGCTGTTGCTTTCGCCCAAATCCCAGATCAACTGGCGCACCGATTCGATGTACGGAAGCGACTCGATGTCACCGACCGTTCCGCCAATCTCGGTAATCACGATGTCGTAATTGCCCGAATTGCCGAGCAATTGCATACGTTCCTTGATTTCGTTGGTGATGTGAGGCACGACTTGGACGGTCTTGCCCAGGAATTCGCCTCTTCTCTCCTTCTCGATGACCGAAAGGTAAACACGCCCTGTCGTCACGTTGTTTGCCTGTGAAGTCGGCACGTTGAGGAATCTTTCGTAATGGCCGAGGTCGAGGTCGGTTTCGGCTCCGTCATCGGTCACGTAACATTCACCGTGCTCGTAAGGATTCAAAGTTCCCGGATCGACGTTGATGTACGGATCGAATTTCTGGATAGTCGTGCGGTAACCGCGGGCTTGTAATAGTTTTGCAAGCGACGCCGCTATAATCCCTTTTCCGAGGGAAGATGTCACACCGCCGGTAACAAAAATATATTTCGTTTGGTTCATAAATCGTAAATGCAGTTGTGTTGTATTGTTTTTGTTCTGTCAAAAACGGGGCAAAAGTACGTTTTTAAATTGAGATTCCTCAATCGGAAATTCACAATTCTATCCAAATTTAAGGCTTTGGGAATCGTTGGCGCAAATCGCGAAGGATGCCTTCCATCCCATTGACTTTCAACTCGTAAACCTCGAGCACCTGGCGACCTAACGTACTGTTGGGCAAACGGTTGTTCTTGAGCCAGATTACGTAATACTCGGGAAGGTCAGACAGGTATCGGCCTTCGTACTTTCCGTAAGGCATCTTGGCATAGGCCAGTTTGAGCAGTTGTTCTTTGTAGTTTGGCTGTTGCATCAGGCCGAATAAGAGTCTGATCCGATGTCGTCCATCTCGCCTTTGTGGTTGCCGATGTTCTTCGGATTATACCCGTAGCGATTTTCGCCATATTGACTGTCGGCAAACAAAAGATACAGTCCGAAAAACGGGATCAGGATGCACCAACCGCTGTAACCCGTGTCGTGTGAACGCTTGACGGCTTGTGCGATCCGGAACCACATCGTTCCGAAAATCAGGAAAGGAGATACGACGAGAAACCATACGCTTAGAGTAGCCAACCCGAACATGAGCAAAGACCCGAACATGACGACACCGAGAACGACAAGCAGGCTAAAGCCGTACTCGAGCCTTCTGATTCGGCCCGAAAAAGAAAAAGGATTGCGGAACATAGGTTTGGTTTGTGCAAGTTTAGGAAAATCCGTTTCGTGGAAAATGCGACTACGTTGAAAGTTATCAACCTTATCCCAACAAAAAAGTCCTCCGGATCGAAGGACTTTAAAATATCAAACAAAGGACCGCTTATTCCGCAGATCCAATTTGCTCCACTTCATTTCCGTTGCCTTGGTTTTTTGGGTTCGGACCATAAGCGTTTTCGCCATACTCTCCGTCGGCGAACAACAACCAAAGACCGTAGAACGGAATCAATTGCCACCAGCCGCTGTTTCCACGGTCATGGCAACGCTTGGCCGCTTGGGCAATCATAAACCAGATGAGCGGGATGATGACCACGAACAGCACGATGCTTCCTACAGTTGACGGGTTTCCGGTAAGCATACCGCTACCGAAAAGCAACGAATAATACACGATGATGTAAAGGATCAGACTCAAGCCGTACTCCATTCTACGGATGCGGCCTTCAAAAGAAAAAGGGTTCTTGAACATAATAATTCTTTATTGGTTATAAGACAAGTATAGGAAATTACGACCAATACTCTAAGAATCAACCAAAAAAGTTATCAACTACCCCAACGGAAGGTCACGATTTTCTCGATGTCCGGATGCAGACTCAAATATACCGGACACGTCAAAGCCGTGCGCTCGAGGATGGTTTTGGTCTTCTCGTCGGCTGCGATCTTCATGTCGAGATGCACTTCGATTTTCGAGATTTTTCGTGGTTCGGCCTGCATGTGTTTGGTCACTTCGGCAGTCGCGCCCGTGAAATCGACATCGATCGTTCGCGCTTTGATGCCCATCACGGTAAGCATGCAGCTTGCCAGTGCGTTGGCGACCGTATCGGTAGGCGAAAACGCTTCACCTTTACCGTTGTTGTCTTTGGGAGCATCCGAAAGGATTTCGCTTCCCGATTGTATATGCACCGACGACGTTCTCAAATCGCCCAGATAAGTCACTTTTGAAGTCATTATTCTACCTCCTTGACACTAAGGTCTTCGTTATATTGCAAAATATAAATTCCTTTGTTTACGAAACCGCCGTCTTTTGGTGTGTAGTCGAATTTACTTTCGACTTGTTCCGTTTTCTGTTCGGCTGCCGAATCGGCAAACGATTTTCCTTGCGAAAGACGCAACATCGTATCGAAGGTCACGTCGAAACCTCTTGTGGCGAACTGGTTCGGGAACACGCGGTTCTTGGCCTTGAACGCATCGCGAAAACCTTGGGCAGAAGCCGAATCGTTATCGCGCGTCATCGAAGGATACACGAGTTTCAAAACCGTGAGGCGCTTCATCGAGATCTCTTCGAAATCGAGCGTTTCGTTCGGTTCGATGATGACGAGTTGGATTTTGAAATTCGCCACTTCATTGAGCAAAAGATTGGTCGTGGCTAGGATCATCCCTGTCTTTTCGGTATCCAAAACCACATAATTTTGTTTGTCCTTCACAAGCAAAGCGCGCAGTTTGTCGGCAGAAACCGAACCCGACGGATCGACTTCAGCAAACTTCACATCGGGATAATTTGTCGTGATGAACTCGCGGTTCGACGTCCTTTTCGGATCGCTGACCACGACGATGTTCGCACCTTTTCCCACCATGAAATCCAACACCATTTTTTTTGTGTATTGCTCGCTCGGCATAGCCTGATACAGGTTGCTGAACTTTTTAGCGCTCTCTTTAGACAAAGGCGAAATCACGGGAACATTGGCCGCATTGAGTTCTTCGGCGGCTTTTTCTACGTGTTGTTGGTAAAACGGTCCGATGACCGCATCAGCATTCTTGAGTTCGTTCGCTCGGATGATATCGATCACTTTAGACGAAGCCTTGCTCTCTTCGGAATCGTAAATTTTGACGTCTATATTCAATCCCAAAGTCTTGGCCGAATCGATTGCCATCAAAGCACCCGAATAAAAATCGAGCGTCAGGTTCAGGAACGCGTCTTTCTTAAGCCGTTCCGCGGTCGCTTTTGTCGTGTCGGCACTGATTTTCGCCGCGTTGAACGGAAGCAGCAATACCAGTTTTTTCTTGTCACCGCCTTTGGCCACTTTGGTCAAATCTGTATAATCCTTGCGCGTTTCGGCTGCGGCGATCGAACCTTTGCTCGGCACTTTGAGGATCATACCCGTTTTCACGCCGTCTTTGAGCGTCGGATTCAGGTCAATCAGTTGTTGTTCAGACAAATTGAAGCTTTTGGCCAATCCGAAAAGGGTTTCGCCGGATTTGACTTCGTAATTTGCATAACCCGTCCTGACAGGCTTGCGCACGACTTCGGTCTCTGTTTTTGCGGGTACGGTGATTTCCTGGATCGCAGGTTTTGGTCTTTCCGCAATTGGTTCCGATGCATTTCCCGTACGTGTTTCAGAAGCCACACGAAGCGTCATTCCGGTTTGAAGTCCCGATGTGATCGAAGGATTTTGCTTCTCCAGTTCGGCTACCGAAAGATGGTATTTTTTTGCGATCGAAAATTTGGTCTCGCCAGCTTGCACGATGTGCATATTGGCAGTTGCGACTACCTTTTCGATTTTTGTTTCCGATGTCGTCGCCACTGCATCAACCGTTCCACCCGGAATGCTGATGGTCTGGCCTTTTTTGAGTCCGCCTTTGACGATATCGGCATTGACCTTTTCGAGATCTTTTACGTTCACGTCGTATTTTCTGGCGATGCTGTAAAGCGTTTCTCCTTGTTCGACGAGATGCGTGCGCGGTTTCGATTTGCCCGTTCCTTTAACGGACGGAATCAACAGCATATCGTTTTCCTTAAGCCCGTTCTGGGCATCCGGATTCAGCCGATAGATATCGAACGGGGTGACGTTGTACTTTTTTGCGATTTGGGTAACTGTTTCCGATTTGGATACCTTGTGCTTCACGTAATCCTGGGCCGAAGCCGCATCAACGCAAGCAAAAGCGAAAAACAATAAAAAAAAGTACTTCATAACGTATGTTGCTTTATTGGTTCGTCAAAGATAAGCCTTAAACTTACTCCGGCGTAATTTTTATGACTTGTCCCGCCTGCAAACCCCGCGCCAAAATGCGTGAATTCTGCCTTTTTATAACGTCGACGCTTACGTTATATTTTTGGGAAAGCCCAATCAGCGTCTCACCGGGTTCCACTTTGTGTTTGATCGTTTCTCCCGTCGCAACCGATGACGATGCGTCGGAATTGGCCGGAGCCGATGTAGAGAACGTCGCACTTTCATTCGACGGCACCACACCGCCCGAAACTGGGATCTTGATGTTCTCGTCGGCTTGAAGCCCTCTTTTGGCGACTTTCGGATTGGCGTCTTTGATTGCCTGGGCCGAAACATTGTATTGGCGCGCAAGACCGGAAAGCGTTTCTCCTGGCCCGACGCGGTGCGAAATCGGGGCATCCGATGCAGACACAGCTACGTCGGTTTCTTTTGGCGTTTCCGACACAGGCTCTTGCGACCGCACAGGCGCCGGGGTTTCCGCAACGGCTTCCCTGACCGATTTTTGTTCGGCTACCGGTTCTTGCTTGACGGATTCCTCTTTTATAGGTTCGTCTTTCACCGGAACCGGTATACGCAACACCATGCCTTGGCTGATGCCGTCTACCGCGAACTTATTGAGGCGGTAGATTTCCGACGGAGGCACGAGATACTTTTTGGACAGCATCTTGACCGTCTCGCCCATCAGCACTTGATGATTGACGATCCGGACTTCCTGTCCATCTTGATTTTGAGAGAAAAGATTCGGGGCGATTGCGAGTAGTAGAATCAGAATTGCTTTTCTCATAATGTAATGGTTTAGATTACTCCCATTCTATCGTGGCCGGCGGTTTGGAACTGATGTCGTATACGACGCGGTTCACGCCTTTGACCTTGTTGATGATGTCGTTGGAGACTTTCATCAGGAATTCGTAAGGAAGATGTACCCAATCGGCGGTCATGCCATCTGTGGATTCCACGGCACGCAGGGCGACTACTTTTTCGTAGGTTCTTTCGTCTCCCATTACGCCGACACTGTCCACGGGAAGCAGGATCGCTCCGGCTTGCCATACCTTGTCGTACAATCCCCAAGATTTCAAACCGTCAATAAAAACGGCATCGACCTCTTGCAAGATACGAACTTTTTCTTTCGTGATATCGCCTAAAATCCTGATAGACAAACCTGGACCAGGGAACGGGTGACGCCCCAAAAGCTCAGGATCGATACCCAAAGTTTTACCGACGCGTCTCACTTCGTCCTTGAAAAGCATACGAAGCGGCTCGACGATCTTGAGTTTCATGAAATCGGGCAAACCGCCGACATTGTGGTGCGATTTGATCGTTGCCGACGGACCTTTTACCGAAACCGATTCGATCACGTCGGGATAAATCGTGCCTTGGGCAAGCCATTTCACGTCGGTCAAAAGATGCGCTTCGTCGTCGAAAACCTCGATGAACACGCGACCGATGGTTTTTCTTTTTGTTTCCGGGTCGGAAATGCCTTCGAGCTGACCCAAAAATCTATCGCCAGCGTCAACGCCTTTCACGTTGAGTCCCATGTCTTTGTATTGGTGCAGAACGTTTTCGAACTCTTTCTTGCGCAGCAATCCGTTGTTGACGAAAATACAGTAGAGGTTATCGCCGATCGCTTTGTTCAGAAGTACTGCGGCGACCGTAGAATCGACTCCGCCGGACAATCCGAGTACGACTTTGTCATTGCCGATCTTCTCTTTGAGTTCGGCCACGATTTCGTCGACAAAAGCATTAGGTGTAAAGTTTTGCGGGACTTGTGCGATTTTGACGAGGAAATTCTCGAGCATTTTCTTTCCGTCGGTCGAGTGATATACTTCAGGATGGAACTGGATCGCATAAGTCGTTTCGCCTTCGATCTTGTAAGCGGCATTCTCGACATCGTGCGTACTCGCAAGCTTGACTGCGCCTGTCGGCAGTTTCTTGATCGTGTCGGAATGCGACATCCACACTTGGGAATTCATCGGCACATCGGCAAAAAACGCTTCGTCTTCTTTAATGAAAGACAAATTGGCGCGACCGTACTCACGTGTACTCGAAGCGCCGACTTCGCCACCGTTGAAATGGGCCAGATATTGCGCTCCGTAACAAACGGCGAGCAACGGCATCTTGCCGCGGATTTGCGACAAGTCGGGATGTGGCGCATCATCGGCACGCGTAGAAAACGGGCTTCCGGAAAGGATTACCGCTTTGTAGCTCGATAAGTCGTCGGGAAAATGGTTGTAAGGAAAAATTTCGCAGAAGATGTTCAACTCGCGAACGCGGCGCGCAATCAGTTGTGTGTATTGCGATCCGAAGTCAAGGATAAGGACGTTGTGTTGCATGTGCAAAAATACTTCAACATTTTAGATTGCCAAACCCTCGCATAAATTTTTCTTAACACTAGGGTTTTCAAGCCCAAATGCACGTGATATGCGTTATTATTGCACTATGAAGACACTTTTCACCTTGCTTTTCGTGTCGGTTTTGCAGTTCGGACTCGCTCAGGACAAACCCACGACGCTCACTTTTAAGGAATTCGGATGGACGATTTCGATTCCGCCGGGCTACAAAAAAATGCAGACCGAACAACAGGATATGCTGCTCGCCTACGAAAAAGACCCGTCGCACAACATCCAATCGTATTGGGAAGATTTCGACGAATCCAAGGACGGAAACTATGTCGAAGCGCTGCGATCGGCCAAAAAAGACCTCACCGAAATGGTCAACCAGCAATTGCCGGGTTCAGGAACGACGACCGAATCAGAAGAAACGATAAGCGGTAAAAAATTCGCGATCTTCACCTCGAAAGTCACGCTCGATGCGACTTATTCGCTTTCGACGGTAACGTTCGCAAGGGTTTTCGGAAAGAAAGCATTGAGCATCAACATTACGTTTTCGGACGAATCCGAAGGCAAAAAACTCATTGAAGCCTTCAGGCAATCGATCTTCAAGTGATGGAAAACCTGTTGCCGAAAGACGGGGTCGCCAATTATTACGGCAAAGTCATTCCAAATCCCGACGTGTATTTTGAAGCGTTGCTGCGAACCATCGATTGGAAAAACGATGAAGTGGTCATCTTCGGAAAACGCATCGTCACGAAACGCGAAACCGCTTGGTACGGCGACAAACCGTTCGAATACACCTATTCCAAAACCACCAAAACCGCTTTGCCCTGGACATCGGAATTGCTCGAATTGAAGCGATCATGCGAAGAAATTTCGGGAGAAACCTACAATTCCTGCCTTCTCAATTTATACCACGACGGATCGGAAAGCATGGGTTGGCACAGCGACGACGAGCCTGAAATCGAAAAGGAATGGGCTATCGCATCGGTAAGCTTGGGAGCCGAACGCAAATTTTCTTTCAAACACAAAAAAGATAATGAAACCGTTTCGCTTTTACTTGAGAACGGAAGCCTTTTGGTCATGAAAGGAAAAACCCAGCAAAATTGGCAGCATGCGATTCCGAAGTCGATGAAAGTGATGGATGCGAGGATTAATTTGACGTTTCGGAAACTGGTTGACGTTTGACAAATGTCGACTCCCAAAAATCATCCAATTTCCCAAAAATGCCCCAAAATATACTACTCGTCCACTTAGCACGTTAACCTTACCAACAACAATCCGTTAATAAAAAACACTAAAGCGCAAATTTGCCCGTTTAAAAAATGTGCATTTTTGTTCAAGACAAATTAAAACCGATATTTTTCTATGCAATTCCTCACTTTGCTGCTCCAAGATCCACAAACAGTACAAGACACTACTGCTGCCGCACAAAACGCCGCCGGAGCTGCTACTGTAGCCGTTACCGAAAACGTATCTTACCTTGATTTCGTCCTTAAAGGCGGAGCGATGATCTATCCGTTGATCCTGTTGCTTTTCTTCTGCATCTACGTGATCATCGAACGCGCCATGACCATAAAAAAGCTAGGCAAGCAAGACCCGAATTTACTCAACGAAGTGAAAACCCAATTGCGCGCGGGCCGCATCGACAATGCGTTGATGTTGTGCAGCCGCGACGGAAATTCAACGGCAGCCATCCTGAAATCAGGCATCCAGACCATCGGACGCCCGATTTCCGAAATCGAATCCGCAATGGAAAAAACCGCGAACATCGAGATCGCCAAAATGGAAAAAGGCCTTGGTTATCTAGGTTTGATTTCGGGTGTAGCGCCAATCCTCGGATTCATCGGAACGATTGCCGGGGTCATCAAGATTTTCCACTCGATTTCGACTACGGGTAATTTGAATATCCAGACGATTTCGGGAGGTCTTTACGAAAAAATGATCTCTTCGGGAGCCGGTCTTGTAGTAGGTGTTATCGCTTATTCGGGCTACCATTTGTACAACATGGTCATCGATGGTTTTACGGTCAAAGCCGAAGCTCAAACCCTCGAAATCATTAACGTAATCCAGTCTCCAGATGGCAATTAAAAGAAAAAGGCGTTTCCATCCCGAGTTGTTCTCGGCCTCGATGAGCGACATCATGTTCTTTTTGTTCCTGTTTTTCCTCATCATCTCGACGCTGGCCAACCCGAACGTGATCAAGTTGACGCTTCCCAAAGCCGAATCGACCGAAACGACGAAAAAGGATCATTTGACACTATCCGTCACACCCGAAAAACACTATTTCCTCAATAAAGAAGAAGTGCCTTTCGACCAACTCGAAATGGAACTCGCGGCGCGTGTACAGAATTCAGGCGACAAAAACGTCGTGATCCGGATTCCGGCCGATCTTCAGGTTCAGGATTTGGTCGATTTGATGCAGATCGGTGTCAAGCTCAAACTCAATTTCGTGATCGCAACGGCCAAGAACTGATGGTAAGAAACATGCTTCTCGTCGCTTTAGGAGGCGCCATCGGAAGCGTGTTGCGTTATCTTACCGCAATTTTCGTGAACCGCTATTTCCAGTCGGTTTTCCCGTGGGCGACTTTGGTCACGAACGTTATCGGCTGTTTCATTATCGGGCTCTTTTTGGGCCAATTGCAAAAAAACGGCCTTGTCGATTCGGGCTACAAATGGTTTCTCGTAACCGGATTTTGTGGCGGATACACAACCTTTTCGACTTTCGGGCATGAAAATATCGCGCTGATGCAAACCGGAAACGGCGCATTGGCATTCGTCTACATCGCAGCCAGTGTAATCGTAGGATTGGCCGCGGTTTGGCTCGGACTTTTTATCTCACAATGAATTGATAAAAGCCGGCCACTAATTATGAAAAAACTGTAAATTCGCACCCTATGAACGAACGCGATTTTCAGGAAATCAACGCCTTATTGGCTTCCCCAAAAAACATTGCCATCATTCCGCATCGCAGTCCAGACGGAGACGCCATGGGCTCGACTTTGGGATTGTATCATTTTCTCAAAAAACTTGGGCAAAAGCCGGTTGTGATCGCGCCTAACGAATTTCCCGATTTCCTGGCGTGGCTCCCGTCGTCGGAAACCGTAAAAATTTTCGAAAAAGACAAGGAAGCCGTTTCGGAAATCCTCGAGAAAGCCGACATCGTGTTCACTTTAGATTTCAACGCGTTGCATCGCACGGGCGAAATGGAGCATACGCTCGCCAGGCTCAAAGCGACGTTCATCATGATCGATCACCATCAAAAACCCGACGATTATGCGACTTACACCTTTTCGAATACGTCTTACGGTTCGACTTGCGAGATGGTGTACGATTTCATTTTGGGTCTCGGAAAAGCCGATTTGCTCGACAAGACGATCGCGACATGCATTTATTGCGGCATCATGACCGATTCGGGTTCGTTCCGATTTCCGTCGACGACAAGCAAGACGCACCGCATCGTGGCCGACCTTATCGATTTGGGTGTGGAGAACGGTTACATCCACAATTCGGTTTACGACAGCAATACGTACAACAGTTTGCAATTGCTTGGACGCGCACTCCAGAACCTCAAGATCATCCCTAACAAAAAAACCAGTTACACCTCGCTTTCGGCACAGGAATTGGAAGATTTCCGATATGTGAAAGGCGACACCGAAGGCATCGTAAATTACGGCCTGAGTCTTAAAGGTATTGTCATGACGGCGATTTTCATCGAACATAAAGACGAGAACATCATCAAGATTTCGTTCCGTTCAAAAGGCGACGTAGACGTGAACCAGTTCGCACGCGAGCATTTCAACGGAGGCGGACACATCAACGCGGCCGGCGGAAAATCGTTGACCTCACTACAGGAAACGATTCATAAATTCGAGGGTTTGATTTCCCAAATTTCAATCTGAAACCTATGAAAAACCACAAAATACTTTTACTGTTGTTGCTTTCGGTCTTTGCGGCCTGCTGCAGCCAACAACAGGCAAGACGTCCGGTTTCGCACAGCGAGGGCACGTTCATGAAGGAATCTGCCGAGCGCAACAAAAAACTCATCGCGGGCGAGGAAGGCAAGATCGATTCGATCATCAAAAGCAATCCGAACCAAAAATATATCGGGTCTAAAAAAGGGTATTATTACACGTACATCAAACAAAATGCGACCGATACGATCCGTCCCAAAAAAGGCGATATCGCGTATTTCAATTACGAATTGAGCGACCTCGACGGCAATATCATCTACTCCGAACTCGAATTGCGTCCGCAGGAATACCACGTAGACAAAGAGCAGAAAATCATGATGGGATTGCGTCACGGCATCAAGCTCATGCACAAGAACGAAACCGTGAAATTTCTGTTTCCGTCGCACATGGGTTACGGCTACCACGGCGACAACAGACGCATCGGCCACAACCAACCTTTGATTTGTACGGTCACACTTACCGATATCAAGCCCGAAAACCAAACGACTTCCGAATAAATGAAAAAACTGTTTCTCGCGCTTTTCGCGATTTCCGTTTCGCTGACTTCCTGTAAACACGAAAAAAGTGACCTCGCCGATGGGCTTTACGCCGAAATCACGACCAACAAAGGCAAAATCCTGTGCGAACTCGAATACCAGAAAGCACCTGTGACCGTCGCGAACTTCGTGACGTTGGCCGAAGGCAAAAATGCATTCTGTTCGGATGAATTCAAAGGCAAGCCGTTTTACGACGGATTGAAATTCCACCGCGTCGTTCCGAGCTTCATGATCCAAGGCGGTGACCCGCTTAGCGACGGATCGGGCGGACCGGGTTACAAATTCAGCGACGAGTTCAACGCCGACCTGAAGCACGACCGCGCCGGGACTTTATCCATGGCCAACGCCGGACCGGGCACGAACGGCAGCCAATTCTTCATCACGCATTTGCCGACGCCTCAACTCGACCAACGCCATTCGGTTTTCGGATATGTCGTTACGGGCCAGGATGTAGTCGATGCCATCGGACAAAACGATGTGATGGAATCGGTGAAAATCGTGCGTGTAGGAGAAGCGGCAAAGCGTTTCGATGCGTCGAAAACCTTCCGCGACTATTTCTCGAAAGAGCTCGACAACCAGAAAAAGCAAGCCGAAGTAGCCGCCGAATACCAAAAAATTTACACCGAAAAGTACAAGGCCGTCATCGATAAAAAAGTAGCCGAGTTGACCGCATTGCGTGCCAAAGCCACCAAATTGCCTTCGGGTGTAGAATTCCTGATCACCAAAAAGGGTTCGGGCGAAAAACCCGCCAACGGTACGTTGACGTTCATGAATTATGCCGGCTATCTCGAAAATGGTTTGCTGTTCGACAGCAACATCATTTCGGTTGCGGAAGCTTACGGAAAATACGAACAGGCGCGCGAACAAGGCGGCGGTTATTTGCCGATGCGTTTCGTATACGGACCGCAAGGACAACTCATCCCGGGATTCAAAGAAGGCATGTCGCAATTATCTTACGGAGACAAGGCGGTGCTTTTCATCCCGTCGACAATGGGATACGGAGCGGCCGGCGCGGGTGGCATCATTCCGCCGAATGCGAACCTTGTTTTCGAAGTCGAATTGATCAAGAACGAAGACCAACCATCAACCCGAAAATAATCTTACACACTTAAAACCAACGAAATGAAACTTAAAGCGATGCTTTTCCTGCTGTTGTCGGTCACGATGATGCAGGCCCAAAACAAAAAAGGGACTGCGAGTCCTGCAGCCAAGCCCGACGAGGGAATTTTTGCCGAAATAGAAACTTCGAAAGGCAAGATCCTGTTGCAACTCGAATACCAAAAAACTCCGGTAACCGTGGCGAACTTCGTGTCGTTGGCCGAAGGAAACAATCCTATGGTAGCCGAAAAATACAAAGGAAAACCGTTTTACGACGGATTGAAATTCCACCGCGTGATCAAGGATTTCATGATCCAGGGCGGTGATCCGCTTGGTAACGGTTCGGGTGATCCGGGTTATAAATTCAAGGACGAGATCGTTGCCGACCTCAAACACACAGGGCCTGGCATCCTATCGATGGCCAACGCCGGACCTGGCACGAACGGCAGCCAGTTTTTCATCACACACAAAGAAACCAGCTGGCTCAATGGCAAACACACGGTTTTCGGACATGTCGTTACAGGTCAGGACGTCGTGAATGCAATCGCTCAGGACGACGTGATCAACAAAGTCACGATCATCCGCAAAGGAAAAGAGGCCAAGAAATTCGATGCCGCCAAAATTTTCGGCAATTACTTCGCCCAAAAATCTTCCGAGGACAAGAAAAAAGCCGAAGAGGAAGCCGCTGCCAAGAAAATCGCCGATGAGAAAGCGGCTACGGCTAAGACTGCAAAGAAAACATTTCTCGACGGAATCCGTGCTACGGCAATGACAACCGACAGCGGCTTGCAATACAAAATCATCAAAAATGGTACGGGCGTAAAACCGGCCGACGGTACACAGGTATTCATTTATTACGCCGGATATTTGGAAGACGGCTCGCTTTTCGACAGCAATTTCGAATCGGTAGCCAAAGAATACGGCCGATTTGACGAAGCACGCGCCACTCAAGGCGGATACAAGCCTTTCCCTTTCACCGCAGGCAACAAAAGCGGATTGATTCCTGGATTTGTCGAAGCTTTGGAAAAAATGGGCTTCGGTGACAGATTGGTCGCTTTCATCCCATCTAAATTGGGTTATGGCGAAAAAGGCGCCGGAAACGTGATCCCGCCGAATGCGAACATCATTTTCGAAATCGAGCTTGTGGAGAAACAATAATCATCGCAACATCACAATAAAAAATCCGGTCGCAATGCCGGATTTTTTTATGGAGTGACGTGTAATCAACTTTTAAAAGCCCATTCCAATTCGTCTTTGTCGTTTATCACGGCACCGATTTCGACTTTCGAAACGTGTCCGAATTCTTCTTGCAAAATCAGCCAATTCGCTTCATTGAAGTGATTCGTGGCAATGTCGAAACGCTCGGTTTCCCAGGTTTTGAAACTCTTGGGCAAAGTATTTTTGATTTCCTCGACGGTTTGGCCGATGACTTTGCTGCCCGATAACGTGGCCTCTTGGTTGGCACAGATGAAATACCCGAGACGGAAATCCTCGTCCTCATAAAAAGTCAGGCGCAGACGTGATTCGTTGTACACGTAAATGACGTTTTTGTCGTCGTCCTTGAAGTTCAGGTCGGGTCGGCCCAAAAGCGTTTCGACGTGGCTCGTCTTCATGCCGAACAACAATTTATCGATACCTTTGCCAGCGGTGATTTCCATGTGATTTTTTTTGTAAAGGTAATCGATTGACGGATATTATTTCTGTAAGAATATAGCCGAAATCTTATATTTGCGCAAACATCAATATGAAAACGGAAACCACATTCGCCTCTTTGTCTTTATTGGGAATTTTGCTGCGCATCGCCCACATTCCCGGGTCGAGCCTTCTACTGATTTTGGCTTTGGGCTGTTTGGGATTGATTTATTTTCCGTTCTCGTTCTACTTTTTCCCTGCAAACGGCTTAAAAAACCAAAAGATCGGGCTTTCGCTCGGATCGGGATTTTTCCTTTCAAATCTTGTTTTAGGGATTTTGTTCTCGCTGATGCATTGGCCTGGCGGTATTGCCTTAATCTTTTTGGCTTTCATTCCGCTCGCGATTTTGCTGTTCGTGACTTTGAACAGGCAAAAATCGAATAAAGACGAAAACCTGATACTGTATTACAAAAACCTGGTGATGCGTATCGTAGTGGTCCTTGCCGTTGCGGTATTGGTATACTTGACCATGAAACTTACAGGTCAGATCGACGGCGGATTGCGCTGATTGTTATAGTCTGGAACTCAGGTTTTCTTTTACGGTAGCTTCCCATTCGGATTTGAGGATGCTCAACACGATGCTGTCGCGTCTTCCTCCTTCGGCTTTGGGTTGATGGCTGCGGAAAATCCCTTCGACGGTACAACCGATGCTTTTCATCGCCGCAATGCTTTTCTCATTGGACGCATCGGCACGGAACTCGACGCGCTCTATTCGTAAAGTCTCAAAAGCGTATTGCAGCAACAGGAATTTGCAGTGTTTGTTGAGACCCGTTCCCTGAAAATCCTTGCCATACCATGTGTAGCCGAGCTGAAGCGACGAAAATCCAAAATTCATGTCGTAATAACGCGTGCTTCCGGCATAACGGCTGGTCGTTTTGTCGAATACGATAAACGGGAATTCGGTATGCTTTTCACGGGCTTCCAAAGCAATCCGGATGTAATGTTCCAAATGTTCGCGTCCGCCACCGGCACGAACCAGTGAAAATTTCCAAAGTTCGGGCTCGTTTTCAGACAAATACAGCAGGTTTTCGACATCCGAAAACTCAAGCGGACGAAGCAACACGCGCTCGTCTTCGAGAATCAGGTTCTGTTCGAAATCGAAAGCCATAAAACGTATGGGATTTAATAAACGAATTCCCCGAACTCGCTATTGATCGTAAGTTTCTTTCCTTCGTACGATTCCACGCGTCCGACGATCCTCGCATCGACATTGAACGATTTCGAGATGTAGATGATGTCTTCGGCAATCGCTTCGGGCACGTACAATTCCATGCGATGTCCACAGTTGAACACCTGATACATTTCTTTCCAGTCTGTTTTGGATTGCTGCTGGATCAATTTGAACAAAGGCGGAACCGGAAACAGGTTGTCTTTTATCACATGGACATTATCTACGAAATGCAGCACTTTCGTCTGCGCGCCTCCCGAACAATGCACCATGCCGTGAATGTCTTCGGGATAATATTTTGAAAGTATTTTCTTGATGATCGGAGCGTATGTCCTTGTGGGCGAAAGTACTAGTTTTCCTGCGTCTATCGGAGAATCCTCTACGGCATCGGTCAATTTCACGTTGCCCGAATACACAAGATCCGACGGCACGGCCGCATCAAAACTCTCGGGGTATTTTTCGGCGAGGTATTTCGAAAAAACGTCGTGGCGGGCCGAAGTCAAACCGTTGCTGCCCATTCCGCCGTTATACGATTTTTCGTAAGTCGCCTGCCCGAACGATTCGAGACCCACGATCACATCTCCGGGTTTGATCCTTGCGTTGTCGATCACCGCCGAACGTTTCATGCGCGCCGTAACCGTAGAATCGACGATGATCGTGCGCACAAGGTCACCGACATCGGCCGTTTCGCCACCCGTGGAATGGATCGTCACGCCAAAGTTTTTGAGTTCTTCGATGAGTTCCTCGGTTCCGTTGATGATCGCGGCCAAAACTTCGCCCGGGATCAGGTTTTTATTGCGTCCGATTGTAGACGACAACATGATGTTATCAGTCGCACCCACACATAAAAGATCGTCTATGTTCATGATCAGCGCGTCTTGTGCGATGCCTTTCCAAACAGACAAATCGCCCGTTTCCTTCCAGTACATATAGGCCAAAGCCGATTTCGTACCTGCGCCGTCCGCATGCATCACGAGACAGTAGTTGCCGTCGCCGGTGAGATAATCGGGAACGATTTTACAGAAAGCTTTCGGAAAAAGTCCTTTGTCGATGTTTTTTATCGCGGCGTGAACGTCCTCTTTTTCGGCCGAAACCCCGCGTTGCGCGTAGCGTTTGGAAGTGTCTGTCATGATTGTGTGTTGTGGCTGCAAAGATAGTTTTATTATTTATTATTTATTTTCATTGTTTGCCCGAATCGACACACTCAAACGATAATAAACAATAAAAATAAAGAATACTCAATTCCCAAGAATCTCCACTTCCACCCGCCTGTTCTCGTCCTGCTCTTTCTCGTTCTTTTCGGGAATCGGATGCAACGGACGCGAAACCCCGTATCCTTTATAAGAAAGCCTTTCCGGCTCGATGCCGTTGCGAACCAAATAATTGTAGACCGCTTTGGCGCGTATCGTCGAAACATACGAGTAATCGCGCTCTTTTACGGTTTGGCAGCAGATGTGGCCCTGGATTTCCACCTTAAGCTTAGGATTCGATTTCATGATTTCGAGCAATTCGCCAAGCACCGCACGCGATTTGGGCACGATTTGGTCGCTCATGTTGAAAAAATTCAGGTTGGGCAAACGGATTTTTTCTCCGACTACCGCTTTCTCCATAGTTTTCTGAAGCTCGCTTTTGGGTCTTGGATTGATTGTTTGTGAATCCGTTTCCAATGCGTACCTCACCGCGACTTTCCTGTTCTCGCTCCTTGTTTTCGATTGCAGGAAGTTCTCGCCATATCCTTTGAGTTCGAAATCATCGGCAAAAGCCATTTCGCTCGATTTGAGGTATTCCTTTACGGTTTCGGCTCGTTTTACAGAAAGGCTATCATTGTATTCGAGCGTTCCGATGCGATCGCAATACCCGTAAATTCCCGTCACTTCGGCTTTCGGATTTTGTACGATCCAGCTGTCGAGTTTTTGCTGTTGCGAAGGTTCGAGGTCGTAGTGGTCGAATTCGAAAAAGACTTCGGTTTGATTTTGGGCAAAGCCGAATGAAATCGAAAAGAGGAAGAAGAAAGCGAATTTCATTACAATTTTTTATTGTTATTTTTTATTGGAATACGGACTTCCCTGTCGGAAGCAATGAATAAATAATAGAAATAAAAAATAATCAATTCCCTAAAATCTCGATCTCGACCCGTCTGTTCGCCGCGCGTTCCGTTTCGCTTTTCTCGGGAATCGGAAACAAAGGCGCCGTCGTACCCAAACCTTTGTACGACAGACGCGACTTTTCGATTTCGTTCATCACGAGGAATTGATAGATCGCTTTGGCGCGTTTGGTAGATAAATCGGTATGATCTTTAGGACTGCAGCACAAATGACCTTGAATATCGATCCTGAGGTTCGGGTTTCGCTGCAAAACAAGCAACAGTTCGTACAATTTGCTGCGCGATTCGGGTACGATCGCAAAGGTGTTGATCACGAAATTAAGGTTCGCAATCGTAAGCTTGTCGCCTTTTGTCGCATTGGTCATCTGGCGCATGAATTCGACGTCGAGCTTATATTCCGATTTCGTGCCGTCGGGATTGTCTACCGTGATGCGCTCCGGATACGTCACGATGCGTTTCTGCGGCTCGGGCGCTTTTTCGGGTTGGATGCCCAGGATTTCATTCTCACGCGGAATGTCTTTGGCTTCGATATAATAAATCACGGCTTTCCGGTTCTCGGCCTTGTTTTTGGAATGTTCGTGCAATTCGCCGAAACTTCTCGTCTTGAAATCTTCACGGATCTTGATTTTGCCCGAAATGACTTTGTAAATCGTCGAAACCCGACGTTGGGCAAGCGAATCGTTATGGCCGAGGCTTCCGTCTTCGTCCGTGTATCCGTTTATGGCGACGATCTTGACGTCTTGGTTGGCGTCCATCCACTTTTGCAATCGCGCGGATTCGGTCTTTTTAAGGTCGTGTTTGTTGCTGTCGAAGTAAACCGGGAATTGTTGCTGCGCGTTGGCAAGTATGGGCGCTAAAAACAACAAAAGCATCAATATTTTAGCTTTCATCTGCATAATTTGGGATATAGGAAAGGTACACAAAATAAAACTGGCATGCGAAATCTATTTCTATATATTTGTTTCAAACAAAATTTAATATGCGAAAATTAACTCCTATCCTTTTACTGTCAATGGGTTGCGCGAGTGCACAATCGCTCGTGCAGACGGTGAATTCGGGAAGCCTCGTAACGGCTTCGTCCTCGGTTTCTGTGGGCGAGATCGTCGTCGTTCCCGTGAATCCGATTCAATCCCAAAGCGGCCTTATCGGCATTTTGACACAGAACGGCCAACTCGAGGTCGCCGAATTCAGTCCGGCGCCGAAAGTCGTGGCGTATCCGAATCCGACGACAGCCGGCATTTCGTTCAAGACCGATCTGAATCTCATCGGTGAGAAAGTCTCGGTTTTCGACCAATCGGGTAAACTCGTGTTGCAGCGTTTGATCGGAGGCGAGAACAATCTTGACCTGACCTCGCTTTCATCGGGCATTTACCTGATCCAATTCGAAAACAAAAAATTCAACGCATTCAAAATCGTAAAACACTAAAATGAAGAAATTATTACTCTTATCGGCTCTTTTTATAACGTCACTGATTTTTGCCCAGATTCCGCAAGGCATTTCATATCAAGCCATCGCGCTTAACGGTTCGGGCAATGCGGTCGCGAATTCGAACGTCGGATTGCGACTTTCCGTGTTGAACACATCGGCGACCGGAACGGTCCTTTATACCGAAACGCACACGAAAATGACGAACGCCCAAGGTCTGTTCAACCTCGTCATCGGCCAAGGAACGCCAACAACGGGAACGTTCGCCGGAATCACTTGGGCAAACGGTTCGAAATTCCTCAAAGTGGAAATGGACGCAGCCGGCGGAACGAACTACACGCTTGTCGGAACAACCCAATTGCTTTCAGTTCCTTACGCGATGGCAGCCGGAACATTAGCGGGTGCAACAGCTGGAAATTCCCTTGCCGACGTGGTTCAGGAAAGCCAGTACACGAACTTCGGTTTCATAGATTACAGCGCCAACAAAGCCTACGTGTTCAATGCCATGACGGGAACTTGGTCGAACCAGCCCTATTCGGCCTCGGAATCTCCTGAAATGACCGCTACCGAGGGCAATTTCGCCTTTGTAGACTACACAGCCCACAAAGCCTATGCGTTCAGCGGAGCTGCGGGTACTTGGAGCAGCCAGACGTTTTCGGCTTCGGCATCTCCGAGCATAACGTTGTCGAAAGGAAATTTCGGTTTTATAGATTACGACGGTGCCAAAGTTTATGTTTTCAATTCGAAAACAGGAACCTGGAGCAACCAACCGTTCAATGCGAGCGCTTCTCCGGAGCTTTCGGGAAACTACGGTGCGTTCGGTTTTGTAGATTACAGTGCGAACAAGGCCTACGCTTTCAGCGCCAAAACCGGAACTTGGGCAAACCAATCGTTCAACGCGTCTTCTTCGCCGGAGTTGTTGGTCGGAATCGGAAGTTTTGCGTTTTTGGATTACTCCGACAACAAGGCCTATGTTTTCAACGCGGCAACGGCTACCTGGGTTTCCCAAACCTTCAACGGAAGTTCATCACCCGACCTTTCGCAATCGGACAACTAAAAAACATCCGCAATAAAAAACCCGCCTCGAAAGAAGCGGGTTTTTATTTGGAACGATTTGTCGATTAACGCGTAAACAACAATTCGCGGTATTTGGTAAGTGTCCAGGTTTCGTCGTCTACCAAAAGCTCAAGCTTGTCGCAATGCTCGCGGATGATGTCGAAATACGGCTTCACTTTGTCGCAATACGCAGCCGCAGTTTTCTCGGCACTTGTAAGGTTGTTGGCCTTCTTGCGCTCTTCGGTCATCGCTTCTACATTAGTGTTGATGCCTTCGATATGCGCAGAGATTTCTTTGATCAGCACGATTTGCTCTTTCGCGATTTTCTCGAAGTCTTTTCCGAAGATTTCCTTCAAACCTTTGACGTTCTCGATCAACGTGTTCTGGTATTTGATCGCGGTCGGGATGACGTGGTTGCGGGCGATGTCGCCCAAAACGCGTCCTTCGATCTGGATTTTTTTAGTGTATTCCTCAACCTCGATTTCGTAACGCGCTTCTACTTCTACATGGTTCATGACGCCAAGGCTTTCGAAAAGCTCCATCGCTTTTTTGGAAACTTTCGCTTTCAACGCTTCCGGAGTCGTTTTGTGGTTGGAAAGCTTGCGTTTTGCAGCTTCTTTCTGCCAGTCGTCGCTGTATCCGTCGCCTTCGAAAAGGATGGCTTTGGTTTGCTTGATGTACTCGCGGAGTACGTTGAAGATCGCTTCGTCTTTCTTCAAACCTTTGCTGTCGATCAATGCATCTACCTCCTTCTTGAAGTCGATAAGCTGTTTGGCGACGATAGAGTTCAAAGTCGTCATCGAAACGGCGCAGTTTGCAGACGAACCTACGGCGCGGAATTCGAATTTGTTTCCTGTAAACGCGAACGGAGACGTACGGTTACGGTCTGTATTGTCTAGCAAGACGTCTGGAATTTTACCGACTACGTTGAGTTTAAGATCGGTTTTTTCTTCCGGAGACAATTTTCCGTTGGTGACGTCTTCAAGTTGTTCCAACACTCTTGTCAACTGTTGTCCGATGAATACCGAAATGATCGCAGGCGGCGCTTCGTTCGCTCCCAAACGGTGATCGTTAGAAGCCGACGCGATAGAAGCACGCATCAATTCTTCGTATGTGTAAACCGCTTTGATCGTGTTGATGAAGAACGTAAGGAACTGCAAGTTGCTCATAGGCGTTTTGCCCGGAGCCAAAAGGTTCACGCCTGTATCGGTTGCCAACGACCAGTTGTTGTGTTTCCCTGATCCGTTGACGCCTTTGAACGGTTTTTCGTGGAAAAGCACTTTGAAGAAATGACGCTCGGCCACTTTTTGCATCACGTCCATAAGAAGTGAGTTGTGGTCTACCGCCAAGTTGGTTTCCTCAAAGATCGGTGCAAGCTCGAATTGGTTCGGCGCTACTTCGTTGTGACGCGTTTTTACCGGAATTCCAAGCAACATACACTCGTTTTCAAGGTCGCGCATATAGTTAAGGACGCGTGTCGGGATTGATCCGAAATAGTGGTCTTCCAATTGCTGTCCTTTTGCCGAAGCATGCCCAAGCAAGGTTCTTCCCGTCAACAAAATGTCCGGGCGTGAAGCCGCCAAAGCCGCATCGATAAGGAAATATTCCTGCTCCCAACCCAAAGTCGGGGTTACTTTCTTTACATTTTTGTCGAAGTATTTGGCCACTTCGGTAGCCGCATCGTCGATTGCGCTCAACGCACGCAAAAGCGGCGCTTTGTTATCCAGGGCTTCACCTGTGTACGAAACGAATACGGTTGGGATACACAGTGTAGTTCCGAAGATGAAAGCTGGTGAAGTTGGGTCCCAAGCCGTATAACCACGGGCTTCGAACGTATTGCGGATTCCTCCGTTCGGGAAAGAAGACGCATCTGGTTCTTGTTGTACGAGTTGGCTTCCGCCAAATTTCTCTACCGGATCAGATCCGTCGAAAGAAGTTTCGAAGAACGCATCGTGTTTTTCTGCAGTCGCGCCCGTAAGCGGTTGGAACCAGTGTGTGTAGTGCGTAACACCTTTGGCAAGCGCCCACTCTTTCATCCCCATCGCGATGTAATCGGCGAGTTTGCGGTCAATTTTTGTTCCGTGCTGCACGGCGCTTTGTACGGCTTTGTAGGCTTCCGGCGTAAGGAATTGACGCATCGCCTTGTCGTTGAACACATTGCTGCCAAAAATGATCGATTTTTTGTCCAGCTCTTTTACCTCAACAGCTTTTCTGTTCGCTGTTTCCTTCAAAGATTGAAAACGGAAAGTTGACATAAGTTATGTTTTAAAGTATTAAACCCTAATTAATTTGGTGCAAATATAGATGATTTTTGATTCTAAAAAACACAATACCCTATTTTAAGAGGGGTGATTTTGAAAATTTATCAACATTTGATGTTTTACCCCTATTTTTTTGACAATGGATGATAGACGGATAGATAATAGACACACTCCAGACTCGGTTTCAGCATTTGTGGACGTAGTTGGATTTTCCGTCAATTGGATTATTATAGATTTTCGTCAATCGGACGTCTTTCATCTTTTAGTCTTTCATCTTTTAGTCTTTCATCTATCCGTCTATTATCTATAAGTCTATTATCTATAAGTCTTTCATCCGTCTCTTAACGTTAATTAACTTAAAGCTCTCACAACATCCTTTTACTCCTATTTTTTAATAGGTACTTTTAGAAGATAACACAACCTAAATTCATATATCATGAACAAAAAAGCCATCATAGCGGGCGTAGCGATCGGGGTCGCCGCCTTGACCGCGGCAGGCATCATAGCGTACCGCAACCGTTCCAAAAAAGCCAAAATGAAAGATACGGCCGGTGATTATGCCGATAAATTCAAAAGCAAGCTCAGCAGCCTTGAGCGCAAAGCCAAAAAAGAATACGCCCAGATCGTCGAGGACGGAGAGGAATTCGCCAATCGAGCGAAAGAACGGGCTACCCAATGGGCAAACAAGGCCGGAGCCAATTTATAAGAAGACGACCTTTCGGGGTCGTTTTTTGTTTTTTAGCGATTTCCTTCACACATAATGTTGCAACGAAACCTCGCGAATCGTGTAATGGGATTGGCCGTTTTTGAAGGAAATTTGAAAACCTCAAAATGTGGGAAAAATATGAATGTCGTCAAACATGGATTGGTACTTGAAAAACGCGATCTCGCCTTTGAGATCGAAGGCGTGCTCAATCCTGCCGTGATTGTCGAAAACGGAAAAATCCACATGTTTTACCGCGCCGTCGCTTTGGGTAACCGATCGACTTTAGGCTATTGCACGTTCGCCAATCCGTTGGAAGTTGATTATCGCATGGACAAACCTTGCGTCGTACCCGAATTCGATTATGAAAAACACGGCGTCGAAGATCCGCGCATCGTAAAAATCGACGACACCTATTATTTGTCGTATTGCGGTTACGACGGCAAGCATGCTTTCGGATGTGTCGCGACCTCATCCGATATGAAGAAATTTCACAAACACGGCATCATCGTCCCGAAATATCGCGCGGGTTTCTTGCGAAGCGGTTTGGCTTCTCAGCGCGAAGGATTGAACATCAAATATTTTCAGCCCGTTTCGGGCGACGATCAATATGTTTGGGACAAAAACGTGGTATTTTTTCCGCGTCGGCTAAACGGAAAATTGACGTTCCTGCATCGCATCCGTCCCGGAATGCAAATGGTTCAGGTCGATTCTTTAGACGAAATCGGCGAAAAATTCTGGGAAAAATATCTG
This sequence comes from Flavobacterium agri, assembly GCF_013401995.1. Classification (GTDB taxonomy): domain Bacteria; phylum Bacteroidota; class Bacteroidia; order Flavobacteriales; family Flavobacteriaceae; genus Flavobacterium; species Flavobacterium agri. The sequence continues at coordinate 123,384 of NZ_JACBJI010000008.1, forward strand.
TCGGAGCTCAAGAAGAACATCGTACTGGATCCGAAATACGCCCATGAACTAAGCTATATCGGCAACGGCGCGCCTCCTATAGAAACCGCCGATGGCTGGCTGTTGATTTACCACGGCGTGCACGATACCGTAGAAGGTTATATGTATGTAGCCTGTGCCGCGTTGCTCGACCTCGACGATCCTACAAAGGAAATCGCGCGTTTGCCACATGCGCTTTTCTATCCCGATAAGGAATGGGAACTCAAAGGCTATGTCGATTACGTCACGTTCCCGACCGGAACGGCCGTTGTAGACGACACTTTATATATGTATTACGGAGCGGCCGACGAACGCATCGCCTGCGCTTCGGTCAAACTTGAAGAATTGCTTTTAGAACTCAAAAAATACCGAATCCAATAGAATATAAATGAACGACTGAACAAACGACAACTACAAACCAACAACTCAACTAAAAATGGAAACTGCGAATATGCTCAACAAAGGGAACATGAAATTCCCGTTCTATCTGCCACAGGATTTTTTTCTCGAAAGCAAAAAGACGCGAAAGGACGACGTACTGCCCGAAATCCTTTTCCTGACGACATTCCCGCCAAGGCAATGCGGCATCGCGACCTATTCGGAAGATTTGATCAAAGCGATGGAAAAGCAGTTCGTGTATTCGTTCGATGTCAAGGTGTGCGCGCTCGAAACCGATAAGGAACAACATTCCTACGAAGATCCTCGCGTAAAATTCATTCTCAACACGTCCGATGAAAAGTCGTATCAGCACCTTGTTTCGCGAATCAATGCCGACCACAACATCAAGGTCACTTTAATCCAACATGAATTTGGATTGTTCACGGATAACATCCCGGCATTCAACCAATTTCTGACCGACGTGAAAAAACCGGTCGTCCTGGTTTTCCACACGGTTTTGCCGCGCCCCGATGAAGCGTTCAAAGCCAACGTCCAACATATTCTGGATACGGTCGACGGCATCATCGTCATGACCGACGACGCTGCCGAAATCCTGACGCGCGATTACACCGTTTCACGCGACAAAATCACCGTGATCCCGCACGGAACGCACTTGGTACCGCATCTTGACAAATCGGTTCTCAAAAAGAAATACGACATTGGTGAGCGCACCGTTTTGTCTACGTTCGGATTATTGAGTTCTGGAAAATCGATAGAAACCACATTGGATGCATTGCCTACGATCGTCAAGACGACGCCTGATGTGTTGTTTTTAATCATCGGAAAAACGCACCCGACCGTGGTTTTGAATGAAGGCGAACAGTATCGAGAGATACTTCAACAAAAAATTGCCGACCTGAATCTTGAGAACAATGTCCGATTCGTAAATGAATACTTGCCTCTCGACACATTACTTGAATATCTGCAATTGACCGATATTTACCTGTTCACTTCGAAAGACCCGAATCAGGCCGTAAGCGGAACGTTTTCGTATGCGCTCAGTTGTGGATGTCCGGTCGTTTCCACGCCGATTCCGCACGCCAAGGAATTCCTTTCGGACAATGCCGGACTCGTATTCGATTTCGGGAATTCGCAACAGTTGGCCGAAGCCGTGAACCGATTGATTTTCGACGTCGAATTGCGCCAGACAATCATTTCGAACGGATTGCATAAGATTACGGGCACGGCTTGGGAAAATTCGGCCGTGAAGCATGCGCGCTTCCTTCAGAAAATTGCTAAAGACGATCTCGAACTACATTACCGCAACCCGAAAGTGAACCTTGACCACATCAAGAAAATGACGACCGATTTCGGTATGCTGCAGTTTTCGAAACTCAATCAGCCCGACATCAATTCGGGTTATACGATAGACGACAACGCACGCGCGCTTATCGCGTTGTGCCAACATTACAAGTTCCGCCGCGATACGGCCGATTTGAGATACATCGGCATTTACCTGAATTTCATAGCGTATTGCGAACGCGCCGACGAGCTGTTCATGAACTATGTCGATTTCAACATGAACTTCACCGACCAAAACCATAACGAAAACCTAGAAGATTCCACGGGACGTGCGCTTTGGGCTTTGGGTTATGTGATTTCGTTGTCGAATATCCTTCCGAAAGAATTCATCTCGAAAGCGACCGAAATTTTCGAACGCGCCATACTTTGCGCCCACAAGACGCATTCACCGCGCTCGATGGCGTTTATGATCAAAGGGTTGTATTATTACAACAGACGCGTCAAGAGTGAGGACACGGCAGGAATCGTCGGATTGCTAGCGAATCGGTTGGTGCAATTGTACAGGCATTCGGCTTCATCCGACTGGGCTTGGTTCGAAGGTTATCTCACGTATGCGAACAGCGTGCTTCCGGAATCGTTGCTGTGCGCTTTTTCGATTACGGGAAACGAGGTTTACAAAGACATCGCGAAGAAATCCTTCGACTTTCTTTTAGACAAGACGTTCTGTGAAGAAGGCATCAAAGTGATTTCGAACCGAAGCTGGCATTTCAAGGGCGAAGTGTGCGAGGAATACGGTGAGCAGCCTATAGACGTGGCGTATACCGTGATCACGCTGCGCAAATTCCACGACATTTTCAAGGACCGCAAATATCTGGTGAAGATGGAAATGGCCTTCAATTGGTTCTTGGGCAACAACCACTTGCAGCAAATCATCTACAACCCTTGCACGGGCGGTTGTTTCGACGGTTTGGAAGAACACAACGTGAACCTCAACCAAGGTGCCGAATCTACCGTGAGCTATCTGATGGCGCGCATGATGATCGACAAGTATTTCGGAAATGAGAATGAGTTGTACCACCGCAGGAAATCGCGTTCGTATAAAGACAAACTCACCATGAACTAAATAAAAAAAAGAGCCCGTAAGCTCTCTTTCTTTTTACACCTAATTTTAATTATCACGATTTCACTTTTGGTTGCAAAGTCACGATTTTACTTTCGTCTATGCTGTACGCTTTGATGACGGCTTTGTAATCGTTAAGATCGACTTTGGCCGATGATTTGGCGAATTGCCCAGGAATCACGACGATTCTAAAAACTTGGTCAAGCCTAAAATTAGCATTGATGCCGCCAAGGTCGAAACCGTCCATAACAATATTGACATCATATCTTGTATGGTCGAAACTATACATAAAATCTAGGGTTCCATCGTCAAAGTAATAGGATTCCGGAAGCGGCTTCCAAACATCCGTTCCGTCGGGCAAGACACCACTCAAGCGATAAACCAGCACATGATCGGATTCCAAAAATGTAATCGGAAAGTCATAAAATACTCCGAAATCTCCCGATGCGGTAAAGTCTACAGGTGGCGTTTCATATACATAGGCTTCTTCACCATCTTGTCCCGGAGGCCCTTGAGGTCCCGGATCGCCTTCACATCCGGTAAGTGCAGTTATTCCGACAATAGCAAATAGATAAAGTAACTTTTTCATGATTTATAGATTTAGATTGTTTTCTAAAAATACGCCATTCATAAACCGTACCAAAAAATAAAACGTTAGAGGAATGGTAATTTTTTAGACACGCTGTGCTTTGGACACGCCTGCGGCTTTAGACTTCCAGACCGATAAACCACCAAACGATCAATCTAACGGAAATCACTCCTAAAGCGAAGCGTATCCAAAAAAACTATCTTTGCCGCATGAACAAAAAACTCCATATGGTCATGCTCGGCGCGACGCCGCCCGGACGTTTGACCGAACAGCACGACATTTTTTTCGGGATTGCCGATTCGTTAAAAGACCTCGTTCCCGAAATGAAAGCGTTCTGGCCGGAGGCGCAAATCCATATCGATGCGTGGCGCGAAGTCACTGCGGTTGATGGCTATTCGGTAGAAGTGACCGACAAAGGCGAATCCGAAGAATCCTCGAACCATTTGTTCTTCATCAATCTTGGCGGATATATACCCGGAGAATTCGAGGAATACCATTACAAAGTACTTTCGGTTGCCGATAGTCTGGCGGTCGCATCCAAAGTCGCCAAATCGACGGCTTTTTACGAGCATTTCGGATTCAAAGGAGCCGAATCGCACATTGACGACAAGTATGGCATCGATGTGGACGATATTTACAACGTCGCCGATATCCTTTCGGCAGAAACCAAGCAACGGTATTCAATTCGGTTTACCAAAATTGACGGGATTCCCGATGACGAACTTCACATCGGTTACGTCAAAATAGACAAACTGCTCAAATCCTGATACAAAAACGCCTCCCGGTTCGAGAGGCGTTTCTTTTTAATTGTCGCGGTTTTCCTTGATGCGTTGTCGCATTTGCTGTTTGTTGTTTTCGCGGAATTTCTCGAAAGCGGCATATTCCTTTTCGGTGAAGATTTCCTTCAAGGCATCGGCCCTGTCCTGGTCGAGTTGTTTCAAAGCTTTGAATTTTTCGGTCTTGTCGCTTTCGGATGCGCGCAATTGCGAGGCTTTGCTCGTAAAATCGAGGTTGATGGCCTGAACTTTCTCTTTTGTCTGGTCGCTAAAACCGATTTCGGTCTGCATTTTGGCGGTAAGCGCCGTGGCTTTTTCTTCGGCCGATTTCCCTTGCGCAAACCCAACGGACGCACAGATGAAAAGCAGCACGGTCAATACATTTCTCATAATAAAGTCTTTACGTTTTGAACTTGGAATGCTTCTCGTCCAAAAGGTTTAACCGCATCACATCTCACATTTTACATCTCACATTTCACCAATCACCAATCACAACCCAAAAAAAATAAAATAAAAATGAACGTTCATTCATTTATTTTCTATCTTTGCCAAAAAACAAGCATGCGTGTAAGAGATGAAAACAAGGAAAAGCTCGTCATCGACAAAGCCATCGACCTTTTCGTGTCCGAAGGCTTCGAAGGTTTCAGTATGAACAAGCTCGCGAAAGCCTGTGGAATTTCGGTGGCCACGCTTTACATCTACTACAAGGACAAGGAAGATTTGATCTCGAAAATCGCGAACGACGTAGGCGAAATGTTCTTCACCATGTCGCTCAAGGATTTTTCGCCCGACATGTCATTCCCCGAAGGATTGCGCAAACAATGGGAAAACCGTGTCGCGTTCGCGTTCGAATATCCGCGCGAGGTCGCTTTTTTCGAAATATTGAGAAGTTCTCCTTACGGCGAGCACGTGATGCGCGGCAGGCTTGGCATATTCAAGGAACAGATGACCCAATTTTTCCAGAATGCCGTAGAAAAAGGCGAACTCATTCCGCTTAATCCGGCTATTTTCTGGTGCATCGCATACGGCCCGCTTTATTCGATGCTGCGCTTTCACCAGGAAGGAAAAGCCATGGCCGGACAACCGTTCTCGATTACCCAACCCATGATTGACCAGGCGCTCGAACTCACCATTAAAGCTTTAACCCCGTAATTATGGAAACACTAGACCATATACACGTTTTCAAGACCAATCTGGGTTTGGTCTGTCCGAATTGCGAAGTGCACAAATTGCTCGACGCTTTGGATGAAATTTCCGATTGGAACGTCGACTGCGAAGACGTCGATTGCGTATTGCGCGTCGTTTCGGAAAAACTCAGGCCGACCACAATCATCAACATCATCAAATCGTTCGGCTACGAATGCGCCGAACTTCAGTAAATCATGAAAAACACTACAGAAACACCAAAATTCACGGGCTACCAGAAATTCGTGGTCGCCATACTCGCGCTTTTGCAATTTACGATCATCCTCGACTTTATGGTCATTTCACCTTTGGGCGACATCTTGATGAAAACGCTCGACATGAGCACGTCCAACTTCGGGCTTGTCGTATCGGGATATGCGTTCAGTGCGGGCGCTTCGGGCTTGCTTGCCGCGGGTTTCGCCGATAAGTACGACCGCAAGAAACTGCTCGTTTTCTTTTACATCGGATTTATCGTCGGCACGCTGTTCTGTGCGCTTTCGCAGAATTTCTGGATGCTGCTCGTCGCGAGGATCGTCACCGGATTTTTCGGAGGCGTTATCGGATCGATCTCGCTGGCCATCGTCACCGACCTTTTCGCACTCAACCAACGCGGACGCGTGATGGGCTTTATCCAGATGTCGTTTGCCGTGAGCCAGATCATCGGGATTCCGATCGGGATTTATTTCGCGAACCTTTGGGGATGGCATTCGGCTTTCATCATGGTCGTGATCATCGCTTCGTTGATATTGTTCGCGATCATTTCGAAGTTGCGGCCAGTGGACGCCCATCTCGCATTGCAATCGGACAAAAGTGCGCTGCTGCATTTGTGGCATACCGTAAAGAACCGCAATTATCGCATTAGTTTCAGCACCGTCGCGTTGCTTTCCGTAGGCGGATTCATGCTGCAGCCTTTCGGGAGCGCGTACCTGATCAACAACCTCGGCATTACGCAAGAACAATTGCCGATCGTATTTTTGAGCACCGGATTGGCCGTTTTGATCATTATGCCTATCGTGGGGAAACTAAGTGATAAGATCAACAAAATGACGCTTTTCGGTATCGGATCTGTCATTTCGATTACGATGATCATGATATATACCAACCTTGGTATTACACCTTTGTGGCAAGTCATCGCTTACAACATGATACTGTTTGCGGGTGTGATGAGCCGCATCGTACCTTCGCAGGCAATCAACACGGCAATTCCCGATATGGCCGACCGCGGCGCGTATATGGCCATCACCTCATCGATGCAACAGATCGCTGGCGGAATCGCAGCCGTGGCCGCCGGACAGATCGTCTATCAGCACACCAAAACGAGTCCGCTTGAGAATTACAATATTTTGGGTTACGTGATCGCATGCATTTCGTTGCTTTCGATTTTCCTGATGGCGCGTGTGAACCGTATCGCCGAACACAAAAAAGCCCAAACCCAGATGCCGATAGAACCGATCACGGATTTGGCTTAAAAAATTAAAGAAGTTAGGAGAGTCAACGTTAACTCTCTTAACTTCCTTAATGGTTTAAAAACTTTTGGTTTCGCAGCGACAGGGAAGCGCTTTATTCAATGTCGTTTCCTTCCGAAATATTCTTCAAGTGTTCCAAAGCGCGCGGCCAGGTCTTCTCGAAAAAATCCGAATATTCACCGTCTATATCCATAGAAACCGAAACTTTCGTCCCGCCGTTTTCCTCGGTCAGCGTATAGTCTTCGGTAGCGCCGGCCCAAGCTTTGACCTTATCACTTTCGGTATCTTCCTTTCCGTTGATGATTTCGCCAAGGTGGCGGAACGACATGAATTCGGGTTCGCGCTTCTCGGCGATTTCAGAAATCATACCGTCTCCGTTCACGTCGAGGAACAACGTGCGGCTGCCTTGTCGCCAATCGGTTTCTACGCGTGATCCCGGAGCGAATGCCGACGTCCATTTTTTGTACGTTTCGTCTCCCCAAAGCGTATCCCACACTTTTTCGCGTGGCGCGTCGATCATAGTCGTAAATGTCTTTCTTTCCATTTTTTGTCGTGTTGTTTATTTGTGGGACGAAACTCTCCAGATCGTACCCGTTTTGTCATCGGTCACCAAAAGCGAACCGTCTTGAAGGAACGCCAATCCTACCGGACGCCCGCGCACTTTATCTTTTTGGGGATCGACGATGAATCCGGTAAGGAAATCCTGCATCTTGCCCGAAGGCTTCCCGTTACTGAAAGGTACGAAAACTACCTTATAACCCGACAAAGGATCGCGGTTCCACGAGCCGTGCTGTGCGATGAAAGCACCGTTTTGATACTTGGCGGGAAAGTTTTTGCCTTTTGAGAATGCCAATCCCAACGAAGCCGTGTGCGAACCCAAATCGACTTCGGGAACGATCGTTTTCTTGACAAGTTCGGGTTTCGTGTCCTTTATGCGAGGATCGATGTTCTGTCCCCAATACGAATACGGCCATCCGTAAAAGCCGTTTTCCTTAACCGAGGTCAGGTAATCGGGCACAAGGTCGTTGCCGAGTTCGTCGCGCTCGTTGACCGTCGTCCATAGCGTTTGGGTTCCGGGCGCCCAATCCATTCCGACGGGATTTCTCAAACCGGACGCGAAAACCCTGAGTCCGGAGCCGTCGGGATTCATTTCGAGTATATCGGCACGCAGAATTTCTTCATTGAGTCCTTCCTCGGCGATGTTGCTGGCCGAACCTACGGCTATGAAGATTTTGCTGTTGTCTGCATTGGCGATGATGTTCCGCGTCCAATGGCGGTTCACTTTTCCCTCGGGCAAATCGACGAGTTTGTGTCCTTTTTCGGTAATCTTCGTCTGACCCGATTTATACGGAAAACGCAGCACGGCATTCGTATTGGCCACGTAAAACCAATCGCCAATCAAGAGCATCCCTAAAGGTTGGTTGAGTCCGTTTTCTTTGTCGAGAAAGGTTTCGCGGATTTCGGGTTTTCCGTCCTTGTCGGCATCGCGCAACAAAATGATGCGGTCGGCACTGTTCGAAACGTTGTTCGATTTGCCGGCTCCTATGATTTTCGCTCCTAGCTGCTTCGGGAAACTGTAGTTCGAATTGCTTTCGGCCACGACCACATCGCCATTCGGAAGCACGTACATCCAACGGCAATTCTCGAAACCGCCCGCATATTTGGAAACGGTGAATCCGGCAGGCGCTTTTGGCGTTTCGTTTTCTTTCCAGCCGATGACATTCGAATAATTCGTTACGGATTCGCTCGCGAAAGGTTTGGGCAATTTGTTGTCGTTGATGGAAGTCGTGGACTTGGCTTTGGTTTTTTCCTCTTTTTTTTGTGCGCAGGCGAACATCGGAAATGTAGCGCACAACAGAATAAGTAGATTTTTGGTTGTCATAAGTCGTGTTTTCCTAAAATTACGACTCGGGCGTGCCTCGAAAATTATACTTTACCGCGACTTTGTTACACGAAAAAAGGCCCTCTTTCGAAGGCCTGCTGTCAAAAATCAAGAAGAACTATTGTTTTACTATTTTTCGGATGAATTTGCCTTCGGTTGCCGTGATTTCGACGAAATAAACGCCAGATGCCTGATCACTCAGATCGAGTTTATCGCCAACCGCCATGCCCAAAGTGTTGTAAATCGTCACTTTTTGGATATCCAACGCAACACTCAATTGTAGTTTTCCGCTCGTCGGATTCGGATACAACCGCACCTCGGAACGCTCATTGTGGTTCACGCCAAGCAAAGTCACCGACGTACAGGCCGACATGCCTTCGCATCCGTTGGTTATCATGATGCACGCGTAATTCCCGTCGGAAACCGGGGTGAAACTTTGGGAAGTCGCTCCGTCTACAGGCGTATTGGCATTGTCGCAATCTACCCATTGATAGGTCGTTCCCGCCAAATCGCGAACCGCCGTCAACGTATTGGATTCGAACGTGACTTCGGTCGTCAACGCGTTTTGCGAATCGGTAATCGTTACCGGAAGCGTAAAAGTCGCCGTCTGGATCGGGCTGCAAACCGAATTGCTCGCGGTAAGCGTGACCGAATAATCGCCCGGGCAATCGTAATCGAATGCGGGATTCAGGTCGGTCGACGTGTTTCCGCCTCCGAAATCCCACAAAACCGAATCGCAATTGGCGCTCAGGTTGCTGAACGTAACCGTTGCCGATTGGGTTTCCGGATTATAATCGGCCGTCGGAAGATACGCGAACATGGCCGTTGGCGTAAGACACATCGGTTCATCGAGATAGGAAACCGATGTCGGGATGAACAGGTTGAACACTTCGAAACCGTCGGCCTGCAACACCGGAATGCCGTAGTCTTTCGCAAACCATTGGTAGGAAACCGTCGTCGTCGGAATCGGGATCGCAATGCCCATGAACGTCATGGTTTCGGTTTTTTCGAGTTTGGATTTGAGTTTGAGCACTTCGGGAAAAGTTCCCATTGGCGTGGTCAGCGAACCCCAACCTTGAACGGTATTCGTGCGTGTGGTCTCGAGCTCGTACTGGAAATCCATACCGACGCTGGCCAGATCGAACGACATATGTCCTGTATTGACCGTGTTGTCGTTGTAGTTCATCGGAAACACGTAAATCTCGTCAGGGTCGTCATAATCGACCGTCACCGGAAGTGGAATACCTTGAACCGTAGCCGTAAAACCTCTCATGCGATTCGCGAAACCCGAGCTGTTTGCGCGTGCGTGTTCTACGATATTGCTCACGCCGTAATCTTCAAGCTCAAAACCTTCCGACAGCAACGAAGCGTGCGTGAAATTGTTGTTGAACTGCGAATTGCACGTAAACAGGTAGAAGTGCGACAGGCACCAACTGAGTTTGTAACCGGCATTGTTCGGGTTCTGCCATGCGAATTCGGTTTGTGAATCGGCGGTCAGGGAGCCATAGTTCCAATTATGGTTCGCTCCCGTCGCGCCAAAATTCACCCCGATAAAGTTCGAGGCCTTAGTAACCGTGTATTGATCTCCGGCTTCATTGAAATCCGAAGCCTCGTAAGTGATTTGCGCCGACAGCGCGCCACTCGCCAAAATGGCGATCCAGAAAGTAGTTTTGTTCATAAGCGTTTTGTTTTGGTGTTTCGATTTAGTCCGTAAAATTGCCTGCCCAAAAAGGGTTACCGTCATTAGATCGTTGAGAGGGACTGTTTTGAGTTTTTTACCGAAAACGGCTTACGGGTAGTGGCATTCCGTATATTGAATGTAGTGAAAACAGCTTCGGATGCCACATTTATTCGACGAAAACCATTGATTTCCAGTTGAAACCGATTTTTTAACAACTGTTTCCGCAGAAAAATGCAGCTAAATCGAGACGATAAAGCATTCCGTATACTCATAAATTTACTTGACCAAAAGCCGATAGCCTATACGATGTGGGTAAAATGACAGAGAAACTATGCATCTTCCTCATGTTCAGCCGGATTTGCAATCGTCTATATTTTTTTGCGCAATACGCTTGCAAATCCCGATTCTCCTGTTAACTTTGCACTCTCTCTGGTCGATTAGCTCAGCTGGTTCAGAGCACCACGTCGACAACGTGGGGGTCACTGGTTCGAACCCAGTATCGACCACTTTTGAAAAAATCCCTTGATTGTACGATTAAGGGATTTTTTGTTTTAAACGACAAAAAAAGCCGCCAAACAGGCGGCCTTCCTATAAGAGATTGCGTCTTCAATTTAAGTCTAGATGGGTAATGTCGTAATTGTCGAGCGAAATCAATCTGTAATCGAAAGTTTTATTTTGCTTTAGGTTCGCGATAACACTTTCAATCTTCGAATCCTGAAGTCGGCCAAGTTTATACGAATAAATGAATACGATCGTTTTCTTGTCGGCATCCAGTTTTAATTCGGTATGGATTTTTTCGTTTACCGTGGCGATTTTCTCTACATCGACATCGTCGTTTCCGATTTTATTGAATAAGGTGACGATTTGTCCCTGGCAGCTTGGAATGTGCATTTGCGCCGAACTGATAAAATTCGCACCGTTCTCGAAAATTCCGTAATACGTGCTGAGTTTATTCCTTTGGATTTCGAACGCAAGCTCATTGTATTTGACCTCACCCAAAAAAACCACCTTGGACGAATCTATCCCGGAATTCGAAAAATTCTTCTCGAAATATTCCTGCTTGTCCTTAAAAATGAGTGTCTTATTAGAACCGTTGATGATATTCATCGTTGGTTGGCAAGCCTCCAACAGGAAAATCAAACTTAAAGCGAGAAGCGTCTTCTTCATTATAAAAGTGGGCAATTAACTATGATTTCCTTAGTGGTGTAAGATACCGAATAATTGCCTGTCGGGACAGTAATGCCGGTAGCAATTATTGATTAAATTCGTGACTCCAAAAGCTACTCGATGCCAAATAACTTTCGGCATCAGCTTACAATTCTCTTTTTTTTAAATCCGATCCTTACTCATTGTTGGGAGCATTAATAAATATGTCATGAAAGCCGTATTGGTCTTTTTTATTTCTGCTTACACGGAATAAGCAATGCCCAAGCAGACAGCCTTAAAACGAAAACTACAGGCGATGTGAAGATACAGACGCCCGTTTCTAAAGAATTCCTGATCAAGTCGATCGAGGATACATCGACCAAAATAAACGCCGCACCCGATAATGGTGAACTCTACCGCACCCGAGGAATGTTATATCTGGCCCTGGAAGACCTTCCCAAAGCACTATCGGATATCAACACGGCCATCGTACTGAAATGTCCGGATCTTGCCGCCGCCTATTTTTACAGAGGTGTGATCCATCTTCATATGAAACAACTCGATTGTGAAGATTTCGTGAAGGCCAAAATGTTAGGATATAAGACCGACTGGCAAGGCGTAAAGAATTTTTGTACCGAACTGTAATTAACCGAACGATTTATAAAACAGATATACTGATTTCTACATAAGATCTTTTGGACCATCATAAAGGATTACGGAATTAATCACCCTGACAATCAATAAAAAAGCCTCCATAATCGGGAGGCTTTTATAATTATGGCTTATCGGATTTACATATTGCGTCTATACTGCCCGCCAACCTCAAATAAAGCCGACGTAATCTGACCCAACGAGCAAACCTTCGCCGTTTCCATGAGCTGCTCGAAAATGTTCTGGTTCTGGATGGCCGCTTCCTGCACCGCATCGAGCAATTGCTCTTCCTTGCCCGCATTCGCCTTGTGCAGATTGTCGAGCATCTTGATCTGGTATTGTTTTTCCTCTTCGGTTGCACGGATGACTTCGGCCGGAACGACGGTCGGCGAACCTTTCGAGCTCAGGAACGTATTCACGCCGATGATCGGGAATTCGCCAGTATGCTTCAACGTCTCGTAATACAACGATTCCTCCTGGATTTTCGAACGTTGGTACATGGTTTCCATCGCGCCTAAAACGCCTCCTCTTTCGGTGATGCGGTCAAATTCGGCAAGTACGGCTTCTTCCACCAAATCGGTCAATTCCTCGATGATGAACGAACCTTGGATCGGATTTTCGTTTTTGGCAAGGCCAAGCTCTTTATTGATGATAAGCTGGATCGCCATCGCACGTCTAACCGATTCTTCGGTCGGAGTCGTGATCGCCTCGTCGTAGGCGTTCGTGTGCAGCGAGTTACAGTTGTCGTAAATCGCGTACAAAGCCTGCAAAGTCGTGCGAATGTCGTTGAAGTCGATTTCCTGAGCATGCAACGATCTTCCCGAGGTTTGGATGTGGTATTTCAACATCTGTGCACGCTCGTTCGCGCTGTATTTGTTCTTGAGCGCCTTTGCCCAGATTCTCCTTGCTACGCGTCCGATAACGGCATATTCCGGATCGATCCCGTTCGAGAAAAAGAACGAAAGATTCGGGCCGAAATCGTTGATGTTCATGCCACGGCTCAGGTAATATTCCACGTAAGTGAAACCGTTCGCTAGCGTAAATGCAAGCTGCGTGATCGGATTCGCTCCGGCTTCGGCAATATGATAGCCCGAAATCGAGACCGAATAAAAGTTGCGCACGTTTTTCGTGATGAAATATTCTTGGACGTCGCCCATCATTCGAAGCGCGAATTCCGTAGAGAAAATACACGTGTTCTGCGCCTGGTCTTCTTTCAAAATATCGGCTTGGACCGTACCGCGCACTTGCGTCAAAGTAACTTTTTTGATTTCGTCGTACACGTCTTTCGGAAGCACCTCATCGCCCGTAACACCTAGCAACATCAAGCCGAGTCCGTCGTTTCCTTCGGGAAGATCACCTTGGTATTTCGGACGTTCCGTGCCACGAAGTTTGTAGATTTCGTTGATTTTATTTTCGACGGAATCCTGAAGATTGTGCTCACGGATATATTTCTCGCAATTCTGGTCGATCGCCGCGTTCATGAAAAACGCAAGCAACATCGGCGCCGGACCGTTGATCGTCATCGAAACCGACGTCAGCGGATGGCTCAAATCGAAGCCCGAATACAACTTTTTCGCGTCGTCCAAACAACAAATGGAAACACCGGCATTCCCGATTTTACCGTAAATATCAGGTCGCACGTGCGGATCGTTTCCGTAAAGTGTCACCGAATCGAAAGCCGTTGAAAGTCGTTTCGCCGGCATGCCTTTAGAAACGTAGTGGAAACGCTTGTTCGTTCTCTCCGGTCCGCCTTCTCCGGCAAACATTCGCGACGGATCTTCGCCTTCTCTTTTAAACGGATAAAGTCCCGAGGTGAACGGAAACTCGCCCGGCACATTTTCCTGCAAACACCAACGCAAAATATCGCCCCAAGCCTCATATTTTGGCAAAGCGACTTTTGGAATCTGCGTGTGCGACAGCGATTCGGTATGCGTCTGGATTTTTATCTCTTTATCGCGGACCTTGAACGAATAGACCGGATTTTTGTATTTCGTGACTTTTTCCTGCCAATTGAGGATGATTTCCCAATTGTAGGCGTCGAGGTTCATTTTGACGCGGTCGAATTCCGAGATTAGCAATCTCAGAAATTCTTTATTGTCATTATTATTTTTTATTGCATCAGAGTCAAGACCGAATTTGGTCAAAGCGACTTCATGTCCGGAAACCGACGTAATCGTTTTGTAAATTCCGAACAGCGTCTGAGCGACTTTTTGCTGGGCGTTTGCCGATGCGTCGTACTTGCGGTTGTTCTCGGCAATTTCACTCAGATAACGCGTCCTTCCGGGTGGAATCACGAAAATTTTCTCGCTCATTTCCTTAGAAATCCTGAACGAGGATTCGAGCCCTGAATTCGTCTTTTCGTGCACTTTGTCCATGATCGCCTTGTAAAGCGTATTCATTCCGGGATCGTTGAATTGGCTTGCAATCGTTCCGAAAACCGGCAAAGTATCCAAATCGGCGTCCCATAAATTGTGGTTGCGCTGGAATTGTTTTTTGACGTCCCGAAGTGCGTCGAGTGCACCTCTTTTATCGAATTTATTGATGGCGACCAAATCGGCGAAATCGAGCATGTCGATCTTTTCCAACTGCGTCGCGGCACCGAATTCCGGCGTCATCACATACAGCGAAACATCGGAATGGTCCATGATTTCGGTATCCGATTGACCGATTCCGGAAGTTTCGAGAATGATCAGGTCATAGTTCGCGGCTTTCAATACGTCGATCGCATCGGCCACATATTTCGACAAAGCCAGATTCGATTGACGCGTCGCCAACGAACGCATATAAACTCTCGGATTGTTGATCGCGTTCATGCGGATCCTGTCGCCCAAAAGCGCTCCGCCCGTTTTTCTTTTCGACGGATCGACCGAAATCAATCCAATCGTCTTTTCCGGGAAATCGATCAGAAAACGACGAACCAACTCATCTACCAAAGACGATTTTCCGGCACCGCCCGTTCCCGTGATCCCGAGAACCGGAACAGTAGACGTTTCGTTTTTCTTGCGGATTTCGGACATCGCATTGGCGGCGACATCAGGGAAATTCTCTGCAGAGGAGATCACGCGTGCGATCGAAGGCGCATTTTTTTCTTCTAAATGATTGATCTCTCCGTTGAGCGAATCGCCCACAGGGAAATCGGCGCGTTTGACCAAATCGTTGATCATACCCTGCAAGCCCATCGCGCGTCCGTCATCGGGAGAATAGATGCGCTCGATGCCGTATTCGTGCAGTTCTGAAATTTCGGATGGCAAAATTACGCCTCCGCCTCCGCCGAAAATCTTGATATGGCCCGCTCCTTTTTCGTTGAGCAAGTCGAACATGTACTTAAAGTATTCGTTATGGCCGCCTTGGTAAGACGTCATCGCGATTGCGTTCGCATCTTCCTGGATCGCCGTGTTGACGACTTCTTCTACGCTTCGGTCGTGGCCCAAATGGATCACTTCGACACCCGTAGACTGGATGATTCGCCTCATGATGTTGATGGCGGCGTCGTGCCCGTCGAAAAGTGACGCGGCAGTAACGATTCTTACTTTATTTACAGGAATGTATGGTTTTGCTTGCTCCATTTTAAATATGATGGGAAAATAGTGGGCGCAATTTACGAAAATGCCAATTATCTTTTCTGGAACGCAAGTGGTTTTTTGGGTTTTAACGTGGCATGCCGGAAGTGGGTTGTTTTTTGCTTGACTTCGTCAAGCGGCAATGATTCGCCTGCCGGCGCGGCCTTCTTTTGTCTGGCAACAAAAGAAGCAAAAATGCCGAAGCGCGACCGCTCGGCGACCTGTCACTGTCGCGTTTCCCGAAATGAAATAAACTCGCCTGCGGCTCAAACAGTATTTCATTTCTTGGAAACCGCAACAGGACAGGTGCCCGCCTGTGCGCTCATGGCGCCGGAATTTGGAAGTGTTTATTTTATTTTCGGCTTGCTGCGCCGCCGAAAATCCTGCGAACGACGTTTGGCACATGTCGTTGACGGATAGTGTGTGGATCGCAGTACGGGAGCAACCTTTTAGTGACTGTGTTATTTGGTAGTGTCGAGCTTGGATTCGAGGAAGTTTTTTTCGAGTTCCAACAGTTCCTGCCTGAGCTGCAGCCGGATCAGGTCGGTTTGGGTGTCGTTGGCGGGGCGTTTGGGGGCGAAGCGTGGCCGCGGCGATGTTTTGGCTTTGCCTTCCTGCCGGTCTCGCTCGGCAAGGAATTCGGATAGCCTGGCCCTGCGCGACTCTTTGTCGATCCGCTGTTCCGTTGCCGTGATTTCCCTGGCGGCTTTCAGACGTTGGTATTCGTTTTCCCTGAGTTGGCGTCTGACCGATTCTTGGTAAAGCTCCCGGTCCTGCAAAGGTGACCGCCTGTCGGCCGACGCGGCCTGCACGTGCGCGAGCATATCGGCCAGCAGCCGTTGGGCCTGAAGCGGCAGCCCGCGCCGACCGAGTTCATGCAAGGATAAAAGCGGACGGCCCACCTGCAGCAGTTCGGCCAGTTCGTTTTGGGTCAGGCCGAGCAGCGACCGTAAGGGATTTTTGTGTCGCATGTGGTAGCAAATTTCATCCAAGATAAAAAAATGCTACGGATTTGTAGCATTTTTTTGGTTTTCAATTTTTTGCTACAAATTTCGGATTCACCCGAAGCGGGCGTATTTTTTCGTCGATTGGCTACCCGAATTCCGTAAACGACAGCCGCGCCGGTTTTTTACTCCCGTCTTGATTCGCCAAATTCTTTATATTTACCCGACAAACACGCTACACCATGGAAACACCTTCGAAATCCAACATCGGCCGTAAGATATCACGCATCCGCGAACTGCGCGGCATGAAACAGGAAGCATTGGCCCAGGCCCTGGGCGTGAGCCAGCAGACCGTCTCGACCATGGAGAACAGCGAAGACATAGACGAAGTGCGCCTGAAGGACGTCGCGGAGGCGCTGGGCGTTAGTTTGGAGGCGCTTAAAAATTTCAGCGAGGAGGCCGTGTTCACATTCTTCAATACATTCAACGACAACAGCTCAAACAATGGCGTCGCAGGCCATGCCAACCATTGTTCTTTCAATCCGTTAGATAAGTTGATGGAGGTAGTCGAGGAAAACAAAAAACTTTACGAGCGGTTGTTGGAGGCTGAGAAGGAGAAGGTGGGATATTTGGAGAGGTTGTTGGGTAAGTAGGTTTTTGTTGTTGGGGAATGTTTCGGTATTAGTCCTTTGAGTTGATAGAGGATTTTTTTCGGATATAAACACGTTACCTGTGATTCAAAAAAAAGAAATAATGAGATTTTCACAACGAATTGGAAAAACCAAAGTAAAAGATGTTCTACAAATCGAGTCAATTGATTTAGATTTGAAAAATCGATTATGGAATATAATACTCGAAAACTTTTTTGAGAATTTATCAGATTATTCATCACGATATGAAGAATCACATAGAGGAGAATATTGCAAGATTATATGGAAAGAATTTTTTCATAATACAATTGACACAATTTCCCAATACGATGACGGAAGAGTATTTTGGTCAGGTTTTTTGAGATTCTTTAGAGAATGGTATTTTAGAGCAGAATGGTATGAAATTTTTGACTTCATTGAATACGTTGCCTTTTTAGACCAAAATTATATTCATAACAATTTTACAGCACTTTGCAATACTGCTCTAGAAATCGAAGTTTCGGGATATCGGATCATTAATTCAAAGATTACGGAGATTACTTCTGCAACAGAGATTGGAGAGATTGAAAATGCGATTAATGATGTATCCGCAAATTCAGTAAAATTACATTTGACTACAGCATTGAATCTTTTGGCAGATAGAAAAAAACCTGACTATCGGAATTCAATCAAAGAATCGATTTCAGCTGTCGAATCTTATTGCAAAATAATTACTCAGGACGCTAACGCAACTTTAGGAAAAGCCTTAATCGAAATCGAGAAAAAAATAGAGCTCCATGGGGCATTAAAAACAGCATTCTCCGCACTGTATGGATATACAAGTGACGCAAGTGGAATTAGGCATGCTTTATTGGAAGATCACAAACAAATAACATTTGAAGATGCAAAATTTATATTAGTCTGTTGTTCAGCGTTTATTAATTATTTAACCTCAAAAAATAGATGAACCACAGGTAACCGCTGCCAACCGTAATGGCGGGATTTCGTTCACCGGAAATGTCTTTCTCGAATGCGCAAAACAATGAATTTTCAAACTTTCCAAGTTAGAAAAATTCAAAAGTTTTGCTACTTTTAAAGTCGGCGGAGAATACCTTCTCCGAAAGTCCGCCACTCGTTTGGCGGCCAACGTTAGCATCCATTTAACGAGTACTAGACTTTCCCACAATTCTACTTGGTACTTCGTGAGTTTTACTTTTTGCCGAATTTTGCGCAATTTTTTTAATTTGGGTCATTGCAATTTTACTTTCTGAATCAAAGATATTTTCAATCGAAAAATCAAAAACAGAAATTACAGTTGTAATTACTTTGAAAGCTTGTACTTGAGAATTATATTTTCGAAATTGAGCTCTAGCTCTTGATATTGCAAAGGGCAAATAATCAATCTCATCTACATTATAATTTTCGAGCGCTTCATGCAAAGTAAAATAACCTTCTTTTACAGATTCTTCAATCGCTAAAAATTTTTCTTCTTTTTCATTAACTTCAGAAAAAAGTTCTTCACCCACAGAAAAGTGGTCACCTTTAAATTTAAACTTATCTGTATACATATTCTTTGAATTTCTCTAAGTGCAATTTATTTTTTAAGTCTAGTACTCCATTCCAGTCACTTCCCAACAAGATAGGCTTCATGAAATCAAGAGCAGCCCATAAGTTTATTGGAAACGATTCTCCATTTGGATACTTTTTATAATAACCATTGTAGATTTTCTCTACCACAAGAAAATCTTTCGATTTCAATCTTTTTTGAGCATTTCTCAGTATTATGTTTACTTCATCTTTACTTACCGCTCGGAAACCATATTTAGCCCATACATAACCGCCTCCACTAAGACCCGCATGTACTTTAACTTTTCTAGCGCCGCAATTTATATATTGTTCTAAACTTTCACGAAACACAGGCTTAACATAACCTTTTCCCTGATGAGAAAGTGGAAGAATGCAATATGTATGTTCTATTTCAATAGATCTTTTCATTTTAAAAAATTGTCGAACAAATACTAAAGCGGATTCAATATCTAATGGGTTATTATTATAATCGATAACTAAAGTTTTATCAACCGAATTAAATTTAATATTCCTTATAATTTCTTCTTTAGTTGTTTTTGTGAAATTGCGTTCAACAGCTTGGAGAATTTTCAATATATTTAGGTTCGGAAATGTCCTATTTAAAAACGTTTCCAAAGGTTGAATATTATCGGAAAGGATGGTATAACCCATTTTTCTAATTTTATTCGTGTCAGCAATAGTGAATCTATGTATTCTTCTCAATTTAAAATAAACCCGTTTGCCCAAAGTTAGTGAATTAAAGAATATAAACGTCTGCTAACCGCCATGGCAGCATAAGGACTAACCGGACGATCTTTTTTCATTTGCCACAAAACTTAGATTTTTCCTGCTTCGCCAAGCTAGGAAAAATCATAAGTTTTGCTACCTTTTGTAGCGGCGGAGAGATCCGTCTCCGCAAGGCTGCCACGATCGGTTAGCGACCTAACGTTATAAGCCATTTTAAAAAACATTATCGGTAAATGAATAATAGAATATTTCCAACTTGGGAACAAATCAAAGAATTCAAGCAACCGCTAACCGATGGAGAATTATATCTCCTCAACTATTTAAATCAAAATTTAGAGAGAGACCAAGATTTTCAATCCGGCAATGATTTAGCAAATTATAATGGTTGGTTGATTTTCGTGCAACCTTTTCTAAATGGAAGCAGACCAGACATCATAATATTCAATCCGAAAGTTGGAGTCCAAATTATTGAAGTGAAAGATTGGAATCTTAATTATTATTCCTTTGAGAGAGATGAGAAATCGAACAAATGGAATTTTACAGTCAGCGATAGTAAAGGCACATATCCTATAAAATCTCCTATAAAACAAGTTGAATACTATAAAGAAAAATTACTAGGCCAATTAATCCCTCAATTAGGAGAAGAAATCGATAAAGACAAGAATCGTTACGGTCTTGTCAAGACTTCAGTATATTTTCATAATTCAACTACTGAAAAAGCCCAAGAATTATTTAAACAGGAATATATAAACTATACAAGTTTTCCAGTTTTTGGTCGAAACTCGCTTTTGGCTTCAAATATTAAACAAATTGTTCCTGATAGTTATTTGAGACAAAGTTACTATTGGGTAAAAGATTGTAATAAAGAAATATTGTTTTGGCTAAATCCGCCATTTCATTCTATAGAACAAGGAATAAAATTAAATCTTAATACTTATCAAAAAAAATTTGCCGAACCCGAACCTGGACATCATCGCGTTAGAGGCGTTGCTGGTAGTGGGAAAACTCAAGTACTAGCGCACAGGGCGGGCAACCTTGCTTCGCAAGGTTACCGTGTTTTGATTCTTTCTTTTAATATTACCTTATGGCATTATATAAGAGATATGGTTCAAAGGAGTCCCTATGCATTCAGTTGGAAACAGTTTACATTTGGGCATTTCCATGGGTTCTGTAAAGATGTTCTAAATGAATTTGGAGAAAAGTGGCCAAACGAAACAGCAGGCACAGAAATAATTTTTAGGGACATAGTTCCAAATAAAGTTATAGAAGTAATCGGGAAAGGAGACTTTGTGAAGTATGATGCGATTCTAATCGATGAAGGTCAAGATTATTATGTAGAGTGGTACAATATGCTGTGCAAATTTTTAACTGAAAGAGATGAAGTTGTAGTTGTTTGCGATAAAAAACAAAACATCTACAGTCGGGAAATGGATTGGTTAGATAAACGGCGTGCAGGAGTTGAAAAATTTGGTGAATGGACAGAATTAAAAACCATTGTTCGACTACCAGAAAGAATAGCCGCCATGACTAGAGAATTCAGTGAAAAATACAATTTAAATCAAGATGTCAGAGTTGAGAACATAGAAAGACCTGATCTTTTTAATCAATATCAGGAGCATTCAATTTGGTGGAATATTGACGAGATGCAGTGGCTTGCAAAAATTGATGAGGCATTTGAAATTATTAAGCAAAATGCCACGTCAAAACATGGTTCAGACACTGTAATTTTATTGCCTGATAAAAACTATGGGTATGAATGTGTAAAGCACTTTGAAGTAATAAAAAACATGAAAGTAAATCATGTATTTGAAAATCAATCGGAAAAAAAGTATCACAAACATAAAAAAGCTTTCTGGATGGGAGACAGTCGATTAAAAATTTCCACTATTCATAGTTTTAAAGGTTGGGAGGTATTGAATGTTATTTTATTCATTCCTGAAAAATATTTCGGAGGTGATGAAGCTGTTGATAAAATTGTTTACACGGCAATGACTCGTACTAGACAAAATCTTATCGTAATAAATTCTAATAAGAAATATAATGAATTTGGAAGTGGGTTATCAAAAGTATGGCAGTAAAAACGGCTTATAACCGCCGCTAATCACCTTGCCCACTTTCAGTAATAGTAATCCGATCTCACCCGAACGGCCTTAAAGTCACCGTCCCGAACTTCCAATCGGTGTAGTAACCGATCACAAGAACCAACAGCAGGTACACTTCCAGACAGCAAAAAACAAAGAACAATGCAATCCTATACGTGATGCCGAGTCGGGAATAATCACTGCCGAAAGCATTGAAATACCCGTATATCATGTACAAAAAGATCAAGGCGGGCGTCACAATACTGATCATGCTGTTGAAAAAGTCGCTTTTAACGATCAACGTAAGATAGAAAACAGTGTTGCCGAATACCGACAGCAGCAGCATCCCGAGCAATATCATCCCGGCAATTATGAAATGTTCGCTTAGGTTGAGTTTCTTGCGTCGGAACAAGATAAAACTGTTCAACGCGCTCAGCGGAACGAAAAGGAAAATGATGAGTTTGCTCTTTTGGGCAATTACCTCGTTTATCTTCGCGCTGGCCGAATCGTCGTTGTACACGTCGGGCTTCCCGCCAAGGCTGACGTACAGTCCTTCGAAATAATGGCGAAGGAAGACGATCAAACCGAAAGTCACCAGAACCAGCAAAAACACGTTGTAATACCGCTTCCTCTTTCCCGAAATGTAATCGAGAGCCGCTTGTCCCGGACGCGTCAAAGCCTGTTTCGCGGTAAACAACATGCCTCTTTCGAAATGGAACGTGCCGTGCAGCACGTCGTGAAAAATGAAATTCTTGAACGAAATGCGGTGCGTATCAGCCTTTTGCCCGCAACCCGAGCAATATTCATCTGTCAATTCCTTTTCGCAGTTCAGGCAATTTTTCGATGTCATTTCTTTTACGTTATAAGGTTTGGAATTCGTGCCCGATTGCGGCCTAAACGAATGTAAACAAAAGTTCGTTCATTCTTATTTCTCGGGATATTTCGCCAACAACATGAAAAAGTCGGACCAGTTGACGTGTCCGTTGTTTTTACCCATACGCACGATCACGATGTTTTTGGACGGATCCACATAAATATATTGCCCCAATATTCCTTCTGCCATGAAATCGCCCGTTGTGGACGGCAACCACCATTGGTATTTGTAATAATCTACGCCACCTTCTGTCGTATCGATTTTCGTGGATTCCCGTACCCATTTTTCGGATACGAGCTGTTTTCCGTTCCAATTTCCCTTATTGAGGTAAAGCCGTCCGATTTTGGCAAAATCCCTAGCTCGTGCGTTGATGCAACAAAACGTTTTTTCTGTCCCTTCGTTCTTTTTGTCGATGCTCCACGAACCGTCGTATTCCATTTGGAGCGGCGTCCATAGTTTTTCCTGAAAATATTGCGTGACGGTTTTGTTTTTCAAGGCACGCTCGAGCACCAAGCCCAAAAGTTGTGTGTTCCCGCTGACGTATTCGAATTTTTTACCCGGTTCGCCTTTGAGTTCCAATTTAAACATTTCACGCTTCAAATTCCTGCCGTAATAAAAGGATGCGGCTTCCCCGAACGGATTGATGTAACTTTCACTGAAGTCGAGCGCGGAAGTCATTTGCAGCAAATGCTTTATCGAAACTTTTTCGAAGCCGTTCCTGGCGAGTTCCGGGATGTAATTCGTCACCGGTTCATCGACAGATTTTATAAGGCCGTCGTCTATCGCACATCCGATCAAAATCGACGTGATCGATTTGGCCATCGAAAACGAAGGGATAACGCTTTCCTGATCGTATCCGTTGAAATACTTTTCATATTGTATCGTATCGTTTTTTATGATCAGGAAGGCCACCGTGTTGTTATCCTCGAGAAGTTGTTCTAAAGAGACACGCTCTTTGTCCGTTTTTAACGACTGTGGATATTTTCCTTTGTCGGTGCGATGGAATTTGAATTTGGTATCGTTGCTCACCACGGCACGCGACGGGAACTTTTTATAATCTTTGATGTCGGCGAAATTATAATAGACGAAACGCCCGACTTTACACGATGATAAAACCATCGCCATGACAATTGCCAGCGCGACGTTGTTCCATTTTTTATTCCTCATTATCTTTTATAGTATTTGTTCCGACATAAATTCAAATCGATTATTTGCGACCAAATAGCTTCCGTACGATCGTACTTTCTCTGTGCCGTGAAGATAAGAAGTTCTGGAAACGGATTGCACATTTAAACCTTCGCATTGCTTCCAAGTCTATTTTTAATATTTTCCTAACACCCAAAACGGCACCATAATTGGTAACTTCCGCAAAAATCTACAAAACATGAAAAAACTACTCGCCCTGCTACTGCTATTGCCACAGTTTTCGAACGCCCAACTCGGCGGACTGATCAACCAGGCCAAAGACGTCGTTGGCGGCAAATCGGGATCGGGTTCTTCGATCGGCAACCTCGACATCGCCTCCGCACTGAAAGAAGCACTCGACAAAGGCATCGACAAACAGGTTACGAAATTGACCGCTTTGGACGGGTTTTACAAGAATCCGTCGGTAAAAATCCTGTTCCCAGAAGAACTCAAGAAAGTAGACAAGGCGCTGCGCTCGATCGGATTGGGAAGTCTGGCAGACGAAGGCATCAAATCGCTCAATCGCGCCGCCGAAGACGCCGTAAAAGAATCGACACCGATTTTTGTCGATGCCGTGAAGCAAATGACGTTCACCGACGCCAAAAACATCCTCATGGGAAGCGACAATGCGGCGACGTCTTATCTGCAAAAAACCACGAACAAACCGTTGTACGACAAGTTCAATCCGGTCGTGAAGAATTCGATCGGGAAAGTCGGAGCCGATCAGGTTTGGGCGACGATCATCAAGAAATACAATTCGCTTCCGCTGGTTTCCAAAGTCAACCCGGACATCAACGATTATGTGACCAACAAAGCTTTGGAAGGCGTCTACAAAATGATCGCCGTAGAGGAAAAAGACATCCGGAACAACCTCAATGCGCGTACTTCCAATTTATTGAAAGACGTCTTCGCGCTTCAGGATAAGAAGAAAAAATAATTTTTGAAACATTCAGGGAATTAAGGAAGTTAAGACACGTACATCTTAACTTTCTTAACTCTCTTATTTGTTTAATTTTAAAAGCCCAAGTGTAAATACACCTTACGGGTCTTTTCTAATTTCACCACAGCTAAACTTCCTTAACTCCCTTAATGGTTAATTTTTAAAAGCTAAAGTGTAAAACCAAACTTCACGGTTTTTCTAATTTTACCAAAAACCCAAATCATGAGAAAAATCATTGCCGCATTTTCCATTTTGCTTCTTAGCGGTTGCGCCGAATTACAGCAAGTCGCGAGCCAATTGCCGCAATCTACGAACGGTGTATTGACCAACGCCGATATTTCGGCCGGACTCAAGGAAGCGCTCAACAACGGAATCTCCAAAGAAGTCTCGAAACTCACCGCTACCGACGGTTTCTATAAAAACCAAGCCGTAAAAATCCTGTTGCCTGCAGAATTGCAGAAAGTCGAAAAAGCCATGCGTAACATCGGTCTCGGAAGTTTGGTGGACGACGGCATCAAAAGCTTGAATCGCGCAGCCGAAAACGCCGTCAAGGAATCGACCCCGATTTTCGTCGATGCCGTAAAACAAATGACGTTCACCGACGCGAAAAACATCCTTTTGGGTGCAGACAATTCGGCCACGGCCTATCTGCAATCGAAAACCACGCAACCGTTGTACGCGAAGTTCAATCCGGTCGTGAAATCGTCTTTAGGGAAAGTGGGCGCCGACCAGATTTGGGCGAACATCATCAACAAATACAACGCGATTCCACTCGTGCAGAAGGTCAATCCCGACCTTAACGATTACGTGACCGACAAGGCGCTCGAAGGCGTTTACAAGATGATCGCGGTCGAAGAAAAAGACATCCGAAACAATCTCGCGGCGCGTACATCTAATTTGTTGCAGCGCGTTTTTGCGTTGCAGGATCAGAAATAAAAATCCGATTCGTTTCTTGTTTGTCATCCGTGCCGAAAACAAACGCTAACATTTTAAAAATCAGACAAAAGAAATAACATTGCCTTAACATCACCCGCCAAAATAATGTCGGATATTTGCGATGAGATTAATGGTTTTCTCACATTTGGTTAGGGTTAGTTATAATGAAATGTGCCGGTTTGCGAGATGCTGATCGGCATTTTTTTATGGCTACATTTGCTGCCCGAAATGCCTTTTAACTATCTATGAAATACTTCTTTTTCGTCCTTACTTTACTTTTTTTGTCTATTTCGCACGCCCAAGTGTTGCGCCAACGCACGCTCAAGCTCATGGGCAGCCGTTTTGACATTACGATCGTACACGAAAACGAAACCAAAGCCGAAGCCTATATCGACACGGCTGTTGCCGAAATCTCGCGCATCGAAAACGTGATTTCGGAATGGATGCCGAACACCGAAGTCTCCGAAGTCAACCGGAACGCCGGAATCAAACCCGTAAAAGTAAGTGCCGAACTGTTGAACTTGACCGAACGCGCGCTGTATTTCTCGAAAATTTCTGACGGCGCATTTGATATCAGTTTTGCCGCAGCCGACAAGATCTGGAAGTTCGACGGCAGTATGACCGAATTGCCATCGGCGGAAACAGTGGCCGAATCGGTCAAAAAAATCGGGTATAAAAACATTGTGATCGACAAGAAAAATTCGACAATTTTCCTGAAACTCATAGGAATGAAAATCGGTTTCGGGTCGATAGGGAAAGGTTACGCCGCCGATAAGACCAAAGAATTCCTTATGAAAAAAGGCGTTCCCGCGGGAATCATCAATGCTTCGGGCGACATGAACACCTGGGGCACACAACCCGATGGCGAACAATGGACAGTCGGTATCACGAATCCGATGGACAAGAATCAGGTTTTCGCCGTCGTGCCTTTGAAACAAACCGCGGTCGTGACATCGGGCAATTACGAAAAATACGCGATGATAAACGGCAAGCGTTATGCGCACATCATCAATCCTAAAACGGGTTATCCGGCGACAGGTTTGTCTAGCGTGACGGTTTTTGGGCCGAACGCCGAGATGTGCAACGGATTTTCGACCGCGATTATGGTTCTCGGCAAAGACGTCGGGCTCCACCTCATCGAGCAATTCCCGAACCTGCAATGCATCGTCGTGACAGACGAAGGCGACATCTCTTCCTCAAAAAACATCGAACTCAAACTTTACAAGCCCTGATTGGCCCTAAAGCCTTTCCTGTAACTGCTTGAAGTACGCGAAAGCTTTCACCAAACGGCTTCCGTACCACGAAAACATTTCCCCGTCGACGAAAATCGTTTTGGCGTGATGCGTGAATCGTCCCAATTCGAACGCGTCCTCATCTTTGAACGGATACGGTTCGGACGACAACAACACAATTTCGGGATCGCCCTGAATGCGCATTTTCTGGATGATGATTTCGGGATAACGCTCTCGTTCGGCATAAATGTTCACGAAATTGTTGAGCTGCAGCATTTCGTTGATGAACGTACCGCCACCGGCGACCATATGCGGGTTTTTCCAAATGAAATACGCGACGCGGAACGACGGCCGGTCTTTCATGAACGCTTTGAAATCGTACAAACCGAAATTGGTCTTGTCGATCCATTTTTGGGCTTCGGTACGGCAATTGAAAAGGTGTCCGAAATCCTGGATCATCTTAAGGTTGTCGTCTATCGTAACGATATCGGTCACCCAGACTGCTGCGATTTCCCAGAGTGATTCGACGATTTCTTGGGTATTCTCCTCTTTATTGGCGATGATGATGTCGGGTTTGAGTTCGGCGATCTTATCGACATTCACCTTTTTCGTGCCGCCTACGATTTTTTTCGTAGCTTTAAAATGCAACGGATGGACGCAAAACTTGGTGATGCCCACGATTTTTTCCTCAAGGCCCAAATCGTAAAGCAATTCGGTCTGCGAAGGAACAAGCGAAACGATGCGTTTCGGCGATTGCGGAAAGCTATGCCGGTTTCCCAATTGGTCGCGTAATTGAATCTCCATAAAGAATAATATTGTCCTGAAATTCTATAACGCGAAGGTAGTCAAATCGGCTACTTTTAATCGACTCATTTTAGCGGATTCATGAAAAAATTGCTACTGCTGTTCTTGGTTTTGCTCGCCTTCAAGGCCGAAAGCCAGGAACTCAAACCGGGTTTTGACCAATTCGAATACCTTCAACTTCTGAGGGCTTACGCACGATGGGGCGACAGCACCGTTTACGACAAGATTCCCGAAAGCCGCATCTACAAAAAAATAGGACGTAAATACCGGTCTGAGGAAATCGGATTCCAGAACAGTTGGGAAATGTACGAGACGCCTACGCAAACGGTCATCTCGATTCGCGGTTCGACAAAGGAGGCGATCAGTTGGATGGCGAATTTCTACGCGGCCATGATTCCCGCGGTAGGATCCATGAAACTCAACGACTCGCTTACCGTCGACTATCATTTCGCCGATCATCCCGAAGCCGCGGTACACGTAGGATGGGCGGTCGCGGCCTGTTACCTGATTCCCGACATTTTAGAAAAAGTCAAGGATCGCTATTCGAAAAAGCGCAACAATTTCATCATTTTCGGACACAGCCAGGGCGCGGGAATCGCCTATTTCGTGACCGCACAATTGCGTTATTACCAACGCACGGGCGTGTTGCCCAAAGACATCAAGTTCAAGACGTATTGCAGCGCGGCTCCGAAACCCGGAAATTTATATTTCGCTTACGATTATGAAGAGTCGACTCAATTCGGATGGTCGACATCGGTAGTCAATGCCGCAGATTGGGTACCCGAAGTGCCGTTTACCGTACAGACTTTGAAGGATTTCAACAAGACGAATCCGTTCAAGCTTGCGCCAAAAATGATCGAGGAAGCGCCTTTTCCGAACAATATCGTGATGAGTTACCTGCACAAACAGCTTACGAAACACAATCGCAAGGCACTCAAAAAATACAAGCTTTTCTTGGGAACGATTGCGTCGAAAATGGTCGCGTCGAAACTCCCGAAAGGGTTCGAAGCTCCAAAAAAATTCTACGAATCGACAAATTACGTGCGCTGCGGAAATTTCATCATTCTCAAGCCCGACGACGAATACTACAAGAAATTTCCCGACAACGATTCTACTTTATTCGTACACCACGGAATTTTGCCCTATACATATCTAACCGAAAGACTCAAATTGAATTAACCGAGAAATTCGGCCATTTCATGCTGCATCCTGAGCGCTTCTTCCCTGCCCTTTTCGGCGAAATCCTCTCCCGACGAAGCGTAAATGATCGCTCTAGCGGAATTCACGAGCAAGCCAACGTTTTCGGTCATGCCGTATTTGCAGACTTCGGCGAGGCTTCCGCCTTGTGCGCCCACTCCGGGAACAAGAAGAAAACTGTCCGGGATGATTTGACGGATTTCGGCCAAATATTCGGCTTTTGTCGCACCGACGACATACATGAGATTTTGCGAATTTTTCCAGGTTTTTGAAGTTTCCAAAACTTGTTTGTACAACTCTTTCCCGTCAACGGTTTTGGTCTGGAAATCGAATGCTCCGGGATTCGAAGTCAACGCGAGCAAGATCGTGTGCTTGTTTTCGAAAGCCAGGAACGGCTCGACGGAATCCTTTCCCATATAAGGCGCGACCGTAATCGAGTCGAATTCGAGATCGTCGAAGAACGCTTTGGCATACATCGTAGACGTGTTGCCGATGTCACCGCGTTTGGCGTCTGCGATCGTGAATTGCTCGGGAAAATTCGCGTTGAGGTATTCGATCGTCTTGCGCAAAGACTGCATTCCTTTGATACCGTAAGCTTCGTAGAACGCGATGTTGGGTTTGTAAGCGACCGCCAAGTCCTGGGTTGCGTCTATAATGGCTTTGTTGAACTCGAAAATCGGGTCTTCGGCATTCAATAAGTGCTTCGGAAGTTTGTCGAGATCGGGATCGAGGCCGACGCACAGGAATGATTTCTTTTTGTTGATTTCGGAGAGTAGTTGTCGTGTTGTCAAAGTTGTGAGTTTGTGCAAAGATAGTTTACAAATATCATTGCGCAAGGATTAATAATTTGGGATAATGAAGGCCGCGCTTTCGCGCCCACCCTAAGCAAAAATACCTTTTACAAAAATCCTCTCCTTACAGTTTTCCTATACTTTTTGTTAATCCTAACGTCGTAATCGATTTACGTCCGCGTGAGGGATACGTGGCTTTGTCTGAGCTCTTTTTGCTAAATAAAAAGCTGTTCTTACACTTGAAGGCGTGGCAAAAAAGCGAGTGCCACTAGCCCGACGGCGGCAAAACCGGACTTGACTTTTCCAGAAACTATCTTGCCGCCGGCACGCCCAAAAAAAAGAGCCAAAACTTCACAGCTTTGACTCTTGCTTCTTGTTTCTTTTATCTTAAATCACCTCACTCGCTTCCTTCAATTTCTCTGTATTGTTCACGAGTTGAAGCTCATCGATCACTTTCTGGATCGCTCCGTTCATCACGTTGTCGAGATCGTAAAGAGTCAATCCGATGCGGTGATCGGTCACGCGCCCTTGCGGATAATTGTACGTGCGGATCTTGGCCGAACGGTCTCCAGAAGAAACCTGTGACGAACGTTTCGCCGCGTCTTCTTCCTGCTTTTTGGCCAGTTCCATTTCGTAAAGGCGCGAACGCAATACGGCCAAAGCCTTGTCCTTGTTCTTATGTTGGGATTTCTCGTCCTGGCACTGTGCGACGAGACCTGTCGGGATGTGCGTCATACGAACCGCCGATTTGGTCGTGTTTACCGATTGCCCGCCCGGTCCCGATGAACAGAACAAATCGATACGCACGTCGTTCATGTCGATCTGCACGTCGAATTCCTCGGCTTCGGGCAATACCATCACGGTCGCTGCCGATGTGTGGATACGGCCTTGCGTCTCGGTTTGCGGAACGCGTTGCACGCGGTGTACGCCGGCTTCGAACTTCAAGGTTCCGTAAACATCTTCTCCGCTGACTTCAAAAATGATCTCTTTAAATCCGCCTGAAGTACCTTCGTTAAGGTCGACGACAGATGTTCTCCAGCCTTTGTTCTCGCAGTATTTGGTATACATGCGGTACAAATCTCCGGCGAAAATCGAGGCTTCGTCCCCACCGGTTCCGGCGCGGATCTCGACCATGACGTTTTTCGCGTCTTCGGGATCTTTCGGGATCAGCATGAACTTGATGTCTTCTTCGAGTTGCGGAAGGCGTTCATTCGCTTCTTCAAGTTGCATTTTGGCCATTTCGGTCATCTCGGCGTCGCCGCCGTCAGCAATGATTTCTTTGGCTTCGGATATGTTGCCAAGCACGTTCATGTACTCTTCGCGCTTTTCGACGAGAGCCTTGAGGTCCTTGTATTCTTTGTTCAATTGGACGTAACGCTTTTGGTCGGCGATGACATCGGGTTGGATGATCAAGTCCGAAATCTCGTCAAAGCGCTGTTTTACAAACTGTAAACGGTCTAACATTGGGTTGCTGTATGCTGAAATTAGGGCGCAAATTTAGTGAAAAATGTTGATTGTTCGGCGGCTGGAATTCTAGTTGTTTTGTTAATTGAAGATTTAGGAAAATGTGTGGAAAAACTGGAAACAGGTTTGGATGGAAATCGTTATTTTTAGACCTCAAAGGTTTTGAAAACCTTTGAGGTCTGTAGCAAAAAATTCCAAATTTCAACCTCATGCAAAACTTCGACTGGACCAAATTCACGATCCGTATCGCTATAAAGGCAGACAAACAAACGCTTTACGACGCATGGGCAAAGCCATCCGAAATCGAAAAGTGGTTTTTGAAAAGCTGTACCTATTCCGACAACGGGAACGCGATCGGCAAAAACGGATCCGCTTCGGCAGCAAACGATTACGAATGGCGGTGGTGGCTGTATTCGGAAGTCGAGAACGGCAAAATCAAGCAAGCCGACGCAAGCGACCTTTTCAGTTTCTCGTTCGCCGGAGATTGTTTGGTCGAAGTCAAATTCAGCGAAAAATTCGACCACACCGTCGTTGAACTCACCCAAAGCAATATTCCCGAAGACGACGCCTCGAAAAAGAATTACCGGCTTGGCTGTCACGACGGCTGGAGTTTCTACCTCGTCAACCTCAAATCAGTTTACGAAGGCGGACTCGATTTGAGAGGAAAAGACGACCGTTTTCCACCTTACGTGAACGGCTGATGGAAATCCGATTCGCGATTCCCGACGACTTCGAAGCAGTTTATGCGTTCATCAACGAGCTTGAGGATGAGATTATGGATGCACAAATCCAAAGGAAGATTTTTACCCAAAACCTTTCCAATCCCGATATTGTCTATTTGTTGGCCTTTTCAGGCGGAAAACCTATCGGATTCCTGAGCCTTCACATCCAAAACCTTTTGCATCACGGCGCGCCGATTGGCGAAATCCAGGAAATGTACGTTTCGAAAGAAGCCCGAAGTCTTGGTGTGGGAAAGCTGTTGGTCGACGAAATCAAACGCATCGCGAAACAGCGCCAAATCCCGCAACTCGAAGTCACGTCGGGCTTTAAACGCGAAGACGCGCACCGTTTCTACGAACGCGAAGGTTTTGCGCATACCCATAAAAAATTCACCTGGAAAAATGACATTGAATAAAGTACATCATATTGCGCTTATCTGTTCCGATTACGGCATATCAAAGAAGTTTTATTGCGACATTTTGGGTTTGGAAGCCGTAAGGGAAACTTACCGCAAGGAACGCGATTCGTATAAATTGGATCTCGCCCTGAACGGAGTATACGTCCTCGAATTGTTCTCATTTCCGAATCCGCCGAAACGACCGAGTTATCCCGAAGCGGCCGGTTTGCGCCATCTCGCGTTCGAAACCGACAATCTCGATGAAACCGTTCGCGATCTTTCCTCGAAAAACATAGCTTCCGAACCAATAAGAATCGACGACTTCACCGGAAAACGCTTTACGTTCATTTCCGATCCCGACGGACTTCCGATCGAATTCTATGAAAAATGATATGGTTAATCTGTAAGATTCGGTACGGCCAAAACCGTAATTTTATTCGAAATAAATCTGAAGGACATGAAATCAACGAATCAAATCGTATCGCTTGCCGCCGCGTCACTTTTGGCCATCGGCGTGAGCAGTTGCAAATCGGACACCAAAGAAGCAGAGGACGAAGTGGTCGAAGCCACACAGGAACAAGCCGAAGCCACGGCCGAATATGAAAACGCCAAAGCTGCCGACACTTCCGATTATGCCGTACTCAAGGCCGGCACCAAAAAACTGATCGCCGACAACGAGAAGCGCATTGCCGAATTCCGCGTCAAAGCCAATTCTGAAACGGCCGAGAACAAAGCCAAACTCAACGCCAAAATCGACAAGCTCGAAGCCAGGAACAACGAGCTTAAATCGGATCTCGACAAATTCGGCGACAAGGTCGATGAAAAATGGGATGCGTTCAAGGCGCGCGTCGACAAAAGCGCGAACGACATCAAGACCGACATCGACAACTATAAAAAAGAGCACAATTACGATTGATGCCTTTTTGGATTCTGTAAAAAAGCACGACCTTTCCGGATATGAATTACCAACAATATCAGCCTTCGGAAAGGTTGTCGCCTTTTGTAAAATACCTTTGGACACTCGAAAGCTCGAGTGACGATGCACCTCATTCGCGTGAACGCGTTTTCCCCGACGGTTGCATCGAGCTGCTTTTCCATTATGGCGACCTGTTCACCAAATTTGACGAAAACGGGACGCAGATCCTGCAACCGCGCAATTTCATCCACGGACAGATCAGGAATTTCATCGAATTGGAAGCGACGGGCAAAGTCGGAATGTTGAGCGTTCGCTTTCTCGCGGCGGGCCTGCATCCTTTCGTCGATTTTGATGTGGACACGATAACGTCGAAAATCCTTTCCGTTTCCGAAGCTTGGCCAGACGGAGCATCTCTCGAACAAAAAATCGCCGATTGTACCGATAATTCCCAACGCATCGCGATCGTAGAGGAATTCCTGGTTTCAAAACTCGATCTTGAAAAGTACGACAAGACCGTAGCCGATTGCGTCCAAACGATTTCAGATGCCGGCGGAAACATTTCGATCGAAACGTTGGGCGAGAAATTCCACGTGAGCCCGAGACATTTGGAAAGGCGTTTTTTAAAAGCCGTCGGTTTGTCGCAAAAAGTTTTTTCAAGAATTGTCCGTTTCAACCAGGCGCTTAGCCTCATCGAACAGAAAGATTTCAGTACGTTTTCGAATGTGGCTTACGATGGCGGATTTTACGACCAGGCACATTTTATCCGTGATTTCAAGGATTTGACGGGATTGAATCCAAAGCAATATTTTTCTGAAAATCTCGAAATGGTCAAATTCTTCAACCTCGGATAAAGTCGGATTTTTACAATTTTCGAATCGCGCCAAAAACCATATTTGCAAAAACACATCGACATGAAAAAAATTACGCTTACCCTTATGACTTTGGCCATCTTAGGATGTTCCGACAAAAAGAAGGAAACCGAACCCGCTTCTGAAGCCAAAACGTCCGTGGCTTCGAATCTCGACGACGCGAAATGGCTGCTCGGAAAATGGCAGGACGTTTCCGAAGAAGGCACGCTTACCGAAACCTGGACACCCGAATCAGACTCTTCGTATGCCGCGACGAGCTTTTTCATTACCGGAAAAGATACCGCTTTTGCCGAAACCGTGCGTTTGTCGCATCGCGACGGCAACCTGATTTATATCGTGACGACAAAAAGTCAAAACGACGAGAAACCTGTAGAGTTTGCGTTGACTTCGGTTTCGGATAAACAACTCGTTTTTGAAAATCCGAAGCACGATTATCCGACCAAAATCACGTATGAGAATTATGGCGATTCTATGAAAGCTTGGATTTCGGGCAAGAAACTCGGGGTCGAGAACAAAGAGGAATTTCCGATGAAGAAGGTGAAGTAAGTCGAAAAAATTCCAAATTCCAAATTCCAAATTCCAAATTCCAATCGGTTTTTATAAAGAAGATTCCGACCAAATTTGGCAATAAGCACGCGTTCGTTTTCGTTAATCAATATAAGAACTTGCCGTCTAAAATTTCGACGGCAAGTCTATTTCCCTAACCTTAAAAACGAACACCATGGCAGAATTGAACACAGGTGCCGCGAACGAAGGCGCCAAACGCAAAATCCGCAGCAAAAAATTGAGTTCGAGAGTCGATCTTACGGCAATGGTCGATCTGGCTTTCCTGCTCATCACGTTTTTCATGCTGACCACTTCGCTCACCAAACCTCAGGCGATGGATTTGACTATGCCCGCAAACGGCGAATCATCTGCCGTAGACGAAAACCGCACCATGACCGTACTCATTGGCGAAAACGGACAATTGAAAAGCTTTATGGGAATGGCCGCGAACGCCAAAACGAAAGAGTTGAAAGCGGGAACATCGGGTTTCAGGCAAGAAATTTTGGCAAACAAGAAAAAAGCGCTTGCCTATTCGGCGTCAATCGGTAGACCTGAAAGAGGTCTTATCGTATTGATCAAACCGGACACGAAATCGAATTACCGCAGTTTGGTGGACGTACTCGACGAAATGGCGATTTCGGGCGTACAGACGTATGCGATCACCGATCTGACCAAAGAAGAAAAGACGCTGCTCAAACCCGAAAAATCCTAAAACAAAAAACCACCTTTTTACGGGTGGTTTTCTTTTTTCATCAATTCCTCTCGGGAATGTTCTGCAGGATTTCCAACACGAATTTCCAATATTTCTGTGCCGAGGAAATGCTCGCACGTTCGTCCGGGCTGTGCGCGCCGTGTATCGTCGGGCCGAAAGAGATCATGTCCATTCCCGGATAGTTCGTGCCCAAAATTCCGCACTCCAATCCGGCATGGCAAGCGACGACTTTCGGTTCGTCACCGTTCTGTTTTTTATAGACGTCGACGAGTACTTTGAGGATTTCCGAACTCACGTTAGGTGTCCAACCCGGATAACTTCCTGTAAAAGTCACTTCGTATCCGGCCAATGAAAATGCAGCTTTCAACGCATTTGCGAGGTCGAATTTCGATGATTCCACAGATGATCGCGTCAAACATCCGATCATGATTTCACCGTCTTTCACCAAAACGCGCGCAATGTTGTTGGAAGTTTCGACCAAATCTTTCATATCGGCACTCATGCGATATACGCCATTATGAGCCGTATAAAGCGCCAAAATCAGTTTTTGTTGGGCGTCGACAGACATTACCTTATCTGGCGTATCAGTCTTTTCGATCACGATCTGCAGATTTTTCTCGGTAGTCGCGAATTCTGCCTTGATATCGGAAACCGTCTTTTCCATATCTCCCAAAAACTCGTCGACTTTGGCCTGCGGAAGCGCGACGACCGCGACACTTTCACGCGGGATCGCATTGCGCAAACTTCCGCCGTCGACAGAAGAAACGCGCAAATCGAATTCTTCGAAAGTCTCGAACAACAAACGGTTCATGATTTTGTTCGCATTGCCCAATCCTTCGTGGATCTGCATGCCCGAATGCCCGCCGTTCAAACCTTTTACGGTAATTTTATATCCAGATGTATGCAAAGGCGCATATTCCCTTTCGTACGAACCTTTGGCCGTCACGTCGACTCCGCCTGCGCAACCGATGTCGATTTCGTCGTCTTCTTCGGTATCGAGATTGAGCAGGATTTCGCCTTGAAGAATGCCGCCTTTTAAGTTCAATGCGCCCGTCATGCCGGTTTCTTCATCGACTGTAAAAAGCGCTTCGATCGCCGGATGTGCAATGTCTTTGGATTCGAGAATTGCCATGATCGTAGCCACGCCAAGACCGTTGTCCGCTCCGAGTGTCGTGCCTTTGGCCTTGACCCAATCGCCGTCTACGTACATGTCGATGCCTTGTGTGTCGAAATCGAACACCGTATCGTTGTTCTTTTGGTGCACCATGTCGAGGTGGCCTTGCATTACGATTGATTTGCGGTTTTCCATTCCCGGAGTCGCGGGTTTGCGGATGATCACGTTGCGGATTTCGTCCTCGAAAGTTTCAAGTCCGAGCGAGTTGCCGAAGTTCTTCATGAATTCGATCACGCGCGCTTCCTTTTTCGAAGGACGGGGCACGGCGTTCAGGTCGGCGAATTTGTTCCAGAGCGGTTTGGGCTCGAGGTTTCTGATTTCTGACATTTTACTGATTTGTTGATTCGAAGTTTATCTGCGCAATGAAACTTTAGCACTTTGGCGCCAAGCACTTCAGCACTGCGTAAAGTTACAAGTTGTTATCTTTACAGGAAAGTGATTGTCGCCTTATGCACAAAAAATATAGGTTGCCGGTATTTCTTTTGGCACAAATTATTGTAATTCAAATCCTTTCGATTTTCCCCGAATTTGTAGAAAAGTACTACAGCAACGGCTTGTATGTCTGGATTTCATCGGCAGAAAGATGGCTTTTCGGATGGATTCCGTTCTCATTCGGCGATATACTATATGGTGTCGTAATCCTTTTTCTGATCCGATGGTTGTGGAAACGCCGCAAAACCTGGAAAATCCAATGGAAAGACAATCTTCTCAAACTCGTCGGATTCGTATCTGTATTCTATTTCCTGTTCAACCTGTTGTGGGCGATGAACTACCATCGTGTGAAATTGCCCGAAAAAATGGGTTTCGGCACCGAATATTCCGACACCGACCTGCTCGCCTTCACCCAAAAACTTATCTCCAAAACCAATGCTTTACATCTCGAAATCACTAGAGATGCGAACGCTAAAGTCGTAAATCCGCACAACCAGGAAGAAATATTCGTACTCAACCATTCGGCTTACGAAAAATTGGCGCATTCGTATGCGTTCTTTTCTCCGGGAAAACCGGGCGTCAAAAAATCGCTGATCAGTTTACCGCTGAGCTATATGGGTTTTTCGGGTTACCTGAATCCGTTTACGAACGAAGCGCAGGTGAACGATTTGGTCCCGATGTATTCGTTTCCGGCAACCTCATCGCACGAAATGGCGCACCAAATTGGGTATGCTAGTGAAAGTGAGGCGAATTTCGTAGGTTTTTTGGCTGCAATCGGCAGCGATGATGCTTATTTGAGGTATTCGGGATATACGCTCGCGTTGAAGTATTGCCTGCGAAGCATCGAAGCGAGAAACGAAAAAACCGCTTTGGATTTACTGAAATCGATCAACCCCGGAATCCGAAAAAACTTCAGGGAAAGCAAAGTGTTCTGGGAAAGCTACGAATCATTCGTAGAATCGGGATTCAAATTTTTCTACGACAATTTCCTAAAGGCGAACAAACAGGAAGAAGGTTTAGAAAGTTACAGCCGGTTTGTCGACCTGATGGTGAATTTTTACAGATCGCGACCTTTATAATATTCAAAACATCCTGACCATCATATGGATATTTCTACAAAAAAATTGGATGCGCTTCCCAAAATCGGCGAACTCAACGACCTCTGCCGTGCTTTGGCCACGCTTGACGCCATTTTGTGCCGCGAATGGGCACAGCGCTACTATTCGTACAACAATGCGTGGGACAAAAAAGCCGGTGAAGAAGTCTTCCAGATGCAAAACGGCCAAGGCGACGATTTCTTCATATTGTTCAACTCCCATGGCGCGATCATCAACGGGTTCGCCGTCGAAAGCGAAATGAGCGAATGGTACGAGCGCGAAGTGAAACCCACGACTTTCACCGAAAAACTCAGCAGCCTTTTCGGCAAAAAGAAAAAAGCGTTTCTCGAACAAGACGTCTGGAAAGGCATAATCGATTCGGTTCCCGAAGAATTTCGCGAATTCATTACCGAAGAACCCATAAAATCCAAAGGGACGACGTTCTGCGTCTGGCGTAAATTCAGCGACGACCGATGGAAAATAGGCGAAATCGAATTCCCCGACAGCGAATACCGAGACGGAAGCCAGGATTTCCTTTATATACTCGACGACAACCCGTCGACTTATCGTGAATGGGCGCTCGAATATTACGAAATCGAGCCATCACGATTGACTCTCGAAATGGTAAAACACGTTTACGACCACAAGTCGGTAAACCAAGAATTCGTGCTGGCAATGAATCCGGTGATTAAAGATTGGGACGAATTGGCGAAAGATCTCGACGAGATCGGTTATGCGCATACGATCGGCATGGAGCAGCAAAATCCATTGGAAGGCCCGACATTCTTCGAAGGCGTTACGGAAGACATTCTAAATCCTGTAAATCTCGAACCGCACGAGTGGCGTAAGAAACTCAAATCGACCATAGGCGGTATGAAATTCCGCATCAAATATTATGGGAAACAGCATCAGGAATACCCGAACCTGATCGTCTCTACCGACTTCGCTCCCGCTTTCGTGGTCGCCGTCTGTGAAACCTCGGGACAGGAAATCACGTTGTTCGACGGCTGTAGATTCGGTTACAACGCGTTGTTCTGCGACACTTTTACCCACGAACAACTCCACGACCGACCTTTGGACCGTTTCTACAAAGACGCAACAGGAAACGAGGTTTTCGAAATCGTCATCTCTACTTACAACGGAATCGACTACGATGACGAGTTCGGCGATCTCGTCGATGAAGACGGGATGATAGAACTTGCGGATGGTTCGCTTACCGAATTCGACACTGCCAAACGCGACGGTTTCGATACGATGCAGGTTTGGATAACCGATAACCGAGGTGAAACGTACGAATTGATTTCGGAAGAACTCGCCTGATATCATTTGTCGACTTTTGGCTATTCCAGCATAGAATCAATCGATTGGGATATTGTTTTGCAATCACTTACATTTATGAAAATCTAACGGCAAATCAAATTTCAAATCTAAAACTACAATGGAAAACGGATCAAACGACATCAGCAAATGCCCGTTCCACAACCAGCAAAACGTTGGCGGAGGCGGCACTCGGAACACCGATTGGTGGCCGAACCAACTAAAACTGAACATCCTTCGCCAAAATTCGTCCTTGTCAAACCCTATGGACAAGGATTTCAACTATGCCGAAGCGTTCAACAGCCTTGACCTTGAAGCGGTTAAAAAAGACCTGCACGCACTCATGACCGACTCCCAAGATTGGTGGCCGGCCGATTTCGGGCATTACGGAGGGCTTTTCATACGTATGGCGTGGCACAGCGCGGGCACGTATCGAGTCGGTGACGGACGCGGAGGCGCTGGAGCCGGACTGCAACGTTTCGCTCCACTAAACAGCTGGCCCGACAACGTGAGCCTCGACAAAGCGCGCCGGTTGCTTTGGCCGATCAAACAGAAATACGGCAACAAGATTTCGTGGGCCGACCTCATGATCCTTACCGGAAATATCGCGCTCGAATCGATGGGTTTCAGAACGTTTGGTTTCGCCGGCGGACGCGAAGACCTTTGGGAAGCCGACGAATCGGTTTTTTGGGGTTCGGAAACGACTTGGCTCGGTAATGAAGACCGATACCGTCAAGGTGTAGAAGGTGTCAGCGGTCGCGGAATCGTTTCTTCGGACGAGGATGCCGACGGAGCGATCCATTCGCACGGTCTTGAAAAACCGCTCGCCGCCGCCCACATGGGACTTATTTACGTGAATCCCGAAGGTCCGGACGGAAATCCGGATCCGATAAGAGCCGCGCACGACATTCGCGAAACCTTCGGACGAATGGCGATGGACGACGAGGAAACCGTAGCGTTGATCGCCGGCGGACACAGTTTCGGAAAAACACACGGAGCCGCTTCGTCCGATCACGTAGGCAAAGAACCAGAAGCCGCCGACATTGGCTTACAAGGTTTCGGATGGCAAAATAATTTCCAATCTGGAAAAGGCCCGGACACGATTACGAGCGGACTCGAAGTGATCTGGACGAAAACACCGACGCAATGGAGCAACAATTTCTTCGAAAACCTGTTCGGGTTCGAATGGGAGTTGACCAAAAGCCCCGCAGGCGCACACCAATGGGTCGCCAAAGACGCCGATTCGATCATTCCCGATGCGTACGACAGTTCCAAAAAACACAAACCGGCCATGCTCACGACCGACCTTTCGCTAAGATTCGATCCGGCTTATGAGAAAATTTCGCGCCGTTTCCTCGAAAATCCAGACCAATTCGCCGATGCTTTCGCACGCGCGTGGTTCAAACTGACGCATCGCGATATGGGGCCGATCGAGCGCTACCTCGGGCCCGACGTACCTAAAGAACGACTGCTTTGGCAAGATCCGATACCGGCTGTCGATCACGAACTGGTGAATCAAAACGATATTTCAGATCTGAAATCAAAAATAGTAGTATCGGGATTAAGTATATCCGAGCTCGTCTCCACCGCTTGGGCATCGGCCTCGACTTTCCGTGGGTCGGACAAACGCGGAGGCGCGAACGGCGCACGCTTAAGGCTTGAGCCTCAAAAGAACTGGCAGGCGAACAATCCAGCCCAACTTCAAAAGGTATTGTCGGTATTGGAACGCATTGCGCAGGAATTCAATTCGGCTCAAAACGGCAAGAAAATATCGTTGGCCGACCTTATCGTTTTAGGTGGTTGCGCCGCGGTAGAAAAAGCCGCAAAAGATGCCGGACAAAGCGTATCGGTAACGTTCAGGCCAGGTCGTACGGATGCTTCGCAAGAACAGACCGACGTCGAATCTTTCGCTTTTCTCGAGCCTGTGGCCGACGGTTTCCGCAATTACCGCAAATCGAAATCGTCTGTATCTACCGAAGAATTCCTTATCGACAAAGCGCAACTCCTCACGCTTTCAGCTCCGGAATTGACGGTATTGGTCGGCGGAATGCGCGTATTAGACACGAACTTCGACGGATCGAAGCACGGCGTATTCACCTCGACGCCGGGCCAGCTTACCAATGATTTCTTCGTGAACCTGCTCGACATGCGTACCGAATGGAAAGCCGCTTCCCAGGACCGCGAACTTTATGAAGGACGCGACCGCACCACGGGATCGGCCAAATGGACTGCCACGCGCGCCGACCTTGTTTTCGGCTCGAACTCGGAATTGCGCGCCATAGCCGAAATTTATGCGAGTGCCGACGCCAAAACCAAGTTCGTTCAGGATTTTGCCAAAACATGGAGCAAAGTCATGGAACTCGATCGGTTCGACATCAAAAAATGATAGGATTTCCTCAAAATAAAAGGCGCTCTTGTAGTGCCTTTTTTTGTTTCCCAAAGTCCGATATGCGATTCCGTCCGAATTAACGTTGGTAAATGTTTTACGGAACTTAAATTTTGACCAACTTTAAGCCTTAATTCGTTTCGCTTTTTTCGATGAACCTAAAATTGCAACATTTCTTTTCTACACTGGCCTTGGCCTTGATGTGCGCACCGCTTTTCGGGCAATCTTATTCCCAAAAGGAATTGGACAGCCTGCAAGACGTGTTGGTTTCGAAAGAAAGGAAAGATTTGCGCCAGATCGTCGAATTGGGTAACCGAATCGCGCGCAATAGTAAATCGGACAAGCAAAAATTCGAGGTCTATTCTTTTGTTTCGGAAGTGTACTTTTCGCGCAACGACATTGATAAATCGGTCTTTTATCTTTTCAAGGCCAAAGATGCGGCCGAAGAATCGGACAATCCGGGACTTTTGGCGCAAGCTTATGGCTCGATCGCGAATCAATATTCGTATCTGAATTTGACGGAAAAAGCGCGCAATTACTTGGATTTGGCGCGTAAACAAATCGAACGCCTGCCTGAAGATTCGTATAAACACAAGCTCAAGGCGCTCGCTTATCTCGAACTCGGCAACCTCGATTTCAACGACAAGGAGTACGCCAAGGCCAATGCGAGTTACACGCAATCGTTGCGCGAGTTCAACAGCATGTCCGACAAAAAACAGTTGAACCTGTATCACTTCCGACGTTCGTTGTACAACATCGGGAATTCATACTATTACCTCACGAAATCGGATTCTGCCGAAATTTACCTGAACCGTGCCTTAGCGATAAAAGACATACAGAATCCCGACCTCAAATATTACATCTATTCGACGCTGGCCGAAGTCTATTCGCAGAAGAAACAGTATTCGCGTGCCATCGACACCTTACAGGCCGTGATAAAAGACAGTGCATTTGCCATCAATTCGCTCAAGACCGAAATTTACCTGAACCTTGCCTCGAACTACAAAAGCATAGGCGACGACCGCAATTACTCGCTTTACAACGAAAAGTACATCGCGTTGAAGAATGCCGTGACTTCGCAGGATCTCAAAGCGATCAACACGGTCATTGATGCCGAGCACGACGATCTGAAATCGCATATCAAACGTTCTGACGACAAAATCAGGTGGTTGGTATATTCCGTTGGAATCGTCGTCATTTTGAGCATCATCGTGTTGATAGTGGTCAACTTGAGGAAGAAAAAGGAAAAGCGCATCTACCAATCGATCATCGAAAAATTAGAAAATCAGGTCGCGGCGTTTGCGCAAGCCGACGAGAAAGATCTCGACACGCCAGAGGAAGAACCGCGCTATACGATATCTCCTGCCGTTGAACAAGCTATTTTGGAAGGTTTGCAGAAATTCGAATCGGAACAACAATACAGAAACGCCGACTTGACGCTTCCGAACCTTGCGACGCAGCTCAAGACGAATCCGGCCTATCTGTCGGCGGTGATCAAAAACAACAAGCACAACAATTTCAACGGTTACGTAAACGAGCTGCGCATCCGGTACATTTGCGAAAAACTACACGGCAATCCGGAATACCTCAATTACAAGATCAGTTATCTGGCCGAAGACTGCGGTTTCGTATCGCATAGCGCTTTTTCTACCATTTTCAAGAAAGTGACGGGTATTGCGCCTTCGGCATTCATTTCCCAAGCGCGAAAAAATTGATTAGAAGCACCTATTCATTTCCAATACTTTATCTGTTTTTTGAATGAGATTATCTTTTGAAATATCGAATTTCGAAAGAGATTGAAGCTTGCGGCTTTTTCTTTTCGTCTACTTTTAGCGTTTTCCAAAAAACGACACAACATGAAAAGAAAATTATTTTTGGCTTTGGCCTTGATCGGCAGTTTTTCCTCCTTTAGCCAGGATGCCTGTTCTTTCGGAACGGTTTCAGACCAGACCGGCATAGGCGAAAACATTTCTACGGGAGGCGCTTTCGAATACAGAGGCGCAGCGGACTTCACAGTTCCTTTCGGCACGACGTATACCGCGAACCAAATCACCGTAAATGTAATGAAAGGACCGGCGGCTTTCGGATACGTAAACGTCGCTTTTCGCCATGGGGACGAAGGTTTTCCGGGCGACATCATCGAGACGTTCGACAATTTGACACCGACTTCGGAAGTCCTCGTTTATAATGTTGAAGGCGAAAGTTTCAGC
This sequence comes from Flavobacterium agri, assembly GCF_013401995.1. Lineage (GTDB taxonomy): Bacteria > Bacteroidota > Bacteroidia > Flavobacteriales > Flavobacteriaceae > Flavobacterium > Flavobacterium agri. The sequence goes on from NZ_JACBJI010000008.1 coordinate 167,304, forward strand.
GTGTACACGATCACGCTCGATTTGCCCGAAGCGGTGATTTTTGAAAAAGGTACTTACTTTTTGGAAATGTCGGCCAATCCTACAGACGAAAACGGTGCATGGTGGGAAGTCACGGCACAGGAACAGACATTTGGTAATTTCGACTACGTAAAATTCGAGGACGAACCTTGGGGCGGCGCCGGATATTACAACAAAGTATTCCAGGTTATAGGAACGTGCGCGCCTTCGGGAGAAGAACATCCCGATTACGGAGACGATTGTTCACAGGGCAACTTTTCGTTGCTTCACGAAAACGGCGTACCATTTATTGTTGCGGGTGGAGTCGTTTCGGTCGCAGACGATTTTACCGTAGCCGAAAACACGACGTTCCACCTGACGCATTTCAACATGTCGACGTTGTTGCTCGGCGGAGGTCTTACCAACGCCACGATCAACATCAGGACTTCTGAAGGCGGCGCACCAGGGCAAATCGTGCAATCGTTCACGAACAAAGGGCCGGCATACGAACGTTACAATGGTTATTGGCCTTTCCCGGGCTCGCCTTTCGACGTGGCATCTATCGTCATCGATTTCTCTTTCGAAAACGAGCCTGTAACACTTGGTGCGGGTACGTATTTCATCGAAGTGATCCCGACCCCTAATGCTGCCGAATTCCTCACATGGGAATTGACTTCTGGCGGCGGTTTAGGCGGAAATTCCTACACCTCTTACGACGGAGGTTCGACTTGGGATGCCAATCAAGGCGTCAACCAGATTTTTAGCGTGAGCGGATATTGCGAACAAAATCTTGGAACGGATTCTCCCGACCAATCTGCCGTCGGATATTATCCGAATCCCGTAACCGACGTTTTGCATCTTACCGCTGCTTTGCCCATAGAAAAAATGACGCTTTACGATCTTGAAGGACGAAAGATACGCGAGTATGCGAACCCGTCCGAAAATATCAATCTCGAAGGTTTGTCACAAGGCATGTACGTGGCCGTTGTGAATCTTTCCGACGGTTCGGTTTCCAATTTGAAAATCATCAAGAAATAATAACCGCTCAACACAACTGCAATGTTTGAAAAGGATCGCTTCGGCGGTCTTTTTTTATTGTAATCGTACGCATAGTCTTGAAGTTCCAATTCACTACCTTCGTACGGATTCGCATATAAAACCCTAACCTGAAATGAATACCGTACTCATCATTTTATTTGTTCTCACCGGCCTGATCGGCTTATTGCTGTTCTTGGCATTGTTCGTCAGAAAGGAATATGACGTGAGACGTGAAGTCGTCATCGATGCACCCCAACCGAAAGTCTTTGACTTCATCAGGCACCTCAAAAACCAGGACGCCTTCAACAAATGGGTGATGGCCGATCCTGAGATGACACGAAATTTTACAGGTACGGACGGCACGCCGGGCTTCATCTACGCATGGAAAAGCGACAAGAAATCGAGCGAAGGCGAACAGGAAATCAAGGCGATCACAAACGACAAGACCATTGAAACCGAAATCCGATTTACCGGACCTTTTGTAGCCGTCGCCTATGTGGATATGACTGCCGAACCCATATCGGACAACCGCACCAAAGTGACTTGGGGCAATAAAAGCCGCATGAAATACCCAATGAACATCATGGTTCCGCTTGTCGAGAAAATGCTTGCAAAAGATATGGATACGAGTCTGGACAACCTCAAAAGGATTTTGGAAAGCTGAACCCGAGTTGTCCTAAACCTCGTCGCTCGTAAAAGCCACAAAACTCTTTTTCTTATACGGCCTCACGATCAACCTACCTTCTCGATCGAACCTCACGTAGTTATATACCCAATTGAGGAAAACCATGGCTTTGTTGCGGAACCCGATAAGCGAGAACAAATGCACGAACATCCACACGAACCACGCGAAAAACCCGTAAAAATGCACTTTGGGCAAGTCGACGACGGCTTTGTTGCGCCCAATCGTGGCCATTGAGCCCTTGTCGAAATAATCGAACGGCTTCATGATTCTTCCCTGCACGAGACGCACGATATTTTCGCCAATGTGCTTGCCTTGTTGGATTGCGGGTTGTGCCATTTGCGGATGCCCGAACGGATATTCGGGAGTTTCCATCTGTGCGATGTCGCCCACGGCAAAAATATTTTGGAATCCTAAAACCTGACCGAATTCATTTACCCTGAACCGTTTGGCCTTGACATCTGTTGCCGATTCCGGGAATCCGTTTATCATCGCGCCCATCACGCCCGCGGTCCAGATGACGGTTGCAGATTCTATCGAAAGGTCTGTATTGGTAGAGATCGTACGCCCGTCGTAACCCGTCACACGTACGTTCTTGAGAATGTTCACGCCCAATCGCGACAGGAATTTCTCGGCGTGGGCCGACGATTTTTCGGTCATCGTATTCAAGATCCTGTCGCCCGATTGTATCAGGTTGATCTGCATTTTAGAAATGTCGAGGTCGGGATAATCCTTTTGCAGGATGGCTTTTTTCATTTCGGCGAGAGCGCCAGCGAGTTCAACTCCGGTAGGACCGCCGCCGACTAGCGAAAAATTCATCAGAAAAGCGCGTTCGCGTTCGTCTTTGCTCAAAACCGCCTGCTCGAAATTCTCGAGGATGAGGCTGCGGATGTTGAGCGATTGGGAAATCGTCTTCATCTGCATCGAATTGCGCTCGATTTCCTTGTTGCCGAAGAAATTGGTCTTCGAACCCGTGGCGATCACGAGATAATCGTAATGCAACGAACCGATGTCGGAAATCACGCATCCGCTTTTCGTATCGATTTCGCTCACGCGCGCCAAGCGAAAATAGAAATCCTTGTAATCGTGTATGATTTTCCTTACCGGATACGCGATCGAACCTGCCTCGAGCCCGCCCGTCGCGACCTGGTACATCAAAGGCTGGAAATTGTGGAAGTTGTGCTTGTCGATGAGCACGACCTGACAATTCTTGTTTCGCAACTTGCGCGCGAGATGGATTCCGGCGAAACCGGCGCCGATGATGACGATGCGGGGAAGATTGGTTTTTGGGATGTTCATCTTTAAAGTGCCTGAGTGCCCGAATTTTTGTTTTCGTTAGACTTAAAGTTACGTTTTTCAAATGATGTTTCGGGTGGTTTTGACGATTTGTTAAGATGTTGAAAATCCAGTGTTTGCCAGAGATTCTATTGAACGATGCGGCAAATGTGCTACGGATTTCCGCCAGCGATTGCAGCGAAAATCCTTTTGCCCGAAAATGTTTGTTTTGCCGGTTTGAGGCAGCGACCGCAGGAAGCTCGCCTCAAACTGTTGCAAAACAGCATTTTCGGGTGAAAGATTGCAGCGGAAAGCGCGGTGCTTGCAGGCGGCATAAAAATCTCAGCCACTTTTCCCTATCTTGTAACAAATTTCACCAACCAACCACTAACGCTCACATGAGTGACGCCCTAGAACAGGATTTCGTCCGCCAGTTGCGCGAGAACCAGAACATCATCCATAAGATCTGCCGTTTGTATACGTCGGGTGAGGATGCGCACAAGGATTTGTTCCAGGAAATCACCATACAGTTGTGGAAGGCGTACCCAAAATTCAGGGGTGACGCCAAATTCTCTACCTGGGCTTACCGCGTAGCGCTCAATACCGCCATCACTTTGTACCGCAAGAGCACGCGTTCGGTCGCGACGACTGAATACGACAGCTCGCGCCATTTCATCCGTCAGGAAGATTACAATTATGAAGAGGAAGAACAGATCAAGCTCATGTATCAGGCGGTGTACCAATTGAACGACATCGAGAAGGCATTGGTTTTCATGTATCTCGAAGACAAGGATTACGCCGAAATATCGGAGACGCTGGGCATAAGTGAAGTGAATGCGAGGGTGAAGATGAACCGTATCAAAACGAAGTTGAAAAAAATACTAAATCCGTAGTTATCATGGACGAACTGGATTTGCTGAAAAAAGACTGGAAGCGCAACGAGAATGCGTTCAACCAGATTAGCGAGAAGGAGATCTACGCGATGCTCCACAAAAAGTCGTCGAGCATAGTCAAGTGGATTCTGATCATCAGCATTCTCGAAGTTTTGTTGTGGACGGCCATGGGCATGCTTCCGAATACCGACGAATACCTCGACAAGATGGGTCATGCCGAGTATGCCGACTATTTCCAGTGGTTCAATTATTTCAATTACAGCGTGATTTTGGTGTTCATTTATTTGTTCTACCGAAATTATGTGGCGATCTCTACGACGGCTTCGACCAAAAAACTCATGGACGACATCATCCGCACGAGAAAAACCGTGAATTATTACGTTTGGTACAATTTGTCGATGATCGTACTGAGTTTCATCGTCGGATTCATCATCGCGTTCATCTGCAATCCCGACGTGGACCAATTGCGACAAAAAGTACAGGAAGACGGCAGGCTTATGGCGTTGCTCATCGGGTTTCTTGTGGTTATCGTGGCTGTGATCGCGTTCCTCGCGTGGCTTTTTTACCGATTGGTGTACGGTATTTTCCTGCGCAAACTATTGGCCAATTATAAAGAGCTCAAAAAAATCGACTTATGAAAAAGTACCTGTTGTTTGCCTCATTGCTGGCTTTTGCATCCCTAAACGCACAAGCGCTCGAAAAATCGCTGCTCTGGAAAATTTCGGGCAACGGATTGACGCAACCGTCCTATTTATACGGAACGATCCATTTGACATGCGATGCGACGCTCGAACCGTCGGCCGTCAAAGCCATGGAACAGACTCAACAATTGTATCTGGAACTCGATATGGACGACCCTTCGATCCAATCGGCGATGATGAGCGCGATGGTAATGACGGGCGGCCAAAAGATGACCGAACTCGCCAAACCCGAAGACGTGAAGATCGTAAGCGATTACCTTCAGAAAAACCTGGGCATGCCGCTCGAGATGATGAATCCGGTCAAGCCGATTTTTGTCTCGATGATGTTCCTGACCAAACTGCTCGATTGCCCGATCCAATCGGTGGAAGAAAACCTGATGAAGCTGTCGGCCGCCCAAAAAGAAGAAGTGTTCGGACTGGAAACGGTGCAGGAACAAATGGCCACGCTCGATGCCGTGCCGTATAAAGAGCAAATGGCCGAACTCGTGAAGTCGGCCAAATCAGATCTGGAAAACGACAAGAAAGAAACCAAAATGCTCGCCGATCTCTACAAGGCCAAAGACATTGAAGGCATGCTCAAAGCCGCGCGCGAATCGGAAAACGTGACGACTTCAAAATACGAAAACGAGCTGCTCACCAAGCGCAACAAGAACTGGATTCCTAAAATCGAGAAAATCGCAAAAGAAAAGCCGACATTCTTTGGTGTCGGAGCGGCTCACTTGGCAGGCGACAACGGCGTGATAAAATTATTGCGCAAACAAGGCTTCAAGGTCGAAGCTGTAAAGTGATCAGTTTTCAGAATCGAGTGCTAACTTTTCAGTGAACTCGTAAGCACCTTTTTCGTTGAGATGTCCGCAGTTGAAAAACAAAGAATCGGGCAATGCGGCAGAATAATCGCGTAATCCGGGCAATTTCGACTTGAGTTTCTTCACATAATCCAGATTTTGGGTTTGGCTGCACAAAGGCGCACAAAACAGCACGAGTTTGATATCGCGAGCCTTGCAGATTTTTTCGAATTCAAGCAACGTCGCATTCGAATCGGAAATGGTTTTGGGTAATTCGAGCGGACTTAATTTTTCGTTTCCGGGCTTGGCTTCGAATCCGTCGGAAAAATCGATCCTGTTCTTTTTCCCAACTGCCGAAAAGAAAAACTCGCGAAACCCGATTGCATAATCGGCCGAAAGATAACGGTAGAAAGGCAAATAATAAGCGGCTTTGAAATCAGGAAGTTTTGACTGGAGATGTGATTTCACCACTCCGTTCCTGATAAAAGGCAATGCAGCCGAATTGGCGATGTTCGAAACGCCTTGTTTTTCAAAAAGGTAATCGACCTGAAGGTAAACCGTTTTGATACGGACTTTTCTGTCGAGCAAAAGTTTCAATTCCAAAAGATTGTCCTCGAAAACCGCACCTTCAATGCCAAGGTTGACGGCACTTTCACCGGTAATCCTACTGAATTCTGAAGATACGATATGGTTCGCCGTCCTTGACGATCCGAGGAAAACATTGTCGATTTCGTGCGGTTGCATCGCAAGGATATACTGGAATTTGTTGCGAGCTGGAGCCTTTTCGAAAGTAGCCGTGTACAGCCAATCGGCCAAATAGGCCAAGGTAACGACCGTCAATAGTATAAGCGATACATATTTGAGAAAGCCCTTCATCAGAATTGGAAATAAATGAAATCGCTGGCTTTGGAATACACGCCCCAAAGCAACAATCCGATCACTATTACGACTAGTTTCAAATATCGGGATTTGCCAAAAAACGGATGCTCGCCCAATCGCGAATGCCATTCGAACCAAATGAAGAACAGCAATAACGGCAACAGTTCGGGCGAATAACGGTCAATCCCGAGGTATTGCATGCCGCCATTGAAATCGAAAGATGCCAGCCGCTTGAGATACGAAAAGGCTTGGGAAACGCTTTCGGATCGGAAGAAAATCCATGCGATTACGGCCAAAACGAACGTCAGCATCATCCTCAAAAACTCTGAAACCGTAGGAAAGTTGCGGTCTTTGGCCACGATTTCCAAATGATTGCGGTTGCGGTTCGACACGAGCAGCGGCAGGAAATACAAAGCGTTGAGAAATCCCCAAAACACGAACGTCCAATTCGCGCCATGCCAAAATCCGCTCACGAGGAAAATGATGAACGTATTGCGGATTTTCATCCACATACCGCCACGGCTGCCGCCAAGAGGCACATATAAATAATCGCGGAACCAACTCGAAAGCGAAATGTGCCATCGCCTCCAAAATTCCGCAATGTCGCGTGAGAAATACGGATAATTGAAATTGCGCAGCAAATCGATGCCGAAGAGTTTCGACGTGCCCAAAGCGATATCGGAATAGCCGCTGAAATCGCCGTAAATCTGGAAAGCGAAATACACGGCTCCAAGTGCTAATGTCAATGAATTCGACGAATCGGAATGGTCGAAAATATAATCGGCGTAAGTGGCGCAACTGTCGGCAATCACGATTTTCTTGAAAAGTCCCCAAATGATTTGGTGCAAACCGTCTATCGCCTTTTCGGATTTGAAAATACGAGGCTTCTTGATTTGCGGAAGCAAATGCGTGGCGCGTTCTATCGGACCGGCCACGAGCAACGGAAAGTAACTCACGAAAAGCGCGTAATCGACAGGATTGCGTTCGGGTTCGATGCGATCTTTATAAATGTCGATCACATACGAAAGCCCGTGAAACGTATAAAACGAGATACCGACGGGCAAAATGACCTTCAAAGTCCAAAAATGGGCTTCAAACCCGAAATTGGACAGGAATTCGGCAAACGAGGTCGCGAAAAAATCGTAGTATTTGAACACGCCCAGAAATCCGAGATTGATGCCGACGCTAAGCCAAAACCAAAACTTTTTCGTTCTCAGGTTATGCGATTCGGCCATTTTGAGCCCCGTAAAATAATCGAGTCCAGTCGAAAAAAGCAGTAAGAAAAGAAAGCGCCAATCCCAACAGGCGTAGAAGAAGTAACTGGCCGAAAGCAGGAAAACATTCTGGATTTTGAGTCCTTTTCGAGCCAAAAGCCAATACACGCCAAAAACGACCGGCAGGAAAACGAGAAACGCCAACGAGTTGAAAAGCATGCAGGATTTGGCTTAAAGGCCGCAATATCGGAAATAAAAACCGATGGTGGAATTTTCGCCTGACATCAAACTTAAGCACTTGAGCTCTAATAACGCCATTCGCGTTTTTTGTTCAACTCTTCCTCGGCGGCGCGTTCTTCGGCCGGAATCACCTTGAGCAGCGAAGGATGCTGTTCTATCGCCCATTCGATTTTTTCGACGATCTGCTCTATCGTCTCGTTCTCGTAATCGATGTCGAGAGGTGGTTTTATGATGAACGATTGCAGAATGCCTTTCTTTTTCATGCGCAAGCCTTTGCGGTCGAACGAACGTCGGAACCCGTCGATGACAATCGGTACGACTATGGGCTTGTACATTTTGATGATGTGCGCCGTTCCTTTCCGCACGGGTTTGAACGAACGCGTCGTGCCTTGCGGGAACGTGATGACCCAACCGTCTTCGAGCGCGATCTTGATATTTTCGGTATCGGCAGGATTGAATTCGCGTTTGACTTCCTTGCCTTTTTCGCGCCACGTCCTCGATACGGGAATCGCTCCGGCGTAAGCGAGTATTCTGGGCAACAGTCCTTCGGAAATCGTTTCTTTTGCGGCGACGTAATAAATATTGAGCTTAGGACTCCACAAATATCCCACGTTTTTTATCGTATCCTGACGACCTTTAAGACTTGCGTTGAATACATGGAACATGGCCACTACATCGGCGAAATACGTTTGATGGTTCGAAATGAAAAGCACGTTGCGCTCGGGCAAGGTCGGGATGATTTCTGAACCGTCTATCTGCAAGGCGTTGAATCCGTGATAGCGCCTATGGGTGAGCAGCCCGAAAATCAGGATCATCCAGCGTTTCAAGAACAGTATATGCCCGAAAGGGTTGCGTTTGAATAAGCCCATTAGCCTAAAAAGTAAGCTGCAAACTTACGAAAAACTCAAGTCTTGACAACCGCCTTTATCACTTCCTTGAACTCACTGAGAATCATGGCCGTAGCACCCCAAACGATATGTTCGCCTATTTGGAAACCAGGCACATTGGTGCGGTTCGCATAAGACGTCTCCATAACCATTCCGGTTACCGTTGCATCGTCGAGGAAAAGGTCCAATTCCACCTCGATTATTCCGGCCACTTCGCGCGGATCTGGCTTGAAAATCGGAGGTTCGCTGCAATACGCCAGAAACGGGAATACGATGAAATTGCTCGGAGGAATATAAATTTTCGACAATTCCCTTACGACGGTTACTTTGTCTTTCGAAATCCCTACTTCTTCACAGGTTTCGCGCAACGCCGTTTCCTGATACGACTTGTCTTCTTTTTCCTTTTTTCCGCCCGGAAAAGCGACTTGCGAAGAATGGACGCCTTTGTAAGCGTTTCGAAGGATCAATACGAAATACGTTTTGTCGTTCCGCGGATAAAGCAACAACGTCACGGCTGCGGTTCTTGCGTTGGGATTGTTCCAGTCGAAATTTTGCATGAGGCGCGCTCTTTCGGGTGGCGACATTTTGGCGTGTGCCGTTTCGCCCAAGAGTTCGGCCTTCTGTATTTCGGGTAGTAATTTGAGGAAATCTTGAAAATCCATATACGAGGTAAGAGGCGGTCTAAGATAGGAAGATTTTGGAGAAGCTGCGGAAATTGGGTTAGCCACGAATGACACGAATGACACTAATTCAGAATTTATGAAGTTCGTGGCATTCGTGGCACAACATCCAGACAGCATAGTTTTAGTCGCAAATGACACTATTTGGATTGGCGAAATTCGTGGAATTCGTGGCAAACACCTAAAACCCTATCTTTGCCCGACAACCCAAGCACTATGTTCAGCAAAGAAGAAGCACAACGCATCAAACGCGAATTCTGGATCGCTTTCGCCGAAAAATATCCGCGCAAGTGGCTACTTTACGATACCAAAATCAAGGATTTCTCACTCAAGTTCAACGTCGACAACAAAAAAGCCGAAGTCATGATCTCGATAGAAAACCGCGACGACGAAAAGCGTTATGCCTATTTCGACAAATTGCTTTCGCTAAAGACGATCCTTCTCGAAGAACATTTGCCCGATGCGATTTTCGAAAAGGATGTGTATCTCGAAAACAAGACGATCAGCAAAATATGGGTCGAAAAAAGCGGCATTAGCGTAAACAACCGCGCGACCTGGGACGATATTTTCGATTTCTTCAACGAACAAATGAGCGCGCTCGAGTATTTCTTTTATGAGTTCGAGGACTTTATAAAAGACATTTGATCGGAAAGCGGATTGCGTGAGGGATTGAGGTATCTGTCGAAGCTCTTTGCGCAATGCAATGGAGCAAAAGCGACTACCGAAAGCCCGACGGCGGCTTAACGGTTACTTTACCAAAAAACAATTCTCCCAAGCCGCCGGCACGCCCACATTAACATAATTTCCGCAACAGAAGCCGTAACTTTACCCAACCAAAACCTGTGTCATGAATCGAGCCTTGTCGCTTTTTTGTTTGCTGTTCTTCGCTTTTTCGCTCAACGCCCAAAAAAATACCAAATCGGACATCAAAAGACCGAAACTCGTGATCGGAATCGTCGTCGACCAAATGCGTGCCGATTATGTATACCGTTTTGCCGAATATTATGGCGAAGGCGGTTTCAAGCGCTTTTTGAAGCAAGGTTTCGATTGCCGCAACACGAATTACAATTACGTCCCGACGTATACCGGACCGGGTCATGCCGCGATTTATACGGGAAGCGTGCCTGCTTTCAACGGTATCATTTCGAACGATTGGTACGATCGAGGTTGGGGAAAAGGCCGTTATGTAGTCAGCGATCCCAATGTAAAACCGATCGGGACGGAAGCCTCGACGGGCAAAATGTCGCCTGCGAGCTTACTTTCGACAACAGTCACCGACGAATTGCGCCTTTCGAACAACAAGCAATCGAAAGTCATCGGGGTTTGCCTTAAGGACAGAGGCTCGGTTTTGCCTGCAGGACACATGCCGTCGGCCGCGTATTGGTATGACAACACGACCGGAAATTGGGTCACGAGTTCATTCTATACGACCGATTTACCGCAATGGGTCAAGGATTTCAATGCGAAAAAACTCGCCGATTCGTATCTGTCGAAGCCTTGGGAAACGGTTTTCCCTATAGAGAAATACACGCTCGGATTGGCCGACGGAGACAACTACCGCAACAATTTCAAAGGAGAAACGACGGGGAAATTCCCGCATGATTTGGCCGAAATCCGTAAGAATGAGGGGTATGAATTGCTGCGTAAAACGCCGTTCGGTAATACATTTACGTTGGATTTTGCGCTCGAAGCCATCCAAAAAGAGAATTTGGGCAAAGGAAAATACACCGATTTCCTCGCGTTGAGCTTCTCGTCTACCGATTATGTCGGACATCAATTCGGCATCAACGCGATTGAACTTCAAGATACTTATGTTCGTCTGGATCGCGACCTGGAACGTCTTTTCAACTACATCGACAAGAATTTCGGTATGGAAAACGTGTTGATTTTCCTAAGTGCCGACCATGGTGCGGCCCAAACTCCCGATTATTTGACAGACAACGGGATTCCCGGCGGGTTTTTACCCGAGAAGGATTTCCAGAAAAAACTTAACGACTGCATAAGCGAATCTTTCGGAAAAGCCGATTGGATCGAGGATTACGGCAGCCAGCAGATTTACCTGAATTACAAAACGTTGGAACAAAACAAAGTTGAAGCGTCGGCGGTAATCGCCAAACTTCGCCCTTACCTCAAAAAACTTGCGGGTGTTCAGGAGGTTTGGGACATTTCGGATATCGAGAACATCAACGCTTCGGGCAACGAACATCGTCAACGTATCGCGAACGGCATCCATCCGAAACGCTCGGGCGACATTGCGATTATGTTGCAACCGGGCTGGCTTGAAGGCGAATATGCGGCACACAAAGGCACGACGCACGGAAGCGGTTGGTCGTATGATACGCATGTACCGTTGTTGTGGCTCGGATGGAAAATCAAAAACGGATCGTCATCCGCGCCGGTTTCCATCAGCGACATCGCCCCGACCGTAAGCGATTTGTTGAGCATCAGCTTCCCGAATGCGACCGTGGGCAAACCTATTACCGATATGATTACGAAATAATCGTCTTTTGAGGTCGATTTTTACACCCAAAAATGGATTGTATCGCTGCGGATGGGCCGAAAAAGAAAATCAGGAGCGCGTACTTGCGATTTGGATTAAAAAAGCAGATTTCGAGAATATTCTTGACCAGGCCGTTTTCTCATCGTTCAAAACCGAGCATTATCGGGATCAAAACAGCTGGAAATCGGAACTTCAAAACAAAGAAGTGCGGCTGCAATGGGATCCCGACCATGATCCGTATGGCAACAAACTCGAAAGACGTGCGATCCAACTCGGCCTTAAAGGCGACATATTGAAACGATTCTGTACGGAATACGCACAAAAAATCGAAGACATCACGCCTTTCGTACGTGACCAGAAATCAAAACTCGACCAAAATCTTTTACAGGACTTGATTGTTCCGATTGAAACGCCCTATACTCCCGAAAATTCCGCTCTTTTTCAAAAAATAGGATTGGATTTTATTTGATTTGGGCGTGCCGGCGGCGGTTTCCGATGGCGTTTGCGGTGGAAGAAGACGGTTGCGGCTCCTCGACTGCGCTCGGAGCCGCCGTCGGGCTGTCGGCACTCGCTTTTTTGCCGCGAAGCCCGGTATGGGAGGCAGAAGCCCGTCCGGCAAA
>NZ_JACBJI010000009.1 GCF_013401995.1 Flavobacterium agri
CAATCGGAAGCTTTTCGGGTAAATGCGTGTGAATACACGTGAGAGTTGTGCTTCTGCAATCGTTCAACGAGATTCTCGGTATGACCGACATAGTAGTGATCGATCGATTTGCTGTAGATGATGTAAAAATAAAACATGGTGAATGGCGTATAGGTGAAACAAAAAAGCCCGAACATGACGTTCAGGCTTTACGTGGTACCTCCAGGAATCGAACCAGGGACACATGGATTTTCAGTCCATTGCTCTACCAACTGAGCTAAGGTACCTTTGCAGATGCGGGTGCAAATATAGAACGATTTTTATTTTACGCAAAAGAAATTTCCTGAAAAAAATCTATTCGTAACTTCGCGTCAAATGGTACTCACAATCGATATCGGAAATACACGAACCAAAGGCGCTGTCTTTGAATATGATGCGCTCGTATGGCAATTCGTGACCACCGAGAACGACTGGCAAAAAAAAGTTTCCGAAACCCTCGAAAAATTTCTAAATATTACCGATTTGGTCGTCGCATCGGTCGGAAAAACCCAAAAAGAAGCGCTCGAAATCTTCCGCGATCGGGTAAAATTGCGGTTCATTTCGCACGAAACCACTTTCCCGTTCGAAAATAAATATGCCACGCCAACCACTTTGGGCATCGACAGGATGGTATTGGCGGCTGGATCAGTGCTGCAGTTTCCACAGCAGAACAGACTTGTCATAGATGCGGGAACTTGCATTACGTACGATTATACAGATTCCAACGACAATTACCTTGGCGGTGCGATATCTCCGGGAATCCGACTCCGCTATGAAGCGTTACACGCCTATACCGCGCGGTTGCCATTACTGGAGACCGAATTCCCGAACGACATGATAGGAGATTCCACCGCCCAGGCGATCCATTCGGGAGTCGTAAACGGAGTGATGAACGAAATCGACGGATTCATCGATTCCTGCCGCGATCGCTGGCCCAACTTTATCATAATTTTAACTGGTGGTGACGCCGAATTTTTGGCTAAGCGATTAAAAAATACCATATTTGCCAATCCAAATTTTCTGCTAGAAAGTTTGTACCGAACATTTCAATTCAGCCTAAATGATTAAAAAAATTCTGGTAAGCTTCTGCTTGCTGCTGTCGTTCCTGTCTTTTGCGCAAGAAGGAAGTTATTCCCCGTATTCTTTTTACGGCATCGGTGACCAAAGATTTAAAGGGACGATAGATACTCGCGCCATGGGAGGCGTTTCCATTTTTCCGGATTCCATTCACCTTAACATACAGAACCCGGCCTCGTTCTCGTCTTTGAAAATGACCACTTTTTCTGTAGGCGCAACCGGTTCTTGGGCGAAACTGCATACCGAAACTCAAGAAGAAAAGGCCAAGCGCGTCACTTTGGATTATTTGGCGGTAGGATTGCCGCTTAAAAAAGCAGGCATCGCTTTCGGGTTGATGCCATACAGTTCGGTCGGATATAAAATAAGGAACAACGAAGTAATAGGGGAAGGTGATACGATCCGTCACAGTTTTAACGGAAGTGGTGGAATCAACCGCGTTTTCCTTGGAGCAGGTTATGAAGTCACCAAAAATTTCAGGGTCGGTGCCGACGTGAATTTCAACTTCGGAAAGGTGGAGACCTCTTCGCTTGCCCAAAGAACCGATGTACAGTTTGCTTCTCGTGAAATAAATCAATCGGATCTTAGCGGATTCAGCGTGGATCTTGGTGTGATGTACGAAGGTAAAGTGAATAAGAAACTGCACGCATTTGGAGCAATTTCATTTACGCCGTCGACCAATCTTACGACCACCAATTACAGGAATATCGCCACCGTGCAGCTTTTGCAGTTGGGAGGCGTATTGGTAGTAGATCAGGATACCATTTTTTACAATCAGAAGAGAACCTTGAAATTGCCGACGCGCTTGTCTTTGGGTGCGGGTATTGGCGAGCCGAGAAAATGGCAGGCAGGAGCCGAAATCACGTTCCAAGGTTCAAAAGACCAGAAGAACCGTTTTAACGATATCAACAACGGCCGTTTCGAGAATGCAATAAAATACAGTATCGGGGGTTATTATATTCCGAACTATAACTCTTTCAGCAACTATTGGAGCCGAATCGTTTTGCGCGCAGGAGCTCGTTACGAAAATACAGGCTTGATATTGAACAACAAGTCGATATACGATGCTGCGGGTACGTTAGGTTTCGGATTCCCGATAACGGGAAGTCTCTCTAATATAAACGTCGCCCTTGAGTACGGAAAGCGCGGTACGAAAGCCTACGGGCTGGTTGCCGAGAACTACTTTAATCTAGGAATTGGATTTTCTTTCAACGACAAGTGGTTCGTAAAACGCAGGTACGACTAAGGCATAAAAAATATTCAGGTTATGAAAAACACGTACCTACTCTTAATCGTGTTGTTTAGCTGTTTCACTACAGTTGCGCAAGACAAACCTGAAGCCGAATGCAGGCATAGCTTGGCTATTGTCGACAGTATTTTTTCGAAAGGCGATTTTTACAAGGCATACGATTTGTGGACGGGCGTGCGCAAAAAATGCCCAACGCTCAATGAAAAGATCTATACCCTTGGAGCGGAACTTCTCAAAATAAAAGCCGACAGGGCCAAAGTCGAAGAGAAAGAACCAATCGTAAAAGAATTGCTTGCGTTATACGACGATTACAACAAATATTTCCCGAACAATCCGGTTCCGGTCAACATGTATAAAGCGGTGATCATGAATCGCTATAAAGTAGGTTCTAAAGCTGATATTTATAGTCTTTTGGACAGGGCTTATTCCAAAAATCCGACGACGTTCGAAAATTTGGAAGCGATCGAACTCTACATGAAACTGTATTTCGAAAAATACAAATCGGGCGATAAGACGATTACGGCCAATCACATTCTCAAAAGACGCGACGATCTCGTAGGTCATCTTGAAAAGTTAAGCGAGAAAACGCCTGCGAACAAAATGGCCAACGATCGAATGATAGATGCCATCGAAGTCACCGTAAAAGAAGTGGCTACTTGCGATAATCTCGATGCCTATTACGGAGAAGTTTTCGAAAAGCGCAAAACCGACACGTTGTGGCTCCAAGTCGCGCTCAAAGGGCTTTCGTCAAACCATTGCCGCACCAGTAAACTCTACGACCAGATTACCCAAGCCCAGCAGAACATCAAACCGACAGCCCAATCGGCTTATAATTTGGGTGTAGCGGCTTATCAGAAAGCAGATTTTGCGAACGCCGCCAAATACTTCGTCCAATCGGCAGAGCTTGAAAAGAACCCGAACGACAAGGCGAATACTTATTTTACGCTCGCTTCTACGGTCTACATCGGACGTGACAAAGCCAAAGTAAAGGAATACGCGATGAAAGCACTCGAAGTAAAGCCCGATTTTTCCAAGTCGTATATTTTGCTTGCCCAACAATACGGTGACGCCGGATCGGATTGCGCCAAAACCGATTTCGAGAAAAAAGCGCTCAATTGGCTCGCTGCGGAAACCCTCAAAAAAGCGGTCCAAGTCGATAAAAACAAAGGCGGATTGGATAAACTCATCCGCAAATACCAAGAGAAAGCGCCAACCGAAAAGGAAATCAAAGACGCCAAAATGAGCGGAAAAACCATTTCGTACGGCTGTTGGATCAATGAATCGGTAATCGTACCAAAAGCATAATCAGTTGAAACAAAAAATCCAGCATATCGGTATTTTGGCCGCGATTTTAGTCGTGGTCGGATTTTCGTTTTCGTGCGAAAGCAACCTCAAAGATGTGCAGAAACTCGGTTTTTCGGAGTTCACGCCAAGCGGTGAAGCCGACGATTTCAATTTGAAGTATACCGATTCGGGCCGCATCACCTCTGTGCTTGTGAGCCCCAAAATGCTCGATTACGCCACAGCGCGTTATCCGTTTACCGAATTCCCGAAAGGCGTGAACGTCACGTTTTACGACAAGAACCAAAAGAAAACGTACGTGCGATCAGATTACGCCGTCACGTTCAAGAATACAGACATCATCGATCTTCAGGGCCACGTCAAGATTTGGAACGACCAAGGCTCGCAACTCGAAACCGAGCAATTGTATTTCGATCAGAAGAACGAGTGGTTTTTTACCGAGAAAAAATTTAAATTTAGTGACCCAAAGGGCGTTTCCTTTGGTGAAGGCGTCGATTTCAGCAAGGATTTCAAGATTGTGAACTCACAAAAAATCTCGGGCGAAATCGAAAAATCAAACGAAATGTAATATGCACGGCTACCTAAAAATCATACCTTATATTTACCTCGCGGCAGGTGTTTTCTTCATCTATTCCGGATTCGTGCGATACAACCAAGGTGAAGAAGGCTTTTGGATTTGGTTCGTGATCGCGGCCTTGAGCATTTTCATGTTCTTTTTCCGCATGCGTTTCGCAAAGAAATTCACCCAAAACCGCAACGACAAACCCTAATCCATGCAAGTCAGTATCATCATTGCAAGCCTGATACTGGCCGCGTTTTTTTCGGGAATGGAAATCGCGTTCCTCTCGGCCAACAAGATTTATCTTGAAATCGAGAAGAAACAGGACAGTTTCCTTTCGCAAATCCTTAAAAAACTTACCGAAAAACCGTCGAAATTCATCGCGGCCATGCTCGTCGGAAGCAATCTTGCGCTTGTCGTGTACGGGTTTTTCGCATCGCGCCTTATTTTGGATTTGGTGTTGCCGTACCATCTCACGGTAGTATCCAATTTATTGCTGCAGACGACGATAGCGACATTGGTGATCGTGTTTACGTCCGAATTCCTTCCGAAGGTTTTCTTTCATATTTACGCGAACAGCCTGATCCGATTCTTTGCGTTTCCGGCTTATGTTTTTTACAAGATTTTCTATTACATCTCGTCCCTTATCCTTTGGTTTTCCGATATGGTGCTCAAGAAATTCTTCGGCACCGGAAGCGATCCTGTGCAGGTTTTCTTCAGCAAGGTCGAACTCGGGAATTTCATAACCGAGCAAATGAGTAGCGTGGACGAGAATGAAGAGGTCGATTCCGAGATCCAGATTTTCCAGAACGCACTCGATTTTTCGGGTGTAAAAGCGCGCGATATCATGACGCCGCGCATGGAGATTTCGGCCATAGACATTTATGCGCCGGTATCTGAACTTCGTGAACTTTTCATCGAGACCGGATATTCCAAGATTTTGGTGTATCAGGAATCGCTTGACGACATCGTCGGTTACGTGCATTCGTTCGATTTGTTCCGAAAACCGCGAACGATCAAGTCGGTTTTGATTCCCGTCGAATTCGTGCCTCAGACGATATTCATCAAAGACGCGATGGACCAATTGACCAAAAAGCGCAAAAGCGTGGCCGTGGTGCTCGACGAATACGGCGGTACGGCCGGAATCGTCACGATGGAAGACATCGTCGAGGAACTTTTTGGTGAAATAGAGGACGAGCACGATGAGGTAGAAACGCTGACCGAACAAAAAATAGACGACGCCACTTGGCTTTTCTCTACGCGTCACGACGTGGAATATCTCAATGAAAAATACGATTTGGATATTCCGGAAGGCGATTCTTACAGCACGCTCGGCGGATTTATCGTCGATTCTTTGAACGAGATTCCGCAAAAAGGGGCGCAGTTTTCTATAGGGAAGTTCAGGTTTTCGATAGAGGAGGCGACGGCGAAAAAAATCGAGCTCGTGAGGATGACGGTTTCGGATTGAGTGGTTTTTGATTCCGACGAAGGAGGAATCTAAGTCGTCCGATCGGATGAGATTTCTCCTTCGTCGAAATTCCCAAAAAGCCGATTCCCAATTTTTGAAGCAAATATTTCCCTCAACTTATGGTTATTAAATAGATAATTGTATTTTCGCAAACTGAATTAAAAAATCAAGATTATAAAATGGCAGTTTTATCAAAAATCAGACAGCGCTCCCTGCTCCTGATAGGTGTGATCGGATTTTGTTTGTTGGCCTTCCTTATCGGTGATATTTTCACGAGCGGAAACCTCAATCTTGCGTCAAAAGACGTAGGTAGCGTCAACGGTAAAGACATCACTTTCGAAGATTTCAGGGTTAAAGTGAGCAATGTCGAGAAAAGCGGACAAGGCATGACCGCGACACAGGCTTCCAACCGCGTTTGGGACCAGGAGGTCGCCATCGCTTTGCTTACTGCAGAGTTCGACAAATTGGGTATTCGCGTAGGCGAAAAACACATTCTCGATGCGTTCAAGAACGACCAGCAAATCGGTCAGAACCCAATGTTCCGCAACGAAAAAGGAGAATTCGACGTAGCAAAACTAAGCGAGTTCGTCAAATCGAACCCGGAAGCTGCCCAAGCGATAAAAGACCGCGAAAAAGACGCGATCCTCAATGCGAAATATTTGATTTATAACACTTTGGTCAAAGGTGGTGTTTTCGTTACCGAAGCCGAAGGAAAATACAAATACGAAGCCGAAACCACTAAAGCGACTTTCGACTACGTGGGTGTTTTGTTTTCTACGGTTAAAGACAGCGACGTGAAAGTTTCCGACGCCGAGCTTACCGATTATATGAAAAAGCACGAAAAGAAATACAAGTCAGACGAAAACCGCGAGTTGGAATACGTGCTTGTAGAAGACAAACCGTCTGCACAAGACGAGGCCGAAGTGAAACAATCGA
Source organism: Flavobacterium agri (assembly GCF_013401995.1). Lineage (GTDB taxonomy): Bacteria > Bacteroidota > Bacteroidia > Flavobacteriales > Flavobacteriaceae > Flavobacterium > Flavobacterium agri. Next base: position 6,607 of record NZ_JACBJI010000009.1, read on the forward strand.
TCGACAAGTTGCTTACGTCTACAGACAGCACAGGAAACTTCCGCTCGGTTAAAAATGTTGGCGAATTCGTGAACCAGCATTCAGACGTTCCTTTCGATACGACTTACATCGCGAAGAAAGATCTTCCTACAGAACATGCGGAAGCGTTGTTCAACTTGCCGACAGGAGCCATTTACGGGCCTTACATGCAAGGGAAATACTATGCGATCACTCGTTCAATGGGCCGCAAAGCCGGAGCGAACGCAAAAGCGAGCCACATCCTGATCAGCTGGGAAGGAACGCAAGTGCCGAACAAACGCGAAAAACGTACGAAAGAAGAAGCGAAAGCCAAAGCCGAAGCATTGTTGGCTCAGGCAAAAGCGAACCCTTCAGGTTTTGCGATGTTGGCCATCATGAACTCAGACGATTCTTCTGCCCAACAAGGTGGAGATTTGGGTTACTTCGCACAAGGCGCGATGGTGAAACCGTTCAACGATTTCGTATTTAACAGTCCAATTGGTTCTATCGGATTGGTAGAAACGCAATTCGGTTACCACATCATCAACGTTACCGACAAGCAGGACGCCGTGAAATTGGCTACGATCGCCCAAAAAATCGAGCCTTCAGACGCTACTACCGATGCGCTTTACCAAAAAGCCGTGAAAGTAGAAATGGAAGCCAGCGAAAAAGACTTCGCTTCTGTTGCCAAAGCCGAGAAATTGGAGGTTGTGCCTTCTATCAAAGTGAAAGCGATGGACGAGTACTTCGGAAGTATCGGTGCCCAAAGACAAATCATCCAATGGGCTTTCAATAAAGACACCGAAGTTGGAGACGTGAAGCGTTTCGAGGTGGTAAACCTTGGAAACGTGATCGTGAAACTTAAGAAAATCAATCCGGAAGGTTTGCTTTCACTTGACGAAGCGCGTGTTAGCGTTGAACCGATCTTGAAAAACAAGAAGAAAGCCGAATTGATCCGCAAGAAAATGAACGGTTCTTCTTTGGCGGCGATTGCGCAAGCTAACGGAGCTACGGTTCAATCTGCAACAGATTTGACATTGGATAACGCAATGATCCCGAACGCCGGTCCGGAGCCTAAAGTGGTTGGAACTGCAATCGCTACCGGTACAGGCAAAATTTCCAAGCCGATCGACGGAAATTCGGGTGTTTACGTGGTTTCTCCTAAAGCGATCACAAAAGCACCGGCAATCAAAGATCACCTTGATTACGTAAACAAAGTGAAGTCGATGACAGGCGGATATTCTTCAAGAGTTATCCCGGCTTTGAAATCGGATGCTGAAATCGAAGACAACAGAGCGAAATTCAACTATTAAGAAAGTCGCTTTCAGATAAAAAAATCCCGGATGATGAGTCCGGGATTTTTTGTTTTATGCGATTTATGATTTAGAGTATCATATCCGAAAACGGGATGACCGTGTCATAACCGCGTTCAGAAAAATAAGCGGTCGGATTTTCACGACTCACCGCCAATACGAAATCGCCTCCCCATGCGCCTAGGCTTTTTACGACACCTTTGAAATCGGGAAACAACGCTTCTTTCACGGTGCGCATCTCGAGTATTTCGCTCATGATGCCTTCGTGTTTTTCGAGGTCGTAAGCGAACGTACGCACGTCTTGTGCCGCAACCACAGCATCCGTAATCTTCGTGATTTTAGATGTGATACGCTCAATGTGGTCGGTGCGATTTTGATAATACGAAGCGATCGCGGCCTTGCTGCTCTGTTTCTTATTGAGGTACACGAAGTATAAGTCGCCCGTAAAACCAGGATTGAAGTGTACCGCTTCGACTTTAGGCAATTCCTGCTCAAGCCGATATACTATAGCTGTGTCGTTTTGCGCACAGGCGATGTCGTAACCGCTTCCGCCGAAACTGTTCTGCAAAAGTTCGAACGCGTCGATCTTAAGCCACTGCGCGATATTGTTGATTAGCGTGGATGAAGTGCCCAATCCCCAATTTTTAGGGAATGTGAGGTTCGTTTCTATCGCGTAACCATTCGCTTTTTCGATAAAATCAGGATTTTTGAGGTAAGCCTCGTGCAGGATTTCAAGCAAAGTCGTCTTGACCGAATCGTATTTCTCGACGTAATCGGGCGTGCAGATTTCATCGAAGCCGAAACTGTCCTCGAACCAAACCGTGCCGTCCTTGTTGATGCTTTTCCAGCTTATTTTCTTCTCGGATGCGGGTTCGATGATCAAATCCTGTCCAAACTTTGTTGGGAACGCGAACGCTTTGGCGCCATCAAGCACGACGTATTCGCCCGTAAGCAACAGTTTCCCGTTCGAATAAAAACGTTGTTTCATGTTTTTGGTGGAAACCTCAAAGGTTTCAAACCCGAGGCGCAGCCGAACTGTATGGAGCGCAGCGGAATAAAACCTTTGAGGTTTATAAAGCTATTTCTTTCTCAAACTTTCAATATAATTCACCGCCGCCGCGTGCGAAATCGCATGTTTCTTGAAATGCTTGCGCACGTGTTCGCGTTCTTCGTCTGTGGCATCGAACTGGTTCAGGATGTTGTTCAGGTGCATTTTCATGTGTCCTTCCTGGATTCCGGTCGTGGTCAGCGAACGCAAAGCGGCAAAATTCTGGGCGAGTCCTGTCGCTGCAACGATTTGCATCAATTGGGCAGCCGATGGTTTCTCGAGCATTTCCAACGCGAATTTCACGAGCGGATGCAAAGACGTCAAACCGCCGACAGTACCCAAAGCCAAAGGCAAATCCATCCAAAACCGGAAAATGCCATCCTTGATTTCCGCGTGCGAAAGACTCGAATAACGGCCGTCTTTAGACGCATAGGCATGAACCGCTGCCTCGACCGCACGAAAATCGTTACCTGTTGCCAAAACTACGGCATCGACGCCGTTCATGATGCCTTTGTTGTGCGTCACGGCGCGATAAGGTTCGACTTGGGCAATCTGTACGGCCGTTGCGAATTTTTCTGCGAATGCTTCCGGATCGGGAATGTTCTTTTCGGCCAGTTCCTCAATTTTACACGAAACTTCGGCACGTACGATACAACCCGTCACATAATTCGACAAAATGCTCATTACGACCCGAATGTTCTTTTCCTCGTGCGAAAAACCGTCGTATTCGTCGGCTTCGTCCTTAAGTGTTTTGGCGAATTGCTCGAGACACGAATTGATGAAATTGGCTCCCATCGAATCCTTGGTTTCGAATGTGGCGTGAAGCTGGAAATAACCAGGGATTTCGTGTGTCTTGTCGCGAAGCTCGATATCGAGTATTCCGCCGCCTCGCTTTTGCATATTGGCCGTAAGCGGTTCGGTATCGTAAAAGAAATTGGGTTTTATGAGTTGGAAGAAGCCTTGCAACTTTTCCTTGTCGCCCTTGAAAATAAAGTGGACCTGTCCGATTTTTTCGGTTTTGAGCACGGTTGTCCTGAATCCGCCTCGCGTCGACCAGAATTTAGCCGATTTCGAAGCAGCCGCAACCACCGAACTTTCCTCAATCACCATCGGAACCGTATAGGTTTTCCCGTTTATAAGGAAATTCGGCGCGATGCCCATCGGCAAATAAAAATTCGAAACGGTGTTCTCTATGAAATCGTCGTGCAGTTGCTGCAATTTTTCATCGGCGTTCCAATAACTTTTGAGCAGTTTTTTGGCTTCATCGGCCGATTGGAAATACGTGCTGGCGATCCAATCTATTTTCTCGTCTTTGGACAGTTTGGAAAATCCTGAAATCTCTTTCGTCATTTCATGTCAATTGAATTACAAAGATACCTTTTCGATAGCAGATGGCATGGCAAAGCGAATTGATTTTTAACATTGGAATAATTCCAAATTTAACAAGGAATAATTCCATATATAAATTTTAGCGTATATCTTTCGGACATGAATTCGGAAGGTGAAAGCGATTATATAAAAGGACGCGGCGCGCAAAAAAACGTCAAGAACAGATTCTTTGCCGAATCGTATGAAGTGACCGACGATTTCCTCAATTATTGTCATGCCGAAGGTGACGATGCCGATCCGAACAAGACACATTATCTCGAAGTTTTTCCCAAAACGATCGTGAACAAAGTCGAAAGCCCTGATGTCGGCATGGGATGGTCGATGAACGCTTATCAGGGTTGCGAACACGGCTGCATTTATTGTTACGCCCGGAATTCCCACGAGTATTGGGGTTACAGCGCCGGATTGGACTTTGAACGCAAGATCCTCGTCAAGAAGAACGCACCCGAATTGCTCGAGGAAAAGCTTCAAAGCAAGAATTGGAAATGCGCCACGATCGTCATGTCGGGCAACACCGATTGTTACCAACCAGCAGAAAAGAAATTCGGGATTACGAGAAAATGTCTCGAGGTGTTTTACAAGTATCGGCATCCCGTCGGGATCATCACCAAGAACGCGTTGATTGCGCGGGATATCGATATCGTGTCCAAACTCGCGGCCGACAACCTGATCGGCGTAAGCGTTTCGATAACGTCGTTGTCCGAAAAGACGCGGATGTTGGTCGAACCGCGCACGGCGACAATCAAAAAGCGTTTGGACACCGTGAAACTGCTTTCCCAAAACGGCGTTCCCGTAAACGTCATGATCGCGCCTGTGATCCCGGGAATCAACAGCCATGAAGTATTGCCTTTGGCCAAAGCGGCAGCCGATGCGGGAGCAGTCTCGATTGCGCATACGATTGTAAGATTGAACGGTCAGATTGCGGAAATCTTCACCGATTGGATCCACAAAGCCATGCCCGACCGTGCCGAGAAAGTACTCAATCACATCAAACACGTACACGGCGGAACGTTGAATGACAGCCGTTGGGGACAAAGAATGCGAGGAGAAGGCGAGTTTGCCGAACAAGTGCATGCACAGATGCGTCTGGCGCGGAAGAAATTCTTTGAGGGGAAAACGTTTCCCAAATTAAACCAGGATTTATACGAACAATACCGCGATGGCCAGCTCAGTTTGTTCTAACCCTTACTCACGTAAAATTTTGTCCATCGCTTTCCCTTTTGCCAATTCGTCGATCAGCTTGTCGAGATAGCGCACCTTTTGCATAATTGGATCTTCTATTTCCTCGACGCGATAACCGCAGATCACGCCCGTGATTTTGGAAGCGTTCGGATGGAATTGAGGCGCTTGATTGAAAAACGTCTCAAAATCGGTTTTGTTGTCGAGCACTTGCTGGAAAGACTGTGGGTCGTATCCGGTAAGCCAGAAAATGATGGTGTCTACCTCTTCTTTCGTGCGTCCTTTTTTCTCGGCTTTGGCAATATAATGCGGATAAACGCCCGCAAAAGACATCTTATATACTCGTTTTGTATTGTCGGTTTTCATGTTTGGCTGTTGCTGTATGCCAAAGATAGCGAATAAGTTGGCGGCGCGATTTCACAAAATCTGTAACTATTTCCAATTTCAAAGACAAATGCCCAATTAACCAAACCCGATTTAACAGCGGAAAAAAGCGCTATTTGCTTTTTTTTCACTAAACTTGACGGTTTTTATATTGAACGTAAAAATGACGAGAATTTTCAAGCTTTCCGCACTCATTTTATTCGTGTGCGCAACGGTTTCGGCCCAGAAAAAGATAACCGTTGATGAAATCTACAGCGGCGCATTCCGCACCAAAGGCATGGACGAGCTTCATGCGATGAAAAACACCAACCAGTATACGGTCTTGAATTTCGATCGCGCTTCCAAAAGCATGCAGGTCGATCTTTACGATTTTGCGACGCTCAAGAAAGTGGCTACGCTTATCGATTCTAAAAACCACAAAGAATTGCAGTCAATCGACAGTTATTCGTTCGACGATTCCGAAAAGAAAATCCTGATCGCGACCAATTCGAATCCGATTTATCGCTATTCTTTTACAGCCGATTTTTATCTGTACGACATCACTTCAAAGCAATTGTCGAAAGTACTCGAGCAAGTCCAGGAACCGACTTTTTCTCCGGACGGAAGCAAAATCGCATATGAGAAAGAAAACAACCTTTTCGTATATGACATCGCTTCGAAATCCAATAAGCAAATCACGTCCGATGGCAAGAAAAACAGCGTCATCAACGGGATTTCAGATTGGGTTTACGAAGAAGAATTCGCCATCGTGCGCGCCTTCGACTGGAGTGCCGATTCAAAAAAAATCGCGTTTATCCGCTTCGACGAGTCAGCCGTTCCCGAATTCACAATGACGGTTTTCCACAAAGAATTATATCCGAAAGAGGAAACGTTCAAATATCCGAAAGCCGGCGAAAAGAATGCGACGGTGAGTTTGCATATGTACGATGTCGCGGCCGCTTCAACCAAAGAAATCAAGCTTGGCAATTACAATGACTTTTACATTCCGCGTTTGAAATGGACCAAGGACGCCAATGTGTTGAGCGTGCAGGTCATCAATCGCCATCAGGACAATCTCGATTTGATTTTCGTCGATGGGAATACCGGTTCGGCCAAGGTCGTGCTCAACGAAAAAGACAAAGCATACGTCGACGTAACCGACAACCTGACCTTCCTTAAAGACAACAGTTTTATCTGGACTTCCGAAAAAGACGGATTCAACCATATTTACGTGTACGACAGAAACGGAAAGCTCAAGAACCAGGTAACCAAAGGCAATTGGGAAGTCACGGCTTATTACGGTTTCGACGAAAAGAACAAGACGATCTTCTATCAATCGGTAGAAAACGGATCGATCAACCGCGACGTGTACAGCATCGGCCTTGACGGAAAGAACAAAAAACGCCTTTCGGCCCAAACCGGAACGAGCGCGGCTACGACTTTCAGCCCGAACTTCGATTTCTACATCAACAGCTTCTCGAGTGCGATCGAACCGGTTTCGTTCACCTTGCGCGATTCCAAGACCGGAAAAGAAGTGCAGAAAATCGCAGACAACACGGCCTTGACCGAAAAACTTAAAGGTTACGACCTTCCGACAAAGGAATTCTTCGTGCTCAAAACAGAAAAAGGACACGAGCTCAACGCTTGGATAATCAAGCCGAAGAACTTCGACGCGTCTAAAAAATACCCTGTTTTCATGTACCAGTATTCAGGTCCGGGTTCTCAGGAAGTGGCCAACAACTGGCTTGACGCGAACGATTACTGGTTCATGATGTTGTCGCAACAAGGTTATATCACGGTTTGCGTCGACGGTCGCGGAACAGGTTTCAAAGGTGCCGCTTTCAAGAAAGTGACGCAATTGAACATGGGCAAACTCGAAGTCGAGGATCAAATCGACGCGGCCAAGGTCATCGGGAACTATCCGTATGTAGACAAATCCCGTATCGGTATTTTCGGATGGTCGTACGGCGGTTTCATGTCATCCAACTGTATCCTTAAAGGTGCCGACGTGTTCAAAATGGCGATTGCCGTTGCTCCGGTCACCAACTGGCGTTTTTACGATTCGGTCTACACCGAAAGATATATGACGACGCCACAGGAAAACCCTGCGGGTTACGACGACAATTCGCCGATCAATTTCGCGCAGAACTTAAAAGGCAAGTATTTGTTGATCCACGGTTCGGCCGACGACAATGTACACGTACAGAACTCGATGCAAATGATCGAAGCACTCGTACAGGCCAACAAACAATTCGACTGGGCGATTTACCCAGACAAGAACCACGGTATTTATGGCGGTAAGACGCGCATCCAATTGTTCAATAAAATGACGGATTTCATCCTTCAGAATTTATAATCTAACTAAACCAAACTATACAAAATGGCAGAAAATCAGGCTAAAACAGGACACCCGAAAGGACTTTGGGTACTATTCGGCACCGAAATGTGGGAGCGCTTCAACTTTTACGGCATGCGCGCCCTGCTTACCTTATTCTTGGTAAATTCGCTAATGATGAAAGAGGCCGACGCTTCTCTTATCTACGGCGGATTTCTCGGACTCTGTTACCTGACTCCGCTTTTGGGAGGTTTCATCGCCGACCGTTTCTTCGGTAACCGCAACTGTATTTTGCTTGGAGGTCTTATGATGGCTTGCGGACAATTGTTGTTGTTCTTCAGTGCGTCTGTTTTCGGCACGAACCTGTCGCTGGCCAATACCTTGATGTGGACCGCGCTTGGCGTGATCATTTTCGGTAACGGATTCTTCAAACCGAACATTTCCTCAATGGTAGGAAGCTTGTATCCAAAACAGGAAAAAACAAAACTAGACACAGCGTTCACGATTTTCTACATGGGAATCAACATCGGCGCGTTTTTGGGCCAGTTCATATGTCCGTTCCTTGGGGACGTTAAGGATTCGGCTGGTGTGCGCGACATCCACGCGTTCAAATGGGGATTCCTCGTTGCCGCACTTGCGATGCTCATCGGATCGGCTACGTTCTATTTCCTTAAAAATAAATATGTGGTGACTCCGGAAGGCAAACCGATCGGTGGCGTTCCGTCTAAAAACGATGTGTCCGATTACGAAGAAGGCGAAGCCCAAAAAGCTCACTTCACGGCCGGTTCGCTTATTTTCGCCGTGGCTTTGTTTGCAGGTTTGTTCTTTGTTTTCAACTATTTCACCGAAGGCGACAACGTCGTAAAAACCTACATCTATCCGATGATTTACGCGGCCGGGATTTCGCTTGCAGCATTGATCCTTACCGATAAAACCCTTACGAGAATCGAAATCCAGCGTATTTGCGTAATCTACGTGATGTCGTTCTTCATCATTTTCTTCTGGGCGGCTTTCGAGCAGGCAGGATCGTCTTTGACGTTCATCGCCGACAACCAGACCGACAGGGATTTCCTCGGAATTTGGGATATGCCGGCTTCGATGGTACAAATCTTCAACGGATTGTTCGTCGTCATGTTCGCCGTTCCGTTTTCTATCCTTTGGGACAAATTGCGCGCGAAAGGGCAGGAGCCGATTTCTACCGTAAAACAATCATTCGGTTTGGCGTTGATAGCGTTGAGTTATTTTATCATCGCACATAACGTGAAAGATTTGGGCAACGGATTGCTCGCGATCTACTGGTTGATCCTATTGTACCTGATCCAGACTTTCGGAGAGCTCTGTTTGTCACCGATCGGACTTTCGCTTGTAGGGAAATTGTCTCCGAAGCGTTTCGCATCTTTGGCATACGGAGTGTTCTTTATCTCGAACGCCGCCGGTTATGCACTTTCGGGAACTCTTGGTTCGATTTTGCCTCCGACAGGCGACAAATACCAACTTGCCGAAAAGAACAACATCGACCTTAAAGGTATCCTCGACAAGACCAAAACCGCCGACGGTGCAGAATTGTTCGCACTTGCCAAACTCAACATGGCTAGTGTAGACAACACGCAGGCCAAAGCGAATAACATCGATGTAGAGGCGAAACTTAAAAAAGTGGCCGAGAAAAAAGGCGCGAAAGAAACCGCTGCCAAAGACAAAAAAGAATTCGTAGACAGTTTCACCGCTGCCGATACGACTTTTACGGCTGCCGAACTCAACCTCATAAAAGAAAAACACATCATCAAGGCCGAGTATCCGACTTTTGCCGGATTCACGATTTCGAATCTGTACGAGTTCTTCATGGTGTTCGTAGTACTTTGCGGAATCGCGTCGGTCATCCTATTCGCGCTTACGCCAATCTTAAAGAAAATGATGCACGGCGTGCGTTAATCATAGCCTATGTGGAATAAACATCCAAAAGCGCTCCCATATCTGTTCCTTTCGGAAATGTGGGAGCGTTTCGGTTATTATCTGATGATCGGAATTTTCACGCTTTATCTCAAAGACGTGGAAAAAGGTTTCGCGATGACCGAAAAAGAAGCAGCCGATTTATACGGCACATTTATCGCGTTGGTATTCCTGACGCCTTTCATCGGTGGTTTGATCGCCGACAGATACCTCGGTTACAGGAAGTCGATCATTCTCGGCGGAATCCTCATGGGCGTCGGTTATTTTATGATGGGCATCCATTCGCTTCCGATCCTGTACACGGCCATGACGCTCGTGATTCTCGGAAATGGATTCTTCAAACCCAATATTTCGACCTTGCTCGGGAATTTCTACAACAACGACGAGTACAAAGCCAAGAAAGACGAAGGCTACAACATTTTCTACATGGGAATAAACGTCGGGGCTTTCATCTGTAATTTCTTCGGAGCCGCGCTGTACAATCTTTTCGGATGGCAACAGGCGTTCATGGCGGCCGGAGTCGGAATGTTCATCGGCGTGATCACGTTCATGGTCGGAATCAAGCATTACGGCACACACGACCAGAAAAAAGGCGTACAGGAAGGAGACATGCCGTTCTCGAAAATCGTGATGTTCATTCTATTGCCGTCTATCGTTTTCGGGATTATCGGATGGCTTCTCAAAGGAACGGCGTCGGACGCGAACCCGGACAGTTACATTTTCGGATCGGATAGCACCGATGCGTTCATTTTCGCGTGTATTCCCGTAATCCTGTTTTATTCGTCGCTTTATTTTAAGGCGCGTCCCGAAGACAAACGCCCGATTGGCGCATTGCTCACGATTTTTGCCGTGGTCATTTTGTTTTGGGGCGTTTTCAAACTCAACGGTTCGGCGCTCAACACTTGGGGCGACCGCTATACGAACCGTCATATTACGGGCACGACAGAAAGCGTTTTCCACAACCTGAAACTATCCGATAAACTTGCTTACAAGAAAGATTCCGTCGGTGTGTACGACGAGCAGTTCCGATTGCAGAAAGTAGACGGAAAGGTCGTCAAGGAAGTGAACTATCCGGTGTATTTCCGCAATGTACCAAAAGACAAACTTCCGAAAGAAAACGAGGAAATCTCGCTTTGGTCGCCCAATCTGAGCCAGTCGATCAACCCGTTTTGGGTAATCGTGCTCACGCCATTGGTCATCGCGTTCTTCTCGTTTTTGAGAGTGCGCCAGAAAGAGCCGACGACTCCTACTAAAATTGCGTTCGGCTTGTTGATTTCGGCCTTGTCTGTTTTGGTCATGGTCGCCGCGGTAAAAGCCGGAAGCAACGGAACCGAAAAAGTTAGCGTTTGGTGGCTTGTCGCAAATTACGGCGTGATTACCATCGGTGAACTTTTCCTGAGCCCGATGGGATTATCCGTCGTGTCGAAGCTCAGCCCGGCAAAAATCACCTCGCTTATGATGGGCGGCTGGTTTTTGGCGACGTCGATCGGAAACAAATTAAGCGGCGTTTTGGCGAGCATGTGGGATTCGTACGAAGACAAGACGAATTTCTTCTGGGTGAATTTCTGCCTGCTTTTGGCGGCAACCGCACTCATGTTCGTCGTTTTGAAAAACCTCAATAAAGTAATGGCCGAAAAAGGCATCAGATAATGGAAGCGACACCAACTTTAGAACAAATCCAGGATTTTAAAGGCAAATATCCAAAACAGCTTTGGTATTTGTTTATGGTCGAAATGTGGGAGCGTTTCTGCTTCTACGGTATGCGTGGCGTGCTCACCTATTTTATGGTCGACCAGCTTTTTCTCAAGGAAGATGCGGCCAATTTGCAATACGGCGCGATTCAGGCGTTCGTGTATGCGTTCACGTTCATTGGTGGGATTTTCGCCGATAAGATTCTCGGTTTCAGTAAATCGTTGTATTTCGGAGCGGCCGTAATGGTATTGGGCAACTTGCTGATCGCTTTTTCACCTCAGGGCTTTTTCTACTATGGAATCGCTTTTTCGATCATAGGAACGGGTTTTTTCAAACCCAACGTTTCGTCTATGGTCGGCGAATTGTACCATGAAAACGATGCGCGTCGCGACGCGGGCTACGGTCTTTTTTACGCAGGGATAAACGTCGGCGGGTTACTCGGAGGCGCCTTGTGCATCTACCTCGGGAAATATTATTCCTGGACTTGGTGTTTTCTTGCGGCCGCCATTGTGATGTTGATCGGACTCGTTACGTTTGCGCTCACTAAAAAATATCTCGGCCCGATCGGTCAGTCGCCTTTGAGAGATTTGACGCGAAATGCGAGGAGAGTTCGTGAATTAGCGGTTTATTTCCTGTCGATTTTGAGCATTCCGCTTATTTTCATCATGGTCCGAAATACCGATTACACCGATTATTTCATGTATTCGATGGCCGTGATTGCCATGCTGTATTTTCTTTATGAGCTTTATGCGCTTAAGGATTCGGGCATGCAGAAGAAACTCGTCGCTGCCTTTGTATTCATTTTCTTTTACTTCGTGTTCAATGCTATTTTTGAGCAAAGTGGAGGTTCTTTGTCGCTTTTCGCAAAAGACAACCTGAGCTACGATTTGCTTGGGTTTTATATGGATCCGAATGTGATCAACAACAGTTCCAATTCGTTTTTCGTAATCGTGTTCAGTCCGTTAGTCGGATTGCTTTGGCTGTGGATGGCACGCAAGAGAATGGAACCGAACACGATCATAAAATTCGGCATCGGATTCATTTTGTTGAGCGCGTCATTCTATTTGTTCTATTACACTAGGTTTTTCGCGAACGCAAAAGGTATAGCTTCGTTGAACGTCTTTACTTTTGCGTATTTGGTCACGACTTTAGGTGAACTTTGTCTCGGGCCTATCGGTATGTCGGCCATTACCAAACTGGCTCCGAAACGCCTTTTCGGTATGATGATGGGCTTGTGGTTTCTCGCGAGTGCGTTCGGTCAGTTTGCGGCCGGGAAACTTGGGGCCGAGATTTCAAGATCGAATACAGGAACGTCATTGTACTCAAAACTGATTTCGTATACAGAAGGTTATTACCAACTGGCGATTTATGCTTTAATTGCCGGGATCGTGCTTATCATGCTTATGCCATTGGTCAAAAAATTAATGCAAGGCGTCAAATAAAATACTACCTTTCGGCACCGTTTTTGTCGACGGATTTTAAAATTCAACCTATGAAAAAATTACTTATAGCCTTATTCCTGATCGCCGGATCGTTCGCGGTCCAAGCACAGGAATTGGAATGGCAGACCGACATTCAAAAAGCGGTCAAGCTTTCAGAGAAATCGAAGAAACCGTTGTTGATGTTCTTCACCGGTAGCGACTGGTGCGGATGGTGCATCCGTTTGCAAAAAGAGGTTTTGAAAACCCCTGAATTCGCAACTTGGGCCAAAGAGAACGTTATTCTTGTAGAACTCGATTTCCCACGTCGTACGCCTCAAACCGATGAGATCAAAAAGCAGAATTTCGAATTGCAGCAATTTTTCGGTATTCAAGGCTATCCGACCGTTTGGTTCGCGACCGCTACGAAAGACAAAACCGGGAAAATCAGTTTTACCCAACTCGGAAAAACGGGTTATGTGGCAGGAGGCCCGACAGTATGGCTAGACGGAGCCAATAAGATTATCAAGAAGTCTTAAGGCCCGTTCCTTAAAATAAACGATCCCTTTTCGGCTGTGGCATGGAAAGGGATTTTGTTTTTTAGGCACTCTTTTTTCCACATGTCGCATATGGAAGTAAAGTTCGATCCGTCGGCCACTACAATTTTGGGGCGAAGTTCGGCAATCGTCCTATCCGGATTTATTTTTGGGGATGAGGAAAGAATCAGTATATCAGCATGTATATTGGTCGGATAAACATTTCTTCCGTCTAAAACCAATATTTTTTTGCCGGAAAACGTAAATGTGTTCCTGAACGGTTTCTCGGATGTCTTGCTGAAATTTTTGGTAGCGTATGCTTTTGTGATGAAATCTTTTGACTCGTCATTTGTGCAAGATGTGTAGGCGTCGATATTTCTTCCCGACCTTTCGCAAATGATGGTCTCTCCTCTTGTATGGAACAGCACCCATTCAGATTCACGAGCCGATTTGAGCAATGGTAATGAAATACTGCATTGCAAAAGGAATATCGCAATCAGCAATCCTATCGTTTGGGAATATTTGACAGTTTTGGCCCATGATGCCGCCATGAATATCAATAAATAAGAGGTCAGCAATATGGTTATCGTAAAACCTATATTTTGAAAGACCAATCGTTCATGATTACCCACATAGGCAATGAGAGTATCGAGAAGCCAAATGCTTTCGGATGTGATCAATCCTAGCCAATCCGGAACGACAAAAAAACATGCGACCGTCAATGTTATAAGTCCGATAGCCATAATAACGGCCAACAATGGGATTACGATCAAATTCGTCACGAAAAACAGACTCGGAAATTGATGGAAATAATAAAAACTCAAGGGCAAAGTGCCGATTTGTGCCGCCAGCGATACAGAGAGAATACTGCCAAAGTACCGTAAGATTTTATTTTGGGAAGGCATCCATCGGTCAAAAATCGGTTTGAGCCAAACGATGAAAAACAATGCGGCATAACTCAATTGAAATCCTACATCGAATAGAAATCCGGGTTTGAATATCAGGATGATAAGCACAGACGCGCAAAGCGTATTCAAAATATTGGTGTTTCGACCTAAATACAAACCCACGGAAACGAACGAGAACATCGTCACCGACCGTACTACCGAAGCCGACAGTCCCGCAATTACCGCAAACGACCAAAGCCCAATGACGACTATCACGAGTTTTACTATCCTGAACTTTTGCGAACCTGGTAGAAATCGCAACGCGAAATCAAGTAAAAGCATCAAGAAGCCGATATGCAATCCGGAAACCGATAGGATATGCACGGCTCCCGCAAACTGGTAATCTTTAACGGTCTCGGAGTCGATATCCTGTTGTTGGCCGAGCATTAGTGCGCCAAAAACGGCAAGTTCTTTCTTTGGAAATCCACTTTTGGCAATATTAGAAAGGATGTGGGCGCGAATCGCATCCGCAAAATATCCCAAACCCTTTTCCATTCCTGCTTTCCTGACCTGATTTGCATAAATGACCGCGTAAATGTTCTTGTTCTTCAAGTACGCCGAATAATCGAATTGTCCGGGATTTTTAGGAGGCCGTAATGCAGAAGCCGTCGATATTGTCTTTATCCGCTGGCCTATCCGCAATCGAGACCATTTTTTACTTTTCGTGACATGCATTAAAATTTTACCGCACGTCGATTTGTAATTGACTTTTTCGACTTCGCACACAAACTTTTCGCTCGACTTCGAAGGTTTGAGGCGCTCGCGTATCACAAGTTCGAAAAATTGAGGTTTTCCGTCCGATGCGATTTGTCGCAGATAATGATTTTGCGATCGCGTTTCATCACTCGCGGAAAGGCAAAGTGCACCCAACGACGCAAACACGGCACTTGTCAAAAAAACGTATGACAACGATGGAAGCCGTTTTTTACGAAATAAAAAATGAAAGAATATGAAGGTAATCAAAGCGATGGCCACACAGGAAAGCAACACGCCTAAAGGAAACTCCACATATTTCTGCACACACATCCCAAAAAGGAACAGCAGCGTAAGTCGTACGATAGGGAATTTCAAAATCTGCATGGCGTATAAAAAAAGAAAGGCAATACATTGTTTTCGTTTGATCGACTAAAATTTCCCGAAACCCGTATTGCCTTTGTAGTGGGCTGTCCGGTAAAATTAATGCGCCCTGTCGAAACCCAATTACAGAAAATCTGTAATAATTGTTAAAATTGGCAAGGCATAAAAAAACCGGGTAAAAACCCGGCTCGTATATTTTTTTGTATCGGCTTACAACATCCTGTTGGCCTGCACGAAATTCTTTTGGTAATAAGGTTCTTTCGTAGACGAAATGATGACACCTTTTTGAGTCGAGGAATGCACGAACTTAATCTCGTCATCATTTACTTCGACGACCATTCCCACGTGGTTGATCACGCGCTTGCCATTCGTATGGAAGAACACCAAATCGCCTTTCTTGATATCTTGTTTTTCGACTTTTTGTCCCACTTTAGACATTTCGCTCGAGCTTCTTGGCAATTTCACGTCGAACAAACGATAAACTGCCGTAACCATTCCAGAGCAATCCATACCGGCGGTTGTGGTTCCTCCACCAAGATAACGCGTCCCGATAAATGAGACCGCATTGTTGATCATTTGCACGGCCATGTAATTTTCTTCGGGCATCGGCAAAAGGTCAGTGTCTTCTTTTTCGTTGATCAGCGCTCGTTTATTCTTTGATTTTGGAGCCGTTTGCTTTGCAGGTTTGGTGCTTGCGATTACAGGAGCCTTTGCGGGTTGTGAAGTTGCGGCAGGCGCTTTGGTCGAAGTTTGGGCCGTCGTTTTGGATTTGTCGCTGTCTTTACCTGTAAGTGCAGTCACAGCCGACTTTACATCTTGTGAAACAGCTTCTTCGGCAGGTTTTTTGTAAACGCCTTTTTTGACGGCTTCTTTTTTGGAGGTTATCACCTGAGCATTGCTTTGGGCAGCAAAGAGTAGGAAAACAGGCAATAAAAGGAATAATGCTTTTTTTACGAACATATTTTATTTTTTATTTTTCAGATGGCGGGCAAACCACCTTTAGATTTATTAATAAAATTCTGTGCAGAATTTTCTGGGGCTTAACCAGTAACGAAAAGCGTAAGGCTTATATTGTTTGGTCGGTGGCGAATATAGCAAGAAAATCGTGAAATTGTGTAAAATCGAAATATTAAATTGTTCACAATTTCTTACGAAAGCGCGTTTAAAAATCGGCAAGAAACTGATTTTCAATCAAGAATCTCTTTGTTTATAAGGCTTGAAAAGCTTTGAGGTTATCAACAATCAGTTTAGCTGTTTTGACACTCGCGCCATCGCCTCCGAGCTTCGCTTCGAGCGCATCGTATTGATCCAAAACGATTTTTCGCTTTTCGGGATCGAGTAGTTTGCGCAGCTCCGACACCAGATTTTTAGTGTTTAGTTCGCCCTGGATCAATTCCTTTACGACCTCCTTATCCATAATCAGGTTCACGAGCGAAATGAATTTTAGCGTGATCACGCGTTTGGCGATTTGATACGAAATCCAGTTGCCGCGGTAGCAAACCACTTCGGGTACTTTGAACAAGGCCGTTTCAAGTGTCGCCGTTCCAGAAGTCACCAGAGCCGCAGTTGAGATACTCAACAAGTCGTACGTGCGGTTTTGCACAAAGTGGATGTTTTTCGATTTGGCGAACTGGCGATAAAATTCAGGCTCCTGTCCCGGCGCGCCTGCAATCACGAACTGATAGTCGGGAAATTGCGGCACGACCGACAGCATCACGTCGAGCATTTTCGATATTTCCTGCTTACGGCTTCCGGGAAGCAACGCGATGACCGGTTTGTCGTCCATATCGAATTCCTTTCTGAAAGAAGCCTCGTCCAATTGAGGTCGGCGATGGATCGCATCGATAAGCGGATGTCCGACGAAATCCACGGGAAAGTTGTGCTTGTTTTCGTAAAAATCCTTTTCGAACGGAAGAATCACGAACATCTTGTCTACATCGCGTTTGATGTCGCGTATGCGGTTTTCCTTCCAAGCCCAGATTTGCGGAGAAATGTAATAGTACGTTTTATATCCGAGCGGTTTGGCCCATTTGGCGATGCGCATGTTGAATCCGGGATAGTCGATGAAAATCAACGCGTCGGGCTTGAAATTTTCGATGTCTTGCTTGCAATATTTGATGTTGCCCAAAATCGTCTTCAGATTCATCGCGACTTCCACAAATCCCATAAACGCCAGATCGCGGTAATGCTTGACCAAAGTGCCTCCGACGGCTTTCATCAAATCGCCTCCCCAAAACCTGATTTCGGCATCCGGATCTTCGACAAACAACGCTTTCATGAGATTCGAACCGTGCAGATCGCCCGAAGCTTCTCCCGCAATGATGTAATACTTCATATATAATAAAGGATTATCGTGGCCAATGTGATCACGAACATAGACAAAAGTACGCCTTTTGCGATAACGTCTTTTTTGAATTTGAGCAAGCCGAAGAAAATCGCAAGATTCACGATCGCACCAAGCGACAGGATTTTCGAAATCTGTCCCGATTCGCGTATGATGAAAAGTCCGTCCGCCACCGTATAAGGCGTAAAGAGCGTGATAAAGATGAAACTTCCCGCCAAAGCGCCCGTCAATCCGAGGAAAATGCCCAAAACCAAATCGGTCCTATCCATCGAGTTTCCACGAATTGAGTTGTTGCATCGCATGGTATGCGGTCAAGTCGAATTGCACCGGAACAACCGAAACGTATCCGTTTTTCAACGCCCATTCGTCTGTGTCTTCGCCTTTGTCGAGGTTGACGAATTTGCCCGTAAGCCAGTAATAATCGCGTCCGTGTGGCGATTTGCGTTTGTCGAATTCCTCTACCCACATGGCGTTGGCCTGTCTGCAAACCTTTACGCCTTTATACGATTTTTCGCGAGGGAAATTCACGTTGAGGATCACTCCGTCGGGCAAACCGTTTTCGAGAACTTGCTCGGCAATCCGTTTCACGTAAGGTTTTACGACTTCGAAATCGGCATTCCAATCGAAATCCGCAAGTGAAAATCCTATTGAAGGGATGCCTTCGATTCCAGCCTCGATCGCCGCACTCATCGTTCCCGAATAAATCACGTTGATCGACGAATTCGAACCGTGGTTGATGCCCGAAACACATAAATCGGGTTTGTGTTTGATGACTTCGCTGACGGCAAATTTGACACAGTCGACCGGCGTTCCGGAACAACTGTACTCATCGAAACCCGCATCGGGCTTTGAAATTTTATTCAAAGACAACGTGTTGTGGATCGTGATCGCGTGGCCCATCGCACTTTGCGGGCTGTCCGGGGCGACCACGACAATGTCTCCGATTTCTTTCATCACGTCAATAAGCGCGCGGATTCCGGGAGCGGTGATGCCGTCGTCGTTGGTGATTAAAATAAGGGGCTTTTTTTTCATTTGTCTGATTTCCAATGATTGAAATTTGGTTCCGATGCTTGAGGATGGAATTTGGAATTTTCACATGGTAACAAAAACATCGAATCTGCTACTAATTGCGTGAAAGCGAAGGTAAAAATACGTAATTTCAACTGTGAATCGAATTGGTCACGTTTAACAAAAAATTATGCGGATGCTACTGTTTACGGCATAATTTTTCCATAACTTGGCCGTTTTAAGAACCCAAATGAATGCTATTGTGCGATTTATGAAAAGGAACTATAAAGTAATGTTGGTCGTCGCTGTTTTGGCGGCTGCATTGTGGAGTTTTATGCCCAAAAAAGACTCCGGAGACCCAGAAAAGGACAAAGCCCTGCTTGAACTCCTGACTTTTGTCATCGAGCGTGGCCATTACGATCCGGCCAATATGGACGACAATTTCTCGAAAGGGATCTATAAGGATTACATTACGGCACTCGATCCGTCGAAGCGTTTTTTCCTGCAATCGGATATAGACGAATTCGCGAAATACGAAACCCAGCTCGACGACCAGATCAAGAACCGCGACCTTACGTTCTTCGATTTGACCTATAATCGTCTGATGCAACGTATCAAAGAAAGCAAAGCTTATTACAAGGATATTCTCGACAAGCCTTTCGATTATACGTCGGAAGAGTCTTTCAATACCGACAACGAAAAACTTCCATACGCCAAAACCACGGCCGAACTCAAGGAAAAATGGCGCAAACAGGTAAAACTGTCCACGCTTTCTTCGTTGGCCGACAAACTCGATTTGCAGGAAGGCAAGACCACATCCGAAAAACCTTCGGCTACTTTAGACGAAGACAGCCAGGAAGCGGCTCAGCAAGTTCTCGAACAAAAGAAAAAAGAAGAAGTCAAAATCGAGAAGAAGCCGTACGAGGTTCTTGAAAAAGAAACGCGCGAATCGGCTTTGAAATCGCTTAACGAATATTTCAGTTTTATCGACGACCTGAACCGCGAAGATTGGTTTTCGGTATACATCAACTCGATCGCCTCGCGTTTCGATCCTCACACTTCGTATTTCCCGCCAGATGAAAAAGAGCGCTTCGACGTAAGCATGAGCGGTAAACTCGAAGGGATCGGGGCACGTCTTCAAAAGAAAAACGACTATACCGAAATTACCGAATTGATTTCGGGCGGGCCGGCCTGGAGAGACAAACAGCTTGAACCGGGCGACATCATCCTCAAAGTGGCCCAAGGCGACAAAGAAGCGGTAGATGTAGTCGGGATGCGTCTCGACGATGTCGTGAAGAAAATCAAAGGTCCGAAAGGAACCGAAGTGCGTCTTTCGATCAAGAAAACCGACGGGACTATGAAAGTGATTTCGTTAATCCGCGATGAAGTGGAAATCGAAGAAACATACGCCAAGTCTACGATCATCGAGAAAAACGGCGTCAAGTACGGCATGATTTACCTGCCGAAATTCTATATCGACTTCGACAACGCCAATGCACGTGACGCCGGAAAAGACATCGCTCTCGAAGTGGAACGCCTTAAAAAGGAAAACGTACAAGGAATCATCCTCGACGTGCGCGACAACGGTGGCGGTTCGCTTAAGACCGTAGTCGACATCGCCGGATTGTTCATCGATGAAGGCCCGATCGTCCAAGTGAAATCGGCCGGAAAGAAAAAAGAAGTGTTGTACGACAAAGATCCGAAAGTAGAATACGACGGTCCGCTTGTGATCATGGTAAACAGTTTCTCGGCTTCGGCTTCAGAAATTTTGGCCGCCGCGATCCAGGATTACAAACGCGGTGTGATCATCGGAAGCAAACAGACGTACGGAAAAGGAACGGTTCAAAATGTATTTGACCTGAACCAATTCGTGCGCAACAGCGAGTTCGGAGATTTGGGCGCGTTGAAAACCACCACCCAAAAATTCTATCGCATCAACGGCGGATCGACGCAACTTGAAGGCGTAGCTTCAGACGTGGCCATGCCAGACCGTTATTCGTACGTGAAAATGGGTGAGCGCGACATCGACAATGCCATGCCTTGGGATAAGATCGACCCGGCCCAATACAAGACTTGGGACAAGCAACCGAACTTTAACCAAGCGATCGCCAACAGCCGCAAACGCATGGAAGCCAACGAACAGTTCCGACTTATCGACGAGAACGCGAAATGGATCAACGATCGCAGTGAAGAGACCGTTTACAGCCTCAAACTCGATAAATTCCGTGCAGAACAAGATGCTTTGGAACAAAAAGCCAAGAAATACAAAGTGTTGTCGACGTATCACAACGATTTGAAATTCGAATCGCTTCCGTACGAAAAAGACCAGATTGCGAAAGATGACGTGCTCAAAGAAAAACGCGTCAGATGGCATGAAAGTCTCGGAAAAGACATTTATGTAGATGAAGCAGTCAAAATTTTGGACGATTTGCAGCCAAAATCCAAAGGTGCGCTCTCGCTCAAAAAAGAGAAGACGATCAAATCGTAACCCGATTTTAGAAATATCGCAAAATGAAGCCTCGATTTTTTCGGGGCTTTATTTTTTTTAACAAGCGAAAACGGTTTCGACGAATTATGATTTTTTTTACACGAAAAAGGCCGTTTCATTTTTCAAAAAAAATAAATTTGCGACCATGAATACAAGATCACACAACCATATCGCGATCACTTCACCGCGACGAAGACCGGGAACCGCCAAGCTGGCTTGAGTTCCGATTTTTCGATTTGTGTAATCTTTTTGTATTTGCCTTGAAAATTTCCATCCCCTTTTTCGCCCCGACCCTTTTTGGCGCATTCGCCATATCAAGGGCATTTTCTACCCGACGACCGTAAGGTCGCGACTTTCTATTGAACCGATTCGTCCGGTTCTTGCCTCAAATAGTTTTACGAAAAATCAACAACCAAATCCAATACGATGGGAATTTCCATCTTTATTGCGGGTGAAACGCATTTCCGTTTTGCCCAGGAAATCTGCGATACCATGTACCAATCGGCTTTGCAACGCGGTACGGGAATCGCCAAGCGTACGCCCGAATACATACGTGACAAAATGGCTAATGCCGATGCCGTAATCGCACTCGACGGCGACCGTTTTGCCGGATTCTGTTATATCGAAAGCTGGCAGCACGGCAAATTCGTCGCCAACAGCGGCTTGATCGTACATCCCGATTTCCGTCATCTCGGCCTTGCCAAACAAATCAAATCGCGTGTCTTCGAATATTCTCAGGAGAAATATCCGGGTGCAAAAATATTCGGGATCACGACGGGTCTGGCCGTGATGAAAATCAATTCCGAACTCGGTTACAAACCCGTTCCGTTCTCTGAATTGACAGACGATCCGAGTTTCTGGAAAGGCTGTTCGGGCTGCACCAATTTCGACATTTTACAACGCAAAGATTACAAAATGTGCCTTTGCACGGGAATGTTATACGATCCGGCAACCGACAAAAACAAAGAGAAATACACGTTCAATCAAAAAGTGCTTTCACGTCTCAAAAGTATCAAACAAGCGCTTTTCCTCAAAAAAGAGAAACCAAAGGAAAAGCATAAAAAAGAAACAGCATGACTACTATAAAAAAAGTCGTTCTCGCTTACAGTGGCGGACTCGACACTTCCTTTTGCCTAAAATACCTGCAACAGCAAGGTTACGAAGTCCACACGATTCTCGTGAATACGGGCGGATTTTCCAACGACGAACTTTCGGCCATCGAAAAACGCGCGTGCGAACTCGGTTCCAAAGCCCACGTGAACGCTGATATCGTCGACAAATACTACGAAAAAGCGATAAAGTTCCTCGTTTTCGGAAACGTCTTAAAGAACAATACATATCCGTTATCGGTTTCGGCCGAACGCGTTTTCCAGGCGATAGAAGCGATCCAATACGCCAAAACCATCGGTGCATCTGCAATCGCTCACGGCAGCACGGGCGCTGGAAATGACCAAATTCGTTTCGACCTTATTTTCCGAACCATCGCTCCCGAAATCGAAATCATCACGCCAATCCGCGATCTCAAGTTGAGCCGTCAGGCAGAAGTCGAATGGCTGCAAAAAGAAGGCGTCGAATATTCGTGGGAAAAAGCGCAGTATTCGATCAACAAAGGCATTTGGGGAACTTCGGTAGGCGGAAAAGAAACGTTGACCTCGAACTTGCCATTGCCCGAAGAAGCTTTTCCATCGCAAATCAAAGAGACTGAACCGACAAAAGTCACGCTTCACTTCGAAAAAGGCGAACTTGTAGGAATCGACGACCAATTCTCAAAACCGACCGACAACATCGTCAAACTCGAAGAAAGCGCTTCGGCCTATGGCATCGGACGCGACATCCACGTAGGCGACACGATTATCGGCATCAAAGGAAGAGTCGGATTTGAAGCCGCGGCGCCGCTTGTCATCATCAAAGCGCACCATCTTTTAGAGAAACACGTGCTCACCAAATGGCAGCAATACTGGAAAGAACAGCTCGGAAACTGGTACGGCATGTTGTTTCACGAAGGCCAATATCTCGATCCAGTGATGCGCAACATCGAAACTTTTCTCGCCGACACGCAATTGAACGTGACCGGAAAAGTTGCCGTGACCTTGCGTCCGTATCATTTTTCGCTCGACGGAATCGAGTCGCAACACGATCTCATGAACACCCAATTCGGTCAATACGGCGAAATGAACAACGCCTGGACTGCCGAAGACGCCAAAGGTTTCATCAAGATTTTGGGCAATTCGCAGGCGATTTATTCACAGGTAAATTCAGAGCAATATGTTTAGCGTCGGCATCATCGGGGCGTCGGGTTACACCGGTAGCGAATTGTTGCGTTTGCTCGTAAACCATCCGAACGTCAAGGTCGATTTTGCGTATTCTAAGACATTTTTCGGACAGGCGATTTCGTCCGTTCATCAAGATTTGATCGGTGAAGATTTACCGGATTTTACTAATAATGTAAATCCCGAAGTCGACGTGGTTTTTCTTTGCCTCGGACACGGTAAATCGAAGGAATTCCTGAGTTCGAAAGCATTTTCCAATAAAACGAAAATCATCGATCTGGGCAACGATTTCCGCTTGACGGACGATTCCGATTTCAACGGAAAAACGTTCGTCTACGGTTTGCCCGAATTGAATCGGATGAAAATCAAAGAAGCGAATTTCATTGCAAACCCAGGTTGTTTTGCGACTGCGATCCAACTCTCGCTTTTGCCTTTGGCGAAAAACGGATGGCTCAAATCGGACGTTCATGTGAATGCGACTACTGGAAGTACTGGTGCCGGCGTGAGTTTGTCCGAAACGTCGCATCATCCGTACAGAAACGGGAATATGTCACATTACAAGGCGTTTTCGCACCAGCATTTGGGCGAAATCAATCAAAGCTTGAGGCAAATCGATTCGGAGAAATCGGGTGAAATCCTGTTCATTCCGAACCGAGGTGATTTTACGCGTGGCATTTTTGCGACACTTTATACAAAGCTCGATGTCGCTTTCGCAGACATTTTGTCGGCTTACGAAAACTTCTATAAAGACGAGCCTTTCGTCAACGTCACGACCGAAAACATCAGCCTGAAACCCGTTTTGCAAACGAACAATTGCTTGATTTCTGTCGAACAGAAAGGCGACTACGTTTTGCTTACGTCGGTGATTGACAACCTTGTAAAAGGCGCGTCGGGACAGGCGATCCAGAACATGAATTTGATGTTGAACCTCGAAGAAACGGCCGGACTTCGTTTAAAATCGGCGGCATTTTGACCATGAAAAATCTATTTGACGTTTATCCGTTATACGACATTACGCCCGTGAAAGCCTTTGGTAGTAAGGTTTTCGACGAATCGGGCAGGGAATATCTCGACTTTTACGGCGGCCACGGCGTGATCTCGATCGGGCATTCGCATCCGAATTACGTGAAAGCGGTTTCCGATCAGGTTTCCAAAATCGGATTCTATTCCAACTCGATCCAAAACCCGATCCAGACCGGGTTGGCCGAGAAATTATGCGCGTTTTCAGGGTATCCCGATTACTCGCTTTTCCTGTGCAATTCCGGAGCCGAAGCCAACGAGAATGCTTTGAAACTCGCTTCTTTCCACACGAAGAAATCCAAGGTGATCGCATTCAAAAAAGCATTCCACGGAAGAACTTCGGCGGCAGTCGCTTCTACCGATAATCCTTCGATTGTCGCGCCAATCAACGCTCACAAGGTCATCTTTCTCGAATTGAACGACCAAAAATCGGTTTTGGATGAATTGCAGAAAGGCGACGTGGCCTGCGTAATCATCGAAGGCATCCAAGGCGTCGGCGGACTCGACGAAGCCACGACCGAATTTTTCCAATTCCTGTCATCGGAAACCAAAAAATATGGAGTCGTTTTGATCCTCGACGAAATCCAGAGCGGTTACGGCCGAAGCGGGAAATTCTTCGCGCACCAACATCACGACATAAAACCCGACATCATTTCGGTCGCAAAAGGAATGGGCAACGGTTTCCCGATCGGTGGGATTCTGATTTCACCCGAATTCAAAGCGTCTCACGGATTGTTAGGGACGACATTCGGAGGAAACCATTTGGCGTGTGCCGCCGCTTTGTCGGTTTTGGAAGTCATCGAATCGGAAAACCTGATTCAAAATGTGAACGAAGTCAGTGATTATTTCAAGCAACAAGCGTCCGAAATTCCACAGATTAAAAACGTGAAAGGACGCGGTTTGATGCTAGGATTGGAATTCGATTTCGAAATCGCCAATTTGAGAAAATCTCTTATTTACGACTTCGGAATTTTTACCGGAAATGCGAGTCAAAAGAACTTGTTGCGTATTCTGCCGCCGCTTTCGATAACCAAAGCCGAAGTTGACTTCTTCTTCGTCGGACTCAAAAAAGCGATCGGGAAAATTGTTGAACCTCAAATTTCCGTGCCATGAAACATTTCACTTCCGTAGATGACATTCAGGATTTGAACGCTTTGTTGGACATAGCCCAAAATCACAAGCAAAATCCATTCGCGAATGAAGATTTGGGCAGGCGGAAAACGATTGGTTTGCTGTTTTTCAACCCGAGTTTAAGGACGCGTTTGAGTACACAAAAAGCTGCGTCGAACCTCGGGATGCAAGCGATGGTGATGAATCTGAACACCGAAGGCTGGCTTCTCGAATTCGAGGACGGCGTCGTCATGAACGGCAATAAAGCCGAACACATACGCGAAGCCGCACAAGTCGTTTCCCAATATTGCGACATCTTGGCCGTGAGAAGTTTCCCGACGCTCGCCGACAAGCAAAAAGACGTATCAGAGCACGTGATTTCGGCTTTCAAAAAGTTCGCGTCCGTGCCAATTGTCAGTCTCGAAGGTTCGAGCGAGCATCCGTTGCAAGCGGTTGCCGATGCGCTGACGATCCGGGAATTCAAAACGAAAAATCGACCAAAAGTCGTACTGACGTGGGCGCCTCACCCAAAAGCGTTGCCGCACGCGGTTCCCAATTCGTTCGCAAAAATCATGAAGTTGAGTGACGTCGATTTCATCATCACAAATCCTGATGGCTACGACCTCGACCCGAAAATTACAAATGGCGTGACAATAGAACGCGACCAAAACAAAGCCTTCGAAAATGCCGATTTTATCTATGCCAAAAACTGGAGTTCGTTCGAAAATTACGGACAGATTCTGTCGCAGGATTTGTCGTGGACGATAACTTCCGAGAAATTGAAACTGACGAATTCGGCCAAATTCATGCACTGTTTGCCGGTTCGTCGAAACATGATCGTGTCCGATGAAGTGCTCGACAGCGAGTCGTCTATCGTGATTCCGCAAGCGAATAACCGAACTTTTGCCGCTCAAGCGGTTTTGTCCGAAATACTCAAAAACCAATGAAGCCAAAATTGACAATTGTAAAAATCGGTGGAAACGTCATCGATAACCCAGAATTGCTCGATTCGGTTTTGGCCGATTTTGCCAAGCTTGAAAACGCTAAAATTCTGGTCCACGGAGGCGGAAAATTGGCAACGCGTTTGGGCGAAAAACTAGGAATCGAAGCCAAATTCCACAAAGGCCGGCGCATCACGGATCAAGCGATGCTCGAAATCGCCGTAATGAGTTACGCGGGCGGGACGAACAAGTCGATCGTTGCGAAATTGCAGGCTTTGGGCGTGAATGCGATTGGACTTACGGGTGCGGATGGGAATTTGATCTTATCTGAAAAACGTGCCGTGAAAACGGTTGATTTTGGATTTGTGGGTGATGTGAGAAAAGTCGATTCCGAAGCATTGAGGAATCTGATCCAATGCGGTTTTGTCCCGGTTTTTGCCGCAATCACGCACGACGGAAAAGGCAAATTGCTCAACACGAATGCCGACACAATCGCGTCCGAAATTGCCATTGCGTGTTCTGATTTTTTTGACACCGAATTGCTGTATTGCTTCGAAAAACCGGGCGTTTTGGCAAATTCCGAGGATGGAGATTCCGTGATTTCGCTTCTCGATGCCGAACTTTACCAAAGATTAAAAGCCGAAAATAAGGTGCATTCGGGTATGTTGCCCAAGCTGGACAATTGTTTCCGCGCGCTTGAAAATGGTGTTTCCGTCGTAAAGGTCGGAAGCGAAAAATTGTTGTCCGACCAAAATTCGGGAACAAAAATCCAACCGTAAAACCCATGTATGTCTGACCAAAAAATACAGAAACTCACCATTGAAGCCATCGATTTACTCAAAGATTTGATCGGTCTGCCGTCGTTTTCGTCCGAAGAAGACAAAACAGCGGCGCGCATCGAAAACTGGTTTCGTTTGCAGCACATTCCGTTCGAGCGCGAGAACCACAACATTTGGGCGTTCAACAAACATTTCGACGGTTCAAAACCGACGCTGCTTTTGAATTCGCACCACGACACGGTTGAGCCGAACCAAGGTTACACACTCGATCCGTTCGAACCAATCGAAAAAGACGGCAAACTTTTCGGGCTTGGCAGTAATGATGCCGGAGGTTGTCTCGTTTCACTGTTGGCAACGTTCGCGTATTTTTTCGACAAACCTGATTTACCCTATAATCTGACGGTTGTTGCTTCCGCGGAAGAAGAAAGCAGCGGCGAAAACGGACTCAATTCGGTGTTGAGACATTTGCCTGAAATTGAAGTGGCGATTGTTGGTGAACCTACCGAAATGCAACTTGCGATTGCCGAAAAAGGACTGCTCGTTTTGGACGTTACGGTAAAAGGAACGCCGGGTCACGCGGCGCATCCGAACGACGACAATTCAATCTACAATGCTTTGGAAGTCATCGAATGGTTCAAAAATTACCGATTCGAAAAGATTTCGGACGTTCTCGGCCCGGTGAAAATGACGGTCACGCAAATCAATGCGGGCTCGCAACACAACGTCGTTCCGGCCGAAACGCGTTTGGTCGTCGATATCCGCGTCAATGAAAAATACTCGAATGCTCAAATTCTGGAAACGGTTCGCGCGAATATAAAAGCCGAAGTCAGACCGCGGTCGATGCATCTGAACCCGTCGAGTATTCCCGAAAACCACGAACTCGTGCAATCCGGGATTTCGTTGGGAAGAACGACTTACGGTTCACCGACGTTGAGCGACCAATCGGTTTTGAGTTGCCAATCGTTGAAACTAGGACCGGGAAGGTCGCCGCGATCGCATTCGGCCGACGAATTCATTTACGTGGACGAAATCTGTGAAGGAATCGACTTATACATCAAAATAATCGACGGTTTTTTTAATCGTCTCAAAAAGTAACGACTATGAAATTGTGGGAAAAAGGAATCGGGACAGATGAAAAGATTAGCGCGTTTACGGTAGGAAATGATCGTGAACTAGATTTACATCTGGCGAAATACGACGCAATCGGTTCGATGGCACACGCAAAAATGCTCGCAAAAATCGGGTTGGTTTCTCAAAAGGAAGCGGATGATTTGGTAAAAGCACTCGAAGAAATTTTGTCCGACATCGAAAACGGAAACTTTGCGATAGAAGCCTATTTTGAAGACGTACATTCCAAAATCGAATTCCTGCTGATTGAAAAATTGGGTGAAACCGGCAAGAAAATCCACACGGCGCGTTCGCGTAACGATCAGGTTTTGACCGACGTGCATTTGTACCTGAAAGCCGAGATTTCCGAAATTAAAAAACTTGTAAAATCACTTTTCGATTTGCTTTTGGATAGGAGCGAGGCCACGAAGAACATCTTGCTTCCGGGTTATACGCATTTGCAAATCGCGATGCCGAGTTCGTTCGGGATGTGGTTTGCCGCGTATGCCGAGACTTTGGTGGACGACATGACTTTGCTGAACGCCGCGTTTAAAGTCGTCGACCAGAATCCGTTGGGTTCGGCCGCAGGTTATGGCAGTTCGTTTGCGATCGAGCGCACGTTCACCACGAACGAATTGGGTTTTGCCGATTTGAAATACAATCCGATCGCAGCCCAAATGAGTCGTGGGAAGTCCGAGAAAATGACGGCTTTCGCGCTTTCGTCCGTAGCGGCCACATTGTCTAAACTGTCGATGGACGTTTGCCTGTATCTGAGCCAGAACTTCAATTTTGTGAGTTTGCCGACAAGCCTTACGACGGGTTCGAGCATCATGCCGCACAAGAAAAATCCCGATGTTTTCGAGTTGATCCGAGGTAAATCAAACAAAATACAAGCGCTTCCG
The DNA here is from genome assembly GCF_013401995.1 of Flavobacterium agri. Lineage (GTDB taxonomy): Bacteria > Bacteroidota > Bacteroidia > Flavobacteriales > Flavobacteriaceae > Flavobacterium > Flavobacterium agri. The sequence continues at coordinate 35,817 of NZ_JACBJI010000009.1, forward strand.
TACGAAATCACGTTGCTCACGAACAATTTGCCAAGCGGTTATCACAGGGATTTCCAATTGCTTAAAGAAGGAATTTTCCCGGCGATCGAAACACTGAAGTCGTGTTTGGAAATGACGGTTTTCGGAATCGAAAATTTGGTAGTGAATCAAGATATTCTGTCCGACAAAAAATACGATTATCTGTTTACTGTTGATGCTTTGAACGAATTGGTTTCAAGCGGAATTCCTTTCCGGACGGCGTATCGGCAAGTCGCATCAGACATTGAAAACGGAAAGTTCGTGTCGCCAAAAGCTACGAAACACACACATGAAGGCAGCATCAACAATTTGTGTTTGGATAAGATCGCGGCTAAGATGGAATCCGGAATCTGAGAATCTGCAAATCTTGTCTACCATTCATTCACCTTATTTGCATCCATCTTCAAAAAGATGAACAGCAAAATGGTAAAGCCCCAAAGTCCGGAACCTCCATACGAAAAGAACGGCAACGGAACGCCGATCGTCGGGAAAATCCCAAGTACCATGGCGATGTTCACAAAGAAGTGAATGAACAGAATTGTGGCTACGCAATAACCGTAAACGCGCGAAAATTTGGTTTTCTGTCGCTCGGCCAGATAGATGATGCGAAGAAAAAGCAGCACGAACAACGCCAAAACGACGATACACCCGACAAATCCCCATTCTTCGCCAACGGTCGTGAAAATGTAGTCGGTATGTTGTTCGGGAACGAATCCGCCTTTGGTTTGGGTGCCTTCGAGATAGCCTTTTCCGAACCAACCGCCCGAACCGATCGCGATTTTCGACTGGTTGATGTTGTATCCGATGCCTTTCAAATCGACTTCCTTACCGAGCAAAATATTGAAACGGTCGCGATGGTGTTGCTTGAATACGTTATCGAAAACGTAATGTACCGAGAACGTGAAAATGGAAACACCCACCAAAATTGCGACACTCATGATGATGTTTCGGTCTACGATACGGCTTCGATAGTAGAAGAATGCGATGACGACCGCGGCAATCACGATAATGATCCACGATGGCCAAATCAGCGAAAGCACGAACGCTACGATGGCAATAAAGCCTGTCCACAAGAACCATGCGGGCAAACCTTCGCGATACAGTACGAGAAAGAAAGCCGAATAAATCAACGCGCTTCCCGGATCGTGAGGCACGATAAGCAAAACGGGCAGCAAAATGATACCCATGGCCTGAAGTTGTCGGTTTTGGTCCTTGAGATTGACCTGTACGTCGCTCAGATATTTTGCGAGCGCCAATGCCGTTCCTACTTTGGCAAACTCCGCAGGCTGGAAACTGATCGGCCCGAATTGGTACCAGTTCACCTGGCCTTTTACTTCTTTTCCGAAAACGTAAAGTCCCGCAAGAAGCAGCAAGGCAATCCCGAAAAGGATGACCGAATATTTTTCGTAGAATTTTCCGTCAACCGCCAAAATTACGATGATAAGCGGAATCGACAGGAAAATGAACATCATCTGCTTGCCGTAAATCTGCCCGAAATCGAAAGCGCCGCTATCTTCAAGCGAAAGCGAAGACGAGTAGATGTTGAGCCAGCCCAATACCACCAAGGTGACGTAAATGAATACGCTCACCCAATCGATATGGCTTCTGATGCTCTGGTTTTTCATTAGTTCTCGGCTTCTTTGTCGTCTATGTCCTCAATCGTGTCCTGTTCTTTCTTGACGGCTTCGATCTCCGGTTTTTTGAGTAGCAAGCTGTCAACGGTATGCTTTCCGATGTATTTGTCGTATTCACCCTGAAGGCTGCCTTCGAGCATGCGTTTTTCAAGATCGGTACGCGTGATTTTGCGTTTGATGAACTTTTCGATCATCAATGTCGCGATCGGCCCGGCCCAACGTTTTCCCCAATATCCGTTCTCGACGAATACGGCGATTGCGATTTTAGGATTGTCCTTCGGTGCAAAAGCCACGAAAATCGAGTGATCCTGAAGCTTGACACGCTTGCCGTTTATTTTGGCGAAGTTTTCGGCAGTTCCTGTTTTTCCACAGATTTGAATGTCGTCGACGCCAAGTCCGAAAGCCGTTCCCACGTTATAAACGTCGGCCAATCCCGAAATCACGGGCTCGAAATATTGAGGATCGATCGAAGTATGGTGCTTGGTGCGGTATTTCTTGTCGATCTGCTGGCCTTCGATTTTCTTGATGATGTGAGGCGTGTAATAATAACCGCGGTTCGCGACTGCGGCCATCATGTTGGCAAGCTGGATCGGTGTCGTGGTGACTTCCCCTTGTCCGATGGCGTTCGATACGATTGTCGTCGGTTTGTAATCCCAATCGGGATAAATGCGTTTGTAGGTTTTGGATGTCGGGATTTTACCGCGTCTTCCCGTCGGCAAATCGTAACCCATGAATTCGCCGAGCCCGAAACTCTTCACATGTTTGCTCCAAATGTCAACGGCCGCCGACGTTTTGCGGTATTTGCTAAGCGTTTTCATGTAGACGCTCGCGAAATAGGTGTTGCACGAGTTGTAAATCCCGTTGTGAAGCTGTGAAATCTGCGAATCGTGGCATTTCATGAAACGTCCTCTCGCATAACTAAATCCGTGGTGGCAAACGAAAGACGTCTGTTCGTCGACCACTTTTTCCTGAAGCGCGACCAAACCCGTAATGATCTTGAAAGGCGATCCTGGCGGATATTCGGCCAAAAGCCCGCGGTCGAAAAGCGGTTTGGCGATCGAATCGTTGTAGAGTTTCGTGTAATTCCTCGAGCGCTCGCGTCCGACCAAAATCGCAGGATCGTAAGAAGGCGCGGTCACAAGTGCGAGGATTTCTCCGGTTTTGGGTTCGATCGCTACGATTCCGCCCCGTTTGTTGACCATGAGTTCTTCTCCGTATTTCTGGAGTTCGCCGTCGATAGAAAGCGTGATGTCTTCACCTTGTTTGGCGATCGTATCGAATCGGCCTTCCTTATACGAGCCGATTTCGCGGTTGTATTTGTCTTTCTGGATGTATTTTACGCCTTTGATGCCACGCAATTCCTTTTCATAGCTTTCCTCGACGCCTTGTTTTCCGATCAAATCGCCGCTATTGTAATACGGATTTTTCTCGATGATTTTATCGTTGACCTGAGTGATGAATCCGAACACGTTCGCGCCGTAATTCACCTGATAGTCGCGCAACGAACGCTTTTGGATGTAAAATCCCTGGAATTTGCGCACCTTTTCCTGGAATGCGGCGAATTCGCGTTTGTTCAATTGAGGTAAAAATACAGACGGAAGCCTCGGACTGTATACTTTCGCTTTCTCGATCCGCTTGATGAAATCTTCCTTGCGGATGTTGAGCAACTGACAAAACTCGAGCGTGTCGATGTTCTTCATGTCGCGCGGAATCACCATGATATCGTAAGACGGTTGGTTCGCGACGAGCAATTTGCCGAATCGGTCGTACACATAACCGCGCTCGGGATAATCGTACTGGATCTTGATCGCGTTGTTGTCCGATTTGAGCTTGAGCGATTCGTCTATGACCTGCAGATAGAACAAACGAAGCAGAAGCAAAATCGTCGCGATGAAAATCAAGGTGGGCAACAGTACTTTCCTCATCGTCTCGAAGGCTTGAACATGTAAATCAAAATGATGCAGATCACGATCGAGAAAATCGTGCTGCAAAGCGTGCGCAGCAACACGTCCCAAAAGAACACCAATCGGAACACTTCAAGCAAAAACAGCGTGAAATGGTGGATGATGACCGAAATAAGGATGAACGAAAAACGCTCCGGAGTCAACACATCGTCCAATCTGACGGTTTGGTATTCATAGCTCAATCCGAACGAAAACTTGAAAATCGCCGGACGTACGAACGCCAAAACCAGACACGAAGCCGCGTGCACGCCACCCGAATTGCTGAACATGTCCATGATAAGGCCAAGCAGGAAGCTCGTGAGCAAAAGCACGTTGCGGTTTCCATTGACCGGAAAAAGCATGATGAACAAAATGTACGGGAACGGATTGATGAACCCGAACAGGTTGAAATTGTTGAAAATGACGACCTGTGCCGCAATCAGCAGGATAAAACGCGCGATATTGATCAGGACCGTACTATTCATTCGGCTTCGATTGCTGTTCCAATGTTTCGATTTCCTCTTTGTCCTTGCTCTTCACGATGTACACATAACCCAAATTGGTCATGTCGTTAAAGAGTTTGATGTCGAGCGTATAGTAGTTCGTCTCGTTGTCGGTATAAATTTTTGAAATCGTTCCGATGTTGATGTTCGCCGGGAAAATCACCGATTGCCCGCCGGTCACGATCGTGTCGCCTTTTCTCACCGAAGCGAGTCGCGGTACGTCGATAAGCTGTACATAACCCGTATTTTTTCCGTTCCAGACAAGCGATCCGAAGTGGTTCGACTTCTTGATCTTGGCGTTGATCTGCGATTTTACGTTGAGGATGGAAATCACCGTTGCGTAATTGTTCGAAACCTTGTCGACGATGCCGACGATACCTTGACTGTTCACGACACCCATATCCGACTTGACGCCTTTAAGCGAGCCCGAATTGATCGTGAGGTAATTCTCGTGGACGTTATACGAGTTGTGGATGACTTTGGAAACGATAACGTCTACTTTTCTCACACCTCTGATCGTATCGATCACTGGCGGTTTGGCCGTGTCCTTCTCGTTGAAGATCATTCTTCTCAAATCGGCATTCTCTTTGGCAAGCGCGTCGTTTTGCGATTTGAGGTGGAAGTACTCATTCACGTTGTTCATCTGCGTGTAGATGCCGCCCGTGAGGAAATTCGCCGAAGAGATCACTTTGCTCTTGTGGAACGAGTGCGCCTGTATCGTCAGGACCAACGAAATCCCTAAAAGCAGCAAAAACAGCAATCGATGGCTGTTCTTAAAGATAAATTGGAATATCTGCTGCATAAACCGTTGGTAAAAAAATCAAATTCCAAATTCCAAATTCCAATCGTTGTCTTAAGAAAGTTGGATTTTGGGATTTGGAATTTGGGATTTCAATTTATTATTTAATCAGGATACTTCTGAATTTCGGAATGTTCTTCAAAGCCATTCCCGTACCGCGTACAACGGCACGAAGCGGATCTTCGGCGATGTAAACCGGAAGGTCTGTCTTCAGGGAAATACGCTTGTCAAGACCTCGCAACATCGAACCGCCTCCGGCAAGGTAAATACCGGTGTTGTAGATGTCGGCAGCGAGTTCCGGCGGCGTCTGCGAAAGCGTTTCCATAACCGCGTCCTCGATACGTTGGATCGATTTGTCGAGCGCTTTTGCGATTTCGCGATACGAAACGTCGACCTGTTTTGGTTTACCCGTCAAAAGGTCGCGTCCTTGAACCGACATTTCATCTGGCGGAGTTTCGAGGTCTTCGATAGCGGCACCGATGGTAATCTTGATTTTTTCGGCAGTGCTTTCACCCACGAAAAGGTTGTGCTGCGTTCTCATGTAATACACGATGTCGTTCGTGAAAACGTCACCCGCGATCTTTACCGATTTGTCGCACACGATTCCGCCCAAAGCGATGACCGCGATTTCTGTCGTTCCACCGCCGATGTCGACGATCATGTTTCCTTTCGGCTGCATGATATCGATGCCGATACCGATCGCCGCGGCCATTGGTTCGTGGATCAGGTAAACTTCTTTTCCGTTCACGCGTTCGCAGCTTTCCTTAACCGCGCGCATTTCCACTTCGGTAATGCCCGACGGGATACAGACGACCATGCGAAGAGCCGGCGTGAACATTCTTTTCTTGAGTGCGGGAATCGATTTGATGAACATCGAGATCATTTTCTCGGATGCGTCGAAATCTGCGATAACCCCATCTTTCAAAGGTCGGATGGTCTTGATGTTCTCGTGCGTTTTTCCCTGCATCATGTTCGCCTCTTTACCTACGGCGATTATCTTCGAAGAAACCCTGTCTCTCGCGACGATTGAAGGGCTGTCGATCACGACTTTGTCGTTGTGTATGATGAGCGTATTCGCGGTTCCGAGGTCTATCGCGATGTCCTCGGTCATGAAATCAAAAAATCCCATACCTGAAATTGAGGGGTTTTAGTTATTAGTTGTAGGCTGCAAAGTTATGTAAATATAGTGACAATGCAGCCTAGTGATTTTTTATTTTGGAATTTAAATCAACAATTTTAAACACATTGGAATCAGGGGCTTCCGTCTGTGATCCAAAATCAAAAATTTAAAATACCGATGCTTTTTTAGTGCTTGAAATGACGCGTTCCTGTGAACACCATCGACAGGCCGTTTTCGTTGCAGTAATTGATGCTCAATTCGTCCTTGATCGATCCTCCGGGTTGGATGACCGAAGTGATTCCGGCGTTTTTCGCAATCTCTACGCAATCCGGGAACGGAAAGAACGCATCGCTGGCCATTACCGCGCCGTTCAAGTCAAAGTTAAATGAGTGAGCTTTCTCGATCGCTTGTCTCAAGGCGTCCACACGTGAGGTTTGGCCTGTTCCGGAAGCGATCAATTGCCCGTTCCTTGCCAGGACGATCGTGTTCGATTTGGTGTTCTTGCAGATTTTAGACGCAAAAATCAAGTCGTCGATTTCCTGTGCGGTCGGAGCCGTAGTGGTAACGGTGCGAAGGCCTTCTTTATTGTCCGTAATGTTGTTGCGATCCTGTACCAAAACGCCATTTAAAGCCGTACGCACTTGAAGCTGCGGCAATTCCACGTCGTGTTGCACGAGAATAATTCTGTTCTTTTTTTCGGAAAGGATGGCGATGGCTTCTTCGGAGTACTCGGGAGCGATCACGACTTCGCAGAAAAGCGAGTTGATTTCGGCAGCCGTTTCCGCGTCGATTTTCCCGTTCGCGATCAAAACGCCTCCGAAAGCCGATGTCGGGTCGCCCGCCAAAGCATCGAGATACGCTTGCTTCATCGTCGGACGCGTGGCCAAACCACAAGCATTGTTGTGTTTCAGGATCGCGAAAGTCGGATCGTTGCCTTTGAATTCAAGAATCAGGTTCACGGCGGCGTCAACATCGAGAAGGTTGTTGTATGACAATTCCTTTCCGTGTTTTTTGGTGAACATCGAATCGAAGTCGCCAAAGAAATAACCTTTTTGGTGCGGATTTTCTCCGTAGCGCAAAACCTGCCCGTTCGAATATGATTGCTTGAAATACGTGTCGTCCGTATTGAAATAATTGAAAATTGCAGAATCGTAATGAGACGAAACATGGAACGCTTGTGTAGCGAATTTCTTTCTGTCTTCAAGCGAAGTCTCCCCGTTTTTCTCGTTTAGCAATTCCAAAAACGGAGCGTATTGCTCTACAGATGGAATGATCACCGTATCCTTGAAGTTTTTCGCCGCCGCACGGATCAACGAAATGCCTCCGATGTCGATTTTTTCGATGATATCGGCTTCCGAAGCGCCCGAAGCCACGGTTTTTTCGAACGGATACAAATCAACGATCACCAAATCAATCTGCGGGATGTTGTATTCGGTCATTTGCGAAACGTCGCCTTCGTGATCCTGACGGTTCAGGATTCCACCGAAAATCTTCGGGTGAAGCGTTTTGACACGTCCGCCAAGGATAGACGGATACGAAGTCACGTCTTCGACCGCAACGACCGGAATGCCCAGGTTTTTAAGGAATTCCTCGGTTCCGCCGGTAGAGTAGAAGGTCACGCCTTGTTGGTGCAGTTTCTGTACGATCGGCTCGAGTCCGTCTTTTGAAAATACCGAAACTAATGCTGATTTGATGGTCTTGTTCGTGCTCATTTTTAGAAGTTGTGTATGAAGGTGCAAAAGTACTTTTTAACAATGGGATAAACCAAATTTGCTAAAGATAATTTGGCAAAATTTCCGATTCAAAACACCAATCTTTTCCAAAGTTCGAAACTCAAATGAAGAAATCGACAAGCCAACAAACAGCAACATTTTTTAAATTAGGATTTTGACCGAAAAATCAGCAATTTTACGCTTCAATCGGAACTTCCCAATGATCGTTTATCTCAGACTTCTCTCGGAATCCTTCTCGTTCGCCATGAACGCCTTGCGCAACAACAAACTGCGTACGCTTTTGTCGCTTCTGGGCGTGACGATCGGGATTTTTTCGATCATTGCCGTTCTGGCCGCCGTCGATTCGCTCGACCGCAAAATCAAAAAAGACTTGAGCAGCCTCGACAAGAATACGATGTACGTGCTCAAGCAATCTTTCGGACCGACCGACGTGCCGCGCTGGAAAGTCGAGCAATTCCCGAATGTCACTTACGACGAATACCAATACCTCAAAGCTTCTCTGAACGGTGCCGAAGAAGTCGCTTACCAGATTTTCGTCGGGCCCGAATCGGCCAAATACGACGACAAGACCGTGAGCAGCATCAACGTCGTTCCGGTTTCGCACGAGTTCGACGAAATCCAGGCGCAGGAATTCGACAAAGGCCGGTTTTATAACGAATCCGAAGACAATTCGGGTAAAGCCGTCGCCGTAATCGGGTATGAGGTCGCAAACGGGCTTTTTGGGGACTCCGATCCGATCGACAAACAAATCAGGCTTTACGGACAGAAATTTACCGTAATCGGCGTTTTGCCCAAGCAAGGTTCGGGCATGTTCGGCAACAGCAACGATACGTCGATCATCATTCCGGTGAATTTCATCAGGAACAAATTCGGTGAAAACAACGATACGATGATGCCGATCATTATCGTAAAACCCGCCAAAGGTGCCGACGTGGACGAACTCAAAGCCGAAGTCGCACAAAAGCTGCGCAATTATCGCGGTATGAAGGTCGGCGATATGGACAATTTCTTCATCAACGTACTTTCGGGATTCACGGCGCTTCTCGATGCATTTATCGGAATCTTGAACACGGGTGGTTGGATCATCAGCGCGTTCTCGCTTCTCGTAGGCGGATTCGGCATCGCCAATATCATGTTCGTTTCGGTCAAGGAGCGCACCAACCTTATCGGAATCCAGAAATCTTTGGGAGCGAAAAACAAGTTCATTTTGTTCCAGTTCCTGTTCGAGGCCATCATTCTTTCGGTGATCGGTGGTGCGGTCGGACTGCTGCTCGTTTGGGGAATCGCGACCGTGATGACCAAAGCGCTCGAGTTCGAATTTGTGCTTGGTTTCGGCAATATCATGCTCGGAACGGGATTGTCGGCGGCGATCGGTTTGATTTCGGGAATCATCCCGGCTATTTCGGCTTCTAAACTGGATCCGGTCGAAGCGATCAGGACCGGAATGTAGTTTCAAATCCTCAAGAGAACGAATCGTACAAAAGCGCAATCACTATGGCTGTGATTTCAAAAAGCGAGAAGCCTAGCACGTACGCGAGAAAAGCTTTGAGGTAATCTCGGAATCTTCCTCCGAAAAACTGTCCGATCGCCCAACTAACGTAAACGAAAACCGCCGTAAACAGGGTGTTTTCCATCATTAGATTTGGTATGTACTTGGTGAAAATCGGTTGTAACGACAGCAAAATCATGCCTTCGCCCATTACGAAACACAACAGTACGAAAATCTCATAAATGTTGTAGGCGTGTTTTCTGAAGAACAGTTTGATGCAAGCGGCTATAAAAATCATCATTAAAATGTTCGAATAGCCGTAATTTTCCTGAACCCATTGCATGACCTGCATGACGCTCGATTCTCCATATACTTGACGGAAACGCTGTTCGTACACCGAATCGGTGTCGAAATAATTCGAAACCAACGCGTAAATTACAGATGTCACGAACAGGAAAGTCACCGGTTTTGTAAACGACGATCTATTGCCGTGAAGGTAATCCCGTATGCTTTTGCCGGGTTTTGTCAAAAGTTTCGCAAAAGTGTACACAAATCCTTTTTCATATCCCGTAAGCTGGAACAATTCCTTTTTTGCGTAACGCGCGTCTATCGTTTCGACTTTGGTTTGTTGCCCGCAATTCGAGCAGAAATTACCGTTTGTCGGACATTTGCATTGTTGGCAAAGTAATTCGTTTTCCATGATTCGGTTTTAGGAATTGCTTTTCAAAAATAAAAATAGATTCGTATTGTTTATCATGGATTCGGAAATACCGCCGGCTTTGACCGAACGGCATAAAAAAACCGCCCAAAAAGAGCGGTCGTTTTATTTGATGGGTTTTGATTAACGGATCGGTTGGTCCAAAATCAAATCCAAATACAAGTTGATCTTGTTCTTGAGTTCCTTGCGCGCAGCGATGAAATCGAGGAAACCGTGTTCCAAAACGAATTCCGCGGTCTGGAAACCTTCAGGCAAATCTTTTCCGGTGGTGTCTTTTACGACACGCGGTCCGGCAAAACCGATAAGCGCGCCCGGTTCCGAAATGTTGATGTCGCCCAACATCGCATAAGACGCTGTCGTTCCGCCCGTAGTCGGATCGGTACAAAGCGAAATGTACGGGATTTTCGCATCGGCCAATTGCGCGAGTTTTGCAGATGTTTTGGCAAGCTGCATAAGCGAATACGCGGCTTCCATCATACGTGCGCCACCCGATTTGGAAATCATCACGAACGGGATTTTGTTCTTGATCGAATAGTCGATACCGCGCGCGATTTTCTCTCCTACGACGGCACCCATCGAACCTCCGATGAACGCGAAATCCATACAGCAGACCACGATGTCCTTGCCTTTCGATTTACCCACTCCGGTGCGCACGGCATCCTTGAGTTTGGTTTTCTCCTGGGCGTCCTTTAGTCGGTCGGAGTATTTTTTGGTGTCGACGAAATGAAGCGTGTCTTTCGACGTCATGTTCTTGTCGAGTTCGGTGTATTCGTTGTTGTCGAACAAGATTTCGAAATATTCCTTGCTTCCGATCCTTACGTGGAAGCCGTCTTCGGGGCTTACGTATAGGTTGCGCGCCAATTCATCGGCATCGACGATTTTTCCGGTAGGCGATTTGTACCATAAACCTTTAGGAACGTCTTTTTTATCTTCGGTGGCGGTCTGAATGCCTTTTTCTGTTCTTTTAAACCAAGCCATATTTCTGCTTAATTATGAATTAAAAAAATATGAATTATGAATTAAAAACAGAAGTCATAAGCGACTTCAATTCATAATTCATAATTCATCATTTTTAAAGTGTATTTACGTTGTTCAAATCGGCAAACGCTTCTTCAAGACGCTTGTTGAAAGTGACTTCGCCTTCGCGGATCCATTTGCGAGGATCGTAGTACTTTTTGTTCGGCGCGTCCGGACCTTCAGGGTTTCCGATTTGGGTTTTGAGGTATTCGATGTTGTTCACCATGTAATCGCGGATGCCTTCGGTGAATGCGAACTGCAAATCGGTGTCGATGTTCATTTTGATCACGCCGTAAGAAATCGCTTCTTTGATCTCTTCAGGAGTCGAACCCGAACCTCCGTGGAATACGAAATCGACTGGGTTTTTGCCCGTATTGTGTTTCTTTTGGATGTAATCCTGCGAATCGCGCAAGATCGTAGGCGTCAATTTCACGTTACCCGGTTTGTATACGCCGTGTACGTTTCCGAAAGCCGCAGCTACGGTAAAACGCGGACTTACTTTAAGCAATTCGGAGTAAGCGTAATCTACATCTTCGGGAGTAGAATACAATTCGGAATGATCGACACCCGAATTGTCAACGCCGTCTTCTTCGCCACCCGTGATGCCAAGTTCGATTTCGAGCGTCATGCCCATTTTGGACATTCTTTCAAGATATTTTTTACAGATTTCGATGTTTTCGTGCATCGGCTCTTCGCTCAAATCGAGCATGTGGGATGAGAAAAGCGGTCTTCCTGTTTCGGCGAAGTGTTTTTCGCTCGCGTCCAAAAGCCCGTCGACCCACGGAAGCAATTTCTTCGCGCAGTGGTCGGTGTGAAGGATCACGGTCGCGCCGTAAGCTTCAGCCAACGTATGGATGTGTTTAGCGCCTGCGATCGCGCCTGCAATCGCGGCACTTTGGCCTTCGTTCGGGAATCCTTTTCCGGCGTTGAAAGCCGCACCTCCGTTAGAAAACTGGATGATGACCGGAGCTTTTAGTTTTGCGGCGGTCTCCAAAACACCGTTGATGGTGCTTGATCCTGTTACGTTTACTGCAGGAAGAGCGAATCCTTTTTCCTTAGCCAGGCGAAAGATTTCCTGAACTTCGTCACCGGTTGCTACACCGGGTTTGATATTATGGGCCATGTCAGTTAGTTTTGATTAAAGGTTACAAAAATAAGTATTTCTGAAATTAGAAAGGATAATTGATTCCGATATTTAGTACCGAGTGCGCGAAATTGTAATTGCGCAACCAGCGGCTGCCTTCGTTTATCGCCGGATCGTATGTCTTGAACCCGACGTCGAGGCGAACCACGAAAAAGTTGAAGTCGTAACGCAAACCAAATCCAGAACCTACGGCTATGTCCTCAAGCGATTTAAGCCCCGAAAACTTGTAGCGTTCGTCTTCGGTATTGTCGAGTACGTTCCAGATGTTTCCGACATCGGCAAAAACAGCGCTGTGCAAATCTCCGAACAAATTAAAACGGAATTCGGCGCTGTACGCGAGTTTCATGTTCGCTTCGTTGAAGTCGTTGATTCCACCCGAAGAACCTGGTCCGAGCGAGTACGATTGCCATCCCCGGTTGTCGTTTGATCCGCCGGCGAAGTAACTTCTCGAGAACGGGACGCTTTCAGAGTTGCCGTACGGGATCGCGATTCCGGCGAATGCACGCATCGCGAGTACTTTCTTGCGCGTCAGATCCCAATGCTTGATGTATTCGAACTCGCCTTTGAGGTATTGCGAATATTCGATGTCGAAAATCGTATTGTTGCCGTTCTGGTTCTTGAGCTGTTTGGAAAGCCGCGCCACGAGCGACAAAAAGTTACCCGCCGATTCGATTTTCGTGCGGAACGTATAAAATGTATTGTCCTGCAAATCGGTTTTCGTCGTTTTCGAATAACTGTAGCTTGAGGCAAAAATGAGGTTGTTCTCGGTAAGTCGGTCGCGACGCTCGTCTATACTGCGCACAGTTCTCAAATCGGCGGGGCTCACGGCCACCGAACCGTTGTCTACGACGTCTGCAATGAACTGGTTCGTTCCCGAATCGATTGCAAGATTCCCGTTCTCGTTGAAATAGGTAGGATTGCTTGGATCGAGATATTCCTTGGCGATATTGTTCAACGCGCTGTAGGAACTCGAATACACATTGAAATAATTCTGCGGATTCAAATTCTTCACGTATTGGATGTTGAACAAATCGAGCCTCGACGAATAAAAACGCTTCGGCGTCCAGGTGTAACTGAAAGCACCGGTGAAATTTTCTTTGTCAAGCCCGATGTTGCGCTGCTTGGCATAACCCAAACTGATCGTCGTGACCGGAATCATGTTTTTCGGGATGATCTTTTCGGTGTTCAGCGGAAAGACGATGCGCGGAAAACTCAGTTTCATATCGGCTCCGTATTCCGAAACGTTGAAAAACGTATCGTTCGGATTGGCCAAATCTTTAGACGATCCGATGTTACCACGCGCCGCGATTTCCAAGGTTTCGGCTCCGTTGAACACGTTGCGTATCGTAACCGATGTCGTTCCCTGTATCCCGAAATCCTGGATGTTCGAATGCGTGACGTCGAGGCTATATCCGAAACTGAATTTCTTTCTCGGAACCAGATAAATATTGGCGATCAACGAATTCCCGATCGTATCGCGAGGATCGACCTCATATTGTATCGACGGATAATTGAACACGCGCAAATTGCTCAGATAGCGCGAAGTCACCGTCGTGCGGATGTCTGAAAACAAATTGCCTTTGTTGATGAAAACGGCATCGGTAATCGCTTTCGGACGGTATTTCAATCGGTCGGACGCATAGAGGTTGAAACCTTTGTACGTCACGCTGTCCTTGATCGGTGGCTTGATTTTGCTTCCCGTCGCATCAGTATAGATATTGACTTCGCTGATCTTGTACTGCTTGAACGGCATCGTCTTGGTCGTGTCGTTTTCGCGATAGCTGTAATCGTCTATGATCATTTTCGAATTGGCCTTGTGGTTCGTATCGACCGTATCGATGTCGAACTTGATGTAATTCGCCTGGAAGTGATAGATGCCGTTGTTGCGGTACAACGACGTGAGACGCGCTTTTTCCGCATCGAAATCAAGACCGTTGAACTGCTTGCCTGGCGTCAAAGCCGATTTGTCTTTCGTGGCCTGGAACATCGAATCGAGCACGGGCGTCGAGATTCTTTGGCTAAGCGAATCCAGAAAATAAGGTGTTCCCGTTTTGATCGTGTAGGTCACGCGTGCTTTTTTGTCGGCGACCGAATCGATCCTGGACAGGATTTTCGCGTTGAAATAGCCTTGGTTGAAATAATGCCCTTTGAGCCTGAGACGCGACTTGCGGATGTTGTTCGTATCGATGATCGCAGGCGGTTCGCCAATTCGCTTGAGCATTTGATGAATGCCGAAATAATAGAACGATTTCCCAAGTCGGTTTACCTGTTTCTTGGAAAGGATTTTAGCCAAACGTTCGTATTTCTTGGGATTCTTGATGAATTTGGCTTTGTAGGTCGAATCTGGGTTCGGGTTGGCCAGATTATACAAATTGAGCCTGAGACGATAACCGAGCAAAGACGAATTGGGTTTTTGATACATGAGGTTTTCGAGTTCCTCTGTATTCTGTTTCTTGTCGTTGACGACGAATTCGTTCTTGGTAAGGAGTTTTTTGCTCTTCGGGACCCGTTTGGTCGAATTACAGCCCGACAACAGTAATCCGCAAAGGACAAATAATGCTATTTTTGCTGGCAGGCTTCTCAAAAGTTCGGCGATTAAAGGTCAAAAATACAGAATTCATGGTTAGTAAAAACCAAATAAAGCGAATAACGGGGCTTCACCAAAAAAAGTATCGGCAACAGGAAGCGCTGTTTTTGGCCGAAGGCGTCAAAGTCATAAGCGAGCTGCTCGATTCTTCGTTCGAATTGGAGCATCTTTTTGAAATCGAGCCGCTTTTCCCTCAGGTTTCTGATTCCAAAAAGACGATGGCCACCGAATCCGACCTCAAAAAAATGAGCGCGCTTTCAACCGCCAACAATTGTCTTGCCGTTTTTAAAATTCCGCCGCCAAAACCTATAGATGAATCCGGATTGATCGTCGCACTCGACGACATTCGCGATCCGGGAAATCTCGGTACGATCTTGCGCCTTTGCGATTGGTTCGGGATCAAGCAGGTCGTGTGTTCTAAAGAAACCGTCGATCTGTACAACCCCAAAGTGGTCCAGGCGACGATGGGATCGCTTGCGAGAGTGAATGTCGTGTATGCCGATTTGCGCGATTTCCTTTCCGATACGAAACTTCCGGTATTCGGGACGTTTATGGACGGAGACAATATTTACGCCGAAAATCTTCCGTCAAACGGAATCATCGTCATGGGCAACGAAGCCAACGGCATTTCTCCTGAAGTGGAAAAACGGACGACCAAACGAATTTCAATCCCGCGTTTCGGCGATTTGCAGAAAACCGAAAGTTTGAACGTGGCGACGGCAACCGCGATTATCTTGAGTGAATTCCGAAGAAAATAGATTTTCAGATTCACGGATTTTCAGTAACAGGTCAATTAAACCCCAAGGCTTAATCTGTCAATCTGAAATCTAAGAATCTGTAAATCTTAATGGAACGTGAAGTTCACCAAAATCGCTCTGGTCTTCATAGACGCAACATTTCCCGTCCACGGGCTGTTCGGGTCGGCATCCGGGATGATTTCGTTCGACAATCCGAAAACGCCGCGGATCGAAGGTGAGAATTTGAAGTATTCAAAGTAAAGGTCGACGCCGAATCCGAGCTCGTAATTGCTCGTCCACTGCTTCATGCGGAAACGCTGCTGCAAGTTGTCGTCCTTCGATTTGAAATTGCTCGAAAGGTTCAATGTAGAAGAAACGCCACCAACCAAATACGGACGGATGTTGCCGGTTCTCAAAGACGAGAACTTGAGCAAAAGCGGGAAGTGGATGTAAGTGGAACGCACTTCGCGCAGTTGGTTTAGCTCGTCGTCTTCGGCAAATCCGTAGAAATGCAGATCGCGTTGCGTGTAGAACAATCCCGGTTCGAAGCGAAGATCTATGTATTCGTGAAGGCGCAGGTTTCCGACCAATCCGACGTTGAATCCCGTCGTTTTGTCAACCTGGATGTCCTGTCCGGGAACTTTGTAATCGAATTTGAAGTCGTAAATGTTGAATCCGAGGAAATAGCCCCAATGCACGCGCTGTTTGTCGAAATTCTCAAGGTTCACGATCGGGTCGTTGCCAAACATCCCGGTTGGTCCTTGAGCGTTGCTGTGTATGGCGAAAAGTGCGAAAAATAAGGCTACGATCTTCTTCATGCTATTTTTTGAAAGCGACATAAATGGTGGCCACGCCAAAAGTCTGGGGCAGCGCTTGCACGTTTATAAACCCAATTTTACGCAAAATATTGTTCAGTTCCTCACCGAAAGGAAATACCGAAGCCGATTCGGACAAATAGCCGTAAGCCGCGCGGTCTTTTGAAAACAGGCGTCCGATTGCGGGTAAAATGAACTTATTGTAAAAGGTATAGCCTTGCTTGAACGGGAATTTGGTCGGGTTCGAGGTTTCGAGGATCACGAAAATCCCTCCGGGACGCATCACGCGCAAAATCTCGGCAAGTCCTTTCTCTAGCGTTTCGAAGTTGCGGATACCGAAACCGACCGTCACGGCGTCGAACGAATCGTTTTCGAACGGCAAATTTTCGGAATCACCCTGTACCAATTTGATACGGCTGTCCAACTGCTTCTCGGTCACTTTTTTGCGTCCGACTTCGAGCATGCCTTCGCTCAGATCGAGCCCGACGATTTCCTGGGCCGCCGTCTGCGCCATCAGAATAGCCAAATCTCCGGTTCCGGTCGCGATGTCGAGAATCTTGCTTGGATTAGTATCGGAAACCAATCTGAGCACTTTTTTGCGCCATTTGGTATCGATCCCGAACGAAATCACGCGGTTGAGTCCGTCGTAATTGCCCGAGATGTTGTCGAACATTTGGGTGACCTGCTCTTTTTTGCCAAGAGACGAGTCTTTATAAGGAGTAATTTTTTCGGGTTGTTTCATAATCGAGCGCAAAGATAGTATAAACGGAAGAATCACCGAGTTGGTTTAATACTTCGAATTTTCCTACCCATATCCCTAAAAATAGGGAGGCAAAAAATTTCACGATATGACGGGATTGTGTGATGTGTATGTATTCGGGAATTTTACAAAAAATAAAACCGATGGAAAATATGTTATCGAGAACATTCTTTGCCGAAATGAAATGGGTTTGTCTTGCACTGGCGATCTCGTTGCTTCTTGTGAACAGCCTGAATAACGGATTCCTGTCCCTGGCTTCAGGTATGGGAACAAAACACACGTTCTTAGGGTTAAATTTGTTTTTGGAAATTTTAGTTTTTTTTGTCCTTACTATCTTTGTGGTATTTGGTATTAAGGGCTTCTTTGAGAAGTTCTCTCAAAGGTCCGCGAATGTTATACTCTTGCTTACAGGCTTGAGTCTTGCAATTGCGGTTTTCATTTTAAGTTATCAGATACTGTTTCAGGAATAGGCAAAGATTCCATCGATACATCTCCACCGGAAAAATGAACATCTGCTTATGCGGATGTTTTTTTTGTTCCTCGACTGCGCTCGGAACCTACCTTCCGAGCGCAGTCGAGGAAGCATAATCCCAATCATTTCCGTATAAAAGTCTCAAACACAAAATTATAAACGTGCTTTTCATCTTTAGCATGAAACTCCGATGTTTCCAATTTCCAATCGTCTTCAGAAAATTCAGGGAAAAACGCATCGGCTTCTAACGAAACGTCAACACGCGTAAGCTCGATCTTGTCGGCAAACGGAAGCGCGAGATCGTAGATTTCACCTCCGCCGATCACATACACGTCTTCATTTTCGGGACAGACCTTGAGCGCTTCTTCCATACTTCCGACGACGATGCAATTTTCGGCCTTATAATCCGATTGTCTCGTAATGATTACATGGACACGGTTCGGAAGCGGCTTCGGGAAACTCTCGAACGTCTTTCTTCCCATGATGATATAATGACCGGACGTAAGCGCCTTGAAGCGTTTGAAATCGTCGGGCAAATGCCAAAGCAGTTGATTGTCTTTGCCCAAAGCATTGTTTTTTGCGGCGGCGGCGATAAGGATGATCATGTCAAGGCGTTTTTGAGGCATTAAAGATACTTCATCCGGCGAAATTCGCGAAAGTGTATTTTCCGATTCCAAATCATGAAAACGTTTTCCTGTTTCGGAATCGGTAAATAAAAGTGAACGATTTAGGAAAACGCCTTAAAAATCAGTGCGTTTATGAAATTATTGTAAATCTTATGCACCGTCGCCGAGCGTGTTTCGAAAAGTAGTTCCTTTGCTTCATAATCCTAAAAATGAAACGATTATGGCGATAAAGAAACAATTTACAAAGACGAAACCGGTCTGTAAAGTGACTTTTTCTGTCTAGGCCAAAGAAGCGCAAACCGCATCCGTGGTCGGTGATTTCAACGAATGGTATGCCGAAGCCGGGAAATTGGGCAAGCAAAAAAACGGGACTTTCAAAGGCGCTTTCGATTTGCCCAAAGACGGTTCTTATGAATTCCGATATGTGGTAGACGGCCAATACAGGAACGAACCCGAAGCCGACGGTTTTAGATACAACGACTTTGCCGGAACCGAAAACAGCGTACTCAACACATAAAAAAAATCGCCCCTTGTTTGGAGGCGATTTTTGTTTTTTACGAATCGGCTTATTTCGCCAAAACCGCAGCATATCGGTCGCGGTACGCATAAATCAAGAAGATGTTCCCAAGCAGCAAGGCCGCACCCATACCGATGGTTTCCGGTCCGAGGAACGCATGGAACAAGAAGACATTGATCGTAATCGGCAGGATCACGATGTTCGCCAAAGCGACGTAGAATCCCGATACGAACAGCACGCCGCAAATCAGTTCCAAAATTTTGACCAGCGGCATCAGGTAACCGGTGGCATCGGCTCCGGCATTCCATTTCATGACGCCTTCAGACATTTCCTGTTTCGGGAAAGGAATGACCTGCATCATCATCAGGAAATACGTGACGGAAGCGAACAGCAGGATCAATCCTACCAAAATGCGTACGATAATTGTGGCAATTCTCATAATTGGTTGGTTAATTGGTTGTACAAAAGGTGGTTGGTTTTTTTCGAAGTTACGATAAAATTCCGCAGGAAAATCCTTGCGCTTCCATGAAGGATATTACTTCGTCCGGATTCACATCGGCGCTTTCAATCCGAAGTATGCGGTCGCAATCCTCGAGATCGAAAGTGATTCCGGCTGTCGGGAAAATAGCCGTTAGCGCGAATACCAAACGCCTCGCCTGAGCAGGTTTGCAAACATCCGTTCGAAAAACCTCGACCACCGTCATGCGATTTTTGCGAGATTTATTTTATGGAAGCTGTTGTACGACGCTGCAAGTATAGCGAGCCAGATCAATGGGAAAATCGCGAAGAAACCGAAGCCGTCCACGCAAAAATAACTGATGGAAGCGAATATAAAGTCGAACGCAAATCCTGCATACGCCCATTCCTTGATGAGTTTAGGAAACTTGGGGACGATCAGAATGATGCATCCCAAAACCTTGAAAACGACGAGTGCGTTGCCGAAATATTCGGGATAACCCAAATGTCGGATGCCTTCTTTGGCCATTTCGGTTTGTGAAGTGAACGCCGGGATCAATCCCTCGAAAATAAAAATCAGTGAAGTAGTTATCCAAAAAATGATTTTATGTGTTTTCATATTTAAGTGCTGAAGTTGAACGTGCTAAAGTGCTTGTGTTTGTGAAGTTACTGCGGAAATTGACTCATATCCATATATGAGAATTCCCAACAATGTCCGTCGAGATCGCGGAAACCGTGGTTGTACATGAATCCGTAGTCTTGGCTCGCGCCCGGGACTTTCGCTCCGGCGTCTTTGGCCTTGCGTACGATTTCGTCTACTTTCTCGCGACTTTCGGCACTCAGGCAAATGATTGATTCGATAGACTTGCTCGTATCGCAGATTTCCTCGTCCATGAAGCTCTTGAAGAACGGTTCGGTAAGCAACATCACGAAAATGGAAGGTTCCTCGATGATCATGCAGGTCGCTTTTTCATCGGTAAATTGCGGATTAAACGTATAACCCAATTTGGTAAAGAATTCGACCGAACGGTTCAGGTCTTTTACCGGAAGATTGACAAAGATGCTGGTTGGCATAACGTTTTGATTTAAAGTTATATGCCAAAGATATAGCGGCGCCTCGGTTTGGGCGATGTGTAAAAGCGACGATGTTAAGGGTTGATTGCGACAGGAAATAATGTCATCCGGCGATCATTATCGGCATCGTGAAAGGGAAATCAATGGGTTTTCCGCGATGAAATGCAGGCGTCCATCTTTCGATTTTCTCGAACATGTTCATCACTTCCTGATCGGTCGAAGCGCCCAAACTCCTTAGCACCTTCACGTCCTTTACAAAACCTTCGGACGTTATGAGGAAACCGATGATTATGCGTCCTGGTTTTGCGTCTTTAGGAGTCCTGAAATTGGTGCGCACGAATGTGTAGAAATCATTCATTCCCGATTTGTATTGGGGTTTTTTATCTACTTCGGTATATGAATATTCGATTCCCGATGCGTCTATGCTCTTTCCCGATATGAGCTCGCCGTTATAGTCGTACGTTTCTTCGAACGACAATCCGTGTCTGGAATTTCGGCCGGACCACTTTCCTACACGTACTTCATTTTCCATAGGGCCTTCTTCAAACAGCACATCGCCCTCTTCGGAATAATATCCTTTGCCGTTGGTGACGGTCTGTTCGCCGCTTTCTTTCCAGAAATCCGAAATCACGAATTTGCGGTTCTCGTTGGTTTTGCCCCAAATTCTCCAATGTCCTGTCATATGCGGCTTGCCGTTTTCGTACCAACTTTTCGTCTCACCGGTTTCGCGACCTTTTTCGTAATTGGACGTTTTCTTTTTGTTGCCGTTTTCCCAATATTCAGAATGGACACCTTCGTAAAAACCGCCTTCAGGCGTACTGCATTTGACACTTAGTTGCAGTTTCCCCGATTTATAGAAAGTTTGCGACAGATATTGGTCGTCCTGTTTAGAAATGGTACGGTAATACGAATGCTTACCTTCTTCTGTTTTCCTGAAAGTCGAATCGAGATACGTTCGGGAAATTTCCTGCGCGCAAACAGAATGGGCTACAAAAGCCAACGAAACGAAAAAAAGTTTCTTCATGAAAAGAGTTATACCGCTACAATACCTTTAATATGCGGATGCGGATCGTAATCGACCAAAGTGAAATCCTCGAACTTAAAATCAAATATGTTGTTTATTTCGGGATTCAGGATCATTTTCGGAAGCGGACGCGGTTCTCTCGAAAGCTGCAATTCCACTTGCTCGAAATGGTTGTTGTAAATGTGCGCATCGCCGAAAGTATGGATGAAATCACCAGGCTGCAAACCTACGACCTGTGCGACCATCATCGTAAACAGCGCATACGACGCGATGTTGAACGGTACGCCCAAAAAGATGTCGGCGCTGCGTTGGTACAATTGGCAAGACAGTTTTCCTTCGGCGACATAGAATTGGAAAAATGCATGGCAAGGCGGAAGCGCGGCTTTACCGTTGGCGACGTTTTCCTCGAAAGATTTCGAAGTGTCGGGCAAAACGGACGGATTCCATGCGGAAACGAGCATTCTTCTACTATTCGGATTCTTTTTTAACGTATTGATGAGTTCTTCGATCTGGTCGATTTCCTCACCGTTCCAGTTTCTCCATTGATAGCCGTAAACCGGACCTAAATCTCCATTCGGATCGGCCCATTCGTCCCATATCTTTACGCCGTTCTCGTTGAGGTATGAGATGTTCGTGTCGCCTTTGAGGAACCACAACAATTCATGAATGATCGATTTGAGGTGCAGTTTCTTCGTCGTGACCAACGGAAAACCTTCCGATAAGTCGAAACGCATCTGGTAACCGAAAACGCTTTTTGTTCCCGTTCCGGTCCTGTCTCCTTTTTGTACGCCGTTCTCGAGAACGTGCTTCACCAAATCATGATATTGTTGCATGGCTGTCTTTTTAGATAGATTTCAACTGTAAAACCCATTTCTTTTCTAACGCGATAAATGTAAAATAAGCTTGTCGGATTGGGAAATTTTGGGCTTAAAAGAAATCAACACGTATTGTTTATAGTTTTTGCTTCGGAAATTGGATTTACGTGAAACCCGAAGCGAGAGAGAGTCCGTCCAAAAACAAAAAATCCCGCAAAAAGCAGGATTCCGTTTATGACTCTCGTCTAGATATTTCATCGCGGATTTTGGCCGCTTTTTCGTAATCTTCATCGCGAACCGCACCTTCGAGCAATTCGTTGAGTTCGGCAAGGCTGTGTTTGGTGTAGGTTTCTCCGGATTGGTTCGATTCTTCGCCCATTCCGAATGTTTCGGGAGACGAAAGTACGTCGTCCGGGTTTTCTTCATCGGATGAAGCTTTGAGATAAATACCGGCCTTGTCCAAAATATTTTTATATGTGAAAATAGGCGCGTTGAAGCGAAGAGCAAGCGCAATCGCGTCCGATGTGCGCGCATCGATGATTTCCTCGATCTTGTCGCGTTCGCAGATGATGCTCGAATAGAAAACCCCGTCCACGAGTTTGTGGATGATGACCTGCTTGACGACGATATCGAACCGGTCGGCGAAATTCTTGAACAGGTCGTGTGTGAGCGGGCGAGGCGGCCTGATTTCTTTCTCGAGCGCAATCGCGATGGATTGGGCCTCGAATGCACCGATTACGATCGGTAATTTGCGGTCGCCGTCAACTTCGTTCAAAATAAGGGCATAGGCGCCATTTTGCGTCTGGCTGTACGAAATCCCCTTTATTGTCAGTTTTACTAAACTCATGTTGCAAAAATACGATTGCGTTTGGATTTGGCAAGGAGTTTTGCAAGATAGGAAAGCTTCGCCTTCGATTGATTTTTCTTTTTCTGCGCAAACTTCGCTAGCTGGAAGTTTTCACCTGCGGTGGGGCTTTCTTTTGCTTCGCCGCAAAAGAAACAAAAAGGCGGGAGCGACGCACAAAATTGGCTAAAAACCGGCACGGCTGCGCAAATGAAATAAACTCGCTGCGCTCAGACAGTATTTCATTTTTTGCGGCATCCTGAGCCGTTTTTCTTGACGCCAATTTTATGACGTCGCGACTAATCGGAAGTGGTTATTTTATTTTGGCTTGCAAGCTGCGCCAAAAATCCTCCTAAGAAAGTCTCTTTTGTGTCTTTGACGGAACGATTCCACGTCGTCCGAAGAAAAATATCTCCAAAAAACACGAAAGGTTCTTCCGGAGACGCATTTCCCAAAGCGCAGCGGCGGGAAATGCCAATAAAAACTTCCGCTTTCCAGTGCTATGATCGCGCAGGCGGGCACCTGACGCCACGATGGTTTGGAAAGAAGTGAAAAGCTGTTTGAGCGCAGCGAGTTCTTTTCGCTTCCAAACCGCGTGGCTGTCAGGTCGCCTTCGCGGTCGCGCCAAAGGCATTTTTGTTTCTTTTGTTGCCAGACAAAAGAAAGCCCTGCTGGCAAGCGAAACCTTCCAGCTAGCGAAGTTTGCGCCGAAAAAAAAACGGCCTCGAAAAAATCGAAGCCGCTTCCTAAGCTAGTTTGGGTTAGTAAACTACGCGTTATTAGCTTTAAATTCCTTAATCTTCTCTGTAAGCTTCGGAACGATCTCGAAAGCATCACCGACAACCCCATAATCCGCGACCTTAAAGAAAGGTGCTTCAGCATCAGAATTGATGACGAGTTTCACTTTAGAAGCGTTGATTCCCGCAATGTGCTGGATCGCACCCGAAATCCCGACCGCCACGTAAAGGTTCGTCGCAACGGGTTTTCCGGTTTGCCCGACGTGCTCGCTGTGAGGACGCCATCCTAAATCTGAAACCGGTTTCGAGCAAGCCGTAGCCGCGCCCAAAGCCGAAGCCAAATCTTCGATCAATCCCCAGTTTTCAGGACCTTTGAGTCCGCGTCCGCCCGAAACCACGACTTCCGCGTCTGCGATCGTAAGTTTTCCGGCAGTCTTGTCGACAGATTCGGTTTTGATGTTGAAATCGGCATCGTTCAACGCAGGAGAAAAATCTTCTTCCGAAGCCGATCCCATGTTTTCAAAAACACCGTATGAATTTTTCGCAAGCCCAAGCACTTTCACGTCCGTAGCGATTTCGGTAATGTTGAACGCCTTGTTCGAAAAAGCGTTTCTCTTGACCTGGAAAGGCGAAGTGCTTACCGGCAATCCGACCACGTTCGACGCGTAACCTGCGCTCAAACCTACGGCTACAAGAGGGGCGAGGTACAAGCTGTCTGTCGTAGAAGACAACAAAACTAGTTTCGTCCCTTCTTTCTGGGCGGCTTGTTTAATCACATCGGCGTAAGCTTTGGCGTTGAATGCCGACAATTTATCGTTGGTCACTTTGAGGACCTTGTCTACGCCATATTTCGACAATTCCGAAACATTGTTCGCGTTCACGGTCACGGCCGTTACTGTCGTTCCAAGCGATTCGGCCACTTTTTTTCCGTAGGAAGCCAGCTCGAAAGCAACTTTTTTGAACTTCCCGTCGGATGATTCTGCGTATATTAAGATTGACATTTTTAGTCGATTGTTTGTTAAACGATGATTCTTAGATGACTTTAGCCTCGTTGTGCAAAGCGTTCACCAACTCGTCGAGATTGTCTACGGTAAACAATTTGACCGGACCTTTTGCGGCTGGTTTTTCGAACTTCACGGCTTTGGTGGTTTGGTCGGCCGAAACCGGTTCCAACACCTGAAGTGCTTTGGTACGCGCCGTCATGATGCCGCGCATGTTAGGGATTCTCAGGTCTTTTTCTTCTACAAGCCCTTTTTGTCCGCCAACGATAAGCGGTAGCGAAGTAGACAACGTTTCTTTTCCGCCGTCGATCTCGCGTGTCGCTTTTACGTTCGATCCGTCGACGGTCAAGCCGATGCAAGAGTTCACGAAGTTCGCGCCGGTCAAGGCCGCAAGCATTCCCGGAACCATTCCGCCGTTATAGTCGAGTGATTCTTTTCCGCAGATCACAAGGTCGTATCCGCCGTTTTTGACGACTTCGGCCAATTGTTTGGCTACGAAAAAACCGTCTGTCGGGGTTGCGTTTACGCGGATCGCTTCGTTAGCACCGATTGCAAGCGCTTTTCTCAAAGTGGCTTCTGTGTCGGCAGCGCCCACGTTCACGACCGTCACGTTCGCTCCTTGTTGTTCTTGGAACCACACGGCGCGAGTCAGTCCGAATTCGTCGTTCGGATTGATTACGAACTGTACGCCATTGGTGTCGAATTCCGCGTCACCATTGGTGAAATTGATTTTTGAAGTAGTATCAGGCACGTGGCTGATGCAAACTAATATTTTCATTTTTTATGATGAAGTTTTGGATTTTTCGTGGCCGAAGGTAATGAATTAATTTATAAAATGTACTATGCGTGCATAATAAATGAATGTATTATAACGATTTCGCTCGCGATATTTTTGAATTATCAAGAGTTGTCTTGTTAATCTCGAAGTTGGCGTTATTGCAACACGGATCGACGTTATCGATAAAAGCCAATTCGTAACTTTGCCCGCATAACATTCCCGCGATGGCACACGACATAAAAGTATCGGTCAAGAACATGGTTTGCCCGCGTTGCATCATGACGGTAGAGCGTATATTGGATTCGCTTTCGATTCCATATAATAAGGTTGAACTCGGGGAAATTTTCATGCCTCAAGTTTTGTCTGACGAAACATCTGATAAGCTCAAACACGAACTTCAAAAAACCGGTTTCGAGCTCATCGAAAGCCGCGTGCACAAAATCGTTTCGGACGTCAAGCTCGCCATTGCCGAATACCTCGAAAACACGACCGACAGGAAAATGAACCTGTCGGCCTTTATAAACAATCGCCTCGCTTACGACTACAGTTATTTGAGCGATCTTTTTTCAAATATCGAAAGCAAATCGATCGAACAGTATTTCATCGAGCTTCGCATCGAAAAAGTGAAGGAACTAATCGTGTACGACCAGTTGTCGTTTACCGAGATCGCTTTCCGGACGGGTTTCAGCAGCGTCCATCACCTTTCTGCCCAGTTCCGGAAAGTGACGGGATTGACGCCTTCGCATTTCAAGAACATCCGATCGGTCAAGCGAAAACCGCTGGACGGGATCTGAATCCAAAAATTATGTACATCTTTCCCTTTATCGCATACCGGGCCGCAGGTATGCCCGGGATAACTTTGCCTCAATAAATCGAAACAAAAACGTATGCAGGAATCATCATCAAAAAACAGCTGTGGAAACGCCAATTGCAGCTGTAATCAATGCGAGTGTATGAAAAACCCGGTTTTCCGGATGCTCTCGATCTTCAGGCGAAAGAATAACGTTAATAATTAAAAGTATGGAAGCAAATCAAAACAAAGGGTGCAGCAATCCGAACTGCACATGTGAAAATTGTACCTGCGGTGACAACTGCACGTGTACGGGAAACTGATTGTTCAACAATCCGATCATCAATCAAAATGGAGGCTTCGGCCTCTTTTTTTATGCAGTGTCCATACGCAGAAAACGTTGGGCCAAAACAAAAAAGGATTTCGCTTTGTATCTAGACAAAAGAAGATTATTTTTGCTGTTCTAAAATCAAAAACTCAAATGAGAACAATCCAATTTCGCGAAGCCGTAGCCGAAGCCATGTCCGAGGAAATGCGCCGCGACGAGTCCGTATATCTGATGGGTGAGGAAGTAGCCGAATACAACGGTGCCTATAAAGCTTCTAAAGGAATGTTGGACGAATTCGGTCCGAAGCGCGTCATCGACACGCCTATCGCCGAGCTTGGTTTTGCCGGAATCGCAGTAGGTTCGGCCATGAACGGCAACCGTCCGATCGTCGAGTTCATGACGTTCAACTTCTCGCTTGTCGGAATCGACCAGATCATCAACAACGCGGCGAAAATGCGCCAGATGTCGGCCGGGCAATTCCCGATGCCGATGGTGTTCCGCGGCCCGACGGCTTCTGCCGGACAATTGGGGGCGACGCACTCACAGGCGTTCGAGAACTGGTATGCGAACACTCCGGGATTGAAAGTGGTTGTTCCATCTACGCCATACGATGCGAAAGGACTTTTGAAATCGGCCATCCGCGACAACGATCCCGTGATTTTCATGGAATCGGAGCAGATGTACGGCGACAAAGGCGAAGTGCCGGAAGGCGAATACACGATTCCGCTGGGAGTTGCCGATATCAAACGCGAAGGAAAAGACGTAACCGTGGTTTCTTTCGGGAAAATCATCAAGGAAGCGCTTGCCGCCGGTGAGGAATTGGCAAAAGAAGGCATCGAGATCGAAGTGATCGACTTGCGTACGATCCGCCCTATGGATTACGACGCGATTCTTAATTCCGTAAAGAAAACAAACCGTTTGGTCGTGCTCGAGGAAGCTTGGCCGTTCGCTTCGGTAGCGTCCGAAATCACGTATATCGTACAGGAGCGCGCTTTCGATTACCTAGACGCGCCGATTCAGCGTATCACGACTGCCGACACGCCGGCGCCATATTCTCCGACCTTGCTCAAAGAATGGTTGCCGAACGCCCAGGATGTGATCAAAGCCGTGAAGAAAGTCACGTATAAGAAATAAACGAAATAACCGTTATCTTTGAACTTCACCTTTATGGTGAAGTTTTTTTTTATGAGCAACAAACATTCGGTTTTCAGCCTTTTCCTACTATTTTGCTTGACGACGGCGCTTGCCCAGACCAAAGTCAGCGGTATCGTTATAGACGACACTAAACTTCCCGTGCCGTATGCGAACGTACAATTCAAAGGAACGACACAATCTGCAGTTACGAACGAGGATGGGAAATTCTATATAGAATCGCCTAATACGTATAAGACTTTGGTCGTGTCTTTCATGGGATACAAAACCAAGGAAATCGAACTGACCAAAGCCGTGAACTACGATTTCACGATCACGCTCGTTCCCGAAAATCAGCTCAAGGAAGTCACGATCTACACCGGAAAAACGTCCAAGAAAAACAATCCGGCTCTCGACATCTTGCGCAAGATTTGGGAAAGGAAGCGCAAGAACGGCCTTTATATGTTCGACCAATATCAGATGGAGAAATATGAAAAGGTAGAATTCGACATGAATTCCATCGACAGCGCATTCATGAAGCGCAAGATCTGGAAAGGCATGGAGTTCATTTTCGAGCATGTCGATACGAGCGACGTTACCGGGAAAACCTATCTCCCGATTTTCATCAACGAACAACTTAGCGACGTTTACGGCGACAACGAACGCAACAAAAAGAAAGAAATCGTCAAGGCCAACAAAAATTCGGGCTTTACCGGAAACCAGCAAATACAGGCGTTCATCAAAGATTTGTACGCCGAATACAACATTTACGACAACTACCTCACGTTTTTCGACAAGAGCTTCACGAGTCCGCTTTCGCGAACCGGAATCGACGTGTACAACTATGTGTTGCGCGACACGGCCGTGATCGACAACAAAACGTGTTACAACATCGTGTTCTATCCGAGGCGCAAAAGCGAACTTACGTTCAAAGGCGATTTCTGGGTTGCCGATACGACGTTCGCGATCAAGTCGATCAACATGGCCGTGACCAAATCGGCGAACATCAACTGGGTCAAGGATATTTATATCGAACAGGAATTCGACGTCGTCAACGATTCGGTTTTCCTGCTCACGAAAGATTACATGATGTCCGATTTCTCGTTCAGCAAAAAAGACGAGTCGAAAGGCGTGTACGGAAAGCGCACGACGTATTTCCGCAACCACAAATTCAACCAAAAGAAAGCCGAAGATTTTTATAAAGCCGACGTCAATTTCCTCGACACGTCGATTTATCAGAAAGACGACGAATACTGGCGTACACATCGTTTCGAAGAGCTCAACAAAGACGAGGAAGGCGTGTATAAAATGCTCGATACGCTCAAGACCGTCAAGAAATTCAAGCGATTGTACAACACCGTCGAAGTGCTCGCGAGCGGCTATATCAATTACGGATGGTTCGATTACGGCCCGATTTATTCCACGGTGGGATACAATCAGGTCGAACGCGTGCGCATCAGGACGGGCGGTCGTACCTATTTCGGCCCGAACGATCCGTGGCGACTCGAAGGCTACACCGCTTACGGTTTCGGAGACGACAAATTCAAGTTCGGCTTGTCCGGAAAATGGATGATCGACAAAAAAAGCCGTGTCATCATCGCCGGAGGTTATCGTCGAGACGTCGAGCAGATCGGCGCCGATTTGACTGCTACGAACGATGTTTTGGGTCGAAGCAACGCATCCTCGTCGGTATTTTCGTCTGGCAGTAACGGCAAACTCACGAACATACAATTGGCGACCGCTTCTATAGAATTCGAGCCGATCAAGAACTTCCGTGTCAAATCGGGAATCAGTTACCGCACGTTGCGTTCGGCGAACAGCGCTGACGAATTTAGCCTCGACTACTACAAAGTACTGCCGACCGAATTCACGCCGGGCGTCGTCGAAAGCGAAGTCAAACAAGGCGAATTGCAATTCGAGATCGATTGGACGCCGAAACGCCAAACGATCGGTTACGGAGTCGAACGAGATGTGGTCGACAATCCGTACACGCGCTTTTTCTTCCGATTGAGTTCGGGTGTCAAAGGCATGTTCGGAAGCGATTTCGAATACCAGAAAGTGCAGTTGTTCTATCGTCAGCCGCTTATCATAGGTGCCATCGGGCGTTCGTATATCACCACCGAATTGGGCAAGACCTACGGCACCGTTCCGCTTGGGCTTATGAATATCGTTCCGGGTAACCAGACGTGGTGGCAAATCGAAAATACGTTCGGCAACCTCAATTTCTACGAGTTCGTCGCCGATGAATACGTGACCATGCATTGGGAACACAATTTCCAGGGTAAACTTTTCGCTCGTGTACCGGCTTTGAGAAAACTCAACTGGCGGGAGATTGTCGGCATCCGTGCGGTTTACGGCGAAATCTCGGACGAGAACCGCGCAATCAACGCGAGCGGACTCATTTATCGCGCTCCCGAAAACGTGTATTACGAATACGGATTCGGTATCGGCAATATCTTTAAGGTCTTCCGCCTCGACTTTTCGTGGAGAGGAAATTACCTCGATTTGCCTGATGCACGCCGATTCGCGATCAAAGGCTCGTTCGGGTTTTACTTCTAAGATTTTCGAATGCACGTCAGGCAAGCCACTCGCGATGAGGTCGCGACCATCCTTGAAATCATCGACCAGGCGAGAAGCATCATGCGCGAGAGCGGCAACATGACACAATGGAGTAACGGTTATCCGTCTTCAGAAGTCATTTTAGGCGATATCATTTCCGATGAAGGTTTCGTTTGTGAGGTCGATGGGAAAATCGTCGGGTATTTCTGCTTCCAGCAAGGCCAAAATCCAGATTCGAATTACGACGTGATCGAAAACGGCAAATGGCTCAATGATGAACCTTACGGTGTCATCCACCGTCTCGCATCGGCCAGAACCGTAAAAGGAATCGCGAATGCGGCCTTCGATTATGCTTTTTCTAAAATCGGCAACATCCGTGTCGACACGCATCACGAAAACGTCCCGATGCAAAACTTCCTTGTGAAAAGCGGATTCGAGTATTGCGGCGTGATTTACGTAAGCGACGGCACGCCCCGCGATGCATTCCAAAAAACACTAAAATGAAAATAGGGCTTGATTTTTTGACTTCGGGCGATCCCGTACTCAAATCGGTAATCGAAACGTACGGAAATCCCGTCGTACAAGTGCGCGACCAAGGTTTTGCGGCCATGGTGCACATCATTCTCGAGCAACAAGTTTCCATTTCATCCGCGAAAGCGACGTATCGCAAGATGGCGGAATATTTCGTCGACATAACGCCCGAAAAAATGCTTTCCGCTTCCGATGAGGAATTCCGTTCACTTGGCGTATCGCGTCAAAAAACCGCGTATATCAAAGACATGGCAAGCCGCGTGGTTTCGGGAATTTTGGATTTCGATTCGTTTAGGGGTAAATCGGTCGACGAGGTCACATCCGAACTGCTCGCGATAAAAGGCGTCGGGATGTGGACGGTCGAAGTTTATTTGATGTTCTGTCTTCAATCGCCCGACATCATCCCGTTCGGCGACATTGCCATCCGAAAAGCGTTTGAGGAATTGTACGGCATACACGAAGTCGAGAAAATGGACAAGCACGCCCAAAACTGGAAGCCGCACCGCACGCTCGCCTCGTTTATCCTTTGGCATCATTACCTCGCCAAGCGCAACAGGTTGTAAGCGAAAAACCTAAGCCTCGATTTGTTTCTTATAAATTCCGGGCGCAACGCTCGTGTTGTTAAAAATTTCCTATTTTTGCCTCCGTTAAAAAAGATATAAAACACTTTATTTTATGAAAGAATTTATAATTTATGTGCCGATTGCCATGGCTTTGTTGGGACTGCTTTTCATGTCGGCCAAAAGAGCATGGGTATTAAAGCAGGACGCCGGTGACGGGAAAATGAAGGAGATTTCAGATTTCATTTACGAAGGCGCACTTGCCTTCCTTAAAGCCGAATACCGATTATTGGCATTTTTCGTTATCGGAGCAAGTATCGCGCTTGCCGGTATTTCTTTCATCGTACCGACGACACATATCCTGATTGTCGTAGCGTTTATTTTCGGCGCTATTTTCTCGGCTTTGGCTGGAAATATGGGTATGAAAATCGCCACCAAAACAAACGTCCGTACAACGCAAGCCGCGCGTACGAGTCTTCCGCAAGCCTTGAAAGTTTCTTTCGGAGGCGGAACCGTCATGGGATTGGGCGTTGCAGGTCTTGCCGTTCTTGGTTTGACCGCATTCTTTATATTCTTCTTCCACTTCTTCATGGGCGGTACATGGTCGTCTACCGAAGACATGACCATCGTGCTTGAAACACTTGCTGGATTCTCTCTCGGAGCCGAATCTATCGCATTGTTCGCGCGTGTCGGAGGTGGTATCTATACAAAAGCTGCCGACGTAGGTGCTGACCTTGTCGGTAAAGTCGAAGCCGGAATTCCGGAAGACGATCCGCGTAACCCAGCCACGATCGCCGACAACGTTGGTGATAACGTAGGTGACGTTGCCGGTATGGGCGCCGATTTGTTCGGTTCATACGTTGCGACGGTTTTGGCTGCGATGGTTCTCGGAAACTACGTCATCAAAGATATGGGCGGAGACATCGTCAAGGAAGGTTTCGGCGGTATCGGACCGATTTTGCTTCCGATGACGATCGCAGGTTTCGGAATCCTTTTCTCGATCATCGGAACGATGCTAGTTAAAATCAACGACAACAACGCAAAAGAAAAGCAAGTGCAAGGCGCTTTGAACATCGGAAACTGGGTTTCTATCGTACTGACTGCGATCTCTTGTTTCTTCCTTGTAAAATATATGCTGCCTGAAACGATGACGATGAACTTCTTTGGTGAAGGTTTGCACGACATCTCTTCAATGCGTGTTTTCTACGCTACTTTGGTAGGTTTGTTCGTAGGTGGAGCGATTTCATCGGTAACAGAATATTACACAGGTTTGGGGACGAAGCCGGTTTTGGCGATCGTACAAAAATCTTCAACCGGAGCAGGAACCAACGTAATCGCAGGTTTGGCGACAGGTATGATTTCTACATTCCCGACCGTTTTGCTTTTCGGAGCTGCAATCTGGGGATCTTACGCTTTGGCAGGTTTCTACGGAGTTGCTTTGGCCGCGTCTGCGATGATGGCTACTACCGCCATGCAGTTGGCTATCGACGCGTTTGGACCGATTTCCGACAACGCCGGTGGTATCGCCGAAATGAGCGAATTGCCTAAAGAAGTCCGTACAAGAACAGACATCTTGGATTCTGTCGGAAACACGACGGCCGCTACAGGAAAAGGTTTCGCGATCGCTTCTGCAGCCTTGACTTCATTGGCGCTTTTCGCCGCTTACGTTACGTTTACCGATATCGACGGAATCAACATTTTCAAAGCTCCGGTTTTGGCGATGCTTTTCATCGGAGGTATGATTCCGGTCGTTTTCTCTGCTTTGGCGATGAATTCGGTAGGAAAAGCTGCGATGGACATGGTGTACGAAGTACGTCGTCAGTTCAAGGAAATCCCGGGTATCATGGAAGGGACAGGAAAACCTGAATACGGCAAATGTGTCGAAATCTCTACAAAAGCCGCTTTGCGCGAAATGATGTTGCCGGGCGTTCTTACAATCGGTTTCCCGATCGCTATCGTATTGCTTGGCAAATTGGTTTACGCCGACAACAATCAACTGATCGCCGAAATGCTTGGTGGTTATATGGCCGGAGTTACCGTTTCTGGAGTACTTTGGGCAGTTTTCCAAAATAACGCCGGCGGTGCTTGGGATAATGCGAAAAAATCGTTCGAAGCCGGTGTCATGATCAACGGAGAAATGACGTACAAAGGTTCTGACGCGCACAAAGCTGCCGTAACGGGAGATACTGTCGGTGATCCATTTAAGGATACATCAGGTCCGTCGATGAACATCCTGATCAAATTGACGTGTCTTGTAGGTCTTGTGATCGCTCCGATTTTGGGAGGGCACAGTGCTACCACGGAAACTGAAAAAGTAGAAGCGATCGAAGTTGTAACAACTCCAGCTGCGGCTACCGAAGTAAAACGCGAAATTTCCGTAGAGAAAACCAAAGCCGATGACGGAACGGTAAAAGCTACCGTAACCATCACAAAAGGCGAAAACGGCGAGTCGATTACAGACAAGCACGAATTCTCAGGAACAGAAGCCGAAGTTCAGGCCAAGATCGATTCGGTCAAAGCCAACTAAGCTTTCCTAAAATAATAAGAAGCCCTGCAATCGCGGGGCTTTTTTTATTGCCGAAACTCGCTGCGGATGTTTAAATTTGTAGAAACCGACAAGCTCCAATGTTCAAGAAAATCCTTTTTGCATTACTGATTTCCCAATCTCTTTTTTCTCAGGAATTGCCGTTGATCCCGCAACCCCAAAGTCTTAGGTTGCTTGGAGGCGAAGTAAAGACGATAGCGTTCGCGCCCGAAGATCTTTTTTCCGATCTCGACGGATTGAACGCGTTTTTCGATAAAAAGTCGCCTTCCGTTTACAGTCTCGGGAATCCAGGTTCGATCGAGATCCGAAAATCGGCCAACTTCAAAAAAGAAGCATACTCGCTCAAAATCCTGGCCGATAAACCAATCCAGATTGAAGCTTCGGACGCGAGCGGTGCCTTTTACGCGTTGCAGACGTTGTTCCAAATGACGTCCGCCCAAAACGCAACGACTTTGCCCTGTCTCGAAATCGTCGACGAACCCAAGTTCCAATGGCGCGGCATGCACCTCGATTGCAGCCGACATTTCTGGTCGGTCCATTTCGTCAAGAAATACATCGATTACCTCGCGATGTACAAAATGAATACGTTCCATTGGCATTTGACCGACGATCAGGGCTGGCGCATCGAAATCAAGAAATACCCGAAACTCACCGAAATCGGCTCCAAACGCAAAGGCACGATGGCCGGTCATTACAACGAACAACGTTGGGACGATATCCCGTACGGCGGTTTTTATACCCAAGAACAGATCAAGGACGTCGTCGCCTATGCAAAAGCACGCCACATCACGATAGTTCCCGAAATCGAGATGCCCGGACATGCGGTTGCCGCTTTATCTGCGTATCCCGAATTGGCATGTACTTTCGGGCCGTTTGAAGTAGAAAAGACATGGGGCGTTTTCGACGATGTGTTTTGTCCGAAAGAAAATACATTCAAGTTTTTGGAAGATGTCCTGACGGAAGTCATGGCGCTTTTCCCGTCCGAATACATCCATATCGGCGGTGACGAATGCCCGAAAACACGTTGGAAAACCTGTGCGCATTGCCAAGGCCTGATCAAAGAAAAAGGCCTCAAAGACGAACACGAACTCCAAAGTTACTTCATCCAGCGTATCGAGAAATTCGTGAATTCCAAAGGCCGCAGAATCATCGGTTGGGACGAAATCCTCGAAGGCGGACTCGCTCCGAACGCGGCGGTCATGAGCTGGCGCGGCATCGATGGCGGCATCGCGGCGGCCAAGCAGAAGCATTACGTCGTGATGACACCCGAATCCAATTTGTATTTCGACCGTTATCAAGGCGATCCGAAAAACGAACCTTTAGGATTTGGCGGTTTCGTACCGATCGAAAAAGTCTACAATTTCAATCCGATTCCCGAAGCGTTATCCGTCGAAGAATCCAAATACATTCTCGGAGCGCAAGCCAATCTGTGGACCGAATACATCGCCACCGAGAAACATGCCGAGTACATGGTATTTCCGCGTCTGGCCGCTTTGGCCGAAGTCGATTGGGGAACAGCCCAACCGGGAAATTTCGGTCAATTCCAGAAGCGACTTGTCAACCATATGAAACTGCTCGACAAAAAAGGCGTCAATTACAGCCGTTCGATGTTCGGGCTATCGGCAAAAGTTTCGCCTTTCGGACGCAACCAAATCATGCTCGAATTCACTTCCGCAGACAAAAATCCCGAAATCCGATATACGACCGACGGAAGCGAACCTACATCGGAATCACCACTGTTTCCAGGCAAAATAGTCATCCCGGATTCCGAAATATTTAAAGCGGCAAGATTTGAATACGGAAAGAAAATAAGCGAGACGACGACACAGGAATTCAAATTCGGCAAATCGACGGCAAGATCGGTTTCTCTCAAAAACCAACCGAGCCCGAAATATTCAGGAGACGGCGCATTTACGTTAACGAACGGGATTTTCGGTGACAAAAACCGCTTCGGGCGCGATTGGCTCGGATTTTCGGGAACAGATTTGGAAGCCGTGATCGATTTGTCCGAAAAACAAAAAGTCGAATCGGTGACCGCAAGTTTCCTGCAAAGCGCCGGAAGCTGGATTTACTTTCCCGCCGAAGTCGAAATTTTCGTATCGAAAGACAATCTTGATTTCAAATCGGTCGGAAAAATCTCCGCATCCGATATCGAAAAAGCAGGCGGAACAATCACGATCAAATTCAAAAAACAAAAAACGCAATACGTGAAAGTAATCGCCAAAAACACAACCAAAATTGCCGACGGAAAACCCGGAGCCGGAAACGCGGCCTGGCTTTTCGCCGACGAAATACTCGTGAACTGATGTCAGCAAGAAGGGAATTTTTAAAGAATGCGGCACTCGCTTCGGCTGCTTTGGCCGTCAAGCCGATACTCGAAATGGATTTGCCTACGGGTAAAACCGTCAAAAAACCCATCGTACTTTCCACCTGGGATTTTGGACTCAAAGCCAACGAAGGCGCGTGGAAAATTTTGAATTCGGGAGGACGTGCGCTCGATGCGGTCGAAGCCGGCGTAAAAATTACCGAAGCCGATCCGAACGAACGCAGCGTGGGATACGGCGGACGACCCGATCGAGACGGTCGCGTGACGCTCGATGCGTGTATCATGGACGAATTCGCGAACATCGGTTCGGTGGCCTGTCTCGAGCACATCATGCATCCTATTTCGGTGGCGCGTGCCGTGATGGAAAAAACGCCACACGTGATGCTCGTAGGCGAAGGCGCTTTGACGTTTGCGCTTTCACAGGGTTTCAAAAAGGAAAACCTGCTTACCGAACCTTCCGAAAAAGAGTGGAAGGAATGGCTCAAGACTTCAAATTATAAACCGATCGTAAACATCGAGAACCACGATACGATCGGAATGATTGCACTCGATGCGAATGGGAATCTTTCGGGCGCGTGTACCACAAGCGGTATGGCGTATAAAATGCACGGACGTGTCGGCGATTCCCCGATCATCGGCGCTGGCTTGTATGTCGATAATGAAATCGGTGCAGCCACGGCTACGGGTCACGGTGAAGAAGTCATCAGGATTGCGGGCTGCCACTTGGTCGTCGAACTGATGCGTCAAGGCAAATCGCCCGAAAAAGCATGCAAGGAAGCGGCTTTGCGCATCGTCGACATCACCAAAAATCGCGGAAAGAATCTTAAAGACATACAGGTCGGATTCATTGCGTTGAACAAAAAAGGCGAACACGGCTCGTATTGCATCCAGGGCGGATTCAGTTATGCGATGCACGACGAAAGCGGAAACCGAATGATCACGCCCGAATTCTATCTCAAATGAAACTCGAAATAGCGTGTTTTAATTACGAATCGGCAATCGTCGCGG
The DNA here is from genome assembly GCF_013401995.1 of Flavobacterium agri. GTDB lineage: Bacteria > Bacteroidota > Bacteroidia > Flavobacteriales > Flavobacteriaceae > Flavobacterium > Flavobacterium agri. The sequence continues at coordinate 72,956 of NZ_JACBJI010000009.1, forward strand.
CCCGATCGGGTGCGGACAGGATCGAACTTTGCGCAGGTTTTGAAGTCGGAGGCACGACGCCCGATTTTGAAATCCTCAAAAAACTCAAAGCCGAAATCGAGCTTCCGATTTACGTGATGATCCGTCCGCGAGGCGGAAATTTCGTGTATTCGGATTCCGAATTCAATCAGATGAAATCCGAAATCGAGAAGTTCGGGAGTCTCGCGGATGGTTTCGTATTCGGCATTTTGGATTCCGGTTCGAAAGTCGATGTGGAGCGCAATTCCGAACTCGTACAACTTACAGGCAAACCGTGCACGTTCCATCGCGCGTTCGACGAGGTCGATGATTTCGATTCGGCTTTGGAAGACGTCATTTTGTGTGGATTTTCGAATATTTTGACTTCCGCCGGAAAAGGAAATGCGATCGACAACTTCGGAAAGCTTTCGGATTTGGTTCGCAAGTCGGATGGAAAAATCACGGTCATGCCCGGAGGCGGCGTGCGTTCGTCCAACATTGAAAAACTCAAGACGTCTGGTGCCAATTGGTTTCATTCTGCCGCAATTACAGACGGAAACCAATCGGTAGACGCAAACGAAACAAAGAAACTCAAACTTTAGACGAGGCCTATGCAACGCACCGAATTCATCGCTTCCAGGATGCGCGAAGTTTTGCTCGACGGCACCTGGATCGCAAACACCAATTTCCATGACCAGATTACGAAGGTAAATTGGAAACAGGCAACACATAAAATTGCAAACCTCAATACGATCGCGCTTTTGACGTTCCATATCGATTATTACCTCGACGGGATTTTGCGCGCATTCCAAACCGGAAAGCTCGACATCAGCGACAAGTTCAGTTTTGATATGCGCGAGATTTCTTCGGAAGAAGATTGGCAAGAACTCGTCGCAAAGTTTCTCAAAGATGCCAACGATTTTGTCGATTACGTCGAAAATATGCAAGAATCCGAATTGGAGAAACCGTTCATCGATGCGAAATACGACTCGAATATCCGCAATTTAGAAGGCGTGATTGAACACAGCTATTACCATTTGGGACAAGTGGTTTTGATTGCCAAAATGGTGAGGGAATTGGATTCGAAAAATGGGAAAGTAACTTAGAAAAGTCCGTTCAGCTCCGCGTCAATCCTATTGTAAACCTGTCCCAAATGCTCGGGGTTGTTCACGAAGTCGATATTGTCGACATCGATGATCAGCAATTTCCCGCGATTGTACGTCGTGATCCACGCCTCGTAGCGCTCGTTGAGTCGGCTCAGGTAATCGATCGAGATCGAGTTCTCGTAATCGCGTCCTCGCTTGTGGATCTGCGCAACGAGATTCGGGATCGAACTTCTTAGGTAAATCAACATATCTGGCGGCTCGACCAAAGATTCCATGAGTTCGAAAAGAGACGAATAATTGTTAAAATCGCGGTTCGTCATCAAGCCCATAGCGTGCAGATTGGGCGCGAAAATATGCGCATCCTCGTAAATCGTACGGTCCTGGATGATCTTTTTCCCGCTTTCGCGAATCTGCAAAATCTGTCGGAAACGGCTGTTGAGGAAGTAAATCTGCAAATTGAACGACCAACGCTCCATCTGATGGTAAAAATCGTCGAGGTACGGATTGTCGACCACGTCCTCAAAGTGAGGTTCCCATTTGAAATGTTTGGCCAAAAGGCGTGTCAACGTTGTTTTTCCGGCTCCGATATTTCCTGCGACGGCTATGTGCATTAGCGTAATTTTAATTTATAGATGCTGATTCCTTCGGGCGTAAAAATAGCTAAATTTTGCGCGTCGTACCAGAATCCCGAAACGGATTTTTCGCCTAAATCGACGATTGGCTGCGTATTTCCGTCGAATGAAAAGTAGTACAGATTGCCATCCTTGAGATATAAGGCCGATTTGTCCGAAACGAAGCGCGATTTGGCTTCGACTGGCATTTTCCCGAACGAGAACAGCTTTCCGAAAAGATTGCACGAGTAACGGTTGCCCTGATCGTCGATCCAATGGAAATAGTTGAAATCGGTCTCGTAATGCACGATATTCCCTTTGATAGGCTGCGAGAGATAGCTTACCGAGTTCTTGAGGTAATCGAAAAGCCCGATCTGTTGGTTGATGCTGTTGTAGAGCCACAACCGGTTTTGGGAAGCGTTTCCGATGGCGGTGACGGCGATCGGTTCGGCGTAATCCGAAAAATTATAGCGGCGGATCTCGTTGAGTTGGTTGTCGAGGAAAACTACGGCGTTGAAATCTTTGTAAAAAAGCACGAGGTTCATCGGATTGAGGATGTCGACGCGTTCGATCCTGCCGAACGAAATATTTTTGTATTGTAAGGTTTTGCCTTCTTTTTCCTTGTAAAGCGTGTTGTCTTTGACGTAGTAGTTCGCGCCCAGATTGTCGAACCCGACGTACCAATCTGCACTTATCGGATATTCCGCCACAAAAACAGGTTGAAGCTGAGCCGACAAAACGCTTTGAGCCAACAAAAACAAGCACAACAGGATTTTTTTCATCGAAAACTAAGATACGATTAAACTTTTGACGTCAATAAGATTCCAACGTCAAACAATGGCGGTTTGCAGAGAAATTTTGCCCAACCACCGATTGATTTCGGCCAATCGCCTAATAATGTTTCAAAAAGCAACGGATAGCATTACTTTCGATGAGCAGATTTAACAGATTCTTGGTAACAAAAGCACCGTGAATCCGTCATCTTTGTTTTGTCAGTCAAAAAAATAACACGTATGAAAAAAATCATTTTCAGTTGCATGACCGCGATGTTGGCCTTATCAGCCACGGCCCAGGATTTTCAAGGGATGGCGGTTTACGAATCCAAAACCAGCACGGCCGATTTCCAGGCCAGGATGGGAGAGAACCGCGACATCACGCCCGAAATGCGCAAAACTATCGAAGAGCGCATGAAGTCGATGTTCGAGAAGACGTTCATCCTCAATTTCAACAAATCGGCCTCGATTTACAAAGAGGAAGAAAAACTCGAAACGCCCGGACAAGGCGGAGGCGGCCGTATGCGCATGATGACCAGCTTCATGGGCGGAGGCGGGACGTATTACAAAGACGTCAAAACCAAAATGTACACCGTAGACAAAGATTTCCTCGGGAAGGAATTTCTCGTGATCGATTCGCTTCCGAAACTCAACTGGAAAATGGAAAGCGAGACCAAGAAAATAGGCGATTACACCTGTTATAAGGCTACGGCGATCGTTCCGGCGAGCAAGTCCGATTTCAGGAATTTCCGTCCGAAAAGAAAAGACGAAGAGAAAAAGGACGAAGAGAAAGCCAAAGCTGACAAGGCCAAAGCCGATTCCGAAAAGAAAACCAACTTCATGGATGAGGTCGACATGCCCAAGGAAATCACCGTAACCGCTTGGTATACGCCCGAAATTCCGGTGAACCAAGGACCCGAAAGTTATTGGGGTTTACCGGGATTGATTCTTGAAATCAACGATGGGAAAACCGTAGTGTTGTGTTCGAAAGTCGTCCTGAATCCGAAAGACAAAGTCGTGATCAAAGCGCCGACCAAAGGCGATAAAGTCACCCAGAAGGAATACGACGAGATCGTGATCAAGAAAATGGAAGAAATGCGCGAAATGCAAGGCCAGGGCGGACCTGGACAGAACCGCATGCAAATCCGCATGAACTAATTATTAGCCACGAATGACACGAATTGCACAAATTATGACTTGTGTGATCGTGCGATTCGTGGCTTTTTCAATCCAACACACATGAGGAATTTTATTCTTTGCCTATTCGGGCTTGTGTCCGTTTCGGCTTTTTCCCAAAACATACGCATGGACGGCAACATCGTCGACAACGACGGCAAGCCACTCGAAATGGCCAACGTGATGGCCGTGAACGTCGCCACGAAAGGCATGGACGCTTATGCGATCACGAACGACAAAGGACGTTTCGTGCTCAATCTCAAACCTTCTACCGCGTACACGATCAAGGTGAGTTATCTCGGAATGGCCAACAAAGAAATCAGCGTAACGACCACAACCGAGAACATGACGCAGAAAATCACGATGGAAGCCGGCGGAATCGAGCTCGATGCCGTTGAAATCGTACGCGAAATGCCGGTTTCCATAAGCGGCGACACGATTTCATACAACGCCGATTCGTTCAAGACCGGAACCGAACGCAAACTCGAGGACGTACTCAAAAAATTGCCCGGAGTCGAAGTCAATGCCGACGGAGAAGTCGAGGTCGAAGGCAAAAAAGTACAGAAACTTATGGTCGAAGGCAAGGATTTCTTCGACGGCGACACCAAACTCGGTGTGAAGAACATCCCGGCAGATGCGATAGACAAAGTCCAGGTGTTGCGCAATTTCAACGAAGTCAGCCAGCTCAAAGGGCTTGAAAACAACGAGGAAAGCGTGGCCATGAACATCAAGCTCAAAGAAGGCAAGAAGAATTTCTGGTTTGGCGATCTGACTGCGGGAACGGGCGTCGGACATGAGGAAAGCCGTTTTTTGGTCAATCCGAAATTGTTCTATTACAGCCCGAAATACAGCGTGAACTTGATCACGAATTTCAATAACATCGGGGAGCTTCCGCTTACGATACAGGATTATTTCAAGATGACGGGCGGATTCCGTTCGATGATGCGCAAAGGCGGCACGAATTTCAACGTCTCGTCCAACGATTTGGGGATTTCGATGTTGCGGAACAATCGCGCCAAGGAAATCGACACTGACTTCGGAGCGGCCAACTTCGCTTACAATCCGTCGAAAAGCTGGACGATAAGCGGATTCGGAATCCTTTCGCGATCGAAAACCGACATGCAGACCACTTCCCAAACCGATTATCTGGAAGAAGACACTCAGGAAAACCGCGAGGAAAACGCACGCCAGAAAAGCAGTTTCGGATTGTTCAAATTAAGTTCGTCGTACAAGCCGAACGCGAATTTCCAGTTCGACTACGATGCTTTGCTAAAGACGTCGAAACAGGACGAGAGCAACAATTTGCTTCGTGAATCGGTCGTGAACGGTGCTTCGACCACCGAGAATATCTTTACGAAAAAAGAGCAGGATCCGATTTCGTTCAACCAGAATTTAAGTTTGTATTACACGCTCAACGACAAGAACGTTTTTGCCGTGGAAATGCAGCACCTGTATCAAAACGAAGATCCGTTCTACAATGCCAATCTCGCGACCCAGCCGTTCAATTTGACCGATTATGTTTCGGGTCAATTGCGCAACGACATCAATCAGCAACGTTTCGTGAAGACCAACAAATTTGACACGAAGGTCGATTATTACTACATGTTGACGCCGAAGAGCAACATCAACATCACGCTTGGCGACACGTATTCGCACCAGAATTTCGATTCACGCATTTACCAAATGCTCGATAACGAAACGGTCAATACGCTCGATTCGCACGAGAACAAGAACGATGTGAATTATACGTTCAACGACGCTTTCGTGGGGTTGCATTACAAATTGTTGTTCGGGCAATTCACGATCAATCCGGGATTCAGCGTACACACTTATATGATGGACAATGAGCAGAACGATAGCGGTTTCAAACGCGACTTCTTTAAATTTTTGCCCGATTTTTATGCGTTGTGGCAAATCAGGAAGTCGGAGACGCTTACGTATAATTTCTCTCTTACGAACGATTTTACCGACATCAACCAGCTTGCCGAAGGTTACGTTTTCTCGAATTACAACAGTTTGTTCAGAGGGAACCGCGCGTTGGAAAACGCGACTTCGCAGGTGCATTCGTTGCGTTATTTCAGATACAACATGTTCAATTTCGAGAACATTTTCGGAAACATCACTTACACCAGACGTACCGATGCGGTCAAGAATCAAGCGTTTTTTGACGGTGTGAACCAAAGCAACACGCCTTTCAATTCGCGTTTTGCCGACGAGACGCTATCGGGAATGGGAAGTTACGGGCGTTCGTTCCTCAAATATTACAAAGCCCAATTTACGGCTTCGATGAACTGGTCGAAATTCAACAACATCGTGCTTGTCCCGGATTCGGGTAACGGCACTTTGGACGAGCAAAGACGCACTACGGAAAGTTTTACGCAAACGTATCGTTTGAGTGCTTCGACCAATTTCCGTAAAATACCGAACATCGAGATCGGCTACAATTATACGATCAACGATTACAACGACCAGACTTTTTACACCGATCAACCGTTCGTACGACTCGATTATTATTTTCTCAAGGCGTTCTCGTTCGTGGCCGAATACGAATTTTACCATTATTACAACAAAGACAACGCGAACAAGGTCAACAACGAGTACGATTTCCTTACGGCAAGCCTTATTTACCAAAAGAAAGACAGCAAATGGGAATATAAGCTCGCCGCGACGAATTTGTTGAATACGACTTCACTAAACGACAACAGTTTCGACCAGTTCCGCGTGACGAATTCGCAGTATTTCGTGCAGCCACGGTATGTGGTTTTTAGTATGAAGTATAATCTTTGATTTAATTTCTATTTGGAATTTAAGAAGCGAAACGGTGTTTCGCTTTTTTGTTGTGTATTGTTTCGCTTGCCAGCGGGTCTTCTTTTGCCTTGATGCAAAAGAAGCAAAAAATCAAGGCAGCGCACAAATTGGCTAAAAACCGGCACGGCTGCGCAAATGAAATAAACTACTCACGCGCTAATATTGTTTTTTAAGGTATTCGTGAATCTTCGATTTCGCTGCGCTCAGACAGTATTTCATTTTTTGCGGCATCCTGAGCCGTTTTTCTTGACGCCAATTTAATGACGCCGCGACTAATAGGAAGTGTTTATTGATTTTTGGCTTGCAAGCTGCGCCAAAAATCCTCCTAAGAGAGTCTGTTGTATGTCTTTGACGGAAGTCTTTCCAGATTTCTCCTTCGTCGAAATCAAACGTCCTTCGAAGCAAGGCAATGTCAGGTCGCCTTCGCGGTCGCGCTTAAGGCTCCCGATGCTTCGGGATTGTTTCTTTTGTTGCCAGACAAAAGAAAGCCCAGCTGGCAAGCGAAACCTTCCAGCGCAGCTTGCGCCGAAGCATAAAAAAAACCGCGATCAAAGTCGCGGTTTATATCTCAAACAATTTAGATTTTACAATCCAAATTCAGCCTTTACCTTATCAACAAAATCCAACTTCTCCCAAGTAAACAACTCGACAGAAACGGTTTTTTCATCACCGTAAGGGTTTTTGAACGTCTTGGAAACCGTTTCCGGTTTACGTCCCATGTGGCCGTATGCCGCAGTTTCGCTGTAAATCGGGTTTCTGAGTTTCAAACGTTGCTCAATGAAATAAGGGCGCATATCGAAAATATTCTCGACTTTTTTCGCGATTTCCCCATCGGACAGATTCACTTTCGACGTTCCGTAGGTTTCGACGAAAATCCCCATCGGTTTCGCAACCCCGATAGCGTATGAAACCTGAACCAAAATTTCATCTGCAACACCCGCAGCCACAAGGTTTTTGGCGATGTGACGCGTAGCGTAAGCAGCCGAACGGTCTACTTTTGATGGGTCTTTTCCAGAGAAAGCACCGCCTCCGTGAGCACCTTTTCCACCATACGTATCAACGATGATTTTGCGTCCTGTCAAACCGGTATCGCCGTGCGGTCCGCCGATCACGAATTTACCGGTAGGGTTGATGTGATAATGGATGCTGTCATTGAACAAATGCGCATATTTCGGATACTTCGCGATGATTCTCGGAATCAGTATGTCGATGATATCTTTCTTGATTTTCGCAAGCATTTCGGCCTCTTCGGCGAAATCGTCGTGCTGCGTAGAAATTACGATAGCATCAATACGCGCCGGCTTGTTGTTGTCGTCGTATTCAAGTGTAACCTGTGATTTGGCGTCGGGACGAAGGTATTTGATAGCGTCGTTCTCACGTCTCAAAGCAGCGAGTTCCTGAAGTAATTTGTGCGACAAATCGAGCGCCAACGGCATGTAATCGTCGGTTTCGTTGGTCGCGTATCCGAACATCATTCCCTGATCGCCTGCGCCTTGGTCTTCTTTGCTCGCGCGGTCAACGCCTTGGTTGATGTCGCTGGATTGTTCGTGGATTGCCGACAAAATCCCGCACGAATTCGCCTCGAACATATATTCGCTTTTCGTATATCCGATTTTCTTGATCACGTCGCGCGCAATCTGTTGTACATCGAGATATGTTTTTGACTTCACTTCACCGGCAAGAACGACCTGACCAGTTGTCACAAGCGTTTCACAAGCCACTTTAGACTCTGGGTCGAATGCCAAAAAGTTATCGATGAGCGCGTCCGAAATCTGGTCGGCAACCTTGTCTGGATGTCCTTCACTCACAGACTCCGACGTAAAGAAATAAGCCATAATCTTTTAATTTAGATAGTTAGGAGGAAGATTGCGGCCGTGCGCTAAAGGAGAAAAATCTGCTTTAGCATTTTTTAATGAGGTTGCAATCAGTCAAATTTTTCCTCTTTTTCGGCTGCAAATATAGGAAATCGATGCAGTAAGAAATGCAAAAAAATGCAAATTGTTCAAACGGGTGTCATATGCTTGAATGCGTTAGAAATCAGACAGTGAAAAAAGATATATTACGTAGTAGTAATGGTGCATATCGATAACGTTTTCTGTTAAAATCGTAAATTTAATTTGGCAGATAAAAAAATACTTTAGAAGTTTGTGAGAACGAAAAAACAAAGAAATGCAATTCACGATTTGTCATATGTGTATCTGTAAAACCGGAAATTCCGCGGGATATACTATTGGCTGAAAGTGAATGTTCAGTATAGAAATGCCTCCCGCAAAACGGGAGGTTTTTTTTTGAAATTCCAAAACCAAAATTCCAATCGTCTTCAGACATCCGAAGAATAAAAAAATAAACAATCAAAAAATAAAAAATTAAAGATGCGGGTAATGTCTAAAAATATGTGTTGTTGTCCTCCGAAATCCGGACAGGCGCACCATTGCCGCATGCGAACGACATAATCTGTTATAATTTGTGTATTTCGAAGCCCTTTTGGTAAGCCATCCAAAGGGGCTTTTTTCATTTATGGGAATTCCATCCCGAAACTCCGGAGCCGCAAAATTCCATCAATATGAAAATCTGTCAATCTGAAAATCCAAAGCATTGCACCTCACAAATCACATTTCACAAATTCTAAATTCTGAAACCATGAGCACACAAAAATTTTCCACCAACGCACTTCACGCAGGCCACGACGTAACCAAAAATGCCGGGACACGCGCCGTGCCGATTTATCAAACGACCTCTTACGTCTTCAACGACGCCGATCACGCCGCGAACCTTTTCGGATTGGCCGAACCGGGTTTCATCTACACAAGGCTCAACAACCCGACAAATGACGTGCTCGAACAACGACTTGCCGCGCTCGAAGGCGGAATAGGAGCGGTCGTGACTTCTTCAGGCACGGCGGCATTGACGACTGCTTTACTCGTTTTGTTGCGTTCGGGCGATCACGTCGTCGCGTCGAATTCTCTTTACGGCGGAACGTACAATCTGTTAAGCGTAACCTTGCCGCGACTCGGCATTACGACTACGTTCGTCGATCCTTCCGATCCTGAAAACTTTACCAAAGCCGCAAAGGAAAATACACGTGTTTTTTTTGCCGAAAGCCTTGGAAACCCAAAACTCGACGTGCTTGATCTCGATGCGATTTCACAACAAGCCAAAGCGTTCAAAGTACCATTTATCGTAGACAATACGGTCGCCACGCCTTATTTGCTGAATCCGATCGATCACGGAGCGGACATTGTCATCCATTCGCTTACCAAATACATTTCGGGTAACGGCACGTCGCTCGGAGGCGTGATCATCGACGCCGGAAAATTCGATTGGTCGAACGGGAAATTCCCCGAATTCACCGAACCTTCTCCGGGTTACCACGGATTGGTGTACCACGAAGTGCTCGGTCCGGCTGCGTTCATCGCCAAAGTCCGTATTGAAGGCTTGCGCGATTTCGGGGCTGCATTGAGTCCGTTCAACGCTTTTCAAACGATCCAAGGTTTGGAAACGCTCGACATCCGAATCAAGAAACACAGCGACAATGCGTTGAAGCTCGCGCTTTGGCTCGAAAAACGAGAAGAAGTCGCATGGGTGAATTATCCCGGATTGCCAACGTCGAAATTTAGGGAACTCGCCAACAAATACTTGCCCGAAGGCCAATCGGGAATCGTGACGTTCGGTCTTAAAGGTGGGTTCGAAGCCGCAAAAAAAGTAGCGAGCGAAACCAAGTTGTTCTCGCTTTTGGCAAACATCGGAGATACGAAATCGCTGATCATCCATCCGGCAAGTACGACGCACCAACAGTTGTCGGACGATGAGCAATTGGCGACTGGCGTGACAAAAGACCTGATCCGACTTTCGGTTGGGCTTGAGGACATCGAAGATCTGAAGGCCGATTTGAAAGCTGTTTTCGAAACGATCAAAGCGTCTCAAAAAATATAAGCGGCCACTAATGTCACGAATTTCACAAATGCTTTCGTAATGCTATCCATGAAATTCGTGGCTAAAAATAGCGTCGGCAGACGTAAAAACTTGTTTTTGTTTGGTTTGTTTTTAAACCGTCCAAAGCTTTGGTGGCGGACGGTTTTTAATGATTGTCAAAATCAGATCACCTCATGGAAAATCTCCACAAACTCCATATAGCCAACCACGCACTCGAATCAGGAAAAACCCTAAACCTGAACCTGTTCTACGAAACTTTCGGGCCCGAAATGGGAACCGCGCCGATCGTTCTCGTAAATCACGCACTTACCGGAAACTCGACGGTTTCAGGAAAAAACGGCTGGTGGCAAAATCTTATCGGAAAAGAAAAAACGATCGATACAAATCATTTCACCGTAATCGCGTTCAACGTTCCCGGAAACGGATACGACCAAAATCCCGAAAACCTGATCGAAAATTACAAAGACTTCACCGCTCGCGACATCGCCCAAATCTTCTGGAAAGGTTTGCAACGACTCGAAGTCGACCATCTTTTCGCGATCATCGGCGGAAGCCTTGGCGGCGGAATCGCCTGGGAAATGGCAGCGCTCCGACCAAATGCTCTCGAACATCTTATTCCGATCGCATCCGATTGGAAAGCCACCGATTGGGTCATCGCCAATGTGCTTGTCCAGGATCAAATTCTCAATAATTCCGACGAACCGATCCACGATGCGAGACTTCACGCGATGTTGTTATATCGCACGCCACAATCGCTGACGCTACGGTTCAACCGCGAAAAATCCGAAAATCGTTACGAAATCGAAAACTGGCTTTTTTCACATGGCCATAAACTCCAGAACCGTTTCAGATTGGCGTCGTATAAATTGATGAACCATCTTTTGAAAACCGTAGACATCACTCGAAACTGCGGAAACTTTATAGATGTCGCATCCCGGATTTCGGCTCAAATTACGATTGTTTCCGTCGATTCGGATCAGTTTTATTTGGCAGAAGAAAACAGGATCGACGTTTCGGAACTGCGTCCATTCAAACAAAACATATCGTATCACGAAATCCGTTCGGTCCATGGGCACGATGCTTTTTTGATCGAATACGACCAGCTTTCGCGAATCCTGAATCCGATTTTTTCAACAGCGCCCGCGTCGGTCTATTGCAAATCGTAAGAAATCAAACGCCTTTCGTAGGTTCCGGTTCCAGAAATTGCCTTGTTGACCGATTTTATCATGCCGATTCCCGGCGCGTAATGGTCGCCAAAAGTTTTAGTGAAAAATTCAGGACCTTCGACGTTTGGAGTAAAAGTTCCTTGAAAGAAATAGGCGAAGTAATCGTTGTTTTCGACGGTGATTGTAGCGGGCGGTACTAGTTGATTGACGATGTCGCCGATGTCCGAAACAAGAATTGCAGGATAGGTATAGCTGTAATTGCTGTCCGTTCCAGGATGTAAAACGAGGCCTGTAGTTTCGGTGACGGTTTCGAGCGTATCGCTTGGCCAAATCTCGACCAAATGCCCTTGGTTGTTCACTCGAACTAAAGTTTCCCGGATAGTATTTCCGCCTTGTCGGACCGTTTTGACAGCGAAAGTCAATCCCTGCACGACCTGCGTTCCTGTGATGGCTACGGTGTCGAGTGCGCCTTCTGCGAAAGCTTGTGGCGTGTCATTCCAGCTGTAATAATTGCGATAAACCCATTTACTTCCGACATTGATGTTGAAGAACGGATCCTCAGTTTGGGAATTCGAATCGTCACTGCTACACGAAACCGAAACAAAGGCAAGCCAAAACGCAAGCCCGAAAACATACTTTTTCATAACGTATTGATTAGGTCCAACCAGAACGCAACCGATTGCGGAATATTACAATCGTGTAGGAAATTACGCGGTAAAACATTTTATCGTTTTTCGTGTTGCAATCGTCGCAGAAATGCCGTTACTTTGCAGCGTTCATTTACATCATGCCGTTATCACGAAAGGCCGAGGGACTAGACCCGACGAAGCCTTAGCAACCCTTAATCTTAAGAAGGTGCTACATTCTACCGGACGTTTTCCCGGACAGATAACTCGAGAAATTCCCACCCTTTCAATAACGGTTTTTATGTTTTAGTCGCACGACGTGTGTTTTCGTATTTCGTGCTGATTCAGCCACAAGTGACACAAATTTCACTTCTATTTTGATTAGTGATATTCGTGCCATTCGTGGCCAAAAACAAAAGACTATGTCCAAAATACAAGAAGCCATCCAAAAGCGGATCCTCGTGCTCGACGGCGCGATGGGAACCATGTTGCAGCGCTACAATTTCAGCGAAGAAGACTACCGGGGCGAACGTTTCAAGGATTTCCCACATCCGTTAAAAGGCAATAACGATTTGCTGACTTTGACGCAGCCCGAAGCGATCAAAGACGTGCACCGCCAATATTTCGCGGCGGGTGCAGACATCGTAGAAACCAACACGTTCTCAGGCACGACAATCGGAATGGCGGACTACCACATGGAAGATCTCGTCTATGAACTCAATTTCGAATCGGCAAAACTCGCACGCGAAGCCGCCGACGAATTCACGGCCCAAAATCCTGATAGACCACGTTTCGTGGCAGGTTCGATCGGTCCGACGAACAGAACGGCGAGTTTGTCTCCAGACGTAAACGATCCGGGTTTCCGCGCCATTACGTTCAACGAACTCAGAATCGCCTATAAAGAACAGGTCGAAGCTTTGATTGATGGCGGTTGCGACATTCTTCTCGTAGAAACGATTTTCGATACTTTGAATGCGAAGGCCGCTTTGTTCGCGATCGAAGAAGTAAAAGACGAGCGCAATCTCGACATTCCTGTGATGGTTTCGGGAACGATCACCGATGCTTCAGGCAGAACGCTTTCGGGCCAAACCGTCGAAGCGTTCTTGATTTCGATTTCGCACATTCCGTTGCTTTCGGTCGGGTTCAATTGCGCGCTCGGAGCCGATCAATTGCGCCCGTATCTGAAACGTCTTGCACACAACACGAACCTCAATATTTCGGCCCACCCGAACGCCGGTTTACCAAACGCTTTCGGCCAATACGACCAAACACCTGAAGAAATGCAGGCGTTGATCAAGGATTATCTCGACGAAAATCTCGTCAACATCATCGGCGGTTGCTGCGGCACGACGCCAGAACACATAAAATTGATTGCAGAAGTCGCTGCGAATTACAAGCCGCGAAAAATTTTAGAAACGATATGAAAGTGAGCCACAAATGTCACGAATTATACAAATAAGATTAGTGAAATTCGTGTCATTTGTGGCAAAGAAAAAGCCATCTGTGGCTAAGAAAATATGCCAGAACAACAAAAATACCTGCGACTCTCCGGTCTCGAACCACTGATCGTTACGCCCGAAACCAACTTCATCAACGTAGGCGAGCGCACCAACGTGACCGGTTCGCGCAAATTTTTGCGTCTGATCAAAGACGAACAATACGACGAAGCCCTCGACATCGCACGCGGACAAGTGGAAGGAGGCGCCCAGATCATCGACATCAACATGGACGAAGGCATGCTCGACGGCGTCGCGGCCATGACCAAATTCCTCAATTTGATTGCCGCCGAACCGGATATTGCGCGCGTTCCCGTCATGATCGATTCCTCGAAATGGGAAATCATCGAAGCCGGTCTGCAAGTCGTGCAGGGCAAAGGCGTCGTGAACTCGATTTCGCTTAAGGAAGGCGAGGACGTTTTCATCGACCACGCCAAAAAAATCAAGCGTTATGGTGCGGCCGTGATCGTGATGGCTTTTGACGAAGTCGGGCAGGCAGACAATTACCAAAGACGCATCGAAATCTGTAAAAGATCGTACGATATTTTGGTCGATAAAGTCGGATTTCCGGCAGAAGACATCATTTTCGACCCGAATATTTTCCCGGTCGCGACGGGCATGGAAGAACACCGTCTGAACGCACTCGATTTCTTCCGTGCGACCAAATGGATTCGCGAAAACCTGCCGTATGCCAATATTTCGGGCGGAGTCAGCAACGTTTCGTTCTCGTTCCGCGGAAACGATAAAGTTCGTGAAGCGATGCATTCCGCTTTCCTGTATCATGCGATCCAAAACGGCATGACAATGGGCATCGTAAACCCTGAAATGCTCGAGGTGTACGACGAAATCCCCAAAGATTTGCTCGAAGCGGTCGAAGACGTTTTGCTCGACCGACGTGACGACGCGACCGAACGGCTTCTCGACTTGGCCGAAACCTTCAAAGGCGAATCCAAAACCGTCGAAAAAGCGGCACAGGAATGGAGAAGTGCGCCTTTGCAGGAACGTCTTACTCACGCTCTCGTCAAAGGAATCGACGAATTTATCGAGGTCGATGTCGAAGAAGCGCGCCAGCAATCGGAACGTCCGATACACGTGATCGAAAATAATCTGATGGCGGGAATGAACGTCGTCGGCGATTTGTTCGGGTCGGGGAAAATGTTCCTTCCGCAAGTCGTAAAATCGGCCCGCGTGATGAAAAAAGCCGTGGCGTATCTGCTTCCGTTCATCGAAGCCGAGAAAGACGGAACATCGCAATCCGCCGGAAAAATTTTGATGGCGACCGTGAAAGGCGACGTGCACGACATCGGAAAAAACATCGTGTCGGTCGTTCTTGGCTGTAATAATTATGAAATCATCGATCTCGGAGTGATGGTTCCGCCGGAAAAAATCATCGAAGCGGCACAAAAAGAAAACGTCGACATCATTGGTTTGTCAGGATTGATCACGCCATCGCTCGACGAAATGGTCTATCTCGCCAAAGAAATGGATCGTCTCGGCATCAAAATCCCGATGATGATTGGCGGTGCGACGACTTCGAGAGCCCATACCGCGGTAAAAATCGCACCCGAATACAAAGAAACCGTCGTCCACGTGAACGATGCGTCGAGAGCCGTGACCGTTGCGGGAAGTTTGCTCGGAAAGGACAAGATCGAATATTCGTCTGCATTAAAATCGGAATACGACAAATTGCGCGACGGTTACCTGAACCGTGGTCGCGAAAAGGATTTCCTGACGATCGCACAAGCGCGCGAAAATAAATTGAAGCTCGAGTTTTCTCCGGTCAAGCCGAACTTTATCGGAACTCGAAAAATCGAGATCCCGATTGGCGAACTCGTTCCTTATATCGACTGGACGCCGTTTTTCCGCACTTGGGAATTGCACGGCAAATATCCCGCGATCTTGACCGATGAGATTGTCGGAAAAGAGGCCGCCGATTTGTTTGCGGATGCGAAGAACATGCTCGACACCATCATTTCCGAAAACAAATTGACGGCCTCGGGAATCTATGGGATTTATCCCGCCAATACGGTCGATGACGACGATATTCAAGTTTCGGACGAAAACGGAAATGAACTCGTCAAATTCCTCACGTTGCGTCAACAATCGCAGAAAACGAAAGGCGCACCGAACCTGGCCTTGTCCGATTTCATCGCTCCAAAATCATCCGGAAAGCAAGACTATTTCGGAGCGTTTTGCGTGACGACAGGTTTTGGCGTAGACGAATGGGCCGCCGAATTCGAAAAAGACCACGACGATTACAATTCGATCATGGTCAAAGCGCTCGCCGACCGTTTTGCGGAAGCGTTCGCCGAATATTTACACGAGAAAATCCGAAAGGAAATTTGGGGTTATGCGTCAGACGAAACATTGTCGAACGAAGAATTGATTGCCGAGGAATATAAAGGAATACGTCCGGCTCCGGGTTATCCGGCTTGTCCTGACCACCTTGAAAAACCGACGATATGGAAATTGCTCAACGTCGAAAAAGAGATAGGCGTGACGCTCACCGAAAGCATGGCGATGTGGCCGGCTTCGTCCGTGTCCGGCTACTATTTCGCGCATCCGGAGAGCAAGTATTTCGGGCTTGGAAAAATTAAGGAAGATCAGGTTGAGGATTATGCGAAACGCCGTGGAATCTCGGTTCTCGAGGCGACAAAATGGCTAAACCCGAACATCGCGGATTGATTTAGCCACGAATCTCACGAATCTCACAAATGCTTCGTGACAAGTTGCAAGTGGTTTAATCTAAAATATTGAGGATGGATAAGCCACGAATGACACGAATTTCACAAATGATTTCGTGTCATAAATTAAAAAGTTAAGATTTTACACCTATACGATTAGTGATATTCGTGTCATTCGTGTCAAAAATTCACGGCAAAGCTACATATGAAAGTAACCGAACACATCCAAAACGCCAACGGCAAAACCCTTTTCTCTTTTGAGATTTTGCCGCCATTGAAAGGTCAGAACATACAATCTATTTTCGACGGGATCGATCCTTTGATGGAATTCAATCCGCCGTTCATAGACGTGACTTACCATCGCGAGGAATACGAATTCAAGGAACTCGACAACGGTTTGCTGCAAAAGAAAGTCGTTAAAAAGCGCCCCGGTACGGTTGGGATTTGCGCCGCGATCCAAAACAAATATCAGGTCGATGCCGTGCCGCACGTGCTTTGCGGAGGTTTTACCAAAGAAGATACGGAGAACTTATTGATCGACCTCGACTTCCTCGGCATCGAAAATGTGGTGGCTTTGCGGGGAGACGCGATCAAGTCGGAAATATATTTCAAAGCCGAAAACGAAGGCCATCATTATGCGTCTGAGCTCGTTTCCCAAATTTCGAACCTGAACAGCGGGATTTATCTCGATAGCGATCTCAAGAACGTGAACACGACGAATTTTTGTATCGGAGTGGCGGCTTATCCCGAAAAACACATGGAAGCGCCGAGTCTCGATTCGGACATTTATTTCCTCAAGCAAAAAATCAAGAATGGAGCCGATTATATCGTCACACAGATGTTCTTCGACAACAAGAAGTTTTTCGATTTCGTCGACAAATGCCGCGCAAACGGTATCACGGTTCCGATCATTCCGGGTTTGAAACCGATCGCGACCAAAAAACAGCTCAACCAGATTCCGCATCGCTTTTCGGTCGATCTGCCCGACGATTTGATCATGGCGGTCGTGAAGGCGAAAGACAACGACGCGATCAAACAGATCGGCATCGAATGGTGTATCGAGCAAAGCCGCGAACTGATCAAGGCCGGGATTCCTGTACTGCATTATTATTCGATGGGAAAGGCCGAGAATATCAAGGCGATTGCGCGCGCGGTATTTTAAACGCTGAAGTGCTCAAGTACTTAAGTCTGGGCGTTCTAAAGTATGTCAAGTTTCAAATCCGATTCATGGGAACTTTAGCACTTCAGCACGTCAGCACTCAAGCACTTTATATATATTTGCGCTTTCCCAACCCAATGAATCGCATCTATTTCGGCTTGTTCTTGCTTTTTTCCTGCTTGGTTTCGGCCCAGGATTTGACGGTCGCGGCCGATTCGATCCAGAAATCCAAGCTCGATCTGCCCAAAGAAACCACGAACGTCGAGGTTTCGTATTTCCGTGGCAACATCTACAAACACACCAACGACATCACGCATCTGATCACTGGGCATCCCGAAGGCATGCTCATCTCGATAAACCGCCAGACGTTCGGGGAAAAAGAATGGCAGCAAGCCTACAATTATCCAGATTACGGCATGTCGTTCCAATATCAGGATTTCAAGAACATCCATCTGGGCGAGGCGTATGCGTTAGCGTTGCATTACAATTTTTATTTTCTGAAGCGTCATTTGCAATTTAGGATTTCGCAAGGAATCGGGTTTGCGACGCATCCATATGACAAGCAGACGAATTTCAAGAACAACGCTTTCGGCTCGCGCCTGATGAGCAGCAACCTGTTCCTTCTCAATTTCAAAAAGGAAAATATCGTCGGTCGTTTCGGCATCCAGGCCGGATTGATGTTCACGCATTTCTCGAACGGCCGCATCAAATCGCCTAACAGCGGCATCAATACGTATGCAGCCAACGTCGGAATCAATTACAACCTCGACGAAAAGCAGCCCGAATACCGCACGGGTGACACGCTTCCGAGAAAATCATACAGGGAACCGTTGCGTTACAGTTTGTATTTTCGAACGGGCATAAGCGAAAGCCCGATTACGAACAGCGGCCAATATCCGTTCTATCACATAGGATTGGCCGTCGATAAACGCATAGGACGCAAAAGCGCGCTCCAACTCGGTACCGACGTGTTCTTTTCGATGTATCTCAAGGAATTTATCCGATATTCGTCTGTGGCTTATCCCGACAGGCCGTATCTCGACCCGAATACCGATTATAAGAGGATCGGTGTTTTCGTAGGGCACGAGTTGTTCATCAACAGGCTTTCGGTAGAAACCCAACTCGGTTATTACGTCTACAAGCCGTTCAAGTACGAGATCGACATGTACCAGCGCGTCGGGATGAAGTATTACGTGCACAAAAAGTTTTTTGGCGGAGTCGCACTCAAAGCCCACGGTGGTCGTGCCGAAGCCATCGAAATAGGAATCGGAGCAAGGATTTGATATGAAAAAATTCATCGCATTATTTGTCCTTTTGTCGCTCGCATCGTGCGGCGCGTCTGACAGTTGCTTTAAAAGTACTGGCGCGGTCACGAGCAAAGCCGTAGACGTTTCCCAAACCCCATTCACGAAAATTTCGGTTTTCACGGGAATCGCTTTGGTCGTCAAGGAAGGCCCCGATTACGAAATCACGATCCGATCGGGAGAAAACATCATAGACGATGTAGAAGTCAAGATCGACAACGGCATGCTCACGTTAAAAGACGATTCGGGCTGCAACCTGATGCGCTCCTACGGCCAAACTAAAGTATTCGTCACCGCTCCGAACATAGAAGAGATTTATTCCAATACAGAAAAAGACATCACTTCGGACGGCGTGCTGCACTATCCGATCCTGCGCTTGTTTTCTATGGATTTCTTCGGAGGCGTCGGCACGGGCGATTTCCACGTTGAGGTCGACAACGGACAGCTCGTGATCGAAAGCAACCACGTTGCCGGATTTTACGTAACGGGTCATACGAACCAAATGTTGCTTAACTTTTACGACGGAATCGGAAGATTCGAAGGCGAAAATCTGCTTGCCGACGAAATCAAGGTGTTCCATCGCGGCAGCAACGATATGATCGTGCATCCGGTACAGACGTTGTCGGGCAATATGTACAGCACGGGCAACATCATCTGTAAATCCCAACCTGCGACTGTAGATGTGATAGAACATTGGTCGGGACGCGTAATTTTCGACAACTGATGAAAAAACTGTTTTTGTTGTTCGCTTTCGTCGCTTTTTCGGCCCATGCCCAAATTCCAGAGGCGTTCAAAAAGCAATTGGAGCAAAACGGACTTCAATTCGAGATGCCCGCCGGATATAAAGCCGTTCCCGTAATCGATAACGGTGACCTTCAATACTCGTTCGCGATCGTCAACGAAGCCAAAACGATGGAAGTGCGCTATTCTATTTTTTCGATGAAACCGTTGTTAGACGAATACAAAAAATCGCTCAACGATCCGAACGTTACCATGATCGACCCGAACAAACTCTACATTGGCATCAACATGTCCAACGGATTGAACATGACGGGCGGAAATGAAACTGAAATTGCGTCCTTCGATCCAAAAGCAGTCAAAAAAGAATTCAACGCCGATTGGGGCGGCTCGAGTTTTTTCGAGTTCAATTGTGCGTTCGGAAAAGGTTGGAAGTATGGATCGGCGGTGTATTTACACAAAATCGACACGGCCGATGTGATCGTGACTTTTATGAGCAATGATAAAGAAAAACATTCCGATTTGATGGAAACCGCTTTTCATTCGCTGCGTTTCGTCCACTAACTTTAAAGTAGCCACGAATTACACGGATGTCACTGATTCGGATAGTATTTATTAGTGGCATTCGTGTAATTCGTGGCTAAAACTAAATTATTTCTTAGTCATCTCACGGAAAACCGTTTCCAGGTTTTTGTTTTTCTGGTTGAGCTGAAGTGTCTTCAAACCATTCTGTTGTGCAAAGTCAAAAATCGACGGACGCATGTCTTTGTCTGTTGCGAATGTCAATTCCCAATTCGTGTCCGAAACCTTTTTGGAGTAGTGAAGGCTCGGAATCGTGTCGATCACTTCTTGTGAAACCGCTTTGTCGAATTCCACTTCGATGATCTGCTCGTCTACTTCCTTGATTTTCTCGAGTCGGTTATCGGCCTTGATTTTACCGTGGTCGATGATGATCACGCGGTCGCAGATCGCCTCTACTTCCTGCATGATGTGCGTAGAAAGGAAAACCGTCTTGTCTTTGCCCGCGTTTTTGATCACGCTCCGGATTTCGACAAGCTGGTTCGGATCGAGTCCGGTCGTAGGTTCGTCCAGAATCAAGACGTCCGGATTGTGCAAAAGCGCATTGGCAAGCCCGACGCGTTGGCGATAACCCTTGGAAAGTTGTCCGATTTTTTTATGGCTTTCGGGTGTAAGCCCGGTGAGTTCGATGACTTCCTCGACGCGGTTTTTCCCGACTCCGTACACATCGGCGTTGAAACCCAAATATTCGCGCACGTACAAATCGAGGTAAAGCGGATTGTGCTCGGGCAAATATCCCACCGATTTCTGTACCGATTTCTCATCGGAAGAAACATCGAAACCGTTTACGGCAGCCGAACCCGAATCGGCATTGATATACGTCGTCAGGATTTTCATGAGTGTCGATTTCCCGGCTCCGTTCGGGCCCAAAAAGCCTACGATTTCGCCTTTCTTGACCGAAAAGGACACGTTGTCGAGCGCTTTTTGCGTCCCGTAACTTTTGGAAATGTTGCTGACTTCGATACTCATGTGCGTGAATTTAGCTGCGTCTCGATTGGCCGATTGGCCTCGCGTGGAGCAAAAGTAACAAAATAACGCGGCTTGCGTTTGCAGATTGTGCATCCATTTGCACTTAAATTGCGAAGACCTTAAAAATTTCTAAAAGTTGTATCTTTTGTAGGCGAGCATGCATTTTATTTTCTAATTTAGCCGCCAAGACAATGCACATAATGAGAAGCAACTGGTTTTATTTTAGCAATTTTTTCTATTTCCGCAAGGAAATCGGGATTGCTGTATAGTTGCTCTAGTTGATTATTAATTCAGAAAACGATACGATCCCGACCACAAGTCGGGATTTTTTTTTGCCAAAATTTTTAGAATCGGAAATGGAAACAGATTTAACGATAGCGATCCAGGGAATAAAAGGTTCGTTCCACCATCAGGTTGCCGGCGAATACTTCGGCGAAAGCGCACTCGACGAATGCATGTCGTTCGAGGCTTTGGTGCGTTCGCTCAAGGAAAACCGCGCCCACAAAGGCGTGATGGCGCTAGAGAACTCGATTGCGGGTTCGATCATCCCGAATTACGCGCTCATCGACAAGAACGATTTGCACATCATAGGCGAGCATTACCTGAACATCCACATGAATTTGATGGCGCTTCCGGGACAGAAAATAGAAGATATCAAGGAAGTGCATTCGCATCCGATCGCGTTGTTGCAATGCGCGGTTTTTTTCGCTCAATATCCGCACATCAAACTCGTCGAAAGTGGCGATACTGCCGAGACAGCCCAAAGAATCAAAGAACAGAAACTTATGGGAATCGGTGCGGTTGCCGGTCCGAGAGCCGCGCCCATGTACGGATTGGAAGTTTTGGCTTCGGGCATCCACACGGTAAAAAGCAACATGACGCGATTTGTGATCGTCAAGACGCAGAACAAGGTCATTCCGAAAGAGGAGATCAACAAAGCATCGATAAAATTCGAACTCGACGATACGCCGGGCGCATTGGCTTCGGTGTTGAACATGATGACGACATCCAAATTGAACTTAACGAAAATCCAATCGATGCCGATCATAGAAACACCGTTCCAATACTCGTTTTTCGTCGATGTTGTGTTCGAAAAATACAAGCATTACGAGAAAGCCAAGAAGATTTTGGAGCTTATGACGACACATTTCAAAGTTTTAGGAGAATACAAGGCCGGAATACGATGAGCTGGTCGGAGAAACGAGAATGAAAAATAAAAATAAAGAATAAAAAATCTGATGATACGATTAGCCAACAGATTGAATACAGTAGAAGAGTACTACTTTTCACAGAAATTGCGCGAGGTTCGCGAACTGGTTTCGAAAGGAAATCCCGTAATCAACATGGGAATCGGAAGCCCCGATTTGCTGCCTTCGGATGAAGTGGTTTCGGCCATCCAAAACGCGATGCACGACAACGGCGCGCATCAATATCAAAGTTATCAAGGTTTGCCCGAATTCCGGAAGGCGATTGCCGATTTCTATCAAAACCAGTTTCGCGTCGAAGCCGATTCCGATTCCGAAATCCTGCCGCTCATGGGCTCGAAAGAAGGCATCATGCACATTTCGCTCGCGTTTTTGAACGAAGGCGATGAGGTGTTGATCCCGAATCCGGGTTATCCGACGTATACTTCGGTGACGAATCTCGTCGGAGCGATCCCGAAGTTTTACGATTTGACCGAAGCAAACGATTGGCAACCCGATTTCGAAGTTTTGGAAAAACAAGACTTGTCGAAAGTGAAAATCATGTGGGTCAATTATCCGCACATGCCGACGGGTGCGAACGGATCGTTGGAATTGTTCGAAAAGCTGGTCGCGTTCGCCAAAAAGTACTCGATTTTATTGGTGAACGACAATCCTTACAGCTTCGTCCTGAACGATAATCCGCTGTCTATTTTTGAAGCCGAAGGTGCAAAAGACGTA
This sequence comes from Flavobacterium agri, assembly GCF_013401995.1. GTDB lineage: Bacteria > Bacteroidota > Bacteroidia > Flavobacteriales > Flavobacteriaceae > Flavobacterium > Flavobacterium agri. Next base: position 96,003 of record NZ_JACBJI010000009.1, read on the forward strand.
GCTTTGGAATTGAACTCGCTTTCGAAGACGTTCAATTTATCGGGATGGCGCGTCGGGTTCGCGATCGGTAACAAAACCTTGATCGACGCGGTGCTGAAAGTGAAAAGCAATATGGATTCGGGCATGTTTTACGGCATACAGAAAGGTGCGGTCGAAGCGTTGAAATCCGATAAATCGTGGTTCGCGAAGCAGAATGAAATTTACGATAGGAGACGCGAACTGATTTTCGAACTCGCCGATTCGCTCGATTGCTCGTACGACCGGAATTCCGTGGGTATGTTCGTTTGGGCGAAATTACCCGATTCCGTTCGGGACGCAGAAGCTTTCGTGGATGAATTGTTGTATCAAAAACACGTGTTCATTACGCCTGGCAAGATTTTCGGAAGCAACGGCGAGCGATATGTCCGATTTTCGCTTTGTCTTTCGGAAGAAAGAATCCGTGAAGTATTAAACCGATTCAGGAACACTTCTGCATTCGTTGTTCGTTGATCGATTGTTCAACATTCAAAACTACATATCGAATGAAATAAAAAGAATAACGAATAACGAATAACGAATAACGAATAACGAATAACGAATAACGAATAACGAATAACGAATAACGAATAACGAAGTTTAAGATAGACTCTAAAAAATCAAAATATAAAATGGAAAACGATAAATCCCTACGCAACTGGCTCGATGCCCTAAACCTGAACCATCCGCTCGTCATCGCGGGTCCGTGTTCGGCCGAAACGGAAGAACAAGTGCTGCAAATCGCACGCGAACTCAAAAACTCCGACGTCTCGTTTTACCGCGCCGGAATCTGGAAACCGCGTACGCGTCCCGGAGGATTCGAAGGCGTGGGCGCGATCGGACTCAAATGGCTACAGAAAGCCAAAGCCGAAACCGGATTGCCGATGGCTGTCGAGGTCGCGAACGCAACCCATGTGAAACTCGCGCTTGAACACGATATCGATGTTTTGTGGATCGGCGCGCGAACAACCGTAAACCCGTTCGCCGTACAGGAAATCGCCGACGCTTTGGAAGGCACGGACAAAATCGTACTTGTCAAAAACCCGGTGAACCCGGATCTGGCGCTTTGGATCGGCGGAATCGAACGATTGTACAACGCCGGAATCCGCAACCTCGGCGCGATCCACAGAGGGTTTTCGACGTACGAGAAAACGAAATACAGAAATATTCCCGAGTGGCAGTTGCCGATCGAATTGCAATCGCGTTTCCCCGATTTGCCGCTTATAAACGATCCGTCTCACATTACGGGACGTCGCGATATGGTCAAAGACGTCGCCCAGCAAGCACTCGACCTGAACTTCGACGGCTTGATCATCGAAACCCACATCGATCCCGATAACGCCTGGAGCGACGCGGCCCAACAAGTCACGCCATCGGTTTTGAAACAGATGTTCATCGATTTGAAAATGCGCGAAATGACGATCGAGGAAGACGATTTCAATTCGAAAATGGCAAAACTGCGCATGAAAATCGACGAAGCCGACACCAAATTGCTCGAGGTTTTAGGCAATCGCATGAAGGTCGCCGACGAGATCGGTGCGCTCAAAAAAGAGAAAAACGTCGCGATTTTGCAGAACAAACGCTGGAACGAAATACTCGACAAAATGATTGCCGAAGGTTCGACCAAAGGCCTGACCGAAGATTTCGTGCTCAAGATTTTCAAGGCGATCCACCAGGAAAGCATTACGCATCAGGAGAAGGTGATTAATGGTTGATTTTTAGATAATAGATGACAGATGTGTAGATAATAGACGAATAGATAATAGACAGTCTGGATGTAACGACAAATCTGTTTTGCGAACGAGAAGGTCTATTATCTATTTGTCTATCATCTTTAGTCTTGCTATTATCTTTCGTCTTAACTAGCTATCTTTGCGGACATGACAGGAACCGTCTACAAATCCACCGGAAGCTGGTACACGATCAAGACCGAATCGGGTGAATTTCTCGATTGCCGCATCAAAGGGAAATTGCGCATTTCGGGCATCCGAAGCACGAATCCTGTGGCTGTAGGCGATGTCGTCGATTACGAACTCGACAAAACGACCGATGAAGTACGGGGCGTGATCACCAATATCCACGATCGCGATAACTATATCGTGCGCAAATCGGTGAACCTGTCCAAGCAAATCCACATCATCGCGGCCAATGTCGATCAGGTCTTTTTGATCGTGACGATAAACAATCCGCCGACGACCACGAGTTTCATCGACCGGTTTTTGGTCACGGCCGAAGCCTACGACATCAAAGCGGTTCTCGTGTTCAACAAAATCGACACGTTCGACGAGGCGATGCTCGACGAGCAACTTTACATGCAACACGTCTATTCGCAAATCGGGTACGAATGTCTGCGCGTTTCGGCCAAAGAAGGCAAAGGAATCGACAAGCTCAAGGACATGATGATCGGAAAAACGAGTATGTTTTCAGGACATTCGGGCGTCGGCAAATCGACTTTGGTCAATGCGATCGAACCGACTTTGGATTTGAAAACAAAGGAAATTTCCATGCAACACCAGCAAGGCCAGCACACGACGACGTTTGCCGAAATGTTCGACCTGTCGTTCGACGCGCGCATCATCGACACGCCTGGAATCCGCGGGTTCGGTATCATCGACATGCAAAAAGAAGAAATCGGCGATTATTTTCCCGAATTCTTCGCACTCAAGCAAGACTGCAAATTCAACAATTGCCTGCATAAAGAAGAGCCGCATTGCGCCGTGAAGGACGCGCTAGAAAGAGACGAGATCGCGTGGTCGCGCTACCGCAGTTACATCCAGATTCTTGAAGGCGAGGACGAACACTATCGCACCAACGACTTCGAGGACGAACGCGCGATAAACGAGCAGGAACAATGAGAGTTGTCGTCCAGCGCGTTTCTGAAGCTTCGGTTACAATAGAACGAAAAATCGTCGCCGACATCAAGACCGGACTTTTGGTGTTGGTCGGTATAGAAGATGCCGATTCTAGTGAAGACATCGACTGGCTTTCATCCAAAATCACAAACTTGCGCATCTTCGCAGATCCGGACGGCGTTATGAATTTATCCGTCAAGGACGTGGCGGGTGATATTATCGTCGTGAGCCAGTTCACGCTTCACGCGTTGACCAAAAAAGGCAACCGTCCGTCATACATCAAAGCATCCAAACCCGATGTCGCCATCCCGATTTACGAAAAGTTCGTTTGTGCGATTGAGGCTGAGACGGGGCGAAAAATCCAAACCGGGGAATTCGGCGCCGACATGAAAGTCAGGCTGCTCAACGACGGCCCGGTGACGATTGTCATAGATTCGAAAAACAGAGAATAAAACGATTGCGAGAGTCGATTTTTCGATTATTTTTGGAACCTCAAACTGTTAAGATTTTCTAAAAAAAATCTTCGGGTTGATTTGGAAACCGGAATGTCCTGTCTATGAAAATCAAAAAAAAATTCCTTTTCTTTTTGTTTGCCGGCGCGCTCTGTTTCGGGCAGAAAACGGAATTTCCGGTGAGCGCCATCTCTGCCGATTTGCTCGAGAACTCGACGGCGGTGCTTCGCAAGGAAAAAATCGAGATCGAAATCGAGTCGCGAAAATCGGTGGTGGTCAAGACCTATCGCGTCGTTACGGTTTTGAACGAACAAGGACTTTCGAAAATCAACGCTTCAGAATACGACAACGTGCGTTCTGTGGCTGCGACGATCCTGGACGCGAACGGAGTCGAAATCAAAAAAATCAAGCGGAAAGATTTCAAAGAAGTGGCAGTTTCTGAAGGTTCGGTCATCACGGACAACAAAAACGTCTTCCTGGACTACACGCCAACCCAATATCCGTTCACGATAATTTACGAAAGCGAAGTGCAAAGCGAGAATACGGCCTTTATTCCGCCCTGGATTCCGTTGAATGAAAAAAATATGGGTGTTGAGGAAACGGCTATCGTCATCAAATCAAGCCCCGATCTGGGTTTCAAATCCAAATCGTACAATTTTGAAGGATGGGACGTAAAGCAAGAATATTTGCAAGATGGGGTCGCTTTTTCACTGTCGAACGTGACCGCCATAAAGGACGAAGCCTTTTCGGCGGCGCCTTTCAAGTACTTGCCGCATGCGATGTTCGGTGTTGATAAATTCAATCTTGAAGGTGTAGAAGGCGACGCGACGAGTTGGGAAAACTTCAGCACATGGGCGTTCCGTAACCTTTTGTCGGGAACGACCGAACTCAGCGACGAGACTAGAACCAAAGTAAAAGCATTGGTCGCCGATGAAAAAGATCCGATAAAGCGCGCCAGAAAAATCTACAAATACATGCAGGACAAAACGCGTTACGTCAGCATCCAGCTTGGCATTGGCGGATGGCGTCCTATGAAAGCCAAGGACGTTGACCGATTGGGTTACGGCGACTGCAAAGGATTGACCAATTACATGCGTAGCCTGCTCGAAGCCGCCGACGTGCCTTCGCATTACGCCATCGTCTACGGTGATGAAGACAAAATGGACATGCAGCAGGATTTCGTTTCCATGCAAGGCAACCATATCATTTTGGCGATTCCGAACGGCAACGATTACATTTGGCTTGAATGTACAAACCAAAAAATGCCGTTTGGTTTTTTGGGCGATTTTACAGACGATCGTCTGGCTTTACTCGTAAAACCGTCGGGAGGAGCTTTGGTGCGCACGGACATTTACTCAGACAACGCCCAGAATTCGAAAGGTTCGTATGTTCTTCAGGCGGACGGAAGCATCAAAGGCGACATAGAAATCCGTTCGGGTGGCGTACAGTATTCGGGCAGGCATCATTTGATCAGCGATTCTTTCGACGAAAAGAATAAATTCTATAAAGCGTATTTCGATATCCACAACCTCAAAATGGATCGTATGGATGTAGCCGAAGACCAGGATAGAGCCGAAGTTTCAGAAAATCTCAAGCTCAATGCCGAACGTTATGCCGAAGTGCGCGACAACCGTTTGTTTTTTCAGATCAACGCTTTCAATAAATTTTCGGACGTGCCCCAACGTTACAAAATCAGGAAAAACCCATTCGAGATTTCCCGTCCTTTTGCCGACCTCGACGAAATCACGGTTTCGATTCCCGACGGGTATAATGTCGAAGCTAAACCGGCCAACGTGACCATTAAAGAGAAATACGGTTCTTACCGTCTCGAAATCGAGAGCATAAGCCCGAACCAGATTCGATACAGACGCATGTTTACGATGCAAGTCGGGTATTATCCGAACAATGAATATGAGGGATTCCGAAAATTCCTCGAACAAGTTGCCAAGGCCGATAGCTCAAAAATGGTACTCATCAAAACCTAGGGAATGAGATTTTCAGATTCGTTTACAAAGAGATTTTATGCAATCGTGTTTTTCTTAGGCGCTTCAATTGCGATTGCACAAAAAAGGCCAGAACTCGGACACGTCACCGTTGCGGAGCTCGAACAAAAAAAGCATCCGAAAGATTCTTCGGCGGCAGCGGCTTACCTGTACAAACATACAAAGGTCACGTTTTCTTTTGATGCGGGTGGAATCAAGGTGATTACAGACACCGAAGCGAAAATAAAGGTCTACGGCAAAGACGGGTACGATTATGCGACCTACGAAGATTTTTACTACGTGCGCGGCGGCAGTATTTCGGTAAAAGAAGCCGCGACGTACAACCTTGTGAATGGTAAGGTCGAAAAGACAAAGCTCAAAGGCGAAAGCGAATTCGAAAGCAAAGTCACCAAGCAAATCCGCTCCAAAAAGTTTGTGTTGCCCAACGTGAGAGAAGGATCTATTCTGGAATATAGGATCGTCAAAACGACGTATTCGATCGGGCGATTGCGCGATTTTTATTTTCAGAACGACATTCCGGTAGATTACGTGCAATACGAACTCAGGCTTCCTTCAGATTTCAAATACAGTAAACTGATAAGAGGCTCGCTGAATCCTGAAATCAGGGAAGAAACAATCACCGAAGCCTACGGAAGCCAAGTCCAGAAAACGACGTATACTTTGAAAGATGTTGCGGCGATGAAAGAGGAAGAATACGTGACCAACATTGACAATTTCCGATCACATATAGAGTGTGAGCTTTCGGGCTATACCGATTCCTATAACATCCTGCACCGCTTTTCGACAGATTGGGCAAGCGTTGGCGGGCATGTTTTCGAAGACGAAGATTTCGGCCCCGAACTCAAGCGTACGAATTATTTCGAAGAAGACATCAAACCGTTGGTTGACGGCAAAACAGACATCGAAAAAATGAATATTCTCTTCAATTACGTCCAATCGCGCATGGTCTGGAACAAGTATATGGGGTATTCCTGCGACGACGGCGTACGCGCCGCTTATAAGAATAAAATCGGAAACATTGCGGAAATAAATTTGATGCTTACCTCGATGTTAAGGCATTCAGGCCTCAAGGCTGACCCGATTTTGTTGAGCACACGCGAAAACGGCATCTACAGTTTTCCGAGCCTTACCGCTTTCGATTATGTGATTTGCGGCGTCAAAATAGGGGAGGAACTTCACTTGCTCGATGCTTCAGACAAACATGCGCAACCCAATATCCTTCCCGTGAGGGCCATCAACGACAAAGGCCGCTTGTTCAACGAAAAAGAAGGTTCGTATACTGTTTCGCTTGAACCCGAAAAATTCTCGCGCAAGATGGTTACGGTATTGGCGACGCTTACGCCCGATGGCCAGATAGACGGGCAGGCACGCGACAATTATTTCGAGCATCACGCGTTGAGATACCGTGACTCCTACGCAGATTTGGGTAAGGAACTTTGTGCCGACAAAACCGAAAAGCGTTTTTCGGGTCTCGAAATTTCTGATTACGACGTGCTCAACAGGGACAATCTTGCCAAGCCGGTAACAGAATCGTATACGTTTCACCATTCGGGACTTGCAGATTTGATTGGCGACAAGATTTATTTCTCTCCGATGTTGTTCTTATCTTTGGCGAAAAGTCCGTTTACGCAAGACAAACGCGAATATCCCGTGGATTTTGTGTTTCCGTATCAGGACAAATACGTCATCAGCATCAAGATCCCCGATGGTTACGAGGTGGAGTCGGTGCCGAAAGAAGCAAAATTGGGTATGCAGGACAATCTCGGCACTTTCTTTTACAGCATCGCGCCCCAGCAGAAAACCTTGCAGCTCACAGTTCAATACAACATCAACAAAGCCGTCATTTCTGAAGAATACTACGAAATTCTCAAAGAATTCTTCAGCCAGATGATAGCCAAGCAAAACGAGAAAGTAATACTTAAAAAAGTTTAGATGGACATTAGGAACGCCCAAGCAGAAGTAGACAACTGGATCAAAAACCACGGCGTGCGTTACTTCAACGAACTCACGAATATGGCGCAACTTACAGAAGAAGTAGGCGAAGTGGCGCGTATCATCGCACGTCGCTATGGTGAACAATCCGAAAAGGAAAGCGACAAGAACAAAGACCTCGGTGAAGAATTGGCCGACGTGGTTTTCGTCGTGCTTTGCCTGGCCAACCAAACCGGTGTAGATCTTCAGGCGTCTTTCGACAAGAAAATGGACCTCAAGACCAAACGCGACCACGACCGTCACCACAACAACGAAAAGTTGAAATAAATCACAAACAAAACCATACAGCAAGCCGTCTTTGAGATGGCTTTTTTATTTTTGTACCTCCAAAAAAATACCGAGATGAGAATCCTGTTAGGGAAATCCAAAGCGAACCCAAAGTCCGAACTGCAAATCACGGGCAGTAAGTCTGAAACCAACCGTTTGTTGCTGCTTCAGGCGTTGTATCCCGAAATTTCACTGGCGAATACTTCCGAGTCGGATGATTCCGAAGCCATGCGGTCGGCGCTTTCCTCGAATTCCGATGTGGTCGACATTCATCACGCGGGTACGGCGATGCGTTTCCTCACGGCTTATTTTGCGATACAGCAAGGCCACACGGTAATTCTAACGGGTTCTTCACGTATGCAGGAACGTCCGATCAAGATTCTTGTCGATGCGTTGCGCGATTTGGGAGCCGACATAGAATACGTCAGAAACGAAGGTTTTCCGCCTTTGAAGATCATCGGGAAAAAACTATCGCAAAACAAAGTCACGTTGAAAGCTGATGTAAGCAGCCAGTACATTTCGGCTTTATTGCTGATCGCGTCCAAACTTGAGAACGGATTGGAATTGACACTCGACGGTAAGATTACGTCGGTTCCGTATATCAATATGACGCTTGCTTTGCTCAAGGAAATCGGGATCGAGGTTTCATTCGACGGGGATTTGATTGTGGTGGCTCCGAGCGCAGTCGAGGAGCCCAAAACCCTAACCGTCGAATCCGACTGGTCGTCTGCCTCTTACTTTTATTCGATCGTCGCGCTTTCCGAAATCGGAACACAAATCACACTTTCGTCATACAAAGAAAACAGTCTGCAAGGCGACAGTGCGCTTTCTGAAATCTATAAATCATTTGGCGTCGAAACCAAATTCGATAAAAACTCGGTCGTGCTTTCCAAAACCAGTAGTGTCGTTGACGAAATACTTTCTTTCGATTTAAATCACACGCCCGACATCGCCCAAACCATTGCCGTTACCGCGTTCGCGCTCGGAATCGGTTGCGAACTCACAGGACTGCATACGCTCAAGATCAAGGAAACCGACCGCCTCGAAGCCTTGAAAATCGAATTGATGAAATTGGGTGCCGATATTTCGGTGACCGATGACAGCCTTTCGCTAAAACCGTCGTCTGCCATAAAACCCAATGTCGCCATCGATACGTACAACGATCACCGCATGGCTATGGCGTTTGCTCCGATTGCGCTCAAAACTTCCATTGTAATAAATGAGGCCGAAGTCGTTTCAAAATCGTTTCCGACTTTTTGGGACGATTTGCGTTCGATAGGATTTTTGGTATCCCAAGAATAGCAAATTGGTTTGGCCGCTTGAACTTTTTAGATATTTTTACGCCCATCAAACCCAAACCAATGAAAAAAATATTGTTTTTCGCACTGATGTCGTTCACCATCGGATCTAGTGCACAAGACACCATCGTAAGGCGCGACAACGAGGTCATACTCGGCAAGGTCATGGAAATTCGTTCATTCGACATCGTGTACAAGAAATTCGACAGGCAAGACGGTCCGAGCATCACTTTGCGAAAGGACTACATCAGCCAGATCAATTATCAGGACGGGAAGTCTGAAGATTATTCCCAATTCGGCGTCGTGGACGAACCGCAGAAAAAACGCACGCTTGCCGAAACGAAAGACTACATCGTCAAGACCATAAACGAGTACGGATATGAAAGAGATTCGAACACGCGCAAGCTCAAGGCGACTTTCGAAGGCGAATTGTTACGTTTGGTGGTCATGAACAAGAAATACACCGAAGCCGTGAACGACGGATGGCTATACGATTTCTCGACCGCGGCCAAATTCCACCGTGTTTCCAAGCGTCCGAACAACGTGGGCTTGCTCAATATTTGGGTAGGCGAGGTCGTCAACGAGAAAAAGATGAAAACCGACGAGGTGAAGCTCATCATCGAAATCCACGATCATGCGGCAGCCGAACAATTGCGCTTGGCGTTCATGCATCTGCGCGATCTTCAAAAAGCGGCCAAGCCACAGGTAGAGCAGTTTTGAGGCGGGAATTTTTGCCTGATTCCAAATAACTTGCAAAAACACTTGACAACGCCTATTTCGGCAGCGTATATTTGCAACCGCAAGTTTAAGCGCATGACTTCTAACCTTAAACCTTAAACTTCAAATTTCTCAATGAAATTATCACATTTCAATTTCAATCTTCCCAAAGATCTTTTAGCGGAATTTCCGGCAGAAAACAGGGACGAATCACGCCTTATGGTCGTGAACCGCAAAACAAAAACCATCGAGCATAAAATGTTCAAAGACCTTATCGATTACTTCGATGACGGAGACGTGCTCATTTTGAACAATACCAAAGTTTTCCCTGCGCGTTTGTACGGAAACAAGGAAAAAACAGGAGCGAGAATCGAAGTGTTCTTGCTTCGCGAATTGAATTCGGAGCAGCGTTTGTGGGACGTTTTGGTCGATCCTGCGCGTAAGATCCGTATCGGGAACAAACTGTATTTCGGAGACGACGATTCGCTCGTGGCCGAAGTGATCGACAACACGACTTCGCGCGGAAGAACATTGCGTTTCCTTTACGACGGATCGTATGACGAGTTCCGCAACAAATTGACCGAGCTTGGCGAGACGCCGATCCCGAAATACATCAACCGCGAAGTAGTTCCCGAAGATGCCGAGCGCTACCAAACGATCTACGCCAAAGAAGAAGGCGCGGTTGCGGCTCCGACTGCAGGTTTGCACTTCTCGAAGCACTTGCTCAAGCGTCTTGAGATCAAAGGGGTGAACTTTGCCGAAATCACGCTTCACGTAGGATTGGGAACGTTCAATCCGGTCGAGGTAGAAGATTTGTCGAAGCACAAAATGGATTCGGAAGAACTTCGCATCACCCAGGAAGCTTGCGACGTGGTGAACAAAGCGATTTCCAACCGCAGGAAAGTATGCGCCGTAGGAACGACGACGATGCGTGCGATCGAAAGTTCGGTTTCGTCGAACAAGACGTTGAACCCGTACGACGGCTGGACGAACAAATTCATCTTCCCGCCTTACGATTTCTCGATCGCCGATTGTATGATCACGAATTTCCACACACCAAAATCGACGCTTTTGATGATGATCTCGGCCTTCACAGGTCATGATTTGATGAAGAAAGCGTACGAAGAGGCGATCAAAGAGAACTATAAGTTTTACTCTTACGGAGACGCGATGCTGATCCTTTAAGAGATAAAAGAGAATAGACTTTTAGATAATAGACAATCCCGTTCTTGATGAGCGGGATTTTTTTTGGATTAGACTTCTCCTTCGTCGAAGTCCCCAATTTACATAAAACATCACCATACTCCGATTTGGCTAATCAACGACCCGATTCGGTTACTTTTTGGTGCAACCGCACATCGAACTTTGTACTTCAATTTAAACACAAATAAACATGAAGACAATTTTCATCACCGGAGCTTCTACCGGATTAGGAAAAGAAACCGCCAAACTATTTGCTTCCAAAGGTTGGAGAGTGATCGCGACGATGCGTCAACCTCAAAAGGAAACCGAACTCAACCAGATCGCGAACATCGAATTGCTTGCGCTCGACGTGACCGATGCGAAACAGATCGGAGAAACCGTACAGAAAGCGATCGCTTCGGCCGACATCGACGTCGTGTTCAACAACGCAGGTTACGGTCTCATGGGGCCGCTCGAAGGTATAACCGACGAGAATATCGTACGCCAGCTCGATACGAATTTGCTTGGCGTGATCCGCGTGACCAAGGCTTTCGTACCTTACTTCAGACAGCGCAAACAAGGGCTTTTCATCACGACGACTTCTATCGGAGGTTTGATTACGTTTCCGTTCAGCTCGGTTTACCACGCGACCAAATGGGCGCTTGAAGGTTGGAGCGAAAGTATGTCGTTCGAACTTAAACAGTATGGAATCGGCATCAAGACCGTGTCTCCTGGCGGCATCAAAACCGACTTTTTGAACCGTTCGGCAGAAATGGGTTCGCATCCGGCGTATCAGCAGCTCATGGACAGGATGTTCGGCAAAATCAACGAGAACGATTTCAGCGAAGTGGCCGATATCGCTTCTGTAGTCTACGAAGCCGCCACAGACGGCAAAGACCGATTGCGCTATACGGCTGGTGAAGACGCCAAGGCTTTTTATGCCCAACGTCTTGCGGTCGGGGACGAAGCGTTCATGAAACAGATGGAACAGATCATGCTGGGCGAATAAAACCGTATTTTTACGATTATGAAAAAAGACGACGACAAGCCGGTACTTTTCAACTCCATTTCAGACTTACATCGGGTGCTGGGCTTGCCGAAGCCTTTGCATCCGCTGATAAGCCTAAACGACAACTCGAAAATGGGCGTTTCGCGCGACCAGTTGCCCAAATCGTTCCTGCTCAATTACTACAAGATTTCGTACAAAAAGAGCACGGGCGGGAAAATAAAGTACGGCCAGAATTATTATGATTTCGACGAAGGCGGATTGGTCTTTACCGCGCCCAACCAGCTTTTGGCGATTGCAGACGATAGCGAATATTATGGGTTTACACTGTTATTCCATCCCGATCTGATCCGCAACCATGCGTTAGGACGTACGATCAAACAATACGGGTTTTTCTCGTATGCGGCCCATGAGGCTTTGCATTTGTCCGATAAGGAACGCAGCATCATCCTGTCGTTGTTCGAGAACATCGACGGCGAGCTTCAGTCGCAAATGGACGATTTCACCCAAGATGTGATCCTTTCGCAAATCGAGCTCATCCTGAATTACAGCAACAGGTTCTACAAACGCCAGTTCCTTACGCGAAAAGCCGTCAACCACGACCTACTTTCGAAAATGGAAGAGTTGCTCGATGCGTATTTCGACGATGACACGGCTTTGGTAAAAGGCCTTCCGACGGTGCAATATTTAGCCGATTCCTTATCGCTTTCGCCACATTACCTGAGTGATCTTTTGCGTTCGTTGACCGGACAAAATGCGCAACAGCACATCCATGCCAAACTCATAGAAAAAGCGAAGGAAGTTTTGGCGGGAAGTGCGTTGACGGTTGCCGAAGTCGCGTATAAATTGGGGTTCGAGCATCCGCAGTCGTTCAGTAAGTTGTTCAAGAACAAGACGCAACAAACGCCGCTCGCGTATCGGGAATCATTCAACTGAGTTGTTGGGGCAAAGTCGAACTTATTCGTAAATTAGCGCCTTCAACTACAGAAACATGTTCCAAAACACGCGCGAATACGCACAACAACTCGATTCACAGGACAAGATTGCCCAGTATCGCAACGAATTCATTTTCCCGAAAGTAAACGGAAAACAAGTCATTTACTTCACGGGGAATTCCCTCGGATTACAACCTAAACGCACCAAAGCCTACGTAGACGAGATCATGTCCGATTGGGCCAATCTCGCCGTCGAAGGCCATTTTTATGCCGAAAAACCGTGGTGGGATTACCAGGAGCGTTTTGCCAATCCGTTGAGCAAGGTCGTGGGCGCATTGCCAAGCGAAGTCACCGTGATGAACACATTGACGGTGAATTTGCACTTGCTCATGGTGTCGTTCTATCGCCCGCACGGCAAGCGTTACAAAATCCTTTGCGAGGAAAAAGCGTTCCCGAGCGACCAATATATGTTGCAATCGCAGGTTAAATTCCGCGGATACAATCCTAAAGACGCGATCGTTGAAATCAAGAGAAGAGAAGGCGAGCATAACATCCGCCACGAAGATATTTTGGCCAAAATCGATGAGGTAGGCGATGAGCTTGCATTGGTTTTGATCGGAGGCGTGAATTATTACACCGGACAGGTCTTCGACATGAAAACCATCACGGCCTACGCTCAGTCAAAAGGCGCTTTCGTGGGTTGGGATCTGGCACACGCCGCCGGAAACATCAAACTCGACCTTCACGATTGGAACGTCGACTTCGCCGCCTGGTGTTCTTACAAATACATGAATTCGGGTCCGGGCAACGTATCGGGTATTTTTGTGCATCAGATGCACCACGCCGATCCCGAAATGCCGCGTTTCGCCGGTTGGTGGGGACACAACAAGGAACGTCGCTTCAAGATGGAACCTCAATTCGACGCGGTCCACGGAGCCGAAGGTTGGCAAATCTCGAATCTTCCCGTGATTTCACTCGCGCCTTATCTGGCTTCGGTTGAGATGTTCGATGAGGTCGGAATGGACGCGTTGATCGAAAAACGTGATAAAATAACATCGTACCTCGAGTTCATTCTTGGCGAGATCCAAAAGGAAATAAATGGGGATTTCGAAGTCATAACACCGTCGAATCCTGTAGAAAGAGCGTGCCAATTGTCTGTTTATCTGCATGGAGAAGGACGCAATCTGTTCGATTACCTGATGAAAAACGGCGTGATCACCGATTGGCGCGAACCCAACGTGATTCGATTGGCGCCCGTGCCTTTGTATTGTTCTTTTGAAGATATGTACGAGTTTGGGCAAGTGCTTAAAGCGGGAATTCAGGCGTTGCATCCGTAAGATCGTGCAAAGCGGATTTGCGTTAGGGATGTGAGCGGATATCCTTTTGGGTTCCTCGACTGCGCTCGGAACCCAAAAGATAGCAGCGGCAGCCCGACGGCGGTAAAAGTACGCTATACTCAACGTAAGCTTTCCTACCGCCGGAACGCCCTAAAAAAAGCTTAAAAGCCAACTTTGACGCGAATTAATATGCGTACTTTTACGCCGTTCTAGCAATAACCAAATGCAAACACCTCTAAAAATCGCCGTCGTAGGCTCTGGTTTGGTGGGCTCGCTATTGGCGATTTACCTCAGGAAAGCCGGGCATACCGTTCATGTTTTCGATCGCAGTCCAGACATCAGGACAATCCAATTTTCGGGGCGTTCAATCAATCTGGCCATGTCGACGCGCGGTTGGAAAGCCGTGGACGCCGTCGGAATCGGGCAGGCAATAAGAGACATCGCGATCCCGATGGACAAGCGTGCGATCCACGTTTCGGATACGCTCAAATTCCAACCTTACGGAAAAGAAGGCGAAAGCATCTATTCGATTTCGAGAGGAACGTTGAACCGCAAAATGATTGACCTTGCCGAAGCCGCAGGTGCCGAATTCTTTTTCGAACAACGCATTTGGGACGTCACGCTGGCTACCGCGACTTTGCACATTGGCGAAACCGAAAGGGGCGAATGGAAAGATTTGCAATACGATATGATTTTCGGAGCGGACGGTGCATTCTCGAGAATCCGTCATCGCATGCAGCGCCAAAGCATGTTCAATTATTCCCAAGAGTTTTTGAACACGGGTTACAAGGAACTCAACATCCCGGCGAATCCTGACGGGACGCACAAACTCGACAAAAACTCTTTCCATATCTGGCCTCGCGGTGAATACATGCTGATTGCATTGCCCAACCTCGACGGAAGTTTCACATGTACGCTTTTCATGCCTTTCGAAGGAGAGAATTCGTTCGCTTCTTTGCCCGATATCAAGTCGGTAGAGGATTTCTTTGCGAAGAATTTCCCCGATTCGATTGATGTGATCCCGAAACTGGCCGAGGATTTCTTCAAGAATCCGACGAGTACGCTGGTTACGATGAAATGCTATCCGTGGACGTACGAGGACAAGATCGCTTTGATTGGCGATGCGTGCCATGCGATCGTTCCGTTTTACGGACAAGGCATGAACGCAGGTTTTGAGGACATTACGGTCTTAGCCGAATTCATGGAAAAATTCGGTGATGACTGGTTGTCTGTTTTCCAACATTACCAAGATTCGAGAAAACCCAACGCCGACGCGATAGCCGAACTTTCATGGCGCAACTTCATGGAAATGAGTTCGAGTGTAGCTGATGAGAAATTCCTGCTGCGCAAGAAAATCGAGAAGCGTTTTTCTGAAAGACATCCCGACAAATGGTTGCCGCTTTACAGCCGTGTGACGTTCAGCGACCGCCCGTATTCAGAGGCGCTTGCTTTGGGCGACAGGCAAAAGGAAATCATGGACGAGATCATGACGACTCCGGGAATCGATTCGAAATGGGATTCGGACGAAATCGAAAATAAAACCCTATCGCTGCTGGACTGATGCAAACCCTCGAGGTCTTCAAAGCGCAATTCTGCATTTCTACCGATAAATCGCGGTTGGACTTGAACGCCATGCACGACTTTTTGTCGAAAGAAGCGTATTGGAGCTTGGGCGTTCCGGTCGAAACGATACACAAATCGACCGAAAATGCATTGAACTTCGGGTTGTACGACGGACAAAAACAAATCGGTTATGCCAAGATAATTTCAGATTTCGCGACAATCGCTTATTTGGGCGATGTGTACGTGTTGCCCGAATACCGCGGGTCGGGGCTTTCGAAATGGCTCATGGAAACCGTACACGCGCATCCGGAACTTCAGGGCTTGAGACGTTGGATTTTGCTCACGGGCGATGCTCACGGCCTGTACGAAAAGTTCGGTTGGAAGCCGATCGCCGCTCCCGACCGTTGGATGGAACTCCACAACAAAGACGTCTACAAAAAATAATCAACTCGCGTTGTTGGCTTCTATCCTGTCGCCAACCGAATTTTCAACTTCCTTATCGGCTGCTTTGAGCAAGACGCGCAATGTAGAATCTTTGCTGAAATAGCTATACATCCAGTTCACGAAAATCGAGATTTTGTTCTTGACGCTCAAAATCAACATTAAATGGACAAACATCCAAGTGAACCATGCGAGTCGTCCCTGAAAACTGAATTGAGGCAAATCGACTACGGCTTTGCGTTTCCCGACGGTTGCCATCGAACCTTTGTCGTGGTATTCGTAAGGTTTGAGCGTCGTTGCGTTCGACATCCGAATAAAATTCTTCGCCAATACGGTTGCCTGTTCGATCGCGACGGCCGCCAATTGCGGATGGCCTTTCGGGTATTTGTTCGTCTCCATATAACTGATGTCGCCAACAGCATACACGTCCTTGAGTTTTTCGAGTTCACTGTAACGGTTCACGATCAAACGGTTGCCGCGTGTGTAATTTTCGGTTGGAATACCCGGAATTTGTACGCCTGCGATACCCGCGGCCCAGATCACGTTCTTGGCTTTGATCATTTCGCCCGACTTCAGGGTCACCGTTTCCCCGTCGTAATTGTCGACGATCGTGTCGGTTTTGACCACGACGCCCAAATCTTCGAGGTATTTGCGCGACATTCTCTTCGAATCGGCACTCATCGCGTTCAAAAGATTGGGCAATCCTTCGAGGAGATAGACGGTGAGTTTCGAGAAATCTTGGTCGGGATAGTCTTTCGGAAGGATGTTTTTCTTCATTTCGGCCAAAGCGCCCGCAAGTTCGACTCCAGTCGGGCCGCCGCCCACGATTACGAAATTCAATAGCGATTGCAGTTGGTCGGGCGGTGTGATCAACGCCTGTTCGAAGGTTTCGAGGATGCGGTTGCGCAACTGCATCGCTTCGGGCACCGATTTCATCGGGAACGCATATTTCTCGAGTTGTTTGTTGCCGAAGTAATTCGTGTTGCAACCTTGGGCAAGCACTAAATAATCGTACGGATAATCGCCAATTTCGGTATGTACGGTTTTGGTTTCCGGATTTACGGAAGTTACCGAAGTGATCCGGATGTGTACGTTTTTACAATATTGGAAGACTTTGCGCAGCGGAAACGAAATGCTCGCCGGTTCAAGCCGCGCGCTTGCGACCTGATACATCAAAGGCTGGAATTGATGGTAATTGTGTTTGTCGAAAAGCCAAATGTCGTAATCGGATTTTCTTAGGTCTTGTGCGAGGCGCAGTCCGCCGAAACCTGCCCCAATGATGGCAATGCGTTTTTTGTTGCTCATGGCTGTTTTATTTGGCACTTAAAGTTACCTATAAATGCCGACAAGGTCGCGCGCATTAACGTTTCTTAAGCATACGTTTTTAGTCCCAAACGTATTTCCACGAACCGTCTTTCTGTCGTTTCCAAACCGTATGGAATACGCCTTTGAACGATTGGACTTTTCCGTCCTTGCCTTCCATTTTCCAGTCGTATTTGCCGTAGGTGCAGCCAAGCGTACCGTCGGCAGAGACCGAAACGAAATCGGGCGACCACGTAACTTTCGCCTTGTCGAGCCGTTTGTAGTAACTGCGGATATTCTCGCGTCCTTTTATCAACGTGTCGTTCTCGCGTTTAATCACGGCGTTTTCATCCGCGAAAGCGTAAAAAGCTTCCGAAATGCTTTTGGCCTGGGCATAATCGTTGAAATTTTTCTCGGCTTTGCGGATTTCATCCTCATATTTGGAAGTTTGGCTTTCGCTCTTCGGGAAATACGAGATAGCAACACACGTGATGAAGCAAATGAGTAGTTTTTTCATGTTTATTCCTTTAGGAGTTTCTCTGTTTTCGAGCCTTTATCGGTACGGATTTTTGCGAAATACACGCCGTCCGCGTTCGACGAAAGGTCTATTGCCGCATTTTTAATATCGACCGTTTTGGTTTGCAGCAAACGGCCTTGGATGTCGTAAAGTTGGATGGATCGGATCTCGGAATCGGCAGAAACAAAAACGAGGTTTCTTGTCGGATTCGGATACGTGTGAATCGACATGTCGCCAACTTCGCCAAAGCCTAGATTGGAAACCGTTGTAATCGCGGGTTCTGTTGTAATCGGCAAATTGTAATCGAAGAAAATGTCTGCGATGTTCGAAACCGCGTCCCCAATGGCCAAATTGCTTTTCGTCTTGATCTTGAAGGCGACATAGCCGTGGCTTCCGGGTTCGTCGTCCTGTTCTGCAGGAAGATTGATGCCTTCGAAAATGAATTCGACCTTGTTGTCGGTTATACGTGTGATATGTGGGTGCGAGCTGTCTGTAAGTTCAAGCGTCGCGATGTCAAGCTTAGAAGTATCGATCATATCTTTTACAACGACATTCTCGGCCAGATAAGTGCCCGAATTCTGGAATCGAATCAAGTAATGCAGGTAATCGCCCAGCATTTGTTGAGAGATGTTTTCGCCTTCAAGACAGGTCTTGTCGTTTGGGTCGAAAGAACCTACGACAGTCTGTGAAAGCGTGAAGCCTGATGAGACCAAAGGCTGTCCCGGTTCGGTAACCGAAGAAACTACGGTGTGGAACGACAAAATATCGCCATTGTTTACCGAAGGATTTTCTAATGGTGAATTAAGGTTGAGCGTCAACAAGATCTCACGGCTTTCAAACGGCAGTAAATCTGCATACGACCAAGAAAGGTTACCCGAAGTTTGCGCGGTCGGCAAAATTGCTGAAGAAACGAAATCGACAACCGCTTCATCGAACTGGAAGCTTATTTCACCGTTAAGGGTTTGGTTCCCGATGTTTTTGTATACGATTTTGTAATGGGCATCAAAGCCAGGGCGCGCCGCATCTACAGGCACGATCGAAATTTCGGCAAGGTATTGTGTTCCCAATGCTGTTACGCAAAAATCGACCGTTTCTGCATTCTGGCCCGCATCGTTGAAAATCACGGTTTGGGGCGTGGCCGAGAAAACCGTAGGGTCGAGTTCGGTAGAAACCGTGAACGTTCCGGTTTGGGCATAAAAGCTAAAGTGTCCGTCGGCGTCTGTAAACGTGCTTCCGGATACGCCGTCTGCATCGGTCAATGTCA
Organism: Flavobacterium agri; assembly: GCF_013401995.1. Classification (GTDB taxonomy): domain Bacteria; phylum Bacteroidota; class Bacteroidia; order Flavobacteriales; family Flavobacteriaceae; genus Flavobacterium; species Flavobacterium agri. The sequence continues at coordinate 115,146 of NZ_JACBJI010000009.1, forward strand.
CTTTCATGTCGGCATACGTGGCATCCGAAGCATCGCAGCCGTTATTGTCGGCATCGAAAGCTATGTTTCCGTTTATGATATTGAACTGGCCTCCGGGCGTAAAATTGCAATAAGAGTTGACAGAAATGTTTTGTGATGTTATCGTCGTCCAAGCCATACCCGACATAAGGTCGTCCAGATCTTCTTCGTCTATGCATAAGAACGCAAGATTGGGACAGTCGGAAACGAAAAGATCTTCTCCCCGTTGATTTTTAATAATGAGCGATTGCAGGTTCGGGTTAGATTCTACATATACATACAACAACTCCGACGCACTCGTCTGGCTTGAAAAATCAAGTGACGTAAATAAGTTTGACGAACCTCCGAAACCTTGTAGTAAAGGCACTTGGTCTAAACTCAGCTCACTGATCTGGTTCTGGTCGCAAAACAGATAAACAAGCGAAGGTATTTGGCTCAAATCGAGTGACTGAAGCTGGTTTTGTTGCGCATAAAGCGAAGTGAGATCGTGAGTCGACGAAACGTCAAGCGTTTGCAGATTGTTGTTCGAAATATCGAGAGCCAACAGGTTCGGTGCATTCGACAAGTCAATCGAAGACATGTTGTTTTCGGAACAAGTGATGCGCTCGATATGCGATCCGACGGGAGCAAAAGAAGTAATTTGGTTGCTCGAGCAATACACTTCGGTCAAATTGGGAGCGAAGTCCAAATCAAGCGATTGCAATTGGTTTTGATTCAGATGCAGGCGCTGTAAAGCAGGCAGGTTTTCAAGTTCAAGATCCGCGATTTGGTTGTCGTTTGCCGATAAAATCTCCAACGAAGGCAAATCGTTCAAAGCCAGGCTTGTGAGGTTGCCGTCGTTGAGGCTAAGGTCTGCAAGTGAATTGCATTCGCTGACCGAAACAGACGTAAGCGGTCCGCCCGAACAATACAAGACCTGAAGGCTTGGTAAATTACTGGCGGTCAGGGTGCTTATTTCGCAAGACGAGAACCGCGCGTCCTCGATGTTCGGGAATTTTGAAAAATCTACAGAAGAAATGCCGCTTTGATCGATTCCGATGATTTTCAACGACGGAAGCACAACGCTGTCAACGCTATCGAGCAAATGCAATCCGACCAGATAGATATTAGACAACTGAGGAGCGGAGGTTATCGTCAGCGACGTCAGGTTGGGCATGGATTGAATGTTAAGATCTCCGAGTTCCGGAAGAGACGGAAGTGTCAATTCGGCCAAATCGCTGCCGGATATTCCCAACATCATCAAATTATCGAGTCCGTTTAAGGAAAGTGTATTTATATGGCAAGATCCGATGTCCAAATCTGTCAGATTGGCCAAACCGCTTAAATCGGCATCAAGTCCGTTAACTCCTATGATAGTGAGCGAGGTTAGATTCGTGAAAGCCGAAATTCCGGTAAGGTCGAATGGGTCGTCGGAACCGTAAACGAAAAGTGTGGTGATTACCTGTGCTTCCGAAACCTGGATTTCGCCATCTCCGTTCGTGTCGATTATCGGCTGGTAATACTCGAGTAGCAGGTTTTTGAAATTGGGATCGGGAATATTGACGATTTGCGAAATGGCTGTAATCGGGAAAAAGAATAAGAACAAGTAAACGTATTTCATCCTGTAAGTGTTTTCTTAAAAGATGCAAATATAGCCGATAGGTTGCTTTTCAGATTTTATTTTTTGAAGATGAAATACACCGCCAACACCAAAAAGCAAAACCCGACGGCGTGGTTCCATTTGAAGCTTTCTCCTTTGAAGAATAAAAGTGAAAATCCGACGAATACTACCAGAGTGATCACTTCCTGGATGACTTTTAATTGCATCAACGAAAATGGCCCTCCGTTTTCACGGAAGCCGATGCGGTTGGCCGGAACCTGGAAAAAGTATTCGAAAAGCGCCAAACCCCAACTGATGAACACGATTGCGACCAATCCTGCGCCTTCGAACCATTTCCATTCCTTGAATTTCAAATGGCCGTACCACGCCAAAGTCATGAACACGTTCGATAAGATCAGCAGCCCGATGGTGATGAATCCCTTCATTATTTCTTGAACATTTTAGAAAGTATGCTGAATGCGCCTCTTATAAAGGTAGCACTTGTAAGGACTTTCACGACAGATTTGGTGACTTGTCCTACTTGTTCCGAAGACTGCTTTTGCTGTTGCTGGGCTTGTTTCTGCTCGACCTTTGCTTGCTCGGCTTGCTGTTTCGAGAGTTCTTCCTGTTGTTTTTGGATGGCGGCCTGTTGTTCGGCCTGCTCGATTTTTTTGTTCAACAGTTCGTAAGCGCTTTCCCGATCGATGATCTCGTTGTATTTCTTGAACAACTTCGATTTGTCGTTGATCGCACGGATTTCGTCATCGGTCAAAATATCCATACGGCTTTGCGGCGCGCGCATCATGGTTGCGGCAAGTGGCGTCGGGATGCCTTTTTCGTTGAGCGCCGTTACGAGAGCTTCTCCGATTCCGAGACTTGTGAGTACTTGATCGGTTTTGTAGAATTCGGAAGTTGGGTAATTGTCGGCCGTCTGTTTGATGGCTTGCCTGTCGTTTGCCGTAAAAGCTCTTAGCGCGTGTTGTATTTTCAATCCGAGTTGGGCTAGCACGCCATTCGGAATATCCATCGGATTCTGGGTTACGAAGTAAATACCGATTCCTTTTGAACGGATGAGTTTTACGATCGTTTCAATCTGATCCAACAAAGCTTTGCTCGCCTCGTTGAAAATCAAGTGTGCCTCGTCTATGAAAATCACGAGTTCGGGTTGGCCGGAATCGCCTTGTTCGGGCATTTGCTCGTAGATTTCGGCAAGAAGACTCAACATGAACGTCGAGAACAGTTTCGGTTTGTCCTGGATGTCGTTGAGACGGATGATGTTCACGTAGCCGCGTCCGTTCTCGTCCAGGCGCATCAAATCGGAAATATCGAACGAAAGTTCACCGAAGAAAATGTCGCCTCCTTGTTGTTCGAGTTCGATGATCTTGCGCAGGATCGTGCCCGTTGTCGCGGTCGAGATCTTTCCGTAATTCTCCTCGATTTCGTCTTTTCCTTCGTCGGTAATATAATTAAGGACTTTTTTGATGTCCTTTAAATCGAGAAGCGGCAGTTTGTTGTCGTCGCAATATTTGAAAATGATCGCCACGACTCCGGCCTGTACGTCGTTGAGTCCGAGAATTCTCGAGAACAATACGGGACCGAATTCCGAAACCGTTGCCCGCAGACGTACGCCGTTCTGGTCGGAAAGCGTCATCAATTCGACAGGGAAAGCCACGGGAGCGAACGGCAACCCGATTTTTGCGTGTCTTTCGGTGATGAAAGGTTGTTCGCTTCCGGCTTGGGCGATACCACTGAAATCGCCTTTTATGTCCATCATAAGCACAGGAATGCCTACCGCCGACAATTGTTCGGACAGAACTTGAATCGTTTTAGTCTTTCCCGTACCGGTTGCGCCTGCGATAAGGCCGTGACGGTTTAAGGTTTTTAAAGGGATTCTTACAGGGGTTTCGGGTATGGGTTCGCCTTCCAACATGGCGGCACCCAATGTTATGCTATCGCCTTTAGAAGCATAACCCGAATTGATTGCGTTTATGAAGTCGTCTTTTGTAGGCATATTTTTATGTTTTTTTGGCTCGATGGATCGTTTCCGAAAGTTATGAATTTAAGAGATAGTGATTTATAAATTTTTTAAGTGTACGTCCCAACCTTTTAACAAAAAATAACATCTCATTAAATACTATCCCAAACGTTTGTACGTTAGGTGTGGCAACGGTTTTCGGCAGATTAAATTAATGTGAATAATATTAAAAAAAGTTTTTTTATTTCCAAGTAAAATTTAAATTTGCCACTCATGGTTTTTACCGAAAATTGAAAAAACTATAAGATAATTTATTAAAAACTAAAAATTGTAAAAATGGCAAATGCTAAGAAACAAAGTAGTTCAAATGGAGGAAGTATCTTCTCTGGTATCGTAATCGTTCTCTGTATCTTCATCGGATTCCTTATCTGGAAATTCGTTATGGGTGATGGTTCCAACTTCGAAGGCGGAACAAACGAAGGTCATCCGCTACCAGGTAACTACTTGGCAATGGTTTACAAAGGAGGACCTATCGTACCGGTTCTTATGGGACTACTTTTGATGGTAGTTGTTTTCTCTATCGAGCGTTTCATGGTGATTTCTAAAGCTGCCGGAAAAGGTAACTTGGATACTTTCATGAACAACGTTCAAGGAAGCATCAAATCTGGAGACATCGACTCAGCCATCGCCGCTTGCGACAAACAACAAGGTTCTGTTGCCAACGCTATCAAAGCTGCTCTAGTTAAATATCAGGAAGTTAAAAAAGAAGGCTTGAACAGCGAAGAAGCTTCAGAAACTATCCACAAAGAAATCGAAGAGGCTACATCACTTGAAATGCCGATGTTGGAGAAAAACCTTACGATCCTTTCAACCCTTGTGTCTCTAGGAACACTTGCTGGTCTATTGGGAACGGTAACGGGTATGATCAAGGCGTTCGGTGCGTTGGCTACTGCCGGTACACCAGACCAGGCACTTCTTGCAAACGGTATCTCTGAGGCACTTATCAATACCGCTACAGGTATCTCGACTTCCGCTTTGGCGATCATCACTTACAACCTCTTTACTTCTAAGATCGACACGTTGACTTACTCTATCGATGAGGCTGGTTCAACTATCGTGAACACGTACAGAAAGTTCAGAGGAGCTGCAAGAAACTAATATTAAATATTTAGGTTGATTCCTTCGTTATGTAAGGAGTAATCCCTAATAATCAAAAAAGATATGGCTAAAGTAAAAATGGCGAAGAAGTCAACGAGCATCGACATGACGGCGATGTGTGACGTTGCTTTCCTTCTTCTCACTTTCTTTATCCTTACCGCCACAGCCAAGCAGCCGGAAGCACTTCCGGTAGACACTCCGAACTCAACCGTTCAGACCAAGTTGCCAGACAGCGATTTGGCAACCATCATAATCGGTGAGAATGGTAAAGTTTTTTATGGAGTGACTGGGCGTGACGTAAGGGTCAAGACGCTGGAATACATGGATGAGAAATACAAGGTCGGATTCTCTGATGCCGATAAGCAGAAATTCGCGCTTATCGAGAACTTCGGAGTGCCTATCCAAAACTTGAAGCAGATCATCAACATGACCAGCTCAGAGCGCAACCAAAAAGGGTTGCAGCCGGGAATCCCTAAAGATTCTACCGACAACCAGTTGGCAGATTGGATCCTGAATTCGCGTAAGGCGATCAGGGATTTGCACGACAAAGACCTTAACATCGCAATCAAAGGCGATGCTAAAGAAGAGTATCCCCAAATCAAGAAAGTGATGGATATCCTTCAGGAACAGAAGGTAAACAGTTTCAATCTGGTTACCGGTCTTAGAGGTAAGGATTTTTAATTTAACGACAAGAGAAAATGGCAGAATTAAATACCGGCGACGGCGGAGGCAAGAAAGGCTCCAAGAAAGTCCGCAGTAAAAAACTCAATTCCAAGGTCGATCTTACAGCAATGGTTGACTTGGCGTTTCTTTTGATCACGTTCTTCATGCTTACCACGTCTTTGTCGAAACCTCAGTCTATGGACTTGACGTTGCCCGACAAGAACGAAGACCAGAAGGTCGACGATATGAAGGTCGATGAAAACCGCACCATGACCGTTCTTTTGGGAGACAACAACCAATTGAAATACTACATGGGTTTCCTTAATCAAAAAGGCAAACCAATGGATGTAGTTTACGGCAAAGACGGTTTCAGAAAGGAACTGATAAAACGCAAAAAAGAGGTTATCGACTATTCTACTGCGAAAGGGAAACCGGACCAGGGAATTATCGTAATCATCAAGCCGAGCAAGAAATCGAACTATAAAAACCTAGTTGACATCCTCGATGAGATGGCGATCAACAAAGTGGCACAGTACGCGATTGTAGACATTACACCAGAAGAGGTTGCTGTCCTTGAGGGCGACGCCAAACCGGCCGAATAACCTTTTAAAAAGAAACTAATTATGAAACTCGATTTATTAAGACAACAATGGCTTGATATCGTATTCGAGGGTAAAAACAAGCTTTACGGAGCCTACCAGCTTCGCAAGCAAAACCCTAGAACGACTATGCTTGCCTTGCTTTTCGGGGCTGTTATCTTCGCTTTCCTCGTCAGTACGCCTATGTTGGCGCGCTTGATTCCTGAAGGAAAGAGTGAGGATGCGTCTTTGGATACGAAAATCGTAACCATCAAGATCCCACCTAAGCAAAAACCGCCTGAAAATCTTCCACCGCCACCGCCGCCACCTCCAAAAGTGGATCAGATCAAATTCGTGAAACCGGTTGTGGCCAAAGCCGAGGAAGTCGTCGAAGAACCACCTAAAATGGATAAGATCGAAGACAAGAAGGTTGGTACCGAAAACATCAAAGGTGATCCGGATGCTCCGGTAACCATCGATGAGCCGGTAGGAAACGGACCGAAAGATGTGGTTGAAGACAACAACATCTACAACGCCGCAGGTATTGAGGTTAAACCTGAATTCCCAGGCGGAATCGAAAAGTTCTACAAGTTCGTAAGAGACAATTACCGTACTCCTGAAGATGCGGTTGGCGGAAGAATGATCGTTTCTTTCGTTGTAGAGAAAGACGGTTCCCTTACCGACATCAAAGTGCCACGTCCTGCGGGTCCTGGAACTGCCGAAGAAGCTATCCGCATGCTGAAGCGTTCTCCTAAATGGACTCCGGCTGAACAAAACGGAAAAAAGGTACGTTGTGCCTTTACACTTCCAATCACGATTCAGGCTCCGGAATAATGGACGACAATCAAATGATAAAGAAGAAATCGCCCAAACAGCGATTTCTTCTTGTTATAGGCATACTCTTTTTCGCGGTCTATCTCTTTTTAGGCCTCGCTGTAATCTTTTGGAAAAAGCTTCCGCTGAACATGGATTACAAGTACAGGATCGCTTTCGGCGTCCTGCTTATCGTGTATGCCTTCATCCGATTCCTTCGCTTGCTAAAATCTGAACCGACACAAGAATGAAAAAGCTAATCGTGATTCCCGTAGTCGTTTTGGGAATTTTGGTTTTTGCCATGTGCAATAAGAAATCCGAGGCCGTTCCCGAAGGAGAAACCATTCTCACGGGTAAAGCTTCCGTATTGGTAGATGAAACGCTGCTTCCGATAATGGAAGACCAGGTGGCTGTTTTCGAAAGCGACTATGCGGGCAGGATCAATCTTATGCCGCGTTCGGAAGCCGAAGTGATTCGTGGTATTCTCGAGGATTCGGCAAGGATAGCCGTTTTGGCAAGACCATTGTCGGCCGAAGAACGAAAGTATTTCAATTCAAAAGAGCGTTTTCCGAGAGAAACCCAAATCGGGACGGACGCCATCGCTTTGATCGCGAACAAACAAAACGACACCCTGATAAAACTTCAAGATGTTCTTGACGTGATGCAAGGTAAGGCAAACCCTAATCTCAAAGGTTTGGTGTTCGATAACCTGAATTCGGGAACGGTAAGTTACCTGATGAAACTGGCCAAAATCAAGGACGTGCCCAAAACGGGTGTGTATTCATTCAACACGAATGCGGAAGTGGTGAAATTTGCTTCCGAAAACCCCGGAATGGTCGGAGTGATCGGGTTGAATTGGTTACTTCAGCCGACTCCCGAAATAGAAAGTTATCTTAAAAATATCAATATTCTTAGTGTTAAAAGCCTTACAGGTAGTAGCTTTGTATATCCTAGCCAAAATAGCCTGGGTGAAAAAACCTATCCGCTGGCACGCGATTTGTATATCGTGAACGCGCAGGGATATGAAGGACTCGGAATCGGGTTGGCATCTTTTGTCGCCGGCGAACGCGGCCAACGCATCATCCTTAAATCCGGACTTTTGCCGATTCGTGTCCCTGCCCGAAAAATTGTGATTCGAAAAGGAATTGAAAAAAAACAATAGTAACATAAAACTTCCAAAATGACTAAGACCAAAATTCTAAGTATAGCTTTTGTCGCTTTGTCGATATCTGCCGCGAAGGCTCAGGATGTTGAGCAGGCCAAGAAAGCAATCGACGCCGAGCAATACGAAAAAGCCAAAAACATGCTTAAGGCCGCCGTCCAGGCCAAACCAAACGACGGACGTGCCGCTTTCCTATTGGGAAAAGTATACTTAAAACAAGACATAGAGGATTCTGCCAAAGTCGTTTTCCAAAAAGGGATCACCGCTAAAGAAGACGGAAACCTGAACTATATCGGATTGGGGCAAATCGACCTCAATGCGAAAAATACAAGCGGAGCGCAAACGAATTTCGCCAATGCGCTAAAAGATGCCAAAAAGAAGGACACCGAAGAGCATGTTTTCATCGCACGCGCCTACATGGATGCCGATAAGCCCGATTACAAAGCAGCTTTGGTAGCCTTGGAAAAAGCAAAACTGGCCAACGCTCAGGATGCCCAAGTACAATTGGCTTTGGGTGATGCTTACTACGGTGACAAAAATCAAAACGATGCATACGCAGCTTACAGAAATGCATTTGCCGCCGATGCACAATTGATCCGCGCCAAAATGCAGTTGGGCGTACTTTTGAAAGGTGCGCGTGCATTTACCGAAGCCGTTAAAGCTTTCGACGGAGTTGTCGCATCGAACGCCAACTACGGTCCGGTTTACCGCGAACTTGCCGAAACCTACTATTTGTGGGCGAACAACGATTCTAAAAAATATTCGGAATATATCCAAAAGGCACTTGGCTATTACGAAAAATACATGAGCCTTACCGATTACTCGTTGGCTTCGCGTATGCGTCACGCCGACTTCCTTATCCTTGCCAAAGATTACAAGGCATTGGAAGCCGAGGCTCAAAAAATGCAACAGCTCGACAAAGTCAACCCGCGTATCTTGCGTTATTTGGGGTATTCGGCTTACGAGAACGGAAATACAGACGTAGCCATCGAATCGTTGACCAAGTTTACGACGAATCCGGCGAACAAAGTGATCGCCCGCGATTATATGTATCTTGGTTTGGCGAAATTGAAAAAGGCTTCGGGAACGACTGCCGGAGCTCCGGTTGATGCCGCGACTTTCGATTCAGGTGTGGCCGATATCCGCAAATCTGTAGAAATGGAAGCCAGTATGACGTACGATTTGAGTGAACTCGGTAAAAAATTCTTCGACCAGAAATTGTATCGTGAAGCAGGAGCGATCTACGAAATCGCCGTTACGAACGAAGCATCGAAAAATTACACCCAGGATTTGTTCTATTACGGATACGCATTGTACTACGCCAACAACCGTAAAGACGTCAAACCGGATGTAGCCCAAGTACAGAAAGCCGAAGCTGCGTTCGCAAAAGTTGCCGAGAATTCGCCAACGACCCAAGATGCGTTCCTTTTCCGCGCGCGCGCCAACAGTTTGATGGACGCTAACGAGGCGATGGCGAAAAATTACGAGGATTATCTTCGTATCGTAAACGAAAAAGGAGCCGAAGAAATGGCAAAAGACGCTACCAAAAAGAAAATGGTAGAAGCTTATAACAATATCGGCGCGTATTATGCCGCCATCAACGACAAGGTAAAAGCCAAGGATTATTTCAACAAAGCGTTGGTTTTGGCCCCTGGCGATTCGTTCGCGACCCAATCGTTGAAACAATTGTAATCCTGATTTAATCACGTATGAAAACCGGTGGGCTTCCATCGGTTTTTTTCGTTTAAGGGCTTTATGATTTTGAGGCATGGGATTGATTATCTTTGCACTTTATTTTTGAAAAATGCTGACACAGGAAGTAAAGGAATTGGTAAACAAAGGCGAGATGTTGCCGCTTATGGAAGAATTCTACACCATTCAAGGTGAAGGTTACCATACGGGCACGGCGGCTTATTTTATCAGGGTTGGAGGATGTGACGTCGGCTGTCACTGGTGCGATGTCAAGGAAAGTTGGAATGCCGATCTGCATCCGCCCACTCATGTAGAAAATATAGTAGATAACGCAAGGAAGTATGCCGATACGGTTGTCGTTACCGGAGGCGAACCCTTAACGTGGGACATGTCTGCGCTTACTTCGAAACTCAAGGAAAGCGGTATGCGCATCCATATCGAGACCTCAGGAGCTTACGAACTTTCTGGCGAATGGGACTGGATCACGCTTTCGCCTAAAAAAACGAAACTTCCGACTCAATCGGTTTACGACAAAGCCGACGAGCTCAAAGTCATCGTATACAACAAGCACGATTTCACTTTTGCCGAAGAACAGGCCCAAAAAGTAAATCCTGACGCCATACTTTTCCTGCAACCGGAATGGAGCCGTCGCGAAGAAATGACACCGTTGATCGTCGAGTATGTGATGAACAACCCGAAGTGGCGGATTTCGCTTCAAACGCATAAATACTTGAACATCCCGTAACCAGAAAACCGTTGGAATCGAAATTGCGTTTCCATTAATCCAAATAAACTTAACTACCCAATAATGAAAAAAGTACTTTTTACGATCGCGTTCATCGCTTCTGTCCAATTCGCTTCGGCCCAAACCAACGATGCAGCTTTCCGCAAGGATGTGTTGAAAGTGATCCAGGTAAGCGGAGCGACGTCTCAATTCGATGCGGCCAAAAAACAGGTAATGGCCATGGTTCCGGCAGAAAAGCAAGCAGCTTTCGCGATTGAATTCGATGCTACGTTGCCGGCTTTGTACGACAAAATCGTCGACATCTACATCCAGACGTACACCAAAGAAGACCTGAAAGCGATGCTCGCGTTTTACGATTCGCCGGTTGGGAAAAAAATGGCGGCCAATGCAGCTCCAATTATGGAAAAATCGATGGCTGCAGGCAAAGAATGGGGACAAGGTCTTCAAACCATTTTGATGAAATACATGAACTGATTTGGATATGAAAACACAGTTCCTGCTTGACCCGAACATCATTTACCTGAACCACGGGTCGTTCGGCGCCTGTCCGAAACCGATTTTCGACGATTACCAGAAATGGCAACGCGAGCTCGAGGCAGAACCTGTTCAGTTCATCATCTACAACAGTCCGAAATATCTAAAGGAATCCAAACGGGCGCTCGCAAACTTCGTGAATTGTGCGCCCGAGGATTTCTTTTTTACGCCAAATCCGACGTTTGCGATCAATACCATCATGCGCAGCCTCGATTTGCAGCCTGGCGATGAAATCCTTGCGAGCGATAACGAATATGGCGCGATGGATCGTACCTGGAACTTCTTCTGCAAAAAAACCGGTGCGAAATATGTGCGTGCCGAAGTCAATTTGCCGATCGTTTCCAAAAAACAGATGATTGCCGATTTTTGGAAAGGCTATTCCGAAAAGACGAAAGTGATTTTCCTCAATCAGATTTCGAGTGCGACCGCATTGATTTTTCCCGCAAAGGAGATTTGTGAACGCGCCAAAGAACTCGGTTTGATCACGATTGTCGACGGTGCACATGTGCCGGGTCACATCGATTTGGATCTTCAGGACATCAAAGCCGATTTCTACACCGGAACTTTGCACAAATGGATGCTAGCTCCAAAAGGCAGTTCTTTCCTTTATGTGAAAAAAGATTTCCAGGACATGCTCGATCCATTGATCGTAAGTTGGGGTTACGAAAGCGTCGCTCCCGGAGAAAGCAGATTCCTCGATTATCAGGAGCAGCAAGGAACGCGCGACATTTCGGCATTTTTGACCGCTCCGGCCTGTGTCAGATTCTTGGAAGAAATCGATTGGAAAACGCGTGCGAAAGAAGCAAGGCAATTGATTTTGGAGAATTACCAACGATTTTGTGATTTGCTCGGCACAAACCCGATCTGTCCGATTTCGGAGGAATTTTTGGGTCAGATGTGCAGCATTCCGGTCAATACTTCAAAACCGGCCGAACTCAAGGATATGCTTTACGGCAAATACCGCATCGAAATTCCCGTGATGAATTTGAACGGCAACATTTACATCAGGATTTCTACTCACGTTTACGTTTCCCAAGCCGATATCGACGCTTTATATCTGGCGCTTAAGGAAGTTATTTCTACTACAGATTTGATTTTTGTGTAGGCTTTGGATGAGATTCCTCCTTCGTCGGAATCTAAAACAATCTCGCCAAATAATCGTAATGTTCGCCTTCGAGCAGTAATTCGCAGTCCAATCCGTTCGCATGGGCGGCATTTTGAAGCGTGTTGTAATCGAGATACAGCCACGGGAACGCATTTTCACTTTGCCCTTTGTACGACAATCCGAACGTCAATTCCCCGTAATATTTATCGGCTGGAACAGAATACGCGCCATCTTCGTCTTCGTCGAACATATAAATGATGTCGGAAGAATCGAGCAATATCTGTCCGTTAGGATTCAAAAGCGATTTGAGTTTTTGCAGGTATTTCGACGTGTCCTGAAGACGTCCGAAAATTCCAGTTCCGTTCATGAGAAGAATTATAGTGTCGAATTTTTGGGTTTCAAGGTCGAGAACATCCAAAACCCGAGCGTCTTTGAGTCCGCGCAATTCACATGCTTTTATGGCGTTTGCCGAAATATCGATCGAAACGACTTCGAGTTTTCTGTCGTTTTGCAGATAAAGACTGTGGCTTCCGGCGCCGCATCCGACGTCCAAAACTTTGCCTTTCGCGAGGTCAAGCGCTTTCTTTTCGATTTTGGGCATCTGCTTGTACGTGCGGAACAACCACGCGACCGACATTTCATCGGCTTCCGAAATATCGGTTTCGGTAATCAGATCTTCGGGAGAATTTTGGGTTTGGTAATCGAGAATGGCTTTTCCGAAAAGGTCTTTCATATTTTTTGTTTAAGGAGTAAAGTTTAAAGTTGGCAAAACCCCTGACTTTAAACTTGGACAAATCTGTACCTTTGCCGCATGCAAGATTTCCTAAAACAATTGCCGCAGCTTGCCAAAGATAAGCATATCGAGAACAAGAAGTATTTCGATAAGCTCAGGAAAAAACCGCCCAAAAATCTCGACTACGTAATGCAGGAATTGCACGACAAGGAATTCGAGCGCACCGATTGCCTGACGTGCGCGAACTGCTGCAAAACGACGGGTCCGCTGTTCACTTCGGCCGATATCGAAAGGATTTCAAAGCATTTCCGGATGAAGCCGCAGCAATTCATTGATCAGTATCTGCGCATCGATGAAGACAACGACTACGTTTTGCAAAGCGTGCCTTGCCATTTTCTGGATTCGGAAAACTATTGTATGATTTATGATGTGCGCCCGAAAGCGTGTCGCGAATTTCCGCATACCGATCGCAAGAAATTCCAGCAGATTTCGAATCTTACGTTGAAGAACGTGGAGATTTGTCCGGCGACTTATAGGATTGTGGAAGAAATGAAAAAGCGGTTGCCGTTGTAACTTTAAGATTCCGACGGAGGAGGAATCTCAGCCAACGAAAGAGATTCCTCCTCCGTCGGAATCTTAAAAACTTCGCACGTTCTCACCTTCAAGGTAAAGCTTCAGTCATAAAAAAACCTCCCGGTCAGGAGGCTGATTCTTATACGAACAGATAATCGTCCGCAGAGACCAAATGATCCGGTCGCTTGCGTCCGCCGACGGCACTGACCAGGTAATCGATGCCGCGCCCGATGTATTCGATTATTTTTTCTACCCATTCCTTGGCTTTGTGGAACAGTTCAAGACCTTTGTCGATATACGAGTTGATCACTTCGATGATACGCTGCAACTCGTCCATATAACTTAAAAGCAATTCAGCGCCCTTCATAATATTGTTATTTAGTGTTGAAGATAAATTATCCTTTCACTAAAATACGCAATGGATTTCTGAGCATTCTCAGTAAATCTCATAAAGTTTTCTTATTTTTTTAAAAGCTTCGATGCCGGGCTGCCAAGTGGCGCGGATCTCGTCCTCGGTCATTCCGGCTTCGATTTGCTGCTGTAAGGTCTTGCTTCCGGCAAGGTTCGTGAAATACGGGATAAAGAATTTCGACTTGTCCTCGAAGTTGCGGTACGCATTGATGAGCCATTTGAGTTCAAGGCGATCAAGTCTCGGTTCTTTCGAAAGGTCTTCTCCGCAACACACTTTCCCGTTCAAAGGCGGATTTTTGGAGCCTTCGTTCGGTTTCGGCACAAATTCGAAATGATACGTCGGCAAATAAGGTGAGCCGTAAATTTGGAACTGTTTGTCGGTGCCACGTCCGATGCTCACGTTCGTGCCTTCGAAAAAGCAAAGGCTAGGATACAGGTTGATGGCCTGGTCGTTCGGCAAATTAGGCGACGGCTTCACCGGAAGATGATACGGCATCCCACGTCTGTAATTCTCGCAAGGCACGATTTTCACGTCGCATTGTACAGAATCCTTAAGCCATTTCTGTCCGTTGATCATCAATGCATATTCGCCGATCGTCATGCCGTGAAGTACCGGAATCGGGTGCATGCCCACGAAACTTTTGTGTTCCGGATTGAGCGTCGGTCCGTCGATGACGTAACCGTTCGGGTTCGGACGGTCCAAAATGATCAGCTCGATCTTGTTTTCGGCGCAGGCTTCCATCACATAATGCAATGTCGATATATAGGTATAAAAACGCGTACCCACGTCCTGAAGGTCGAACAGCAAAATGTCGATGCCTTGCAATTGTTCGGCCGAAGGTTTTTTATTGTTTCCGTAAAGCGAGATGATCGGAATGCCGGTCTTGACGTCCTTTCCGTCCACGATGTCTTCACCATCGGGCGATTCGCCTCGGAAACCATGTTCAGGCGCGTAGATTTTCTCGAGGTCGAATTTGGCTTTGAGCTTGAGGTAATCGACCACGTGCATGGTTTTGGTGACCGTGGCTTCGCGGTGCGTCAATTCTAAAGTGTCCGGAAGCGAATAGACCGAATCGTATTCGATAAGCCCGGTTTGGTTTGTGACGATGCCGATTTTCTTGTTTCGGATCAAATCGAAATAACTCGTCGTATTGTCGGCACCCGTCATAAAACGCGTCGGACGGATCTTGCTTTTGATCGTGGTTTTGGCCGGTTTGGAGAATTCGGCGATATTTTTCTGGGGCGTTTTACACGAAACCATCGACAGCAAAAGAGCCACGACTCCAATGCGGATAAGCTTCAAAAATCGGATAGTAAAAAAAAGTGGCTGCTGCCGCGTCATAAATTCTTGTGATATTTTATAGGGACGGCGAATAAAATCCTGCCGAAAGTGTACTTTTGGAAACTGCAACCACTACAGGAACGACTTTGAATCTCGAATATTTCATCGCCAAACGACTGATTGCCTCTAAAGGCCGTAAAAGTACTATTTCCGCCCCAATTATAAAAATCGCCATTACGGCCATTGCGATCGGGATGGTGATGATGATTCTATCTGTGGCCACGGGAATCGGGCTTCAACAGAAGATTCGCGAAAAGGTTTCGGCTTTCAACGGGCATATCATCATTTCGAATTATGATGACAACCAATCCGAAGTCAGCGTCAAGCCGATTTCGACCAAACAGGATTTTTATCCCAAGTTCACTTCGGTTTCCGGAATAGAGCACATACAGGCCGTGGCGAGCAAGGCCGGAATCATCCGTACTGCCGATGCTTTCGAAGGCATCATCTTTAAAGGTGTCGGAAAAGATTACGCCTGGAACAACCTCAAAGAGTTCCTTGTTTCGGGAAGGCTGCCGAATTTATCCGGCAATCTCAACGACGAAGTCATCATTTCGCAATATCTCGCCGATCGCCTCAAGCTCAAACTCGGCGACCGCTTCAACACCTTTTTCATGAAAGAAGGCGAAGGTAACCAGAAACCGAATTTGCGTGTGTTCCGGATCGTCGGTATTTACACTTCGGGACTTCAGGAATTCGACGCTACATATATATTAGGTGATATCCGCCATTTGCAACGCATCAATAAATGGAAACCGAATGAAGTAGGTTCGTTCGAAGTCTTCGTTTCTGATTTCTCGCAAATCGAAGCCAAGGGCAAAGAGGTTTATGAGAATACGTTCAATGCAGAAGATCCGTCGATAGCTCTGGATACACACACCATCATCGAAAAATACTACTACATTTTCGACTGGCTCAAGCTTTTCGATTTCAATATCCTCGTGATTCTGGTCGTGATGATCATCGTGGCCACTATTAATATGGTAGTCGCATTGCTCGTGCTGATTCTCGAACGCACGCAAATGATCGGCATCCTCAAATCTATAGGTACGACCAATTGGAGCGTGCGCAAGGTTTTTCTTTACAATGCGGCATACATTATAATGAGAGGTTTGTTTTGGGGCAATATCATCGGGATCGCTTTGGTGCTGATCCAGCAGCAGTTTGGGATCGTCCAGTTGAATCCCGAGAATTATTATGTGACCGAAGCACCGGTTTACTTCAGTGTCGGATACATCCTGTTGCTTAACATCGGTACGATGCTGCTTTGTTTGCTCGTGTTGTTGCTGCCTTCTTATCTTATAACGAAAATCTCTCCCGTACGCGCCATTAGATTCGACTGATGATAGAACTTGAAAAGAAACAGGGAGATTATACTTTATATAGGGATGAAGACCGCCGATTGATTTTGGTCGTACTCGATACTCTTGGGATCTTCGAAATCGAGTACGAATTGACTTCCGGCGAGAAATACTCCTATGAAAGTCATGGTTCGCAAATTCTTCCTTTGATTTCAAGGCGTGTCCGTGACGAAAAGTACATAGAATAGTTCGGAAGTGCCGACTGCTTTCTTCCGGCCATGAGCCATAAATCCGAAAGCCCGCACGACGGCCCAAAAAACTTTCATGCGCAAAGGTCGAGCTTCCAGCGACTTAGAAAAAACCTCAAAAAAACTTGCCTCAAAAACTTGCGGGAGCGGAAAAAGTGGCTACTT